>OY968767.1:0-2870481 GCA_963695375.1 uncultured Actinomycetota bacterium | reverse complement strand
TGAGCTTGAGCGTCCGCGACGCAACACGAGCTCCCCCCCAAGTCCCGATGCACGAGCTCTCACCGTTCGCGACGGCCGTCGGGCTGGCAAAGCACGTATGCAGAAGGCGCCGCTGGTGGCCCGGTCCGCGCCAGGCCTGCGGAACGCTCACGGGCACCCGTCCGCGCAACCCGCTCGAGGATCTCGACGTCCGCTCCAGCGACACCCTGGAGCAGACGCCGCAGACAGTTGACCACGGAGCGTGACTTTGCGACCCCACGGCACCACCAAAGAGGCCCGCGGCACGACTGCCAAAGCCCGCCGTAAGAACCGCCCCCCGCCGGCTCGCGAAGTCTAGATGTCCCCATCCACCACGCTGGCGGGGGCCTTGGCCGGTTACGTTCTCCACTTGGATCTCATTGGGGTGCGGGACCGACGTCGTGTTGCCGGCGGCATCGTGAACCCGGAGCGTGAGGCGAAATGCGAGCCGTTCGGGAACAGCACGCGTATCGATGGAGAGGGTCGCTTCGTCTCCCGCCGGACAGACAGCAAAGTCGTAGTAGTGACACAATAGACGTGATGTCGCGGCGGGCGACTAGCGAGTCACCGAGCAGTACCTCGACCTTGGCAAGACCCGATTGCGGGTCGAACGCCGAGTAGGTCACGGTTCGAACGTCGGATTGCAGAACCGGTCGCCAGCAGCGTGCCACCCACGCGCGGAACGACGGGCTGAACATATCCTCCTTCAGCGTGACTTCCATCCCATGTACCTGCAAAGGCAGGTTACTCTCAGGCAGACACTCCTGCGCGCTGGCCCGAGAGCATCTGATACCAGGCTGAAGGAGTCGCTCCCCAACGGATCGAGATCCTGCTCGTGAAAGAGGTTTTCACCAGTTGTCGACCCAAGGGGGCGGAGGTCCGAGCTTTCATTCCAGCGACCGGCCGAGGAATACAGTTCAAGTTGCGAACCCGCACTGGAGAGCCGCGCTGCGGAACCACATGCGTGCTTGCATCAGTCTTATTCCGCTCTGCGGGCCCGTCACGGGCCGTGAGATGGCAACCGATCCACCCTCGCCAGGAGCAACATGCGAGGCCCGACGTATGTAAGGCCCGCACCTCCTCCACTGGCGCAGGCGTCGACGATCTTCATTCGCGTCGGGTCGCCCCCCAACCCTCCCACGGTCCGATCAGCGAGTTCGCGTACCCAGGTACATCGCAGTTTCGCATGACGTACGTACCTGCGTCGGCACGTTGGGCGCTCACGACGCCCGTCAGGAGCGCGACGACCACGCTGACTAGGGCGATGGCGTACCGCATCGCGGGCCCCTTCGTGATTGCGTTGATCCGGAAGCAAACCTCGCGCCGTGCCAGCGGTGTCGGCGAGGCGGGCGTAGTCCTCGGCTTTACGCGTCGCTGGGAGCACGGTCGGCTGATCCTGTCCGGCTCCACCCAATCCTGCGAATCGCACATCGACAGTCCTCCCGCGTTTCCAGGCCTGCGACAGCCCTTTCTACGCGATAGGAACGGTAGGTCGAAGTTCGCCCCCCGGTGTTCGGCCGACCCCGGAATTTGCGAAAACTTTCGCTCAGGTGGGCGGTCAGACACGCCTCAGCGGCGGCGGATCCCTCGTCTTCGGCGGTGCCTTCGGGCTCGGCCGGCGTGCCGTGCTCCTTGCGCGGGACCAGGACCAGACGCTTGAACTCCGCCACGAGGACGCCGTTCTGGTTGAGGACGCGCGTGTGGACGCGGACCGTGCCGCGGTCGAGCTTCGTCTTGGACTCGCGCTTCTCGAGGACCTCGGTCTCGCAGTACAGCGTGTCGCCGTGGAACACCGGTGCCGGGTGCTTGAGCTCCCTCGGTCATGAGGTTGGCGATCGCCTTGCCGCTGAATGTCCGAGACGCTCATGCCGAGCGCGAGCGAAAGTAGACCATCGGCCCTACGACGACGTTGCGGCCCTGCTGCGAGGCCGCCGCGTACACGTCGTTGACGTGCAGCGGGTGGTGGGTCTATCGTCAGCAGGCAGAAGAGGTGGTCCTCTGTCTCGGTGATGGTCTTCGCCGGCCAGTGCTTGTAAAGACTGCCCCCACCTCGAACTCCTCGAGGTAGCGCCCGTAGGGGTGTGCGCCGGAGCTGTCCTCCCGCGCGCGGCTTGGTCGGTCGTGAAGTCGTCGCTCATTGCGCTGGGTCTCCTTGAATGGCAGGAAGCGCGCCGCATCATGACGAAACCCATGCCGACGAGAGGCGTGGCCGCCTCAGCCGTCTCGACCGCGTGGCGTCCAGACCGCGTCGTCGAGGGCGTATGTCTCCTCCAGCCGGCGCGACTGGTTGAACAGGTAGATGATGATGCCGTCCATACACCGCGCACGCCGACGGGCCGACCCTCACGCCCGGCGTCCCACTCCGCGAGCCCGACGACGTACACCGGGGTGCCATCGCCGAACGTCACGGCGGCTCCCGCCTTCGCGGTCAGCGCAATCCCGCGGGATCGTGACGCTGTCGCCCACGTGCTCGTCGAGGTCGCTCGGTCGAACGATCGACACCGCGGCCGGCACGGTCGCGGTCTGCGCGGCGGGCGTGTCATTCCCGTGTCCGGCGAATCGCCGCCGCACCCCGAGGCGACGGCCAGCGACCACCGCCGCGGCCAGGGTCAAGCGAGCCGTGTTCAGCCGAGCGGGGTCCACCGCGCGTCCTCGAGCGCGAGCGACTCGCCGATGCCGTGGACCTGTTCGCCGCCGGTCGCCACGTCCGGCAGTCCGGACGGGCGCCGACGAGCAGCCCGACGGTCACCAGCGACTCCTCCAGTCCGTCGGGCCACTCGCGCAGGCCTGCGATGTAGAGGGGCGTGCCGTCGTCGAGCCCCACGGCCGCCCCCGCGCCCGCCGTGAAGGCCGTCGCGCGAACCGTCACGAGCTCGTCAAGATGCGCGTTGGGGTCGAAGCTCACGGTCACGGCTTCGTCGACGAGGCGGCAGCCAGTCGAGGGTCGTAGTGCGTGGCGAGCGCGACGCCGTAGACGACACGGTCGAAGTCGCGATACCCGTAGCGCGTCGACCCGGCGACCTCGATCTTCTTGGCGAACTTCTGCCGCGTGCTTTGGTAGACCACCCATCGGGCCCAAGCCGGGGAGGTTGACGTGGTTGGCGTGCCAGAACGACTGGCTCGAATTGTCCCACCACCCGTAGTCGAAGTTCACGTAGTTCGGCTGCGCCCGGTACTCGTAGCCCCGCATGTTCACGCGCCCGCGGCGATCTCGGGGCTGAGGCGCGAGAATTGGGCTTCTTGCGCTTGTTCGGATCGGGGTTCCGATTCGACCAGAAGAGCTTGGCGAACATGATCCAGCGAGCACCCCGACGTACGGGATTCCGTTGGTGTCGTCCATCGTCCGGTTCTTGGCGACCATCGTCTTGTGCGCCTGCTCGAACGTGCTGAACACGAGGTCCAGCGGCGGGTTGCCGCCACGGCTCAGGTTGTCGGCGGTGAGCCCGATGCATCCGCGCTCGATCGTCTTGCGGTCCTCCGGCGAGAGCTTGTGCTCTCTCGCTCGCGCTCCCACATCTTGATGTACTGCGCAACCGAATAACGAGTCGCTGTCGGCGGATCTCCTTCAGTGGTCTGGGCGCGCCCCGCCGAAGTGGCTTGTCGAGCCGGCTGCCGAGGCGCTGCAGCATGCGGGCGCCGAGGATCGCGCCCGTCGCGTGGTTGCCGATCGTGCGCTGGAGCAGCAGGACGTCCGATGGCAGCGAGACGACGCCACGGTCCTCCGCCGGAGCATCGGCGCCGGCGGGAGCCGGCGGTTCCGGCTGCTCGTGCAACTGTCGGCGGGCCGCTGGCATGTCGGTGCGTCCTGATGCGCACCATAGCGGGCTCGCTCGTGCGCGTCAGCGCGTTGCTTGGTCGGCTGGGGCCGCTGCGCCGTCAGCCCGCGCCGAGCTCGCGCAGCCTGCGCCTGCGCGCGCTTGCGGCGCTCGAGCTCGCCCTCGAGCTCGTCGAGCTCCTCGCGCCGGCGGCGCAGCAGGTCGAGCTGGCGCTCGACGTGCTCGCGGCCGCCTCGAGGATCTCGCGCCGCCGCGCGACCGGGCCGCGAGCCCGCGTGCCACTCGGCGAGCCTCGCTGCGCGCGCCTCCTCGGCCGCGACCACGTCGCGCAGCTCGTCCAGCGACAGCCCGAGCAGGTCGCTGGAGGCGCATCAGCTCGCCGCAGCGCGCTCGACGTCGGCCTCGTCGTACAGCCGGTGCGTGCCCGGCTCGCGCGTCGGCGCGCCCGGGCAGCAGCCCGATCTCCTCGTAGTAGCGGATCGTGCGCGGCGTCGTCCCCGTGAGCTCGGCGACCTCGCCGATGCGGAGGCCGCGGGCCGATGCGGCCGTGCTCAGGCTCGACGCGCGCCGTCGGCGACCCTCGGCTCGCACGTGCGCCGGCCGCATGCAGCGAGACGACGGCGCCGACGCAGCGACACGGCACCGCGAGCACCCACAGCGCCGTGTGCATGTTGTGCGATGAACGGCTCCAGCTGCGCGTCCGAGAGCCCGCTGGCGCACGCCCGAGAAGATCTCGAAAGCACGTCCTTCGGCACGGCGGCGGTGACCACCGCCATCACGAACGCGATCGAGAGGACGGCGCCCGTGTTCTGCAGCATCATCCGCGCGCCGGCGGCGATGCCGCGGCGGTGCGCCGGCACGGCGCCCATCATCGCGGCGGTGTTCGGGCTAGTTGAACATGCCCGAGCCGATGCCGACGACGCGAGCCAGAGCGCGCTCTGCCAGTAGGCGGTGTCGGCCGCAGCGTCGTCATCGCCGCCGAGCCCGACGGCGCGTGACGACCATGCCCGAGCGCCGCGAGCGCGCGCGAGCCGTGGCGGTCGGCCAGATGCCCGCGAGCGGCGACGCGACGAGCATCCCGATCGCCATCGGCGCGAGCTTGATCGCCGGCCGTGATCGGGTCGTCGCCCTGCGCGCCCTGGTAGTAGAAGACGAAGATGAACATCAGCGCGAAGCGCGACAGCCCGTTGATGAACGCGGCGCCGCGTCGCGGCGGCGAACAGGCGGTCGCGGAAGATCGAGAGGTCGAGCATCGGCGCGCGGCGCGCGGCTCTCGATCAGCACGAACAGCGGCAGCAGGACGACCGCGGCGGCGAGGCCGCCGATCACGAGCGGGTCGTTCCAGCCGCTGAGCCCGCCGCGCGAGATCGCCGAGCACGAGCCCGGTCAGGCCGACGACGAACGTCAGCGTGCCGAGCACGTCGAGCCCGCGCTCGCTGTCGGGCCGCGCAGCTCGCGCAGGACGAGCGCCGCCCCAGACCGCGCCGAGCGAGCGCCGAGCGGCACGTTGAACCAGAAGACCCACGGCCAGCCGATCGCGACGAGCGCGCCGCCGAGCACCGGGCCGAGCACGAGCCCGACCGCGGCGACCATCGTGTTCGTGCCCATCGCGAGGCCGAGCTGCTCGCGCGGGAACGCGTCGGTGACGAGCGCGGCGGCGTTCGCGAAGAGGAACGCGCCGCCGACGCCCTGCAGGACGCGCCAGAGGATCAGCTCGGTGCCGCCGTCGGCGAAGCCGGCGCCGAGCGAGGCGAGCGCGAAGACGACGAAGCCGCCGACGTAGGCCTGCTTGCGGCCGAAGAGGTCGGAGAGCCGGCCGGCGGTGAGCACCAGCACGGTCGAGGCGATCATGTAGGCGAGGATCACCCAGACGAGCTGCGAGCAGCGCCGTGTGCGAGGCGCGCTCGAGGTCGGGCAGGGCGATGATCAGCGTGCCCGAGTTGATCGTCGCGAGCAGCATCCCGAGGCTCGTGCAGGAGAGCGCCCACCACTTGTAGTGGCGGTGGTCGCCTGCGACGCCGAGTCGCCGCGCTGATGTCGCGCAGACCGATTTCACATCTTAACTACACGTTAAGTTAGCAGCAGGGCCGGCACAGTTCCGAAGCGCGCAAGCGCGATAGGTTCCGGGCACCGACGACGTCCGCCCCCGACCGCCTTGGAGGCGTCCCCCTTGCGTGACCCCCGTGCCTTTCTGAAGCCGCTCGCCATGGGCGCGCCCGACCCGCTGCGCGAGATCCCCGTGACCCCGTCGCGGATGATCCACTTCCTCGACTTCTCGAACGAGAAGATGGTGCCAAGGCGCCCGACATCGCGAGGAAGGTCGACATCCTGCTCGGCAACCTCGAGGACGCCGTGCCGGTCGAGCGCAAGCAGGCCGCCCGCGAGGGCCTCATCACCGTCGGCCGCGACATCGACCTCGGCGACACCGCCCTGTGGGTGCGCATCAACTCGCTCGAGTCGCCGTGGGTGCTCGACGACGTCACGCAGATCGTCACCGAGATCGGCCACAAGCTCTCCGTGATCATGGTCCCGAAGGTCGAGGGTCCGTGGGACATCCACTACATGGACCGCCTGCTCGCCCAGCTCGAGGCGAAGGCCGGCATCGAGCGCCCGATCATGCTCCACGGCGCTGCTCGAGACGGCGCTCGGGGTCAACAACATCGAGGACATCGCGACCGCCAGCCCGCGGATGCAGGGCATGAGCCTCGGCCCGGCCGACCTCGCGGCCTCCCGCCGCATGAAGACGACGCGCGTCGGCGGCGGGCACCCCGGCTACCGAATCGCTCTCCGATCCCGATCCCGACACCCCTGAGCGCCGCGCGAGTCCGCCGAGCAGGACCTCGGGCATACTCGTTCGGCCGCATGGTCGACGCGTGCACGGGGGCCGGGCTGCTGCCGTTCGACGGCCCCTTCGGCGACATCAAGGACGTCGCCGGCTGCGAGACCCAGTTCCGCGCGGCGTTCATCATGGGCTGCGTCGGCGCGTGGTCGCCGCATCCCGCCCAGATCGACATCGCCAGCGCGCTTCTTCAGCCCGTCCCGGCGGAGGTGCTGTTCGCCAAGAAGGTCATCGAGGCGATCCCCGACGGCCGCGGCGTGCACATGATCGACGGCAAGATGCAAGACGACGCGACGTGGAAGACTCCCGCGATCCCGCGGCGGCCGGCGGCAGAAGGACCCGCGGGTCACCGCCCGCCGGCCACTGCGGATGGTGTGCCACGGGATCGGTGCCCGGGACGGCTTCGACCCTCGCCGCCAGTCCGAGGCGTACGCCGCGCTGGCTGCCTGGGGGCTGCCGGTCAGCGACCGGATCCGGGTCTACACCGATCTCGAGGACGTGCTCGATCACATCGACCACGACGGCGAGAACCGGCATGTCGTCGAGCAGGACATCGACGGCGTGGTGGTCAAGGTCGACCAGTTCGAGCTGCAACGCCGGCTGGGCTCGACGTTCCGGGCGCCACGCTGGGCGATCGCCTACAAGTACCCGCCCGAGGAGGTCAACACCCGGCTGCTGGACATCCGGGTCAACGTCGGCCGGACCGGCCGGGTGACCCCTTACGGCGTGATGGAGCCGGTGCTCGTCTCCGGTTCCACCGTCGAGATGGCCACCCTGCACAACGCCGCCGAGGTCGAGCGCAAGGGCGTGCTGATCGGAGACGCGGTGGTGCTGCGCAAGGCCGGCGACGTGATCCCCGAGATCGTCGGCCCGGTGGTGGCCCTGCGCGACGGAACCGAGCGACGGTTCGAGATGCCGACGCAGTGCCCGTCGTGCAGCACGCCCCTGGCCCCGACCAGGGAGGGGGACGCCGACATCCGCTGCCCCAACGCCCGGTCGTGTCCCGCGCAGCTGCGCGAGCGGTTGTTCCACGTCGCCGGCCGGGGGGCGTTCGACATCGAGGTGCTCGGCTACGAGGCGGCCTCGGAGCTGCTCGCGGCGGAGGTGCTGACCGACGAGGGCGACCTGTTCGGCCTCGACGAGCCGACGCTGCTGCGCGTTCCGCTGTTCACCCGCAAGGACGAGACGCTGTCCGCGAACGGTCGGCGGCTGCTCGACAACCTCCGGGAGCGACGGGCCCAGCCGCTGTGGCGGGTCCTGGTGGCGCTGTCCATCCGGCACGTCGGCCCGACCGCGGCACAGGCGCTGGCCCGCGCCCTCGGCAGCCTGGACGCGATCGAGGCCGCGGACCGGGACCGGCTCGCCGAGGTCGACGGGGTCGGACCCACCATCGCCGACGCCGTCCGCGAGTGGTTCGAGGTGGACTGGCACCGCGAGGTGGTCGACAAGTGGCGCCGGGCGGGGGTGCGGATGGAGGACGAGGTCGACGACTCCGTCCCGCGCACGCTGGCGGGACTGTCCGTTGTCGTCACCGGGTCGCTCGCGTCGTTCAGTCGGGACGAGTCCAAGGAGGCCATCACCGCCCGCGGCGGCAAGGCGGCCGGCTCGGTGTCCCGAAAGACCGACTTCGTGGTGGTTGGCGACTCGCCCGGCTCCAAGCACGACAAGGCGGTCCAGCTCGGTGTGCCTGTCCTCGACGAGGACGGCTTCCGTATTCTGCTGGCCGACGGTCCCGACGCGGCGCGAGCCGTGGCCCACCCACCCGCCGCCCAGGGGGATGCATGAACAGTGGAATCCAGGTCGACACGCTGTCCGACGAGATCGGACCGGAGGCCGACCTGTTCCCGCATGTCAACGCGCGCTGGATGGAGAGCACCGAGATCCCGGCCGACCGGGCCGTGCACGGCGCCTTCCACGAGCTGCGCGACCAGGCGGAGATCGACGTGCGCGCGTTGTGCGAGCAGGCCGCGGCGTCCGACGCCGCCGGCGGCACCGTCCAGCGCAAGGTCGGGGACCTGTGGGCGGCCTTCATGGACGCCGCCGAGGTCGAGCGGCGCGACGCCGAGCCGCTGGCGGACGACCTCGCCGACATCCGCGGGGTGACCTCCACCGCCCAGCTGGTCCAGCTGCTCGGCCGGCTGCAGCGGCACGGGACGCCGGGCATCCTCGGCTGGTACGTCGACAACGACCCCGGCGACCCGACCCGCTATGTCGTCAAGCTCAACCAGGGCGGGCTCGGGCTCCCCGACGAGGCGTACTACCGCGAGGACGAGTACGCCGACCTCCGCGCCGACTACGTGAGCCACATGTCCCGGATGCTCGGGCTCGTCGACGAGCCGGACCCCTCCGGTGCGGCCGCCCGGGTGATGGCGCTCGAGACCGCCCTGGCCGCGGCGCACTGGACCAACGTGGCCAGCCGGGACGCGCTGAAGACCTACAACCGGCACAGCCGCTCGGAGCTGGAGGCGCTCGCACCCGGCCTGCACTGGGACCTGTGGCTCGAGGGCCTGCATGCCCCCGAGGGCGCGTTCGACGAGGTCGTCGTCCGCCAGCCCGAGGCGCTGGAGGCGGCCGGCAAGTTGCTGCGCGAGACCCCGCTGGCGGACTGGCAGGCCTGGTTGGTCTTCCACCACGTGCGCGCCTGCGCGGCGTACCTGTCCGAGCGGTTCGTGGACGCCAGCTTCGCGTTCTACGGCACCCGGCTGTCCGGCATCCCGCAGCTGCGGGAGCGGTGGAAGCGGGCGGTCGACGTCGTCGAGGCGACCGTGGGCGAGGCGGTCGGCCAGCTGTACGTCGAGGAGCACTTCCCGCCGGACCACAAGGCCCAGATGCAGCGGCTCGTCGGCTGGCTGGTCGAGGCGTACCGGCGAGACATCGAGACGCTGGACTGGATGTCCCCGGAGACCCGTGAGAAGGCCCTCGCCAAGCTCGCCGCTTCACCCCCAAGGTGGGCTACCCCGCCACCTGGCGGGACTACTCCGCGGTCGTCGTCGAGCGGACCGACCTGCTCGGCAGCGCCCGCCGCGGCGCCGCGTTCGAGTCGGACCGGAACCTCGCCAAGCTCGGCGGACCGATCGACCGCGACGAGTGGCACATGACGCCGCAGACGGTGAACGCCTACTACAACCCGGGGATGAACGAGATCGTCTTCCCCGCTGCGATCCTGCGCTGGCCGTTCTTCGACCCGGAGGCCGACGACGCGGTCAACTTCGGCGGCATCGGCGCCGTCATCGGCCACGAGATCGGGCACGGCTTCGACGATCAGGGCAGCCGCTACGACGGCGAAGGCGCCCTGAGCGACTGGTGGACCGCGGAGGACCGACGCAACTTCGACCGGCGGGCCCAGGCGTTGATCGAGCAGTACGACGCGTTCGAGCCGGCCGGCCTCGAGGGCCACCGGGTCAACGGCGCGCTCACCGTCGGCGAGAACATCGGCGACCTCGGCGGCATCGCCATCGCCTACAAGGCCTACCTGCTGAGCCTGGAGGGCCAGGACCCGCCGGAGCTGGACGGCTTCACCGGTGCCCAGCGGGTGTTCCTGGGCTGGGGTCAGGTGCGGCGGCAGGCGATCCGCCCGAGGAGAACCTGCGCCGCCTGGCCATCGACCCACACGCGCCGGCCGAGTTCCGCGCCAACGTGGTCCGCAACCTCCACGAGTTCCACGAGGCGTTCGGGGTGCAGGAGGGCGACGGGATGTGGCTCGCCGAGGACGAGCGGGTGCGGATCTGGTGACCGAGTCGCTGTCGCGCGACGAGGTCGCCCGGCTGGCGCGGCTGGCGCGGATCGCCCTCGACGAGGACGAGCTCGACCTGCTGGCCCCCGAGCTCCAGGTCATCGTCGAGTCGGTCGCCAAGGTGGGCGAGGTCGCCGGCGCCGACGTCCCGCCGACGTCGCATCCGCTGCCGGTGACCAACGTCCTGCGCGCCGACGAGGTGACGGAGAGCCTGACCGCCGAGGAGGCGCTCGCCGCGGCCCCCGCGGTCGAGCAGCAGCGGTTCAGCGTGCCCCGCATCCTGGGGGAGGAGGCGTGAGCGCGCTGACCTCCCGCTCGGCCGCCGACCTGGCCGCCGCGCTGACCGCCGGGGAGGTGTCGGCGGTCGAGGTCACGACCGCGCACCTGGACCGGATCGCCGCCGTCGACCCCGCGGTGCACGCCTTCCTGCACGTGGACGCCGAGGGAGCGCTGGCGGCGGCGGCCGAGGTGGACCGGCGCCGGGAGGCGGGTGCGGCGCTGCACCCGCTGGCCGGGGTGCCGGTGGCGGTCAAGGACGTCGTGACCACCCGGGAGTCCCGACGACCGCCGGGTCGAGGCTGCTGGAGGGCTGGATCCCGCCGTACGACGCGACGCTGGTGACGCGGCTGCGGGCAGCGGGGCTGCCGCTGCTCGGCAAGACCAACATGGACGAGTTCGCGATGGGCAGCTCGACCGAGCACTCGGCGTTCGGGCCCACGCACAACCCCTGGGACCTCGGTCGGACCCCCGGGGGTCCGGGGTGGCTCCGCGGCGGCGGTGGCGTCCTTCCAGGCACCGCTCGCGATCGGCACCGACACCGGAGGGTCCATCCGGCAGCCGGCCGCGGTGACCGGCACGGTCGGTGTGAAGCCGACCTACGGCGGCGTGTCCCGCTACGGGCTGGTGGCGCTGGCGAGCAGCCTGGACCAGGCCGGACCGGTGACCCGCACCGTGCTGGACGCCGCGATGCTGCACGAGCTCATCGGCGGGCACGACCGGCTCGACTCCACCAGCATCGACGCGCCGGTGCCGGCCCTGGTGGACGCCGTTCGCGACGCCCACGTCCGGGGACTGCGCGTGGGCGTGGTGCGCGAGCTGGGTGGCGAGGGCTACCAGGCCGGCGTCCGCGCTCGCTTCGACGAGGCCGTCGGGCTGCTGTCGGACGCCGGCGCGGAGGTGGTGGAGGTCTCCTGCCCGCACTTCTCCTACGGGCTGGCCGCCTACTACCTGATCCTGCCCAGCGAGGCCAGCAGCAACCTGGCCCGCTTCGACGCGATGCGCTACGGCCTGCGGGTGGTGCCGGACGCGCCGGCCGGCCCGGAGGGCGACCCCAGCGCGGAGGAGGTGATGCTCGCGACCCGGGCGGCCGGTTTCGGCGCGGAGGCCAAGCGGCGCATCATCCTCGGCACCTACGCGCTGTCCTCGGGCTACTACGACGCCTATTACGGCTCGGCGCAGAAGGTCCGCACGCTGATCGCCGCCGACTTCGCCCAGGCGTTCGAGCACGTCGACGTCCTGGTCTCCCCGACGGCGCCGACGACCGCGTTCCGGCTCGGGGAGAAGCTCGCCGACCCGTTGGCGATGTACCTCAACGACATCGCCACCATCCCCGCCAACCTGGCCGGCGTCCCCGGTCTTTCGGTTCCCTGCGGCCTGGCCGACGAGGACGGGCTGCCGGCCGGCTTCCAGGTGCTGGCGCCGGCCACCGCCGACGACCGGCTGTACCGGGTCGGCGGCGCGCTGGAGACGTTGCTGCTGGACCGCTGGGGGAGCCCGCTGCTCGACCGCGCACCCGCCGTATCCGCGACCGGGACGGTGCCCGCGTGATCTCCTACGACGAGGCGCTGCGGTCCTTCGAGCCGGTGATCGGCCTCGAGGTGCACGTCGAGCTGGGCACCGCTTCGAAGATGTTCTGCGGCTGCGCCACGGTCTTCGGCGCCGAACCGAACACGCAGGTCTGCCCGACCTGCCTGGGGCTGCCGGGCTCGCTGCCGGTGGTCAACGGGACGGCCGTCGAGTCGGCCATCCGGATCGGGCTGGCCCTGAACTGCCGGATCGTGCCCTGGTGCCGCTTCGCCCGGAAGAACTACTTCTACCCGGACATGCCCAAGAACTTCCAGACCTCGCAGTACGACGAGCCGATCGCCGTCGACGGGCACACCGACGTGCTGCTCGACGGTGGCGACACCGTGCGCATCGAGATCGAGCGGGCGCACATGGAGGAGGACACCGGCAAGTCGCTGCACGTCGGTGGCGCCACCGGCCGGATCCACGGCGCGAGCCACTCGCTGGTCGACTACAACCGGGCGGGGATCCCGCTGGTCGAGATCGTGACCCGCCCGGTGGTCGGGCCGGACGGCCGGGCCCCCGAGGTGGCGCGGGCCTACGTCGCGCACCTGCGCGAGCTGTTGCTGGGCCTGGGCGTCTCCGACGTCCGGATGGAGCAGGGTTCGCTGCGCTGCGACGCCAACGTCAGCCTGCGCCCGCGCGGCCAGGAGGCGCTGGGCACGCGCACGGAGACCAAGAACGTCAACTCGCTGCGCTCGGTGGAGCGGGCCGTCCGGCACGAGATCTGCCGGCAGGCGGAGGTGCTGCTGGCCGGCGGCCGGGTCACCCAGGAGACGCGGCACTGGCACGAGGACACCGGGGTGACCACGCCCGGCCGGAGCAAGGAGGAGGCCGAGGACTACCGGTACTTCCCGGAGCCGGACCTGGTGCCCCTGGCGCCGTCGGCGGAGTGGGTCGAGACGCTGCGCGGGACGCTGCCCGAGCCGCCGGCGGTGCGCGCGGGCCCGGCTGGCCGCCGACTGGGGCTTCAGCGAGCTGGAGATGCGCGACACCGTCGGCGCCGGTGCGCTCAGCCTGGTGGAGGCCACCGTCGCCGCGGGTGCGGCCCCGCAGGCGGCGCGCAAGTGGTGGTTGTCGGTGCTGGCGCGCTCGGCGAATGCCCGCGGGATCGGGTTGGAGGAGCTGCCGGTGACCCCCGCACAGGTCGCCGAGCTGCAGCAGCTGGTGGACGCGGGACGGGTCAACGACCGGCTGGCGCGGGACGTGCTGGAGGGGGTGCTCGCCGGCGAGGGCTCGCCGACCGAGGTGGTGGCGGCTCGCGGCCTGGAGCTGGTCGATGACACCGACGCGCTGGCCGGTGCGGTCGACCGTGCGATCGAGGCGCACCCCGACGTGGCCGCCAAGGTGCGCGACGGCAAGGTCGCCGCGGCCGGGGCGCTGATCGGCGCGGTGATGAAGGAGATGCGCGGGCAGGCGGACGCCGCCCGGGTTCGCGAGCTGGTGCTCGAGCGGCTCGGCTGACCCGCCGGCCGTCCCCGCTCAGGGACAGCGGCGGGTCAGTCGAGAGTCAGCCGGAGGATCCGGTCGTCACCGGACCGCGGCTCGCCCCGCCCGTCGGTGTTCGAGGTCATCAGCCACAGCGACCCGTCCGGTGCGGCCACGACCGTGCGCAGCCGACCCAGCGTCCCGGTGAGGAACGCCTCGGGCTCGCCGGTGACCTCGCCGTCGGACACCGGCACCCGCCACAGCCGCTCCCCGGCGAGGGCGGCCACCCACACCGCCCCGTCGGCGTAGGCCACACCGGACGGCGACGCGTCGTCCGGGCGCCACTGCACCGCCGGGTCGGTCACCCCGGCGACGTCGGCGATGCCCTCGTGCGCCGGCCAGCCGTAGTCCTGGCCCGGCTCGACGAGGTTGAGCTCGTCCCAGGTGTCCTGGCCGAACTCCGAGGCCCACAGGCTGCCCCGCGCCGGTCCAGGCCAGCCCCTGCACGTTGCGGTGCCCGAGGCTCCAGACCGGCGAGCCGGCGGTGGGGTTGCCGGGGGCCGGCTCGCCGGTCGGGGTCACCCGCAGGATCTTGCCGCCGAGGGAGTCGGGGTCGACCGCGTTCGCCTCCTCCGTCGCATCCCCGGTCGAGACGTAGAGCAGGCCGTCCGGGCCGAACTCGACCCGGCCTCCGTTGTGGAAGGCCGAGACCGGGATGCCGCTCAGCACGACCTGGGGAGTGCCGAGGGCTCCGTCGCGGTACGGCATCCGGACCACCCGGTTGTCGCCGGCGGTGGACAGGTAGGCGTAGACGTACGGCTGGTTCGCGCCGGGTGGCCCGACCGCAAGGCCGAGCAGCCCGCCCTCCTCGGACGAGAAGTCGACGCCCGGCACCTCGCCGGCCACGCTGACCCGGCCTCGGTCGTCGACGCGCTTGACCAGGCCGGTGTCCCGCTCCGACACCAGTGCGGTCCCGTCCGGGAGGAAGGCGAGACCCCACGGGCTGGTCAGGCCCTCGGCGACCGTTCCGGTGACGCGAGGGGTCGGCAGGTCCGCGGGCGGGTCCGTGGGCGCCGGCTCCGACGTCCCCGCCGTGCTCGGGGCCGGGTCGCTGGCCGGGGTCGACTCGTCCGAGCAGCCGGCCAGCACCAGGAGGCCCGCGGTCACGGCAATGGCAAGGGTGCTCGGTCGTCTCACCGGGCCATTCTGTCGGCCCGCACCTGCCGCAGCAGCCCGCGCAGCTCGTCGAGCAGCAGCGCGGGTTGCTCCAGCGGGAGGAAGTGGCTGCCCTTGACCGTGACCAGCCGGGCCTGCGGGATGCACTCGGCGGCGCTCTCGATCGCGCTGTGCGCGGTGAGCAGGTCGGTCCGCCCGGCGACGAACGTGGTCGGCACCCGGATGCCGGACAGCGGCACCCGGCGGTGCTTGCTGGCGGCGACGGCGAGGTGGGCGTACCACTGCACGTCGGTCGTCATGAACTCGGTGACGGCGAGCTGCACGTCGGCCGCCGCGGCGGCCGGGAACATGAAACCGCTGTGGCGCAGGGCACCGACGGTCAGCCGGGTCCAGGGCAGCCGGGTGGTGACCGGGCTGAAGACCGCACCCGTGGCCCGGGCGGAGTAGGCGAGGCCCGCCATCAGCGGGTGCCGCAGCGGCTGCGGGACCCGGAGCGGGCCGAGCATGGTCGAGAACGTGCCGCCGGGAGTGCCGGCCACGGCGAACAACCCGCTGACCCGGTGCGGGTGCCGGGCGGCGAGCTCGAAGGACGTGTTCACCCCGAGGCTCCAGCCGGCGGCGACGGCGCTGTCGAGACCGACCGTGTCGAGCACGGCGAGGGCGTCCTCGACGAAGGCGTCCACGCCGACCCGGGACTCGTCGGCCGGCCGGTCGCTGCCGCCGATCCCGCGGTGGTTCCACGACACCACCCGCACGTCGCAGTCGTCCCGGAGCAGGCCGGGCCAGGCGTACGGGTTGGTGCCGAGCCCGTTGCACAGCAGCACCGTCGGGGCGGTGGCTCCGGCCCGGCTGCGGCGACGCTCGCTGCGCCGGTCGTCGTTGGTCCAGGCCCGCAGCCGGGTGCCGTCGCCGCTGACGACGTCGAAGTAGCGCAGGGACATGGTGGCGCGCATGCTGTCACGCGACCGGAGCAGGCGGCATAGGGTCCCGGCCATGACGGACCGGTTGCTGGTATGGACGCCGCTCGACCCCGCGGAGCTGGGCGAGCTGCCGGGCCGGCTCCGCGTCGAGCGGGTCGACCCCGGACAGGACGGCGTGCAGTCGCGGGCCGATCTCGCGGACGTCGCCTTCTACGTGCCGGCCTACGACACCCCGGTCGACCTCGCCGCGGTGCTGCCGGCCATGTCGGCCCTCCAGGTCGTCCAGACCCAGACCGCCGGGGTGGACTCGATCGCCCCGCACGTGCCCGAGGGCGTGGTGCTGTGCAACGCCCGCGGCGTGCACGACGCCTCCACGGCCGAGCTCGCGCTCACCCTGCTGCTCGCCACGCTGCGCGGGGTGCCGGAGTTCGTCCGGGCCCAGTCGGAGCGGCGCTGGGCCTATGGTGTGCGGCGCGCGCTGGCCGACCACACGGTGCTGGTCCTCGGGCACGGCAGCATCGGCGAGGCCGTCGAGCGCCGGCTGGACCCGTTCGAGTGCCGGGTGCTCCGCGTGGCGCGCCGGGCCCGCACCGACAGCGCCGGTCGGGAGGTGCACGGCCTCGACGCCCTGCCGGACCTGCTGCCGCAGGCGGACGCCGTCGTGCTGCTCGTCCCGCTCAGCGAGGCAACCCGCGGCCTGGTCGGGGCGGACTTCCTGGCCCGGATGCGGGACGGTGCCGTGCTGGTCAACGTCGCCCGCGGTCCGGTCGTGGACACCGACGCCCTGCTCGCGGAGGTCCGGTCCGGCCGACTCCTGGCCGCCCTCGACGTCACCGACCCCGAGCCGCTGCCGGTCGACCACCCGCTGTGGACGGCACCCGGGGTGTTGATCAGCCCGCATGTCGGCGGGGCGACGACCGCGATGCGCCCGAGGGTGCGCGCCCTGCTGCGCGACCAGCTCGTCCGGTTCGCGGCGGGGGAGCCGCTGCTCAACGTGGTGCGGGCTCCGGCGACACCGTCGACGGGGGCGGGGACATGACCCAGCGGATGCCGCCGGTGAGGCCGTATCCCGCCGCCCGCACCACGGTGGCCTCGGCCAGCGGGAGGTACGGCAGCCGCAGCGGCCACCTGGTCCACCACGGCATCAGGCCCACCGCGGCGGCGCAGAGCGCGCCGTAGCCGAGCCGGGCGGCGGCCGGGACCGGCGGCCGGAGCAGGATGAACCGGGCGGCGGAGCGGGCTGCGGGCGTGCCGCGCAGCTCGGGTCGGTAGCCGGCCAGCGAGGCGGCCAGCTCGGACCGGTCCCGCGGTGGGTCCGTGACGCCGAGCGCCTCGGCGACCCGCGCCGTCTCCGCGACGTAGCGGTCGCAGCCGGCGGCGTCGAGCGGGCGCGACCCGTAGACCTGGTGCGCGCGCAGGAAGCTGTCCACCTCGGCCACGTGCACCCACCGCAGCAGGTGCGGGTCCCCGGCGGCGTACGGAACCCCGTCCTCGGTGCGCCCGCGGACGGTGTCGTGGACGGCTCGCACCCGCGCCACCGCCTGCTCGGCGTCCGCCGCGGTGCCGAACGTCGTCACCGCGAGGAAGGTGCTCGTGCGTTGCAACCGCCCCCAGGGGTCGCCGCGGTAGCCGGAGTGACCGGCCACCGCGGCCATCGCCAGCGGGTGCAGTGACTGCAGCAGCAGGGCCCGCAGCCCGCCGACGAACATCGACGCGTCGCCGTGCACCCGGCGGATCGGGGCGTCCACGTCGAACCACCGCGGACCGCGGGACAGGTGGATCCGGTCCCGGGCAGCGGGCCCGTCGGACCCGGCCACCCGCTCGAACAGCGCCGCGCCGAGCCGGTCGCGCACGCCGGAGACGGACAGCGGCGGGCGGGACATGGGTCCAGCATTGACGACGTCCGCAGTGACCGCCACCGTGGGGTCGCCGAGCACCCCCGCACTACTCAAGACTCCAGACTTGATCTACGATATTCAAGCATCCGTGCTTGACAGGAGGAGTCGTGTTCGTGCTCACCATCGACCAGCGCGGCAGCCGCCGAGGTGCCGACCGGGTCCCGGAGCTGCTGGCGGCGCTGCGGGCCGCTCCCGGGGTGCGGCCGGTCCTGGGCGCGGAGCGCACGGTGGGTGACGAGGTGCAGCTGGTGGTCCCGGAGGCCGGCTCGGTGCTGGACGCCGTGGAGATCGCCTCCCGGCTCGGCGGATGGACCGTCGGTGTCGGCTCCGGCGAGGTGGAGCAGCCGCTGCCGGCCAGCACCCGCGCCGCTCGCGGCAGCGCCTTCACCGCCGCCCGCGAGGCGGTCGAGCGGGCCAAACGGTCACCGGCGAGGCTGGCCGTGGCGGGTGAGCGTGCGCCGTACGCTGCCCAGCGGGCGGAGGCCGCGCTGTGGATGCTGCTGGCGGTACAGGACCGCCGGACCGGACGGGGGTGGCAGGTGGTCGACATGGTGCGCGCGGCGGGCAGTCAGGTCGCGGCCGCGCAGGCGCTCGGTGTCTCCGCACAGGCGGTCAGCCAGGTCCTGCACGCAGCCCGCTGGGTCGAGGCCGAGCGCGGCCGAGAGCTGTCCGCCTGGCTGCTGGAGCAACTGTGAGCGGAGTGCAGGTGCTGCTGCTCGGCGCGCTGTCGGCCGGGTCGGTCGCCGCGCTGCTCGCCTGGTCCCGGCACCTGCCCAAGGCTCCGCAGGTGGCGCTGGCCGCCTTCGCCGCGGCGGCGCTGCTGGTGGCCGTCCTCGACGTGCACTTCTCCGGCCGCACCCGCGGCGACACCCAGGAGTGGGTCGGCGTCGCCGCCGTCGTGCTCGCCGTCCTCGGTGGCGGGCCGGCCACCATGGCCGTGTTCACGCTGGTGGACCGCACCGCCCAGGACCTCGGTTCGGAGCGGCCAGCGGGTCAGCAGCCGGCGGCCGTCGGAGAGGGGCTGCGCGGCGGCGCCTGGATCGGTGCCCTCGAGCGGTTGGCCATCGTGGGCACCCTGGTGGCCGGATGGCCGGAGGGGATGGCGGTCGTCCTCGCGATCAAGGCCCTCGGCCGCTATCCCGAACTGCGCACCGGCAACCACCCGAGCGCCGCCGAGGGCTTCATCATCGGCACCCTGGTGAGCATCCTGTGGGCGGTCGCGTGCGCGTACGTCATCACCGGTGGGATGGGCGTGGGCGTGCGGGTGCTCTCGCCGTAGGCTGCCGGGTCATGACGTCCGAACCGGGGCCCGACCTGAAGCCGCGCAGCCGCGACGTCACCGACGGCCTCGAGCGGGCCGCCGCGCGGGGGATGCTCCGAGCGGTCGGCATGGGGGACGAGGACTTCGCGAAACCGCAGATCGGGGTCGCGTCCAGCTGGAACGAGGTCACTCCGTGCAACCTGTCCCTCGACCGGCTGGCCGACGCGGTGAAGTCCGGGGTGCACGCCGCCGGCGGGTACCCGCTGGAGTTCGCCACGATCTCGGTGTCCGACGGGATCTCGATGGGACACGAGGGCATGCACTTCTCGCTGGTGAGCCGGGAGGTCATCGCCGACTCGGTGGAGACGGTGATGATGGCCGAGCGGCTCGACGGGTCGGTGCTGCTGGCCGGCTGTGACAAGTCGCTGCCCGGCATGCTGATGGCCGCTGCCCGGCTGGACCTGGCCAGCGTCTTCCTCTACGCCGGGTCGATCCTTCCCGGCACCGTCGACGGGCGGGACGTCACGGTCATCGACGCCTTCGAAGCGGTCGGTGCCTGCATGCGCGGGCTGATCAGCCGCGAGGAGGTGGACCGGATCGAGCGGGCGATCTGCCCGGGGGAGGGCGCCTGCGGGGGGATGTTCACCGCGAACACGATGGCCGCCGTCGCCGAGGTGATGGGGATGGCGCTGCCGGGGTCGTCGTCACCACCGGCCGTCGACCGGCGACGCGACGGTTTCGCGCACCGGTCCGGCGCCGCCGTGGTGGAGATGCTCCGCCACGGGATCACCACCCGTCAGGTGATGACCAAGCCGGCCTTCGAGAACGCGATCGCGGTGGTGATGGCACTCGGCGGCTCCACGAACGCGGTCCTGCACCTGCTGGCCATCGCGCACGAGGCGGAGGTGGACCTGACGCTCGCGGACTTCAGCCGAGTGGGCGCCCGGGTCCCACACCTCGGCGACCTGAAGCCGTTCGGCCGGTTCGTGATGGCAGACGTCGACCGGGTCGGGGGCATCCCGGTGGTGACCAAGGCCCTGCTGGACGCCGGTCTGATCGACGGCGACTGCCTGACCGTGACCGGGCGGACGCTGGCGGAGAACCTGGCCGACATCGACCCCCCGGACACGGACGGCGAGATCATCCGCTCGATGTCCCGGCCGATCCACGCGGTGGGCGGGATCTCGGTGCTGCACGGCTCGCTCGCGCCGGACGGCGCCGTGGTCAAGAGCGCCGGCTTCGACGACGCGGTGTTCGAGGGCACCGCACGAGTCTTCGACGGTGAGCAGGCGGCCATGCAGGCGCTGTCCGACGGGACCATCACGGCCGGCGACGTGGTCGTGATCCGGTACGAAGGACCCAAGGGCGGCCCCGGGATGCGGGAGATGCTCGCCATCACCTCGGCGATCAAGGGTGCGGGGCTCGGCAAGGACGTGCTGTTGCTCACCGACGGCCGGTTCTCCGGTGGCACCACCGGCCTGTGCGTCGGCCACGTCGCGCCGGAGGCCGACGACGGCGGGCCGATCGCGCTCGTGCGCGACGGTGACCGGGTCCGGCTGGACATGGAGCGCGAGACACTCGACCTGCTGGTCGACGACGCCGAGGTGGAGTCGCGTCGGCCGGGGTGGACCGCCCCCGAGCCGCGCTACCGCACCGGCGTGCTGGCCAAGTACCGCAAGCTGGTCGGGTCCGCAGCCCAGGGCGCGGTCTGCGACTGAGCCGCGCCGCCATGTGCCTGGTCGGGTCCCTGGCCGGATGGTGAGACGGCCGTCTCACGATCTTGACGGCGAACGCCGCTCCGGCGACGCTGGAGCGGTGCAGCCTGACCTCCTCGTACTCCGCCGGCGCGCTGGCTGACCCGTCCGAGCAGAGTTCGACGTCGTCGCCGACGCGCCGCCTCCGTCCGTCTGTCGGGTCGGGGGCTTTTCCATGCAGTGGACAGCGCCGCACGCAGGGTGCCGACCCAGAGGAGCAGCAGACCGATGAGTGAGCAGATGACGGGGGCACAGAGCCTGATCCGGTCGCTGGAGCACGCGGGTGTGGACACCGTGTTCGGTATCCCCGGCGGCGCCATCCTCCCGGCCTACGACCCGCTGTTCGACTCCACCCAGATCCGGCACGTGTTGGTCCGGCACGAGCAGGGCGCCGGCCATGCCGCCCAGGGCTACGCCCAGGCGACCGGCAAGGTCGGTGTGTGCATGGCCACGTCGGGGCCGGGTGCGACGAACCTGGTGACCCCGCTCGCCGACGCGCACATGGACTCGGTGCCGATCGTGGCGGTGACCGGACAGGTGTCGTCAGGGGCGATCGGGACCGACGCCTTCCAGGAGGCGGACATCCGCGGCATCACGATGCCGATCACCAAGCACAGCTATCTCGTCACCGATCCGGCGGAGATCCCGCGCACGGTCGCCGAGGCGTTCCACATCGCGTCGACCGGACGGCCCGGTCCGGTCCTCGTCGACGTGGCCAAGGACGCGCTGCAGGCGATGACGACCTTCGACTACCCGACCGAGCTGGCGCTGCCGGGATACCGCCCGACGACGCGGCCGCACGGCAAGCAGATCCGCGAGGCCGCTCGGCTGATCGCCGCCGCCCAGCGCCCGGTGCTCTACGTGGGCGGCGGTGTGATCAAGGCCGACGCCTCGGTCGAGCTCGCCCGGCTCGCCGATCTCACCGGCATCCCGGTCGTCACCACGCTGATGGGCCGGGGCGCCCTGCCCGACTCGCACCCCCAGCACCTGGGGATGCCCGGGATGCACGGGTCGGTCGCCGCGGTCGCGGCCCTGCAGCGCTCGGACCTGCTGGTCGCGCTGGGGGTGCGCTTCGACGACCGGGTGACCGGACGACTGGACACCTTCGCCCCCGACGCCCGCGTCATCCACGCCGACATCGACCCGGCCGAGATCTCGAAGAACCGGCACGCCGACGTCCCGATTGTGGGCGACTGTCGCGAGATCATCCGCGACCTGGTCGCGGCGGTGGAGGCGGACCGGGCCGCGCAGACGGCCGGGGACTACACCGCCTGGGCGAGGTGGACCCGCGGGCTGGCCGAGCGCTACCCGGTCGGCTACGAGGCGCCGGAGGACGGTTCGCTGGCACCGCAGTACGTCATCGAGCGGATCGCTGCGGCCGCCGGCCCGGAGGCGACGTACGTCGCGGGGGTGGGGCAGCACCAGATGTGGGCCAGCCAGTTCGTCCGCTACGAGCGGCCGCGGTCGTGGATCAACTCCGGCGGGCTCGGCACGATGGGCTACGCGGTGCCCGCGGCCATGGGGGCCAAGGTCGGCACGCCCGAGCGGGTGGTGTGGGCGATCGACGGCGACGGCTGCTTCCAGATGACCAACCAGGAGCTGGCCACCTGCGCCCTCGAGCAGATCCCGATCAAGGTCGCGGTCATCAACAACGACGCGCTCGGGATGGTGCGGCAGTGGCAGACGCTGTTCTACGGCGGGCGCTACTCGAACACCGACCTGCACTCGTCGCGGATCCCGGACTTCGCCAAGCTGGCGGAGGCGTACGGGTGTGTCGGACTGCGCTGCGACAAGCCGGAGGACGTGGACGCCGTGGTCGCCCAGGCGATGGCGGTCGACGACCGGCCGGTCGTGGTCGACTTCGGTGTGCACCGCGATGCCATGGTGTGGCCGATGGTCGCCGCCGGCACGAGCAACGACGACATCAAGGTCGCCCGGGACATGGCGCCGGTGTGGGACCGCGAGGAGGAGCAGTGAGCCGCCACACGCTGTCTGTCCTGGTCGAGAACACGCCGGGCGCGCTGGCCCGCATCTCCAGTCTGTTCGCCCGCCGCGGGTTCAACATCGACTCGCTGGCGGTCGGTCCGACCGAGCACCCCGAGATCTCCCGGATGACCATCGTCGTCAACGTCGCCGAGCAACCGCTGGAGCAGGTGACCAAGCAGCTCAACAAGCTGGTGAACGTGATCAAGATCGTCCAGCTGGAGCCGGGGACCGGCGTCGAGCGAGAGCTGGTGCTCGTCAAGGTGCGGGCGGACGCGGCGACGCGCAGCCAGGTGCTGGAGACCGTGCAGCTGTTCCGCGCCAAGGTGGTCGACGTGAACCCGGACGCAGTGACCATCGAGGCGACCGGGAACCCCGACAAGCTGGCGGCCATGCTGCGGGTCCTGGAGCCCTTCGGGATCCGTGAGCTCGTCCAGTCCGGCATGGTGGCCATCGGCCGCGGTGGCCGCTCGATCACCGACCGCACGCTGCGTCCGGTCACCCAGACCGGCTGATCCGACCCCTCGAACAGGAGCTTCCCGTGGCCGAGATGTTCTACGACGACGACGCCGACCTCGGCGTCGTGCAGCAGCGCAACGTGACGGTGCTCGGCTACGGCAGCCAGGGGCATGCGCACGCCCTGTCGCTGCGGGACTCCGGTGTCGACGTGCGCGTCGGGCTGCCGGACGGGTCGCGCAGCCGTCCGCGGGCCGAGGCGGAGGGGCTGACGGTGCTCACGCCCTACGAGGCCTGCGAGGAGGCCGACCTGATCGTCGTCCTGGCCCCGGACCCGGCCCAGCGTGCGCTCTACACCGAGGCCATCGAGCCCAACCTGGTGGACGGCGACGCCGTCCTCTTCGGGCACGGTTTCAACATCCGGTTCGGCTACGTCAAGCCGCCGCCCGGCGTCGACGTCTGCATGGTCGCCCCCAAGGGCCCCGGCCATCTGGTCCGCCGCGAGTACACCGTCGGTCGCGGCGTGCCGGTGCTGGTCGCCGTCGAGCAGGACGCCTCAGGCGGCGCCTGGGACCTCACGCTGGCCTATGCCAAGGCGATCGGCGGGTTGCGCGCCGGGGGGATCAAGACCACCTTCACCGAGGAGACCGAGACCGACCTGTTCGGCGAGCAGGCGGTCCTCTGCGGTGGCGCCTCGGCACTGGTCACGGCCGGCTTCGAGACGTTGGTCGAGGCGGGGTATCAGCCCGAGGTGGCCTACTTCGAGTGCCTGCACGAGCTCAAGCTGATCGTCGACCTGATGTACGAGGGTGGCATCGCCAAACAGCGCTGGTCGGTGTCGGACACCGCCGAGTACGGCGACTACGTGTCCGGGCCGCGGATCATCGACGCGTCGGTCAAGGCGCGGATGGCCGACGTGCTGGCCGACGTGCGCAGCGGTGCGTTCGCCGACCGGTTCATCGCCGACCAGGACGCCGGCGGCCCGGAGTTCGCCAGCTTCCGGGCGGCGGCCGAGAAGCACCCGATCGAGGCCACCGGTCGCGAACTGCGCAAGCTGATGAGCTGGGTCAGGGACCAGGACGACGACTACACCGAGGGCACCGCCAGCCGCTGAGCCCGCTCCGCCCATCGCACCCCGCGCGCCGGGTTGCGGCGCCATGTCCGGCATGTCACAGTCCGTCCGACTCGACGGCGCGGCCCGGGACGGGCGGACGGGGGTACCGCGGTGCACCAGCTGGCAGCAGCCTCCCAACTCCGGCTGGACCTCAGCTGGATCGACTACACCCTGCTCGGCGCGTACTTCCTCGTCGTGATCGGTATCGGGCTGGCGGCGCGGTCGAGCATCTCGTCCAGCCTGGACTTCCTGCTGTCCGGCCGCTCCCTCCCCGCCTGGATCACCGGGCTGGCCTTCATCGCCGCGAACCTCGGCGCGCTGGAGATCCTCGGGATGGCCGCCAACGGCGCCCAGTACGGCGTCGCCACCGTGCACTTCTACTGGCTCGGGGCCATCCCGGCGATGGTGTTCCTCGGCATCGTGATGATGCCGTTCTACTACGGGTCCAAGGTGCGCAGCGTCCCGGAATACCTCCGCCGTCGCTTCGACAACCGCGCACACCTGTTCAACGCGCTCAGCTTCGCGGTGGCGTCGGTCCTGATCGCGGGCGTCAACCTGTACGCGCTGGCGATCGTCATGCAGGGGCTGCTGGGCTGGCCGGTCTGGCTGGCCATCATCGTCGCTGCCGCCTTCGTGCTCGTCTACATCACCGCCGGCGGGCTGTCGTCGGCCATCTACAACGAGGTCCTGCAGTTCTTCGTCATCCTGGCCGGACTGGTCCCGCTGGTCGTGGTCGGCCTGGCGGCCAACGGCGGCTGGTCGGGGCTGAAGGACAAGGTCTCCGCGAACCCCGCCGGCGGTGAGGGCTTCTTCTCCGCCTGGGGCGGCACCGGCGTCGGGGACGTCACGAACCCGATCGGGGCGAACTGGATCGCGATCGTCTTCGGACTCGGGTTCGTGCTGTCCTTCGGCTACTGGACCACCAACTTCGCCGAGGTGCAGCGAGCGCTGTCGGCGAAGGACATGTCGGCCGCTCGCCGGACGCCGATGATCGGTGCCTACCCGAAGATCCTCATCCCGGCGCTGACCATCATCCCCGGACTGGTCGCGCTGGTGGAGTTCCCGCAGCTGGGCGCGGAGACCGGCGCCTTCCAGTACAACAACGCGATTCCGCTGCTGATGGAGAAGTACCTGCCCAACGGGGTTCTCGGCGTCGCGGTGACCGGCCTGCTGGCCGCCTTCATGGCAGGCATGGCGGCCAACGTGTCGAGCTTCAACACGGTGTTCACCTACGACATCTGGCAGGACTACGTCCGCAAGGACCGGGAGGACGTCTACTACCTGCGCGTCGGCCGCATCGTGACCGTCGTGGGCGTGCTGATCGGGATCGGCACCGCGTTCATCGCGGCCGGATACAGCAACATCATGAACTACATCCAGGCGCTGTTCTCGATCTTCAACGCGCCACTTTTCGCCACGTTCATCATCGCGATGTTCTGGCGCCGCATGACCGCCACCGCCGGCATCTCCGGACTGGTGGCCGGGACGGCGACCGCCGGCTTCATCTTCGTCACCTCCGAGAGCGGTGTGGACAGCTTCGGCTTCGACGAACCGCTGCTCTTCGAGTTCGGGTCGGCCCTGGCGGCCAGCTTCTGGGCGGCCGTTCTGGCGTTCCTCGCCGATGCCCTCGTCAGCGTCGTGGTCAGCCTGTTCACCGAGCCGAAGCGGCCCGAGGAGTTGGAGGGCCTGGTCTACGGAACAGCGGTGACCGACACCGACATGGGCGTCAGCCGCGACCCCTGGTGGCTGCGGCCGGTGCCGCTCGGTGTCGGAGCCCTCGCCCTGGCTGCCGTCCTCTACCTTCCCTTCCTCTGATGGGAGATCGACCATGACCGACGCCGGCGACCCTGCGCCCACCGAGCCCACCGAGCCCACGGAGCAACCGGCCCCGAGCTCGGCGAACAAGCTGTTCGACGTCCGCTCGGTGATCGGCGGGCTGTTCGTCTTCTACGGCCTGGTGGTGACCGTGGTGGGCGTGGTCGACTCCGCCGACGCGGAGGAGCAGGCGGCCGGGATCGACATCAACCTGTGGTCGGGGCTGGCGATGCTCGTGTTCGGCATCGGCATGCTCGGCTGGCTGCGGCTGTCTCGCACCGAGTGACGATCGCCCGCAGGGACGAGTCGCCTGGCCGATCCCTGATCCACGGCTAGACTCGACCGGGGCACAGCGTCGTGCGTCCGTACCGCACGCGACCCACGACCCCCGCTAAGGACTCCTCGTGAGCAAGCCCGTCGTCCTCCTCGCCGAAGAGCTGTCCCCGGCCACGGTCGGCGCCCTCGGGCCCGACTTCGAGATCCGGCGGTGTGACGGGTCGGACCGGGCCGACCTGCTCGCGACGGTCGGCGACGCGGATGCGCTGCTGGTGCGCAGCGCGACCCGCGTCGACCAGGAGGTCCTCACCGCCGCGACCCGACTCAAGGTCGTCGCCCGGGCCGGTGTCGGCCTCGACAACGTCGACGTGCGGGCGGCCACCCAGTCCGGCGTGATGGTCGTCAACGCCCCGACGTCGAACATCGTGAGCGCGGCCGAGCTGGCGGTGGGGCTGCTGGTCGCGGCCGCCCGGCGGATCGTGCCCGCCAGCGAGGCGCTCCGCGCCGGGCAGTGGAAGCGCAGTGCTTTCAGCGGCGTCGAGCTGTACGAGAAGACGGTCGGCATCCTCGGCCTCGGCCGGATCGGCGTGCTCGTGGCACAGCGGCTGTCCGCCTTCGGGATGCACGTGATCGCCTACGACCCGTACGTCCAGGCGGGCCGGGCGGCGCAGATGGGCGTGCGCCTGGTCGGGCTGGACGAGCTGCTCGCTGAGTCCGACGTCATCTCGGTCCACCTGCCGAAGACCGCGGAGACCGCGGGGTTGATCGGCGCCGACCAGCTGCATCGGGTCAAGCCCGGCGTGATCGTGGTGAACGCCGCCCGCGGCGGCATCGTCGACGAGCAGGCGCTGCACGCCGCGCTGAAGGAGGGCCGGGTCGGTGCGCTGGGCATCGACGTGTACGCCCAGGAGCCGTGCACCGACTCGCCGCTGTTCGAGCTGGACAACGTCGTCGCGACCCCGCACCTCGGCGCCAGCACCGACGAGGCGCAGGAGAAGGCCGGGCTCGCGGTGGCCCGCTCGGTGCGGCTGGCGCTGTCCGGCGAGCTCGTCCCCGACGCCGTGAACGTGCAGGGCGGCGTCATCGCCGAGGACGTCCGGCCCGGGATCGGCCTGACCGAGCGGCTCGGCCGGATCTTCACCACGCTGGCCGACGGCATCGCCCAACAGCTCGACGTCGAGGTGCGCGGCGAGATCACCGCCCATGACGTCAAGGTGCTGGAGCTGGCGGCCCTCAAGGGCGTCTTCGCCGACGTGGTGGAGGAGAACGTCTCCTACGTCAACGCCCCGCTGCTCGCCTCCGAGCGCGGTCTCGAGGTCCGGCTGCTCACCGACCCGGAGAGCGCCGACCACCGCAACCTGGTGACGCTGCGCGGCACCCGGGCCGACGGCAGCCAGGTGTCGGTGTCCGGGACGCTGGTCGGTATCCAGCAACGGGAGCGGCTGGTCGAGATCGACGGGTTCGACGTCGAGATCGAGCCGACCGACTTCCTGCTCGTCGTCCGCTACCAGGACCGGCCGGGCATGATCGGCACCGTCGGCGCCCTGCTCGGCGACGCCGGGATCAACATCGCCGGCATGCAGGTCAGTCGCGACCGGCGGGGCGGCCGGGCGCTGGTCGTGCTCGCGGTGGACTCGGCGGTGTCCGCCGAGATCGGCGAGGAGGTCCGGGAGGCCATGTCGGCCGACTGGGTCCGCCGGGTCACCCTCCGGCCGAGCTGACGGCGCTCAGGCGATCAACGGCCGCCGGTCGCTTCGGAGGGTGCGGGCACCCGCCCGGCCCGACTCGGCGTCGCCCCGCACCTCCTCGAACGCCTCGGCGAGCCGGCGCACCGCCTCGGCATAGATCGCCGCCGGCGCGGTGAACGGCAGCCGGAGCTGGTCCTCGAGGCCGCCGTCGGGGGCGAACCGGCCACCG
Organism: uncultured Actinomycetota bacterium; assembly: GCA_963695375.1. Taxonomy (GTDB): domain Bacteria; phylum Actinomycetota; class Actinomycetes; order Propionibacteriales; family Nocardioidaceae; genus JACCVL01. Next base: position 2,842,272 of record OY968767.1, on the reverse strand, counting down.
CTGACCAACAGCAGGCCCCGCCGCTCGGCGGCCGCCACGATCGCGGAGCCCACCGGCGCGGGCAGCCGGCACCAGAGGCTGAGCCCGCCGCGGGGCAGGACGAACCGCCAGTCCGGGAGCCGGGCGGCGAGCCCGGCCGCCAGCGCGTCCCGGCCCCGGCGCAGGCCGTCGCGTCGCTCGGCGAGGGACTGGTCGCGGTCTCGCAGCAGGGCGGTCACCGCCAGCTGGTCCACCACCGACGAGCCGAGGTCGATCGTCGCCCGGGCTCGAACCAGGTCGGGCACCAGCGCCCGCGGCGCGCGGATCCAGCCGATCCGGAGCCCGGCCCACAGCGACTTGCTCACGCCACCGACCGACACCACGTCGGACCCGGACGCGGCGAACGCGCGGGGCAGCGGTCCGTCGTCCAGCACCAGGTCGGCGCTGCTCTCGTCCACGACCGGGACGGTCTTGGTGCGGGCCAGCGCCGCAGCCACCCGCTCCCGCGTCTCGTCGTCCATCAGGGCACCGGTGGGGTTGTGGAAGTCCGGCATCAGCAGCGCCAGCCGGGGCCTGGCCCGGCGGAGCGTGCTGGTCAGCGTCGGCAGGTCCCAGCCGTCGGCGACCGGGTGCGCGACGATCCTGGCGTGCGCCCGGCGAAGCGTCTCGACGGCGTTCGGATAGGCCGGGGACTCGGTGAGCACCCGGTCCCCGGGAGAGACCGACATCGCGCCCACGACCGCGAGACCGGCCAGCGCGCCCGAAGTCACCACGATCTGGTCGGGGTCGGTGCGGGCGCCGCGGCTGGCATACCCGTGCGCGATCAGCTCGCGTAGCTCCGGAAGTCCCTCCGGGTAGTAGCCGCTGCCGCGCAGCTGGGCCGGCAGCTGCTCCATCGCCCAGCCGAACGCGGCGTGCACCTGTGGCACCGCCTCCGGAGCGGCACAGGTGAGGTCGATCCGGCCCTCGCCGACCGCGTGCACCGCGACCAGCGGCCGGCCCAGCGCTCCGCTGCTGCTGCCGGGCACTCGGACGACGGTGCCGGACCCGCGCCGGGCCTCGGCGTGGCCGGTCCGGACCAGCTCGGCGTAGGCGCGGGTCACGGTCGTCCGGCTCACCGCCAGGACGCCGGCGAGGTCGCGCTCGCTGGGCAGCTGGTCATCCCGGCCGAGCCGGCCCTCGCCGACCAGTCGGCGGACCCGGGCCGCCAGCCCCTGGTAGGCCGGCATGCCGCCGGGAAGCTCGCCGAGCAGATGGGCCATCCGCAGGGCCGACACCTTCGTCCACGCCATGCAGGCCACCGTGCCAGAAGTGGCTATCGAAGAACAGGCCATTGCTCGACACCCTGGGAGCCGTGACCCTCGCCGCGCTGACTCCCCGCCAGCAGTTGACCGCCGGTCGCACCGGCCGGCGGCTGGTGCAGCTGTTCGCCGGGCTGGTCCTCTACGGCTGGTCGATGGCGATGATGGTCCGCTCGACGCTGGGGCTCGACCCGTGGGACGTCTTCCACGACGGCGTGGCCCGGCTCACCGGGCTGTCGTTCGGCACCGTGGTGATCGCGGTCGGCGGCGCGGTGCTGCTGCTCTGGATCCCGCTGCGCCAGTGGCCAGGGCTCGGCACCGTCGCGAACGCCGTCGTGATCGGGCTGGTGACCGATCTCGGTCTGGCGGTCATCGACCCGCCGGAGTCGCCGACGCTGCGCGCCGGACTGCTCGTCGGCGGCGTTCTGCTGAACGGCCTCGCCGGGGCGATGTACATCGGCTCGCAGTTCGGCCCCGGCCCGCGCGACGGTCTGATGACCGGGCTGGTGCTCCGGACCGGCGGCAGCGTCCGGCTGGTCCGCACCTCGCTGGAGCTGACCGTGCTGGCCCTCGGCTGGCTCCTCGGCGGCGTGGTCGGTGTCGGCACGGTGCTGTACGCGCTCGCGATCGGACCGCTGGTCCAGCTGTTCCTGCCCCGGCTGATCGTCCAGCTGGACCTGGCCGAGATGGTGCCGGAGCCGGGTCCCGCGCCGGTGCTGTCAGCGCCGGGCCGCTAGGACGACGGACGCGTCGTCGGTGACCATCACCTCGACCGCCGTGAACCGGTCGTCGGTCAGCCACTGCTCCCGCATCGAGTCCACTCGTCCGGCATAGACCGGTGGCCAGCTCGCGCACGGTGTGAAGTCGTCGAGGACGACGACGCCGCCCGGTTCCACCAGGTCGGCGATCAGGTCGAGCCCCTGCCGCTTCACCTCCCGGACGTCGACGAACAGCAGCGAGAACGGCGCGAACTGCTCCAGCGTCGTCCAGTCACCGGCGTGCACGGCGACCCGGTCGTCGTCGGCGAAGACGGTGCGGGCCCGGTCGGCCAGCGTGGGGTCGAGCTCCGCGGTCACGACCTGGGTGTTGTCGCGGGCGCCGCTGGCCAGCCAGGCGGCGCCGACACCGCACCCGGTCCCGAGCTCGGCGAGCGTCCCGGTCCGCGCGCAGGCCAGCGTGGCGAGCAGCCGGCCGGTCTCGTGCCGGGTGGCGCTGACGAACCCCTGCTCGCGGGACAGGTCCAGCGCCCGGCGCACGAGGGTCGGGATCTCGGGGGGCGCACTCACCGTTCGGAGTCTGGCACACGGTCGATCGGCTGATTCCTGTCCGCCTGCTGAGACGGCCGTCCGCGTCGGCGAGGCGGTGCCGGACCCGCGCCGTACGGTGACGAGGTCATGCGGACCTACGTACTCATCCTTCGCCGCCGCGGTGGGGCCTGCTGAGGCCATCCCCACCGCGGGGTTCCGCCGTCGCCCGACCAGCCGCACGCCGGCATCCAGATCCGCAGCGAAGAGATGAGCACCGCCATGATGTACGACATGTACCCCACCGAGTGGGGCCCCAGCCGACACCGCGACGACACCCAGGACGCGGCCCAGAGCGCCATGCAGACCGCGATGGACCTGCGGGACAACGGGGGAGAGCGCCCTGACGACAACTGACCCCGTCCGGCTCGCCGTCGTCGCCGGCGACGGCATCGGGCCGGAGGTGACGGCCGAGGCGCTGCGCGTGCTCGAGGCCGCCACCGAGGTCGACGGAGTGCGGGTCGAGTCCGCGCACTACCGGCTCGGCGCGGAGCGCTACCTCGCCACCGGCGAGGTGCTGCCGGACAGCGTGCTGGACGAGCTCCGTGGGCACGACGCCATCCTGCTCGGCGCGGTCGGGGGTCGGCCGGGGGATGACCGGTTGCCGCCCGGGCTGCTCGAACGCGGACTGTTGCTCCGGCTGCGTTTCGCGCTCGACCACCACGTCAACCTGCGCCCGGCCCGGCTCTGGCCGTCGGTGCGGTCTCCGCTGGCCGACCCCGGAGACATCGACCTCGTGGTGGTGCGCGAGGGCACCGAGGGTCCCTACGTCGGCAACGGCGGGGTCGTCCGGCCCGGCACGCCGCACGCGATCGCGACCGAGGTGAGCGTCAACACCTCGTTCGGCGTCGAGCGGGTGGTGCGCGACGCCTTCCGCCGGGCCGACGCCCGGCCGCGGCGGAGGCTGACGCTGGTGCACAAGACCAACGTGCTGACCCACGCCGGCGCGCTGTGGACAGCGGCGGTCCGCGACGTCGGTGCGGAGTTCCCGGCGGTGGCGGTGGACTACCTGCACGTGGACGCGGCGACGATCTTCCTCACCACCGACCCGGCGCGGTTCGACGTTGTCGTCACCGACAACCTGTTCGGCGACATCCTCACCGACCTGGCGGCGGCGGTCACCGGTGGCATCGGGCTCGCCGCCAGCGGGAACATCAACCCGGATCGCAGCACGCCCAGCATGTTCGAGCCGGTGCACGGCTCCGCGCCGGACATCGCCGGCAAGGGGACGGCCGATCCCACGGCGGCGATCCTGTCGGCGGCGATGCTCGCCGAGCATCTCGGCCTGCCCGCGACCGCCGCCCGCATCGAGACCGCGGTCGGCGCCGATCTGGCGGCCCGGGCGGGCCAGCCGCCGCGGGGCACGCGCGACATCGGAGAGGCGGTGGCACTGCGAGTCGGGTCGGCTAGCGTTCCCGCATGAGCAGCGGCACCCCCAGTGACCTCCCCGCCCTTCGGGTCGAGCGCAACCAGCGGCCGGTGGACGCCGAGCGGCGCGCGGCGGTTCTCGCCGACCCGGGCTTCGGGGTGCACTTCACCGACCACATGGCGATCGTCGAGTGGACGCCGGAGCGCGGCTGGCACGACGGCCGGGTGCAGTCCTACGGCCCGCTCTCGCTCGACCCGGCCACGGCCGTGCTGCACTACGCGCAGGAGGTCTTCGAGGGGATGAAGGCCTACGGCCACGCGGACGGCTCGGTGTGGCTGTTCCGGCCGGAGGCGAACGCCGCGCGGTTCCAGCGCTCCGCCCGACGGCTCGCGCTTCCGGAGCTGCCCGCCGACCTCTTCCTCGGTGCGGTGCAGACGCTGATCCGCACCGACGACGAGTGGGTCCCGCGGGGCGGGGAGGCGAGCCTGTACGTCCGTCCGTTCATGTACGCCAGCGAGGCGTTCCTCGGAGTGCGCCCGGCGCGGCACGTGACCTTCTGCGTGATCGCGTCGCCGGCCGGGTCCTACTTCCCCGGCGGGGTCCGGCCGGTGTCGCTGTGGCTGTCCCAGGACTACACCAGGGCGGCGCCCGGTGGGACCGGCGCGGCCAAGTGCGGCGGCAACTACGCGGCCAGCCTGCTCGCGCAGCAGGAGGCGGCCGGACACGACTGCGACCAGGTGGTGTTCCTGGACGCGGTAGAGCGACGCTGGGTGGAGGAGCTCGGCGGCATGAACCTCTACTTCGTCCAGGCCGACGGCTCGGTGGTCACCCCGGAGCTCTCCGGCACCATCCTCGAGGGGGTCACCAGGGACTCCATCCTGACCCTGCTGGACGACGCTGGGCACAAGGTGGAGGAGCGCCGCGTCGGCATCGACGAGTGGCGCGACGGCGTCGCATCGGGCGAGATCACCGAGGTGTTCGCCTGCGGGACCGCGGCGGTCGTGACGCCGGTCGGCCGGCTGCGCTGGCCGGACGGCGAGGCGCGATCCGGCGACGGTGCCACCAGCGGGCCGGTCACCAGCGCCGTGCGCACCGCGCTGGTCGACATCCAGTACGGCCGCGCCGCCGACCGGCACGGGTGGATGCACCGGGTCGGGTGACCGAGCTCCTGGGGCCGTACCGCCTGCTGCGCCGCATCGGCGAGGGCGGGATGGGCGTCGTGCACCTGGCAGCCGCCCCGGACGGGTCGCGAGTGGCGCTGAAGGTGCTCCGGCCGCACGTCGTCGCCGACCTGGGCGGGCGCGAGCGGCTCGACCGCGAGGTGGACGCGCTGCGGCGGGTCCGCAGCGGCCGGGTCGCCGCGCTGCTCGACGCCGACGCCTGGGGACCCACGCCGTACGTCGTGACCCGCTTCGTCCCCGGCCTGTCGTTGCCCGAGTACGTCGACGAGTACGGCTCGCTGCGGGGGGCCGGGCTGCTGCGCCTGGGCCGTGGCCTCGCCGAGGCGCTGGCAGCCGTGCACGCGGTCGGTGTGGTGCACCGGGACGTCAAGCCGTCCAACGTCCTGATCGAGAACGACGAGCCGGTGCTCATCGACTTCGGGCTGGCCCGCGCCGCCGAGGACGCCACCGTCACCGTCGCCGGCTGGATGCTCGGGACGCCCGCCTACCTGTCCCCCGAGCTCGTCGACGGCCGGGACCCGTCCCCCGCCTGCGACGTGCACGCCTGGGCCTGCACGCTGGCCTTCGCCAGCACCGGCCGCAGCCCCTTCGGTGGCGGCCACCCCGCGGCCGTGCTGGACCGGGTGCGCCGCAACGGCTACGACCTGACCGGGGTGCCCGCCGACGTCGCCCGAGTGCTCGACCGCTGTCTGGACGCCGACCCGGCGGCCCGGCCGTCGGCCACCGTGCTGGCCGGCTGGCTCGGCGGCGGCGCTCCCGAACGCCAGCACACGACGCTGACGGTGCCCGCGGCGCCTGCACCGGCGCCTGCACCGGCGCCCGCACCGGCGCCCGCACCGGCCCCCGCACCGGTCGGTCCTGCACCGGCTCCCGCACCGGCGCCTGCACCGCCGCCGGCGACCCGCGTCCAGCCCGCCCCGTGGGCGGCCCCCGCGGGGGTGCGCGCGCTGCGCCTCCTGGTCGCCGGCCTGGCGATCGTGCTGTGCGCCGGCGTGTTCGCCGCCGCGCCGTACGTCGCGCTGGCGGCCGGCTGGCTGATGGCCTTCGGAGTCGGCACCTGGCAACGCGTCGTCGAGCAGCGCCGGCGACGGCAGGCAGCACGCGGGCGGGCCGGCGCCGGTGACGGGCTGCTGGCGGCAGTCGTCTCGCCCTGGCATGCCCTGGTGGCCGGGCTGCGCGGCAGCCTGCTCGTCGGCACCGCGCTGCTCGTGGCCGCGCTCGTCACCGGTGTCCTGCACCTGCTCGGGATGGCGGTCGACCCGGTGCTCTGGCTGGGCGCCGCCGCCTTCTGGCCGGTGGTGTGGTGGGGGCCGGGCGGGGAGCGGTTGCATCGTCCGGCGGCGGCCCTGGTTCGTGCCGTGGCCCGGCCGGATCTCGCCGGGCTGGGAATGATCTGGCTGCTCGCCGCGCTGGCCGCCGGGGCGGTCGCCGCGGTCCAGGGGCTCGACACCGTGTGGTGGCCCGCCTCCGGGGCGCCATGGTGACCGCCGCGGTCCGCCGTCGGTGTTCCGCATGGTGGGAGCGGGTACCGATGGGCGGACGCTGCTGCAAGACTCGAGCGATGCACCACCGTCCCAGCGACCGCGCGCCGACGAGGTGAGCCGCCCCGTTCCTGCCCCCGAGGCGTTCGACGTCTATGACACGACGCTGCGCGACGGCGCGCAGCAGGAGGGGCTCGCGCTGTCGGTGGCGGACAAGCTGGCGATCGCCCGGCACCTGGACGACCTCGGTGTCGGCTACGTCGAGGGTGGCTGGCCGGGTGCCAACCCCAAGGACACCGAGTTCTTCGCCCGCGCCCGCACCGAGCTGCACCTGCAGCACGCCACCCTGGCGGCGTTCGGCGCCACTCGGCGTCCGGGCCGGACCGCCGCCGACGACCCGCTGGTCGCCGCGCTTCGCGAGAGCGGAGCGGCAGTCGTGACGCTGGTGGCCAAGTCCTCCGACCGGCACGTCGAGCGCGCCCTGCGCACCACGCTGGCCGAGAACCTGGCCATGGTCGGCGACACCGTCACGCACCTGCGCGCGGAGGGCCAGCGCGTCTTCCTCGACGCCGAGCACTTCTTCGACGGCTACCGGGAGAACAAGGCCTACGCGCTGGAGGTGCTGCGGGTAGCCGTCGACGCGGGGGTGGAGGTGGTGGCGTTGTGCGACACCAACGGCGGGATGCTGCCGCCGGAGGTCGCCGACGTTGTCGGCGACGTGTTGGGCACGCTGTCCCCGGGACAGGGGGCGAGGGTCGGCATCCACTGCCACAACGACACCGGCTGTGCCGTGGCCAACACGCTCGCCGCGGTCGACGTCGGCGCCACCCACGTCCAGGGCACCGTGAACGGGTACGGCGAGCGCACCGGCAACGCCGACCTGGTGTCCGTGGTGGCCAACCTGGAGCTGAAGCGCGGCCAGGCGGTGCTTCGGGGCGCCGGGCTGCGCGACGCCACCCGGATCGCGCACGCCGTCGCCGAGGTGACCAACGTCCCGCCCTGGTCCCGTCAGCCCTACGTCGGCGTCTCTGCGTTCGCGCACAAGGCCGGCCTGCACGCGAGCGCGGTCAAGGTGGACCCCGACCTGTACCAGCACGCGGATCCCGAGGCCGTCGGCAACGACATGCGGATGCTGGTGTCGGAGATGGCCGGCCGGGCCAGCATCGAGCTCAAGGGCCGCGAGCTCGGCTTCGACCTGGCCGACGACCGCGACCTCGTGGGCCGCGTGGTCGATCGGGTCAAGACCATGGAGCGGCAGGGCTATACCTTCGAGGCGGCCGACGCGTCGTTCGAGCTGCTGCTCGTCGAGGAGGTCGAGGGCCGGCGCCCGGCGTACTTCACCGTGGAGTCGTGGCGGGTCTTCACCGAGTCGGCGCCGAACCCGGACACCGAGGCGCTGTCCGAGGCGACGGTCAAGCTGCACGCGGCGGGAGAGCGGTTCGTCGTCACCGGGGAGGGCAACGGCCCGGTCAACGCCCTCGACCACGCGTTACGTCAGGCCATCGGCCGGGCCTACCCGCAGGTGGCCGCCTTCGAGCTGATCGACTACCGGGTCCGGATCCTGGACCAGGGACACGGGACCGACGCGGTGATCCGAGTGCTGATCGAGACCGCGGACGGCACCGACTCGTGGGTCACGGTCGGCGTGGGGCACAACATCATCGAAGCGTCGTGGGAGGCACTGCGGGACGCGGTGACCTACGGCCTGCGCCGGCACACCGTGACCACGCCCCGCTAGCCTGCCCAGCCATGGCGGTGTGGGTGGCGCTGCTGCGTGGCATCAACCTGGGAGCTCGCAACAAGGTGCCGATGCCGGCGCTGCGCGAGGCGCTGGCCGGCTCGGGCTGCGCCGACGTCCGGACGTACGTGCAGAGCGGGAACGTGCTGCTGCGGTCGCGACACCGCTCGCCCGCGGCGGTCGCCCGGCTGGTGCGGACCGTCGTCCGACGCGAGTTCGGTGTGGACACCCCGGTGGTCGTGCGCACGCCGGCCGAGCTGGCCGCGGTACGCGACTGGAATCCGTTCCCGGGCGCAGCCGCCGAGCGGCCGGAGCTGGTCCAGGTGACGCACCTGTTCGAGGTTCCGACGCCGCAGGCCGTCCGGACCCTGCTCGCCGACGTCCGCGGGCTCCGGGAGCAGGTCGCGGTCCGCGCCGCGGAGGTGGTCGTCGAGCACGCCGACTCGGTGCACTCCAGCCGGGTCCAGGGCGCCTGGCTGGCCCGCCGGCTGGGTGGCGTCGAGGGCACCGCCCGCAACTGGCGGACCCTCACCGCGCTCTGCGAGCTGACGGCTGACTAGGCTCGACCGATGCGCATCGCCAGGTTCACCACGGGGGACGAACCCCGGTTCGGGGTCGTCGGAGAGCGGGACGGCAGTGCGGTGGTGGCGGTCCTCACCGGAGACCCGCTGTACGCCGGGATCGAGCTCACCGGGCAGAGCCACCCGCTCGACGACGTCCGGCTGCTCGCCCCGCTGATCCCCCGCAGCAAGGTCGTCGGTGTCGGGCGCAACTACGCCGACCACGCGGCCGAGCTGGACAACGAGCTGCCGGCCGAGCCGCTGCTGTTCCTCAAGCCGAACACGACCGTCGTGGGGCCGGGCGATCCGATCGTGCACCCGGAGCAGACCGAGGACCTGCACTGGGAGGCCGAGCTGGCGGTCGTGATCGGCCGGATCTGCCGGGACGTGCCCCCCGACCAGGTGTCCGACGTCGTCCTCGGCTACACGGTGGCCAACGACGTCACGGCGCGCGACCTCCAGCAGCGCGACGACCAGTGGACCCGGGCGAAGGGGTTCGACAGCTTCTGCCCGCTGGGCCCCTGGGTCGAGACCGACCTGGACGTCGCCGACCTTCGAGTCACCACCGTGGTCCGCTCGGGCGGCAGTGAGCAGCTGCGGCAGGACGGGCGCACCAGCCAGCTGGTGTTCGACGTCCCGACACTCGTCGCCTACGTGTCGCGGATCATGACGTTGCTGCCCGGTGACGTCATCTTGACCGGCACCCCGGCCGGGGTCGGCCGGATGGTCCCCGGTGACGAGGTGACCGTCGCCGTCGAGGGCATCGGCGCCCTCACCAATCCGGTGGTCGCCGCGTGAGCGTCGATCACGACGCCGGCGTCCGGGTCCGGTTCTGCCCGTCCCCGACCGGCAGCCCGCACGTCGGCCTGGCCCGGACCGCCCTGTTCAACTGGGCGTTCGCCCGGCACCACGGGGGCACCTTCGTGTTCCGGATCGAGGACACCGACGCGGCCAGGGACAGCGAACACAGCTACACCCTGCTGCTGGACGTGCTGCGCTGGCTCGGGCTGGACTGGGACGAGGGGCCGGAGGTCGGCGGTCCGGACGGTCCGTATCGGCAGTCGGAGCGGACCGACGTGTACGCCGACGTGGCCGCCCGGCTCCGCGACGCCGGGCGGGCCTACCCCTGCTACTGCTCCCAGGAGGAGCTCGACGAACGCCGGGAGCGGGCGCGAGCCGAGGGCCGGGCGCCCGGCTACGACGGCGCCTGCCGGAGCCTCGATGCCGCCCAGGTCGCGGCGTACGAGCAGGAGGGTCGCCGGCCGGTGCTGCGGCTGCGGATGCCGGACGGGGACATCGGCTTCCGCGACCTGGTGCGCGGCGACATCGTCTTCGCCGCCGGGCAGGTGCCCGACTACGTGCTGGTGCGCGCCAACGGCCAGCCGCTCTACACCCTGGTGAACCCGGTGGACGACGCGCTGATGCGCATCACTCATGTGCTGCGCGGCGAGGACCTGCTGAGCTCCACCCCCCGGCAGATCGCGCTGTACGCCGCCCTCGGCGAGATCGGGATCGGGTCCGGAGAGCCGCCCCGGTTCGGCCACCTGCCGTTCGTGATGGGTGAGGGGAACCGCAAGCTGTCCAAGCGCGACCCGGAGTCCAACCTGCTGGGCTACCGGGACCAGGGCTATCTCCCAGAGGGGCTGCTGAACTACCTGGCGCTGCTCGGCTGGGCGATCGCGGAGGACCGGGACGTGTTCAGCGTGGCCGAGATGGTGCAGGCCTTCGACATCTCCCGGGTGAACCCGAACCCGGCCCGCTTCGACCCGCAGAAGTGCTCCGCGATCAACGCCGCCCACCTACGCCGGCTCGACCCGGGCGACCTGGCCGGGCGGCTGGTCCCGTACCTGCAGGCGGCCGGGCTGCTCGGCGCGTCCCCGACCGCGGACCAGCAGGCGCTGCTGGCGGCCGCGACTCCGCTGGTGCAGGAGCGGATGGCGACGCTCGGTGAGGCGGTCGACCTGCTCGGCTTCCTGCTGGTCTCCGACACCGACTTCGCCGTGGACGCGGACGACGCCGCCAAGCTGCTCGCCGGATCGGGTGTCGAGGTCGTCCGGGCCGCACGGGAGGCGTTGGCCCGGTTGGACGGCTGGGTCACCGAGGCCATCGAGGGGGCCCTGCGCGCCGCCCTCGTCGAGGGTCTGGAGCTGAAGCCGCGGCACGCCTTCGGGCCGGTGCGGGTGGCTGTGACCGGACGCCGGGTGTCCCCGCCGCTGTTCGAGTCGATCGAGCTGCTCGGCCGGGAGCGCACCCTGGACCGGCTCGACCGCGCGCTCGGCTGACGGTGATTGGGAGCCCTCGAAAGGGTCCGGTAGAGTCTGCGGTCGGCTCGGCGGCAGGCGCAGCAACGTCGCCGGTGTCCCACCCATGGGGTATGGGGTAATTGGCAGCCCGACTGGTTCTGGTCCAGTTAGTCTAGGTTCGAGTCCTAGTACCCCAGCGAGTTGGAGGGCGTCGGGCCTGCCCGATACACTCCCTCCCGCTCCTGGCCCCGTTGTGTAGCGGCCTAGCACGCCGCCCTCTCAAGGCGGTAGCGCGGGTTCGAATCCCGTCGGGGCTACGTCAGACGCAGGCCCGGATCCCTGGTGGATCCGGGCCTGCGCCGCTCCCACCCCTCCCACCCCTCCCACCCCTCCTCACGATCCGCGACTTTTGCCGGCTGCTGACGTCGCGGATCGGCGTTCGTGCGATGCGTCAGGATGGCGGCGTGCCAGCCGACGCCGCGCCTCCCGTGATCGAGCTCCGCCTCGGTGGACGGGCTCCCTTCGACGGGCGGGCGTTGCTGCACTTCCTCCGCGTGCACGCCGTGGCCGGTGTCGAGGAGAGCCTCGGCCACACGTACCGGCGCAGCCTCCGGCTGCCGCACGGCAGCGCGGCGGTGGAGCTCGCGCTCGACCCTGGCGGCAGCGGCCTCCGGTGTGCGGTGTCACCCTCCGACCCGCGTGACCTCGCTGCTGCTGTCGAGCGGGTCCGGCGGATCGCGGACCTGGACGCCGACCCGGTGGCGGTGCACGACGTGCTGGCGCAGGACCCGGAGCTGGTCCCGGACCTCGAACGCCATCCCGGCCTTCGCGTTCCCGGTCACCCGGACGGCTTCGAGCTCGCGGTCCGAGCCGTGCTCGGGCAGCAGGTCAGCCTGGCCTCGGCCCGGACGGCCACCGAACGCCTCGTCGAGGAGCTGGGTGCTCCGCTGGTCTTCCCCTGGGGCAGCGTCACCCGGTTGTTCCCGACGGCGGAGGCGATCGCGACCGCCGGACCCGACCGGATCCGCGGTCCTCGGACGCGGGCCCGCACCCTGGTCACACTGGCCGAGCGCACCCTGTCCGGGGCCGCGGTCCTGGACGGGTCGGCGGACCGGACCGACGTTGCAGCCGCGCTGGTCGCGGTGCCAGGGATCGGGCCCTGGACCGCCGGTTACATCGCGATGCGCGGGCTCGGTGACCCGGACGTGGTGCTCGACGGCGACGTCGGCCTGCACAGCGCGCTCGGCCTGCGGGGCAGGACCGGGCGCGACGAGCTCCGTCGGCGCGCACCCGGCTGGCGGCCCTGGGGCTCCTACGCCTGCCTGCACCTGTGGCAGCGGGTCCTGGACCAGCGCTGGCCGGACCGAGAGGGCAGCGGGTTCAGTCCGCGGACCGCCGCAAGCCCTGCGACAGGCGCTCCGCGGCGGCCAGCACCGCCGGCGCGTGCTGGCGCCCCGGCTGTCGGCTGAGCCGCTCCACCGGGCCGGACACCGACACCGCGGCGATCACCTTGCCGGACGGTGAGCGGACGGCGGCCGAGACCGACGCCACCCCCTGCTCGCGCTCGCCGACGCTCTGCGCCCAGCCGCGCTTGCGCACCCCTGCCAGCGCGGTCGCGGAGAAGGCGGAGTGCTGCAGTCCGCGGTGCACCCGCTCGGGGTCCTCCCATGCCAGCAGCACCTGAGCGGCCGACCCGGCGTTCATGGTCAGCTGCGCGCCGACCGGGACGGTGTCGCGAAGCCCGGTGGGCCGCTCGGCTCCGGCGATGCACACGCGGACGTCACCTTGCCGGCGGAACAGCTGGGCCGACTCGCCGGTGATGTCGCGCAGCCGGGCCAGCACCGGCCCGGCCGTCGCCAGCAACCGGTCCTCGCCTGCCGCGGCGGCGAGCTCACCGAGCCGCGGACCGAGCACGAACCTGCCCTGCAGGTCGCGACCCACGAGTCGGTAGTGCTCGAGGGCAACCGCGAGCCGGTGCGCCGTCGGCCGAGCCAGACCGGTCTGCTGGACCAGCCCGGCCAACGTGGTCGGACCGCCCTCCAGGGCGGTCAGCACCTGGGCGGCCTTGTCAAGGACGCCGACTCCGCTAGTGTTGTCCATAAGGCGATATTGCCGTCTCGCATGCTGGTATGCAAGTGTCGCGCAGGAGGGGTGTCCGGATGGGGTCCACGCTCGCGGAGAAGGTGTGGGAGCAGCACGTCGTCCGCCGCGCGGCGGGCGAACCGGACCTGCTCTACGTGGACCTGCACCTGGTGCACGAGGTCACCAGTCCCCAGGCGTTCGACGGGTTGCGGATCGCCGGCCGCCGCGTACGCCGCCCGGAGCTGACCTTGGCGACGGAGGACCACAACATCCCGACCGTCGACGTCGACGAGCCGATCGCCGACCCGGTGTCCCGCACCCAGGTCGAGACGCTGCGCCGCAACTGCGCGGACTTCGGTATCCGGCTGCATCCGCTCGGGGACGCCGACCAGGGCATCGTCCATGTCGTCGGTCCGCAGCTCGGGCTCACCCAACCCGGCATGACCGTCGTCTGCGGTGACTCCCACACCTCCACGCATGGCGCCTTCGGCGCACTCGCGTTCGGCATCGGCACCAGCGAGGTCGAGCATGTGCTGGCGACGCAGACGCTGCCGCAGGCTCGCCCGCGCACGATGGCCGTCACCGTCGAGGGCAGGCTGGCCGACGACGCCGGCGCCAAGGACCTGGTGCTCGCCCTGATCGCCCAGGTGGGCACCGGTGGCGGTCAGGGACACGTCGTCGAGTACCGCGGCGAGGCCATCCGCGCGCTGTCCATGGAGGCGCGGATGACGATCTGCAACATGTCGATCGAGTGGGGGGCGAAGGCCGGCCTGATCGCCCCCGACGACACCACCTTCGACTATCTGCGAGGCCGGCCGCATGCGCCGTCCGGTGCGGACTGGGACCGGGCCGTGGACGCCTGGCGCGCCCTCGCCACCGACGACGACGCGGAGTTCGACAGCGAGGTGCACCTCGATGCCGGTGCGGTCTCGCCGTACGTGACCTGGGGGACGAATCCGGGTCAGGGCGTGCCGCTGTCCGGGACGGTGCCGGACCCGGACTCGTTCGGTTCCGAGGCCGAACGCTCCGGAGCACGCCGCGCGCTCGACTACATGGGCCTCACCCCCGGTGTCGCCCTGCGCGACATCGCCGTGGACACCGTCTTTCTCGGCTCGTGCACCAACGGGCGGATCGAGGACCTCCGCGCGGCGGCGGACGTGATCCGCGGTCGCGAGGTGGCGAGCGGGACGCGGATGCTCGTCGTGCCGGGTTCGGTGCGCGTGCTGTTGCAGGCGGAGGCGGAGGGTCTCGACGTCGTGTTCAAGCAGGCGGGTGCCGAGTGGCGCGGGGCCGGCTGCTCGATGTGTCTGGGCATGAACCCTGACCAGCTGCGTCCCGGCGAACGGTGCGCCTCGACGTCCAACCGGAACTTCGAGGGGCGGCAGGGCAAGGGTGGCCGCACCCACCTCGTGTCCCCGAGAGTCGCCGCTGCGACGGCCGTCCTCGGCCGGCTGGGAGCACCCGTCGAGCTGGAGGTGGGCTGATCATGCAGCCGTTCACCGTGCATACCGGCACCGTGGCCCCGCTGCGGCGCAGCAACGTGGACACCGACCAGATCATCCCGGCGGAGTTCCTGAAGCGGATCACCCGAACGGGCTTCGAGGACGGCCTGTTCGCGGCCTGGCGGCAGGATCCCGACTTCGTCCTCAACCGGCCGGAGCACGCCGGTGCCAGCATCCTGGTCGCCGGACCCGACTTCGGCACCGGGTCGTCCCGCGAGCACGCGGTCTGGGCGCTGCTCGACGGTGGCTTCAAGGTGGTGGTGTCGCCCCGGTTCGGGGACATCTTCCGCAACAACGCGGCGAAGGCCGGACTGCTCGCGGTGGAGGTCGATGCCGCTGTCGTCGACGGGCTGTGGTCGCGGGTCGAGACGGACCCGACCACCCGGGTGACCGTCGACCTGAAGGAGCGGACGATCACCGCTCCCGGCGGGCCGACCGCCGGCTTCGACATCGACGAGCACACCCGTGGACGGTTGCTCGAGGGGTTGGACGACATCGCCGCGACGCTTTCGCATGACGCGGACATCAGCACTTATGAAGCAGCTCGGGTGAGCTGGAAGCCGCGCACGCTTCCCCTCGATGCCGTGGCGGACCCGGCCTAGATCCTCGTGCCACAAGGAGAATCGTCGCCTCGAACGACGACGGCGTAGGGGGCGGCGCCGCTCTCCGGCCCGGTCTGGCGACAGGCCGCGGCCGCTCCCGGCGACACAATCGCTTCGGGGTTTCGGCGTGTAGCGATTGTCAGGGCAGCCAGGAATCCCTACGGTGCAAGGCAGTCGGGCAGGGGCTCGACAGCGTTCACGAAAGGGAAGCCAGTGAACAAGTCCGAGTTCATCGACAAGCTCGCCACGCACTACGAGGGCAACAAGAAGGCCGCCGCCCAGGCCCTCGATGCTGTCCTTGACACCATCACACGTGAGGTGGCGCGGGGCGAGAAGGTCGCCATCACCGGCTTCGGTGCCTTCGAGAAGGCGATCCGTCCGTCCCGCATGGTCCGCAACCCACGTACGGGTGAGCGGATCCGGGCCAAGAAGACGTCGGTGCCGAAGTTCCGTGCTGGTGCGGATCTGAAGGCCGTGGTGTCCGGCGCCAAGAAGCTGCCGAAGGTGACCGTCGCGCGGGCGACCAGCACCGCGGCGGCGGCTGCGGGCAGCACACGCTCCGCAGCCAAGTCGACCACCAGCGGGACCAAGAAGGCGGCTGCCAAGAAGAGCACCGCGAAGAAGAGCACCGCGAAGAAGAGCACCGCGAAGAAGAGCACCGCGAAGAAGAGCACCGCCAAGAAGAGCCCGGCGAAGAAGAGCACCGCCAAGAAGAGCACGGCGCGGAAGACCAGCCCGGCGAAGAAGAGCACCGCCAAGAAGACCACGGCGCGGAAGACCAGCCCGGCGAAGAAGAGCACCGCGAAGAAGAGCACCGCCAAGAAGACCACGGCGCGGAAGACCAGCCCGGCGAAGAAGAGCACCGCCAAGAAGAGCCCGGCGAAGAAGAGCACCGCGAAGAAGAGCACCGCGAAGAAGAGCACCGCGCGCAAGCGCTGACGCCGGCTGACGATGGGCCGCACCCCTCGGGGTGCGGCCCATCGTCATGTCGGCTCGTCGCCCAGCGACAGGGTCCAGACGTGGACGCTCAGGACGACGGGCGTCGGGGGGTCGAGGTCCAGGTGGACGGTGACGCGCTGCCCCCGCCGCAACCCGGGGATGGTCGGCGGTCGCAGCGCGCCGACCGGCAGGGCGAGCAGCACGCCGTCGTCGAGGAGGACCGAGCCCGACCTCGTTCGTGGATCGAAGTCCGCGACTGTTCCCTGCCGACGCCGACCGAAGGCGCCATCAGTCGCCACTGAGCACCCGATCGGTCGCTGCGCCGACGCCGAGGCGGCGCACCTCGGTCAGGTGGCGGTCGGTGTCGACGTCACGGGACGCGCGATCCAGTCCGGCGGGGTCGAGCGGCACCGCGCCGTCGCACAGGTGCCGGGCCAGCGACCCGGGACCGAACCGGGGCCGCGGTGGCGTCCCGGGTAGGCCGGTGAGCACGGTGCTCCCGCTTCCCTCGCGGTCGGCCAGAACGGTGCGCGGGAGCAGCGCCGCTCGATCCAGCAGGAGTGCGACGTCGACCGCGCGCAGGGAGGGGAGGTCCGCCGGCACCACCAGGACCCCGGCGGTGGGATGTCGCGCGACCGCCTCGGCGACACCTGCCCGGGCGGCCTCGTTGAGACCCCCGCCCGGTGGCTCCGGCAGCACCTCGACCCGGGGGGCTGTGACCGCGGCCTCCAGCAGGGGATCGCCACACACCACCACCAGCCACCGGATCCGGGGCACCGACCGCAGTGCCGAGACCGTGTCCACGGCGAACGCCATGGCCAGCGAGCGCCGGCGGTCGTCGGAGCCCGCGTCCAGTCGGGACTTCGCCGCGGCCAGCGCCTTGACCGGCACCACCGCGACCCACGGTGTCGTCATCGGCTCGATCCTCCCACCACGGCCACTAGAGTCAGGGGCCCGCCGAGGGCGGGGCATCGATCGCGAGACGGAGGGCAGTCAACGGTGGCCCGCAAGGAACCTCGAGGCCTGGCGCTCGGCTTCTGTGTCCTTCTGCTCCGGCCGCTGCTGTTGCTGGTGACCCGCCGTCGCTGGCGCGGGGTGGAGAACCTCCCCGACGGCGGGTTCGTCTTCGCGGCCAACCACATCTCGCACACCGACCCCTTCCTGTTCGCCCACTTCGTCAACGACGCGGGGTACGCCCCGCACTTCCTCGCCAAGGAGTCCGTGATCCGGCTGCCCCTGGTCGGCCGGCTGCTGCTGGCGAGCGGGCAGATCCCGGTGCGGCGGGAGACCAGCTCGGCCGCACAGGCCTACCGCGACGCGGTGACCGCGGTCGGTCGGGGTCGCTCCGTCATCGTGTACCCCGAGGGCACGCTGACCCGCGATCCCGGGTTGTGGCCGATGGTCGGCAGGACCGGTGCCGCGCGGATCGCGCTGGAGAGCGGTTGCCCCGTCATCCCGTGCGCGCAGTGGGGGGCGCACCGGCTGCTGCCGCCGTATGCGCGCCGACCATGCCTGATTCCCCGCCCGGTCAACGAGGTGCTGGCGGGGCCGGCGGTCGACCTCTCCGACCTGCAGCAGCAGCCGATCACGAGCGAGGTGCTGTACGAGGCCACCGAGCGCATCATGGCGGCGATCACCGGCCTGCTGGGGCAGCTCCGGGACGAGGAGCCGCCGCGGGTACGTTTCGACCCACGTCGGCACGGGGTGCCGACCACCGGCAACCCGGAACGGCGCCGACCGCGGCGCTGGTCCCGGGCCCCGCACCGACAGGGAGACCGACCGTGACGCATGTGGCTGTCATGGGTGCGGGTTCGTGGGGCACCGCGTTCTCCCTCGTCCTCGCCGACGCCGGCAGGGAGGTTCGGCTGTGGGGTCGGCGCTCCGAGCTTTGCGAGCGGGTCACGGCCACCCACCAGAACCCGGACTACCTGCCGGGAGTGGTGCTTCCGGACGTGGTCACGGCCTCCCACGACCCCCGGTTCGTCCTGACCGGCGCGGAGGCGGTCGTGCTCGCACTGCCGTCCCAGACCCTGCGCGAGAACCTCGCCCCCTGGACCGACCTGCTGCGGCCGGACGCCGTGCTGGTGAGCCTGATGAAGGGTGTGGAGCTGGGGACTGCCAAGCGGATGAGCGAGGTGATCGTCGAGGTCACCGGCACCGATCCGGGGCGCGTCGGCGTCGTCAGCGGACCGAACCTGGCACGGGAGATCGCCGCCCGCCAGCCCGCGGCGAGCGTGGTCGCGTGCGCCGACGCGGAGGTCGCCGAACGGCTGCAGGAGCTGTGCCACACCGCGACCTTCCGCCCGTACACCATCACCGACGTGGTCGGCTGCGAGCTCGGCGGGGCGACCAAGAACGTCATCGCGCTCGCGGTCGGGATGGCCGCCGGCCTCGGTTTCGGAGACAACACCGACCGCGTCGGTGATCACCCGCGGGCTCGCCGAGACCGGCCGGCTCGCCGCGGCGGCCGGGGCGGATCCGATGACGCTGTCCGGGCTCGCCGGTCTCGGTGACCTGGTGGCGACCTGCTCGTCGCCGCTGTCCCGCAACCGCACGTTCGGCGAGAAGCTCGGCAGTGGCATGAGCGTCGAGGAGGTGGTGCGGTCCACCCGGCAGGTGGCGGAGGGCGTCAAGTCGTGCGAGTCCTTGAGAGATCTCGCCGGCAAGTACGGCGTCGACATGCCGATCGTCGAGCACGTCGTCCGCGTCGTGCGCGGCCAGATGACGCCGGAGCAGATGCTCCGGTCACTGATCTCCCGGGCCGCGACCTCCGAGCGCTGATCGTTGCCGGCGACCGGCCGTCAGCCGGACATCGTCCTCGCCCGCGTCCCGATCGCGTCCAGGGCACGGACGAGGTCGGCCCACAGGTCCTCGACGTCCTCGACGCCGACCGACAGACGGACCAGGTCGTCCGGAATCGAGGCGACCTCGCCCTGCCACCGGCGCCTGCGCTCCAGCGAGGACTCGACGCCACCGAGGCTGGTGGCGTGCACCCAGATGCGGGTGTCGTGCACCAGCAGGTCGGCGGCCACCACGCCACCCGCCAGCTCGATGGCCACGATTCCCCCGAAGCCGGGGTAGCGGACCCGGCGAACGGCGTCGTGGTCGGCCAGCCGTTCGGCCAGGATGCGGGCGTTCGCCTCGGCGCGGTCCACTCGCAGGGCGAGCGTGCGCATCCCGCGCGTCGCCAGCCAGGCCTCGAGCACCCCGGGCACCGCACCGGCCGTCCGCCGCCGCTCGTCCAGCGCTCGCCACGCCTCGTCGTCGCGGGTCACGACGGCTCCGAGCACCGCGTCGGCATGGCCGGACAGGTACTTCGTGGCCGAGTGCAGCACGACGTCGGCTCCGAGGTCCAACGGCCGCTGCCGCAACGGCGTGGCGAAGGTGTTGTCCACCACGCAGGAGGCCCCGGCCTCGTGCGCCGCGGCGGCGAGCGCCTCGATGTCGGCCACCTCGACGGCCGGGTTGGTCGGGGACTCCAACCACAGCAGCGCCGCCCCGTCGAGCGCCCGCACCACGGCGTCGGTGTCGGTCACGTCCACGGCGCGTGCCGTCAGCCGGCCGCGGTTCTGGGCCGCCGACAGCTGGTGCCACACCCCGAGGTACGCGTGCCGCGGGGCCACGACGGTCTCGCCCTGGCTCACCAGGTCGAGGATCGTCGTGGCAGCCGCCATCCCGGACGAGAACGCCAGGCAGCGTCCGCCCTCGAGCGCGCCGAGCACCTGCTCGAAGGCTTCCCAGGTGGGGTTCGCGTAGCGGCCGTACTCACGGTCGCCGCCGGCCACGAACACGCTGGCCGGAACCAGCGGCGAGTTCAGCGGGGCATCGGGTTCGCGGTCCGGCCGGCCGGCCGTCACGGCGAGGGTGGACGGAGCGAGACCGTCGGTGTGGCTGTCCATGACGGCATTGTCGCGGCCGCTACTGTCGCCCGGTGACGACGCCCCCCGACGAGCTCCGACCGCCAGGCTCAGAACGGATCCGGGTGGCGGTCGTCTTCGGCGGACGCTCCAGCGAGCACGGCGTCTCCTGCCTGACCGCCGCCGACGTGATCCGGGCCCTTGACCCGCAGCGCTACGAAGTCGTCCCGGTCGGCATCACGCCCGACGGTCGGTGGGTGCTGGAGTCCGGCGACCCGCACCGGTTCGCCATCACCGACGGGCGGCTGCCCGAGGTGGACGGAGCCGGCGCCACCGTCGCGCTGCGGCCGGCCGACGAGGGTGGACTGGTCGTCTCCGAGCCGGGCGCGGTGCCGCGGGCGCTGGGTGAGGTCGACGTGGTCCTGCCGCTGCTGCACGGCCCCTGGGGAGAGGACGGGACCGTCCAGGGACTGCTGGAGGTCGCCGGCGTCCGCTACGTGGGTGCGGGTGTGCTGGCCAGCGCGGTCGGCATGGACAAGGAGTTCATGAAGCTCGCCTTCGCGGCCGCCGGGCTGCCGCAGCTGCCGTACGTCGTGATCCGGCCGGGCCGGTGGCAACGAGAGCCGGGAGCGGTACGCACGGACGTGGCCGCCCTCGGCCTGCCGGTGTTCGTCAAGCCGGCGCGGGCGGGCTCGAGCTTCGGCATCACCCGGGTGGACCGCTCCGAGGACCTGGAGGCGGCCATCGCGGCTGCCCAGGCGCACGACCCGAAGGTCATCGTCGAGAGCGCCGCGCTCGAGACCCGGGAAGTGGAGTGCGGTGTGCTCGCGGGGGCCGGCGGTGCCCGACCGGAGGCCAGCGTGGTCGGCGAGATCCGGATCGACCCGGGGTCCGGGCACGCGTTCTACGACTTCGAGGCGAAGTACGTCGACGGCTCCGCGGGCCTGCAGATCCCGGCCGACCTCGACGCCGAGACCGCCGACCGGATCCGCCGCTGGGCGGTCGACGCCTTCGAGGCGATCGACGCCGAAGGACTGGCGCGGGTTGACTTCTTCGTCCTGCCGGACGGCGGCGTGCTGGTGAACGAGCTGAACACGATGCCCGGCTTCACGCCGACCTCGATGTTCCCCCAGCTGTGGGCGGCCTCCGGACTGTCCTACCCCGCTCTGGTCGACCGGTTGCTGCGGCTCGCCCTCGACCGCGGCACCGGGCTGCGCTGAGTCCGGTCAGCGGCAGCGTTCGACGACCGGGACGGACTCGCGCACCGCTCCCGCGATGTCGACCAGCGCGTCACCGGCGGGCTCGTACTCGAACGGCACGAACAGCTCGACGGTGGCGGCCCGGCCGATGGTGTCGAAGCGGAAGCCGTCCTCGGCGCGGGTGGTGAACCAGTCCACGTCCTCGACGGTGTCGCAGCGAGCCCCCGGCTCGATTCCGCTGGGCACGGGGATGCCGCAGCGCAGAGTGATCGCCGGGTCTCCCCACGCCAGCGCCACTCCGGAGCTGCGCACCTCGCGAGCCTCGGCCCCGGCCACGGTCTGTGGTGCGGTCTCGATCAGCTCCTGGCACTGCTCGACGTTGGCCCGAGGCGGGTCCGGGGAGTCGACCTGCAGGGCCGGGGCGCAGCCCGCGATGCAGACGAACGCGGTGGGGAGGGTGACCAGGAGGGCGACCAGGTGTCGGGGCGGCACCGCTGCGCTCAGATGTGCACGACCGGGCAGGTGAGTGTGCGGGTGATGCCGGGGACGTTCTGCACCCGAGCCACCACCAGCTGGCCGAGCTCGTCGACGTTGCTCGCCTCGGCCCGCACGATCACGTCGTAGGGACCGGTGACGTCCTCGGCCAGGGTCACGCCCTTGACGTCGGCGATCTCGTGCGCCACGTCCGCTGCCTTGCCCACCTCGGTCTGGATCAGGATGTAGGCCTGCACCACCATGGTCGTCCTCCGCATCAAGGCGCGTCGCCGGTGTCTGTCGGCGGGTCCGTGTCTGCGGTCGACCGGCCGGTCACCGCGGAGCCAACCTACAGGCCGCGGATCGGCGTCCGACAAGATGGCGGGCATGACGGTCCCCCCCTCGTCCGGCGGCAGCGACGGCACGTTGGGAGGCCTGGGAGAGTTCGGACTGATCGACGCGGTGACCGCCAGGCTGGCGACCGAGCCGGCGGCCAGCGACGTGCTGATCGGTGTGGGTGACGACGCCGCGCTCGTGCGGGTCGGCGGTGGCCGGGTGCTGGTCTCGACCGACCTCGCGGTGGAGGGGCGGCACTTCCGCCGGGACTGGTCGTCGGCGCTGGACGTCGGGCATCGGGTTGCCGCCGCCAACCTCGCCGACATCGCGGCCATGGGCGGGACGGCGAAGGCGCTGGTCGTGGGGTTGTCGGCACCGGCCCCGCTCCCGGTGCGCTGGGCGCTGGACCTGACGAGCGGGATCGCGGAGGAGGCCAGCCGGGTGGGCGCCGTGGTCGTGGGCGGGGACGTGGCCGAGGCCGACGCTGTCGTCGTCGCGGTGACCGTGCTCGGTGAGACGCCCGGCGAGCCGGTGCGCCGGGACACGGCACGCGCCGGTGACGTGGTGGCGGTGACCGGGCGGCTGGGCTGGGCCGCGGCGGGGCTGTCGGTCCTCAGCCGCGGCTTCCGATCCCCGCGGGTCGTGGTGGAGGCGCACCGCCGCCCCGACCCTCCGTACGAGGAGGGTCCGGCCGCGGCGGCCGCCGGCGCCACCTCACTGATCGACGTCAGTGACGGTCTGCTCGCCGACCTCGGCCACGTGGCGCGGGCCAGTGGTGTCGCGGTCGACGTGCATCGAGACGCGTTGGAGGTCGCGGAGCCCCTGCAGGCGGTGGGAGCCGCGCTCGGCGTGGACCCGGTGGCGTTCCTGTTGACCGGCGGGGACGACCACGCCCTGGCCGCGACGTTCCCGGCCGGCCAGGATCTGCCGGCGGGCTGGACCGAGATCGGGGCGGTCCTGGCCGGGGACGGTGTGACGGTGGACGGCAGCGACTACGACGGGCCGACCGGGCACCGGCACTTCGGTGCCCGGGCCTGAGGCCCCGAGCGGGGCCCGGGACCGGGGGTCAGCGGGTGACCTTGCCGGCCTTCAGGCAGGAGGTGCAGACGTTGACGCGCTGGGGGGTGCCGCCGATCTTGGCCCGGACGCGCTGGATGTTCGGATCGAAGCGGCGGCGGGTCCGCTTGCGCGACCACGGCACGTTGTTGCCGAAGCCGGGTCCCTTGCCGCAGAGGTCGCAGACCGCAGCCATGGCCAAACACTCCTGATCGATAGGTGGGGGTCCTGCAGCGGCCGACACCGGCCGCCGGGTCCCTCGCGGACAACCCCGCGAGCCTACCGGATCGCCGGGAGCGGACTCCAATCCGCGGGTGCGCCGGTGCCCGCCGCGCCGTCGCCGTCCCACTAGTCTGAGCGCGATGACGGACGGGTCGGCGCCGAGGGAGCTGTTCGCGCGCTGGTGCGACCAGATCGTGACGTCGGTCGGCGAGGCGCGCGCGGAGCTGGATGCGCTGAACGTCTTCCCGGTGCCGGACGCGGACACCGGCACCAACGTCTACCTCACCCTCGAGGCCGCCGCGCAGGCCGCGGCGGAGGCCACCGCGGCCGGAGCCGACCTGCCGCGGGTGGCGCGGGCCTTCGTGGACGGGGCGCTGCGCGGGGCGCGGGGGAACAGCGGGGTGATCCTGTCCGAGCTGTTCCGCGCCGCCGTCCCGCTGCTCGTGGACGCCACGTCCGGCGGTGACCCGGTCGTCGCCGGCAAGGCGCTCGCAGCCGCCCTCCGAGATGGCGCCGACGCTGCGTGGGCCGCCGTCGGTGACCCGCTCGAGGGCACCATTCTCAGCGTGGCGCGAGCCGCCGCGGACGCTGCCGGTGAGGTGAGCGGAGCTTCGCTGCCGGTGGTGCTTCGGGCCGCGACGACCGCAGCCCGCCAGGCCCTGGACCGGACACCGGGCCAGCTCGAGCCGCTGCGCCGGGCCGGCGTCGTCGACGCCGGTGGGCGGGCGCTGGTGGTCGTGCTGGAGGCCACCGAGCGGGTGCTGACCGGACGGGTGGCACCGCCCCGCTCCGCCGTCCGGCACCTGCCGGTGCCGACGATGCCGCGCGGTGCTCGGGGGGAGGACGTCGCCGCGGCGGGTGGTCCGCGCTACGAGGTGATGTACCTGCTGGACGCGGCGGCGGACCGGGTGGACGAGCTGCGGCGCACCCTGGTCGGCCTGGGTGACTCGGTCGTGGTGGTCGGGGGTGACGGGCTCTGGAACGTCCACGTGCACGTCGACGACGCGGGAGCGGCGATCGAGGCCGGGATGGCGGTCGGCCGCCCGCACCGCGTGGTGGTGACCTCGCTGGTCCAGCCGTCGGGGGGCGGTGCCGAAGGGCAGCGAGCGGCGGTCGCCGACGCTCACGACCAGCAGCCGGGACCGGACCCGACCGGCGCGCGGACGGTGCTCATCACCGCCGCCGGACCGGGCCTTGCCGAGCTGTTCGCCCGGGCCGGTGCGGCCGTCCTCGACACCTCCACCCGGCGCCGCCCCCGGCCCGCCGAGCTGCTCGACGCCATCGTGGGCAGCGGTGCCCGCGAGGTCGTGGTGCTCCCCAACGACCGGGCCGTCGTCGCCGCCGCCGAGGTCGCGGCCCGGCAGGCGCGCGACCTGGGGATCCGGGCTGCCGTGATCCCCACCCAGGCGCAGGTGCAGGGCCTCGCCGCACTCGCCGTGCACGATCCGGCGCGCAGCTTCGACGACGACGTCGTGCAGATGGGCGCCGCCGCGGGTCACGCCCGGCACGGCGCGGTCACCATCGCCACCCGGCAGGCGATGACGTCGGCCGGGCCCTGCCAGGCGGGCGACGTGCTCGGGGTCGTGGACGGGGACTTCGCCGTCGTCGGTGCCGACCTCCAGGCGGTCGCGGTGACCGTGGCCGAGCGACTGCTCGGCGGCTCCGGCGAGATGCTCACCCTGGTGTCCGGCGCCGGCGCACCGTCCGACCTGGCCCGCCGCGTGGAGCAGCACGTGCTGGCCGCCCGGCCCGAGGTCGACGTCGCCGTGCACGAGGGGGGCCAGGCCGGTTACCCGCTGCTGCTGGCGGTGGAGTGATGCCGCCGGTCGGCCTGGACACCCGGCTGCCCTTCGTCGTCGGCGGCACCGCCGCAAAGCGGCTGGCGGAGGTCCTGGGCATCCGCACCGTCGGCGAACTGCTGGCCCACTACCCGCGCCGGTACACCGAGCGCGGCACCCTGACCGACCTCGCCGGTCTGCGCGTCGACGAGCACGTGACCGTGCAGGCGCGGGTCCGTTCCGCGGTCAACCGCGAGTACGGCGGCCCCGACCCGCGTCGGCGCGGCCGGCGGTCTGTCCGTACCGAGGTCGTCGTCACCGACGGCACCGGCGAGCTGCTGCTGACGTTCTTCCGGCAGCCCTGGCAGGTGGACAAGCTGCGCCCGGGGGCACTGGGGCTGTTCGCCGGCAAGGTGGGCAGCTTCCGGGGGCAGCGTCAGCTGCTGCATCCGGAGTACGCGCTGCTCGATCCGGACGGCACCGGCGGCGAGGACGCCCTCCGGCTCACCCGCCCGGTGATCCCGGTCTACCCGGCGACCGCGCGGCTGTCGTCGTGGCGGATCGCCGACTGCTGCGCGATGGCGCTCGACGCCCTGGAGGACGTCGCGGACCCGGTGCCCGAGGAGGTCCGTCGCCGGCGCGGGCTGGTCGACGTCGGAACCGCCCTGGAGGGGGTGCACCGGCCGGAGCGCGCCGAGGACCACCGTCGGGGCCGCGAGCGGCTGCGCTACGACGAGGCGCTCGTCACCCAGGTCGTGCTCGCGCGTCGTCGGATGCTGGTGGACGGGCTGCCGGCGGTGCCCCGGCCGACCGGGCCGGACGGCGTCCTGGCCCGGTTCGACCAGCGGCTCCCATTCGTGCTGACCGAGGGCCAACGCCGGGTCGGGGCCGAGATCTCGGCCGACCTGGAGCGCGCGCACCCCATGCATCGGCTGCTGCAGGGCGAGGTCGGGTCCGGCAAGACCGTGGTCGCCCTCCGGGCGATGTTGCAGGTGGTGGACGGCGGGGGACAGGCCGCGCTGCTGGCGCCCACCGAGGTGCTCGCCGCCCAGCACGCGCGCAGCCTCACCGGCATGCTGGGCGACCTGGCGCTGGGCGGCATGCTCGGCGGTGCCGACACGGCCACCCGCGTCCGGCTCCTCACCGGGTCGCTGGGGACCGCTGCCCGCCGCTCCGCGCTGCTCGACGTCGCCTCCGGCGCGGCCGGCATCGTGGTCGGGACGCACGCGCTGCTCGAGGAGAAGGTGCAGTTCGCCGACCTCGGCCTGGTGGTCGTCGACGAGCAGCACCGGTTCGGCGTCGAGCAGCGCGCGGCCTTGACCGAGCGCGGGGAGTCGGCCCGTCCGCACGTCCTGGTGATGACGGCGACGCCGATCCCGCGGACGGTGGCGATGACCGTCTTCGGCGACCTGGACACCTCCGTGCTCGCCGAGGTGCCGGCCGGCCGGCAGCCGGTCCAGACCAACGTCGTGCCCGCGGCCGAGCGACCCGGCTGGCTGGAGCGGGGGTGGCAGCGGGTACGCGAGGAGATCGCCGCCGGCCGGCAGGCGTACGTGGTCTGCCCGCGGATCGGCGCCGACGACGAGCGGGCCGGCGGTTCGGCGGCCGACGACGCGGAGGAGGCGCCCGCCATGAGTCGGGGCCTGTACTCCGTGCCCGACCTCGCGGACCCCGACGGCGCCGACCGGGCGCCGGGACACGGTGTCCTCGCGACCGCCGCGGAGCTGTCGAGCGGGTCGCTCGCCGGGTTGCGGGTCGAGGTGCTGCACGGCCGGCTGCCGCCCGACGTCAAGGACGCGGTGATGGACCGTTTCGCCGGCGGCGAGGTGGACGTCGTGGTCGCGACCACCGTGGTCGAGGTCGGTGTCGACGTCCCCAACGCGACCGTGATGGTGGTGCTCGACGCGGATCGCTACGGGCTGTCCCAGCTGCACCAGCTGCGCGGGCGGGTGGGGCGAGGGACCGCCGCGGGGCTGTGCCTGCTGGTCACCGAGGCGCCGGCCGGATCACCGGCCCGCAACCGGCTCGAGGACGTCGCGGCGACCAGCGACGGGTTCGAGGTGTCCCGCCTCGACGTCGCGCTGCGCCGCGAGGGGGACGTGCTCGGGGCCGTGCAGTCGGGCCGCCGCTCGAGCCTGCGGCTGCTGTCGGTGGTCGCGCACGAGGACGTCATCAGCGACGCCCGCGAGGACGCGACCGAGCTCGTCACCGCCGACCCGGCGCTCGCGGCCGTCCCGGCACTGGCCCGGGCGGTGGCCGAGCTCGAGGAGACCGCCCGTGCGGCGTACCTCGAGAAGGCGTGACCCCCCGTGACCCGCATCGTCGCCGGCTCGCTCGGCGGACGCCGGATCCAGACGCCACCCGGCGACGGCACCCGGCCCACCGCGGACCGGGTGCGAGAGGCGTTGTTCTCCCGGCTCGAGTCGCTGGTCGGCGGCCTCGGCGGCTGCCGGTTCCTCGACCTCTACGCCGGGTCCGGCGCCGTCGGCCTGGAGGCGGTGTCGCGCGGAGCCCGCACGGCCGTGCTGGTGGAGTCCGACCGCCGGGCCGCGGGCGTGGCCCGCGCCAACATCGACGCGCTGGCGGTTGCGGACCGGGTCCGGCTGCTCACCGGCCGGGTCGAACGCCTGCTCGCGCGACCGGACGGCGCTGGTCCGGACGCTCCGGCAGACGTGGTGTTCGCCGACCCGCCGTACGTGCTGGGCTCTGACCAGCTGCGCGCGGTCCTGGAGCAGGGGACGACCCACGGCTGGCTCGCCGAAGGTGCCGTGCTGGCCGTCGAACGCCCCACCCGTGGCGGAGCCTGGCGGCAGCCGGCTGGGTTCGAGGACCTGGGCGAGCGCCGCTATGGCGAGACCACGCTTTGGTACGGTCGCCGCGCCTGAGCCACCGGAGGAGGGGAGCCCGCGCCATGCGGACCGCGGTCTGTCCCGGCTCGTTCGACCCGGTGACCAACGGACACCTCGACATCATCGCCCGGGCGGCCCGGTTGTTCGAGGAGGTCACCGTGGGCGTGCTCGTGAACCCCGCGAAGCAGGGGATGTTCAGCGTCGACGAGCGGGTGACCATGCTCCGCGAGGTGGTGGCCGACCTCCCGCAGGTCCGCGTCGAAGCGTTCGAGGGCTTGCTCGTCGATTTCTGCCGCGAGCGCGGGATCGGCGCCATCGTCAAGGGCCTGCGTGCCGTCACCGACTTCGACTACGAGCTGCAGATGGCACAGATGAACACCAGCCTGTCCGGCGTGGAGACGGTGTTCGTTCCCACCAGCCCGGAGTGGTCGTTCCTCGCCTCCAGCCTGGTGAAGGAGGTGGCCGGGCACGGAGGTGACGTCTCCGGCCTGGTGCCCCCGTCGGTGCTGCAGCGGATGCGGGACCGGCTCGGCACCGGCTGAGCCAGTACCCTGCCGGGGTCGGGGCGCTGGAGGGAAAGCAGAGGCAGTGGACGTACACCGCAAGCTGGCCGAGATCCGCTCCGCGGTGGCCGACGCCCGAGCGATGCCGATGTCAGCGTCGTGCGTCGTCAACCGGCAGGAGCTGCTGGACTCGCTCGACGAGCTCGCGAAGCTGCTCCCGCAGGGCGCCGGGGAGTCCGACCGCGTGCTCGAGCAGGCGCGGGTCGATGCGGAGGAGATCGTCGCCGGTGCCGAGCGGGAGCGGGGCCGGCTCGTCTCTGACAGCGACGTGTTCGCGCTCTCCCGACAGCAGGCGGAGACGCTGCTGGCCGAGGCCCGGTCGGAGACGGCGGACCTGCGCCGGGAGACCGACGACTACGTGGACGAGCGGCTGGCCCACTTCGAGCTCACCTTGTCCCGCACGCTGGAGGCGGTCCAGCGTGGCCGGGACCGGCTCCGCGATCGCAGCGACCTGACCTTCGGCGGAGCCGTCGTGGACGAGATCCGGCTGCCCGACACCAGCGGCTGAGGACGGTCGCGACCCGGTCGCGGCAGCGGCCGGATTGGGTGGCGACGGGGGCCAGCCGCTATCCTGAGGGGCGGCCTCGACGGAGGTCGACGATTCCTCGCGCCCTCGATCCGGAGTGTCACCCTGTCCCGCCTGGACCCCCGAGCCCCGCTCGTGCTCGACATCCACGAGCTCAGCCGTCGGCCCGGGACCTCGCGAACGGTGTCACGCTCGGTGCCGGCCCCGGCCGACCTGGGCATCGAAGTGCTCGGGGTGCCCGAGGGAAGCCCGATCGACCTTGAGCTCCGGCTCGAGGCGGTGATGGAGGGGGTGCTCGTGTCCGGGACGGCGCGGGCGCACCTGGCGGGGGAGTGCGCACGCTGCTTGCGAGACATCACCGACGAGCTCGAGGTGGACCTGCAGGAGCTGTACGCATACCCGGAGAGTGACGCCGAGGAGGATGAGGCCGGACGGGTGGAGGACGACGCGATCGACCTCGACCCGATGCTGCGGGACGCGGTGGTGCTCGCACTGCCGTTTCGCCCGCTCTGCGCGGAGGACTGCGCCGGCCTGTGCCCCGAGTGCGGGGAGCGGCTGGCAGACGATCCCGGGCACGCACACGAGGAAAGACCGGACCCGCGGTGGGCCGCCCTGGCGGGCCTGCTGCACGATGAGACCGACGACAGACGACCGGACAGCACGTCCGGTCCGGACGAGGAGTAGACCGTGGCGGTTCCGAAGCGCAAGTTGTCGCGCAGCAACACGCGTCATCGCCGCAGTGCGTGGAAGACCACCGCGCCCTCGCTGGTGACCTGTGCCAACCCGGCCTGCGGCGCCAAGCACCTGCCGCACCGGGTCTGCCCGGAGTGTGGGCAGTACGGCGCCCGCGCCGAGCGTCGCCAGGTCCTCTGACCGGGACCGGGCGACCGGACCAGATGGGCGCATCCGCCGAGCCGTCGGAGGCGACGGCCGCCGACACGCGGTGGGACGAGCTGTGCCGGGCGCTCGGCGTGGCCGAGCTCGATCCGGCCGGCCTCGAGCTCGCGCTCACGCATCGCTCGTTCGCCTACGAGAACGGTGGCATCCCCACCAACGAGCGACTGGAGTTCCTCGGGGACTCGGTCCTCGGGCTGGTGGTCACCGACACGCTGTACACCCGGCACCCCGACCTGTCCGAGGGCCGGCTGGCCAAGCTCCGTGCCGCGGTGGTCAACGCCCGCGCCCTGGCCGAGGTCGGCCGCAGCCTGGGACTCGGTCCGTACCTGCGACTCGGCCGGGGGGAGGAGACCACCGGCGGCCGGGACAAGTCGTCCATCCTGGCCGACACCGTCGAAGCGCTGCTCGGGGTCGTCTACCTGCAGCACGGGTTCGCGGTAGCGAGCCGGGTGATCCGCGGGCTGTTCGACCCGCTGCTGGACGAGGCGTTCCGGATGGGCGCCGGCCTGGACTGGAAGACCAGCCTGCAGGAGCTCGCCGCCGCCCTCGACCTCGGCGTGCCGGAGTACGTCATCGGTGAGAGCGGTCCCGACCACGACAAGCGGTTCACCGCCCGGGTCCGGGTCGGCGAGCGGCTGCACGGCGACGGCGCGGGCCGGTCCAAGAAGGACGCGGAGCAGCAGGCCGCCGAGACCGCGTGGCGGGAGATCCGGGACGCCGCCGGCGAGCGCGGGCCGCACGGCGAGTGAGCGGCGGTGCCTGAGCTCCCCGAGGTCGAGGTGGTTCGGAGCGGCCTGGAGCGGCTCGTCGCCGGCCGGTTCGTGGCCGCGGTGGAGGTGCGCACCCCGCGGTCCGTGCGCCGGCACGCCGCCGGCCCGGGGGACTTCGCGGACCGGCTGACCGGTCGCCGGCTGTCCGCCGCACGGCGGCGCGGCAAGTACCTGTGGCTGCCGTTGGACGACGGTGACGTGCTGGTCGCCCACCTCGGGATGTCGGGCCAGCTCCTGGTGCGGCCGACGGCCGCGGCGCGGGAGCCGCACCTGCGGGTGCGGCTGGCGCTCGAGCCCGACGCCGTCGACCTGCGGTTCGTGGACCAGCGCACCTTCGGTGGGTTGGCGCTCGTCCCGCTCGCCCCCTCCGCCGCCGACGGTGCGCCCGTCCCCGCGCCGGTCGCCCACATCGGCGTCGATCCGCTCGAGGCGGGCTTCGACGCGGCCCGGGTGGTCGACCGGTTGCGGCGCCGCCGGACGGGGATCAAGCGGGCGCTGCTCGACCAGACCCTGATCTCCGGAGTGGGCAACATCTACGCCGACGAGGCGCTGTGGCGGGCCCGGCTGCACTTCGCCCGGCCCACCGAAACGCTGCGCCGGGCGGAGGCCGAGCGGCTGCTCGTGGCCGTGCGGGAGGTGTTCCGGGACGCCCTGCGGGAGGGCGGAACCTCCTTCGACGCCCTGTACGTGGACGTCAACGGGTCGTCCGGCTACTTCGACCGCTCGCTCGCCGTGTACGGGCGCGCCGGCCGGTCCTGCCCGCGCTGCGGCACCCCGGTCCGGCGCGACCCGTTCATGAACCGCTCCTCGTTCACCTGCCCACGCTGTCAGCCGCGCCCTCGCCGCGGCCGGTGGTGACCGTCGCCGGGCGGCCCGCAGTTGACCGGAGCCGGGCGCGAGTGCGATTCTGAGCGGTGGGCCGATCGGCCCCACGCACCCGGCGGACCGCACCACCCCTCGCGGGACCCCGGCAGACCCACTCGGTGGAGGGCATCGATGGCGAAAGCGCTCGTAGGGCACATCAGCGGACACGACACCCGACTGGCCCGGGAGACGCTGTTGCTGCGACGCCGGGTCGCCGACCTCGAGGCCGAGATCGTCCGGTTGCAGAGTCAGAACGACGCGCTGGCGAGCGCGCTGCGCGACCGGGAGGTCGTCGACCGGCTGGCCGCCGAGCGCGTGCTGGAGCCGGCGCTGCACTGACGGCCGTCACCTTTGCCGAGTCCCCTCGTTGGGTCCGGCATGGATCCCCGCCGCGCTCTCCGCGGCACCGGCGCGCTCGCAGCCGCCGGTGCTCTCGTCCTGCTGTCCGCGCCTGGCGCGGCCGCGCACGGCAGCGGGGACCGGCACCTGCACGACGTGCTGTCCGGCAGCGGGGACGCGGCGGCGGACACTCCGACCACCAGCGACAACGTCACCCACCTGACCACGGTGCCGGGACTGCCCAGCTCCGGCGGCACGGCGGGCATCTCGGGCTGCTTCCTGCCGACGGCGCCGACCTTCGTCACCTCCGGGCTGGAATCGGTGCAGGTGTTCGACGTCAGCAGTCCGCGCGCCCCCGAGCGGGTCGGCGTCCTGGACAACGCCGTCTTCGAGAACGAGGCGATGAACTGCGGCGAGCGGCGGGTGGACGGCACGGTCCTGCGCTTCGCGCTGATCGGCGTCGACCTCTACCAGGGTTCCAGCGACGACCCCGACCACTACAACGTCGGCGACAACGAGCTGATCCTCGTCAACGTCACCCAGCCCGACAACCCCCGGATCATGTCCCGTATCCCGGTCTCGTCGAGTACGCACACGGTCACCTGCATCGACGTGCGGCAGTGTCGCACCGTCTACACCGCCGGCAGCCAGGGCCGCTTCTCCGTCATCGACCTGGACAACCTGCAGCAGCCGCGCGAGATCGACTTCGTGGCCGATCAGCCGGGCACGCAGGGGCGGGTGTCCCCGGTGATCGGCTGGGCGGGGCACAGCTGGGACGCCGACGCGGCGGGCTATGGCTTGCACACCGGCGCGGACGGCAGCGCAGTCTTCGACCTCAGCAAGCCGCGTCGCCCGCGGGCGCTGACCACCACCGGGAGCTTCGCCACCGAGGGCGGCGAGCAGAACACGGGATGGAACGACTTCATCCACCACAACTCCTGGCGGCCGCACGCCGAGCAGTTCCGCCCCGGAGCCCGCGCGTCGCTGGGCAACGGCAACGTCCTGCTCGTGACCGAGGAGGACTACGAGCAGACCGACTGCACCCAGGCAGGGTCGTTCCAGACCTGGAAGGTGCAGGCGCTGCGCGGACCGCGACAAGGCATCCGTCCCCTGGACCGGGTGGAGCTGAGCGACCTCGGCACCTACCCGCTCCCGGAGCCGATCTCCCAGGGCGCCTTCTGCTCCGCACACTGGTTCGACTATCACCCGTCCGGTCTGGTCGCGGCCGGGTTCTACGGCGGCGGGCTGCAGGTCATCGACGTCCGCAACCCGCGGGAGATCGAGTCGTACGGGCACGCCTTCTGGGGCGCCTCGGAGGTGTGGGACTCGTACTGGGTGCCGCGCTACGCGCAGGGCGAGCAGACCGGGCAGACCGGGCAGACCGGGCAGACAGGGCAGACCAACATCGTCTACAGCGTCGACCTCGTGCGCGGCATCGACGTCTACGCCGTGGACCTGCCCGGTCGCCGCAGCCCCGGTGCCGCGACGTCCACGGGCGCCGGCTCGGGGGCCGGCTCGGGGGCGGGTCCGGGCGTGGAGCCCTCCGCGCTCGCTCTGGCGCTCGTCGCCTTGCCGCTGGCTGCGGTGCTGCGCCGGCGCTCGCGCCGCAGCGAATGACCTCGGCCCCGGCGCGCCGGTGACCGGGGCGGACCGGCTCGCTCGCTAGGCTGCCAGCGGCCTTCCCCGCCGAGCAGGACGCGAGTCGATGAGGAGCCGGGTTGTACCTCAAGAGCCTGACCCTGCGCGGGTTCAAGTCCTTCGCGTCGTCCACCACGCTGGAGTTCGAGCCCGGCATCACGTGCGTCGTCGGTCCGAACGGGTCCGGCAAGTCGAACGTCGTCGACGCGCTGGCCTGGGTGATGGGCGAGCAGGGCGCCAAGTCGCTGCGCGGCGGCAAGATGGAGGACGTCATCTTCGCGGGCACCGCTGCCCGCGCCCCCCTCGGCCGGGCTGAGGTCGTGCTCACGATCGACAACACCGACGGCGCGCTGCCGGTGGAGTTCGCCGAGGTGACGGTCTCCCGCACCATGTTCCGCGGTGGCGGCTCCGAGTACGCCATCAACGGACAGCCCTGCCGGCTGCTGGACGTGCAGGAGATGCTCAGCGACTCCGGCATCGGCCGGGAGATGCACGTCATCGTCGGCCAGGGGCAGCTGGACACGGTGCTGCAGGCCACCCCGGAGGACCGCCGCGGCTTCGTCGAGGAGGCGGCCGGCGTCCTCAAGCACCGCAAGCGCAAGGAGAAGGCGCTGCGAAAGCTGGAGGCCACCGAGGGCAACCTGACCCGCGTCCAGGACCTGCTCGGTGAGATCCGGCGCCAGCTCAAGCCGCTGGGCAAGCAGGCCGAGGTGGCCCGCCGGGCGGCGACGGTGCAGGCGGACCTCCGCGACGCTCGGGCCCGGATCCTGGCCGATGACCTGCTGGCCGCGCGGACCGTCCTGCAGCGTGAGCTGGCCGACGAGTCCGCCCTGCGGGCCCGTCGGGCCGAGGTCGGATCGGCGCTCGACGCGGCGCGGGCCGAGGAGAGCGACGTCGACCGCGCCCTGGCCGCCGACGCTCCCGCACTCGCCCGCGCGCAGGAGACCTGGTACCGGCTGTCCAGCCTGCGGGACCGGATCTCGGGGACCGCCGGGCTGGCAGCCGAGCGGGTCCGGCGCGCCGAGGAGGACACCGAGCTGGTCGCCGGTCCGGCCGTCACCGGTCGGGACCCGGACCAGCTGGCTGCCGAGGCGGCGGCGGTGCGGGAACGCGAGGAGCAGATCGTGGCCGAGGTGACCGGTCTCCGGGCCGGGTTGGCAGCGGCGGTCCGCGTCCGGCAGGAGGCGGAGCAGGCGCACGCGGAGGAGGACCGCCGGGTCACCGGACTCGCGCGAGCCGCCGCCGACCGCCGGGAGGGGCTCGCCCGCCTGCACGGCCGGTTGCAGGCGCTGCGCAGCCGCGCCGCGGCCGCCGAGGACGAGATCCAGCGGCTCACCGCCGCACACGCCGATGTGCTGGAGCGCGCCGAGCAGACGCAGCGCGAGTTCACCGCGCTGGAGAACAAGGTGGCCGGGCTGGACGCCGGTGAGCGCGGGTTGGACACGGCGTACGAAGCCGCCCTGGCCGTGCAGGAGGACCTGGAGTCGCGGCTGGCGAAGGTGCAGGACGAGGCGCGGACCGCCGAGCGGGAACGCGTCGGACTGCACGCCCGGGTCGAGGCGCTGGAGCTCGGACTGACCCGCAAGGACGGTGCCGGCGCGCTGCTGGCCGCCACCGAGCGGGTCAGCGGCGTGCTCGGATCGGTTGCCGCGCTGGTCCGGGTCCGGGCCGGCTACGAGACGGCGGTTGCCGCGGCGCTCGGTGCCGCCGCGGACGCCGTCGTGGTGGACGGGCCTCAGGCGGCGGTCGCCGCCCTGCGCCTGCTCCGCGACGAGGACCTCGGCACCGCCGGGCTTGTGGTCGGCACGACCGCCGCACCCGTTGCCGGGCCGGAGTTGCCCGCCGGCGCCTCGCGGCTGCTCGACACGGTCGAGGCGCCGGACCCGGCGCGGCCCGCCCTGGCCGCCCTGCTCGGCGCCACGGTCCTGGTGGCCGACCTGGACGCCGCCGCCGAGCTGGTGTCCCGACGGCCGGACCTCACCGCCGTGACCCGGGACGGGGACCTGCTGGGCTCGCTGACCGCGACCGGAGGGTCCGCGGCCGCGCCCAGCCTGCTCGAGGTACAGGCGGCGATCGACGAGGCACGCGAGCGGTTGACCGAGGCGACCGGTGAGGGGGAGCGGCTGCGCTTCACCCTGGCCCGGCTGGAGGAGGAGCTCGCCGGCGCCCGGAGCCGCACCGATGCGGCGCTCGCCGAGCTGCACGAGTCGGATGCGGCGATGGCCGCGCTGGCTGAGCGGCTGGCGCACCTGTCCGGGACCGTCCGCTCCGCCCGGGCCGAGGCGGATCGGCTGGCCGCGGCGGTGACCGACGCCGAGACGGCCCGCGACCGCGACCTGACCGGTCTCACGGAGCTTGAGGAGCGGGTGGCCCGCGCCGACGACGACCCCACCGGCGAGGACGACGGGGCCGAGCTGGCTCGCCTCGGTGACGCCGCTCGCGCCGCCCGGGCAGCCGAGACCGAGGCGCGGCTGATGCTGCGCACCGTCGAGGAGCGGGGCCGGGCGATCGCCGGTCGGGCGGATTCGCTGGACCGGGCCGCGGCCGCCGAGCGGGAGGCACGGGCGGCGACGATCGCCCGGCGGGTGCAACGGCTCCGCGAGGCCGAGGTCGCCCGCGCGGTCGGCGCCGCTGCCGCTCGGGCCCTGGACCGGCTGGTCGGCTCACTGGAGGCAGCAGCCGAGCAGCGCGCCGCCATCGAGCGGGCCAGGGCCGGTCGTGAGCAGCGGCTGGTCGCCGTCCGCGGCACGATCCGCGAGCTGGACGAGGAGCTCGGCCGGCTCACCGACTCGGTGCACCGGGACGAGGTGGCCCGCGCCGAACAGCGGCTGCGGCTGGAGGCGCTGGAGCAGCGGGCGTCGGAGGAGCTCGGCCTGGACGCCGACACCCTCGTCGCCGACTACGGACCCGACGTCGCAGTGCCGGGCGAGGACGGCGCCCTCCAGCCGTACGACCGGGCCGCCCAGGCCCGGCGGTTGCGATCCGCCGAGCGGGCACTGGCGCTGCTCGGCCGGGTCAACCCGCTGGCGCTGGAGGAGTTCGCCGCGCTCGAGGAGCGACACCGCTTCCTGAGCGAGCAGCTCGAGGACGTGCGGCGCACCCGCAAGGACCTGCTCGACATCATCGGCGACGTGGACGCGCGGGTGCAGCAGGTGTTCGCCGAGGCCTACGCCGACGTGGCGGCGCAGTTCGAGCAGGTCTTCGCCCGGCTGTTCCCCGGCGGGGAGGGCCGGCTGGTGCTCACCGACCCTGCGGACCTGCTGACCAGTGGGATCGACGTGGAGGCGCGCCCACCGGGCAAGAAGGTCAAGCGGTTGTCCCTGCTCTCCGGTGGTGAGCGCTCGCTGGTGGCGGTGGCCTTCCTCGTCGCCCTGTTCAAGGCCAGGCCGAGCCCCTTCTACATCCTGGACGAGGTGGAGGCCGCGCTCGACGACACCAACCTCGGCCGGCTGCTCGAGATCTACGAGGAGCTGCGGGCCGACAGCCAGCTGCTGGTCGTCACCCACCAGAAGCGCACCATGCAGGTGGGCGACGCGCTCTACGGCGTGAGCATGCGTGACGACGGCGTCTCGGTCGTGATCAGCCAGCGGCTGCGCGAGGCCGCGTCGGCGTGAGCGGATGACGGCGCTCCGCGCCGACTTCTCGGCGTGGTGGTCGGTCCCGACGCGCTGGGACGACGAGGACGCGTACGGGCACGTCAACAACGTCGCCTACTACGCCTTCGTCGACACTGCGGTCAACGGCTGGTTGATGCGCGCCACCGGCAGGGACATCCGCGACCTGCCGGCGATCGGAGTGGTGGTCGAGACCGGCTGCCGCTTCGTCCGGCCGCTGCGATTCCCCGACCCGGTCGACGTCGGCATCGGGCTGGAGCGGCTCGGTCGCACCAGCGTCGCCTACCGGCTCGCGCTGTTCGGTCCGGGCCGGGACGACGCGGCCGCCGAGGCCCGCTTCGTCCACGTCTATGTGGACCGGCATCGACGTGAGCCGGCTCCGGTGCCCGAGGTGGTCCGGGCGGCCGTGGGCACGCTGACGGGCGGCTGAGGCTCACCCGAGCCCGCTCGGTGGGACGGATGCGGGAATTCCGGGCAGCCGTGACAGAATTCGGCGCTGCCCACCCGACCGTTGGAGACCCCGGCCCGATGCTCGTCCTGCTGCTCGTCCTGCTGCTCACCGTCATCGCCGCCGCGACCGTGGTCGCCTCCGTGGCGTTCCCCTCGCGTGGGCTGCGGCGGCTGGCCGATCGGCTCGGGCTCGACCCCGACCCCGACGAGGCGGCCGGCGGCGGCGCGTTGGTGTCCCTGCAGCGGCAGCTGGCCGAGCACGCCAGCGCGGCCTCGAAGCGCCGCTCCGCACACCGCTGACCGGCGGGTCCCGCGGCTCTGGGAGGATCGGACACCGTGTCCGACCTCGGCTACCTGCTCCTCGTCCTTGCCGTTGTGGCGGTCGTCGCGATCGCCGCCACGGGGCTGCTGGTCCGCGGCCGGTCGGCTCCGCCCCGCGGCCCGGCGGCACCACCCGAGCCGCAGCCGTCCGTCGCGGAGCCCGACCGTGCCGAGACGCCGACCCCGGTCCTGGAGCGGCCGGAGACAGCAGCCGGGCGATGGGCCCGGCTGCGGACCCGGCTCACCGGCTCTCGGACCTCGCTCGGCCGCGGGCTGCTGGCCCTGCTGTCCCGGGAGCGACTCACCGACGACGAGTGGGAGGCGCTTGAGGACGTCCTGCTCACCGCCGACGTCGGGGTGGGTCCCACCCAGCAGCTGGTGGATCGGCTGCGCATCCGGCTGCGAGCCGAGACCGGCGAGCTCGACGCGCGGCAGGTGCTGCACGAGGAGCTGGTGGCCCTGGTGGACCCGACCCTGGACCGGTCCCTGCTGGTGCAGGGGGTCGACGGAGCGCCCGGCGTGGTCCTGGTCGTGGGGGTCAACGGCACCGGCAAGACCACGACGGTCGGACGCATCGCCCGGGTGCTGGTCGCCGAGGACAAGCAGGTGCTGCTCGGCGCCGCGGACACCTTCCGCGCAGCGGCCGCCGATCAGCTGCAGACCTGGGGGGAGCGGGTCGGGGTGGAGACCGTCCGTGGTGCCGAGGGCACCGACCCGGCCAGCGTCGGCTTCGACGCCGTCCGGACAGGCATCGAGCGCGGCGTGGACACGGTGCTCGTCGACACCGCCGGCCGGCTGCACACCAAGGCCGGGCTGATGGACGAGCTGGGCAAGGTCAAGCGGGTGATCGAGAAGCAGGTCCCGGTCACCGAGGTGTTGCTCGTCATCGACGCCACCACCGGCCAGAACGGCCTGACCCAGGCGCGTGTCTTCAGCGAGGTCGTGGACGTGACCGGGATCGTGCTCACCAAGCTGGACGGGACGGCCAAGGGCGGAATCGTCGTGGCGGTGCAGCGCGAGCTCGGCGTTCCGGTCAAGCTGGTGGGCCTCGGCGAGGGTCCTGACGACCTCGCGCCGTTCGAGCCGGTGGACTTCGTGGACGCCCTGCTCGACGGCTGACCGCGCCGGCGGTTCACGCGGGCGAAACACGGCGGCGGGAACTGTCATCGCCCCGCAACACCGCGCACCCCCTCGGGAAACCTGGGCGTTCCAGGCTGACGTCGTCGCCAGACCTCCGGGACAGCGTGGTCTCCCGGTCGGCGGCTCCGTTGCCCCGAAGGGAGTCCCGTTCGATGAACTCCGGAGACACCGCCTGGGTGCTGGTCAGCGCTGCGCTGGTCATGCTGATGACCCCGGGCCTCGCACTGTTCTACGGCGGCATGACGAGGGCCAAGAGCGTCCTCAACATGATGATGATGAGCTTCTCGGCGCTCGCCCTCGTCAGCGTGCTCTGGGTGGTCTACGGCTACTCGGTCACCTTCGGCGAGTCCGACTCGCAGCTGTTCGGCAGTTTCGACCACGTCGGCCTGCACGGCGTGACCGGGGCGGGCGGGCTGAGCTTCGCCGCCTTCCAGCTGATGTTCGCGATCATCACGCCGGCTCTGATCAGCGGCGCGGTGGCCGACCGGGCGCGATTCCTCGGCTGGTGCACCTTCGTGGTGCTCTGGACGAGCCTGGTCTACTTCCCGGTCGCCAACTGGGTCTTCGACTTCGGAGCCGGTGGTGAGCTGGGCGACGACGCCGGCTGGATCGTCGGGTGGGGGGTCCAGGACTTCGCCGGCGGCACCGCCGTGCACGTCAACGCCGGCGCGGCAGCGCTCGCCCTCGCGCTGGTGCTCGGCCGACGGCTCGGGTGGCGGAAGGACCCGATGCGACCGCACAACCTGCCGCTGGTCCTCCTTGGCGCCGCGCTGCTGTGGTTCGGCTGGTTCGGGTTCAACGCCGGTTCGGCGCTGGCGGCTAACGGGCTGGCGGCGACCGCGTTCGTGAACACCCAGGCCGCGACCGCCGCCGCCATCATCGGCTGGTTGGTGGTCGAGCAACTGCGCGACGGCAGGCCGACCACGCTGGGAGCGGCGTCGGGCGCCGTGGCGGGCCTGGTGGCGATCACCCCGGCCTGCGCCTTCGTGTCACCGCTGGGGGCGCTGTTGCTCGGGGTCGTGGCCGGGGCGCTGTGCGCGCTCGCCGTCGGCCTCAAGTGGCGGCTGGGCTACGACGACTCGCTCGACGTCGTCGGCGTGCACCTGGTCGGCGGGGCCTTCGGCTCGATCGCGCTCGGCTTCCTGTCGCTGGACGGCGGACTGCTGTACGGCGGGGACGCGGTCCTGCTCGGGAAGCAGACGGTGGCGGTGCTGGCCGTCGGCGGATTCTCGTTCGTCTCCGCGCTCGTCCTCGGCACGCTCATCGACCGCACGGTGGGCTTCCGGCTGGACCCGGAGGAGGAGGCGGCCGGCATCGACCTGGCCGAGCACGCCGAGAGCGGCTACGACCTGGCCGTCGCCGGGACCGGTGGCCGGCCCGCGGTGCCACAGGACGCCCGACACGAGGCCTCCCATGAGGCCTCCCATGAGGCCCACCATGAGGCCCACCATGAGGGGAGCGTGCACGCGTGAGGATCGTGACCGCGGTCATCAAGCCGCACAAGTGGGAGGACGTCCGGGAGGCGCTGGAGTCCTTCGGTGTCACCGGGATGACCGTGAGCGAGGCGAGCGGGTACGGCCGGCAGAAGGGCCACACCGAGGTGTACCGCGGAGCGGAGTACGACGTGACCCTGGTGCC
Source organism: uncultured Actinomycetota bacterium (assembly GCA_963695375.1). Lineage (GTDB taxonomy): Bacteria > Actinomycetota > Actinomycetes > Propionibacteriales > Nocardioidaceae > JACCVL01. Next base: position 2,801,460 of record OY968767.1, on the reverse strand, counting down.
CAAGCTCCGGGTGGAGGTCGTCGTCGAGGACGACGACGTCGCCGACGTCGTGGGCGTGATCACCAAGTCGGCCCAGACCGGCAAGATCGGGGACGGCAAGGTCTGGGTGCAGCCCGTGGACACCGTGATCCGCATCCGAACCGGTGAGCAGGGTCCGGACGCGCTGTGACCGGGCAGGTCGTCCGCGGGCCGCGAGCCGTGCGCGCGGACGACCTGGGCCGGATGCGCTGGGAACGAGCGGAGCGGTACGACCACCGGTTGGCCGGGCTGTTCGACGATGCGGTGGCGGGTGCGGCCGCCGCCGGTCGGCTGGCACTGGTCGCGGTCGGCGGTTACGGCCGCGCCGAGATGTCACCCGCCAGCGACGTGGACGTGGTGCTGGTGCATGCGCCGGACCTCCCGGCTGCCACGGTCGAGCGGGTGGCCGAGCGGCTGTGGTACCCGCTCTGGGACGAAGGGGTGCCGCTCGACCATGCCGTCCGGGACACCCGCACGATGATCGAGGTCGCGGCGTCGGACTGGCGGGCGGCGCTCGGCATGCTGGACGGGCGGCACGTCGCCGGCGCGGCAGCAGTGACCCGCCGGCTGCGCACGGCGGTGCTGGAGCGGTGGCGGCGATCCGTACCGCAGCGCCTCCCGGAGCTGCGGGCAGCGTGGTCCGCACGGGTCGGACGCGCCGGCGAGATCGCGTACGCGGCGGTCCCTGACCTGAAGGAGTCGGCCGGCGGCCTCCGCGACGGCGTGCTGCTGCGGGGTCTGGTGGCCAGCTGGCTCGTCGACGTGCCGCACGAGCAGGTGGAGGAGCAGCGGGCCGCCCTGCTGGACGTCCGCGACGCCCTGCACACCGTCACCGGTCGGCGTGGCGACCGGTTGCTCCCCGAGCTGCTGCCGGAGGTCGCCGCCGTGCTCGGCTGCGACGAGGGCGCCCTCGACCGGGAGCTGCGCGGCTCGGCCCGGCGCACCGCCCACCTGCTGGATCTGACCTGGCGCCGGATGGACGCCATCCTGGCCGGGCCCGGTCGTCCCGCCTCCCGGGGGTCGCGGCGTCGTCGCCCGCGCTTGGAACGGCTGGGAGCCGGGCTCGCCCGGATCGCCGGCGAGCTGGTGCTCGACGACACCGCACGCCCCGCGGCGGATCCGTTCCTGGGCGTCCGCGCCGCTGCGGTGGCGGCCGAGGCCGGCCTGCTGCTGGCTCCGAGCACCGCCGTTCGGCTGGCCGCCAGCACCCCTGCCGTCCTGCCCGACCCCTGGCCGGAGGCGGCCCGGCGCGATCTCGTCCGGTTGCTCGCCGCGGGCGGCGGGCTGATCCCGGTGTGGGAGGAGGCGGACCATGCCGGCCTGGTGGACCGCTGGTTGCCGGAGTGGGCCGGGGTGCGGTTGCGCCGCTCGGACTCGACGGTGCACCGGTACACCGTGGACCGGCACAGCATCCAGACCTGCGTCGAGGCGTCCCGGCACGTGCGCCGGGTGGCCCGGCCCGATGTGCTCGTCCTCGCCGCCCTGCTGCACGACATCGGCAAGTCGGCGTCCGCCGGCTCCGAGCACGAGCCGGCCGGCTCGGACCACGGGAGGACCGGGGCACCGGTGGCCGGCGGGGTGGGGCGCCGGCTCGGACTGGACCCCGCTGCCGTGTCGACGCTCGAGTTCCTGGTGCACCACCACCTGCTGTTGGCCTCCACGGCGGTCCAGCGGGACCTCGACGACCCGGCGACCGCCGCCGCGGTCGCCGCTGTCGTCCGGGACGGCGAGCGCCTGGCGCTGCTCGCGGCGCTCACCGAGTGCGATGCCGTGAGCGCCGGTCCGAGTGCCTGGAGCCGCTGGCGCGCGGGACTCGTCGACCGGCTGGTCCGAGACGTCGACGCCCTGCTGGCCGGACACGAGCAGGCTCCGGCCGACCCGAGCACCGACCTCGGCTGTCCGGCCGCCGACCCGGCCGCCGCAGACCCGACCGCCGACCCGGCCGGTGCCGCCGGCCTTCGGCTGTCCACCGTCGCGCGGCCGGACGGTGGGAGTGTCCTGCTGACCGGTGCGGACCGGCCGGGGTTGCTCGCCGACGTCGCGGGCACCCTGGCGACGGCCGGGCTCGGCGTCCGGGCCGCGCGCGTGCACAGCGCCGACGGGTGGACGGTCTCCCGCTGGGACGTGGACACGCCCGTGGACACCCCCGTGGACACCCCGGTGGATTCGGCGCGCCTGCGGCTGCGGTTGGACCGGGTGATCGACGGCAGCACTGATCTCGCCGCTCGCCTGCTCCCCCGGGGCGGCGGAGGCAGGCCCGGCGACGCCGGAGCGCGGGTGCGGGTGCTGCCGGAGGCCTCGGCCACCGCGACCGTGCTCGAGGTCCGGGCTGCCGATCGTCGCGGCCTGCTGTGGCAGGTCTTCCGGGTGCTCGCCGACGCCGGGGTGCGGGTCCGGTCCGCGCACCTGGAGACGCTCGGCCCGCAGGCCCAGGACGTGGCGTACGTGACCGACGCCGAGGGCCGTCCGCTGCTCCCGCTGGTCGCGCAGGGGCTGGCCCGCACCCTGCAGCAGGTGCTCGACGCTGCCTCGGAGCCGGCCGCCGTTAGGGTGGACGAGTCCCTGAGCCCCTGACCCTGCGAGGACGATCCGGTTGTTCGACACGCTGCAGGACCGCTTGGCGGGCACCTTCAAGGCGCTGCGCGGCAAGGGGCGGCTGACCGAGGCGGACATCGACGCCACCGCGCGGGAGATCAGGATCGCGCTGCTCGAGGCGGACGTCGCGCTGCCGGTGGTCCGCGAGTTCGTCGCCGCGGTCAAGGAGCGGGCCCGCGGCGCGGACGTCAGCGCCGCCCTGAACCCGGCGCAGCAGGTGATCAAGATCGTCGACGAGGAGCTCGTCACCATCCTCGGCGGCGAGACCCGGCGGCTGCGCTTCGCGAAGAAGCCACCCACGGTGATCATGCTCGCCGGACTCCAGGGCTCCGGGAAGACGACGCTGGCCGCGAAGCTCGGACACTGGCTGAAGGAGCAGGGGCGGACCCCGCTGCTCGTTGCGGCGGACCTGCAGCGGCCGAACGCCGTGACCCAGCTGCAGGTGGTGGGCGAGCGGGCCGGCGTGGCCGTGTTCGCCCCGCAACCCGGCAACGGCGTGGGTGACCCCGTCGTCGTCGCCAGGGATTCGGTCGAACACGCCCGCCGCACCCTGCACGACGTCGTCGTCGTCGACACCGCGGGGCGGCTGGGCGTCGACAGCGAGCTGATGCAGCAGGCCGCGGACATCAGGGACGCGGTCGCGCCCGACGAGACGCTCTTCGTCGTCGACGCGATGATCGGCCAGGACGCGGTCAACACCGCGCAGTCGTTCCTCGACGGGGTCGGCTTCGACGGGGTGGTGCTGACCAAGCTGGACGGCGACGCCCGCGGCGGCGCGGCGCTGTCGGTGGCCAAGGTCACCGGCCGCCCGGTCATGTTCGCCTCGAACGGCGAGAAGCTCACCGACTTCGACGTGTTCCACCCCGATCGGATGGCGTCTCGCATCCTCGGGATGGGCGACGTCCTCACGCTGATCGAGCAGGCCGAGAAGACCTTCGACGCCGAGCAGGCCCAGCAGGCCGCCGACAAGCTGCGCGGGACCGGTGGCGAGTTCACCCTGGACGACTTCCTGCAGCAGATGCAGGCCGTCCGCAAGATGGGCTCGCTGTCGAAGATCTTCGGCATGCTCCCCGGCATGGGCGACTTCAAGGAGCAGGTCGCCGGGATCGACGAGCGCGAGATCGACCGGCTGCAGGCGATCATCCAGTCGATGACGCCGTCCGAGCGCGCCGACCCGAAGTCGATCGACGGGTCCCGCCGCAAGCGCATCTCGAGGGGGTCCGGAACCACCGTCCAGCAGGTCAACCAGCTGGTCGACCGGTTCTTCGAGGCGCGCACCATGATGACCCGGATGGCGACCGGCGGCGGCATGCCGGGGATGCCGGGGATGCCCGGGATGCCGGGCATGGCCGGCGGCAGGCGGGCCAAGGCCCGGCAGCAGCCGAAGAAGGTGCGCGCCAAGCGCGGTTCGGGGAACCCGGCCAAACGTGCCCAGCAGCAGGCCGGCGGTCAGTCGTCCCCGACGGCCGCCGAGGCCGAAGCGGCCGGCTCGCCGTTCGGCCGGCCGCTGACGGGCGGCGCCGGGCAGGCCGCAACCTCACCGGCGGCGGACGACTTCGAGCTCCCGAAGGAGCTGCGCGACCTGCTCTGATGAGATCTGCCGGCGATGCACGTGGTCGGTACCGTCGCGTCCCATGAGTGACGCGCTGCGGGTCGCCGGGGTCGTGCTGCCGGAGGGGGAGCATCGGGTCCTCTACGTCCACGACGGCCGGCTGACGTACGAGCCGGTCCCCGCCGCCGACGACCTCGGGGCCGGCCGGCCGCGGCTGTGGATCGTGCCCGGTCTGGTGGATGCGCACTGCCACGTCGGCCTCGATGCCGACGGTGCCGTCGACGAGGCGACACAGGAGAAACAGGCCGCCACCGAGCGGGACGCCGGCGCGCTGCTGCTGCGCGACTGCGGCAGCGCGGCGGACACCCGGTGGATCGACGACCGGCCCGACCTGCCCGAGATCGTCCGGGCCGGACGGCACATCGCCCGGACCCGGCGCTACATCCGCAACTACGCGCACGAGATCGAGCCGGACCAGCTGGCGGACTACGTGACCGGCGAGGCGGAACGCGGTGACGGCTGGGTGAAGATCGTCGGGGACTGGATCGACCGCGATGCCGGGGACCTGACTCCGTCGTGGCCCGGTGACGCGGTGCGGGCCGCCGTCCGCGCCGCGCACGAGGCCGGTGCGCGGATGACCGCGCACGTGTTCGGTGAGGCGGCACTGCCCGACCTGATCGGCGCCGGCATCGACTGCATCGAGCACGGCACCGGCCTGACCCCCGACCTGATCGAGGCGATGGTCGCGCAGGGCACGGCGCTGGTGCCGACCGTCAAGCAGTTGGAGAACTTCCCGGCCTACGCCGAGGCCGGCGAGCAGAGATTCCCCGCCTACGGCGCCTCGATGCGGGCGCTGTTCGCCCGCCGGCGGGACACGATCGGGGCGGCGTACGAGGCCGGGGTGCCGATCTACGCCGGCACCGACGCCGGCGGCGTGTTGCCGCACGGTCTGATCGCGGCCGAGGTGGCCGAGCTGGCGACGTACGGCCTGTCGCCGTTCGACGCCCTCGGCGCCGCCTCCTGGCGAGCAAGGGAGTGGCTCGGCCGGCCGGCGAGGCTGGACGAGGGCGCGCCGGCGAGCTTCTGCGTCTACGCCGCCGACCCGTTGACAGACCTGTCGGTCCTGGCCGCGCCCGTCCGGGTGGTGCTGCGGGGCCGGGTCGTCGCCTGAGTGGCGACCGGCCTCCGGTTGGAGCCGAGCGCCGAGCCTCTGGCACAATGACCGGTCGAACCCGTCAGCGGCGGCCCCTCTCAGCCGCTCGCCGGACGGGTCATCGAGGCGGACCGACCGCACCCCCACGCGGGCAGGTCCGCCCATCCACCGACTCAGCAGGGAGACACCACACTCGTGGCCGTCAAGATCCGCCTCAAGCGCATGGGCAAGATCCGCACGCCGTTCTACCGAATCGTCGTCGCCGACGCGCGCACCAAGCGCGACGGACGGGTGATCGAAGAGATCGGCACCTACAACCCCAAGACCGAGCCCTCGCTCATCAACGTCAACTCCGACCGGGCGCTGCACTGGCTGTCGGTCGGCGCCCAGCCGAGCGAGCCGGTGCGTGCGCTGTTGCGCAAGACCGGTGACTGGCAGAAGTTCAAGGGGGAGCCCGCTCCGCCGCCGCTGCTCGAGGCCGCTCCGAAGAAGGACAAGACCGAGGCGTTCAACGAGGCGCTGAAGGACGCGCACGGTGACTCGGTCACCGAGGGTGCGACCACCAAGAAGGCAGCCAAGAAGCGCAGCACCGCCGAGGAGCCGAAGGCGGCCGAGCCCAAGGCCGAGGAGCCCAAGGCCGAGGAGAAGCCGAAGGCCGAGGAGCCGAAGGCCGAGGAGCCGAAGGCCGAGGAGCCGAAGGCCGAGGAGCCGAAGGCCGAGGAGCCGAAGGCCGAGGAGCCCAAGGCCGACGAGGCCGACCCGGCCGCCAAGGACTGATCGGCATGCTCGTCGAGGCTCTCGAGCACCTGGTCCGTGCGATCGTCGCCCACCCCGACGACGTGGACGTCCGCAGCAAGCAGCTGCGGCGCGGTCAGCTGCTGGAGGTACGCGTGCACCCGGACGACCTCGGTCGCGTGATCGGTCGGTCCGGTCGGACGGCGGGCTCGATCCGGACCGTCGTGGGGGCCGTGGCCGGCTCCGGCGGTGCCCGGATCGACTTCGTCGACGTCGACCGGCGGCGCTGACGGCGCTGCGCGGACCGATGGACTGCTGATGGACGTCGTCGTCGGCACCGTGGGTCGTGCGCACGGCATCCGCGGTGAGGTCAGCGTCGACCTGCGCACCGACGACCCGGACACCCGATTCGCCGTCGGAGCCGTGCTCCGGCCGGAGCCCGGCAGTCGAGCTTCGCTCACGGTGACGTCGGCACGCCCGCACGGTGACCGGCTGCTCGTCACCTTCGCCGAGGTGCACGACCGGTCCGACGCCGAGCTGCTGCGCGGTGCCAGCCTGGTGGTGGACGTCGTCCCCGGGTCCCGTGCCGGGGACCCCGACGAGTACTACGACCATCAGCTCGTGGGACTGCGGGTGCGCACCCGTACCGGACGCGATGTCGGGACCGTGACGCAGGTGCAGCATCTGCCCGGGCAGGACATGCTCGTCGTCGACGACCGCGGGCGCACGTTCCTGGTGCCCTTCGTGGCCGCCTTGGTCCCCGAGGTGGATCTGACCGGCGGCGGGCTCGTCGTCGACGCTCGACCGGGGCTGCTCGACGACGACGTGGACGACGACCCCTCCCAGCGGGCGGTTGGCGACCTCTGACATGCGCCTCGACGTGGTCACGATCTTTCCCGACTATCTGGCCCCGCTGGGGCTGTCGCTGCCGGGCCGCGCCCGGGCGTCCGGCCTGCTCGACCTGACCGTCCACGACCTCCGGGACTGGACGACGGACCGGCATCGCACGGTCGACGACACTCCGTACGGCGGCGGTGCCGGCATGGTGATGACACCGGGGCCGTGGGGCGACGCCCTGGACGCCCTGGCCCCCGCGGACGGCGCGGAGCAGCCGCGGCTGCTGGTGCCCACCCCTTCCGGCCGGGCGTTCACGCAGGCCGACGCGGTCCGCTTGGCGGCAGAGCCGTGGCTGCTGGTCTGCTGCGGCCGCTACGAGGGGATCGACCAGCGGGTGGTGGAGCACGCCGCGACGCGGATGCCGGTGGAGGAGGTGTCCATCGGCGACTACGTGCTGGCCGGTGGGGAAGCCGCCGCGTTGGTCCTCGTCGAGGCGGTCGTCCGGCTGCTGCCCGGGGTCCTGGGCAACCCGGCGTCGCTGGACGAGGAGTCACACTCGATGGGCGCGGTCGGCTCGCTGCTGGAGTACCCCGTCTACACCAAGCCGTCGGTCTGGCGCGGCCTCGAGGTCCCCTCCGTCCTCACCTCCGGCGACCACGGCCGGATCGCCCGCTGGCGCCGGGACCAGGCGCTGCGGCGCACCGCGGCCCGCCGCCCGGACCTGGTCGCAGCGGTGGATCCGGACACCTGGGACGACCGGGACCGGGCGGTCCTCGGCGAGCCGGAGGGTCGGCCGCAACCGCCGCCGACGGCGATTTCGTAGCCTGCCTGGCGCTGTGGCAGACTGTCCGGTCGGCACGCGCACGTCCGCGCACCCGCCGATCGAGAGTCAGGCCCGTCTGCCACAGGGGACGGTCATCCCGGCTCGACCGGGGTGCACCGGACGTGAGGACGCCGCACCCGACACCTGACCTCCCATCCGTGGGTGACCTGTGGCACTGACGAGGAAGCGACTCCCTGATGACCAACGCCATCGACGTCGTCGACGCCGCCTCCGCGCGCTCCGACCTCCCCGCCTTCCGGGCCGGTGACACGCTCAAGGTCCACGTCCGCGTGGTCGAGGGCAACCGCTCCCGGATCCAGCTCTTCCAGGGCGTCTGTATCCGGTTGCAGGGCTCCGGGATCCGCCGCTCCTTCACCGTACGCAAGGTGAGCTTCGGCGTGGGCGTCGAGCGCACCTTCCCACTGCACACCCCGATCATCGAGAAGATCGAGGTCGCCACCCGCGGCGACGTCCGCCGGGCGAAGTTGTATTACCTGCGCAACCTCCGCGGCAAGGCCGCCAAGATCAAGGAGCGCCGCGAGCCGACGGGCGCATGAGCGGTCCGGTCGGCTGCGGCCCAGCGCCTAGGCTGCAACGGTGACGTCTCGTGACACCCGCCCGGACGACCGGGGGCCGGACAGTGCTCCCGCGCCACGGCTGAGCAGGGCCGCCGAGGCGTCGACCGCGTCCACCGCCCCGGTTCACGAGCCGGGCGACGGGCCGATCCAGCAACCGGGCGACGAGCCACACACCCACGGCGCTGCCGGCAAGCCGCGCAGGAAGGCGCTCCCGCTGTGGCAGGAGGTCATCGTCCTGCTGGGGCTGGCCCTGGTGCTGGCGGTGGTGGTGAAGGCGCTCTTCGTGCAGGCCTTCTTCGTCCCGTCCGGGTCGATGGAGCCGCAGTTCGTGCAGGGCGACCGGATCCTCGTCGAGAAGGTGTCGTACTGGGACGGGGACATCAAGCGCGGGGACGTGATCGTCTTCGACGACCCCGGAGGCTGGCTGAACGCCACCGACAGCCGGGAGGCCTCCGGGATCGTCCAGCAGGGGCTGGAGGCGGTCGGTCTCTACCCGACCGGCGGCCACCTGGTGAAGCGGGTGATCGGCCTCGGCGGCGACCGGGTGGTCTGCTGCGACAAGGGTGGCCGGGTCACCGTCAACGGTGTCGCGCTGCAGGAGCGGGCCTATCTGAAGCCCGGCGTCGCACCGTCGGAGCAGACCTTCGACGTGCAGGTGCCGGACGGGGCGCTGTGGGTGATGGGGGACAACCGACTGCAGTCGGGCGACTCGCGGGTGCACATCGGCGGGCCCGGCGGCGGCTTCGTCCCGGCCGACGACGTCGTCGGCAAGGTGTGGGCGATCGTCTGGCCGCTGGACCGCACCGAGATTCTCGACCGGCCGGAGATCTTCAACGACTCGGCGCTCGACGCGTCGTAGTCTGCGACGTGGTGAGAACAGGGTGAGCAGCCTTCCGCGCGGCGCCACGGTCCGGCGCGATGCGGGCCTGCACGGGTACGAGCGGGCCCTGCGCCGCGTCGGGCTGGCGCCCATCGCCGGAGTGGACGAGGCGGGCCGAGGTGCCTGTGCCGGCCCTCTCGTGGCCGCCGCTGTCGTGTTGCCGGAGGGACGGCGCGGCGTCGTCCCCGGCCTGGCCGACTCCAAGCTGCTGACGCCCGCACGGCGCGAGCGGTGCTACCGCGAGGTCGTCGCCCGGGCCGAGGCCTGGTCGGTGGTGGCGCTGCCGTCCGGGGTCTGCGACGAGCTCGGGATGCACGTCGCGAACGTGCAGGCGCTCCGGCGGGCGCTGGCACGGCTGTCGGTCCGCCCCTCCTACGTGTTGACCGACGGCTTCAGCGTGGACGGGCTCGGTATCCCCGGCCTCGCGGTGTGGAAGGGCGACCGGGTGATCGCCTGCATCGCCGCCGCCTCGGTGATCGCCAAGGTCACCCGGGACCGGATGATGACCGAGCTGCACGGCCGACACCCGACGTACGGGTTCGACGTGCACAAGGGGTACATCACCCGCGAGCACGAGCAGGCGCTGGACCGGCACGGGCCGTGCGCGGAGCACCGGCGCCGGTTCGTCAACGTCCGCGGGGCCGAGCTGCGGACGGCGTGGCCGGGGACGGGTGCCGTCAGCCCGGAACTGGTGGGAGAGCGCCGATGAGCACCGAGGACCTGGAGCAGTACGAGGCCGAGATGGAGCTCGCGCTGTACCGGGAGTACCGGGACGTGGTGAGCATCTTCAGCTACGTGGTGGAGACCGACCGGCGCTTCTATCTGTGCAACTCGGTGGACGTGAAGGTCCGCGCCGAGGCCGGTGACTCCTACTTCGAAGTGACCATGGCCGATGCCTGGGTGTGGGACATCTACCGCCCGGCCAGGTTCGCCAAGAAGGTCAAGGTGTTGACGTTCAAGGACGTCAACGTCGAGGAGCTGTCCAAGAACGACCTCAAGGTCCCGCCGCACTGAGCGGTTGTCCCCAGGCCAGCCCCGGAAGTCCGCCACCTCTCCCCAAAACCGACCAGGGTGTCGGTGGAGGTGGCGACGTGGACACGACCGGCTGCGGTGCACGGCGCGGAACGGGCGGACCGGTCCGGGCCGCGCTGGGAGGCTTCGGTGAGGAAGCCGCCGCGCGACATCTGGTGGCGCAGGGGATGGTCATCCTCGACCGCAATTGGCGGTGTGACCTCGGGGAGATCGATCTCGTCGCTCGCGACCGCGACGTGCTCGTGGTGTGCGAGGTGAAGACCCGGCGCGGGGACCTGTTCGGCAGCCCGGCCGAGGCGGTCACCCCGCGCAAGACGGCGCGGCTGCGCCGCCTTGCCGGGCGGTGGCTGAGCGAGCACCCGGTCGCCCCTGCCGAGGTGCGGATCGACGTTGTCGGCGTGCTGCTGCCCCGCTCCGGCGCACCGGTGGTGGAGCACCTCGTGGGCGTGTGCTGATGGCGCTGGCGCGCACCCGCTCGGTGAGCATCGACGGCGTTCGCGGGCAGGTGGTGGAGATCGAGGCCGACATCAGCCGCGGCCTCCCCGGCACCACCCTGGTCGGATCGGTCGACGCGTCGCTGAGCGAGGCTCGGGACCGGTGCCGCGCCGCGGTCTTGAACACCGGGCGCAGCTGGCCGAACCGGCGGCTCACGATCGCGCTGTCCCCGGCGTCGTTGCCCAAGACCGGGGCCCACTACGACCTCGCGATCGCCGTGGCGGTGCTGCTCGCCGCCGAGGAGCTCCCAGGACCGCTCGTCGGCGACGGTCTGCGCGACTCGGTGCTGTTGGGGGAGCTCGCCCTGGACGGCCGGCTGCGGGCCGTGCCCGGGGTGCTGCCGGCGACCCTCGGTGCGGTCCGGGCCGGCCTGTCCCGGGTGCTGGTGCCGGAGGCGAATGCCGCCGAGGCGGCCCAGATCCGGGGCGTGCGGGTGGTCGGTGCCCGGTCCTTGCGGCACGTGCTGGCGCTGTTGACCGGGGCCGACCCTCCCGACGACCCTCCGGTCGAGCCGCTGCGCGAGCCCGGCGGCGGCTGGCGCGGCGACCGGCGGGTCGCCGGGCTCGACCTGCAGGACGTCGCGGGCCAGGACGACGCGCGGTTCGCCGTCGAGGTGGCCGCCGCCGGCGGGCACCACCTGCTGCTGTCCGGTCCGGCCGGCTCGGGCAAGACCATGCTCGCCGAACGGCTCCCCGGGGTGCTGCCCGACCTCGACCCGGACGCCAGGATCGAGGTCAGCGCGGTGCACTCGGTGGCCGGAATGCTGGTGCCGGAGGATCCGCTGGTGCGGCGACCGCCGTTCATCGACCCCCATCACAGCGCGAGCGCGGTCAGCATCATCGGCGGTGGGAGCAGGGTGATTCGCCCGGGTGCGGTCAGCCTGGCCCACCACGGGGTGCTGTTCTTGGACGAGGCCCCGGAGTTCCACTGCGACGTGCTCGAGGCGCTGCGCCAGCCGCTGGAGACCGGTCAGGTGACGATCAGCCGGGCCAGTCGCACGGCGTGGTTCCCCGCCTGTTTCCAGCTCGTGCTGGCGATGAATCCCTGCCCCTGCGGCCTCCCCGGGCCGGACTGCACCTGCGCCCCCGCCGCCCGACGTCGCTACCGTCAGCGGCTGTCCGGACCGGTCCGGGACCGGGTGGACATCAGTCGGGTGGTGCATCCCGTCGGGCGGCACCAGGTCCTCGACGGGCTGGCCCGGCCGGAGTGCACCGCAACGGTCGCCGGTCGAGTCGCCGAGGCACGGGACCGCCAGCGCCGCCGCCTGGCCGGCACCCCGTGGCGGCGCAACGCCGACGTGCCGGGCAGCGAGCTGCGGCGGCGCTGGCCACTGCCCGCCGCCGCCACCGGCCCGTTGCCGTCGGGACCTGGGCTGGACCGGGTCAGCGCCCGCGGCATGGACCGCATCGTGCGGATCGCGTGGACCCTCACCGATCTGAGCGGCGGCCAGCGACCGGGCCCGGACGAGGTGGCACTGGCGCTGGCGCTGCGCAGCGGGACCGGGCTGCCGGCGGGGTGCCGCCGGTGACCGCGATGCCGACCGAGCGCGCCGCTCGCGCCTGGCTCAGCAGCCGTGTCGAACCCGGCCTGCCGGCGGTCGCCGCGCTGGTCGCGACGGTCGGGGCGACCGAGGCCGTCCGGGCGCTGTCGACCGGGCGGACGGTGCCGGGTGTCCGGCCGCTGCACGACCCGGACCCCCGCGCGACGGCGACGGCCGTGCTGGCCGAGGCGGCGCGCAGCGGGCTGCGCTGGGTCTGCCCCGGCGACGAGGAGTGGCCGGCGGGCCTCGACGCACTTCCGCGGGCCGGGACGCTGCACGCGCGGGGCGGGCTGCCGTACGGCCTGTGGGTCCGCGGCGTCCACGACCTCCGCGCGCTGTGCGGCCCCGCGGTGGCCGTGGTCGGGTGCCGAGCGTCGACCGCCTACGGCGACGACGTCGCCGGCGACATCGCCGCCGGGCTCGCGGACGCCGGGATCGGCGTGGTGAGCGGGGCGGCCTACGGGATCGACGCGGCCGCGCACCGCGGGGCGCTGGCGGTCGAAGGCCGCACCGTCGCCGTGCTCGCCTGCGGGGCGGACGTCGTCTACCCCCGCGGCCACGAGGAGTTGCTCCGCCGCACCGCCGCCCAGGGAGTGGTGGTGAGCGAGGCAGCGCCCGGAGCGCACCCGACCAGGATTCGCTTCCTGGCCCGGAACCGGCTGATCGCTGCCCTGGGTCAGGGCGTGCTGGTGGTCGAGGCGGCCTGGCGGAGCGGAGCGCTGACGACGCTGAAGTGGGCCGAGCGACTGGGGCGGGTCTGCCTCGGCGTGCCCGGGCCGGTGACCAGCGCGACCTCCGCCGGGGTGCATCTGGCGCTGCGCGAGCATCGGGCCGAGCTGGTCACCTCGGCGGCCGAGGTGCGCGAGGCGGTGGCGCCGATCGGCACCCGGGTGTCCGGAGTCCCCGCCTACGGCCGCGGCGAGACCCGCATCCCCGACCTGCTGCCTCCCGTGCACCTCGAGGTGCTGGAGGCGCTGCCGGTGGGCCCGGTGGGCCCGGCCGGGCCGGCCGGCCGCACCGGGTCCGGTGGTCCGGTGACCGAGGGGCGGCTGGCTGCGGACCTGCGGCTCGCGGTCGCAGTGGTCGAGGAGGCGTTGGCGGCGCTGCGGGCCGCCGGGCTGGCCGAGCCCGCCGGCGGCGGCTGGCGGCGCCGGCTGCGGCGCGCCGCCTTGCCGGAGGGCGGAGGCCGCCGCACGCTGCCGTGATGGAGGCGGTAACCGGCGTGGACGACCCGCCGGACGGCTGGGACGCGGTCCTGGACGTCTACGCCGACCACCTGCGCCTGGAGCGCGGGCTGTCCCCGCACACCGTTCGCGGCTATCGCACCGACCTGGCCGACCTCGCCGAGCACGCCCGTCGAGCCCGAGTGCATCGCCCGGCGGATCTCACGCTGCGGCTGCTCCGGGGCTGGCTGGCCGCCCAACAGTCCCGCGGCCGGGCGCGGACCACGGTGGCCCGCCGGGCCACGTCGGTCCGGGTCTTCACGGCCTGGCTGCTGCGCACCGGACGGGCCGCGACCGACGCGGGCGCGCTGCTGGCCACCCCGAAGCGGCTACGCCCGCTGCCGGCGGCGCTGCGGGGGGACCAGATGCGGGCCGTGCTCGACGCCGCCGCGGAGCGCGCGCGCGACCAGGGGCCGGCCGGTCTCCGCGACGTGGCGATGCTCGAGCTGCTCTATGCGACCGGGATCCGCGTGGCCGAGCTGACCACTCTGGACGTCGACGACCTGGACCACGAGCGGCAGCTGGTCCGGGTGCTCGGCAAGGGCAGCAAGGAGCGCTCGGTCCCGTACGGACGGCCCGCCGCGGCCGCGCTGCACGGCTGGACCGCGCGCGGCCGGCCGGTGCTGGTGACGGGGAGCAGTGGTCCGGCGCTGTTCCTCGGCGCGCGCGGGGGCCGGATCGATCCGCGGGCGGTGCGGCGGGTCGTGCACCAGCGGGTGGCCGCAGTCGAGGGCACACCGGATCTCGGGCCGCACGGCCTGCGGCACACCGCTGCCACCCATCTGCTCGAGGGCGGAGCCGACCTGCGCTCGGTGCAGGAGCTGCTGGGCCACGCCTCGCTGGCGACCACCCAGGTCTACACCCACGTGAGCGCCGACCGGTTGCGGGCGGCCTACCGCCTGGCCCACCCCCGCGCCTGACCGGCCCGCCACCCCGACCGGGAGCAGCCGGAGGGGTCCGGCGGCCAGCCGCGCCAGCGGGTCGACGTACCGGTCGCCGATCCGGGCGCCGAGATGCAGGCAGGCGGCGGGCAGGCAGTGCCCGGCGCTCAGCGTCACCGTGCCCAGCACCGTGTCCGGTCGGACCCGGTCGCCGCGGCGCACCCTCGGCAGCACGGGTTCGTAGGTCGTGCGGACGCGGCCGTGGTCCACCACCACGACTCCCCGCCCGGCGACCGGACCGGCGAAGCTGACCCGGCCGGCCGCCACCGGATGCACCTGCTGGCCGACCCCCGCGAGCAGGTCGGCGCCGCGGTGACCGGGGCCGTAGGGTCCCTGCGGCGAGACGTACGGGTGCACCACGGTCGGTGCGGGTCGAAGGGGCCAGGCCCAACCGGGCCGGCCGGCCGCGTCGGCGGGAGGGGCGGCGGGCGGCAGGACGAGGCAGGCGGCGGCCAGTGCGGTGACCCCGCGGTGCAGACGGGACATGCCGGCAGCCTGGGCGGCGTGTCGGGGCCGCGTCGGGCCCGGTCGGCGGGGCTGTGGACCACGGGGCGCAGCGATTGGGCTGTGCACGGGTGGCTCGCGTAGGATGCGACCCAGCGGCTCGCCTGGCGAGTCGACTTCGCACGCCCGCAACCCGTCCGCGACGGGGTTGCTCCCACCGGTCCCCGGCTCGCCGGAGGCGGGGAGCACACCGCAGGCGTCAGGGCACCGGCACCCGCCGGTGCGACAACCGGACCGACGGCCGCCCTCCGGCCGCCGTCACGAACAAGGAGCACGGCCATGGCCGTCGTCACCATGCGACAGCTGCTCGAGAGCGGCGTCCACTTCGGGCACCAGACCCGCCGGTGGAACCCCAAGATGAAGCGCTTCATCTTCACCGAGCGCAACGGCATCTACATCATCGACCTGCAGCAGTCGCTCGCCTACATCGACCGCAGCTTCGAGTTCGTGCGCGAGACGGTCGCGCGAGGCGGGCAGATCCTGTTCGTCGGCACCAAGAAGCAGGCCCAGGAGGCCATCGCCGAGCAGTCCATGCGGGTCGGGATGCCGTACGTGAACCAGCGCTGGCTGGGCGGGATGCTCACCAACTTCCAGACCGTGCACGAGCGGCTCAAGCGGCTCAAGGAGCTGGAGGAGGTCGACTTCGACGACGTCGCCGGCTCCGGGCGGACCAAGAAGGAGCTGCTCGGCATGCGGCGGGAGCGGGACAAGCTCAACCGCAGCCTCGGTGGCATCCGGGACATGGGTCGCACGCCGGCCGCGGTCTGGATCGTGGACACCAAGAAGGAGCACCTGGCCGTCGACGAGGCCAAGAAGCTCGGCATCCCCGTGGTCGCGGTCCTGGACACCAACTGCGATCCCGACGACGTGGACTACCCCATCCCGGGCAACGACGACGCCATCCGCTCGGTGACCCTGCTGACCAGGGTCATCGCGGACGCGGTCGCGGAGGGTCTGATGGCCCGGTCCGGCGTGCGCACCGGCGAGGAGCCGGCCGGCGCCGAGGTCGGCGCTGACGAGCCGATGGCGGAGTGGGAGCGCGAGCTGCTCGCCGGTGCGGCGAGCGACGCAGCCGCCGCGGCCGGCACCGCGACCGAGCCGACCGCCGATGCGCCGGGTGACCGTCCGGCCGCGTCCGAGACCGCCGAGGCCACCGCCGCGGCCGCGGTCGCAGGCGCCGAGGACACCTCGGGCGAGGCCCCCGTCTCCGAGGAGGCCGGTGCCGCCGAGGAGGCTGCCGAAGCGGTCGAGGCCGAGGCAGAGGCCCCGGCCGGCGCCGCCCCGCAGCCCGACCAGTCCTGACCGGCCGGCCCCGACCCGGGCCCGCCGTTCGAGCGCAGACAGCAGCCGGCCCGGCCGATCGCCGGCCGACCGTGAGCAAGGAGACGAGAACCCCATGGCGAACATCACCGCCGCCGACGTGAAGAAGCTCCGCGACCTGACCGGCGCGGGGATGATGGACTCCAAGAACGCCCTGGTCGAGGCCGACGGCGACATCGACAAGGCCGTCGAGGTCCTGCGGATCAAGGGCGAGGGCAAGGCGGCCAAGCGCGGCGCCGAACGCACCGCCGCCGCCGGGCTGGTGGCGTCGGCCGGGAGGGCGCTGGTCGAGCTGAACAGCGAGACCGACTTCGTCGCCAAGTCCGAGCAGTTCCAGCAGTTCGCCGACGCCGTCGCGCGAACCGCCGATCAGTCCCGCGCGGTCGACCGGGAGACTCTGGCCGTCGCCGCGCTCGACGACGGTCGCACCGTCGAGCAGGCGCTGGGCGAGCTGGCGGCCGTGATCGGCGAGAAGCTCGAGCTCGGGCGGGTCGCGTACTTCGGCGGTCAGGTCGCGACGTACATGCACCGGCGCGCCAGCGACCTGCCGCCCACCGTCGGCGTGCTCGTGGAGTACGACGGCGGCGACCTCGAGGTGGCACGGGGGGCGGCCATGCAGGTCGCCGCGATGCGGCCGCAGTACGTGTCCCGCGGCGACGTCCCCGAGGACGTCGTGGCCAAGGAGCGGCAGATCGCCGAGGCGACCGCCCGCGAGGAGGGCAAGCCGGAGCAGGCACTGCCCAAGATCGTCGAGGGGCGGGTCAACGGCTTCTTCAAGGACGTCGTGCTGCTCGAGCAGCCGTCGGTCAAGGAGAACAAGCGCACCGTGCAGGCCGTCCTGGCCGACGCGGGCGTGACCGTGAGCCGGTTCGCGCGGTTCGAGGTCGGGCAGGGCTGATCCCCGGAGCCGAACCCGGGGCCGAACCGGGGCCGAACCGGGAGCTGAACCCGGAGCCGAACCCGGAGCCGAGTCCGCTACCGTCAGCCCGACCGATCACGCGGGAGGCGGCAGTCGTGAGCGCAGAGCCGGGACAGCAGCAGCAGCCGGACCGATCCACCCCGGCGGTCGGGCCGGACCGCCCGGTCTACCGGCGGGCGCTGCTCAAGCTGTCCGGCGAGGTCTTCGGCGGCGGCCGACTCGGGGTGGACCCCGATGTGGTGAGCTCGGTCGCCCGACAGATCAGCGACGTGGTCCGCTCCGGGGTGCAGCTGGCGGTCGTCGTCGGCGGAGGCAACTTCTTCCGCGGCGCCGAGCTCTCCACCCGAGGCATGGACCGGGCGCGGGCTGACTACATGGGGATGCTCGGCACCGTGATGAACTGCCTGGCGCTGCAGGACTTCCTGGAGAAGCAGGGCATCGACACCCGGGTCCAGACCGCGATCACGATGGGGCAGGTCGCCGAGCCGTACATCCCGCGACGCGCGGCTCGTCACCTGGAGAAGGGGCGCGTCGTGATCTTCGGCGCCGGCGCCGGGATGCCGTACTTCTCCACCGACACGGTGGCGGCGCAGCGTGCCCTGGAGATCAGCTGCGACGTCCTGCTGCTGGCGAAGAGCGGGGTCGACGGCGTCTACGACGCGGACCCGCGGCTCGACCCCACCGCGGTGAAGTTCGACGCAGTGGCCTACGACGAGGTCCTCGGCCGCAGCCTCCAGGTCGCCGACGCCGCGGCGTTCGCGCTCTGTCGGGAGAACGACCTCCCGATCGTCGTCTTCAACCTTGCCGACGGGAACATCGCTCGCGCCGTCCGGGGTGAGAAGATCGGCACGGTGGTCTCCGCGGGGTGACCCGCGGAGACCGATCGACGACCCCACACCGAGGCGAGGACCCCACGTGATCGACCAGACCCTGCGCGAGGCAGCCACGAAGATGGACAAGGCCGTCGAGGTCGCCAAGGAGGATTTCGCGGCGATCCGTACCGGACGGGCGCACCCGCAGATGTTCGCCAAGATCACCGCCGACTACTACGGCACCCCGACCCCGATCCAGCAGCTGGCCGGCTTCCAGATCCCGGAGGCCCGGGTCGTCGTCATCTCCCCGTACGACATGTCCGCCAAGCCGGCCATCGAGCGGTCGATCCGCGACTCCGACCTCGGCGTCAATCCGACCGACGACGGCAAGGTGCTCCGCGTGGTGCTGCCGGAGCTGACCGAAGAGCGCCGCAAGGAGTACATCAAGCTCGCCCGGACGAAGGCCGAGGAGGGGCGGGTCGCCGTGCGTAACATCCGCCGCTCGGCCAAGCAGACGCTCGAGCGGGCGGAGAAGGACGGAGACGTCGGGCAGGACGACGTCGTCGGCGCGGAGAAGCGGCTGGACGGCCTGACCAAGAAGCACACCGATGCCATCGACGAGCTGCTCCAGCACAAGGAAGCCGAGCTGCTCGAGGTGTGAACGACTCAGACCGCGACGCCCGCGCCGAGCCCTCCGCGATGAGTCCCGCTCCGGGGGAGCCGGCTCCAGGCGCCCCGGCCGACCCCGCCGTCCGAGCCAGCCGGGCGGGCCGCAACCTCCCCGCGGCGATCGCGGTCGGAGTCGGCCTGGGGGCCGTCATCCTGGCGTCGCTCTTCGTCGTCCGCGTCGGCTTCCTCGCAGTGGTCCTGCTGGCGGCCCTGCTCGGGATCTGGGAGCTGGCGAACGCCCTCGCCAGCAACGGCACCCGGCTGCCCGTCGTGCCGGTCAGCCTCGGTGGCGTGGCGATGCTCGTCGGTGCCTGGGCCGGGGAGGCCGAGCTGCTGCTGGTGGCCACCGGTCTCAGCGTGCTCGGCGTGCTGGTCTGGCGGCTGCCACACGGCGCCGAGGGATTCGTCCGGGACACCACGGCGGCGATCTTCGTACTTGGCTACGTCCCGCTGCTGGGAGCCTTCGTCGTGCTGATGCTGGTGCCCGACGACGGAGCCCAGCGGATCGTGGTCTTCATCGTCGCCACCATCGCCTCCGACGTCGGCGGTTACGCCACCGGGGTGTTGGCCGGCCGACATCCGATGGCGCCGACCATCAGCCCGAAGAAGTCGTGGGAGGGGTTCGCCGGGTCGGTCCTGGTGAGTGCGGTGGCGGGCTGGCTGCTCGTCGTCCACCTGCTCGACGGAGAGGTCTGGGTCGGCCTCCTGCTCGGCACGCTGACCGCGGTGGCAGCCACCACCGGGGACCTGTCGGAGTCCTTGGTCAAGCGCGACCTGGGCATCAAGGACATGGGTTCCCTGCTCCCCGGGCACGGGGGCATGATGGACCGGCTCGACTCGCTGCTGTTCGTCGCGCCGGTGGCGTGGTTCGTCCTGGACACCCTGGTCCCGGTCGCCGCCTGACGTCGGCCGGTCGGACGGACCGGCAGCTCCAGTCGGCAGCCCGAGGCTGCGGGATGCAGGAGGAGCTCCGAGCCGACTGCCTGGCCGCCGGGACACCGGATCCGTTCGTCGACGACGAGCTGGCGCTGCTGCGTGCCCGACCGGCCGGTCCGACGTGAGACCCTCGACCCGATGAGTGCTTCCGAACCGGCCGCCGTCACCAGCCTGCCGCTGGTCTTCGCCGCCCCCCGGCGCGGCAAGCCGCCCCGGCACCTCGCCGACCTGTCCGGCACGGAGCGCCGCACGGCCGTGGCCGAGCTGGGGGAGCCGGCCTTCCGGGCGCAGCAGCTGTCCCGGCACTACTTCGGCCGGCTGGTCGACGACCCGGCCCAGATGACCGACCTCCCGAGCTCCGCGCGTGACGTTCTCGTGGGCGAGCTGCTCCCGACCCTGCTGACGCCGGTGCGCACCATGGACGCGGACGGCGGGACCACGCGCAAGACGCTGTGGCGGATGCACGACGGTGCCCTGGTGGAGTCGGTGCTCATGCGCTATCCCGGACGCGTCACGATGTGCGTCTCGTCCCAGGCCGGCTGCGGGATGGCCTGCCCGTTCTGCGCCACCGGCCAGGCCGGCCTGCAGCGGAACATGTCGGCCGCCGAGATCGTCGAGCAGGTCATTGCCGGCGCACGCGCCCTGGCCCGGGGCGAGATCCCCGGCGGACCCGGGCGGGTCTCCAACGTGGTCTTCATGGGCATGGGCGAGCCGATGGCGAACTATCGGGCCGTCCTGGGCGCCGTCCGACGGTTGACCGACCCGGTGCCGGACGGGCTCGGCATGTCCGCCCGGGGCGTCACGGTCTCGACGGTCGGGCTGGTGCCGCGGATGCGACAGCTGGCCGAGGAGGGGATCCCGGTGACGCTGGCGCTGTCGCTGCACGCGCCCGACGACGAGCTGCGCGACGAGCTGGTGCCGGTGAACACGCGGTGGAAGGTCCGCGACGCGGTCGAGGCGGCCTGGCAGTACGCCGCGCGCACCAAGCGTCGGGTGTCCATCGAGTACGCCCTGATCCGCGACGTCAACGACCAGGCCTGGCGGGCGGACCTGCTCGGCGACCTCCTCACGTCGTACGGCGACTGGGGCTGGGTGCACGTCAACCTGATCCCGCTGAATCCGACGCCCGGATCGAAGTGGACCGCGTCGGACCCCGCGGACGAGCGCGAGTTCGTCCGCCGGCTGCAGGCCAAGGGCGTGCCGACGACGGTGCGCGACACCCGAGGGCAGGAGATCGACGGCGCGTGCGGGCAGCTGGCGGCGACGACGGGGTGACCCGCGCCGGAGACCCACTGCCGCGCGTGGTGGCCACCGACCTCGACGGAACCCTGCTGCGCAGCGACGGGTCGCTGTCCGGCCGGACCCGTGCGGCGCTGCGTGCCGTCGAGCAGGCCGGGATCGAGGTGGTCATCGTCACCGCCCGGCCGCCCCGCTGGATCGACCCGCTCGCCGACGCCGTCGGCGGGCACGGGACGGTGCTGTGCTCCAACGGCGCCTTCGCCTACGACGTCCCGGCTCGCCGGGTGACCGACGCGCGCACCATCCCCGCCGCCGACCTGACCCGGGCGACGCGGGTCCTGCGGGCGGCCCTGCCAGAGGTGGTGTTCGCGGTCGAGCGCGCCGACGGATTCGGCCGCGAGCCCGAGTGGACCGAGCTCCACCGGGTCCCGGCGGAGCATCCGGTCGCACCCGTGGAGGAGCTGGCGCGCGCGGGCGTCGGCAAGCTGCTCGCCCGCGCGCCCGACACCGCGTTCGCCGACTTCCACGCGACCGGCTCCCGGCTCGTCGCGCCGTACGGTGAGGTCGGCTTCTCGGGCGCGGTCGGACTGTTGGAGGTGACCGGACGCGGCGTGACGAAGTCGGCCTCGCTGGCCCGCTGGTGTGCCGCCCGGGACGTCTCGGCGGACGACGTCTGGGCCTTCGGGGACATGCCCAACGACCTGCCGATGCTCGGCTGGGCGGGACGCGCGCACGCGGTCCACAATGCGCACCCGACGGTCCGGTCGGTGGCCGACGTCGTCTGCGCGAGCAACGACGACGACGGCGTCGCCCGCTGTCTGGAGGCGCTGGTCGACGCGGCCGAACGAGCCGACTGAGCTGCTGGCTCGGGTCAGCGAGACAGCGCCTCGGCGACCAGCAGGCCGAACCACTCCTGCTCGTCGACGTCCGCACCCCTCGACCGCAGCCAGGTGCAGACGTTGCGGCAGTCGCGCAGCAGGAAGTCCATCCCGTGCGGGTTTCCGACGATGTCGACGACCTGTGGCAGGTCGATGATCACCAGCCGCCGGCCGGCCAACAAGACGTTGTACGCCGACAGGTCGCCGTGGGCCCAGCCACGCCGGGCCATCCGCAGCATCGCGTCCAGCAGCTGGTCGACGAGGTCGGTCAGCAGATCGTCCGCCGGCCGCGCCTGGGCCAACCGGGGGGCGGCCGCCCCGTCGACGTGGACGAACTCCATCAGCAGCTCGGTGCCGTCCACCTGAACCGGATAGGGCACCGGGACTCCGTCGGCCCACAGCGTGGTCAGCGCCGTCCACTCGGCCTGCGCCCAGGTGGCGGCGGCGACGGCGCGTCCGTGCGCAGTCCCGCGAGCCAGCGCCCTCCTATCCCGGGTATTGCGGGTCCGACGACCGTCGGTGTAGGCCGTGCTGCGGGAGAACGTGCGGTGCTCGAGCGTGCGGTACCGCTTGGCAGCCAGCAGGCTGGTGCGCCGGGGGTCCAGTGCGGCAGTCCGGTCGAGCAGGAAGACGTCGGCCTCCTTGCCCGTCTTGAGCACGCCGAGCTCGGTGTCCACCGCCGAGTCGTCGGTGACCAGCCAGTCCGGCCGCGGCTCGGGTCCGCGGCAGCCGCGCTCGACGGTGTTCCAGGTGGACCACCGTTGCCCGTCGCCGAGCGACTCGGCGACGGGCGTAAAGGGGAAGGAGAACAGCGACGGATCGGCAGGCACAGGGGAGCTCCGAGGGGGAGGCGCCCCGTGCGGCCGGTGTCAGCCTGTCGGCGGTCAGCGAGCGGGGCGCTCGGCGGCGAGGCTGTGGACAGCCTCGAGGGCGGCGATGGTCATGGCGGCGGCCCTCCCTGTCTCGATGGTGCGTCGGCATGGATCGGGGTCGTGCTCGGTGCGAGGGAAAGCCTGCGCGTCCAGGTGCACGGGTGGCAAGGGGTTTTCCCGCGGTGCGGCCGGCCGCGGAGCCGAAGAGGTCTGGCGCGGTGGCAGCACCCGTGACTAGATAGGGGCCCATGGGTGGCTACGAGCAGACGTACCGGGCCAGCATCGAGGACCCGGAGGCGTTCTGGGCCGAGCAGGCGTCCGCCGTGGACTGGATCCGGAAGCCGCGTCAGGTGCTGGACTCCTCCGCCGCGCCGTTCTACCGCTGGTTCCCCGACGCGACCCTGAACACCTGCTTCAACGCGCTGGACCGGCACGTGGTCGCCGGCCGCGGGGACCAGCCCGCGCTGATCCACGACAGTCCCGTCACCGGGACCCAGCAGACGCTCAGCTACGCACAGCTCACCGAGCGGACCGCGGCCTTCGGCGGCGCGCTGCGACGGCTCGGGGTCGGCCGAGGGGACCGGGTCGTCATCTACATGCCGATGGTGCCCGAGGCGGTCATCGCGATGCTGGCCTGCGCCCGGCTCGGCGCGATCCACTCGGTGGTGTTCGGGGGGTTCGCGCCCAGCGAGCTGGCGGCCCGCATCGACGACGCGCAGCCCAAGGTGGTCGTCGCGGCGTCCTGCGGGATCGAGCCGTCCCGGTTGGTGGAGTACAAGCCGATGCTCGACCGCGCCCTGGAGCTCAGCGACCACGAGCCGGACTTCTGCGTGCTGCTCCAGCGGCCGCAGGCCGAGGGGACCCTGGTCGAGGGTCGGGACGTGGAGTGGGCGGTGGCGATGAAGGCCGGTGCCGCCGATCCGGCCGAGTGCGTCCAGGTGGCGGCCACCGATCCGCTGTACGTGCTCTACACCTCCGGCACGACCGGAAAGCCGAAGGGGATCGTCCGGGACAACGGTGGCCACGCGGTCGCGCTGGCGTGGTCGATGGCCAACGTCTATGACGTCTCCGCCGGCGACGTGTGGTGGACCGCCTCCGACGTCGGGTGGGTGGTCGGCCACTCCTACATCGTGTACGCGCCGCTGCTGGTCGGCGCCACCACCGTGCTCTACGAGGGCAAGCCGGTCGGAACGCCGGATGCCGGCGCGTTCTGGCGGGTGATCGCGGAGCACCGGGTCAGCGGCCTGTTCACGGCGCCGACGGCGTTCCGGGCGATCAAGAAGGAGGACCCCGAGGGCAAGCTGCGCGCCGAGCACGACATCTCCAGCCTGCGGACGCTGTTCCTGGCCGGTGAGCGGCTCGACCCGGACACCTACCACTGGGCGGCCGACGGGCTGCAGATCCCGGTGATCGACCACTGGTGGCAGACCGAGACCGGCTGGCCGATGGTGGCCAACCTGCGCGGGCTGGAGCCGATGCCGGTCAAGCCCGGTTCGCCCACCGTGCCGGTGCCGGGGTGGGACGTGCGGGTGCTCGATCCGGCCGGGGAGCGGTGCCGGCCGGGCGCCGAGGGGGCGATCTGCGTCCGGCTGCCGCTGCCCCCCGGATCGTTGCCCACGCTGTGGAACGACGACGAGCGGTTCGTCTCCTCGTACCTGTCGGCCTACGACGGCTACTACCTGTCCGGTGACGGCGGCAGCACGGACGAGGACGGTTACGTCTACGTGATGGGGCGTACCGACGACGTGATCAACGTCGCCGGGCACCGGCTCTCGACCGGCTCGATGGAGGCGATCCTTGCCGAGCACCCCGCGGTGGCCGAGTGCGCGGTGATCGGGGTGAGCGACGAGATGAAGGGACAGGTGCCGCGCGGCTACGTCGTCCTGAAGGCCGGCGCCGACGTCGACGCCGAGGCACTGGAGCGGGAGTTGGTCGCTGCGGTCCGGGACCGGATCGGGGCGGTGGCGGTGTTCCGGACGGTGGTGGTCGTCCCGGCCCTGCCGAAGACTCGGTCGGGCAAGATCCTGCGCCGGTCCATGCGGCAGCTCGCCGACGGGCAGGAGACACCGGTCCCCTCGACGATCGAGGATCCGGCCGTGCTGGACAGCCTCCGCCCACTACTCGCCGGGACGGATGACCCGGCCGATCGGGGCTGAGGGCCGGATCAGGACCGGCCGAACCTGCGGCGCGGGCCGCCGAGGAAAGGCGACAGCGCCGCGGCGATGGTGCTGGGTCGCCGGGTGAATCGCTCCTCCGCGTCGGCGACACCCATCAGCCGCAGGCCCGCGTTCACCTCCAGCCACCGCAGCGGCTCGGGCTCCCACCGGCGCGAGCGATGGCCGACCCAGGGGAGGTCCACGAGCTCGGTGTTCCGGCCGGTGATCAGGTCGGCCAGCGTGCGGCCGGCCAGCTGGGAGGTGCCGACGCCGTCCCCGACGTAGCCGCCGGCCCAGGCGAGTCCGGTCGATCGGTCCAGCCCCACCGACGCGTGCCAGTCCCGCGGGACCCCGAGCGCGCCGCCCCAGCGGTGGGTGAACGACACGTCGCGGAGCACGGGGAACAGCTCGCGCACGGTCTGCTCCAGCTGCCCGAACACCACCGGCTCACGGTCGAAGTCGGCACGCACCCGGGAGCCGAAGTGGTACGGGGCGCCGCGCCCACCCAGCGCCAACCGGCCGTCGGCGGTCCGCTGCGCATAGATGATGAGGTGCCGCCCGTCGGTGAGGGTCTCCCGTCCGGCCAGGCCGATCTGCTCCCAAACCTCGTCCGGCAGCGGCTCGGTGGCCACCATCAACGAGTACACCGGCACCAGCCGGCGGCGCTCTCCGGCCAGGGACCGGGTGTAGCCCTCGGTGGCTCGCACCACGATGTCGGCCCGCACCCGGCCGTGGTCGGTCCGGACCTCTCCCGGCAGGATCTCGCGAACCGCGGTCTGCTCGTGGATGCGCACTCCGCGGTGCTCGGCCGCGCGGGCCAGTCCCCGGACCAGCCGCGCCGGGTGCACGACCGCGCAATGCGGCGTGTACGTCGCCCCGAGGACCTCGGTGGCGGCACACCGCTCCCGGGCGGCGCGCGCCCCGAGCAGCATCAGGTCCGCCGGTCCGATGTCCCAAGACCGGGCGGAGGTGACGCCGCGTCGCAGCCGGCGAAGCTGCACCGGCGTGCGCGCCAGCTCGAGCGTGCCGCCCCGCTCGTAGTGCGCGTCGATGCCCTCCGCCTTGGCCACCGCACCCACGTCTCTGACGCTGTCCTGCAGCGCCCGCAGCTGTCGTCGTACGGCCGCACGGGCGGTGGTCACGTCGCCGCCGGTGTGCGCCCGCGCAGTCTGTTCGAGGCGGTCGGCGTCGACGGGGAACAGTGCGGAGCACCAGCCACCGTTGCGCCCGGACGCCCCGAAGCCGGCCACCTCGCGCTCCAGCACCGCCACCCGCAGCGACGGATCGGTGCGCGTCAGGTGGTAGGCCGTCCACAGCCCGGTGAACCCGGCGCCGACGATGGCCACGTCGACGTCGGCCGGCCCGGGCAGCCCCGGGCGGGGTGCCCAGTCGTCGTCGGCGGTGTCATGCCACAGCGACAGCGCGGAGTATCCGGACCGCGAGCCGTCGGCCGACGACGTGTTCAGCGCACACCCCACGAGTACGTCTGCTTGCGCAGGCGCAGGTAGACGAAGGTCTCGGTGGAGCGGACGCCGGGGAGAGCCCGGATCCGGGTGGAGAGGATCTCCAGCAGCTCCTCGTCGCTCTCGCAGACGACCTCGGCGAGCACGTCGAAGCTGCCGGCGGTGATCACCACGTAGTCGATCTCGGCCATCTCCGCGAGCTGATCGGCCACCTGGTCGAGCGGCCCCTCGATCCGGATGCCGATCATGGCCTGGCGGGCGAACCCGAGCTCCAGCGGATCGGTGACGGCGACGATCTGCATCGCGCCGCTGTCGATCAGGCGCTGGACCCGCTGCCGGACCGCCGCCTCGGACAGGCCCACCGCCTTGCCGATCGCGGCGTAGGGACGCCGGCCGTCCTGCTGCAGCTGCTCGATGATCGCCTTCGAGGTGGCGTCCAGCAGGGTGGTGGCCCCGTTGCCGACACTCGCTCGTCGCGTCACGCCCAGCATCCTGACGGCCTAGACCGCTACTGCACAAGGCATCGGCACGTGTAATCCGTGGCGAAACTCAATCGTGACAACGGAATCGCTTGTGTCTGGCCGAACGCTCTGCGACGATTCCAGCGCCGACGCAGATTCGGTCAACCCCAGGGAGGCGAGCGGTTTCGTGACCACGGCCGGACACCAGTTCGTCGCGGGGGCGCGCCGAAAGGGGAGGTCCGACCGTGCGCTCGACCTCGTCGACCCGGCGACGGGTGCGGTGCTCGGCACCGCCGACCTGGCCACCCCGGCCGACGTCGACGATGCGGTCGCGGCTGCCCGGCAGGCGCTGCCGGGGTGGGCCGGCGCCACCCCCGCCGAGCGAGCCGGGGTGTTGCTCGAGTGGGCCCGCGTGCTGGCGGCGGGTGCGGAGCAGCTGGCCCGCACGGAGAGCTCGCAGACCGGCAAGCCGTTGCGGCTGGCCACCGAGTTCGACATCCCCGGCACGATCGACAACACCGCGTTCTTCGGTGGTGCCGCTCGGCTGCTGGAGGGGCACGCGGCGGGGGAGTACTCCGGCGATCACACGTCGTACGTCCGCCGCGAGGCGGTCGGCGTGGTCGGATCGATCGCGCCGTGGAACTATCCGCTGCAGATGGCGGCCTGGAAGATCCTGCCTGCGGTCGCCGCGGGCAACACCATCGTGCTCAAGCCGGCCGAGATCACCCCGCTCACGTCGATCGCGTTCGCCGAGGCGGCGACGGCCGCCGGGATGCCGGACGGGGTCGTCAACATCGTCACCGGCACCGGTCCCGAGGCAGGTGAGGCGCTCGTCTCGCACCCGGACGTGGCGATGGTGAGCTTCACCGGCTCGACCGCGGTCGGTCGCCGGGTGGCGGCGTTGGCGATCGACGGAGTGCGCCGGGTGCACCTCGAGCTCGGCGGCAAGGCGCCCTTCCTGGTCTTCGACGACGCCGACCTCGAGGCTGCCGTGCACGGAGCGGTCGCGGGGGCGCTCATCAACACCGGGCAGGACTGCACCGCCGCCACCCGGGCGATCGTGCACCGGTCGTTGCACGACGACTTCGTCGCCGGGGTTGCCGACCTGATGCAGTCGGTCAAGCTCGGAGTCCAAGACGATCCGGACACCGACCTCGGCCCGCTGGTCTCGGCCACCCAGCGGGCGCGGGTGGCCGACCATGTGGACCGGGCCCGCACGGAGGGGGCCAAGGTGGTGTGCGGGGGCCGGAGCGGTCAGGGAGACCTCGCCGCCGGCGCGTTCTACGAGCCGACCCTGGTCACCGGCGCCGGTCCGGGCAGCGCGCTCTGGCGGAACGAGGTGTTCGGCCCCGTCCTGCTGTCGGTGCCCTTCGACACCGACGACGAGGGCATCGCCCTTGCGAACGACACCCCGTACGGCCTGGCGGCGTCGGCCTGGACCCGCAGCGTGCACCGGGCACTGCGCGCCAGCCGGGAGATCCGCGCCGGCTGCTGCTGGGTCAACGACCACATCCCGATCGTGTCCGAGATGCCGCACGGGGGGTACAAGGCCTCCGGCTCCGGCAAGGACATGAGCCGGTACTCGCTCGAGGAGTACACCCAGGTCAAGCACGTGATGATGGACGTGACCGAGATCGCCCGCAAGCCGTGGCACCGCACGGTGTTCACCGACCGAAACGCCCCCTGACGATCGCTGGGAAGGACCTCCATCGATGAGCAATCGCCGCCGCCCGCTGTTCACCCCTCCACCCGGGCTTGCCCTCCCGGTGTCTCGCCGCGGGCTCCTGCGGGGCACGTCGATCGGTGCGCTGTCCATGGCCGGCGGCGGCCTGCTGGCCGCCTGCGGCACGGAGGGCTCCACCCAGACCGCCGCGTCCTGCACCAGTGACGACCTGTCCGACAGCGAGAAGGTGGTCAACTGGTCGAACTGGCCGGCCTACATCGACCCGATCCAGCAGCAGGACTCGACCCTCGGTGCCTTCGAGGACTCGACCGGGATCACCGTCGACTACACCGACGACGTCAACGACAACAACGAGTTCTACGCCAAGGTCCGTGACCAGCTCGGGGCCTGTGAGCCCACCGGTCGCGACATGTTCACCGTCACCGACTGGATGGCCGCCCGGATGATCGGGCTCGGCTGGATCCAGCAGCTGGACGGCGACAACCTGCCCAACTACCGGGCGAACCTGATCGAGAACCTCCGCAGCCCGGTCTGGGACCCCGACCGGGAGTACTCCGTGCCTTGGCAGAGTGGGCTCACCGGCATCGCCTACAACGAGGAGCTCACCGGTGAGGTGGGGAGCTTCGAAGACCTCCTCACCCGGTCCGACCTCAAGGGCAAGATCAGCCTGCTCAGCGAGATGCAGGACACCATGATCTTCATGCTCCTCCTCGAGGGCTCCGACCCGGAGGATTTCACCGACGACGAGTTCTACAACGCGCTCGACCGGTTGGAGGAGGTCAAGGACTCCGGCCAGGTGCGGCAGTTCACCGGCAACGAGTACCGCCAGGACCTCGCGCAGGGCAACATTCACGCCTGCGAGGCGTGGTCGGGCGACGTCATCCAACTGCAGTTCGACAACCCGGCCATCAAGTTCGTCGCGCCGGAAGAGGGGCTGTCGCTGTGGAGCGACAACAGCATGGTTCCCAACCAGTCGTCGCACAAGACGAACGCCGAGAAGCTGATGGACTACTACTACGACCCGGTGGTCGCCGCGGAGCTGGTCGCCTGGGTGAACTACATCTGCCCCGTCCAGGGCGCCCAGGAGGCGATGGAGAAGATCGACCCCTCGCTCGTCGACAACGTGCTGATCTTCCCCGACGACGAGCTGCTCGCCGCGACCTACGACTTCAAGTCGCTGGAGCCGGACAAGGAGCAGGAGTATCAAACCGCCTTCACCCGGGTGATCGGAGGCTGATCGCGTGAGTCCGGAGGCGGCCGCCACGAACGATGGCGGAGGCGAGCTCCGCCTCGAAGGCGTGACCAAGCGCTTCGGCGACTTCGTCGCCGTCGACGACCTGCACCTGACCGTCCCGGCAGGGTCCTTCTTCGCCCTGCTCGGACCGTCCGGCTGTGGCAAGACCACGACGCTGCGGATGGTCGCCGGCCTGGAGCGCCCGACCTCGGGACGGATCCTCCTGGGCGAGCAGGACGTCACGATGGCCAAGCCGTATCGCCGGCCGGTGAACACCGTCTTCCAGAGCTATGCGCTCTTCCCGCACCTGACCATCAAGGAGAACGTCGCGTTCGGGCTGCGCCGGCAGGGCCGGGACCGCGGGTCGATCGAACCGGCCGTGCGGGAGATGCTCGAGCTGGTGGAGCTCGGCGGCTACGCGCACCGCCGTCCCACCCAGCTGTCCGGCGGTCAGCAGCAGCGGGTGGCGCTCGCTCGGGCGCTGATCAACCGGCCGCAGGTCCTGCTGCTCGACGAGCCGCTCGGCGCCCTCGACCTCAAGCTGCGCCGCCAGATGCAGCTGGAGCTCAAGCGCATCCAGACCGAGGTCGGTGTCACCTTCGTCCACGTGACCCACGACCAGGAGGAGGCCATGACCATGGCCGACACCATCGCGGTCATGAACGCCGGCCTGGTCGAGCAGCTCGGCTCCCCGGGTGAGCTGTACGAGAGCCCGCGGACCACCTTCGTCGCCAACTTCCTCGGACAGTCCAACCTGCTCGCGGGCCAGGTCACCGGGCGAGCCGGCGACGACCTGCTGGTCGACGTGCACGGCACCAAGCTGTCGGTGCGGTCGGACCGGGCGCAGGCGAGCGAGGGGGAGGTGTGGCTCGGCATCCGGCCGGAGAAGGTCTTCCTCGCTCCGCAGGGCGAGGAGGCGGCCGGCAACACCCTGACCGGCGGCCGGGTGGTCGACGTCAGCTTCGTGGGCGTGAGCACGCAGTACATGGTGGCGCTGCCGTGGGGTCAGCAGCTGATGGCGTTCGAGCAGAACACCGGCGCCCGCTCCCCGCTGCGAGCCGGGCAGGAGGTGGACCTGCACTGGGCGCCCGACCACGCCTTCCTGCTCGACCACCAGCAGGACGCCGCGGCCGGTGTCGAGACGCTGGACGAGGACTCCTCCGGGTGAGCGCGCTCGCCGAGGCCGAGGCGACGTCCTCCGGACCGCCCCCGTCCGACGTCGCGGCGGCGCGTGCCCGGCGCCGGACGGTGTTCCTGTTGCTGCTGCCCGGAGTCGTCTGGCTGCTGGCGTTCTTCGTCGCGCCGCTGTTCCAGCTGGTGGCGACCAGCCTCTACGACCCGAGTGGGTCGATCGAGACCGGCTACGCGGTCACGTTCTCCTGGCAGAACTACGCCGACGGCCTGGACTTCTACGCCCAGCCGTTCCTGCGCGCGCTGCTGTACGCCGGCAGCGCGACGGTGCTGTGCCTGCTGCTCGGGTATCCGCTGGCGTACGCGATCGCGTTCAAGTCCGGTCGCTGGAAGACGCTGCTGCTGATCCTCGTGATCGCGCCGTTCTTCACCAGCTTCCTGGTCCGGACGCTGGCCTGGAAGCTGATCCTCTCCGACAACGGCACGGTGGTCTCGGCGCTGAAGACCGTCGGCCTCGTCAGCGACGACGGCCGGCTGCTGGCCACGGGCGTCGCCGTGGTCGCCGGGATCACGTACAACTTCCTGCCGTTCATGGTCCTGCCGCTGTACGCGAGCCTGGAGAAGATCGACCCCCGGCTGATCGAGGCCGCGGGTGACCTCTACGCCTCGCCCGCGGCGGGATTCCGCAAGGTGACGCTGCCGCTGTCGATGCCCGGGGTGGTGGCCGGCACGCTGCTCACCTTCATCCCGGCCGCCGGGGACTTCATCAACGCCCAGCTGCTCGGCGACACCAACCAGACGATGATCGGCAACGTCATCCAGGGGTTGTTCGAGGCCGGGGACTATCCGACGGCGGCGGCCATGTCGGTGACGTTGATGGTCGCGATCGTCGTCATGGTCGCGGTCTACATCCGTCGCTCCGGGACGGAGGAGCTGCTGTGACCGCCCGGGCCGTTCGGTGGGTCACCGACCACATGGTGCTGATGGTGGGCATGCTCGTGCTGGTCTACCTGTTCGTGCCGATGTTCGTGGTCATGGCGATGTCGTTCAACCAACCGGCCAGCCGGGC
Source organism: uncultured Actinomycetota bacterium (assembly GCA_963695375.1). GTDB lineage: Bacteria > Actinomycetota > Actinomycetes > Propionibacteriales > Nocardioidaceae > JACCVL01. The sequence continues at coordinate 2,769,711 of OY968767.1, read as the reverse complement.
GGCGTACACCCTGGACGGCTTCACCCTGAAGAACTGGCAGAACCCGTGTCTGCCGGAGGGGCTGTGCGACTCGCTGGTGGTCAGCCTGCAGGTCGGCGTGCTGGCTACGCTCGGCGCCACCATGCTCGGGACGCTGATGGCGTTCGCGCTGGTCCGCCAGCGTTTCTCCGGCCGCGCCACCGCCAACGTGCTGATCTTCCTGCCGATGGCCTCGCCCGAGGTGGTGCTCGGCGCCTCGCTGCTCGCGTTGTTCGTGGCCACCGGCTTCAGCGGCGTCCTCGGCTTCTGGACCATCCTGATCGCGCACATCATGTTCTGCCTGTCGTTCGTCGTGGTGACCGTGAAGGCACGGCTGGCGGGACTGGACTCCCGGCTGGAGCAGGCGGCGATGGACCTCTACGCCAACGAGTGGCAGACCTTCTGGCGGGTCACGTTCCCGCTGGTGTTCCCCGGCATCCTGGCGGCCGCGCTGCTGGCCTTCGCGCTGAGCTTCGACGACTTCATCATCACGAACTTCAACGCCGGCCGGACCACGACCTTCCCGATGTACGTGTGGGGCGCCGCGCAGCGCGACATCCCGATGCAGATCAACGTGGTCGGCACCGCGATGTTCCTCGTCGCGATCGTCGCGGTGGTGCTGCCGCAGCTCGCCCGCAGCTGGAGGTCCGGGGCGCGGGCATGACGACCAACCGTCCCGACGTCCTGGCGGGACGTGCGCGGGCCGCGCTCGCCGACGCCGAGCCGCGGTCGTACTGGCTGGACGAGCTGCCGCCTGAGCCACCGGCACCGGCGCTCGCCGGGCCGACGGACTGCGACCTGCTCGTGGTGGGCGGTGGCTACCTCGGCCTGTGGACCGCCCTCGAGGCGCGCGCCCGGTATCCCGATCGGGACGTGCTGCTGCTGGAAGCGGAGACCTGCGGGCACGCGGCGAGCGGGCGCAACGGCGGCTTCGCCGATCCCAGCCTCACCCACGGCTGGGGCAACGGGGTCACCCGCTGGCCGCAGGAGATGGCGCAGCTGCGACGGCTCGGGCTGGACAACCTGGCCGCCATCGAGCGGGCGGTCGACGAGCTCGGGATCGACTGCCGGTTCGAGCGGAGCGGCGAGCTGCACGTGGCCACCCGTGCGCACGAGCTGGTCGACCTGCAGGAGGAGCACGAGCAGCGAGCGGCCTTCGGGGAGCAGACCGAGCTGCTGGACGCCGACGCCGTCCGCGCCCGGGTGGACTCGCCGACGTACCGTGGCGGGCTGTTCGACCCCGAGGCGGCCCTGCTCGAGCCGGCCAGACTGGCCGCCGGCCTGCGCCGCGCCTGCCTGCAGGCGGGGGTCCGGGTCCACGAGCACAGCCCGGCCGCCGAGCTGCGGCGCAGCGGTTCCGGCGTCCAGGTGACCACCCCCGGGGGTGTCGTGCGGGCCCGCGCGACGGTGCTGGCGACCAACGCCTTCCCCCCGCTGCTGCGCCGGCTCCGGTTGATGACCGTCCCCGTCTACGACTACGTGCTGACGACCGAGCCGCTGTCGGCAGGACAGCGGGACGCGCTCGGGTGGCGAGGGCGCGAGGGGATCGGCGACGCGTCGAACCTGTTCCACTACTACCGCCTCACGCGCGACGACCGGGTGCTGTGGGGGGGCTACGACGCGGTGTACCACTACGGGAGCCGACAGTCCCCGGACCTGGAACGGCGGCCGCCGACGTTCGAGGTGCTCGCGGACCACTTCTTCAGCACGTTCCCGCAGCTCGAGGGCGTTCGTTTCACGCACGCCTGGGCCGGTGTGATCGACACCTCGACCCAGTTCAGCGCGTTCTACGGCACCGCGTGGGACCGGCGGGTCGCCTGGGCGACCGGCTTCACCGGGCTGGGCGTCGCCGCCACCAAGTTCGCCGCCGACGTCGTGCACGACCTGCTGGCCGGTGCCGTCACCGAGCGCACCCGCCTCTCGATGGTGCGCAAGACGCCGCTGCCGTTCCCCCCGGAGCCGGTCCGCTGGCTCGGCATCGAGGCAACCCGCCGGTCGATGGCGCGGGCGGACCACACCGGGCGGCGGAACCTGTGGCTGCGTACGCTCGACGCACTCGGCCTGGGGTTCGACTCGTAGCGATGCTGGAGAGGTGAGACCGATGACAGACGACCTGCTCGCCCGGCACAAGGCGGTGCTGCCCGCCTGGCTGGCGCTCTACTACGACGAGCCGATGGAGATCGTCTCCGGCCAGGGTTGCCGGGTCAGGGCCTCGGACGGGCGCACGTACCTCGACTTCTTCGCCGGGATCCTCACCAACATGCTCGGCTACAACGTCCCCGAGGTGCGCACGGCCATCGAGGAACAGGTCGCCCGCGGGGTGCTGCACACCTCCACGTTGTACCTGCTGCGCGGGCAGGTCGAACTCGCGGAGAAGATCGCCCGGCTGTCGGGCATCCCGGACGCGAAGGTCTTCTTCACCAGCTCGGGCACCGAGGCCAACGAGGCCGCGCTGTTGCTCGCCACCCAGTACCGGCGCAGCAACCAGGTCATCGCGCTGCGCAACAGCTACCACGGCCGGGCGTTCGCCACCGTCGGCGTGACCGGCAACCGCGGCTGGTCGGCGTCCAGCCTCAGCCCGGTCCAGGTGACCTACGCGCAGAGTGGCTACCGGCTGCGCAGCTCGTTCCGGGAGCTGCCGGACCAGAAGTTCATCGCAGCCTGCGTCCAGGACCTGCGCGAGCTGTTGGTGACCACCACCGCCGGTGACGTCGCCTGCATGATCGCCGAGCCGGTGCAGGGCGTGGGTGGCTTCGCCATCCCGCCGGACGGACTGTTCGGCGCCTACCAGGAGGTCCTGGACGAGCACGGCATCCTGTTCATCTCCGACGAGGTGCAGACCGGCTGGGGTCGCACCGGCGACCACTTCTGGGGCTACGAGGCGCAACGGGTCCGGCCGCACGCGCTGACCTTCGCCAAGGGGATCGGCAACGGCGCCGCGATGGGCGGCGTGGTGGCCGGTGCCGAGCTGATGGACTGCCTGGGCGCCAATTCGATCTCCACCTTCGGGGGCAACCCGGTCGCAACCGCCGCAGCGAACGCCACGCTGGACTACGTGCTGGAGCACGACCTGCAAAAGCAGTCCGCCGTGGTCGGTCGGCTGCTGCTGGACGGGCTGCGGGAGTCGATCGGGGCGCTGCCCGGCGTCGGCGAGGTGCGCGGCCGCGGCCTGATGATCGGGATCGAGATGGTGCGGCCTGGTGGCACCGACCCGGACCCGGCGGCCGCCGCCGCCGTGCTCGAGGCCACCCGTACCCGCGGGCTGCTGGTCGGCAAGGGCGGCCTGCACGGCAACTGCCTGCGGGTGGCGCCACCACTCACCCTCGGTGAGGCCGAGGCGAGGGAGGGGCTCGACCTGCTCGTGGACGCGGTGCGCTCGGTCAGCCGCTGACCTGCTGGCGGCCGTGATCTTTCACGGGGTGCCCCGTGAAAGGCGCACTGCCCGAGAGGCATAACCCTCGCGTAGCGCCGCTTTCACGGGGTACCCCGTGAAAGCGGACGGGCCGGCCTAAAGGCGGGTCCACGCCTCGGTGAGCACCGAACGCAGGATCTGTTCGATCTCGTCGAAGTGCGACTGGTCGCACACCAACGGCGGCGCCAGCTGGATGACCGGGTCACCACGGTCGTCGGCCCGGCAGTACAGGCCGGCGTCGAACAGAGCCTTGGAGAGGAAGCCGCGGAGCAGTCGTTCGGACTCGTCGTGGTCGAAGGTCTCCTTGGTCTGCTTGTCCTTGACCATCTCGATGCCGTAGAAGAAGCCGTCCCCGCGTACGTCGCCGACGATCGGCAGGTCGTGCAGCCGCTCCAGCGTGCTTCGGAAGGCGCTCTCGGTGCCCTGCACGTGCTCGTTCAGCTGCTCGCGTTCGAAGATGTCGAGGTTGGCCATCGCCACGGCTGCCGACACCGGGTGTCCGCCGAAGGTGTAGCCGTGCGCGAACATCTCCGAACCGCCGGCGAACGGCTCGAACAGCCGGTCGGTGGCGATCATCGCCCCCAGCGGGCTGTAGCCGGAGGTCAGGCCCTTGGCGCAGGTGATGATGTCCGGCTGGTAGTCGTACCGCTCGCAGGCGAACATGTGCCCGAGCCGGCCGAACGCGCAGATCACCTCGTCGGACACCAGCAGCACGTCGTGCTTGTCGCAGATCTCGCGCACCCGCTGGAAGTACCCGGGCGGGGGCGGGAAGCAGCCGCCGGAGTTCTGCACCGGCTCGAGGAACACCGCAGCGACCGTGTCCGGCCCCTCGAACTCGATCGCCTCGTCGATGCGGTCCGCCGCCCAGCGCCCGAACGCCTCCGGATCGTCGCCGTGGACCGGGGCCCGGTAGATGTTGGTGTTCGGGACCCGGAAGGTGCTCGGCACCAGCGGCTCGAACGGGGCCTTCATGTCCGGCAGCCCGGTGATCGACAGCGCCCCCTGTGGCGTGCCGTGATAGGCGATCGCCCGGCTGATGACCTTGTGCTTGGTCGGCCTGCCGGTGAGCTTGAAGTACTGCTTCGCGAGCTTCCAGGCGCTCTCCACCGCCTCACCGCCACCGGTGGTGAAGAACACCCGGTTCAGGTCACCGGGCGCGTAGTCCGCCAGCCGGTCCGCGAGCTGGATCGCGGTGGGGTGCGCGTACGACCACAGCGGGAAGAACGCCAGCTCGCCGGCCTGCTTCGCGGCCGCCTCGGCCAGCTCGCTGCGGCCGTGCCCCACCTGGACCACGAACAGCCCGGACAGCCCGTCGAGGTAGCGCCGGCCGTGCGAGTCGAAGACGTAGGCGCCGTCCCCGCGCACGATCGTCGGGACGTCGGCGGAGCGGTAGCTGGAGTGCCGGGTGAAATGCATCCAGAGGTGGTCGTGCGCCGCGCGCTGCAGCGCGGCGTCGTCGGCGCTCTCGTGTCCCGCCCCGGGCACCTGCTGGGGGGTCGTGGTCATCTGCTGTCTCCTCGCGGTGGCCTGGGCGGCAGTCTGCCGGAATGGACGGACCTGGGGCAAGTGAATCCGTCGGCACAAGATGGTGACAATCATCATTCCGTGTGCCAGCGTTGTCCACACAACGGATTTCGTCGGCATCAGCACGGCAGCGGAGGAGCACGATGAGTCGGTACGGCCCGCAGTTCGGCCCCGACATCACCTTCCTGGGGGTGCAGGCCTGTGCCGCCGACGACCCGGACTCGATGGCGGGGGCCGACGTCGTCGTCGTCGGTGCACCGTTCGACGGGGGGACCTCGCACCGCCCGGGTGCGCGCTTCGGGCCGCAGGCGATCCGGCAGGCGTGCTACCTGCCGCAGGACGGCTCTCGGCCGCACCTGGCGCTGCGGACCGACGCGCTGCGCGACCTGGACGTCCGCGACGCCGGGGATGTGGAGATGTACTCCGGTGACGTCGAGCGGTCGATCCGCTCGCTCGAGGAGGCGGTCTTTCGCGTGGTCAGCGCGGGCGCGATCCCGGTGGTGCTCGGTGGGGACCACACGATCACGCTGCCCGACGCCACCGGGGTCGCCCGGCACCACGGCTTCGGCGCCGTCTCGATGCTGCACTTCGACGCGCACGCGGACACCGGCGACATCGAGTTCGGCTCGTTGTACGGGCACGGGCAGCCGATGCGCCGGCTGATCGAGTCCGGCGCACTGCGCGGCGACCGCTTCCTGCAGATCGGGCTGCGCGGCTACTGGCCGGGCCCGGAGACGCTGGCCTGGATGGCGGCGCAGAACATGCGGTCGTACGAGATGACCGAGATCGGCGCGCGCGGCCTGGACAGCTGCCTGACCGAGGCCTTCGAGATCGCCACCGACGGGTGCGAGGGCGTGTTCCTGTCCGTCGACGTCGACGTCTGCGACCCCGGACACGCACCCGGGACGGGCACCCCCGAGCCGGGCGGCCTGTCGGCCCGCGAGCTGCTGGACTCGGTGCGCCGGATCTGTCTGGAGCTGCCGGTGGTGGGGGTGGACGTCGTGGAGGTGTCCCCGCCGTACGACCACGCCGAGATCACGGCGTACCTCGGCAACCGGGTGGTGCTCGAGGCCCTGAGCGCGATAGCCGCCCGGCGGGACGGGTTGGCGCACGACCCGGCCGGCCCGCTCCTCGAGGGTCGCTGACCCCGACGGACCGTGATCGGCCGGGCACATCGGGTCAACCACCCGATCGGGGCATAGTGCTGCGCGCCGAACGGGTCCGTAGTTGCACCCGACGCGTCCGTCGGGGGCTCGTCGGGAAGGAGCGGATCATGATCAGCAAAAGCGTGCTGCGGTCGGCCCGGACAAGGGTGGCCGCAGGAGCGGCGGCGGTGGCCTTGGTCGGTGGCGGCCTCGCCGCGACGGTCGGTGGCTCGGCGGCCGCCGAGGGTGACGACTGGCCCAGCGGCTGGCCGACGTCGCAGACCGATCAGCTGCGCGGCGCACCCGCCGGCGCCGACGGGGAGACGATCCGGCTGCGGGAGCGCTTGCTGCGGGACGCCGACGTCGACATCGACGGGGACGGCCGGTTCGACCCGGGTGACTCCTTCATCTTCGAGGCCAGGCTGCTCGACGCTCAGACTCGAGACCGGGTCGGCCGGCACTCGGTCCAGTGCCAGCGGATGGTCAACCAGTTCGCCTGCGAGGGCACCTTCTTGTTGGAGGACCGGGGCAAGATCCTGATCGACGGGGTGGTCTTCCGCGGTGAGCAGACCCTGGTCGTGCCGGTCACCGGCGGCACCGGGGAGTTCCGGGAGGCCGGCGGCACGCTGACGGTGGCCAGCACGCCGTCGGGCGACCTCTTGGTGCTGCGGCTGACCGACTGAGTCACACCGGGCAGCCCGCGACCGGCACCTCGGCCGCCCCTCAGCGGAACGCCGAGGTGCCGGTCAACGCCTGCCCCACGACCAGCTGGTGCACCTCGGTGGTGCCCTCGTAGGTGAGCACCGACTCCAGGTTGTTGGCGTGCCGCAGCGGGGAGTACTCCGTCGTGATGCCGCTGGCTCCCAGGATCGTCCGGCACTCCCGCGCGATGGCCAGCGCCACCCGGACGTTGTGCAGCTTGCCCAGACTGACCTGCTCGGGACGCAGGCTGCCCGCCTCGTGCAGCCGGCCGAGCTGCACGGCCAGCAGCATGGCGCTGCCCAGGGAGGCGGCCATGTCGGCCAGCTTCGCCTGGGTGAGCTGGTAGCCGGCGAGCGGGCGGCCGAAGACCTCCCGGGTGCCGGCATAGGCGACCGCCGTCTCCAGGCTGTCCCGTGCCGCGCCGAGCGCGCCGAAGGCGATGCCGAGCCGGGCCTCCGACAGGCAGGTCAGCGGGCCGGCCAGCCCCTGCGCGCCCGGAAGCTCCGCCTCGGCGGGCAGCCGCACCTCCTCGAGCACGAGCTCCGCCGTGGCCGAGGCGCGCAGCGACAGCTTGTGCCCCATGCCGCGGGCGGCGAAGCCGGGCCGGTCGGTCGGCACCACGAAGCCCCGGATCCCGGCGTCGGTGCGTGCCCACACCACCGCCACGTCGGCGACGGTCCCGTTGGTGATCCACATCTTGGTGCCGTCGAGGATCCAGTCGGCGTCGACCCCGGCGCCGGACCGGCGGGCGGTGGTGCGCATCGCCGCGGGATCGGACCCCGCGTCCGGCTCGGTGAGGCCGAAGCACCCGATCGCGTCCCCCGAGGCCAGCATCGGCAGCCAGTCCTTGCGGTGCGACTCGCTGCCGAACCGGTGCAGGGCATACATCGCCAGCGACCCCTGCACCGACACCAGGCTGCGCAGACCCGAGTCGACGGCTTCGAGCTCGTGGCAGGCCATCCCGTACGCCACCGTCGAGGTGTCCGCGCAGCCGTACCCGGACAGGTGCATGCCGAGCACGCCCAGCCCGCCGAGCTGGCGGGCCAGCTCGCGAGCCGGGATCTCACCCGCCTCGAACCACTCCGCGACATGTGGGCGCAGGTGCTCGGCGCCGAAGCGGCGAACGGTGTCGCGGATGGCCCGCTCCTCCTCGTCCAGCAGGGAGTCCAGGGCGACGAGGTCGAGCGCGGGGACCGGGGCGGTGGGAGGCACGACCCGAAACTAGCCCCTGCCGGCCGCCCCGCCTGCACCGTGCCCGGCAGAGCACGAGGGGGCCGGGCTGAGATCGCAGCCGGAAATCGTTGTGCTTCCGGGGCGTGGGCGTCACGATCAGCGGCGGAGGGCGAAGTAGCCTGCCCTGTCGTCGACCCGGGAGCGCGTGTGGTGGTGGGTGCAGCGGGCGGGTCGAGCGACGACGTCGCCGTGCAGCTCCGTGCGGTCCGCAAGTCGTTCGGCCGGACCGAGGCGGTCGCCGGCATCGACCTCACGATCCGCACCGGGGAGTTCTTCTCCATGCTGGGCCCGTCCGGCTCCGGAAAGACCACGGTGCTGCGGATGATCGCCGGCTTCGAGCTGCCGACGTCGGGCAGCATCGACCTCGACGGCGCGGACGTCACCCGGCAGGCACCGTTCGACCGGGACGTGACCACCGTGTTCCAGGACTACGCGCTGTTCCCGCACATGGACGTCCGGGACAACGTGGCCTACGGCCTGCGGGTGCGCGGCGTCGGCAAGGCGCAGCGGCGCCGGCAGGCCGAGGAGGCGCTCGGCACCGTCCGTCTCGAGGGCTATGGCGACCGGCGTCCGGCGCAGCTGTCGGGTGGCCAGCGGCAGCGGGTGGCGCTGGCACGGGCGCTGGTGGTGCGGCCGAAGGTGCTGCTGCTCGACGAGCCGCTCGGTGCCCTGGACCTGAAGCTGCGCGAGGAGATGCAGGTCGAGCTCAAGCAGATCCAGCGGCAGGTCGGCATCACCTTCGTGTTCGTGACGCATGACCAGGACGAGGCGCTGACGATGAGCGACCGGCTCGCGGTCTTCGAGCACGGGCGGATCGCCCAGGTGGGCACCCCGGCCGAGGTCTACGAGCACCCGGCCAGCCCGTTCGTCGCGGGCTTCGTCGGCTCCTCCAACGTGCTGGACGGGCCGTACGTCCGGGATCGGCTGGGGATCGACGGCACGGTGAGCATCCGGCCGGAGAAGGTGCACGTCGGCTTCGACCTGGACACAGCGGCCCCGGCCGAGCACCACTCGGCACACGGCACCGTCAGCGAGGTCGTCTACATCGGTTCGGAGACCCGCTACACCGTGGATGTCGACGACGGGCCGCGACTCGTCGCGGTGGAGCAGAACGTACAGACGTCCTCCATGGACGTGCTGCAAAGGCGTGGCGCCAAGGTCCGGCTCAGCTGGCATCCGCGGCACTGCTTCGCAATACCCGACGGGAGACCCGACGGGCACCAGGGAGAGGAGAGGTAGTGGCAACGACGACGCGCAGGTGCATGGTGGCCGCCTCGATGACCGCGCTTGCGCTGGTCGCAGCATGCGGCACGGACAGCGGTGACGGCGAGAGCAGCACGTCCGGTGGCGGATTCCAGGCACCGGACCTGCCCGCACTGGAGGAGATCGGCGAGGGCGAGGGGCAGCTGAACGTGCTGGCCTGGCCGGGATACGCCGAGGACGGCTCCACCGCGAAGGCGGTCGACTGGGTCACGCCGTTCGAGCAGGAGACCGGCTGTCAGGTCAACGTCAAGCTCTTCGGCACGTCCGACGAGGCCACGACGCTGATGAAGACGGGCGAGTACGACGTGGTGTCGGCCTCCGGGGACGCCTCGCTGCGGATGATCGCCGCCGGTGACGTGGAGCCGGTCAACGTCGACCTGCTGGAGCACTACGCCGACATCTGGCCGTTCCTCAAGGACCAGAAATGGAACACCATCGACGGGGTCAACTACGGCATCCCGCACGGCTGGGGGGCCAACCTGCTGATGTGGCGCACCGACGAGGTGAAGCCGGCGCCGGACTCGTGGGGCGTGGTGTTCGACGGGTCCGACGAGTACGCCGGCGAGGTGACGGCCTACGACTCGCCGATCTACATCGCCGACGCCGCGCTGTACCTCATGGAGACCCAGCCGGAGTTGGGCATCGAGGACCCGTACGCGCTGGACGAGGAGCAGCTCGCCGCTGCCGTCGACCTGCTCAAGCAGCAGCGGGAGAACGTCGGGGAGTACTGGTCGGACTACCTCAAGGAGATCCAGGCCTTCAAGTCCGGATCCACCGTCGTCGGTACGACCTGGCAGGTGATCGCCAACCTGGCCAAGGCCGACGCCCCGGTCGAGGTGACGCTGCCCGAGGAGGGCGCCACCGGTTGGTCCGACACCTGGATGGTCGGTGCGGAGTCCGAGCACAAGAACTGCGCCTACATGTGGCTCAACCACATCAGCTCGCCGGAGGTGAACGCCCAGGTTGCGGAGTGGTTCGGTGAGGCTCCGGGCAACGCCAAGGCCTGCGACTTCACCGAGGCGGCCGACCACTGCGACACCTACCACGCCGGCGACGAGGAGTACGCCGACCAGATCTGGTACTGGACGACGCCGATCGAGCAGTGCCTCGACGGTCGCGAGGACGTGACGTGCACGGACTACGGCGACTGGACACAGGCGTGGACCGAGATCAAGGGCTGACCCAGCCCTTGACGACATGACGACGATCCCGGAGGGTCCCACCCGCCGGGCATCGGCGTTCCTGCACCGGCACCCGCGCGTGCGGCTGGGCGGAGTGCTGGCGGCGCCGATGCTCTGGCTGGGTGTGGCCTATCTGGGGTCGCTGGCCGCGCTACTGGTCACCGCGTTCTGGCAGGTGGACCCGTTCACCGCGGAGATCAACCGCGTGTGGAACGTGCAGAACTTCGTCGACATCTGGACGGTCGAGGTCTACCGGACGATCACCCTGCGCACGATCGGGGTGGCGCTGGCGGTGACGGTGATCGATGCCGTCATCGCCTTCCCGATCGCGTTCTACATGGCCAAGGTGGCCAGCCCCCGGGTCGCCCGGCTGCTCGTCGTCGCGGTGCTGATGCCGCTGTGGGCCAGCTATCTGGTGAAGGCCTACGCGTGGCGGGTGATGACCATCGACGGCGGGGTCCTGGAGGGGTCGGTCGGGGTCACTCCGGGCTTCGGCCTCGTCACGTTGGTCCTCACGCTGTCGTACCTCTGGCTGCCCTACATGATCCTGCCCATCTACGCCGGCCTCGACCGGATGCCCGACTCGCTGCTGGACGCGTCCGCCGACCTGGGCGCCAAGGCAGGTCGCACGCTGCGCTCGGTGGTGTTCCCGGTCGTGGTGCCCGCGGTGTTCGCCGGCTCGGTGTTCACCTTCTCGCTGTCGCTCGGCGACTACATCGCCGTGGAGATCATCGGCGGTACCAGCCAGATGCTGGGCACGGTCGTCTACGACAACGTGGGCGCCGCGAACAACCTGCCGTTCGCGGCGGCGATGGCCACCCTGTCCGTCGGCGTGATGCTCATCTACCTGGCGGCCGTGCGGCGCACCGGCGCGCTGGAGAACCTGTGACCGGGGGAGGCGCCGGATGATCCTGTCCCGGCCGGCCCGGCTGACCCTCGGGGCCTGCGTGGCCCTCGTGCTCCTGGTGGTCTACCTGCCGCTGGTCGTGGTGGTCGTCAACTCGTTCAACGCCGACTCCACCTTCGGCTGGCCGCCCTCGGGGTGGACGCTGCGCTGGTGGGAGGCGACCGCCGACAACGGCGGGGCCCGGGCCGCGCTGGGCACGAGCGTCCGCGCCGGGCTGGCAGCAACCGGCGTGAGCCTGGTGCTCGGCACCGCCGCCGCATTCGCCCTGCAGCGCTACCGGTTCTTCGGCCGGGAGACCGTGTCGTTGCTCGTGATCCTGCCCATCGCCCTGCCCGGCATCGTGACCGGTATCGCGCTCAACAACGCCTTCCGGACCGTCCTCGGCGTCGACCTCGGCTTCCTCACCCTGGTGGTCGCCCACGCCACGTTCTGCATCGTGGTGGTGTTCAACAACGTCATCGCGCGACTGCGCCGGCTGGGCAGCAGCGTCGAGGAGGCCTCGATGGACCTCGGGGCCACCCGCTGGACCACCTTCCGGCTGGTCACCTTCCCGCTGCTGCGCTCGGCGCTGCTGGCCGGCGCGCTGCTGGCCTTCGCGCTCAGCTTCGACGAGATCATCGTGACCACCTTCACCGCCGGGGGCGAGGTGCAGACGCTGCCGATCTGGATCTTCAACAACCTGTTCCGTCCGAACCAGGCGCCGGTCGTGAACGTGGTCGCGGCGGCGCTGATCGTGGCGTCGATCATCCCGATCTGGCTGACCCAGCGGCTGTCCGGCGATACCAGCGGAGGGCGGCTCTAGCCGACGGAAACCGTTGCGTTCTGTCGCTGAGACGGTCAGGATGCGTCGTACCAGCTCTGCGCAACCATCGATTCCGATCCGAGGAGTGTCCGCGTGTCCGAGAAGCGTGCCTTCCGCAACTTCGTCGGCGGCGAGTCGGTGGATGCCGCCGACGGGTCGACCTACGACGTCATCGACCCGGTGACCGGGGCGGTCTACGCCACCGCTCCGCTGTCGGGCAAGGAGGACGTCGACCGGGCCACCCGCGCGGCGCAGACGGCCTTCGAGAGCTGGCGGGACACGACGCCCGGCGAGCGGCAGCAGGCGTTGCTCAAGCTGGCGGACGCGCTGGAGAGCCGAGCCGACGAGGTGGTCGCGGTGGAGAGCCGGGACACCGGCAAGCCGATCCAGCTGACGCTGGACGAGGAGATCCCGCCGATGGTCGACCAGGTCCGGTTCTTCGCCGGTGCCGCGCGGGTCCTGGAGGGCAAGTCGGCCGGGGAGTACATGGCCGGGCACACGTCGTTCGTCCGGCGCGAGCCGATCGGCGTCTGCGCCCAGGTGACCCCGTGGAACTACCCGATCATGATGGCGATCTGGAAGATCGCCCCTGCGCTGGCCGCGGGCAACACCGTCGTCCTCAAGCCCAGCGACACGACTCCCGCCTCGACGACGCTGCTCGCCGAGATGGCGGGGGAGTTCCTGCCTCCCGGCGTGCTGAACGTGGTGTGCGGCGACCGGGACACCGGCCGCGCCCTGGTCTCGCACCCGATCCCGCAGATGGCCTCGATCACCGGATCGGTGCGTGCCGGCACCGAGGTGGCGAAGTCGTCGGCGGACGACCTGAAGAAGGTGCACCTCGAGCTCGGTGGCAAGGCGCCCGTCGTCGTCTTCGACGACGCGGACCTGGAGGCTGCGGCCGAGGCGATCTCGGTGGCCGGCTTCTTCAACGCCGGGCAGGACTGCACTGCGGCCACCCGCGTCCTGGCCGGGCCGCGAGTCCACGACGATTTCGTCAGCGCGCTGGTCGAGCAGGCGAGGAGCACGCGTACCGGCCGACCCGACGACGCCGACGTGCTCTACGGCCCGGTGAACTCCGACGCCCAGCTGACCAAGGTCAGCGGCTTCATCGACCGACTGCCCGACCACGCCTCGCTCGGCGCCGGCGGCGAGCGGGTCGGAGGCGACCTCGCCGACGGCTACTTCTACTCGCCGACCGTGGTGAGCGGTCTGCACCAGGACGACGAAGCGGTGCAGGACGAGATCTTCGGCCCGGTGATCACCGTGCAGCGCTTCAGTGACGAGGACGAGGCGGTGCGCTGGGCGAACGGCGTCGAGTACGGGCTGGCGTCGAGTGTCTGGACGCGCGACCACGGCCGGGCGATGCGGATGGCGCGGCGGCTGGACTTCGGCTGCGTGTGGATCAACACCCACATCCCGCTCGTCGCCGAGATGCCGCACGGCGGGTTCAAGCACTCCGGCTACGGCAAGGACCTGTCGATGTACGGGCTCGAGGACTACACCCGGGTCAAGCACGTGATGACCAACATCGAGGCCTGACCCGATGCCGTCGGGGACGCCCATGCGCATCCTGCTCGTGGGCGCAGGAGGGGTCGGCGCCGCCTTCACCGCCATCGCCGCCCGCCGGGACTTCTTCGAGGCCTGCGTCGTCGCCGACTACGACGAGGCCCGGGCGGGCCGGGCAGTGGCGGCGTTGGCCGACGACCGCTTCACCGCCGCCCAGGTGGACGCTTCGTCGGCCGACGCGGTGGCGGCGCTGTGTCGGGCGCACGGAGTCACCCACGTCATGAACGCGGTCGACCCACGCTTCGTGATGGGCATCTTCGAGGGCGCGTACGCGGCTGGGGCCGACTACCTGGACATGGCGATGAGCCTGTCCACACCGCATCCCGAGCGACCGTACGAGGAGTGCGGGGTGAAGCTGGGCGACCGGCAGTTCGCGGTCGCCGACCGGTGGGAGGCCGACGGCCGGCTGGCGCTGGTCGGGATCGGCGTCGAACCCGGGCTGTCGGACGTGTTCGCCCGCTACGCCGCGGACCACCTGTTCGCCGAGATCGACGAGCTCGGGACCCGAGACGGCGCCAACCTCACCGTCGAGGGCTACGACTTCGCGCCGTCGTTCTCGATCTGGACCACGATCGAGGAGTGCCTCAACCCGCCGGTGATCTGGGAGAAGGAGCGCGGCTGGTTCACCACCGCCCCGTTCAGCGAGCCGGAGGTCTTCGACTTCCCGGAGGGCATCGGCCCGGTCGAGTGCGTGAACGTGGAGCACGAGGAGGTGCTGCTGATGCCGCGCTGGGTGCAGGCGCGGCGGGCCACCTTCAAGTACGGGCTCGGCGAGGAGTTCATCGACGTGCTCCGGACCCTGCACAAGCTCGGCCTCGACTCGACCGCGCCGGTGCGGGTGGGCGGGGTCGAGGTCAGTCCGCGAGACGTCGTCGCCGCCTGCCTGCCCGACCCGGCGACGCTCGGGGACCGGATGCGCGGCAAGACCTGCGCCGGCGTGGCGGTGACCGGCACCGGGAAGGACGGAAGCCCCCGGTCGACGTACCTCTATCACGTGGTCGACAACGAGTGGTCGATGCGGGAGTACGGGCACCAGTGCGTGGTCTGGCAGACCGCGGTGAACCCCGTGGTCGCGCTCGAGCTGCTCGCCACGGGTACCTGGTCGGGGTCCGGCGTGCTCGGCCCGGAGGCGTTCGACGCTGTGCCGTTCCTCGACCTGCTGACGGCGTACGGCAGCCCCTGGGGCCTCCGCGACGACACCTGACCCCCCTTGCGTCATACAACGCGCCGTCAGTAGGCAGCGACTCGTATGACGTCCTCGCCGTGGGTCGCGGGACGTCATACGACGCGCCGTCGATAGACATCAATTCGCATGACGTCCTCGGGATGCTCAGGGCTTCGGCGCGGTCTCGGCATCCACAAGCCGTGGCGATACGCCGCCAGGTCCCGGCGCCATCGGCCCAGGCTCCGACCGTGTCGACAGCTGTACTCCAACAAGAGCGTCGTCGGCGGCCGGTCCAGGTGCCACACGACGCGGAGCAGCGTCGAGCCCGCCGCGACCGGGTGACCGGGCTGGCGTTCGGCCAGGACGGAGTGGTCTCCCGTCGCCAGCTGTTCGCAGTGGGCCTGACTCGCTGGCAGATCACCGCCGAGCTGCGCGCCGGGCGCTGGCGGGCCCACGGTCGACAGACCGTCGCGGTGCACACCGGTGATCTGACTGGCCGCGCGCCGTACTGGAGCGCCGTGTTCGAGGCCGGCCCGCGTGCGGTCGTCGACGGCGCCAGCGCGCTGCTGCTGGCCGGGTTGGACAACTGGCAACCCGATGCCATCCGGGTGTCAGTGCCCCGCGGCGCCCGCGTCCACCGCCGCCGCGGGACGGTGGTGCGCCAAACGAGACGGTTGCGGGAGGACGACGTGGTGCCGGTGGGTGTTCCCCGGGTACGTCCGGAGGTGGCAGCCGTGCGCGCGGGCCTGTGGGCTGTCACCGACCGGCAGGCGGCGACCGTGATGTCGATGGCCGTGCAGCAGCGATTGACCACGCCGGAGGCCGTCGGGGTCGCGTTGCTCGACGTCCGGCGGGACAAGCGCCGGCGGCTGCTGGAGTCGGTCGTGCTCGACCTCCTCGGTGGTGCGCAATCGATGGGCGAGATCGATTTCGGGCGGGAGTGTCGACGGCGGGGGTTGCCCGAACCGAGCCGGCAGGTCGTCCGGCGCGGTCCATCCGGCCGGACCTACCTCGACGTGCGCTGGAGCCGCTACCGGGTAGTCGTGGAGATCGACGGCATGCAGCACCTGCGCGTCGAGGCGGCCGTACCGGATGCGCTCCGGCAGAACAGCGTCGCGCTGGCCGGTGACACGGTGTTGCGGTTGCCGGTGCTCGCGCTGCGCGTTGCCCCGGACGCGTTCTTCGGCCAGATCGTCGAGGCGCTGGTTGCGGCTGGTTGGCGCCGTACGGTGCGCTGACCCACTCGGGACGTCATCCATCCGGCGGCCAATCACCGGCGCGTCGGATGACGTCACGCCGGGACCACCCGGGACGTCATCCGTTGCGATGCCGATTGACGGCGCGTCGTATGACGCAGCGGGGGTCAGGGGGTGGTGAGGGCGGTGGCGACGACGTCGAGGGCGTCGGTGAGCAGCTCCTCGGGCATCACCAACGGCGGCAGGAAGCGCAGCACGTTGCCGTACGTCCCGCAGGTCAAGGTGAGCACCCCCTCCGCATGACAGGCGGCGCTGGCGGCGGCCGCCCGGGCGGGGTCCGGCTCGGTGCTCCCGGGCCGGACCAGCTCGACCGCGACCATCGCCCCGCGTCCGCGCACGTCGCCGACGGCCGGCTCCCGCTCCGCCACCGCGGCCAGCCGGCCCAGCATCAGCGCACCGATCCGGCGGGCGCGGGCGGCCAGGTCCTGCTCCCGCATGGTCGCGATCGCGCCCAGCGCGGCGGCGCAGGCGACCGGGTTCCCGCCGTAGGTGCCGCCGAGGCCGCCGACGTGCACGGCGTCCATCACCTCGGCGCGGCCGGTGACCCCGGCCAGCGGCAGGCCGCCGGCGATCCCCTTGGCCGTGGTGACCAGGTCGGGCACCACCGACTCGTGGTCGCAGGCGAACCAGTCGCCGGTCCGGCAGAAGCCGGACTGGATCTCGTCCGCGACCAGCAGGACGCCGGTCGAGCGGCACCACTCGGCCAGCGCCGGCAGAAAGCCGGGCGCCGGCACCACGAAGCCACCCTCGCCCTGGATCGGCTCGACCACGACGCAGGCCACCTGGTCGGCGCCCACGGTCTTCTCGATCATCGAGATCGCCCGCGCGGCGGCGGCTGCCCCGTCGATCGGCGCCGGCTCCCGGAACGGGTACGACATCGGGACGCGGTAGACCTCTCCGGCGAACGGCCCGAAGCCGTGCTTGTACGGCATCGACTTGGCCGTCATGGCCATCGTCAGGTTGGTCCGGCCGTGGTAGGCGTGGTCGAACACCACGACCGCGTCCCGACCGGTCGCCACCCGGGCGATCTTGACCGCGTTCTCCACCGCCTCGGCGCCGGAGTTGAACAATGCCGACTTCTTCGCGTGGTCGCCGGGCGTGACGTCGGCCAACGCCTCGCAGACCTGCAGGTAGCCGTCGTAGGGCGCCACCATGAAGCAGGTATGGGTGAACGCCTCCGCCTGGCTGCGCACACGGTCCACCACAGCCGGGGCGGCGTTGCCGACGCCGGTGACCCCGATGCCGGACGCCAGGTCGACGAAGCTGTTGCCGTCGACGTCCACGATGACGCCGCCACCCGCCGCCGCGACGTAGACGGGGAGCACGCTGCCCACCCCGGCGGCGACGGTCTCCTGCCGCCGCCGGTGCAGCTCGCGGGAGCGGGGACCGGGCACCTCGGTCACCAGCTGCCGGCGCTGCGGCAGACCGGGACCGCCGGCGATGCTGGTCGGGCTGGGCTCGGTGACGGTCACGTGCGCCTCCTGCTGCGGGATACGTCGCCGACCAGTACACCGACCACCGCTTCGCTGCGTCAACCCGCAGCGGAGGTACGGAATCCGCATTCGCTCCGCCGTTCGGCTGCCGCTCGGTCCACCGAGCGTGTCGCACCGGCTCGGCGCCGCCCGCCGCACACCCGGCGCGCTGAGAGGATGCCGGTCGTGAGCCCTTCCACCGCCGCCCGGGACGTCGTGCTGCTCGGCAGCACCGGCTCGATCGGCACCCAGGCGCTGGACGTCGTCTCCCGGAACCCCGGCCGCTTCCGCGTCCGCGCGCTCGCCGCCGGCGGGAGCCGTCCGGAGCTGCTCGCCGCGCAGGCACTGGAGCACGAGGCCGAGGTGGTGGCGGTCGCGCGGGCGAGCGCCGTGCAGGACGTCCAGCTCGCGCTGTACGCCGAGGCGCAGCGGCGCGGGTGGGCCGAGGGGGAGCTGCGACTGCCCCGCATCGTCGCCGGCCCGGACGCCGCCACCGAGCTCGCGGGCAGGCCCTGCGACGTGGTCCTGAACGCCATGGACGGCGCTGCCGGGCTACGCCCGACCCTGGCCGCGCTGGACGCAGGCTCCCTGCTGGCGCTGGCGAACAAGGAGTCGCTGATCGTGGGCGGAGAGCTGGTCTGCTCGGCGGCCCGGCCGGGGCAGATCGTCCCGGTCGACTCCGAGCACTCCGCGCTCGCCCAGGCGCTGCGTGGCGAGGAGCCGGCCGACGTCCGGCGGCTGATCCTCACCGCGAGTGGCGGGCCGTTCCGCGGCCGCAGCCGGGAGGAGCTCGTCGACGTCACACCGGAGCAGGCGCTCGCCCACCCCACCTGGTCGATGGGACCGCTGGTGACGGTCAACTCGGCGACCCTGATGAACAAGGGCCTCGAGGTGATCGAGGCGCATCTGCTGTTCGGCGTCGGCTTCGATCGGATCGAGGTGGTCGTACACCCGCAGTCGATCGTGCACTCGATGGTGGAGCTGGTGGACGGCTCGACGATCGCGCAGGCGTCGCCGCCGGACATGCGGATGCCGATCTCGCTGGGACTGGCCTGGCCGCACCGCGTCCCCGGCGCGGCGCCCGCCCTCGACTGGAGTGCGGAGGGTCGCTGGGAGTTCAGCCCGCTGGACGACGACGCCTTCCCGGCGGTCCGGCTGGCCCGCCGCGCCGGTGCGGCTGCGGGCGTGGCGCCGGCCGTGCTCAACGCCGCCAACGAGGTGTGTGTCGAGGCGTTCCTCGCGGGTGGGCTGGCCTTCCCGGCGATCAGCGACACCGTCGGCCGGGTCCTGGCCGAGGCGCTCGGCACCGGCGGCCGCGCCGACCCCGTACCCTCGACTGGTGAGCCGCTGACCGTCGAGTCGGTGCTCGAGGCCGACCGCTGGGCGCGCGAGCGCGCCGCCGCGCTCGTCGACGGACCGCACCGACCCGGGACGGGAGGGACATGAACACGCTGGTCTACCTGCTCGGCGTCGTCGTGTTCTTCCTCGGACTGATGGCCTCCATCGCACTGCACGAGGTCGGGCACATGTGGCCGGCCAAGAGATTCGGCGTCAAGGTCACCGAGTACTTCGTCGGTTTCGGCCGACGGCTGTGGTCGGTGCGCCGCGGTGAGACCGAGTACGGCGTCAAGGCGATCCCGCTCGGCGGCTACGTCAAGCTCGTCGGCATGCTTCCGCCGGCCCCCGACGCGGTCGCCGACGCGGACCACCCGGACAAGGTCCGCTCCAGCAACACCGGCATGTTCACCCAGCTGGTGGCCGACGCACGCGCCGCGGAGTACGAGAAGGTGCTCCCCGGCGAGGAGGACCGGCTGTTCTACCGCAAGCCGTGGTGGCAGAAGCTGATCGTGATGTCCGGCGGCCCGCTGATGAACGTGGCCATCGCCGCGGTGCTCTTCGCCGTCCTCATCATGGGGCTCGGTGTCCTCACGCCGACCACCACCGTCGACACGGTGTCGGACTGCGTGGTCCCCGCGGACCGGGCCGCGCAGGCCTGTCAGGCCGACGACCCGGAGTCACCGGCGTCCATCGCCGGTCTGCAGCCCGGGGACGAGCTCCTGTCGTTCAACGGCATCGAGGTCACCTCCTGGGACCAGGTGTCCGCGCTGATCCGCGACAACGCCGCCGGCGACGCGCAGATCGTGGTGAACCGCGACGGTGACCAGCTCACCCTGGAGACCAACACCACGGTGTCGACCCGGCCGAGCCTGGACGACCCGGCGGCGTTCACCGAGGTCGGATTCCTCGGCGTCTCACCGACGCAGACCTACGACCGTGGTGGGCCGGTCATGGTCGCCGAGACGATGGGCAGCCTGGTCAAGGCCACCGGCGCCGCGCTGGTCGACATGCCGGCCCGGATGGTCGGCGTGGCCAAGGCCGCCGTTGGAGCCGAGCGCGAGCAGGACAGCCCGATGAGCGTGGTGGGAGCCAGCCGGGTGGCCGGCGAGCTGGTCAGCGCCGAGCAGAACCCGTGGCGGATCAGGATCTCGCAGGTGATCGGGCTGCTGGCCACGGTCAACCTGTTCATCGCCTTGTTCAACTTCCTGCCGATCCTGCCGCTCGACGGCGGGCACATCGCCGGAGCGCTCTGGGAGGCGCTGCGCCGCGGGTGGGCCCGGCTGCGACGCCAGCCCGACCCCGGCTACTTCGACGTGGGCCGGCTGCTGCCCGTCGCGTACGGCTTCGGCCTGCTGCTGATCCTGATGGGCGTGCTGCTGGTCTGGACCGACCTCGTCAACCCCGTCCGGCTCGACTGACCTGCTGGTGAGGAGACCATGACTGCCATCGACCTCGGGATGCCCGACGCGCCGCCCCCGGTGCTCGCGGAGCGGCGCCGCTCGCGGCAGATCGCGGTCGGTGACGTCCTCGTCGGCGGCGACGCCCCGGTGTCGGTCCAGTCGATGACGACGACGCAGACCACCGACATCGACGCGACGCTGCAGCAGATCGCCGAGCTGACCGCCACCGGTTGTGACATCGTGCGCGTGGCCTGTCCCAGCCAGGACGACGCGGAGGCGCTGCCGGCCATCGCGCAGAAGTCGCAGATCCCGGTGATCGCCGACATCCACTTCCAGCCGAAGTACGTCTACGCGGCCATCGATGCCGGCTGCGCGGCCGTCCGGGTCAACCCCGGCAACATCCGGGCCTTCGACGACCAGGTCGCCCAGATCGCCCGGGCGGCGAAGGACGCCGGGGTCTCGATCCGGATCGGTGTCAACGCCGGGAGCCTGGACAAGCGCGTGTTGGCGAAGTACGGGCGGGCTACGCCGGAGGCCCTGGTCGAGTCGGCGGTCTGGGAGGCGTCGCTGTTCGAGGAGCACGACTTCCACGACTTCAAGATCTCCGTCAAGCACAACGACCCGGTGGTCATGGTCCGTGCCTACGAGCTGCTCGCCGAGCAGGGCGACTGGCCGCTGCATCTCGGGGTCACCGAGGCGGGGCCGGCCTTCCAGGGCACGATCAAGAGCGCGGTCGCCTTCGGCGCCCTGCTGGGCCGGGGGATCGGAGACACGATCCGGGTCTCCCTCTCGGCGCCGCCGGTCGAAGAGGTCAAGGTCGGCAACCAGATCCTGCAGTCGCTGAACCTGCGCCCGCGCAAGCTCGAGATCGTGTCCTGCCCGTCCTGCGGCCGCGCCCAGGTGGACGTCTACACGCTGGCCGACGAGGTGACCGCCGGGCTGGAGGGGATGGAGGTCCCGCTACGCGTCGCCGTGATGGGCTGCGTCGTCAACGGCCCGGGCGAGGCGCGCGAAGCCGACCTCGGGGTCGCTTCGGGCAACGGCAAGGGCCAGATCTTCGTCAAGGGCGAGGTGATCAAGACCGTGCCCGAGTCCAAGATCGTGGAGACGCTGATCGAGGAGGCGAAGCGGATCGCCGACGAGATGGGCGAATCGGTCGAATCCACGGGCGCTGCCCCCTCGGTCACCGTCGGTTGAGCCGACCGTCGGCACACCCGGAATAGCCGCAGCATCGGTGCACGCATAGCCCGGATGGGCTAGGCCTCGCCCACCCCGTCGGGCCTGTCCTTAGGGCCAATGGACACCTCGACCGGCGGGACCGGACTATGAAGGCTTCGGCACTCGGTGCTGAGGCTCAGTCGGGCAGCGCCGTCGCCGGCGACGTGGGCGGCGCCATGGTGCGATCGTTCGTTCAGACCAGCCTGAGGTTCAGGCTGCTCGTCGTCCTGGGTGCGTTGGCCGTCGTGGCATTCGGGGTCGTCCAGCTGCCGAAGGCGCCGGTCGACGCTCTCCCGGAGTTCGCCCCTCCGTACGTCGAGGTGCAGACCGAGGCGCTGGGCCTCTCGGCGACCGAGGTGGAGCAGCTGATCACAGCGCCGATGGAGGCCGACCTGCTCAGCCAGGTCGCGTTCCTGGACCGGATCGAATCCGACTCGGTGCCCGGGATGTCCTCGATCCAGCTGTACTTCGAACCGGGCACCGACGAGCTCGAGGCGCGCCAGCTGGTCCAGGAGCGGCTCACCGAGGCGCATGCGCTGCCCCGGGTCTCCAAGCCGCCGGCGATGCTGCAACCGGTGTCCGCGACCAACCGCGTGCTGGTGGTGGGGCTGTCCGCCGACGACCTCACGCTGATCGAGATGTCCGTGCTCGCGCGATGGAACATCCGTCCGCGGCTGATGGGCGTGCCCGGGGTGGCGAACGTGGCGATCTTCGGTCAGCGCGAGCAGCAGCTTCAGGTCCGGGTCGACCCCCGCCGGTTGGCCGACAACGGGGTCCAGCTCGACCAGGTGGTGCGGACGACCGCCAACGCGCTGTGGGTGTCACCGCTGAGCTTCGTGGAGGCCTCCACTCCGGGAACCGGTGGTTTCGTCGAGACGCCCAACCAGCGGATCGGCATCCAGCACGTCCTGCCCATCACGACTCCGAACGACTTGGAGCAGGTCGTCGTGGAGGGGACCGGCGGGCGCACCCTGCGCCTGGGCGACGTGACCAGCGTGCGGCAGGACCACCAGCCGCTGATCGGTGACGGGGTGATCGAGGACCAGCCGAGCCTGGTGCTCGTGATCGAGAAGTTCCCGGGGACGGACACCGCGGCCGTGACAGCCGGGGTGGAGCAGGCGCTGGACGAGCTGCGACCCGGCCTGCCGGGCATGACGATCGACACGACCGTGTACCGCCCGGCTTCGTTCCTGGCGACGGCGATGGACAATCTCGGCCTCACGGGCCTGATCGGTCTGCTCCTGGGAGTCGTCGGAGTGGGGGCGCTGCAGCGCTCGTGGCGAGCCATGGTTGTGTGCCTGGTCGCCCTGCCGCTTGCCCTGCTGGCTGCCGTGCTCGTCCTGTACGCGTCCGGCGCCACGCTCAACGCGCTGGTGGCCGGCGGCCTGCTGCTCGCGGTGGCCGTGCTGGTGGACGATGCCGTGCTGCACGCCCACGGTCGCCCCCGTGCGGGCATCAGGCGAGATCGCGAGGCGGCCGGGCCGGTGGGGGACTCCGATGTGGTCGACGCGTTCGTGAGCAGTCGTGCCGGGCTGGGGTACGGGTCGCTGGTCCTCGCCACCGCCACCGTGCCTGTGCTGTTGGTCGGCGGGCTGACCGGAGAACTCCTGCAGCCGATGGTGCTCGCCTATCTTGCCGCGGTGGCCGCCTCAGTGGTGGTCGCCAGCACCGTGACCCCGGTGCTGGTCCGATGGCTGCTGCCACCTACCGCGGGAACACCGCGGTCGGACCCGTTGAGCCGGCTGCGATCACGCGCCGAGTCAGTACTGCGGGGATCGGCGCAACGGCCACGACGCGGGTACGCGGTGGTGGCGACGGTGCTGGTCCTCGGGGTGGCTGCCTGGCCGTTGCTGGGTGCCCGGACGACCGTGCCGGCCTTCGCGGACCGTGACCTCCTGGTGAGCTGGGCGGGGCCGCCGGGGATGTCGTTGACCGAGATGGACCGGATCACCGCCGCGGCGACGAGCGAGCTGCGCGACGTCAACGGAGTGCGCAACGTCGGTGCGCACGTCGGGCGCGCGATCACCGGTGACCAGGTCGGCGACGTCGACAGCGGTCAGCTCTGGCTGAGCATCGAGGACGGGGCCGACTACGACACGACCGTGAGCGCCGTCCGCGCTGTGCTCGCGGGCTACCCCGGAATGGACCACGAGCTGGGAACCTACGCGGAGGACCGGCTGGTCGCGGCTGAAGGCGACACCTCGCCGCTGGTGGTCCGAGTCTTCGGGGAGGAGTACGACGAGCTGTCCGCCAAGGCGACGGAGGTCCAGCGGTTGCTCGATCAGTCGGACCGGGTCACCGCCCCACGGATCACGCTGCCCGTGGTCCGGCCGACCGTCGAGGTGGAGGTCGACCTGGCGAGAGCCGAACGCTTCGGGGTCAAGCCGGGCGACGTGCGCCGAGCCGCAGCCACGATGCTGTCCGGCATCGAGGTGGGGAGCCTGTTCGAGCAGCAGAAGGTCTTCGAGGTCATCGTCGTGGGGGCGACCGCGACGCGGCAGAGTCTCGCCGACGTCGACAACCTGCTGATCGACACACCGGGGGGCGAGCAGGTGCGGCTGGCCGACGTCGCGGACGTGCGCGTCGAGCCGAACCCCGACCGGATCGAGCACTCGTCCGTGCTCCGACACGTCGACGTGGTCGCCGACGTCACCGACGGCAGCGAACAGGCGGCCGCTGCCGACGTCGAGACCATCCTCGAGGAGGTGGACTTCGACCTCGGATATCACGCGGAGGTGCTGTCGTTTGCGCCGGTGGCCCAGACCGACCTCCGTCCGCTGAGCTACTACGGCGCCACGGTGCTCGTCATCCTGTTGCTGCTCCAAGCCGCCTTCGGCAGCTGGCGCCTGGCCGCGATGGTGCTGACCCTGCTGGCAACCGCCGGGGTGGGCGTGCTGGCAGCGATCGCACTGCTGGGCGGAACCGTCGCGACCACGACGATCCTGGCGGTGCTCGCGGTCGTCGGTCTCGGAGCCCGCACCAACGTGCTGCTCGTGCGGGACATCCAACGCCTCGAGGCCGCCGACTCGGGAAGCGACCGCGTGGGAGCGGTCGTGCGGGCCACGTCGGAGCGGCTCTCGCCGGTGGTCACGTCGGCGCTGGGCACGGTCCTGATCCTGCTGCCCTTCGCCGTACGGCCCGCGTCGGCCGGCCTGGAGCTCGTGCACCCGCTGGCGGTCGCCGTCATCGGCGGCGTCGCGGTCTCCACGCTGATGAGCCTGATCGTGCTGCCGGCGCTGTACCTGCGGGTTGCCCCCCGGGTGCGGCCTGGTGACGACGCCGACCTCGCCCTCAGTTCCCGACCCAACCGGCCCGAAGCGGAGACCCCCCATGCCCAGTGAGCAGCGACTGTCCCGAGTCCGCCGGCTGGTGGTGTGCGCGGTGGGGGTGTGCACGCTGGCCGGTTGCTCCGGCAGCTCGGACGCGAACACCGCCCCGGTCGAGCCGCCGCCGGCGGAGGTGGAAGCCGTGCCCGGGGCCGGGGTCAGCCGGATCAGCCTGTCGGAGTCGGCCGCCGACAGGCTGGGCATCGAGACCCAACCGGTCGTGGCGACCCGCTCGACGGGGAGAGCGACCTCCGCGATGCCCTACTCGGCGTTGATCTACGACGCCGAGGGGAGGACCTGGGCCTACACCAGCCCGGAGCCGCTCACCTACCAGCGCGCACCCGTGCGCGTGGTGGGCATCGTCGGCGGCGAGGTGCGGATGTCCCGCGGTCCTGGCCGGGGTACGGAGGTGGTCACCGTGGGGGCGGCCGAGCTGTTCGGCGAAGAGCAGGACGTCGGCCACTGAGCTGACGCACCAACGACGACGGGAGCCGGGCCGATGATGCGCTGGGTCGTGGCTGCCAGCCTGCGCTTCCGTTTCCTCACCGTCGCCATCGGTGCCGGGATGATGTTCTTCGGCGGACTCCAGCTCGAGGACTCGCCCGTCGACGTGTTCCCCGAGTTCGCCCCCCCGCGGGTGGAGGTGCAGACCGGTGCGCTCGGCCTGACCGCGAGCGAGGTGGAGCAGCTGGTCACGGTCCCGCTGGAGGAGGCCCTGGACGGCGTCGACGGACTCGACGAGATGCGCTCGAAGTCGGTGTCGCAGCTGTCGTCCATCGAGATGATCTTCGAGCCGGGGACCGACCTGCTGGACGCGCGGCAGCTGGTGCAGGAGCGGGTCGCGCTGGCGACACCGACGCTGCCGGCCTGGGCCCGGCCGCCGGTGCTGATCCAGCCGCTGTCGGCGACCAGCCGGGTGATGAAGATCGGCCTGTCGTCCGACGCCTACTCCCTCCGAGAGTTGTCGACTATCGCCCGGTACACCATCCGCAACCGACTGCTGCGCGTTCCCGGTGTGGCCAATGTCGCCATCTGGGGACAGCGCCAGGAGCAGCTCCAGGTGCAGGTCAATCCGGTGCGGCTTCGGGCGAACGCCGTCACGCTCTCACAGCTGCGGACCGCGACGGCCAACGCGCTGGACGCCGGCCTGCTGCAGTACGCCAGCGGTGCCGTGATCGGGACCGGAGGGTTCATCGACACCCCCAACCAGCGGTTGCACATCGAGCACGTGCTCCCCATCGTCTCCCCCCGGGACCTGGCGAAGGTGACGATCGCGCAGCGGGCCGGCCGGCCGGTGCGCATCGGTGACGTCGCCCGCGTGCAGGAGTTCCATCAGCCGTTGATCGGCGACGCGGTGATCAACGACGGTGAAGGCCTGATGCTGATCGTCGAGAAGCTGCCGTGGGGCAACACGCTGGAGGTGACCGAAGGCGTCGAGGAGGCCATGCGGATGCTGGCCCCGGCCCTGCCCGAGATCGAGGTCGACACGACGATCTTCCGGCCGGCCACCTTCATCGACGCGGCGATCGGCAACCTGGGCAACGCCCTGCTGCTGGGCGTGCTGTTCGTGATCGTCGTCCTGATCACCTTCCTGTTCAACTGGCGCACAGCGCTGATCAGCATGGTGGCGATCCCGCTGTCGCTGATCGCCGCCGGACTGGTGCTCCACCTGCGCGGCACGACGGTCAACACGATGGTTCTGGCCGGCATGGTGATCGCGGTCGGCGTCGTGGTCGACGACGCCATCATCGACATCGAGAACATCGTGCGTCGGCTGCGGCAGCACCGGCACGAGCAGACCGGGCGGTCCACCGCCAAGGTGGTCCTCGACGCCTCACTCGAGGTCCGCAGCCCGATCGTCTACGCGACGTTCATCATCCTCGTCTCGGCCGTGCCGATCTTCTTCCTCGAGGGCCTGACCGGCTCGTTCTTCCGACCGCTCGCGATCTCGTACACGTTGGCCGTGTTCGCCTCGATGGTGGTCGCGCTCACGGTCACCCCGGCGCTCGCGCTGATCCTGTTGTCGAGGGCCAGTCTCGACGTCCGTCAGCCGCCGGTGGTCCGCGTGCTCCAGCGCAGATACGTGGCGGTGCTGTCTCGGATCGTCGAGGCGCCCCGGCGGGTCTTCCTGGCCGCCACGGCCATCCTCCTTGCCGGTGTCGCGGTGCTGCCCCAGCTCGGCCAGTCGATGCTGCCCGAGTTCAAGGAGCGGGACTTCCTGATGCACTGGGTGGCCCAGCCGGGGACGAGCCGGGCCGAGATGGTGCGCATCACCAAGCAGGCCAGCACCGAGCTGCGCGGTATCGACGGCGTCCGCAACTTCGGCGCGCACATCGGCCAGGCGAACAACGCCGACGAGGTGGTGGGGATCAACTTCGGAGAGAACTGGATCAGCGTCGACCCGGCCGCCGACTACGACGACACCAGGGACGCCGTGCAAGAGGTCGTCGACGGCTATCCGGGCCTGTTCAGGGACGTGCAGACCTATCTCAAGGAGCGGATCCGCGAGGTGCTCACCGGCTCGTCGGACGCCATCGTGATCCGGCTCTTCGGCCCGGACCTCGACACCCTGCGGGAGGAGGCTGACGTGATCCTCGCCGCCGTCGAAGGCGTGGACGGGATCGTGGAGGAGCACGTCGACTTGCAGGTCGAGATCCCGCAGCTGGAGGTGGAGGTCGACCTGGCCGCCGCGCAGCAGCACCGGATCAAGCCCGGTGACGTACGGCGGGCGACGTCGACCCTCATCGCGGGGGACGAGGTGAACGACGTCTTCCGCCAGGGCAAGGCTTTCGACGTCAACGTCTATGGCACCCGGCAGACCCGCCAGTCCCCGGAACGGATCAGCAGGCTGCTGCTGGACAACCCGGCCGGGAAGCTGGTGCGACTGGGCGACGTGGCGGACGTTCGGATGGTCCCCACACCGAACCTGATCGAGCGGACCGACGGCTCGCGGCGCATCGACATCAGTGCGAACGTGCAGGGTCGCGACCTCGGTTCGGTCGTCGAGGACGTCGAAGCTGCGCTGGCTGGCGTCCAGCTCCCGCAGGCCTACCACGTCGAGGTGCTGGGCGAGTTCGCCGAGCGGCAGCAGGCGCAGACGAGGCTGCTCCTGTTCGCCGTCGGTGCTGCGCTCGCGATCCTGCTGCTGCTCCAGGCGTCCTTCCGCAGCTGGCGGCTGGCGCTGCTGAACCTCCTCACGCTGCCCACCGCCCTGGTCGGGGGTGTGTTGGCGGCCACGGTGAGCGGTGGCGTCATCTCGCTCGGGTCCCTGGTCGGGTTCCTGACCGTCATGGGCATCGCGGCCCGGAACGGGATCCTGCTGATCAGCCACTACCAGCATCTGGAGCAGCAGGAGGGTGAGACGTTCGGGCCGGCCCTGGCCCTGCGCGGCGCCCGGGAGCGTCTCGCGCCGATCCTGATGACCACGCTCGCGACCGGGCTCGCACTGGTCCCGCTCGTCGTGCTCGGCCAGCTCCCTGGGCACGAGATCGAGCACCCGATGGCGGTGGTCATTCTCGGCGGACTCGTCACCTCCACGTTGGTGAACCTGTTCATGGTGCCGTCGCTCTACCTGCGGTTCGGCCGCCCGCGGGGGGTGCTGGCCACCTAAGCGGGTCGCACCGGCCGGATGCGCCGTACCCTGCCCTCGTGCTCACGTCGCTGCGCGGCCGCGAGGGCGTCCGGGTTCTCGGACCGTCCGACCTGGAGCGCGCCCGGGCACTGCTCGCGACCGATCCGGTGACGCACGTGTTCGTCGCCGACCGGGTGGAGAGCACCCGGCTCGACCCGCGCTGGCTCGGCGGCCGCGTCTACGGGTTCGTCGAGGACGGTGAGCTGGTGGCCCTGTGTCACCACGCGGCGAACCTGGTGCCGGTGCATGCCTCGCCCGCGGCGGTGGAGGCCTTCGCCCGGCGGGCAGTGCAGGACGGCCGGACCTGCAGCTCGCTGTTCGGTCCCGAGGAGGCTGTCCTCGGGATGTGGAAGCTGCTGACGCCGGAGTGGGGCCCGGCCCGGTCGATCCGCGCCGACCAGCCGTTCATGACGATGACCGCCCCGAGCGCGGTGCCGCCGGATCCCGAGGTCCGGGTGGTGGCGCTGGACGAGCTGGACGTGGTCTATCCGGCGTCGGTCGCCATGTTCACCGAGGAGATGGGCGTCTCGCCGGAGGTGGGCGGCGCGGACGCGTACCGCGCTCGGGTCGCCCAGCTGATCGCCCAGGGCCGGGTCTTCGCGCGGATCGAGGAAGGGCGGGTGCTGTTCAAGGCCGAGATCGGCGCGGTCACCTCCCAGGCCTGCCAGATCCAGAGCGTCTACGTCGACGCCGAGCATCGTGGCCACGGGCTGGGGACCCGCGGCATGGCCAGCGTGGTCGCGGCCACGCTGCGGGAGTGGGCACCGGTCGCCAGCCTGTACGTGAACGCCGACAACCCGTCGGCCAGAAGGGTCTACGACAAGGTCGGGTTCACCCGGACGACGACCTTCGCCACGGTGCTGCTGTGAGCGGCGGGCCCCATCTGTCGGTCGCACCGACCGGGGTGCGTGTGCTGGGGGTGGACGCCTGCCGCTCCGGGTGGGTCGGGATCGCCTGGGGCGGCGGCGAGCAGCTGTGGCCGTACCTCGCCGACACGGTCGCCGAGCTGGTGGCCGCCTGCGCCGACGACGGCCCGGTGGCCGTCGTCGGGGTCGACGTGCCGATCGGGCTGTGTGACGAGGGCCCCCGCGCCGCCGATGCGCTGGCGGCCGATCGGCTGGGCGCCCGCCGCAGGTCGTCGGTGTTCCCGACGCCCGTCCGGGCGGCGCTGCTCGCCCCGGACCACGCCGCCGCCAGCGACGCGAACCGGCAGGCCAACGGTGGCCAGGGCGTGTCCCAGCAGTCGTACGGGCTGCGGCACCGGATCCTCGAGGTGGACGGCTGGCTGGGCGGTCCCGGCTCGGGGCGGCCGCCTGTCTACGAGGTGCACCCCGAGGTGACCTTCGCCGAGATGGCCGGTGCGCCGCTGGCCGCGTCGAAGAAGACCTGGTCGGGTGCGGAGCAGCGCCGGATGCTGCTGGCCCGGGAGGGGCTGTTCGTCGCCGGAACCCTCGGTGCGGCCGGCGCGGCGGCGGTGGACGACGTGCTCGACGCCGCCGCCGTCGCCTGGACGGCAGCCCGGATCGCCACCGGAGACGCCGTCTCGCTGCCCGACCCCCCGCAGCTGGTGGGCGGGGGCCGGATCGCCGCCATCTGGGTCTGACGGTCCGGCGCCGGGTCGGCTTCGACCACACCGGGCTGGCGGATGCCAGCATGGGCGAATGCGGCGAGACGCGGCGCTGGCTCTGTGCCGGGTCGGGTGCTGCCTGCTGCTGGCGCTGGCGCCGGTCGCCTGCACCGGCCAGGACGCCACGGGGTCGGCCGACCGCCCGGGCAGCACGGTGCCGGCCGGGCAACCGCCGCCGCCGGAGGCCGGCGCGGGTGTCGAGGAGACGACGGAGCCGAAGCCGGACCGTCCCCGACGGCTCCGCCTGCTCGTCTCCGGTGACGTCCTGCTGCACAGCGGGACCTGGGCCACCGCGGCGGCCGACGCCGAGCGGCGCGGTCGGAACGGTCTGGACTTCCGGCCGATGTTCGCCGCCGTGGCGCCGGTCGTGCGCGCGGCCGACCTCGCGATCTGCCACCTCGAGACACCGGTCGCCCCGCGGGGGGGCCCGTATCGCAACTACCCGCTGTTCGCCGTTCCGCGCCAGGTGCTGCCGGCACTGCGGAGCACCGGCTACGACGCCTGCACGACCGCCTCGAACCACAGCCTGGACCAGGGCTTCGCGGGACTGCGCCGCACGCTGGTCGCGCTGCACCGGGCCGGGATGCCGCACGACGGCACCGCCCGCTCCGCCGCCGCGCAGCGCCGGGTGCTGCTGCTGCGGTCGCAGCGGGTCCGGGTGGCGGTGCTGTCGTACACGTACGGCACCAACGGCATCCCGCTCCCGGACGACAAGCCGTGGTCGGTCTCCACCATCGACACCGACCGGATCACCCGCGAGGCGGCCCGCGCTCGGCGGGCCGGCGCCGACGTGGTCGCGGTCGCGCTGCACTTCGGGACCGAGTACGTCACCGCTCCGGACGACTACCAGACCGAGGTGGTGGACCGGGTCACCCGGTCGCGGGACGTCGATGTCGTCTACGGGCACCACGCACACGTGGTGCAACCGGTGGACCGGGTGCACGGCACCTGGGTGGCCTACGGCCTCGGCAACTTCGTCGCCGAACAGGAGACCAGCCGGCCCTACACCTATCGCGGTGCGAGCGTCCGGTTCACGTTCGTGGAGCGACCGGGCGGGCGGTTCACGGTCCGCCGGGTGGCGTACCTGCCGACGATGATCACCGGCTTCGACCCGGCCCGGCCGGCGATGCGGGTGCTCGACGTGGTCGCCGCGCTGCGGGACCCGGCGACACCGGCCGACCTGCGAGCCGACCTGCGGGCGACCCTCGCCGACGTGCGGTCGTCGGTGCTGCTGCACGGCGCGCCGGTGCGCCTGATCCGCCCCGCGCCGGCTGGGTAGGGTCACGCCGTGCTGAGGATGTCGACCCTGTTCGTCCGGACCCTGCGCGACGACCCCGCCGACGCGGAGCTGCCGAGCCACCGGCTGCTGGTCCGGGCCGGGTACATCCGCCGGGCCGCCCCGGGGATCTACTCGTGGCTGCCGCTGGGCTACCGGGTGCTGCGCAACGTGGAGCGCATCGTCCGGTCCGAGATGGATGCGATGGGGGCGCAGGAGGTGCACTTCCCGGCGCTGCTGCCGCGCGAGCCCTACGACGTCAGCGGTCGGTGGACCGACTACGGCGACAACATCTTCCGGCTCAAGGACCGGCGGGGGGCCGACTACCTGCTCGGGCCGACGCACGAGGAGATGTTCACCCTGCTGGTGAAGGACCTGTTCTCGTCCTACAAGGACCTGCCGCTGTCGCTGTACCAGATCCAGACCAAGTATCGCGACGAGTCGCGGCCCCGTGCGGGGATCCTGCGCGGGCGTGAGTTCGTGATGAAGGACTCCTACTCCTTCGACGTCTCCGACGCCGACTTCCGCACCTCCTACGCCGCGCACCGAGCCGCCTACGTGCGGATCTTCGACCGGCTCGGCTTCGACTACGTCGTCGTGGCGGCGATGTCGGGGGCGATGGGGGGCTCGGCCAGCGAGGAGTTCCTCGCCACGGCGGCGAACGGCGAGGACACCTACGTGCGCTGCACGACCTGTGACTACGCCGCCAACGTGGAGGCGGTGCGGGTGCCGCCACCCCCACCGGTTCGCTACGACGACGTGCCCGCTGCCCACGCCGAGGTCACGCCGGACACCCCGACGATCGAGACCCTCGTCGCCCATCTCGACCGTGCCTTCCCTCGCGCCGACCGGCCGTGGACCGCGGCTGACACCCTGAAGAACGTGCTGGTGGTGCTGCGCCATCCGGACGGCACCCGGGAGCCACTGGCCGTCGGGCTGCCGGGCGACCGCGAGGTGGACGAGAAGCGGCTGCAGGCCCAGGTCGAGCCGGCCGAGCTGGAGCCGTTCGCCGAGACCGACTTCGACGCCAACCCGGCCCTGCGCAAGGGCTACATCGGGCCGGGGGCCCTCGGGCTGGAGCGGTCCTCGGGGATCCGCTACCTGGTCGACCCGCGGGTCGTCGAGGGCACCCGCTGGGTCACCGGCGCCGATGTCGACGGCAGCCACGTGCTCGACCTGGTGGCCGGGCGGGACTTCACCCCGGACGGCACGATCGAGGCTGCCGAGGTCCGCGAGGGTGACGCCTGCCCGGTCGACGGGGGAGCGCTGGTCACTGCGCGCGGCATCGAGATCGGGCACATCTTCGAGCTCGGTCGGCGGTTCGCCGAGGCGCTCGACCTGCGGGTGCTCGACGCGGACGGGAAGCTGGTCACGGTCACCATGGGCTCGTACGGGATCGGGGTGTCCCGCGCGGTCGCCGCGATCGTGGAGAACACCTCCGACGAGCTCGGCATCGTCTGGCCGCGGGAGGTCGCACCCGCCGACGTGCACCTGCTCGCCACCGGCAAGGACCCGGCGGTGTTCGAGGCGGCCGAGCGGATCGCCGGCGAGCTGACCGCCGCCGGCGTCGAGGTGCTCTACGACGACCGGCCGAGGGTGTCGCCCGGGGTGAAGTTCAAGGACGCCGAGCTGCTCGGCCTCCCGACGATCGTGGTCGTCGGTCGCAATCTCGCCGAGGGCGTCGTCGAGGTGCGGGACCGGGCCAGCGGCGCCCGCGCGGACGTCCCTGTCGACGCGGCCGTCCCGCACGTGCAGGGCGTCGTGCGCCGTCCGCTCAGCGGGGGGCCGACGTGAGGCCGGGGAAGGCGGTGGGGCCGGCTCCCCAGCCCAGACCGCGGGTGGCGGCATCGGTCAGCCAGCCGATCGCGGCCCCGCGCAGCTCGTCCGTGGCCGCGGCGACGAGCCCGGCGTAGGCGATGGCACAGCGGTCCTCGACCTGTCGAGCCAGTCGGGTCGCGGCGCCGGCGTCGGTGACCGCCCCGGGCAGCGCATAGCCGGGCTCGGCGGCGACCGGGTCGGCGTCGAGGTCGCGGATCGCCTGCTCCAGCCGGTCTCTGCGGCTGCGGTGCGCGGCGTACCCGGCGCCGGCGAGCGTGGACTCGGCGGAGCCCGCGTCCAGCACCCCACCGGCCACCCCGTAGGCGTACAGCGCGGCGTGCTCGGCGGCGAGCACTCGCTGCGCGGCCTCGACCGCGGACCCGACGGTGTCGGTCACCGGTCACCGCCGCGCTCGGCCAGCGCCGCGGTGAGCAGCGCGACGTTCTGTGCCATGGCCGCCCCCGCCGCCGCCAGCGCCGCGGCCAGGTCACCGCTGCCCGCGGTCAACGCCGCCGCCCGGATCGCGTCCGCGGCTCGGCGCTCGGCCCGGACCAGGACCCGGAGCACCGCCGTCGGCGACGCGGGCACGGTCGCCTCGTCGGGTGCCCGGGCGGTCTCCCCCTCCGGGGTGAACGCCGCCACCTGCTCCCGGTGCCGCTCGGCGATCGGCCGCAACAGCGTCCGCAGCTCACCGTGTCGCCGGGTGGCCGACCCCAGCCCCGCCACCAGGCCGGCGCACTGCGTCGCGGCTCGCCGAGCCCGGGTCAGGTCGTCGCGATCGACGCCCGGAGCGACGGCGACCGCCGGTGCCGTCGCGCGAGCTGGCCCCTCGCCGCATCCGCTCACGCCGGCCACCACCAGACCGGCGCCCGCCCCGACCGCGGACCGCAGCAGGACGCGGCGAGACAGCGCGGTCGGGGTCACGGGCGCCGACGCTACCGGTGTATAGGCTGAGTGTCCCCGCCCCACGGGGCAGGACGCGCGACCGACAACCGCACAGCGAGGAGGACGCCGATGAGCTCGACGTCGACCGACCACCTCGAGCAGCTGCTCATCCCCACCGTCGCGGCGCTCGGCGCCGACCTGGACGCCGTG
The DNA here is from genome assembly GCA_963695375.1 of uncultured Actinomycetota bacterium. GTDB lineage: Bacteria > Actinomycetota > Actinomycetes > Propionibacteriales > Nocardioidaceae > JACCVL01. The sequence continues at coordinate 2,735,336 of OY968767.1, read as the reverse complement.
GAGCTCGCCGCAGCCGGTCGCCGGCAGGTGCTGCGGATCGTCGTGGACCGCGACGGCGGACTGACCCTCGACGACATCGCCGACGTCACCCGCGCGGTCTCGCGGCACCTCGACGCGGAGAACGCGATGGGCGAGCGGGCGTACACCCTCGAGGTGACCTCGCGCGGCGTCGACCGGCCACTGACACTGCCCCGGCACTGGGCCCGCAACGTCGGTCGGCTGGTGTCCGTGACGGTCGCCGACGGGCCGGGACCGGTCACGGGCCGGATCACCATCGCCGACGAGGACGGCGCGGACCTCGATGTCGACGGCGAACCGGTCCGGGTGTCCTACGCGGACGTGGTCCGGGCACGGGTCCAGGTCGAGTTCGCCCGCAAGGAGGCCTGACCGCGATGGACATCGACATGGCTGCACTGCGCATGCTCGAACGCGAGAAGGACCTGCCGTTCGACGTCGTCGTGGAGGCGATCGAACAGGCTCTGCTGGTCGCGTACGAGCGGACCGAGGGGGCGCACAGCCCGGCCCGGGTGGCCCTGGATCGCAAGACCGGGCACGTCGTGGTGTGGGCTCGCGAGCTGGACGACGAGGGGGCGGTCGCCCGGGAGTGGGACGACACCCCGACCGGCTTCGGGCGCATCGCCGCCACCACCGCGCGGCAGATCATCCTGCAGCGGTTGCGGGACGCGGAGGACGAACAGCGCTTCGGGGAGTTCTCCGGCCGTGAGGGCGACCTGGTGTCCGGGACCGTGCAGCAGGGTCGCAACCCCGACGACGTGCTGGTCCAGCTCGGCAAGCTCGAGGCGCTGCTGCCGTCGGGGGAGCGCGTGCCGGGGGAGCGCTACGAACACGGCTCGCGGATCAAGTGCCTGGTGGTGAGCGTCCGGCGCGGCTTCCGCGGTCCGCAGGTGGTGCTGTCGCGCAGCCATCCCAACCTGGTGAAGAAGCTGTTCGCGCTGGAGGTTCCCGAGATCGCCGACGGCAGCGTGCAGATCGCCGCGATCGCTCGCGAGGCCGGCCACCGCACCAAGCTCGCGGTCCATACCGCGGTCTCCGGGCTGAACGCCAAGGGCGCCTGTATCGGACCGATGGGGCAACGGGTCCGCAATGTCATGACCGAGCTGCACGGCGAGAAGATCGACATCGTGGACTACGCCGAGGAGCCGGCCGAGTTCGTCGCGCACGCGCTGTCGCCGGCCCGGGTGTCCTCGGTCGAGGTCGTCGACGCGGCCAGCCGCTCGGCTCGGGTGATCGTGCCCGACTACCAGCTGTCGTTGGCGATCGGCAAGGAGGGTCAGAACGCCCGGCTGGCCGCCCGGCTCACCGGCTGGCGGATCGACATCCGACCGGACGTCCAGCCGGAGTCGCCCGCCACCGGCGGAGGGACCGAGCCCGGCGAATCGGCCTGAGTGGCCGTCTCCGCTAGACTGCCGGCGATGGCTCGCGTGCGTCCGGGTCCCCATACCCGCGTGCGTCGTCAACCGACGCGTACCTGTGTGGGGTGCCGGGAGCAGGCGAGCGTGACCGAGTTGATCCGCGTGGTTGCGGTCGGTGACGGCACCCCGGTGCCGCTCACCCCGGACCTGCGCAGGTCAGCACCCGGTCGCGGGGCCCATGTGCACCCCCTGACCGCGTGTCTCGATCTTGCCGAGCGTCGCCGAGCGTTCGGCCGTGCCCTCCGCCGTGCGGGCCCGGTCGACCTCGACCTCGTCCGGCAGCTGGTGGAGGCGCGTGACCGCACGGCAGCACCGTCGTCGCAGCCTGTGACGACCTGACGGAAGTGAGCACCCGCTCATGAGCACTCGATGACGTCCTCGAGATGACCATGTACGTCTGACGACAGGTCTGCGCACCCGACGAGGGGCCGGACCACAAGGGAGAACAGTGGCTAAGGTCCGCGTCCACGAGCTCGCGAAGGAGCTCGGCGTCCCCAGCAAGAAGGTGCTGGAGACCCTGAAAGACATGGGGGAGTTCGTCAAGAGCGCGTCCTCCACCGTCGAGGCCCCCGTCATCCGACGGCTCAACGAGCAGTACGGCGAGCAGCTGAAGGCCCAGGCCAAGCCGGCCAAGAAGGCCGCGGCCAAGCAGGCCGCTCCCGCCGCGGCCGCACCCGCCGCCGCGCCGGTCGCCGAAGCAGCGGCCGTCGAGGCAGCGGCGCCCCGCGCCGTCGACACCTCGACAGCGCCCGCCGAGGCGACGAACGTCGAGGCGCCCGCCGCGCACGGCGGCCCGGCGACACAGGAGCCGGCCCGCCCCTCGCACGCCGAGCAGGCCGCGGCGACCGACGTCGGCACCGGCGGCACCGGCGGCACCGGCGACCCGGCCGACCCGGCCGACCCGGCCGAGCCAGCGGCGGCTGCCGACATCCCGCGGCCGGCACCGGCGCGGCCGGCCGCCCCCCGGCCCGGTGGCGCGCCCCGTCCGTCCGCCCGCCCGGGCACCCCCCGGCCCGGGAACAACCCGTTCTCGTCGACCCAGGGCATGCGCCGCGGCGGCCCCGGAGGGTCGCCTGCCGGTCACGCGCCGGCGGCGCGTGACGGCGCGCCCGGCCGTCCGCGGACGGACGCGCCGGACGGCATGCCCCGGCCCAACCCCGCGATGATGCCGAAGCAGAGCTCGCCCGCCCTCGGCGGGCGCTCCGCGCCCGGTGGCACCCGCGGCCGCCCCGGCGCCCCGGGTGCCCCCGGGGGCGCCGGCCGCCCCGGCGCCCCCAGCAGGCCGGGTGGCAACCGCTTCGGCGGCCCGAGCGGCGGCGGCGGCCGGCCCGGTCCGGGCCGGGCCGGGCGCGGCGGAACCCAGGGTGCCTTCGGTCGCCCGGGCGGTCCGTCCCGACGGGGTCGCAAGTCGAAGCGGGCCAAGCGCCAGGAGTTCGACAACATGCAGGCCCCCATCACCGGGGGCGTCCGGGTCCGCAAGGGTGAGGGTGAGGTGGTCCGGCTGGCGCGCGGCGCCTCGCTGACCGACTTCGCCGAGAAGATCGGCGCCGACCCGGCCTCGCTCGTCCAGGTGCTGTTCCACCTGGGCGAGATGGTGACGGCCACCCAGTCCGTCAACGACGACACGCTGCAGCTGCTCGGCAACGAGCTCGAGTACACCGTCGAGGTCGTCTCGCCCGAGGACGAGGACCGCGAGCTGCTGGACTCCTTCAATCTGGAGTTCGGCCAGGACGAGGGTGACGACGAGGCGATGGCTCCGCGGCCGCCGGTGGTGACCGTCATGGGCCACGTCGACCACGGAAAGACCAAGCTGCTCGACGCGCTGCGCAACGCCAACGTCGTCGCGGACGAGGCCGGTGGGATCACCCAGCACATCGGGGCGTACCAGGTGGCGACGACCGTCGACGACAACGAGCGCAAGATCACCTTCATCGACACCCCCGGCCACGAGGCGTTCACCGCCATGCGGGCCCGCGGTGCGCAGGCGACGGACATCGCCGTCCTGGTGGTCGCCGCCGACGACGGCGTGATGCCGCAGACCGTGGAGGCGCTCAACCACGCCAAGGCGGCCGGAGTCCCGATCGTGGTTGCGGTCAACAAGGTCGACAAGCCCGACGCCGACCCGGCGAAGGCGCGCGGCCAGCTGACCGAGTACGGCCTGGTGCCCGAGGAGTACGGCGGCGAGACGATGTTCGTCGACGTGTCGGCCAAGGCCGGCACCGGTCTGGAGCAGCTGCTGGAGTCGATCGTGCTCACCGCCGACGCCGCCCTGGACCTGCGGGCGAACCCGGAGCAGGACGCGCAGGGGCTGGCGATCGAGGCGCACCTCGACCGCGGTCGCGGTCCGGTGGCCACCGTGCTGGTGCAGCGCGGGACGCTGCGGGTCGGCGACTCCGTGGTCGCCGGTCCCGCGTACGGGCGGGTGCGGGCGATGCTCGACGAGACCGGCGCCAACGTCGAGGACGCGCCGCCGTCGCGGCCGGTCCTGGTGCTCGGCCTCACCGCCGTGCCCGGTGCCGGTGACAACCTGATGGTGGTCGACGACGACCGGGTGGCCCGGCAGATCGCCGAGCGGCGGGAGGCGCGGGAGCGCAACGCGCTGCTCGCGCAGCGGGCCGGCCGGCGCACGCTCGAGGACTTCATGTCCAGCATGGAGAAGGGCGAGACCAACGAGCTGCTGCTGATCCTGAAGGGCGACGTGTCCGGTTCGGTCGAGGCGCTCGAGGACGCCCTGGCCCAGATCGACGTCGGCGAGGACGTCTCGCTGCGCGTCATCGACCGCGGTGTCGGTGCCATCACCGAGACCAACGTCAACCTGGCTGCCGCGTCCGACGCGATCATCATCGGCTTCAACGTCCGGCCGCAGGGCAAGGCGACCGAGCTGGCCGACCGCGAGGGCGTGGAGATCCGGTACTACTCGGTGATCTACAACGCCATCGAGGAGATCGAGGCGGCGCTGAAGGGCATGCTGAAGCCCGAGTTCGTGGAGTCGCAGCTCGGCACGGCCGAGATCCGCGAGGTGTTCCGGTCGTCCAAGGTCGGCAACATCGCGGGCTGCATGGTCACCGCCGGCACCATCCGCCGCAACGCCAAGGCGCGGTTGCTGCGGGACGGCACGGTGGTGGCCGACAACCTCGACCTGTCCAGCCTCAAGCGGTTCAAGGACGATGCCACCGAGGTCCGCGAGGGCTTCGAATGCGGCCTGACGCTGCGCGGCTACAACGACATCAAGATCGGCGACGTGGTCGAGTCGTTCGAGATGCAGGAGAAGCCCCGCAACTGACCGCCCCCCTCCACGTCCACGATCCGCGACTTCTGCAGACCCCCGGGCTGCAAAAGTCGCGGATCGTGGACGGTCGGGTGGTGGGGGTGCGGGTCGTACGGTGGCGGGCGTGTACGTGGGCGCGCTGGAGGTCGACCTGCTGCTCGGCGACGTGCACTCGCTGAAGCAGAAGCGGGCGGTGGTCCGGCCGCTGCTGGCAGAGCTGCGCCGACGCTTCGACGTGGCGGCGGGCGAGACCGGCGACGCCGACCTGTGGCGGCGCGCCTCGGTGGGGATCGCGGTGGTCTCCGGAACCGCCGAGCACGTCGCCCGGGTGTGCGACGAGATCGAGCGCTGGGCGTGGTCCCGGCCCGAGGTCGAGGTGCTGGGCGTCACCCGCTGGGTGCGCTCCACCGACGACTGAGCCGGCCCGGACCGCTACTACCCTGGACCGATGGCCTCCCCCCGCGCCCGCAAGGTCGCCGAGCGCATCCACGTGATCGTCGCCGAGATGCTCGAGCGACGGATCAAGGACCCGCGGCTCGGTTTCGTCACCGTCACCGACGTGCGGGTCAGCGGCGACACCCAGCAGGCCACCGTGTTCTACACCGTGCTCGGCGAGACGGCCGACATCGACGCCACCTCCGCGGCGCTGGCCAGCGCCACCGGCCTGATCCGCTCCGAGGTGGGCGGTCAGCTCGGGATGCGGCACACGCCTGCCATCGCGTTCGTCCTCGACGCCGTCCCGCAGAACGCCCGGCACATCGACGACCTCCTGGCCAGGGCGCGGGCGAGCGACGCGGAGGTCGCCCGGCAGGCCGCCGGGGCGGCGTACGCGGGGGACCCGGACCCCTACCGGCACGCCGGGGACGACACCGGCTCCGACAGCGACGCCGACGCCGACGCTGACGCCGACTCCTGAGGTGAACGGGCCGCCCGCCGCCGGTGACGGCGTCCTCGTCATCGACAAGCCCGCCGGGTCCACCTCGCACGACGTGGTCGGGTGGACGCGGCGGCTGCTGCGGACCCGCCGGGTCGGGCACGCCGGGACGCTGGACCCGATGGCCACGGGCGTGCTCGTCGTCGGGGTCGGCCGTGGCACCCGGCTGCTCGGACACCTGTCCCCGACCACGAAGGAGTACTCGGCCACCGCCCGGCTCGGCGTCGCCACCGAGACCGACGACGCCGAGGGCCGGCCGGTGAGCGGTGCCTCGGCGGCCGGGCTGGACGTGGCCGCGGTGCGGTCGGCGGCCGGTCGGCTGACGGGCACGCTCGACCAGGTGCCGTCCGCCGTCTCCGCGGTCAAGGTGGCCGGCGAGCGGGCCTACGCACGGGTTCGTCGCGGCGAGACCGTCGCCCTCGAGCCGCGACGGGTGACCGTGCACGAGCTGACCGTCGGTGGGCTGCGCCCCGGACCGGACCAGGCGACCTCACCATCGGGCGACCCGCACCCGACGGTCGACGTCGACCTCACCGTTCGCTGCAGCTCGGGCACCTACGTCCGTGCCCTGGCCCGGGACCTGGGGGAGGCGCTCGGGGTCGGCGGGCACCTGGTGGCGCTGCGCCGAACGGCGGTCGGCCCGTTCACGCTGGACCGCGCTCAGACGTGGCCGCAGATCGAGCGGGACGGTGCCCGGCTGCTGAGCCTCGCCGAGGCGGCGACGGCGGTGTTCCCGGCCGTGCACTGCGACGCCGAGCAGGCCCGGGCGGTCTCCCACGGCCGGCCGCTCGAGATCGACGAGGCACCCGACGCGGCGCCCGGAGCCGGCGACGTCGTCGCGCTGCTCGCGGAGGACGGTCGGCTCCTCGCGCTGTATGCGGTCGGGGACGGGCCGGCCCGGGCGGTCACCGTCTTCGCGCCCGCCTGATCACATCCGCGGTTTAGCCCGCACCAGAACGGGCACCGGGGGACGGACAGCAGCGCGCAGCGAGGAGGACGACTGATGACCGCGGGGCCGGGCACGGCACGACGCCGTGACCCCGTCGGGATCCCCGACTGCGCGGCCACCGTGCTCGCGCCGGTCACCGACGCGGCGGTGCGGGGCGACCTGGAACGACCGGAGGCCGCTGTCGCCGCCGTGCTCGAGGAGCTCAGGGAGCCGGTCGGTCACCCGGCCGCCTCCGTCGTCCCCGTCCGCCGGGTTCCGCAGGCCAGCGGGTACGGTCCGGCCGGCCGGACCGGCGACGTGCTCGACGCCGGCGCGCTCGTCGATGTCGCCGCCGCCCTGGCGGCCCGCCCGCCCGGCGTCGTGCACGCCGTGGGCTGGGAGGCCGGTGTCGTCGCCGCAGCGGTGCGCAGTGGTGCTGCCGCCCCGCGGGCGGACCGCCCACCGCCGCTGCTGCTCGAGCCGCTCGGCGTCCCCGGCAACGCCGAGCGCGCGCTGGCCGAGCACCTGAGCCTGCTGGTGGTGTCGTCGGAGTCGCACCGCCGTGTCTGTCTGAGGGCGGGGCTGGCGGCCGAGCTGGTCCGGGTGGTGCCGCCGGCCGGGCCACGCGGTCCGGCCGACCTGGTCCGGGACGAGGCCGGCCGTGCAGCCCCGAACCCGGTCGTGGCGGTGCTCGGGGACGGCGTCGGCCCGGTCACGCTGGCACTGCTGGAAGCGGTGCTGCACCGCTGCCGGCAGCTGCACGTGCTGTTCGCCGGCTCGGCTGCACGCGCCCTGCGGGCCCGACGCAACGCCACCGTGGTGCGGTCCTGGCCGGAGTCGCTGTCCGCGCGGGTGCACGGCGCGGCCCGGGTCGGGTGGCCGCTGCTCGCCCGTGTCGACGCGGTCCTCGACGCCAGCACCACGTCCGTCCTCCCGTCCGCGGCGCTGGCGGCGGCGGCCACCGCCCGCCCCGTGCTCGCCCTGCCGGACAGCCCGGCCGCCGAGGTCGTGGCCGACGGGATCACCGGCCGCGCACTGGTCGGCACCGATCCGGCGCGGCTGGCCGACGTGGTCGCCGGCACCCTCGGGGACCGAGCGCTGGTACGACGGATGGGCGCGGCCGCCTTCGAGCACTGGTCCGCCGAGCACTCGCCGCGGGTGCGGGCCAGCCGGCTTCGCGCCCTGCACGCCGAGCTGGCTCCCGACTGATCGGGCCCCGGACCTCAGCCGGCCGGGACGTCCACGGCGGCGGCCGCCGCGTCGGCTCGGTCCACCGGCGGCGGCACCGAGCCCGACACCGACCCGTCCGGCAGTGTCCGGGTGATCACGAGCTGCTCGGCGACGATCCGCAGTTTGACGTTGTGCTGCTGGGAGTAGCGCCGCAGCACCGCGAAGGCGCCCCGCTGGTCGAGGCCGAACCGCTCCATCAAGATGCCCTGCGCCATCCCGACCAGGTGGCGGGCGTCGATGGCACGCCGCAGGTGCAGGTCCTGCCGCGCGTGGCCCAGCGCCGCCGACGCGTGCACGGCGAAGATCTCCGCCACCTCCAGGTCGGCGTCGTCGAAGTGGGCCGGCTCCGACGCGTACAGGTTCAGGGCCCCGATCACGTCCCCGTCGTGGCTGAGGCGTATCCCGAGCACGCTGCGCAGCCCGAGGTCACGCGCCCGCTCCCCCCAGCGCGGCCAGCGGGCGTCGGTGGTGACGTCGTCGACCCGGTAGGTCCCGCCGTCGGTCATCGCCTGCAGGCACGGCCCCTCGCCCAGCTCGTACTGCGCCTGGTCACCGGCCCGGACGACCTCCGCGGAGGCGGCGCCGGTCTCGACCCGGTGCCGCTTGCTGTCGCTGTACGAGACTCCGGCGAAGTCGCAGTCGAGTGCGTCCACCGCGAGCGAGACGGTCCGCTCCAGCGTGTCGTCGATGTCGGGCGCCTCGTGCAGCATGCGGGCCAGCTCGGCGAAGTCGTCTGCCTCCGGTGAGCGCATCCGGCCACTGTGCCATGGATCGATCCGGCAAACCGGACAATCACCCCTAGCCGGTTTCCCCCGCCCCGCGGCGGGGGTCGTTGCCGGCGCCGCTCCCGGTACGGGCCACCCGGCGCGGATGAGCGTGAGAGACTTCGGCGAGCGTGTGCATCCGCCCGCCCCTTTCGCCGCCCGGGAGCCCCCCTGACGACCTACGACGTGGCGCAGCAGCCGTCCACCGACTCCAGACGGCTGCGACTGGCGGGCTTCGCCGTCCACGCCTACACCGCGAGCGGGTCGGTGCTGGCGCTGCTGATCGTGGTCGCGGCGATGGACGGCGACGCCATCCGGGCGCTCTGGCTCGGGCTGGCGGCGCTGGTGATCGACGGGACCGACGGCATGCTGGCCCGCCGGCTGCGGGTGAAGCAGACCATTCCGTGGTTCGACGGCGCTCGCCTCGACGACATCGTGGACTACCTGACCTACGCGTTCGCGCCGATGGTCTTGCTGTGGACCGGGGACTACCTGCCCGACGGGATCGGCGGGGCCCTGCTGGCGGCCCTACCGCTGCTCGCGTCGAGCTACCAGTTCTGCCGGGTGGACGCCAAGACCGACGACCACTTCTTCCTGGGCTTCCCGAGCTACTGGAACGTGGCCGCGTTCTACGTCGTCGTGCTCGGGCTCGGTCAGGTGACGACCGGGCTGGTGCTCATCGCCTGCACCATCTTGGTCTTCATCCCCGTCCGCTACATCTACCCGTCCCGTACGGTCGCCTTCCGCCGGCTGAACCTGGCGCTGACCGCGGGCTGGCTCACCGCCTATGGCGCGCTGCTGCTGCAGATGCCCGACCCGCATCCGGTCCTCGTCGGCCTGTCGCTGGCCTATCTCGGCTACTACGGCACCCTCAGCCTCTACCTCACGGTGGACGGCCGACGCCGTCGGCGCTGACCCGTGACTCTCGGGCTCGCCGCGGCGCTGCTCGCAGCGGTCGTCTTCGGCGGCTCCGCGGTCCTGCAGGCGGTCGGGTCCCGCCGGGTGCCGACCGCGCACGCTCTCGACCCGCGCCTGCTCGGCCGGCTGCTGCGCCAGCCCGCTTTCGTCGCCGCGATCGCGCTGAACCTGGTCGGATTCGTACTGCACCTGGTGGCCATCCGGTTGCTGCCGCTCTTCCTCGCCCAGGCCGGCATCGCCGCCAGCCTGTCGATCACCGCGCTGCTGGCGGTCCGCGTGTTCCGGGACCGGCTGGTGCGGGCGGAGTGGCTCGCGGTGGTCGGGGTCTGCGTCGGCCTGGCGCTGCTGACCGCGGCGGCCGGGGCCGCGGGGGAGGAGCGGGCCAACGACACGCTGAACCTCGCGCTCGCGATCGCGGTCGCGACCCTGATTGCGGTCGGTGCCGTCGCCGGCCGGGGAGCCGGCGCGGCGGCCACCATGGTCCTGAGCGGGCTCGCCGGCCTCGGCTTCGCGACCACGGCGCTGGCGGCGCGGCTGCTGCCCACCGCATCGCTGTCCGCGGTGCTGACCGCCCCGGCTGCGTACCTGCTGCCCGTGGCGGGCGCCCTGGCGTTCCTGCTCTACTCGCTGGCGCTGCAGCGGGGCGCGGTGACCGCGGCCACGGCGCCGATGATCGTGCTCCAGACCGTCGCTCCGGCCGTGGTCGGGGTGTGGGTGCTCGGTGACGAGGTGCGCACCGGCTGGCTGGTCCCCGCCGCCGTCGGCCTGGTGATGACGGTGGCTGGTGCGGTGACGCTGGCCCGGTACGAAGCCGCCCGAGACCGGGCGCGGGAGGCGGCCCGGCTCGGCTGACCACCGGTCCGGGCTCGTGGGAGGGTTTGCCGGGTGAGCGTCTGGCGACGGTTGAGCGCGGTCGAGATCGAAGGCCCGACGGTGGTCACCGTGGGCAACTTCGACGGCGTCCACCGGGGGCACCGGCTGGTCCTCGAGCAGGCGGTGAAGACGGCCTGGCGGCTGGGGGGCCGGCGGGACGGGCACGCGCCGGTGGTGGCGGTGACCTTCGATCCGCACCCGATGGCCGTCCTCGCACCCGACCGGGCACCGCAGCAGCTGACCGGCCTGGCCCAGCGGGTCGCGCTGCTGACTGCGGCCGGCGCCGACGACGTGCTGGCGATGACCTTCGACCGCGGGGTGGCGGCCTGGTCGCCCGAGGAGTTCGTCCGACGGGTCCTGGTGGACGCGCTGCACGCCGGCGCGGTGGTGGTCGGCGCCGACTTCCGGTTCGGCGCCCGGGCGGCGGGCACCGTCGACACGCTGCGGACCGAGGGGGCTGGCCACGGCTTCACCGTCGAGCCGCTCGACCTGGCCGGCCGGAGCGGATCGGCGCCCTGGTCCTCCAGCGCGGCCCGGACGGCCATCAGCGCCGGCGACGTCCACCAGGCGGCGGAGATCCTCGGCCGTGACCACGCCGTCGAGGGCGTCGTGGTCGAGGGCGACCGCCGCGGTCGCCAGCTCGGCTACCCCACCGCGAACGTGCCCGCGTCCGGTCTGGTGGCGGTGCCGGCCGACGGGGTGTACGCCGGCACGCTGCGCCGGACCGACGACTCCGGCGGCACCGCGATGCCGGCCGCGATCAGCGTCGGCACCAACCCGACCTTCGGGGGAGCCGACCGGCGGGTGGAGGCCTACGTGCTCGACCGGGACGACCTCGAGCTCTACGGCGTGCCGGTGGAGGTGGCCTTCCGGACCCGCCTGCGCGGCCAGGTGCGGTTCGAGACGGTGGAGGAGCTGGTGGACCAGATGGCGCGGGACGTGGCCGGCGCCCGCTCCGCGCTCCAGGCGTGAGCGGCCGGCTCAGCCGAACAGCGCCGCGAGCACCCGCTGGTCCCGCAGCGTGAGCGTCCCCGGCGGGCGACGGGTGGTCAGCTGCTCGGCTCGCTGCTGCATCTCGGGGGTCGGCCCGCGTCCGACGAGCGACCGGAGCGCCGCGGCCGCGGTGGCTCGCATCCCGGCGGCGTACGGGTGGAAGGCGAGGGCCCGGGTCGGGCTGGTCGCGCCGCCGTTGACCCAGGCTGCCGGGGAGCAGGCGTCGTGTCCGCGGGACGGGCCGTAGGTGTCGACGTAGTGGGCTCCCGCCCGCGCGGCCGCGGCCGCGAGCGAGGTGTTGAGCGCGCGCTCGACCCGGTCGGCCCAGCGGTAGTCACCGGCGGCGAACGGTAGCGCGGCGCAGGTGCCGCTCGCGGGCACGATCCGGGGGTAGCCGATGACCGCGACGACCGCGTCCGGCGCCCGCCCAGCGACGGTGCGCAGCGCCGTGACCAGGCGCGTCTCCACCCGCCGCACCCTGGCCAGCAGGTCGTCGGTGCCGTCCGGCCGGGTGAACGCCTCCCGGCAGGGGGCACCGGCCGGGTCGGTCGCCGCCAGGTCGGGGCAACGGCGGACCAGGCTGCCGAAGACGCCGAAGTCGTTGCCGCCAGTCCCGACCGTGACCAGGTCGGTCGCCGGCGTGACCGCCGCCAGCTGCCGGCCGGCCAGGTCGGAGGTGTCGGCGCCGGAGCAGCTGGCGTCGACGAGGTCCGCGCCGAGCCAGCTCGCCAGGACGGCCGGGTAGTTGGCACTCGAGCGCAGGCAGGCGGTCCGGCGCGCGTCGACGTAGGGGATCAGTGGGCCGGCGGTGAACGAATCACCGAGCGCGACGTACCGGCCCACCGGAGTCGACAGAGGCGCACCGGTCCGGGGTCCGGTCCGGTCGGGGCGGGCCGTCCGGGGCTCGGCCGGCTGCCCGCCCGGGTCACCGGGACCGGGGTCGGTCACGCCCGCCGCGACCAGGCCGCCGACGACCGCGCCGAGGAGCGCGAGCAGGACGACGAGCCGACGAGACATGCCCTCGAGATTACGTGCGGCCGCCACCGGACCGGCGATGATGCATTCCGGTCGCTCGCGCAGCGGGAATGCATCATCGGTCGTGCGGGGGAGTGCAGCGGGTGGCGAGGAGGAGGCACGGCGTGGTCGTGGGAGACGTGGCAGACCTGGTGGCACGCGGCGGCCCGGTGTGGACCGGGCGGTCCGACGCGCCGGACGCCGAGGCCGTGGCGATCGCGGCCGGCCGGGTGGTGGCGGTCGGCCGGCACGACGAGGTCGATCCGTGGATCGGCCCCGGCACTCGGGTGATCGACCTGGCCGGACGGCTGGCACTCCCCGGCTTCATCGACGCGCACGTGCACCCGGTGCACGCCGGCCTCGACGCGTTGCGCTGTGACCTGTCCCGGGTGCCGGTGGACGAGCAGGCCTACGTCGACGCGATCGGACGGTATGCCCGCAGCCGGCCGGACGACCCGTGGGTCCTCGGCGGCGGCTGGTCGATGGCGGCCTTCGCGGGGGGCGTCCCGACCCGGGAGCGGCTCGACCGGGTGGTGTCCGACCGGCCCGCGTACCTGCCCAACCGGGACCGGCACGGCGCCTGGGTGAACGGCAGGGCGCTGACGCTCGCCGGCGTCGACCGAACCACCCCGGACCCGGCCGACGGGCGAATCGAGCGGGACGCCAACGGCGAGCCGACCGGGATGCTGCACGAGGGCGCCATGGACCTGGTCGGCCGACTGGTGCCGCCGGCGACCGCGGCGCTGCGGCTCGACGCGCTGCTGCTGGCACAGGACCAGCTGCACGGGTACGGCGTGGTGGCCTGGCAGGACGCGATCGTGGGTGACTACGCCGGGTCCGGGGACCTCTGGTCCACCTATGTGCAGGCGGCCCGCGAGGACCGGCTCACCGGACGGGTCACCGGCGCCCTGTGGTGGGACCGGGACCGCGGGCTCGAGCAGATTCCCGACCTGGTCGAGCAACGGGCCACCGGCACGGTCGGCCGGTTCCGGCCGCTGGCGGTCAAGGTGATGCTCGACGGCGTGGTCGAGGGCTTCACCGCGGCGATGCTGGAGCCGTTCCTCGACGCCGATGGACGGCCGACGGCGGGCACCGGCCGGGCGTTCGTCGACCCCGACCTGCTCCGCGCGGCCGTGGTCGCGCTGGACGCCGAGGGCTTCCAGGTGCACGTCCACGCGATCGGGGACCGGGCGGTTCGCGACGCGCTCGACGCCTTCGCCGCGGCCCGCGCCGCGAACGGGCCGAGCGCGGGGCGGCACCAGCTCGCCCACCTCCAGGTGGTGCATCCCGACGACGTCGGCCGTTTCGCCGAGCTGGACGTGGCAGCCAACATGCAGGCCCTGTGGGCCTGCAACGAGCCGCAGATGACCGAGCTCACGCTGCCCCTGCTCGGCCCGGAGCGGTCCGGCTGGCAGTACCCGTTCGGCGAGCTGCACCGGCGGGGGACCATGCTGGCGTGCGGCTCGGACTGGCCGGTCTCCACGCCGGACCCGCTGCAGGCGCTGAAGGTGGCCACCACCCGGGTCGAGCCCGGCACGTCGGGGCCGCCGCTGCTGGCCGAGCAGGCACTCAGCATGGCCGCGGCGATGACCGCGTACACGGCCGGGTCGGCCTACGTGACGCACGACGACGACGCCGGCAGGCTCCGCCTCGGCGGCCGTGGTGACCTGGTGGTCCTCGATCGCGACGTCTTCGCGGCCCCCGCCGCCGAGCTGGAGCTCGCCCGGGTGGACCTGACAGCCGTCGACGGTCGCGTCGTCCACGAGCGCGACGCGGCGCGGGGGTAGCCGGCCGCGCCGAGGGACTCAGTCCCGGTCGTAGCTCTCGATGGTGTGCCGCCACGTCTCCGACGAGGTCAGCTCGGGCAGCGCCTGGCGGTACTGCTCGGTCAGCTCCGACCACCGTCGCCACAGCTGCATGTGCAGCAGGGTGGACCGCTTGAGCAGGTCACGGAACTTCTCCGGGTCCCGCTGGTACCACGAGACGGTCGCCCCGTCGGCCCCGGAGACCAGCGCGCTGTCCACCTGGGCCAGCCGCCACCACTGCAGGTACAGGTGCGGCACCGAGAGCTCAGGGTTGGTGCGGGACATGTCCCGCACCGGCTTCACCTGGCGCACCATTCCGAGACCCACGCTGCGCAACAGCCCCACCTTGCCGCTCGGCGCCATCGGCGAGTTCCCGCGACGGGGTGGCTTCTTCCGCCGGGCCGGCGGGAACTTCTCCACGTCGTCGGCGGCCTGGGAGTCCGGGTAGTTCTTGCGCAGCTCGCGCAGCTCGTGCACCCGGTGCGCGACGTCGCGGTGCATCCGCTCCGGACCGTCGAGCAGGTCCTCGATCGCCAGCAGCCCCATCTCGGCCGCGGAGTACTGCATCGCGAGCAGGTGCTTGACCTGGGTCTCGAAGCTCTCCAGCAGCAGCCGGCCACCGTGCTCGTACGGCGAGTGCAGCAACGCCGACGAGATCCGGTTGCGGCGGTGGAAGTAGGCCTGCCAGTCGAGGGTGTCGTCCTTCTCGTGCCACGGCACGTGCCAGACCGCGGCGCCGGGCAGGGTCACGGTCGGGTGCCCCGCGTCCCGGGCGCGCAGGCCGTACTCGGCGTCGTCCCATTTGAGGAACATCGGCGCCGACAGCCCGATCTTGCGGATCACATCGGTGGGGATCAGGCACATCCACCAGCCGTTGTAGTCGACGTCGATGCGGCGGTGCAGCCAGGGGGTCGAGCGCATGCTGCGCCGGCCGAAGTCCATGCCGTGGAAGGTGCCCGGCGCCGGTCCCCAGAACCAGCGGTACTGCGCGACGGCCTCGCCGAACGCGTGCAGCACGCAGCGGTCGTACAGGCTGAGCATCTGGCCGCCGACGATGGTCGACGTCCGGCACAGGTCGGCGAACGTGGCGGCACGCAGGATCCCCTCCGGCTCGCACACCACGTCGTCGTCGAGCAGCAGGCAGTACGTGCTGACGCCCTTGCCGGCGGTCTCGTCCATGGCCCGGGAGAAGCCGCCGGACCCGCCGAGGTTGGCCTGCTCGATGACCCGCAGCCGGTCGCCGAGCCGCTCGGCGACGTCGGGGTATCGAGCGTCGTCGACGACCTTCTGGGTGCCCTGGTCGATGACCAGGATCTCGTCCAGGACGGCGAGCACGCCCTCCTGCTCGGACAGCGCCACCAGCTGGTCGACGCAGAAGGTCGGTCGGTTCATCGTCGTGATGCCCACGCTGAGCGTGCCCGGCGTGGTCCGGTCTGTCTGCGCCACCCACTCACCGGAGACGAGCTCCACGTTCGCGCCGTCGGCGGCCAGGTCGAACCAGTACCACCCACCGTCGATGAAGTTCTTCAGCGGCAGCTCGAACTCCACCGTCTGCGTGCCGGAGCCCTCGATCCGGGTCGAGTCCACCCGCATGACGTGTCCCTTGGACGTGGAGCGCTGCACCACGACGGTCCCGCTGCCGGTCACGGTCAGCCGCAGCGTCACCGACCGCAGGTTGGTCCAGCGCTGCCAGTAACCGGCCGGGAAGGCGTTGAAGTAGGTCCCGAGGGACAAGATGTCGCCGTCCTCGACCCGCATGCTGTGCCGACCGGTCACGCTGGCCGCACTGGACACGGCGGCGCCGAGCGCGCCGCTACGGGAGCCGCCGGCCGGCGGGTGCGCGTTGCCGCCGGACTGGCCGGCTGCGCCCGCCCCGATCGACTCCTGCACCTCGTCCGCGGCGCCGTTCTGCGCCGACTCGAGATAGAGCGGGAGGATGTCGTGGTCTCCGTCGAGCGGCATCACGACCCGCTGGAGCACCCGCTCCCCGAGTGCAGGCGTGGTGGCGGAGGCTGGTTCGGTCACGTCAGGTCCTAGGGTCGGGTGCAGCGGGGACATCGGGGGGAGCCTATCGGCCGGTTCGCGCGGGCTAGGGTCTCCCCGACCGGCGGCCAGCGGCCGACCATGTGGAGAGGGGCGTACGGTGCCAGCGCACGATCCGGCGGGACGGTCCGGCACGCCGAGCGGACCCAGGCGGGTGTTCCTGCACATCGGGCCACCCAAGACGGGGACCACCTACCTGCAGAGCGTGCTGTGGGCCAACAAGCGACGGCTGGGCAAGACGGGCGTGCTCGTGCCCGGGCGCGGCGAGGCGCCGCACTTCGCGGCGGCGGGTGACCTCCGCGGCCGGCACCGGCGCAAGAACCGCCAGCGCAAGGGCCGGGGCCGGCACGACGGCGCCTGGGACAAGCTGGCCGCCGAGGTGCGCGAGTGGCCCGGCACCTCGGTCATCTCCTGCGAGTGGCTGGCCTTCTGCGACACCGAGCAGGTGGACCGGGCGCTCGGCTCGTTCGGCGACGCCGAGGTGCACGTGGTCGTCACGCTGCGCGACCTCGGTCGGGTGGTGCCGGCCGTCTGGCAGGAGCAGATCAAGAACGGCAAGGTCTTCACCCTCACCGAGTTCCTCACCAAGCTCGAGCGCGACGACGATGAGGACTACGGCCAGCTGTTCTGGAGCGTGCACGACACCCGCCGGCTGCTCGACCGGTGGGCGCGGAACCTTCCCAACGACCGGCTGCACGTCGTCACGCTGCCGCGGTCCGGCGCGCACCCGGACGAGCTGTGGCGCCGGTTCAGCTCGCTGTTCGTCACCGATCCGGATCGGTACGACACCAAGCAGGTGCGGGCCAATCCCGGCCTCGACCCGGCGGAGGCCGAGCTGCTGCGTCGGGTGAACGACGAGCTCGACGGCCGGATGCGCAAGGGCGCGCACGGACCGCTGGTCAAGCAGTTCCTGCACGAGGAGCTGACCCGGCAGGAGGGGTCCGGCGGCAAGATCCGGCTGCCCGCCGACGCGCTCGAGCCGGTGGCGGCACGGGCCAAGGAGGTCGTGGCCGCGGTGGAGGCGGGCGGCTATCCGGTGATCGGGAGCCTGGACGAGCTGGTGGTGGACCCAGCAGGCACCGGCACGTCCCGCCCCGAGAACGCGGCGGACACCGAGGTCGCCCGCGCCGCGGTGAAGTCGATGGCGGCTCTGCTGCTGACGATGCAGGCCGATGGCGCGCACCGGCGCAAGCCGTGGCGGCACACCCAAGGCGGGTCGAAGACGAAGACGCCCGGCAAGAGCGCCGGCACCGGTGCGGGCGACGCGCCCGGGCCGCAGTCGGCCGGGCGCCAGGCGGCGGGCCGCGCGGTGGGGCTGGCGCGCCGGGCCGCGGGGCGGGTCCGCCGGATGACGGCGGGAGGCTAACCCGGCGTGTCCGACCAGCCCAGGGCCGTGCTGCACGTCGGCGCCCCCAAGACCGGCACGACCTATCTGCAGGCCGTGCTCTGGCGGAACCGGGCAGCGCTGCGGGCCGCGGGCGTGCTCTACCCGCTGGAGCGGCCGACCGAGCACTTCGCCGCCACGCTGGACGTCCGGGAGATGGCCTGGGGCGGCCGGGCGGACGGCCCGTGGCTCGGCGCCTGGGACCGGGTGGCCGAGCGGGTGGACGCCTTCGAGGGCTCGGTCGTGCTGTCCAACGAGCTGCTCGGCGGCGTGACGCCCGAGCAGGCGCGACGCGTCGCGGACACCCTGTCCGGTCCGGCGGCGCGCGAGGTGCACGTGGTATTCACCGCCCGCGACCTCGCCCGGCAGTTGCCGTCGGACTGGCAGGAGCACGTCAAGCACCGCCACGACGTCACCCTGGACACGTTCGTCGACGACCTGGTCCGGCTCGGGCCGGACGCACCGGCGCCCTTCGGCAGCCTGTTCTGGGGCCTGCACGACGCCGAGGCGGTGCTCGGCACCTGGGCGACCGTGGTTCCGTCCGACCAGCTGCACCTGGTGACCGTGCCCCGGGTGCGGTCGGGGCCGCACGAGCTCTGGGAGCGGTTCGCCGCCGCGGTCGGGCTGTCCGGGATCGACCTGGATCTCGACGTGGAGCCGCGCAACGTGTCCCTCGGCGTCGCTGAGGCCGAGCTGCTGCGCCGGCTGAACACCTCCCTCAAGGGCCGCTTCCCCCAGCGGCACTACGACGACCTCGTCCGCCAGGTCCTGGCCGAGGACCTGCTCGTGTCGCCGCGGCGAGTGGTCCCGGCGTCGGAGCGTCCGACGCTGCCGCCGGGCCAGCACGAGTGGGTGGCCAAGCGGTCGCAGCAACTGATCGACGCGGTGCAGGCGGCCGGCTACGACGTCGTCGGTGACGTCGCCGACCTGCTTCCGGGCCCGGAGCCGGACGGTCGGCAGCCCGAGGAGCTGACCGCCGACGACCTGCTGCCGGTGGCGCTGGACGCGCTGACCGGGGTGTTGCGGCACCTGGCCGGGATCGCGGAACACGGAGCCGACGCCCGCGAGCTGCGTCTCACGGTCAACCAGCTGACCGACGAGCTGGCCAGGACCCGCGAGGAGCGGGACTACTGGAAGGACGGCGGGCTCGCGCACCGGCTGGTGCGCGCCAGCGACCAGCATCGCTGGCTGCAGCCGGTGCGGAGGGCGTACGTCGGGACCAGGGACAGGCTCCGCGGCGGGGACAGCGATGGGTGACCGCGTCTACCTGCACGTGGGCGTGCCCAAGACCGGCACCACCTTCATCCAGGACGTGCTCTGGCGGGGGCGCACCAAGCTCGCTCGGGACGGCGTCTGCTACCCGCTGCGCCGGCGCAGTGAGCATTTCGCCGCCACGATGGACCTGCGGGGGGCCTCGTGGGGAGGTCGCCGCAACCCCGACTGGGACGGCACCTGGGACCGGCTGGCCCGCACCGTCGGGGAGTCGGGAGCCCCGACCGCGGTGTTGTCCGGTGAGTTGCTGGCCGCTGCCGACCGCACCGCCGTCGAGCGTGCCGTCCGGTCGTTCCCGGACCGCGAGGTGCACGTCGTCGTCACCGTGCGGGACCTGGCCCGGCAGCTGGTGTCCGGCTGGCAGGAGCAGGTCAAGCACCGGGTGTCGGTGCCGCTGGAGGACTTCGTCGCCGGCTGCCTCGAGCTGCCCGCGGCCAGCGAGCGGGCGCGCCGGCTCGGCAGCCGGTTCTGGCCGCTGCACGATCTGGTCGACGTGGTCGACCGATGGGGGAGCGGGGTGCCGAGCAGCTCCCTGCACCTGGTGACCGTGCCGCCTCCGGGTGGACCGCGGGAGCTGCTGTGGCAGCGGTTCGCCGAGGTGACCGGCGTGGATCCCGAGCTCGGTCGGGTGGACACCGCGCGGCCGAACACCTCCCTGGCCGCGCCCGAGGCCGAGTTGCTGCGGCGCTACAACGCCGACCACGCGACCGACGTGTCGCAGGCGCACTACGACCAGGTGGTGCGCGCGCTGCTCGCCGAGCACGTGCTCGTCGCGGGCGGGTCCGGCGCGGGCCTGGTGCTCCCGCCCGGGTATGCCGACGCCGTCCACGATCGGTCGCTCACCGTGGTCCGGACACTCGCCGGTCGGGGACACGACGTGGTCGGGGACCTGGACGAGCTGGTGCCAGACGTGGCGGCGCTGCGCGCCGGTCGGACGCCCGTGGTCGGTGCCGAGGAGCTCGCGGACGCGGCGGTCCGGGCGGTCGCGGGGTTCGTGTCCGAGCTCGGTCCGCTGGCTCGCCGGCTGAAGGCCCGCCGGCAGTCCGCGGCCCGGCCGACCCACCCCCCGCTGCCACGATCCGCGACTTCTGCAGACCTGCAAAAGTCGCGGATCGTGACCGAGGGGGGGGTGGGGGAGCCGGGTCCGGTCTACCTGCACGTCGGGGCGCCGAAGACCGGCACCACGTTCCTGCAGGACGTGATGTGGCACCACCGGGACGCCCTCGCCGAGTCCGGGGTGCTCTTCGCCCGGCGCCGCTACAGCGACCACT
Source organism: uncultured Actinomycetota bacterium (assembly GCA_963695375.1). Lineage (GTDB taxonomy): Bacteria > Actinomycetota > Actinomycetes > Propionibacteriales > Nocardioidaceae > JACCVL01. Next base: position 2,715,206 of record OY968767.1, on the reverse strand, counting down.
TCCTGGCCAGCGTCGACCTGCGCGACGTGGCCGACGAGCCGGCCCAGGCAGCCGGGAGCTGGGACGGGGTCGTCGCCGACACCCGCTCCTGGCCGGGCCCGTCGATCATCTCGCACGAGCTGTTCGCCTCTGCTCGCCCCGAACACGTAGCGCGAGCCCTGCGGACGCTCGGGCCGGAGCGGGTGCACGTCGTCTATACCGCCCGCGACCTCTGGCGGTTGCTCGCGGCGGAGTGGCAGGAGGCGACCAAGCACGGCCGCTCGCTGTCGTTCGCGGAGTACCTCGACGACGTCCTGGACGAAGGCCCGGAGGGGACCATCGGGCGCTGGTTCTGGTCGGTGCACGACCCGACGGACGTGCTCAGCCGCTGGGGAGCGGACCTCCCGGCCGAGCGGGTGCACGTGGTCACCGTGCCGACCACCGGATCCGACCCCACCCTGCTGTGGCGGCGCTTCGCGGACCTCGTGGGGATCGACCCGTCGGTCGTCGACACCTCGGTGGCCCGGCCGAACACCTCGCTCGGCGCTCAGGAGGTCAACTTCCTCCGGCGGGTCAACGCCGCGCTCGGCGGTCGCCGCGGCGGCCGGCTCAGCGAGGGTGAGTACGGCCGGTTCGTGAAGAACGTGCTCGCCCAGGAGGTGCTGACCGGGCGACCGGGCAAGGCGACCTACCTGCCGCCGACCGAGCGCTTCGACCAGGTCCGCGGCACCGCCGAGCGGTTCGTCGCCGGCCTCCGGACCGCCGGCTACCACGTCGTCGGCGACTTGGACGAGCTGCTTCCCCGCGACCCCGGTGCCGGTGCCGTCGGGCCGGACGACGCCACGGCGGCCGAGCTGGTGGAGGTCGGCCTGGATGCACTGGCCGGACTGGTCCGCAAGGCGGCGACCATGCGCGAGGAGCACGGCATCGGGGTCGAGGCCCGCCCGCCGGCGCCGGCCGACAGCCCACCGACCTCGACGGTCGGACGGGCCGCGCGGCTGCTGCGCCGGGCTGGTGCGGCCATCACCAGGAGGGATCGGTCAGTGTCGGACGACGGCGGCATCCAGGAGGGCGGGCGGTCATGACCGAGCGCGTGTACATCCACGTCGGTCCGCACAAGACCGGCACCACCTACCTGCAGGGTCTGCTCATGGCCAACCGGGAGCGGATCGCGGAACAGGGCTTGTTGTTCCCGCGGGAGACGTTCCGGGGGCAGGGCCGTGCGGTCCGCGAGGCGCTCGGGCACACCTCGATGCCGACGACCGGCAAGAGCATCGAGGGCCAGTGGGCGAAGGCGGTGGGCGAGCTGGAGTCGTGGGCCGGCGACACCGCGGTCTTCTCGCACGAGATGATCTCGGGCGCCAGCCCCCGGCAGATCGGCCGGTTGCGCAAGGAGCTCCGCCCGTACGACGTGCACGTCGTCTACACCGCCCGCGACCTGGCCAGGGTGGCGCCGGCGATGTGGCAGACCGGGCTGCGCAGCCGCAAGCAGTACACCTGGGAGGACTACGCCGCCTCGCTGCGGGACCCCGACCACGGTCCGGACACGAACGCCGGCCGCAAGTTCTGGTTCTCCCAGGATGCGCCGGCGGTGCTCGAGCGGTGGCGCAAGCACCTCCCGGTGCAGAACCTGCACGTGGTGACGGTGCCCCGCCCGGGCAACCCGCCCGAGCTGCTCTGGGAGCGGTTCTGCAGCGCGGTCGGCATCGACCCCACCGGGCACGACCTCACCCCGAAGCGCTCCAACCCCTCGCTCGGCACCGCCGAGGCCGAGCTGCTGCGGCGGGTCAACGAGGCGCTCGGGCAGGCGGACATGAACGCGACCAAGTGGCTGTACTGGATGCGCTGGCTCGGCCGCCAGCTCGAGACCCGGGAGCAGATGGCGCGCTACACGCTGCCCGACTCCGATCTCGGCTGGATGACCGACCGGGCCGAGGCCGTCATCGCCGGGCTGCGCTCGGGCGGATACCACGTGGTCGGAGACCTCGCGGACCTGCGCCCCCAGCCGGTACCCGCCGACAAGGCGCGGCACCCCTCCGACGCCGCTCCCGACGCCGTGCTCGACGTCGCCGTCGAGACGATCCAGCGGCTGGTCGGCGAGCTGGCCCAGCACCGGCACCACGGCGCGGACCGCGACAGCGACGACTGAGCGGGCGCCGGCGCGATTTCGGGCCGGCGGTGCGGCGCTGATAGCCTGACCGGGCCGTGCATCGGCCGCGGACTGACAGTGCCCGGGTGAACCGGCCCCGGCGCGCCGCGCAACGGAACCCCGAGAGGAGATCGCGTGTCGACCGACGTCGCGACGAAGAAGAGGATCATCGACGAGTACGCCACCGCCGACGGCGACACCGGCTCCCCCGAGGTCCAGGTCGCGCTGCTGACGCACCGCATCGCGCACCTCACCGAGCACCTGAAGGAGCACAAGCACGACCACCACAGCCGGCGTGGCCTGCTGTTGCTGGTCGGCCAGCGCCGTCGGCTGCTCAACTATCTGCAGAAGACCGACATCGCGCGCTACCGGTCGCTGATCGAGCGGCTCGGCCTGCGCCGCTGACCACACCTCCACCAGCGAGAACCGCACGACCCGCAACACCCGCACCACACCCGCACCACCCCACACCGCACGGAACACCGATCCAGGGCATGCGACCCCGGCGGCCGGTCCTCGGTAGTGGCCCACGGGTGGCCAGCCGAAACCTCGGCGACACCCCGCGGGCCTCGATCGAAGACCGGTGCCACAGCTCGACGCCGATCCTGGCGAGTCTGCTCCGTGCTCGAGCAGAGAGGGGCATCCGTATGGAGCCCGAGCTTCACACCGCCGAGACGGTCATCGACAACGGCCGACACGGCACCCGCACCATCCGATTCGAGACCGGCCTGCTGGCCCGCCAGGCAGGCGGCGCCGTGTCGGCGTACCTCGACGACGAGACGATGCTGCTGTCCACCACCACGGCCAGCAAGCACCCCAAGGAGCACCTCGACTTCTTCCCGCTGACGGTCGACGTCGAGGAGCGCATGTATGCCGCCGGCCGCATCCCCGGCTCGTTCTTCCGCCGCGAGGGCCGGCCGAGCGAGGACGCGATCCTCACCTGCCGGCTGATCGACCGGCCGCTGCGCCCGACCTTCGGCAAGGGCCTGCGCAACGAGGTCCAGGTCGTCATCACCGTGCTGTCCCTGGACCCGACCGTCCCCTACGACGTCCTGGCGATCAACGCCGCCTCCGCCTCCACCCAGATCTCCGGGCTGCCGTTCACCGGCCCGGTGGGCGCCACCCGGGTCGCGCTGGTCGACGGCGACTGGGTCGCCTTCCCGACCCACGCCCAGCTCGAGGACGCCGTCTTCGACATGGTCGTGGCCGGCCGGATCGTCGGCGAGGGTGACGACGGCGACGTCGCCATCATGATGGTCGAGGCCGAGTCCACCGAGCAGACCTGGGAGCTGGTCCGCGCCGGCCGGCAGGCGCCGACCGAGGACGTCGTCGCCGAGGGGCTGGAGGCCGCCAAGGGCTACATCCGCCAGCTGTGCCAGGCCCAGCGCCAGCTCGCTGCCGAGGCCGCCAAGCCGGTGAACGAGTTCCCCCGCTTCCTGGACTACTCCGACGACGTGTTCGCCGCGGTCGAGTCCGCGGTTCGCGACGACGTCGCGCAGGCTCTCACCATCGCCGACAAGGCCGAGCGGGAGGCCCGGCTGGACGAGATCAAGGCGTCCTGCCTGGACAAGGTCGGCGCGCAGTTCGAGGAGCGGGACAAGGAGATCGGTGCTGCGCTCCGTTCGGTCACCAAGGGCCAGGTCCGGCAGCGCGTGCTGCGCGACCAGGTCCGGATCGACGGCCGTGGGTTGACCGACATCCGCACCCTGTCCGCCGAGGTCGCGGTCATCCCGCGCGTGCACGGCTCGGCGCTGTTCGAGCGCGGCGAGACGCAGATCATGGGCGTCACCACGCTGAACATGCTGGGCCTGGAGCAGAAGCTGGACACCCTGTCGCCGGAGACCAAGCGCCGCTACATGCACAACTACAACTTCCCGCCCTACTCGACCGGCGAGACCGGGCGAGTGGGTTCGCCGAAGCGGCGCGAGGTCGGGCACGGCGCGCTCGCCGGCCGGGCGCTGGTGCCGGTGCTGCCGACCCGCGAGGAGTTCCCGTACGCGATCCGTCAGGTGTCGGAGGCGCTCAGCTCCAACGGCTCCACCTCGATGGGGTCGGTCTGCGCCTCCACGATGTCGCTGTTGAACGCCGGCGTGCCGCTGCGCGCTCCGGTCGCCGGGATCGCCATGGGCCTGATCTCGGACGAGGTCGACGGTGAGACCCGCTACGTCACGCTGACCGACATCCTCGGGGCCGAGGACGCGTTCGGCGACATGGACTTCAAGGTCGCCGGCACCCGCGAGTTCGTCACCGCGCTGCAGCTCGACACCAAGCTCGACGGCATCCCCGCCTCGGTGCTGACCGGTGCCTTGAGCCAGGCCCGGGACGCCCGGATGACCATCCTGGACGTGATGGCCGAGGCGATCGACGAGCCCGACGAGATGAGCCCGTACGCCCCGCGCATCATCACGATGAAGGTGCCGGTCGACAAGATCGGCGAGGTGATCGGGCCGAAGGGCAAGATCATCAACCAGATCCAGGACGACACCGGCGCCCAGATCTCGATCGAGGACGACGGCACGATCTACGTCGGCGCGGACAACGGCGACGCCGCCGAGGCCGCCCGCGGCATGATCAACGCGATCGCCAACCCGACCATGCCGGAGATCGGCGAGCGCTACCTGGGCACGGTCGTCAAGACCACCACGTTCGGTGCGTTCGTGTCCCTCGTCCCCGGCCGGGACGGCCTGCTGCACATCTCCAAGCTGCGGGCCCTGGCCGGCGGCAAGCGGGTCGAGGCGGTCGAGGACGTGGTGTCGATCGGGCAGAAGGTCCAGGTCGAGATCGCCGAGATCGACGACCGCGGCAAGCTGTCGCTGCGTCCGGTCGTGGACGAGGACGCCGAGGCACCGGCGAAGGACGAGGCCCCGGTCGGGTGAAGGTCCGGCTGTCGCCGGACCAGCGTCCGGGAACCACTCGCACGCTGCTGACCGCCGAGGAGGGCGGGTTGGTCCGCCGGACCGTCCTCCCCGGTGGCCTGCGGGTGGTCACCGAGGCCATGCCCGGCGTCCGCTCGGCGTGCGTCGGCGTGTGGGTCGGGGTCGGCTCGCGGGACGAGGGCAGCTCCCTGGTGGGCGCCTCGCACTTCCTCGAGCACCTGCTGTTCAAGGGCACCCGCACCCGCAGCGCGCTGGACATCTCGGCGCCGCTGGAGGCCGTCGGCGGTGAGGTCAACGCCTTCACCGGCAAGGAGTACACCTGCTACCACGCGCGGGTCCTCGACGAGGACCTGCCGCTGACGGTCGACATCCTCGCCGACATGGTCACCTCGTCGACCATCGCCGCCGCCGACGTGGAGTCGGAACGGACGGTGATCCTCGAGGAGATCGCCATGAACGACGACGACCCCGACGACGTCGTGCACAACCTGATCGCGCAGCGGCTCTGGTCGTCGTCGCCGCTGGGCCGGCCGATCGCCGGCACCCCGGCGTCGATCGCCGCCCTCACCCGCAGCCAGGTCGCCGGCTTCTACCGCCGCCGCTACCGCCCCGACTCGGTGGTGGTGGCCGTGGCCGGGAACGTCGAGCACCGCGCCGTGGTCCGCCGGGTGCGGGCCGCCTTCGCCGCCGGCGGCTGGGTGCAGGACTCCGGCGCCCACGCGCGCCCGGCTCGGCTCGGCGCGGGGCCGCGGGTGGCCTACGGCCGCGGCGCGGCGCTGGTGAGCCGCCCGATCGAGCAGGCCAACCTGGTGCTCGGTCTGCCCGGCGTGCGCCGCACCGACGAGCGGCGGTTCACCGCCAGCGTGCTGACCGCCGCGCTCGGCGGCGGGATGAGCTCCCGGCTGTTCCAGGAGATCCGGGAGAAGCGCGGTCTGGCGTACGCGGTCTACAGCTTCGCCACGCACTACGCCGACAGCGGGATGCTCGGCGTGTACGCCGGGTGCGCACCGGCGCGGGTGGACGAGGTCGTGGCGCTGTGCCGGGACCAGCTCGTCGACGTGGCCCGGCGCGGGCTCACCGACGAGGAGGTCACCCGCGGCCGCGGCCAGCTGCGCGGCAGCGTCGTGCTCGGCCTGGAGGACTCCGCCTCCCGGATGGCCCGGCTGGGCAAGGCCGACCTCGTGCACGGCGAGCTGCTCAGCATCGGCGAGGTGCTCCGGCGGATCGACGCGGTGACCCCCGACCAGGTGCGCGAGCTGGCCGCCGAGCTGCTCGACGCGCCGGCGTCGTTGGCCGTGGTCGGCCCGTTCGACGACGCCGACCGCTTCACCGCCGCCGTCGCCTGAGCCGACCGAGCGGGACGTTCGGCCCGTCCGGTCGGTGGTTACGCTGCCCGGCATGACGGGTCATGCGGCGGAGCCGCTGGGCTACCGGCCGCTCGAGGAGGGGGTCACCACCGATCTCGCGGGCCGGCAGACGTACGCCGGCTACCTGCAGCTCGAGACGCTGCTGTCCGCGCAGCAGCCGCTCAGCGAGCACCACGACGAGATGCTGTTCATCATCGCCCACCACGTCACCGAGCTCTGGCTGAAGCTGCACGTGCACGAGCTGCGCTCGGCGATCGCCCTGCTGGCGTCGGACGACCTCGCGCCCGCCCTCAAGCGGCTGGCCCGGATCAAGCACATCCAGCGGCAGATGTTCGAGCAGTGGGGAGTGCTGGAGACCCTGACCCCGGTGGAGTACGTGCAGTTTCGCGGGGTGCTCGGTGACGCGTCGGGCTTCCAGTCCTCGGCGTACCGGACCGTCGAGTTCCTGCTCGGCAACAAGACTCCGGCCATGGTCAAGGTGTTCCGGCACGATGCCGCCACCTCGGCGCAGCTGCGGGCCGACCTGGAGAGTCCCAGCCTGTACGACGAGTTCCTCCGGCTGCTGGCCCGCCGCGGGCTGCCCGTTCCCGCGGACCGGGTGCAGCGGGACTGGTCCGAGCCCTACGTCGCCTCCACCGGCGTGGTGGAGGCGGTGCGGCAGGTCTACGCCGACACCGGCCGTTGGTGGGACGTCTACGAGACCGCCGAGGAGCTGGTCGACGTCGAGGAGTCGTTCCAGCTGTGGCGGTTCCGCCACCTGAAGACGGTGGAGCGGGTGATCGGCTACAAGCGCGGCACCGGCGGCTCCTCCGGGGTGGGCTTCCTGCGCCGCGCGCTCGACCTGACGTTCTTCCCCGAGCTGCTCACCGTCCGCACGGAGATCGGGGCATGACGGTGGCCACGGGGTCGCTCAGCCGCGCGGCGGCCGAGGCGATGGACGCCGCCGACCCGCTGCGCGACTTCCGCTCCCGCTTCGTCGTCGGGACCGGCCCGGACGACGCGGTCGCCTATCTCGACGGCAACTCGCTCGGCCGGCTGCCCAGGGCCACCGCCGACCGGCTCCGGCTGCTGGTGTCCGAGTGGGGTGAGCGGCTGATCCGCGGCTGGGAGGAGGGGTGGACCGCCGCGCCGGTCCGCGTCGGTGACCTGCTCGGCGAGGCGGTCCTCGGCGCCGCGGCCGGTCAGGTGGTGGTGGCCGAGTCGACCACGGTGTGCCTGTTCAAGGCGCTGTCCGCCGCGGCGGCGCTGCGGCCGGAACGGTCGGTCCTGGTCGCCGCCGACAACGACTTCCCGACCGACCGGTACATCGTCACCGCCGTTGCGGAGCAGCGCGGGCTCGACGTCCGCTGGCTGACTCCGCCGGCGGACGGCGGGGTCACCGACGAGCTGCTCGCCGGGGTGCTCGACGGCGACGTCGCCGCGGTATCGCTGAGCCACGTCGACTACCGCAGCGCCTACGTCGCCGACCTGCCCGGCCTCACCGCGCAGGCACACCGCGCCGGCGCGGTGGTGGTGTGGGACCTGTCGCACTCCGGCGGTTCGGTGCCGGTCGAGCTGGACGCGGCCGAGGTCGACCTCGCAGTCGGCTGCACGTACAAGTACCTGAACGCGGGGCCGGGCGCGCCGGCCTACCTCTACGCCGCGCGGCGGCACCACCCCGAGCTGGTGCAGCCGATCCCCGGCTGGTTCGGCGCGGCCGACGTGTTCGCGATGGCGGCCGACTACACCCCCGCGGCCGGGATCGAGCGGATGCTGTCGGGGACGCCGTCGGTGCCCGGCCTGCTGGCGGTCGAGGAGGGTGCCCGCCTGGTCGGCGAGGCGGGTGTGCGCCGGATCCGCGCCAAGGCGGTCGAGCTCACCGAGCTGGCGGTCGCGCTTGTGGACGCCTGGCTGGTGCCGCTCGGCGTCACGCTGCGGTCGCCGCGCGACCCGGCGGTGCGTGGCGCGCATCTGGTGCTGCAGCACCCGGAGGCGGCGCGCTGGTGCGCCGAGCTGATCACGGCCGGGGTGATCGGGGACTTCCGCAACCCCGACCTGTGGCGGGTCGGGCTGTCACCGCTGACGACGTCATACGTGGAGGTGTGGGACGCGATGCAGATCGCCCGCGACCGGCTGGCCGAGATCACCGGGGCCGGCTCGTGAAGGTCGCCGTGCTGGGTGCGTCGGGTCGGCTGGGCAGCGCGATCTGCTCCGCCGTGCAGGCCGCCGACGACCTCCGGCTGGTGGCCAGGATCGGCTCGGCCGACTCTCTGGACCCTGTCGCCGAGGCCGTCGTCGCGGTCGACGTGACCCGCCCGGACGCCGTGCTCGACAACGTCCGCTGGTGCGTGCAGCGGGGGGTTCACGTCGTGGTGGGCACCTCCGGCTTCGACGACGACCGGCTGTCCACCGTCCGCGGCTGGCTCGACGACGCGCCCGGGGTCGGCGTGCTGGTCGCCCCGAACTTCTCGATCGGCGCCGTGCTGATGATGCGACTGGCGGCGCAGGCGGCCGGCCACTTCGAGTCGGTCGAGATCGTCGAGGCGCACCACCCCGACAAGGTGGACGCCCCGTCCGGCACCGCGCAACGGACCGCGGAGCTGATCGGTCAGGCGCGGGAGCGGGCAGGGAGGGGGCCGATGCCCGACGCCACCCGCGCCGATCCGGACGGTGCCCGCGGTGCAGTGGTGGCCGGCGTCCCCGTGCACGCGTTGCGGATCCGTGGGGTGATGGCCGGCCAGGAGGTGCTGCTCGGCGGGCCGGGGGAGACGCTGAGCATCCGGCACGACTCGCACGACCGGCAGGCCTACCTGCCCGGCGCGCTCGCCGCCGTTCGCGCCGTGCCGGCGCTGCCGGGCCTGACCGTCGGTCTCGATGCCGTGCTCGGGCTGGACTGACCGCGCCCCCCGGCGCCGGCTCAGAGCAGCCGGACCAGCGCCGCGGCCAACGCCGCCACCGCGACGACCACCAGGAACGGCGCGCGCAGCAGCAGCGCCGCCACCCCGGCGGCCAGCCCGGCCAGGCGGGCGTCCAGCACCAGCCGCGACCCCTCGGCGAGCAGCTGGACCGCGACGAGTGCTGCCAGCAGCGCGACCGGAACGAGGTCGGCCACCCGGCGCACCCGGGGTCGGTCGAGGACCCGCTCCGGCACGGACAGGCCGGCCAGCTTGAGCAGGTAGCAGCCGGCCGCCGTTCCCAGCAGCGCGGCCCACGTCACGACGTCCTCCCGGGGGCGGCGGGCTGTCGGGGTGCCCGCCAGCCGAGAAGCAGGGCGATCGACGCGGCGACGAGTACCGGCGTGCCCGGGGCAGTGAGCGGCACCACCGCCAGGGCGAGCAGCGCCGCGGCGCCCGCGGTCAGCCGGGCCCGCCGGTCGCTCAGCCGTGGCCACAGCAGCGCGAGGAACGCTGCCCCGACCGCGGCGTCGAGGCCGTAGTCGCGCGGGTCGCCCAGCGCCGCGCCGCCGAGCGCACCCGCCACGGTGGCGACGTTCCAGCACACGAAGACCGCCAGCCCGGTGGACCAGAACCCGACCCGCGCGAGCACCGGGTCCGGCCGGGTGACCGCCATCGCGGTCGACTCGTCGATCACCAGGTGCGCGCCGACCAGGCGGCGCAGTCCGCGCAGCCGGAGCGTCGAGGCCAGTCGGAGCCCGTACAGCGTGTTCCGGCTGCCGAGCAGGAGCGCGGAGGCGGCACCGGTCAGCGGCGAGCCACCGGCGGCGACGACACCGACGAGGGCGAACTGCGACGCCCCGGTGAAGACCAGCAGCGACAGTGCGCAGGTCTGCGCGACCGACAGGCCCGCGGTGACGCCCAACGCGCCGAACGACACTCCGTACGTCCCCGTGGCGAGGCCGACCCCGGCCCCGTCGCGCATCACCGCGCGGATCTCCCGCCGGCGGGCGCCCGGGTGCCGGTCGCTCATTCCGCCCGGACGTGGGTGTCGAACCACTCGACCAGCGGCGTCAGCGCCCGCCAGTCCGCACCCACCCGGTCGGCCAGCTCCGCGGTGTGCACCCAGGCCGGGCTGCCGTAGCCGCGGCCGGCATGCAGGCTGCGGTGCCGCAGCAGGTCGATCCGGAGGTGGTCGGCGTCGACGCCGCGGGGCCGGGTCTTCAGCCGGTCGCCGTCGATGGCGAAGCCCTGTGTCGCCAGCCGGTCGACGATGCGCTGCAGCGCCGCACCGCTCGTCGCGCGTGCGACCGCCTCCCGGTAGCTCGCCAGCGCGGCGCCCTCGGTGTGGAAGCAGCCGGCGCTGACCCGGACCCCGCCGGCGTCGACCTGGACGTACCACCCGCTGGCCGGGCCGCGCGCGACGAAGCCACCCTGGTGCGTCTTGTAGGGCGTGGGGTCCTTGCTGTAGCGCAGGTCTCGCTGCGGTCGGAACGCCTTGCCGGGGCCGAACTCCGGCTCCAGCAGCCCGAGCAGCGCCAGCATGGGGTCGCGGACCGCGTCGAGGTAGAGCTGCTTGTGCGCGGTCCAGAAGGTCCGGCTGTTGTCGGCCTCCAGGTCGTCGTAGAAGTCCAGCCCCTCGACCGGGAAGCCGGCGAAGGTGGCGGTCACGGCTCGGTCGCGAGGTCGGTGCCGAGGTCGGTGTGCAGTCGTACCTGCCGCACCCGGACCGATCCGTCGCCGTGCAGGTCCAGCTCGCGGTGCGCCCCGTCGGGGGCCCAGCCGGCGGCGGTCAGGAACGCGCGCAGCCGATCGTCGGTGGCGCTCACCCAGACCCGGGCAGCGGTGAACCGGTCGGCCCGCAGCGTGTCCGCGCACGCCTGGACGAGGCGCGATCCGTGCCCGGCACCGCGGGCCGCGGGATCCACCACCAGCTCGACCACCTCGCCGTCGGCGACCGGGTCGGCGTCGGGGTCGGGGCTGACCGCCGTGACCGCGAACCCTCGCACGGCGGCTCGTTCCAGGGCCACCAGGACGCGGTTGCGGGCGTCGCCGGGCTTGTCGATCGAGCGTTGCCACTGCTCGGCGATGGCGTGCTCGTCGAGTCCGGCGAGGACGTCGGCCGGGAGCAGGCCGGCGTAGGACTCCCGCCAGGCGCGGACCTGCACGGCGGCCACCGCCGCGGCGTCGGCCGGCCAGGCGACCCGGACGCTGACGTCGGCGGTCGGGGAGGCCGATGCGGAGCTCACCGACGCAGTGTGCCAGCCGCCGCCGATCGGCCCGCCGCTCGGCTCATGACACCTGGCCGCACCGACGCGACGAGGGTGTAACATCGAGGTGTGTACGGCAACGACTTCGGCAGCCCCGAGAGCAGCGGACCGGAGGGGTCGGTCCCGGCCGCCGACGACCCCGACTTCCTCGCCCTGGTGGACCAGGAAGGGCGGGTCGAGCCGCGAGATGCGATGCCGGAGGCCTACCGGGCCACGCTGATCCGGCAGATCGCCCAGCACGCCCACTCCGAGATCATCGGGATGCAGCCCGAGGGCAACTGGATCACCCGGGCGCCGAGCCTGAAGCGCAAGGCGATCCTGATGGCCAAGGTGCAGGACGAGGCGGGCCACGGCCTGTACCTCTACGCCGCCGCCGAGACCCTCGGGGTCGACCGGTCCGAGCTGCTGGACAAGCTGCACTCCGGCCGGCAGAAGTACTCCTCGATCTTCAACTACCCGACCCTCACCTGGGCCGACATGGGGGCGATCGGCTGGTTGGTCGACGGTGCCGCGATCGTCAACCAGGTGCCGATCACCCGTTGCTCCTACGGCCCCTACGCGCGGGCGATGGTCCGGATCTGCAAGGAGGAGTCCTTCCACCAGCGGCAGGGCTTCGAGATCCTGCACACGCTCAGCAACGGCACCCCGGCCCAGCACGCGATGGCCCAGGACGCGGTGGACCGCTGGTGGTGGCCGAGCCTGATGATGTTCGGCCCGCCCGACGACGAGTCGCCGAACAGCGAGCGGTCGATGCGGTGGGGCATCAAGCGGCACAGCAACGACACGCTGCGCCAGCGGTTCGTCGACATGACCGTCCCGCAGGCGGCCGCGCTCGGGCTGACGCTGCCCGACCCCGAGCTGCGGCTGGACGCCGAGACCGGGCACTGGCGCACCGGGACGATCGACTTCGCCGAGTTGTTCGAGGTGATCAAGGGCAACGGCCCGTGCAACGCCCAGCGGATGGCGCACCGGCGCGACGCGCACGAGCGCGGGGCGTGGGCGCGCGAGGCCGCGGCGGCCTATGCCGCCAAGCACGGCGGCCGCCGGCTGCCGCCCCAGCCGGCGCAGGCAGGTGCGGCATGAGCGCCGCCGCGGAGTGGCCGCTGTGGGAGGTGTTCGTCCGGTCCCGCCGCGGGTTGTCCCACGGCCACGTCGGCAGCCTGCACGCCCCGGACGCCGAGATGGCGCTGCGCAACGCCCGCGACCTCTACACCCGCCGGCAGGAGGGAGTGTCGATCTGGGTGGTGCCGGCCGACGCGATCAGCGCGAGCAGCCCGGACGAGAAGGACGCGTTCTTCGACCCCGCGGCGGACAAGGTCTACCGGCACCCGACCTTCTACACCGTGCCCGACGGGGTGCAGCACCTGTGAGTGCCACCGCCGTGAGCACGACCGCCGTCGGCACGTACGCGCTGCGGCTCGGGGACGACGCGCTGGTGCTGGCCCAGCGGATGGGCGAGTGGATCGCGTCGGCGCCGCAGCTGGAGGAGGACGTGGCGCTCGGCAACATCGGGCTGGACCTGCTGGGCCAGGCCCGCGCGCTGCTGACCTACGCCGGCGAGCTGCTGCCCGGCCCGGACGGTCGGGCGCGCACCGAGGACGACCTGGCCTACCTGCGCGACGAGCGGGAGTGGACCAACGTGCAGCTGGTCGAGCTCGCCGACGACGGTGACTTCGCCCGCTGCATCGCCAGGCTGCTGGTGTTCTCGACCTGGCAGCGCGAGCTCTACGCGGCGCTGACCGCGTCGACCGACCCGACGATCGCCGCGGTCGCGGCCAAGGCGGTCAAGGAGGTCGACTACCACCGCGATCACGCCAGCCGGTGGACGCTGCGGCTCGGCGACGGCACGGCAGAGTCGTCCCGGCGGATGCAGGCGGCGCTGGACCGCTGCTGGCCCTACGTCCAGGAGCTGTTCGAGTCCGACGGGCTGGTCGACGAGCTCGCCGCCGCCGGGGTCGCCGCGGACCCGGCTGCGCTGCGCGGCCCGGTGCTGGCCTTCCTCGACGCCGTGCTGGGCCAGGCCACGCTGACGGTGCCGCAGACGCCGGTGCGGCACACCGGCGGCCGGCGCGGGATCCACACCGAGCAGCTCGGCTACCTCCTCGCCGAGCTTCAGCACGTCGCCCGCTCCCACCCGGGGGCGACGTGGTGACCGCCACCGGTACGGCCGCGGTGACGCTCGCCGAGCTGCGGGCTCTCGTCGCGGCCGTGCCCGACCCCGAGGTGCCGGTGCTCACCATCGACGACCTCGGCGTGCTGCGGGGCGTCGAGGCCGACGCCGACGGTCGGGTCGTCGTGACTCTCACCCCCACCTACTCCGGCTGCCCCGCGATGGACGCCATCGCCGACGACGTCCGGGACCGGTTGGCCGTCGCCGGCCACCCCGACGCCGAGGTGCGCCGGGTGCTCAGCCCGGCCTGGACGACCGACTGGATGAGCGACGCCGGGCGGCGAAAGCTGCTCGCCTACGGGATCGCGCCGCCGACCGGACGCGGCCCGGTGGGTCCGGACGGCGCGGCGACGGACACCGGACCGGTGCCGCTCACGCTGTCGGTGCGCTGCCCGCAGTGCGGGTCGCCGGACACCGCCGAGCTGTCCCGTTTCGGGTCGACGGCCTGCAAGGCGCTGTGGCAGTGCCGTTCCTGCCGGGAGCCGTTCGACCGGTTCAAGGAGCACTGAGGTGGCCACCCGGGCCCGCTTTCACGACCTGGCCGTGGTGGCGATCGACCCGCTGACCGACGACTCGGTGGCGATCACCTTCGACGTGCCCTCGGATCTCCAGGAGGCCTACGCGCACAGCGCCGGCCAGCACGTCGCGGTGGTCGCGCCGGCGTTGGCCGACGGCGTCCGCCGGTCGTACTCGATCTGCACCCCGGCCGGCTCCGGCGAGCTGCGGATCGGCGTGAAGCTGCTGCCCGGTGGCGGCTTCTCCGCCTACGCGGCGAACAAGCTCGCGGCCGGTGACGTGCTTCAGGTGCTCACCCCGGTCGGCCGGTTCGGGCCGCGCAGCCTCGACCCCGAGGCCGAGCACTCGTACGTGTTGGTGGCGGCCGGGAGCGGGATCACGCCGCTGCTGTCCATCGCGGGCACCGTGCTGGCCGCCGAGCCGGGGAGCCGGGTGACTCTCCTCTACGCCAACCGGACCGCCCGCAGCGTGATGTTCGCCGAGGACGTGGCCGACCTCAAGGACCGCTACCCGACCCGACTGCAGGTGCTGCACCTGCTCAGCCGGGAGCCGGGCGCCGGTGACCTGCTGTCCGGCCGGCTGGACCGGGACCGGATGGGCCGGCTGCTGGACACCCTGGTGCCGCCGGACGGGGTGCACGGGTGGTTCCTCTGCGGGCCGCACGGCATGGTCACCGACCTGCGCGACGAGGTGATCGAGCGCGGGGTCGACCCGGCCACCGTGCACACCGAGCTCTTCCACGCCGACGAGAGCCCCCGATCCCCCGCGGGCACTGCCACGGAAGCCGCGACGCGTCCCGGCGACCCCGCGGCCGCGTCACCCTCGGCGGAGCGGGTGGCCGAGGTCGAGGTGGTGCTGGACGGTCGGCGCTCGACCGTCCGGGTGCCGGTGGACGGGATGCCGGTGCTCGAGGCCGCGCTCGCGGTCCGCGCCGACGCGCCGTTCTCGTGTCGCGGCGGCGTGTGTGGCACCTGCCGGGCGCGGGTGGTCGAGGGCAGCGTCCGGATGGACCACAGCTACGCGTTGGAGGCGGACGAGATCGCGGACGGCTTCGTGCTCACCTGCCAGTCGCACCCGACCAGCGACCGGGTGCTGCTCGACTACGACGCCTGAGGCTCGCCGCCTCAGGGCGTGCCCGCGCGAACGGTCTGCCGGTGGTACGCGCGTCGCGTCGGCTGTCGGTCACCCGGTGCTAGCGTCGAGTCCGTGCAGCCGTACCTCGATCTGGTGCAGCGGATCCTCGACGAGGGGGTCGAGAAGTCCGACCGCACCGGCACCGGCACGCTCAGCGTGTTCGGCCACCAGCTGAGGGTCGACCTGGCGGCGGGGTTCCCGCTGGTCACGACCAAGAAGCTGCACCTCCGCTCGGTCGTCGGGGAGCTCTGCTGGTTCCTGCGCGGCGACACCAACGTGCGCTGGCTGCAGGAGCGCGGGATCTCGATCTGGGACGAGTGGGCGGACGAGGCCGGCGACCTGGGGCCGGTCTACGGGCGGCAGTGGCGGTCCTGGCCGACACCGGCCGGCGCGAGCGTCGACCAGCTCGGCGCAGTGGTGGAGCAGGTCCGCCGCGACCCCGACTCGCGGCGGCACGTGGTCTCGGCGTGGAACGTGGCCGACATCCCCGCGATGGCCCTGGCGCCCTGCCACGCCCTGTTCCAGTTCTACGTCGCCGGCGGCCGACTGTCCTGCCAGCTGTACCAGCGGTCGGCCGACGTCTTCCTCGGCGTGCCGTTCAACATCGCCTCGTACGCGCTGCTCACCTCCCTGGTGGCGCAGGTCTGCGACCTCGAGGTCGGCGACTTCGTGCACACCTTCGGCGACGCCCACCTGTACCTCAACCACCTCGACCAGGCCCGCCTGCAGCTGACCCGGGAGCCCCGCCCGCTGCCCGAGCTGTGGCTGGACCCGTCGGTGCGGGAGATCGACCTCTTCGACCTCGAGCACGTCAAGATCTCCGGCTACGACCCCCACCCCGCCATCCCGGCCCCGATCGCGGTATGACCCTGACGGTGGTCGTCGCCGTCGGCGGCAACGGGGTGATCGGACGCCACGGCGACCTGCCGTGGGAGCCGACCGGTGACCTGGCGCACTTCAAGCAGCTGACCATGGGTGGCGTGCTGGTGATGGGCCGCCGCACCTACGACTCCATCGGCCGGCCGCTGCCGGGCCGGCGCACCGTGGTGGTGACCCGGGACCGGGCCTGGTCACCCGACGAGGTCCGCGTCGCGCACGACATCGACGCGGCACTCGAGGAGGCGGCCGAGCTCGGCCCGGAGGTCTTCGTGGTGGGCGGTGCGCAGGTCTACGCCCAGACGCTCGGCCGCGCCGACCGGCTGGTGTGCACCTACGTGCACCAGTCGCCACCCGGGGACACCTACCTGCCCGAGGTGGACTGGTCGCAGTGGCAGGAGACCGAGCGCGCCGCGCACGACGGCTTCGACATCGTCAGCTACCTCCGGTCGTCGGCGGCCGACACCGGCGTCGACGAGTCGGTGGAGGGCCTGGCGTGAGCACCGATCACCCCGGTCGGCGGTAGCGTGGCCGACATGTCCCCAGACCGTCCCGACGCCGTGCGCGCGTTCGGCCGTGTCCTGACCGCGATGGTCACCCCGTTCGAGCCAGGCGGATCGCTCGACCTCGACGGTGCCCGTGCGGTCGCGACGCATCTGGTGGACGGCGGCTGCGACGGGCTCGTGGTCAGCGGCACGACCGGCGAGAGCCCCACCACCTCCGACGAGGAGAAGGCGCAGCTGGTGCGCGCGGTCCGGGAGGCGGTCGGTGACCGGGCCCGGGTGGTGGCCGGTGTCGGGACCTCCGACACCCGGCATTCGGTGCACCTGGCCGAGCAGGCCGCGGCCGCGGGTGCCGACGGGCTGTTGGTGGTGACGCCGTACTACTCCAAGCCGCCGGTCGCCGGTCTGCGCGCGCACTTCGCCGCGGTCGCCGACGCCACCGGCCTGCCGGTGATGCTCTACGACATCCCCGGCCGCACCGGGACCCGGATCGGCTCGGCCCTGCTCGCCGAGCTGGCCGAGCACCCGCGGATCGCGGCGGTCAAGGACGCCACCGGCGACCTCTACGCCGGCGCCTGGGTGCTCCGGGACACTGACCTGGCCTGCTACTCCGGCGACGACGCGCTCAATCTGGCCTGGCTGGCGCAGGGCGCCGCCGGGGTCGTCTCGGTGGTCGGCCACGCCGCTCCGGGGCTGGTCGCCGACCTCGTCGCCGCCGCCGGCAAGGGCGACCTGACCACCGCGCGGGAGATCCACGACCGGCTGTTGCCGGTGGTCCGGGCCGTGATGACCCGCACCGCCGGGGCGGTGGCCGCGAAGGCGGCGCTGCAGCTGGCCGGCGTGCTGACCTCCCGGGCCGTGCGGGGCCCGCTGGCCGAGATGACCGACGAGGAGGTCGGCGTCCTCCGCGCCGACCTCGCCGCGGCCGGGCTCGTCGCGTGAGCCACCCGCACCCCGAGCTGGGCACGCCGCCCGCGCTGCCCGACCGCGGCCTGCGGGTCACGCCGCTCGGCGGGCTCGGCGAGATCGGTCGCAACATGACCGTCTTCGAGCACCGGGGCAAGCTGCTGATCGTCGACTGCGGCGTCCTGTTCCCCGAGGAGAACCACCCCGGTGTCGACCTGATCCTCCCCGACTTCTCCTCCATCCGGGACCGGCTGGCCGACGTGGTCGCGGTGGTCCTCACCCATGGCCACGAGGACCACATCGGCGCGGTGCCGTACCTGCTCCGCGAGCGTGGCGACATCCCGCTGATCGGGTCGAAGCTGACGCTGGCCCTGCTGGACGCCAAGCTGCGCGAGCACCGGCTCAAGGAGACCGTGAAGCACGTCGTGGCCGAGGGCGACGTGCTGAGCGTCGAGCCGTTCGACCTCGAGTTCGTCGCGGTCAACCACTCGATCCCGGACGCGCTGGCGGTGGCGATCGGGACCGGGGCCGGGATCACGCTGCACACCGGTGACTTCAAGATGGACCAGCTCCCGCTGGACGGGCGGATCACCGACCTGAGGGCGTTCGCCCGGCTGGGGGAGCAGGGCGTCGACCTGTTCCTCACCGACTCGACCAACGCCGAGGTGCCCGGCTTCACCACCTCCGAGCGGGACATCACCCCGGTCCTGGACCGGGTGTTCGCGACCAGCCGGCAGCGGATCATCGTCGCCTGCTTCGCCTCGCACGTGCACCGGGTGCAGCAGGTGATGGACGTGGCGGTCCGGCACGGCCGCAAGGTGGCCTACGTCGGCCGGTCGATGATCCGGAACATGGGGGTCGCCCGCGACCTCGGCTACCTCACCGTGCCACCGGGCGTGCTGGTCGACGCTCGCGAGATGGACGACTACCGGCCGGAGGAGCTGGTGCTGGTCTCGACCGGCTCCCAGGGCGAGCCGATGTCCGCGCTGGCCCGGATCGCCGGCCGTACCCACGACCGGGTGCGGATCGAGCCCGGCGACACCGTCGTGCTGGCCTCGTCGCTGATCCCGGGCAACGAGAACGCGGTCTTCCGGATCATCAACGGGCTGACCCGCTGGGGTGCCGACGTCGTCCACAAGGGCAACGCGCTCGTGCACGTGTCCGGACACGCCAGCGCGGGCGAGCTCGTCTACTGCTACAACATCGTCCGCCCCCGCAACGTGATGCCGGTGCACGGGGAGATCCGGCACCTGAAGGCGAATGCCGAGCTGGCGATCCGGACCGGGGTGCCGGCCGAGCGGGTGGTGCGGGCCGAGGACGGTGTCGTCGTGGACCTGGTCGACGGAGTGGCCCGGGTGGTCGGCAAGGTGGACTGCGGCTACGTCTTCGTCGACGGCTCGTCCATCGGCGACATCGGCGAGCCGGAGCTCAAGGACCGGCTGATCCTCGGGGAGGAGGGGTTCATCTCCGTGGTCGTCGTCATCGACTCGGTGACCGGCAAGGTCGCCAGCGGCCCGGAGATCCACGCCCGCGGGTTCGCCGACGACGAGTCGGTCTTCGAGACGCTGGAGCCGCTGCTCGTCGAAGCGCTCGACGTGGCGGTCCGGGACGGTGTCGACGACGTCCACCAGCTGCAGCAGATCATCCGCCGGACCACGGGTCGTTGGGTGTCCGGAGCGCACCGGCGCCGGCCGATGATCGTCCCCGTCGTCGTCGAGGCCTGACCCCGATCCGTCAGTTCCACCCCGCCGATCCGTCAGTTCCACCTCGCCGATCCGTCACTTTCGGCCCGGCGATCCGTCGGTTCCCGCCCGGTGATCCGTCAGTTTCGGCTCGGTGATCCGTCAGTTTCGATTGTCGACCGCTCGCCGCCCCTGAGTCGTTCTGACCGGTTCGCCTGATTTGCGTACCGTGCGGGGGATGACATCCCTGGTCTCCGAGCCTGAGGACGACGCCGGTTTCTTCGACGGCTTCACCCTCGAGTACGTCGACGTGGGAGCCGCGACGCTCCGCGTCCGCCACGGTGGCTCGGGTCCGCCCGTCGTCCTGCTGCACGGGCACCCCAGGACGCACACGACGTGGTACGCCGTGGCGGCGCGGCTGGCCGAGTCGTACCGCGTCGTCTGCCCGGACCTGCGCGGCTACGGCCAGTCGACCAAGCCGGACGTCGACCTCGACCCGCAGGCGTACAGCAAGCGGGCGATGGCTGCCGACGTGGTGGCGCTGATGCGCGCGCTCGGGCACGAGCGTTTCGCCGTCGTCGGCCACGACCGAGGCTCCTACGTGGCCTTCAGACTGGCGCTCGACCGGCCGGCCGCGGTCACGAAGCTGGTGGTCATCGACAGCGTGCCCATCGTCGAGGCGCTGGAGCGTTGCGACGACCGCTTCGCGGCCGCCTGGTGGCATTGGTTCTTCCTCGGGCAGCGGACGCAGCCGGCCGAGCGCGTCATCAGCGCGGACCCGGACACCTGGTACGCCGTCCACACTCGCAACGTTCCCGGCCGGCTCGGCAGCAAGAACCACGCCGACTTCCTTGCCGCCGTACGAAACCCGGCGACGGTGCGTGCGATGTGCGAGGACTACCGCGCCGGGCTGGCTCTCGACCGGCACCACGATGTGCAGGATCGAGCGGCAGGGCGGCGGATCGACTGTCCGATGCTGCTGCTCTGGTCGGAGCGGGACGACCTGCCCGACCTGTACGGGGACCCGCTGGCGGTCTGGCGCCCGTGGGCCGCGGACCTCACCGGCCGGTCCATCGACTCCGGTCACCACGTCGCGGAGGAGGCTCCGCGCCAGCTGTCTGAGGCTCTGGGGAAGTTCCTGTCCGGCGCGGCAGCGCCGGGCGGAGGAAGTGACGGATCGCCCGTCCGGAAGTGACGGATCGGCGGGGCGGAAGTGACGGATCGGCGGGGCGGAAGTGGCGGATCGGCGGGGCGGAAGTGGCGGATCGGCGGTTCGGAAGTGGCGGACCGGCGTGTGGCGCGTGTGACGGGTGGTGCGAGGCCGTAGCCTGCGACGGTGGCGACCCGTACGTCTTCCCCGCCGCGGTCGCGCAGCTCGGCGAGCACGTCCAAGACGTCCTCGTCGAAGCGCGCACCGCGGTCGACAACGTCGCGCTCGACGTCGCGCACCTCCGCCAGCCGGAAACCGACGTCGAGGTCGTCGTCGCGCACCCGTCACACCCGGCGCGGGCCGAGCCCGCTGGTGCGTCTGGTCCGCGGCATCGGCTCGGCGCTCGCTGCGATCTGGCTCGGCCTGGCCTCGCTGCTCGGGGCACTCGCCCGCAGCATCGGCTCCACCGCACGTGACCTCGCCCCGGAGCACCGTCGAGACGGCCTCGGCCTGGCGCTGATCGGCCTGGCCGTCGTCGTCGCCTCCGCCGTCTGGTGGGACCTGCCCGGCGGCGTCGGGGACACGGTCCGCACGGTCGTCACCGGCTCGGTCGGCCTGCTCGGCTGGGCCGTCCCGCTCGTGCTGCTCGCCGTCGCCTGGCGCACGCTGCGCCACCCCGACCGCAACGGCCCCGCCGGCCGGCAGGTGATCGGCTGGAGTGCGCTGTCCTGCGGCGTGCTCGGTCTCGTGCACATCGCGCACGACGTGCCCCGCCCGGCCGACCCCGAGGCGATGCGCGCCGCCGGCGGCGCGATCGGCTACGTCGTGTCCGCCGTGCTGGTCGACCTGTTCCGCACCAGCGTCGTCGCGGTGCCGTTGCTGGTCCTGCTCGCCGTGTTCGGCGTGCTGGTCGTGGCAGCGACGCCCGTGCACGCCATCCCGGACCGGCTACGCGCCGGACTGGCCGCGCTGCTCCGCCGCCCCGCCACCGGGCCGGCGGGGGAGTCGGCCGGCCGCGGCCGCACCCGCCTCGACGAGCACGCGCTGGATCAGCCGTACGACACCCCGCTGGTCCCCGACGACCGCAAGGGCAGGAAGTGGCGCAAGGGCAGCGGCGGCAGCTCCGACGCGGCCCCGGCCGCTCCCGAGACCACCCCCGAGACCTCCGCCGACACAGCGCCGGCGGCGACGACCAGCGGCCCGTCTCCCGCCGGCCAGGACGACCGGGCCGCGGACACCGAAGGAGTCGTCGAGCCGCCGCCGCACACGCCGCTGCCCGTCCGGGCCGAGCAGCTGTCGCTGTCCGGTGACGTGGTCTACACGCTGCCGGACTCGCAGCTGCTCAAGCAGGGCTCACCGCACCGCGCCCGGTCCGCAGCGTCCGACGCGGTCGTGGGTCGGCTGACCGAGGTCCTGGACCAGTTCGACATCGACGCCCAGGTCACCGGCTACACCCGCGGTCCGACCGTCACCCGCTACGAGGTCGAGCTCGGCCCGGCGGTCAAGGTGGAGAAGGTCACCGCGCTGTCCCGCAACATCGCCTATGCCGTGGCCAGCGCCGACGTGCGGATCCTGTCGCCGATCCCCGGGAAGTCCGCGATCGGCATCGAGATCCCGAACACCGACAAGGAGATGGTGTCGCTCGGCGACGCGCTGCGTTCCCGGGTGGCCCGCGACGACCACCACCCGATGCTGATCGGGATGGGCAAGGACGTCGAGGGTCACGTGGTCGTCGCGAACCTGGCCAAGATGCCGCACCTGCTGGTCGCCGGCGCCACCGGCTCGGGCAAGTCGAGCTTCATCAACTCGATGATCGCCTCGGTGTTGATGCGGTCCACCCCCGACGAGGTGCGGATGGTGCTCGTCGACCCGAAGCGGGTCGAGCTCACCGCGTACGAAGGGGTGCCGCACCTGATCACCCCGATCATCACCAACCCGAAGAAGGCCGCCGAGGCGCTCGGCTGGGTCGTGCGTGAGATGGACATGCGCTACGACGACCTGGCCGAGTACGGCTTCCGGCACCTCGACGACTTCAACAAGGCCGTCCGCGCCGGTCAGGTGCAGCCTCCGGTCGGGAGCGAGCGGGTGCTGGCGCCCTACCCGTACCTGCTCGTCGTCGTCGACGAGCTGGCCGACCTGATGATGATCGCCCCCCGCGACGTGGAGGACGCCGTCGTCCGGATCACCCAGCTCGCCCGCGCGGCGGGCATCCACCTCGTCCTGGCGACCCAGCGGCCGAGCGTCGACGTCGTGACCGGGCTGATCAAGGCCAACGTGCCCAGCCGGCTGGCGTTCGCGACCTCGTCGCTCGCCGACAGCCGGGTCATCCTCGACCAGCCGGGCGCGGAGAAGCTGGTCGGACAGGGCGACGGACTGTTCCTGCCGATGGGGGTCAGCAAGCCGGTCCGGATGCAGGGCTCGTGGGTCACCGAGAGCGAGATCCGGGCCGTCGTCGACCACTGCAAGCAGCAGCTCGCCCCGCACTACCGCGACGACGTGACCGTTCCGCAGCAGTCGGCCCGGGAGCTGGACGACGACATCGGCGACGACCTCGACCTGGTCTGCCAGGCGATCGAGCTGGTCGTCACCACCCAGTTCGGGTCCACCTCGATGCTGCAACGCAAGCTCCGGGTCGGCTTCGCGAAGGCCGGCCGGCTGATGGACATCCTGGAGAGCCGTGGGGTCGTCGGCCCCAGCGAGGGCTCCAAGGCGCGGGACGTGCTGATCAAGTCCGACGACCTCGACGAGGTCCTCACCACCCTCCGGGGGGACGCATGAACACCACCTCGACCCTCGATCGCCGGCACGGCGGCGCCGCCCAGGACGCGGACGAGGCGCCAGGCAGCGACCGGCCGCACGACGAGCAGACGGGCAGCGATCCCGGTCACGGGCACGGTCACGGCGTCGGCCCCGACCGCCCGCCGGCGGGTGCCGAGCCGGTGCTGCTGCACCGTCGCCGGGGCGCGCTCGCCCTGGTCGGTGTCGGCGCCGCGGTGGCCGCGGCCGGCTATGCCTGGCGTTTCGCCACCGGCGACTCCGGCCTGCTGGGCCTGGTGGTGGCGGCGGTCCTCGCGCCGATCGCCGTCGCCCACCTGGCTGCCTGGTGGGACGCCCGGGTGCCCTTGCTGGTCGCGGACGAGACCGGGATCCGGCTGCGCGAAGGCGCCACCTGGAGCGGACTGCGCTGGGACGAGGTCGCGGACGTGCGGCTCGCCCCGCAGCGGCTGCCCCGGCGTGACGCCCGGCTCGACGTCGCCACCCGCGACGGGGACCACCGGCCGCTGCCCCTGGCGCTGGTCGACCCCGCCGACCTACGCGCGCTGCCCGAGGCCCTGCGCGGTCTCGCCCCGGTGCCGGTGGACGTGCTGGTGGCCGAACCGACGGAGACCGAGACCGGCGAGGCGGACGCGGTGCTTGAGCGGCCCGATCCGGTCGAGGCGCGTCCGGACGAGGACGCCGTCGACAGCGACGCGGACGCCCGCGCCGACGAGCCGGCCGACGAGCCCACCGAGCGCACCGACGAGCCCACCGACGAGCCCACCGAGCGCACCGACGAGCCCACCGACGAGCCCACCGACGAGTCCACCGAGGTCACCGAGACCTCCGAGTCCGACGACGCGTCTGGAGAGTCGGCGCCGGCACCGGCCGGCACGACCGACCGGCAGGAGTGGTTCCGCGCACTGCGCCGAAGGCTGCTGCCCGCGGCTCGGTCCAGCCGGCCAGCGGTCACCGTGCGCACGGCGCCGGACGAGGCCGCGGACGACAGCACGGCCACGGACAGTGGCGAGACCGGAAACGACGCTCTCGACACGGCGCCGACCGAGGCGCCCACGGAGCCCCGGGAGACCACCGAGCGCGTCGAGCCCGACACCTCTCGGGACCGCGGGGCAGCCCGAGCCGACGTGTCCGTCGAGCCGAGCGCCGACGGAGTCGGCCGCTCCGGTGCGCTGGACGAGCGGGAGTTGCGGGACAGCTTCCCCGGACGGGTCCCGCTCGTGCTCGAGGAGACTCCCGTCGTCGCCGCGTCGACGCCGGACCCGGTGCTCGCGCCTGCCCCGGAGCACCACCAGGAGGTGGTGATCGGGGCCCAGCTGGTGCAGGCGCGGCGACGGCTCCGCCTCGGCGTCGACGACCTCGCCGAGCGCACCAGGATCCGGCCGCATGTGATCGAGGCGGTGGAGGAGGACGACTTCTCCGCCTGCGGCGGCGACGTGTACGCCCGCGGTCACCTGCGCGTGCTCGCCCGGGTGCTCGGCATCGACGCCGACGTGCTCGTGCAGGAGTACGACCGCCGCTACTCCACCGGGCCGGTCACCGCCCGCAAGGTGTTCGAGGCCGAGCTGGCCGGGCCGGGCCGGTCGATGCGGACGACCAACGGCGGTCCACGCTGGTCGGTCCTGGTCGGCGTGGTGCTCGTCCTGGTGCTGCTGTGGAGTCTGGTCCGGCTGTTCGCCCCCAGCGTCGCCGACAGCCCGGGCGGTAACGGCCAGGGGGCCGACCGCAGCAGTCCGCGCGCGACGGCGACGGCCGCGGCGGGGTCGACCGAGGACGCGGCCGCGCTCTTCGCCGGCATGGGACAGCGGGTCGCGTCCACCAGGCTGCGACTGGTCGGCACGTCGACGGCCGTCGGCACCCCGGTCACGGTCCGCACCGCCGACGGAGCGGTCGTGTTCCGAGGCTCCATCGGCGCCGGCGAGAGCGAGCGGCTTCAGGTCGCCGGCGCCGCAACCGTCATCGCGGCCGACGCGGCGGCAGTCACCGCCCAGGTCAACGGCCGCCCGGTGGGTCCGCTGGGGGAGGCCGGGAAGCCGGTCCGGCGCACGCTCGGCGGCTGACGCGGTCGGCACCCGTATCCTGCAGGGGCCGATGACTGCCCCCACCCCCGCCTCCGTCGCCCTGGTCACGCTGGGCTGCGCGCGCAACGACGTCGACTCCGAGGAGCTGGCGGCCCGGCTGGAGGCCGGTGGGCTGCGACTGGTCGCCGACCCCGACGACGCCGACGCCGTGCTGGTCAACACCTGCGGCTTCATCGAGGCAGCGAAGAAGGACTCGGTCGACACGCTGCTCCAGGTGTCCGCGGTCGCGGCCGGTGCCCAGCGGCGTCAGGCCGTGGTCGCCGTGGGCTGCATGGCCGAGCGCTACGGGTCCGAACTGGCCGCGGCGTTGCCCGAAGCCGACGCGGTGCTCGGCTTCGACGCCTACCCCGACATCGCCGACCGGGTGCACGACGTTCTCGCCGGGACCCGGGTCGAGTCGCACACCCCACGGGACCGGCGCCGACTGCTCCCGCTGGCGCCGGCCGACCGACCCGGCTCGCGCGCACCGTCCTCGGCCGGGCGTCGCCCCGATCGGCTGCCCGACCTGCCACCCGGCCTGGCCCCCGCGTCCGGCCCGCCCGTGGTCCGGCGGCGGCTGGACGGCGCGCCGACCGCGCCGGTGAAGCTGGCGTCCGGCTGTGACCGGCGCTGCTCGTTCTGCGCCATCCCCGCTTTCCGCGGCGCCTTCACCTCTCGTCCCCCCGCCGAGGTCGTGGCCGAGAGCCGCTGGCTCGCCGACACCGGCGTCAAGGAGCTGTTCCTCGTCAGCGAGAACACCACGTCGTACGGCAAGGACCTCGGGGACCTCCGAGCGCTCGAGACCCTGCTGCCGGAGCTGGTCGCGGTCGACGGCATCGAACGGGTGCGGCTGTCCTACCTGCAACCGGCCGAGACCCGTCCGGGGCTGCTGGACGTGGTCTGCACGACGGCCGGTGTGACGCCGTACCTCGACCTGTCGTTCCAGCACGCCTCAGGACCGGTGCTGCGGCGAATGCGCCGCTTCGGCGACGCCGAGCGATTCCTCGACCTGATCGCCGAGGTGCGACGGCGCAACCCGCTGGCCGGGATCCGCAGCAACGTCATCGTCGGATTCCCCGGCGAGACCGAGGCCGACCTCGAGGTGCTCTGCGAATTCCTCGCCGAGGCGCGGCTCGACGTCGTCGGCGTCTTCGGCTACTCCGACGAGGACGGGACGGAGGCGGTCGGCCTGGACGGTCACCTGGCCGGTGACGAGGTGCGCCGCCGGGTCGCGGAGGTGGGCGCGCTGGTCGAGGAGCTGGTGGCCCAGCGCGCCGAGGACAGGGTCGGTGAGCCGGTCCAGGTGCTCGTGGAGAGCGTCGAGGCAGACGACGGCGCCCGCCAGGTCGAGGGCCGGGCGGCGCACCAGGGCCCAGACGTCGACGGCAGCACGCTGTTGACCGCGGCTGACACCGCGCGGGTCGGAGATCTCGTGTCCGCGGTCGTGACCGGAACAGTGGGAGCCGACCTCGTGGCGAGCGCCGGAGCCGCCCGATGACCCCGCAGCCGAACACCCCGCAGCCGAACCCGCCGCGACCGAACACTCCGCAGCCGAACCGTCCGGAGCCGAGCAACTGGAACATCGCGAACGGCCTGACCGTGCTGCGGCTGGTCCTGGTTCCGGTCTTCGGCTGGCTGCTGCTCTCCGACGACGGCGGTGACGGCCCGAGGCGCTGGGCCGCTCTCGGCGTCTTCGTCCTGGCCGCGCTCACCGACCAGTGGGACGGTCACCTGGCGCGCAACCGGGGGTTGGAGACGGCCGTCGGTGCGGTCGCCGACCCGATCGCGGACAAGGCGCTGACCGGCTTCGCCCTGGTCGGACTGTCCATCCTCGGTGAGCTGCCGTGGTGGATCACGATCGTGATCCTGGTCCGGGAGTGGGGCATCACCGCGCTCCGGTTCTGGGTGATCCGGCACGGGGTCATCCCGGCCAGCCCCGGCGGCAAGCTCAAGACCGTCATCCAGATGGTCGCGCTGGTCGCCTACCTCGTGCCCACGCCCGACGTGCTGGACCCGGTGCTGCTCGCGCTGATGGGGGCTGCCGTGGTGGTGACCGTGGTGACCGGGGTCGACTACGTCTTCCGGGCCGTGGCGCTGCGCCGGGAGGGGCGGTCCCGCGCCCGGCCGGGCTCCTGACCGTGACCGACTCCCGGGACGAGTCGGCAGCGGCACAAGCGGTGCGGCTGCTCCGAACCAGGGGGGAGACCGTGGGGACCGCCGAGTCCCTCACGGGCGGTCTGCTGTGCGCGGCGCTGGTGGACGTCCCGGGCGCGTCCCAGGCCGTACGGGGCGCGGTGGTGGCCTACGCCGCCGACATCAAGGCCGGCTTGCTCGGGGTCCCGACGACGGTGCTGGCCCAGCACGGCTCGGTGTCGACCGCGACCGCGCGGGCGATGGCCGGGCGGGCGCGCGCCGTCCTCGCCGTCGACTGGGCGGTGGCGACGACCGGCGTGGCCGGACCGGATCCGGCCGAGGGGGCGCGGCCCGGCACCGTCCACCTGGCGGTCGCCGGTCCGGACGGGGTCGCCGAGCGGTCGCTGATCCTGGACGGTGACCGGGCGAACGTGCGGCGAGAGACCGTCCGCGCCGCGCTGGTGTTGCTCCGGGCCGAGCTGCTCGCCGCTGCCGCCGGTGACCCCACCTCGTCCAATGCGACCTGACTGGCGCGTGTGCCGGGCCCGGTGGACCAAGGCCGGGTACGGTGGACGACTGGAGCGGCGGGCCACGGTCGGTCCCGGTCGGCCAGCAAACGGGAGATGGAGGTGGACGATGCGCGAGCGGTTCGCATTGCGCACCCTCATCGGTGACGTGCTGCGGCAGCGGCGGATCCGGCAGGGACGCACGCTGCGACAGGTGTCCGCCGCCGCCCGGGTCAGCCTCGGCTACATCTCCGAGATCGAGCGCGGCCAGAAGGAGGCCTCGAGCGAGATGCTGGCCGCGCTGTGCACGGCGCTCGAGGTGCCGATGTCGGCGGTGTTGCGCGAGGTGAGCGACCTGATGCTCGTCGAGGAGACGGGGATCGCCCGCGCCGCCGACGACCGCCGGCTTGCCCTGGCCCCGACCGCCGAGCAGCCGCTCGCGGTCATCCCGGCCCCGCCCGCCGACGCCGACGTCGTGGCCGCCGCCTGACCGGTCAGGCTCGCAGCCGCAACCCCTGTGGCGTCGCGGAGAAACCGGCCCGCTCCAGCGCCGCGCCGAGCGTGCTGCCGAGGACGTGCTCACCGTCGGCTCGCTGCACCGTCAGTCGGCCGAGCGACCCGTCTCGCACCGCCAGGGCCAGCGCGTCGACGGCGGGGTCCACCACGGACTCGTCGTCGCGGAAGGTGAGCAGGGTGCGGCCGCCACGCTCGACATAGAGCACGAGCTCGCCGTCCACCAGCACCACGAGGGCCCCCGCCTTGCGGCCGGGTCGATGGCCGCTGGGCGTCCCGGTGCCGGTGCCGTCGGTCCCTCTCGCCGGCTGCCGATCCGGCCAGGGCAGCGCGGCGCCGTACGGGTTCGCCGGGTCGGTGGCCGCCAGGGTCAGCGCCCGTCGCGACTCCTGGCTGCGCGACGCACCGTCTCGGCGGGGGTCGGCAGTGGCGCCCATCGTCGACTCGGCCGCTGTCCCGGTCCCGTCGTCCGCCTCCGCCCGCAGTCGATCCACCGCACCTGCCGTCCCGAACTGGGCGGCCCCGAGACCGGCGACGAAGTAGCCGCGGCGACACCGCCCGGCGTCCTCGAAGGCCGACAGCACCCGATAGACGCCGCCGAAGCCGCCGGGGATCCGCTCGCTGACCACTGCGCCGCGGGTGACCAGGCCGTGCCGCTCGAGCAGCAGTTCCGCCGCTGCGTGGGTGCGCAGGGTGCGGTCGGGCTCCGGCGGCGGCAGCACCGACCAGCGCCCCGCCGCGGTCGGCGGGCCGACGCGGGTGGGCAGCGCCGGCCGTCCGGGCCGGGAGTGCAGCCGGGCGCCGCTGCCATACCGGGAACGCGGGGTGGGGCGGCGGCTCCGGTGTGCTCCCCGGCCGCCCTGCAGCAGGGTGCGCACCGGAGCCAGCGTGTCGTTGCCGACGTGCCCGGCCCAGACCAGGTCCCACAGCGTCGCGTGCAGCTCGTCGTCGGTGACCGGATGGCCGGCCGCCCCGACCGCGTCGACCAGCTGCCGGAAGAAGTAGCCGCCGCCACCGGCCAGCGCGGCCAGCACCCGCCCCGCGAGGTCCCCGAGCTCGTCGAGCGGGGTGGGGTCGGGCAGCGTCAGGGACGCGGAGTCCGCCAGGTGCAGACCGAGCCAGCCGTCGGCGCCCGGCAGGCTGCCGGCACCGGCCCACAGCACCTCGCCAGCGGCGGTGAGCTCGTCCAGCATGGCCGGGGTGTAGTCCGCGACCCGGGTCCGCAGGACCAGCGGTTCCAGCGCGGACGCCGGGATCGCGCACCCCGCCAACTGCTCGACCACGGTGAGCACGCCGCCGACGCCGCGCAGCCGTCCGCCCACGTGCTGCCAGGCGGGGAGGAAACGGCCGAGCGTGGCCGGCTCCACCGGCTCCACCTCGGCGCGCAGGGCCGCCAGGGAGCGCCGGCGCAGCCGACGCAGCACCTCGGCGTCACACCACTCGCTGCCGCGGCCGCCGGGACGGAACTCGCCCTCCACCACCCGGCCGGCCGCGCCCAGCCGCCGCAGCACGTCCAGCACGACGGCCGTGCCGAGCCGCCAGCGGCCGGCCACCTCGTCGAGGGTGAACGGGCCGTGGCAGCGGGCGTAACGCACCACCAGGTCGCCCAGCGGGTCGTCGACCGGCTCGGCGAGGGCATCGGGCACGCCCGGGGGCACCGGCACCCCGAGCGCGTCGCGCAGCCGCCCCACGTCCTCGACCGCGGCCCAGTAGGTCTCGCCGCCGAGCACCACCTGGACCGCCCGGCGGTTCGCCGCCAGCTCCGAGAGCCAGTCGTCGACGGGCGCGTCCGGACGGGACCGCTCGGCCACCTCGTCGCGAGTCAGCGGGCCGACCAGCCGGATCAGGTCCGCGACCGCTTCCAGCCCGGTGGCCTGCCGCTCGGGTGCGCGGCGCTGCAGCTCGGCCTCGAGCTGGAGCACCACCGCCTCGTCGAGCAGGTCGCGCAGCTCGGCCCGGCCGAGCAGCTCGGCCAGCAGCGACGAGTCCAGCGACAGCGCGGCGGCCCGCCGCTCGGCGAGCGGGCTGTCGCCCTCGTAGAGGAACGCGGCGACGTAGCCGAACATCAGCGACCGGCCGAACGGTGACGGCTGCAGGGTGTCCACCTGGGCCACCCGCACCCGGCGCGCGGCGACGTTGCGCAGCAGGCCGACCAGCGCCGGCAGGTCGTAGACGTCCTGCAGGACCTCGCGCACCGTCTCCAGCACGATCGGAAAGCTCGGGTAGCGGCGGGCCACCTCGAGCAGCTGGGCGGATCGCTGCCGCTGTTGCCACAGCGGGCTGCGCCGGCCCGGGTCGCGACGCGGCAACAGCAGCGCGCGGGCCGCACACTCGCGGAACCGTGACGCGAACAGGGCCGACCCGCCGACCTCGGCAGTCACCAGCTCCTCGACCTCCTCGGGGTCGAGGACGAACAGCTCGGCGCCCGGCGGGTCCGCGTCGGTCTCGGGGACCCGGACCACGATGCCGTCGTCACTGGCCATCGCCTGCCCGTCGACACCGAGCCGCTCCCGCAGCCGGGCACCGACCGCCAACGCCCACGGGGCGTGCACCTGCAGGCCGTACGGCGAGTGCAGCACCACCCGCCAGTCCCCGAGCTCGTCGCGGAACCGCTCCACCACCAGGGTCCGGTCGTGCGGCACGTGGCCGGTCGCCTCGCGCTGCTCGGTGAGGAAGGCGACCAGGTTGCCGGCAGCCCACGCGTCCAGGCCGGCCTCGCGGCAGCGCGCCGTCGCCGCCTCCGGCGCGGCGGAGGCGACCTCGCGGACGAACGCGCCGAGGGCTGCCCCCAGCTCGGCGGGCCGGCCGATCGCGTCACCCTTCCAGAACGGCAGCCGGCCGGGCTGGCCGGGCGCGGGCGAGACCAGGACCCGGTCGTGGGTGATGTCCTCGATCCGCCAACTGGTCGCTCCGAGGGCGAACACGTCGCCCACCCTCGACTCGTAGACCATCTCCTCGTCCAGCTCGCCGACCCGGCGCGCGGTGCCCTCGGCGCCGGCGAGGAAGACGCCGAACAGGCCGCGGTCCGGGATGGTGCCGCCCGAGGTCACCGCCAGCCGCTGCGCACCGGGACGGCCGCTGATCGTGCTGCCGAGCCGGTCCCACACGATCCGCGGCCGGAGCTCGGCGAACTCCTCCGACGGATACCGGCCGGCCAGCAGGTCGAGGGTCGCCTCGAACGCCGAGCGGGGGAGCGTCGCGAACGGGGCGGCCCGGCGCACCAGCTGGTACGTCTCGTCGACGTCGAGGTCGTCGACCGCCGCCATCGCCACCAGCTGTTGGGCGAGCACGTCGAGCGGGTGCTGGGGGACGTGCAGCGACTCGATCGAGCCGTCGCGCATCCGCTCCACCGTCACCGCCGCCTGGACCAGATCGGCGCGGTGCTTGGGGAACAGCACGCCGCGGGAGACCTCGCCCACCTGGTGACCGGCCCGGCCGACCCGCTGCAGCCCGCTGGCCACCGACGGCGGCGCC
This sequence comes from uncultured Actinomycetota bacterium, assembly GCA_963695375.1. Taxonomy (GTDB): domain Bacteria; phylum Actinomycetota; class Actinomycetes; order Propionibacteriales; family Nocardioidaceae; genus JACCVL01. The sequence goes on along the minus strand of OY968767.1, from coordinate 2,683,294 downwards.
TCGACCTGGACGACCAGGTCGACCGCCCCCATGTCGATGCCGAGCTCGAGGCTGCTGGTCGCCACCACGCAGGGCAGCCGGCCCGACTTCAGGTCGTCCTCGATCAGCGCCCGCTGCTCCTTGCTGACCGAGCCGTGGTGAGCCCGGGCGAGCAGCGGGCCGGCGCCGGCCGACGCCCCGCTCTGGCCCATCAGCTGGGCCGGTGGAGCGGCCGCGGCCGGGTCCGGCTCGTCGCCGTCGTTGTTGTCGGCGTCGCTGTCGGCGTGCTGGTCGGCTATCTCGTTCAGCCGGGCGGTCAGCCGCTCGGCCAGCCGGCGCGAGTTGGCGAAGACGATCGTCGAGCGATGCCGCTGGACCAGGTCCGCGATCCGTTCCTCGACGTGCGGCCAGATCGAGGTCGCGGCCGGCTGCGTGGCCGGCGAGCCGTCGGCGCCGTCCGACGGGCCCGGGGTGGTGGTGCCCAGCTCCCCCATGTCCTCCACCGGCACGACGACCTGCAGGTCGAAGCGCTTGTCGCTCGGCGGCTGCACCACCCGGCAGGGGGCGGAACCGCCGAGGAAGCGGGCCACCTCGTCGGTCGGCCGCACCGTCGCCGACAGGCCGATCCGCTGGGCGGGGGAGTCCAACAGCGCGTCCAGCCGCTCCAGCGACAGGGCCAGGTGCGCGCCGCGCTTGGACCCGGCCACGGCGTGCACCTCGTCGACGATCACCGTCCGCACCCCCCGCAGCGACTCGCGGGCCCGGGAGGTGAGCACGAGGAACAGCGACTCGGGGGTCGTGATCATGACGTCCGGCGGCTTGGTGGCCAGCCGCCGGCGCTCGTCCGCCGGCGTGTCACCGGTGCGGATGCCGACCCGCACGTCCGGTGCGGCGACCCCGAGCCGGGCGGCGGCGTGCTGCATGCCGGCCAGCGGCGCGCGGAGGTTGCGCTCGACGTCGACTGCCAGCGCCTTCAGCGGGGAGACGTACAGCACCCGGCAGCGGCGCAGCGGGTCGTCGGCGGGGGCTTCGACGGTCAACCGGTCGAGCGCCCAGAGGAACGCGGCCAGCGTCTTGCCGGAGCCGGTCGGCGCGACCACCAGGGCGTGCTCCCCGGACGACACCGCGTCCCAGGCACCGACCTGCGCCGGGGTCGGTGCGGCGAAGGCGCCGCTGAACCAGGTCCGGGCCAACGGCGAGAACCGGGCGAGCACCTCGCCCGGGTCACGGGGGTCGTCGTCGGCGCGATCCGGGGCCACCTGGGGATTGTGTCCGACGGCACCGACACGGGTGCCCGCGACCTCCGTGCTGCCGGGGCTGCCGGGGCTGCCGGGGCTGCCGGGCTCAGCGCACCGGCACCTCCGACCAGCGACCAGTCTCGTCCGGGCCGTGCAGCAGGGTCCCGCGGAAGCTGACCAGCCAACCGCCGTCGGCCGCTCGGAAGGTGTAGTCGTCGCGGGGCAGGCCGAGCCCGCTGCCCGGCCCGCTCAGCGTCTGCACCTCGCCGGAGCCGTCGACCACCAGGACCTGCCGGTCGGCGGCGACCAGGGCACCGCCGTCGCCCCAGCTGCCGAGCCCCGCGTCCCGCGCCGCCGGCAGCTCGGTGCGGGACCAGCCCGACACGGTCCCGTCCGACGACACCACACCGCTGGCGAGCACCGTGCGGCCGAGGCCGTAGCAGAGGTAGGACAGCCGGGTCCCGTCGGTGGTCACCAGCGGCGTGCGAGCGGGGCAGGGGGCCGGGATGCGGACCCACGGCGACCCGGGCCGGTGCAGCACGACGTCTCGGACGGCGCCACCGCCGCGGCCGAGGACCACCGCGCCCAGCACGTCGCCACCGGCGAAGGGGACAGCGGCCCGCTCGTCGGCACCGATCGGTGCGTCGCCGGCGACCCAGTCGGCGCCGGACGAGATCGCGATCGACCCCGTGCCGGTCTCGTCGAAGACGGCGACCGTCTCGGTCGCCCCGGCCGCCACCCCGGCCACCTCGCGACCGGACGCCAGCTCGACCGGCTGCCAGGTCCCGCCCGCGTCCACGCTGGTGGCGAGACCGGTGCCGGCGGCGACCGCGGTCCCGTCGGTCGTGACCGCGAGGTGCCGCAGCTCGTCCAGCGCAGCGTCCCCGGCCGACGTGCGGGGCTGGCCCAGGTCCCAGGTCCGCCCCTCGTCGGTGCTGCGGGCGACGGTCGGGCAGAGGCCGCCGCCGGCACAGTCGCGGGAGGCGAGTGTCCACACCGCGTCACCGCCGAGGTCAACGTCGTAGACGGCGAGCGACGGGCCGGCGGCGCCGCCGTCGGTCGCCGCCGGCACGGTCGGCTGCCGGTCGGCGAGCTGGGTCACCGAACCCACGACGACGCCGACCGTGGCCAGCGCGGCGGCGACCGCGCCGGCGGTGCGACGGGTGCGGCGACGCCGGGTGCCGCGGTGCACCCGGTCCAGGAACGCGTCGGTGTCGACCCGGTGCGGGTCCGTCCCCGTCCTGCTGCCATGCCGGAAGCCCGCCCGCAGGCCGTCGGGGTCGGCGCCGGGCGCCGGCCGGTGCTCGCCGGCGCGGCCGGTCACCGGTGGCTCCTGGTCGGGCGAGCCGGCCGGGGAGGACGGGCGGGGGAGGGAGGGTCGCTCGACGCGGAGCCGCGAGGTGCGGGTCCGGTCTCCCGGACGTCCCCGGCAGGCGCGTCGTCCGACGGCTCCGCCAGGCGCAGCCGGAGCTTGGCCATGCCCTTGGACGCCTGGCTCTTGACCGTCCCGGGGGCGCAGCCCAGGACCCTGGCGATCTCCGCCTCCGACAGGTCCTCGTAGTAGCGCAGGGCCAGCACGGCACGCTGCCGGGCCGGCAGCGACTGGAGTGCCCGCCACACCTCGTGGTCGCGGTGCTGGTCGCTGTAACCGGCGTCCGGGACCTCGTCGGTCACGGTCTCCCGGCGGAGCCGGCGCCAGATGCTGATGTTCCGGTTCACCATCACCCGACGCACGTACGCGACCGGGTCGTCACGCTGGTGCAACCGGGGCCAGGCCAGCAGGGTGCGCTCCAGGGAGTCCTGCACGAGGTCGGCCGCCGCCTCGTCGCTCCCGGTCAGCACCCGGCCGAAGCGCAGCAGGTCGGGGAGCCGGGCGCGGGCGAAGTCGTCGAACCCGGTGTCGGCCACGCCTGCGGATGGCGGATCCGCCGGCCCTGCCATGACCGCTCCCGTCCGTCCCCCCGGATGGCCGGCCCCGGATGCCTCCGGGCCGCCGACCGTACGACGACCGGATCCTGTCACACCGGACGGATCGGTCGCGAGCAACGCGGCGGTGGGCACGCCTTCCCTACGCCCGACGGCGGGTCCCGGTTGCCCGGCGGGCGCCGCACCGAGGTGCGGCGGCGTCGGAGCCGGTGCCTAGGCTGGCCGGCATGGTCGGGGACAGCACGGCGGACGGCGCCCTGGTGGAGGCGCGGGGACTGCGCAAGTCGTACGGCGCCGTCGAGGCAGTGCGCGGGATCGACGTCACCGTGCACCGTGGTGAGGCGTTCGGCTTCCTCGGCCCGAACGGTGCGGGCAAGTCGTCCACGATGCGGATGATCTCAGCGGTGTCGACCCCCAGCAGCGGGTCGCTGCGGGTGCTCGGGATGGACCCCACGACCGACGGGTCCGCGATCCGGGCCCGGCTCGGCGTGTGCCCGCAGGACGACACCCTCGACACCGAGCTGACCGTCCGGGAGAACCTGCTGGTCTACGGCCGCTTCTTCGGGCTCTCGCGGGCCGAGGTGGCCCGGCGGGCGGACGAGCTGCTGGCCTTCGTCCAGCTGTCCGACCGGGTCGACGCGCGGGTCGAGGAGCTGTCCGGGGGCCTTCGGCGCAGGCTCACCGTCGCTCGCTCGCTGATCAACGACCCCGAGCTGCTGATGCTCGACGAGCCCACGACCGGGCTGGACCCGCAGGCCCGGCACCTGCTGTGGGACCGGCTGTTCCGGCTGAAGCAGCAGGGCACCACGCTGCTGCTCACCACCCACTACATGGACGAGGCCGAGCAGCTGTGCGACCGGCTGGTGGTCATCGACGAGGGCGTCGTCGTCGCCGAGGGCTCGCCCACCGAGCTGATCCGGGACCATTCCAGCCGGGAGGTCTGCGAGCTGCGGTTCGGGGTCGACGACCACGAGGAGCTGGCCCCCAAGCTGGAGCCGCTGGGGGAACGGCTCGAGGTCCTGCCCGACCGGTTGCTGGTCTATGCCGCCGACGGGGAGACGGTGGCCCAGGCGGTGCACGACATGGGGCTGTCGCCGCGCAGCACGCTGGTGCGGCGGAGCACGCTGGAGGACGTCTTCCTCCGGCTCACCGGCCGGTCGCTGGCGGACTGATCCGGCCATGAGCACCGTTCCGACCCCACCCGTGGCGTCCGCTGCTGCCGCCGCCGATCCGCCGACCGGGCTGGTGGTCCGGCAGTTCGACCACTGGCTGGTGCGCTGGCGCCGCACCTGGCGGGGCAGTGCGATCACGAACTTCGTGCTGCCGGTGCTCTACCTCCTCGCGATGGGCGTCGGGCTGGGCTCGTACGTCGACGACGGCGGCGGCACCGGCTCGCTCGGCGGCGTCGACTACCTCGACTTCCTCGCGCCCGGGCTGCTCGCCACGTCGGTCATGCAGAACGCGGTCGGTGCCTCCACCTGGCCGGTGATGGGCATGATCAAGTGGAGCAAGACCTACTACGCGATGCTGGCCACCCCGCTGCGGGTGCGGGACATCCTGATCGGCAACCTGTGGCTGGTCGTCGCCCGGCTCGCGCTCACCGCGTCGGTGTTCTTCGTCGTGCTGGTGCTGTTCGGCGTGGTGGTGCTGCCCGAGGCGCTGCTCGCGGTCCCGGCCGCGGTGCTGGTGGGCATGGCGCACTCGACGCCGTGCTTCGCCTACGCCGCGTGGCTCGAGCGGGAGACCGGCTTCATGCTGCTGTACCGGATCGGGGTCATCCCGATGTTCCTCTTCTCCGGGGCGTTCTTCCCGGTCTCGCAGCTGCCGACGGTGCTGGAGTGGCTGGCCCAGCTGATGCCGCTCTACCACGGGGTGGAGCTGGTGCGCGGGCTGTGCCTCGGTGACCCGGCGCTGCTCGCCGACCTCGGCCACGTGGCCTACCTGCTGGCGTGGGTCGCTGGCGGCTTCTGGCTCGCCGACCGCGCGCTCGCGCGCAGGCTGCGGCTCTGACCATGGCCGGTGCACGGATCCGCGAGCTGACCGACCCGGGCGTCGCCCGGGTGGTCCCGCAACCCCTCGGCGCCTTCGCCGCCCGGCACCTGGTCGACCGCAACTACCGGGTCTACCGGCGGGACTGGCTGATCTTCCTCACCGGCGTGCTGGAGCCGCTGCTGTACCTGCTGTCGATCGGCATCGGGATCGAGCGGCTGGTCGGCGAGTTCCGCGTCGGTGGTCAGCTGGTCTCCTACACCGAGTTCGTCGCCCCGGCGATGCTGGCCGCCTCGGCGATGAACGGTGCGTTGTTCGACTGCACGTTCGGCGTGTTCTTCAAGCTGCGGTACGAGAAGGTCTACGACGCGGTGCTGGCCACCCCGCTCCGACCGGTCGACGTGGCGGTCGGCGAGATCGCCTGGGCGTTGCTGCGCGCCGGGCTCTACGGCTGCATGTTCGTCGGCGTGATGGCCGCGCTCGACCTCACCACGTCGTGGTGGACGCTGCTCGCCCCGGTGGCGGTGCTGGTCATCGGGTACGCGTTCGCCGGGGCCGGGATGGCGCTGACGACGTTCATGCGCAGCTGGCAGGACTTCGACTTCATCACGCTCGCGGTGCTGCCGATGTTCCTGTTCTCGGCCACCTTCTTCCCGCTGGAGCGGTATCCGGACGGGGTGCAGTGGCTGGTGCAGCTGGTCCCGCTCTACCAGGGCGTGGTGTTGTGCCGCGGCCTGACCACCGGTGCGCTGAGCGGCGAGATGCTGGTCGCGGTGGCGTACCTGCTGACGATGGGCAGTCTTGGGCTCGCGCTCGCCTCTCGGCGGCTCGGCACCCTGCTGCTCCGCTGACCCACCCCGCCCCTCCCTTGGTCACGATCCGCGACTTCTGCAGCCCCGCCCCTCCCTCCCCTTGGTCACGATCCGCGACTTCTGCATGCAAAAGTCGCGGATCGTGAAAGGGGGAGGGGGGAGGTGGGGGAGGGGGAGGGGGCTGGGGAGTTCGGGGCCGGGAGCGGCCGCATACTGACCCGGTGAGGCACAGCGAGTTCTGGGAGCGGATGGAGCAGCACCTGGGCGGGCCGTACTCCCGGGTCTGGGCCCAGCAGCAGGTGCTGGCCGGGTTGGAGGGCCGCACCGTCGAGGAGGCGCTGGCCGCCGGCGAGCCGCCCCGGCGGGTCTGGCGCGCGGTCTGGGCCAGCCTCGAGCTGCCGCATGCCGAGCGCTGACGCCGTGCCCGGCCGCCGCGCCGGCTGCCGGTCGGCTACCAGGTGAAGCGCAGCAGCAGCGAGATGCCGACCGCCCAGCCCGCCTGCGCCACCAGCCAGCCCCGGTGGTCCCGTCTGGCCAGTCCCGCGGCCAGCGGGACCAACCAGAACGTGAACGGCAGCCAGATCCGCTCCACCTCGGACTTGGACAGCCCGGACAGGTCGGCGACCGCGATCGCGACGAGTGCCCCGAGCACCAGCCACCACGACGCCGGCCAGCGGGCGTGGTCGCGCAGTCGTCCCCGGGCCTCCGCCACCCACCGGCCGAGCGCGGCCACCCCGGCCGGCCCGAGGCAGAAGCACACGATCGCGAGGTTCGCCCACACCCAGTACGACTGCGGCCGCTCCGATCCGATGCCCTGCTCGTAGCGCTCCACCAACCGGTCCTGGCCCTCGAGCCACCAGAACCCGAGCGCCGCGAAGAGCCCCACCACCGCCAGCCCCCCGAGCATCGCCGGCACCAGCGGACGCCAGCTGCGCGCGGCGGCGAGCACCGCGAGCGCCAGGGCCCCGGTCAGCAACAGCCCGTACGACAGGTTGACGGCGACCCCGAGCAGCAGCCCGGCCGCAGCGCCGAGGATCCCCGCTCGGGCCCACCCCTCGGCGGTGGCCGCGGCCGCCAGCACCGCCAGGCCCCAGGCGGCGGCGGCGGCGAAGACGCCGTCGGCGGACACCACCGACCAGATCACCAACGGCGTCAGCGCGAGGAACGGCGCCGCCAGCCTGGCCCGGTCCTCGTCACCGAGGATGCGCAGCGTCACCAGCAGCGCGACGACGGTGCTGGACCCCAGCAGGGTGAGCACGACACCGCCCCACTCCGGCCCGCCCAGCCCGATCCGGTCCAGCCAGACGAATCCCAGGAAGGTCAGCGGGGGATGCGCCGCCACGTGGGTCACCCAGTTGGTCTCCGCCGAGGAGTCGATCCGGTCGGTGAACCCCGGCAGCAGCTGGGTGAGGTCGTCGGCCCGCGGGACGTCGACGAGGTACTCGTGCTCGTTGGTCAGCGGCTCGGCGATGCCGGACCAGCCGCGGATCACGGCCAGGCTGACCGACCACGCCAGGCCGGCGAGCCAGGTCGCCAGCAGCAGCCGGCGCCACGGCAGCCGGCCGGCCAGGGTGGGACCGTGGCCGGCGACGCCGTAGCCCACCAGGAGGGCCATCGGCAGCCCGGGACCGCTGGTGACCCCGACGGTCGGCTCGACGTACGCCGACAGCGGCTCCAGCCACGCGTGCACGTCGCCCCACCACGTCCCCCACTCCTCGGCGGAGAACGCGGCGACGACGGCGACGGTCGCCAGCGACAGCGCCAGCCACTCCGGCCGGCGGCTGCCGGACGGCCGGGCGGCCGGCTCGACGTCGGCCGCTCGCGCGGGCGAGGTCACGTCGCGTCGACCCCGATCGCCGTGCTGACCGCGTCCCACAGCCGGGCCCGTTCGCTGACCCCCTCCTTCTGCCACGGCGCGTACGCCAGCGGGCGGGGCCGGCGATCGCTCCAGAACACCCCGCTGGCCCCGGCCGTCACCGACCCGCCGTTGCCTGCGACCAGCCACACCACCGTGTCCGCGCCCTGCTCGGACGACCGGAGCAGCGGCCGGACCAGCCGGTGGAAGCCGGGCAGCGAGTCCGCGATCCCGGGTGTGTCGGCCCAGCCGGGATGCATCGCATGCACGGCGACGTGGTCGACCCGCAGCCGGTCGGCCCACATCTGCGCGAGCACGACCTGCATCCGCTTGGTGCGGGCGTAGGCATCGGTCCCGGACCAGGGCTGCTCGGTGCGCTCCAGGTCGCTGGAGTCGAGCTGGCGGGTGTACATGCCGCCGGAGGAGACCCAGACCACCCGCGCGTCGCCGTCGGCCGCCAGCAGGTTCCGGAGCCGGTGGGTGAGCAGGCACGGTCCGAGGACGTGCGTCGCGAACACCAGCTCATGCCCCTGCGACGTCTCCTTGCGCTCCGGCGGCAGCACACCGGCGTTGTGCACCAGCCCGTGCAGCCGGTCCACCCGCCCGGTGAGCTCGTCGGTGTAGGCGCGCACGCTGTCCAGGTCGCTCACGTCGCACACCTCGGGCAGCAGCTCGCCCGAGTCCCCCACCGCGGCCCGGATGTCCGCCGCGGCGCTGTCCAGCTTGGACCGGGTCCGGCCCACCAGGTGCACGGTCGCCCCGAGCCGGGCGCAGCCGGCAGCGGCGGCGGCGCCCAGCCCGCCGCTGGCCCCGGTCACGACGACGTGCCGGCCCGCGAGCACACCCGGGGCGGGATCCGGCGGCCACCACTTCTTCCGCAGGGCCGGTCCGATGCTCGAGTAGCCCAGCACGACGCTCTTGTCCATGAACCAGTCGAGGTAGTGGGTGGGGCGCACGGCTCGAGCCTAGGCGCCGGCGGCCGCGGCGGCACCCGTGCCGGACGGAGCGCCGCGGCGCTGGCAGACTCGACCGCGTGAGCGCAGCGGGCACAGCCGATGGCGGGGAGCGGGTCGGGCGGACCGGGGACACCGGCGACCCGTCGCGGACGGCCGACATCGCGGTCATCGGCGGCTCCGGCTTCTACGAGTTCCTCGCCGACGTCACCGAGGTCGACGTGGACACCCCGTACGGGTCGCCGTCGGCGCCGGTGTCGATCGGCCGGCTGACGACGGACGGCGGCAGCCGCGGCGTCGCGTTCCTGCCGAGGCACGGCAGCGGGCACGCCTACCCCGCGCACCGGGTCAACTACCGGGCGAACCTGTGGGCGCTGCGCTCGGTCGGGGTGCGGCAGGTGATCGCCCCGTGCGCGGTCGGCAGCCTCACGCCCGAGCTCGGCCCGGGCGCGCTGGTGGTGCCGGACCAACTGGTCGACCGGACCAGCGGCCGGGTGCAGACCTACTTCGACTCCGGCGCCTGCCACGTCGGCTTCGCCGACCCGTACTGCCCGCGGCTGCGCCGGCACGTCCTGGACGCGAGCCGGCGACGGGGTGAGCGCCTGGTCGACGGTGGGGCGATGGTGGTCATCGAGGGACCGCGGTTCTCCACCCGCGCCGAGTCGCAGTGGTACGCCGCACAGGGCTGGTCGCTCGTCAACATGACCGGCCACCCCGAGGCGGTGCTCGCCCGGGAGCTGGCGCTCTGCTACACGCCGGTCGCGCTGGTCACCGACGTCGACGCGGGGGTCGACGCCGACCACGCCGTGGACCAGGCCGAGGTCTTCCGGGTCTTCGGGGAGAACACCGAGCGGCTCCGGACGCTGCTGCACCACGTGGTGGCGGCGGCACCGGCCGACCGCGACTGCGCCTGCCCGCACGCGCTGGACGGCATGACGCTCCCGGTGCAGCTGCCATGAGGGTGCTGCTGACCGGTGCGGCCGGCTTCATCGGTGGCCGGGTGGCCGCCCTGCTGCGCGACGACGGCCACGAGGTGCTGGCGATCGACGCGATGCTCGACAAGGCGCACCTGCCGGACGCGGACCTGCCTGCGCACGTGCGGCGGCTCGACGTCCGCGACGACGCCGGGCTGGACGAGCTGCTGCCCGGCGTGGACGTGGTGTGCCACCAGGCCGCGATGGTCGGCAACGGGGTGGACGCGCAGGACCTGCCGGGCTACGCCGCGCACAACGACCTCGGCACGGCGGTGCTGCTGGCCGCGATGGCCCGGGCCGGCGTCGACCGGCTGGTGCTGGCCTCCTCGATGGTGGTCTACGGCGAGGGGCGCTACACCTGCATCCAGCACGGCGACGTGGATCCGCGGCCGCGGCAGCCGGCCGACCTCGAGGCCGGCGTGTTCGACCCCCGCTGCCCGGTCTGCGACTCGCTGCTGGAGTGGGGGCTGGTGCCCGAGTCCGCCCCGATCCGCCCGCGCAGCTCGTACGCGGTGTCGAAGGTGGCGCAGGAGCAGTACGCGCAGGCCTGGACGACGCTGGAGACCGGCCGCTGTGTGGCGCTGCGCTACCACAACGTGTACGGCCCGCACATGCCCGCCGACACCCCCTACTCGGGCGTGGCCGCGGTGTTCCGGTCCGCCCTGGAGCGGGGGACCGCGCCCGGGTGTTCGAGGACGGTGGCCAGATGCGGGACTTCGTGCACGTCGACGACGTCGCCCGCGCCAACCTCGCGGCCATCGAGCGGGTCGCCGACCATCCGGTGGGGGTGACGCCGTACAACGTCTGCTCCGGCCGGCCTCGCACCATCGGCCAGCTGGCGTCCGCGCTGGCCGAGACGATCGGAGGCGCCGACCCCGTCGTCACCGGGGAGCATCGGCCGGCCGACGTGCGGCACGTGGTCGCCTCGCCCGAGGCGGCCGTGCACGGCCTCGGCTTCACCGCGGAGGTCACCCCCGAGGACGGCCTGCGCCGCTTCGCCGACGCACCGTTGCGGCCGACCCGGTGATCCGCTGCGACGTGGTGCTGCCCTGCCGGGACGAGGCGCTGGCGCTGCCGGGCGTGCTGGGCCGGTTGCCGGACGGGTTGCGGGCGATCGTGGTGGACAACGGTTCGACGGACGGCACCGCCGAGGTGGCTCGGAGCCTCGGCGCCGAGGTGGTGACCGAGCCCCGGCCGGGCTACGGAGCGGCGGTGCACGCCGGCGTCCTGGCCGCTCGCGCCCCGCTGGTCGGCGTCGTCGACGGCGACGGGTCGCTGGACCCGGCCGACCTGGTCCGGCTCGCCGACCTGGTCGAGAGCGGAGCCGCCACGATGGCCGTCGGCCGCCGCCGGCCCACCGACACCCGCGCCTGGCCGTGGCACGCCCGGGCGGGCAACCGGCTGCTGTCCGCGCGGATCCGGAAGGTCACCGGCCTGCCGGTGCACGACATCGCCCCGATCCGGGTCTGCCGGCGCACCGACCTGCTGGACCTCGGGATCGAAGACCGGCGTTTCGGCTACCCGCTGGAGCTGCTGCTGCGGGCCGGGCGGGCCGGGTGGACCGTGGCCGAGGTGGACGTGCCGTACGCCCGGCGGGCCGAGGGCACCAGGTCGAAGGTGTCCGGGAGCGTGGTCGGCACCGTCCGGGCGTTGCGGGACTTCGCGTCGGTGCTGTCGTGACCGGCGCGGTGCTGGTCGTCGCGAAGGCACCCGTCCCGGGGCTGGCGAAGACCCGGCTCGCCGGCGCCGTCGGCGACCAGGCGGCCGCCGAGCTGGCCGCGGCAGCGCTGCTCGACGTGCTGCACCAGGTGCCGGCCGCGGGCGCCCGGCTGCTGGTCGCTCTGACCGGTGACCTGGACGCGGCCGCCGGCGGCGAGGAAGTGCGGGCCGCGCTGGCCGGCGCCGAGGTGTTCCCCCAGCGCGGCGACGGCTTCGCCCACCGGCTGGCGTCGGCGCACGCGGACGCGCGCGAGCTGGTCGACGGCGACGCCCCGATCCTCCAGGTCGGCATGGACACCCCGCAGCTGTCGGCGGCGCTGATCGCCGAGTCGCTGCGGACCGCCGCCGAGGTCGACGCCGTCCTCGGGCCAGCCGAGGACGGCGGCTGGTGGGGCCTCGCGGTCCGCGACGCGGGCTGGGCGGAGGCGCTGCGCGCGGTGCCGATGTCCGAGCCGGACACGGGGGAGCGCACCCTGGCCGCGCTGCGCGGCTGCGGCGCGGAGGTCCACCTGCTGCCCCCGCTGCGCGACGTGGATACGTGGGAGGACGCCCGGTCGGTCGCGGCGGTGGCGCCGCACTCCCGCTTCGCCGGCGCGGTCGCGGCGCTCGACGCGACGGGGTTCGCGCGCTGACGCGTGGCAGGCTGGTGCGGGTGATCCCCGCCCGCTCCCGCCTGCGCCGACTGCTGCCGTCGCTGCCGCCGACACCGGCGGACTTCTCCACCGCCCTGCGCAGCCAGGCCGTGACCGCGCGGGTCGGACTGTGGCTGGGCATCTGCTTCGGGGTCGCGTTCCTGACCGGGCTCTGGTCGCACTGGGGCCAGGACATCCCCGGCTGGCTGGCCTGGCCGACCAGCCCGTCCTGGGGCTACCGGGTGACCCAGGGGCTGCATGTCACGGCCGGCAGCGCCGCGGTCCCGCTGCTGCTGGTGAAGCTCTGGTCGGTCTATCCGCGGCTGTTCCAGATGGTCCCGCGTCGCCCGCCCGGCACCGTGCTCGTGCACGTGCTGGAGCGCGGCTCGATCGGGCTGCTGGTCGCCAGCGCGCTGTTCCAGCTCGTCACCGGGCTGATGAACTCGTCGCAGTGGTACCCGTGGGCGTTCGGCTTCCGGGACGCCCACTACGCGGTCGGCTGGCTGGCGATCGGCTCGGTGCTCGTGCACGTCGCGGTCAAGCTGCCGGTGATCCGCCGGTCGCTGACCGGACCGGTCGAGCTGGACGACGGGCCGCGGGTCCCCGCGGAGAGCGAGCCGGAGCAGGCCGGCGACGCGCAGGCCGGCGACGACCCGCAGGACGCTGGTGTCGGCGGCACCGAGCCCGCCGGCACCGAGCCCGCCGGCACCGAGCCCGCCGGCACCGAGCCCGCCGGCACCGAGCCCGCCGACACCAAGCCTGCGCCCGAGCCGGTCGGGCGGGTCGCGGCCGGCCTCAGCCGCCGCACGCTGCTCCGGACCACCTGGGCAGCCGCGGGGGTCGCCGCGGTGACCACCGCCGCCGGGGGCACCGTCCCCTGGCTGCGGCAGCTGTCGATCTTCGGAGTCCGCTCCGGCGACGGCCCGCAGGGGGTGCCGATCAACCGCTCCGCCGAGCGCGCGGGCGTCCTGCCGGCCGCGCTCGCCCCGGACTTCCGGTTGACCGTGGTCAACGGGGACCGCTCGGTCGAGCTGACCCGGGCCGACCTCGAGGCGTTGCCGCAGCACACCGCGTCGCTGCCGATCGCCTGCGTCGAGGGGTGGAGCGCGTCCGGAGTCTGGACCGGCGTGCGCGTCGTGGACCTGCTGGCGCTGGTCGGGGCGCCGGCGTCCGACCTCGCCGTCAGCTCGTTGCAGACCCGCTACGCCTTCGGGACCAGCGAACTGCCCGCCAACGTGTGCGCGGACCCGGACACGCTGCTCGCCCTGCGGCTGCACGGCGAGCCCCTGCACATCGACCACGGCTTCCCGTGCCGCATCATCGCCCCCAACCGGCCCGGCGTCCTGCAGACCAAGTGGGTCTCCCGGATCGAGGTGGCCACGTGAGCACCGACCGCGGGAGCCGTTCCGCCGGCGTCGGTCCGCTCCGGCTCGTGGCCGGTGCGGTCGGGCTGGCCGCCGCCGCGTACGGCGGCTGGCTGCTCTGGGCGCAGCGGGACGACGCGCCCTCGCTCGGGCTCTGGCTGGCCGCCGGGGTGCTGCTGCACGACGCGGTGCTGTCCCCGCTGCTCGTCGTCGGCGGACTGCTGCTCGCCCGGGCGGTGGCTCCCGCCTGGCGGGCGCCGGTGGCGGTGGCGGTGATCGTGTGGGGGAGCCTGACGCTGCTGGCGATCCCGGTGCTCGGCGAGTTCGGCGCCCTGCCGGACAATCCGACGCTGCTGGACCGGCCCTATCTGGCCAGCTGGACGGTCCTCACCGCGGTCACGGCCGCGCTCGTCGCCGCGGCCGCGCTGCTGCGCCGGTCCCGGCGTGTCGCCCGCTGATCGAACAGGTGTTCGGTCTAACCTGTGCACAGACGCCGCGAGACCCGCCCGTCGTCCCCGGCCCCGGCCCGGTCCACCTGGGCTGTCGGTGGCGGCTCCTAGGTTTCTCGGTGAGGGACGAGACCGACTCTCAGACACCGTCCGGTGAGGACACGACCCGAGGTGGGGCAGATGGCTGCTGGCGACCGCGACAAGGCGCTCGACACCGCTCTGGCACAGATCGACCGGCAGTACGGCAAGGGCTCGGTGATGCGACTGGGCGACGAGGTGCGGGCGCCGGTGGAGGTCATTCCGACCGGCTCGATCGCGCTGGACGTCGCGCTCGGCATCGGCGGGCTGCCTCGGGGGCGGGTGGTGGAGATCTACGGCCCGGAGTCGTCCGGCAAGACCACGGTGGCCCTGCACGCGGTCGCCAGCGCCCAGCGCGGCGGCGGGATCGCCGCGTTCATCGACGCCGAGCACGCGCTCGACCCCGACTACGCCAAGCGCCTCGGGGTGGACACCGACGCGCTGCTGGTCTCCCAGCCGGACACCGGTGAGCAGGCGCTGGAGATCGCCGACATGCTGATCCGCTCCGGCGCGCTGGACATCATCGTGATCGACTCGGTGGCGGCGCTGGTGCCCCGTGCCGAGATCGAGGGCGAGATGGGCGACAGTCACGTCGGGCTGCAGGCGCGGCTGATGAGCCAGGCGCTGCGCAAGATCACCGGTGCGCTGAGCGGCGCCGGGACGACCGCGATCTTCATCAACCAGCTCCGGGAGAAGATCGGCGTGATGTTCGGGTCCCCCGAGACCACCACCGGGGGCCGGGCGCTGAAGTTCTACTCCTCGGTGCGGCTCGACGTGCGCCGGATCGAGACGTTGAAGGACGGCACCGAGATGGTCGGCAACCGGACCCGGTGCAAGGTGGTGAAGAACAAGATGGCCCCGCCGTTCAAGCAGGCCGAGTTCGACATCATGTACGGGCAGGGCATCAGCCGCGAGGGCGGACTGATCGACACCGGCGTCGAGGCCGGCCTGGTCCGCAAGGCGGGCGCTTGGTACACCTACGAGGGCGACCAGCTGGGCCAGGGCAAGGAGAACGCCCGGGCGTTCCTGCGGGACAACCCGGACCTCGCCGACGAGCTGGAGAAGCGGATCAAGGAGATGTACGGCGTCGGGGCGACGGTGGACGAGCCGGCCGACCCGGCGACGGTCGACCCGGTCGACGTCGACTTCTGAGCGTGACCCCGCCCGACGACCCCGGCGCCGAGGGTCCACCGGAGGATCCCGAGGGGGTGGCCCGGCAGATCCTGCTGCGCCGGCTCACCGACCGGCCGCGGACGAGGAGCGAGCTGGCCGAGGCGCTGGCCCGGCGACGGGTGCCTGGTGACGTCGCCGCCCGCGTTCTGGACCGGTTCGAGGAGGTCGGTCTGGTCGACGACGCGGCCTTCGCCACCGCATGGGTGGAGTCCCGGCATCGTGATCGCGGACTCGGTCGGCGAGCCCTGGTGCACGAGCTGCGGCGCAAGGGTGTGGACGACGTGCTGGCGCGGGAGGCGGTCGCCGCGGTCGACGATGACGACGAGCGGGCGGCCGCCCGCCGCCTGGTCGAGCACCGGCTGCCGTCGGTGCGCGGGCTGGACCGGGCGCGGGCGGAACGCCGGCTGATCGGCCTGCTGGCCCGCCGCGGGCACGGGCCGGGCACGGCGGCCGCGGTCGTCCGCGACGTCCTGGGCGAACGCGACGACACCGAAGCGCCGGCTGCCGACAGGTCGCTTGACCTGCCCTGATGCCGGACCTACCGTGACAGGACCGAAGGGAACCGCCGTCCTCGGGCGGCGTACGCGATAGCACGACACTCGTCCGGCCCGTTCGCGGTCCGGACGTGCTGACGGCAGGACCGGTCGGACCGTGGCCGGAGAGCGCGCTCTGGTCGGCGCAGCACCGCTCGCTGACCGGGACGGTGTCGATGACGTGCGGCTCCCCTCGCCGACCTTGCGGACCTCCGCCGGGCTGAGCAGCACGGAGGCGACAATGGACACGGCCGTGGAGCTCGTCCCGCTGGTGTCCCTCGTCGTGCTGGTGCTGGTCGCCGGGGTCATGGTGCGCCGGACCGCCGCCGCCCGATCCGAGGCCGCTCAGCAACGGGAGCGGTCCGAGGCGGAGCTGGCCCGGCAGCGGGCGGAGACCGCCAGCCGGCTCCGTGAGCAGCTCGAGCTGCGGGAGCAGCGGCTGGCCGACGCGGAGCAGCGGCTGGTGGACTCCGAGCAGCGGCTCGAGGCCGAGACCGGGCGGCTGCAGGAGCGCGCTGCCGCGCTCGACGAGCTGGCCGCCGAGCTCAGCCGCCGGCAGGACGACCTGGCCCAGCTGGCCGCGGCCCGGACCGCCGAGCTGGAGCGAGTGGCCGGGCTCAGTGCCGGCGACGCCCGCGCCGAGTTGGTCGCCGGGCAGCTGCACGACGCCAAGCTGGCGGCGGCGCACGCGGTGCGCGACATCGAGCGGGCCGCGGAGGAGGACGGTGAGGCGCGAGCCCGGCGGATCCTGACCACTGCGATCCAGCGGCTGGCCGCCGCACAGACCGCTGAGGCGGTGGTGTCGCTGATGCCCCTGCCCAGCGACGACATGAAGGGCCGGATCATCGGCCGCGAGGGCCGCAACGTCCGGGCCTTCGAGCAGGTCACCGGGGTGAACCTGATCATCGACGACACCCCGGAGGCGGTGCTGCTCAGCTGCTTCGACCCGGTACGCCGCGAGGTCGGTCGGCGCACCCTGGAGGAGCTCGTCGCCGACGGGCGGATCCACCCCGGTCGGATCGAGGAGGTGCACGCGCGGTGCGCGGCCGACGTGGACCGGCTGTGCGTGCGGGCCGGCGAGGACGCCGCCACCGAGTTCGGCATCACCGACCTGCATCCCGAGCTGGTCCGGACCCTCGGGCAGCTGCGCTACCGCACGTCGTACGGGCAGAACGTGCTCGCCCACCTGATCGAGTCCGGGCACCTGGCCGCGCTGATGGCCGACGAGCTGGGGCTGGACCGCGCGCTCTGCGCGCGCGCCGCGCTGCTGCATGACATCGGCAAGGCACTCACCCACGAGGCCGAGGGCAGCCACGCCATCGTCGGCGCCGAGCTGGCCCGGCGACACGGCGAGAACGACGACGTCGTGCACGCGATCGAGGCACACCACAACGAGGTGGAGCCGCGCACGGTCGAGGCGGTGCTCACCCAGGCCGCCGACGCGATCAGTGGCAGCCGGCCGGGGGCCCGCCGGGAGGCGCTGGAGTCGTACGTGCGCCGGCTGGAGTCACTGGAGCGGATCGCGGCGGCCAAGCCCGGCGTGGACAAGGTGTTCGCCATGCAGGCCGGTCGCGAGCTGCGGGTGATGGTGCAGCCGCACGAGGTGGACGACATCCAGGCGCAGGTGCTCGCGCGAGACATCGCCAAGCAGGTCGAGCAGGAGCTCAGCTACCCGGGCCAGATCCGGGTCACCGTGGTCCGGGAGTCCCGGGCCACCGAGATCGCCCGCTGACCCCCGGCGCCGCCCGCGTGCGGGTCAGCGGGTGGTGAGCGCGCAGGCCGCGTCCCACTGCAGCGGATCCGGCCGGACCGGCTGCGTGGGGTCGATCACCGCGATGCAGTCCTGCACCGCACCGGCCAGCATCTCGTACAACAGGTCGTCCGGGTCGTCGATGCACGCCTGAGCCACTCCGGCCACGGCGCACTGCACGGTGGCCGGCGCCGCGTGCCGGCGGAAGCCCCGGGTGGAGATCCCGACGTCGCGGATCAGTCGGGACGCCTGCCGCGCCGCGTACGGTGCCCGGGCCAGCGCCCGCCGGCTCTCGGCGGACAGCGGATCGGCCGGCCGACCGTCCAGCTCGGCGAGCAGCCGCTCGGTGTTGAGGACCGACACCGCCAGCGCGCACTGTCGCTCGGCGGAGGCGACCGGCAGTGCGGTGCGCGCGCAGCGCAGCGCGATCACCGCATCGATCCGGACGTCGTCACCGGTCAGCCCGATGACGCTCGGGATCAGCGGGGCGAGCCGACCGCGCGCCGCGTCCGACGTCAGGTCGTTGACCGACCGCGCCAGGGCTGCGAGCAGCGGGTGCGTGCAGCGCGGATGGTCGCTCCACCGCTCACCGGCGAGGAACGCAGCCAGCTCCATGAAGCACGCACCCTTGCGTGGGCTTCGATGCTTGCCGGCCGAGAGCACGGGGACCATGTCCGGCACCGGGACGGAGGGATTGTGCATGGCGATCACTCCCACGGAACGGCTGCTCGCCCCCAGTGTGCGCCTCCGCGCTGGATTTCGACAGGGGGCGGCGACGCCGAGTCCGCCCCGTCAAGTGCGCCTTCAGCCGGCCGCGGAGCTGGTCACGCCCTCCACCTGCTCGGCGGCGGACTGGGTGGCGCGGCCGAGTCGCCGCTCGAGCCAGACCGCCAGCCGGGACAGCGAGTAGTTGATCGCGATGAAGATCATCGCCAGCAGCGTGTAGGTGAGCAGCCCGGCGCCGATGAACTGCGCCACCAGCCGGCCCTGCCACACCAGCTCGGTGTAGATGATCACGAACCCGAGCGAGGTGTCCTTGAGGATCACCACGCACTGGCTGATGATCGCGGGCAGCATGATCCGGACCGCCTGCGGGATCAGCACCAGGCGCATCACCTGCAGCTTGCGCAGCCCGATGCCGTAGGCCGCCTCGGACTGACCCTGCGGGACCGCGTTGATGCCGGCCCGGAAGACCTCCGCCAGCACCGACCCGTTGTAGAGCGTCAGGCCGATCACCAGCGCGCCCAGGCCGCCGACGAGGTCGTTGTAGCTGAGGAAGATGAACAGGATCAGCATCAGCAGCGGCACGGCCCGGAAGAACTCCACCACCACCCACGCCGCCCCGCGGACGAAGCGCCGGTCGGACAGCCGAGCGGTCGCGAACACCAGCCCGAAGGTCACCGACGTGACGATCGAGATCCCGGCCGCCTGCAGCGTCTGCACCAGGCCCTCGGCGAGCGCGTTCATGTTGTTGGCCTGGAACAGCGCCTCGACGTTGTCCGGAGAGAACTCGTCGGCCACCAGCCGACGCACGACCAGCACCAGCAGGCCCAGGAGCAGCGCACCGGTCACCAGCGAGATCACCAGGTGCCGGCGGCGGGCCCGCGGTCCGGGCGTGTCGAACAGGACGCTGCTCATCGCAGCACCGCCATCCGCCGCTCGAGCACGTTCGCCACCAGCGAGATCACCGCGACGATGGCGATGTAGCCGACCGCGACCCCGAGGAACACCTCGACGCGGGCGGTGGCGTTGTCGTTCAGCAGCTTGCGCAGCTGACCGGTCGCCTCGAGCACGCCGGCTGCCAGCGCCACACTGGTGTTCTTGGCCAGCGCGATGTAGATGCTGGCCATCGGCGCGACCACCGAGCGCGCGGCCTGCGGCAGCACGACCACCCGCAGGCTCTGGGTGAACGTCATCCCGACCGCCCGGGCGGCCTCGGCCTGTCCGGTCGCCACCGAGTTGATCCCGGAGCGCAGCGCCTCACAGACGAACGCGGCGGTGTAGAGCCCGAGGCCGAGGGACGCGTACGTCTCGAAGTTGTTGTACGGCACCGGGCCGGCGTCGAAGGACAGGCTGACGCCGAGCTCGGGCAGCCCGAAGGCCACGATCAGGAGCACCAGCAGCAGCGGCGTGTTCCGGAAGACGGTGACGTAGGCGGTCCCCACCGCCCGCAGTGGCGGGATCGGGCTCACCCGCATGCTCGCCAGCAGCGTTCCGACCACGGCGGCGAAGATCCCGCTCGCGACCAGCAGCTGCAGCGTGATCGCGAAGCCCTTGGCCAGGACGTCGAGATTGTCGAACAGGTAGCCCATGAACCGCCCTCAGGTCTCGTCCGGCGGTCACTCGCAGGAGTCGGTCTCCGGTGGCTCCGGCGTGTCCACGCCCGACTCGCCGAGGGTGAGCTCGAAGGCCTCCGTCCAGGTGCCGTCCTCGAACGACTGCTCGACGGTGTCGGTCAGGAACTGGCAGAACTCGGTGTCGCCCTTGGCGTAGCCGATGCCGTACCGCTCCTCGCTGAACGGGTCCGCGGTGACCTGCAGCTCGTCGGGGTTCTCCGCCTCGTAGCCGAGCAGGATCGCACCGTCGGTCGTGACCACGTCGGTCTCGCCGTTCTCCAGGGCGTCGACGCACTCCGAGTAGGTGTCGAAGGTGACCGGGTCGGCGCCGTACTCGTCGGTCGCGGTCTCCAGCGACGTGGACCCGGACACCGAGCAGACGCTGACGCCCTGCAGGTCCTCCGGCGTGGCGATCGTCTCCGCGTCCTCCTGCCGGACGAGCAGCTGCTGGCCGGTGACGTAGTAGGGACCGGCCTGGCCGACGAGCTTCCGCCGGTCCGCGGTGATCGAGTAGGAGGCGATCACGATGTCCACCTCGCCGTTCTCCAGGAACGGCTCACGGTTGTCCGAGATGGTGGGCACCCAGTCGATGCCGTCGTCCGAGATCCCCAGCTCGGCGGCGATGATCCGCCCCATCTCGATGTCGAAGCCGGTGGGCCGGTCCACCCCGGGCTCCTGGAAGCCGATGCCCGGCTGGTCGGTCTTCACCCCGATCCGGATCTCACCCGCCTCGCACAGCTCGAGCATGGTCGAGCCGGACGGGAAGTCGCAGCCCTCGGCCACGTCCACCTCGACGCCGTCGGTGTCGGAGTCGGAGTCGCCTCCGCACGCGGACAGGATCAGCGCCAGTGCGGCCGCCACGCCTACGGTGCCCGTTGCCAGTCTCATCATCGGTTCCTCTCGTTGCGTACGGTCGGTTCGTACGGGTGACGTGCCCTCAGGGTCGGTCAATGGCTGAGGATCTTGGCGAGGAAGTCCTTCGCCCGGTCGGAGCGGGGGTTGGAGAAGAACTCCTGGGGCGTGGCCTCCTCGACGATCTGGCCGTCGGCCATGAACACGACCCGGTGCGCTGCGGTGCGGGCGAACCCCATCTCGTGGGACACCACGACCATCGTCATGCCGCCCTCGGCGAGGTCGACCATGACGTCGAGGACCTCCTTGATCATCTCGGGGTCGAGCGCGGAGGTCGGCTCGTCGAACAGCATGACGGTCGGCTCCATCGCCAGCGCGCGGGCGATCGCGACTCGCTGCTGCTGCCCGCCGGACAGCTGGGCGGGGTACTTGTCCGCCTGGTCGGACACCCCCACGCGCTGCAGCAGCTGGGCCGCCCGCTCGTCCGCGTCGGCCTGCTTCATCCCACGGACCTTGACCGGGCCGAGCGTGACGTTCTCGCGCACCGTCTTGTGCGCGAACAGGTTGAACGACTGGAAGACCATCCCGACCTCGGCCCGCAGCCGGGCCAGCTCCTTGCCCTCCGCCGGCAGCGGCCGTCCCTGCAGCCGGATCTCGCCCGAGTCGATCGGCTCCAGCCGGTTGATCGCCCGGCACAGGGTCGACTTGCCGGAGCCCGAGGGGCCGATGACGACGAGCACCTCACCGCGCTGGATGGTCAGGTGGATGTCCCGCAGCACGTGCAGGTCGCCGAAGTGCTTGTCCACGTGGTCCAACTCGACCACCGGCCCGCCGGGGGTCCCGGTGATTCCCGGGTCGGCGGCCTCGCCCGTGGACTGGGTCATACAACAGCACCCTAGCCAGAGCGGTTCTCGGGGCGCACTCACCGCGCCTTAGGCGTTGTACATCCGCAACACCGCACCGAGGGGTCGGGGCGCCCGTCGTAGGCTGGGCCGGTCATGACCCCGACCGCCGCACCTTCTCGCGCCGGCGCCCGCACGTACGAGGTGCGGACGTACGGCTGCCAGATGAACGTGCACGACTCCGAGCGGCTGGCCGGTCTGCTGGAGGAGGCGGGCTACACCCGGGCCGCGCGGGACGAGCCGGCCGACGTGGTCGTGTTCAACACCTGTGCGGTGCGGGAGAACGCGGACAACAAGCTCTACGGCAACCTCGGGCACCTGGCGCCGGTGAAGGCCGCCCGGCCGGGGATGCAGATCGCCGTCGGCGGCTGCCTGGCGCAGAAGGACCGCGGCGAGATCACCCGCCGGGCGCCGTGGGTGGACGTCGTCTTCGGCACGCACAACATCGGCTCGCTGCCGGTGCTGCTCGAGCGCGCCCGGGTCGCCGACGAGGCGCAGGTGGAGATCCTCGAGGCGCTCGAGGTCTTCCCGTCCACGCTGCCGACCCGGCGTGAGCAGGCGTACGCCGCGTGGGTGTCGATCAGCGTCGGCTGCAACAACACCTGCACGTTCTGCATCGTGCCGAGCCTGCGTGGCACCGAGCGGGACCGGCGGCCGGGCGAGGTGCTCGCGGAGGTGGAGGCGCTGGTGGCCGAGGGCGTCATCGAGGTGACGCTGCTGGGCCAGAACGTCAACTCCTACGGCGTCGAGTTCGGCGACCGGCTGGCGTTCGGCAAGCTGCTGCGGGCCTGCGGCGACATCGACGGCCTGGAACGGGTGCGGTTCACCTCCCCGCATCCGCGGGACTTCACCGACGACGTGATCGCCGCGATGGCCGAGACGCCGACCGTGATGCCGAGCCTGCACATGCCGCTGCAGTCCGGGTCCGACGACGTGCTCCGGCGGATGCGCCGGTCGTACCGGCGGGACCGCTACCTGGCCATCCTGGACCGGGTCCGCGCGCGGATCCCGGACGCGGCGATCACCACCGACATCATCGTCGGCTTCCCCGGCGAGACCGAGGCGGACTTCGCGGCGACGCTGGAGGTGGTCCGGGCGGCGCGGTTCGCCGGGGCGTTCACGTTCCAGTACTCGCCGCGACCGGGGACGCCCGCCGCGGACATGGCCGACCAGGTGCCCAAGGCGGTCGTGCAGGAGCGGTACGAGCGGCTGGTCGCGACCCAGGACGAGGTGTGCGGGGCGGAGAACCGGGCGCAGGTCGGGCGGCGGGTCGAGTTGCTGGTCGCCGAGGGCGAGGGACGCAAGGACGGCGCCACGCACCGGATGAGCGGCCGGGCCCGGGACAACCGGCTGGTGCACTTCGTGCCGCCGGCCGACGCTGTGGTGCGGCCGGGTGACGTGGTGGACGTCGAGGTGACGTACGCCGCCCCGCACCACCTGGTGAGCGACGCGCCGCTGCTCGGGCTGCGCCGGACCCGCGCGGGAGACGCGTGGGAGCAGCGGACCGCACCGGCGCGGCCGGCCGCGGTCGGGCTGGGCATGCCGACCGTCGGCGCCCCCTAGCCCCGCCCCCGCCCCCGCCCCGCCGCCCCACTCACGATCCGCGACTTCTGCAGGCCTGCCCTCCGCCCCCCGCTCACGATCCGCGACTTCTGCAGGCGCGGCGGTAGGCAGAACTCGCGGATCGTGGCGAGGACGTGCGAAGTCGCGGATCGTGGCGGAGGGGCTGCAGAAGTCGCGGATCGTGGGGGCGGGAGGGGCTGCAGAAGTCGCGGATCGTGGGGAGGGGGGTGGTGGAGGGAGGGAGGTGCCAGACTCGGCCGGATGGAGGCTCCCGAGGTGCTGCGCTGGGTCGCCGCGTACGAACGCGCCTGGCGGGACGAGGACGTCGCGGCCGTGCCGGCCCTGTTCACCGCCGACGCCGCCTACCGGGTGTCGCCGTACTCGGAGTCCAAGGTCGGGCACGACCAGATCGCGGCCTTCTGGACCGTGGACGAGGGCCGGCCCTTCACGATGGCGGCCACGCCGGTGGCGGTCGACGGGCAGCGTGCGGTCGTCCGCGTCGACGTGCAGTACGGCGACCCGCCGACCCAGGAGTACCGCGACCTGTGGCTGCTCCGCTTCGCAGCGGACGGCCGGGTGACGGACTTCGAGGAGTGGGCGTACTGGCCGGAGAAGGGCCACCTCGCGGACGGCGACGCCTGACGGCGACCACGGCCTCGTCGACGCGACCCGGCCCGCGGTGCGGCCGGGCCGAAGCTCGTCCGGCAGACTCGCGCCGTGTCCCTGTCGGTGTTCCGCGCGCTGCGACGGCTGTCGGACCGCGGCATCTGGGTGCTGCCGCTGGTCATCATGTCCGTCGTGTTCGCCACCAGCTGGCCGGTGATGGCGTGGGTGGAGCCGCCGAACAGCAATGTGGCCGCGCTCGGAAACTACTGGTGGTGGTTCGTCGTCACGGCGTCGACCGTGGGCTACGGCGACTTCTTCCCGCTCTCGCACGGCGGTCACCTGGTCGGGGCGTACGTGATCGTCGGCGGCATCGTCAGCCTCACCGTCCTGTTCGCCCGGCTGGCCGACACCATCGAGAAGACGAGGAGCCGTCGGATGAAGGGAACCGGCACCGTTTCGCACCGTGACCACGTGGTGGTGCTCGGCTACACCCCCGGTCGTACGGAGCGGATCGTCAACGCGCTGGCGGCCGATCGGGACCGCCCGGTCGTGCTGTGCGCGTGGGACGACGTGGAGAGCCACCCGATGGCCGACCACTCCGACCTGGACTTCGTCCGCGGCGACCTGACCGACAACGAGACGCTGCAGCGAGCCGGCGTGCAGGCCGCGGCCTCGGTGCTGGTGGACGCGCGCGACGACAACGAGGCGCTGGCGGTGGCCGTCGCGGTCGACCACCTGAACCCCGGCACCCACGTGGTGGCGGCGCTCCGCGACATGAGCACCGCGCACCGGCTCGGGTACGTCAGCGCGCAGATCCGGGCGGTCCAGTGGCACACGCCGCGGATGATCGTCGAGGAGCTGCAGGACCCCGGGATCACCCAGGTGTACGCCGACCTGATGACCGACGGCGGTGGCGGCAACACGTACTCGATGCGGCTGCCGGAGGGCGGTCGGACGCTGACGTTCGGCGAGTGTCAGACGGCGCTCGGCCGGGACCACTCGGCGCTGGCGCTGGCCGCCCGGAACCACGACGGGCTGCTGGTCAGCCCGGACTGGGCGACGCCGCTGCCGCCGGGAACGGTGCTCTACTACGTCAGCCGCGAGCGGCTCACCGCGGACGTGCTGCTCGCCGACGGGTCCGCCCGGCGCTGACCCCGGCTGCACCGGGCGCTTCCGCCGAGGAGCCCGGCTCAGTCGGCGGTGAAGCCGAACGTCAGCACGGCGGGCACCGCGCCCGGTCGCCAGCCGTTCGCCGCCACCAGCTGGAGCACCCGCAGCTCGTGCGGCACGCACGGCTCCGGCAGCCCGGCCACGACCGCTCGCAGCGGCCACCAGCGCAGCCCGGCGTTCTTGGCCGGCTCCTGAACGGCCGGCTCGCCCCGCCAGCGGGAGGCGGCGAAGAACACGTCGGCGCGCTGTTCGCGCGGACCTCCGCCGGGCAGCGTGCGGTGCACGAGGGTCAGCGGCATGAGGTCGGCGGGGCGCACGGTGACGCCCACCTCCTCGCGCACCTCCCGCAGCGCCGCCTGCAGCACCGACTCGCCCGGGTCGACGTGCCCGGCGACCAGTGCCCAGTGCCCGTCGCGGTAGCCGGTGCCCCGTCGCAGGTGCAGCAGCACCTCGGCCTCCTCCGGCCGGCCGGCCGCGTCGGGCACCTCGCGCAGCAGCAGCACGTACGCGGCCGCCACCAGCCGGACCCGGCTGT
Source organism: uncultured Actinomycetota bacterium (assembly GCA_963695375.1). Taxonomy (GTDB): domain Bacteria; phylum Actinomycetota; class Actinomycetes; order Propionibacteriales; family Nocardioidaceae; genus JACCVL01. The sequence goes on along the minus strand of OY968767.1, from coordinate 2,657,906 downwards.
CCAGGTCGTCGGTGTAGCGCTCGGCGGAGTCGTCGGCCATCGGCCGCACCCTAGGGCTAGCGTCGGCTCGGTGGACGCGCCCGTGACGACGCCGCTGGTCGCCGTGGTCGGCCCCACCGCCGCGGGGAAGTCGGCGCTCGCCGTCGCGCTGGCCGCTCGGCTGGGTGGAGAGGTGGTCAACGCCGACTCGATGCAGGTCTACCGGGGGATGGACATCGGCACCGCCAAGCCGACCGAGGAGGAGCGGCGCGGCGTCCCGCACCACCTGCTGGACCTGCTCGACGTGACTGAGCCGGCGACGGTCGCGGAGTTCCAGCGGGTGGCCAGGCAGACGGTGGCCGGCTGCCGCGAGCGCCGCGTGCTGCCGGTGCTGGTCGGCGGCTCCGCGCTGTACGTCCGGGCGGTGCTCGACCGCTTCCACTTCCCCGGCACCGACCCCGCGCGCCGGGGCGAGCTCGAAGCCGAGCTGGCGACGGTCGGGCCGGAGGCTCTGCACCGCCGGCTGGCCGAGGTGGACCCGCAGGCGGCCGCGGGCATCCTGCCGAGCAACGGCCGGCGGGTGGTCAGGGCTCTGGAGGTGCTCGGCCTCACCGGCCGGCCGTTCCCGGCCCGCCTGCCCGGCCACGATTACGCCTACGAGCAGGCCATCCCGCCGTGCGTGCAGCTCGGCGTCGACGTGCCGCGCGACGTGCTGCGGGAGCGGATCGCCGAACGGGTGCAGCGGATGTGGGCCGCCGGGCTGGTGGACGAGGTGCGTGGGCTCGAAGCGGCGGGCCTGCGTCGCGGCCGCACCGCCAGCCGGGCGCTGGGCTACGCCTCGGTGCTGCGCCATCTGGCGGGGGAGTGCACCGAGGAGGAGGCGCGCGAGGAGACCGTCCGCAGCACCCGGCGGTTCGCCCGCCGGCAGGACGCCTGGTTCCGGAAGGACCCGCGGATCGTCTGGCTGCCGTTCGACGCGCCCGACCTGGTCGAGCGCGCGGTGGCGACTGTCGGCCGGTACGGGTAGGAATGGGGCGAACGCCCGACCTGTCCTGTGCTCTGCCCGCCGGAGGCCCCGCATGCGCCGCACCCGTCTCGTCACCGCCACGATCAGCCTGGCGACCGCCCTGGCCGTGGCCGCCGTCCCCGCCACCGGGGCCGGCGCGGCGCCCGGCACCCCGGCGCCCGGCACCCCGGCGCCCGCGGACCGACCGGCGGGCGCGGCGACCGGAGCCGACCGCGTTCCCGGACCGCTGAAGGACCCGGTCGCCGTGGGCCGGGGCGGGGCGGTGTCCTCGGTCGACCCGGAGGCGACCGCGATCGGGGTCCGGGTCCTGCGTCGCGGAGGCAGCGCGGTGGACGCGGCGATCGCGACCGCGGCCGCCCTGGGCGTGACCGAGCCCTACAGCGCCGGCATCGGCGGCGGCGGCTTCCTGCTGCACTACGACGCCGGCACCGGCCGGGTCCGGACCATCGACGGCCGCGAGACCGCGCCGAGGGCGATCGACCGGGACGCCTTCATCAATCCCGAGACCGGCGACCCGTACCTCTTCTTCCCCGACCTCGTCACCAGCGGCGTGTCCGTCGGCGTGCCCGGCACTCCGCTGCTCTGGGACCGGGCGCTGCGCCGCTGGGGGACGCTCGACCTGGCCCAGGCGCTGCGCCCGGCGGCCAAGCTGGCCGAGGACGGGTTCGTCGTGGACCGCACCTTCCGGCTGCAGACCCAGGAGAATGCGGACCGGTTCGAGGAGATCCTGCCCACCCGGCGGCTGTTCCTGCGCGGCGGCGGGCTGCCGGTGGTGGGGTCGATCTTCCGCAACCCCGACCTCGGTGCGACCTATCGGACCCTCGGCCGCCGTGGCGTCGACTGGCTGTACCAGGGCCGGCTGGCCGGCGAGATCGTCGACACCGTGCAGCACCCCCCGGCGGTGCGCGGCACCGACCTGCCGGTGCCGCCGGGCGAGATGGCCCGGTCGGACCTCGCCGGCTACACCGCGCCGTACCGCGCACCGACGCGGGTGGGCTACCGCGGGCTGGACGTCTACGGCATGGCGCCGCCCAGCTCCGGCGGCTCCACCGTCGGCCAGTCGCTGAACATGCTCGAGCACCTGCCGGTGCGCAAGGCGCGGCTGATCCGCACCCTGCACCTGTACCTCGAGACCACCGCACTCGCGTTCGCCGACCGCGCCGCCTTCCTCGGCGACAGCGACTACGTCGACGTGCCGTTGGCCGAGCTGCTGTCCCAGGGCTTCGCCGGCGAGCGGGCCTGCGAGGTGGACCTGGACACCGCGGCTGACAAGCCCGTCACCGCCGGCGAGCCGGACGGGGACTACCGCACCTGCGACCGCGGCAGGTCCGGAGCGCCCGCCGTCGACGACCACGAGGGCCTGTCCACCACCCACCTGACCGTCGTGGACCGGCGCGGCGACGTGGTGTCGTACACGTTGACCATCGAGCAGACCGGCGGATCGGGGATCGTGGTGCCGGGCCGGGGCTTCCTGCTGAACAACGAGCTGACCGACTTCAGCCTGGAGTTCGTCCGCGGTGACCCCAACCGGATCCAGCCGGGCAAGCGCCCCCGCAGCTCGATGTCGCCGACCATCGTGACCCGCGACGACCGGTTCTGGCTGGCGCTGGGATCGCCGGGCGGATCGACGATCATCACCACCGTGCTCCAGGTGCTGCTCAACCGCGTCGACCTGGGGATGAACCTCGTCGACGCGGTCCGTGCCCCGCGGGCCAGCCAGCGCAACACCGGCGCCGTGGTGGCCGAGCGGGACTTCATCGACCTGTACGGCTCCGCGCTGGAGCGGTACGGGCACGCCCTCGTGCCGCAGGGCGAGCCGGGGACGAGCCTGGCCGAGATCGGAGCCGTGGCCGCGATCGAACGCCGCCCGCACGGCCGGCTGCTGGCGGTCGCCGAGCCGGAGCGACGCGGCGGCGGCCACGCCGAGGTGGTGAGCCCCCGGTGAGCGAGTCGGGCGCTCCGGCGCTCTGCGTTCTCGACGTCAACGAGACGCTCTCGGACATGTCGCCGCTGGCCCAGCGCTTCGAGCAGGTCGGGCTCGCGGGCCAGCACGAGGCCTGGTTCGCCTCCGTGCTTCGCGACGGGTTCGCGCTCTCCCTGGTCGGCGCCGCCCCGGTGTTCCGCGAGGTCGGCACCGCCCTGCTCCAGAGCAGGCTGGCGGTGGCCGGGGTGACCGGCGACCGGGCCGACGACGCCGTCGCCACGGTTCTCGGTGGCTTCGCCGAGCTGCCCCTGCACCCCGACGTCGCGCCCGGGTTGCGCCGGCTGCACGAGGCGGGGGTCCGGCTGGTGCCGCTGACCAACGGCGGCACCGCCATGTCCGACCGGCTGTTCGACAACGCCGGGCTGCTGCCGCTGTTGGAGCGCCGGCTGTCGGTGGAGGACGTCGGGCCGTGGAAGCCGCACCCCGCGCCGTACGCGCACGCGCTGGCCGAGACCGGCGTCGACGCCGGCGCCGCCATGCTCGTCGCCGTGCATCCGTGGGACATCCAGGGGGCGCGGTCGGCCGGGCTGCGCACGGCCTGGATCCGCCGGGGGGCGGAGCAGTGGCCCGGCTGTTTCGAGGAGCCCGAGCTGGTCGCCTCGGGGCTGGACGACCTGGCGGCCCGGTTGCTCGACGGCTGAGGCTGCGGCCGCGCGGGACGGGGTCAGCCGGGCTGCTCCTTGGTCCGGTGCAGCAGCCAGTCCCGGTCGGTGCGGATCAGTGCATAGCGGGCCGGTTGCCGGCCGTGCAGGGTGAACACGAACCGGCGCTCGTTGCGGTCGTGCTCCTCCCACCAGCCGGTGTCGGCGATGGACTTGTGCTGGTCGGTGTAGTCCAGGTGGTCCAGGTCGTGGTCGGCGACCTCGACGGCCAGCCGGTCCTGTCGGGGGCTGGTCGGCAGGCCGCGCGGCAGCGCCCACGACCGCAGCACCCCGCCTTCCTCGAGTCGCAGGTCGAAGTGGTGCTGGGGCCGCTCGTGCTCGTGCAGCACGAACGCGGGACGATCGGATGCGCCCATCGCGCGATGGTAGGACGGAGTCAGCGGCCGTGCCTGCCGCGGGTGGCGGGCGGACCAGGCACGGTCCGGTCCGTACCCTGTCGGCGATGACCTCCTCCGACGGGCCGGGCTTCGCCTGGGCGAAGGGGCACGGCACCGAGAACGACTTCGTGCTGCTGCCCGACCCGGACGCGTCCGTGCACGGCGGCCTCGACGGCCCCGCGGACGCGGCGTTCGTCGCCGCGGTCTGCCACCGCCGCCGCGGGCTGGGCGCGGACGGGGTGATCCGGGTGGTGCGAGCCGCGGCGCTGGCCGAGGTCCACGGGGTGCCGGAGGCCGAGCGAGCGGTCGTCGACGGTGCGGAGTGGTTCATGGACTACCGCAACGCCGACGGCTCGGTCAGCGAGATGTGCGGCAACGGCGTCCGGGTGCTGGTGCAGTGGCTGCTGGTCGCCGGGTGGGTGGACGAGCACGGGCCCTGGCAGATCGGCACCCGGGGCGGGACCCGGCTGGTGACACCCTGTGCCGGTGGCCGGTACAGCACCGAGATGGGGCCGGTGCGCGGCCTGCCGACCAGCGAGATCGTCGTGGGCGAGCGGCGATGGCAGGCGGTGGGCGTCGACGTCGGCAACCCGCACGCGGTCGTCCGGGTCACCGACCTCGCCGAGGCCGGCCCGCTGACCGAGAGCCCGGGTCACGACCCGGGGGTGTATCCCGACGGGGTCAACGTCGAGTTCGTCGCTCCGGTGGCCGAGCGGCACGTGCGGATGCGGGTGCACGAGCGCGGCTCCGGCGAGACCCGCTCCTGCGGCACCGGTGCGGTGGCGGCGGCGGTCCTCGCCGAGCGGCTCGCCGGTGCGCCGGAGCGGCCCGCGACGTACCGGGTCGACCTGCCCGGGGGGCGACTCGACGTCACGCTGGGCGCCGACGGCCACGCCGTGCTCGCCGGGCCGGCCGAGCTGGTCGCGAGCGGGACGATGCGGTGGGTCGGTCGCTGACCGGCGGCGCGACCGGAAACTCGGGTGATCGCGACGGTCGGGCGTGGGACCATCGCCGGGCACGCCGCGAATGCCGCGGAACACACCTCGTCCCCCACGCGTTGAGGTCTTGCGTATGACATCTGCGTTCCCGCACGAGCCGGAGCTCGAGACCTTCGACGAGCTCGACCCGCTCGACGACATCGACCTGTCGGGCGACGGCCCCGACGCCGACCTCCCGGACGGCCGGCGCGACGCGGAGCGCGACCCCGCCGCCGGTGAGCTCGACCTCGAGGACCGGCAGGCGCTGCGCCGGGTGGCCAGCCTGTCCACCGAGCTCGAGGACATCTCGGAGGTCGAGTACCGCCGGCTCCGGCTGGAGCGGGTGGTCCTGGTCGGCGTGTGGACCGGCCGGAACACCACCGCCGCGGAGAACTCGCTGGCCGAGCTCAAGCTGCTCGCCGAGACCGCCGGCTCGCAGGTGCTGGAGGCGCTGCTGCAGCGCCGGCAGCGGCCCGACCCCGCCACCTACGTCGGGCGTGGGAAGGTCGAGGCGCTGCGCGAGGCCGTGCAGGCCAGCGGCGCGGACACCGTCATCTGCGACGGCGAGCTGACCCCCAGCCAGCTGCGCAACCTGGAGGACCGGGTCAAGGTCAAGGTGGTCGACCGGACCGCGCTGATCCTCGACATCTTCGCCCAGCACGCCAAGTCCGCCGAGGGCAAGGCCCAGGTGGAGCTGGCCCAGCTGCAGTACCTCACCCAGCGGCTGCGTGGCTGGGGCGGCAACCTGTCCCGCCAGGCCGGTGGCCGGGTCGGTGTCCAAGGCGGTGGCATCGGTGGCCGCGGTCCGGGCGAGACCAAGCTGGAGACCGATCGGCGCCGGATCAACACCAAGATCGCCCGGCTACGCCGCGAGCTGGTGGCGATGCGGGTCACCCGAGACACCAAGAAGTCCGAGCGCCGGCGGCGCGAGGTGCCGTCGGTGACCATCGCCGGCTACACCAACGCCGGCAAGTCGTCGCTGCTGAACCGGCTGACCGGAGCCGGGGTGCTGGTCGAGGATGCACTGTTCGCCACCCTGGACCCGACCACCCGCCGGGCGCAGACGTCGGACGGCCGGGTCTACACCTTGAGCGACACCGTCGGCTTCGTCCGGCACCTGCCGCACCAGCTGGTCGAGGCGTTCCGCTCGACGCTGGAGGAGGTGGGGGACTCCGACCTGGTCCTGCACGTGGTCGACGGGGCACATCCCGACCCCGAGGGCCAGCTGGCCGCCGTCCGCGAGGTGCTGGCCGAGATCGAGGCCGACCACGTGCCCGAGATCGTGGTGCTGAACAAGTCCGACACCGCCGACCCGATGGTGCTGGCCCGGCTGCGAGCCCGCGAACCGCACGCCGTGGTGTGCTCGGCCCGGACCGGCGAGGGCATCGACGCGCTGCTGGCCGCGATCGAGCAGGACCTGCCGCGCCCGCAGGTCGAGGTGCGGGTGCTGCTGCCGTACGAGCGGGGGGACCTGCTGTCCCAGCTGCACACCTCCGGTGAGGTGCTGGCCCTGGAGCACACCGCCGACGGGACCGCGGTGCGCGCCCGGGTGAACGCCGGGCTGGCCGGTGCGCTCGAGGCCTACGCCGCCACCCCCTGACCCGCCACCCCACCCCCCGGTTGTCCACGATCCGCGACTTCTGCCGATCTCGCGCGCTCCCCCTGTCCACGATCCGCGACTTTTGCAGGGGTGGCCCCAGCCGCATGCGGCAGAACTCGCGGATCGTGACGGGAGGGGCTGCACAAGGGGAGGGGTGGGGGATCGGGCGGATAGCGTGGACCGGTGACCGAGACCGGCGCTCCGCTCGCGGGACCCGACGTCTCAGCCGGGTCCGTGCACCGCGTGCTGCACGCGGCGGTCGCGTCGTTCGGCGGCACCGAGCGGCCCGGCCAGATCCGGATGGCGGAGGCCGTCGCGGACGCGCTGCGCGACCGCGAGCACCTGCTCGTCCAGGCCGGGACCGGCACCGGCAAGTCGCTGGGATACCTCGTGCCCGCCCTGCTGCACGCGCAGCCGGTCGTGGTGGCCACCGCGACGCTCGCGCTGCAGCACCAGCTGGTGCAGCGCGACCTCCCGGCGCTGGTCGCCGGCGCTGCCGCCGAGCTCGGGTCCGACGTCGTCGGCAGCCCCGATGCCGAGGCGTCCAACGGGCCGCGGCCGTACGCCGTGCTCAAGGGCCGCTCGAACTTCGCCTGCCTGCACCGGGTCCGCGAAGGTGCGCCCGACGACACCGGGACGCTGATCGAGATCCCGAGCGGCAGCCTGGGCGCCGAGGTGGTCGAGCTCCGCGCCTGGGCGGAGGAGCAGGCCCAGTCGGCTGGACCCGGCGACCGGGATGCCGCGCCGGCGCACACCGACAAGGCATGGGCCCAGGTCTCCGTGCACGCCCGCGAGTGCCTGGGCGCCCAGCGCTGCCCCTACGCCGAGGAGTGCTTCGCCGAACGGGCCCGGGACCGGGCGATGCAGGCCCAGGTGGTCGTCACCAACCACGCGCTGCTCGCGATCGACGCGATCGACGGCGTACCGATGCTGCCCGAGCACGGAGCGGTGGTCGTGGACGAGGCGCACGAGCTGGTCGCCCGGGTCACCCAGGCGGCCACCAAGGAGCTGTCCGGCTCGATGGTCGAGCGGGCCGCCCGCCGGGTGCGGGCCGCGGCCCGCACCGCCGCGCGGGCAGAAGACGTGGCGACGGCCGCCAGCGCGCTCGAGGAGGCGGGGGATGCGCTGCGCGATCTGCTCGACGAGCTGTCCGGCGGCCGGATCGAGCTGCTGCCCGCGCACGTCGTGGACGTCCTCGTCCAGGTACGCGAGGCCGCCCGCGGCTGCCTGTCTGCGCTCGGCCGGTCCGCCGACGCCGAGCCGGGCGACGGGGACGCGGTCCGCCAGCAGGCGCGCAGCGCGGCGGAGGAGGTGCGGGTCGTGGCCGAGCGGATGGCGGCCGGGGGTGACCACGACGTGCTGTGGGTCAGCGAACGCGAGCGGTCCCGGGGTGGCAACGAGCTCCGGGTCGCACCGCTGGACGTGTCCGGCGCGCTCCGGGAGCGACTGTTCGGACGGGCGCCCGTCGTCCTCACCAGCGCGACCCTCCAGCTGGGCGGTGGGTTCGAGCCGCTGGCCGCCTCCGTCGGGCTGCGTCCCGCTGACCGGCTGGACCCCGACGGCGCACCGCCCGAGACCGTGGTGACGCCGGACGTCGCCGCTGCTGCCGACACCCCGGTGGTCGACGACCACGGTGCCGACCGCGCCGGCACCGGCGACGACGCGGGCTCCGCCGCCGACGCGGGCTCCGCCGACGACGCGGGCTCCGCCGACGACGCTGGCTCCCCCGACGATCACAACGGCCTCCCGTGGGCCGATGCCGGCGCCGACGTGCGGTGGCGGGCGCTCGACGTGGGGTCGCCGTTCGACTACGCCCGGCAGGCGATCTGCTACGTCGCCCGGCACCTGCCCCCGCCCGGGCGAGACGGGCTCGGCCCGGCCCAGCTGGCGGAGATCACCGCCCTGGTCGAGGCCTCCGGGGGACGCACGCTGGGCCTGTTCTCGTCCCGGCGGGCGGCGGAGACGGCCGCGGAGCATGTCCGGCAGGCGCTTCCCGACCTCGAGGTGTGGTGCCAGGGGGAGGCCCAGCTGCCCGAGCTGACCCGGCGCTTCCTGGACGAGGAGCGGGCCAGCCTGTTCGGGACGCTCAGCCTGTGGCAGGGCATGGACCTCCCGGGCCGGACCTGCCAGCTGGTGATCATCGACCGGCTGCCGTTTCCGCGACCGGACGACCCGCTGATGGGGGCGCGGCAACGCGCGGTCGAGCGGCACGGCGGCAACGGCTTCATGGCCGTGGCGGCGACGCATGCCGCCCTGCTGCTGGCCCAGGGCACCGGGCGGCTGGTCCGCCGCAGCGACGACCGCGGCGTGGTGGCGGTGCTCGACCCCCGGCTGGTCACGGCACGGTACGGGCGCTTCCTGTCCGCCTCGCTGCCGCCGATGTGGCGGACCACCGACCGCGACGTGGTGCTCGCCTCGCTGCGCCGGCTGGCGGCCGACTGAGCCGGTCCCGCTGACTGGTCGAGCCGTGTCAGCTGGTGCGCAGCGCCGTGATCAGCTGCGCCTTGGACATCCTCGAGCGACCCTCGACACCGAGCTGCCTGGCGCGGTCGTACAGCTCTCGTCGAGTCCACTCGTCGTACGCCGGCGACGACCCGCCGCGCTTGCCGACCTGGCGGCGGGAGGACCGGGCGGCGCTGTTCGCGATCCGGGCCGACTTGCCCTTGCTCTCGCCCTGGTCTCGGAGCTTCTCGTACAGATCAGGGTCCTTGACGCTGGGACCCGGGTCCTTCTTGCGGCTGTTCGTTGCCACGACGCCTCCTTCGTCGGTGGTGCATCCCGCTGTCTGTCAACTGTGCACCGACGGGGTCGCCTCGCAACCGGTGGCCCCACCCGTCGCCGGCACTCGTCAGTCAGACCCGGCGCAGCACGGCCACGACCTTGCCGAGGATGGTCGCCTGCGTGCCGTCGATCGGCTCGTAGGCGGGGTTGTGCGGCATCAGCCACGCGGTGCCGTCCCTGCGTCGGAGCGTCTTGACCGTCGCCTCGTCGTCGAGCAGGGCGGCCACGATCTCGCCGTTCTCGGCGTCCGGCTGCTGGCGCACCACGACGAAGTCGCCGTCGCAGATCGCGGCGTCGACCATCGAGTCACCGCGCACCTCCAGCATGAACAGCGCACCCTCGCCGACCAGCTGGCGGGGGAGCGGCATGACCTCCTCGACCCGCTCGTCGGCGAGGATCGGGCCGCCGGCGGCGATCCGGCCCAGCACGGGGACGTAGGTCGCCGCGGGACGCGCGTCGCCGCTGCCGGTCTCGTCGTGCGGCACCGACGCGGTCGATCCGGCCGTCGTGGGCAACGGCTGGTCGAGGGGCGGGTCGCCGGCGGCGTCGTGGGCCGGGATCAACACCTCCAGCGCTCGCGGGCGGTGCGGGTCGCGGCGGAGGAACCCCTTGGCCTCCAGCGTCTTGAGCTGATGGGCCACCGAGCTGGAGCTGGTGAGCCCGACCTGCTCGCCGATCTCCCGCACGCTCGGCGGGTAGCCACGCAACTGCAGCGCAGCGCGGATCACCTCCAGCACTCGGCGCTGGCGCGGAGTCAGGCCGGCGGCATCGGGGGGACCGTCCGGGAGCACCCGTACCTCTCCGCTGGGCGCGGGGGACTTCTCGCTGCCGCCGGACTTCGTCGCCGCCATGTCGAGCTCCTCGCCGATCCGTACGGGCCTGTTCGAACGCTGGTCGAACACTAGTGCCGCATCCGGACACTGATCAAACACCTGTTCGAACGGCGTGTCTCGCCGGGCTCCGGCCCGCCGAGTCGAACGGGTGTGCGAGCGGGGCCTTGCGACTGTCGGCCTCGTGGTGTTCACTTCGTACAGGTGTTCGATCGAACAGACGTTCGGACGACATCCTCGCCGACAGCCGGACTGTCGGTGGATCCCGGTAGACAGCAGGTGACCCGCTCGTCGAGCAGGTCGTACGGAGGTGGAGACGATGAGCGCAGCAGTCTTGGGCCGGAGCCCGTACGAGGCCGCAATCCCCGGCGCGTCGCGGGGAGCCGTTCGCCGTCGGCCGGCGCCCGCCGCGACCCGCTCGTCGGTGCGGTCCTCGGTGCAGTCCTCGGGGCGGTCGTCGGTGCGGCTGACCCGACGGGGGCGGCTGTTGATCTTCGTGTCGGTGCTGCTGATGCTGCTGGCCACCGCGGTCGCGGTCGGCTCCTCCGTGGTGGCGACCAGCGGAGCGGGCGAGCCGATCCAGGTCCGCACGGTCACCGTCCAGCCCGGTCAGACCCTGTGGGACATCGCGCTCGCGTCCGGCGTCGGCGGCGATCCGCGAGACGCCGTGCACGAGATCGAGCAGCTCAACCACCTCGACGGCGCCGCGGTGCAGATCGGCCAGACGCTGGACGTCCCGGTCGCCGGCTGACCACCGCCACCCACCCCCCTCATCGGCCACGATCCGCGACTTCTGCCGCTGCATCGACGGCAGAAGTCGCGGATCGTGAGCTCTCTCTACTCGCGGATCAGAGCAGGCCGAGGATCCGGTTCAGCAGGTTGGCCAGCCGCAGTCGCTCCAGCGCGCTGAGCTGGGTGTCGTCCAGCAGCCCGGCGACGGCACAGAGCAGGTTGCCGAGCAGGTTGCCGGCGCCCGGCGTGGCGACGATGTCCAGGACCACCCGGTTCAGGTGCACCTCGAGGCCGAGCAGGTTCAGGTCCAGCGGGCCGAGCACCAGGTTGAGGATGTCGCAGCTCTGGCCGCGGGCGGGGGACACGGTCCCGCTCGCGACCGGGATCAGGATCTGCTTGGACTTGTTGCCGACCAGCTCACCGTTCCCGCGGCGCAGCGTGGCGTGCAGGACGCCGTCGGCGTACACCTGACCCTTCTTCACGATGAACCGCTCCGGGTCGAACCGGCCGCGCACGGTGCCGTTGCGGCCGAACTCGCCGCGGACCGACGAGGACAGCTCGCCCGCTGGGCGCGCGTCGGACCCGGCGGCGACGCTGGCGGTCGGCGCGGCGGCGGTGCCGCCCGACACCGCGGTAGCGGCTGCCGGGACGAACGTGGCGGCGAGCGCCGCGGCGGTGACTGCCGCGAGCCCGGTCCCGAGTGGGGTGGGGATGCGCACGATTGGTCTCCCTCCGTGAGGTGGTACGTGAGGTGGTACTGAGGTGGTGCTCTGGCGGCGGCGCCCCGACGACGTGCGCGCGGGTTCCGGCCAGGGTCAATGGACACCCGACGGCCCGGTCGCGCAACTTGGAGGGCCGCGCGAACACCCCGCCCCGGGGTTCGTCCGAGCCGGGTGGGGTAGACAGAGGTGGTGTCCCCGCCTCCTCCCGACGCCGCGGCTCGACCGGTGCCCACGATCGACGACCTGCGGGCAGCGGTGGTCGCCGACCTCCCGCTGCCCGGTCACGGGCACACGGCGCGGCGCTGGGCGCACCTGGCAGACCTCGGCCGCCGCGACCTCACACTGGCCAAGCTGGTCGAGCCGCACCACGACGCGACCGCGATCCTCGCCGACCTGCGAGCGTCGCCGCCCGGCCCCGGTGAGGTGTGGGCGGTGTGGGCGGCGGAGCCGCCGGGCACCCGGCTGGAGGCGGTCCCCGCCCGCCCGGACGGCCCGGACGGGTCGTGGTGCCTCGAGGGCAGCAAGCCCTTCTGCTCCGGGGCCGCGGTGGTGACCCACGCCCTGGTCACGGCGACCGACGCGGAGTCCGGCACCGGCTCGCGGCTGTTCGCCGTCGACCTGACCGCCGAGCGGGACGGCACCGGCCGGCTCGGCGTCCAGCCACCGGCCTGGGTGGGGCCCGGGATGGCGGCGGCCGACACCCGCACGATCACGCTGGACGGCGTTCCGGCCGTCCCGGTCGGCGAGGCCGGCGGCTACGTGGACCGCGTCGGCTTCTGGCACGGGTCCATCGGCGTCGCGGCCTGCTGGGCCGGCGGGGTCCGCGGGGTGGCCGCCCGGCTGCTCGCCGCCGCCACCCGCCGCCCGCCCGACCCGCTCACCGCGGCGCACCTCGGCGCGGTCGCGGCCGCGGTCGACCGGTGCGAGGCCGCGTTCGCGCTGGCCGCGGCGGAGGCGGACGCCGGTGAGCACGCGACGGTGGCCGCCGCCCGCCGCCGGGCGGAGTCGGTCCGCGCCACCGTGGTGGACGCGGCCGAGATCGTGATCGGGCACGTGGGGCGGGCACTCGGCCCCGGCCCGCTGGCCTTCGACGCCGAGCACAGCGCGCGCGTCGCCGACCTGCAGGTGTTCGTCCGGCAGCACCACGGTGAGGCCGACCTGGCCGCGCTGGGCCGGCTGGTGACCGAGCGGGCCGGCACCGGGGAGGAGCAGTGGTGAGCGACCAGACCGCGCCCCGCGAGACGCCGGGCGGCGACCCGGAGCCACGAGCCGGCGCACACCCGGCGGCGACCGACGAGGCGGACTGGCGCGGGTGGCCGCAGCTCGAGCGGCTGCCGGGGCTCGACCTGCCGGCACACGTCGACCGCGTCCTGGTGGTGTCCGCCCATCCCGACGACGACGTGCTCGCCCTCGGCGGGCTGCTGCAGCGCCTGGGCCGGCACGGCTGCCAGCCGGTGCTGGTCTGCGCGACCGACGGCGAGGCGTCGCACCCGGACAGCCCCACCGTGCTGCCGGACGAGCTGGCCGCCCGGCGGACCACCGAGCTGTCCACCGCGTACGCCCGGCTCGGCCATGCCGGGGCCGAGCAGGTGCACCTGCACCTGCCGGACGGCCGGCTGGACGAGCACGTCGAGGAGCTCGCCGACCGGCTGGCCCCGCACCTGGCCGGCACCGGGCTGGCGATCGCCCCCTGGACCGGGGACGGGCACCCCGACCACCGCGCGGCCGGGCTGGCCACCGAGGCGGCGGTCGCCGAGCTGGGACGGGTCGCCCGGGCGGTCGGCGGCGCCGGGGAGGGCTCCGTACCGGTGTGGCAGTACCCGGTCTGGGCCTGGCACTGGGCGCGTCCGGGGTCGGACGCGCTGCCCTGGGCCCGGGCCAGGATCCTCCGGCTGTCCGACGAGGAGCAGCGGAGCAAGGCCGCGGCGGTCCGGGAGTTCGGCTCCCAGCTCGAGCCGATCGGTCCCGACCCGGCCGACGACGTCGTCCTGCCGCCGGAGGTGCTCGCGCACTTCGAGCGGTCGTACGAAATCGTGTTCACGTGACCGGGGCCGGCTACTTCGACGACCTGTACGCCGCCGCCCCCGACCCGTGGGGACTCGCCACCGAGCCGTACGAGGCGCGCAAGCACGCCCTCACCGTGGCGGCGCTGCCGCGGGCGCGCTACCGCCGCGCGTTCGAGCCGGGCTGTGCCATCGGCGTGCTCACCGCGCGGCTGGCCGAGCGCTGCGCGGAGCTGCTCGCCTGGGACGGCGCCGCGGCCGCCGTCGCCGCCACCCGGGCGCGGGTCCCGGCGGCGCACGTGCGGGTGACGCGGGCGCGGATCCCCGCGCAGTGGCCGGCGGGCAGGTTCGACCTGGTGCTGCTGTCCGAGCTGCTCTACTACCTGCCGGCGGCCGACCGGGCCGCGGTCGCCGGCCGGCTGCCGGGGACGGTCGAGCCGGGCGGGCATCTGCTGGCGGTGCACTGGCGGCACCCGTTCGCCGAGGCGGCCTGCACCGGCGACGAGGCGCACGCGGAGCTGGCGGCGGTGGCCGGCTTCGAGCAGCGCGCCGGCTACCTCGAGGACGACTTCCGGCTCGACGTGTGGGAGCGGGCGGATGCCTGACGGCCGCGTCGACGCGATGGCCGTCGTCGTCCCGGCGCGGGACGAGTCCGCCCAGATCGGCGCCTGCCTCGCCGGGGTCGCGGCTGCCCGGCGCGCGGTGGCCCGGCACGGGATCCCGGTCGTGACCGTCGTGGTGGCCGACTGCTGCGCCGACGACACCGCCGAGATCGCCGGGCGGCTGGGCGCCCAGGTCCTGCGGACCGCGGCCGGAACGGTCGGCGCCGCCCGCGCGGCGGGGTGCGCGCTGGCGCTGCGGGTGCTCGCCGGCCTGCCCGCGCGGCGGGTCTGGCTGGCCGGCACCGACGCGGACAGCGTGGTCCCGCCGCAGTGGCTGCTGGCCCAGCTGCGGGCGGCGCAGGCCGGCTACGACGCGGCGGCCGGCCTGGTCCGGCTGGCCGGTGGCGGGGGGCAACCGGTCGCCGCCGGCTGGCACCGGGACTACGACGCCGCGTGTCGCCGGGAGTGGCTGCACGGCCGGGTGCACGGCGCCAACCTCGGGATCCGCGGCGACGCGTACCGCCAGGTCGGCGGGTTCGACCCGGTCCCGGCGCACGAGGACCTGCGGCTGGTGCGGCGGCTGCAGGCGGCGGGCCGGCCGGTGGCCTGGCCCGAGCAGCCGGCGGTGGTGACGTCGGCGCGGCTGCGCTCGCGGGCCCCCGCCGGCGTCGGAGCGGACCTGCGGCGGCTGGCCTGACCGTCGGCAGGCAGGGCGCCGGTCAGCCGGCCTTGCGCGCGGAGCGGCGGCCGGCGCGGGCACCGGCCTTCTCGGTGCTGGCCGACTCGGTCGCGATGTCGCCGGTGATGCTCTCCAGGTGCGCCCGCACGAACCAGTGGAACAGCTCGAGGGTCTTGATCTGGCCGATGACCATGTCCTCGGTGACCGGGTCGAGCTCGCCGAGCTGCTGCTGGGCCTTGCGGTGGTCCTCGAGCAGCCCGACGTAGACGACGTCCAGCGCGCCCAGGTGCTCGTCGGTGGTGGCCCGGCCGAGGCTGTAGTCGTCCCACGACCGGTTGGTCGCGATCGCGCCCGGCGTGCCGATCGGCTCGGCCCCCATCGTGGCGATCCGCTCGGCGGTCTCGTCGACCATGGCGCGGACCTCGGTGACGTGCGGGTCGATCATCTCGTGCACGCCGATGAAGTGCGGGCCGATGACGTTCCAGTGCACGTGCTTGAGCGTCAGCGCGAGGTCGTTCAGCGCGTTCAGCCGCTCCTGCAGGATCTTGGCGACCTGGTTGCCCTCCTTGGGGGACAGGCCGGGGGTGGTGTACGCGCCGAAGCGGGGACGGGCGGCGGTCGACTTCTTCGAGGTGCGGGCCATGGGTCCGAACCTAACCCCCGGCTCCCGCGGCGCAAGTGGGTGCCGGGCGGTGCCGCTGGCCGGCGAGGCGGGGATCACATCGCCGCACCCGTCGGTCGCTTGGGTGGCCTGTCAGGCTTGAGGCATGGCTGACACCCCCGCGATCGACCTCGACGCCAGCATCACCGACGTCCCGTCCCGGCAGCGCTTCGAGGCCCGCACCGGCGACGGCGACGTCGTCGGCTACTCGGCGTACCAGCGCACCGGCGGCGTGGTGGTGTTCACCCACACCGAGGTGGACCAGGCGTACGAGGGGGCCGGGCTCGGCGGGAAGCTGGTCCGGGTCGCGCTGGAGCAGGTACGGAACGAGGGGCTGCTCGTCGAGCCGCGGTGCCCGTTCGTGCGCGCGTTCATCGAGCGGCACGAGGACTACCAGGACCTGGTCGCCTGACCGTTCGCCCGGGGTCACCCCGGTCTCGCGGCGCGGTGGTCGCCCCACCGCGGAGCCGCCGGCGCTAGCCTGCCGGGACCGGAGCCCGCAGGGGAGCGAACCGATGACCAGCCAGCCGCCGGACCCGCCCGGGCCGCCCGCTGGCCAGCCACCACCGCCGCCGTCACCACCGCCGCCACCGTCACCACCGGCGTGGCAGACCCAGCCGATCCCCACCCCGTACGCCGAGCCCGGCGCCGGTCCCGGGCCCGGCCCGGAGAACGGGCTGGGCACGGCCGGGCTGGTGCTCGCGATCGTGGCGTTCCTCGGCGCGTTCGTGCCGCTGCTCGGCCTGCTCGGTGTCCCGGTGGCGCTGGTGGCGATCGTGCTCGCGGTGCTCGGCCTGGCCCGGGTCTCCGCCGGCCGCGCCACCAACCGCGGGGTCGCCGTGGCCGGCGTGCTGCTGGGCGTGCTGGCCCTGCTGGTCGCGGCGGGGAACGCCTGGCTGGTCGTGGTCACCGTGAACGAGATCGACGAGGCGGTGGACGGCTTCTCGGTCGGCTCCGGAGAGTCCGACAGCAGCCCGGACGGCACCGGCCTCGCGGTCGGCAACTGGGAGGTGGTCGGCGCGATCCGGCCCAAGCCCGACGCCGCCGGGGACTTCGCCGCCAGCTTCCGGGTGCGCAACGTCGGGAACGAGCGGGACTCGGCGATCCTCACCGTCACGCTGCGACGCGGCTCGCGCGCGCTGGGGTCGCTCGCCTGCACCACCCCCGGGGTGCGGCCCGGTGTCACCACGACCGCGACCTGCTTCTCCAGCTCGCGCTACCGCCCGGGCTGGACCGAGGTCACGCTCGCCAACACGTTCTGACCGCGGTTGCGGGCGCCGGGCACGCACCGGGCGGATCGGCCGCGACACGCCGTGCACAACCGCGCAAGCGACGCTCCCAGGACGGTTCGGAAGGCGCTGACCTGCGGGGATGCCGGCCGCCCGCCCCGCCCGGCACAGAAATGTCGGCGACCTGCGGGAATCTCTTGTCATGCGCGGACGCTCGGTCTACGGTGGCACTACATCTAGTAGTTACACCCGTGGAAGTTGCCCACAGGTTGTGTCACAGGTTCGGTCCGGTTGTCCACAGGCCAGCCGCCCGCATCCCCAGGCAATGCACAGATTCGTCCCCAACCACCGGGAGGAGGCACCCGATGCACTGCCCGTACTGCAAGCACACCGACACCCGGGTGCTCGACTCCCGGGTGGCCGAGGACGGTGGCGCGATCCGCCGCCGGCGGGCCTGCCAGGACTGTGACCGCCGGTTCAGCACGGTGGAGCAGATCCAGCTCACGGTGGTGAAGAAGTCCGGCGTCACCGAGGCGTTCAACCGGGACAAGGTCGTCGCCGGCGTCCGCAAGGCGTGCAAGGGCCGTCCGGTCACCGACGCCGACCTGGCGCTGCTCGGCCAGGAGGTCGAGGACGCGCTGCGCAGCGTCGGCAGCGCCGAGATCCCCGCCGACGAGGTCGGCCTGGCCGTGCTGCAGCCGCTGCGCCGGCTCGACCAGGTGGCCTACCTGCGCTTCGCCAGCGTCTACAAGAGCTTCGACTCCGTCGACGACTTCGCCGACGAGGTCGCCGCGCTGATGGCCGAGCGGGCAGAGCTCGCCCAGCGACCCGCCCCCGAGGCGGAGCACCACCCCTAGACCGCCGCCGGCGGCACGCGCAGGGGAAGGCACGTGCCGCCGGTGGCCCCCAGCCCGACGCTCCGACCCCCGCCCACCCCGCAACCCCGCACCGCTCACCGATCGAAGGGGACCCCCGCAGATGACCGACTCCGCCCGCCCAGCCGCCAACGGCGCCACCACGACCGACACCGGCCGAGCCGGTGCTGCCGGTGCGGCCGGCGCTGCCGGTCGGCGCCGGGGCCTCACCGTCGAGCGGCTGTACACCACCCCCGGCGTGCACCCGTACGACGAGGTGACCTGGGAGCGGCGCGACGTCGTGCAGACCAACTGGCGGACCGGCGAGACGGTGTTCGAGCAGCGTGGCGCGGAGTTCCCGGACTTCTGGAGCGTCAACGCCTCGACGATCGTCACCAGCAAGTACTTCCGCGGCGCGACCGGCTCGGCCGAGCGGGAGAGCAGCCTGCGCCAGCTGATCGACCGGGTCGTCCTCACCTACGTGAAGGCCGGCAGGGACAACGGCTACTTCGCCACCCCCGACGACGCCGAGGTGTTCGAGCACGAGCTGACCTGGATGCTGCTCCACCAGGTGTTCAGCTTCAACTCACCGGTCTGGTTCAACGTCGGGACGACCAGCCCGCAGCAGGTCAGCGCCTGCTTCATCCTTGCCGTCGACGACAACATGGACTCGATCCTGAACTGGTACCGCGAGGAGGGCCTGATCTTCAAGGGTGGCTCCGGCAGCGGGCTGAACATCAGCCGGATCCGCTCGTCCAAGGAGCTGCTGCGCTCGTCCGGCGGCACCGCCAGCGGCCCGGTCAGCTTCATGCGCGGCGCGGACGCCAGCGCCGGCACGATCAAGTCCGGCGGGGCGACCCGGCGGGCGGCGAAGATGGTCGTGCTCGACGTGGACCACCCCGACATCGAGGAGTTCGTGTCGACCAAGGCGCGCGAGGAGGACAAGATCCGCGTGCTCCGCGACGCCGGGTTCGACATGGACCTCGGCGGGCACGACATCGTCAGCGTGCAGTACCAGAACGCCAACAACTCGGTCCGGGTCAGCGACGACTTCATGCGCGCGGTCGAGGAGGGCGACGACTTCGGCCTGCGCGCCCGCACCACCGGCGAGGTGATCGAGACCGTCGACGCGCAGCGGCTGTGGGGTGACATCGCGCAGGCCGCGTGGGAGTGCGCCGACCCCGGCGTGCAGTACGACGGGACGATCAACGACTGGCACACCACGCCGGAGTCCGGCCGGATCACCGCGTCCAACCCGTGCTTCCCCGCCGACCAGCGGGTGGTGACCGACAAGGGCCTGGTCCGGATCGGCGACCTGGTGGGCCGGGCCGCGGAGGGGGAGAAGTTCGAGGTCTACACCAACGACGTGACCGCGGCCAGCGACCCGGGCAACCGGGTGGTGGCGACCCGGCCGGTGCGCTACATGGTCACCGGCACCAACGAGATCGTCGAGCTGCGCTTCTCCGACGGCTCCCGGCTGCGCTGCACCCCGAACCACCGGGTGTGGACGGCCAACCGCGGCTGGGTGCACGCCGAGCAGCTCACCGAGACCGACCAGGTGGTGCGCTCCTTCCAGTACGCCGCGCGGTCGATGGCCTCAGCCGCACTGCCGCGCCGCGCGCAGCGGGTCGGCCGGCGCGCCGGGCTGGCGATGCCGGACAAGTGGAGCGAGGACCTCGGGCACCTGCTGGGCTGGCTGGTCGGCAGCGGCCGGCTGTCCGGCCAGGCGCTGACCCTGGCCTACGGCACCGACGCCGACTCCGAGCAGGTCCGGGCCCGGCACGCGGCCACGCTGCGCGGCTGGACCGGGGTGCACCCGGACGTGAGCGAGCAGGTCGACGGCAGCGTCCGGCTGCGGGTGTCCGACCCGCAGCTGCTGAACTTCTTCACCGCGCTCGGCGTCGCCCGCGGCGGCGCGGCCGGCGCGGTGGTGCCGGACGCGGTCTTCGAGGCGCCGGAGCCGATGCTCGCGGCGTTCCTGCGCGGGCTGCTCGACGCCGCCGGCGGGGTGGTGAGCGACGAGCCTGATGCGGGTGGCGCTGCGTCGTACGTCGCGCTGTCCGGCCGCTCCGAGGAGCTGCTGCTCGGCGTGCAGGAGCTGCTCGCCGGTTGCGGGATCGCCGCCGAGGTGCGCTGCACCGGCATCGCCGCGGAGTCGTTCACCTTCCTGCGCACCGACGGCACCGAGGCCGTGCACGGCTCGGACGGGCCGGCCTACGAGCTGCGGGTCGGCGGCCGGTCGCTGCGCGAGCTGGCCGCGCGGGTCGGCTTCGGTGCGGAGACCAAGGCCGCCGCGCTGGGTCGCGTGCTGGGCCGGACGCTGGAGCGACCGCAGCAGGCCGTCGCGGACGAGACGGTGCGGCTGGTGTCGCGGGAGTCGCAGGGCTTCGAGACGACGTTCAACCTGACCGAGCCGCGCAACCACTCCTACGTCGTCAGCGGCGTGGTGGTGGCGAACTGCTCGGAGTACATGCACTTGGACAACTCCAGCTGCAACCTGGCCAGCCTCAACCTGCTGACCTTCCTCGAGGACGACGGCAGCTTCGCCGCCGAGCGGTTCGCCAAGGCGGTCGAGTTCGTCATCACCGCGATGGACATCTCGATCTGCTTCGCCGACTTCCCGACCGAGGCGATCGGGGACACCACCCGGTCGTACCGGCAGCTCGGCATCGGCTACGCCAACCTCGGCGCGCTGCTGATGGCGTCCGGGCTGGCCTACGACAGCGACGGCGGCCGGGCGCTGGCGGCGAGCATCACCTCGCTGATGACCGGGGCGGCGTACAAGCGGTCGGCGGAGCTGGCCGGCGTGGTGGGGCCGTACGACGGCTACGCCCGCAACGAGACCGCGCACACCCGGGTGATGCGCAAGCACCAGGCGGCCAACGACGAGGTGCGCACGATGCACCCGATGGACACCGTGGTGCACAGCGCGGCGACGCGGGCGTGGGCGGACTGCCTGGCGATCGGGGCGGAGAACGGCTGGCGGAACGCGCAGGCCTCGGTGCTGGCGCCGACCGGGACGATCGGCTTCATGATGGACTGCGACACCACCGGGATCGAGCCGGACTTCTCGCTGGTGAAGTTCAAGAAGCTGGTCGGCGGCGGCTCGATGCAGATCGTCAACCAGACGGTGCCGCGGGCGCTGACCAAGCTCGGCTACCAGGACGAGCAGATCGAGGCGATCGTCGAGTACATCGCCGAGCACGGGCACGTGATCGACGCGCCGGGGCTGCGGCCGGAGCACTACGAGGTGTTCGACTGCGCGATGGGGGAGCGGTCGATCAGGCCGATGGGGCACGTGCGGATGATGGCGGCGACGCAGCCGTTCCTGTCCGGCGCGATCTCCAAGACGGTGAACCTGCCGGAGACCGCGACCGTGGAGGACATCGCCGACGTCTACCTCCAGGGCTGGAAGCTCGGGCTGAAGGCGCTGGCGGTCTACCGGGACAACTGCAAGGTCGGCCAGCCGCTGGCCGACGGCCGGGCGAAGAAGAAGGAGACCGCGGCCGCCGCGGACGCCGCGGCGCCGGCCGAGCTGGCCCGCCCGGTGCGCAAGCGGCTGCCGAAGTCGCGGCCGTCGATCACCACGTCGTTCACCGTCGGCGGGGCCGAGGGCTACATGACCGCCGGGTCCTACCCGGACGACGGGCTCGGCGAGGTGTTCCTCAAGCTCGGCAAGCAGGGCTCGACCCTGGCCGGTGTGATGGACGCCTTCTCGATGGCGATCTCGATCTCGCTGCAGTACGGCGTGCCGCTGGAGACCTACGTCTCGAAGTTCACCAACATGAAGTTCGAGCCGGCCGGCATGACCGACGACCCGGACGTGCGGATGAGCCAGTCGATCATGGACTACGTGTTCCGCCGGCTGGCGCTGGACCACCTGCCGTTCGAGAAGCGGGCCGCGCTCGGCATCTACTCCGCCGACGAGCGGCGCCGCCAGCTCGAGACCGGGTCGTACGAGGAGGCCGGCGACGACGACGCCGAGCTGCCCGAGGCGGAGTCGCTGAAGGCCGGCTCACCCGCGGCCGCCGTGGTCGAGGCGGACGCCTCGGTGGAGACGCCGGACCCGGTCGCCGAGACGGCCCGGCCCGCGCCGGCCACCGCGCACACCACCGCCGAGCTGCTGGAGGAGATCACCGGCTCGTCCGTCGACGCGCCGCTGTGCTTCACCTGCGGCACCAAGATGCGCCCGGCGGGGAGCTGCTTCGTGTGTGAGGGGTGTGGGAGCACGAGCGGCTGCAGTTGAGCTCAGTGTGTATCGATTTTTCGATCTGCCTATCGTGCAGTCCCGGGGCGGCGGTGGTGGACACAGCCTTCTTGACGCATGTGGCACGGCCAAGAGATGGGAGCGGCGACGACAAGGTCTGCTTCTGGCCTTCCGCTTGACCTGGATCAGCGCGGCGTGTGGGGTGTCATCGTGGACTCTGAGGTCTCGTTGCGTGGCGGCTGGTCGCTTTGTCGTCGGGATGGTGCGCCCGACCAGGTGGAAAAGAAGAGCAAGACGATGGCAGAGCGTCAGCACGAGATGCAGCAGGCCCCCAGGGTGGCGTGGCCATACGCACTCGCCGTCTCGACGCGGTCCTCCGCAATATCGCCGATAGTCAGCTCGAGGCAGTGAGGTTCGGACGTAAGACGCTGCGGATCAAGGTCGACTTCGTGTACGTGAGCGATATGCGGTGCTCAACCTCCGGCGAAGCCGGTGGAGCGGCAGCGGCGCAAACAGGCGAGGCACATCGAGAAGGAGGCTGACGTGACGACCAGTTGGCGCGACCTAGTGCTCACCGAGATCCGCCGCAAATGGCAGCCGGGCCAGACATTCTCGCGCGGTGAATGGCTTCGCCACAGCATGCCGGCTTTCGAGCGCGAGTTCCCTAACAACGGTGCGTTGGAGATGTCGGCTCAGAGGGCTCTGCAAAACCTGCGTGACGAAGGTCGAGTGGAGTTCTTGGGCGGTGGCAGCTACCGCCTGCCTGCGGTCGACAGCGGGAGCGTCAGCGATCCAGTCGCGGATGAGGACGGCGTGCGGCGTGGCCTGCTGGCGCGCACAGCGTACGAAGTGCTGGCCGACGCCGCCGAGCCGCTCTCGGGCAGCGCAATCATGGCGAGGGTGCGAGAGCGTCTGCAGTTTACCGAACGAGAGCTCAGCACCAACGCGAGTGGCCACGAGCGATGGCGCACGGCCGCCAATGTGGCAATGTCCCGTTCCACCTTTGGTGGCTGGCTGGGCCGCGACGACAACGGCACTACTCGCTCACAGAGAGTGGCAGTGAGGCGCTCGAGGAGTTGTCGGGTGACGACCTTTGGCTCGAGATCACCCGCCGTTATCACGCGTCGAAGCGAGAGGGTGGGTCGCAGGGGGTCGGCTGGGAGCCGTTTCTCTTGTGGGCCCGCGAGCTCACCGCGTGTCATCGACCTCGACGCCGAAGAGCGCGACTACAAGCTCAAGGCTGCGGAGAAGTGGGCCGCGGCGGGCGCGGCGTGCGCGGACAGCAGCGAGGACTGGGCCGAGCGACTCAAGCAGGCGTCGGGCGCGGGAAATCTGATCGACTCGTTCGCCCAGACCTGGCTGCGCAACCGCATCCTCGATCATCCCGACGAGGTGCGGGCAGGCGTTCGGTCAGCTGTACACCGCAGGCACCGTCGAGGCGGTCGAGGAGTTCGGGGAGCGAGCTCGGCAGCTGGGGCGAGTACGTCAGTCCCGGTGATCGCACTGTCTTCGCCTCCTGCCTGCTCCTCGGCCGTGACGCGTCGTCGTTCGCGCCGTACCGACCCGCGCTAGGCAAGGCCTGGGCCGCAGCGGGTCGGCGAGACTGCCGGAACGACACCAGGCGGAGCGTTATGCGACGCTGCTCTCGCTGTGCGATGGCCTGCGTCGAGCGCTGGGGTGACGAGGAGCCGCCGCTCCGGGACCGGCTCGACGCCCAAGGCCTCGGATGGGCGGTCCTGAAGTGGGCGCCACCCGACACGTGGCCGCCCATGAAGCGTGCCGAGCTGCAGCACTGGCGCGAGGGGCGGCACTGGCGAGGTGCGCGTGGATCGCGGCGCCGGGATCTGCCCCACCATGGAGGGTGCCGCGTGGGAGGTGCTGGGCGCCGGCCTGCGGGGTGAGACCTCGGCGCTCGTCGGCGGGGTCCGGAGCTGGTCGGTCGAGAACGCGCAGGATCTCGCCGACCGGTTCACGACCGGCGAGAGCGGTCAGCGCTTCGCGGACCGTCTGGCCCAGCAGCTCGAGGGCGCGTCGGACGGCGTGCTGTGCCTTGCCGCAGAGTTGCTCTACATCAGGGACGCGCCGCTGCACGACATGAAGGCCTCGACGAAGGCCAACCGCATCGGCGCCATCTTGGCTGCGATGTCGGGGGCTCCGCACTGCCCGAGGCACAGAGGGCAGGGCTGGACGACGGCCACGCGTTCGCGGGCGGTCAGGGCTACCACGCCCGGGCACCCGAGCATCTCCAGTGGCTGTGTCGGTTCGTGCTCCACTGGCTCGAGCAACCCCCGGAGGTCGTCGACGAGGCGCTGAGAGATCCCGTTCGCCTTCCGTGAGGTGACGACGGGCGTGCCCGACGACTCGCCGTCGATCCGGTACGTCGTCGAGTACCTCGCGTGGCCTGGTCTCTATCCGTCGATCGTGAGTGCAGCCCACCGCCGGCAGATCCGTAACGGCCTGATCTCCGATGTCGGGGAGGCGAGCGGCGACCAGGACGCCGAGGTCACGCGCGACCTCGTCGCCCTCCGGACCCTCCACGAACGGAAGAAGAAGAGCTTCGTGTCGTGGTACGACCCGCCGTACGTGAACCGGTGGCGCCCCGGCTCGTACTGCAGGTCCGCGTGCCTGGCTGGTCCGCCTGACACGCCCGACGACGTGACCAGGTGGCTCGAGGAACGGATGCGTCGACCTCCGTGACGAGGCCGGGCTCGCGCTTGGAGCCCGGCCTGACATTGGCCGACGGTCTCGAGCCTCGTGGCGGATGGCTACGCCCACCTCCCGCCGTCGCAGCGTGACGAGCTGGCCGACCGCTTTGCACACGTTCCTCGAAGGCATGCAGGCAGGACGACCTGGTCGTGGCTCTGACCGAAGAGCAACTCATCGTCGGCACGATCGACGACGCCTGCGCCGACGACGAACGGCCATCGTCGCTCGCTGACCCGCCCGGTGCTCTGGTCTGCGTCGCGGACGCCGTTGGAGCGCCCTCCCGGCCAAGCTCAGCGCCGCCCTGGAGCAGGAGGGTCACGTCGTCGACCTGACCGCCGTGATCGAGCTGCTGTCTGAGCTGGTGGACGACGAGACCGTCGCGCCGCACGAGCCCGCCAGCTCGCCAAGCCGTCCGAGCGGGCGATGCTGCCGGCCGTGTCCCAGAGCCTGGCCGACGAGTTGTATCATGCCGGTCGCGCCGCTCCAGGAGCTGGTCGACCTGCTCAACCGGCGCCGGCAGCTCGTCGTCTACGGGCCGCCCGGCACGGGCAAGACGTACGTCGCCAAGAAGCTCGCGGAACGGCTGGCCGGGGCGCAGGATCCGAGCAGGGTCCGGCTCGTGCAGTTCCACCCGTCGTACGCCTACGAGGACTTCTTCGAGGGGTTCCGACCTGTCGAGAAGGACGGCCAGGCGCACTTCGCCTTGCAGGACGGTCCGCTCAAGCTGATGGCGGCGGAGGCAGCCAAGGCCGAGAACCGGGGTAAGGCCTATGTGCTCATCATCGATGAGCTCAACCGTGCCAACCTGGCGAAGGTCTTCGGCGAGCTGTACTTCCTGCTGGAGTACCGGGAGGAGACCGTGCGACTCCAGTACCGGCCCGACAAGCCGTTCAGCCTTCCCGACAACATGTTCATCATCGGCACCATGAACACGGCAGACCGCTCGATCGCCCTCGTCGACGCCGCGATCCGGCGGCGGTTCCCGTTCTACGAGATGCACCCGCAGCGGGAGCCGGTGAAGGGAGTGCTCGCCGAGTTCGCGAAGCGCAAGCAGTTGACCGACGATCGCGTCGAGCTGCTCGAGGAGCTCAACACTGACGATGGGCCAGCGCGGGCACGACCTGCACATCGGTCCGTCGTACCTGATGCGGGACGGGCTGGATGAACCCGGAGCGCTCGACCTGGTCTGGCGCTACGACATCCTGCCGCTGCTCCACGAGCACTTCTACGGCAGCAAGTCACCGGAGGCGCATCGATCAGGAGTTCGGCCTCGCGTCGCTGAGGAAACGCATCGAGCAACGGACCAAGGCCGACGAGAGCCCGGACGATCACGGAGGCCTGATGGGCTTCAGGCACGAGTCTCTCGACGAGCTCGACGCCGATGGCATCGAGGTCCAGCTGGACGCCGACCAGGCGAGCGCTCCTCGCGGAGTCGAAGCTCGTGGATGTCCAGGCCCTGGGTGCCCAGAGCTACCGGCTGCTGCCGAACGGCCGAGTCGGAGCCGTGCGCTTCGACGACCTCCAGATCGAGGTGACCCCGAAGCAGAAGCTGGGAGTGGCCCACCTGATGTTCCTCCTCGGCTACGCCAAGGACCCGGGCTTCCGCCCGGACTCCGTCACGGCCGAGACGTACGGCGACCTGTGGCCGGCGATGGCCCACTCGCTGATTGCGTCGGTCGAGCGAGCGCTGACGTGGGGCTGCTGCAGGGCTACCGCACCGAGCAGGAGGCGCTGCTGACGGTTCGCGGTCGCATCGCGTTCGAGGAACAGCTTCGCCGTCGGCCCGGGTATGTCGTGCCGATCGAGGTGAGGTACGACGAGTTCAGCCCCGACATCGCCGAGAACCAGATCCTGCTGGCCGCGATCCACCTGATGCTCGGCGTACCCCGCCTGCAACCGGAGACGCGACGACGGTTGCTCCATCTGGCCGCACGGTTCGCTGGCGTGACCCGGCTGTTGCCAGGCACACCCGCTCCGCGCTGGCAACCCACGCGGCTCAATCGACCGGTATCACTCCGCTCTGGGTCTGGCAGAGGTCCTCCTGCGCCACAGCTCGACTCGAGTGAGCGGCCACCGGCGTCGAGATGTCGGCGTTCGTCGTCGTCATGTGGAAAGTCTTCGAAGACTTCGTCACGGCCGCCCTGACGGACGCCCTGGCCGATCGCCCCGGATACCTTGAGGCGCAGTTGCCCGCCTACCTGACCGGTGATGGAGACTGGAGCCAAGGAATGACCGGCAAGGGAACTGACGACCCGCACGGTGACGTCTCCATGAGCGTGGACGTCGTGCACCTCGACCAGGGCGGTACTCCCAACGTCGTCTTCGACGCGAAGTACAAGCTTGCATCGAGCACTGGGCGACTACGCCAACGCCGACCACTACCAGATGCTCGCCTACTGCACGGCCCTCCAGGTCCCCGTCGCCTGGCTGATCTATGCCGGGGGCGGCGAGGACATACGGCGCAAGGTCAAGAACACGGCAGTCGAGGTCGTCGCTGCCCCGCTCAACTTGCGCCAGTCACCGGAGGAGGTGCTGGCACGCATCCGTCACATCGCCCTCGGCGCGCTCAGTGCGACGCCGGCATTGACGTAGGCCGTGAATGCGGTCTCGGCCCGACACGGGCGTGCTGATCTGGGCGAGGGGACAAGCGCGGCCGGAAATTACTCACTCTTGTTCCCCGAATGTTTCGAATAGCAAAGAGGACCTCGAAAGGGCCCGCTGACCTACGGTTTCTCTGTGGGCGATACTGGGTGTGAACCAGCCTCGTTCGGCGTGGCCAGTGCAACGTCTAGTCAAGCACAGATTCGTCTCGTACGCCTCGATCCCCAGCCGACTGTCGGTGCCGGGTGGCACGATGCAGATCAGCATCCGGGGTCGGGATGTGAGGGGGGTCGAGGATGAGGTTCGAGTGGTTCACGGCGTACGTCGACTCGCTGCTGCGCGAGCTGTGGGAGGGCCACGCCCGCAGGGACGGTGACGGTGACTGGCCGTTCCGGCACGGCACGGCTGCCTGTTGGGTGGCGGTACGGCCGGCGCCGCGCTGGCGGGTCGAGGTGTTCGCCCACGCGGCAGCGAGCGTCAAGCAGTCCGCGCGACTGCTCCGGGAGCTGAACGAGGCCAACAGCTCGCTCGTCGACGGCCGCGTCTACTGGCGGGGCGGGGTGGTGGTCGTCGAGACGACGATCGAGGCCGAGCAGGTCGACGACCAGACCCTCACCCGGGCCTGTATGGCGGTCGGCAGCACGGCGGACGACCTCGGCGGTCTGCTGGCCGCCATGTTCGACGGTGCGACGCCGTTCCCGGCCGAGATGGGGGCCTGAGGTGCCGATGCTCTGGCCGGAGCGGCCGGAGTTCGCCACCGAGAGCGAGCGCAAAGTGTGGGAGCTGCTCCGCGCCGGTCTCGATCGCGATGACCTGCTGGTCGCCAACCTGCGCGTCACCGATCACCGCAAGGACTACGAGATCGACCTGGCGGTCGTGCTGCCCGACGCCGGCGCGGTCGTGATCGAGGTGAAGGGCAGCGGCGTTCGGCACGACGGCAACGGCTGGCGTCAGCACCT
The DNA here is from genome assembly GCA_963695375.1 of uncultured Actinomycetota bacterium. Lineage (GTDB taxonomy): Bacteria > Actinomycetota > Actinomycetes > Propionibacteriales > Nocardioidaceae > JACCVL01. The sequence continues at coordinate 2,629,734 of OY968767.1, read as the reverse complement.
GCACGGTCGAGACCGCCAGATCGACCCCGTCGACCAGGCCCGAACCGCCAAGTACGCCCTTCGCTCGTACGTCGAGGCGGACCCACGGTGGGGGAGCCGGACCCGGATCCGCTGGGGCCACGCCGTGGTGCTGCCCTACCTCGCGCTCGACGAGGACTTCGCCCTGCCGGACTGCCCCCGGTGGACCGTCGTCGGCTCGAGCGACCTCGACCGAGCTGGTCGACCGGCTGCGCCGCATCGGTCGTGACCAGGACACCGGCAACCGCCTCGTCGGCACCGACGACGTCGCCACCATCCTCGACATCCTGCGCGGCCGCGCCCTGCCGCAGCGCGACCTGCTCGGCGAGGCCACCGAACGCGAGGACGTCGCCGACCGGCTCACCCAGGAGCAGGCCGCGGTGCTCGACGCGATCCGGCTGCTGCCCCGCGTCGAGGTGCGTGGCGGCGCGGGCAGCGGCAAGACCTGGCTGGCCGTCGAGCAGGCCCGCCGGCTGGCGCACGCCGGCAGCCGGGTGGCGCTGCTCTGCTACTCGCGCGGGCTGGCGGCGTACCTGTCCCGCCGCGTCGGCGGCTTCGACCGCAAGGACAAGCCCGCCTACGTCGGCACCTTCCACGGCCTGGGGATCGAGTGGGGAGCGGCGCCCGGCAGCGACGACGACAGCGACTACTGGGAGCGCCGGCTGCCCGAGCAGATGGTGTCGCTCGCCCATCAGCAGCCGCCGGGCAAGCGGTTCGACGCCATCGTCGTCGACGAGGCGCAGGACTTCGCCGACGCCTGGTGGCCGGCGCTGCTCGCCGCGCTCACCGACGAGGAGGGTGGCCGGCTGTACGCGTTCTCCGACGAGGGTCAGCGGGTGTTCTCCCGGTACGGCGGCGCCCCCGCCCAGCTGGTGCCGATCGTGCTCGACCACAACCTCCGCAACACCGTGCAGATCGCCGAGTCGTTCAACACGCTGGCGCCGATGCGGATGCGGCTGCGCGGCGGCGACGGACCCGACGTCCGATTCGTCGAGTGCACGGCCGCTGACGCCCTCGACCGCGCCGACGAGGAGGTCGACCGGCTGCTCGACGACGGCTGGCGCCCCGAGGACGTCGCGCTGCTGGCCACCGGCAGCCGGCACCCGGAGCAGTCCAGCCGGCAGGCCGAGGGGCAGGAGACGTACTGGGAGTCGTTCTGGGACGCCGACCAGGTCTTCTACGGCCACGTCCTCGGCTTCAAGGGGCTGGAGCGACGGGCGGTGGTGCTGGCGTTGAACGAGCCCAGCCCCGGTGAGCGGTCCCGGGAGCGGCTGTACGTCGGGCTGTCTCGAGCGCGCGACCAGCTCGTGGTGTGCGGCGACCCGGCGTTCGTGGAGCAGGTCGGCGGACGAGCGGTGCTCAAGCGGCTCACCGGCGGCGGACGCGGCGGAGGTGACGGCTCAGCGCCCGGCTCAACCCCGCGGTGAGTCGAGGGCGGACGCCACGTCCGTCTGTGCGAAGTCGTCACCCTTGTAGAGCAGCGGCTCCGTGGTTGCAGCCGCCAGGGCATACGCGAACACGTCCCCGAAGTTGAGACCGGCGGCATGCCCGCTGCCCTTGCCGAAGTCGCGGTACGCCGCCCTGGCGAGGCGAGCCTGGTCAGGGGTGACCGCGGCGACCTCGATCTGCAGCGCCTCCAGCAACTCGTCCACGCGCCGGGACTTGACCGGGTCACCGAGCGCGTCCACGACCACCGCTGCCTCGAGGTAGCTCGCCGCCGACATCCGCGCGCCGCCGGCGGCGGTGATCGCCGCCAGCATCGCGTCCTGTTCCGGTTCGCCGGCGAGGATGGCGATCAGGGCCGAGGTGTCCACGATCACCTGGGCAGCCCGGACTCGTCATACAGGTCGGGACTCGTCAGCCGCCGGCGGTCATCGTCGGACAAGCGGCGCTCGAAGTCGGCCGCGATGGCGTGAGCTCTGCCGAGCTGGTCGTCGCGACCTGCGTCCAGGTCCGCGAGCAACCGGGTGAGCGCCTGCTCGACCACGCTGGTCTGCGTGGAGCCGGTCCGGCGGGCTGCCTCGCGGGCCAGCGCGTGCACCCGGTCGCTCTTGATGTTCATCCCCATGCTGGTCCTTATCTACCGTGAAGTGGTCGCTCTCTACCCTACCGCGAGACGGATAGGCGGCGGAGCCCTCGGACGACGCCGGCGGGACGGCGGTTTGCCACAGTGACGCCCATGCCCTTCCGCCTCGACAACCGAGTCGCCCTCGTCACCGGCAGCGGCGGTCCGGACGGGATCGGCTTCGCCACCGCCCGGCTGCTGGCCGCGATGGGTGCCCGGGTCGCGCTCACCTCGACCACCGAGCGATGCCACGAGCGGGCGGCCGAGCTGGCCGCCGACGGCGCCGAGACGCTGGCGCGAGTCGCCGACCTCACCGACCCCGCCCAGGCCGAGCGGCTGGTCGGCCACGTGACCGCGTCGTGGGGGCGGGTCGACGTGCTCGTCAACAACGCCGGCATGACGTCGGTGAACGACCCGGACTCCGGCGGCGCCTTCCTCGAGCTGACCGCCGAACACTGGGCGCACAGCATCGACCGCAACCTCGGCACCGCCGTCACCGTGACCCGGCTGGTCCTCCCCGGCATGCTCGCCCGCGGGTCGGGCCGGATCGTCAACGTCGCGTCCACCTCGGGTCCGGTGACCGCCTACCCCGACGATGCCGCGTACCACGCCGCAAAGGCCGGCCTGGTCGGCGTGACCCGCGCATTGGCGGTCGAAGTCGCCGCCCGCGGCACCACCGTCAACGCGGTCTGCCCCGGCTGGATCGCCACACCCTCGGTGTCGGAGGACGAGCACCGGATGGGACTCGCCTCCCCGACCGGGACGCTCCGGCCGGCCGGACGAGGTGGCCGCGGCGATCGGCTTCCTGGCCAGCGACGAGGCGTCGTACGTCACCGGCGAGCTGCTCGTCGTCGACGGCGGCAACGCGGTCACCGAGGACCGCCGGCTCCCCGGCTGAGACGCTGTCCGCCGAGGCACTGGCACCGGGAGGGGACACAGGGACGTGGCGACCAACGACGGCACGGCCGACATCGCCCACGACCTGCGGCGCTATCTGCAGCAGTCGCGAGACCGCCTGGTGGGGGCGCTCGACGGGCTGAGCGACTACGACGTCCGGCGCCCGATGACGCCGACCGGCACGAACCTGCTCGGGCTGGTGAAGCACCTGGTCGGGATCGAGCTCGGCTACTTGGGCGACTGCGTCGGCCGTCCCGCGCCGGTGCGGCTGTCGTGGTACGAGGACGGGTCGGTCTGGGACGACGGCGACATGTGGGCCACCGCCGACGAGTCCCGGGAGGAGCTCGTCGCCCTCTACCGCCAGGCGTGGCAGCACTCCGACGCGTCGATCGCGCAGCTCGGCCTGGCTGCCCCCGCGACCGTGTCGTGGTGGCCGGAGGAGCGTCGCGTCACCACGTTCGGGTCGCTGCTGGTCCGCGTCACGGCCGAGACCGCCCAGCACGCCGGACACGCCGACGTCGTCCGCGAGCTGATCGACGGCCGCGCCGGTGACGACTCCGACGATGCCGGCGACAGCGACCGGCGGGCTCGCCACCTCGCCCGGGTCCAGCGAGCGGCGGACGCGCATCGCCCGCCGGACGGGCGGCCCGGCTAGCGCGCTGGCACAGTGTGTCGGTGACCGAGCCCGAGCTGCACCGCGAACCCTTCGTCCACCTGGTCGACCTGGCGCACGACCGGGTGCTCATCGCCTGGGGGGCGTTCTGGTTCCGCCGCGGCGACGGGGACGCGCGGTGGGAGATCGTCGACGACGAGGACCTGCATCGTGCCGTGGGTCGCCGGACCTGCATCGGGCACGGCGCGGAACCGTTCGGCCCGGCCCGGGTGGACGTGCTCGACGACGCCGGCCGGGTCGTCGCCAGCGCGGAGCACGACCGACGCGACCTGGGTCTGGGTCGAGGGGCTGCAGCCGGACACCGACTACCGCTACCGGGTGACCGTCGACGGCGAGGACTGGGCGGCGGGGGAGCGCTGGGACTCGGTGCCAGTCGCCGCCGGCGGCTACGACCTCGCACCGGCCGGGCAGTCGTACGACCTGCGGTTCCGGACCTGGCCGGCTCCCGACGCCCCGACCCCGCCGCTGCGCTTCGTCGCCCTCGGCGACTACGGCGTCGGCATCCGCTCCGACAGCGAGTCCAGCCGCCGGCAGCGCCGGGTCGCCGAGCTGCTGCACCGGCTCGTGGCCGACCACGACGTCCGGTTCGTCATCTCGCTGGGCGACAACATCTACCAAGGCGAGCAGGGCCAGGTCGACGACGAGAGCGGCGGGGAGGACGACGACTGGTACTCCAGCTACTTCGCGCCGTACCGGTACGTCATCGCCCGGGTGCCGGTGTTCCCCGCGATCGGCAACCACGACACCACCGACACCGAGGGCAGCGACGACCGGGCGCAGATGGAGGACAACTTCCACGTCGCCGCGCGGTTCCAGGGCGGGCCGGACCGCGCCTCGATCGGACCCGGGCTGTTCTACCGGCTCCGCTACGGGCAGGACCTCGAGCTGGTCTCCATCGACACCTCGCAGGACAGCTTCGACGAGCGCTACCACCGCTTCTTCCAGGAGCCCGACCACCTCGGCTGGCTCGACGACGCGTTCGCGGCCGCCGACGTGCGCTGGCGGATCCCGTTCTCGCACCACCCGCTGTACTGCGCCGGCCCGTCCCACCACAACGACGCCGAGATGTTGGAGACGCTGCTGCCGCTCTTCGACCGCGGCGGCGTCCGGCTGGTGCTCGCCGGGCACGAGCACAACTTCCAGGTCTCCGAGGTCGACGGGCGCACCTGTGTCGTGTCCGGCTCGGGTGGGAAGGTCCGCGAGGAGGTGCCGGACCGGTTCGACGACGCGCACACCACCGCGTGGGCGGCGCAGGCGCACCTGCTGCTCGTCGACATCGACGGCGGCGAGGCGCGGCTGACCCCCATGTCCGGGCTGCTCCCCGACGGCTCCCCACACCTGATGACCGCGCTGGATGCGCGGAACCGGATCGTCCGGCCGCCGTACGTGGTGCGGGCCTGACCGGTCCGCCGCCGCCCCCGCCCCCTCCCTCCTCGGGCGATGATGCATTCGCGTCGCCCGAGCGACGGAAATGCATCATCGCCGCGGGGGGCGCTGGCCCCGCCCGGGGAGAGCGGGTCAGCCGGCCAGCAGCTCGTCCAGCCGCTCGTACCCTTCCCGGACGCCGGTCTCCATCCCGCCGGCGATCATCGCGTCACGGGCCTCCATCGAGTCGACGACCGACAGCCCGCGCAGCCGGGTCCGCCCGTCACCGAGGTCCTCGAGCGTCAAGGTGTCCAGACTGACGCCGTCCGGGTAGTCCTCGTAGGTGAACGTCTGCACGATCCGCTCGCTCGGCCGCACCTCGTGGAAGGCGCCGTAGAAGCGGTACTCGGTGCCGTCGGCGTCGGTGTGGATGTAGCGGTACGAGCCGCCGGTGCGGGCGTCGTAGTGGTCGATCCGCATCGTCAGCCGGCGTGGGCCGAGCCACTGCACGACCAGCTCCGGGTCGGTGTGCGCGCGGAAGACTGCCTCGGGCGGGGCGTCGAACTCGCGGACGATCTCGACCGTCGGCAGGCCGGGGTCGGCGATGATCTGGGTCTCGTGGGAGGTCGTTGCGGTCATGATGCTGCTCCTCGCTGCTCGGTCTCGGTCGTCGGTCTCGGCGGATGACTCGTCCATCGCGGCCAGCACGGCGTCGAGGCGGCGGTAGCGCTCCTCGGCCTCCTGCCGGTATCGCTCGATCCACTTCGTCATCAGGTCGAACACCTCGGCCTCGAGGTGGACGGGCCGGCGTTGTGCGTCCCGGCTGCGGCTCACCAGGCCGGCGCCCTCGAGCACCTTCAGGTGCTTCGACACCGCCTGCACGGTGACGTCGTACGGCTGCGCCAGCTCGTTGACGGTCGCGTCCCCGACGGCGAGCCGGGCGACCATGTCGCGCCGGGTCGGGTCGGCGAGCGCCGAGAACACCCGCGAGAGCTGGTCCGCCACTGTTCGCCTCCGTGTTCAACCAATGGATTGAATGACCGTAGGCGAGGCGCGTAGGTCTGTCAACCCTCCGGTTGAATAGCAGCGGTCAACTCGGCTGCACGTGCTGGCGCCCAGCTGCGGGGGAGCAGTCCTGCGCAGGCGACGACCAACCAGACCGACGGGGGAGCGCTGTCGGCTGCGCGAGCCGACAACGCCCCCGGCACCGACGCTGCGGCCCAACCCATACCTGCGATGAGGACGGTGACCAGGACCCAGCGGCGGCGACCCGAGCGTGTCAGAACGCCGCGCAGCGCGGTCGCCGGGGCCGTCCCGACCGCGATCCCGTCGACGAGGCCGCCCGCGAGTACGAGCGCCAGCACGAGACCGACCTGGTCGGCGCGACCGGATCGCCGACCGACATCGTCAGCGCCGCCATCGACGTCAGACGGTCTCCGGCACCCGCAAGTGCGCGACGGCCAGCTCGAACTCCGCCACCTCGGTGATCTCGGCGCCGACCTGCTCCCTGGCCATGTCCCGAATCTTGGCCGCCTGCTCCCGGGTGGCCTCCATCGCCGCGCGCGAGTCGAACGTGATGGTGCTCGAGCCGATCCCGGCGGTGCGGTCGATCATCATGCTGGCGCTGCAGAAGCCGTCCATCTGCTCGGCGCGGGGCAGCACCTGGTGGGCGAAGAAGCCGACTCCGTCCTCGATCCTGGACGGTTCCAGCTTCAGCCAGGTCACCCGGGCGCAGGCGCCGTCAGCCGTGCGGTGCTCGCGGTGCAGCACCGCGATCTCCCACGGGTGCACGTTCGGCTTGCCGCCGAGGATCTCGGCGCCCCGGTCCCGCATCGGCTGCACGGCCTGGTCGGAGGCCTTCATCGACGCCTCGTCCGACCATGCGCTGGTGGCGATGCAGCGCCCGGACTCGCGGGCGACGAGCATCGACATGCCGATGCAGCCGTCGAGCGCCGTCAGGGCGGGCATCACCTCGTCGCGGACGAATGCGATGCCGTCGTCGACGTTCTCGGGCCGGGCCTGGAACTCGGTCGTTCGGGCGTACATGGGCGACCTCCCTGTCGACTGGGCGGCGCCCGGTGGCGTCGCCGGACATCTCCAACATCCTCGGTCTCGGCCCCGACGGCAATGGGGTGACGGGGTCTCACCGGCTCGGCACCGCTTCGGGACGTCATACGGTGTGGGGCCTATCGCGCTACGTGTGGATGACGTCCTCCGCCCCGAGACGTCATACGTTTCGAGGGGTACCGACCTCGCGTTGTATGACGTCCGACGGCGGCCCTCGGGACGTCATACGGGTGGGGGCCAATCGGCGGCGCGTTGTATGACGTCCGAGGGCGGCCCGCAGGACGTCATACGGGAGGGGGCCAATCGGCGGCGCGTTGTATGACGTCCGGGGCGCCGGGCCGGCGGCGCCGGGCCGGGGCGCCGAGCCGCGGGGTCAGGAGCGCATCCGGGCGCCGGCCGGGTCGAACAGGCACTCGTCCAGCCGGACGGCGGGCCGGCGCTGGCCGACCACCTCGATCGCGAAGCCGCCGTGCGCCGAGGCCAGCGCGGCCGGCACGTACCCGAGCGCCACCGACGCCCGCGCCGCGTGCGCGTAGCCGCCCGAGGTCACCTTGCCGACCACCTCGCCGTCGTGCCAGATCGGCTCGTCGCCGATCACGTCGGCGTCGTCGGCGTCCACGGTGAAGCTCACCAGCCGCCGCTCCGGCCCGCGCTCGCGCACCGCCTCGGCCGCGTCCCGGCCGACGAACTTGCCCTTGCCCGGCTTCACGAACATCCCGAGCCCCGCCTCGTACGGGTCGTAGACCGGCCGGTACTCGGTGGCCCAGGCGCCGTACGACTTCTCCAGCCGCAGCGAGTCCAGCGCCCGGCCGCCGAACAGCCGCAACCCGTGCGCGCGGCCCGCCTCCACCAGCACGTCGAACAGCCGGGCCTGGTACGCCGGCTCCACCCACAGCTCGTAGCCCAGGTCGCCGGTGAACGAGATCCGCGCCGCCAGCACCGGCACCATCTCCACCTCGATCCGGCGGATGTCGAGGAAGCCGAACGCGTCGGGGGACAGGTCGGTGTCGGTCAGCCCCTGCAGCAGCTCCCGCGAGGCCGGCCCCGCGATCGCCAGCCCGGCCAGGCCCGGCCCGAGCGCCTGGTACGAGACGTCCGCGCCAGCGGGCAGCCGGGCGTCGAACCAGCGCTGGTGGTAGCGCTCCGCCACCCCGGATCCGAACACCAGGAAGCGCTCGTCGTCCGCCCCGGCCCCCGCCCCACTCCCCGGCAGCGCCGCCACGGTGAAGTCGCCGATCAACTTGCCCGCGTCGTTCAGCATCGGCGACAGCGCCAGCCGGCCCGGCGCGGGCAGCCGCCCCGCGAGCAGCCCGTCGAGGAACTCCCGCGCCCCCGACCCGCTGAACGCGTACTTCGCGAAGCCGGTGGTCTCGATCATCCCGACCCCGTCGCGCACCGCCCGGCTCTCCTCGGCGACCCGGTCCCACGCGTTCGACCGGCGCAGGGTCGGGGCCTCCACCCGCTCGCCGCCCGGCTGCTGGAACCACAGCGCGGTCTCCAGCCCGTACGCCGCGCCCCACACCGCACCGGCGGCGTCCAGCCGGCCGTGCACCGGCGAGGTGAGCAGCGGCCGCGCGGCCGGGAGCTCCTCGTTCGGGTAGGCGATCCGGAACCGGCGGCCGTAGTTCTCCCGCACCTTCGCGTTCGTGTACGCCGGGGTCGCCCAGTCGCCGAAGCGGGCGACGTCCATGCCCCACACGTCGAAGCCGGGGTCGCCCTCGGTGATCCAGCCGCTGAGCGCCAGCCCGACCCCGCCGCCCTGGCTGAGCCCGGCCATCACGCCGCAGGCCACCCACATGCCCGGCAGCCCGCGGATCGGCCCGACCAGCGGGTTGCCGTCCGGAGCGAACGTGAACGGCCCGTTCACCACCCGCCGGATCCCGACCTCCTGGAACACCGGGAAGTGCTCGAAGGCGACCTCCAGGTTGGCGCCGATCCGGTCCAGGTCCGGGGCCAGCAGCTGGGGACCGAAGTCCCACGGCGTCTCGCGGGGCGACCACGGCACGCCGTTCGGCTCGTACGTGCCGAGCAGCAGCCCGTCGCCCTCCTGGCGCATGTAGACCTCGCCGGCGAAGTCCATCGCGTGCAGCCCGTCCCGGCCGGACGAGGCGTTCCACTCGGCCAGCCCGGGCACCGGCTCGGTGATCACGTAGTGGTGCTCCATCGCCAGCACCGGCAGCTCCAGGCCGACCATCCGGCCGACCTCGCGGGCCCACAGCCCGCCGGCGTTCACCACGTGCTCGGCGGCGACGGTCCCGGCCTCGCCGCAGTCCACGTCCCAGCCGCCGTCACCGCGCCGCCGCAGCGCCTCCACCTTGCACTGCTGCACCACCTCCGCACCGCCCAGCTGGGCGGCGCGGGCGAACGCCCGGGTCACGCCGGACGGGTCGACGTGGCCCTCCAGCGGGTCGTACATCGCGCCGACGAAGAACGACTCGTCGAGGTAGGGCAGCACCTGCTTCGCCTCGGCCGGGGTGATCAGCTCGGTGTCGATGCCGAGGTAGCGGCCGCGGGCCTGTGCCATCCGCAGCCAGTCCATCCGCTCCTCGCTCTCGGCGAGCATCAGCCCGCCGCTGAGGTGGATGCCGCAGTCGATGCCGGAGACGCGCTGGATCTCCTCGTACAGCTCGACGGTGTACTTCTGCAGCGCCGAGACGTCCGGGTCGCCGTTCAGCGTGTGCATGCCGCCGGCCGCGTGCCAGGTCGACCCGCAGGTCAGCTCGCCGCGCTCGAGCAGCACGACATCGCGCACCCCCCGCTTGGTGAGGTGGTAGAGCACGCTGGCGCCGACGACACCGCCGCCGATCACGACGACCTGGGCGCTGGATCTCATCTGTGCTCCTCAGAAGTCCGTGGGGACGCCGCCCTCGGCGACGCGACGGGCGACGAAGTCGTCCAGCTCGGCGACCACCTCGGGGTCCATCGGTGGCTGCTCGTAGGCGTCGGTCAGCTCGCGGACCAGCCGGCTGGCGTGGTCGGCCGCGGTCGGGCTGCCGCCCTCCTGCCAGCTCTCGAAGTTCCGCCAGTCCGACACCATCGGGGCGAAGAAGGCGTCCCGGAACCGGTCCTGGGTGTGCTGCACGCCGAAGAAGTGCCCGCCCGGCCCGACCTCGGCGATCGCGTCCACCGCCAGCGACGGCTCGTCGACGAGCACCGGCTGCAGGAACGACGCCACCATCTGCAGCAGGTCGGCGTCGATCACCATCTTCTCGAACGACGCGCGCAGGCCGCCCTCCAGCCAGCCGGCGCCGTGGTAGATCAGGTTGGCGCCACCCATCACCGCGCCCCACAGCGAGAACACGCTCTCGTACGCCGCCTGGCTGTCCACCGCGTTCGCGGCGCAGACGTTCGACGACCGGTACGGCACGCCGGCCCGCCGGGCGAGCTGCCCGCCGACCATCGCCGCCTTCATGAACTCCGGGGTGCCGAACGCCGGCGACCCCGACCGCATGTCCACGTTGGAGGTGAAGCCGCCGTAGACCACCGGCGAGCCGGGCCGCACCAGCTGGGTGAACGCGATCCCGGCCAGCGCCTCCGCGTTCTGCTGCACGAGGGCCCCGGCCAGCGTCACCGGTGCCATCGCACCCGCCAGCGTGAACGGGGTGACGATCACCATCTGGTTGCGGCTGGAGTACTGCAGGATGCCCTCGAGCATCGGGTGGTCGTAGCGCAACGGCGAGCTGGCGTTGATGACGGTGTGGATCGACGGCTCCCGGTCCAGCGTCTCCGCGTCCACCTGCCGGGCGATCCGCACCATCTCCAGGCAGTCGGCGTTGCGCTCCGCCCCGAGGCTGTAGGCGTTCGGCACCTTGTCGCTCAGCGTCAGCAGCGTCCGGGTGGCCCGCAGGTGTCGCACCGACGCGTGGATGTCGGTCGGCTCGACCGGGTAGCCGCCGTGCACGTGGATCGCGTTCAGCGTCTGCGACAGCCGCACCAGCGCGTCGAAGTCGGCCGCGTTGCCCTCCCGTCGGCCGCCTGCGGTGTCGCCGACGTACGGCGCGCTGGCGACCGAGCCGAAGACGACCGCGTCGCCGCCGATCTCGACGTCGTGCGCGGGGTTGCGCGCGTGCAGCCGGAACGTCGCCGGCGCCTCGGCCACCAGCGACTCCACCAGCTCGGCGGGCAGCCGGACCCGGTCCCCGTCGACGTCGGCACCGGCCTGGCCCCACAGCAGCCGGGCCCGCGGGTGCAGGAAGTCGATGCCGGTCTCGGCCAGCACCCGCAGCGACGCCCGGTGGATCGCCTCCAGCTCGTCGTCGGACACCGCCCGCACGGGTTCGTACGGGCGGCGCAGGGTGCGCCAGGGCGGCTGCTGCGGTCCGGTGGGCGCGGCGTCCCGGAAGCGGCGCCTGCCGCCGCCGCGACGGCGGCCGGTGTCTTCGGTGGTCATGGGCGGCTCCTCCTCCGGCGGCCCGCGGCCCCGGCCGGGGCGGCGGCCGCCGGCAGGGTGACCCGCTCGGCCAGCCGCGGGTACGGGATGGTCGTGTGCGGGAAGCCCATCGCCTGCACGAAATGCTCCTGGAAGGCCGGCTCGATCGCGGTCTCGACCTTGTCCACCGCGGCCGCCACCTGCTCCACCTCGGCCCGGGCGGCGGTGGACAGCAGCACCATCAGCGCGCCGGTGCCGGCGGAGTTGCCGGCCGGTTCCACCCGGTCGAGGTCACAGTCCGGCAGCAGGCCGAGCACCATCGCGTACGTCGGGTCGATGTGGCTGCCGAACGCCCCGGCCAGCCGGATCCGGTCGACCTCGTGCACCCCGAGCCGGTCCATCAGCAGCCGGCAGCCGGCCTGCAGCGCGGCCTTGGCCAGCTGGATCGCCCGCACGTCGGCCTGCGTCACCTCGAGCACCGGGTCGTCCCACAGCCGGAAGCCGAGCGTCCGGCCGTGCTCGACGAACCGGTCGGAGTCGCGGCCCTCGGGCCGCACCAGCCGGCCGTCCTGGGTGACCACGCCGGCGAGGAAGAGCTCGGCCACCGCCTCGATGATCCCCGAGCCGCAGATGCCGGTGATCCCGGTCCGCCGGACGGCGCGGGCGAAGCCGTCGTCGTCCGACCACAGTCCGCAGCCGACCACCTTGAGCCGCGGCTCCAAGGTGGCCGGGTCGACCCGGACCCGCTCGACCGCGCCGCGGGCGGCGCGCTGGCCGCCGGTGACCTGAGCGCCCTCGAAGGCCGGGCCGGTGGGGGAGGAGCAGGCGAGCAGCCGCTCGTCGTTGCCGAGCACGATCTCGGCGTTGGTGCCCACGTCGACCAGCAGGCTGAGCTCGGAGCCGCGGTGCGGTCCCTCCGCGAGCACCATCGCCGCGGTGTCCGCGCCGACGTGCCCGGCGATGCACGGTGGGGCGTAGGCCGCCGCGCCCGGGTGCACGTCCAGCCCCAGGGTGCGCGCCGGCACCGTCACCTGCTCGGTGGTGGCGAGCGCGAACGGCGCGGTGCCCAGCTCGCGCGGGTCCAGGCCGAGGGCGAGGTGGTGCATCACCGGGTTGCCGACCAGGGTCACCTCGAGGACCGAGTGCGGCTCGACGCCCGCGTCCCGGGCCAGGTCGGCGACCATCTCGGCCAGCGCCTCGCGCACCGCCGTGGTCAGCCGCTCGGCGCCGTCGGGGTTCATCAGCACGTACGACACCCGGCTCATCAGGTCCTCGCCGTAGCCGATCTGCGGGTTCATCCGGCCGGCCGAGGCCAGCACCTCGCCGGACCCGAGCTCGCACAGATGGCCGGCCAGCGTGGTCGACCCGATGTCGAAGGCGACCCCGTGCACGGTGTCGCGCAGCCCCGGCCAGACCGCCACCACCTCCGACTCGGCCCGGACCGCGACCGTCACCGCCCGCTTGCCGGCGGCCAGCGCCGGCTGCAGCTCGGCCAGCGCCGGATGCGCGATCGTCACGCCGGGCAGGTCCCACTGCTCGGCCAGCGCGGTCCGCAGCCGTTGCAGGTCGCCCACGGTCCCGGCCAGCGTCGGCTCGGGCACCTCGACGTAGCGCAGCAGCAGCACCGGGTCGACCGGCACGGTGGGCCTGCCGACCGCCTTGCGGACGACCTGGCGGTGCACCTGGCTGTCCGGCGGCACCCGGAGCACGGCGTCGCGCAGCACGTGGGCGGCGCAGCCGAGCCGCCGCCCGGCGCCGACCGACCGGCGACCGCGGTAGTCGGTCTCGGTCGGTCCCGGCGGGCTGAGCCGGTCCGCACCGGCGTCCACCCCGGGCCGTTCGCCGAGCTCCACCTGGCAGCGCCCGCAGATCCCGCGCCCGCCGCAGATCGAGTCCAGGTCCACGCCGAGGCTGCGCGCCGCGTCCAGCACGGTGCTGCCGGCCGGCACCTGACCGCGCCGGCCAGACGGCATGAAGGAGACGTCGACGAGGTCAGCCACCCGCGGCCGCCGCCCGCCTCCGACTGGTGTCCCGGCGGCCCCGCATCGAGCCGTCCGGGGGGGCGGCCGCGCGGTGCGCGCCGATCCACGCCGCGCAGTTCCGGTCGTTGCCGGTCAGCACGTCGGCCGCCATCACGGCGGTCCGGATCTCCGGTTCCAGCGGGTTGGTGATCGCCGACGTGAGCCCGGCGCCGATCGCCATCGTCAGGAAGCCCGCATTGACCGCCGCCCGGTGCGGCAGCCCGAAGCTGATGTTGGATGCGCCGCAGGTCGTGTTCACCCCGAGCTCCGCGCTCAGCCGGCCGACCAGCCGCATCACCTGGCGGCCGGCCTGGCCGATCGCGCCGATCGGCATCACCAGCGGGTCCACCACGATGTCGGACAGCGGGATGCCGTGGTCCTGGGCCCGGTGCACGATCCGCCGGGCCAGCTCGAAGCGGACGTCGGGGTCCTCGGAGATCCCGTTCTCGTCGTTGGTGATCGCGACCACCGCCGCGCCGGCCCGGGCGACCAGCGGCAGCACCGACTCCAGCCGCTCTTCCTCGGCGGTCACCGAGTTCACCAGTGGCTTGCCGTCGTACGCGGCCAGGCCGGCCTCCAGGGCGGCGACGATCGAGGAGTCGATCGACAGCGGCGCGTCGGTCAGCGACTGCACCTGGCGGATCGCCTCGGCCAGGATGGCGGGCTCGTCGGCCAGCGGGATGCCGGCGTTGACGTCCAGCACCCTGGCGCCGGCCTCGACCTGGGCCAGCGCGTCGGCGCGGACCCGGCTGTAGTCGCCGGCCTTCATCTCGGCGGCCAGCTGCTTGCGGCCGGTCGGGTTGATCCGCTCGCCGATGACGACGAACGGCCGCTCCGGGCCGAGGACGACCTCGCGGGTCGCCGAGCTGATGACGGTCTCGGTCACGGGGCGTCCTCGGTCGTGGAGTCGGGGGGAGGCCGGCCTGGCCGGCCTGCCCGGCCAGGCCACCGGTGCGGACGAGCGCGTTCAGGACGGTGGAGGGATAGCGGTCGTGCAGTGCGGCGACCTCGGTGTCCACCTCGCCCTGCAGGTCGGTGCCGCAGCCGCGGGTGCGCCGGTCCCACTGCGCCAGGTAGTCCTCCGACCCGTCCAGCCCGGCCTGCATGGCGGCCCGGTCGACGGCGGCCGGAAAGCGGGCGTGCAGCTCGGCGCGGACCGTCTCGCCCTGGTGGCTGGCCACCACCTGGGTCGGGATGTCGCGCCACCAGATGACCGACAGCTGCGGTTCGGCCGGACCGCTGCTGCGCCGTCGTCCGCTCACGAGGCAGTCGTCTCCAGCGGCCGCCGGCCGAGCTGGAGCAGCACCGGCCGGACCTCGCCGGTGCCGACCGCGCGGTGCTCGAAGCGCAGCCCGAGCCGGTCGGCCGCCTCCCGCGCCTCGGCGAGCAGCCGCTCGGTCGGGAACTGGGACAGGTAGACCAGCCGGGTGTAGTTGCCGAAGTAGTCGTCCCGCAGCTGCGGCCAGCGGTCGAGCCCGAGCCCGCGCCAGACCAGCCGGTCGAACTGCCGGACCAGGAAGTCGGTGAGGTAGAAGGTGGTCGGCTCGGCGTCCTGCATCGCGGCGAACTCGGCGCTGCCGGTGAAGAACTCGTAGCAGTGCGCGCCGGGGAGCCGCTGGACGCCGTGCCGCTCCAGCACCTCGTCCAGCCGGCCGCCGGTCCCGCAGTCGCCGTAGCCGACGAACACCTCGTCGTACGCGGCGCCGGACCGGTCCGCCAGCGACGCCAGCCGCTCCTCGACCGCGGCCGGGATCAACTGCGGGGTGTTGTGCAGCCCGGCCGGGAGGTAGGCGAAGTCGAGGGCGTCCAGACCGTCGTGATCGGCGAGCATCTTCAGCTCGCGGGCCAGCGCCCCGCAGGCCAGCACGAGCACCCGGCGGCCGGCGCCGGCCGGGTCAACCGGCTGCGGCGAGGTCACGGCGGGACCTGAGCAGGGTCTGGGCCATCTCGGCCGCGACGGCCGCGTCCCGGCAGTAGGCGTCGGCGCCGATCGCGTCGCCGAACTCCTCGTTCAGCGGCGCGCCGCCGACCAGGACGATGTAGCGGTGCCGGAGGCCGCGGGTGACCAGCTCGTCGATGACCACCTTCATGTACGGCATCGTCGTGGTGAGCAGCGCGGACATCCCGAGGATGTCCGGCTGGTGCTCCTCGAGCGCGTCGAGATAGGCCTGCGCGTCGATGTTGATGCCCAGGTCGATCACCTCGAAGCCGGCACCCTCCAGCATCATCCCGACCAGGTTCTTCCCGATGTCGTGGATGTCGCCCTTGACGGTGCCGAGCACCACCTTGCCGATCTGCTCGGCACCGGTCTCGGCGAGCAGCGGGCGCAGCACGGCCATCCCGGCCTTCATCGCGTTGGCGGCGAGCAGCACCTCGGGGACGAACAGGATGCCGTCGCGGAAGTCCACGCCGACGATCCGCATCCCCTCGACCAGGGCCTCGTTCAGCACCCGCTGCGGGCTCCACCCGCGCTCCAGCAGGATCTCGGTGCCCTGCAGGATCTCGTCGGCCAGCCCGTCGTAGAGGTCGTCGTGCATCTGGGTGACCAGCTCGTCGTCCGGGAGCGTGGTCAGATCCAGCTCGGTGTCGCTCATGGCGGCCTCTCCGTGTTCCGGTGGCGGTGCGCCCCGCCGCCGGTCTGCTGCGTTCCGCGATGCGGAACTGTGCTGCCTGACAGAAAACGGTACGCATGGAGGCGGGCGATTGTCGAGCGCAAACCGCGATTTGTGGCCGACCGTTATCCGTACACGGAGAACGAGCTGTCCGGGTGGGCGACCCGGTTCCGCCGGAAGACGCCAAGGTCGATCGGCATCCCGGTGTGCGCACCGGCGACCACCACCGGTTCGGAGTCGTGGTCGTGGCCGGCCTCCACCGCCTCGATCAGCTCGGCCAGGCAGTGCGCGGCCACCGGTGCGTTCTTGAACTGGTTGCCCGACGTGCCGATGGCGACGTAGAAGCCGTCCAGGTCGGTGCGGTCGTAGATCGGGATCCAGTCGTCGGCGACGTCGTAGAGCGCGGCCACACCCTGCGGACGGCTCGGCACCTCGAGGTCGGGCAGCCGGCGGGCCGCGCGCAGCACCTGACGCTGGAAGCCGGCCGCGGTGACCGACCGGTTGTAGTCGTCGGGGTCGTCGACCCATTCCTGCGGGTCGCAGGCCGGGTCGAGCGAGCCGACCAGCAGGTTGCCGCCGACCTCGGGGCGGACGTAGATCCCGGTGTCCCCGTCGGCGACCGCACAGGCCTCGTCCGGTGGCAGCGTCTTCGGCCCGTGCACGTGGTGCACCTCGTGCCGCAGCGGGCGGGTTCCGATCCGCATCGTGTCGGCCAGCCCGGCCAGCGCGTTGACGGCGCCGGAGTGCGGGCCGGCCACGTTGACGACCACCGGCGCGGCGATCGCGGTGCCGTCGGACAGCTGCACCCCGGTGACCGTCCCGTCGCTCCGGTGCACCTCGGTGACGGAGACGCCGAACCGGAACCGGGCACCGTGCGCCTCGGCCGCCCGCTGCAGGTTGTGCGTCGCGAGCTGCGGGTCGTTGACGTAGCCGGCGTCCGGGGTCCAGATCGCGCCGCCGAGCTGGCCCTCGGCCTCGTCCCAGAACGCGTCGTCCTCGATCGGCGCGGGCGGGCCGTACGACCCGACGTCGAGGGCCGGCACCCGGCGGGCCAGCTCGGCGGCGTCCCAGTCCTCGTACGGGATCCCGACCTCGTCGAAAAGCGGCACGCAGCGCTCGTGCTGGCCGCCCGGCTCCTTGAGCAGCAACATCCCGGTGCGCATCAGCCGGGCGTGGCCGCGCTCGTCGTGCGGGCCGACGAAGTCCGGCCACTCCCGCCAGTAGTGCATGCCCTCCCAGGCCATCGTGACCCCGGCGATGGTGGAGTAGCTGAACCGCACGATCGCGCTCGAGTTGCTGGTCGAGCCGTAGCCGGCGGCGGGCAGCGGGTCGACGTTGAGCGTCCGGCGACCGCGGCGGGCGAGCTCGTGCGCCACGGCCGCGCCGATCACCCCGGCGCCGATGATGACGACGTCCGCGTCCTGGTCCGGCATCCGGTGTCTCCTCTGCCTCGGGTGTCACCCGCTACGTGGTTCCGTCCCGCATCGTGGTGCACACGATAGGCTGTCGGCTTCCCGATCCGTGGAGGGCCATGCCCAGCGTCCAGTCCGTCGAGCGCGCGTTCGCGATTCTCGAGATCGTCTCCGACGGCGCGTCCGGCGTGACCGAGATCGCCGGCCGGTCCGACCTGCCCAAGTCCACCGTCGCACGGTTGCTGTCGACGCTCGAGGAGCTCGGGGTCGTCGAGCGGGTGGAGGACGGGTCGGACTACCAGCTCGGCTCCCGGCTGCCGCAGATGCTCGGCCCGGTGGACCTGACCGCCCGGTTGGTCGACACCGTCCGGCCGCACCTGGAGTGGCTGGCGCTGCAGCTCGGTGAGGGCACCGGCTTCAGCATCCCGAGCGGCTCCGCGGTGCAGATCGCCGCCCAGGTGGACGGACCGCACGCCGTGCAGGTGCGCGACTACACCGGTGAGCTGTTCCCGGCACACGTCGGCGCGCCGGGGGTGGCGATCATGGCGGAGTGGGGCGAGGCGGAGCTGGACCGCTACCTCGCCCACCCGCTGACCGCCTACACCGAGCACACGGTGGTGCACCCCAGGCAGATCCGCGAGCGGCTGGCCCAGACGCAGCGCGACGGCGTCTGCTGGGTGCACGAGGAGTTCGCCGACGGGATCTCCTCGGTGGCCGCGGTGGTGCGCAGCCCGAAGGGCCGGGTGCTCGGCTCGCTGTACGCGCACGGGCCGACGTACCGGTTCCCGGCGCCGGACAGCGCGGAGTGGACGGCGGACCTGATCAAGCGCACCGCCGCCCAGGTGCTCACCCCGACCCCCACCTCCTGACCCACCCCTCCCAGCCCCCGCCCCGCCCTGCTCACGATCCGCGACTTTTGCAGCCCCCCACCCGTCGAAGGAGCCAGCGATCCAGACGTTCCTGCCGTACCCCGACTTCGTCCGGACCGCGGCCGTGCTCGACGACCGGCGACTCGGCAAGCAGCGGGTCGAGACGCTGCAGATCATGCAGGTGCTGCTCGGGCTGCGTTGGGACACCGCCGCCGGTGTGATCGAGACGTATGAGCCACGGGGCTGGCGGACCCATCCGGCCGTGCTGATGTGGCAGGGGAGCGAATCCGCACTCGGCCGCTACCAGGAGCTCATCTGCCAGGAGTGGACCGGTCGGGGGTTCGGGGACACCTGCGCGGTCAAGACGGCCGGTCTGCTGCGCGCCGCTGGCCGCTGGCAGGACGGGGACGCGTCGGGCCGCCACGAGATGGCACCCTCCTGGCTCGGCGACCAGGACCTGCACCGGTCCCATCAGTCCAACCTGGTGCGCAAAGACCCGGACCACTACCGGCGGCTGTTCCCGGACGTGCCCGACGACCTGCCCTACGTGTGGCCGGTGTCGGGTCCCGCTGACCCACCCCGCTGACTCCGCACCCCCTCCCTCACGATCCGCGGGTTTTGCAGCGGTCGGGCCGCTTACCGGCCTGCAGAAGTCGCGGATCGTGGGCGGTGGGGCGGAGCGGCGGCCTGCAGAAGTCGCGGATCGTGGGCGGTGGGCGGAGGGCGGCCTGCAGAAGTCGCGGATCGTGAGGGGAGGGGGGTTGGGGGCTTAGCGGTAGCGGCGGGCGACGCTCTCGTGCTCGGACTCGCCCGGCGTCCAGGCGGTGATCCACGGACCGGTGCCCTCCGACGGGTCCAGCACGCCGGTCTCCAGCCAGGTGTACTGACCGTCCAGCACCTGCCGCGCGAGCCGGGTGTCCAGGTCGTCGGTGTTGTTCCACAGCCGGTCGAACAGCGCCTCGACCCGGCCGCGGGACTGCTGGCAGAAGGCGTCCGCCAGTTCGTAGGCGGACGCCCCGCGCGCCGGGTCGTCGGCGCGCAGCATCTCGGCCCGGGAGCAGGCCGCGGCCATCGCGAACAACTCGGCCCCGATGTCGACGATCCTGGCCAGGAACCCCTGCCGGTGCTCCAGCCCGGCCTGCCAGCGGCTCATGCCGTAGAAGGTCTGCCGGGCCAGCTTGCGGGACGACCGCTCCACGTAGCGCAGGTGCCGGGCCAGCCGGCCGAACTCCGCGTACGACGTCGGCACGTTGCCCTTGCCGGTCACCAGCTGGGGCAGCCACTTGGCGTAGAAGCCGCTGGCCTTGGCGGCCGCCTTGGCCTTGGCCGGGAGGTCGGCGTCGGCCGAGGCCAGGTCACCGGCCGCGGACAGGTGCGCGTCGACGGCCTCCCGGGCGATCAGCAGGTGCATGATCTCGGTCGAGCCCTCGAACACCCGGTTGATCCGCAGGTCGCGCAGGATCTGCTCGGCCGGCACCGCCCGCTCGCCCCGAGCCCGCAGCGATTCGGCGGTCTCGTACCCGCGGCCACCGCGGACCTGGACCAGCTCGTCGGCGATCTGCCACGCCATCTCGCTGGCCCACAGCTTGGCCAGGGCGGCTTCGATCCGGATGTCCTTGGTGCCGGCGTCGGCGAGCTGCGCCGACAGGTCCAGCACCGCCTCGAGCCCGAACGTGGTCGCGGCCATGAACGACACCTTGTGCGCGACCGCCGCGTGCGCGCCGACCGGGCGGCCCCACTGCACCCGCTCGGACGACCACTCGCGGGCGATCTTCAGGCACCACTTGCCGGCCGCCGCGCACATCGCCGGGATCGACAGCCGGCCGGTGTTCAAGGTGGTGAGGGCGATCTTCAGCCCCTCACCCTCCCGGCCCAGCCGGTTGCCCACCGGCACCCGGACCTGGGCGAAGCGGGTGACGCCGTTCTCGATCCCCTTCAGCCCCATGAACGCGTTCCGCTGCTCGACGGTGATCCCCGGCGAGTCCGCTTCCACCACGAACGCGCTGATGCCGCCGCGGCCCCCGGCGTGCTTCGGCACCCTGGCCATCACGACCAGCAGCTCGGCGATCACGCCGTTGGTGGTCCAGAGCTTGACCCCGTCGAGCAGGTACGCGGAGCCGTCCTCGTTCGGCGTCGCGGTGGCGCCCATCCGAGCCGGGTCGGACCCCACGTCCGGCTCGGTGAGCAGGAACGCGCTCACCGCGCCGCCGGCACACCGCGGCAGGTAGGCCTGTTTCTGCTCCGCCGTCCCGAACATCTTCACCGGCTCCGGCACGCCGATGGACTGGTGCGCGGAGATCAGCGTGCCGAGGCTCGGGTGCACCGAGCCGATCAGCATCAGCGCGCGGCCGTAGTAGGCCATCGTGAGGCCGAGGCCGCCGTACTCCCGCGGGATCTTCATCCCGAAGACTCCGAGCTCGGCCAGGCCGTTGATGTAGTCGTCCGGGATCCGAGCCTCGCGCTCGATCACCCCGGAGTCGAGCGTCTCGCAGTACGGCCGCAGCCGGTCCAGGAAGGCCTCGCCGCGGGCCGTGTCGTCGGCGTCGGCGCGCGGGTGCGGGTGGATCAGCGACAGGTCGAAGCGGCCGAGGTACAGCTCCTTGGCGAAGCTCGGGCGCGACCACCCCGACTCACGGGCCGCCTCGGCGACCTCGCGAGCCTCCTGCTGGCTGACGTCGCGGGTGACGCCGGCCCCTCGGGTGGCGTCCGGCCGCGCGTCGGTCCGCGCTCCGGCCGGAGTGGCGGCGGGGTCGGCGGTCTGGTCGGTCACGTCGGTGCTCACAGGGATCCCTTCGACGACTCAGGTGCGGCCATTGTTACCCGTCGGTACGGTCCGGGCAACGGCGGGTCCCGCCGGGAGCGGGCGGCCCAGTCGCCGCAGCACGGCGCGGGCGGCCCGGCGTCCGGACGCCAGCGCCCCCTGGGTCGACGGCGTGTCCCGGTGGTCGCCGGCCACGAACAGCCCGTCGCCGAGGTCGACCGGCCGGCGGAGGTCGAACGGCGGCCGGGCGGCCGGCAGCGCCGCGGCGATGGCGTCGGTGCGGACCAGGTCCCAGCCGGTGACGTCGGTGGCCAGCATCAGTCCCAGCTGCCGGCGGACCGCGGGCTCGGCCTCGGCGCCGGGGTGGTCTCCGACCAGACTGGCGGCGACGAGGGCCCCGTCGGTGCAGTACGAGGGGGCGGCGTCGGACACCACCGCCACGTTGACCACCGGACCGCGCCGGCCGCCGTCCACGTGCAGCAGCGGCCGGCCGGTCGGCACCGGCGAGGCGGGTGCCCGGAACCACAGGGTGGTCAGCGAGCGGACCGGTGGCGGCGGCCACCCGAGCAGCTCGGCGGACGCCAGCGCGTCAGCGGCCAGCACGACCGCGGCCCCCTCCTCCCGGCCGGTGCCGGTCCGCACGCCCGACCCGGACACCCGGCGGACCGGGGTGTCCAGCCGCACCGTGCCGGCCGGCAGCCCGGCCGCCAACTGCTCGGGGAGCGCCTGCATGCCGGCCTCCGGGAGCGACGGTGTGCCGCGCGCGAAGCTGCGCAGCACCAGGTCGACGTAGCGCCGCGACGTCTGCTGCTCGTCCTCGCCGAGGACGCCGGCGAGGAACGGCTCGAGGACCGACCGGCGCAGCCCGCCGCGCATCCCGGCGGCGTCGAACGCCGCCCCCCAGCCGACGTCCGGGCGGCGCTGCAGCCGTCGCACCGGCTCGACGGCGACCCGGGTGACGTAGCCGGCGAACCGGACCTTCTCCAGCGGGCTGCCGGTGCCCCGGCTGCCGAGCCCGGCGAGCAGGCCGGGGATGTCCCGCGGGCGGCGCAGCGGGTCGACCAGCGTGCCACGCGCCCCGCTGCTGACCGCGACCACGCCGGGGTCGAACGGGTGCAGCCGCAGCGCGGGCAGGTCCACGAGGCCCCGCAGCGCGGGGTAGGCGGGGTTCAGCAGCTGGAAGCCCCGGTCGAGCAGCACGCCGTCCACCCGGTCGGTGCGGACTCGGCCGCCGACCGCGTCGGACGCCTCCAGCACCGCGACCTCGAGGCCGGCCTCGACGAGCACCCGGGCGGCGGCGAGCCCGGCCAGACCGGCGCCCACGACGACGACGTCGGTCCGGGACGGGGGCACGTCGAGACGCTACCCCGGCAATCCTCCCCCCAACGGTCCGCGATCCGCGACTTCTGCAGCCCTGGACCTGCGCCGCGCATCGACCGGCAGCCCCCAGCCGGGCCGCCCGCACCGGGGGGAGCCGGCGGCTAGGGTCGCCGCCATGTCGGCCGACGGGGGCCCCTGATGGCGCTCCACCTGCACCGGTCCGAACGCGCCGACCCGCTGGTCGCCGCGCTGGCCGGGCTGCTCGCGACCGGGACACCCGACCCGTTCGTGCCCGAGGTGCTGGCGGTCCCGGCGCGTGGGGTGGAGCGCTGGCTGACCCAGCGGCTGTCGCACCACCTGGGCGCCACCGACGGAGCCGACGGCGTGAGCGCCAACATCGACTTCTGCTCCCCGACGCGGCTGGTCGCGGAGGTCGTGTCGGCTGCCGGCGGGGTGGACCCGGACGACGACCCGTGGCCGGAGGGCCGCTCGGTCTGGACCCTGGTCGAGGTGATCGACGACTGCATCGGCGAGGACTGGTGCGCGCCGCTGGCGCGACACCTGGCGGCCGGCTCGGACCGGCGGCTCGTCGCCGCCCAGCACCTGGCCCGGCTGTACGCGTCGTACGCCTCGCAGCGCGGGGGGCTGCTGCGGGACTGGGCCGCCGGGTCCGACACCGACGGCGCCGGTCACCCCCTGCCCGACGACCTGCGCTGGCAGGCCGAGCTGTGGCGGCGGCTGCGGGCGGCGATCGATGTCCCCAGCCCGGCCGAGCGGCGGGACACCGCCTGCGCGGCGGTGCGCACCGACCCGGAGCGGGTGCCGCTGCCCGACCGGCTGTCGCTGTTCGGGCCGACCCGGCTGACCACCGAGCAGGTGGCGGTGCTCGCCGCGCTGGCCGAGCACCGCGACGTGCACCTGTGGCTGCCGCACCCGTCGGCGGTGCTGTGGGACCGGCTGGCCGGGCTCCCGGCGGTCGATTCCCGGCCCCGGAGGCGGCTCGACCCCAGCGCCGCGTTGCCGGCGCACCGGCTGCTCGCCTCGCTCGGCCGGGACGCCCGGGAGATGCAGCTGCTGCTCGCCGAGGCGGGGCCGGCGGCCTCGGACCAGCACCACGGGCTGGAGGAGCGCCGGGACACCGTGCTGGGCCGGCTGCAACAGGACCTGCGCGAGGACGCCGCACCCGGGCGGTCACACCCCGTGCCGGACGCCGACGACCGCAGCCTCCAGGTGCACGCCTGCCACGGCCGGGCCCGCCAGGTCGAGGTGCTGCGGGAGGTCCTGCTCGGGTTGCTCCAGACCGACCCGTCGCTGGAGCCGCGGGACGTGCTGGTGATGTGTCCCGACATCGAGTCCTACGCCCCGCTGATCTCGGCCACGTTCGGGCTCAGCACCACCGCCGAGCGGGCAGCCGATCCGGCCGAGCACCCCGGCCACCGGCTGCGGGTGCGGCTGGCGGACCGGTCGCTGCGCCAGACCAACCCGCTGCTGGCCACGATGGCCCGCCTGCTCGAGCTCGCCGACGCCCGGGTGACCGCCTCCCAGGTGCTGGACCTGGCGGCGCTGGCACCGGTCCGCAGGCGGTTCCGGCTGGACGACGACGACCTCGAGCGGATCCGGGACTGGGTCGCCGGGTCGAACGTGCGCTGGGGCCTCGATGCGGCGCACCGGGCGCCCTACCAGCTGGCAGCGGTGCCGCAGAACACCTGGCAGGCCGGTCTGGACCGGCTGCTGCTCGGCGTCACGATGGCCGAGGACGACCTGCGCTGGCTCGGGTTGGCGCTGCCGCTCGACGACGTGGACAGCACCGACGTCGACCTCGCCGGCCGGCTGGCCGAGCTCGTCGCCCGGCTCGGGACCGCGCTCGACAGCCTCGCCGGCAGCCAGCCGCTGGCCGCGTGGCTGGAGGCGCTCTCGGAGGCCCTCGACACCCTGACCGCGGTGGGAACGGCGGACGAGTGGCAGCTCGCGCAGGCCCGCCGGGAGCTCGCCGACGTCGCGGCGGGCGCGACCGGCCGGACCGGTGTCCGGCTGCGGCTGGCCGACGTCCGGGCCCTGCTCGCGGACCGGCTGCAGGGCCGGCCCACCCGGGCCGGCTTCCGCACGGGCAACCTGACGATGTGCTCGATGGTGCCGATGCGGTCGGTGCCGCACCGGGTGATCTGCCTGCTGGGTCTGGACGACGGCGTCTTCCCCCGCAGTGCCGGGGTGGACGGCGACGACGTGCTGGCTCGCGATCCGCTCGTCGGGGAGCGGGACCGTCGCAGCGAGGATCGGCAGCTGCTGCTGGACGCCGTCCTCGCCGCCGAGGAGCACCTCGTCATCCTCTACACCGGCGCCGACGAGCGCACGAACGCGGTCCGGCCGCCGGCGGTGCCGCTGGCCGAGCTGCTGGACGCCGTGGACGCGTCGGTACGGGACCGGGTGGTGGTCCGGCACCCGCTGCAGCCGTTCGACCCGCGCAACTTCACGGCCGCCGGACCGGACCAGGCCCCGTTCAGCTTCGACCAGACGGCGCTGGCCGGCGCCCGGGCCGCGGCCGGGCCGCGGCGCGCCCCGGCGTCGTTCCTCGCCGACCCGCTGCCGCCGCCGTCGCGGACCGCGCCTACGGACACCGTGGAGCTGGACCCGCTGATCCGGTTCCTCGAGCACCCCGTGCGCGGCTTCCTCCGACAGCGGCTCGGCGTGGCGGTGCCGGAGCCGGGCGAGGAGCTGGACGACGCGCTGCACGCCGAGCTCGACGGGCTGCAGAAGTGGGCCGTCGGCGACCGGTGGGTGACCGACCGGCTGGCCGGGGGGAGCGTGGACAGCTGCCGCGAAGCGGCCTGGCGGCGCGGCGAGCTGCCGCCGGGCAGGCTCGGCAGCGAGCTGCTGGCCGGGGTGATCGACGCGGCCGAGCCGCTGATCGCGGCCGCCGCGCCGCACCGCATGGGTGCGCCGACCACCGCAGACCTCTCCGTGGCCCTGCCCAGCGGCTGCCGGCTCGCGGGCAGCGTGGGCCCCCTGTCCGGGAACACCGTGTTGCGCACCACCTACTCCCGGCTGGCCGCCAAGCACCGGGTGCGGGCCTGGACGCAGCTGCTCGCGCTGGCCGTGGCGCGCCCGGACGAGTCCTGGCGCGCGGTCACGATCGGGCGCTCGGGCGCGGGCGTCTCCGTCGCGGTCGCGGTCGCGCACGCACCGTCCGGGCCCGAAGCGGCCACCGTGCTCGACACCTTGGTCGATCTCCGGCGCCGCGGACTCTGCGAGCCGCTGCCGCTGCCGCTCGACCCGTCCCTCGCCTACGCCACGGTGCGGGCCCGGGGGGACACCGAGGACGAGGCGCGGGCGTCGGCGGCCAGGAACTGGGCCGACGGCTTCGACGACCGGGACTACCGCACCGTCTGGGGCCCGCAGCCCACCTTCGGCACCGTGCTGGCGCAGCGGGCGTCCGACGCGGACCAGCTGCCCGGCGCCGCGGTGGGCGAGACGTCACTGTTCGGCGCGCTGTCCTGCCGGCTCTGGTTCCCGCTGCTCGCCGCCGAGGCGGTGCACCGGCAGTGAGCACGATGCCCACCTTCGACGTCTGCGGCGAGCTGCCCACCGGCACCACCGTGCTGGAGGCGAGCGCCGGAACCGGCAAGACCTTCACGATCGCCGCGCTGGCCACCCGCTACGTCGCCGAGGGACGGGCCGAGCTCCGCGAGCTGATGCTCGTGACGTTCGGCCGGGCGGCGACCCAGGAGCTGCGGGAGCGGGTGCGGGAGCGGCTGGTGGACACCGAGCGCCGGCTGGCCGACCCGCCCTCGGCCCGTGCCGGCGGCGACTCGCTGGTCCGGCACCTCGCCGCGGGGCCGGACGACGAGGTGGCGCTGCGCCGCCGGCGGCTGGCGACCGCGCTCGCCGACTTCGATGTGGCGACGATCGCCACCACGCACGGCTTCTGCCAGCAGATGCTCACCGGTCTCGGGGTGGCCGGCGACTTCGAGCCCGACGGCAGCTTCGTCGAGAGCATCGACGACCTCGTCGTCGAGGTCGTCGACGACCTGTACGTGCGCAGGTACGGCCGGCCGGCGGCGGAACCACCGCAGATCCGCTACCGCGACGCGGTGCGCGTCGTCCGGCAGGCGGTGGCCGACCGGCACGCCGCCCTGGTGCCCACCGACGCCGACCCGGGGTCGATCCCGGCGCTGCGGGAGGGCATCGCCCGGGAGGCGCGGGCCGAGGTGCAGCGACGCAAGCGCCGGCGCCGGCTCCGCGACTACGACGACCTCCTGACCCGGTTGCGCGACGCGCTGGCCGACCCGGTGTCCGGCCCGGCCGCACGGGCGCGGATCCGGGACCGCTACCGGGTGGTGCTGGTCGACGAGTTCCAGGACACCGACCCCGTGCAGTGGCAGATCCTCCGGCTGGCCTTCGCCGGCAGCACCACGATGATCCTGATCGGCGACCCCAAGCAGGCGATCTACGCCTTCCGCGGCGGTGACGTCGTCACCTACCTCGGCGCGGTCGCCGACGCGTCGGACACCGCCACCCTCGGGCGCAACCAGCGCAGCGACGCCGCGCTGCTCGGCGCCCTCGACCGGATCTTCCGGGGCGCCGCCCTCGGGCATCCGGACATCGTCGTCCGGCCGGTCGAGTCGGCCCACCCGGACCGTCGGCTGTCCGGCGCCCCGGTCGACGCGCCGCTGCGGCTGCGGGTGGCGCGGCGGGACCGGCTCGGGGCCCGCCCGGGCAAGCTCCCGCCGGTGGACCGGGTGCGCGACGTGGTCGCCGCGGACGT
This sequence comes from uncultured Actinomycetota bacterium, assembly GCA_963695375.1. Lineage (GTDB taxonomy): Bacteria > Actinomycetota > Actinomycetes > Propionibacteriales > Nocardioidaceae > JACCVL01. The sequence continues at coordinate 2,602,523 of OY968767.1, read as the reverse complement.
CGCCGCGGACGTGGCCGGACTGTTGGCGGCGCCGACCCGGCTCACGACGGCCGGTGCCGTCCGTCCGGTCGCCCCCGGGGACGTCGCCGTGCTGGTGCACACCAACAAGCAGGCCGACCTGGTGCGGGCCGCGCTGATCGACGCCGCGGTGCCCGCGGTGCTCACCGGCGCGGTGAACATCTTCGCCACCGAGATGGCGACCCAGTGGCTGATCCTGCTGCAGGCGCTGGAGCAGCCGCACCGCGCCGTCCGGGCCCGGACGGCGGCGCTCGGCAGTTTCGTCGGCTGGAGCGCGGCCGAGCTGGCGGCCGCCGGCGACGACGCGATGGACACGCTCGGGCCGAGGCTGCGCGAGTGGTCCGACGTGTTGGCCGCCCGCGGCGTCCCGGCGCTGCTCGAGCTGGTGCTCGCGACCGGGCTCCCCGCGCGGCTGCTGGCCACCCCCGCCGGGGAGCGGCAGCTGACCGATCTCCGGCACCTCGCCGAGACCATGCACACCACCTCGGTCGCCGAGGGTCTCGGCACGGCCGCCCTGGTCGAGTGGCTGCAGCGCCGGATCGCCGTGGCCAGCTCCGGTGACGACGTCGCCGAGGAGCGCACCCGTCGCCTGGACTCCGACGCCGCCGCCGTGCAGGTGGTCACCGTGCACCGCAGCAAGGGGCTGCAGTTCCCGGTGGTCTACGTGCCGTTCGGCTGGGACCGCTGGCAGCAGTCGACGCCGGACCTGCTGCGGCTGCACGACGTCGACGGCCGCCGACTGCTGGACGTCGGGGGGGCGGGCGGGTCGCAGTACGCCGAGCACCGGGACCGGCACGAGACGGAGGATGCCGGGGAGACCCTGCGGCTGCTGTACGTCGCGCTGACCCGGGCGCAGTGCCAGGTCGTGACCTGGTGGGCGCCGTCGCACAACACGACCTGTTCGCCCACGCACCGGCTGCTGTTCGGCGAGGTCGAGGCCGGCCAGGAACCGCCCGCCCGGGTTCCGGTCCCCGACGACGAGTCGGTCGGGCAGCGGCTCACGGAGCTGGCGGCGGGCTCGGCAGCCGCCGTTGTGGTCGAGGAGGTGCCGGAGCGGCCGGCCGGACGCTGGGGGCCTCCGGCCGCTGCCGCCGAGCCGCTCTCGGCCGCGGTGTTCGACCGGCGGCTCGACGCCGCCTGGCGACGCACGTCGTACACCGCGTTGACCGCGTCGGCGCACGAGGCCGACCGGCGCCCGGCCGGGGTGTCCAGCGAGCCCACCGAGCCGGTCCTCGACGACGAGACCGACCCGGGGGCACCGGGAGCTGGCCCCCTCGCCGACCAGGAGGAGGGTGCCGAGCCGCTGCGCCAGGTCCGCTCGCCGATGCACGCGCTGCCCGCCGGCGCCGGCTTCGGCATCGTCGTGCACTCGGTCCTGGAGCGGGTGGACACCGCGGCGGTCGACCTCGGCGCCGAGCTGGCGCTGCGCAGCCGGGAGGTGCTGGACCGGCGGCTCGGCTCCAGCCTCGACCCCGGCGAGCTCGGAGCGGCGCTGCTGCCGGCGCTGGAGACGCCGCTCGGCCCGCTCGCCGGCGGCCTGCGGCTGCGAGACGTCGCGCCGGCGGACCGGCTGGCCGAGCTCGACTTCGAGCTGCCGCTGGCTGGCGGTGACGACCCGACCCGCGCCGCCGCGACCGTGCGCGCGATCGCCGGCCTGCTGCGCCGCGAGCTGCCCGCGGACGACCGCTTCGCCGGCTACCCGGCCCGGCTGGACGCGCTCGACGACCAGACGCTCCGCGGCTACCTCGTCGGCAGCCTGGACGCGGTGCTGCGGGTTCGCGGCCCGGACGGCGAGCCCGCCTACCTGGTCGCCGACTACAAGACGAACTGGCTCGGGGGCGGGTCCGACGCCGCGACCGACGGCCCGCTGTCGGCCTGGCACTACCGACCGGCGGCACTCACCGACGCGATGCTGGCGGCGCACTACCCGCTGCAGCTGGTGCTCTACCTGGTGGCGCTGCACCGCTACCTGCGCTGGCGGCAACCCGGGTACGACCCGGACCGGCACCTCGCCGGGGGCCTGTACCTGTTCCTGCGTGGCATGTGCGGCCCGGCCACACCGGTGCTGGACGGGGCGCCGTGCGGGGTGTTCGGCTGGCGGCCGCCGGCCGGTCTGGTCACCGCGCTGTCGCGCCTGCTCGCCGGAGGTGTCGGGTGACCGCGCTCGTCGCCGAGCAGCCCGACCCGGCCGACGTCCGGCTGGCGCTCGGAGCGACCGGGCTGCTGCGCGAGTTCAACCAGGCGGGGGTGCTGGCGGCCGCCGATGTGCACGTCGCGCAGCGGTTGGCCCGGCTGGGCGGCGAGCAGGACGAGCGGGTGCTGCTCGCGGTCGCGATCGCGGTGCGTGCGGTGCGGCTGGGCTCGGTCTGCGTGCCGCTGCCAGAGGTGGCCGACTCGGTGGCACTCGAGGACGAGTCGGCTCGGCCGCGGCCGCGGTGGCCCCGGCGGACCGGAGAGCCGGGCCGGACCTGTTGTCCTGGCCGGATCCCGTGGACTGGTTGGCCGCATGCGCCGGCAGTCCGTTGGTGGCGGTCGGCCCGGACGCGCACCCGGACCGACCGCTGCGGCTGGTCGGCGAGCTGCTCTACCTCGACCGCTACTGGCGCCAGGAGGAGCTGGTGCGCCGGCAGCTCGACGAACGGGCCGGGCGAACCGGAGCACCGGTCGACCTGCCTGCCCTGCGGAGCGGTCTCGCCCGGCTGTTCGGGGATCCGGCGCCGGACCGGCAGCGACTGGCGGCGGCCACCGCGGCGGTGCGGTCGCTGACGGTGCTCGCCGGCGGCCCCGGGACGGGCAAGACGACGACCGTCGCGAAGCTGCTCGAGCTGCTGCTGGCCCAGCCCGGGCCGGCACCCCGGATCGCGCTGGCGGCACCGACCGGCAAGGCGGCGGCCCGGCTGCAGCAGGCGGTGGACGACGCGGTCGCCGCCGGGCGGCTGCCGCCCGCCGGGCTGGCGGCGTCGACGCTGCACCGGCTGCTCGGGCGCCGGCCGGGGAGCACCAGCAGGTTCCGGCACGACCGGGACAACCGGTTGCCGTACGACGTCGTGGTGGTGGACGAGACCTCGATGGTGTCGCTGACCCTGATGGCGCGGTTGCTGGACGCACTGCGGCCGGACACCCGGCTGGTGCTGGTCGGCGATCCCGACCAGCTGGCCTCGGTGGAGGCGGGGGCGGTGCTCGGCGACCTGGTCGCCCGCCCCCCGGCCGGCTCGGCGGTGCCGCCTCCCGAGCTGGCCGAGCTGGTGGCCGCCGACCTGCCGGAGCCGGTCGGTCCCGCCGCCGACGAGCTCCGGAACGGCGTGGTGCGGCTGACCACGCCGCACCGGTTCGGGCGCGAGATCGGTGCGCTCGCGGCGGCGGTGCAGGACGCGGACCCGGAGCGGGTGCTGGCCATTCTGCGCGCCGGCGGGCCGGCGGTGTCGTTCGTGGATGTCGCGGAGGGCAGCCCCCTCCGGGAGGAGCACCTGGACGGCCTGCGTGCCGACGTGGTCGACGCCGCCCGCGAGCTGGGCACCGCCGCCCACGCGGGGGATGCGGGGACCGCGCTCGCCGGGCTGGAACGGCACCGGCTGCTGTGTGCGCACCGCCGCGGCTCGCACGGCGTTGCCCGGTGGAGCGCGGAGGTCGAGCGCTGGGTCGCCGCTGCGGTCGACCCGGCCGGGGGCGGGTCGAACCGGCAGGGGGAGTGGTATGTCGGTCGGCCGTTGCTGGTCACGGCGAACGACTACGAGGTGGGGGTGTTCAACGGCGACACCGGCGTGGTGGTGGACGGAGCAGGGCGCGGCCCGCTGGTGGCCTTCGCCCGTGGCGGCCGGCCATGGCTGCTCAGCCCGCACCGGTTGTCCGCCGTGCAGACCGTGCACGCGATGACCGTGCATCGGGCTCAGGGCAGCCAGTTCGGCCGGGTCACGCTGCTGCTGCCGCCGGCCGAGTCCCGGGTGCTCACCCGTGAGCTGCTCTACACCGCGGTCACCCGGGCCCAGCGGCACGTCCGGGTGGTCGGCAGCGCCGAAGCAGTCCGCGCCGCCGTGCTGCGTCCCGTCGTCCGGGCCAGCGGCCTGCGCCGCGGCCGGAACGGCTGAGCCGCCGGGTTTGTCCGCTCCTGTCCGGTGCAGATTCCGTGTGTTTGCCGGAAGAGGTGGACAGGGCCGGTCGTGAGGAGTTGCGTCGGGACCTACCGCGACCAGAGGGGTTGTCCGATGGCTGACGTCAGCACGCTGCCCAGCACCGACGCTTCGAGCCCGGGGGACGTCCTCCGCCCCGGCGACGAGGGGTACGACGAGGCCCGCCGGGTGTTCAACGGCATGATCGACCGGTCCCCGGCGATGATCGTGCGCTGCCGGGACGCCGGCGGGGTGGCGGCCGCGGTCGAGCTGGCCCGGGAGCGCCGGCTCCCGGTGTCGGTGCTCGGCGGCGGGCACGGGGTGACGGGGTCGGCGGTGGTCGACAACGGGCTGTGCATCGACCTGCGCGGCATGAAGACCGTGCTCGTCGACCCGACCGCGCGGGTGCTGGTGGCCGACGCCGGTCTCACCTGGGGCGAGATCGACGCCGCCACGCAGGAGCACGGCCTGGCCGTCACCGGTGGCAGGGTCTCGACCACCGGCGTCGGTGGGCTCGCACTCGGCAGCGGCAGCGGCTGGCTGGAGCGTGCGCTCGGCTTCACCTGCGACAACCTGCTCGAGGCTGAGGTGGTCACCGCCGACGGGCGGGTCGTGACCGCCTCCGAGACCGAGAACCCCGACTTGTTCTGGGGGCTCCGCGGCGGCGGTGGCAACTTCGGCGTCGTGACCCGGTTCACCCTGCGGCTGCACCCGGTCGGGCCGGTGGTCCTCGGCGGCATGGTGATGTACCCAGGGGAGATGGCGGCCGCGGTGATGCGGCACTGGCGGGACTTCATGCTGGACGCCCCGGACGAGGTCGGCACCGGGCTGGCCTTCCTGACCGCGCCGCCGGCCCCGTTCGTGCCCGAGCCGGCACGGGGCAAGCCCGCGGTCGGGATCATCTGCTGCTACTCGGGGATGGTGGAGGACGGGCAGCGGGTGCTGGAGCCGCTGCTGTCGTTCGGGCCGCCCGCGGTCACGATGGTCCAGCCGATGCCGTACGTCGCGGTGCAGCAGCTGATCGACGAGGCCAATCCGACCGGGATGCGCAACTACTGGTCCGCCGACTTCCTGGCCGAGCTCCCGGACGAGGCGGTCGACACGCTGGCCGGTCTCGCGACCCGGGCACCGTCGCCGCTGTCCCAGGTGATCGTCGTCCCCGGTGGGGGCGCGATCGCCCGCATGCCCGAGGACGCCAGCGCATTCGGTGAGCGACACGCACCGTGGAACGTCCACTACCTGTCGATGTGGCCCGACGCGGACAGCGATGCGGCGAACATCGCACACACCCGCACGATGGCGCAGGCGATGAAGCCGTGGACGACCGGCCGGGCCTACCTGAACTTCATCGGCGACGAGGGCAGTGGCCGGGTCGCCGCCGCGTTCGGTCCGGAGAAGTACGCCCGGCTGCGGGCGTTGAAGAAGGTGTGGGACCCGGACAACGTGTTCCGCCACAACCAGAACATCCCGCCGGCCGACTGAGGCCGGCGCGGTGGTCAGCCGCTCAGCAGCACCCGGGCGCCGAGCACCAGCGCGCCGACGGTGACCAGCAGGAAGCACAGCACCCAGCCGGTGCCCGGCAGCGGCGTCAGCCGAGCCAGCTGGTCGGCGTCGGAGTCCCGGGTCCGGTGCCGGCGGCGGCGCGACTGCAGCTCGACCACCGGGCGGGGTGCGGCGAGCAGGAGGAACCAGGCGACGAGGTAGGCGAACGCGGACTGGGCCTCGGCCGGGAGCCACCAGGAGACGGCGAAGACCACGGCGCCGCTCACCAGCACCGACCACAGGCCGAACCAGTTGCGGATCTGCACCAGCAGCAGCGCGAGCAGCGCGAGCAGCCCCCACAGCAGACCGACAGCGTGACCGAGGCCGAGCACCCCGGCGGCGGCCAGACCGAGCAGGCCCGGTCCGACGTACCCGGCGGCCGCGGTCAACACCATGCCGAGCCCTGTCGGCCGACCGTGGGAGACCGTCAGCCCCGAAGTGTCCGAGTGCAGCCGGATGCCGGCCAGTCGCCGGCCGGTCAGCAGCGCCACCAACCCGTGCGCACCCTCGTGCACGAGGGTCACCAGGTGCCGGGTCACCGGCCAGGCGCCGGGTGCGAGCACCAGCAAGGCGGCGAGGAGGGCGGCGCCGGCGACCACCCGGTCGTCCGGTCGCGGCTGCACAGCCGCGATCCGGTCCCAGACCTCGCCGAGCAGCGTCACGACGCCAGGATCCCGCAGTCCGCCCACGACAGGGTCACCGAACGTCACCACGGCCTCTACGCAGGTGGAAATCTCGTTCCGTATCCGGCATTCCGCTTGACCGGTCGGGCGGGCGGGCGTCGGATGGAGCCAGGACTGCGGGGGCGGGGAACGGTGGCGTGTCATGAGCTCGGGATCGACGGGGGCGAAGCGGCGTCGGCTGCTGCGTGATCGCCCTGCCCTGTCGATGCTGCTCGGCGTCGCCGCCCTGGTCACCGGCATGACGATGGCCGCGTCCGCGTCGACGGTCACCGCCGTCCCGGACCGCGCCCCAGTGACCGGGTCCCCGGCGGCGACCGCGATGCGGACCGCCGACCTGGCGGTTCGCATCGGGCTCCAGGCGCTGACCGAGCAGGCCGCGGCAGCGGTGGAGACCGACGTGAGCGCCTCCCGTACCGAGGCGCTCGGGGCCAGTGGCACGGCGCGGGTGCGACCGGCGGTCGGCGGATCGGCACCGGCGGCCGTGGCCGCCAACGGCGTGCCGCGCCCGGCGCTCCGCGCGTACGTGAACTCCCAACGGGTGCTGGCCGGGGCCGCGCCCTCGTGCCATCTGTCGTGGGAGTTGCTGGCCGGGATCGGTGCCGTGGAGTCGAACCACGGGCGCTTCGCCGGGGCCGTGGTGGGCGTCGACGGCGTGTCCACGCCGCTGATCATCGGGCTGCCGCTGGACGGTTCGCCGGGCGTCGCGGCCATCCGCGACTCCGACGACGGACGGCTCGACGGGGACACCACCTGGGACCGGGCGGTCGGGCCGATGCAGTTCATCCCCACCACCTGGGACGTGGTCGCGGTCGACGGCGACGGAGACGGCCAGCGCGACCCGCACGACCTCGACGACGCCGCGGTGTCCGCCGGCGTGTACCTCTGCGCCGGTGGCGACGACCTCTCCACGGCCAGCGGCCGCCGCTCGGCGGTGTTCCGCTACAACCACTCCGAGCAGTACGTCGCATCGGTGCTCTCCTACGCCCGGGCCTATGCGAGCGGGCAGTTCCCGACGCTGGCGGCCAGCGGGGGGTCCGGGGACTCGGTGCAGAGCGCGGACTGGCTGGTCTGGGACGGCGGCAGCGGCGCCGGCACCGGCGGTGGTGTGAACGTGGTCCTCGCCGGCGGCGGCTCCGGTGACGGGCCGGGTGGTGGCGGCGGCACAGGCGGCGGACCCGGTGGCGGCAACGGTGGCGGCAACGGTGGCGGCAACGGTGGCGGCAACGGTGGCGGCAACGGCGGCGGCAACGGTGGCGGCAACGGCGACGGCCCGGGCGGTGGCCCCGGCGGTGGCCCCGGCGGTGGTCCGGGCGGTGCCCCCGACCCGACCCCGGTGCCGGAGACCCCGCGCCCACCGACCCCGGCGCCCGAGACGCCGCGCCCGCCCACGGAGCCGCCCACGGACCCGCCCACCGACCCGCCCACCGACCCGCCCACCGACCCGCCCACCGACCCGCCCACCGACCCGCCCACGGACCCGCCCACGGACCCGCCCAGCGGACCCGCCGAGCGATCCCGCCCGAGCGACCCGCCGAGCGACCCGCCGAGCGACCCACCGAGCGACCCACCGGGTGACGTGCAGGACGTCGCCGGCGTGCTGGCCACCTGTGTCGCGGGCGCCGAGTCCTGGTGCGTCGGTGACCGCGAGGTCGAGGGGCTCGGCGGCTGGGAGACCGGGCTCGACCTCGACGGCGACTGCGCGGTGGAGCCGATGGTGGACGAGCTCGCGGGGCTGGCGGCAGCCGGCGCCGAGGTGCAGGTGCGGCTGCGCGTCGATCCGGACGGCGCCGACACCCTGCTCGAGTTCACGGTGCTGAGCGGCCCCACCTGCTCGGGGGACTGAGACTCGCCCTCCTCAGCCCCCGGTGCCGGGGGAGGTCAGGCGCCGGATCGGAGCAGGCCGACCCGCTCCCGCAGGTGCCGACTCGGCCAGGCGCTCAACGGCCCGAAGACGGTCAGCAGCGCGGGCATCAGCAGCGACCGCACGACGAAGACGTCCACCAGGATCCCCACGCCCATCGCGAACGCCAGTTGGTGGAACGGTGCCAGCGGGACCAGCGCGAGTAGACCGAAGCTCGCCGCCAGGGCGAGTCCGGCCGCGGTGATCGCCCGGGTGGTGCGGGGGATTGCCACGGTGAGCGCGTCGGCGAGCGGTCGGTGCCGGGCCTCGTCCCACACGTGCCCGACGCCGAAGATGTTGTAGTCCGAGCCGAACGCCAGCAGCAGCACCGCAGCGGCGAACGGGACGTAGAACGTCAGCCCCTGGCCGGGATCGAGCTGCTCGAACACCAGCGTGGTCAGCCCCAGCGTTGCGGCGAGCGACAACAAGGTGGCCAGCAGCAGGTAGACCGCCGCGACCAGTGCGCGCAGGAACAGCACCAGCATCAGCAGGTTCGCCAGCAACGCGGCGGAGGCGATCCGGAACAGGTCGCGCTCGGTCTGCTCCACCAGGAACGCGGCGGTGGCGCTGTCCCCGGCCAGCCCGGACGTCACCCCGGCGACCCCGCTTTCGGCGACCAGGTCCGGCAGCCGGTCGGCGAGGGCGGCGACGGTGTCGACCGCCGCGGCACCGAGCGGGTCGTCCTCGAGCACGAGCAGGTAGCGGGCCGCCTCGCCGTTGCGGGCCAGCAGGACCCCGGCCTCGACGGGTACGGGTTGCGAGCCCGGGCCGAGGACTCCGGCGACACCGGGCTGCTCGGCCAGCCGGGCGCCGAGCCGCTCCAGCCGGACCCGCTGCGAGCCGACGTCCGGGCCCTCGAGCAGCACGACGGTGGGGGAGAGGATGCCAGGTGCGAAGCCGGCCTCCGCGCTGAGCGCCGCGGTGCGGACGACGGTGTCCTCCGGCAGCGACTTGACGAACGAGACGCCCAGCTCGAGCCCGCGCAGCGGCAGGGCCGCGAGCAGCAGCACGGCGGTGGCGCCGACGACCACGCCCAGCGCGACGCGCGGCCGGTGCGCGATGTGGGTGACCGGCGACCAGCGCGACGCCAGCGCCGACGGCGGGACCGGCTCTGGCCGGGTCGGCCAGAACACGATGCGGCCGAGCACCGCCATCAGCGCCGGCACCAGCGTCATCGACACCACCAGCCCGATCAGGACGGTGACCACGAGGGCCGGTCCGAGCGCCCGGAAGAACGGGGACTCGGCGACCACCAGCGCGGCCGTCCCGGCCGCCACCGCCAGCCCGGCCACGCCGACGATCGGCCCGAACTGCGCGGTCGCGGCGCCGGCCGCCGTGAGCCGGTCGGCGCCGGTCTCGAGCTCGTGCCGCAGCGCCGAGCAGAAGAACACGACGTAGTCGGTGACGACACCCAGGAGCAACGCCACCACCACCGGCTCGAGCTCACTCGGACTGGTCACGCCGAACAGCGCTGTGACCCCGCCGGACAGCCGCAGCGTGAGCGCGAACGCCACGCCGGTCGTGCACAGCGCGACCACCGGGGCGACGACGGATCGGAAGTTCAGCCCGACGATGAGCACGATCGCCAGCAGGGTGACGGTCTCCACCAGCGGCAGCGAGTCATCGATGATGTCCCCCTGCTGGGCCCGGGCCGGCACCGAGCCGGTGATCCCGACGATGTCGTCCTCGGCGTCGTCGAAGAACCGCAGGGCGTAGCGCTGGGCCGCCCGGGTCTGGGTGCCGAGCGAGACGTCCGGCTGGAAGAACAGGTAGGTGAGCGCGGTGGTGTCCTGCTCCGCCGACCCGGGGAACAGCCCGAACGTGTTGGTCAGCGGCAGGGCGCCCTGGAGTGCCCCGACGTCACCCGCGCGGCCCCGGTTGACCGCGAGTGCCCGGGTGACGGTCCTGGCCTGGGCGTAGACGGTCATCCCGCCGGGGTCGCGCTGCACCAGCACGGTCCGGGCCAGCAGCGGGAAGCCGAACAGCTGAACGGAGCGGATCTCGGTCTGCACCGCCGGTGTGTCCAGGGACAGCAGTCCCTTGAGGCCGTCGCGGTCACCGCTGTCGGACAGGCTGGGCAGTGCGACCAGCGAGCTGAGAGTGGCGACCAGCCAGAAACCGATCACCCACCAGCGCAGCCGCACCAGCAGCCGGCCGTATCCGCCCGCCAGCCGGCCCGCGCCCGGAGGCTTGGGCTCCAGCGGCACCTCGACGGACATCGACGGGGCGCCGGGTTCAGGGCCGCGGCCGGTCGAGGCTCAGCCGGGCGAGCTCGGCGTCGGCCAACTGCCGGGTGTCGCCGCGCTCCAGATCGCCCCAGGGATCCGCGCTGACCGCGCTCACGCTCGCGTACGGGAGCGCGCCGATCGCCCGCTCCGCGAGGTAGCGGTCGAGGCCCGGGTCGTCGTCATGCTGGTCCAGCGCCTGCCTGATGTCGGCGATCTCCCGCCGCCGGGCGATCCGCAGCGGGAGGTAGAGCCCGAGGACCGGGGTGGTCGGGATCGCGACGATCGACACCCCGAGCAGCAGCGCGAGCCGGCGCAGCTGGCCCTTGATCTCCTGGCCGCGGCTGGCGACCTCGGTGGCGGTCGTCGCCACCTGCGCGCCCAGCTCGCCGGGGCCGTCGCCGACCAGAGGCACCTCTCCCAGGTTCTGCAGGCCCTCGCCGGCCACCTCCAGCGCCTCGCCGGAGGAGGTCACCGTGTCGCCGAGCCCGGACACCTGCCAGATGGTCACGCCCGACCAGACCCCGAGCACGAGCCACAGCACCAGCCAGAAGACGACCAGGCCGTCGAGCAGGCGGATCGTGCTCTCGTCGGCGGTCCGTATCGTCTGGCGCACGGCTCTTCGTATCAGAAGGAGTGATCACCGTGGCGGAACCTGAGCGGGCGGGTCCGCCCGCGTGGGTGGCCAGGCTGGTGCCGGCGGCGACGTTCCTGCTCGGCCTGGCGGTGGGCGGGCTGGTGGTCGGGGTCGGCCTGGACGGTGACGGGTCTCCGGCCGCCGAGTCGGAGACGAGCGCGCCGTCCCCTGCCGACGAGGAGTCCACCCCCTCGGATCTCACCGTGGTGGTGCCGGCGGCCTGCGAGCAGGCGGCCGAATCCGTCCGGGAGGCGGCCGGCCTGCTGCGGCGAGCCGCGGAGTCGGTGCGCGACTTCAACCCCGACGAGCTGGTGGCGGTGCTCGACGAGCTGGAGACGGTGGAGCCGCAGGTGCAGGAGCTCGCCGACCGCTGCGCCGCGGTCGACATCAACCCGACGAGCCCGTGACCTGGCGGCTCCGCCGGTCTCGTCAGCGGTAGCTGATGCCGGAGTAGCGCACCGACAGGCGGGTGCCGCCCTGGCCCTCGATCAGGTCGGGCAGGTCCGTCAGCGACCCGATCACCGCCTCCCCGCCGGACAGCTTGGCGAACTCCACCGCCGCGGCCACCTTCGGGCCCATCGAGCCCGCCGCGAAGCCGACGTTGGACAGGTAGTCCGGGTGTGCGCGGGCGACCGCCCGCTCCCGGGGGGTGCCGTAGTCGGCCAGCACGGCGTCCACGTCGGTGGCGATCACCAGGGCGTCGGCGCCGATGTCTCGCGCCAGGACGCCGCTGGCCCGGTCCTTGTCGATGACCCCCTCGACGCCGACCAGCTTGCGCGTCCCCGGGACGTACATCGTCGGGATCCCGCCGCCGCCGGCACAGATCACCACGCAGCCGGACCGGACCAGCAGCTCCACCGGCCGCAGGCCGAACACCCGCAGGGGCAGCGGTGAGGGCACCACCCGGCGCCAGTACGCCCCGTCGGGCTTGACCGTCCAGCCACGTCGGGCGGCCAGCGCCTCGGCCTGCTCGCGGGTGTACACCGGACCGACCGGCTTGCTCGGGTCGCCGAACGCCGGGTCCTGCGGGTCGACCTCGATCATCGTCAGCAGGGTGGCGATCGCCTTGTCGGCGGGCAGCAGGTTGCCGAGCTCCTGCTCGATCAGGTAGCCGATCATCCCCTCGGTCTGGGCGCCGAGGACGTCGAACGGATAGGCGGAGTCGACGTCGGCATCGTCGCCTGTGGCGTCGTCGGCGTAGGCCGCGGCCTGCAGCGCCAGCAGTCCCACCTGAGGACCGTTGCCGTGCGAGATGATCAACTCGTGTTCCAGCGCCACCGGAGCGAGGGCGGCGCAGGCCGCGGCGATGCTGTCGCGCTGGTTCTGCACCGTCATCGGCTGGCCTCGGCGGAGCAGCGCGTTCCCGCCGAGTGCGACTACCACTCTCACCGCGCAGACGGTAACCGGCGCGGGCGGTGGGTCAGGTGCGGGGCCAGCGCGGCAGCCCGCTGACGTGCCAGCCGCCGACCCGGGCGGCGGCCCGGTCGGAGCGCACGGTCAGGTCCCGGCGACCCGCCGGCACCCACCCGTGGTCCCAACCGAACCGGCGACGCTCGCCGCTCCAGCCGTCCTGCCGGTCACGGAACAGCATCGTGCTCACCATCTCGACCTCGCCGTCGCGGACCACCCGGCGCCAGCCGACGTATCCACCGGCGAAGGCGTCCACCCACCACTCCCAGCGGCTCGACAGCGGGTCGGGCTGCACGACGAGGTCGGCCCCCCGCCAGCTCAGCATCGTGAACAGCGGGGTGTGCGCGCCCATCGAGGTGCCGATCACCAGCTCCGCCCCGGGCACCCCGTCGACGGGTGCGGCACCGTGCCACGCCCCGCCGTCGCCCGGCCACAACGCGGTGTCGACGACGTGCCGGGCCGTCCGGCCGTCGGCCGCCCGCACGCCGATCCGGACCCGGTCGCCCGCCAGCACCCGGTAGGTCACTCTGTCCGCGGAGCCGTCCCCCGTCACGTCCACCCGAGCGACCACCCGGCCGGCGGTGGAGTCTTCGTCGGGCCCGGCGGCGGGAGCGCCGGCGCGGTCTGCGCTGGCGCATCCGGCGGATCCGACCACGAGGGCGAGGGCGCAGACCGCAGCGGGCAGCCCCCTGCGGGCGTACCGGCGCGACGACGGGACGAGTCCCGCAGGACGTGTTGCGGAGCGGGGCATGTGAGGTGTCCTCGGGTCGCGCGCGCCAGCGGCTGGATGCCGTGGTCGATCATCCCATTCGACGCTTCCTGGCCGGGTTCGGTTGCTGCGCGCGATGGTCACGTTTCGGCATCGCTCGGCTCGGCACCGACCGCCTAGGCTCGGGGCCGTGACCGACCCGGCCGACCTCGAGCGCCGGCTGCGGCGAGCGGTGGACGGCGAGGTCGCCTTCGACGCCTACACCCGGCACCTGTTCTCCCGAGACGCCAGCATGTACGCGATCGAGCCGGTCGGTGTGGTCTTCCCCCGGCACGACGGCGACGTCGCCACCGCGGTCCGGATCGCCGTCGAGTGCGGGACGCCGGTGCTCGCGCGCGGGGCCGGCACCAGCCTGGCCGGGCAGACCGTCGGTCCCGGTCTGGTGCTGGACTGCTCGCGGCACCTCGACCGGATCCTTGAGATCGACCCCGTGGCCGGAACCGCCTGGGTCGAGCCGGGCGTGGTCCAGGACGACCTGAACGCCGCGGCGGCCGAGCACGGGCTGATGTTCGGACCGGACACCTCCACCGGGGACCGGGCCACCATCGGCGGGATGGTCGGCAACAACTCGGCCGGCAGTGGCAGCGTCCGGCACGGGATGACCATCGACCACGTCCGAGCGCTGGACGTGGTGCTGTCCGACGGGTCGGTGACCCGGTTGGAGCCCGTGGACGAGGTCGAGCGGACCCGGCGGGCAGCGGGACCGGGCCTCGCCGGTCGGCTGCACCGCGAGCTGCCGGCGATTCTCGAGGCCAACGCGCGGGCGATCGCGGCGGACTATCCGGCGTTCTGGCGGCAGTCCGGCGGCTACCGGCTGGACCGGCTGGCGGCCGGCCTGGCCGACGGGACGTTCGACCCGGCCCGGTTCGTCGTCGGCTCGGAGGGCACGCTGGTCGTCGTCACCCGGGCGCTCGTGGGGCTGGTGTCGAGGCCGGCGCGCACCGCCTTCGCCGTCGGACACTTCACCTCGGTGGCCGCGGCGATCGACGCGACCGCCGATGCGCTGGCCTGCGACCCGGCACAGGTGGAGCTGATCGACCGCACGATCATCGACCTGTCCCGGAGCCGGCTGGAGTACGCCGGGCTGGCGGCCGGTCTGGTCGGCGACCCCGAGGCGCTGCTGTACGTGTCGTTCACCGGCGCCGACGATGACGAGGTGCACGGTCGGCTGGACGCACTGGCGGCGCGGTGGGCGGCGAACGGCCACGGATACCACACCCTGCCCGCCGTCACGGCGGAGCAGCAGGCCGCGCTGCTCAAGGTGCGCAAGGCCGGGCTGGGGCTGCTGATGGCCGCCGCCGAGGGGACGCGTCGGCCGTTCGCCTTCGTCGAGGACACCGCCGTCGACCCGGCACGGCTGCCGGACTACACCCGCCGGTTCCGCGCGCTGCTGGACCGGCACGGCCTGACCGCCGGCTTCTACGGGCACGCGTCGGTCGGCTGCCTGCACATCCGGCCGTTCGTCGACCTGACCGACCCGGTCGAGGTGCGGCGGATGCGCGTCGTGGCGCAGGAGGTGAAGGACCTGGTTCGCGAGTTCGGCGGGGTCAACTCGAGCGAGCACGGGGACGGCCTGGCGCGCAGCGAGTTCAACCGCGAGGTGTTCGGGCCGGAGCTGTACGAGGCGATGCGGTCGGTGAAGCGGCTGTTCGATCCCGAGGGGCTGCTGAACCCGGGCAAGATCGTCGACGCGGCGCCGATGACCGAGAGCCTGCGCGACCCCGCCCTGCCGGTCGCCCGACCGGTCCGGACCCGGCTGCAGTTCGACGTCCAGGGCGGCATGCGGGCCGCGGCGGACCGGTGCATGAACATCGGGCTCTGCCGAAAGAGCGCACCGGGCGTGATGTGCCCGTCCTACATCGCCACCCGGGAGGAGGAGCACGCCACCCGTGGCCGAGCGAACGCCCTGGTCAAGGCGCTCAGCGAACCCGACCCGGCGCACGCGCTGGCCGACGACCGGTTGCACGAGATCCTGGACCTCTGCCTGATGTGCAAGGCGTGCAAGAGCGAGTGCCCGCTCGGCGTCGACATCGCCAGCCTGAAGAGCGAGGCGCTGGCCGCCCGACACGACGTGCACGGTGTGCCGGCGCGGTCGCGCCTGTTCGGGGCGATCCGCGCGGTGAACCGGCTCGGCTCGGCGACCGCGCCCCTGTCCAACCTGCCGAACCGGGCGCCCCGGCTCGGGCGGGTCTTCCGGCGCTCGCTCGGCCTCGCCGCGGAGCGGCCGCTGCCGGCGTTCGAGCGGGACAACCTGCACCGCTGGTTCGCCCGGAGACCGGCCGTACCGGCGGGGACGCAGGGCACGGTCACCTTCCTCGCCGACTCGTTCACCACCTATACCGAGCCGGCCGTCGGCCGCGCCGCGATCGAGCTGGTGGAGCGCGCCGGGTGGGGGGTGCGGCTGCACGGGGGCGGGTGCTGCGGCCGCGCCAGCCTGTCCAAGGGCCTGCTCGACGACGCGCGCGCGAAGGCCGCCGGCCTGGCGGCCGCCATCAGCGCGGCCGGGGGAACCGACTCACCGGTCGTGGGCTGTGAGCCGTCCTGCCTGTTCACCCTGCGCGACGAGCACCGCGCGCTGCTGCCGGACGACCCCCACGTCGCCGCCGTCGCCGGGCGGGTCCACCAGGTGGAGGAGCTGCTGGTCGAGGCGGTGGACGCCGGGCGGCTGCTGCTCCAGGCCGACTCCTGGCTGAGCGGCCGGCGCGTGGTCTACCACGGGCACTGCCACCAGAAGGCCGAGGTCGGTACGGCGGCGACGCTGGCGCTGCTCCGGCGGATCCCGGGCGCGCAGGTGGTCGAGCTGGACGCGGGGTGCTGCGGGATGGCCGGGTCGTTCGGTTTCGAAGCCGAGCACTACGACGTGTCGATGCGGGTCGGCGCCGACCGGCTGTTCCCCGCCGTCGCCGCCGAGCCGGCCACCACCGTGCTGGCCGCCACCGGGGTGTCCTGCCGGCAGCAGCTCGCGCACGGGACCGGCCGGGCGGCCCGGCACCCGCTGCAGCTGGTCCGGAGCGTGGTCCGGGGCTGACCGCCGCGGCGGCTGCTACGACCGGTCCGGCACGCGGTCCGTCACGCCACCGCCCACAGCAGCGCGCTGACCACGAAGGCGGTGCCGCCGAGGGTGGTCTCCATCACCGTCCAGGTCTTGAGCGTCGTCTTCTCGTCCATGCCGAAGAACCGGCTGACCAACCAGAAGCCGGAGTCGTTGACGTGCGACAGCACGGTCGCGCCGGCGGCGATCGCGATCACCAACAGGGTCAGCTGGAAGTCGCCGAGCTCGGCGGCGGCCGCGGCGGGGGCCAGCAGGCCGGCCGCCGTGGTCAGGGCCACCGTGGCCGAGCCCTGGGCCACCCGGAGCAGGGTGGAGATCACGAACGCCTGCAGGATCAGCGACATCCCGAGGTCGGACAGCGACCCGCTCAACGCCTCCCCGATGCCGCTGAGCTCCAGCACGCCCCCGAACATCCCGCCGGCCCCGGTGATCAGGATGATCGAGCAGATCGGGGCGAGGGACTGGTCCAGGATCCGGCTCACGTCGGCCATCGACCGGCCCGGCCGGCCCAGCACCAGCACCGCGGCCAGCACGGTGATCAGCAGCGCGACCGTCGTGTCGCCGAGCAGCAGCAGCGCTTGGACCCAGCCGTCCGCGTCGTCCACCGCGCCCGCCGTCGCCAGCGTCGACAGCACCGTGTTGAACGAGATCAGCAGCAGCGGGAGCAGCAGCAGACCGAGCACGGTGCCGAAGGCGGGCACGGTCCGGGTCCGGGTGGTCGTGCCGCCGCCCGATCCGTCCGCTGGACGGTCCGCCGACTCGTCGCCCGGCCCGTCGCCCGACCCGTCGTTGAGCTCCCCGAACAGCAGGTCGGGGACGTCGACGTGGATGCGGGCACCGAGCACGCGGGACACCAGGTACGCCCCGACGTACCAGGACACGATCGCGACCGGGAAGCCGACCAGCAGCGTGGTGCCGATCGGTGCGCCGAGCAGCTCGCTGGCCGCGACCGGTCCGGGGTGCGGCGGCACCAACGCGTGCATGGCGGCGAAGGCGCCGGCGGCCGGCAGGGCGTACACGAGCAGCGAGCCGCCGAACCGGCGGGCCACGGTGAGGATGATCGGCAGGAACACCACCAGGCCGGCGTCGAAGAAGATCGGGAAGCCGAACAGCAGCGCCGCCGCGCCGAGAGCGAGCGGTGCCCGGCTCTCCCCGAACCGGTTGATCAGCGTGTCCGCCAGCACCTGGGCGCCGCCGGTCACCTCCAGCAGCCGACCGAGCATCACGCCGAAGCCGACGAGCAGCGCGACCGTCCCGATCGTGTCCGCGAAGCCGAACAGCAGCGCGTCCGGCACGTCGCCGATCGGGATGCCGGCGGCCAACGCGGTCAGCACGCTGACGAGGATCAACGACACGAAGGCGTGCAGCTTGACCTGGATGATCAGGACCAGCAGCAGCGCGACCGCGCCGGCCGCGATCAGCAGCAGCGTCGTCGTGCCGTAGGCAGGCGCAATCGCTTCCATCTGGGCGTCCCCTCAGCCGTACCCGCCCGGCAGTCGCCGGGGCGGACCCACCCTGCCCGGAGCGCGGCGAATCGGACAAGTCCTATCCTGCAGCGGTGGCACCCGTACACCTGGTCGTGATGGGCGTCAGCGGCAGTGGGAAGACCACGGTCGCCGAGGCGCTGGTGCAGCGGCTGGGGTGGCCCTACGCCGAGGCCGACGACTTCCACCCGGCCGCCAACGTCGCGAAGATGCGCGCCGGACACGCATTGACCGACGAGGACCGGCGCCCGTGGCTCGCCGCCCTGGCGGCCTGGGCGGGGGAGCGGCACGCGGAAGGTCGTTGCACGGTGATGACGTCGTCCGCCCTGCGGCGCGGTTACCGCGACGTGCTGCGGGCGGGTGCCCCCGGCACCGTGTTCTGTCACCTGTCCGGCGACAAGCACGAGCTGCTCGGCCGGATGCAGTCCCGCGAGCACTTCTTCCCGCCGGAGCTGCTCGAGTCCCAGCTGGACACGCTCGAGCCGCTCGCCCCGGACGAGCCCGGCTTCGTGCTGGACGCGCTGGCCCCGGTGCCCGACATCGTCGCGGCCGTCGTCGACCGGCTGCCGGCTGCGGCCTGACGTGTCCGCCGGCGAGATCCGGATCGGCATCTCCGGCTGGACCTACCCGCCGTGGCGCGGGGTCTTCTACCCGGCCGGACTGCGCCAGCGGGACGAGTTGGCCTACGCCGCGGCTCGGCTGGGGTCGATCGAGGTGAACGGCTCGTTCTACGCTCTGCAGCGGCCGAGCAGCTACCGCAGCTGGCGGGACCAGACCCCGGACGGGTTCGTGTTCGCGGTCAAGGGCGGCCGGTTCATCACCCACCTGAAGCGGCTGGCCGACGTCGAGATTCCGCTGGCCAACTTCTTCGCCTCCGGCGTGCTCGCTCTCGGTCCGAAGCTCGGTCCGCTGCTGTGGCAGCTGCCCCCGACCCTGCGGTACGACGCGGGCCGGCTCGAGGAGTTCTGCTCGCTGCTGCCCCGCAGCACGGCGGCCGCAGCGGCGCTGGCGGCTCGGCACGACGACAAGGTGCCGATCGACCGGGCGCTCACCGAGACCGAGCGGGACTCCCCGCTCCGGCACGCGCTCGAGGTGCGGCACGAGAGCTTCGCCGATCCGGAGGTGGTGGACCTGCTCCGGCGGCAGCAGGTCGGACTCGTGGTTGCCGACACCGCGGGCCGTTGGCCCTTCCTGACCGACGTGACCGCCGACTTCGTCTACGTCCGGCTGCACGGAGCCGAGGAGCTCTACGCCAGTGGCTACGACTCCGCGGCGCTGGACCGATGGGCGGACCGGCTGGCCGGCTGGCAGCGGGACGGCCGGGACGTCTACTGCTATTTCGACAACGACGTGAAGGTCCGCGCCCCGTTCGACGCGATCGCCCTGATGGACCGGCTCGGCCTCAGTGGTCGGGTGTCCGGCTGAGCCCGGTCGTCCGTTCGGTCCAACCCGACGAGCGGAGGGTGCCGGACGCCGGTCCGACGGGCAGCATGCACACAGTGACCTCGCGACTCCGCACAGTGATGCTGGCCGTGGCACTGGCGGCCACCGTCTCCGGCTCCGTCGGGCTGCGCGTGCTCGCCGCGCCCGCCGACGCCGGCCTGCCCTCCGCGGCGCCCGGCGCCGTGGCCGCACGCGGCTGGCTGGCCGACCGACTCGCCGGAGCCACCCCGGCGGCGGCGATCCGGACGGTCGTGTCCGCCGCGCTGTCCGGTCGAGCACCCGGCCCCGGGGTTACGGTCGGGACCGCCCAGCAAGCGCCCGCTCGTGCCCGCGAGCGGCTCGGCCGTGGGAAGCCGGCCGCGCCGGCGGCGACCGGCCGCTTCGACGTCCCTCGTCCGGCGCTCCGGGCCTACCACGCGGCCGCCGAGCGACTGGCGGCGACAAGGCCCGGATGCGGTCTCGACTGGAGCCTGCTGGCCGGGATCGGACTGATGGAGTCCGACCACGGGCGGTACGCCGACGCCGTGGTCGGCGTCGACGGCCGGTCCACCCCGCGCATCCTCGGCCTGCGGCTCGACGGAGCCGGTCCGGTGGCCGCGATCCGGGACAGCGACAACGGCCGGCTCGACGGCGACCGGGTCTGGGACCGCGCGGTCGGCCCGCTGCAGTTCATCCCGCAGACCTGGGCGACGGTCGGGGCAGACGGGGACCGTGACGGCGTCAAGGATCCCGACGACATCGACGACGCCGCGCTGGCGGCCGGCTACTACCTCTGCGCCGGAGGCGGGGACCTCGCCGACCTGGCAGCCCGGCGGGACGCGCTGCTCAGCTACAACGCCTCGCCTGTCTATGCGTTCGTCGTGGCGTCGTACGCCGACGACTACGCGGCCGGGGTGTGGCCGGTCACGCCGGCGCTGCCGGACTGGCTGCAGGGCGTCGACCCCGACCGGCCGCCGAAGCCACCGGCGGGCCTGGATGAGCAGGGCGGCGGCAACGGCGGCGGGAGCAGCGGCGGCGGCAACGGTGGCGGCAACGGCGGGAGCAGCGGTGGCGGCAGCGGTGGCGGCAGCGGCGGCGGCAGCGGCGGCGGCAGCGGCGGCGGCAGCGGCGGCGGCAGCGGCGGCGGCAGCGGCGGCGGCAACGGTGGCGGCAACGGCGGCGGCAACGGCGGCGGCAACGGCGGCGGCAACGGCGGCGGTGGTGGCACTCCGTCCCCACCCCCGCCGCCGCCTCCGGACCCGCCCGACCCCGACCCGGTGGTCACGACCAAGACCGTCACGCTGACCGGAGTGCCGGCCCGGTGCAGTTCGGGCTGGTGCGTCCAGGGCACCTCGGCCGGCCCGCTCGGAGCCTGGCCGGCGAGCGGGGACTACGACGGCGACTGCCGGGCGGAGTCGATGACCGGCGAGCTGACCGGGATGGCGGCGGCCGGCGTGGTCGCGGTGGTCACGGTCAAGCAGACCTTCGTCGACAAGGTCCTCACCAAGACCGAGACGATGGGCTTCACGGTGCCCGACCCGCCGGAGTGTGAGGAGTAGTCGCGGCCCGGACGACCGCTGGTCGGCATCCCCCGCCCCGGGCGACTAACCTGGGGCGATGACTGCCGGCGGCCGCCGGCGCTGGGAGGGTCGCATGCCGCTGACGCAGACCGAGCTCCTGCTCGAGCTCGAGCAGGTCGTGACCGAGAACCTGAACCGGCACCTCAAGGTCGCCAAGGAGTGGTTCCCGCACGAGTACGTCCCGTGGAGCGAGGGGCGCACGTACAAGGGGGTCCTGGACGGCGACCCCTGGAGCCCGGACGACTCCCCGATGTCCGACGTCGCCCGCTCGGCGCTGGTCGTGAACCTGCTGACCGAGGACAACCTGCCGAGCTACCACCACGAGATCGCGGTGCTGTTCGGTCGGGACGGCGCCTGGGGGGAGTGGGTGCACCGCTGGACCGCCGAGGAGGGCCGGCACGGCGTCGCGATCCGCGACTACCTGCTGGTCAAGCGCGCGGTGGACCCGATCGAGCTGGAGCGGGCCCGGATGGACCACATGTCCCAGGGGTACGCCAACGTCAACAACGAGAGCCTGCTCGGCTCGCTCGCCTACGTGTCCTTCCAGGAGCTGGCCACCCGGGTGTCGCACCGCAACACCGGCAAGGTGACGGGCGACCCGATGTGCGACCAGCTGCTCGCCCGGGTGGCGGCCGACGAGAACCTGCACATGATCTTCTATCGCAACCTGCTCGGGGCGGCGATGGAGATCGCGCCGGACCAGGCGATGCGGGCCATCACCGACGTGGTGACGTCGTTCGAGATGCCGGGCGCGGACATCAAGGGGTTCCAGCGCAAGGCGGTCGAGATGGCCGTCGCGGGGGTCTACGACCTGCGCCAGCACCGCGACGAGGTCGTGATGCCGGTGCTCCGGTTCTGGAAGGTCTTCGACGTCGAGGGCCTGTCCGCAGAGGGCGAGGCGGCGCGCACCGAGCTGGCGGACTTCCTCGAGAAGCTGGACACGCAGGCCACCCGGTTCGAGGACAAGCGGGACGCGCTCAAGGCCCGGATGGCGGCTCGTCGGGGCTGACCGCCTGGTCGAAGATCTCGGCGCCGGTCGGCTCGACGTGCCGCACCGAGTTCATCGCCTGGCGGAGCTCGGCCAGCTCGAGATACATCGTGCGGCGGGCCCGGTTCGAGTTCCCCAGGGGCCGGTGCTCCGGCAGGCTGTGCCACGGGTTGTAGCGCAGCACGTCGGCGAACCGGAGCTGCGCGTCGCTGTCGAACCGCTGCCGGGGGAGCCGCAAGGTGGCGACCGGCACGTAGGGGGACAGCCGTTCCGGCCACTTGACCGTGGCGTCCTCCAGCGGCATCCGGTGCGAGTCGGTCTGCACCTGCACCATGACGTCGAACACCCACTCGTCCGCTGCCAGCGTCCGGACCATCGCGTCGCGCAGGTAGTTCTCGCTCGGGTGCGCGGGGATGCGGGTCCGGCCGGCGTTGCACGGCCGCAGCGAGTACTGCACCGCCTGGCCGTCCCCGAGCAGGAACGGGACGTTGCTGTAGTACTGCACCTCGAGCGGGCTGGAGTGCATGGGCGAGTAGAGCAGCTGCATCGCCAGGTGCAGCAGGTGCGCGCCCGGTGGGTCGAGGAGGTAGCCGAGCGGTGCCTTGGCCCGCACCCAGCGCTGCATCTTCGCGTTCTCTCGGATGTTCGGCGTCACGAAGCTCGCCGGGGTGACCATGATCAGGTCCTGGGTCCCGGTCTCGTCCGCCATCAGCTTCGGCCCGGGAACGTCCATCACCTTGATCGCGACCGAGCACTGGCCGAAGTCCTCCAGGTCCGGCGGGGCGTACGGGCCGGGCCCGGAGAAGCGCACCCACGCCGGGTACGTCCGCGGCGTCTCGAACAGGCCGTGCCGGAGTCCGTCCGCGAGGTCCGGCCGCACGGTGAACTCGGCCCGCACGACGCCGAACGTCTTGGTGTTGCCGAAGCGCTGCGCGCTGCCGGGCAACCAGTTCTCGCGGATGAACAGGGCGCACTCGGTGATGATCTCGCGGGTCAGGCGCTCCTCGTCCGGGATCGGGCTCTCGGTGGCGAGCGGCAGGTGCCGGTTCCGCCGGAACAGATTCTGGGTCGCCTGCAACAGCGCGAACAGCGGCGGCCGCAGCCAGCGGTCGAACTGCCGCCGATAGAGGAACTCCAGGCGCCGCTCGAGCCGCCAGGTCCACAAGAACAGGTCGCTGAGTGGACGCAGGACGAAGTAGGTGAACCGCCCCTGCGCGTTCATCGGCCGGCGGTGAAGTCCAGCGAGAAGTCGAGCACGTGCCGGCGGCCGAGGAACACCAGCCCGAGGAACAGGCCGGGGGACACCTCGCGGATCTCGTCCCGGACCCAGCGGGCCACCAGCGACGTCCGGGAGTAGTCGAGGACGACACAGGGATCGCCGTCGTACCAGCTGGGTCCCTCGTAGACCTCGGCGACCACCGCGGGGACTGCCGCCGGTGTCAGCAGGTTCTTCAGCCGGCCGGCCCGGGCGTCGACGACCTTGCCGCGCCACAGCAGCGCGTAGGCCAGCACGGCAGCGAGCCGTGCCGGCAGCCCACCGGTGCCCAGCAGCACCGTCCCCCTCGCGCGCCCGTCGGGGATCCGGGCGCTGCCCGCGGAGAACGCGATGCCGAGTCCCGAGCGGGTGCGGCGGACCAGCGAGCCCGCATCGGTGACGTCTCGTCCGGCCATCTCAGCCTCCCCGGTCCAGTGAACTACAGCGCGGGCTCCACCCGCCAGGGACATAGCGGACCACCGGCAGGCCCCCGGCGGAGGTGCTGCGGGAGGTGCTGCGCGTCGTCCTCACCGGGCTCCCGCCCCGCTGCGCTGCCACGGGGCGAACGCGTTGCCGACGCTGCGCAGCGCCGGTCGCAGCTCCGGGTAGTGCCGCAGCAGCACGGTCGCCATGGTGTTGTCGGCGATCCATCGCATGCCGGCCGGGGTGTAGACGGCCGGAGTGAAGTCGGAGGTCAGGAACCGGTCGCTGTTCAGCCGCCGGGAGGCCATCACGATGAAGATGCGGAACGCGGTGTCGCTGAACGCGAAGCCCTTCGGCAGTCGCTCCGCGAACAGCCCCACCATCAGGTCGAGCTGCTCGATGTCGCCGCGGTAGATGCGGTCCATCTCGGCCGCGGTCTCCGCGTCCTGCGCCAGCTCGGCGAAGCTGGTCGGCGCCGGCAGCCCCAGCTGCCGGCGGAACTCGCAGTAGCGGGGTACGCCGAGCTCGCGGTGCCGCAGGATGTCGGTGGCGGCGAGGTCGGTGACGACACCGTCGGGGCGGACGAACTCCTGCAGGAAGCGCGGGAAGTTGTGCAGCGTCACCACGCCGGGGTGCTCGGTGCCGAAGGAGTACAGCAGGTCGCTCATGGCGACGCTCCCGAGCACGTCCAGCGCCCCGTCGCCCGAGATCTCCCGCAAGGTGACGGCGCGGTCCCTGAGCGCCGCGTCGTCGGTCAGCGACCGCAGGCTGAAGTAGTCCGGTGTCAGCGGGTGCATCCGGTACACCGCGGTGAACTCCTCGGTCAACGCGTACGGCACGCCGTAGTGCTGGGTGGCCGCGCCGGGGATGCCGCTGATCACCTCGCTGTCGCTGATCCGGCCGAACACCCGGCTGAGCCGCTCGCCGGCGAGTCCCCACCAGTTGGCCCGCATGCCGACGACGGTGGTCGGATGGCTGATCACGGCGGGCGTCCACTCGACGGTGTGGATCTTGGCGATCAGCGCGGCGATCACCAACCGGGCGCGCTGGAAGATCTCCTCGTCGCTCCATTCCGGGTACTCCTCGCGGAGCATGTCGCAGACGGCGTTGTGCTCGCGGGTGAACAGGGTCTGCAGCAGCACCAGGCCGAGCCAGAAGCCCGGCTCCTTGGTCGGGGCCCCGTCGCCGGCCGGCACCGGCAGCGACCCGTCGGGCTCGACGTGCAGCCGGCCGTCCTCGAAGGTGCGCACCGCCCGCTGGTAGTCGACGGAGGTGCCGTAGATCTGGGACGCGTCCCACCAGTGCGTGCTGGTGTTGACGCAGGTGGGCGGTGACGGGGGCATCCCGTCGGGTCGGGTCGGGTCGGCCATCGTGCGCATGATCGACAACGGCCGGTGCTCCCACGGGTCGTCGGCGGTGAGCTCGACCTCCCACGGATCGTCCGCGGGGCTGGGTCCGTGGCTGAACCAGTCCCGGATCATCCACTGCAGCCAGGGCGCGACGAGCGCGTTCACCGACGTGGCCGCGATCAGCTCGTGCCGGGTCATCAACGCCCGGCTGACCTCTCGCGGGCTGGGATCGAGCACGTCGGTCCGGCTCGGCTGCCGGGCGGCGTCCAGCGACACGTTCCGGCCGAAGCGGGCGCCGGCCATCCCCGAGGCGGGGTGGGCGAGGTCGTTGTAGCTGCCGTCGAGCGTGCGCGTGGTGAGGTACTCGGAGCGGAACGGCGGCACCGGCGGTCGGCCGGTCGAGGGCAGCGAGCCGGTGTCGTGCAGGTTGTAGCGGCGCAGCGAGTCCCGCAGGCCGATCAGCACGGCCAGCCCCAGCGGTGTCGGCAGTCGGTCCCATCCCCAGCGCGCGTCCAGCGCGTCGCTGACCGTCCGGTACAGGCGCCAGGGCAGGTTGCTGTGATAGCCGGCCCCCTCGGCGCCGGGTCGTCGGATCTGCCGCGAGGACGTGGTCACGGTCGTGCTCCTTCCGCTGCGGGCGGTGCTGACGCGAGGTGGTGCAGGGCCCTGATGCCCGGCAGGAAGAAGTAGCCGCCGCCGCGCACCTGGACGAACTGGGGAACGTCCCGCAGCCGGGTGCGGAGCGGGAGTCCCTGCATCGCGAAGCTGGCACCGGTCCGGCCGCGCGGACCGACGAGCGGGTCGGCCGAGTCGTGCAGGGCGTTGAACGACGGGTCGTTCACCCAGCTGTGCTGGACGAACTCGAACTGCCGGGCGAGGGATGAGTTCAGGCAGAGGAAGTGCAGCCCCCGCTCGACGTCACCGTCGGCGGCCGGTGCGGTGTAGCTGCGGCCGCGTCGCAGCAGCCGGTGCCTGCGGTTGACCTCGCGGGATCGCTCGGTGCCGGGTCCGGGCTCCAGCGAGTCCCTGGGGTTGGCTCGCCGCACGTGCGAGCCGATCGGGCAGGCGTGCCCGAGAGGGTCGGACGACTGGTAGCCGAAGTCGTTGCGCGCGGCCACTGCCTCGTCGTCGGCGGCCGGGGCGAGCACCAGCGACGCGCCGCTGCGCCAGCGGCCGACCAGCTTCGCCGCGACGAGCTCGCGCCGGGTGGCGTCCGGCTCGCCGGAGGCGGAGCGGGACTGCCGGTCAACGTAGGACCAGAAGCCGCCGACGTCCTGCCGCAGCTGCCGCACCACCAGGTAGGACCCGTTGCGGCCCAGGTCGGCGGCGCCGGACCCGTCCGGGTCGCGCGGGAGCAGCCGGCCCGGGTCGGCCGCGGGGTCGAGCAGCGGTCGCTCGCCACGCTGCCCGTACTCGTTGACGTAGCCGAGGACGAACTCGCCGGTGCGGACGACGTCGTGGCCCTGCCGGGCCCTCGGCAGGGTGTCGAGCACCGGCTGGGAGACACCGTCCCGGAAGCCGAACGGCTCACGGTCGGTGAGCTCGTCGGTCTCCAGCCGGTCCAGGACCCGCAGCCCGTGCACCCCGGCCACCGCCCGGCACCGGTCGACGGCTGCGTCCAGCAGCGCGGCCGTCCTGGCATAGAGCAACACCAGCAGGTGCACGTCCGGGGTGCGCGGCCCGCCCCACCGCCACCCGGCGGGGTCGTCCTCGTCGACGTCGCCGAGCAGCCGGCTGCGGTACGGCGTGACCATGCCGGAGCTGAACTGCTCGGCGAAGCCGGCGGCGGCGAGAGTCTCTGGACACACGGCCCGAATCCCCGCCGCGGTCCAGGCCACGTTGAGGGCGTCGTCGACGGGGGATGCGGACGCGGCGGTCGCCGCCTCCGCCCACCCGCGCAGTGCCGGGCGGGCGGCGCCCGCGTCGTCCACGTGCACCAGCAGGTAGGCGGCGAACGGCAGCGCACCGTAGCCGCGGACGACCAGGCCCTGGACGTCGTCGAGGTCGAGCGGCTCGGTCACGAGGTCCTCACAACAGCGACAGCCAGCGCGCCGCGCCGGCGTCGTCTCGGGGGATGTGGCTCAGTCCACTCCGGAGCTGGGCGTTGGCGTCCAGGGTGCGTGCGGTGGACGTCGCATACGCGGAGTAGAACACCACCGTCGCGACCTGGTGCCGACGCAGGTAGTGCTTGTAGGCGATCTCGTCCCGCGCCCCGCCGAACACCAGCCACCGGGTGCGGGGGAAGCCGGCGCCGTTGCTGAAGACCAGGTTGATCCCCCAATGCAGCCGGTCGATGAAGTCGTCCATGTAGCTCTCGAGGCTGCCGTCGTAGGCGCTGGCGAAGACCAGCCGGCGGCCTCCGTCCAGCGGCAGCCAGCGGGCGAAGTGGATGGTGCGCACGCCGGCCAGCCGATCCCGCCAGAACAGGTGCTGGTTCGCGAACTCAAGCCCGGCCAAGGCCACCCGCATCGTGGTCCGTCGGACGAAGCCCGGCTTCACCAGCCCGACCGCGGTGAACGCGTTCTGCGCGCCGAAGTCCTCGTACTGCATGACGTCGTGCAGGTGCTCGGGATCGGCCGCTCCTGCCTCCGGGACCTCCTGGCGTTCGCGCAGCCGGACAAGCACCAACCAGCCCAGCAGCACCGGCACCAGCACCGGCAGCAGGAGCAGGCCGAGCAGGGTTGCCGCGCCGAGTGCGAGGGCACTCCGCACCGCTCGCCCGGGTCCGGGACCGGCGGCGGGTCGAGCCGCCCACCTCAGGTCCGGTCGGGCGTGCACGCCGTCGACGAGCCGCTGCCGCACTGCCCTCGCGCCGCCGCCCGTCCGCACGTCGGGCACGTCGGCCAGGTCCTCCAGCTCGTCTCGCAGCCGCAGCTCGGCCCGGATCTGGTCCACGGTGCGCCCGGCGGTGTGCACGTAGTACGCAGCCGGACGCAGCGTGTGCCGGGACAGCCAGGTGCGCCGGTCCGCGGCGCCCGGCGCCGCCGGGTAGTCCGCGCAGTGACCGAACAACCGGTCCAGCCCGGGCCCGGCACGCTGCGCCAGATCGGCGAGATGCTGCTCGGCGCCCCCGTCGACATCGGCCATGTAGACCAGCGACGCCGGGATCGCCCGCCCGTCCGCGTCGGTGGCCTCGTCCAGGACGAACAGCCGGGCGAAGTGCACCCCAGCCAGCTCGGCGAAGGGAAAGTCAGCAGAGCTGGGGCCCTCGCCACGCAACGCGCGCAGTTGCTGCCGCACCTGTGGGTGCCGGTCCGGGAGCAGTGTGGCCCGGACGGTGACTGCCGTCTGTTCCGGCATCTCGACCCGTCCTCCCCACGTCCTGACAGGCAGCCTGCTCCCGGCCGGTCGGGATGTAAAGGCTCGGCACCGGCGCAGACGGCGCGTCCCGCCGTGGCATTGACACCGTCCCCGAAGCGCTGCGAGCGTGCCGGGAACCCGACCGGCAGGGAGGGAAACGACGCCATGGACCTCGGACCCGGCACCGCGCGCAAGACGCTGGCCGCGGTGCGGCTGGTGAACGGGACGCTCGCGCTGGTCGCGCCCAAACTGCTGCTGCGCCGGCTTGGCGCCGACCCCGACGTCGACGGCTCCGGCGTCTACCCCTTCCGGATGTTCGGGATCCGGACCGTGTTGATCGGCGCCGACCTGCTGCTGCTGCAGGGGGAACAGCTGCGCCGCGCGACGCACCTGGCCCTGGTCATCCACGCGAGTGACACGCTGGCCGCCGCCACCGCGGGCCTGCGCGGCGACCTGCCGCGGCGGGTCGCGGTCGGCACGACGCTGATCTCCGCCACCAACACCGGCCTGGCCTGGTGGGCCGGCCAGGAGCGGCCGGCAGCCGACTCCTGACCGTCGGCGTACCGTGTCGGCCATGCACGAGCTCGCGATCACGCAGAGCATCGTGGACACCGTCACCGCCCGGACCGGGGCGGCCAAGGTGTCGGTGGTGACCGTGCGCGTCGGCCGGCTGTCCGGGGTGATCCCGGACGCGATGCGGTTCTGCTTCGAGCTGGTGACCGAGTCGACGCCGCTCGCCGGCGCCCGGCTGGACGTCGAGGAGCCGGAGGGGCGCGGTCGCTGTCGCAGCTGTGGCGCGGACGTCGTCCTGCCGGACATGATCCTGCTCTGCTCGTGCGGCAGTGCCGATGTGGAGGTGACCGCCGGTCGCGAGCTGGCGGTGGCTTCGGTGGAGGTGGTCTGACATGTGCGCGACCTGCGGCTGCGGCGAGGACGCCGGTGTCCGGGTGACCCGGCTCGGGGCAGCGCACGAGCACCCACACGAGCACCCGCACGAGCACCCGCACGAGCACCCGCACGAGCACTCCCGGGTGGTCGAGATCGAGACCGACCTGCTGGCCAAGAACGACGCTCTCGCCGCCGACACCCGGACCTGGCTCGCCCGGCGGGACGTGCTGGCCCTGAACCTGATGAGTTCCCCCGGCTCGGGCAAGACCACGTTGCTGGAGCGGAGCATCCGCGCCCTCACCGCGCAGGACGACAGCCCGTGGTCCGCGGTCGCGGTCGTCGAGGGAGATCAGGAGACGGCCCTGGACGCCCGCCGGATCCGCGCCACCGGAGCCGAGGTGGTGCAGGTGAACACCGGCGCCGGTTGTCACCTCGACGCCGACATGCTGGCCCGTGGGCTCCGCTCGCTGGACCCACCCCCCGGGGCGCTGGTGTTCGTGGAGAACGTCGGGAACCTCGTCTGTCCCGCGCTGTTCGACCTCGGCGAGGCCGCCAAGGTCGTGCTGGTGTCGGTGACCGAGGGCGAGGACAAGCCGCTGAAGTACCCGCAGATGTTCGCCGTCGCCGACCTCGTGCTCATCAACAAGACCGACCTGCTGCCGCACCTGGACGTCGACCTCGAGCGACTCGCCGGCTACGTCCGCCAGGTCAACCCCCGGGCCGAGATCCTGCCGGTTTCCGCCACGCACGGTGACGGGATGGATGCGTGGTGCGGGTGGGTGCGCGGTCGCGCCCGGCAGGGCGCTGCGTCGACGTCGGCGAGCCTTGACAGCCTCTGACCGGGCGAGATAAGACGAAGCGGACGCCGCGGAAGAGAGCCGACGGTCGGCCCCGGCGGCGCCAGGGGCCTCGGTCCGTGCGGAGCCCCGGAAAGCGTGGCTGGCATGCTGGACGCGACCGCTCAGAAGGCCGAGGAGACCCTGATCCACGTGCTGTGGATCAACGCCGGTCTCAGCTGCGACGGAGACTCGGTGGCGCTCACGGCGGCGACCCAGCCCAGCATCGAGGAGATCGCGCTCGGCGCCCTCCCGGGTCTGCCCCAGGTGGCGGTGCACTGGCCGCTGATCGACTTCGAGTGCGGGCCGAACGGCGGCGCCGACGACTTCCTGGAGTGGTTCTTCAAGGCCGACCGTGGCGAGCTGGAGCCGTTCGTGCTCGTCGTCGAGGGGTCGATCCCGAACGAGAAGCTCAAGGACGAGGGCTACTGGTGCGGCTTCGGCAACAACCCGGCCACCGGGCAGCCGATGACCACCAGCGAGTGGCTCGACCGGCTGGCGCCCAAGGCGACCGCGGTCGTGGCCGTCGGCACCTGCGCGACGTACGGCGGCATCCACGCGATGGCCGGCAATCCGACCGGGGCGATGGGCGTGCCCGACTACCTCGGCTGGGAGTGGCAGTCCAAGGCCGGCATCCCGATCGTCTGCGTCCCCGGCTGCCCGATCCAGCCGGACAACCTGTCGGAGACGCTGACCTACCTGCTCTACATGGCCACCGGCCAGGCGCCGATGATCCCGCTCGACGACGCGCTGCGCCCGACCTGGCTGTTCGGCCAGACCGTGCACGAGGGCTGCGACCGTGCCGGCTACTACGAGCAGGGTGACTTCGCCACCGAGTACGGCTCACCCAAGTGCATCGTCAAGCTCGGCTGCTGGGGGCCCGTGGTGAAGTGCAACGTGCCCAAGCGCGGCTGGATCAACGGCATCGGTGGCTGCCCGAACGTCGGCGGCATCTGCATCGGGTGCACGATGCCGGGCTTCCCCGACAAGTTCATGCCGTTCATGGACGAGCCGCCGGGCGGCAAGCTGTCCACCACGGCCGTCGGTCTCTACGGGGCGGCGATCCGCAACCTGCGCCACCTCACCAGCCAGACGGTGGACAAGGAACCGAAGTGGCGGCACTCGGGGCGAGAGCTGACCACCGGCGCCACCCGAACCTGGTGAGCGCTCTCCGTCCGGCCACCCCCTTCCAAGCCTGAGAGGCGACGATGACGTCGACCATCCCGACCCCCACCGACCGCGGAAGCAAAGACGGCCTCGTCGAGATGGCCTGGGACCCGATCACCAGGATCGTGGGCAGCCTCGGCATCTACACCAAGATCGACTTCAAGCAGAAGGAGGTCGTGGAGTGCCACAGCACGTCGTCGATCTTCCGCGGCTACTCGATCTTCATGAAGGGGAAGGACCCGCGGGACGCGCACTTCATCACCAGCCGGATCTGCGGCATCTGCGGCGACAACCACGCCACCTGTTCGTGCTACGCGCAGAACATGGCCTACGGCGTGAAGCCGCCGCACCTCGGTGAGTGGATCGTCAACCTCGGCGAGGCCGCCGAGTACATGTTCGACCACAACATCTTCCAGGAGAACCTGGTCGGGGTGGACTACTGCGAGAAGATGGTCGCCGAGACCAACCCCGGCGTGCTCGAGCGGGCCAACTCCACCGAGGCGCCGCACGCCGGCGACCACGGCTACCGCACCATCGGCGACATCATGCGGTCGCTGAACCCGTTCACCGGCGAGTTCTACCGCGAGGCCCTCCAGGTCAGCCGCTCCACCCGGGAGATGTTCTGCCTGATGGAAGGGCGTCACGTGCACCCGTCGACGCTCTACCCGGGCGGCGTCGGCACGGTGGCGACGATCCAGCTGATGACCGACTACATGACCCGGCTGATGCGCTACGTCGAGTTCATGAAGAAGGTCGTGCCGATGCACGACGACCTGTTCGACTTCTTCTACGAGGCGCTGCCGGGATACGAGCAGGTCGGCCTGCGACGCACGCTGCTCGGCTGCTGGGGCTCGTTCCAGGACCCGGAGTTCTGCAACTTCGAGTACAAGGACATGACCGAGTGGGGCCGCAAGATGTTCGTGACCCCCGGTGTGGTGGTGGACGGCAAGCTCGTCACCACCGACCTGGTCGACATCAACCTCGGCATCCGGATCCTGCTCGGCTCGTCGTACTACGACGACTGGGACGGGCAGGAGATGTTCGTCGACCGGGACCCGCTCGGCAACCCGGTGGATCGTCGGCATCCGTGGAACCAGCACACCAACCCCAAGCCGCAGAAGCGCGACCTCGACGACAAGTACAGCTGGGTCATGTCTCCTCGCTGGTTCGACGGCCAGGACCATCTCGCCCTGGACACCGGCGGCGGCCCGCTGGCCCGGCTCTGGTCGACCGCTCTCGCCGGACTCGTCGACATCGGGTACGTGACGTCGACCGGCACCAGCGTGCAGATCAACCTGCCCAAGACCGCGTTGAAGGGACCGGTCTCGCTGGAGTGGAAGATCCCGCAGTGGAGCAACACGATCGAGCGGAACCGGGCCCGGACGTACTTCCAGGCCTACGCCGCCGCGTGTGCGCTGCACTTCGCCGAGAAGGCGCTGGTGGAGATCCGCGCCGGGCGGACCAAGACGTGGGAGCCGTTCGAGGTCCCCGACGAGGGCATCGGCTGTGGGTTCACCGAGGCGGTCCGCGGCGTGCTCAGCCACCACATGGTGATCCGCGACGGCAAGATCGCCAACTACCACCCCTACCCGCCGACGCCGTGGAACGCCAACCCGCGGGACACCTACGGCACGCCGGGACCGTACGAGGACGCGGTGCAGGGCCAGCCGATCTTCGAGGAGAACGATCGGGAGCACTTCAAGGGCATCGACATCATGCGGACGGTGCGCAGCTTCGACCCGTGTCTGCCCTGTGGGGTGCACATGTACCTCGGCAACGGCAAGACGCTGGAGCAGACGCACTCGCCCACCCAGTCCGTGACCGGCGAGTAGACCGCGCAGATGGCGCCGGCGCACGAACCTGACGACGAGTTCCCTGACCGCCTCCGGGAGGCCGGCGACCGGATCCAGACCCTGCTCGAGGCCAGCGCGGCGGGCGGGGTGGTCGCCCGGGAGCGCGCCGAGGAGCTGGTGCGGCTGGTGGCCGACCTGTACGGCGCTGGACTCGAGCGCATCCTCACGCTGCTCCGAGAGACCGGCCGGCTGGACGACCTGCTGCTCGACCGGCTGACGGGCGACGACCTGGTCGCCAGCCTGCTGCTCGTGCACGGCCTGCACCCGCACGACATCACCACCCGGGTCGAGGCGGCGTTGGACAGCGTGCGTCCCTACCTCGGTTCGCACGGTGGTGACGTGGAACTGCTCGGCGTCGGTGACGACGGGGTGGTGTCGCTGCGCCTGCTGGGCAGCTGCGACGGGTGCCCCTCGTCCTCGGTGACGCTGAAGCTGGCCGTGGAGGGCGCGGTCGAGGCGGCCGCTCCCGAGGTCACATCGATCCAGGTGGACACCGGCGGCGCGGCCGGAGCCGAGGCCGGGGGACCCTTGATCTCGGTCGACTCGCTGCGGCTGCGGCTGGCGGACGGTGCCTCGACCGAGCCCGACGACGACACCACCTGGGAGCCGGTGCCGGAGCTCGCCGGGCTGGCCGCGGGTGAGCTGGGCGGCTTCGCGGTGGCCGGGCTCACCGTGTTCGGCTGCCGGATCGGGTCCGACGTGCTGGTCTTCCGGGACCGCTGCGCCCGGTGCGAGCAGAGCTTCGCCGGTGCCTCCCTGGCCCGCCGGCTCGGCGGCGCCAGCGACGCGCCGTTGCTGCGCTGCCCCACCTGCCAGACCCACTACGACGTTCGGCACGCCGGGGTGGCGGTCGACGGCGCGCCCGCGGCGGCCGCCGCCGACGGTGTTCCAACCGACGGGGCCCCGCGGCTGCACCTTGACCCGTTCCCGGTGCTGGTCCGCGACGGCGTCCTCTCGGTGGCGGTACCCGCGGGGGTTCCCACGTGACCGACCCCGGCTCGGCGTTCGCCACCCTGCGCCGCATCACCACCGAGCGACCGCGGCCCCAGGTCGGGGAGCGGTGCGAGATGTGCGCCGAGCCGATCTCCGAGTCGCACCAGCACGTCGTGGACCTGGAGAGCCGGGCGCTGATGTGCACCTGCCGCGGCTGCTACCTGTTGTTCACCGCGCAGGACGCCGCACTGCGGTACCGCGCGGTGCCGGACCGGTACCTGCACGTCCCGGACTTCGTGCTCGGCCCCGGGCAGTGGGACGCGCTGGAGATCCCGGTCGGACTGGCGTTCTTCTTCGCCAACTCGCGGCAGGACCGCACCATCGCGTTCTATCCGGGCCCGGCCGGAGCGACCGAGTCCGAGCTCCCGCTCGACGCCTGGGAGACCGTGCTGGCGGCCAACCCGGCCCTGGGCGAGCTCGCCGCCGACGTCGAGGCGCTGCTCATCCAGGTGCCGGGCCGGGACGCGGCGGCCGGTGCCCGCACCTCCTGCCACGTGGTGCCGATCGACGCCTGCTACGAGCTGATCGGCCGGCTGCGACGGGTCTGGCGCGGCTTCGACGGCGGCAGCGACGCACGGGCCGAGCTGACCGCCTTCTTCGACCTGCTGCACCAGCGCAGCCGCCCGATGCCGAACGCCGGAGGCGCGGGATGACCGACCTGAGCTTCTCGGTGGTCGACGTGTTCGCCGAGCCCTACGCGGTGGCGCCGCAGCTGACCGCCCGGCTGCGGATCGAGGAGAGCACCGGCGCGGTCGTGCACGCGATGGCGCTGCGCTGCCAGGTGCGGATCGACGCGCAGCGGCGTCGTTACTCCGCCGAGGAGGAGCCGGGGCTGCTGGATCTGTTCGGCTCCCGGGAGCGCTGGACCGACACGCTGCGGCCCCTGCTGTGGATGCAGGCCGAGACGATGGTGCAGGGCTTCACGGCGGTGACCGAGGTGGACCTGGCGCTGCCCTGCACGTACGACTTCGAGGTGACCGGCTCCAAGTATCTGCACGCGCTACGGGAGGGCACGGTGCCGCTGCGGTTGCTCTTCACCGGCACGGTCTTCACCAGGGGCAGCACCGGCTTCGGCGTGGAGCAGGTCCCGTGGGACCGGGAGGCGACCCACGACCTGCCGGTCGGGGTCTGGCAGGACATGCTCGACCACTACTTCCCGGGGTCGGGGTGGTTGCGGCTCGACCACGACACCCTGCGGGCGCTCGCGCAGTTCCGCGCGACCGCCGGGCTGACCACCTGGGAGGCCACGCTGGAGACGCTGCTGCACCGGGCCGGGGAGGGTGTCTCGTGAGCGCCGCCGCCGGCGCCGCCGCCGGCTCCGACCTTGACCGTGCCCGCGCCGTTGCCGACGCCGTGCTCTACGAGGGATACCTGCTGTACCCGTACCGCGCGTCGTCGCGCAAGAACCAGGTGCGCTGGCAGTTCGGCGTCCTCGGACCCCCGGGTGCGGCCGAGGCCGGCCTCGGTGAGGAGTCCGGGATGGCCGCGGAGGTGCTGCTCCAGGGCTCGGAGGAGTCGGTGGTCACGATCCGCTTGCGCTTCCTGCAGCTCCAGGTCCGGGAGGCGCAACGGGCCGGGGCCGGGGGATTCGCACCGGTGGAGCAGCTCACCGTGGCCGACACCAGCTGGCTGACCTGGGACGAGGCGGTGGAGCACGAGCTGGTCCTGCCCGAGTTCCGTCTCGCGGACGGTGCGACCGCGGTGCCGCTGCGGGTCGACGGCGGCGAGGACGTCGAGCAGCTCGACGCCGGCAGCCGACTGGTCCGCCGCCGCTGGCCGCTGGCCGCCGAGGTCCATGTCAGCCGCACCCTCGACGGCGGGGTCAGCCGGTTGCGGCTGAGCGTCGACAACGTCGCCGGGGTCGCCTCCGACAAGGACGACGCGATCCGGCGCTCGTTCATCGGGGCGCACCTGCTGCTGACGATCGACGGCGGTTCGTTCGTCTCGCTGCTGGAGCCGCCCGACCAGCTGGCCGCCGCGGCGGCGCGGTGTGAGCAGCGACGCTGCTGGCCGGTCCTCGCCTCGGGGGCCTCGGAGGCCGGTGGCGACACCGGCACCGTCGTGCTGGCTTCGCCGATCATCCTCTACGACCACCCCGAGGTGGCTGAGCAGAGCGCCGGCGCGCTGTTCGACTCGACGGAGATCGACGAGATCCTCACCCTGCGGGTGATGACGCTGACCGAGGAGGAGAAGCAGCAGGCCCGGGCGACCGACCCGAAGGCGGCGCAGATCATCGACCGCTGTGACCAGATGACGCCTGCGCAGCTCCAGCAGCTGCACGGCATCCTGCGCGACCCGGGACTGGCGTTGGCTGCCGACGCCGAGCTCGACCTGTCCGGCACGTTCGGATTCGACGACGAAGTGCCCTGGTGGGACCCGGCCGTGGACGGCAGCGTCCAGCCGGACGTGGATGTGGTCATGATCGGTGGTGTCCCGGTCTCCGGTGGCAGCCGGGTTCGCATCCACCCGCGCCGGCGAGCCGACGCCCAGGACCTGTTCTTCGCCGAGCAGGAGGCGCGGGTCACCGCCGTGCACTCAGACGTCGACGGCAACACCCACGTCGCGGTCGTGCTCGCCGACGATCCGGCCGCCGACCTGCACGACTGGTACGGCCGCTATCTCTACTTCGCCCCCGACGAGCTCGAGCCGCTTGCGCCGGACCTCGAGGCGGACCCGCACATCGACGACCGGAGGGAGGAGAACTGATGGAGACACTCGGCAAGCTCACCGCGCTGCTGCTCGGCGCCGGCGTCCTGGGAGCGGTGATCATCGGCCTGCGATCGGCACCGGACATCAAGCGCTACCTGAAGATCCGCCAGATGTGACCGGCTCCCGGAGCGAGCGCGTACCGCCCACCGGCAACAGAGAAGAGACGACATGACCAGCACCCCCGGCGAGCACCTGGGCGAGGAGCCCCAAGAGGAGCGCGGCGCCCCCGGGTCGCGTGACACCGGCAGTGACGAACCGGGCGGCGGCCCGGTCGACCGGCCTGCGGACGGCCCCGACGAGGAGACCGACACCTCGGTCAACCCGCAGGGCTCGGACGAGTCGCCGGACCTGCCCAGCGGACAGGGCTGACGGCCCCGGACGCGGACCGACCCTGACGGACCACCCCACGGAGGAGGAGCAGGAGATCCACGACATGACAGGCGGCGTGCTGGTGGCCGGGATCGGCAACCTCTTCCTGGGCGACGACGGCTTCGGGCCCGAGGTGGCCCGTCGGCTGACCGCTGTCCCGGGCACGCTGCCGGACCGGGTCCGGGTGGTCGACTACGGCATCCGCGGCGTGCACCTGGCCTACGACCTGCTGGAGGGGGTCGAGGCGCTGGTGCTGGTGGACGCGCTGCCGGGGGACCGGCCACCGGGCACCGTCACCGTGCTGACCGTCGACAGCGACGACGTCGGGCCGGCCGCGGCTCCGGGAGGAGTCGACGCGCACGACCTGCACCCGGCCGCGGTGCTCGCCGACGTGCAGCGGATGGGCGGGACCCTGCCGCCGACGTACGTCGTCGGGGTGCAACCGGCCGACCTGGAGGAGCGGATCGGCCTGTCGCCGCCGGTCGCCGCCGCCGTGGACGAGGCGGTGGCCGCCGTGCACCGGCTGCTGTCCGAGCGGGTGGGGGTCCAGCCATGTGCCTAGGCATCCCTGGACGGGTGGTGGAGCTGGTGGACGGCTACGCCGACCAGCTGGCTCTCGTGGACGTGGTCGGGGCGCAGCGCCGGGTCAACGTCGGCATGCTCGACCAGCCGCCGGCGCCCGGGCAGTGGGTGCTCATCCACGTCGGGTTCGCCGTGGAGGCCGTCGACGCCGACACTGCGGCCAAAGCCCTGGCCGGGCTGCGAATGATGGGCAGCGGGGAGCCGGCGGAGGAGGGACCGTGACGGCGACCTCATCGATCTCCCCCTCGATCCGGTGCCGGGTACGGGTCACCGGAGTGGTCCAGGGCGTCGGCTTCCGCCCCTTCGTCTATGTCACGGCCACCCGGCTCGGCCTGTCCGGCGCGGTGCGCAACGACTCCGCGGGCGTGCTGGCCGAGGTCGAGGGTCCCGCGGACGCGGTCGAGCGCTTCGTCGCCGCGATGAGCGGGGAGCCGCCTCCGCTCGCGGACGTGCGCCGGGTGGAGGCGGAGCAGATCCCCGCCGAGGCCACCGTCGGCTTTCGGATCGACGAGTCGGCGCGTGCCGGTGGTGGCCGCACCCTGGTCGGCGCCGATGTGGCGACCTGCGCCGACTGTGCGGCCGAGCTCGCCGACCCCGGGAACCGCAGGCACCGGCACCCGTTCGTCTCCTGCACGTCGTGCGGTCCGCGGTTCACCATCATCACCGGGCTGCCCTACGACCGGCCGCAGACCACGATGGCCGGCTTCTCGATGTGCGATCGGTGCCGGGCGGAGTACACCGACCCGACCGACCGCCGCTTCCACGCCCAGCCGATCGCCTGCCACGACTGCGGCCCGCGGCTCGAGCTGGTCCGGCCGGCCGGGCCGCCGGTCGAGGGCGCAGACGCCGTGGTGGCCGCCCGACGGATGCTGGCCGAAGGCCGGATCCTCGCCGTCAAGGGTCTCGGCGGCTACCACCTGGCCTGCGACGCCGGCAACGACCAGGCGGTCCGCGAGCTGCGCCGGCGCAAGCAGCGTGGGGACAAGCCGTTCGCCGTGCTGGTGCCCGACGCGGCCGCGGCGCGGAGGTTCACCGAGGCCGACGACGCGGAGCTCGGGCTGCTCGAGAGCCCACAGCACCCGGTGGTGCTGCTCGCCAAGCGGGCCGATGTCACACCGGGAGCACACGAGCTGTCGGCCGCCGTCGCACCGGGCAACCCCGACCTCGGGCTGCTGCTGCCCTACACCCCG
Source organism: uncultured Actinomycetota bacterium (assembly GCA_963695375.1). GTDB lineage: Bacteria > Actinomycetota > Actinomycetes > Propionibacteriales > Nocardioidaceae > JACCVL01. The sequence goes on along the minus strand of OY968767.1, from coordinate 2,563,793 downwards.
CTGCACCGGCTGCTGCTCGGACTGCCGGGCGACCCCCCAGGGCCCGAGGCACTGGTCCTCACGTCGGGGAACCTGGCGGGTGAGCCGCTGTGCTACGACGACGACGACGCCCTGGCCCGGCTGGGTCCGCTCGTCGACGGCTGGCTCCGGCACGACCGCCCGATCCACGTGCCCTGCGACGACGCGGTCACTCGGCTGGTCGACGGGGTGGAGGTGCCGGTGCGGCGTTCCCGCGGCTACGCGCCGGTGCCGATCGCGCTGCCGTTCGACGTGCCGGCGGTGCTCGCGGTGGGCGCGGACCTGAAGAACACCTGCTGCGTGGCCGAGGGCCGGTACGCGTGGTTGAGCCAGCACATCGGCGACATGGACGACCTCGCGACTCTCGACGCCTTCGACGCCGCCGAGCGGCACCTGCGCGAGCTCACCGGCGTCGAGCCGGCGCTGCTGGTCGCCGACGCGCACCCCGGCTACCGCTCGGCCGACTGGGCCCGCCGGCACCGGGCGCATCGGCCACTGGTCACGGTGCAGCACCACCATGCCCACGTCGCGGCGGTGATGGCCGAGCACGGGCTGGACGGCCGCGAACCGGTGATCGGCGTCGCCTTCGACGGCACCGGCTACGGCACCGACGGGGCGATCTGGGGTGGCGAGGTGCTGGTCGCCGACTACAAGGGCTTCACCCGCGCCGCGCACCTCGGCTACGTCAACCTCCCCGGTGGCGACTCCAGCGTGCACCGCCCGTACCGGATGGCGCTGGCCCATCTGGCCGCCGCCGGGGTGGCCTGGAAGGCCGGGCTGCCGCCGGTGGACGCGTGCCCGGCCGAGGAGCTGCGGGTGCTGCGGCACCAGGTGGACACCGGCTTCGGCTGCGTACCGACCTCGAGCATGGGCCGGCTGTTCGACGCCGTGTCGGCGCTTGCCGGCGTCCGGCAGGTGGTGGACCACGAGGCGCAGGCCGCGATCGAGCTCGAGGGACTGGCCCGACACGCGGGCACCACCGACGCCGGCCCGCGGATCGGCTACACCTTCGACCTGCGGACCGGGACCGGCTCCGCGCCCGATGTGATCGACCCCGGAGGCGTGATCCGCGGCATCGCTCGGGACGTGGCCCGGGGAGTGCCGGCCGGCTCCATCGCGGCCGGCTTCCACGCCGCAGTGGTGACGGCCGTGCACGACGTCGCCATCCGCGTCCGGGACCACACCGGTGTCGCCACCGTCGCCCTCGGCGGCGGCTGCTTCGGCAACGCGCTGCTGCTGTCCGACACGCGTCGCCGGTTGCAGGCCGCCGGCTTCCGGGTCTTGTGTCCGCACCACCTACCGCCCAACGATGGGGGCATCGCTCTCGGGCAGGTCCTCGTCGCCGCCGCCAGCTGAAGGAGCTCGTCATGTGTCTCGCCGTACCCGGCAGGGTCGTCTCGCTCAGCGAGCGGGACGGCACCACGATGGCCGACGTCGACTTCGGGGGGGTGCGCAAGGACGTCTGCTGCCAGTACGTCCCCCACGTCGCCATCGGCGACTACGTGATGGTCCACGTCGGCTTCGCGATCCAGATGCTCGACGAGGCCTCGGCACTGCAGACGCTGGCCGAGTTCGACAACCTCGGCATCCTCGAGGAGGAGTTCGGCGACCAGTTCGCGTTGGCGGCCAAGCAAGCCGGCATGACCGACCCCACCGCGGGTCACGGGGATCGACACGAGGGGAACGGAGAAGGCTGATGAAGTATCTCGACGAGTTCAGCAATCCCGAGCTGGCACACAAGCTGCTCGAGCAGATCGACGCGGCAACCACGGGGGAGTGGGCCATGATGGAGGTGTGCGGCGGGCAGACGCACTCCATCATCAGGCACGGCATCGACCAGTTGCTGCCCGACGCGATCGAGCTGATCCACGGACCGGGTTGCCCGGTGTGCGTCACCCCGCTGGAGATGATCGACAAGGCGCTCGCGATCGCCGAGCAGCCGGGCGTGATCTTCTGCTCGTTCGGTGACATGCTGCGCGTCCCCGGCAGCAGCAAGGACCTGTTCCGCATCAAGAGTGCCGGAGCGGACGTACGCGTCGTCTACTCCCCGCTGGACGCCCTCAACCTGGCCCGGGACAACCCGGACAAGCAGGTGGTGTTCTTCGGTATCGGGTTCGAGACGACGGCACCCGCCAACGCGATGACGGTCTACCAGGCGCAGCGGCTGGGGATCAGGAACTTCTCGCTGCTGGTCTCACACGTGCTGGTCCCGCCGGCGATCGCCGCCATCATGGAGTCCCCGACCTGCCGCGTGCAGGCCTTCCTGGCTGCCGGGCACGTCTGCAGCGTGATGGGGACGGCGGAGTACCCACCGCTGGCGGAGAAGTACCAGGTGCCGATCGTGGTCACCGGTTTCGAGCCGCTGGACATCCTGGAGGGGATCCGCCGCACGGTGCTGCAGCTCGAGTCCGGCCGGCATGAAATGGAGAACGCCTACCCTCGCGCGGTCCGCGACGAGGGCAACCCGGCGGCGATGGCGATGCTCGCCGATGTCTTCGACGTCACCGACCGCACCTGGCGCGGGATCGGCATGATCCCGGGCAGTGGCTGGCGGTTGTCCGAGCGCTACGCCGAGTTCGACGCCGAGCAGCGCTTCTCGGTCACCGGCATCAACACCGCCGAGTCCACGATCTGTCGTTCCGGCGAGGTGCTGCAGGGACTGATCAAGCCGCACGAGTGCGCCGCGTTCGGCAAGGAGTGCACGCCGCGCAACCCGCTCGGCGCGACGATGGTGTCGTCGGAGGGTGCCTGCGCCGCCTACTACACCTACCGGCGGATGGACCTGCCCGTCGTGCAGCCGGACGAGACCCCGGTGGGGGCGGGCGACCGTGGCTGACGGGCGGCCCGACGGGACGCCGGACTTCGACAGCTGGGTCTGCCCGGCTCCGCTGCGCAACTCACCGACGATCGTCATGGGACACGGCGGTGGTGGGGCGCTGTCGGCCGAGCTCGTCGAGCACCTGTTCCTGCCCGCCTACGGTGCTGCCGCCGACGCCGGGATGGGCGATTCCGCGGTGCTGGACGTCGGCGGCGTCCGGCTCGCCTTCTCCACCGACTCCTACGTCGTCCGGCCGATGTTCTTCCCCGGCGGCAGCATCGGCGACCTCGCCGTGCACGGCACGGTGAACGACCTCGCGATGGCCGGGGCCGAACCGCTGGTGCTGTCCACCGCCTTCATCCTCGAGGAGGGGACCGACCTGGCCGACATCGGTCGTGTCGCGGAGGCGATGGGCCGGGCCGCGAGCGGGGCCGGCGTCCGGCTGGTCACCGGGGACACCAAGGTGGTCGACGCGGGCCACGGCGACAAGGTCTTCGTGAACACGGCCGGAATCGGCCGGGTGCCGGACGGGGTGGACCTGCGACCGAGCGCGGCCCAGGTCGGTGACGCCATCATCGTCAGCGGAGACATCGGCGTGCACGGGGTGGCGGTGATGAGCTGCCGGGAGGGCCTCGAGTTCGGCACATCGGTCGAGAGCGACACGGCGCCGCTGCACGGCCTGGTCGCCGCAATGCTGGAGACGGGGGCCCGGATCCGGGTCCTGCGTGACCCGACCCGTGGCGGGGTGGCGGCGTCTCTGAACGAGATCGCCTCGGCATCCGGCGTCGGCGTGGAGCTGGTCGAGCGAGACCTGCCGATCCCACAACCGGTGACCGACGCCTGCGGTCTGCTCGGGCTGGACCCGCTATACGTCGCCAACGAGGGCAAGCTGGTCGCGTTCGTCGCCGCCGAGGACGCCGAGCAGGTCTTGGAGGCGATGCGCCGACACGAGCACGGCAAGGGCGCCACCGTGATCGGGACCTGCGTGCCGGCCCACCCCGGCATGGTCGTGGCGAGGACCGGGCTGGGCGGGACGCGGGTGGTGGACCTGCCCCTCGGCGAGCAGCTGCCGCGGATCTGCTGAATGCCGGCGTCGCCGGAGCTGGACCAGCGGTCGGGGGCGGCCCTGTTCGCGCGCTACGCCTTCCCGCCGAACGAGCTGGGCTACTGCGGTCCCGACGGCGCCGAGGTCCTGCTCGCCGGTGGCGCGGCCGACGCCCGGCCGGCCGCCGCTGACCTGGACGCCGAGGTCGCCCGGCGGGCGCGGTTGTTCGACGGCGCCTGGCCGTACCTGCAGCTGATCGCCGAAAGCCTCGGCGTCGAGGATCCGCTGGACCGCCGGGTCGTGCACGCCTACTGGCTGGGCAGCGAGCTGCTGGACGCGGTGCCGGAAGCCGCGCTCGCCCGGGTGGCCCGGGAGCAGTTCGGCAGTCAGCCCGGCGTCCCGGAGCGGCTGGCCGGCGACAGCGGCGGTACCGCCGCCGGCCCGCACCACGGCTTCCACGTGTTCGTCGTCTACCCCTGGATCGGGCTGCTCGGCAAAGCCGGCGACGTCCCCCGGTCGGTGCTGGACTCCTGCCGGATCCGGTGGGGCCGCGTGACCGCGGTCGACGGGGAGCGCGCGACCGTCCGGGTGCCGGCGCTGCGCCTGCACGACGGCCGGCTAAGCCTCGAGGCCGAGGCGGAGTCGGTCGTGCAGGCCCGCTGGTCGGCCGACGGCCATGCGTTCGTGACCGGGCTGCAGCCCGGAGAGCAGGTGGCCGTGCACTGGGACTGGATCTGCGACCGGCTCGACGAGGTCGAGGTGGCGGCCCTGCACCGCAGGACGGCGATCCAGCTGGACGCGGCGAACCGATGGCTGGCCCAGCGCTGAGGGGCTGTCAGCTCCGCACTGGACGGGCTTCGACTCGCACGTCCGCACCGACCTGCCGGACGTCGACCAGGTCGAGGCGGAAAGTCTCGGCGATCGTGCGGATCCCCGCCGGGCCGAGGGCGTTCGCGCCGTCTCCGAGCAGTGCCGGCGCGACGTAGGCCACCACCTTGTCGACGAGCCCGGCCGCGACCATCGCCCCGGCCAGCCGCGGCCCGCCCTCGAGCAGGACGTGCCGGCGCTCGCGGGCGTGCAGCGCGCTCAGCAGTGCCTCCAGGTCGAGGTGTCCGTCGACTCCGGTGCCGACCTCGGCGCCGGTGGCGATCCAGGACTCCGCCGAGTCGTCCCGGACGCGCGCGTCGGCCGGCGTCCGGCCCGAGGTGTCGGCCACCACCCGCAGCGGCTGCCGGTCCACGGTCGTGCCGTCGTCCGGCCGGACGGTCAGCAGCGGATCGTCGGCGAGCACCGTGCCCACGCCCACCAGCACGGTGTCGCAGCCGGCCCGGAGCCGGTGCCCGTCGGCGCGGGCCGGCATCGAGGTGATCCACCGGCTGCTGCCGTCGGCGGCTGAGACCCGGCCGTCCAGCGTCGTCGCCAGCTTCCAGGTGACGAACGGGCGGCCGCGCCGGACCGCGGTCAGCCAGACCTCGTTGCCGGCCTCGGCGGCGGCCGCCTCGACCCCCACCTCGACCTGGACCCCGGCTGCTCGCAGCCGTTCCAGCCCGCCGGCGGCCGGCGGAAACGGGTCCCGCACGGCGACCACGACCCGGGCGATCCCCGCGCCGACCAGCGCGTCGGTGCACGGCGCTGTCCGGCCGGTGTGGGCGCACGGCTCGAGGGTCACCACGGCGGTGCCGCCGGCGGCCAGCGGTCCGGCGGCCGTCAGCGCCGCCACCTCCGCATGCGGCCCGCCCGGCCGGTCGTGCCAGCCCTCGCCGACCGGCCGACCGGCGGGATCGAGCACGACACAGCCGACCACCGGGTTGGGCAGCGTGCTCGCCCGGCCACGGGCGGCGAGCCGGATCGCCCGCCGCATCGCCGCCGCCTCCGCCGCGCTCGCCACTGCCGGAGTCTAGGCGGGTGACGGCAGAATGCTGCCCGTGCGCACACCCGCCGGTCCCACCGTCCCCGCCCCCTACAGCACGCGTCCGCTGTCGCTGGGCGACGTGCAGGCCGTCACCGACGTGATGGCCGCCTGCGAGCTGCACGTGCTCGGCGAGGTGCTGATCGAGCGCGGAGACATCGAGGCGGACTGGAGGCGACCGAGCACCGACGTGGAGCATCGCGGCGTGGCCGTGCTGCACGGCGAGGCGGTGGTCGGCTACGCGGAGGTGACGCTCGACAACAAGAGCGAGGGGTTCGTGCACCCCGAGCACGAAGGCCGCGGGATCGGCCGGGCCTTGCTGGACTGGAGCCAGCAGGTCGGCCGCGCGCACGGCCTGACCCGGGTCGGGCAGTCGGTCCCGGACGCGAACCACGCAGCCCGCGCCCTGTTCGTCGCAGCGGGATACACCGAGCGGTACACGTCGTGGATCCTGAGCCTGCCGCCCGACCGACCGGTGCCCGAGGTTCAGCTGCCGGAGGGTTACGCGCTGCGGGACCTGCAGCCCGGCCGGGACGAGCGGGTGGCCTACCAGGTGGTGGAGGACGCCTTCGGCGAGTGGGAGGGGTGGGTCCGGCGGCCGTTCGAGGACTGGGCTGCGGCCGTTCTGGACCAACCCGGCTTCGAGCCGTGGCAGGTCCGACTGGCGACGGACCCGGCCGGTCGCGTCGTCGGCGCCTGCCACCTGCTGCTCTCCGAGGACACCGGGTGGGTGCATCAGGTGGCGGTCGAGCCGGGCTCTCGCGGCCGTGGGCTGGCCCGAGCGATGCTGGGCGACGCGTTCGGCAACGCGCGGGCCCGCGGCCGTCGGCTCGGCGAGCTGTCCACGGACTCGCGAACCGGCGCCCTGGACCTGTACCGACACGTCGGGATGGAGGTGACCTCATCGTTCACCCACTGGGCGCACGATCTGTAGACTGATCTGGGCGCCGGACCGCGGTAGCCCCGGGTCCCACAATTAGCCGCCACGAGCGGCCACGCGCCGTGAGGCGCTCCCGGTCCGGCGCCTTCGGCTTCTCCGGCGTGCGCGGCTTCACGCGGCTACGCGGCTACGCGAGGTGTCCGGCGCGCTCGAGCCGGGCGGCGACCTCCAACTGCTCGGCGGTGGTCACCAGCCGGCCGGCCGACTCGGTGGAACCCGGCGGGTCCTCGGCGAGCCCCGCCCGGCCGACCGCGACCACCCGGGCGAACGCCGCGGCCCGCTCCAGCGTGACCGCCAGGTCGGCCACCACGACACCGCGCAGCACGGTGTCGGCGAGATCGCGCACCTCGTCCGGCCCCGGCGGATCGACCACCCCGGCGACCACGTCGTGCACCGGCGCCGTCGAGCGACCGGCGGCGAACTCCCGAGACGCCCGCACCGGGTCCCGGTGCACCCACGCGCGCAACAGGTACAGCCGCCACAGCGCCCCGGCGATCGACTCGGCGGGGGAGTCCGCCCACAGCGCCGCCAACTCGTCCAGCCCGTGCTCGTCGGCGAGCCGGACCACTCGCTCGACGACGCGAGCATCGGTGCTGTCCCGTGCTCCGCGCACGAGCAGGGTGGCCGCCCGCACGCCGGCCTCGGCGCGCAGCGCCGGGTCGTCGGCGCCGGGCAGCTGGTCGAAAAGGGCGTCACCCGGTAACGAGGGTCGGGTGAACCGCGGCGCGCCCACCCGTGAATCGTGCCACGACAACGCGGCCGGGACGGCACTCAGGGCCGGGACAGCGCCGCCGCGACCAGCGGCACGGTCTGCTCGGGCGGGGTGCCGCCGGGCTCGTAGTTGTAGTCCTGACCGATGCTGCTCATCGAGGTCACCGAGACCAGGACGCCCACCTGGACGACCGCCACCGCGTCGATATACGCGACGTCGCGCTCACCCGGCACCGGGCCGGAGAAGAGCACGCCCCAACCGGCCCGGCCACCGGCCACCGGCAGCGGCGTCAGTGGGTCCACCGGCCCCTGCGGCTTGCGTCCGAGCTCGCGCAGCCGGTCGGCGCAGTTCCGGGCGTTCGCCAGCAGCACCGCGAAGCCACGCTGGGCGCTCTGCCGGTCGGCGAACCGGCCGACCACCTGCGCAGCGGTCGCGTCCCCCTCGGCGGCGGCGAAGCTGCGCTGGACGGCGGTGACCGCGCCGTTGTCCACCAGGGAGAACGGCTGGCAGACCCACGGCGGCGGGACGGCCTCGGCCCGGCGGGTGCCGGTCTCCCGCCAGCCCACCTCGGCGTTCAGGCCGGGCAGGTCCCGTCCGGACAGCAGGGTCGCCGCCAGGCCGCCGGCGGTCGACGGCGCGGGCGGCTCGGTGCTGGCCGTGCCGGCCGTGCCGGAGCCGTCGCTGCTCGGGCCCGACTCGGACTCACCGGGAGAAGGCGGCGGGGACGACTCGCTCGGTGCGGTCGCCGGGGGTGCGGTGGTGGGACTGGTGACCGTCTCGGCGCTGTCGGCGGTCTCCTCGTCACCGCAGCCGGCCAGGCCGAGCACGCCGACCAGCGCGGTTGCCGCGGCGACGGTGAGAGCGGAGCGCACGGCCGTCAGGCTAGTCAGCCACCCCGGCGAGAGCCGCCGCGAAACGCCCGGCGGTGAGCTCGGTCTGCCAGGGCCGGGCACCGAGCCCGTGCAGGAAGTCGGCCACCGCGGCCGGGTCGGCCGGCTCGGGCGGTGCCCAGGCCAGCCGGCGCACGGCCTCCGGGAGCAGCAGGTTCTCGGCGGGTAGGTCGTGGGCGGAGCACAGGTCGGCGACGACCGCCCGGCACGCCTTCAGTCGAGCCGCCGCCGGCGGATTGCGGTCGGGCCAGGACCGTGGCGGTGGCAGCCCGTCGGTGCGCAGCGTGGTCGGCGGCAGCTCGGACTCGGGCAGCGCCAGGGCCCGTTCGATCGCCTCCGACCACTGCTCCACGTGCCGGCGGGTGCGGCGGTGCCGCATCCCGGGCAGCGACCGGACCGCGTTCCGGTCGCGGGGCAGGGCCGCGGCCGCCTCGGCGATGGCCGCATCGGTCAACAGCCGACCCGGCGTCACGTCCTGGTCGACCGCGAGCGAGTCCCGGGCCAGCCAGAGCTCGCGCACCACCGCCAGCGCGCGTCGGCCGCGTACCCGGTGGATCCCCGAGGTCCGACGCCACGGGTCGGGGCGGCGCTCCGGCCCGGTGAACCGGGTCAGCGCCTCGAACTCCTGAGCCGCCCACTCGGCCTTGCCGGCGGCCTCCAGCCGGTCGGCGAGCAGTCCGCGCAGCTCCAGCAGCACCTCCACGTCGAGCGCGGCGTACTCCAGCCAGGGGCGCGGCAGCGGCCGCGTCGACCAGTCCACCGCCGAGTGCTCCTTGGCCAGCCGGGCGCCGAGCAGCTCCTCGACCAGCGTGGCCAGCCCGACCCGCGGCAGGTTCAACAACCGGCCGGCCAGCTCGGTGTCGAACAGTCGGCGCGGCCGCAGGCCGATCTCGGCCAGGCAGGGCAGATCCTGGGTCGCGGCATGCAGCACCCACTCGAGCCCGTCGAGCGCGGTGGCGAGCGGCGTCAGGTCCGCGACGGCGATCGGGTCGACCAGCGCGCTGCCGGAGCCGTCCCGCCGCAGCTGCACCAGGTACGCGCGCTGCGAGTAGCGGTAGCCGGAGGCCCGCTCGGCATCGACGGCCACCGGCCCGCGGCCGCGGGCGATCGCCGCCGCCACCTGCTCGAGCGCGGGAGCGGAGTCGGTGACATCCGGCAGTGGTTCCTGCAGCCGGAGCAACGGCTTGGGCGGGGCTGCCGGCTCGGGCAGCACCTCCGCGTCCGGCAGGTCCCCGTTCTCGAGGTCCTCCTCGGCGGGCCGCTCGGTGGTCACGAGGTCCTCGGCGCTCACCCTCGCCCGCCTCGGCGCGGTGGCAGCGGCACCACACCGGCGGGCATCGGGGGCAGCCCGGTTGCCGCGCCGAGCAGGTCGCCCCACGCCTCGGCATGGGCGGCCAGATCGACGACGGTGGCGCGGTCCACCGGGTCGGAGCCTGCCGGGGCCGTGGCCGGGGTCCACGACGCGCGGACCTCGACCTGCGCGGTCTGCCCCTCCGCGGCGATCCCGCCGAAACCCTCGGAGAGCACCACCGTCACGGTCCCGCTCGGGGCGATCACGTCGAGTCCGTGTGCCTGCCACGCCTCGGTGAGCCAGCTCCACGCCACCGCGGACAGCACCGGGTCACGGACCATCTCCGGGTCCACCTCGGCCCGGACGAACGTCACGCAGCGGAACGTCCCGCTCCACCCCTCGTTGCCGGCCGGGTCGTGCAGCAGCACCAGCCGCCCGGTCCCGACCTCGCGGTCGTCCACGGTCACGTCGGCCGCGACCGCGTAGGCATGGGCGGCGATGCGCTGCGGGGCGGGGACCTCGGTCAGCAGCATCTCCGGGCGCAACCGCACCGACCGCAGCTGCTCCACCGCGGCACGAAACTGCGCGGGTGGCCGGTCGAGCTCCCGTCTGGCGCCCATGTCGGCACCCTAGGCCGCTCGCGACGAGGCCGCTCCGGCGACGCGCCGGGCCTGCTGGGAGGATCGGGCGGTGCCCGATCCCCGCGCTCCGGCAGCCGGCGACGCCGGCGAGCCACCACTGCTCGCCGCGTGCAACCGGCGCACCCCGAGCCGTACCCCGGTGTGGTTCATGCGCCAGGCAGGCCGCTCTCTTCCGGAGTACCGCGCGCTGCGCGCGGACGTGGGCATGCTGGAGGCCTGCGCGCGACCCGACCTCGTCACCGAGATCACCCTGCAGCCGGTCCGCCGGCACCGGGTGGACGCCGCGATCATCTTCTCCGACATCGTGGTGCCGCTGAAGGCCATCGGCGTCGACCTGGACATCGTGCCCGGGACCGGGCCGGTGGTCGCCGACCCGGTCCGCTCCGCGCGCGAGGTGTCCCGGTTGCGCCCCCTCGAGCCGGACGACGTGTCGTACGTGGACGAGGCGGTGCGCTCCCTGGTCGGCGAGCTGGGGGACACCCCGCTGATCGGCTTCGCCGGCGCCCCGTTCACCCTCGCGTCCTACCTGGTCGAGGGCGGACCCTCGCGCGACCACGCCCGCACCAAGGCGCTGATGTACGGAGATCCCGAGCTGTGGCACGACCTGCTGGGCCGGCTGGCGGCCATCGCCGGCGCCTTCCTGCGGGTGCAGGTGGCGGCCGGGGCGCGGGCGGTGCAGCTGTTCGACTCCTGGGTGGGGACGCTCTCGGCGGCGGACTACACCCGCTTCGTGCAGCCGCACTCGGCGGCGGTGCTCGCCGCGGTCGCCGAGCTGGCGCCGGAGGTGCCGCGGATCCACTTCGGTGTGGGCACCGGTGAGCTGCTCGGGCTGATGGGCGCGGCCGGCGCCGACGTGGTGGGCGTCGACTGGCGGGTGCCGCTGGCCGAGGCCACCCGGCGGATCGGACCGGAGCGGGCGGTGCAGGGCAACCTGGATCCGGCCATCCTGCAGGCGCCCTGGTCGGTGGTGGAGGCCGCGGTCACCGAGGTGCTGCGCTCCGGTCGAGCCGCCCCGGGACACGTGTTCAACCTCGGTCACGGGGTCCCGCCGGGCACCGACCCCGACGTGCTGACCCGCGTCGTGGAGCTGGTGCACAGCCTCACGCCAGCGGCGGGCTGAGCCGCCCGTCGCGCCGCCGGTAGCGGAGCAGCAGCGGGACGGCGAGCAGCCCGGCCACCGCCGCGAACGGCAGCAGCAACCCGGTCGCGGTGCTCACCGCCAGCAGGAAGGCGCTGAGGCCCTCCCACCCCTTGTCCAGCCCGGCCAGGAACCCGCGCGCCTCGTCCTCGTCCGGCTCCGCCTCCGCGGTGGCGGTGACCAGCTCCAGGTCGACGGTGGCCAGCGCGGTCTGCTCGCCCAGCGACCGCTGCTGGGCCAGCAGCGACTCCAGCGCCGCCTGTCGCCGGGACAGCTGCCCCTCCAGCCGGATCACGGTGCCGAGGCTGTTCGCCCGGCTCATCAGCGCGCGGATCCGGCGCAGCGTGCTGCGCGCGCTCTGCACCCGGCTGTCCACGTCGGCGACCTGGGTGGTGACGTCCTGGGTGGCGACCGACCGCTGCCGGACCGAGCCCAGCTCGGACAGGGCGGCGACCGTCGCATCGAGCCGCTCGGTCGGCACCTGCAGTCCGAGCCGGATGGTCCGGAGCTCCTCCTCGCCGGCCGGGGTCGGCTGCGCGGAGCTGGTCTCGCTGGCGATGGCCCCGCCGACCCGGTCCACCAGGGCGGCGACCTCGAGGCGCACCGCCTCCACGTCCCGGGTCACGACGGTCATCGACGCGGTGCGGATCAGGTCCCGACCGGTGAAGACCCCGTCGTCCAGGTCGACCTCTATCGAGTCGGTGCCACCGCTCGCGGCCACCGCGTCCGGCTCGACCACGCCGACCCGGTCGCCGGTCCCTTCCCCGGCCCCGCTCTCGCCCGTCGACTCGGCCGAGTCCGCCGACACCCCGTCGACGCCGGCACCGGACGAGCAGGCGCCGAGCGCGAGGAGACCGGCCACTGTTGCGGCGAGGGTGGCGGTCGCCACTGCCCACGGACGTCGGGTTCGCGCTGTCATCGTCATGCTGCTCGGACGCGGCGGCGGGAGGTCCGGTTCCGACCGGGCAGGATGGAGCCGTGTCCGTTCCCCCGCATCTGGTCGTCGTCGGCGCCGGCATCGCCGGGCTCGCCGCCGCATTACGGGTCCGCGTCCAGCGCCCCGACGTCCAGGTGACGGTGCTCGAGGCGGCACCCACCGTTGGCGGCAAGCTCGCCCAGGACGAGGTCGCCGGGCTGATCGTCGACACCGGCGCCGAGTCGGTGCTCAATCGGCGGCCGGAGGGGGTGGAGCTGATCCGGGCGGTGGGCCTTGGCGACGACGTCTGCCATCCGGCGACCACCACCGCCTCGGTCTGGACCCGTGGTGAGCTGCGGCCGTTGCCGCCCAGCGTGCTCGGCGTCCCGGCCGGCCTGCGGGTGCTGGCCCGCTCGGGGCTGGTGTCACGAGCCGGTGTCGCCCGCGCGGCCGCCGACCGGCTGCTGCCGGGCCGCCCGACCGTCGAGGATGTCGCGGTCGGCCGGCTCGTGGCCCGGCGACTGGGCCACGAGGTGTCCGACCGGCTGGTCGAGCCGCTGCTGGGGGGCGTCTACGCAGGCCACGCCGACCGGTTGTCGCTGCTCGCGGCGGCGCCGCAGGTCGCGGCGCTGGCGGCGGGCGGCGGGTCGCTGCTCGCGTCGGCGGCGGCCGCCATCGCCGAGCGGGCGCAGCGCCCCGCCACGCCGGTGTTCGCGGGCGTGGTCGGCGGGGTGGGCCGGCTGCCCGCGGCGGTGGCCGCTGCGTCCGGCGCCGAGGTGCGCTGCTCAGCGACGGTCCGTGAGCTTCGTCGCGAGCCTGCCGGCTGGCGGCTCGTCGTCGGCCGCGCCGACCGGCCGGAGCTGGTCCGGGCCGACGCGGTGATCCTGGCCACGCCGCCCGCGCCCACCGCCCGGCTGGTGGCGGACGTCGCCCCGGCCGGCGCGGCGGCGCTGGAGGAGATCGAGACCGCCAGCGTCGCCGTGGTCACCCTCGCGGTGCCGGCCACCGCGCTGCCGGCGCGTCCGGTCGGTTCGGGGTTCCTCGTGCCCCCCGTGGACGGGCGGGTGGTCAAGGCGCTCACCTGGTCGAGCACCAAGTGGGCGTGGGTCGGAGCACAGGCCGCCGCCACCGTCGGCGCCGGCACGGTGCTGCTGCGGGCGTCGGTCGGCAGGCACGGCGAGGGGGCCTTGCTGCGGCGAGACGACGCGGATCTCATCCGGCTCGTCGAGGGCGAGCTGCAGGAGGCGGTCGGGCTGCGTCCTCCGGTCGTCGACGCCCGGGTCACGCGTTGGGGCGGCGCGCTTCCGCAGTACACGGTCGGGCACCTGGACCGGGTGGTCCGCATCCGCAGCGCGGTCGAGGCACAACCGGGGCTCGACGTCTGCGGCGCCTCCTACGACGGGGTGGGCATCGCCGCCTGCGTGGCGGACGCGCAGCGGGCGGCCGACCGCGCCGTCGCCGGGTTGAGGCCGACGGAGACAATGGCGACATGACCGAAGCCGTGCGCGAGCCTCGGGGCCGGACCGGCCCGTCCGCCCGCGACATCAACGCGACCATCCGCTACACCATGTGGTCGGTCTTCGTGCTGCGCGACCCGCTGGGCGCGTCGACCGACCGCGGCGTGCTGGCCGCGGAGGTGGACGCGCTGTTCGCCGGACTGGCCGCCGACGGCGTCGACGTGCGCGGGACGTACGACCTGTCCGGGCTCCGCGCGGACGCCGACCTGCTGGTGTGGTGGCACGCCCCCACCGCGGAGGCCCTGCAGGCCGCGTACGGCCGACTGCGCCGCACCGCCCTCGGTCACCGGCTCGCCCCGGTCTGGTCACAGCTCGCGGTGCATCGGCCGGCCGAGTTCAACAAGGGCCACGTCCCGGCCTTCATGGCCGGGGAGCAGCCGCGAGGGTGGGTCTGCGTCTACCCGTTCGTCCGGTCCTACGAGTGGTACCTGCTGCCCGACGACGAGCGCCGCGACATGCTCGTCGAGCACGGCAAGCTCGCCCGCGGCTTCCCCGACGTGCGCGCGAACACGGTGTCGTCGTTCGCGCTCGGCGACTACGAGTGGATCCTGGCGTTCGAGGGCGACGACCTGGACCGCATCGTCGACCTGATGCGCGAGCTGCGGGCCAGCCGGGCCCGGCGGCACGTTCGTGAGGAGGTGCCGTTCTACACCGGTCGACGGCGGCCGGTGGCAGACCTGGTGCGCGACCTGCCCTGAGCCCGCCCGCGCCGGCCGGCTACCGCTGCTGCGGGATGCCAGTGGCGGGCTGGATGTTGTGGTTCAGGTGGAACACGTTGTCCGGATCGTGCTCCGCCTTCACCCGCGCGAGTCGGGCGTAGTGCTTCCCGAAGCCTGCGGCCACCCGGTCGCCTCCCTCCTCCCCGATGAAGTTCAGGTAGACGTCGCCGGTCGCCCAGGGCTGCACGTCGGCCCGGACGTCCTTGGCCCACTGCCTGCCGCGATCGTCGTCGGCCGGGTCGTCCCACAGCCCGAACGGGTGCACCACCCACGGAGCGGTTCGGAACGGCGTCGGCCACTCGTGACCCTGCCGGGCGGTCAGGCCGCCCTGCGGGAAGACCACGTGCTGCGACGGGGACGGGACGATCACGTCGCCCGAGCGTGCGCAGAACACGTCCACAGCGGCGTCCGGGAGGCTTGCGAGGTGCTCGGCCGACCAGTAGTTGCGGTAGCCCGGCGGGTCGTCGAGCAGACACTGCAGCTCCGCATAGGGCAGCTCGAGCACCAGTCGGGCCGCGGGGGCGAGCTCCAGCATCGGGTGCAGGAACGGCCCAGCCTCCGCCTCAGTCCCGGTGTAGGTCACCAGCGTCGCGCAGACGAGCCGGTCGACGAGCTCGGCCGGGACGAAGTCGTCCGGCGGGCCGGTGAGGTACAAGAAGCCGCCACCGACCTCGTCCGGGGCGGACTCCATCAGGTCCCGCCACCGCCGGAGCACCTCCGGCCCCCGCTCCGGCGGCCAGAGGAGCAGCGCCGCCGTGACGCCGGGGACGGAGTCGAGCCGGAAGGTGAACGACGTCGCCACCCCGAAGTTGCCGCCCCCGCCGTGCAACGCCCAGAACAGCTCGGCGTTCTCGTGCTCGTCGGCACGGACTCGTCGCCCGTCCGCGCGGACCAGCTCGACCGAGACCAGCCGGTCGCACGCCAGCCCCAGCTTGCGGTCCAGCCAGCCGGTGCCGCCGCCGAGGGTGAAGCCGCCCACTCCGGTGGTCGACACCCGGCCGCCCGTGGTGGCCAGGCCGTACGGCTCCGTCGCCCGGTCCAGGTCGCCCATCGTGGCGCCGCCCTGGACCGTGGCGGTGCGGGCGTCGGGATCGACGCTCACCGCCCTCATCCGGCGCAGGTCGACGACCAGTCCGCCGTCGGTCAACCCGGAGCCGGCGACGCTGTGCCCTCCGCCGCGGACCGCGACCTCGAGCCCGCGGTCCCGCGCGAACCGCAGCGCGGCCGCCACGTCGTCGGCGTCCGCGCACTGCGCCAGCACGGCCGGCCGCTTGTCGACCATCCCGTTGAAGATCGAGCGGGCCTCGTCGTACCCGTCGTCCTCCGCGACGAGCACGGTGCCCCGCAGCTCGGCCCGCAGCTGGTCGGTGGTGAGGTCGTCACGTGCGGCGCTCGGCTGGGTCATGGCCCACTTCCCGCTGCCGGGTCGCTCGACCCGACGACGCGTCCACCATGGTCCGGAGTCGCCGAGCTCGTCAAGAGCCGGGCTCAGCCCGCTGCGGGCTCCAGCGTGAGCGCGATCGAGTTGATGCAGAACCGCTGGTCGGTGGGGGTGTCGTAGCCCTCGCCCTCGAAGACGTGCCCCAGGTGCGAGTCGCAGGTCGCGCAGCGCACCTCGGTGCGGACGCCGCCCAGGGAGCGATCCTCGAGGTAGCGCACCGCGTCGCCGGCCAGGGGGGCGAAGAACGACGGCCAGCCGCAGTGCGAGTCGAACTTCTCGGCCGACCGGAACAGCTCGCTGTCGCAGGCCCGGCACCTGTAGACGCCGACGGTCTTGGTGTCGGTGTACTCCCCGGTGTACGGGCGCTCGGTCCCGGCCTGGCGGAGCACGGCGTACTCCTCGGGGGACAGCGTCGCGCGCCACTCGTCGTCGGTCCGCTCGACGCGGGCGCCGTGCGCCTGGTCGGGCGAGGATGGGGTCGAGGTCATGGCGTCGAGACTACCGGCGCGCGGCGAAGGATCTAGGCTGCCGATGTGGCTGGCCCGGTCGAGGAGCTCGACGTCGCCGGACGCGGTGTGCGGGTGTCCAGCCCCGACCGCGAGATCTTCGCCGCCACCGCGGCGGGGCCGGCGGTCACCAAGCGGGACGTCGTCGGCTTCTACGCCGCCGTCGGCGAGGAGCTGCTGCGGGCGACGTACGAGCGGCCGACCACGCTGGAACGCTGGCCCAAGGGGGTGTTCGAGGGCGCCAAGCTGGCTACCCGCACCGACTCGCGCGGGGACGCCTTCTTCCAGAAGCGGGTGCCCAAGGGTGCGCCGGACTGGGTGGAGACGGCCACCATCACCTTCCCGTCCGGGCGGACCGCCGACGAGATCTGCCCGTCCGAGCCGGCCGTGCTGGCCTGGGCCGCGCAGATGGGCACGATCACCTTCCACCCCTGGCCGGTGCGTCGCGGCGACGTGGACCACCCCGACGAGCTGCGCATCGACCTCGACCCGCAGCCCGGGGCCGACTTCGCCGACGTGGTGGAGGTGGCCGCCGAGCTGCGCGGCCTGCTGGACGAGCTGTCGATCACCGGCTTCCCGAAGACGTCCGGGGGGCGAGGCGTGCACGTGTACGTGCGGGTGCAGCCGCGGTGGACCTTCACCGACATGCGGCACGCCGCCATCGCGGTCGGGCGGGAGCTGGAGCGCCGGATGCCCGGCCGGGTGACGACGCACTGGTGGAAGGAGGAGCGGCCGCCGGGGTCGGTGTTCGTGGACTACAACCAGAACGCCCGGGACCGCACCATCGCCTCCGCCTACTCGCTCCGCCCGCGGGCCGGCGCCCCGGTATCCACCCCGGTCACGTGGGACGAGCTCACCGACGTGCACCCGGACGACTGCACGCTGCACACCGTCCCCGGGCTGCTGCGCCGGCGGCCGGACCCGCACCGCTCGATCGACGACCGCGCCTACCTGCTGGACGAGCTGCTCGGCTGGTACGAGCGGGACGAACGGGACGGACACGGCGATCTGCCCTATCCACCGGACTATCCGAAGATGGCGGGCGAGCCGATGCGGGTGCAGCCGAGCCGCGCCAAGCACTGACCCGCCGCGGCAGCGGTGCACGTCGATTCTGCCGAAATGACCACACGGACCTGCTGCGTCTGCGAGCATCCCGCCAGTCGATTCCCACGAAGGGGGAGTGTGCAGCATGAAGAAGGCTGCAATCTTGGCAGCGGCGGTGCTGGCCGTGTCCGCGCTGACCGCCAGTCCCGCGTCCGCGAAGCTCTTCTCGGGCTCGGACGCGAACGTGCACTGCGAGCCGGAGAACGCCGCCGGTGACGCGCGGGTTCGTCCGGGCTACGAGCACCTGGACATGGGCACGGTCAGCCGGGCCCAGCAGCGGTCCATGGAGCGGCAGATGCGGCAGGCGCTGAAGGGCGTCAAGGTCGAGTCCCGCGGCACCATCCGGGTGCCCACCCGGGTCCACATCATCCGGCGCAACGACGGGACCGGGAACGTCACCGACACCCAGGTCACCCGTCAGATGCGCGTCATCAACAACGCCTTCAAGGGGATGACGTCGGACGCCGCGGCGCCGACGCCGTTCCGGTTCAACGTCGTCTCGATCGACCGGACCAACAACACCGACTGGTACAACTGGACCTTCGACGACGACGATGTGCCGGCCAAGCGGGCGCTGCACCAGGGCCGGGCGAACACGCTGAACATCTACATCGCCGGCCTGCAGGAGGGCCTGCTCGGGTACGCGTTCTTCCCGGTGCCGGACCCGCTGTTCCGCGACGGTCTGGTGATCCTGAACGAGTCGATGCCCGGTGGCAGCGCCGCCCCGTACAACAAGGGCGACACCGCGACGCACGAGATCGGGCACTGGCTGAACCTGTACCACACGTTCCAGAACGGGTGTGCCCGTCCGGGCGACGAGGTGGCCGACACCCCGTACCAGTTCGACGGGAACAACATCTTCGAGTGCGACCCGGCGCTGAACACCTGCTCGCAGCCGGGCCGGGACC
Source organism: uncultured Actinomycetota bacterium (assembly GCA_963695375.1). Classification (GTDB taxonomy): domain Bacteria; phylum Actinomycetota; class Actinomycetes; order Propionibacteriales; family Nocardioidaceae; genus JACCVL01. The sequence goes on along the minus strand of OY968767.1, from coordinate 2,545,280 downwards.
CGATCCACAACTTCATGAGCTACGGGGACGACCTGTGCCTCGACATGTTCACCGCCGGTCAGTCCAACCGGATGGTGGCGGCGTGGAACGCGTTCCGCGCTCCGTGACCGAGCTCGCCTGACCCCCACCCACCCACTACCCCCCTTTCACGATCCGCGACTTCTGCAGACCTGACGGCTGCAGAAGTCGCGGATCGTGGGTGTTGGGGGGGTCGGGTCGGGGGGTCGGGTTGAGGGCGGGATGGGGCAGTGGTGGTTGATCGTGCATCGACCTGGCAAAGCGTCCCCACCTCCCGGCTTCCTCTGGAAGGGTCGAGGCAATTGACCCGACAGGGAGGGGAGCCATGAAGAGGATTGCAGTCCTGGCCGCCGCGGTGCTGGCGGCCTCGGCACTGACCATCAGCCCGTCTTCGGCCAAGCTCGACGCCGGTCCGGGGGCGGACGCAGACTGTGAACGGCAGAACGCCGCCGGTGACGCGCGGGTTCGTCCGGGCTACGAGCACCTGGACATGGGCACGGTCACCCGGGCCCAGCAGCGGTCCATGGAGCGGCAGATGCGGCAGGCGCTGAAGGGCGTCGACATCCGCGGCAGCCGTGTCATCCGAGTGCCCACCCGGGTCCACATCATCCGCCGCAACAACGGCAGCGGGAACGTCACCAACGCCCAGGTCGAGCAGCAGATGCGGGTGATCAATCGCGGCTTCAAGGGCCGGACCTCGCCCGACGCCGCCGCCACCCCGTTCCGGTTCAAGCTGCGCTCGATCGACCGCACCCGCAACACCGACTGGTACAACTGGACGTTCGACGACGACGACCAGCCGGCCAAGAAGGCGCTGCACCAGGGCCGGGCGAACACGCTGAACATCTACATCGCCGGTCTCGGAGACGGGCTGCTCGGGTACGCGTTCTTCCCGGTGCCGACCCCGTTGTACCGCGACGGTCTGGTGATCCTGAACGAGTCGATGCCCGGTGGCAGCGCCGCCCCCTTCAACAAGGGCGACACCGCGACGCACGAGATCGGGCACTGGCTGAACCTGTACCACACGTTCCAGAACGGGTGTGGGCGTCCGGGCGACGAGGTGGCCGACACCCCGTACCAGTTCGACGGGAACAACATCTTCGAGTGCGACCCGGCGCTGAACACCTGTGCCCAGCGCGGCAAGGACCCGATCCACAACTTCATGAGCTACGGGGACGACCTGTGCCTCGACATGTTCACGGCGGGCCAGCGACAGCGGATGGTGGCGGCGTGGAACGCGTTCCGCGCTCCGTGACCCGGCCCGCCTGACCCCCACCACCCAACCCCCCACCACCCTCTTCACGATCCGCGACTTCTGCAGCCGTCCGGTCTGCAGAAGTCGCGGATCGTGACCGTCAGGTGGGTGGGGTGAGGTCGAGCGGGTAGTCGGTGAGCACCTCGTTGCCGGTCTCGGTGATCAGCACCTGCTGCTCGAGCTTCACGCCCTCGCCGCCGGACCGCGGCCCGACGAACGCCTCGACGCACATCACCATCCCCGGCTCGAGCTCGCCGTGGTACCCCTGCTCGTCCCAGGTCTCGCGCACGTACAGCGCGGGATACTCGTCGCACAGGCCGACCCCGTGCGACAGGCAGGTGTAGGCGCGGTAGGTCTCCAGCGGGGGATACCAGGCCTTGTCCGAGATCTCCCGGAAGCCGGCGCCCGGAACGTGCAGCTCGATGTTGCGCTCGACCTGCTCCCGGGCCAGCGCGTAGGTCTGCCGCTGCTGGGAGGTCGGCCGCTCCGCGCCGCACAGCCAGGTCCGGGACATGTCGACACACACGCCGTAGGCGCCGATCAGGTCGGTGTCGAAGCCGACCAGCTCACCCGCCTGGACGCGTCGGCTGCTCGCCTCGTGGTACCAGGGGTTCGTTCGCGGGCCGGAGGACAGCAGCCGGGTCTCCACCCACTCCCCGTACCGACGGAAGCTGGCCTCCTGCAGCCGGCCCCACAGTGCCATCTCGGTGACACCGGGCCTGAGGGCATCGTGCATCTCGGCCACGCTGCGCTGGCAGGCGTCGACCGCGCACCGCATCGCGCGGATCTCGTCGGCGCACTTGATCGTGCGTGCCTCCTCCATCAGCGGCATCCCGCCGACCAGCTCGACGCCGCGCGCCTCCAGGGCTCGCACGCCGGAGAGCTCGAGCATGTCGACGGCCAGCCGCCGGTCACCACGTCCGTGCTCGTCGACCAGCGCGACCAGCTCGTCGGCCCAGCGGCCGGCGGCCTCCTCCATCCGGTCCCCGACGAAGAAGTAGCCGTACGCCTGCCCGGCCCGCACCTCGTCCACCACCCCCGAGTGCGTGCCGAGGAACTCGCCCTCGGAGAACTCGAAGAGCACCGCCGGCCCGTCGGCGGCCACGAAGAGGTACCGGACCGGGTTGTGCATCGTCCACAGCGACATGTTGGTCGTGTCACTGGCGTAGCGGATGTTGACCGGGTCGTACAGCACGATGCCGTCGCACCCGCTGCGTCGGAGCTGGTCGCGCACCCGCTCGATCCGGTACGCCCGGAGCGCCGGTCGGTCCGGCAGGCTCAGCCCGCTGGCCGCCCACTCGGCCAGCAGCTCGTCACCGGGGCCGAGCGCGTGCAGGTTCAGGTCGCCGTGGTCGAGCAGCCAGTCCGGGGCCGGTGTGCCGGCGCCGATCTTGGGCCGGTGCCGGGGCAGGTTCGACATCGCCCGAGTGTGGCACCGGCCCCAGCGGGCCGCGGTCAGGCGGGGCCGGCAACGACCGCGGAGTGTGCCGGCAGCCGGACGACGGCACCGTCCAGGTCGATGCCCGGGCCCCATCCGGCCAGCAGCGTCAGCCCGGGAACCTCCAGGTCGACCGACGCCGGCTCGGCGCCGAGGTTCACCGCGACCCGGTCCGCGCCCCGATGCACCACGACGATGCCGGCCTGCTCGTCGTGCTGCACGTGCAGCAGGTCCAGCCGGGCGTCGCGCAGGTCGGGTCGCTCGCGGCGGAGCCGGATCAGGTCGCGGTACCACCCGAGCAACCGGGCGTGCTCGCCCCGGGACGGTTCGTCCCAGTCCAGCCGGGACCGGCTGACGGTCGCGGGGTCCTGCGGGTCCGGGACGTCCTCGGGTGCCCAGCCGTGGTCGGCGAACTCCCGCCGCCGACCCTGCCGGACCGCCTCCGCGAGCTCGGGGTCGGGGTGGTCGGTGAAGTACTGCCACGGGGTCGAGGCGCCCCACTCCTCGCCCATGAAGAGCATCGGGGTGCCGGCGCCGGTGAGCAGCAGGGCGGCACCGCAGCCGAGCAGTCCGGTGTCGAGCGACGCGGACAGCCGGTCACCGGTCGCCCGGTTCCCGACCTGGTCGTGGGTCTGCAGGGACACCACGAACCGCCACCCGGGGGTCGCGGACCGGTCCAGCGGGCGTCCGTGCGAGCGGCCGCGGAAGCTCGACCAGCCACCGTCGTGCAGGAAGACCGCGGTGAGCACCTTGGCCAGCGCACCCGGCCCGGCGAAGTCCCGGTAGTAGCCCTGTGTCTCGCCGGTGAGGGCGACGTGCAGACCGTGGTGCACGTCGTCGGCCCACTGCGCGTGCAGCCCGAGCCCTCCGGCGGCGCGGGGGGTCACCGTCGCCGGGTCGTTGCGGTCGGACTCGGCGATCAGCCAGAGCGGCCGGTCGACCTCGTCGGCGAGGGTGTCCACCGCGGTCGACAGCTCCTCGAGCAGCGGCAGCGCACGTTCGTCGTGCAGGGCGTGGACGGCGTCCAGCCGGAGCGCGTCGAGGTGGAAGTCCCGCAGCCACATCAGCGCGTTGTCCACGACGAAGCGGCGCACCTCGTCGCTGCCCGGACCGTCCAGGTTGACCGCCTGTCCCCAGGGGGTCTGGTAGGTGTCGGTGAAGTACGGCCCGAAGTCCGGCAGCCGGTTGCCGCTCGGCCCCAGATGGTTGTAGACGACGTCCAGGCAGACGCCCAGCCCACGGGCGTGGCAGGCGTCGACGAACCGGCACAGCGCGGCCGGCCCGCCGTACGGCTCGTGCACGGCCCACAGCCCGACGCCGTCGTAGCCCCAGCCGTGCCGTCCCGGGAAGCTGGCCAGCGGCATCAGCTCGACCAGGCCGATCCCGAGGTCGACCAGGTGGTCGAGCCGCTCGATCGCGGCGTCCAGCGTGCCGGCCGGGGTGAACGTACCGACGTGCAGCTCGTAGACGACGGTGCGGTCGAGAGCCACCCCGGCCCACCCGGCGTCGGTCCAGTCGTGCGCCGTCAGGTCGACGGCTTCGGCCGGCCCGTCCGGACCGTCCGGGAGCCGGAGCGCTCGCGGGTCGGCCAGCGGCTCGCCGCCGTCCACCGCGAACCGGTAGCGGGTGCCGGTCGGCAGGCTCCGGGTGGCCCGCCACCAGCCGGTGGCGTCGGGGGTCATCGGCTCGCCGCCGCCGTCCCCGGCACCGACGACCAGCTCGACCCGCTCGGCGGCCGGCGCCCACACCTCGGGGGTCACCCGGCACCGTCTCGTACCAGCAGGGCCACCGGCAGCCGGTGCAGCAGGTCGCCGACCGGTTGCGAGCCGCCGTCGCAGCGCCGGCCGGTGAGCACGTCGGTCCAGCGCCCGGACGGCACCGACAGCCGGTGCTCGCCCCAGCCGCCGGCGGCCGCCAGCCGGGTGGGCCAGCGGGTGGCCAGGGTGAGCGCGCCGGGGACCTCCTCGGGTCCACGCGCGAACGCGACCAGGTGGGGTCCGGTGCCGCGGACCGGCTCGTAGCCTCCCGTCGGGCCGAACAGGTCCGGGCGGTCCCGGCGCAGCCGCAGCGTCCGCGAGGTGACCAACAGCTTCTCGTCGTGCAGGTCGACGGCGGGCTCGCCCGCGTCCAGCCGGGCGAGCCGGCCGGTGATCTCCGCGTAGTCGACCGGGCGGCGGTTGTCCGGGTCGACCAGGGACAGGTCGACGATCTCGCAGCCCTGGTAGACGTCCGGGACGCCGGGCAGGGTCAGCTGCAACAGCTTCGCCGCCAGCACGGTGGCTCGGGTCGGCTGCTCGGCGGCCCGCACCAGCCCGGTCACGGCGGCCCGCAGGCCGTCGTCCTCGGTGACCTCCCGGGCCAGCGCGATCACCCGCGCCTCGTACGACTCCTCCGGGTCGGTCCAGGTGGTGCGCCGCTTGGCCTCCCTGGTCGCCTTGACGAGGTACTCCGCCAGCCGGTCGTGGCCGATCGGCCACGCGCCGACCGCGGTCTGCAGCACCAGGTACGCCGTCGGGCGGTCGACGCCGAGGCGGTCGGCCGCGTCCCGCACCGGCTCCCACGCGGCCCCCCACGCCGGCGGGTCGCCGGCGGCCGCGAGCAACCGGGCCCGCACATCCTCGCTGCGCTTGGTGTCGTGGGTGGACAGCGTGGTCATGCCGGTCGGGTGCTCGGCCTGCTGGCGCAGCGCCCAATCGTGCAGGGCCGCGATGCTCGGCTGCTCCAGCGCGCCCGGGTCGCCGCCGACCTCGTCCAGGGCGACCAGCTCGTGCCAGCGGTAGAAGGTGGTGTCCTCCACGCCCTTGGCCATCACCGGCCCGCAGGTCTGCTGGAAGCGCACCAGCAGGTCCCGACCTGCCGCGCTGGTGGTGTGGCTGTCGAGCAGCAGCCGCTCCAGCAGCACCAGCTCGGCGGTCAGGTCCCGGCGGGCCAGGTGGGCCCGCTCCGCGGCGGCGCTCAGCCGGTTGGCCGCCTCCGCATCGACCGGCTGCCCGGGCCGGACGTAGGCCCGGTAGACGTCCATGCCGATCAGCAGCTCGGACAGCGCGGCCGTGACCCGGTGCGGGTCCACGACCTCGCCGGCGTCGGCTGCGGCCCGGACCGCGACGCGGGTCAGCCGGCGCACCTCGGGCTGCAACAGGCCGGTCACGACCTCCCGCTTCGCACGCTGCTCGACCGCGGCCAGGTCCACGGCGGCGCCGGTGTCGGCCCAGACCTGCTCGAGCGCTCGCCGGGTCGGTGGCAGCAACGCCTGTTGCACCGCCCGCAGCGCGTCGTACCCGGTGCTGCCGGCCGTCGCCCAGGTGGCCGGCAGCGTCTCGTCGCCCTCGAGGATCTTCTCGACGACCACCCAGGCGCCGTCGGTCTGGGCCGCCAGCCGGTCGAGGTAGCCCTGCGGGTCGGCGAGCCCGTCGGGGTGGTCCACCCGGAAGCCGTCCACGACGCCGCGTCGATGCAGGTCGACCAGCAGCGCGTGAGTGGCGTCGAAGACGTCGTCGTCCTCCACCCGGATCGCGACCAGCCCGTCGACGTCGAAGAAGCGCCGGTACGCCAGCACCTCGTCCTTGTCCCGCCAGCAGGCCAGCAGATAGTGCTGCCGGGCGAGCACCCGCTCGACGTCGGTGTCCCCAGCCATGTCGGCACCGCCGTCCGGCAGCGTGCCCTCCGCCACCGGGAACACGTGCTCGTGGTAGCGCAGCACGGGCGTGCCGCCCGGGCCGCCGGCGCGGTCCAGCGCCAGCTCGCCGGCGGCCACCGCCTCGTGCGGGGTGCTGCCGAGCAGGGGCAACGGGAACCGGCCGCCGACGTGCTCCCAGTCCACGTCGAACCAGTGCGCGGTGGACGCGCTGCGGCCGTGCCGCAGCACCTCCCACAGCGGGCCGTTCAGGTGCAGCGGTGCCGCCAGCGCCATGTGGTTGGGGACGATGTCGACGACCAGGCCGAGACCGGCGGTGTGCGCCTCGTCGGCGAGCCGCTGCAGCCCGTCCGCACCGCCGAGCTCGTCGCTGACCCGGCCGTGGTCGACCACGTCGTAGCCGTGTTCGGACCCGGGCACCGCCTGCAGCACGGGGGACAGGTAGAGATGCGAGACGCCGAGCCGGGCCAGGTGCGGCAGCAGCGACCGGGCGGCGTCGAAGCCGAACGACGCGGTGAGCTGCAACCGGTACGTGCCGGACGGGGGCATCCGCTTCTCGGCAGGCGGTGGGTGCTCAGGCACGGCGCAGCACGGCGAGCGCGTGCGGCAGCAGCACGCGGGTGGTCTCGGCCGGGACCGGCTCGGCCTGCTCCTGGTCGGTGTCGATGCTGGGGAACCACACCGGCTCCGCGCCGGTGTCCAGCACCGGCACCCAGGCCGCGGCCAGCTCCCCGTCGGGCAACGAGAACTCGACCGTCTCGGTGCTCTGGTTGAGCAGCAGCAGGAAGGTGTCGTCGTCGATGTGCTCGCCGCGTGGCCCGGCCTCGGTGATCGCCTGGCCGTTGAGCAGCACCCCGAGCGCGCGCACCTCCGCCCGGCCCCAGTCGTCGGCGCCCATCGGCTGTCCGTCGGGGCGCAGCCAGGCGATGTCGGGGACCCCGGACTCGTCGGTCGCGCCGGTGAAGAACCGCCGCCGCCGGAAGACCGGGTGCGAGGCTCCGGAGCGCGATCAGCCGACGGGTGAACTCCAGCAGGCCCCCGTCGACGTCGTCCCAGTCGATCCAGGACAGCTCGTTGTCCTGGCAGTAGGCGTTGTTGTTGCCTCGCTGCGTGCGGCCCAGCTCGTCGCCGTGCAACAGCATCGGGACCCCCTGGCTGAGCAGCATGCTCGCGAGCAGGTTGCGCTGCTGCCGGCGGCGCAGGGCGCGCACCTCGGGGTCGTCGGTCTCCCCCTCGACGCCGCAGTTCCAGGACCGGTTGTGGTTCTCCCCGTCCTGGCCGCCCTCGCCGTTGGCCTCGTTGTGCTTGTCGTTGTACGACACCAGGTCGCGCAGGGTGAACCCGTCATGCGCGGTGACGAAGTTGATCGACGCGTACGGCGCCCTGCCGTCGGACTCGTAGAGGTCGGACGACCCGGACAGCCGGGCCGCGAGCTCCCCGAGCGTGCTCGGCTCGCCCCGCCAGAAGTCGCGCAGGGTGTCGCGGTACTTCCCGTTCCACTCCGTCCACCGGGGCGGGAAGTTGCCCACCTGGTAGCCGCCCGGCCCGACGTCCCACGGCTCGGCGATCAGCTTGACCTGGCTGACGATCGGGTCCTGCTGCACCAGGTCGAAGAAGGCGCTCAGCCGGTCCACCTCGTGGAACTGGCGGGCCAGGCTGGCGGCGAGGTCGAAGCGGAAGCCGTCGACGTGCATCTCGGTGACCCAGTAGCGCAGCGAGTCCATGATCAGCTGCAGCACGTGCGGGCTGCGCATCAGCAGCGTGTTGCCGGTGCCGGTGGTGTCGTAGTAGTGCTCTGGCGCGTCGTCGACCAGCCGGTAGTAGGACTGGTTGTCGATGCCCCGGAAGGCCAGCGTCGGGCCGAGATGATTGCCCTCGGCGGTGTGGTTGTAGACCACGTCGAGGATCACCTCGATGTCGGCGCGGTGCAGCTCGCGCACCATGGCCTTGAACTCCAGCACCTGCTGGCCGCGCTGCCCGACGGAGCTGTAGGCGTTGTGCGGCGCGAAGAACCCGATCGTGTTGTAACCCCAGTAGTTGGCCAGCCCCTTGTCGACCAGGTGCGAGTCCTGGACGAACTGGTGCACCGGCATCAGCTCGACGGCGGTCACCCCGAGCCCGGTGAGGTGCTCGATGATCGCCGGGTGCGCCAGCGCGGCGTACGTGCCTCGGATCTCCTCCGGCACCGCCGGGTGCGTCATCGTCAGGCCCCGCACGTGCGCCTCGTACACCACCGTCTCGTGGTACGGGTGCCGGGGCGGCCGGTCGTCCTGCCAGTCGAAGTACGGGTTGGTGACGACCGACTTCATCGCGTGCGGGGCGGAGTCGTCGGTGTTGCGCGCGGAGTGGTCGTCGAAGTCGTAGGAGAACGACGCCGGCGACCAGTCGACGTCGCCCTCGACCGCCTTGGCGTAGGGGTCCAGCAGCAGCTTCGACGGGTCGCACCGCAGGCCGGCCGCGGGCTCGTACGGGCCGTGCACCCGGAAGCCGTAGCGCTGGCCGGGACCGACCCGGGGCAGGTAGGCGTGCCAGACCAGCGCGTGCCGCTCGGTCAGCGGGATGCGGGTCTCGGTGCCGTCGCCGTCCAGCAGGCAGAGCTCGACGCCCTCGGCGACCTCGCTGAACAGCGCGAAGTTCGTCCCCGCGCCGTCGTAGCTGGCCCCCAGCGGGTAGGGCGTGCCGGGCCAGACCTCCATGCGGTGCTCCTGATCGTGATGTCGTCGGCCGCGGATGGTCCGGGAGATGCCCGGCGGGCGCGGGTCACATGCTCCCAGCCGCGAGCCTGTCGCGCAGGGCAGGGGGGTGGTTGCGGGCAGCCGTCGGCGGCCGGCTCACATGCCGCTGACGCCCTCGCCGCCGCCGCCCTGCTCGTCGAAGGTCTCGTGCCCGAGCAGGTGCAGGCAGGGGATGCCGAGCACGCGCCTGGCCCGGGAGGTCCAGTCCAGGTGGAAGAACTCCCGGACCGCGTGCGGGGCCGTCAGCACGATCGCCTCGGCGCAGTCGTGCGTCTTGACCTCGGCGGCCAGCGCCCGCACCGGGTCGTCGGAGGTGACCCGGCCCTCGGCCGGCCTTCCGGCGGCCCGCAGCAGGGTGAGCGACCGGTCCAGCTCGCGCCGCGCGCGCTCCACCAGCTCCCGGTTCAGCCGCTCCAAGGTCTCGCCGTCCACCGCGTCCATCGGCGGCACCATCTCGTAGCGGGCGATCGACCCGATCGCGGTCTGCACCCGCGTCGCCGCGTCCTCGACGGGAAGCAGCATCCGATAGTGGACCGGCTCGTCCAGGCCGTCGTGCAGCGCGACCACCTGCTGCGCGTCGAGCTCGGTGAGCTCGCGCTCGACCAGCAGGACCACGTCGTAGGTCGGGTCACCGGGCGGGGGCGCCACGTGGTCGGCCACGGTCCGATCCTAGTCCTCCGGGCGGGGTCCTCGCGGCCGGTCAGCGCGCGAACAGACTCTGCAGGTCGTACGACACCGGTTCCTCGAGCTGCGCGTAGGTGCACGAGGCGGGATCCCGGTCGGGCCGCCAGCGGCGGAACTGGGTGGTGTGCCGGAACCGGCTGCCCTGCAGGTGGTCGTAGCCGACCTCGACCACCCGCTCCGGGCGCAGCGGCACGAACGACAGGTCCTTGCCGGCGTTCCAGCGGGACTGGGCGCCCGGTCGCCGCCGGCCCTCCTCGGCGTCCGCGGGCTCGGCGCCCCACCGCCACGGGTGCGCCTCGCGCTCCTCGTCGGTCGTGACCTCCAGCGGGGCCAGCTCCTGCACCAGCTCGGACCGCCGGGGGGCGGAGAACGACGCGCACACGCCGACGTGCTGCAGGGTGCCGTCCTCGGTGTAGAGGCCGAGCAGCATCGACCCCAGCCGGGGGTCGTCCGCGGTGGACGACTTGTGCCGGCGGTAGCCGGCGACGACCACGTCCGCGGTGCGCTCGTGCTTCACCTTCAGCATGCTGCGCGCGCCGGGGACGTAGGGTCCGGCCAGTGGCTTGGCGACGATCCCGTCCAGCCCCGCACCCTCGAACGAGCCGAACCACTCCCGGGCGGTGTCCGCCGAGTCGGTGAGCGGCGTCAGGTGCACCGGCGGCGACGCGCCCCGCAGCGCCTCCTCGAGCAGTTGCCGGCGCGCCCTGAACGGGCGGCGCGTCAGGTCGTGGTCGTCGAAGGCGAGCAGGTCGAACGCGACGTACGACGCCGGCGTCTTGTCGGCCAGCATCCGGACCCGGGAGTCCGCCGGGTGGATCCGGTCCAGCAGCCGCTCGAACTCCAGCCGGTCGTCCACCGCGACCACGATCTCCCCGTCGACGACGCAGCGTGGCGGCAGTGCCGCGCGGACCGCCTCGACCACCTCGGGGAAGTAGCGGGTGAGCGGCCGCTCGTTCCGGCTGCCGAGCTCCACGTCGTCGCCGTCGCGGAAGACGATGCAGCGGAAGCCGTCCCACTTCGGCTCGTACGCCAGCCCGCCCTCCACCGAGTCGGCGGCCGGCACCCCCTGGATCGACCGGGCCAGCATCGGTCCGTACGGCGGCGGGACGGGCAGATCGTGGACGGACACGTCAACGCTCCTCGGCACGGGTGTAGCGCAGCAGCAGGTGGTCCTCGTCGGCCACCATCGCGGAGGCGAGGCGCAGCCGCAGCGGCGGGTCGACCGGCGGGCCGGCGGCGAGCCGGCCCCCGTTGCCGGCGAGCAGCAGCGGACTGACGGTCAGGCAGAGCTCGTCGAGCAGCCGGGCCGCAGCCAACGCCCCGGCCAGCTCCGGACCGCCCTCGCAGAGGATCCGCCGCAGCCCCCGGGTGGCCAGCTCCTCACGGAGCGCGCCGAGGTCCACCACCGCCTCGCCGCACACCACCACCTCGGCGCGGGCGCGGACGGCAGCCACCCGGTCGGACGGCGCGCTGGCGCTCGTGGCGACGATGGTCCCGGCGGTCCCGGCCGGGCCCTGGAGCAGGTCGGCCGGCAGATCCAGACTGCGTGACACCACGACGATCGGGGGCAGCGGAGCCAACCCCAGCCGGGCGCGCAGGTCCGCATCCACCTCGCCCGGCCGAACCCGCGCGTAGCCCTCGGTCCGGGCGGTCCCGGCGCCGACGACGATCACGTCGGCCAGGCTGCGCAGCAGGTGGAAGACCCGCTGATCGCCGGGGGAGGACAGCCCGTCCGCCCGGCCGCCCGGGTCGGTCGTTCCGCCGTCCGCGCTGACGACGAAGTTGAGCCGGGTCCAGGTCCGCTCCGCCGGGTAGGCGTAGGCGGCCTCGAGGTCGTCGTCGCCCAGCGCGCCGGCCGGCTGCAGCATCTGCACGCTGGTGATCCTGCCACCGGTACGTCCCGGCGCCAGCCCGTACGCTGCGCGGCGGAGGAGGCCCGATGCCCGACGAGAAGCACGACCAGGCCGACGACCAGGCCGACGACCGGCTGACCGACCTGCTCCGGCTGCCCCCCGGGCCGGTGGATCTGGCCGGCACCGATCCGGCCGGTGCGCCGGGCTTCACGGCCGGCAGCGGCGCCGGCAGGGTGCCGGCAAGGTGTCGGTAAGAGTGCCGGCAAGCAGGCGCTGGCCGCCCTCGGCGACGAGCTGAACGACCTGAGCCGCCGGTTGTTCGCGGAGGGCAACACCGGCGGGCAGCGCCGGGTGCTGGTGGTCCTGCAGGGCATGGACACGGCCGGGAAGGGCGGCGTGGTCCGCCACGTCGCCCCGCTGCTGGACGCACAGACCTGGCAGCTGGCCACCTTCGGCCGCCCCACGGCCGAGGAGGCGTCGCACGACTTCCTGTGGCGGGTGAAGAAGCGACTGCCGGGCCCGGGCCGGGTCGCGTTCTTCGACCGGTCGCACTACGAGGACGCGGTGGTGGCTCGGGTGAACGGCACGATCGACCAGGCCGAGACCGAGCGTCGCTGCGCGCGGATCAACCGCTTCGAGGCACGGCTGGCCCGTGCTGGCACCACCCTGCTGAAGTGCTTCCTGCACATCTCGGCCGACACCCAGCGCGAGCGCCTGCTGGCTCGCCTCGACGACCCGACCAAGCACTGGAAGTACGACCCGCGCGACCTCGACGACCGCGCCCGGTGGGTCGACCACCAGGCGCAGTACGCGACCGTCCTGGGCGCCTGCTCGCCGGCCATTGCCCCGTGGCACGTCGTCCCCGCGGACCGCAAGTGGTACCGCAACTGGGCCGTCGCCCACCTGCTGCTCGAGCAGCTTCGCGCGCTCGACCCGCAGTGGCCGGCCGCCGCGTTCGACGTCGCCGCGCAGCGCCGGCTGCTGGTGGACGGGGCCGGCTGACCTAGACCGGCAGCGGCACCAGGTCGACCGCGCCGACGGCGTACCGCTCCAGCACGGTGCGGACCACCTCGTCGTCGGCGCCCAGCGGCTCCGAGACCGCCACCGCGCCGGCCTCGCGGGCCAGCTCGGCGGCTCGGTCGGGCAGGAGACCCGGGGCGAGGAAGAATGAGCCGACCGCGATGTGCCGGCGGCCCTCGGCGCGGAAGGCCCGCACCGCCTCGCCGGTCGACGGGGGGCTGGCCGCTGCGAAGGCAGTCAGCACGGGGAGCCGGTGCCGGGCCCCCCACGCCCGGGCGACCCGGGCCACGCCCGCGTTGGCCACCGGGTCGGGCGACCCGGCCGCGGCGAGCACCAGCGCGTCCAGCTCGCGCACCCTCGCCGTCGTCAACGCCGCCCGCAGCCGTCGGTCGAGAACGCCGAGGAAGGTCCGGCGGGCTCCGAGCACGGTCGTCGCCTCGACCCGCAGGCCGGGGTGTGCGCTGACCGCCGACGAGATGGCCACCGGGACGTCCAGCCGGGCGTCGGGGGCGTCGGTCAGCAGCAGCGGGACGACCACCACCTCCTGCACACCGTCGGCGGCGAGCCGGGTGAACGCCTCGGTGGGCGAGGGGGCGGCGTGATCGAGGAAGGCGGCCTCGATCCGCAGGTCGGGTCGCTGTGCGCGGGTCCGGTCCCGGAGCGCGCGCACGGTCCGCGCTGTGCGCGGGTCCCGGCTGCCGGGGGAGACGGTGAGCAGAGCAGGTGCGGTCATGCGGGCTGGCCTTCGGTGAGAGCCGCGGTCGGTCCAGATCTGACGGGGAGGGAGACCGGGGTCCGGGAGGTCGCGGCACGAGCGGCCGCAGGGGACGAGGTCAGGCGCGCCGACACAGCATGGCGCGCAGCCGCATGAGGTCGACGTGTCGTCGCCCCACGAGGAAGGTGCTGCGCGCGGATTGCATGGCCCGCAGTCTGTGCGGGGGCGCCGAGTGCTGGCAACGCGGTCGTTCACATGATGAGACGCGTGCTCGATCAGTGAGACGGGGTGGTGGTCCCCGGTGACGACAGCCGGGCCAGGCCGGCACCGGCCACCGCCGCCACGGCGACGGCGAGCGCAGCGGCGAGCACATAGCTCCAGTCGACCAGCCCGGCCAGCCCGACGCCGACGAGGACGGCGGGGTTCACCGCACCGGTCACGGCGGCCGGCAGGGCCGCGCAGGCGGCGAGCGTCGGCAGCCCCAGGGCGGCGGGTGCCGCGACGAGACCGACCAGCCAGCCACCGAGCAGTCCGGCCGCGGTGAGCAGCGCGACCGCGGCCACGGTGTCCGGCGGCTCGACCGGCACCTGTTGTGGCAGCCGCTGGAGCAGCTCCCGGCCGACGACGCCGCCGAGCAGTGCCCCCACCCCGTGCCCGGCCCACAACGGGAGGAGGTCGAGGGCGGCCAGCCGGGCCCGCACCAGCTGCCCGAGCGACCAGGCAGGGTCCATCTCGGCGGGGTCGGCTCCCAGCATTGCCGCGCCGGTCACCGCCGCGGCCAGCGCGAGGGCTGCCACCGCCGGGTCGGCGGTGCGCGCGCACGCCACCGCCGTGACGGTCAGCAGCAGGGTGAGCAAGGCCGCACGCAGTGGGCCGGCCAGCGCCGTCACGCGGCGACCGCTGGCATGGCCCGGTCGACCAGCGGGCCGGTGCCCGTCGATCGTGACAGCGTGCCACGAACGCGCTGGAAGCCATCCATGTCGTTACCGTAGAGCCATGGCCGAGGCGACGTCCGGCGCGCAGCCGGACGCGCCCGAGACCACGAAGAGCCGACCCGAGTCGGCCAAGGACGCCGTCTGGCGGTTGGTCGGCAGCACCGTCAGCTCCTGCATGCGCTACCGGGTCACCGGGCTGGCGGCCGAGGCCGCGTTCTTCGCGATCCTGTCCCTGCCCCCGCTGGTGTTCGGGCTCGCCGGCTCGATCGGCTACCTCGCCGAGCGGTTCGAGGTCGCCCGGGTGACGAGCTTCCGCGACCAGATCGAGAGCGCCGCCGCCCGTGCGCTGACCGACGAGACGGTCGCCGACATCATCACGCCGACGCTGAACGACGTGCTGCGGGAGGGCCGCTTCGACGTCATCTCGCTCGGGTTCGTGTTGGCCCTGTGGTCCGGCTCCCGGGCGCTGAACGTGTTCGTCGACACCATCACGATCATGTACGGACTCGGCGGCCGGCGCGGCATCGTCCGCACCCGGGCGCTGTCGTTCACCCTTTACGTCATCGCGCTGCTTCTCGGCGTGATCGCCGTCCCGCTGGTGCTGGCGGGTCCGGACCTCGTCGGCGCGCTGCTCACCACGGAGACCGAGTGGCTCGCCCATCTGTACTGGCCGACCGTGCTGGTGCTGACGATCGCGTTCGTCACGACGCTCTATCACCTGTCGGTCCCGGTCCGGACGCACTGGCGCTACGACATCCCCGGCGCCGTGCTCACGTTGTCGATCTGGCTCGCCGGCAGCTGGGTGCTGCGCGAGACGCTGCAGGGGACGGTGGGGGGCAGCTCCATCTATGGCCCGCTGGCGGCGCCGATCGCAGTGTTGCTGTGGCTCTACGTGCTGTCCATCGCCGTGCTCATCGGCGCTGCGCTGAACGCCGCCTTCGATCGGGTGTTCCCCGACGACACCACCTCGGGGGCCCGCCTCGAGCTGGTACGCCGGCTGCGCGCCAAGGCACTGGCCGCGCGGATGCGCGAGGTCGGGCTGGACGACCAGGTGCCCGCCTGGGAGGACCTCAGCGCACCGAAGACGCACGAGCTCCAGGTCGATCTCGACGAGAGCGGGGACCGGGTGCGCTCCGACCGCGAGGCGCAGGAGCAGGGCAGGCGGAAATCGGGTGCACGCCCACCCCGCGGTGCGTAGCGTCACAGGGCATGACCGCCTCGGCTCCTGATGTCGTCGACCTGGCCCGGCTGGGCTGGGACGACGGCTGGGCCGACGCCGCGGCCACCTCGCCGGCGGGGCGGGTCACGCGGGTCGACCGAGGACTCGCGAGCGTGCTGACGTCGGACGGGCCGATCCGGGTCGGCTGGGGCGCCGACCTGCTGGACGCCGCCGCCGCTGATCCGACCGCGGCGCCGGTCACCGGGGACTGGGTCCTGCTGCGCGACTGGCCGGACCGCCGGACCACCCTGGAGACGGTGCTGCCCCGGCGGACGGCGATCCTGCGGGCGACCCCGTCCCGGCGCTCGGAGGACCAGCTGCTGGCCGCCAACGCGACCGTCGCGGCGGTGCTGGTGGGCCTGGTGCCGGACCCGGGGCTGACCAAGGTGGAGCGGCTGCTGGCGGTGGCGGCCGGCAGCGGCGCAATCCCGGTGCTGGTGCTCACCAAGGCCGACGGTTGCCCGGACGCGGACGAGCTGGCGGTCGAGCTGGCCGGTCAGGTCCGAGGCGTGGAGGTGATCGTCTCCAGCGCGGTCACCGGCCGGGGGCTGCACCGGCTGCGCGAGCTGGTAGGGCACGACGGCACGCTGGCGCTGCTCGGCTCCTCCGGCTCGGGCAAGTCCAGCCTCGTCAACGCCCTGGTCGGGGCGACGGTGCTGGCGGCGCGGCCGATCCGCGCCGATGGGCGCGGTCGGCACACCTCGGTCCGGCGCGAGCTGGTGCCGCTTCCCGGTGGCGGGGCGGTCATCGACACTCCCGGGCTCCGTGGGGTCGGACTCGCTGCCGGAAGTCCCGCCGCGGCCGGTGTGGCGGACGTCTTTGCGGACGTGCAGGAGATCGCCGCCGGGTGCCGTTTCCACGATTGCGGCCACGCGGGGGAGCCGGGGTGCGCGATCAGCGCCGCGCTGGACGGGGGCCTGCTGGCCCCGCGTCGGCACGAGGCGTGGCTCGCGCTACAGAGTGAGCTTGCCTGGGCAGGAGCGAGGGCGGCGGCCCGGCCGTACAGGGGGCGCAGGCGCGGTGGCCGTTAGAGCCGGGTTCCTCGCCCGAAGGGGATCTCCCACGCCTCGGCGTCTGCCTCGGCGAACACGTGGGGGGTGTCCTCGGGCCGCAATGACCACCCGGTCGTCGCCAGGTCTGCGTCGTCGGTCTCCTGCTCGGTGTCCTGCTCGGTGTCCTGCTCGGTGTCCTGCTCGGTGTCCTGCGGCTTGACTGAGGGGACGAAGCGCCCGAACGCGTCTCGCGTTCGACGCGGCGGTGCCTCCTCGGCCGCTCCGACCTCCTCGACCTCGCCGTCCGGCAGGACGAGGTCGGCCACGGCCAGCTCGTCGGCGGCGTCGGGCGCGGTGGTCGCGTCGGCTTGGGTGGGCAGGAACGGTCGGGACTCACGGACCGGCTCGACGACGGTGCGCCACTTGAACAGCTCGTCGGTGGCGTCGATCTGCCAGTGCGACCCGGCGTGCTCGACCATCAGGCCGCAGCGGACGGCTTCGAACGGGTGGGGGGCGTCACAACGAGGATTGGCCATGCCGACATCCTCGACCGACGCACGGCTGCCGGGAACCTCCCGGCCGCCGGGTTCCCCCGGTCGGGCCGCAAAAGCGCACAAATGGCTGAGGGGGGATCGCTCGGGTGGTGGTGGACCGTACTGGACTTGAACCAGTGACCTCTTCCGTGTCAAGGAAGCGCGCTACCAGGCTGCGCCAACGGTCCGGGGCCGTACAGAACAGGCGTTTGCCGTCTGGACGTGCGACCGAGGTGGAGACGGGATTCGAACCCGTGTACACGGCTTTGCAGGCCGTTGCCTCGCCTCTCGGCCACTCCACCAGGACAGGCCAGTGACCCGCTCCGAGCGGACGACGGGATTCGAACCCGCGACCCTCACCTTGGCAAGGTGATGCTCTACCAGCTGAGCCACGTCCGCGTGTGACTTCGGGGATGGCCCCTCAGTGCCCGAGTACCCTAGCCGATCGGTTCCGGGCCACCAACTTCCCCCGCAGCCGCGCCGCAGCGCCTGTTGGTCGTAGCGTGGGACGCATGCGTGCATGGCTGAACGGCGAACTGTTGGACGACGTGGAGGTCCCGGCGCTGTCCGTCCTGGACCACGGCCTGACGGTGGGCGACGGGGCGTTCGAGACCATCAAGGTGGTCGACGGCGTGCCGTTCGCGCTGACCCGGCACCTGGACCGGATGGCCCGCTCGCTGTCCGGGCTGGGACTCGAGCCGCCGGCGGATCGGTGGCTGCGCGAGGGCGTCGCCGCAGTGCTGGACGGTCAGCCCGGCGACCTGCGCGTCCGGGTCACCGTCACCGGTGGGCCGGCTCCGCTCGGCTCGGAGCGCGGGGACGCCGGTCCGACGGTCGCGATCGTCAGCGCGCCGCTCGGCGACTGGCCGGCGACGACTGCGGTGGCCACCGTCCCGTGGACCCGGAACGAGCGGGGCGCCCTGGCCGGGCTCAAGACCACGTCGTATGCGGAGAACGTCGTCGCGTTGGCCCGCGCCCGCGAGCAGGGGGCCAGTGAGGCGGTCTTCGCCAACACGGTGGGGGACTTGTGCGAGGGCACCGGCTCCAACGTGTGCTACCTGCTGGCCGGGGAGATCGTCACACCGACCCTCGCCAGCGGATGTCTTGCGGGGGTGACCCGGGCGTTGGTGCTCGAGTGGTGTGACGTGGTCGAGCGCGACGCACCGATCTCGGTGCTCGCGGAGGCGGAGGAGATCTTCCTCGTCAGCACCACGCGGGACGTGCAGGGCGTGCACCGCTGCGACGGTCGCACTCTGGACGCGCCGGGGCCGCGGACGGCCGAGGTGCAGAAGGTCTGGCAGGAGCGGGTGGCGGCCGACGTCGACCCCTGACCATCAGGTCAGGCCACGTCCTCCTGCAGCAGCCGCACCAGGGCGCTGTCGAGGTCCACGTGTGCGCTCTCGCTGCCGACCGGGACGAGGTTCTCGGTCCGTCGCAGGAAGAAGGCGAGGTCGCTCGTCGGGGCGCGGAGCGCTGCGCTGCCGTCGGGAGACGACAGCTCGATCAGCACCACGGCCCGGCCGTCGTCGTCCAGCCACGGCCGGACCCGGACGTCGCCCGCGCCGGTCGGCTCGTAGAGGCCGGTGCGCAGCAGCGTCCGTGCGAACACCCAGCGCACGATCTGCTCGTCGAGGCAGAAGTCCCCTCGCACGGCGAACGGGTCGGCGGCGTCGTATCGCAGCTCGGCCTGGACCGGGCTGGTGCCGCCCTCCTCGTCCAACAGCTCCAGGTCGACCATGGCGTTGACGGTCGAGGAACGCGCGAGCATGTGGTGTCCTCCCAGACTTTCGGGTCGCGGCGGGCGATCAGCCGCGGTCGGCCGGCTATCGGCAAGGTGAATGTTCCCCACGTCCTGGGGCGACAAACGCAACTCGGCCGGCGAGGTCTCGGCCTCGAGACGGTCGCCCGGAAGCGATGCAGGGTCTGTCGCGGTCTGTCGGGGTACTGGGTCCCTACACACCCGACATTCCACGCAGCGTGTGATCCGGGTCACAACGCGTCGCCGGCTGTGCGGGCTCAACCGGGTGTCGATGGGTTTGTGCACAGCGATGGTTTCGAGGGGTTCTGTCCCGGTAAGGCCGGAGTTACCCTGCTCGGGTCTGGATCGGAGGTGGCAGCCGATGACACGACCCACTCGGAGGCCCGTCCGCACAGGGGGTGCGGCCGTGATCGCCTGCCTCCTGGTCGGAACCGCCGGTGCATCCGGCTGCTCGGGCGACCCGAGCGACGAAGCCGTCAGCCCGGCGCCTCCCGCCGAGTCAACCCCTGCCCGCACCGGCACGACGGCCGATCCGCCCAGCCCCAACGCCCGGGACACCCCCCAGGTCAGCGAGCCGACGCTGCCGTCCGCCGCGAAGGGCACGTCGGTCCGGTCCGCCAAGGCATTCGTGGGCTACTACATCGACTTGCTCAACTACGCGTCCTGGTCACCGGTGACACTCAGCCTTCCAAGATGCGACAGAACGGCTGTGCACGTTGCGACCGCTATGTTCCGACCTATTCGAGCGCTTTCGCATCCAATCTGGCGAGGCGAACACATGGCTGGCAGTTCCATGAGTGGATGTCGCTGAAAGAACTGGTCATCACGGCATGGTCTGCATGACCGATGCGGCGCTGTCATCTCGCGTAAGTCGTGCGGGTTGCGCCGACTGAGCTGCGGCAATCAGCCCACGGCGCAGTGTCGTCAGCCGACGCGACGCAACTCTTTCTAGCCATCGAAGTTGCACCCGGCTGCGTGGATTCATGGCGACTCGTGAGGTTCGACACCACATGAAAGCTATCTGGCTGGGTCTAATTGTGTCGCTCGTTGCGAGTAGTTTCCTCCGCATCTGTCGTCGCGGCCGACGGCGTTGCATGTTTCGACCGCTGGCGGCATTTACGGTCCTATGACCCTGAGGTCTGGAGGCCAGGGGCGGTGACGACTCAGCCAGGGTCGCGCCTCCGAATCCGTGCTCGAAGTCGCATGGGATCGAATTGCAAAGCGGCGTGACCTACGAGTACGAGTGGGTCTTGACCTGCTTCGACAACTATCCGGGGCTCCTCAACGAGATCTGCCCGTCGGCTCGCAACTGCAGCGCGCAGGGGCAGTACCAATGGAATCTCTGGGCTCGCCAGCTGACCGATGGCAGCGGTCGGCCGACACCGCAAGCGCGATGGCAGGTGATTGCCACCGAGTGCTACACGGGCCAGCCCGCGGCACCGGAGCCGCCGCGGCCGCAGGTCACCGATGCGCTCGTGCTGCGGGAGGTGCAGCGACTGGGTCTGCCACGCCTCACGGTGCGGGTGCAGCCGGCCGAGGCCACGCTGGTGAACTTCGAGACCATCTTCTACGCCGAGCCTGTGGCCTGGTCCCGCACCGTCCGGCTCTTGGGGTACACCGTCGACGTCGAGGCCACTCCGACGAGCTACTCGTGGCTGTTCGGGGACGGAGAGAGCGACGCCACCACCTCCCCAGGCGCGCCGTACCCCGCCGCGGACGTGACCCACACCTACGCCGACGCCGGGGTCCGGGTGCGGCCGCGTGTCGACGTGGCGTACGAGGTGCGCTACCGCGTCGACGGCGGCGGCTGGCAGACGATCTCGGCGCCCATCCGGGCCGCCGGCCTCCCGGTCGACCTGCGGATCCGCGAGGGCACGCCGGTGCTGGTCGGACGGTGATCGGGCCGGCGCGACCGACGCGCACCCAGGGGGCCGTCGGAAGCCACCCGTGCGCTACTCTTTTGCGCCCGGGTCACCCCCGGGTCGGGGCGATTGGCGCAGTGGTAGCGCGCTTCGTTCACACCGAAGAGGTCACTGGTTCGAACCCAGTATCGCCCACCCGTCTGGCGTCAACGCCGGCTCTCGAGCAGCGACCGCCAGTCGAGCGTGCGCTGGGTGGCCCGGTCCAGATCCTTGAACGTGGTGGCTCCGTTGGTGATGTGGGCCGGATGAATCCCTAGTCCGCAGCGCTGGCCGGCCGGGCCGACCGCGCGGGCGAAGAATCGTGGATGGTCGAAGCCCTCGACGATGCCCTGGAACCTCAAGGCTCCCCCGCGGCCGGCGCGATCCGAGATGGTGACCGCCTGGCTATGGTCACCCTCGGCGACGCGCAACTTCAGCGTCCACCTCGAGTCCGGCCGAACCCGGTCAGCGAAGTAGCGCACCAGGATCTGGTCGGCCCGGGGTCGTCGCTGTACGGACATGCCGGCGATCAGCGCGGACCGGCACAGCGACACCCCGAGTGCCGGCGAGTCTGGGAACACGGCGGCCAGGCACAGGCGGGTGCGGGGACCGAACGCCACCACCGCGAACTCGTCGGCGTCGACGGCGCGGAAGTCGGCCGTGACGGTCCACCTCCCCTCGACCGCCCGAAGGGAGAACTCCTGATCGCTCCCGTCGGGATTCAGACCCGCGAGGAGCGCGCCCTCCCAGCGGGATCCAGGGGGCAGATTCCGGGCGGCGGCCTCCAGGTGCGCCGACCCAGTGGCCGGGTCCTCCGTCACGGTCAGGACGATCCGACCACCGCCGGCACAGCCGCTGCGCACTGAACTGGCGACGAGGTCCTGGGCTGGAGCACCGGCAGCCGGCGCTGCGGACCGTGGGGCGGCCATGGCCGGCGTCAGCAGCCCGAACACCGCCAGCACAGTGGCTGCTACCACGCTGGTCCGGGCGCGTTGGGTGGGTGTCGTCATGGTCGTTCCCCCGATTCGGCACTCTCACGCGGAGCGTGACGCCACGATGTCACGGGCGCGCTGGGCGGCTGGCCGATTCGTCGGAAGATGCGGCCCGGCGTCCACGAGCGCGGCGCTTACCGGGACAGCTCCCGGCCCAGCACGGCGCCGGCGGCGCGGAGCGAGGCAGCCGCCTCCCGGGCATAGATCTCCTCGGGCACGCTGACGGCTGCTCCGAGAACATCCGACATCCAGTCCGCATCCCGCTCGGCGCCGCCTGGTCCGGCGGCCACGCTGCCGGGGTCGGCCAGGTTGGAGGCGAAGATGCCGGCCGCCGAACGGGGCAGGAAGTCCTCGTACACGATCGGCTCGGGGTGCAGCACGCCCGCCCGCACCAGCGCAGTGACGTGGCCCTGCTCGAGCGCGGCCCGCTGCTCCGGCGAGGTCCCGCCCGCCGCCACCTCACCATCGACGGCGAAGGTGAAGAAGCCCAGCCCCTGCAGGCACAGCTCTCGTTCGGTACGAGGCAGCCCGTCGCTCCACACCTGCGCGGCCACCTCCGCGCGGGCGAGCCGGGGATCCTCGGCCAGTCGCCCGTCCACCCGGGCGACGAGCTCGTCGAAGCGGTCCCGACCGGCCGGGGTGAGGGCGATGCCGCGTGCCTCGACCTCGCCGAACCGGACCCGCAGCGTCCCGCGGGACAGCGAGCCGTCCGCGTCCCGGAACACGCGCGGCTCGGCGAGCGCGCGGAAGGAGGTCTGGCGCAACAGCACGTCCGGACCGTCCCACCGGGGCGGTCCTTGGATCTCGTCGATCATCGCGATCCCCCGAGCCTGCATCGAGGAATACAGGTCGTCGATGTCGAGCACGCGCGGGGTCAGATGGTTGAGGTGCGTCGTCGTGACCCCGCCGACGTCGGCCGCGACCGCCGACACGGCCTCGAGCTCCGCGTACCAACCGCGGTCGACGGGATCGGCGGACAACGAGAAGGACGCTTCGGCGAGGTCGAGGAAGCGCGCCGCGTCGGCCGCGGAGAGCTCGCCCTGCACGACGGCGGCATCGGCCAGCTCGAGCAGCTCGGCGGGAAACAGCTCGCGGGCGGCAAGGAAGCTCTGCAGCCGGCGCTCGAGATCGGCGTCGAAGAAGCGCCGGTCCTCTGGAACCAGCACCGAGGTGAACACGCGGAACGGGTTGGTGGCGAGCTCGTCGCGACTCCGCGGCCGGAACGCGGTGGACACCACCGGGACGGGGGTGGGAGCCGCGTCGCGCAGGTCGTAGAACCCGCACGGGAACATCCCCATCGCGGCGAAGAGCCGCCCCACCTGCGCGAGCTCGTGCGCCGACCCGACGCGGATCGCCCCGTGCCGCTCTGCGGTGACCCGGTCGATGCTCCCGAGCCGCTCGGCATGCGCCCCCTCCCGCGCCAGGACCCGCCGGTTCACCTCGTGCGACACCTCGACGAGGGTCTGGTACGCGGGGACTTCCTTGCCGTACAGGGCGGACAACCGCGTGGCGAAGCGGGTGCGCAGCCCGGTGCTGGACACCGCAGTCGGGACCCGCATCGACGTCACCTTTCGCCCAGGACGGCCGGCAGGACAGGATGGTCTCTCCCCGAGGAGCACTGATGACCACCACCTTGCACCAGATTCCCAGCGGTTCCACGCTGCAGCAGCTCGCCTCCGAGACCATTCGCCGCCTCGGGATGCCGCGATCCGCGGGGGACGTCAGCACCACGTCACCGATCAACGGCGAGCGGTTGGCCGACGTCACCTGGGCCGACTCGTCGGCGGTCGACGACAGCGTCGAGCGCGCGCAGGTCGCCTTCGGCACCTGGCGCGCCACTCCGGCTCCCGCCCGTGGACGCGTGGTCAAGCGGCTGGGCGAGCTGCTGGCGCTGCACAAGGACGACCTGGCCACGCTGATCAGCCTCGAGGTCGGCAAGATCACCTCCGAAGCCCGCGGTGAGGTGCAGGAGATGATCGACATCTGCGACTTCGCGGTCGGACTCTCCCGTCAGCTCTACGGCCGCACCATGCCCTCCGAGCGCCCCGGCCACCGGCTGATGGAGACCTGGCACCCGCTCGGTGTCGTCGGCGTGATCAGCGCCTTCAACTTCCCCGCCGCCGTGTGGTCCTGGAACACCGCGATCGCGCTGGTATGCGGCGACCCGGTGATCTGGAAACCGTCGGAACGCGCACCCCTGACCGCGCTGGCCAGCCACGCGGTGCTGTCTCGGGCCATCGCTGACTGCGACGCGCCGGCCGACCTCAGCCAGGTTCTCGTCGGCGGAGCAGACCTCGGACGCTCGCTCGTGGACCACCCCGGTGTCGCCCTGCTCAGTGCCACCGGCTCCACCCGCATGGGGCAGGCAGTCGGACCGCGGGTGGCCGAGCGGTTCGGCCGGTCCCTGCTCGAGCTGGGCGGCAACAACGCGGCGATCGTGAGCGCGACGGCCGACCTGGACCTGACCACCAGGGGAGTCGTCTTCTCCGCAGCCGGCACGGCCGGACAGCGGTGCACCACGATGCGACGCGTCATCGCTCACAGCAGCGTGGTCGACGACCTCACCGACCGGTTGGTCGCCGCCTACGGCCGGTTGCCCATCGGCAACCCGCTGGAGGACGGCACGCTGGTCGGACCACTCATCAGCCGCGCCGCGTACGAGGGCATGGAGAGCGCCATCGAACAGGCCGCCGCCGAGGGCGGCAAGCTGGTCGCCGGCGGCGGCCGCGCGCTGGAGGAGGCGGCGCCGGACGCGTTCTACGCCAGACCGTCGATCGTGCGCGTGGACACCCAGACCGACGTCGTGCGGCGGGAGACCTTCGCGCCGCTGCTCTACGTCCTGCCCTACCAGGACTTCGAGGAGGCCGTCGCCCTGAACAACGCCGTCCCGCAGGGACTGTCCTCCAGCCTGTTCACCTCCGACCAGGCCGAGGCGGAGCGGTTCGTCTCCGCCGCGGGCTCGGACTGCGGCATCGTGAACGTCAACATCGGGACGTCCGGCGCCGAGATCGGCGGTGCCTTCGGCGGCGAGAAGCAGACCGGCGGCGGTCGGGAGTCCGGCTCGGACGCCTGGCGTGCCTACATGCGGCGGGCCACCAACACCGTGAACTACTCCGGTCAGCTGCCCCTCGCGCAAGGGGTGACCTTCACCGAGTGACCCGGCACGATGGCCGGATGCCGTCACAGCCGCAGCCACAGCCGCAGCCGCAGCCTCCGCTGCGCGGGGCTCGCGTCGTGCTGCAGCCCGTCGCGGCCGGACACGTGCCGCACCTGCGGCGCATCCTCGCGACACCCACGGTCCGGGCGCGGTGGAGGGACGAGGACGCATCGCCGGGGTGGCCGTTCGACGACCCGTCCGCCACCCGCTTCGCCATCCTGGTCGAGGACCAGGTGCGCGGCATGGTGCAGTACGGCGAAGAGGAGGAGCCGGACTACCGGCACGCCACGGTCGACATCTTCGTCGATCCTGCGGTGCACGGCCGGGGGGTGGGGCGGGACGCCGTCGCCACCGTGGCCAGGCACCTGATCCACGATCGCGGCCATCACCGGTTGGTCATCGACCCGGCGGCCGACAACGAGCCGGCCATCCGCTGCTACGCCGCCGTCGGCTTCCGGCCGGTCGGGATCATGCGGCGCTACGAGCGGGACGCCGACCGTGCGGGTTGGCACGACGGGTTGCTGATGGACCTGGTCGCCGAGGAGCTCGTGGCGCCGACAGGGGACGGCGGACGGCGCCAGCACGAGAGGACGGCCCCACGATGAGCGAGCACCTGACCCACGGCTGGGAGCCGGACCTGCCACCGGAGGACTCGCTGATCCGCCGCTACCTCTGCGCGACGACCGACGTGAGCGCGTTCATGACCCGGGCGGTGGACGGCCGGGTCACCCGCTGGGACGACGTCTTCGCGGCCGACCCGGCGTCGGCGATCCTCTTCGACAACCTGGCCGTCCTGCTGCAGCCGTCCACGCTCTGCGACATCGACGAGGTGGTCACCCGGCTGCTCGACTTCTTCCCACCGGAGCGGCACTTCTGCCTGCTGTCCGCCTGGCCGATCCCGGACCTGAGCGACCGGCTGGAGCTGATGGGACATCCGCCGTTCATGCTGCGTCCGGCCGGCGGGTCGCCGCCACCGCTGCCCGACGGCCTGCGGATCCAGCCGGTGCGCACCGAGGACGACCTCCGGGTCTTCGTCGACACGCTGGTGACCGGCTATCCGCTGCCGGAGGCGCGAGCTGCGCCGCTGGTCACCGCCGCCATGCTCGACGGGCCGGTACGGATGTTCGTGGGCTACCTCGAGGACCAGCCGGTCGGCACCGCGGGCGCACGGCTCGGGCACGGCCTGGTCGACGTCGAGTGGGTGTCGACGATGCCGCAGGCTCGCGGCCGTGGCGTGGGGGCGGCTCTGACCTGGGCGGCCACCGCCTGCTCGCCCGGTGACGACGCCGCGTTGATCGCCAGCGACGCGGGTCAGCCGATCTACCAGGCACTCGGCTACCTGCGCCTGCAGCGGTTCACGGTCTGGCATCGTCCCCCGACGGCCTGACGCCTCGACTCCATCAGGTCTCGGGTCGTCGTCGGCGGCGGAACCGGCGGTGCCGGACCGGCCGCCGCAGCGGATCGATGCCGGCCGGCGGGACCAGCTCCGGGACGTGGTCGGCCGCGTGCACCACGGTCCAGCCACCGGAGTGCACGAGGTGGTGGTGCCGGCCGCAGAGCAGGACCCCCGCCTGAGGACCGGTGGCGTCGGTGCAACCACCCTCGGACCAGGGGGTCGGGTGGTGCACTTCGCACCACGCCGGCGCCCGATCGCAACCGTCGGCCACGCACCCCTCCTGCAGCGCCCCGAGAACCGTGCGCTGATGGGCGGTGTGGAAGCGCTGCTCCCGGCCCAGGTCGAGCGGAACCGAGCCGCCGCCCAGCACCAGCGGGACCAGCCCCGCATTGCAGGCGAGTCGGCGTGCCTGCGCGGCCGACAACCGGGACCCGCTCGACAGTGTGGCTGCGCCCAGGCCGGACACCAGCGCGTCGACGTCGATGACCACCGTGAGCGACGGCGTGGACCGGCCGGACTGCGGCAGCGCGTCGACGGGCAGGTGCTCGACCAGCTCGCAGAAGGCCTGTCCGAGCCGCTGGTCGTAGGGCAGCGGGCGGCCCTCCAGGCCGGGATCGGACAGCGGCTCCGCCGCGACGTCCGGGCCGCCGATGCCGGGCCGACGCGGCGAGACCAGCGCGTCGAGAGCGGTGCGCAGCATGTCGGCCTGGGCATCCGGGAGCTGGAAGCCACCGCGCGTGCAGCCGTCGCCGACCCGGCGGATCCACATCCGGACCCGCGCTCGCGCTCGCCGCTCCTCGTCCTCGAGCAGCCGGCCCTCCACGGCGTCGGCGGCATCCGGGTCGATCACCTCGAACACCCGGCGGCCGAGGACGCGCAGATCCTCCGGGCCGAAGATCTCCGCCTGGTCCAGCAGCCAAGCCTCGGCGTCGGCACACTGGACCGGCGACGCCCCGGTGGTCACCAGCCTGGCCAGGGC
Organism: uncultured Actinomycetota bacterium; assembly: GCA_963695375.1. Taxonomy (GTDB): domain Bacteria; phylum Actinomycetota; class Actinomycetes; order Propionibacteriales; family Nocardioidaceae; genus JACCVL01. The sequence goes on along the minus strand of OY968767.1, from coordinate 2,518,065 downwards.
GGCCACGATCACGCGGGCCTGGTCGAGGTCGACACGGCCCTCGGCCAGCCGACGCCGGACCAGCGCGAAGCGAGTGTCGAGCTCGGTCGCCAGCCGCACCTGGCTGCCGGCGGTGCGTCGATCCATCCGGAGCGACGCGCTCAGCCAGCCAGCCGTCGAGGTCGCCGGCAACCCGGGCGCGGTGGACAGCGTGCGCCGGTCGGCCTCGGCCACCAGTCGCAGTCGAACCGCTTCCAGCGCCGAGGCGGCCCGGTGCACCCGTCCGACCAGGTCGGCCACCTCGTGGTCCGACAGGCCCCAGCAATCCACCGAGTCGTCGACCGCCAGCGCCTCCTCCACCGCCGCCACACAGGTGACCAGCGGATGCGGACCCGGAGGGCCGCCGGGTGGCAACCACCCGGTTGTCCGCTGCTCCCGCATCGTCGTCGTCACATCGTCAACCTAGGAACTTCGCGACGGCATCGTCGGGCATCCGCGCCCGACCTGTGCACGAGCAGCCACCCTCCACAGGCTGCCCGCTCCCGGGATCAGCGGAAACGCGGTGGCCGCCTCCCCCGACCGCACGGATAGCATCGCCACGCCCGCAGCAGCCCGCTGCACGTCGCCGATCGCCGGTGAGGAGACCCCGTGCCAGAGCTGACCGTGACCGTGCTGACCGGCGCCGAGCCGGAGCAGCGCCGGGTCACCGCCGGCGCCAAGGCGTGGGAGCTGTTCGCCGACGACCGTGACGTCGTCGCCGTCCGCGTCGACGGAGAGCTGCGCGACCTCGCCGTCGGGCTCACCGACGGCGACACCGTCGAGCCGGTGCCGATCGACTCCGCCGACGGTCGCGACATCCTGCGGCACTCGACGGCGCACGTGCTGGCCCAGGCAGTGCAGGAGCTCCACCCCGCCGCCCGGCTGGGCATCGGACCGCCGGTGCAGGACGGCTTCTACTACGACTTCGACGTGGAGACCCCGTTCCACCCCGACGATCTCGCGGCGATCGAGACCCGCATGCGCAAGATCGTCAAGGCCGGGCAGCGGTTCTCCCGGCGGGTGGTGTCCGAGGACGAGGCGCGCGCCGAGCTCAAGGACGAGCCGTACAAGCTGGAGCTGATCGGCCTCAAGGGCAGCGCGGAGCCCACCGACGGTGCGGAGGTCGAGGTCGGGGCCGGCGAGCTCACCATCTACGACAACGTCGACCGCAACGGCGAGACCGCGTGGAAGGACCTGTGCCGGGGCCCGCACCTGCCCACCACCAAGCGGATCCCCGCGTTCCGGCTGACCCGCACCGCCGCCGCGTACTGGCGCGGTGACGAGCAGAACAAGCAGCTGCAGCGGGTGTACGGCACCGCCTGGGAGTCCAAGGAGGCGCTCGACGCCCACCTGCACCGGCTGGAGCAGGCTGCCGCCCGCGATCACCGCCGGCTGGGTCAGGAGCTCGACCTGTTCAGCTTTCCCGAGGAGATCGGCTCCGGGCTGGCGGTGTTCCACCCCAAGGGCGGCGTGCTTCGCAAGGTGATGGAGGACTACTCGCGGCAGCGGCACGTCGAGGCCGGCTACGAGTTCGTCAACTCGCCGCACATCACGAAGTCGACCCTGTTCGAAACGTCCGGCCACCTGCAGTGGTTCGCCGACTCGATGTACCCGCCGATGCGGATGGAGGGCGCGGACTACTACCTGAAGCCGATGAACTGCCCCTTCCACTGCCTGATCTTCAAGGCCCGCGGGCGGTCGTACCGGGAGCTGCCGCTGCGCGCATTCGAGTTCGGCACCGTCTACCGCTACGAGAAGTCGGGGGTCGTGCACGGACTGACCCGGGTCCGGGGCCTGACCATGGACGACGCGCACATCTTCTGCACCCGCGAGCAGCTGCGAGCCGAGCTCGGCACCGTGCTCACCTTCGTCCTGGACCTGCTGCGCGACTACGGGCTGGACGACTTCTACCTCGAGCTGTCCAGCAAGGACCCGGACAAGTACGTCGGCGACGACGCGATCTGGGACGAGGCGACCGAGACGCTGGACGAGGTGGCGGCGGCGTCCGGCCTCGACCTGGTGCCGGACCCGGGCGGTGCGGCCTTCTACGGCCCGAAGATCTCCGTCCAGGCCCGGGACGCGATCGGCCGGACCTGGCAGATGTCCACGATCCAGCTGGACTTCAACCTGCCGGAGCGCTTCGGCCTCGAGTACGCCGCCGCTGACGGCTCCCGCCAACGACCGGTGATGATCCACCGCGCGCTGTTCGGGTCGGTGGAGCGGTTCATCGGGGTGCTCACCGAGCACTACGGCGGCGCCTTCCCGCCCTGGCTCGCCCCCGTCCAGGTGGTCGCCATCCCGGTCGCGGAGCGGCACCTCGACCACCTGTCCGCGGTCGCGGACCGGTTGCGCCGGGCCGGCATCCGGGTTCAGGTGGACGCGCACGACGACCGGATGCAGAAGAAGATCCGCACCGCCCAGCTGCAGAAGGTGCCGTTCATGCTGCTGGCCGGCGATCGAGACGTCGAAGCCGACGCCGTGTCGTTCCGCTACCGCGACGGTGAGCAGGACAACGGTGTCGCGGTCGACGAGGCGGTGCAGCGCATCGTCGAGGCGGTCCAGTCCCGCGCGGTGCGATGACCGCCGGCGACCGGTTGCAGCTGCTCTGGGCGCCGCACCGGATGGCCTATGTCACCGGTGACGACCCGAGCTCGCCGGTGCAGGACGACGGCTGCCCCTTCTGCCGGATCCCCAGCCAGGACGATGCCGACGGCCTGGTGCTCGCCCGTGGTGAGCTCGCCTACGCGGTGCTCAACCTGCACCCGTACAACCCGGGACACCTGATGGTGCTGCCCTATCGGCACGTCGCGGAGTACGAGGAGCTCGCGGTCGACGAGGCCGCCGATATCGCCCGGCTCACCCAGCAGGCGCTGCGAACGGTGCGCACGGTGTCGCAGCCGCACGGCTTCAACGTCGGGCTCAACCTCGGCGGGGTGGCCGGCGGCTCGCTATCGGACCATCTGCACCAGCACGTGGTGCCGCGCTGGTCCGGTGACGCCAGCTTCATCACGATCGTCGGCGAGACCAAGCTGCTGCCGCAGCTGCTGGCCGACACGCACGAGCTGCTGGTCGGCAGCTGGACCGCCTGACCGGCCGCCGAGCCGTCACCGCCGCCACCCCGCACCTGCAGAAGTCGCGGATCGTGAGCGGGGGGGGGGGTGGGTGTTGGGGGTGTGGGGGTGGGGTCAGGAGCCGGGCGGCAGCTTGTCGACCAGCTGCCGGGGGAGCGGCTCGTACCGGGAGAACCGGCGGGAGAACGAGCCCGTCCCGTGGCTCATCGAGCGCAGGTCGACCGCGTAGCGCACCAGCTCCAGCGCCGGGACCTCGGCGTGCACGACGGTCCGCCGGCCGGCGGCCGCCTCGGTGCCGAGCACCCGGGCGCGGCGCGAGGACAGGTCGCCCATCACCGCGCCGACGTAGTCGTCGTCGATCAGCACGTCCACGGTGTCGATGGGCTCGAGCACCACCACCTCGGACGCGGCGGCGGCCTCGCGGAGCGCGAGGCCGCCGGCGGTCTGGAACGCCATGTCGGACGAGTCGACGCTGTGCGCCTTCCCGTCCGTGAGCGTGACCCGGATGTCCACCACCTGGTGCCCGGTGGCCACTCCCCGCTCCATCTGGGCCAGCACCCCCTTCTCCACCGAGGGGATGAACTGGCGCGGCACCGCGCCGCCGACGACCTTGTCGACGAACTCGAAGCCGCCGCCGCTGCCGAGCGGCTCGACCTCGATCTCGCACACGGCGAACTGACCGTGCCCGCCGGACTGCTTCACGTGCCGCCCGCGGCCGGAGGCCGGCTTGGCGAAGGTCTCCCGCAGCGCCACCGCGACCTCGACCCGGTCGACGCTGACGCCGTACCTGCCGGCCAGCCGTTCGATCAGCACGTCGGCGTGCGCCTCACCCATCGTCCAGAGCACCAGCTGCCGGGTGTCCGGGTCGTGCTCGATCCGCAGTGTCGGGTCCTCCGCCGCCAACCGGCTGAGCCCCTGGCTGAGCTTGTCCTCGTCGGACTTGGCGTGCGCCACGACCGCGATCGGGTACAGCGGGTCGGGCATCTGCCACGGCTCCATCAACAGCGGCCTGTCCTTGCCCGACAGGGTGTCCCCGGTCTCCGCGTGGCTGAGCCGGGCGACGACGCACAGGTTGCCCGCGACGCAGGACGGGATCGGCCGCAGCGCCTTGCCCAACGGCGACGACAGCGCTCCGACCTTCTCGTCCTCGTCGTGATCCGGGTGGCCGGTGTCGGTGCGGCCGTCACCGGTTTCGTCGGCCGCCGTGCGGTGTGCCTCGCGGAACGAGGACGAGTGTCCGGAGACGTGCACGACCTGCTCCGCGGTCAGCGTTCCGGAGAACACGCGGACCAGCGAGACCCGGCCGAGGTATGGGTCGGTGGTGGTCTTGACCACCTCCGCGAGCAGCGGCCCGTCCGGGTCGCAGCCGATGCCGTCCACCCGGGCCCCGGCCACGGTGAACACGCTCGGCAGGGGATGCTCGGCCGGTGCCGGGAACGCCTCGGTCATGATCTCGACCAGCTCGAGCAGGCCGACCCCGGTGACCGCGCTGACCGGGATCACCGGGAAGAGGGACGCTCGTGCCACCGCGGTCTCGAGGTCGGAGACCAGCACCTTGACGTCGATCTCCTCCCCGCCGAGGTAGCGATCCATCAGGCCCTCGTCCTCGGAGCCCTCGATGACCGCCTCGATCAGCGTCCCGCGCGCGTCCTCGACCGCGGCGGCCTGATCGGCGTCCGGCTCGCGCTGGGTCCGGCCGCCCGGTCCGGGGGAGTCGGACCAGCCGGCGTAGTCGTACACCTGCTGCGACAGCAGCCCGGCGAGGACGCTGGCCCCGAGCGGCAGGTACAGCGGGACGGCCGTCGCACCGAACGACTCCCGTGCGGCGGCGAGAGTCGCGGGATAGTCGGCGCGGGCGTGGTCGAGCTTGGTCACCACGACCGCGCGGGGCATGCCGACCGCCTCGCACTCCTGCCACACCGCACGGGTCGCGCCGTCGATCGGCTCGGACGCGGAGACGACGAACAGGGCACAGTCCGCGGCCCGCAAGCCGGCGCGCAGCTCGCCGACGTAGTCGGCATACCCAGGCGTGTCCAGCAGGTTGACCGTGATGCCGTCGACCGGCAGCGGGGCCAGAGACAGGCCGACCGAGCGTTGCTGGCGGACCGCCGCCTCGTCGTGGTCGCAGACCGTGGTCCCGGCCTCGACGGTGCCGGCTCGGCTCAGCACCCCGGTGGCGACGAGCAGCTGCTCGGCCAGGCTGGTCTTGCCGGAGCCGGAGGGGCCGACCAGGACGACGTTGCGGACCGCGTCCGGTCGGTCGGGGAGGGGGGCGGGCCCACCGCTGCCGGGGCCCGCTGATCTGTCCGGCATGGTGACCGCCTCTCGCGTCCGGTCGGCTGAGTGTCCGGCAAGCCAACACCCGGTGCGACGGGGGGCACAAGGGGTTCGCTCGCTAGCCTGTCGGCCACCATGCTCGAGCGCTTCCGGCAGTACTGGACCTCCCTGCTGTCCCCGATCGCCAACGGGTTGCTGCGCATGGGAGTCAGCCCGGACGCCGTCACGCTCATCGGCACCGCAGGGGTCTGCGCCGGGGCGCTCGTGTTCTTCCCCCGCGGTGACCTCTGGCTCGGAGTCGTGGTGGTGACGGTCTTCGTCTTCTCGGACCTGATCGACGGCTACATGGCACGGCAGTCCGGCCGGTCGTCGACCTGGGGAGCCTGGCTGGACTCGACGCTGGACCGGATCGGGGACGCGGCGGTCTTCGGCGGTCTGGTGCTGTGGTTCGGCGCCGGGGGTGACGATCGGCTGCTGATGGCGGTCGCCCTCTGGTGCCTGGTGATGGGGTCGGTCACGTCGTACGCCCGGGCGAAGGCGGAGAGCCTCGGTCTGCAGGCCAAGGGCGGCATCGCGGAGCGGGCCGACCGGCTGGTGGCGATCCTGGTGATGACCTTCTTCGCCGACGTGCTGGACCTCGAGGTGCTGCTGGCGGCCACGCTGTGGGTGCTGGCCGCGGCGAGCACGGTGACGGTCGTCCAGCGCACCCTGATCGTGCGCCGGCAGGCGTTCGCCGGCGCCAAGCCTTCGTGAGCGGGGGGCGATGAGCCGGGTCGCGCGGCCGCCGCGACCGGCCATCCCCGAGCGGCTGTCGGCGGCGGCGTACCGGTTGGGCTGGTCGCTCGGCGCCCACGTCCCCGAGCCCGCCGCCCGACGGCTGCTCGATGCGGCCGCCGACCGCGTCACGGTGCACCGTGGCGCCGGTGTCGTCCAGCTCGAGCGCAACCTGGCCCGCGCCGCACCGGGCCTGGGAGCGGAGGCGACCGCCGAGCTCGGGCGGGAGGCGATGCGCTCGTACCTGCGCTACTGGGGCGAGGCGTTCCGGCTGCCGCGCTGGTCGGCGGCCGAGGTGCGGGACCGGACCGTGCTGCACGACGCCGAGCGGCTGTTGGACGCGCACGCCGCCGGTCGTGGGGTGGTCGCGGCGCTGCCGCACTCCGGCAACTGGGACCTCGCCGGTGCGTGGGCCTGCGCGAGCGGGATGCCCCTCACCACCGTCGCGGAGCGGCTGCGACCGGAGACCCTCTACGACGACTTCGTCGCCTACCGGGCCTCGCTGGGGATGGAGATCCTGCCGCTCACCGGGGCCGGGTCGTCGTTCCGGGCGCTGATCGACCGGGTGCGTGCCGGTCGGTTCGTGCCGCTCCTCGCCGACCGGGACCTGTCCAGCGGCGGCGTGGCGGTCCCGCTGCTCGGCGAGTCGGCGAGCCTTCCGGTGGGGCCGGCCCGGCTGGCGCAGATCACCGGGGCACCGCTGCTGCCCATCACCTGTGACTACGGCGGACCGGAGGGCCGCGACGGACGGATGCACCTGCGCATGCACGAGCCGGTGCCGCCGGCCGCCGGCCGGGCCGGTGCGGTCGCGATGACCGCCGCGGTCGCGGCCGTCTTCAGCACCGCCATCGCCGCCCACCCCGCCGACTGGCACATGCTGCAGCGGGTCTTCGTCGCCGACCTGGACCCACCGGGATGAAGGTCGGCCTGGTGTGTCCCTACTCGCTCGACGTGCCGGGTGGCGTCCAGCACCACGTGCTGGAGCTGGCCGCGGCGCTGATCGACCTCGGGCACGACGTCAGCGTGCTCGCTCCGGCCGAGCCGCCGGCGGACGGCCCGGCCGCCGACGCGCTGCCGGCCTACGTCGTGCCGGCCGGCGGTGCGGTCGCGGTGCCCTACAACGGCTCGGTCGCGCGGCTGTCGTTCGGGCCCGGCTCGGTGGCGCGCGTCCGGAGATGGCTCGCCGACGAGCGGCCGGACGTCCTGCACGTCCACGAGCCCACCGCGCCCAGCCTGTCGCTGCTGGCGCTGTGGGCCGCGGACGTGCCGGTGGTGGCGACGTTCCACACCTCGATGCCGAACGCGTCGCGGGTGATGGCGGTCGTCGGCAGCGCGCTGCGACCGGCCCTGGAGCGGATCGCGGCGCGGATCGCAGTGAGCGAGCACGCGCTGGCCACCATGCAGCGGCACGTCGGCGGTGCCGGGGTGGTGATCCCCAACGGGCTCTGGGTCGGCGCCTTCCAGGACCTGCAAGCCGACCCCGAGTGGTCGGGGACCGGGAGCACGGTCGCCTTCCTCGGCCGGACCGACGAGCCGCGCAAGGGTCTGGACGTGCTGCTCGCTGCGTGGCCGGCGGTGGCGCGGTCACACCCGCAGGCACGCCTGCTGGTGGCCGGGGCGGGTGACGTGGACCGGGTGCGGGACCGGGTCGGGGAGCTGCCCGGCCGGACCGGTGAGTCGGTGCGGGTGCTGGGCCGGTTGAGCGACCGGCAGCGGGCCCGGCTGCTCGCGACGGCGGACGTGTTCGTCGCGCCCAACACCGGCGGGGAGAGCTTCGGGATCGTGCTGGTGGAGGCGATGGCCGCCGGGGCCGCCGTGCTCGCCAGCGACCTGACCGCCTTCGAGGCGGTGCTCGAGCGCGGCCGGCTCGGGCGGTTGTTTCCCGCGGGCGACGTGGCGGCGCTCGCCGCCGCGGCCGAGGCGATGCTCGACGACCCGGCGGGCCGCCAGGCGCTGGTCGACCGTGCGGCGCAGTCCGTGTGGCGCTACGACTGGGGGGTGGTGGCCGGCCGGGTGCTCCGGGTCTACGAGACCGTCACCGCGGTCGGCCGGCAGCAGGCGGGACGGCCCGGATGACCGCGCAGCTGCTGGCGGGGTCGCTCGCCGCCCTGCTCGTCCTCGGTGCGGTGACGGTATGGCTGAGCAGCACCGCGGGCCGGCTGGACCGGATGCACATCCGGCTGGCGACCGCACAGGCCTCCCTGGACCGGCAGCTGGTCGACCGGGCGGCGGCGGCGGCGGCCGTGGCGCACTCCGGAGTGCTGGACCCGGCCGCGTCGGTGCTGCTGCTCGCCGCGGCCGAGTCGGCCCGCCAGGCCGCGCCGGCCGAGCGGGAGACCGCGGAGTCCGCGCTGTCCGCCGACCTGCGCGCGGTGTTGGGCGACGCCGAGGCGGTGCAGCACGTGTGGCGGTCCGCCAGCCACCGGCCGCTGCTGGTGGAGCTCGCCGCTGCCTGCGACCGGGTGCGGCTGGCCCGGCGGTTCCACGACGACCTGGTCGCCCGGACGCAGGCGATGCGCCGGCGCCGGGTGGTCCGCCTGGCCCGCCTGGCCGGGCGCGCGGTGTGGCCGGTGCTGGTCGGGTTGGACGACGAGCCGCCGCAGGCGCTGCTCAGCCGGGCCGGCATGGCGGACCCACCCGCCACCGGTCGTACGATGGCGGGGTGACGACCGAGCAGACCACGACCGGCAACGACCTCCCGCGCACCGGCACCGCCCGGGTCAAGCGCGGCATGGCCGAGATGCTCAAGGGCGGCGTCATCATGGACGTCGTCACCGCCGAGCAGGCCACGATCGCCGAGGACGCCGGCGCCGTCGCCGTGATGGCCCTGGAACGGGTGCCGGCCGACATCCGCGCCCAGGGCGGGGTGTCCCGGATGAGCGACCCGGACATGATCGACGCGATCGTCTCCGCCGTGTCGATCCCGGTGATGGCCAAGGCGCGGATCGGGCACTTCGTCGAGGCCCAGGTCCTGCAGAGCCTCGGCGTCGACTACGTCGACGAGTCCGAGGTGCTGACCCCCGCCGACTACACCAACCACATCGACAAGTGGAGCTTCACGGTTCCGTTCGTGTGCGGCGCGACGAACCTCGGGGAGGCGCTGCGCCGGATCAGTGAGGGCGCGGCGATGATCCGCTCCAAGGGCGAGGCCGGCACCGGCGACGTCTCCAACGCCACCATGCACATGCGCAAGATCGGCGGCGAGATCCGGCGGCTCAGCTCGATGAGCCCCGACGAGCTGTACGTCGCCGCCAAGGAGCTGCAGGCGCCGTACGACCTCGTGGCCGAGGTCGCCGGCGCGGGCAGGCTGCCGGTGGTGCTCTTCACCGCGGGCGGCATCGCGACGCCGGCGGACGCCGCGATGATGATGCAGCTCGGAGCCGAGGGGGTCTTCGTCGGATCCGGGATCTTCAAGTCGGGCAACCCGGGACAGCGGGCCGCCGCGGTGGTCAAGGCGACCACCTTCCACGACGACCCCGACATGATCGCCAAGGTGTCGCGCGGGCTCGGGGAGGCGATGGTGGGGATCAACGTCGACGACCTGCCCGCGCCGCACCGGCTGGCCGACCGCGGCTGGTGACCGGCCGGTGAGCGCCGACCGGCCCGGCTTCCTCCGTCCGGCGGCGAAGCCCTCGCCCGACGAGCGGCTCCGGGACTTCGCCCGGGTGCAGGTGCGGGCCGGGCTGCTCGAGCCGGCCGCGCTGCTCGCGGAGGTGCGCGAGGCGGTCGAGGCCGACCTGCCCGACGCGGAGCCGGACGGGCTGGCCCGGACGTTGGTCGACGCTGCCCGGGCCGACCTGCTGGCCGAGCAGCGGGACTGGGACCTGCCTACCGACCACGACAGGCTGCAGGCCGCGTTCGCCGACCTGCGGGCGGCCGACGTGCTGGTGTTGCAGGCGGTTGACGACCACTGGGTCGCCGACGCCGAGCTGCGCCGGCGGGCAGCAGCCGGCCGGCCCGCCCGCGGGGCGGTGTGGTTCACCGCGCCGGACGTGTGGCATGCGGTGGACCACGGGATGCTCGAGCTCAACGTCTGGCACGGGGACACCGCGAACGTCGCGCCGGGCGAGCCGCTGCTCGACCTCGTGGTCGGCACGCTGGCCGCGTACGACCTGTCCGCGCACTTCGACGAGGGCCGGGTCGAGGTCGGCGCCGCCTGGCGCAAGCCGCTCACCGACTGAGCCCGGTCCCGCTCCGTACCATGGCGGTATGGGCCCGACCGTCGGCGTGCTGTCGCTGCAGGGCGACGTGGCCGAGCACCTCAGGGTGCTGCGGGCCGTCGGTGCGGCCGTCCGCCCGGTGCGCAGCCCCGAGGAGCTGAGTGGGGTGGACGCGCTGGTCCTGCCCGGCGGCGAGTCGACGACCATGGTCAAGCTGGCCCGCGCGTTCGACCTGCTGGAGCCGCTCCGGCGGCGGGTGCGAGCGGGGATGCCGGCCTTCGGCACCTGCGCCGGCATGATCCTGCTGGCCGACCGGATCGAGGGCGGAGCGCCCGGGCAGGAGAGCATCGGTGGCCTGGACGTGACCGTTCGACGCAACGCGTTCGGCCGGCAGGTCGACTCCTGCGAGACCGACGCCGGCTTCGCCGGCCTGGACGGACCGGTGCGGGCGGTGCTGATCCGCGCGCCCTGGGTGGAGAAGGCGGGCGCCGGGGTGGAGGTGCTGGCCCGGGTCGAGGAGGGCCCGGCCATCGGTAAGATCATCGCGGTCCGTCAGGGTCGGCTGCTCGCGACGTCGTTCCACCCGGAGGTGTCCGGCGACGACCGCGTGCACCGGTGGTTCGTCGACGAGCTGGTGCGCCCGGCCGCGCGTCGCTGACCGGCCGACGGGCGCCCGCACCACGACCCGAGAGGACCCGCCGCGATGTCCGGCCACTCCAAGTGGGCGACCACCAAGCACAAGAAGGCCGTCGTCGACGCCAAGCGGGGCAAGCTGTTCGCCAAGCTGATCAAGAACGTCGAGGTTGCGGCGCGGCTCGGCGGCGGTGACCCCACCGGCAACCCCACGCTGTACGACGCCATCCAGAAGGCGAAGAAGTCGTCGGTCCCCAACGACAACATCGACCGGGCGGTCAAGCGCGGCTCCGGCGCCGAGGCCGGTGCCGCCGATTGGCAGACCATCATGTACGAGGGCTACGCCCCCGGCGGGGTGGCCCTGCTGGTCGAGTGCCTGACCGACAACCGGAACCGGGCCGCGGGCGAGGTGCGCACCGCCATGACGCGTGGCGGTGGGTCCATGGCCGACGCGGGCTCGGTGGCCTACATGTTCACCCGCAAGGGCGTGCTGATCGTGCCCCGGGAGCAGGACAGCGGCCCGCTGGGTGAGGACGACGTGCTGCTGGCCGTGCTGGAGGCGGGGGCCGAGGAGGTCAACGATCTCGGCGACGCCTTCGAGGTGGTCTGCGAGCCGACCGACCTGGTCGCGGTGCGGACGGCCGTCCAGGCGGCCGGTCTCGACTACGACTCGGCGGAGGCGTCCTTCGTCCCGTCGGTCACCGTGGCGGTCGACGCGGACGTCGCGGGCCGGGTGCTCCGGCTCATCGACGCGCTCGAGGACTGCGACGACGTGCAGAACGTCTTCGCCAACTACGACGCCTCCGACGAGGTGCTCGCCGAGCTCGGCTGAGCCGCGCCACCCCGGCGCGTCGAGCGCAGAACGGGGGGTGCCGACCTCTACTGTCGTGGTCGAACAGGTGTTCTAGCGACGACGTCAGCGTGGGAGGCGGTGCCGGTGCGGGTGCTCGGTGTCGACCCCGGACTGACCCGGTGCGGCCTCGGCGTGGTCGAGGGCGCACCCGGCCGGCCGGTGCAGCCGGTCGCGTGCGACGTGGCCCGGACCGCGGCCGACCAGCCGCTGGAGTCCCGGTTGCTCGCGGTGCACGACGCGGTGGAGGTCTGGATCGAGACGCACCGCCCGGACGCCGTCGCCGTCGAGCGGGTGTTCAGCCAGCACAACGTGCGCACCGTGATGGGCACCGCGCAGGCGAGCGGAGCCATCCTCACCGCGGCGGCACGGCAGGGGGTGCCGGTGGTGACGTACACGCCGAGCGAGGTCAAGGCGGCGGTGACGGGCAGCGGCCGGGCGGACAAGGCGCAGGTGACCGCGATGGTCACCCGGGTGCTCCGGCTGGAGCTGGCCCCGCGACCGGCGGACGCGGCCGACGCGTTGGCGCTCGCCATCTGCCACCTGTGGCGCGGCGCCGCCCAGGCCCGCATCAGTCGAGCGCTCGCCGTCCCCGGGAGGTCGGGATGATCGCGTCCGTCCGCGGCCGGGTGGTCGCTGTCACACCGTCGACCGCCGTGGTCGAGGTCGGCGGCGTCGGGATGCAGGTCTCCTGCGCCCCATCGACGCTGGCGGCGCTGCGGCTCGGCGAGGAGGCCGAGCTGGCGACGTCCCTCGTGGTCCGCGAGGACTCGCTGACGCTGTTCGGCTTCGCCGACGACGACGAGCGGACCGTGTTCGAGCTGCTGCAGACGGCCAGCGGGGTCGGGCCGAAGCTCGCCCAGGCGATGCTGGCGGTGCACCCGCCGGACACCCTGCGCCGGGCCGTCGCGACCGACGACCTGGCCAGCCTGACGCTCGTGCCCGGCATCGGTCGCAAGGGCGCGCAGCGGATCGTCCTCGAGCTGAAGGACCGGCTCGGTGCCCCGGTCCGGTCGGTGCACGCCGACGCCGCCGGCCGGCCGTCGGCCGGGCAGCCGGACGCCGGCGGCTGGCGAGACCAGGTCCGCAGCGGGCTGGTCGGTCTGGGCTGGGCGCCGCGGGAGGCCGACGTCGCGGTCGACGCGGTCTCGGTGCTGGCCGACGAGCAGCTCACCGAGACCGGCCGACCGGACGTGCCAGTGCTGCTGCGCGCCGCGCTGCGGACGCTGTCGCGGGCCTGACGGGGGATGCGCTGTGGACGGTGAGGCGGACGGTGGCAGGAGCGGCATCGGGGCCGAGACCGGGGGCGGTCCCCGGGCGGCGGTGACTCCGCTGGCGACGCTCGAGGATTCCGCCGACGAGCTGGCGCTGCGGCCGAGGTCGCTGGCCGACGTCATCGGCCAGGTCCGGGTCCGCGAACAGCTCGCCCTGGTCCTGGAGGCCGCTCGCGGACGAGGGCGGACGCCGGACCACGTGCTGCTGTCCGGGCCGCCCGGGCTGGGCAAGACCACGCTGGCGATGATCATCGCCACCGAGATGGGCGTGCCGCTGCGGGTCACCAGCGGTCCCGCGCTGCAGCACGCCGGGGACCTTGCGGCGATCCTGTCCGGGATCGGCGCGGGTGAGGTGCTGTTTGTCGACGAGGTGCACCGGATGGCTCGCGCGGCCGAGGAGATGCTCTACCTCGCCATGGAGGACTTCCGCGTGGACGTCGTCGTCGGCAAGGGGCCCGGCGCGACGGCGATCCCGCTGGAGATCCCACCGTTCACCTTGGTGGGTGCGACCACCCGGGCGGGGCTGCTGCCGGGCCCCCTCCGGGACCGGTTCGGCTTCACCGCTCAGCTCGACTTCTACGCGGCGGCGGATCTCGCGGCGATCGTGCACCGCTCCGCCGGACTGCTCGGGGTCGACGTTCGCCCGGACGGCGCCAGCGAGATCGCCGGGCGCTCGCGGGGCACGCCGCGGATCGCCAACCGGCTGCTCCGCCGGGTCCGTGACTTCTCCGAGGTGCGGGCCTCGGGCGTGGTCGATGCGGGGACGGCGCGGGCCGCCCTGGAGCTGTACGAAGTGGACGAGCGTGGTCTCGACCGGCTCGACCGGGCGGTGCTGGACGCGCTGTGCCGCCGGTTCGAGGGCGGGCCGGTGGGGCTGAGCACGTTGGCAGTGGCGGTCGGGGAGGAGCGGGAGACGGTCGAGGAGGTGGCCGAGCCGTTCCTGGTCCGCGAGGGTCTGCTCGCCCGCACCCCGCGGGGTCGGGTGGCCACCGCCGCGACCTGGCAGCACCTGAGGCTCCCGGTGCCGCGGCCCGGTTCTGCGTCCGGCGTGCCGGCGCTGTGGAGCGACGAGCCGGACGACGGGGCGGCGCCCGGCTGGGGCTAGACTCGCCGCTCGGTCCGGGTGTGCTCCCGTTCCCGACGTGATCGACGTCGTGTCCCCAACCTCCCTGGAGTTCCCTCGTGTCACCCGAGCAGATCGGGCAGTTCCTCCCCCTTGTCCTCATCGTCGTGGTGTTCTGGCTGCTGATCCTGCGGCCCGCCCGGCGTCGGCAGCAGGAGGCGGCCCGGCTGCAGCGCAGCCTCGCCGTGGGTGACCGGGTGATGCTCACCGCGGGGATGTACGGCACCATCCGGGCGCTCGGCGACGAGTCGTTCGAGCTCGAGGTCGCCGACGGCGTGGTTCTGACCGTGAACCGGCACGCGGTGTCGCAGGTCGTCGAGCCGGCCGCGGCACCCGACGACGCGGCCCCGGGGGAGCCGACGCGGAGCGAGGACGACGGGGGCGACGTCCGGCCGTGACGGCGGGGCGACGAACGGGAAGGCACATCTGACGTGGCGACCAACCTGACCCGCCCGGGGCGCACCCTGGCCGTTCTCGGGATCGTGATCGGGATCCTGATGGGTCTCGTCGCGCTCGGAGGCGACTGGGCGCCGCGGCTGGGGCTCGACCTCCAGGGCGGCACGCGGATCACCCTGCAGGCCAGCACCGCGGACGGCGAGGACGTCACCGCGGAGAAGCTGGAGCAGGCACAGGAGATCATCTCCGCCCGGGTCAACGGCACCGGCGTCTCTGCCGCCGAGGTCAGCACCCGGGGCAGCGATCAGATCATCGTCGAGATCCCCGGCGAGGAGCGCGGGGACATCGTCGAGCAGGTCGGTCGAACCGCCCAGCTGCGGTTCCGGTTGGTGTGGGCCGGCCCGGCGGCGGGCCAGCCGCAACCGCCGGCTCCTGGGAACGGCCAAGGTGGCGGTGGTCAGGGCGGCGGCGGTCAGGGCGGCGGCCAGGACGGTGCAGGCGGCGGTCAGGGCGGCGGCGGCCAGGGCGGCGGTGGTCAGGAGAGCGGCGGCCAGGACGGTGCAGGCGGCGGTCAGGGCGGCGGCAACAACCGTGGGGTCAGCGGTTGGATGCTGCCCGGGGACAGCACCGACGCGCCGACCGACGCGCCGACCGACTCGCCCACGGGCACTCCTGCCGACGGCCCGACGGCCGACGCCGGGTCCGGCCAGAGCGCCGACGGCGCCAGCGTCGAGGAGATGTCGGTCGCCGACATGATCCAGACCACGGTCTCCGGGACGCCGCCCCAGGAGTACAGCCAGGACTTCACCCGGCTCAGCCAGCGGTTCGCGTCCTTCACCTGTCCCGAGGGTGACGCCGCGACCCAGGTCGTCGACGAGCCGGTCAAGCCGCTGATCACGTGCGACGAGGAGGGCCTCAAGTACCTCTTGAGCCCCGCAGTGATCGAGGGCACCTCGCTCAGCGACGCGTCGGCCGGCCTCCCGCAGCAGTCGCCGCAGTGGGTGGTCAACCTCGAGCTCGACTCCGAGGGCACCAACGTCTTCACCGACGTGACCCGGGCCCTGGTGGGCACGAACCGGCTGTTCGCGATCGTGCTGGACGGGCAGGTGTTGTCGGCTCCACGGGTGACCAGCCCGATCACCAACGGCCAGGCGCAGATCTCCGGCGGCTTCACCCAGCAGACCGCGACCGACCTGGCGAACTCGCTGCAGTACGGCGCGTTGCCGCTGAGCTTCGAGGTCAGCGGCGTGACCCTCGCGGGTCCGACCCTGGCGGGCTCGCAGCTCTCGGCCGGGGTGCTGGCCGGCCTCATCGGCCTGGCGCTGGTCGTCGTCTACTGCATGCTCTACTACCGCGGCCTGGGCCTGGTGGTGATCGCCTCGCTCGCGGTGGCGGGGCTGGTCACCTACGAGCTGGTGCTGCTGCTCGGCGCCAGCGTCGGCTTCACCCTGACCCTCCCCGGGATCGCCGGGCTGATCGTGGCGGTGGGCATCACCGCCGACTCGTTCATCGTCTACTTCGAGCGGCTCCGCGACGAGGTCCGCGAGGGCAAGTCGCTGCGCCTGGCGGTCGAGGCCGGCTGGAAGCGGGCACGGACCACGATCCTGGCCGCCGACGCCGTCTCCCTGCTGGCCGCGGTGGTGCTGTACACCTTCGCGATCGACGAGATCCGCGGGTTCGCCTTCGCGCTCGGGCTGACCACGGCGATCGACGTCGTCATCGTGTTCGCGTTCACCAAGCCGCTCGTCACGGTGCTGGCCCGGACCCGCTTCTTCGGGCAGGGTCACCCCTTGTCCGGGCTGGACGCTCGGCATCTGGGTATCGAGGGACGCAAGGTGACCGAGTTCGCTCGAACGTCCCGCCGAGCACAGGGGGTTGCCCGATGAGCAAGATGGCGACCTGGGGTCAACACCTCTACACCGGCCGGGTGTCGTTCGACTTCGTCGGCCGGCGGCTGCTCTGGTACACGCTGTCGGGCGTCATCGTCGTCGCGGCGGCGACCGGGCTGTTCTTCCGCGAGCTGAACCCGGGCATCGAGTTCAAGGGCGGGGTCGAGTTCAACGTCAGCATCTCGCCGACCGACACCAACGTCGATCTGGTCCGGGACGCCACCGTCGACTCCGGTGTCGACGTCGGCGACCCCCTGGTCACCACGTCGGGCAACGAGGCGGTGCTGGTCCAGACCCAGCCGCTCGACCAGGCGGAGGCCGACGAGGTCGTGACCGCGCTCGAGGAGGCCGGCGCGACCGACGTGAGCCAGGAGCGGATCGGACCGACCTTCGGCCGGCAGATCCTGGACAAGGCGATCCTCGGCCTCGGCGTGTTCCTCAGCCTGGTGGTGCTGTTCATCTGGGCGTACTTCCGGGAGTGGAAGATGTCCGTGGCCGCGCTGGTGGCGCTGTTGCACGACGTCCTGATCACCGTCGGCATCTATGCCTGGTCCGGCTTCGAGGTCTCGCCCGCCACCGTGACCGGCTTCCTCACCATCCTCGGCTTCTCGCTGTACGACACCGTCGTCGTCTTCGACAAGGTGCGCGAGAACACCCGGGCCTACGCCACGAACCTGTCCCGCACCTTCGCCGAGCAGGCCAACCTCGCGGTCAACCAGACGCTGGTCCGGTCGATCAACACCACCGTGACGGCGCTGCTGCCGGTGCTCGCGCTGCTGGTCGTCGGGACCGTGGTGCTCGGCACCGGACCGCTGAAGGACCTGGCGCTCGCGCTCTTCGTGGGGATGGCGGCCGGCACCTACTCGTCGATCTTCATCGCCACCCCGCTGGCGGTGCACCTCAAGGAGCGTGAGCCCGCCGTCCGGGCGCAGGCCCAGCGGGTCGCCGCGCGCCGCAACCGGGAGGGTCAGGCCGGTGAGCCGGCGCTGCCGGTCGGGGGGCCGGAGCCGGACGCGGTGGGGGAGCACCCGCCGGATGGGGAGGGCGATGCGGTGCCCAGTGGCGCCCGCGGCGGCGCCGCACCACCGGACGGCGAGCGCCCCGTCCGGCCGACCCGCCCGGTGGCTCCCGGACGGAACCAGCCGCAGCGCCGGCCCCGCTCGCAGCGTGGTGGCCCGCAGCGCGGGGGCGGGCGGTGAGCAGCCCGGTGGATGCCGCGCTCGACCGGCTGGTCCGCGACATCCCCGACTTCCCGCAGGCAGGTGTGGTGTTCAAGGACATCTCGCCGTTGCTGGCCGACCCCGAGGGGTTCGCGACCACGGTCACCGCGCTCGCCGACATGGGTCGTCGGCTCGCCCCGGACGGGGTCGACGCCGTGGTCGGCATCGAGGCCCGGGGGTTCATCCTGGCCGCCCCTGTCGCGCTGGCGCTGGGCGCCGGATTCGTGCCGGTGCGCAAGTCCGGCAAGCTCCCGGCCGCCACCCACCAGGTGTCGTACTCGCTGGAGTACGGCGAGGCCACGCTCGAGCTGCATCGCGACGCACTGCGCGAGGGTGAGCGGGTGCTGGTGGTCGACGACGTCCTCGCCACCGGCGGCACCGTGGAGGCGACCGGCCAGCTGATCCGGGAGTGCGGGGCGACGGTCAGCGGGGTGGCGGTGCTGCTCGAGCTCGGCTTCCTCGGCGGCCGCTCCCGACTCGGCAACCTGAACGCGGACTCGCTGCGCGTGGTCTGAGCGCCGTCCTGGGGAGGAGCGGCACCCGACCCACCTAGACTGGAGCATCGCCTCGGGAGGTGCGCGTGCCTGACGACAGCTCGGTCGAGGTCGAGGTCACGCCGACCCCGGCCCCGTCCGGCGTGCGGATGCGCAACCGGCTGGCCCGGCTCGGCAGCCGGGCGTCGGCCACCAGCCCGGTGCTCGAGCCGCTGTTCGGCATCGTCCGGGCGCACCATCCAAAGGCGGACCTGGCCGCGCTGGAACGCGCCTACCAGACGGCCGAGCGGCTGCACCAGGGCCAGTGGCGCAAGAGCGGTGATGCCTACATCACCCATCCGCTCGCCGTGACCACGATCTTGGCCGAGCTCGGCATGACCACGCCGACGCTGTGTGCCTCGCTGTTGCACGACACGCTCGAGGACACGACGTACACGATCGACCAGCTGCGGCAGGACTTCGGGGACGAGGTGGCCTCCCTCGTCGACGGTGTCACCAAGCTGGACAAGGTCAAGTACGGCGACTCCGCGCAGGCCGAGACCATCCGCAAGATGGTCGTCGCGATGAGCAAGGACATCCGGGTCCTCGTCATCAAGCTCGCCGACCGGCTGCACAACATGCGCACCCTGCGGCACGTCAAGGCCGAGACCCAGGAGCGCAAGTCGCGGGAGACGCTGGAGATCTTCGCCCCGCTCGCCCACCGGCTCGGCATGAACACGATCAAGTGGGAGCTGGAGGATCTCGCGTTCTCCACCCTGCACCCGAAGGTCTACGACGAGATCGTGCGGCTGGTCGCCGACCGCGCCCCGGCCCGGGACGACTTCCTCGCCACCGTCATCGACAGCGTGAACGCCGATCTCCGCGCGGCCAAGATCAAGGCGACGGTCACCGGCCGACCGAAGCACTACTACTCGATCTACCAGAAGATGATCGTGCGCGGCCGGGAGTTCACCGACATCTACGACCTGGTCGGGCTGCGGGTGCTGGTCGACTCGATGCGGGACTGCTACGCGGTGCTGGGCGTGCTGCATGCCAGGTGGAACCCCCTGCCCGGGCGGTTCAAGGACTACGTGGCGATGCCGAAGTTCAACATGTACCAGTCGCTGCACACCACCGTCGTCGGACCGCAGGGCAAACCGGTCGAGCTGCAGATCCGAACCTTCGCGATGCACCGCCGGGCGGAGTACGGCGTCGCCGCGCACTGGAAGTACAAGGAGGGCACCGACGGGACCGCACCAGAGGTGCCGCTGGTCCGCAGCACCGAGCCGAAGGACGGAGCCCAGTCGGAGATGGCCTGGCTGCGCCAGGTCATCGACTGGCAGCAGGAGACGTCCGACCCGGGCGACTTCCTCGAGTCGCTGCGGTTCGAGATCACCAGCACGGAGGTCTACGTCTTCACCCCGCGCGGTGACGTGCAGTCGCTGCCCGCCGGGTCGACACCGGTCGACTTCGCGTACGCCGTGCACACCGAGGTCGGCCATCAGTGCATCGGTGCCCGCGTCAACGGCCGGTTGGTTCCGCTCGAGAGCGTGCTCGACAACGGCGACGTGGTGGAGGTGTTCACCTCCAAGGCGCCTGGTGCCGGACCGAGCCGGGACTGGCTGGACTTCGTCAAGAGCCCGCGGGCCCGGACCAAGATCCGGCAGTGGTTCACCAAGGAGCGTCGGGAGGAGGCGATCGAACGCGGCAAGGACGCGATCGCGAAGCTGATGCGCAAGGAGGGCCTGCCGCTGCAGCGGCTGCTCAGCCACGACACCCTGCAGACCGTCGCCAAGGACCTGCACCTGACCGACGTGTCCGCGCTGTACGCAGCGGTGGGGGAGGGCAACGTCGGCGCGCAGAACGTCGTGCGCCGGGTGATCGACCTGCACGGCGGTGAGGCGGGCTCCGAGGAGGACCTGTCCGAGGCGGTGATCGTCCCGACCGAGATCGACCGGCGCCGGCGTGCCCCGCGCGGCGACTCGGGGGTGGTCGTGCACGGCATGAGCGACGTGCTCACCAAGCTGGCCCGCTGCTGCACCCCGGTTCCCGGGGACCAGATCGTCGGCTTCGTCACCCGTGGCGCGGGCGTCTCGGTGCACCGCAACGACTGTCCCAACGTCGGCAGTCTGACCGCCCAGCCGGAGCGGATCGTCGAGGTGGAGTGGGCGCCGTCGGCGCAGAGCCTGTTCCTGGTCGCGATCCAGGTGGAGGCGCTCGACCGGGCCCGGCTGCTGTCCGACGTGACCCGCGTGCTGTCCGACCACCACGTCAACATCCTGTCCGCCAACCTGCAGACCGGCCGGGACCGGATCGCCAAGAGTCGGTTCACCTTCGAGATGGGCGACCCCGCCCACCTGGGTCACGTGCTGGCCGCTGTCCGGCTGGTCGACGGCGTCTTCGACGTCTACCGCGTCACCCAATAGCCGATCCGTCACTTTCGACCCGGCGGTCCGCCAGTTTCGCCCCAGCGATCCGTCAGTTCCGGTCCGGCGGTCCGTCACTTCTGACCCGGGGTCCGGCCAGCTTCGCCCCAGCGATCCGTCACTTCTGACCTACTGATCCGCCATTTCTCACCACCGCCGCGGCAGCAGGGGTTCGCAGCCGAGCAGCCGCCCCACCTCGACCTCAAGCCAGGGCTCCGGACCGAGGATGTCCGACCGGCGACAGGTGAGCACCCGCCAGCCCCATCGCTGTCGCAGCAGTTCCCGACGCTCGGCGTCGGCCTGCCGGCTGGCCTCACCGGTGTGGTCCGCGGCACCGTCGTACTCGCAGCCGAGCAGCACGTGGTCGTACGCGAGGTCGAGCCGGAAGATCCCGCGTCCGCTGCGGTCTCGCACCCAGTACTGCACAACCGGCCGGGGCAACCGGGCATCGAGGAGTCGCAACCGCTGCCACGACTCACCGGGTGACTCGGTGAGCGGCTCGATGAGGCGAGCAAGCTGACGGGCCTGCACGATGCCGGGAAAGCCGCGCAGCTGGTCCACCCGCTGCTGCAGCGCGCCCGGCAGAACCAGGCCGGCGTGTGCCATCGCATCCGCCGCGGACATCGCGAAGGGACGGCGCAGGCGTCGCAGCATGTCCACCGCTGTCCGGTCGGGAACCGTCAACCGCAGACCGCCGAGCTCGGTGATGTCTGTCGTCGCGATGTACCCCTCCACGGTGCTGACGCCGTAGCGGCGGCTGCGGCTGGTGCCATGTGGCACCACGCACTGCGGCGTCAGCACGAAGCGGTCCTCGGGCTGGAAGGCATCGACACCGAGGACCCAGGCCGCAGTCGTTCCGAACAGAACGCCTTCAACGGGCATCACCAGCTGCAGGCTCCGGCAGCGCAGATCCCGCGAATCGGACGCGGCCGCGTCGACGTAGACCGACCGCAACACGCGACGGATCTGCCCGTTTGCGACGCCGCGAGCCAGCGCACCCGCGGCCAGCCCGACATCGGCCGCCTGTCGTCGGGTGAACGGCTGACCGTCGTTGAGCAGCGTGGCGTCGTTCTCGTACGCGGACACGGTGGCAGCGTCGTGCCGCTGACCCCCTTGGCGGGATTCCGTTCATCCGTCCTGGGGATGCAGCCGCAACCGACGGATCGGCTGTGCACGAGTGACGGATCGGCGGTGCGGAAGTGACGGATCGGCGGTGCGGAAGTGACGGATCGGCGGTGCGGAAGGCCGGTCAGGGGGTGAAGTCGGCGAGGGCCTTGCGGGCCTGCTCGAGCCAGGACTCCCGGGCCTCGATGTCCTCGGTGAGAGACCGCCTCCGCTTGTCGTCGCCGGCGGCCTCGGCCTTGTCGAGCCGGGCCCGGAGGTCGGCCAGCGACGACTCCAGCTGACCGACGGTCGCCTCGGCGCGGGCGCGGGCCTCGGGGTTGCTCCGCTGCCAGCGCTCCTCCTCGGCCGCGCGCACGGCGTTCTCGACCGCGCGCATCCGGCCCTCCAGCTCCTGCAGCTGGCCGCGGGGCACCTTGCCGGCCGCATCCCAGCGCTCGGCAAGGGTCCGGAACGCCGGTCGCGCGGCGGCGACATCGGTGACCGGCAGCAGCGCCTCCGCCGCGGCGAGGATCTCCCGCTTGACCGCGGCGTTGGCGGCGAACTCCTCCTCCGTCCGGGCCGTCGCCGCCTCCCGTGCCTGGAAGAAGGTGTCCTGGGCGGTCCGGAACCGCCGCCAGAGCGTCTCCTCGTCGCGGCGGCCGGCCGGGCCGGCCGCCTTCCACTGCTGCATCAGGTCGCGGAACCGGCCCGCGGTCGGGCCCCACTCCGTCGAGTCGGCGAGGGTCTCGGCCTCGGCGGCCAGCTTCGCCTTCACCGCTCGCGCCTGGTCGTGCTGCTCGTGCAGCTCGGCGAAGTGCTGGCGCCGCCGCCGGGTGTACGTGCTGCGGGCGGTGGAGAAGCGTCGCCACAGCTCGTCGTCGGTCGGCTTGTCGATCCGGGCCTGGGCCTTCCACTGGTCCATCAGCTCGCGCAGCCGGTCGGCACCGGCGCGCCAGTCGGTGGAGCCGGCGAGCCGCTCCGCCTCCTCGACCAGCTGGTGCTTGACCGCACGCGCCTCGTCCATCCGGGCCGCCCGGTCCGCGCGACGTTGCTGGCGCTGCTCCGCCACGACCGGGGCCAGCGCGTCCAGCCGCTCGGCCAGCGCCTCGAGGTCGCCGACCGCGTGCGCGTTCTCGACCTCGGCGCGCACCTGGGCGATCCGCGCCTCGGCCTCGTCAGGGGGCAGCGCCTGCTCGCCCACCCGCTGGGCGAGCAGCTGCACCTCGACGGCCAGCCCGTCGAACCGGCCGGTGAACAGCGCCAGCGCCTCGGCCGGGTCGGCATCCGGCCACTGCCCGACCTCTCGCTCGCTGCCGTCCCGGCTGCGGACGTAGACCGTGCCGTCCTCGGCCACCCGTCCGAACGTGGCGGCGTCGGCGTCGGACCCGGAGCTCGCGCCGGGACCCGGACGTCCGGCGGCCGAGCCCGCGCCGGCAGGCGGGGCGGGCCGGGGCACGCCCGGCCGCGGCGGCCGGGGGCGGGCCTCGGCCGGCTCCCGGCCGGGTGTCTCGTCCATCCAGGCTCCTCATCCGACTGTGGACGGCGAGCAGTCTAGGTGCGCCCCGCCACCGACGGGGCGATGGGACCGCACGGGTGGCCGCTCGCGCTGCCGTAGGGTGACCGGCATGCTCATCGCCGGATTCCCCGCCGGCCCGTGGGGCACCAACTGCTGGGTCGCCGCCACCGCTGCGGGCGCCGAGTGCGTCGTCATCGACCCCGGGATGGACGCGGGACGGGGGGTCGACGAGATCGTGCGAGAGCACCGGCTCAAGCCGGTCGCGGTGCTGGTCACCCACGGGCACATCGACCACATGTGGTCGGTGGCGCCGGTCGCCGGCGCACACGACGCGGTGGCCTGGATCCACCCCGCCGACCGGGCGCTGCTCACCGACCCGCTGGCCGGCATGTCCGCGGAGACCGCGGCCATGCTGCTCGGGCACGACGTGTCGTTCGCGGAGCCGGACGACGTCCGCGAGCTGGCCGACGGGAGCCGGCTGGAGCTGGCGGGGCTCGAGATCCTGGTCGACCACACCCCCGGCCACACGCCGGGCTCGGTGACGTTCCGGGCGCCGTACGACGGTGAAGAGGACGTGCCGGAGGTGATGTTCTCCGGTGACCTGCTGTTCGCCGGGTCCATCGGCCGCACCGACCTGCCCGGCGGGGACCCGGCCGAGATGACGCAGAGCCTGGCGCGCAGCGTGCTCCCGCTGGACGACCGCGTCGTGGTGCTGCCCGGGCACGGCGAGCAGACCAGCGTCGGCGCCGAGCGGGCCGGCAACCCGTTCCTGCGACCGCTGCTGTCGCAGAGCACTGCATGAGCTCGGCGCGGACCCGGAGGCCGACCCCGCTGTCGGGCTTCCCGGAGTTCCTGCCGTCCCAGCGGGCGGCCGAGCTGGCCGTGCTCGACTCGCTGCGGGAGACCTTCGAGCTGCACGGCTTCTGCTCGGTCGAGACCCGGTCGGTGGAGCCGCTGGACCAGCTGCTGCGCAAGGGCGAGACCAGCAACGAGGTGTACGTGCTGCGTCGGCTGCAGGCCGCGGACGACGACGCCGACACCGGGGTCGGGCTGCACTTCGACCTGACCGTCCCGCTGGCCCGGTACGTGCTGGAGCACGCCGGCCGGCTCGAGTTCCCGTTCCGCCGGTACCAGATCCAGCGCTGCTGGCGCGGTGAGCGGCCTCAGGAGGGGCGGTACCGGGAGTTCACCCAGGCCGACATCGACATCATCGGCCGGGACGAGCTCGGCTTCGACGCCGACGTCGAGGTGACCGAGGTGATGGCCGAGGCGCTCAGCCGGCTACCGCTCCCGCCGGTGACGCTGCAGATCAACAACCGCAAGCTGATCGAGGGCTTCTACCGCGGCGTCGGTGCCGACGACCCGGCGGCGGTCATCCGCGCCGTGGACAAGCTCGACAAGCTGGGGCCGGGCGAGGTGCACCGGCTGCTCGTCGAGCAGCAGGGGCTGACGACCGCGCAGGCCGACCGCTGCCTGGCGCTGGCGGCGATCAGCGGGACCGACGGCACGGTCGCCGACGACGTGCGCGCGCTCGGTGTCGAGCACCCGCTGCTGGAGGAGGGCCTGGACGCCCTGGTCCGGGCGCTGCAGGGTGCCGCCCACACCGCCTCCGACCGGTTCCGGGTCGTCGCCGACCTGCGCATCGCCCGCGGCCTGGACTACTACACCGGGACGGTGTTCGAGGGGCGCACCGCGGAGCACGGCGCCCTGTCGGTCTGCGCCGGCGGCCGCTACGACGCGCTGGCGTCGGACGGCACGACCCGCTACCCCGGCGTCGGCATCTCGCTCGGGGTCACCCGCCTGCTCGCGCCGCTGCTGGCCCGCGGGCTGGTGGACGCCGACCGCAGCGTGCCGTCGTGCGTCCTGATCGCCCTGCCGGACGAGGACAGCCGGCCCGGCTGCCGCGACGTCGCCCGCCGGCTGCGGGCGCGCGGGGTGCCCACCGAGGTGGCCCCGACCCCCAGCCGGTACGGCAAGCAGATCCGGTTCGCCGAGCGCCGCGGGATCCCCTACGTCTGGTTCCCCGCCGCGGACGGCGGCAGCCACCAGGTCAAGGACATCCGCACCGGCACGCAGACCGACGCCGACCCCGGGGAGTGGACCCCGCCGGCCGCGGACCTGCGTCCCCGCATCCGCACTACGACCACCGAGGAGCCGTCGTGATCCGAAGCCATGCCGCCGGGAGCCTGCGTGCCGAGCACGTCGGCCAGGAGGTGACGCTGGCCGGCTGGGTGGCCCGGCGGCGTGACCACGGCGGCGTGGCCTTCGTCGATCTGCGGGACTCCAGCGGAGTCGTCCAGGTGGTCATCCGCGACGAGGAGGTCGCTTCCCCGCTGCGGTCGGAGTTCTGCCTGCGCGTGGTCGGCGTCGTCTCCGCCCGGCCCGCCGGCAACGCCAACCCGGCGCTGCCCACCGGCGAGATCGAGGTGGTCGCCCATGGCGGGGCCGATGGCGTGCAGGTGCTCAGCGAGGCGGCGGCGCTGCCGTTCCCGGTGGAGGAACACCACACCACGCCGGTGGGCGAGGAGGTCCGGTTGCGATACCGGTACCTCGACCTGCGCCGGCCCGAGATGGCCCGAGCGATCCGGCAGCGGGCCCGCGTCACCGAGCTGATCCGCGAGGTGATGGCCGCGAACGACTTCCTCGACGTCGAGACCCCGTACCTCACCCGGTCCACCCCGGAGGGGGCACGGGACTTCCTGGTCCCGGTCCGGCTGCAGCCGGGGCACTGGTACGCGCTGCCGCAGTCCCCGCAGCTGTTCAAGCAGCTGCTGATGGTGGCCGGCCTCGAGCGGTACTACCAGATCGTCCGCTGCTTCCGGGACGAGGACTTCCGCGCCGACCGGCAGCCGGAGTTCACCCAGCTCGACGTCGAGCTCAGCTTCGCCGACGCCGACGACGTCATCGCCCTCACCGAGCAGGTGCTGGCCCGCCTGTGGGCCGACGTGCTCGGCGTCCAGGTCAGCACCCCGTTCCCGCGGATGACGCACGCGGAGGCGTTGCGTCGCTTCGGGATCGACCGGCCGGACCTCCGCTTCGGCTGCGAGCTGGTCGACCTGACCGGCTTCTTCGCCGAGACCCCGTTCCGGGTGTTCCAGCGCGCCGACCGGACGGACTGGCACGTCGGCGCCGTCGTGATGCCGGGTGGCGCCGCACAGTCCCGCAAGCAGCTCGACGGCTGGCAGGAGTGGGCCCGCTCCCGCGGGGCCAAGGGCCTGGGCTACGTGCTGGTCACCGGAACGGACGGGACCGATGGGACTGACGGGGCTGACGGGACCGACGGGACCGACGGCACGACGCCGACCCTCGGCGGGCCGATCGCGAAGAACCTGTCCGAGGCCGAGCGGGCCGGGTTCGTCGACGCGGTCGGTGCCCGGCCGGGGGACTGCGTCTTCCTCGCCGCCGGGCCGCGCGCCGAGGCGCTCGCCCTGCTGGCCGCGACCCGGCTCGAGGTGGGGGCGCGCTGCGACCTGATCGACCACAGCCGGTGGGAGTTCTGCTGGGTGGTGGACTTCCCGATGTTCGAGCCGGCCGAGCGCCCCGACGGGAGCACGGGGTGGACGGCGGTGCACCACCCGTTCACCGCTCCGCTGGCCGAGGACGCCGCGGACTTCCACGAGCGCCCCGGCGAGGCGCTGTCCCGCGCCTACGACATCGTGCTGAACGGCACCGAGCTCGGCGGGGGCAGCATCCGGATCCACCGTGCCGACGTGCAGCAGCGGGTGTTCGACGTGATCGGGCTGGGGCCGGACGAGGCGCGCAGCCAGTTCGGGTTCCTGCTCGACGCGTTCGACTACGGCCCGCCGCCGCACGGGGGGATCGCGATCGGTCTCGACCGGCTGTGCGCGCTCCTGGCCGGGGTGGGGTCCATCCGGGACGTCATCGCGTTCCCCAAGACCGCCTCCGGCGGGGACCCGCTGACCGGAGCGCCGAGTCCCATCACCGCGGCTCAGCGTCGCGAGGCGGGGGTGGACGCGACGCCTGCCGGCGCCGCGTTTGCTCACGAATGAGCAACGATCCGGCCTGCCTCCGGTGACGAGGCTCGCCGCGGCCGCGGGCGCGTGCCAAGGTGTCCCCGGCGCCGACGACTGTGTCGACGCCGACATCTCTCGCAGCACCGGGCGCTCGGCCGCGGTCGCTAACGATCAGGAGGACTCATGGGGCGACGAACATCGCGTCGGTGGCTGGCCGGGCTTGCGGCCATCACCATGCTCACCACGGCCTGCGGGGGCGATGACAGCGGCGGCGACACTGGCGACGACGGCGCCGCGGCGCCGACCGGCGGGTCGTTCAGTGTCGCGTTGGCTGAGCCGTCGTTCCTCGCGCCGATGTCGCAGTGCTACGAGAGCAACTGCTCACAGATCATCAGCAACGTCTGGACGGGGCTGCTCCGGATCGACTCCGAGACGTCGGAGCAGGTTCTGGACGTCGCCGAGTCGATCGAGTCGCCCGACGGCAAGGTCTGGACGATCAAGCTGAAGGAAGGCTTCAGTTTCCACAACGGCGAGCCGGTGGACGCCGACTCGTTCATTCGGGCGTGGAACTACTCCGCCTACGGCCCGAACGCTACCCAGGTCGGCTTCTTCTTCAGCCCGGTCGAGGGCTACGACGATCTGCAGGGCGAGAAGCCCAAGGCCGAGGAGATGTCCGGCTTGAAGGCGGTCGACGACATGACCATCGAGGTCACCCTGAGCGAGTCGTTCTCCCAGTGGCCGTTGGTGATGAGCTACACCCCGGCGTTCGCGCCGATCGCGCAGGAGTGCCTCGATGACCTGAAGGCATGCAACGAGGAGCCCATCGGCAACGGCCCCTACCAGATGGCCGAGCCGTGGAAGCACAACGACAGCATCACTCTGAAGCGGTTCGAGGACTACACCGGTGACAACGCCGGCAACGCCGACGAGATCACGATCGAGCTCTACGCCAACCCGGCGACGGCCTTCCGCGACTGGCAGGCCGGCAACGTGGACCTTGTCGAGCCGGACCCGACGCAGGTGCCACAGGCACGGGCGCTGGCCGGTGAACGAGTCGTGGAGGTGGACGACGGTTCGTTCAGCTACCTCGGGTTCCCCTTCTACGAGGAGGAGTTCTCCGACATCCGAATCCGCCAGGCGCTGTCGCTGGCGATCGACCGGGAGACGATCACCGACAAGATCTACAACGGGCTGAGGGTGCCGGCGAGCGACGTGATCGCCCCGTTCGTGCCAGGCAGCCGTACGGACGCGTGCCAGTACTGCACGTACGACCCGGAGGAGGCCAAGCGGCTCTACGACGAGGCCGGTGGTATCCCAGGCGACGAGGTCACCATCTGGTTCAACAACGACGGTGGTCACGAGCAGTGGGTGCAGGCGATGGCCAACGGGTGGCGCAACATCCTGGGCCTGGACTACCAGCTCGAGTCGCAGCCGTTCACGCCGTACCTCGCCACTCTCGGTAAGGGCGCCGTAGACGGGCCGTACCGCCTGGGCTGGCTGCCGGACTATCCGTCGCCGGAGAACTACCTCGACCCGATCTACGGCGAGGGCACCTCCAACTACGGCCAGTGGTCCGGCCCGGCGCAGGAGAAGTTCTTCGACCTCGTGGCCGAGGGTGACGCCGCGGAGAGCGTGGAGGAGGGCATCCCGTCCTACCAGGCAGCGGCGGACGTGATCCTGGAGGAGTTGCCGGTTGCTCCCCTGTGGTTCGGCATCCAGTTCATGGTGTATTCCGAGAACATCGACAACGTGACCTACAGTCCGCTCGACCAGATCGTGCTCACGGACATCACGGTCAACTGACGCTCGACTGAGGCACGGGTCTGGGATCGGCTCCCGGACCCGTGCCTCATGTCGACGCCAGCGTCGGGTGGGCATAGTCTCCGAGAAACCCTGGGCTGCGGAGGAAATGCATGGGCCGGTACACGGTGCGCAGACTGCTCCAGTTCATTCCCGTCCTGCTGGGCACGATGTTCCTGCTGCACTATCTCCAGGTCGTCTCGATCCAGATCAACGGCAACCCGATCACGGCTCTGTTCGGCGACCGACAGCCGCCCCCGGAGACGCTGGCGGCAATCACCCGGGCGTTCGGCCTGGACGAACCGTGCCTCACCCAGCCGGGCAACCCCTGTCTGGGGATGTTCGTCGATCGACTCGCCGGGTACGCGCAGGGTGACTTCGGCGTCGACTTCACCCTGCAGCCGATCACCGACCTCATCGCTCAGGCCTTCCCGATCACGCTGCGCCTGACCTTCATCGCCATCGCGTTCGAGTCCCTCGTGGGAATCGTCGCCGGAGTGATCGCCGCGATCCGCAAGGACAGGCTCGCCGACAACTTCGTCCGGATCTCCAGCGTCCTGGTCATCTCGATACCGGTGTTCGTCCTCGGCGTGCTGGTGCAGATCCTCTCCGGGCTCTATGTCGGCGAGTGGCTCCAGGCCCGCGGCGCGCCGGAGTGGCTCAGCGCTGCGTTCTCGATCAGCTACCAGTCCGAGCACCCCTGGGCCAGCCTGGTCGTGCCAGGAGTGGTGCTCGGAGCGCTGTCGCTCGGATTCATCGCCCGGCTGACCCGTACCAGCCTGATCGAGATCCTGCGCGCGGACTACGTTCGCACTGCCCGGGCCAAAGGCCTGCCCAAGACCCGCGTCGTCGGGGTGCACGCGCTGCGCAACGCGTTGATCCCGGTCATCACCTACATCGGCCTCGACATCGGCATCCTGATGGGCGGCGCCATCGTCACCGAGGGCATCTTCGGCATCCCCGGTGTCGGGGGGCTGGTGTTCAACTCCGTCCGGCTGGGGGAGACGCCGGTCGTGATCGCGGTAGCCACGCTGCTCACCTTGGTCTTCCTCATTGCCAGCCTGCTCGTCGACCTTCTGTACGCCGTCCTCGACCCACGGATCAGATATGACTGACTACGGCGCCACCGGCGTGGACCCCACCCCCCCTGCGGCGCCTCCCGCCAGTGGTCGCGACGCGGGGCAGGAGGAAAACAAGGAGCGAAGCGCGAGCCTGTGGGCCGATGCCTGGCGCGAGCTCTACCACAACCCGATCTTCGTGCTCTCGTCGTTGATGGTGCTCGCCGTCAGCATGATGGCCGCATTCCCGGCGCTGTGGAC
The DNA here is from genome assembly GCA_963695375.1 of uncultured Actinomycetota bacterium. Classification (GTDB taxonomy): domain Bacteria; phylum Actinomycetota; class Actinomycetes; order Propionibacteriales; family Nocardioidaceae; genus JACCVL01. The sequence goes on along the minus strand of OY968767.1, from coordinate 2,487,768 downwards.
CGACGCCGATCCGGAGCGCTGCCTGCTGGCTCAGGCTTTCGAGGGGCCGAGTGACGCGCACGTCTTCGGCACTACCGTCCAGGGTTGCGACATGTACGCCCACATCATCTACGGCGCACGACCGTCGATCATCATCGGCGTGTTCGTCACCCTGGCGGTCGCGGTCATCGGCTCCACGTTGGGCATCCTTGCCGGCTTCCACGGCGGCTGGGTGGACACCGTCATCTCACGCGTGACCGACGTCTTCCTCGGACTGCCGTTCATCCTCGGTGCCGTGGTCTTCCTGGCTCTGCTCAGCGACCGGAGCATCTGGACAGTCAGCCTGGTGCTCATCATCCTGTCCTGGACCTCGATCACGCGGATCATGCGCGGCAGCGTGATCTCGGTAAAGTCGCAGGACTACGTCGAGGCGGCGCGGGCGCTAGGCGCGAGCAACTTGTCGATCATCGTCCGGCACGTCCTGCCGAACTCGATCACGCCGGTCATCGTGCTGGCCACTCTCTATGTCGGCGTCTTCATCTCCATCGAGGCGACGCTGACGTTCCTCGGGGTGGGCCTGCAGCTGCCGGAGATCTCCTGGGGGATCCTTATCAACGAGGGGCAGCTGATCGCGGTCAATCAGGAGGTCCCGCACCTGTTGGTGTTCCCCTGCGCGGCGCTGATCGTCGCGGTGATGAGCTTCATCCTGATGGGCGACGCTTTGCGCGACGCACTCGACCCGAAGGGCCGATGACACACGTGAGCACGACCGAGCGGCGGCCCAACCGCGACCAGGACACCGAGACCATCGGCTTCGGAAGCCGGCAGGCCAAAAGGGCGAGGTCCGGGCTCGAGTCACTCGGATTCGACCCGTCCGCTCCGCTGCTCGAGGTGGAAGATCTTCAGGTGGAGTTCCGAACCCGAGACGGAGTCGCGCACGCGGTCAACGGCGCGAGCTTCTCGCTCGGGGAGCGTGAAACGTTGGGGATCCTGGGCGAGTCCGGTTGCGGCAAGTCGGTCACCGCCCAGGCGATCATGGGCATCCTCGACTCGCCGCCGGCCTTCATCGCCGGCGGCAAGGTCATTCTGCGCGGAGTCGACCTGCTGACGTTGCCCGAGGAGATGCGGCGCAGGGTCCGGGCGAACCGGGTCGCCATGGTGTTCCAGGACGCGCTGTCGGCGCTCAACCCGGTGTTCACCGTCGGCTACCAGCTGGCCGAGGTCTTTCGCCGGCACCGCGGATTGTCCAAGGACGAGGCCCGCAAGGAGGCGGTTCGCCTGCTGGACCTGGTCGGCATCCCGGCCGCGGCCGACCGGGTCAACGACTTCCCGCACCAGTTCTCCGGCGGGATGCGGCAGCGGGTGATGATCGCGATGGCGCTGGCGCTGGACCCCGACGTCCTGATCGCGGACGAGCCCACCACCGCTCTGGACGTGACCGTGCAGGCACAGATCATGAAGCTGCTCGCCGACCTGCAGGCCGAGCGCAACATGGGCCTGATCCTGATCACCCACGACATGGGCGTGGTCGCGGACGTGGCGGACAAGATCTGTGTCATGTACGCCGGCCGGATCGTGGAGCGGGCCGACGTGCACAGCATCTACGCCAACCCGGCGCACCCCTACACCAAGGCGCTGCTGGAGTCGATCCCGCGGGTGGACCTGAAGGGTCAGCAGCTGGCGTCGATCGAGGGGCTGCCCCCGACGCTGACCGCGCTGCCGCCCGGGTGCTCGTTCCACCCCCGGTGCCGGTATGCCAAGGATCGCTGCACGACCGACGACCCGCCGCTCTACGAGGTCGACGCGGTGCGGCAGAGCGCCTGCCACTACTACGAGGAGGTGCTCGGCGATGACTGAGACCAGCGCGGCGTCGACCGTCGACCCGGCCCCCCGTCGTGGTGAGGTCGTGCTGACGGTCCAGGACGCGGTGAAGCACTTTCCGCTGACCCAGGGCATCGTCTTCCAGAAGACGATCGGGCAGGTCCGGGCGGTGGACGGGGTCAGCCTCGACCTCCGCCGGGGGGAGACGCTCGGTCTGGTCGGCGAGTCCGGCTGCGGCAAGTCCACGCTCAGCCGGACCATCATGGGGCTGGAGAAGGCCACCTCGGGATCGATCAAGCTGCTCGGCGAGGAGCTCGTCGGCATGTCGGAGAAGCAGCTGCGCAAGGTGCGGCGGAACGTGCAGATCATCTTCCAGGACCCGTACGCGTCGCTCGACCCCCGGATGACGGTCGGCAGCATCGTCGGTGAGCCCTTCCGCATCCATCCCGAGGTGGCGCCGCGCAACCAGCAGCGGCGGCGGGTGGAAGAGCTCCTGGAGGTCGTGGGCCTCAACCCGGAGCACATCAGCCGCTACCCGCACCAGTTCTCCGGCGGCCAGCGGCAGCGGATCGGGATCGCCCGGGCGCTGGCCCTGCGCCCGCAGATCATCGTGTGCGATGAGCCGGTCTCCGCGCTGGACGTCTCGGTGCAGGCGCAGGTCATCAACCTGCTGGAGCGGCTGCAGGACGAGTTCGACCTGTCCTACGTCTTCGTGGCGCACGACCTGTCGGTGGTGCGGCACATCTCCGACCGGATCGCGGTGATGTACCTCGGCAAGATCGTGGAGATCGGCACCGAGTCCGAGATCTACGACCACCCCACCCACCCGTACACCCAGGCGCTGCTGTCCGCCGTCCCGGTCCCGGACCCGGGGCTGCGGGGACACCGCGAGCAGATCGTGCTGGAGGGGGACGTCCCGAGCCCGGCCAACCCGCCGTCCGGCTGCCGGTTCCGGACCCGCTGCTTCAAGGCGCAGGACATCTGCGCGCAGGAGGAGCCGCCGCTGGTGCCGCACCAGGGGACCGGGACGCCTCAGCTGTCGGCCTGTCACTTCGCCGAGCAGCTCGACGTGGTGCACGCGACGCACTGACCCGCCCGGTTGCCCTGGATGCGTTCGCGAGGTCACGTCAGCCGGGCCGCGGTGGCAGGTCCGCTGCTGGTGGCGCTGCTGCTGGCCGGCTGCACCGACGACGAGACCGGCGGAGCCGACCCCCAGCCGACCGCCGGCGACGACCCGCAGGTGCAGCTGCTCGCGCCGGATGCGACCGCTCCCGCCCCGGCGGTCTCCGGCGCGACGCCCGGCGGTGACATCACCGTCCTGAGCAGCAGCGTGCCGGCCAGTCTCGACCCCACCCGAGCCGGTTCCCCGGCCGAGTGGGCGATCCTGCAGCTGGTGACCCGGAGCCTCACCCAGTACCGCTACGACCCGGCGACGGGCCGGTCGGTGCTGGTGCCGGACATGGCGACCGACCTCGGCCGCCCCAACGACGACTTCACCGCGTGGACGTTCACGCTGCGCCGCGGCCTGCGCTATGCCGACGGCACCCGGGTGGTCGCGGCCGACGTGGCGTATGCGGTGAAGCGGTCCTTCGCCGAGGACCTGCTGCCCGGCGGTGCGCCCTACAACCGGCTGTTCTTCCTCGACGGTCAGCAGTACGAGGGGCCGTACGACGACGGGCTGGACTACGCGGGCGTCGAGGTCGACGGCCGGACTATCACCCTGCGGATGGCGCGGCCGTTCACCGACCTGCCCTACTACGCGGCGCTCCCGGCGTTCACCGCGATCCCGCCGTCCGCGGACCGCAACCCCCAGCGCTACGGCCGGCGGCCGATGGCGACCGGGCCGTACCAGTTCGCGGCCTACGACCCCGGGGACGAGCTGGTGCTCACCCGCAACGAGCACTGGGACCCCGACACCGATCCGGCCCGGCACCAGTACGCCGACACCTGGACCTTCGAGTGGGGGGTGGACGCGGCCCGCCGGGACACCGAGCTGGTGCAGGACGACGGGCTGGGCGCCACGACCGCCAGCTACGACAGCGTGCTCGCCGACACCTACGCGCTGGTGCAGCAGGACGCGGACCTGATGGACCGGATGGTCACGGGCAACGCCCCGTGCGCCTCCGTGTGGTACCTCGACACCGACGCGATGCCCAGCCGTCAGGTGCGGCGCGCCGTCGGTTATGCCTACCCGTACCGGGAGGTGTGGCGGGCCGAGGGCGGGCTCGAGGGGGTGACCCGCCTCCCGGCGAGCACGCTGCTGCCGCCGGGGACGATCGGCCGGCTGCCGTACGACCCGCTGGGGATCGACGGTGCCAACACGCACGCGGAGCGGGCCCGGGAGCTGCTCGCCCAGGCCGGCGAGCTGGGACGCCGGATCCGCTTCTTCTACGCGACGGACGACCCCACCTCGGTCGCGGTCAAGGACGTGCTCGTCGCCGGCTTCGAGCGCGCCGGCTTCCGCGCCGTGCCGGTGCCGTCCACGGTGAACGGGCGGACCCGGGACGAGGCCGACCCACGGTCCCGGGTGGACGTCCGGTCCGTCCGCTGGTGCTCGGCGTGGCCGACCGGGAGCGCGTGGTTCCCCGCGCAGTGGCAGGGCGAGCAGCTCGGCCCGGGGGCGCCGGCGCCGCCGTTCCTGGACGACCCGGTGGTCGACCGGCGGATCACCGAGATCCTCGAGACGATGGGGCCGGAGCGGTCCCGCCGCGCTTGGGGGGAGCTCGACCGGTACGTCCAGTCCTCCGCCTACCCGGTCGTCCCGGTCGGCTACGAGGGTCGGGCCAGCATGTTCGGCTCCCGGATCGGCGGGATGGCCGTCAACGAGGTCTACGGCATGCCGACGTTCGTCGACATGTACGTGCGACCGGAGGAGGAGTAGCCCGTGCCGGGCGACGGGCTCTTCGACATCCCCCCGGCCGGGGCGCCGCGCACCGGGGCGGGCAGCCTGGCCGACGCCGACCACGCCAACGCGCCGCTCGCGGTCCGGATGCGGCCCCGGACGCTGGACGAGCTGCTGGGGCAGCAGCACCTGCTCGCCGACGGGTCGCCCCTGCGCCGGCTGGTGCAGGACGACTCCCCCATGTCGGTCGTGCTGTGGGGACCGCCGGGCACCGGCAAGACCACCATCGCCGCCCTGCTCAGCCGCAGCACCGGCCGCGACTTCGTCGAGGTCTCCGCGGTGTCCGCCGGGGTCAAGGACGTCCGGGCGGTCCTGGACGCCGCCCGCCGGTCACTGGCCCGTGGCGGCCGGGAGACCGTGCTGTTCGTCGACGAGGTGCACCGGTTCTCCAAGACCCAGCAGGACGCGCTGTTGCCGGGCGTCGAGAACGGTTGGGTCTCGCTGGTGGCGGCGACCACGGAGAACCCGCATTTCGCGATCATCTCGCCGCTGCTGTCCCGCTCGCTGCTGCTGACCCTGCAGCCGCTCGAGGACGCGGAGGTGGCGGCCTTGCTGACCGCGGCGGTGCGCGACCCGCGTGGTCTCGCGGGTCGAGTCGAGCTGGACGAACAGGCGCTGGACCACCTGGTGCGGCTGGCGGGTGGGGACGGGCGGCGCGCGCTCACCTATCTGGAGGCGGCGGCCGAGGCGGCCACCTCCCGGGGCGGCAGCGGCATCGACGTGGAGACCGCCGCGCTCGCCGTGGACCGGGCCGCGGTCCGCTACGACCGGGCCGGCGACCAGCACTACGACGTCACGTCCGCGTTGATCAAGTCGGTGCGCGGCTCCGACGTCGACGCCGCGCTGCACTACCTGGCCCGGATGGTCGAGGCGGGGGAGGACCCCCGCTTCCTGGCCCGCCGGCTGGTGATCCTGGCCAGTGAGGACATCGGCCTTGCCGACCCCACCGCGCTGGCAACGGCGACCGCCGCGGCCGAGGCGGTCGCGTTCATCGGCTGGCCGGAGGGACGCATCGTGCTGGCGCAGGCGGTGATCGCCCTGGCGTTGGCGCCGAAGTCGAACGCGGTGATCACCGCGATCGACGCGGCCCTCGCCGACGTCCGGGCCGGGCTGGCCGGCCCGGTGCCGCCGCATCTGCGCGACGCGCACTACCGCGGCGCGAAGGACGTCGGGCACGGGCAGGGGTACCGCTACGCGCATGATGACCCCCGTGGCGTGGTCGCCCAGCAGTATGCGCCCGACGACGTCGTCGGGCGGCGCTACTACACCCCGACCCGCCGCGGCGGGGAGGCCGCGTACGCGGAGCGGGTCGAGCGGCTGCGAGCGGCGCTGGCCGGCGACGACGGCACGACCGGTGATGCCGGGAGCTCGGCGCCGGGAGGTCCGGACGCGCGGGAAACCCCGCAGACCGGGCGTGACCCGCGCCGGTAGGGTCGGCGCATGCCCGGCTCCGACATCGTCGTCGTGCTCGGGGTGCTGGTCCTGCTCGCGCTCGGAGCGGTCGCCGCCCTGCTCGTGCAGGTTCGCTCCCTGCGCCGTCAGCTGCGGGCCGCGGTGGTGGCCCAGGAGTCAGTGTCGACACCGGCGCCGCCGGCGCCCAGGACGCCCCCGCCTCCCCCAGCGGCTCCGACGACCGAGGTCGCCCGGATCAGGCCGGTGCCGGCCGGTCCGCAGACCGCCGACTCCACCACCGTGCCGAGCACCGAGCAGATCGTCCGGGTGACCCTGCAGCATCCGCTGGTCCGGGTGGCCGCGGTCGCCCACGGAGTGCGGCGCGCCCTCGAGCCGGCCAACCGGGACCGGATCCGTGCGCTGGTGCGCCGAGACGTGCGCCGCCGGGAGCGGCTGCGCCGCCGGGCGGCCCGGCGCGCGGGGCGGGTCGTCCCGCTGGACCTGGGCACGGACGATCGCGACCGGGACGTCGCCTCGTGAGGAGGCGGTGATGGGGCGCGGGCTCTGGTTCGCGGTCGGGCTGGGCGCCGGCCTGTACGGGTCACTGAAGGCCCGCCGGCTGGCCTACCGGGTCTCGCCTGCCGGGCTGGCCGACCAGGCGGCCGCGCTGCGGCTCGGCGCCCGCACGCTGGCCGACGACGTCGCGGCGGCCACCCGAGAGCGGGAGGACGAGCTGCTGGGTGAGCTCGGCCTGCCCCGTCGCAGCGACCCGGTCCGACCGGCTCGACCGATTCGACCCGCTCGAACGGTCCGACCGGTCCGGCCGGTGGCTGCCGTCGAGACCGCTCCTCCCCGTCGATCCGACCTCGCCGAGCCGACCACCGGGAAGGACGTCCGCTGATGGACACCGCGGAGATCCGTCGCCGCTTCCTCGGCCACTTCGAGCGGGCGGGGCACGCCGTCGTCCCGTCCGCCTCGCTGCTGGTCGACGACCCCACGCTGCTGTTCGTGGGGGCCGGCATGGTGCCGTTCAAGCCGTACTTCCTGGGCCAGGAGCAGGCTCCCTGGCCGCGCGCGGCCAGCGTGCAGAAGTGCGTGCGAACGATCGACATCGACGAGGTCGGCCAGACCACCCGGCACGGCACGTTCTTCCAGATGTGCGGCAACTTCAGCTTCGGCGACTACTTCAAGGAGCGGGCGATCGAGCTGGCCTGGGAGCTGGTGACCCGCGCCCAGAGCGACGGCGGGTTCGGCTTCGAGGAGTCCCGGCTGCTGGCCAGCGTCTACCACGAGGACGACGAGGCGATCGAGCTGTGGAAGAAGGTGGCCGGCCTGCCCGAGGACCGCATCGTCCGGCTCGGGATGAAGGACAACTTCTGGTCCATGGGCGTGCCCGGTCCCTGTGGCCCGTGCTCGGAGATCCTCATCGACCGGGGCCCGGAGTACGGCCCCGAGGGTGACGTCGAGAAGGCGGGGGACCGGTACCTCGAGTTCTGGAACCTGGTGTTCATGCAGAACATCCGTGGCGTCGGCGGCGCGAAGGAGGATTACGAGATCCTCGGCGACCTGCCGGCGAAGAACATCGACACCGGGATGGGTCTGGAGCGGGTGGCCTTCCTGCTGCAGGACACCGACAACATCTACGAGATCGACGAGGTCTTCCCGGTGATCGCGCGCGCCGGTGAGCTGGCCGGTCGTCGGTACGGCGCCGACCGGGGCGACGACGTGCGGTTCCGGGTGGTGGCCGACCACGTGCGCAGCGCGCTGATGCTGATCGGCGACGGCGTGCGGCCGGGAAACGAGGGTCGCGGCTACGTGCTGCGCCGGCTGATCCGCCGCGCGGTGCGCTCGATGCGGCTGCTCGGCGTCGACGAGCCGACACTGCCGGAGCTGCTGCCGGTGACAAAGGACAAGATGGCGCAGTCCTACCCGGAGCTGGACGGCGAGTGGCCGCGGATCAGCCAGATCGCCTACGCCGAGGAGGAGGCGTTCCGCCAGACGCTGCGGGCCGGCACGCAGATCTTCGACCTCGCCGTCTCCCGCACCCGGGGCGAAGGCAGCGACCAGCTGGCCGGTGACGAGGTGTTCGCCCTGCACGACACGTACGGCTTCCCGGTCGACCTGACCCTGGAGATGGCGAACGAGCAGGGGCTCACGGTCGACGAGGTCGGGTTCCGGCGGTTGATGGACGAGCAGCGCACCCGGGCGAAGGCGGACGCCCAGGCGCGCAAGACCGGCCACGTCGATGCCGGCGCCTACCGGGAGGTCGCCGGCGCGATGGGCCGGCCGGTGCAGTTCACCGGCTACGACGAGGTGGTGTCCGAGGCGGGGGTCGCCGCCCTGGTGGGAGCCGACGGGGTGGTCGAGGTCGCGCACGAGGGCGCCGTGCTGGAGGTGGTGCTGGACCGGACCCCGTTCTACGCCGAGGGCGGTGGCCAGCTGGCCGACCACGGGGTGATCGAGCTGGACAACGGGGGTTGGCTGGAGGTGCTGGACGTCCAGTCGCCCCTGACCGGCGTGATCGCGCACCGCGTCCGGGTGGCCGCGGGCGAGGTGGTGCGCGGGACCGCGGTCCAGGCCCGGGTGGACGTGGAGCGGCGTCGGTCCATCTCCCGCGCGCACACGGCGACCCACATGGTGCACAAGGCGTTCCGCGAGGCCCTCGGTGAGACCGCGGTGCAGGCGGGCAGCGAGAACGCCCCAGGGCGGTTCCGCTTCGACTTCGCCGCGACCGGTGCGGTCCCGCACTCGGCGCTGGCCGACGTCGAGGCGCGGGTCAACGAGCTGGTCCTGCACGACCTCGAGGTGCACGCGGAGACCATGACCCAGGCGGAGGCCCGGGCGGCGGGGGCGATGGCGCTGTTCGGTGAGAAGTACGGCGACGAGGTGCGGGTGATCTCCGTCGGCGACTGGGCCCGGGAGCTGTGTGGCGGCACCCACGCCGGTCGGTCCGGCCAGCTGGGGGTCGTCAAGCTGCTCGGTGAGAGCTCTATCGGCTCCGGCGTGCGTCGCGTGGAGGCACTGGTGGGCAGCGACGCCTACCGGTTCCTGGCCCGCGAGCACGTGCTCCTCGGCCAGCTGACCGAGGCGCTCAAGGTGCGGCCCGAGGAGCTGCCCGGCCGGGTCGCCGACCTGGTGGAGCGGCTGCGCCGAGCGGAGAAGGAGATCGACGCGGTCCGGGTCCAGCAGCTGCTGTCGTCCGCGGGGGAGCTCGCGGCGCGGGCGCAGGACGTCCGGGGAGTGGCCTACGTCGGGACGAGCACGCCCGACGGGGTCAACGCCGGCCAGGTGCGTACCCTCGCCCTCGACATCCGCGGCCGGCTCGATGCCGCCCGTCCGGGCGTGGTCACCGTGGTCGGGGTGACCGGTGGCAAGCCCGCCGTTGTGGTGGCGGTCAACGACGCCGCCCGCGACCGTGGCCTGTCCGCGAACTCGCTGGTGAAGGTGGCAGCGGGCGTGCTCGGCGGCAGCGGCGGCGGACGGGACGACGTGGCGCAGGGTGGCGGCGCGGTGGACGGCGCCGACGGTGACCTGCCCGCGCGCGTCGACCGAGCCCTCGTCGGTGTCGAGCACGCCATCGCCGGCGCCGCCGGCGACGGGGCGGGCGGGTGACCCGAGCCAACGGGGTGCGGCTCGGTGTCGACGTCGGCGACGTCCGCATCGGGGTTGCGGTCAGCGACCCGGACGGTCTGCTGGCGACACCGGTCGAGACCGTCACCGCGGGGCGTCCGGCCCTCGACCGGTTGCTCGCGCTCACCCGTGAGCACCGGGCCGTCTCGGTGGTGCTCGGGCTGCCACGCTCGCTGTCCGGACAGGAGGGTCCCGCCGCGGCCAAGGCACGTGCCTTCGGTCGGGCTCTCGCCCGAGCCGTGGCACCGGTCCCGGTGCGGTTGGTGGACGAGCGGCTGAGCACCGCCACCGCCGAGCGGTCGCTGCGGACTCCGGGCGCGCGGACCGCCCGGCCCGGTGCCCGGAACGGGGCGCGTCGCCGATCGGTGGTGGACCAGGCGGCGGCGGTCGTGATCCTGCAGTCGGCGCTGGACGCCGAGCGGGCGCAGGGTGCCCCGGTCGGCGAGCTGGTCGCCCCGCCGGCGGCCGGTGACGATGCGGGGGGTGCCCCGGGTGAGTGACCTCGACCTGGTCAGCGACCGGAGACACCGGCGGCGTCGCCGGCCGCGACCCGGCACCGCCCGTCCGCACGGATGCATCGCGGTGGCGATCGCGCTCGGGGTCGTGCTCGGCCTGGTCGCGGCGGTCGGGCTGGTGCTGTGGCGGGGCGCCGACGGACTGTCCGGCATGTTCGCCGACCCGGAGGACTTCGCCGGCAAGGGCTCGGGCTCGGTGACCGTCGAGGTCGCCGAGGGCGACTCGGCCGGTGACATCGGCGTGACCCTCGAGCGGCAGGGCGTGGTGGCGAGCGTCGAGGCGTTCACCGACGCGGCGGCCACCGACAACCGCTCGCTGAGCATCCAGCCGGGGTTCTACGAGCTGCGCCGGGAGATGTCCGCGCGGTCCGCCCTGGACCTGCTGGTCGACGGACAGACCCGGATCGAGAAGGCGGTCACCATCCCCGAAGGCCTGGCCACCGACGAGACGCTGGCCCGGCTGGCCGAGCAGACCCCGCCAACGAACCGGGCCTATCGGGAGGCCGCCGAAAGACCGGCCGGGCTCGGCCTGCCCGGCTACGCCCGCGGCGACGTCGAGGGGTACCTGTTCCCCGCCACCTACCCGCTGCCGCCCGCGGTCAACGCCGGCGAGGTGCTCGCCTTGATGGTGGAGCGGTTCCGCCAGGCCGCGGAGAGCATCGGGCTGGAGAGCCGGGCACGCGAGAACGGGCTGAGCCCGGGCCAGGTGGTGACCGTCGCCAGCCTGGTGCAGGCCGAGGCGAGCCGGCCACGGGACTTCGCCAAGGTCGCCGCCGTGATCTACAACCGGCTGGACCAGTCGATGGCGCTGGAGCTGGACTCGACGGTCCAGTACGCCACTGGTGGGACGGGGGTGTTCACCTCGGCGAAGGAGCGCAACGACCCGTCGCCGTACAACACCTATCGGTACCGCGGGCTCCCGCCGGGGCCGATCGGAGCGCCGGGCGAGCTGGCGATGGAGGCGGCCCTGCAGCCGGCCGGCGGAGGTTGGACCTACTTCGTGACGGTCGACCTGCGGACCGGGAGGACGCTGTTCACCGACAACTATCGCCGACACCTGCGCAACGTGGACAAGCTGCGCCGGTACTGCGCGGACAGCGCCCAATGCTGACCGGCCGACGGTGCGCGGTGCTCGGGCACCCGGTCGGCCACTCGCTGTCCCCGGCGCTGCACCGAGCCGCCTACGCCGCCTTGGGCCTGGACTGGACGTTCGACGCCGTGGACCTGACGGCGGACCGGCTGGCGGACTTCGTCCGCACCGCACCCGTGCCGCCCTGGCGGGGGCTCGCGCTCACCATGCCGCTCAAGCGGGCGGTCCTGCCGCTGCTGGACACGGTGGACGATCGGGTGCTCGCCTTGGGCGCGGCCAACACGCTGCTGTGGGAGCCGGACGGGTCGCGGGTCGGTGCGAACACCGACGTCCCGGGGCTGGTGGCGGCGCTGGCCGACGCGATGGCCGCGGTGGTGGACGCATCGGTGCCCTGGACTCCCGGGCGGGCGGGGGAGCCCGTCCTCGCCGGCGCTCGGGCCACCGTGGTCGGTGCCGGCGCCACCGCGGCCGCCGCGGTGGCCGCCCTGCACGAGCTGGGGGTGGCGACGACGACACTGCTCGCCCGCGACCGCAGCCGGGTCGGCGACACCCGGCGGGCGGCACAGCGGCTGGGAACCGACCTGCGGGTGTCGCGGCTCGACGCCGCGGGGGACCTCCCCGACGTGCTGGTCTCGACGATCCCGTCCGACGTGGCGGTCCACGCGCTCGGGGCGGAGGGCTGGCACCCCGGCTGGCGGCCGGACCTGGTCGCCGACGTGGTCTACGACCCGTGGCCGTCGCCGCTGCTCGACTGCGCCGCCGCGGCGGGCGCGGCGACGGTGACCGGCATCGACCTGCTGGTCCACCAGGCGGCCGAGCAGCTGCGGCTGATGACGGGGCGATCGGTCCCGGTCGACCTGCTCGGCTCGGCCGCGGCTGCGGCGTTGCGGGACCGGTCCGGTGATGCCGGTGGCTAGCCTCTCGGCTCGTGACTTCTGACCCGCTGCTGGCCGCGCTGGTGGGTGGCCTGGTGGCGGCGGTGGCAGGTCTGCTGGTGCCCCGGCTGATCGCGGCGCTGCCCGAACCGGCTCCGGACCCGGCAGCCGACCACCCCGAGCCGGCGACGGAGACCGAGACGGACGGGTCCGTGGGGACCCCGGTCGCCCCGTCCGCCGCGGCCGCGATGGCTCCGCCGGTGCCGCCGAAGGTGCCCTACGCCGAGCTCGCCGCCCGGCCGCGGCTCGGCCTGTGGTGCGCGCTCGCCGCCGGCGGGTTCGCGGCGGCGATGGGCGCCAGCCGCGGCTGGGTCCCCGACCTGCCGGTCTGGGTGGTCCTGGCCGTGCTCGGTGTCACGCTGGGCTACATCGACTGGCGTACCCGGCTGCTGCCCGCCCGGCTCGTCGCGCCGGCCTACCCGGTGGTCGCCGTGCTGATCGGGCTCGCCGCCGCGGCCGACTGGGGCGACGGCGGGCAGGCGGGGTTGGTCCGCGCCGGCATCTCGTGGCTGCTGGTGTTCGCGATCTTCTTCGTGCTGTGGTTCGTCTACCCGCGCGGCCTCGGCTACGGCGACGTCCGGCTGTCCGGCGTCCTCGGGATGTCGCTCGGCTGGCTCGGCGCCGACGCGGTCGTGCTCGGGATGTATGCCGGATTCCTGCTCGGCGCGGTCGTCGGCGGGCTGCTGGCGCTGGCCCGGGTCGTCGACCGCAAGGGCTACCCGTTCGGCCCGTTCCTCCTGCTGGGAGCATTCCTCGGCGTGCTGCACGCAGACGGGCACCTGCTCTTCTGGCGCTGATCCGGCCGCTCCCGGCGTGCGTGCCAGACTGACGCGCATGCTGCGATGGCTCACCGCCGGGGAGTCCCACGGCCCGGCGCTGGTCGCCGTGCTGGAGGGGGTGCCCGCCGGTGTGCCGGTGACCACCGACGCGATCGTCGCGGGGCTGGCCCGTCGCCGGCTCGGCCACGGGCGGGGGGCGCGAATGAGCTTCGAGCAGGACGAGCTGGAGATCGTCGGCGGCGTCCGCCACGGCCGGACGATCGGGAGCCCGGTCGCGGTGCGCATCGGCAACACCGAGTGGCCCAAGTGGGAGCAGGTGATGGCGGCCGACCCGGTGGACCCGGAGACGCTGGCCGGCCTGGCCCGCGGCGCCCCGCTCACCCGTCCGCGGCCCGGCCATGCCGACCTGGTCGGGATGCAGAAGTACGGCTTCGACGAGGCGCGGCCGGTGCTCGAGCGGGCCAGCGCGCGGGAGACCGCCGCCCGGGTGGCGCTCGGCGTGGTCGGCGCCGCGCTGCTGGAAGCCGGGTGCGGCGCCCGGGTGCTCAGCCACGTGCTGAGCATCGGCGCGGTCCGAGTGCCCGCCGGTGTCGTGCCCGGGCCGGACGACCGGGAGCGCGTGGACGCCGACCCGGTGCGCTGTGCCGACGCCGCCAGCGCCGCGGCGATGCTCGAGGAGATCGAGCTCGCGCGCAAGGACGGCGACACGCTCGGCGGGGTGGTGGAGGTGGTGGTGCACGGCCTGCCGCCGGGGCTCGGCAGCCACGTGCACGGCGACCGCCGGATCGACGCTCGGCTGGCCGGCGCGGTGATGGGCATCCAGGCGATCAAAGCGGTCGAGCTCGGTGACGGCTTCGACCTGGCGGTCGCCCGCGGCTCGCAGGCCCACGACGAGATGGTCCCCGGCCCGGCGGGGGCACGTCGGCTGTCCGGACGCTCCGGCGGCACGGAGGGGGGCATGACCACCGGCGAGGTGCTGCGGGTGCGGGCCGCGATGAAGCCGATCGCGACCGTCCCCCGGGCGTTGCGGACCGTGGACGTCTCGACCGGCGAGGCGGCGACGGCCCACCACCAGCGCTCCGACGTGTGCGCCGTCCCGGCCGCGGGGGTCGTCGCCGAGGCGATGGTCGCGCTGGTGCTCGCCGACGCGCTGCTGGAGAAGTTCGGCGGTGACTCGGTCACCGAGCTGCGGCGCGCGCACGACGCCTACCGAGCCGGCCTGTGAGCCCGCTCGTCGTCCTGGTCGGCCCACCCGGCTCCGGCAAGACCAGCGTCGCCGCCGTCGTGGCTGCGGCCCTCGGCACGTCCGCCCGTGACACCGACGCCGACATCGAGGCCGAGCAGGGCGCCAGCGTCGCCGACATCCTGGTGGGCGAGGGGGAGCGGCACTTCCGCCGGCTGGAGGCGGCTGCCGTCGGCCGTGCCCTGGCCGAGCACGAGGGGGTGCTCGCGCTCGGCGGCGGGGCGGTGCTCGACCCGGCGACCCGGGAGGCGCTGCGGGGCCACCCGGTGGTCTTCCTCGACGTCGGGCTGGCCGAGTCGGCCCGACGGGTCGGCCTCGGGATCTCCCGGCCGCTGCTGATCGGGAACGTCCGCGGCCGGATGAAGGCGCTGCTGGACGAGCGCCGGCCGCTCTACCTCGAGGTCGCCGACGTCGTGGTCGGCACCGACGGCCGGGATGTCGACGCGGTGAGCGCCGAGGTGCTGGCCCGGCTCGACGACCTCTCGCCCAGGGACCCCCGATGACCGGGGGCGGTCCCACCGTCGTGCCCGTGGCCGGCCCCGACCCGTACGAGGTGGTGATCGGCCACGGCCTGCTCGACCGGCTGCCCGGCCTGGTCGGCCCACGGGCCCGGCGGGTGGCCGTGCTGCACCCGGAGCGGCTGGCGTCCACCGCCGGGACGGTCGAGGCGCAGTTCGAGCGCGTCGGCTACCGGGTGCTGCTGCTGCCCGTCCCCGACGGCGAACTCGCGAAGACCGCCGGCGTCGCGGCCGACTGCTGGGCGGCGCTCGGCCGGGACGGCTTCACCCGCACCGACGTCGTCGTGGGCGTCGGTGGGGGAGCGGTGACGGACCTGGCCGGGTTCGTCGCCGCGACCTGGCTCCGTGGGGTGCCGGTCGTGCACGTCCCGACCACCCTGCTCGCGATGGTGGACGCCGCTGTCGGCGGCAAGACCGGCATCAACACCCGGGAGGGCAAGAACCTGGTGGGGGCCTTCCACGAGCCGGCCGGCGTGCTGGCCGACCTCGACCTGCTCCGCACCCTGCCGGCGGCCGACCTGGCGGCCGGGCTGGCCGAGGTCGTCAAGTGCGGCTTCATCGCCGACCCGCCGATCCTCGACCTGCTGCAGGGCGACCCGGACGCCGCCCGGGACCCGTCCTCGCCGGTGTTGCGTGAGCTGGTGGAGCGCGCGGTCCGGGTGAAGGCGGCGGTGGTCGCCGCCGACCTGCGGGAGGTCGGGGGGACCGTCGGCCTCGGCCGTGAGGCGCTCAACTACGGGCACACGCTGGGGCACGCGGTGGAGCGGGTGGAGGACTACGGCGTCCGGCACGGCGACGCGGTGGCGGTCGGACTGGTGTTCGCGGCCGAGCTGGCCCGGCGCGCGGGGCGGCTCGACGACGACGTCGCGGAGCGGCACCGCGCGGTGCTGGCGCTGCTGGGCCTGCCGACCCGCTACCGCGGTGGGGTCTGGCCGGAGCTGATGGCGGCGATGCGGGTGGACAAGAAGGCTCGTGGCGACCTGCTGCGCTTCGTCGTCCTCGACGGGATCGCCCGCCCGGGGGTGCTGGAGGCGCCGGCGCCGGAGCTGCTCGAGGCCGCCTACGCCACGCTCGCCACCTAGGCTGCGGCCATGCCCGCCCTGCACGCCGACCGGCGCGACCGATTGCGCGCGCTGCTGGCCGAGCGCGAGCTGGCCGCCGCCCTGGTGACCGACCTGGTGAACGTGCGCTACCTGTCCGGATTCACCGGATCGAACGCGGCGATGCTCGTGACCGCGGAGCCCGCCGTCGATGGTGACCTGTTCGCCACGGACGGGCGGTACGTCGACCAGGCCGCGGAGCAGTGCCCCGACCTGCACCGGCTGACCACCCGGGCGCTGGTGCACGACCTCCTGGCGACGGCGCCGCCGCTGGACCGGCTCGGCGTCGAGACGCACGCGTTGAGCGTCGACGCCCACGTCGAGCTGCTGGCCGAGGTGGACGTCCCGCCGGTGTCGCTGCGGCGCGCGGTGGAGCGGCTGCGGGAGGTCAAGGACGCCACCGAGATCGCGGCGCTCACCGCCGCCTGCGCGTTGTCCACCCAGGCACTGTGTGGGCTCTGGGACGGTCCGTTGCTCGGCCGCACCGAGCGGGAGGTCGCCCGGGACCTCGAGGCCCGGATGTTCGCCCTCGGCGCGGAGTGGATCGCCTTCGACACGATCGTGGCCAGCGGGCCGAACAGCGCGATCCCGCACCACGCGCCGACCGAGCGCCAGCTCCAGCGCGGTGACCTGCTCAAGTGTGACTTCGGCGCGCGCGTCGACGGCTACCACGCCGACTGCACCCGCACGGTGGTCGTCGGCGCCGAGCCGGCGGACTGGCAGCGCGAGATCCACGCCGCGGTGCGGGACGCGCAGTGGACCGGCGTGCAGGCGATGGTGGCGGGGGTCGAGGTCCAGCAGCCGGACGCCGATGCTCGACGGGTCCTGGACGAGGCGGGCTGGCTGGAACGGTTCACCACCGGGATCGGGCACGGGGTGGGGTTGCAGATCCACGAGGACCCGTTCGTCGGACCGCGGCACCCCGGTAGACTCCGCGACCGCACCACCGTGACGATGGAGCCCGGCGTCTACCTGCCGGGTCGTGGCGGGGTGCGGATCGAGGACACCCTCGTGATCGGCCCGGCCGACCCGGCGGTGCTGACCGACCTGACCCGCGACCTGCTCGTCGTCGGCTGACGCCGGCGTCGTCGCAGATGCGGCGCGACGCGAAGGACACACGGCACCGATGGCCACCACCAACGACCTCAAGAACGGCATGGTCCTCAACCTCGACGGCCAGCTCTGGGCCGTCGTCTGGTTCCAGCACCACAAGCCGGGCAAGGGCGGCGCCATCGTGCGCACCAAGCTCAAGAACGTGCTCTCCGGCAAGGTCGTCGACAAGACGTTCAACGCCGACGTCAGGGTGGACACCGCCAACGTCGACAAGCGGCAGATGCAGTACCTCTACAACGACGGCGAGTCGTACGTCTTCATGGACACCGAGACCTACGACCAGGTACACCTCGGCGACGCCGTCGTCGGCGACGCGGTGCACTACCTGCTGGACAACCAGGAGGCGGTCGTGGCGATGCACGAGGGCACTCCGCTCTACATCGAGCTGCCGGCCTCGGTCGAGCTGACCGTTGAGTACACCGAGCCGGGGTTGCAGGGCGACCGCTCCTCCGGTGGCACCAAGCCGGCCCGGCTGGAGACCGGGGCCAACATCGCGGTCCCGCTGTTCATCACCAGCGGCGAGCGGGTCAAGGTGGACACCCGTGACGGCAGCTACCTCGGTCGCGTCAGCGGCTGACGGAGGCTGACCGGGCCCGATGGCTGCACGGACGAAGGCGCGCAAGCGGGCCTTGGACATCCTCTACGGCTCCGAGCTGCGCGGGCTGACGCTCGACGGCCTGCTGGACGCGGCGGACGGACCGCCGATCAACGACTACACCGCCCGCCTGGTCCGCGGCGTCACCGAGCACCGTGCGCACATCGACGATGTGCTGGCGTCGTCGTCCGTTGGCTGGTCGCTGGACCGGATGCCGGCGATCGACCGCAACCTGTTGCGGATCGGCGCCTTCGAGCTGCTCTACGCCGACGACGTCCCCGACGCGGTCGCGATCAGCGAGGCCGTGCACCTGGCCGGAGAGCTGTCGACCGAGGAGTCCCCGCCGTTCGTGAACGGCGTCCTGGCCACGATTTCCGAGGCCAAACCGACACCAACCGCCTGATTGGGACAGGTCACATCCGCATCACGGACGTCATCAACACCGGCAATTCAGCCTCCGGTCCTCCGGTCGTCGCGTAGTCTCCCGGGAACTCAGGTTTCGACCACCGCGGAGCGCCCCCGCTCAGACCCGCTCCGCGCCTCGCACTCGGTTCAGTCCCCGGAGCCCGCGAAAGGAGGCGTCGATGGGCGGTCTGCCGTTCGACGAGTATCTCTCGGCGTTCCGCGACGACCTGCAGATCGCAGCTCAGCGGCACCTGCTCGTGTCGTTGTACGTGCTGCTGATCGCCACCGTCACCGGCATGGTCGGCGGGATGCTCGTCTACCGCAGCAAGCTGGCCTCCGGGCTCACCATCGGCACCCTCGCGGTCGCCTTCACGATCCCGAGCATCGCGCTGTTCGGCCTGCTGGTCCCCGTGTTCGGGTTCGGACTGGCGGTCGGGTTCCCGGTCCTCACGATGTACGGGTTGCTTCCCGTCCTGCGCAACACCATCGTCGGCCTGAACAGCGTCGACGCCGCCACCCTGGACGCAGCCCGTGGGATCGGGATGGGGCGGTTCCGCACCCTGTGGCAGATCGAGCTGCCGCTGGCATGGCCGGTGATCCTGGCCGGCGTGCGGGTGTCCGGCCAGCTGATCGTCGGCCTGGTCGCGATCGGTGCCTACGTGCAGGTCCCCGGTCTCGGCGAGCTGCTGTTCAACGCACTGCAGAACCTGGGCTCGGTGAACACCTTCAACCAGGCCCTCGCGGGCACCCTGCTGGTCACGCTGATCGCCCTCCTGCTCGACGCCAGCTTCGTCGTCGTCCGTCGCCTCACCACCCCGAGGGGAATCCGTGTCTGAGTCCGCCAGCAGCACCGTGCCGAAGTCGTCGAGCGAGTCGGAGGCCCGCGGGGTCCCGATCGTCCTGGACGGGGTGACCAAGAAGTACCCGGGCACCGCCTCCCCGGCCGTCGACAGCGTGAGCATGACGATCGGTGCCGGCGAGATCGTCATCCTGGTCGGCCCCTCCGGATGCGGCAAGACCACCACGATGCGCATGATCAACCGGCTGATCGAGCCCACGTCCGGCAAGATCATGATCGACGGCGAGGACGTGCTGTCGCTCAACGACGTGAAGCTGCGCCGCACCATCGGATACGTCATCCAGCAGATCGGCCTCTTCCCGCACCTGACGATCGCGCAGAACGTCGCCATCGTCCCCAAGCTGCTGAAGTGGGACAAGGCGCGGATCAGCACCCGGGTCGAGGAGATGCTGTCGGTCGTCGGACTCGACCCCGACGAGTTCGCGCACCGCTTCCCCCGGCAGTTGTCCGGCGGCCAACAGCAGCGGGTCGGGGTCGCCCGGGCGCTCGCCGCAGACCCGCCGATCATGCTGATGGACGAGCCGTTCGGAGCGGTGGACCCGATCACCCGGACCAAGCTGCAGGACGAGTTCCTCAACCTGCAGCGCACGCTGAAGAAGACCATCGTCTTCGTCACGCACGACTTCGACGAGGCGGTCAAGATGGGCGACAAGATCGCCGTTCTCGACAAGGGCTCCCGGATCGCCCAGTACGCCACGCCGGAGGAGATCCTCACCAGCCCGGCGGACGACTTCGTCGGCGGTTTCGTCGGCCAGGGCGCGACCCTGAAGCGCCTGCAGCTGGAGCGCCTGGACAGCCTGCAGCTGCACGAGGCCGGCGCCCCTCCGCCCGGCGTCGAGCCGCTGCCGATCACGTCCACCCTGCACGACGTGCTCGACGCGATGATCGCCGACGGGCGCGACGAGATGCCCGTGCAGCAGGACGGCAAGATCGTCGGCATGGTCAGCCTCGAGGACCTGCTCGAGCGGGTCCGCGCGCTGCGCGCCGAGGCCGACGGCAAGGCCCCGTCGCGATGAGCAGCGCCGCCGAGGAACTCACGCTCGGAACCGCGCCGGAGATCCGGCCTCGCGAGCGGGTGTTCACCCTGCGCGACCTCACCGTCCCCGCGCTCTGCGCCGTGATCGTGGCAGCCGAGCTGTACTACCTGTCCCAGGCCACCCTGGACGCCACCCAGCGCGACCTGCTGAGGTACTCCCGGATCTGGGAGCTGACCCTGGACCACATCCTGATCACGATCACCATCACGTTCCTGGTGCTGGCGGTGGCGATCCCGCTGGGGGTGCTCGTCACGCGACGGGGGACCCGCTGGATAGCGCCGTTCGTCCTGGGGTTCGGCAACGTCGGCCAGGCGGCGCCGGTCGTCGGCCTGATCGCCGTGGTCGGCTCGTTCTACATCGGCTTCTGGCCCGTCGTGCTGATCATCGCCGCGTTCAGCATGCTGCCGGTCCTGCGGAACACCATCGTCGGCATCCAGCAGGTCGACACCGGTGTGATCGACGCCGCCCGCGGGATGGGGATGTCGGCGCGCGGCATCCTGCTCAGCGTGGAGCTGCCGCTGGCGGTCCCGATCATCGCCGCCGGCGCACGCACCGCGCTCATCCTCGCGGTGGCGGTCGTGCCGCTGGGCACCGACCTGAACGCCGGCGGGCTGGGCACGCTGATCTTCAGCGGCATCAAGCTGAACCGCAGCGAGACTCTCGTGGCCGGTGGTCTCCTGATCGCCGTCCTCGCCCTGCTGATCGACTGGTTGGGCGGCATCGCCCAGCGGTCGCTCACCCCGCGGGGGATCCGATGAGCTGACCGCACCACCACGCTCGTTTCCACGACCCACCACCAGGCACAGCGACGAAGGGGTTCCACAGATGAAGCGCACCACCACCGGCCTGGCGGCCCTGGCAACGGGCGGCGCGCTCGTGCTGTCCGCCTGCGGCCTGTCCGACGACAGCGGCACCACGACGGACGTGGAGGCCGGCTCGGTCGACGCGTCGGCGCTCGAGGGAGCCTCCCTCGCCGTCGGGTCCAAGGACTTCGACGAGCAGCTGCTGCTCGGCCAGCTGACCATCCAGATGCTGGCCGCGGCCGGCGCCGACGTCACCGACGAGACCAACATCCAGGGCAGCACGGCCACGAGGCAGGCCCTGCTCCGTGGCGAGATCGACGTCTACTACGACTACACCGGCACGGGGTGGATCACCTACCTCGGCCACGACGAGAACATCGCCGACCCGCAGGAGCTCTACGAGGCCGTGAAGGACGAGGACCTGCAGAAGAACGGCCTGGTCTGGGGCCAGCCGGCACCGTTCAACAACACCTACGCGATGGCGGTCACCGAGGAGTTCGCCGAGGAGAACAGCCTCGCGTCCCTCTCGGACATGGCGGCCTACATGGACTCCAACCCGGACGCGACGGTGTGCATCGAGACCGAGTTCGCCTCCCGTCCGGACGGCCTGCCGGGCATGATCAAGGCCTACGACATGACCATCCCGGACTCGAGCCAGCAGTCGCTCGGCACCGGCGTCATCTACCAGCAGACCGACAAGGGCGAGTGTGACTTCGGCGAGGTGTTCACCACCGACGGCCGGATCGCGACTCTGGGCCTGATCCCCCTGGAGGACGACAAGGGCTTCTTCCCGCTCTACAACGGGGCTCCGATCGTCCAGGAGGAGAACGCCGAGGGTGAGGCGATCCTCGAGGTGCTGACTCCGCTGAGCGAGACCCTCACCACCGAGGTGATGTCGGAGCTGAACGCGCAGGTCAGCTCCGAGGGGCTGCCGCCGGAGCAGGTGGCCGAGGAGTACCTCAAGTCGGAGGGCTTCATCCAGTGACCCGCTGACGACAGGTCGGCAGATCGACGACGACCGGCCCCCACGTTCGCGTGGGGGCCGGTCGTCGGTCGCTACGGGGTTGCCGGACTGGGTCGGAGCGGCGCGCGCCTCAGCGGACGCCGTTGGTGGCCGGGACGGCGCGCAGCACGCCCCACTCGGTGAGCCGGGCGGCGAGCACGCTCGGCGCCTCCTCGTAGATCACCGCGAGGGTGCGCAGGTCCTCCTGACGGATCGACAGCACCCGCCCGTTGTAGTCCCCCCGCTGGGCTTGGATGCTTCGCGCGTACCGCGCCAGCGGCGCCACCTCGGCGGCGTCCAGCTCGTGCAGGTTGGACAGGTCGAGGATCAGCTTCTCCGGTGCCTCGGCGGCGGCGGGGGACGCTTGACTGCCGCCGGGCAGCAGCTCCTCCACCGGGACGCCGTAGAAGCCGGCCAGGGCGGAGAGCTTGTGCACCGTGACCGCACGGTCACCGCGCTCGTACGAGCCGATCACGACCGCCTTCCAGCGGCCCTGCGACTTCTCCTCGACGGCTTGCAGCGACAAGCCCTGCTGCTGCCGGATCGCGCGCAGTCGCGCTCCCAGCTCTCGGGCGTAATCGTTGGCCACGCCGGCCTCCCACCTGCGGTCATTCCCGTCGGGTTGCGGCGGGCACTTCGTTCACAGAGGGTAACCGGCGCCCGGACCGCGCCTCAACCGAATCGCCGAAAGGGCCGAGACCCGTGCGCGGCGGGTCAGGGCGGTCCGGACGGGGCTGATAGCGTGCGCGGCGACTCGACATCCTTTAACGACCGTCCGGTGAGGCGGGGAAGGAGGTCCCCGATGGTGCGCGCGTCGAACACCGAGCGCGTCGTCCTCGACGACCGAGACGTGGCCCGGGCGCTCACCCGGATCGCCCACGAGATCCTGGAACGCAACCGCGGCAGCGACGGCCTGCTGCTGCTGGGCATCCCCCGCCGCGGTGTCCCGCTGGCGCGGCGGATCGCCGACCGCATCGCCGCCGTCGAGGGGACCGAGGTCCCCGCGGGCTCGCTCGACGTGACGATGTACCGCGACGACCTTCGTCTGCGCCCGGCCCGCGCCCTGGAGCACACCGAGCTCCCGCCGACCGGGGTCGAGGGCCGCACCGTGGTGCTGGTGGACGACGTGCTGTTCTCCGGCCGGACCGTCCGCTCCGCGCTGGACGCGCTGCACGACCTCGGCCGCCCCCGTGCGGTCCGGCTCGCGGTGCTGGTGGACCGGGGCCACCGGGAGCTGCCGGTGCGTGCCGACTTCGTCGGGAAGAACCTGCCGACCTCCCTGGTCGAGCAGGTCCGGGTGTCGCTGGCAGAGATCGACGGCCACGACGCGGTCGCGATCACCGGCCTGCCGGCCGGCGGCGGTGCCACCGGCGCCGTGGCGGAGGTGGCCCGGTGAAGCGGCACCTGCTCAGCGCGGCCGACCTGGACCGGGACGGCGCGCTGCGCGTCCTCGACACGGCCGGCGAGCTGCTCGCGCTGGCGAACCGGCCGATCAAGAAGCTGCCGACGCTGCGCGGCCGCACGGTGGTGAACCTGTTCTTCGAGGACTCGACCAGGACCAGGATCTCGTTCGAGGCGGCCGCCAAACGACTGTCCGCGGACGTGATCACGTTCTCGGCCAAGGGCTCGAGCGTGTCCAAGGGCGAGAGCCTCAAGGACACCGCGCTCACCCTCCAGGCGATGGGCGCCGACGCCGTGGTGGTGCGCCATCAGTCCTCCGGCGCGCCGCACCGGCTGGCCACGAGTGGCTGGGTGGACGGCTCGGTGGTCAACGCCGGTGACGGCACGCACGAGCACCCGACGCAGGCCCTGCTGGACGCCTTCACGCTGCGCCGTCACCTGGCCGGTGGCAGCGGTGATCTCGACGGCCGACGGGTCACCATCGTCGGAGACGTGCTGCACAGCCGGGTGGCGCGGTCGAACGCGCTGCTGCTCAGCACGCTCGGCGCCGAGGTGACCCTGGTGGCGCCGCCCACCCTGCTGCCGGTGGGGGTGGACTCCTGGCCGGTGCGCACCTCCTATGAGCTGGACGCGGAGCTGGCCAAGGCGGACGCCGTGATGATGCTGCGGGTGCAGCGCGAGCGCGGCGCCGACGGCGGGTTCTTCCCCAGCGCCCGTGAGTACAGCCGTCGGTACGGCATCGACGCCCGCCGGATGGCCTTGCTGCCCGACCACGCGGTGGTGCTGCATCCCGGCCCGATGAACCGCGGCGTCGAGATCACCGCCCAGGTCGCGGACTCGGCCCGGTCGGTGATCGTCGAGCAGGTCACCAACGGCGTCGCCGTCCGGATGGCGGTGCTCTACCTGCTGCTCAGCGGCAGCGACGGCCAACCCGCCCCGCCGGAGCGGGAGGCTGGGCTGACGCCGGCCTCCGAGGAGGTGCCGGTGTGAGCGGGCCAGACGAGGGGGTCCTGCTGCGAGGTGCCCGACCGCTGGGCGCCGCCCCCGCCGACCTGCTGCTGCGGGCGGGCGTGATCGCCGCGACCGGGAGCTCCGCCGCCGCCGAGGCGCCACCCGGGGTGCGGACGGTCGACGCGGGCGGTCTGGTCGCCCTGCCCGGCCTGGTGGACCTGCACACCCACCTGCGCGAACCGGGCCGCGAGGACGCGGAGACCGTCGAGTCCGGCACGCGGGCCGCGGCGGTCGGCGGGTTCACCGCGGTGCACGCCATGGCGAACACCGACCCGGTCGCCGACACCGCCGGGGTGGTCGAGCAGGTCTGGCGACTCGGCCGGGAGGCCGGCTGGTGCGACGTGCACCCGGTCGGGGCGGTCACCGTCGGCATCGCCGGCGAGCGGCTGGCCGAGCTCGGGGCGATGGCCGACTCCGCCGCCCGCGTCCGGGTGTTCTCCGACGACGGCCACTGCGTGTCCGACGCCGTGTTGATGCGCCGCGCGCTGGAGTACGTCAAGGCCTTCGACGGCGTCGTCGCGCAGCACGCCCAGGAGCCCCGGCTCACGGCAGGCGCGCAGATGAACGAGGGCGAGCTGTCCGGGCGGCTCGGACTGACCGGGTGGCCGGCGGTGGCCGAGGAGGCCATCGTCGCCCGGGACGTGCTGCTCGCCGCGCACGTGGGGTCCCGCCTGCACGTCTGTCACGTGTCGACTGCCGGGTCGGTGGAGATCATCCGCTGGGCGAAGAGCAAGGGCTGGAACGTCACCGCCGAGGTCACCCCGCACCACCTGCTGCTGACCGACGAGCTCGCCGCGTCCTACGACCCCGTCTACAAGGTGAACCCGCCGCTGCGCACGGCCGCCGACGTGCGGGAGCTGCGGCGGGGGCTCGCCGACGGCACCATCGACGCGGTCGCCACCGACCACGCGCCGCACCCGGTGGAGGACAAGGAGTGCGAGTGGGCGGCGGCGGCGATGGGCATGACCGGGCTGGAGACGGCGCTGTCGGTCGTGCAGGCGTCGATGGTCGACACCGGGCTGCTGGACTGGGCCGGCGTCGCGGACCGGATGTCGGTGCGCCCGGCCCGCATCGGCCGGGTGGCCGGGCAGGGCGGGTCGCTCGCGGTGGGCGAGCCGGCCTCGCTGCTGCTGGTCGACCCGGCCGCGACCCGCACGGTGCGCGCCGAGGACACCGCGTCGCTGTCGGGCAACACGCCGTACGCCGGTCGGGAGCTGCCGGGCCGGGTGGTCGCCACCTTCCTGCGCGGTCGGCCGACCGTGCTGGACGGCGTGCCGGTGCCGGCATCGGAGCCGGTGGGGGCCGGCAGGTGACCGACGCGATCCTGGTGCTCGAGGACGGCCGGGTGTTTTCCGGCCGCCGCTACGGCGCGGTCGGCGAGACCGTGGGCGAAGCCGTCTTCTGCACCGGGATGACCGGCTACCAGGAGACCCTGACCGATCCCTCCTACCGCCGGCAGGTGGTCGTCATGACCAGTCCGCACGTCGGCAACACCGGTGTCAACGACGAGGACGCCGAGTCCGAACGGATCTGGGTCGCGGGCTATGTCGTCCGGGACCCTGCCCGCCGCCCCAGCAGCTGGCGGTCGACCGGCAGCCTGGACGACGAGCTGGCGGCGCACGGTGTGGTCGGGATCAGCCGGGTGGACACCCGCGCGCTGACCCGGCACCTGCGCGAGCGGGGAGCGATGCGCGTCGGGATCTCCTCGACCACGACCGATGCCGCGGACCTGCTCGTCCGGGTGCGCTCGGCGCCGCCGATGCAGGGTGCCGACCTCGCCGCCGAGGTGACCACCACCGAGCCGTACGTCGTGCCGGCCGTGGGGGAGCGCCGGTACACGGTCGCGGCGGTGGACCTCGGCATGAAGGCGATGACCCCGCGGCTGCTGGCCGCCCGCGGGGTCGAGGTGCACGTGCTCCCCGCCGACGCGGACCTCGCTGACGTCCGGGCCACCGGGGCGCAGGGTGTCTTCTTGTCCAACGGGCCCGGCGACCCGGCGACCGCGGACCTGGATCTGCTGCACGCCGTGCTGCAGCGCCGGATGCCGGTGTTCGGGATCTGTTTCGGCAACCAGCTGTTCGGCCGGGCCCTCGGGTTCGGGACCTACAAGCTCCGCTACGGCCACCGCGGGATCAACCAGCCGGTGCGCGACCTGTCGAGTGGTCGGGTGGAGGTCACCGCCCACAACCACGGCTTCGCCGTCGACGCCCCGATCGGCGAACCGGTCAGGACACCGTTCGGCACCGCGGAGGTGTCGCACGTGTGCCTCAACGACGACGTCGTCGAGGGCCTCCGCCTCACCGGTGCCGACGGCCGGCTGGACGCGTTCAGCGTGCAGTATCACCCCGAGGCGGCCGCCGGCCCGCACGACGCCGGACACCTGTTCGACCGGTTCGTCGGCCTGCTGGCCGCCCGTGCGGAGGAGGGCTGATGCCGCGGCGCACCGACCTCGAGACCGTCCTCGTGATCGGGTCCGGACCGATCGTGATCGGACAGGCGTGCGAGTTCGACTACTCCGGGACGCAGGCCTGCCGGGTGCTCCGGGAGGAGGGCCTGCGGGTGGTGCTGGTCAACTCCAACCCGGCGACGATCATGACCGACCCGGAGTTCGCCGACGCGACCTATGTCGAGCCGATCACCCCCGACATCGTCGAGCGGGTGATCGCGCTCGAGCGTCCGGACGCCCTGCTGGCGACGCTCGGGGGGCAGACCGCGTTGAACACCGCGGTCGCGCTGGCCGAGTCCGGGGTGCTGGAGCGCTACGGCGTCGAGCTGATCGGTGCCTCCATCGAGGCGATCCAGCGCGGCGAGAACCGCGAGACCTTCAAGAAGGTCGTCGAGGCGCTGCCGGCCGCCTGGGGCGCCGAGGTGGCTCGCTCCACGATCTGCCACACGATGCCCGAGTGTCTCGACACCGCGGCCTTGCTCGGCTATCCGGTGGTCGTCCGGCCCTCTTTCACGATGGGCGGCGTCGGCTCCGGGGTGGCCCACGACGAGGACGACCTGAGACGGATCGCCGGGGCCGGGCTGTCGGCCAGCCCCACCGGCGAGGTGCTGCTCGAGGAGTCCATCCTCGGGTGGAAGGAGTACGAGCTCGAGGTCATGCGGGACCGGGCGGACAACGTGGTCGTCGTCTGCTCGATCGAGAATCTCGACCCGATGGGCGTGCACACCGGTGACTCGATCACCGTGGCGCCGGCGATGACGCTGACCGACCGCGAGTACCAGCGGATGCGGGACGTGGCGATCGGCGTGATCCGCGAGGTCGGGGTGGACACCGGTGGCTGCAACATCCAGTTCGCGGTGCATCCGGGGGACGGCCGGATGATCGTCATCGAGATGAACCCGCGGGTGTCGCGGTCGAGCGCCCTGGCCAGCAAGGCGACCGGCTTCCCGATCGCCAAGATCGCGGCCAAGGTCGCGCTCGGCTACACCTTGGACGAGATCGCCAACGACATCACCGAGCAGACCCCGGCGAGCTTCGAGCCGGCGCTGGACTACGTCGTCGTCAAGGTGCCCCGCTTCGCGTTCGAGAAGTTCCCGGCCGCGGACCCCCGGCTCTCGACCCACATGAAGTCGGTCGGCGAGGCGATGGCGATCGGGCGCAGCTTCACCGAGGCGTTGAACAAGGCGCTCCGGTCACTGGAGAGCCGGACCGCGCCGTTCTCCTGGGCTGAGCCGCCGGGAGACCTGGACGACCTGCTGGTGCGGGCCGGAACCGCGCACGACGGACGGCTCCGCGTGGTGCTGGATGCGCTGCGAGCCGGCGCCGGCGTCGACCGGCTGCACGAGGAGACCGGGATCGACCCCTGGTTCCTCGACCAGCTGCTGCTGCTCGACGAGGTCGCCACCGCGGTCCGGGACGCCCCGGAGCTGACGCCGGAGCTGCTGCGGGAGGCCAAGCGGCACGGCCTGTCCGACGTCCAGCTCGGTGAGCTGCGCGGGATGCGGCCGGACGTGGTGCGGGGGGTGCGGCACGCGCTCGGGCTGCGGCCGGTCTTCAAGACGGTGGACACCTGCGCGGCCGAGTTCGCGGCCCGCACGCCCTACCACTACTCGTCCTACGACGAGGAGACCGAGGTCGAGCCGCGGCAGCGGCCCGCGGTGGTGATCCTCGGCAGCGGGCCCAACCGGATCGGGCAGGGCATCGAGTTCGACTACTCGTGCGTGCACGCCGCCACCGCGCTGTCGGCGGCCGGGTACGAGACCGTCATGGTCAACTGCAACCCGGAGACGGTCTCCACCGACTACGACACCTCCGACCGGCTGTACTTCGAGCCGCTCACCCTGGAGGACGTGCTGGAGGTCATCCACGCCGAGCAGCAGGCGGGTCCGGTCGCCGGGGTGGTGGTCCAGCTGGGCGGGCAGACACCGCTCGGCCTCGCCCAGGCGCTGGCGGACGAGGGGGTGCCGATCGTCGGCACCCCACCGTCGGCGATCCACCTGGCCGAGGACCGCGGCGCGTTCGGAGCGCTGCTCGCCGAGGCGGGGCTGCCGGCGCCGCGGCACGGGACGGCGACGTCCTTCGCCGGGGCCAAGCGGGTCGCGGACGCTGTCGGGTACCCGGTGCTGGTGCGCCCCTCCTACGTGCTCGGCGGCCGGGGGATGGAGATCGTCTACGACGACCAGGCGCTGTCCGGCTACATCGCCCGGGCGACCGACATCTCGCCCGAGCACCCGGTGCTGGTCGACCGCTTCCTCGACGACGCCGTCGAGATCGACGTGGATGCGCTGTTCGACGGCACCGAGCTCTACCTCGGCGGAGTGATGGAGCACATCGAGGAGGCGGGAGTGCACTCCGGCGACTCCTCCTGCGTGTTGCCGCCGATCACGCTGGGCCGCGAGGAGATCGACCGGATCCGGACGTCCACCGAGGCGCTGGCCCGAGGCGTCGGCGTCCGCGGCCTGCTGAACGTGCAGTACGCGCTCGTCGGGGACGTGCTCTACGTGCTGGAGGCCAACCCGCGCGCGTCCCGCACCGTGCCGTTCGTGTCCAAGGCCACCGACGTGCCGCTGGCCAAGGCCGCCGCCCGGGTGATGCTGGGCAGCACCGTCGCCGAGCTGCGGGCGGAGGGACTGCTGCCGACGACCGGCGACGGCGGGGACAGCTCGCCGCACGCGCCGGTCGCGGTCAAGGAGGCGGTGATGCCGTTCAACCGGTTCCGCACCGTGGACGGGTTGAGCGTGGACACCGTGCTCGGCCCCGAGATGCGGTCGACCGGTGAGGTGATGGGCATCGACGCTCGGTTCGGCACGGCGTTCGCGAAGGCGCAGGCCGGTGCGTTCGGCCGGCTGCCGACCTCGGGCCGGGTGTTCGTGTCGATGGCCAACCGGGACAAGCGGCACATGATCTTCCCGGTGAAGCGGCTGGCCGACCTGGGCTTCTCCATCCTCGCGACCAGTGGCACTGCCGAGGTGCTGCGCCGCAACGGGGTCGACGCCGAGGTGATCCGCAAGCTGTCCGAGCTCGCCCCGGCCGACCTGCCGACGCCGGACGGGGAACCGGCGAACCGGCGCCGGTCGGGGATCGTGGCGCGGATTCTGGACGGCGACGTCGACCTGGTGGTGAACACCCCGCACGGCACCACGTCGAGTGGCAACCCGCGGCTGGACGGCTACGAGATCCGCAGCGCCGCCGTCGCCCGCAACGTCGCGTGCATCACGACCGTCCAGGGGCTCGCAGCCGCCGTGCAGGGGATCGAGGCGCTGCTTGCCGACGGGCTCGAGGTGCGCTCGCTGCAGGACTGGTCGGCGCACGTCCGGGCGGCCGGCGGGACGCCGCGATGAGCGCGCGGACCGGCACCGCCTCGTCCGGGCACGCGCCGGTGCAGGTCCGGGGGCGGGTGCTGTCCAGCGAGCGGGTCGGGGACTACGTGCACCTCACCCTGGTGGCGCCCGGAGTCGCCGAACGCACCCGTCCCGGAGCGTTCGTCGCCCTCGCCGTGGGTGGCGCGCAGACCGGCATGCTGCTGCGGCGGTGCTTCTCCATCTACCGAGCCAAGGGGTCCGGGGTCTACGGCGGCACCGTCGAGGTGATCCTCGCGGTGCACGGCAAGGGCACCGAGTGGCTGGCCGGCCTCCGACCGCAGGACGAGCTGGACGTCGTCGGACCGCTCGGCCGGCCCTTCGCGCTGCCCAAGGAGCCGGTGCCGTGCGTGCTGGTCGGCGGCGGCTACGGCAGCGCGCCGCTGTTCACCCTGGCCGAGCGGCTGCGGGAGCGCGGCTGCACGGTGCACGTGGTGCTGGGTGCGGCCACCGAACGTCGGTTGTTCGGGGTGCTGGAGGCGCGCCGGAGCGCACAGTCGGTCGAGGTGACCACCGACGACGGCTCGCTCGGGGTCCGCGGTGTCGTCACCAGCGTGCTGCCGCACGTGCTGCAGCGGACCGAGGCGGCCGTGGTCTACGCCTGCGGCCCGATGCCGATGCTGCGGGCGGTGGCCGCGGTGGCCGAGCAGCACGGCGCGTGGAGCCAGTGCGCGGTCGAGGAGGCGATGGCCTGCGGGATCGGGGTCTGCATGACCTGCGTCCTGCCGGTGCGCGGGGAGGACGGTGTGGTCCGGATGGTGCGTTCCTGCACGGAGGGGCCGGTGTTCCGGGGGGACCGGGTGCTGTGGGACGAGGTGGGCACCGTGCCGGCGGGCACCCTCGGTGCACCGCGGGCGGGGGGCCACTGATGCCGGTGCGCGGCGGCGGGGTGGACCCGAGCCCGGTCGACCTGTCGGTCGAGATCGCCGGCGCGCGATTCCCGACGCCGGTGATGACCGCGTCCGGCTGCGCGGCTGCCGGCCGCGAGCTGGCCCCGTTCCTGGATGTGGCGTCCATCGGCGCGGTGGTGACCAAGTCGGTGATGCTGGACCCGCGCTCCGGGCGTCCCACGCCGCGGATGGTCGAGACGCCCTCGGGCATGCTCAACTCGATCGGCCTGCAGGGTCCGGGCGTGGACGCCTTCCTCGCCCAGGACCTGCCCTGGCTGGTGCAGCGCGGCGCCCGGGTGGTGGTGTCCATCGCCGGCGGCTCGCTCGGCGAGTACGCCGAGCTGGCCCGCCGCGTCGGTGTCAGCCCCGGGGTGACGGCGGTCGAGGTCAACATCTCCTGTCCCAACGTGGAGAACCGCGGCCTGGTCTTCGCGTGCGACCCGTTCCAGGCGGCGCGGGCGGTGGCCGCGGCCCGGCGCGGGGTGCCGCACGACATCCCCGTGCTGGCCAAGCTGTCGCCGGACGTCACCGACATCGTCACCGTCGCCGAGGCGGTCATGGAGGCCGGCGCCACCGGCCTGTCGATGGTCAACACCACGCTCGGACTTGCCGTCGACCCCGAGACCCTCCGCCCGACGCTCGGTGGCGTCACCGGTGGACTGTCCGGCCCGGCCATCCGGCCGCTCGCGCTGCGCTGCGTCTGGCAGGTGCATGCCGCGCTGCCGGAGGTGCCCATCCTCGGGATCGGCGGGATCCGCACCGGCTTCGACGCGTTGGAGTTCCTCGCCGCCGGGGCGTCCGCCGTGCAGGTCGGGACCGTCATCTTCCACGACCCGAGTGCACCGGCGCGGGTCGCCGACGAGCTCCGGGCCGAGCTGGCCCGGCGCGGGATGCGCTCCCCACGGGACGTCGTCGGGGTTGCCCACCGGCCGGCCGGCGCGCCGCTGCCGGTTCCGGTCGGCCAGGAGGTGACGGCGTGAGCGGGCGCACCGCCGTGGCCGACGCCGGCTCCGTCCGGAGCCCCTTCGGAGCGCGGCTGCTGGCGGCTGTCGACGACCGGGGGCGGCTCTGCGTGGGCATCGACCCGCACCCGGCCCTCCTGCGGGCATGGGGGCTCGCCGACGACGCCGACGGGCTGGCCCGGTTCGCGCGAACGGTCGTCGAGGCGCTGGCCGGCGAGGTCGCGGTGCTCAAGCCGCAGTCCGCGTTCTTCGAGCGGCACGGGTCCCGCGGGATCGCGGTGCTCGAGGAGACGGTGACCGCCGCGCGCGCGGCCGGGGCCCTGGTGCTGCTCGACGTCAAGCGCGGGGACATCGGCACGACGGCGCAGGCCTACGCGGACGCGTACCTGCGTGCCGACTCGCCGATCGCCGCCGACGCCGCGACGGTCAGCCCCTTCCTCGGGTTCGGGTCGCTGCGCCCCTTCCTGGACACCGCGCGCGAGCACGGCAGCGGCGTCTTCGTGCTCGCGCTGACCTCCAACCCCGAGGGGGCCGCCGTGCAGCGAGCCCGCGTCGTCTCCGAGGACGTGGGCGGCGGCAGCCTCAGCCGTACCGTGGCGGGCGAGCTGCTCGACGCGGTCCGGGCCGAGAACGCCGGCGCCGGGACCGCCGATGCCACGCTCGGGTCGGTCGGCGCGGTGGTGGGCGCCACCGTGGACAGCGGCAGCGAGCACCTGGACGTGGGAGGGCCGTTGCTGGTGCCCGGTCTCGGTGCCCAAGGCGCCCTCCCGGCCGACATCGGCCGGCAGTTCGGCGCCGTGGCCCGCCAGGTCCTGCCGTCCGCGTCCCGCTCGGTGCTCGCGGCGGGTCCGGATCCCGGCACCCTGCGCTCAGCCGCCCTGCGGCTGCGGGACGAGCTGACTGCGGTGCTGGAGCCGAGGTCGGCATGAGACGCTGGGGTTTGCGCGTGTGCGAGAGGCGCCACGACACGAAGGGGAGCACTTCATGAAGCGTTGGACCACCCATACCGCCGTTGCGGGCACCTTTGTCGTGCTGGGGGCGCTGGCCGGCTGCGGTGGCAGTGACGGCGGAGACGCCAGCACCGACAGCGCGGGCGACTACTGCGCCTCACTGGAGGAGGCCAAGACCCAGTTCGACAGCTTGGACCAGGGCGACCTGGCCAACTTCGACGAGGCCTTCGGCACCCTGCGCGGGCTCGCGGACCAGTCGCCGGACGAGGTCTCGGCCGAGTGGGAGACGATGGTCGGCGGCATCGACCAGCTCGAGGCGGCCGTGGAGGAGGCCGGGCTCACCCTGGACGAGCTCGCCGCGATCGCGGAGGACCCGACCGCCATGCCCGACGACGTGGACATGGCCAAGCTGCAGGAGCTCGGCACCAAGATGCAGGAGCTGAACAGCGCCGAGTTCACCGAGGCGGGTGACGCGATCACCGCGCACGCCAAGGAGGAGTGCAACATCGACCTCGAGGACAGCGCCAGCGAGACACCGCCGACGGAGTGACCGGTAGCCGCGTCGGGGGCCGCGGACGGCATTGCCCGCCGCGGCCTCCGCTCGCTAGGTTCGCTCCCGCGCCCCCTGCCTGCTCGTGACGATGAGGTGACACCCGTGGCCCTGCCGCCGCTCACGCCCGAACAGCGCCAGGCAGCACTGGAGAAGGCGGCGGCCGCGCGACGGGAGCGGGCCAAGGTCAAGAACCGGCTCAAGCACGCCGGTGGCTCGCTCAGCGAGGTGCTGCAGGCCGGCCAGGACGACACCGTCGTGGGCAAGATGCGGGTGCTGGACCTGCTGCAGTCGATGCCCGGAGTCGGCAAGGTCCGCGCCCAGCAGCTGATGGAGCGGATCGGTATCGCCCCCACCCGTCGGGTCCGGGGACTCGGCAGCAACCAGATCGCCGCCCTCGAGCGTGAGTTCGCCGAGCGCGACTGACGGTGGCCGCGCCGGTCGGCGGGGGCTGATCGTGCTCGCCGGTCCCACCGCGGTCGGCAAGGGCACGGTGGTCGCCGAGGTGCGCCGGCGGCATCCCCGGGTGTGGGTGTCGGTGTCGGCCACCACCCGGCCGCCGCGTCCCGGCGAGCGCGACGGCGAGCACTACCTGTTCGTCGACGACGCCCGCTTCGACCAGATGGTCGCCGACGGCGAGCTGCTGGAGTGGGCGGTCGTGCACGGCACCCACCGTTACGGCACTCCCCGGCGCCCGGTCCAGGACGTGCTCGACGCCGGCGGGCGGGCGTTGCTCGAGATCGACCTGCAGGGAGCGCGCCAGGTGCGGGCCGCGCTGCCGGACGCCTGCTTCGTGTTCCTCGCCCCCCCGAGCTGGGCCGAGCTGGAGCGCCGGCTGACTCGACGCGGCACCGAGACCGCCGCCGAGCGGGACCGCCGGCTGGCCACCGCACGGGCCGAGCTCGCCGCCGAGGGGGAGTTCGACCTGACGATCGTGAACGCCGACGTTCGGCAGGCCGCCGACGAGTTGGTAGCCTTGTGGGGCTCGACACCCGAGGACCGGCCCGATCCACCGGCCGGCCCCGACGCCGGTGCGAGCAGACCCGCACCCGACATCAGTGAGGCGTGACCCGTGTCCGGACCCCAGGCCAAAGCCGAGGGCATCACCAACCCGCCGATCGACACCCTGCTGGAGAAGACCGACTCCAAGTACAAGCTGGTGCTCTACAGCGCCAAGCGGGCCCGTCAGATCAACGCCTACTACTCCCAGCTCGGTGAGGGCCTGCTCGAGTACGTCGGACCGCTCGTCGACACCCACGTGCAGGAGAAGCCGCTGTCGATCGCGCTGCGGGAGATCCAGAGCGACCTGCTGGTCTGCGAGGACATCGTCGAGCCCGAGGACTCCGAGGCCTGAGGCCGCCCCGCCTCGTCCGCACCCATGACTGCCGAGCCGCGCCACCCCTCGGTCGTCCTCGGTGTGGGCGGCGGGATCGCCGCGTACAAGGCCTGTGAGGTGCTGCGGCTGCTGACCGAGTCCGGCCACGACGTCCGCGTCGTCCCCACCCGCTCGGCGCTGCGGTTCGTCGGTGCCCCCACCTGGGAGGCGCTGTCCGGCCGTCCCGTGAGCGCGGACGTCTTCACCGACGTCCCCGACGTGGCGCACGTGCGGATCGGCCGCGAGGCCGACCTGGTGCTGGTCGCACCGGCCACCGCCGACCTGCTCGCCCGGATGGTGCACGGGCGCGCCGACGACCTGCTGACCGCGACGCTGCTCACCGCGCGGTGCCCGGTGGTCGTGGTCCCGGCGATGCACACGGAGATGTGGGAGCACGCCGCGACGCAGCACAACGTGACCACGCTGCGGTCCCGCGGAGTGGTCGTGGTCGAGCCCGCGGTGGGCCGGCTGACCGGGCCCGACACCGGCAG
The DNA here is from genome assembly GCA_963695375.1 of uncultured Actinomycetota bacterium. Lineage (GTDB taxonomy): Bacteria > Actinomycetota > Actinomycetes > Propionibacteriales > Nocardioidaceae > JACCVL01. Next base: position 2,452,614 of record OY968767.1, on the reverse strand, counting down.
GGGCAGGCTGCCGGACCCGGCGCAGATCGTGGAGGTGGCCCTGACGGCACTGCACCGATCGACGCCCGCGGACGGCACCGCGGCCCCGGTCGCCGACCTGGCCGGCCGCCGGGTCCTGGTGACCGCCGGCGGGACCCGAGAGCCGCTCGACCCGGTGCGCTTCCTCGGGAACCGCTCGTCGGGGCTGATGGGCTACGCCCTGGCGACCGCGGCGGTGGCTCGCGGGGCCGAGGTCACCGTGCTGGCGGCCAACGTCGGCCTCCCCGACCCGGCCGGAGTCACCGTGCTGCCGGTGGAGACCACCGCCCAGCTGCACGACGCCGCCGTACGCGCCGCGGCGTCGTCCGATGCCGTGGTGATGGCGGCCGCGCCGTCGGACTTCCGCCCGGTCCATCCCACGCAGACCAAGATCAAGAAGCGGTCCGACGGCTCGGTCCCCGCACTGGAGCTGGTGCAGACCCCGGACGTCCTCGCCGACCTGGTCCGTCGGCGCTCCGCCGACCCGCTGCCGGTGATCGTGGGCTTCGCGGCGGAGACCGGCGACTCCACGGCCGCCGTGCTCGACCATGCCCGGGCCAAGCTGCGCCGCAAGGGGTGCGACCTGCTCGTGGTCAACGACGTGAGCGGGGGACGGGTGTTCGGCAGCGACGACACCGAGGCGGTCGTGCTGGACCGGGCCGGTGCGGAGACGCCGGTCGGTCCCGGCTCCAAGCTCGACCTCGCCGAGGTCGTCTGGGACCTGGTGGTCAAGCACCTGTCCGACGGGGCGCCAGGCTCCCCGACGGTACGCTGAGGCAAACCACGACCGCGGACGCCGGACCGCCGGCCGCGAGTCTCGACCGTCGAACGGAGCTCCGCGTGACCCGTCGCCTGTTCACCTCCGAGTCCGTGACGGAGGGCCACCCCGACAAGATCGCCGACCAGATCAGCGACAGCATCCTGGACGCGCTGCTGGAGCAGGACCCGGCCAGCCGGGTCGCGGTGGAGACGCTGGTGACCACCGGGCTCGTCGTCGTGGCCGGCGAGGTGACGACCGAGGCCTGGGCCGACATCCCGCGGATCGTGCGGGACCGGGTGCTGGCGATCGGCTACGACAGCTCGCAGAAGGGCTTCGACGGCGCCTCCTGCGGCGTGCAGGTCAGCATCGGCGCCCAGTCCGCGGACATCGCGGCCGGCGTCGACGACGCGTACGAGGAACGCACCGGCGGGTCGGTCGACCCGCTGGACCGGCAGGGCGCCGGGGACCAGGGGCTGATGTTCGGCTACGCCTGCGACGACACGCCCGAGCTGATGCCGCTGCCGATCACCATCGCGCACCGGATGGCGCAGCGGCTCGCGGAGGTCCGGCGCGACCAGACCATGGCCTACCTGCGGCCGGACGGCAAGACCCAGGTGACGGTGGAGTACGCGGCCGACGGGAGTCCGCGGCGGGTGGACACGGTGGTGGTGTCCAGCCAGCACGCGGCCGACATCGACCTCGGCGCGATGCTCAGCCCCGACGTCCGCAAGCACGTGGTCGACGAGGTGCTCGACCGGTTCGACATCGACTCCTCCGACTACCGGCTGCTGGTCAACCCGACCGGGCGGTTCGAGATCGGTGGACCGATGGGCGACGCCGGGCTGACCGGTCGCAAGATCATCATCGACACCTACGGCGGGATGGCCCGGCACGGTGGCGGCGCGTTCAGTGGCAAGGACCCGTCCAAGGTGGACCGCTCGGCCGCGTACGCGATGCGCTGGGTGGCCAAGCACGTGGTCGCGGCCGGCCTGGCCCGGCGCTGCGAGGCGCAGGTGGCGTACGCGATCGGGACCGCACACCCGGTCGGGTTCTACGTCGACTGCTTCGGCACCGAGCAGGTGCCCGTGGACCGGATTCAGGCCGCGGTCCGAGCCGTGTTCGACCTCCGGCCGGCCGCGTTGATCCGCGACCTCGACCTGCTGCGCCCGATCTACGCCGACACCGCGGCCTACGGCCACTTCGGCCGTGAGCTGCCGGCGTTCACCTGGGAGCACGTGACGCGGCTCGACGAGCTGCGCGCCGCCGCCGGCGTCTGACCGGTCCGCGGTCCGGTCGGCGCCGGCTGGTACAACCCCCTGGTGACCCAGCCGCCGCGCGACCACGAGGCTGCCGAGGTCCCGGTGGTGGCGAGCGTCGCGGTCGAGGTCGGGCTGGCGCACCTCGACCGCCCGTTCGACTACACCGTCCCCCCGGCGGGGCCGGCGCCGATCGTGGGCTGCCGGGTGCGGGTCGGCTTCGCGGGACGGCAGGTCGGCGGCTTCGTGCTGCGGCTCGGTGCCTCCACCGCTCACGACGGCCGGCTGCAGCCGCTGCGCCGGGTGGTGTCCGCCGAGCCGGTGCTGACCCCGGCTGTCGCCCGGCTGGCGCGGGCGGTGGCCGACCGCTACGCCGGGACGCTGGCCGACGTGTTGCGGCTCGCGGTGCCGCCTCGGCACGCCCGGGTGGAGCGGGAGGCCACCGCCGCCCCCCGTCCGCGGGCCGGAGGGGTCGAGCCGGCCGCGGTGAGCGCCGGGCGGGACGCGTGGCGGGCGGCCGGGGGGAGGGGCCGGCCAGCGTGCTGGCGCGGCTCGCCGCCGGCAGGTCCCCGCGCGTCGCCTGGACCGTGTTGCCCGGGGACGACTGGCCTGCTGCGCTGGCGGTCGCCGCGGCGGCCTGCGTGGACAGCGGTCGCGGCGCGCTGCTGTGCCTGCCGGACCGCCGGGACGTGGATCGAGCAGACGCCGCACTCAGCGCGGTGCTCGGTCCGGGCCGGCACGTCGTGCTCACCGCGGACCTCGGCCCGGCCCCCCGCTACCGGGCGTTCCTCGCCGCGCTCCGGGGGACCGCGCCGGTGGTCGTCGGCACCCGGGCCGCCGCGTTCGCACCGGTCACCGACCTCGGGCTGGCGGTGATCTGGGACGACGGCGACGACCTGCACGCCGAACCCCGCGCGCCGTACCCCCACGTCCGGGACGTGCTGGCCCTGCGCGCCCACCTGGAGGGCGCCGGCCTGCTGGTCGCCGGACCCGCCCGCACCGCGGAGACCCAGCAGCTGGTCGAGTCCGGCTGGCTGACCGAAGCGCAGGCGGACCGAGACCGGGTCCGCGCGGTGTGGCCGCGGGTCACCGCTACCGGTGGGGCGACCGCCCGGGTGGAGCGGGACGCCGCAGCCCGGGCGGCCCGACTCCCGCACCAGGCGCTCAGCGCGCTCCGGACCGGGCTGACCCGTGGGCCGGTGCTGCTGCACGTCCCCCGCACCGGGTACCGCACCCGGCTGGCCTGCCAGGACTGCCGCACTCCGACGGCCTGCCCGGCATGCCAGGGCCCGCTCGGCCAGTCCGGTCCCGGCCAGCCGCCCGGCTGCCGCTGGTGCGGTCGGCCCGAGCCGGACTGGCACTGCGCGAGCTGCGGCAGCGGTCGGCTGCGCGCACCCGTCGTCGGCGAGCAGCGGACCGCGGAGGAGCTCGGCCGGGCGTTTCCCGGCGTCCCGGTCCGCCGCTCCAGCGGGGACGGCGTGCTCGCGGGCGTGCCGGACGAGCCGGCCGTGGTGGTGGCCACCCCGGGCGCGGAGCCGCTCGCCGACGACGGCTACGCCGCGGCGGTGCTGCTCGACGTCGGGTTGTCGCTGGCCCGGCCGGACCTGCGCGCGGCCGAGGACAGCCTGCGACGATGGCTCGGAGTGGTCGCGCTGGTGCGCCCGGCCACCCGCGGCGGCGTCGTCGTGGTGGTGGCAGAGCCGTCGCTGCCGGTCGTGCAGGCGCTGGTCCGGGCCGACCCGGCCGGCTTCGCCGCGCGCGAGCTGGCCGAGCGGCGGGCGGCCCGGATGCCCCCCGGCGCGCGCCTGGCCACCGTCGAGGGCCCGGCAGACGCCCTGGCGGCGCTCGCCGACCGTGGCCGGCCGGCCGCCCTCGCCGGCGCCGACTGGCCGGAGCCCGTCGACCTGCTCGGCCCGGTGCAGCTGGACGCGGACCGGGCCCGGCTGGTGGTCCGGGTGCCGCGATCGGGGGGGCCGGCGCTGGCCCGGACGCTGGCCGCGCTGCAGGCGGCCCGGAGCGCCCGCAAGGCGACTCCGCTGCGGGTCGTGGTCGATCCGGCCGAGCTGGGCTGACCCCACCGACCGGGCGCGACGGGGGTATCCGGACCGGGCGGACGGGTCGGCCTCCCTAGACTGGGCGGTCGCCGGCGCCGCGACCCGCACCCGGTGACCGCCACCGTTGCGAGGTGTCCGCTCCGTGTCCGTCCGGCCGATCCGCCTGTTCGGGGACCCGGTGCTCCGCACCCCGGCGACGCCGGTGGACAGCTTCGACCGGGAGCTGCGCCGGCTGGTCGCCGACCTGACCGACACCATGCTGGACGCCCAGGGGAGCGGACTGGCCGCGCCGCAGCTCGGGGTGGGGCTGCGGGTGTTCACCTACGTCGTGGACGGCGTGCTGGGCCACCTGGTCAATCCCACCCTCGAGGTGTCGGACGAGACCCAGCACGGCGACGAGGGCTGCCTGTCCATCCCCGACCTCAGCTTCCCGTGCACCCGGTCGCTGCGCACCGTCGCCCGCGGGTTCGACCAGCACGGCGTGCCGGTGGCGGTCGAGGGCAGCGACCTGCTGGCCCGGTGCCTGCAGCACGAGACCGACCACCTCGACGGGGTGCTGTTCGTCGACCGGCTGGACCCGGACACCCGCCGGGAGGCGATGCGCGCCATTCGCGCGGCAGCCTGGGCCGGCGGACCCGCACCGGTCGTCAAGACCTCGCCGCACCCGACCTTCGGCCGGGGGATGTGACCGGGTGCGGGTGTTGTTCGCCGGCACGCCGCAGGTGGCGGTTCCCGCCCTGGACCGGCTGGTGGCCGGACCACACGAGGTCGTCGGCGTGCTCACCCGGCCCGCCGCGCGGGCCGGTCGGGGGCGGCGTCCCGCCTCCGGGCAGGTCGCAGAGCGGGCCGAGCGGCTCGGCCTGCCGGTGCTGCGCCCGCCGAGCCTGCGCGACCCGGCCGCGCTGGCGGCCGTTCGCGACCTCGAGCCGGACTGCGCCGCGGTGGTCGCCTACGGCGCGCTGCTTCCTGCGGAGCTGCTCGCCGTGCCCGGTCACGGCTGGGTCAATCTGCACTTCTCGCTGCTCCCGGCGTGGCGGGGGGCGGCGCCGGTCCAGCACGCGCTGCTCGCCGGGGACGAGGTGACCGGTGCGACCACGTTCCGCATCGTGCCCGAGCTGGACGCCGGCCCGGTGTTGGGCACGCTGACCGAGACCGTGCGCCCGCGAGACACCGCCGGGGAGCTGCTGGACCGGCTGTCGCACGCCGGAGCCGGGCTGCTGGCGGCGACGCTGGACGGCCTGGCGGCCGGGCGGATCGTCCCCGTGCCGCAGCCGGTCGACAACGTGTCGTACGCGCCGCGGCTGCACCGTGACGACGCGCGGGTGCGGTGGACGGATCCGGCGTTCGCCGTCGACCGACGGGTCCGTGCCTGCACCCCGGCACCGGGTGCGTGGACCACGCTGCACGGCGAGCCGCTCAAGCTGGGCCCGGTGCGTGCCGTCCCGCCGCCCTCCGACCAGCCCGACCTCGCCGCCGGTGCCCTGCAGGTGACCAAGCGGCAGGTGCTGGTCGGCACCGGCGCCGGGGCGGTCGTCCTGGGGGAGGTCCAGCCGCCCGGCCGTCGCGCGGTGCCGGCGCCGGACTGGGCGCGAGGTGCCCGGCTGGGCCCCGACACCCGGCTGGGCTCGTGAGCGCGCGGTGAGCGGCGGTGTCGACCCGGCCCGCCGGGTGGCCTTCGACGTGCTGCAGGCGGTGTCGGTGCGGGACGCCTACGCCAACCTGGTGCTCCCCACGGCGATCCGAGCGGCTGGCCTGGCCGGACGAGACGCGGCGTTCGCGACCGAGCTCACCTACGGCACGCTGCGCGGTCGCGGGACCTACGACGCGGTGCTCGCCGACTGCGTGGACCGGCCGCTGGACCGGCTGGACCCGCCGCTGCTGGACGCGCTGCGGCTCGGCACGCACCAGCTGCTGACGATGCGGGTTCCTGCCCATGCGGCGGTCGACTCCACGGTCGCCCTGGTCCGGTCGGCGCTGGGGCACCGGACCACCGGCCTGGCCAACGCGGTGCTCCGCCGGGTGGCCCGTGACGACCTGACGGCGTGGCTGGCGCGGGTCGCCCCGGCCGCCGCGGAGGACCCGACCGGGCACCGGGCCGTCTCGACGTCGCATCCGCGCTGGGTGGTGGTGGCGCTGGGCGCCGCGCTGACCTCCGTGCTGGGCGACGACGCCGAGCTGGACCCGCTGCTGCGCGCGCACAACGAGCCGCCGGCGGTCACGCTGGTGGCCCGGCCGGGGCAGTGCGACCGCGACCAGCTCGCCGGCAGCACGGGGAGCACGCCGGGCCGCTGGTCGCCGCACGCCGTCGTCCTGGCCGGCGGCGACCCGGGGGCGGTGCCCGAAGTCCGGGACGGGCGCGCGGCGGTGCAGGACGAGGGCAGCCAGCTGGTGGCGCTGGCGCTCGCGGCGGCGGATCTCGACGGCACCGACTCCCGCTGGCTCGACCTGTGCGCCGGTCCGGGCGGCAAGGCCGCTCTGCTCGGCTCGTACGCCGCCGCCCGCGGCGCCGCCCTGGTCGCGAACGAGCCGTCGGCGCACCGGGCCGAGCTGGTCCGCCGGGCGGTGGCCGGGCTCGGCGCGGCCGTCGAGGTCCGGGAGGACGACGGGCGGGAGGCCGGCCGGCGCGAGCCCGCCGGCTACGACCGGGTGCTGGTGGACGCGCCGTGCACCGGCCTGGGCGCCCTTCGGCGCCGGCCGGAGGCCCGGTGGCGCCGGACCCCGGACGAGGTGCCGCAGCTGACGGCGCTGCAGCGGGACCTGCTGCTGGCGGGGGTGGACGCCGCCCGGCCCGGCGGCGTCGTGGCCTACTCCACCTGCTCGCCGCACCTGCCGGAGACCCGGGAGGTGGTCGAAGCGGTGCTCGGCGGTCGGGACGACGTCGAGCCGATCGACGCGCGGCAGGCGCTGCGTGCCGCCCCAGGGGTGCCTCCCGACCTGCTCACCGGCCTGCCGGACGCGCCGACGGTGCAGCTGTGGCCGCATCGGCACGGGACGGACGCGATGTTCCTCGCGCTGCTGCGACGGCGCTGACCGTGGGCCCCGGTCCGCCGGCCCGGTCCGCCCGGTCGGCCCGTCGTGGACCGAGACCGACGCGCCTACACTGCCCGCCGTGACCGTCCAGATCGCACCGAGCCTGCTGGCCGCCGACTTCGCCGACCTGGCGGGTGCCGCCAGGTCGGTGCCGGGTGCCGACTGGCTGCACGTGGACGTGATGGACAACCACTTCGTCCCGAACCTCACCATCGGGCCTCCGGTGGTCGAGGCGCTGGCCAGGGTCGCCGCCCAGCCGCTCGACTGCCACCTGATGATCGCCGACCCGGACCGGTGGGCGGTCGACTACGTCGACGCCGGTGCCGCTTCGGTCACCTTCCACGTCGAGGCCGCCCGCGCCCCGGTGCGGCTGGCGCGAACGCTCCGGTCCGCGGGTGCCCGCGCCGGCATGGCGCTGCGGCCGGCCACGCCGGTCGAGCCGTACGCGGCGCTGCTGCCCGAGCTCGACCTGCTGCTGGTGATGACGGTCGAGCCCGGCTTCGGCGGACAGCGATTCCTCGACCTGTGCCTGCCGAAGATCCGTCGCGCCCGGGAGCTGGTGGCCGGCTCCGGTGCCGAGGTGTGGCTGCAGGTCGACGGCGGCATCTCCGCGGACACCATCGGACGGTGCGCGGAGGCGGGCGCCGACGTCTTCGTCGCCGGCTCGGCGGTGTTCGGCGCCGACGACGCCGACGCGGCCGTGGCCGAGCTCCGGCGGCTGGCGCTGTCGGCCTGCGAGCACTGAGATTCGGGGCGCCGGTCGCCGACCGGCGCCCCGCCCCGGCCGGGCGGGTGGCATACTCGCGCTCGAGCGACCACACGCTCGCGCGCTCCGGGATCGGTGCAAGTCCGAACCGGCGGTGACAGTCCGCGACCCGGTCGGCCACGTGCTCCGCACCTGTCCGCCCGGTTGATCCGGTGGAACTCCGGGACCGACGGTGAGAGTCCGGATGGGAGGAGCCCGCGTCGTCGGCGTGCCGTGCAGACGGCGCCGGCGGCGCCCGCCTCCCGACGGCTCCCGGAGCCGCCGGACCGGGAGGCAGGCGAGATGTTCACCGGCATCGTCGAGGAGTGCGGCGAGGTGCTCACCCTCGCCGACCTGGGCGGCTCCGCCCGGATCACGGTGCGCGGGCCGGTGGTCTGTGCGGACGCCGAAGCCGGTGCGTCCATCGCCGTCAACGGCTGCTGCCTGACCGTGACCGCGTCCGACGGTGAGACGTTCAGCGCCGACGTCATGGCCGAGACGCTGCGCGCCAGCAGCCTGGGCCTGCTGCGGGCCGGATCGCCGGTCAACCTCGAGCGGGCCACCACCCCGAGCACCCGGCTGGGGGGGCACCTGGTGCAGGGACACGTCGACGGCACCGCCCCGGTGCTGTCCCGAACCCCCGGCAGGCGCTGGGAGCTGTTCCGGATCGGGCTGCCCGCGGCGCTGGCCCGCTACGTCGCGGTGAAGGGCTCGGTCGCCGTGGACGGGGTCTCGCTGACCGTGGTCTCGCTCAGCGACAGCGGCGACGGCGGCGACGGCTGGTTCGAGGTGTCGCTGATCCCCACCACCCTGCGGGCCACGACGCTCGGCGGCTCGGCACCGGGGACCACCGTGAACCTCGAGGTCGACGTCGTCGCCAAGTACGTCGAGCGGTTGCTCGGCGCCGCACCACCGGCAGGTGCCCGATGAACCCGGTCGAGTGGCTCTTCGCCGCCGAGCTGCACATCGGTGGCTCGACCATCCTGTGGCGGGAGATCGTCGGCAACGCTTTCGGCCTCGCGTCGGCCGTCGGCGGGATGCGTCGCCGGGTGTGGGCGTGGCCGGTCGGCATCGTCGGCAACGTGCTGCTGTTCACCGTCTTCCTCGGAGCGGTGTTCGACACTCCCCAGGAGCAGAACCTGTGGGGGCAGGCCGGCCGGCAGGTCTTCTTCGTCGCCCTGTCGCTGTGGGGCTGGCAGCGGTGGCGGCAGACCGCTCGCGCGGGCACCGCAGGCCACGGGGCGGGGGTCCAGCCCCGCTGGGCGAGCTGGGGCGAGCGGGCGCAGCTGGCGGTGCTCTACCTGGCCGGCACCGCGCTGTTCTGGTGGCTGTTCGGCATCATCGGGTCGTACGGACGGCTCACCGAGGCCTGGATCCTCACCGGCTCGATGCTCGCCACCTACGGCATGGCTCGCGGCTGGGTGGAGTTCTGGCTGATCTGGATCACCGTGGACGCCGTCGGCGTCCCGACGTTGATCCGTGCCCAGCTGTACCCCTCTGCGCTGCTCTACGCGGTCTATGGCGGCTTCGTGGTCTGGGGCTTCGTGGTGTGGCTGCGGGTGGCGCGCGACGTCCGGCCGCGCGGGATCGAGGACCCCGCGACCGAGGCGGTGGGCTCGTGAGTGCCGCGGCCGGGGTCCGCCTGGACAGCGTGCAGCGGGCGATCGACGACATCCGGGGCGGGCGCGCCGTGGTGGTGGTGGACGACGAGGACCGCGAGAACGAGGGCGACCTCGTCTTCGCGGCGAGCAAGGCCACGCCCGAACTGCTCGCGTTCGCGATCCGCTGGACGAGCGGCGTGATCTGCCTGCCGGTGGAGGGCGAGGTCTTGGACCGACTCGCGATCCCGCTGATGACCCCGCACAACCGGGAGCGGATGCGCACCGCCTACACCGTCAGCGTCGACGCCCGCGACGGCATCAGCACCGGGATCTCGGCCCGGGACCGGTCGCGGACCGTCCGGGTGCTGGTGGACTCCGCGACCGAGCCGTACGACCTGGTCCAGCCGGGGCACGTGTTCCCGCTGCGCTACCAGCCCGGTGGCGTCCTGGTCCGGCCCGGCCACACCGAGGCGTCCGTCGACCTGGCCCGGCTGGCCGGGCTGACCCCGGCCGGCGTGATCTCGGAGATCGTGAACGAGGACGGCACGATGAAGCGCGGCGCCGACCTGCGCGCCTTCGCCGACACGCACGGGCTGGCGATGATCTCGATCGCCGACCTCGTCCTGCACCGGCGCCGTACCGAGCGGCACGTGGAGCGGGTCGCGGTGACCCGGCTGCCCACCGAGTTCGGCGACTTCACCGCCTACGGGTACCGCAGCAGCGTCGACGGCGTCGAGCACGTGGCCCTCGTGCTGGGCGCTGTCGGCGCCGGGGGAGGCGCAGCGTCCGACGCCCCCGACGTCCCGGTGCTCACCCGGCTGCATTCGGAGTGCCTCACCGGGGACGTCCTCGGCTCGCGGCGGTGCGACTGCGGACCGCAGCTGCAGGCGTCGATGTCGGCGATCACCGCCGAGGGGCGGGGAGTCGTCGTCTACCTGCGCGGCCACGAGGGGCGGGGGATCGGGCTGCTGCACAAGCTGCGGGCCTACGCCCTGCAGGACGGGGGGCGCGACACCGTGGACGCCAACCTGGATCTCGGCATGCCCGCCGACGCCAGGGACTACGGCACCGGCGCGCAGGTCCTGGCCGACCTCGGGGTGGGCACGGTGCGGCTGCTGTCCAACAACCCGGCCAAGGCCGCCGGGCTGGAGCGGTACGGCATCACCGTGGCCGGGCGCGAGCCGCTCGATGTGGCCCCGACGCCGGAGAACCTGCGCTACCTGCGCACCAAGGCGGAGCGGATGGGTCACGACCTCGATCACCTGCTGCCCGATCCGGACGACCAGCCGGGGAGTGACCGTGAGCGGTGAGGGGGCCCCGCGGACCGAACCGGTCGACGCCACCGGCCTGCGGGTGGCCGTGGTCGCCGCGTCCTGGCACCAGCAGGTGATGGCCGGCCTGCTCACCGGCGCGCTGCGCCGGCTGGACGAGTCCGGGGTGGCCACGCCCACCGTGGTGCGGGTGCCGGGGTCGTTCGAGCTGCCGGTCGCGGCTGCGGCCGCCGCGCGCGACCACGACGCCGTGGTCGCGCTGGGGGTCGTCATCCGCGGCGGCACCCCGCACTTCGAGTACGTCTGCGCCGCGGCCACCCATGGCCTGGAGGCCACCGCCCGGACCTCCGGGGTGCCGGTCGGCTTCGGGCTGCTGACCTGCGACACCGAGCAGCAGGCGCTGGACCGGGCCGGGCTGCCCGGGTCCAGCGAGGACAAGGGCGCCGAGGCCGCGGACGCCGCCCTGCGCACCGCGCTGGTGCTGCGGCGACTGGCCGGCGGCTGACCGGCGGCTGACCGGCGGCTGACCGGCGGTCGGTGTCGGCGCGACGGCGATCTCTAGGCTGTCCGCGGTGAAGACCTTCGACTCGCTGTTCGCCGAGCTTGCGGACAAGGCGCGGGACCGGCCGGACGGCTCGGGCACCGTCGCGGCGCTGGACGCCGGCGTGCACGCGATCGGCAAGAAGCTCGTCGAGGAGGCGGCCGAGGCCTGGATGGCCGCCGAGCACGAGAGTCCGCAGCGGGCCGCCGAGGAGCTCAGCCAGCTGCTGTACCACGCCCAGGTGCTGATGCTGGCCTGCGGACTGACCACCGACGACGTCTACGCCCACCTGTGAGGATGCCGTGACCACGACCGCTTTGCGGGTGGCGGTGCCGAACAAGGGCACCCTCGCCGACGCCGCCCGCGACATGCTGCGCGAGGCCGGCTACCGGCAGCGTGCCGACGGCCGCGAGCTGGTGCTTCCCGACCCGGCCAACGGGGTGGAGTTCTTCTACCTGCGGCCCCGCGACATCGCGGTCTACGTGGGGGAGGGGACGCTGGACCTGGGGATCACCGGCCGGGACCTGCTGCTCGACTCCGGCGCGGCGGCCGAGGAGGTGCTGACCCTGGGCTTCGGTGCGTCCCGGATGCGCTTCGCGGCGGCGCCAGGCACGGTGGGCTCGCAGCTCGACCTGGGGGGACTGCGCATCGCCACGTCGTACGCCGGGGTGGTCGAGCGGTGGCTCGCCGATCGCGGTCTGTCCGCGACGGTCACCCGGTTGGACGGCGCGGTCGAGACCGCGGTGCGGCTGGGGGTCGCCGACGTCGTCGCCGACGTGGTCGAGACCGGCAGCACGCTGCGGAGCGCCGGACTGGAGGTGTTCGGGGAGCCGATCCTGGACTCCGAGGCAGTGCTGGTCCGCCGGGAGGGCGCGCCGGCGCCGGTGGGACACGACGTCTTCCTGCGCCGGCTCCAGGGCGTCCTGGTCGCCCGCGCCTACGTGATGATGGACTACGACGTCGGTGCCGACCGGGTCGAGGCCGCCTGCGCGCTGACGCCGGGAATCGAGTCCCCGACCGTCTCCCCGCTGCAACGGGAGGGCTGGTTCGCGGTCCGCGCGATGGTCCCGCGCCGGCAGGCGCAGGCGGTGATGGACGCGCTGTGGGACCTCGGGGCCCGCGGCATCCTCGTCACCGACATCCACGCCTGCCGGCTGTGACCCAGCCGCCGACCGGACCCAGCGGGCCGGTCCGCACCTACCGCCCGGTCGGGGCGCTGGTGGTGGCCTGCGTGGCGGGCTCCGGTCTGGTCGTCGTCATCGCCGCGGTCGCGTTCGCCCTGCCGGCGGCCGCTCGCGGCAGCTTCACCGTGGCCCAGGACGTCACGCTGGCGCTGCTGCTCGGCGCAGCGCTGGCCGTGCTCTTCGGCATCGGCCGCACCCGGGTGCGCACCGATGCGGGCGGCCTGCACGTCGTGAACGGCTTCCGCCGCTACGACCTGACCTGGCCCGAGGTGGTCGCGGTGTCGTTGGGCCGGGGGGCGCCGTGGGCGGCCGTGGACACCACGGACGGCGTCAGCGTGCAGCTGATGGCCATCCAGCGCGCCGACGGAGAACGTGCGCAGCGGGCGGTCCGGGAGCTGCGGGCGGCGATCGTCGCGCACACACCACCGGATCCCCCGGATCCGCCGGATCACCCTGCCGGACCCGGGCCGGGCTCGGTCAGCTGATCCCGCGGCGGCGCAGGATCTCCTCGATCTCGGCCAGGTCCGCGTCGCCCGCGGCTGCCGGGCCGGGGTCCGGGTCGCGTCGAGCGACGGACCGCCGAGGGCGCGCCGGCTCGGTGCCGCGGCGGCGGCCGGCGCGCAGCCGCAGGGTCCGCGCGGTCGCCAGCAGGGCGGCGGCTGAGCCGGCCAGCAGCACCCCCAGCCACGTCGCCGGGGTGAACACCAGACCGGCCGCCCAGTCCAGCACCGCGCCGGCCACCCGGCCGACCAGTCGCAGCGTCCCGGTCAGCAGCAGCGCGGGGGGCAGCAGCGCCCAGCCGGTCCAGCGCAGCGCGGCGATCCGGTCGCCGCGCCGCAACGAGCGCACCGCCAGCGCCACACCGCCCGCGGACAGCAGCAGCGCCCAGGGCAGCCAGACCACCAGGTCGGACCCGTTCACCTGTCCAGCCTGGCACAGCCCGTCCGTGGGTTGGCTCGGGCGCCCGCCGGACTGGTAGCCTGGCCGTGGCCAGCGACGGGTTCGCACCTGCGAGTCCCGTTGCTCACAAGCGGAGACCTTCCCACCCGCAACGACCTCCGGGTCGTCGGGTACGGCTCATCGGCGGTTGCGCGAGCAGTCGCCGGAGGCTTCCGTGCGTGTGGCGCGGGGGCCTCCTTCTCGTCTCGGGAGGGTTCCGGTCGCTGCCACCACCGACGTCGACGATCGCAGGAGGACACATCAGCACCGAGCCGCGTATCAACGAGCGCATCCGCGTGCCGGAGGTCCGGCTCGTCGGACCGAACGGGGAGCAGGTCGGCATCGTCCGCATCGACGACGCCCTGCGGCTCGCCCAGGAGGCCGACCTGGACCTGGTCGAGGTCGCACCGACGGCTCGCCCGCCGGTCGCCAAGCTCATGGACTACGGCAAGTTCAAGTACGAAACCGCCCAGAAGGCGCGGGAGTCGCGGCGCAACCAGACCCACACGGTCATCAAGGAGATGAAGCTCCGCCCCAAGATCGACGCGCACGACTACGAGACCAAGAAGGGGCACGTGGTCCGCTTCCTGCGCTCGGGGGACAAGGTCAAGATCACGATCATGTTCCGCGGCCGGGAGCAGCACCGCCCCGAGCTCGGCTTCCGGCTGCTGCAGCGGCTGGCCCAAGACGTCGAGGAGCTCGGCTTCGTGGAGTCGACCCCCCGCCAGGACGGTCGCAACATGACGATGGTGCTCGGACCACACCGCAAGAAGGCGGAGGCACGCGCCGAGGTCCGCGCCGAGCGGGCGGCCCAGGTCGCCGAGCGCCGGGCCGAGCGCCAGGCCGAGCGGGCCGAGCGGGCACCGGCCGCCACCGAGGCCAAGCCGCGCAAGCGGTCCGAGAGCCTGGACCCCGACACCGACCTCTGACCCCGTTCCCACCCCCGTACGCCCAGCCCAGCCGAACAGGAAGGCACACGATGCCGAAGATGAAGCCGCACTCCGGCACCAAGAAGCGGGTCAAGATCACCGGCAGCGGCAAGCTGCGCCGGCAGAAGGCCAACCGCCGGCACAACTTCGAGCACAAGCCGACGACCCGCACCCGCCGCCTGGACGGCACCACCGAGGTGGCTCCCGCGGACGTGAGCCGGATCAAGAAGCTGCTCGGCAGGTGACCCGTACCACCGGGCCCGTCCTGGTCTGACCACCCCCACCCCCGCCACGCTGATCGTCCGGCACCTCCGCCGGCGCCGGCAGGCACCCCGTCCGAAGGAGCACCGAAGTGGCACGCGTCAAGCGGTCCGTCAACGCCGCCAAGAAGCGCCGCGAGATCCTCGAGCAGGCGTCCGGCTACCGCGGCCAGCGCTCTCGCCTCTACCGCAAGGCGAAGGAGCAGGTCACCCACTCGCTCGTCTACAGCTACCGGGACCGCCGGGCCCGCAAGGGCGACTTCCGCCGGCTGTGGATCCAGCGGATCAACGCCGCGGCACGGCAGCACGACATGACCTACAACCGGTTCATCCAGGGCCTGCGGACCGCCGGCGTCGAGGTGGACCGCAAGTCGCTGGCCGATCTCGCGGTCAGCGACCCTGGTGCGTTCGCGACGCTCGTCGAGGTCGCGAAGTCGGCGCTGCCGAGCGACGTGAACGCACCCAAGGACGGTGCTGCGGTCTGAGCCGCACACCCTCCCGGCATCCGCCGGGCACGGGAGCAGCGGTCGGCGACATGGCAGACGGGCGGCTGACACCTCGATCCGGCCGGGTGCGGCGGGCCGGCCGGCTGAGCAGCCGCAAGCAGCGCCGGCTCCAGGGACTGTTCCTCGCCGAGGGCCCGCACGCGGTCCGCGAGGCACTGCTCGCCGGCGCGGTCCTGGAGGTGTTCGGCACCGCCGCAGCGGCCGCACGGCACGGTGACCTCCCGGCGCTCGCCGCCGAGGCCGGTGCTCGCTGGTCACCCGCTGGCGATGACGTCGTCGCCGCGGTCGCCGACACCGTCACCCCGCAGGGAGTGGTGGCGGTCTGCCGGATCCCGAACGTCGGCGTCGACGAGGTGTTGACTCCCGGCGCGCGGCTCGTCGTGATCGGTGCCGAGGTCCGGGACGCGGGCAACGCCGGGACGCTGCTGCGGTGCGCCGACGCCGCCGGCGCCGACGGTGCGGTGCTCGCCGCCGGGGTCGACCCGTTCAACCCCAAGGCGGTCCGCGCCAGCGCCGGCTCGCTGTTCCACCTGCCGGTGGCGACCGGGGTGCACCCGGACGCCGCCGTCACCGCCGCCCGCGCCGCCGGCCTGCAGGTGCTCGCTGCCGACGGCTCGGCGCCGACCGACCTGGACGAGGCCGAGCGGCGCGGCCTGCTCGCGCGGAGAACTGCGTGGCTGCTCGGCAACGAGGCGCAGGGGTTGTCCGCTGACCTGCGGGGACGGGCAGACGAGCGGGTGGCCGTGCCGCTGTACGGCCGGGCGGAGAGCCTGAACCTGGCCACCGCCGCCGCCGTCTGCCTCTATGCGTCCGCCCGCGTGCAGAGGCTGGTCGTGGACGGCGCCGCGGACTAGCCTGCGCCAGTGACCGAGCACGCAGCGGTGGCGACGAACGACCTCGCCGACGGGCTGGTGGTCGCCGACGAGGCGGGGACCGTCGTCCAGGTGAACGCCGCCGCCGTGCGGATGCTGGGCATCGACCCGGACGAGGCCTGCGGGAAGCCGCTCGGGCAGGTGCTCGCCCTCGACGACCTGCGCGGCAACACCTGGTACGAGTGCCTGCGGCCCTACGACGGCCTGGAGACCCGCACCCGGCTGGTGGAGCGGGCGTGGTACCGGCCCGACGGTCGGGAGCTGCTGGTCACCGGCCTGCTGGTGCGGGACCGGCCGCGCGGCCGGGTGCTGCGGGTGACGGCGTCGCTGCGGGTGGTGCGTGAGCGGGAGCGGCTCGACCGGCGGCACTCCGATCTGGTCGCCACCGTCGCGCACGAGCTGCGCTCGCCGCTGACCGGGGTGAAGGGCTTCACCGCCACCCTGCTCGCCAAGTGGGACCGCTTCTCCGAGCAGCAGCGGCGGCTGATGCTGGAGACGGTCGACGCCGACGCGGACCGGCTGGCCCGGCTGATCACCGAGCTGCTGGACACCGCGCGGATCGACTCGGGACGGCTGGCGCTGCGGGTGGCGCCGGTCGACGTGGCGACCCTGACCAGGCGGGTGGTCGACAGCATCCACGCGGCCGGGGACCGGGAGACGGCGATGGAGGTGCCGGACGATCTGCCGGACGTGTGGGGCGACGGCGACAAGCTGTCCCAGGTGGTCACCAACGTGATCGAGAACGCGCACCGGCACGGCGGCGGACGGGTGCGGATCTCCGCCGCCCCGGAACCGGCCGCCGACGGGACCTCCGGCGTGTGCATCCTCGTCGACGACGACGGTGAAGGGATCCCGGAACCGCTCCGGGACCGGGTCTTCACCCGGTTCTGGCGAGACGGGCACCAAGACGGCAGCGGCCTCGGGCTCTACATCGTGCGCGGCCTCGTCGACGCGCACGCCGGTGAGGTGATGATCCTGAACAGCCCCGAAGGCGGGGCGCGGATAAGGATTTGGCTGCCCGTCGCGGAGCCGGAGACACTGACCGAGCACCCCACTTCCTAGACTGCGCCGACCGCTCCGCGTCCCCGCGGACCAGGCAGGAAGGCAGCCGATGGCCGGCCCGAGCTCGGACTACGACCCCGTCGAGGTGACCCCGCTGCACCCCGACGAGGTGGCCCGGATGCGGGTCGCGGCGCTGGCGGCGGTCGAGTCGGCCGGTGACCTGACGGCGCTGAAGCGGGTCCGGCTGGAGCACGCGGGCGACCGCAGCCCGCTGGCGCTGGCCAACCGGGAGATCGGCGCCCTGCCACCCCAGGCGCGCAAGGAGGCCGGCATCCGGGTGGGCGGCGCGCGCCGGGACGTGGCGGAGGCGCTCGCCGCCCGGGCCGCGGTGCTGGAGGCGGAGGCCGAGGCCCGGATCCTGGCCGAGGAGACGGTCGATGTCACGCTCCCCTACGACCGGGAGCCGGTCGGTGCCCGGCACCCGATCACCACCTTGCAGGAGCACGTCGCCGACGTCTTCGTGGCGATGGGGTGGGAGGTCGCCGAGGGGCCCGAGGTCGAGGCCGAGTGGCTCAACTTCGACGCGCTCAACCTCGGCCCCGACCATCCGGCGCGGACGATGCAGGACACCTTCTGGGTGCAGCCGGCCGACGCGCACGTCGTGCTGCGCACGCACACCTCGCCGGTCCAGGCCCGCACCATGCTGTCTCGGCAACCGCCGCTCTACGTCGTCTGCCCCGGGCGCACCTTCCGCACCGACGAGCTGGACGCCACCCACACCCCGGTCTTCAGCCAGGTCGAGGGACTCGCCGTCGACCGAGGGCTGTCGATGGGGCACCTGAAGGGCAGCCTCGACCATTTCGCCGCGGCGATGTTCGGGGCCGGCGTGGACACCCGGTTCCGGCCGTCGTACTTCCCGTTCACCGAGCCGAGTGCCGAGGTGGACCTGCGCTGTTTCGTCTGCCGCGGCGTCGACCCGGAGCTGGCCTCCTGCCGCACCTGCCGGGGCGAGGGCTGGATCGAGTGGGGCGGCTGCGGCGTCGTGAACCCGCGGGTGCTGGTGGCCTGCGGCGTCGACCCGGACGAGTTCACCGGGTTCGCCTTCGGGATGGGGATCGAACGGACGCTGATGGTCCGGCACGGGGTGGAGGACATGCGCGACATCGTGGAGGGTGACGTGCGGTTCACCCGGGCCTTCGGGGTGGGCGTCTGATGCGGGTCCCCGTGTCCTGGCTGCGCGAGCACGTCGACCTGCCGGCCGACGTGTCCGCGGCGCAGCTCGCCGCCCGGCTGACCGCCCTCGGGCTCAAGCTCGAACGGCTCACCTCGCCCGGTCACGACCTCACCGGGCCGCTGGTCGTGGGCCGGGTCCGCAGCGCCGAGCCGGAGACCCACCGCAACGGCAGGACCGTCCGCTGGTGTCAGGTCGATGTCGGCCCGACTCCCGACGACTCCGGTCGCGGGATCGTGTGCGGTGCCGACAACGTCGCCGCGGGCGACCTGGTCGTGGTCGCGCTGCCGGGCAGCGTCCTGCCCGGCGGCTTCGCGATCTCCGCGCGCCGCACCTACGGTCACCTGTCGGACGGGATGATCTGCTCGACCGCCGAGCTCGGGCTCGGCGACGACGCCGACGGCATCCTGGTGCTCGCCCCGGGGGAGGCCGAGCCCGGGGACGACGCGGCCGCGCTGCTCGGGCTGCGGGACGAGGTGATCGAGTTCGAGATCAACCCGGACCGGGCGTACGCGCTGTCGGTGCGCGGGGTCGCCCGCGACGCCGCCCTCGCCTACCGCGCGCGCTACCGCGACCCGGCCGAGCCACCGCCCGGCCCCGCGCCGGTCCAGGCCGAAGGGCCGGACCCGAGCGGGAGCCACCCGGTCCGCGTGGAGGACCCGGCCGCCTGCCCGGTGTTCGTGGCTCGGTCCGTCCGCGGGTTCGACCCGACGGCTCCCACCCCCCGGTGGATGGCCCGGCGGATCCAGCTGGCCGGCATGCGCCCGATCTCGCTGGCCGTCGACGTGACCAACTACGTGATGCTCGAGCTCGGCCAGCCGATCCACGGCTACGACCGGGACCGGCTGCAGGGGTCGATCGTCGTCCGCCGCGCCCGGCCGGGAGAGCGCCTGCGGACCCTGGACGACGTCGAGCGGGAGCTCGACCCCGAGGACCTGCTGATCACCGACGACCGGGGCCCGATCGGTCTCGCCGGGGTGATGGGCGGCGAGTCCACCGAGATCGGCCCCTCGACCACGGCCGTGGTCATCGAGGCCGCTCACTTCGCGCCGGTGCCCACCGCCCGGACCGCCCGTCGACACCGGTTGGGCTCGGAGGCCTCCCGGCGGTTCGAGCGGGGGGTGGACCCGATGCTGCCGCCGGTGGCGGCCCAGCGGGTGGCGGACCTCCTGGTGCGCCACGGCGGCGGCACCATCGAGCCGGGGCACACCGTCGTCGGGGAGCCGCCCCGACCCGGGACGATCGACCTGCCGGTCGGGCTGCCCGGCCGGATCACCGGTGTCGACATCGACCCCGGCACCGTGGTCGACGCACTGCACCAGGTGGGCTGCCGGGTGCAGCGGGCGGGCACCGACCGGCTGGTCGTCGAGGCGCCGCCCTGGCGGCCCGACCTGACCGACCCCCACGACCTGGTGGAGGAGGTCGCCCGGCTGGTCGGCTACGACCGGGTGCCCTCGGTGCTGCCGGTGGCCCCCGCCGGGCGCGGGCTCACCACCGCCCAGCGGCTGCGCCGCCGGGTCGGAGAGCTGCTCGCCGGCGGCGGCTTCACCGAGGTCACCGCCTCCCCGTTCGTCGGGGACGAGGACCTGGACGCGCTCGGGCTGGCCGCCGACGATGCACGCCGGCGGGCGATGCGCCTGGCCAACCCGCTGTCCGACCGCCAGCCGCTGCTGGCCACCACGCTGGCTCCGGCGTTGCTGGAGATCGCGGCGCGCAACGTGGGCCGCGGGCAGGCCACGCTCGCGCTCAGCCTGGTCGCGCCGGTCTTCTCGCCCGGCGCCGAGCCGTTGCCGCCGGCGCCGGTGCCGCCGGTCGACGGGCGCCCGGACGACGACGCGTTGAAGGCGCTGGACGCCGCCCTGCCCGCGCAGCCTCGGCACCTGGCACTGCTGCTCAGCGGGGAGCGGCACCCCGCCGGCTGGTGGGGCCCGGCCACCGCCGCCGGGTGGGTCGACGCCGTCGCCGCGGTGCGCGCGGTCGGCACCGGACTCGGCGTGCCGGTGGAGGTCCGCCAGGCGACCCAGGCTCCCTGGCACCCCGGTCGCTGCGGTGAGATCCTGCTGGACGGGGTCGGCGTGGGCTTCGCCGGCGAGCTGCATCCGGCCGTGTGCGCCGCCTACGGCGTGCCGAAACGCACCGCGTACGCCGAGGTGGACCTGGACGCGCTGGTCGCCTCCGTGCCCCCTGTCGTCGCCGCGCCGCACTTCTCGGTGCTGCCGGTCGCCAAGGAGGACGTCGCCCTGGTGGTCGACGAGTCGGTCGCGGCAGCCGACGTCGCTGCCGCTCTCCGGTCCGGCGCCGGCCCCCTGCTCGAGTCGCTGCGGTTGTTCGACGTCTACCGCGGCGAGCCGGTGCCGCCGGGACGAAAGTCGCTCGCCTTCGCGCTCCGGTTCCGCGCCCCGGACCGCACCCTCACCGAGCAGGAGACCGCGGCCGCCCGGGACGCGGCGATCGCCGCAGCGATCGCTCGCACCGGCGCGGAGCGCCGCACGTGAGCGCCCTAACCGGCGGTGGACGGCCGCCCGCACCGGCTCCCGACCTGTCCGGCCAGGTCGTGCTGGTCACCGGCGGCGGGCGCGGGATCGGCCGGGCCATCGCCGCCGGGCTCGCCGACCGCGGGGCCGCGGTCGGCGTATGTGCCCGCACCGCCGAGCAGGTGGCGGCGGTGCAGGCCGAGGTCGAGGTGGCCGGCGGGCGTTGCCTGGGCGTGTCCGGTGACGTGACCTCGGCCGCCGACGTGGCCCGGGTGGTGGCTGCGGTCACCGACGCGTTCGGGCCGCTGGACTCGGTGATCTGCAACGCGGGCGCGATCGACCCCGAGGAGGTCGACCCCTGGCGGGTCGACCCGGACGCGTGGTGGCGGGTGGTCGAGGTCAACCTGCTCGGCACCCAGCGGGTCCTGCACGCCGTCGTCCCGGCGATGGTCCAGCGCGGCCACGGCCGGGTGGTGAGCCTCACCTCCGGGATGGCGGTGCGAGACGTACCGGACTACAGCGCCTACTCGGTGTCCAAGACCGCGCTGCTGCGCCTGTCCGGCACCTACGCGGCCGCGGGGCGACCGCACGGCCTGGCCGTGTTCGACGTCGCGCCGGGTGTCGTCCGCACCGAGATGACGGCCGGCATGCCGGTGATGGCCGACCGAGCCGAGTGGACCGACCCGGAGCTGGTCGTGCAGCTGGTGGCGGCCGTCGTCGCCGGGTCGCTGGACCACCTCAGCGGGCGGTACCTCCGAGCCGGCCTCGACGACCCGGCCGCGCTGATGGCCACCTTGGCGGAGCGCTTCGCGGGCGACCCGGGGGCGCGTCGGCTGACGCTGCGACCGTACGGACCGGACGACCCGCTGGCCTGACGCCCTGCCAGCTCGACGTGCCAGCTCGACGTGCCGGCTCGACGTGCCGCAGCCGGACGCTCAGCCGAGCGTGCCGTCGTGCAGCCAGGCGACCAGATCCGGGGCCGCCAGCGTGGCCAGCCGCTCCGCGTACCGGTCCAGGTCGTCGGGCGACAGCACCGACCGCCACTGCCCGGTGCCGCCCTGACGGAAGAAGCGGCCGGAGTCCTTCAGCAGGCCGAGCCGCTCGTCCGGGACCCGGTCGGACGCTCGCTGCCGCATCCGGTCGAACCCGGCCGCGTCGACCAGCGACGGCCAGTTCGCGTCGGCCACCTCGATCCCGAGCGCTGCGGCCAGCCGGCGCATCTGCCCCTCGAGGTCGCGGCTCAGGTCGGCGTAGTGCATCAGCAGCACGTTCGGCTGGTGCCGCCGCTCCCAGGCGCGGCCGCACTGCCACGCGACGCCGCGCAGCGTGTCCAGGTTGGTCTCCGGTCGGTCGTCGGCCTCCATCCAGCGCCGGACGTAGGCCCGCACCTGCTGCGGGTCGGCGCTCGTGACGTCCGCCGTCGGTGCGGGCGCCGGCTCGCCCAGCAGATCGGCGATGACGCCGCGGTCCAGGTTGGCGCTCTGGTGGCGCAACGACAGCACGACGTCGCGCGGGTCGCGACCGACGGCGAGATAGGTGACCCGCTCGTCGGTGGGCAGCCCGTCGAGCGGCGTGTGGGTCTTGATGAACCGCCGGTGCCGCTGTGCAGCCAGCGCGGCGTGCACCGCCTGCACCGATCGGAGCCGCAGGTCCAGCCAGGGGGACAGCGTGGTCAGCGGCGCCGGCAGGTCTGGACGCTGGAACACGAGCAGCGCGCAGATCATCTGGGTCCAGGTGGTGCCGCTCTTGGAGGGAGCGCTGATCACCACGTCGCCCGGTCGGAAGGCGAAGCCGTCCCAGCGGGCACTGTCCTCCAGCGACGTGCGGTACCGGACGCGGGCGGGCTCGGCCATCCGACGGAGCGTAGGGCCGATCACTGCAGTCCGGTGCGGAGCACCTCCTCCAGCGCAGCGATCGCCACCGGGTCCCCGGCGGCCGTGACCGCGCTCCGGTCGACCCGGTTCCACAACCAGGCGTCCAGCGTCGCCGCGTCGGCCACCACCTCGGCGACTGCGGGGACCGACCCGTCGGTCACCTCGACCGCCGGCTCGTTCACCACGACGAGGTCCGGCCCCGGCTCGACGCCGGAGATGGTGCCGATGGTCACGTCCCAGCAGGCAGCGGTGTCGGTGGCGCGGATCGCGACCGGGCCGGCCGTGCCGGTGAAGGTGGCCCAGGCGGGGGTGCCGCCGTACATCACCTGGAGCACCTCGTCGATGCCGTCGGTGGCCAGCTCGGGGTCGAGCGGCGTCGGGTCACCTGCCACCAGCTCGGCGTCCAGCCGGTGGATCAGCGCCTCGTGCGCCTGCCGGCGTCGGACGAAGCCCGCCGTCTGGTCGGGCTCGTGCCAGGTCCACACCGGCGCGTCGTCGGGCACCGCGGCCAGGGCGGCCACCAGGGCGTCCGAGGTGGCGGCGAACAGCGTGAGTGCGCCCCCGTGGTCGTCCGGGCGCCGCGGTCTCCGGTCCTCGGCCGCGCTGGGGTCCGGGAGCCGGTCCGCGACGATCGTGCCCCAGAACCACTGCACCTCGGTGAGGTGCCAGAGCAGGTCGGCGGCGGTCCAGTCCGGGCAGCTCGGCACGCCCGCCGCGGGGTCGACCTCCGCCAGCACGTCGACGAAGCGGGCAGAGTCGGCACCCAACAGCTGGAGGTAACGGTCGGGAGCCAGTCGCGGCGGAGGGCCGGTGCGTCGACGTCATGGCCGGACGCTAGCGGCACCAACCGATCCTCCTTGATTTTGCAGAGTCTCGCATATTCATGCAGACTGCATCCGGGACGACCGACAGGGCAGGGGAGGACGGGCGGATGCGGGTGGCGGTGGCCGGCGCGAGCGGATACGCGGGTGGCGAGCTGCTGCGCCTGCTGCTCGACCACCCCCGGCTCCGGATCGGCCGGCTCACCGCCGGGGACAGCGCCGGGACCCTGCTCGGGACGCACCATCCGCATCTCGGGCCGATCGCCGAGACGACGCTGGCACCCACCGAGCCGGCGGTGCTGGCCGACCACGACGTGGTGGTCCTCGCGCTGCCGCACGGACACTCCGCGGCCCTGGCGGCCGAGCTGCCGGGCGACGTGCTGGTCGTCGACTGCGGCGCGGACTTCCGGATCGCCGACCCCACCGCGTGGCGCGGGTTCTACCCGGGCCCGCACGCCGGGAGCTGGCCCTACGGTCTGCCCGAGCTCCCGGGGCAGCGGGAGCGGCTCCGGCGAACCCGCCGGGTGGCTGTGCCCGGCTGCTACCCGACGGTGTCGGCCCTCGCCCTGCTGCCGGCGGTCGCGGCCGGCCTGGTGCAGAGCGACGCGCTGGTGGTGGTGGCGATGTCCGGCGCCTCCGGCGCGGGCCGGTCCGTCCGGCCGCACCTGCTGGGCGCCGAGCTGATGGGGTCGGCGACCGCGTACGGCGTCGGGGGCGGGCACCGGCACGTCCCCGAGATCGAGCAGACCCTCGCGGCCGTGACCGACCGGCCGGTGCGGGTCGGGTTCACCCCGGTCCTGGCCCCGATGGCACGCGGCATCCTGGCGACCTGCACCGGCCCGCTGCTGCCGGGGATCTCGGCGGCGGCCGTCCGCGACGCCTACCACGCCGCGTACAGCGAGGAGCCCTTCGTCCGGCTGCTGCCCGAGGGCAGCTGGCCGCAGACCAAGGCGGTGGTCGGCTCCAACGCCGTGCACCTGCAGGTCGCCGTCGACGAGCGCGCCGGCCGGCTGGTGGTGGTGGGTGCGGTCGACAACCTCACCAAGGGCACCGCCGGGGCGGCGGTGCAGTGCATCAACCTGGCGCAACGGCTGCCGGAGACGGCCGGCCTGACCACGGTGGGGACCGCCCCGTGAGCGTCACCGCCGCCGCCGGGTTCCGGGCCGCCGGGGTTGCCGCGGGTCTGAAGGGACCGGGTCGCGCCGACGTGGCCCTGGTGGTGAACGACGGCCCACGGCGCAACGCGGCGGCGGTCTTCACCACCAACCGCTGCGTCGCACACCCGGTGCGCTGGAGTCGGCAGGCGCTGGCCGGGGGGACCGCCCGGGCCTGCCTGCTCAACTCCGGCGGGGCCAACTGCTACACCGGCCCGGACGGCTTCGCCCTGGTGCACGAGAGCGCCGAGGCGGTGGCCGCGGGGCTCGCCATCGGGGCGGGCGAGGTCCAGGTCTGCTCGACCGGCCTGATCGGCGTCCTGCACGACCCCGCGGCGATGCGGCGCGGAGTCCGGGCCGCGCTGGACGAGCTGTCCGAGACCGGCGGTGCCGCGGCGGCCGAGGCGATCATGACGACCGACACCGTGCCCAAGCAGGCGGTCGCGCACGGCCCCGGCTGGTCCGTGGGCGGGATGGCGAAGGGCGCGGGGATGCTCGCACCGGAGCTTGCGACCATGCTCGTGCTGCTCACCACCGACGCGGACGTGGACGCCGCGACCTGCGACCGCGCGCTGCGGACGGCGACCCGGAGCACCTTCGACCGGCTCGACTCCGACGGTTGCCGGTCCACCAACGACCAGGTGCTCCTGATGGCCAGTGGTGCGTCCGGGCGCACACCGGACGACGGCTGTTTCGGGACGCTGGTACGAGAGGTGTGTGCCGCGCTGACCCAGCAGCTGCTGGCCGACGCGGAGGGCGCCGAGCACGAGCTCGCGATCGAGGTCCGCGGCGCCGCGGACGAGGACGACGCGGTCGAGGTGGGCCGGGCGGTCGCACGCAGCAATCTGTTCAAGACCGCGATGTTCGGCCGCGATCCGAACTGGGGACGGGTGCTCGCCGCCATCGGCACGACCGCTGCCGCGTTCGATCCGCTCGATCTGGACGTCAGCCTGGCCGGGGTCCCGGTCTGTCGCTCCAGCGCACCGGCGGCCCCGATCACCGACGTGGACCTGAGCGCGCGCCGGGTGGACGTCCTCATCGACCTCAAGGCCGGTTCCGCAGCCGCCACCGTCTGGACGAACGACCTCACGCCGGCCTACGTGCACGAGAACTCGGCCTACCCGACATGAGCCGGACCTCACCGGCGACCATGACCGGCACGGCGACCGCGGCGACCCGCGACCGCGAGCAGGCGATGGCCAAGGCGGCCACGCTGGTCGAGGCACTGCCCTGGCTGGAGCGGCTGCACGGTCGCATCGTCGTGGTCAAGTACGGCGGACACGCGATGACCGACGACCGGC
The DNA here is from genome assembly GCA_963695375.1 of uncultured Actinomycetota bacterium. Classification (GTDB taxonomy): domain Bacteria; phylum Actinomycetota; class Actinomycetes; order Propionibacteriales; family Nocardioidaceae; genus JACCVL01. Next base: position 2,426,791 of record OY968767.1, on the reverse strand, counting down.
TCCGGGCCGCCTTCGCCGAGGACGTGGTGTTCCTCCGCTATGCCGGACTGCGCCCGGTGGTGGTGCACGGCGGTGGGCCGCAGATCTCGACGATGCTCGACCGGCTCGGCATCGCGTCCACCTTCCGCGGCGGGCTCCGGGTCACCAGCCCGGAGGCGATGGACGTGGTCCGGATGGTCTTGGTCGGCCAGGTCGGCCGAGAGCTCGTCGGGTTGCTCAACGCGCATGGCCCGCTCGCCGTCGGGCTCAGCGGCGAGGATGCCGGGTTGTTCACCGCGGCCCGGACCGGTGCGATCGTCGATGGGGAGGTCGTCGACATCGGCCTGGTCGGCGACGTGGTCGACGTGGCCGCCTCCTCGGTGCGGGACCTGATCGACGCCGGACGGATCCCGGTGGTCGCCGGCGTGGCGCCGGACCAGGACGGCCAGGTGCACAACATCAACGCCGACACGGCCGCCGCCAGCCTCGCGATGGCGCTCGGAGCGGAGAAGCTGGTGGTGCTCACCGACGTCGAGGGGCTGTACGCCGACTGGCCGGACGACGCCACCCTCGTGAGCGAGATCCGCGCCACCGAGCTCGCCGGCCTGCTGCCGGGCCTGTCCGCGGGCATGGTGCCGAAGATGGGCGCCTGCCTGCGCGCGGTGCGGGGCGGCGTCCCCCGGGCGCACGTCCTGGACGGCCGGGTGCCGCACGCGCTGCTGCTCGAGGTGTTCACCGACGAGGGCGTCGGCACCATGGTGCTGCCGGACGAGCCGGGGGCCGACCGATGACCGACGCGGTGGTCGCCGAGCGGTCCGACGTGTCCACCCGGCACGCGACGGTCGTGATGAACACCTACGGCCCCGTCCGCCGGGTGCTGGCACGCGGTGCGGGCTGTCACGTCTGGGACGAGGACGGCAGGCGCTACCTCGACCTGCTCGGCGGGATCGCGGTCAACGCGCTCGGGCACGCCCACCCGGCCGTCGTCGAGGCCGTGACCCGGCAGCTGTCGACGCTGGGGCACGTGTCGAACCTGTTCGCCACCCGGCCGCAGGTGGAGCTCGCCGAACGGCTGGTCGGGCTGCTCGGCGCGCCCGGCAAGGTGTTCCTCTGCGGGTCCGGTGCCGAGGCCAACGAGGCCGCCCTGAAGCTCACCCGGCGGACCGGCCGGACCCGGCTGGTCGCCGCGGTCGGCTCCTTCCACGGCCGGACGATGGGCGCCCTCGCGCTCACCGCGTCGGCGGCCCACCGCGCACCGTTCGAGCCGCTGCCCGGCAGCGTCGACTTCGTCCCGTACGGCGACGTCGAGGCGCTGGAGCGGACGGTCGACGAGAGCACGGCCGCCGTGGTGCTGGAGCCGGTCCAGGGGGAGGCCGGGGTGGTCGTGCCGCCCGACGGCTACCTGACCGCGGCGCGCCGGATCACCCGCCGGCACGGAGCACTGCTCTGGCTGGACGAGGTGCAGACCGGCATCGGCCGCACCGGGGACTGGTTCGCGCACAGCCGGGAGGGTGTCCGGCCGGACGTCGTGACGCTGGCCAAGGGCCTGGGCGGTGGGCTCCCGGTCGGTGCCTGCGTCGGCCTGGACGGCGCGGCGGACCTGTTGCAGCCGGGCCAGCACGGTTCGACCTTCGGCGGCAACCCGGTGTCGGCCGCAGCTGCGCTGGCGACGCTGCGAACCATCGAGGAGGAGGGCCTGCTGCAGTCGGTCGCGGCCGTGGGCGGGCAGCTGCGGGCCGGACTGCTGGCCCTCGGTCACCCCGGCGTGCGCGGTGTCCGCGGCCGCGGGCTGCTCACCGGGACGGTGCTCGCAGGGCAGCACGCGGCTGCCGTCACGGCCGGCGCCCTGGACGCCGGGTTCATCGTCAACGCCTGCACTCCCGAGGTGCTGCGAACCGCACCGCCGCTCGTGCTGGAGGAGCACCACGTCGACCGCTGGCTGCACGCCCTGCCAGGCTTGCTGGACGCTGCGACCGCAGCAGCGGCCACCGACGAGGAGAGCCCGTGACCCCGCACAGCACCGGAAGCAGCCTGCGGCACTTCCTGCGCGACGACGACCTCAGCCCCGACGAGCAGGCCGAGGTGCTCGACCTGGCCGTGCGGATGAAGGCGGACCGGCACGGGCACCGGCCGCTGGCGGGGCCGCAGACGGTCGCGGTGCTCTTCGACAAGCCCACGCTGCGGACCCAGGTGTCGTTCAGCGTCGGCATCGCCGAGCTCGGCGGGCACCCGATGGTGCTGGACTCCCGGCTCGCCCAGGTCGGCGTGCGCGAGTCGATCGCCGACACCGCCCGGGTGCTCGGCCGGCAGGCGGCCGCGGTGGTGTGGCGCACGTACGGCCAGGACCGGATCGAGGAGATGGCGGCGCACGTCGGCGTCCCGGTGGTGAACGCGCTCACCGACGCGTTCCACCCGTGCCAGATCCTGGCCGACCTGCTGACCGTCCGGGAGCACCGCGGCCGGCTGGCCGGGTGCACGCTCGCCTACCTGGGCGACGGGGCCAACAACATGGCGCAGTCGTACCTGCTCGGCGGCGCGACCGCCGGCATGCACGTGCGGATCGGCTCACCCGCGGCGTACGTGCCCGACGACGGGGTGCTGAAGCGGGCCCGGGAGATCGCCGAGAGCACCGGCGGCTCGGTTCTCGTCACCGACGACCCGGTGACCGCGACGACCGGCGTGGACGTCGTCGCGACCGACACCTGGGTGTCCATGGGCCAGGAGGACGAGGCGGCGGAGCGGGCCCGCCCGTTCGTGCCGTTCGCGGTGGACGAGGCGATGGTGGAGCGCGCGGCCGACGACGTGCTCGTGCTGCACTGCCTGCCTGCCTACCGGGGCTCCGAGATCGCCGCCTCGGTCATCGACGGTCCCCACAGCGTGGTCTGGGACGAGGCCGAGAACCGGCTGCACGCGCAGAAGGCGCTGCTCGGCTGGCTGCTCACCAGGAGCGGCCACCGACCCGGGGGCGCTCCGTGACGTCCCAGGCGGTGATCCCGCACACCAAGGCCGCCCGCCAGCGGTTGATCGTGCAGGTCCTCGGCCGGCATCGGGTGCGCTCCCAGAGCGAGCTCGTCGAGCGGCTCGCCGAGGCCGGCGTGCTGGCGACGCAGACCACGCTGTCGCGGGACCTGCTCGAGCTCGACGCCGTCCGGGTCCGCGACAGCGACGGAGCGTTGGTCTACGCGGTCCCTGGCGAGGGCGGAGACCGCCGGCCCGCGCCGGCGCAGGACTCGGCGACCGGCCGGGGGCGGCTCGGCCGGCTGGCCGGCGAGCTCCTGGTCAGTGCGGAGGCCAGCGCGAACCTGGTGGTGCTGCGCACGCCGCCCGGTGCCGCGCAGTTCTTCGCGTCTGCGGTGGACCACGCCGGCCTGAGCAGCGTCCTCGGCACCATCGCCGGCGACGACACGGTCCTGCTGATCGCCCGGGACCCCGACGGCGGCGCCGCCCTGGCGCACGACCTGGTCGCGCTGGCCGAGCAGGACCACCCCGCAGACCCCGGACCCGACACCATCGACCCGCAGGAGCTCCCGTGACCGACCGCGTCGTCCTCGCCTACTCCGGGGGCCTCGACACCTCCGTCGCCATCGGCTGGCTCGCCGAGGCCACCGGCGCGGAGGTGGTCGCCGTCGCCGTGGACGTGGGACAGGGCGGCGAGGACATGGAGACCATCCGCCGGCGAGCGCTGGCGTGCGGGGCCGTCGAGGCCGTCGTGGTGGACGCGCGCGACGAGTTCGCCGACGACTACTGCCTGCCCGCGCTGCGGGCGAACGCGCTCTACATGGACCGCTATCCGCTGGTCTCCGCGCTGTCCCGGCCGCTGATCGTCAAGCACCTGGTCGAGGCCGCCCGGTACCACGGCGCGACCACGGTCAGCCACGGCTGCACCGGCAAGGGCAACGACCAGGTCCGCTTCGAGGTAGGCGTGGGCGCGCTGGCGCCCGAGCTGTCGGTGATCGCCCCGGTCCGGGACTACGCCTGGACCCGGGACAAGGCGATCGCCTACGCCGCCGACCGCGACCTCCCGATCGACGTCACCCGCTCGTCGCCGTACTCCATCGACCAGAACGTCTGGGGCCGGGCGGTCGAGACCGGTTTCCTGGAGGACATCTGGAACGCGCCGGTCGAGGACGTCTACGACTACACCAGCGACCCAGCGGTGCCGCGGGATCCCGACGAGGTGGTGGTGTCGTTCGACGACGGCGTCCCGGTGGCCCTCGACGGCAAGCCGGTGACCGTGCTGCAGGCCATCGAGCAGCTGAACGCCCGGGCCGGCGCCCAGGGGGTGGGCCGGCTCGACGTCGTCGAGGACCGGCTGGTCGGCATCAAGAGCCGGGAGGTCTACGAGGCGCCCGGCGCCCTCACGCTGATCACCGCGCACGCCGAGCTGGAGACGGTCACCGTCGAGCGCGACCTCGCGCGGTTCAAGAAGGCGGTCGACCAGCGCTGGGCCGAGCTTGCCTACGACGGTCTGTGGTTCTCACCGCTCAAGCGCTCGCTGGACGCCTTCGTGGACTCGGCGTCGGTGCATGTCAGCGGCGACATCCGGCTGGTGCTGCACGGCGGGCGGGCGGTGCCCACCGGCCGGCGGTCCGACTCCGGGTTGTACGACTTCGCCATGGCCACCTACGACGAGGGCGACCGGTTCGACCAGTCGCTGGCCAAGGGGTTCGTCGAGCTGTGGGGGCTGCCGAGCCGGATGGCGGCGACCCGCGACCACCGGGTTGCGTCAGAATCCGGCCATGGCGGCTGAGAAGGACCCGTCCGGCTCGCCACGGACCGACCCGCCGGTGGCGCTGTGGGGCGGCCGGTTCGCGAGCGGCCCGGAGCCGGCCCTGCAGGCCCTGTCCCGGTCCACGCACTTCGACTGGCGGCTCGCGCCCTACGACCTGGCCGGGTCGCGGGCGCACGCCCGCGTCCTGCACCGGGCCGGGCTGCTCGGCGACGACGACCTCGCGGCCCTGCTGGACGGCATCGACCGTCTCGGGGCGGACGTCGCCGCCGGCACCTTCCGCCCGGCGCCGGAGGACGAGGACGTGCACACCGCGCTCGAGCGTGGGCTGGTCGAGCGGTTGGGCCCGGCCCTGGGAGGTCGGCTGCGGGCCGGCCGCTCCCGCAACGACCAGGTAGCCACGCTGTTCCGGATGTACCTGCGGGACCAGGCCGACACGGTGGCGGGACTGCTGCTCGACCTGGTGGACGCGCTGGCGGTACACGCCCGGCGGCACCTCGGGGTCGCGATGCCCGGGCGCACCCACCTGCAGCACGCCCAGCCGGTGCTGCTCTCGCACCATCTGCTCGCGCACGCGTGGCCGCTGCTGCGCGACGTCGAGCGGCTGCGCGACTGGGACCGGCGGGTCGCCGCCGACTCGCCGTACGGGTCCGGGGCGCTGGCCGGGTCGTCGCTCGGACTCGACCCCGAGGCGGTGGCCGCGGAGCTCGGCTTCACCGGGTCGTCCGCCAACTCGATCGACGGCACCGCCGCCCGTGACTTCGCGGCCGAGTTCTGCTTCGTGCTGGCCATGACCGGCGTGGACCTGTCCCGGTTCGCCGAGGAGATCGTGCTGTGGGCCACCCACGAGCTCGGGTTCGTCACCTTGCACGACGGCTGGTCGACCGGGTCGAGCCTGATGCCGCAGAAGAAGAACCCGGACGTGGCCGAGCTGGCCCGCGGCAAGTCCGGCCGGCTGGTCGGGCACCTGGCCGGGCTGCTGACCACGCTGAAAGGGCTGCCGCTCGCCTACAACCGGGACCTGCAGGAGGACAAGGAGCCCGCCTTCGACGGCATCGACACGCTCACCGTGCTGCTGCCCGCGTTCACCGGGATGGTGGCCACGCTGGCGTTCCATCCCGACCGGCTGGAGGAGCTCGCGCCGGGTGGCTTCTCGCTGGCCACCGACGTCGCGGAGTGGCTGGTCCGGCGCGGCGTGCCGTTCCGCGAGGCACATGAGGCCGCGGGTGCCTGCGTGCGGCGCTGCGAGCAGCTGGGCGTGAGCCTGGCCGAGCTGTCCGACCAGGATCTCGCGGACATGTCGCCGGCGCTCACCCCGGAGGTGCGGACGGTCTTGACGGTGGCCGGGTCGGTCGCCTCCAGGGACGCCCGCGGTGGCACCGCACCCGACCGGGTCCGCGAACAACTCGACGAGCTGGGGGAGCGGGTGGCCGATCTGCGGGGTCGGCTGCGGGACGGGTCGTGACCACCGCCGGGACGCTTCGCCGGCGGTTGTCCCGCCCGGCCGACGAGGTCGCACCGGACCTGCTGGGCTGGACGCTCAGTCACCGGACCGGGGACGGCACCGTGACGGTCGTCCTCACCGAGGTGGAGGCCTACCTCGGCGGCGCCGACCCGGCCAGCCACGCCTATCGGGGTCCGACCGCGAGGAACGAGGTGATGTTCGGCCGCGCCGGCCGGTTGTACTGCTACCTCTCGTACGGGATGCACTGGTGCGGCAACGTGGTGACGGGGGCAGCCGGCGAGGCGTCGGCGGTGCTGCTGCGCGCCGGCCGGGTGGTCGAGGGTGCCGAGCTGGCGCGGCGGCGACGCGGGGACCGGGTGCCGGACCGGTCGCTCGCGCGCGGTCCCGGTTGCCTCGGACGAGCCCTCGGCCTGGATGGCGCGCACGACGGCGCGGACCTCCTCGCCGGAGAGCCGGTGCGGTTGCGGCCGGGAGCACCGGTGGACCGGGCCCGGATCGGAACCGGTCGCCGGGTCGGCGTGCGGTGGGCGGCGGACGTGCACTGGCGGTTCTGGGTGATCGGCGAGCCGACTGTCAGTGCGTACAAGCGGAGCCCCCGCGCCCCCGGAGAGGCGGCGGCGCCGGTGGCCGCCGACGGCGCGGACGTGCCGCGATGACCGCGCGGTCCCGGTGCGGGAGACTCGGCCCGTGACCGCCGACGTCCTCTCCGATCTCGAGGCGCGCAGCCTCGTCGCCCACTCGACCGACCGAGCGGCCCTGCGGGCGGCGCTGACGGACGGCCCGGTCACCTTCTACGTCGGCTTCGACCCGACGGCGCCCAGCCTGCACATGGGCAACCTGGTGCAGCTCCTCACCGCGCGCCGGCTGCAGCAGGCCGGACACCGGCCGCTGATCCTGGTCGGCGGCGCCACCGGCCTGATCGGGGACCCGAAGGCCACCGGCGAGCGGGCCTTGAACGATCGCGACGTGGTGGCGGGCTGGGTGCAGCGGATCCGTGGCCAGGTGGCGCGCTTCCTCGACTTCGGTGGCGAGCACCCCGCCGTCGTCGTCAACAACCTGGACTGGACGGCGCCGCTGTCGGCCCTGGACTTCCTGCGCGACGTCGGGCGGCACTTCCCGGTGAACCGGATGCTCGGCCGGGAGGTGGTCCGGTCCCGGCTCGAGGAGGGCATCAGCTACACCGAGTTCAGCTACGTGCTGTTGCAGGCCATGGACTACCTCGAGCTGCACCGCCGCTACGGCTGCCGGATGCAGACCGGGGGCAGCGACCAGTGGGGCAACATCACCGCCGGGGTGGAGCTGGTCCGCCGCGCCGAGGGCGGTTCGGTGCACGCCCTGGCGACGCCGCTGATCACCAAGGCCGACGGCACCAAGTACGGCAAGACCGAGACCGGCACGGTCTGGCTCGACCCCGAGCTGATGAGCCCGTACGCCTTCCACCAGTTCTGGGTCAACGACGAGGACGCGATGGTCGGCACCCACCTGCGGCAGTTCTCGTTCCGCTCACTGGACGAGATCGCCGAGCTGGAGCGGACCGCCGCGGACCGCCCGGCCGCGCGGCTGGCCCAGCGCGCCCTCGCCGCAGACGTCACCGCCCTGGTGCACGGGGAGACCGAGACCCGGGCCGCCGAGCAGGCCGCTGCCGCGCTGTTCGGCGGTGGCGACCTGTACGCGCTGCCCGAGGCGACGCTGACCGCCGCGCTGACCGAGGCGCCGCATGCCGAGGTCGCCGGCGGTGCCGAGCTGCCCAGCCTGGTGGACGCGCTGGTCCTGACCGGGCTGGTGCGCAGCCGGTCCGAGGCCCGTCGCGCGGTCCAGGACCGCGGGGCGTATGTGAACAACGAACGGGAGGTCGACGCCGAGTCGCCGTTGGCCGCGGCCCGCGTGCTGCCCGGAGGCTGGATCGTGCTGCGCCGCGGGAAGCGCACCATCGCCGGCCTGCGGGTCAAGCGCTGACACCTCGCGGAGCCGGTCCGCACGTCGCGACTGCCCATCCGCATCGGTCACAGGGCGCTGACCTGCACCAACGCCCGCCGCCCCACCCCGGATCGGACCCCGATTTGACGGGCCGGAGAGCGTCTCTCTAGTGTTCTTCCTGTCGCCACGAGCGGCGGGACGCAAGACGGTGACGTCGGGTGTTCGGCTCCGGCGAAACCCCCTGGTACGACCCTCGACGCACCTGTTGCGTCCGTGGAGTGACGGCCGGGGCGGGGTCCCCGAAACCTGGTTTGACCGGGGTGGGGCCCACCGGTAAGGTGGAACAGTTGCCCCGAAGCGCGAGGCCGGAAGGCTGAAACGTTTCGGTGCGCGCTCGATCCTTGAGAACTCAACAGTGTGTCAAAAGTCGACGATGAATTTAGTAACGCCCCGTCGGCGGCTGGGTGCAACCTGCCCAGACGACGGCGGATTCCTTTGACAAGTGATGTCAACTTGTCAGGGTCAACTGTTGAGGGAATCGCCTCCGGGCGACAACCATAGAAATCAACGGAGAGTTTGATCCTGGCTCAGGACGAACGCTGGCGGCGTGCTTAACACATGCAAGTCGAGCGGTAAGGCTCCTTCGGGAGTACACGAGCGGCGAACGGGTGAGTAACACGTGAGCAACCTACCCTTCACATCGGGATAACCCCGGGAAACCGGGGCTAATACCGAATACGACCACCGACGGCATCGCCTGGTGGTGGAAAGTTCCGGCGGTGAAGGATGGGCTCGCGGCCTATCAGCTTGTTGGTGGGGTAATGGCCCACCAAGGCGACGACGGGTAGCCGGCCTGAGAGGGTGACCGGCCACACTGGGACTGAGACACGGCCCAGACTCCTACGGGAGGCAGCAGTGGGGAATATTGGACAATGGGCGAAAGCCTGATCCAGCAACGCCGCGTGAGGGATGACGGCCTTCGGGTTGTAAACCTCTTTCAGCAGGGACGAAGCGCAAGTGACGGTACCTGCAAAAGAAGCACCGGCCAACTACGTGCCAGCAGCCGCGGTAACACGTAGGGTGCAAGCGTTGTCCGGAATTATTGGGCGTAAAGGGCTCGTAGGCGGTCCGTCACGTCGGGAGTGAAAACTCGGGGCTTAACCCCGAGCCTGCTTCCGATACGGGCGGACTAGAGGTAGGTAGGGGAGAACGGAATTCCTGGTGTAGCGGTGGAATGCGCAGATATCAGGAGGAACACCGGTGGCGAAGGCGGTTCTCTGGGCCTTACCTGACGCTGAGGAGCGAAAGCGTGGGGAGCGAACAGGATTAGATACCCTGGTAGTCCACGCCGTAAACGTTGGGCGCTAGGTGTGGGACTCATTCCACGAGTTCCGTGCCGCAGCTAACGCATTAAGCGCCCCGCCTGGGGAGTACGGCCGCAAGGCTAAAACTCAAAGGAATTGACGGGTGCCCGCACAAGCGGCGGAGCATGTGGATTAATTCGATGCAACGCGAAGAACCTTACCTGGGTTTGACATATACCGGAAAGCTCCAGAGATGGGGCCCCTTTTAGTCGGTATACAGGTGGTGCATGGCTGTCGTCAGCTCGTGTCGTGAGATGTTGGGTTAAGTCCCGCAACGAGCGCAACCCTCGTCCTATGTTGCCAGCACGTAATGGTGGGGACTCATAGGAGACTGCCGGGGTCAACTCGGAGGAAGGTGGGGATGAGGTCAAGTCATCATGCCCCTTATGTCCAGGGCTTCACACATGCTACAATGGCCGGTACAAAGGGCTGCGAAACCGCAAGGTGGAGCGAATCCCAAAAAACCGGTCTCAGTTCGGATTGGGGTCTGCAACTCGACCCCATGAAGTCGGAGTCGCTAGTAATCGCAGATCAGCAACGCTGCGGTGAATACGTTCCCGGGCATTGTACACACCGCCCGTCACGTCACGAAAGTCGGTAACACCCGAAGCCGGTGGCCCAACCCTTGTGGAGGGAGCCGTCGAAGGTGGGACTGGCGATTGGGACGAAGTCGTAACAAGGTAGCCGTACCGGAAGGTGCGGCTGGATCACCTCCTTTCTAAGGAGCATTTGGCGGTCACCTCGATGAGGCGGCCGTCCATCGGGCCGTTGACCGGGCGAACGTCTCGGTACGGTCCAGCTCTGAAGTGGAACGTCGACTACTCGGTGCCGTCGCACCGGCCCTCGGTTCAGTACGTCCCCGCACGGGGAGTGGAACCACCGCGGGTCGAGGCGGTCGACACCGGACACACTGTTGGGTCCTGAGGGATCGGGCTTCGCCCACCCCCTCGGACTGGGAGACCCTCGAACTGCCGGCGACGCTGTCGGTAAGCGGGGTTCTTGTCTCCCAGGACCGCCCGTATTTTGAGAACTGCACAGTGGACGCGAGCATCTTTGTGGCGACAAGCTACTAAGTGCGCATGGTGGATGCCTTGGCACCAAGAGCCGATGAAGGACGTAGGAGCCTGCGATAAGCCCCGGGAAGTTGGCAACCGAGCTGAGATCCGGGGATTTCCGAATGGGGAAACCCAGCTGGAGTAGTGTCCAGTTACCGGCGCCTGAACACATAGGGCGCACGGAGGGAACGTGGGGAAGTGAAACATCTCAGTACCCACAGGAAGAGAAAACAACAGTGATTCCGTGAGTAGCGGCGAGCGAAAGCGGAACAGGCTAAACCGTATGTGTGTGATAGCCGGCAGGCGTTGCATGTACGGGGTCGTGGGGCCGTCGAGTCGATTCTGCCGAATCGACAGGGAGTCAGAAACCGTTGCTGAAGTCGAAGTGGACTGGAAAGTCCCGGCGTAGAGGGTGATACCCCCGTATACGTAAGGCAGCGGCTCCCCGACGTCACCCCGAGTAGCACGGAACCCGTGAAATTCCGTGCGAATCTGGCGGGACCACCCGTTAAGCCTAAATACTCCTTGGTGACCGATAGCGGACAAGTACCGTGAGGGAAAGGTGAAAAGTACCCCTGGCGGGGAGTGAAATAGTACCTGAAACCATGCGCATACAATCCGTCGGAGCGTGTCTTCGGACAGGTGACGGCGTGCCTTTTGAAGAATGAGCCTGCGAGTTAGTGGTACGTGGCGAGGTTAACCCGAGTGGGGAAGCCGTAGCGAAAGCGAGTCCGAATAGGGCGACTGAGTCGCGTGTCCTAGACCCGAAGCGGAGTGATCTATCCATGGGCAGGGTGAAGCGCGGGTAAGACCGCGTGGAGGCCCGAACCCACCAGGGTTGAAAACCTGGGGGATGACCTGTGGATAGGGGTGAAAGGCCAATCAAACTCCGTGATAGCTGGTTCTCCCCGAAATGCATTTAGGTGCAGCGTCGCGTGTTTCTTACCGGAGGTAGAGCACTGGATGGTCTAGGGGGCCCACAAGCTTACCGAAATCAGCCAAACTCCGAATGCCGGTAAGTGAGAGCGCGGCAGTGAGACTGCGGGCGATAAGGTTCGTAGTCGAGAGGGAAACAGCCCAGACCATCAGCTAAGGCCCCTAAGCGATTGCTAAGTGGAAAAGGATGTGGAGTTGCACAGACAACCAGGAGGTTGGCTTAGAAGCAGCCACCCTTGAAAGAGTGCGTAATAGCTCACTGGTCAAGTGATTCCGCGCCGACAATTTAGCGGGGCTCAAGCAATCCGCCGAAGCTATGGCATTCACATGTGTGCCCGGCCGCCTTGTGCGGTCCAGGCGTGTGGATGGGTAGGGGAGCGTCGTGTCGCGAGTGAAGCAGCGGGGTGACCCAGTTGTGGACGCGACACGAGTGAGAATGCAGGCATGAGTAGCGAAAGACGGGTGAGAAACCCGTCCGCCGAATGACCAAGGGTTCCAGGGTCAAGCTAATCTGCCCTGGGTAAGTCGGGACCTAAGGCGAGGCCGACAGGCGTAGTCGATGGACAACGGGTTGATATTCCCGTACCGGCGCTGGCGCGACCATGCTGAACCCAGTGATGCTAAGTGCCCGAATCCGTCGAGCTCTTCGGAGCGAGAGGGAGGAGCGCGCGACCCGAACTGGCAGTAGGCAAGCGATGGGGTGACACAGGAAGGTAACTCAACCGCGGCGATGGTAGACCGCGGGTAAGGACGTAGGGCGAGACGTAGGCAAATCCGCGTCTCACATGCCTGAGATCCGACACCGAGCCGACACAGGCGAAGTGAGTGATCCTATGCTGTCGAGAAAAGCCTCTAGCGAGCTCCAGAGCCGCCCGTACCCCAAACCGACTCAGGTGGTCAGGTAGAGAATACCAAGGCGATCGAGAGAACCATGGTTAAGGAACTCGGCAAAATGCCCCCGTAACTTCGGGAGAAGGGGGGCCTGATCCGTCATGGCACGAGCTGCCGGCAGCGGTGATGGCCGCAGAGACCAGGCCCAAGCGACTGTTTACTAAAAACACAGGTCCGTGCGAAGAGTCAATTCGATGTATACGGACTGACGCCTGCCCGGTGCTGGAACGTTAAGGGGACGTGTTAGTCACTTCGGTGGCGAAGCGCAGAACTTAAGCGCCAGTAAACGGCGGTGGTAACTATAACCATCCTAAGGTAGCGAAATTCCTTGTCGGGTAAGTTCCGACCTGCACGAATGGCGTAACGACTTGGGCGCTGTCTCAACCATGGACTCGGCGAAATTGCACTACGAGTAAAGATGCTCGTTACGCGCGGCAGGACGGAAAGACCCCGGGACCTTTACTATAGTTTGGTATTGGTGTTTGGTTCGGCTTGTGTAGGATAGGTGGGAGGCTGTGAAGCATGGACGCCAGTTCGTGTGGAGCCAACGTTGAAATACCACTCTGGTCGTACTAGATACCTAACCTAGGTCCGTTATCCGGATCAGGGACAGTGCCTGATGGGTAGTTTAACTGGGGCGGTTGCCTCCTAAAATGTAACGGAGGCGCCCAAAGGTTCCCTCAGCCTGGTTGGCAATCAGGTGTTGAGTGCAAGTGCACAAGGGAGCTTGACTGTGAGACAGACATGTCGAGCAGGGACGAAAGTCGGGACTAGTGATCCGGCGCTGGCAAGTGGAAGCGGCGTCGCTCAACGGATAAAAGGTACCCCGGGGATAACAGGCTGATCTTCCCCAAGAGTCCATATCGACGGGATGGTTTGGCACCTCGATGTCGGCTCGTCGCATCCTGGGGCTGGAGTCGGTCCCAAGGGTTGGGCTGTTCGCCCATTAAAGCGGCACGCGAGCTGGGTTTAGAACGTCGTGAGACAGTTCGGTCCCTATCCGCCGCGCGCGCAGGAGACTTGAGAGAGGCTGTCCCTAGTACGAGAGGACCGGGATGGACGAACCTCTGGTGTGCCAGTTGTTCCGCCAGGAGCACGGCTGGTTGGCTACGTTCGGAAGTGATAACCGCTGAAGGCATCTAAGCGGGAAGCATGTCTCAAGATGAGGTCTCCCACAGGGTCAACCTGGTAAGGCCCCCAGTAGATGACTGGGTTGATAGGCCGGAGGTCGAAGGCAGCAATGCACGGAGCCGACCGGTACTAATAGGCCGAGGGCTTGTCCCACAAAGAAGCTACGCGTCCACTGTGCGGTTCCCGAGATATGGTCGGTTGCGCCACCACATCTCCATAGAGTTTCGGCGACCATGGCGAAGGGGAAACACCCGGTCCCATCCCGAACCCGGAAGTTAAGCCCTTCAGCGCCGATGGTACTGCGTGGGAGACTGCGTGGGAGAGTAGGACGTCGCCGGACATTCTTTGTCGACAGGGCCACCGGTTTCGCCGGTGGCCCTGTCGCACGTGTGCCGCCGGATTCGTCAGGAAGGCGACCGGCGTGCCACCGTGGAGCCGCACCCCGCACCGCTGCGAAGGAGAGCCGTGACCAGCCGACGTGATCCTCGGCGTAGCGACGAGCGCGCCGGCCGGGGCCGGACGACCGGCGACCGGACCCGCCGGGACGCGGCCGGCACCGGACACGGTGGACGCCCGTCGGCCGGCACCGGCCGACGGCCCGGCCCGGCTGATCGGCGAGGCCGGGCCGAGCCCGGCGCCCGCGCCGCCCCCACGCCGGCCGAGCGCCGCGGGATGACCCAGGCGGAGTACGACGGTCCGCACCTGCCGGACGACATCACCGGCAAGGAGCTGAGCCGGGAGGTCGCCGGCCAGCTCCGCAGCCTGCCGGATCGGCTTGCCGCTCGGGTGGCCAGACATCTGGTGGCGGCCGGGCGGCTGGCCGACTCCGATCCGGAGATCGCCTTCGGCCACGCCCGCGCCGCGCGGGCGCGCGCCGCCCGGGTGGCCGCGGTCCGGGAGGCCTACGGCGAGCTCGCCTACCTCACCGGCCGGTGGGCCGAGGCGCTGCGGGAGCTGAAGACCGTGCGCCGGATGACCGGCCGACCGGACCACCTGCCGGTGCTGGCCGACTGTGAGCGGGCGCTCGGCCGGCCCGACCGGGCGCTGGCGCTGTCCCGTGACCCGGCCGCCGAGCGGCTGGACGCGGAGGGGCGCGCCGAGCTCGCCATCGTCGCCGCCGGAGCGCGGCGGGACCGCGGCGAGATCGATGCCGCGCTCGCGCTGCTCGAGGCCAGCGATCTGCGCACGAAGTCCCGCAGCGACTGGGCGCCGCGGTTGCGCTATGCCTACGCCGACGCGCTCGAGGCGGCCGGGCGGCACACCGACGCCCTCGAGTGGTTCCACCGGGCGGCGGCCGTCGACGGCCAGGGCAGCACGGACGCGGTCGAGCGCGCCGAACAGCTGCAGTCCCGCCGGGACGACTGACGCCGCTGCTGTCGTCGCGACGGGTCGAACGCACAGCCGGCGGCCGCGAGCAGCCCGTGCACAGGGCACGGGCGCCCCTTCACCCCGCCGGCACCGGAGCGCCCCACACTGTCGGTGGAGGTGGTGAGCCGTGCCCCGCGGTCCCGTGCCGAACGAACCGACAGCCGAGACTGGCGGCTCCCTCGTGCACCTCAACCAGGTGCGCCTGCGCGGTCGGGTGTCCGCGCCTGCCGAGCAGCGCATCCTGCCCAGCGGGGACCTGCTGGTCACCGCCCGGCTGGTGGTCCGGCGCACGGGTTCGTCCGGCCGGGATCGGCAGCCGATCGACACCCTGGACTGCATGGCCTGGTCGGGCCGCGTCCGCCGGTCGATGCTGGCCTGGCAACCGGGCTCCCTCGTCGAGGTCGAGGGAGCGATCAGGCGCCGCTTCTCCCGGCGCGCCGGCGGTCTGACCAGCCGGGTCGAGATCGAGGTGCTGAGGGCCCGGCGGGTTCGAGCGCCCGCTGCGGACGCCCCGACATCAGGCTGACGGGGACGTCCGGGGCAGCATCAGCAGTCCGATCCGCGGCTTGGGGCCGATCGAGGTGGCCTTGTGCGGCAACAGCCGGCCGGCGCGGGCCCCGCGCAGCACCTGGTCGAGCGCGGGGGCGTTGGTGCGCAGGGCGACCCCCCCGCGCGCGCCGGCGTGTGCGCGAGCCTGGATCCAGTCGTGCACGTAGCTCACGGCGCTCTCCGGCACCCGCCAGGAGGGCAGCAGGTGGCTGTGCAGGTGACAGGTCTCCCGCGCCACCCCGGCACAGCTGCCCGTCGCACCGGCGTCGGCGGGCCCCAGCGCGTGCACGGCCTCCAGCGACAGGTCCAGTCCCACGACCGCCGAGCGGTCCGCGGCCACCCAACGCAGCTGACCACCCTCGGCCGCGGCCAGGTAGTCGGCCACCGACTCGGGCGGCAGTGGCCGGACGTGGGCTCCGGCGGTGGCTGTCACAGTCGCCAGGTCCAGGCCGGCCACGACGCGGTGAATCGTTCCCACGCGAAGGTCGGAGCGACCGACGTCCACCAGCAGCACCAGCGCCCGGGTCCAGCCCGAACCCGCCAGGCGGTCGAGCGCGGCCAGCCGGTGGTGCCCGTCCGCGACCACCGGGGGTTCAGCCGCGCCCAGCGCGGCGGTCACCCGAGCGATCGCTTCCGGATCGGTCACCGGCTGGATGCGGTGCCGCTCTCCGCTCGCCGACAGGTCGACCAGATCCGTCGCCTGCTCGACGCCCTCGTGCGGGCCGGGCTGGCTGAACTGCGTCGTTGGCAGCAGCGGGTCGCCGTCGTGGAGCAACACGATCGGCTCTGCCTGCACTGCCGCCTCCCGCAGCTGCGCCGCCCGCTCACCCACGATGTCCGGGCGGACGTGCTCGTGGGGGACGACCAGACCGCTCATCGGCAGGTCGACCGCACCGGCGACACCCTGGACGCGGCGGCCGGCCACCTCCCAGCTCCAGGCGTACAGCGCCGGTCGCTCGGTCTCGGCCACGACACCGCGGTCCCGCCATCGGCGGAGGGTCGCCGGGCCGCCCTCGTCGGTCGCTGCCGAGCCCGGGACGATCAGGTTCAGCACGTGGTCCGGACGGTCACCCGCGACGCGGCGCAGCACGTCGTCGTCCCAGACCTCGAGCGGACGCATGGTGACCGCGTCCAGCGGTCGATCCGCGCCCGGACGGTATGACGTCGCGCGCACCGGGTGCAGCACCAGCCCGGCCGCACCGACCGCGGACAGGGCGGTGGACGTCATCGGTGCATCCTAGGCTTCTGCCGAGAGGGCCCGGCGGGCAGGGAAGTCCGTGGCCCGGGCGGAGGTGGCGAGTGCGGTCGGCGGTTCCCGGTGCAGTGCCCGGTCGGCCCAGCGCGCCCACTGACCGGGCGCCGGCGCCAGCCGGGTTCGCCAGCTGCGCCGGTGCGCTGGCCGCCCGGCATGACGTCGCCCTGCTGGATCTGGACGGCGTCGTGTACGTCGGCCCCGCCGCCGTCGAGGGCGCGGTCGGCCTGCTCGACTCGGCCCGGCAGCACGGGATGCGGCTGGGCTACGTCACGAACAACGCCTCCCGAACGCCGGCGACCGTCGCCGCCCACCTGCGCGACCTCGGCCTGACCCTCGACGACGACGATGTCGTCACGTCAGCCCAGGCCGCGGCGCGGCTGGTCGCTGCCCGTGTCCCGGCCGGGGCCCGGGTCCTGGTCGTCGGCGGCGAGGGGTTGGTGCACGCGCTCGCCGAGCACGGCCTCACCGCCGTCGAGTCGCTGGCCGACGATCCGGCGGCCGTCGTCCAGGGGTTCGCACCCACGGTGGGCTGGGGTGAGCTCGCCGAGGGCGCGTACGCGGTGGCCGCCGGTCTGCCGTGGATCGCCAGCAACCTGGACCGCACCGTCCCGACCGCCCGCGGTCGGGCACCCGGCAACGGGACGCTGGTCGCCGCCGTCGCCGCCGCGACCGGCGCCGAGCCGGTGGTGGCCGGCAAACCGGAGCCGGCCCTGTTGGAGGAGTCGGTGCTCCGGATGGCGGCAGCCGATCCGCTGATGGTGGGGGACCGGCTCGACACCGACATCAGTGGAGCCGTCCGCTATGGCATGCCGTCGCTGCTGGTGCTGACCGGCGTCACGTCGCTGGACCAGTTGTGCCGGGCGGTTCCTGGGGAGCGACCGGACTATGTGGCCGCGGACCTGGGCGGCCTGCTGACTCCGCATCCGGCGGTGGCCGTGGACGGCGACCAGACCTCGTGTGCCGGCTGGACGGCGCGGGTCGTCGACGGGAGGCTCGAGGTCGATCCGCCGGCCGACGCCGAGGACGCCGGGGTCGCGGCGCTGCGGGCCGTGGTGGCCGCGGCCTGGCGGGCCTATGACGACGGCGCGCCCGACATCGACGTTGCCGTCGCCGCCGCGCTGCTGCGAGACACTGTGCCGGTGTCGTCGCACGCCCGTGACTCAGGGACGAGGAGCCGCTGATGGATCTTGAGGAGCCGGTGATGGATGCCGAGGAGCCGGATCGTCCCGAGGACCAGGCACCGGCACCTGAGCCGGATGCCGCCGAGGGGGCTGCAAAAGTCGCGGATCGTGACCCTCGGGGACCACCAGCACGAGGGGGTGCTCGAGCGCACCGAGGACCGGCTGGCCGGGCTCGACGACGCGCCGGTCGACGAGCACCTGGTGATCTACGACGCGGTGCTGCGCGACCTCGGAGACGCGCTGACCGGCGCGAGCGACCACCAGGACTGATGCCGGCACGTCGACGGCTCGACGCCGAGCTGGTGCGACGTGGCCTGGCGCGGTCCCGGGAGCAGGCCGTCCAGCTGGTCCAGGACGGCCTGGTGACGGTGGGCGGTGCCGTCGCGGGAAAGCCGGCCACCGGCGTGACCGCGGACGCTGCCATCGTGGTCCGGCCCCCGGACCCCGATGAGCCGAGCTACGTCTCCCGGGGCGGGCACAAGCTGGCCGGCGCCCTGACCGCGCTGTCGGAGCTGGACGTCGAGGGCCGGCGCTGCCTGGACGCCGGCGCGTCGACGGGCGGCTTCACCGACGTGCTCCTCCGGGGTGGGGCGCGGGAGGTCGTCGCCGTCGACGTCGGCTACGGGCAGCTGGCCTGGGCGCTGCAGCAGGACAGCCGGGTGCTGGTCCGCGACCGGACCAACGTGCGCGACCTGACGCCGGACGCGATCGGTGGCCAGGTGGACCTGGTGGTCACCGACCTGTCGTTCATCTCGCTGCGGCTGGTCCTGCCCGCGCTGTTCGGCTGCGTCCGGCCCGATGGGGACCTGTTGGTGCTGGTCAAGCCGCAGTTCGAGGTCGGCCGTGACCGAGTGGGACGCGGCGGCGTGGTGCGCGATCCCGACCTGAGGGCCGAGGCGGTCCTCCGGGTCGCGACGGCGGCCGCCGACCTCGGGTGGGGCACTCGCGGCGTGACCGCCAGCCGGTTGCCCGGTCCGGCAGGGAACGTGGAGTACTTCTGCTGGCTGCGCCGGTCGGCCCCGGCGCCCCGCCCGGAGGACGTGCGGGCTGCGGTCGCCGCCGGCCCGCAGGGTGAGAAGGTGACCGGGTGACCGGAACCACTCGGCGCGTCCTCGTGGTGGCGCACACCGGCCGGACCGACGCCCGCGCCGCCGCGCAGCGGCTGTGCGCCCAGCTGACCGCCGCCGGGGTCGGCGTCCGCCTGCTCAAGGAGGAGACCGCCGCGCTCAGGGTCGACCCTCGCTTCGTCGCGGAGTCGGTGGACACCGGTCCGGCCTCGGCAGCAGGCTGTGAGCTGGAGATCGTGCTCGGCGGTGACGGGACGATCCTGCGCGGCGCTGAGCTGGCCCGCCCGGCCGGTGTCCCGCTGCTCGGTGTGAATCTCGGGCACGTCGGGTTCCTCGCGGAGGCCGAGTCCGACGACCTCGACACGACCGTGGACCTGGTCGTGCACCGCCGGTGGACCGTCGAGGAGCGGCTCACCCTGGACGTCACCGTGACCTGTGACGGCGAGGTCGTGCACGAGTGCTGGGCGCTGAACGAGGCCAGCGTGGAGAAGGCGTCCCGGCAGCGGATGCTCGAGGTCGTCGTCGCCGTCGACGACCGTCCGCTGTCTCGCTGGAGCGGCGACGGGGTGGTGTGTGCCACCCCGACCGGTTCCACCGCCTACGCGTTCAGCGCCGGCGGCCCGATCGTGTGGCCGGAGCTCAGTGCGCTGCTGCTCGTCCCGCTCAGCGCGCACGCACTGTTCGCCCGGCCGCTGGTGGTGGCCCAGCACTCGACCATCGCCGTCGACCTGGTCGCGGACGCGCCCGGTGTCGGGGTGCTGTGGTGTGACGGCCGGCGGACCTACGAGCTGCCCCGAGGAGCCCGGATCCGGGTGCGGGCCGGCCGACAGCCGGTGTTGCTCGCCCGGCTGCACCAGGCGCCGTTCACCGACCGGCTGGTCCGCAAGTTCGGCCTGCCGGTGGAGGGGTGGCGTGGTCAGAACGCCGCCGCGCGCACCGGCGCCGAGGCCTGACCGTGTGGCAGGAGCTCCGGCTGCGGAAGCTCGGCGTCATCGACGAGGCGGAGCTGACCCTCGACCCCGGTTTCACCGTCGTCACCGGCGAGACCGGTGCGGGCAAGACCATGCTCGTCACGGCGCTCGGCCTGTTGCGCGGCGGCAAGGCCGATCCCGGGCTGGTACGCCGCGGAGCCGACCAGGCCCGGGTGGAGGCCCGGGTCTGCGTCCAGGGGCACGGCGACGCCGGCCGGTTGGTCGAGGAGGCGGGCGGGGAGGTCGAGGACGCCGTGGTCATCGTGGCCCGCACGGTCGGCGCGGGCGGACGCTCCCGGGCCCACCTGGGCGGGGCCTCGGTGCCGGCCGCGGTGCTCGCCGGCCTCGGCGACCTGCTGGTCGCGGTGCACGGACAGTCCGAGCAGCTGCGCCTGCGCCGGCCGGGTGCGCAGCGCGAGGCGCTGGACCGGTTCGCCGGCGCACCGGTCGCCGACCTGCTGGCCCGCTACCGGCCGGCCCACCAGCGGCTGACCACGCTCCGCCGCGAGCTTGCCGAGCTGCGCCGGGCCGCCGACGACCGGGCCCGGGAGATCGTGCTGCTCCGAGCCGGGCTCGACGAGATCACCGCGGTCGCGCCCGAGGACGGCGAGGACGAGCGACTGCTGCACGAGGAGGGCCGGCTCGCGCACGCCGAGGGACTGCGGGCCGCGGCCACGGAGGCGCGCACCGCCCTGTCCGGGGACGCCGGCGAGGTGCTCGGCGCGGCCGACGCCGTCGATCTGCTGGCCCGGGCCCGGGCCGCGCTCGAGGCGGTCCGGGAGCACGACCCGGCAGTCGCCGGCCTCGCCGACCGGGCCGCCGAGCTGGCCTACGCGGGCACCGACCTCGCCAGCGACCTGGCCGGCTACGCCGACGGCGTCGACATCGACCCGGTCCGACTGGCCGTGGTCCAGGAGCGCCGGGCCGTCCTGACCGCACTGACGCGCAGGTACGGGCCGACCCTCGCCGACGTGCGGCGCTGGGCCGACCAGGGAGCGGTCCGGCTCGAACGGCTCGAGCGGGCCGACGACACGATCGCCACGCTGGCGGGCGACGAACAGCGCCTGCTCGACGAGCTGAACGAGCTGGCCGACGACCTCACCCGCGCCCGGGAGGGAGCCGCCGGCCGGCTGGCGGCAGAGGTGACGACCGAGCTGCAGGCGCTGGCGATGCCGAGCGCCCGGTTCGTGGCCCGGGTGACACCCACGGACGAGCCGGGAGCCGACTCGTCGTCGACCCGGCGGCTGGGGCCGGACGGTGGCGACGACGTCGAGCTGCTGCTCGCCGCGAACGCGGGGGCGGACCTGCGGCCGCTGGCGCGAGGGGCCAGCGGCGGGGAGCTGTCGCGGGTGATGCTCGCCCTCGAGGTGGCACTCGCGACGACGAGCAGCGTGCCCACCTTCGTGTTCGACGAGGTGGACGCCGGCATCGGCGGCCGGGCGGCGGTCGAGGTGGGCAGGCGGTTGGCCCGGTTGGCCCGGCATGCTCAGGTCCTCGCGGTCACCCACCTGCCGCAGGTGGCCGCGTTCGCGGACCGGCACTACCTCGTGGACAAGTCCGACGCCGGGACGGTCACGACCAGCGGAGTCCGCGCGCTGGACGGTGCGGACCGGGTGCGGGAGCTGTCCCGCATGCTGGCCGGACTGGACGGCTCAGCCGCGGCGGCGGCGCACGCCGAGGAGCTGCTGGACCTGGCCGCGACCGAGCGCCGGTGAGCCGTCCGGAACCGACCCGCCGGACCGCTCGCGCTGACCGGGACGGGCCGGCCTGCGTGGCAGGATGGGCCCGGTCATGAGGCTCTCCCCGCTGCGCCGCACCCGGTCCAAGGATGCGCTCGCGATCACCGGCGTGGTCCGCCTCGATCGCCGGACCAGGAACCTGGCCCGGCGGCTCCGCCCGGGCGACATCGCCGTCATCGATCACCTCGACGTCGACCGAGCCAGCGCCGAGGTGCTGGTCGGCTGCCGGGTGGCCGCCGTCGTGAACGCGGCCGAGTCGGTCTCGGGTCGCTATCCCAACCTCGGCCCCGAGGTCATCGTCGCCGCGGGCATCCCGCTGCTCGACGCCGTGGGTCGAGACGCCTTCGCGGCCCTGCACGAAGGCGACCGGGTCCGGCTCGACGGGGACCGGGTGTACCGCGGGGACACCGTGGTGGCGCAGGGGCGGCTGCTCGACGCGGACGCGGTGCGGGCGCTGACCTCGGCGGCTCGCGACGGCCTGGCCGCGCAGCTCGAGGCGTTCTCGCTGGACACGATGGAGTATCTGCGCCGCGAGCGGGACCTGTTGCTCGACGGCGTCGGCGTTCCGGACATCCGCACGCCGCTGGACCAGCGGCACGTCGTCCTGGTGGCCCGGGGCTACGACTACCGCGAGGACCTGCGCACGCTGCGGCCGTACCTGCGCGAGCACCGGCCGGTGCTGGTCGGCATCGACGCCGGCGCCGACGCGCTCGTCGAAGCGGGGCTCACGCCGGACCTCGTGGTCGGCGACACCGACACGATGTCCGAGCAGGCGCTGCGCAGCGGTGCCGAGATCGTGCTGCACGCCGACCGGGACGGGCGGGCGTCGGGTCGGGAGCGGCTCGAGCGGCTGGGCGTCGAGGCCGTGGTCTTCCCGGCCGCCGGCACCAGTGAGGACGTCGCCATGCTGCTCGCCGACTCCCAGGGCGCCGGGCTGATCGTCACCGTGGGCACGCACGCCACCCTGGTGGAGTTCCTGGACCGCGGGCGGTCCGGCATGGCCAGCAGCTTCCTCACCCGGCTCCGGGTGGGGCCCAAGCTCGTCGACGCCAAGGGGGTCAGCCGGCTCTACACCCGCCAGATCCACACCTGGCAGCTGATGCTGCTCGTCCTGTCCGGGTTGGTCGCGCTGCTGGTCGCGCTCGCGGCCACGCCGGCCGGTGAGCAGTGGCTCGACGCCCTCCGCGCGAGCTGGGACGACATCGTGACGTTCTTCGGGGACCTTCTGCCGTGATCGACTTCCGCTACCACGTGATCTCTCTCGTGGCGATCTTCTTCGCGCTCGCCGCCGGGGTCGCTCTCGGCGCCGGCCCGCTCCAGGGCACCCTCACCGAGGGACTGGCCGACCGGGCCGAGCAGGACCGCCTGGACAAGGAACAGCTGCGCGCCGAGCTGGAGTCGTCGCAGGACCGGATCTCGTTCGCCGACAGCTATGCCGGCGACACCGCGGCGGCGGTGCTGGGGTCGTCGCTGGCGGGCCGGCCGGTGAGCCTGCTGACGCTCCCGGGCGCCGACCTGGGTGACGTCCGGGCGCTCCGTGAGGCCGTGATCGCCGCCGACGGCACCGTGGTGTCCACCGTCAGCCTGACCCAGGAGCTGCTGGACCCGGCGAACCGGCAGCTGGCCGAGGGGCTGGCCCAGCAGGTCCTCGACGGTGTCGACGGCGTCTCCGCCCCCGACGGGGCCGTCAGCTACGAGCTGATGGGTGCCGCGATTGCCCGGGCGTTCCTGACCCGCAACGACCAGCCCGTCGTCCAGGACAACGACGCCAACAGCATCGAGGCCGCGCTCACCGAGGCGGGCTTCATCGCCGTCGACAGCGAGGTGGACCGGCGGGCGGAGCTGGCGATCGTCGTCGGCGGTGACCCGGCCGCGGACGCTCCCGAGGGTCAACCCGAGGTGGCGGCGGAGATCGCCGGCGCGATGGACGCGGGGGCGCTGGGGACGGTCGTCGCCGGGACCGCTGCCTCGGCCCGCGCCGGCGTCGTCCAGGCCGTGCGTGACGGCGAGGTCGGGGACGAGGTGTCCAGCGTGGACGTCGTGGACCTCACCGCCGGCCGAGTGGTGACGGTGCTCGCCCTGTCCGAGCAGGGCCGGGCCGGTGTCGGCCACTACGGGCAGACCGACGCCGAGGACGGCGCGGTGCCGGACCGGACGACCGCGGCTGGAACCGGCGGGTCCTGACCGCCCGCGCGTCGGCTGCCGGACGGGCGGGCGGTCGCTGATACGGTGGAACCCCGTGGAGGCCTGAGCGTTCGTCTCAGCACCGCCCGAGCACCGCCCTCGACCACGGGAGCAACTGTTGGCCGCCAATACGACCACCAAGCACGTCTTCGTCACCGGTGGCGTGGCCTCGTCGCTCGGCAAGGGCCTCACTGCGTCCAGCCTCGGGCGGCTGTTGAAGTCGCGCGGGCTGCGGGTCACGATGCAGAAGCTGGACCCGTACCTGAACGTCGACCCGGGCACGATGAACCCGTTCCAGCACGGCGAGGTCTTCGTCACCAACGACGGGGCGGAGACCGACCTCGACGTCGGCCACTACGAGCGCTTCCTGGACGTCGACCTGTCCGGGCGGGCCAACGTCACCACCGGGCAGGTCTACTCCGAGGTCATCGGCAAGGAGCGCCGGGGGGACTATCTCGGCGACACCGTGCAGGTGATCCCGCACATCACCAACGAGATCAAGGACCGCGTCCGGGCGATGGCCGGGCCGGACGTCGACGTGGTCATCACCGAGATCGGCGGCACCGTGGGCGACATCGAGTCGCTCCCGTTCCTGGAGGCCGCCCGGCAGGTCCGGCACGACGTGGGCCGGGACCACTGCTTCTTCCTGCACGTCTCGCTGGTCCCCTACATCGGTCCGTCGGGTGAGTTGAAGACCAAGCCGACACAGCACTCGGTGGCGGCGCTGCGGTCGATCGGCATCCAGCCGGACGCCGTGGTGTGCCGAGCCGATCGGGAGATCCCGGCCGGGGTCAAGCGCAAGATCTCCCTGATGTGCGACGTGGACGAGGAGGCGGTGGTCGCCGCCGTCGACGCGCCGTCCATCTACGACATCCCCAAAGTGCTGCACTCCGAGGGCCTCGACGCCTACGTCGTACGCCGGCTCAACCTGCCGTTCCGGGACGTCGACTGGACCCGGTGGGACGACCTGCTCCGTCGGGTGCACCAGCCGGACGAGGACGTCGTCGTCGCGCTCGTCGGGAAGTACATCGACCTGCCGGACGCGTACCTCTCGGTGGCCGAGGCACTCCGGGCCGGTGGGTTCGCGCACTCTGCCAGGGTCACCCTGCGCTGGGTCGCCTCCGACGACTGCGCCGCTCCCGAGGGTGCGGCCAAGCTGTTGCACGACGTCGACGGGGTCTGTGTCCCCGGCGGCTTCGGAGTGCGCGGGATCGAGGGGAAGCTCGGTGCGCTGCGCTACGCCCGGGAGCACCAGATCCCGACGCTCGGGCTGTGTCTCGGCCTGCAGTGCATGGTGATCGAGCATGCCCGGAACGTCGCCGGTCTGCCCGGTGCCAGCTCGTCGGAGTTCGACCGGGACTCCGAGCATCCAGTGATCGCCACCATGGAGGAGCAGAAGGCGTTCGTCGAGGGCTCCGGTGATCTCGGCGGCACGATGCGCCTGGGGCTGTACCCGGCGGCGCTGCATGAGGGGTCCCAGGTCGCCCGGATGTACGCCCAGACCCTCGTCCAGGAGCGGCACCGGCACCGGTACGAGGTGAACAACGCCTACCGCGAGGCGCTCGAGTCGGCCGGCATGGTGTTCTCCGGCACCTCGCCCGACGGGCTGCTGGTCGAGTTCGTGGAGCTGTCCCGCGACACCCACCCGTTCTACGTCGGCACCCAGGCGCACCCGGAGCTGCGGTCACGGCCCACCCGGCCGCACCCGCTGTTCTCGGGCCTGGTCGAGGCGGCGCTGGCCCGGCAGCGCGAGCTGCTGCTGCCGGTCGAGGAGGACGGCGACCCGGCCAGCGACGGGGCCGGCGGTCCGGACGGTCAGCACCCGGCCCGGGACCGGGCCGAGGCCACGGCGTGACGCAGCACCCGCAGCACCCGCGGTTGCCGGGGCGGCTGTGGCAGTCCGGCACCGAGCTGGCCGACACCGCTGAGCGGTGGGAGGTGGTGGGCAGCCGTTCGCGCTTCGACGGCGGGTTCCTCGGGGTCCGGGAAGACACCGTTCGCAGTCCGGCCGGTGACGACTTCGATCGGCTGGTGGTCCAGCACCAGGGAGCGGTCGGGGTGCTGGCACTCGATGAGGAGGATCGCGTGCTGCTGCTCCGGCAGTACCGGCACGCGGCGGGCCGCCGACTGCTCGAGCTGCCGGCCGGGATCCTCGACGTCGAGGGCGAGTCGGCTGTGGAGGCGGTGGCGCGCGAGCTGATCGAGGAGACCGACGTCGTCGCCGCGGGCTTCGAGCCGCTGATCGAGGTCTGGTCCTCACCGGGCATGACCGACGAGCACTGGCAGGTGTTCGTCGGGCGGGACCTGCGACCGGCCCGGCGCAGCCGGAGCGCCGAGCGGCAGCACGAGGAGGCGCATCTGGAGGTCGTCTGGGTGCCGCTGGAGGCGGCGGTCGCGGCCGTCCTGGACGGTCGGATCGGCGACTCGATGGCGGTCATCGGGCTGCTGGCCCTGTGGACGAAGCGCGGGCGGCGCGACAGCCCCGGTCCGCCCATGCCAGAGTGACCGGCGTGAAGATCGGGATTCCCAAGGAAGTCAAGAACCACGAGTACCGGGTCGCCATCACCCCGTCCGGGACGCACGAACTGGTGCGGCACGGGCACGAGGTCTACGTGCAGCAGGAGGCGGGGCTGGGGTCGTCCATCCCCGACGCCGACTTCACCGCGGCCGGCGCGACCATGCTTCCGACGGCCGACGACGTGTGGGCCACCGGCGACCTCGTCCTCAAGGTCAAGGAGCCGGTGGAGGAGGAGTACCACCGGATGCGGGCCGGGCAGACGCTGTTCACCTACCTGCACCTGGCGGCCTCCAAGGAGTGCACCACGGCGCTGCTCGATCACGACGTGACCGGCATCGCCTACGAGACCGTGCAGACCCCCGACGGGGCGCTGCCGCTGCTGGCGCCGATGAGCGAGGTCGCGGGCCGGCTGGCGCCCCAGGCCGGCGCCTACCACCTGATGCGTCAGGGCGGCGGTCGGGGTGTCCTCATGGGGGGAGTGTCGGGCGTCTACGCCGCCAAGGTGGTCGTGATCGGCGCCGGCGTCTCCGGGATGAACGCCGCGGCGATCGCGCTCGGCATGCAGGCCGAGGTGCTGTTGCTGGACCGCAACATCGAGAAGCTGCGGCAGGCGGACCGGATCTACCAGGGGCACCTGCAGACGGTCGCCTCCAACACCTACGAGGTCGAGCGCGCCGTGCTGGACGCCGATCTCGTCATCGGAGCGGTGCTGGTGCCTGGTGCGAAGGCGCCGACCCTCGTCAGCAACGACCTGGTGTCCCGGATGAAGTCGGGTGCGGTGCTGGTGGACATCTCGATCGACCAGGGCGGCTGCTTCGAGGACTCCCGGCCGACCACGCACGCGGACCCGACCTACCCGGTGCACGACTCGGTGTTCTACTGCGTGGCGAACATGCCGGGAGCGGTCCCGCACACGTCGACCTACGCGCTCACCAACGTCACGCTGCCGTACGCGCTGGCGCTGGCGGACAAGGGCTGGAGGCAGGCGCTGCGAGACGACCAGAGTCTCGCCCTCGGCTTGAACACCTACGCCGGGGCGCTGACCAACGAACCGGTCGCGGCGGCGCACGGACGGGAGTGCCTGGCCCTGGACGAGGTGCTCGCCTGACCGGCGCGGTCGCTCCCTCCGTCGCCGAGGCGGTCTCGTCCTTCCTCGACCACCTCGTCGTCGAGCGCGGGCTCGCCCGCAACAGCGTCACGTCGTACCGTCGCGACCTCCGCCGCTACCTCGACTACCTCGCCGACAGCGGAATCGACGAGGTCGAGCAGGTCGGTGAGGAGCACGTCGCGGGCTTCCTCGCCCGGCTCAGGGCCGGCGACGAGACCCACCAGCCGCTGTCGGCCAGCAGCGCAGCTCGCGCGGTGGTCGCCGTCCGCGGCCTGCACCGGTTCTGCCTGCGCGAGGGCGCCACCAGCACCGACGCCGCGGCGACCGTGCGCCCGCCCCGCCCGCCCCGCCGGCTGCCGAAGGCGCTGCCGGTCGACGACGTGGCCGCCATCCTGGCCGCGGCGGGGTCGCCCGGCACCGCCCTCGCGCTGCGCGACCGGGCGCTGCTCGAGCTGCTCTACGGCACCGGCGCACGGATCTCCGAGGCGGTCGGCCTCGACATCGACGACCTGCAGCTCGATCCGGTCGACGAGCCGGTCGACGCGCCCGAGGCCGCGCCGGAGGGCGCCGTGCGGCTGCGCGGCAAGGGCGGCACCGAACGGGTGGTCCCGGTCGGTTCCTACGCGGTGGCCGCGGTGCAGGCGTACCTGGTGCGGGCCCGCCCCCGGCTGGCCGGGCTCGGCACCGGCACCCCGGCGGTGTTCGTGAACGCCCGCGGCGGGCGGCTGTCCCGGCAGAGCGCGTGGACGGTGCTGGCCAGAGCGGCCGACCGCGCCGGCGTCACCGCCGCCGTGTCGCCGCACACGCTGCGGCACAGCTTCGCCACTCACCTGCTCGACGGCGGAGCGGACGTGCGCGTCGTGCAGGAGCTGCTCGGGCACGCCTCGGTCACCACCACGCAGGTCTACACGCTGGTCACGGTGGACAAGCTCCGCGAGGTCTACGCCGCGGCGCACCCCCGCGCCCAGGCGTGACCGGCCGCGCCCGACGACTGCCTGATCATTGTCCGACGAGGGGAGACCTCACGGCCCGCCGCGGCAGTCAGGTCCCCGGGACGGGCAGGACCGTGTGCACCTCGATCTCGCAGCCACCGGGCATGGTGAGGTGCGGGTGGCTGCGGGCCAGGTCGACGGCGGCATCCAGGTCGTCGGCCTGCAGGATCGAGTAGCCCGTGACCTCACGGTCGCTGGGCGCGGTGCCGTCGGGACCGACTCGGATGCCGCCGGTCAGCGGCGTGCCGAAGTCGATCATCCTGTCCCCGACCTTGCCCGCCCAGGCGTTCCACTCGGCCATCACCGTCTGCATCTGCTCCGGCGTCGGAGCAACGGCGCCGGCCGGCGGGGTGGGGGCGTGGTAGACGAAGACGTAGGTGTTCATGGGGTTCTCCTGTCTGGAGGTGGTGGGTCGGGACGGTGGTCAGGTCGCAAGGGGACGGCGGCCCGAGTAGGCCGCGAGCCGATCGAGGGCGCTCGCCCCCTCGGCGGGGGTGACCTCAGCGGCGAAGGAGTCGCCTTCGCGCCCGCCGGGAACGAGGGTCTCGGCGAGGCCGCGGACGTAGTCGACGAGCTGGTCGGGGGCGTGCATCGGCTGGCCGCTGCCCTGGGCGAGGTCCCACCCGTGGAGCAGGAGCTCCACCGGGAGGATGCCAGCGGCGAACGAGGCCGGGAGCTCGGATCCGCCGGGGCCCGGCACGGTCCCTGCGAGGTCGACCCGACGCCAGCCGTCGATGGCCTGCCCCGCAGTGATCGAGACCCGGTTCTCCAGCGACCCCCGATGGGGGCTCACGACACTCACACCGGCCATCGCCCCCAGCCCGGTCAGCGAGTCGAGCAGGTGCTCGGCGAGCTGGTGGCAGGTGAGCTCGGTGCAGGGGGTCTGCTTCGGCTGGTCCGCGGCAGTCAGGTTGCGGAGGACCGGCTGGACGACCGCCAAGGCGGCCTCGGCCGCGGTAACCGGCGTCAGCTCCTCGGCTGTCAGAGACCAGGGGTCAAGACCTGCCTCACCGGTGGCGGCCAGCTTCTCCAACCGCTCGAAGTAGTGGTGCCACCCCTCGGCGTGCATGGCGGCCTGCTCCCCGGTGAGCCCCTCGTGCACCAGCGTCACCAGCGAGCCTTCGTCGGCGGGCTCCACCGTGACGGTCACCGTCGATGCGTCGGGGCCGAGGGCGTCGCTGCCCTCCCAGCCCCAGCCGAACACGATCCGCCTACCGGGCTCGACCTCACGGTACGTACCCGCGGCGATGTGTCCGGGCGTCACGGTCCACCGATACGTGCCGCCTGCCCGCAGGTCGACGACCGCGGACACGGTCTGCCATCGGCGCAGCCGCTCCGGCTCGGTGATGAGGGCAAACGCCTCGTCGGGCGTGACCGGCAGGACAGTACTGATGGAGAAGCTCATCGTTGCCTCCTTAGTTCGCGCGCGTCGGCGACGAGCGAGTCGAGCTCGTCGGTCCAGAACTTGTCGATCTCGGCCTGCAATCGGCTCAGACCGGACGGCCGGACCCGATAGATCCGCTGGCGGCCGACCTTGTCCGCATCGACCAGGCCGGCCTCGGCCAGCACCAGCAGGTGCTGGGAGACCGCGGACCGGGTCACCGTGAAATCGGCCGCAACCTCGCTGACGGTGCGCGGCCGTGACGCCAGCAACTGCAGGATGCGCCGCCGGTTCGGCTCGGCCGCGGCGGAGAAGGCGTCGATCACCCAAAATACGTTAGTCTGCGCTAACGCATTGCACAAGACACGCACCGACCCGGGCAGACGATGGTCGGCACGAACCGCGCCGACCCGCGCCGAACGGCCCCGGTCTGCCCGTCGTCCGGAGCCGGATTACAGTCGGCAGCGTGCGGACGGCCGGTGTGGTGCTCGCGGGGGGGCGCTCGTCCCGGATGGGGACGAGCAAGGCCGCGCTGCCGTGGCACGGGTCCACCCTGCTGCGCCGCACGGTCGGGGTGGTCACCCGCGCGACCGACGGACCCGTGGTGGTGGTGCGGGCGCCGGGTCAGTCGCTGCCCGCGCTGCCCGCGGAGGTCGAGATCGCCGACGACCCCGAGGAGGGGCTCGGCCCGTTACAGGGACTCGCGGTCGGGCTGCGCGCGCTGGTGGGGCGCGCCGACGTCGTCTTCTGCTGCTCGACCGACCTGCCGTTCCTGCACACCGCCTTCGTCGGCTGCGTGGTCGCCGCGATGGGTGACGACGACGACGTCGTGCTTCCCATGGCCGGCGGGTTCCGGCAGCCGATGGCGGCGGCCTACCGTCCTGGTCTCGCCGCCGAGATCGAGCGGCTGCTCGCCGACGGCCAGCGAAAGCCGGCGTTCCTCCTCGACCGCTGCCGGGTCCACCGGCTGGATGACGGTGCTCTGCTCCGCGACCCGTCGCTGGCCGCGGCCGACCCGCGGCTCGAGTCGGTGGTCAACGTCAACGACTACCCCGACTACGAGCGGGCGTTGGCCCGGCCGGCGCCCGAGGTGCTGGTGGAGCGGTTCGGCGTCCTGGCGACCGCCGGCGGCCGGCAGCCGCGCACCGTCCGGGCCGCGACCGTCCGGGCCGCCGCCGAGGCGGCTGGGGTGCCCTTCGATCGGCACGTCGTGGCGGCGGTCAACGGAGAGCGGGTGACGCGGGACGGCGGCACCCCGCTGGTCTCCGGGGACGCCGTCACCTTCGTCTCCGCGGACGCGGGCGGGTGATCACGTGACTGCGGGTGCAGGGGGCTACTTCGGTAAGGCGCTGGTCGTCGACGTGGGCACGGGCGACAGCAGCGTGCTGCCGCTGTCGGACCAGGTGTTGCGGGAGCACCTCGGCGGTGCCGGGCTCGGGGCCTGGCTGCTCTGGGAGCTGGCCCCGGCGGGAGTCGACCCGCTCGCGCCGGAGGCTCCGCTGGCGTTCTGCTTCTCCCCGCTGGTCGGCACCCCGCTGACCACCAGCGCGAAGTTCGCCGTGGTGGCGAAGTCGCCGCTCACCGGGCTGTTGACCGACGCCCTGGCGTCCAGCCACTTCGCCATCGCCGGCAAGCTGACCGGCCACGACGCGCTGGTCGTGCGCGGTGCGGCTGCAGAGCCGTCGGTGCTGCTCGTCGACGGCGCCGGGGCCCGGCTCGAACCCGCCGACGACGTGTGGGGCCTGCCGGCGGCCGACGCCGAGCAGGCGCTGCGCGCCCGGCTCGGGGCGGGCTGGCGGATCGCGGCGATCGGCCCGGCGGGGGAGCAGCGGGTCCGGTACGCGACGGTGTCGCACGACGGCCGGCACGCCGGTCGGGGTGGCCTCGGAGCCGTGCTGGGAGCCAAACGGATCAAGGCGGTGGCGGTGCACGCGGCCACCAAGGTCGAGCCTGCCGACCGGTCGGCCGTGCTCGCTGCCGCCCGGGACCTGCGGGCCCGGTCGCTCGGGAAGGCGACGGCGAAGTACCGCGACCTCGGCACCCTGGCCAACCTGCTGGCGTTCAACGCGCTGTCCACGCTGCCGACCCGGAACTTCTCCGCAGCGACCTTCGAGCAGGCGCCACGGCTGGCCGCCGAGGACATCTCGGAGCTGCGGCAGGTCGCCCGCAACAGCTGCGCGTCCTGCTCGATCGGCTGCGAGCACATCTACGCCGGCAAGGACGGCAGCCGGACCCGCGTCGAGTACGAGAACGTCTTCGCGCTCGGGCCGATGTGCGGAGTCTCCGACCCGGACGACGTGCTCGCCGCCAGCGCCCGCTGCGACGCGCTGGGCCTGGACACCATCTCCGCCGGCGGCACCATCGCCTGGGCGATGGAGTGCGCCGAACTCGGCCTGATCGACGCACCGTGGCTGCGTTTCGGGGACGGGTCGGCGCTGTTGCGCGCGCTGGACGAGATCGGGGCCCGCACCGGCCTGGGCGCCCTGCTCGCCGAGGGCTCGCGGCGAGCGGCCGAGCGCGTCGGCGGGAAGTCGGCGGACTTCGCACCGCACGTCAAGGGGATGGAGCTGCCCGGCTACGAGCCGCGGACGCTGCACGCGATGGCGCTCGGGCTGGCGGTGAACGCTCGCGGCGCCGACCACAACCGGTCGGGTGCCTACGAGGCGGACCTGTCCGGGGACCTGGACCGGTTCGACGGCGGCTCCGCCCACGTCGCGGCCGCGGTGGAGACCGAGGACCGCGCGGCGGTGATGGACTCCATGATCTTGTGCAAGTTCCTGCGCGGCGTCTTCACCGACCCGTTCGAGGAGTGGGCGGCGCTGCTGTCCACGGTGACCGGCTGGTCGATGGACGGTGCCGAGCTGCGCGCCACCGCCCGTCGGATCGTGCTGCTCAAGCGCGCGTACAACCTGCGCGAGGGCTGGACGCCGGCCGACGACTGGCTGCCCGAGCGGCTGCTGCGGGAGCCGGTGCAGCTCGCGTCCGGCCGGGAGGCCCGGCTGAGCCCGGAGCGGCTGCGGCTTCTCATCGACGGCTACTACGCCGCCCGCGGGCTGGATCGCGACGGCCGTGTGATGCTGGACAGCGCCCCCAACGGTGGAGAGGGTTGACCCCATGACGATGACCGCCGACACGTCGGCTCCGGTACGCACGGTGTCGGTGACCATCGACGGCCGCGAGCTCAGCGTGCCCGAGGGGACCACGATCTGGACCGCCGCCCGGGACGTCGGCATCGACATCCCGGTGCTCTGTCACGACGAGCGCTACGACCCGGTCGGGGTGTGCCGGATGTGCGTCGTGGACACCGGCGGCCGGGTCTACGCCGCCGCCTGCGTCCGGCCGTGCGAGGACGGGATGCAGGTGACCACCTCGTCGGAGGAGCTCACCCGCAGCCGGGCGGTGCTGACCGAGCTGCTCGTCGCCGACCAACCGCCGCCCGAAGCGGACCCGAAGCAGACGACGACCGGGGACAACCTGCTGCTGGACCTTGCCAACGGACTGGACGTGCTGACGCCGGATCTGCCCCGCGGGTCCGGCCGCGGCACCGACCTGTCCAACCCGGTGATCGCCGTCGACCACGACTCCTGCATCCTCTGCGACCGGTGCGTCCGCGCCTGCGACGACATCCAGGGCAACGACGTGATCGGCCGCAGCGGCAAGGGCTACTCCACCCGGATCGCGTTCGACCTGGACGACCCGATGGGCTCGTCGTCCTGCGTCACCTGCGGGGAGTGCGTGGCAGCCTGCCCGACCGGGGCGCTGACCAACAAGCCGATCAACGACGTGCCGATCCGGCCGCGGACCGAGCTCGAGGCGGTCGACAGCGTGTGCCCCTACTGCGGGGTCGGCTGCGCTCTGACCTACTTCGTCGACCGTGAACGCGGTGCCATCGCCTTCGCGGAGGGACGCGAGCAGCCGGGCTCCCAGGGCCGACTCTGCGTCAAGGGTCGCTACGGATGGGACTACGCCGCGTCGCCCCAGCGGCTCACCGTGCCGCTGATCCGGGTCGACAGCGCCTACCCGAAGGGACCGCTGTCGGCAGACGTCCGCGGCGACTTCGACGACGAGCGTGGCGGCCGCGCCGGCCGCCGCCGCAAGGCGGGCGGTCTGGTGCCCTACGAGGAGGTGCTTCCGCACTTCCGGGAGGCGACCTGGGAGGAGGCGCTCGACCTCGTCGGGGAGCGGCTGGCCGGCATCCTTGACGAGCACGGCAACGGGTCGCTGGCCGGCTTCGGCTCGGCGAAGTGCTCGAACGAGGAGGCGTACCTGTTCCAGAAGCTGGTCCGGACCGGCTTCCGCAACAACAACGTCGACCACTGCACCCGGCTCTGCCATGCGTCCAGCGTGGCGGCGCTGTTCGAGGGGATCGGGTCCGGCGCGGTCTCCACGACCTATGGCGACGTCATGAACTCCGACGTCGCGATCATCACCGGCAGCAACGCGACCGCCAACCACCCGGTGGCCTCGTCGTTCTTCAAGCAGGCCAGGCGGCAGGGCACGACGATCATCTACATCGACCCGCGGGCGGACAAGGTCGCCGACCACGCCGACCTGTTCTGTCAGATCAAGCCGGGGACCGACGTCGCCTTCTACAACGCCGTGATGCACGAGCTGATCCGGCTCGATCTAGTCGACCACGAGTTCGTCGCCACCCGCACGTCCAACTACGACGCGCTGAAGGCGACCGTCGCCGACTATCCGCCGGAGCGGGCCGAACAGATCACCGGCGTGTCGGCCGACCTGATCCGCCAGGTGGCGCGGGTGTGGGGTGAGGCGCAGGCCGGCGTCATCTTCTGGGGGATGGGGATCTCCCAGCACACCACCGGCACCGACAACGCTCGCTGCCTGATCGCGATGTGCTCGATCACCGGCAACGTCGGCAAGCCCGGCAGCGGGCTGCACCCGCTGCGCGGGCAGAACAACGTGCAGGGCGCGTCGGACTCCGGGCTGATCCCGATGTTCCTCCCCGACTACCAGTCCGTGGAAGGCGACGACCTGCGCGGGCGCTTCGAGTCCGCCTGGGGCACCGAGCTGGACCCGCAGCGCGGTCTCACCGTGACCGAGATCATCGGCTCGGTGCTCACCGGCGGGGTCCGCGGGATGTACATGATGGGGGAGAACCCCTTCCTGTCCGACCCGAACATCAACAAGGTCCGCAAGGCTTTGTCGGCGCTGGACTTCCTGGTCGTGCAGGACATCTTCATCACCGAGACCGCGGAGTTCGCCGACGTCATCCTGCCGGCGACCTCGTACCTGGAGAAGGACGGCACCTACACCAACACCGACCGGCGGGTGCAGCTCGGCCGCAAGGTCCTCGACCCGCCCGGTCAGGCTCGGGCGGACTGGCAGATCACGCAGGACATCGCCCGCCGGCTCGGGCTGGACTGGGACTACGAGTCACCGCGCGAGGTGTTCGAGGAGATGGTCGAGCTGATGCCGAGCTACGCCAACCTCGGCTACGACAACCTGGGGTCGAGCGGGAAGCTGTACCCGAACTCCGACCCCGAGCACACCGACGGAACCGTGGTGATGTTCGACGAGCGGTTCAACACGTCGGACGGGCTGGCGCACCTGGTCCCCGCCGAGTGGCTGCCGGCCAGGGAGCTGCCGGACGAGGAGTTCCCGTTCGTGCTCAACACCGGCCGGCTGCTGGAGCACTGGCACACCGGGTCGATGACGCGCCGCTCGTACGCGCTGGACACCATCGCACCGCGGGCCGAGGTCTACCTGCACGCCGACGACGCGGCTCGGCTCAATGTCCGGGACGGCGCGATGGTGCAGGTGCGGTCGCGCCGCGGCCGGATCTCGTTGAACGTGCGGGTCTCCGCCCGAGAGGCACCGGGCAACTG
Source organism: uncultured Actinomycetota bacterium (assembly GCA_963695375.1). Classification (GTDB taxonomy): domain Bacteria; phylum Actinomycetota; class Actinomycetes; order Propionibacteriales; family Nocardioidaceae; genus JACCVL01. Next base: position 2,391,162 of record OY968767.1, on the reverse strand, counting down.
CTTCATCCCGTTCCACTTCCGTGAGGCGGCAGCCAACCTGTTGACGACCGACGAGATCGACCCGGTGGGGAAGATCCCCGAATACAAGTTCTGCGCGGTCGCGATCGAGCCGGTCTCCGAGGCGGGCGTGTGACCGACGACCGGCGGGTGGTCCCCGGCGTGGAGGCGCGCGCGGGCAAGTTCCCCGGACCCAGCCTGATCCCGGCCCTGAACGCGATCCAGGAGCGCCTCGGCTGGCTGCCCCGCGAGGACCTGGTGTCGCTGTCGCAGGACACCCGCCGCCCGCTGTACGAGATCGAGGGGCTGGTCTCGTTCTATCCGCACTACCGGACCAGCCCACCCGCCCAGGTGGCGCTGCACGTGTGTCACGACCTGTCCTGCTGGCTGCGCGGCGGTGAGGGCCGGATCGCCGAGCTGCGGCGCGACTACGGCGACCAGACCGACGTGGAGCTGGTCGAGGTGTCCTGCCTGGGCCGCTGCGACACCGCACCGGCGGTGGCGGTCAACGACGTGCCGGGACACGTCGACGACGTCGTCGAGCTCGTCGCCCGGGCCCGGACCCGCAGCGCGGAGGAGGACGCACCGGACGCACCGGCCAGTGCTCGGCCGAAGCCGTGGCCCAACGACCCGTACGAGCCCGGCGCGGAGCGCTACCGGCTGTTGCGCGCCCTGCTGGCCGGTGACCTCACCGCCGACCAGATCGTGACCACGCTGCAGGACTCGGGGTTGCGTGGCATGGGTGGTGCCGGCTTCCCGACCGGCAAGAAGTGGGAGCTGGTCGCGGCGCAGGAGGTGCGTCCGAAGTACGCGATCTGCAACGCCGACGAGTCGGAGCCGGGCACCTTCAAGGACCGGCAGATCATGTACGACCAGCCACACCTCGTGCTCGAGGGCCTGCTGCTCGGCATGCTGGTGGTGGGCGCCGAGGAGGGCTACGTCTTCATCCGGCACGAGTACGGCCCCGAGGCAGACGTGCTGCGCGAAGAGATCGACGCACTGCGGGCGCTGGGCCTGCTGGGGCCGGACGTCCTCGGCACCGGGCGGCGGCTGCAGCTCGACGTGTTCATCTCGCCCGGCGGCTACATCCTCGGCGAGGAGTCCGCGCTGATCGAGTGCATGGAGGGGCATCGCGGGGAGCCGCGCAACAAGCCCCCGTTCCCCGGCGTCTACGGCCTGTGGGGCAAGCCGACGCTGATGAACTCGGTGGAGACCTTCGCCGATGTGCCGGTCATCGTCGAGCGGGGTGCGCAGTGGTGGCGGGACCAGGGCGCGGGCGACTCGGTCGGGCTGAAGTTCTTCGCCGTGTCCGGCGACGTCGCCGAGCCCGGTGTCTACTGCGTCCCGATGGGCACGACGGCTCGCGAGCTGTTGGACGGGGCCGGTGGGGTCGCCGGCGGTGCCGCCCTGGCCGCGGTGCAGCCCGGCGGTGCCTCGTCGAACTTCCTCGGACCGGACAGCCTGGACGTGCAGCTGGACTTCGACACCGTGGCCGAGGCCGGGTCGATGCTCGGCTCCGGGGCGCTGGTCGTGCTCGCCGAGGGCACCGACCTGCTGGCGGCCGCCACCAACGTGCTGCGATTCTTCCGCAACGAGTCGTGCGGCAAGTGCGTGCCGTGTCGGGTCGGGTCGCACAAGGCGCACGAGATGCTCACCACCGCGCTGGCCGGCCCCGGTCTGGACGACACCGCCGAGGACAAACTGCTCGACCTCGAGCGCACGGTGCGGCTGAGCTCCATCTGCGGCCTGGGACAGGTGGCACTCGGTCCGGTCGTGAGCGTGCTCGGACTGCAGCGCGGCGGCGCGGCCGCGCGGCCGCACCCCAAGGACTGACCAGGCCCATGGCGGGCCGCGAGTTCTTCCGCACCTGGACGGTTGCCCAGGCGCTGGCCGCGCTGCCGGTCGAGCGGACGACGGCAGTGACCGCGGTCGGGCTGGACGAGGCGGTCGGGCGGGTGCCGGAGTCCGACGTCCGCGCGCCGCACCCGCTGCCGGGCTTTGCCCGGTCGACGGTGGACGGCTTCGCCGTCCGGGCCCGGGACACCTACGGGGCCTCCGAGGGGCTGCCCGCCTATCTCGACGTGCTCGGCGCGGTCGCGATGGGCAGGGCGCCGGAGGTGGTGCTGCGCGCCGGCGGAGCGGCGGCCATGCCGACCGGTGGACCGCTCCCCGAGGGCGCGGACGCGGTGGTGATGGTCGAGCACACCGCGCAGACGATGCCGGGAACGGTGGAGGTGGTGCGGCCGGTCGCGCCCGGAGACGGGGTGGTGCGTGCCGACGAGGACGTGCAGGTGGGTGCGCTGCTGGTCCCGGCCGGGCGGCCGTTGCGGGCCACCGACGTGGGGATGCTCGCCGCGGCCGGGGTCACCGCGGTCCCGGTGCACGAGCGACCGGTCGTCGGACTGCTCTCGACCGGCGACGAGGTGGTCCCGGCCGACGCGGCCGACTTGGCGGTCGGGCAGGTGCGTGACGCCACCGCGCCGGCGCTGGCGGGGTTGGTGACCGAGGCGGGTGGGGCACCCCGCTCGTACGGGATCGTCCCGGACGACGGGGCCGCGCTGGAGCGGGCGCTGCGGCAGGCGGTGGCCGACTGCGACGTGGTAGTGGTGTCGGCCGGGTCGTCGGTCGGCGCCCGGGACGAGACCGCGGCGGCGGTGCAGCGGCTCGGACCGCCGGGCATCGTCTGCCACGGGATCGCGCTGCGGCCGGGCAAGCCGACCCTGCTCGCCCGCTGTGGCGACGTGCCCGTCCTCGGGTTGCCCGGCAACCCGCTGTCCGCCCTGGTGGTGTTCCGGCTGGTCGGCGTCCCGCTGGTCCGCCGGGTGGGCGGGTGCACCCGGCCACCGACCGAGCCGGTGGTCCGGGCCCGGCTGGACCGCCAGCTGGCGTCGCAGGCGGGCCGGCGCGACGTGGTGCAGGTCCGGTTGGAGGGGGACGGTTCCGACCGGGTCGCGGTCCCGGTGCTCGGCGCCTCCGCGCTGCTGTCCGTCCTGACCTCGGCCGACGGCTACCTGCAGATCCCCGAGGACTCGACCGGGCTCGACGGGGGCGTCGACGTCGATGTCACGCTGTACCGGTGAGCGCTCCGCCGTCCAGTCCGTTCCTGCGCGACATCCCGGTCGAGCGCGCCCTCGCCGCCTGGCGGCAGGCCCAGCAGGAGACCGGCTGCCCCGAGCGGGTGCCGGCGGTCTGGCTGCCGGTCGCCGAGGCGGTCGGCCGGGTCACCGCCGAGCCGGTGTGGGCCAGCCGGTCGTCGCCGGCGTACGACGCCGCGGCGATGGACGGCATCGCGGTGACGGCGGGCCAGACGGTCGGCGCCAGCGAGAGCACCCCGGTGCTGCTCGGACCCGACGCGTTCGAGGAGGTCGACACCGGCGACCCGATGCCGGCGACCCGCGACGCGGTGGTGATGCGTGAGCACGTGCACCGCACCGCTGATGGTGCGGAGTTGCGGGCGGCGGTGCCGCCATACCGGCACGTGCGCACGATCGGCGAGGATGTGGCCGCCACCGAGCTGCTGCTCCCGGCGGGGCATCGGTTGCGGCCCTTCGACATCGCCGCCGCGGCGGCGGCCGGCGCGACCCGTGTGCGCGTGCACCGGCCGGCCCGGGTGGCGGTGCTGCCGAGCGGTGACGAGATCCGCCCGGTGGGTGCGCCGGTGCAGCCGGGGGAGATCCCCGACACCAACTCGATGATGCTCGCCGCTCAGGCGCGGGAGGCGGGGGCGGAGGCGCAGGTGCTGCCCATCGTCCCCGACGACCCCGGCGAGATCGCGGTCGCCCTGCGTGCGGCGGCCGCCGCGGCCGACCTGGTGGTGGTGGTCGCGGGCTCGAGCGCCGGCCGCGACGACTACACCGCCCGCGTGGTGGAGGGGACCGGCCGGCTGGTGGTGCACGGGGTGGCGGTGCGGCCGGGGCACCCGGTCGTGCTGGGCGTGGTGGACCAGACCCCGGTGATCGGCGCGCCCGGCTTCCCGGTGTCGGCGGCGCTGACCTTCGACATGTTCGCACTGCCGCTGCTCGCCGGGCTGGAGGGCACGGCGCCGCGGCGCCGGGTGACCGCGTCGGCGCGGCTGGCCCGCAAGCTCGCCTCGACCATGGGCAGCGACGACTGGATCCGGGTCCGACTCGGCGACGTGGCCGGCCGGCTGGTGGCGACTCCGCTGCCGCGCGGCGCCGGCGTGCTCACCTCCCTGGTGCGGGCGGACGGCCTGCTGGTCGTCCCGACCGGGCTGGAGGGGCTGCACGCCGGTGCGGAGGTGGAGGTCGAGCTGCTGCGCGGCCTGGACGAGGTGGCCCGCACCGTGGTGGCGATCGGGTCGCACGACCTGGTGCTGGACCTGGCCGCGTCCGCGCTCCGGCAGGCCGACCCGGGGCTGACCCTCGCGTCGTCCAACGTGGGCTCGCTCGGCGGTCTGGTGGCGCTGCGCGACGGCCTGTGCCACGTGGCCGGCTCCCACCTGCTGGACCCCGCCACCGGGGAGTACACCCTCCCGTACGTGGACCAGGTGCTGGCCGATCACGATGCGGTCGTGATCCGGCTGGTGCACCGCGAGCAGGGGCTGGTCGTCGCGCCGGGGAACCCGCTCGAGCTGACCGGCGTCGGTGACCTGGTCCGCGCGCGGTACGTCAACCGGCAGCGCGGGGCCGGGACCCGGGTGCTGCTGGATCACGAGCTGAGCCGGGCCGGGATCGACCCGGACCGGGTGACCGGCTATGGCCGTGAGGAGCACACCCACCTGGGAGTGGCCGCGGCAGTGGCGGGCGACCGGGCCGACTGCGGCCTGGCGATCCTGGCGGCCGCGCGGGCGTACGGGCTGGACTTCGTGCCGGTCACCCGGGAGCCATACGACCTGGTGACGACCCGGGCGGTGCTGGACAGCGGGGTGCTCGACGCGGTGCTCGATCTGCTGGCGGACAAGGCGTTCCTGGAGCAGGTCGAGGCGCTGGGGGGGTACTCCACCGCGGAGACGGGCCGCCGCCTCCGCTGACGGCGCCGGGCTGTGGTTTTCACGGGGTACCCCGTGAAAGTCGCCACTCGCGAGGCTTACAACTCTCGGACAGTGCGCATTTCGCGGGGTACCGCGTGAAACGCGCACCCCACGGCCGGGGCGGTGTCGGTGTGTCGGCCGGGCCTGCGGCACCCAGCGGGCTAGCGTTCGGACCGTCGGCGCAATGTCGACATGTCACCTGCGGAGGCGAGCATGATGGACGCACTTCTCGAGCTCGGGCCCACCGGACGCCCCCTCCCCGACCTGCCCACCCCCGCACCGCTGGAGCAGCACGGGCCGGCCCGGGTGATCGCGATGTGCAACCAGAAGGGTGGGGTCGGCAAGACCACGACGACGATCAGCCTCGGTGCCGCGCTGGCCGAGCTCGGCCGGCGGGTGCTGCTGGTCGACTTCGACCCGCAGGGGTCGCTCTCGGTCGGGCTGGGCTTGAACCCGAACGCGGTCGACCTGACCGTCTACAACCTGCTGATGGACCGGCACGTGGGCTGGGCGGACGTGGTCTGCAAGACCAACGTCGACGGTATGGACATGCTCCCGTCCAACATCGACCTGTCCGCGGCCGAGGTGCAGCTGGTGGGGGAGGTGGCCCGCGAGCAGGCGCTCGCCCGCGCGCTGCAGCCGGCACTCGCCGACTACGACATCGTCCTGATCGACTGCCAGCCGTCGCTCGGGCTGCTCACCATCAACGCGCTCACCGCTGCGGACGGGGTGGTGATCCCGCTGGAGTGTGAGTACTTCGCCCTGCGCGGCGTCGCGCTGCTGACCGAGACCATCGACAAGGTCACCGAGCGACTCAACCCGAGGCTGCGGGTCGACGGCCTGCTCGGCACCATGTTCGACGGCCGCACCCTGCACGGCCGCGAGGTGCTGAAGACGCTCGTCGACGGCTGGGGTGACGCGGTCTTCCACACCGTCATCCGGCGCACGGTGAAGTTCTCCGACTCCACCGTCGCCGGTGAGCCGATCACCTCCTACGCGCCGGGATCGGCCGGCGCCGAGGCCTACCGCCAGCTCGCCAAGGAGGTGCTCGTCCGGTGTCACGCCGGGTGAGGCTGCCGGGGGCGGACGAGCTGTTCCGTCCGACCCGGGACGGCGAGCAGCCCGCAGAGTCCGAGGAGTCCGCGGATCAGGTCCCGCAGATGCGGGTGGTCGCCGACGACGCGGGAGTCGAGACCGCAGCCGAGACCGGAGCCGAAACCGGCGCTGAAACCGACCCCGACGCCGGTGCGGACCACGCAGCAGCCGAGCGGGAGGGGCGGCGCAGCAGCGGCCGGGTCCGGCACGACGAGAAGATGACCGTGTACGTCACCGCGGACGAGCTGTTCGACCTGGAGTCCGCCCGACTCACGCTTCGGCGCGATCTCGGAGTGGCGGTCGACCGCGGCCGCCTGGTCCGGGAGGCGATCGCGATCGTGCTGGCCGACCTGGACGACCACGGCGGGGACAGCGTGATCGCCCGCCGGCTGGCCGCCTCGTGACGGCAGTCGCCGACGAGCGGGAGGCGAGGACCGACACCGACTTCTCGGTGCACCTGGCCAACTTCGAGGGGCCGTTCGACCTGCTGCTCGGTCTGATCGCCGGCCACCAGCTGGACATCACCGAGATCGCGCTGTCCCAGGTCACCGACGAGTTCATCGCGCACGTCAAGGAGCTCGGCCCCGACCTGGAGCGGACCACTCAATTCCTCGTGGTGGCGGCCACCCTGCTCGACCTCAAGACCGCACGCCTGCTGCCGCAGGCCGATCTCGAGGACGAGGAGGACCTGGCGCTGCTGGAGGCCAGGGACCTGCTGTTCGCGCGGCTGCTGCAGTACCGCGCGTTCAAGCGGGTGGCGGCGCTGTTCGACGAGCGGCTTCAGGCGGAGTCCCGCCGACACCCGCGGATGGCGGGCCTGGACGAGCGGTTCGCGCGGCTGCTGCCCGAGGTGGTGCTCCGCCTCGGACTGGACGACTTCGCCCGCCTGGCCGCCGGTGCGCTGGCGCCCAAGGCGCAGCCGGTGATCTCGCTGAGCCACCTGCACGCCCCGCAGGTCAGCGTCCGGGAGCAGGCTGCGGTGGTCGTCAGCAGGCTGCGCCGGCTGCGGCGAGCCACCTTCCGTAGTCTCGTCGCCGACGCGCCGGACACGTTGACCACGGTCGGTCGCTTCCTCGCCCTGCTGGAGCTGTTCCGGGACGGCCAGGTGGCCTTCGACCAGGTCAGCCCGCTCGGCGAGCTGCACGTGCGGTGGACCGGCAGCGACGTGGGGGACGTGGCCGTCGGCGAGGAGTACGACGACCGAGCGGAGGAGAAGCGATGAGTCGGCTGCAGCCGGCGCTGGAGGCGGTGCTGCTGGTGGCCGACCAGCCGCTCGACACGGCAGCGCTGTCGGCGGCGGTGGACCACGAGGCGGACGAGGTGGGCGCCGCGCTGGAGCGGCTGGCCCGCTCCTACGACGACGAGGGCCGCGGGTTCGAGCTCCGGCAGGTCGGCGGCGGCTGGCGGCTGTTCACTCGGGACGAGTACGCCGACGTCGTCGAGCGGTTCGTGCTCGACGGCCAGCAGGCGCGGCTGACCCAGGCGGCGCTGGAGACGCTCGCCGTCGTCGCCTACCGGCAGCCGGTGAGCCGTTCGCGGGTCTCGGCGATCCGCGGGGTGAACGTGGACGGGGTGATGCGGACGCTGTTCACCCGCGGGCTGGTGGAGGAGGCCGGCACCGAACCCGTGTCCGGCGCGGTGCTGTACCGCACGAGTGGCTATTTCCTGGAGCGGATGGGGCTCACCGGCCTGGACGAGCTGCCGGACCTGGCGCCGTTCCTGCCCGCCGACGACGAGGCGCAGGAGCTCGCCGGCGGACCGGGCGCCCTCGCCGTGCCCGTGCCCGTGCCGGACCGGTTGCCGGCGGCCGAGCAGCCGGACCCGTGAGCGACCCGGCGGCGCCGCCGCCCGGGGGGCCGCCGGACGAGCAGGGTCTGGTCCGCCTGCACAAGCTGCTGGCCCAGTCCGGGGTGGCCAGCCGACGCGCCTGCGAGGAGCTGATGCTGTCCGGCCGGGTCGAGGTCGACGGCGAGGTCGTCACCCGGCTCGGGACCAAGGTGGACCCGGCGCGCGCCGTGATCCGGGTGGACGGAACCCGGCTGCCGCCGGTCGGCCCACACGTCTACCTGGCGGTGAACAAGCCCCGGGGCGTGGTGAGCACGATGAGCGACCCCGAGGGCCGGCCGTGCCTGGCCGACCTCGTCGCCGACCGGCCGGAGCGGTTGTTCCACGTCGGCCGGCTGGACACCGACACCGACGGGTTGTTGCTGCTGACCAACCACGGTGACCTGGCGCACCGGCTGACGCACCCGTCGTACGAGGTGGCGCGGACCTATGTGGCGGAGGTGGACGGCGTCGTCTCGCCGGCCACCCGGCGTCGGCTGCTGACCGGCGTGCCGCTGGACGACGGCCCGGTGGCGTGCAGCGAGGTCACCGTGCGGACCACGCACGGCGACCGGAGCATCGTCCAGCTGGTGGTGCACGAGGGCCGCAACCGGGTGGTGCGACGGATGCTCGACACTGTCGGTCACCCGGTGCGACGGCTGACCCGCGTCGCGCTGGGCAGCATCAGGCTGGGGTCGCTGCGCTCGGGTCAGCTGCGGGAGCTGACCGGGGCGGAGCTCGGGCCGCTGCTGGACGCGGCCGGGCTGTAGGGAGGAGGTCGGACGTGCCGGTACGAGCCATCCGCGGGGCGACCCAGCTGGACGCGGACGAGCGGGAGCATCTGCTGCAGCGCACCGGGGAGCTGGTCCGCCGGGTGCTGGCGGAGAACGGGCTGTCCACCGACGACCTGATCAGCATCGTGTTCACCGCGACACCGGACATCAGCTCGGAGTTCCCCGCGTACGCCGCTCGCAGCCTCGGCCTCGTCGACGTGCCGTTGCTGTGCACCGTCGAGCTGGACATCACCGGCGCCATGGAGCGGGTGGTGCGGCTGCTCATGCACGTGGAATCCGAGCTCAGCCGTTCCGAGGTCACCCACGTCTACCTGCACGGCGCCCGACACCTGCGCCGGGACCTCGACCACGTCCGCACCGACGAGGACCCGCCGTGACCGGGCCGGTGCTGGTCGTCGGCACCGGACTGGTCGGCACCTCGGTCGGCCTGGCGCTGACCGCCGCCGGCGTCCGGGTTCGGCTGCGAGACAGCGACCGGGCCGCGCTCACCGTCGCGTCGTCGCGCGGGGCCGGGCACGCGGAGTCGGCAGCGGACGCCGAGCCGCCGGCGTGCGTCGTGGTCGCGGTGCCGCCCGCCCAGGTGGCGGTGGTGGTGGCCGAGGCGCTGCGTGAGCACCCGGACGCCGTGGTCACCGACGTCGGCAGCGTGAAGACCGAGCCGCTGGAGCAGGTGCGGGCGACGGTGCCCGCCGACGCCCTCGGCCGCTACGTCGGCGGACATCCGATGGCCGGCAGCGAGCTCTCCGGTCCCTGGGCGGCCTCCGCCGACCTGTTCCAGGGCCGCGCCTGGGCGGTCACCCCGCATCCCGGCAGCCGGCCGGAGGCGGTCCGGGCGGTGACCGACCTGGCGACCGCCACCGGCGCCGGCGTGGTGACGCTCAGCCCGCAGGAGCACGACCTCGCGGTCGCCCGGGTGTCGCATCTGCCGCACCTGCTGTCGGTGCTGGCGGCGGCCCAGCTCGGCGCCGCACCGCCCGAGCACCTCGCCCTCTCCGGCCAGGGGGTGCGGGACGTGACGCGCGTCGCCGGCGGCGACCCCACGCTCTGGGCACAGATCCTGGCCGCCAATGCGCCGGCGGTGCGCGGGCTGCTCGAGGCGGTGCGCGACGACGTGGACCGGTTGCTCACCGGGCTGACCGCGGCCCCGGCCGAGGTAGACGCGGTGCTGCGCCGGGGACTCGACGGCACTCGGATGATCCCTGCCAAGCACGGCGGCCCGGCCCGGGCGGAGACCGTCGTGCTGGTCGCCGTGCCGGACCGCCCGGGGGAGTTGGCCCGGCTGTTCGGCGATGCGGGACAATCGGGGGTCAACGTCGAGGACCTGCGCATCGACCACGACCCCGGCCGGCCGGTCGGCCTGGTCGAGCTCGTGGTGCAGGCCTCCGCGGCCGACACGCTGGTGGACGCGCTCGTCGCCCGCGGCTGGCCCGCGCACCGCTGACCCGCCCGTCCGCAGCACCGAGGAGCCGCACCATGCCCGACTCGCCCAGCCGTCCCGACCTGGCCGCGGTGGTCGTGGCGGTCGACGGGCCGTCCGGGTCGGGCAAGTCCAGCACCGCTCGCGCGGTGGCCACCCGGCTCGGACTGCGCTATCTGGACACCGGCGCGATGTACCGCGCCCTGACCTGGGCCGTGCTCGACCACGGGGTGGACCCGGCCGACCCGGTGGCGGTCGCCGACCTCGCCGGCCGGGTGCGGCTGGAGTCCGGCACCGATCCGGCCGGACCGACCATCACCGTCGACGGCACCGACGTCGCCGGCCCGATCCGGGGAGCGGAGGTGACCGCGGCGGTCAGCGCGGTCAGCGCTGTGCCCGCCGTCCGGGCGGCCATGGTGCAGCGCCAGCGGGAGCTGATCGGTTCCGGCGGGATCGTCGTCGAGGGCCGCGACATCGGATCGGTGGTGGCCCCGGAGGCGGCGGTCAAGATCTTCCTCACCGCCGACGTGCACGCCCGGGCCCGGCGACGGACCGCCCAGGTGGGCGGACCGGACGCCGCGCACGCCGCCACCCGGGACGACCTGGACCGCCGCGACCGGCTGGACTCGTCGAGGGCCGCCTCCCCGCTGACCCGGGCCCCCGACGCCGTCGACGTCGACACCACCGAGCACAGCCTGGACGAGGTGGTCGCGCAGGTCGTCGACCTGGTGCGGGTCGCCGTCGCGAGGGCCGTACCGTGACCGGACGGGCGCGGGGCGGACCGAGCGAGCGGAGTGACCTGGTGGACGAGGCGGCCGCTGACGCGGCGACGGGATCGTCGGAGCTCCGCGCCGGTGCGGCGCCGGTGCTCGCCGTCGTCGGCCGTCCCAACGTGGGCAAGTCGACGCTGGTGAACAGGATCATCGGCCGCCGCGAGGCGGTGGTCGAGGACGTGCCCGGCGTGACCCGCGACCGGGTGGCCTACGACGCGGTCTGGAACGGGCGGGCCTTCACCGTCGTCGACACCGGCGGCTGGGACCCCGACGCCCGCGGCCGGGCCGAGCGGATCGCCTACCAGGCCGAGCTGGCGATCGCCGCTGCCGACGCCGTGATGTTCGTCGTGGACGCGACGGTCGGCGCCACCGACACCGACGATGCCGTCGTGCGAGTGCTGCGCCGCTCGTCCAAGCCGGTCCTGCTGGCGGCGAACAAGGTCGACGACCTCCGGGGGGAGGCCGAGGCGGCCGGGCTGTGGAGCCTCGGGCTGGGGGAGCCGCATCCGGTCTCGGCACTGCACGGTCGCGGCAGCGGTGACCTGCTCGACGCGGTGCTCGCCGTGCTTCCGGAGGCCCCGGCAGAGGCCGACGAGGAGGTCGGCGGACCGCGCCGGGTGGCGATCGTGGGCAAGCCGAACGTGGGCAAGTCCAGCTTGCTGAACGTGCTGACCGGGGAGGAGCGGGCGGTGGTCGACTCCGTCGCCGGCACCACCGTCGACCCGGTGGACGAGCTGGTGCAGCTCGGTGGCCGGACCTGGCGGTTCGTGGACACCGCGGGGGTGCGCCGGCGGGTGAAGGAGGCCTCCGGGCACGAGTACTACGCCAGCCTGCGCACGCAGACCGCGCTGGAGCGGGCCGAGGTTGCGGTGGTGGTGGTGGACTCGAGCGAGTCGCTGTCCGAGCAGGACCAGCGGCTGATCGCGATGGTGGCCGACGCCGGGCGCGCGGTGGTCGTGGCGTTCAACAAGTGGGACCTCGTCGACGACGACCGGCGCTACTACCTCGAGCGCGAGATCGACCGCGACCTGCTGCGGGTGCAGTGGGCGCCGCGGGTGAACGTCTCGGCGAAGACCCGGTGGCACGTCGACAAGCTGGTGCCCGTCCTGGATCGGGCGCTGGCCGGGTGGGAGACCCGGGTGCCGACGGGTGCCCTGAACACCTTCCTCGGCCGGCTGGTGGCCGAGCACCCGCACCCGGTGCGCTCCGGCAAGCAGCCGAAGGTGCTGTTCGCCACCCAGGCGTCGACCGCGCCGCCGACCTTCGTGCTGTTCACCTCGGGCAAGCTCGAGGCGTCGTACCTGCGCTTCATCGAGCGCCGGCTGCGGGAGACGTTCGGCTTCGAGGGGACGCCGATCTCGCTGCAACAGCGGCCGCGGGAGAAGCGCCGCCGCTGACCGCTGCCGCGGTCCGACCGGCGATGATGCATTCCCGTCGCTCCGGCGACGGAAATGCATCATCCGGCGGAGGACGGGCGGGTCGGTGCCGGCAGCGCCTCGGGTAAGGTTCCGCGTGCTCCACGGTGCCTCGCGCCGAGGGCGGCGGGCTGTAGCGCAGCTTGGTAGCGCACTTGACTGGGGGTCAAGGGGTCGCAGGTTCAAATCCTGTCAGCCCGACCGAAGTAACCGCAGTTGCGGCCGCGGGTGGATGAGCAGGCATCAGCTCCGTCGCCGGACCGGCCACTGGGAAGCGTCCACGGGCGCGCAGCCTGTGGCGCGTGCACCAGCCACCGTCGGGGCGGGAGGCTACCCCTCCGTGAACGGGCCTGACGACACACCGCAGGCGCCTGACCCACCCGTCCCGCCCCGATCTGGCTGGGGTCAGGGGATGCTGCTTGCGGTGTCGCCCTCGCCGCTGTTGAAGCCGGTGGCGGTGTCGGTTCCCCGTCCGCCGAGGAACGTGTCCGCGTGGAGGCCACCCGTCAGACGGTCGTTGCCGTTACCCCGGTGAGGGTGTCGAGCCCGTTGTTTCCCTTGAGCCGGTCGGCCTGGCTGGCGCCGCGGAGGTCGTCGTTGCCGGCTGCACCGAGAGCGGTGTCAGCGTCTCCGAGAGTGCAGACCAGGTCGCTTCCGCCGCCGGCGAGTACGCGGTCCTGCTGCGCGGTACCCACGATCACGTCCGGACCAGTCGTACCACGCAGCTCACCGTTGTAGGGCTGCCAGTCGTCCGGGCCACCGACGACCTGTCCAGCCGCAACATCGACGGTGGCGGAGCGACCAACACACACCGGAGCCGGATCCACCGGTGGTGGCGCCTCGAGCAACTTCACGTACACGTCCCCAATGGTGTCGGTGTCACCCGGGTCAAGGTTCGACGCATAGCTGTGAAACGCGACCCGGACGCCGTCAGCCGACAGACTGGGCTGGGAACTCTCGTCGTTGCTCTTGGTGCCGTCGGTGGCGGTGGAGGCCAGTGTGACTGCCTCGGTGCTCGGTCCTTGACGTACACGTCCGTGAGAGTGTCGGTGTCGCCCGCGTTCAGGGTTCGACGTAGCGCTGTGGAGCGCGACCCGGACGCCGTCAGCCGACAGACTGGGCCCGCTCGACCCGGCCGGCTACTGCCCCGGGTCGCGTTCCAGGCCCGGGTGGACGCCTCTCCTTGTGAGGATTCGCCAGCTGCTGCACGTCGGCAGTGTGAACGACAGGCGCAGGCGACCGCCTCACCGCTAGCGCAGAACCGCCACTGTCACGGCACAGGGAATGGCCCGATGGCGTCGTGGAGTCGGAAAATCCTGGACGAGCCCGGTCGATACACGTGCTGCATGCGGAATGCTGGATGAACGGCTGGCTGATCGCGCAGCGCCATGAACCGCACCGCTGGTGGGCACGGGTCGAGCACAGATGGACCGTCGCCGTAGCCACCATCTTCATTGGCTCGACACTGACCGCTCGTGTGACTCAGCGGCTTGGTCTAGGCTGCCGTGCAGACAGAACGCAGGGAGAACACCTCATGCGGAGGCTTCGGCTCGCAGCAGTAGCGGTGACGACCCCTCTGCTCTGGTTGATCCCCCCGGTGTCCCAATCTGTAGCAGGCCCGGAGATCGTTGAGCAGCCCGCCTGCACCATCGAGGGAACGACGGAGAACGACACGCTGCGAGGCACGACCGGTGACGACGTCATCTGCGGTCACCAGGGCAGCGACCTCATGAGGGGCCTCGCCGGCGATGACGTCATCCTCGGTGGAAAGGGCACCGACACCGCTAGCTACTCCTCGGCCCGTCACAGCGTTTTCGTCTATCTCACGCTACGGGTGGCATACGGTCAGGGCACCGACGGGGTTCACGCAGAGAACGTGGTTGGCTCGCAAAACGACGATGACCTACGGGGAACGAACGCCATCAACTCACTAGCTGGTGGCGCTGGGGATGACGTGCTCATCGGCGGCGGTGGCGACGACGTCCTGAATGGAGGACCTGGCTCCGATTACTGCGACGGCGGTTACGGAGGGACGGACACCGCGGTGACCTGTGAAGTGCAGGCGAACGTCCCATAACGCCGTCAACGCTCGTCCAGAGCCGCGACGCCGACGGCTGGATCCCGTTAATGCTCAGACGACACGCAAGGCCGCGGCAGCACCTCATCATCGGGTGCGCGAGTTGGCCTCGACTAAGCGTGCGCGGAGCGGCATGCCGTACCTGCGCTCCACCGTGGGGAGGGTTCATTGATCGCGCACCACCGCCAACCGGAGGGACTGCCCCCGGTGACCGGGTACAGCCAGGTGACGGTGGCGTCGGGTCTGGTCGTTCACATCTCCGGCCAAGTGCCCGTACGTCCTGATGGTTCAGTGGTCCAAGGAGCCGCCGACGTCCAGACGGAGCAGGTCTTCCAGAACCTCAGCGCCGCACTGCAAGCGGTGGGCGCGTCGTGGGCCGAGGTGGTGAAGATGACCTACTTCCTCCGCGACATCGCCGATCTCGATGCTGTCCGGACCGTGCGGGATCGCTTCGTCAATCCCGAACGCTTGCCCGCAAGTTCGCTCGTCCAGGTGGCGGGGCTCGTTCACCCGGACTTCCGCGTCGAGATCGATGCCGTTGCGGTGATCGACCCGCAGTGACTCGCTGCACCCGAGGTATCGACCGCACGGTGGAAGGGGTTTGGGCGACCGGCTGGGCACCGTCCGTCCCTCACGATGGTGAGCGCGCTGTGCTAGACAGTTCTCTTTAGGGAGGCGCTATGACTAGTCGCTCGGCTTCGGCCACCCACTCCCGCTACACGACTGCGCAGATCGCGGCGTTCACCGTCGCTGCCGTCTTCTTGGTGGTCGGCGTTCTGGGCTTCGTCCCGGGAATCACGACCGATTACAGCAGCATGCAGTTCGCCGGGCACGAGTCAGAGGCTCTTCTGCTCGGCGTCTTCCAGGTGTCGATCCTGCACAACCTCGTACACCTCGCCTTCGGAGTGGTCGGGGGCGCGATGGCTCGCAGCCACGGGGGTGCCCGAAACTTCCTGGTCGGAGGTGGCGTCGTCTATCTGCTGCTCTGGATCTACGGCTTGGTGGTGGATGCCGAGGCGACTGCCAACTTCGTCCCCGTGAACGATGCGGACAATTGGCTGCATCTCGGTCTCGGCGTCTTGATGATCGCCGCTGGGCTGGCGCTCGGCCGGCGTCCGGGGAACGGCTGACCACTCGTCGACGACCCGGCGACCGTCGACCACTGTTACCAGGCCACACCACAATCCTGTCGACGTCTGGCCCGCTCACGAGTCCGGCAGGAAGTCCTTGGCGGCGTCGACCACCTTGGCCAGGGCTGGCCGGTCGTCGCCACCGCTGGCCCACGCCGGGTCCTGAGGGAGCGGCCCCATCGGGTCCGCATCCTCGGGCGCGGTCGCTTGCGGCGCCAGCGAGCGACGCAGGGCCTCGTCCAGTCCCACCAGGCGGTGTTGCTGGGGGAGCAGCATCGTCCGGAAGTCGTCCTCGGCCACGGTCATGTCGTGGTGCAGGCTCTCGACGAGAGCCTCAACCGTCGGCCGGGGGACATCGGTGAGGCTGCCGACAAGGGCACCGACGAGCGCCGTCGGCACCAGCGGCACGTTGACCTGCGGGCGCTCGAGCCCTGCGCGTGTGGTGTACCTCTCGAGGAGCGCGCCGTAGCGCAACGTGTCCGGGCCGCCCACGTCGAAGTGTCGCGAGGGGCCGGTGTAGTCGAGCGCCCCGACCAGTGCCTCGAGCACGTCGACGACCGCGATCGGCTGCACCATGGAGTCCATCCACGACGGCACGGTGTGCACGGGCATCCGCTCGCTGACCTGCCGGATGATCTCGAACGAGGTGGACCCGCTGCCCAGAACCACGGCCGCGCGCAGCGCGACCACCGTCGCAGCCGCGTCGGTGAGGATCTGTTCGACCTCTCGGCGGGACTTGACGTGCTCGGAGAGCTCGGACTCGGCGACGTCTGGTACCAGTCCGGAGAGGTACACGATCCGATCCACCCCGTGCGCACGGACGGCGTTCGCGAGGTTGGCGGCTGCCTCCCGGTCGGTCTGAGCGAAGTTGTCGGCGCTCATCCCGTGGATCAGGTAGTACACCGCGCGCACGTCCTCGCACGCGGCCATGACCTGGTCGGGGTCGAGCACGTCCATGACGACGGTCTCCACCTGGTCGCCCCACCACGGCTGTTCGCCGTCGGGGTCGATCGTGGTGGTGCGCACGGCGTGACCGCGCTCCAGCAACAGAGGCACGAGTCGACCGCCGACATAGCCGGTCGCGCCGGTCACCAGGATCGTCATGTCCGTGCTCGCCTCCCCGGCTCGATGGCCCCGTGATCGCCGCACCGTGCGTGCTTCCGTCTCGACTCGCAGCATGTCACGGGCAGCAATGTGGTCGCCCCGGCCGGATAGCCTCGGCTGGTGCGCACCGAGATCCACCCCGCCACGGTCGAGCGGTTCGACGACCTGGCGACCATGGTCGGGCCGAAGAACCCCACGTCCTCGGTCTGCTGGTGCCTCAGCCACCGCGTGGACGCCAAGACCAACCGAGAGCTCGTCGGTCCCGCTCGGGGAGAGTACGTCAGACAACTCTGCCGTCGGACGGTGGCGCCGGGCGTGCTCGCCTACGACGACGAGCAGGTTGTCGGCTGGGCGGCCGTCGCACCCCGGTCCGAGCTGCCGTTCGCCCGGTCGACCAAGATCCCGCACGTCGACCAGCTGCCGGTCTGGTCGGCGTGGTGCATCCGCGTGCGCCCCGGGCACCGCGGCATGGGCGTCTCGCACGACCTGCTCGCCGGCGCCGTCGCCTACGCGAGGTCACAGGGAGCGCCGGTCGTCGAGGGCTATCCCGTGGACAACAGAGCCGAGCGGGTGGACGTCACGATGGCGTACGTGGGAACCCGGAGGCTGTTCGAGCGGGCCGGATTCACCCTGGTCGCGGCCACCGACGCGGTGTCCGGTGGATTCCCGCGGGTGCTGATGCGCCTGGACCTGCGACAGCACCGCTGACGGCTGCGACGACATGGTCGAGCTGCTGCTGGTGGCACTGGCGGTCCTGGGCTACGCACTGGTGTCGGGACGGCTGGCCGGCTCTCCGATCACCGCGCCCATGGTGTTCACCGGTGTGGGCCTGGTGGTCGGTGGCGGCGCGCTGGCCCTCTTCGACCTCCCGGTGGACGGGCAGGCCGTCTCGATCCTGGTGGAGGCGACGCTGGTGCTCGTCCTGTTCACCGACGCCATCCGGATCGACCTCCGTGCGCTGCGACGGTACGCGGGGCTCCCGCTGCGGCTGCTGGGCATCGGCCTGCCGCTCAGCATCGCCGCCGGGACCGCGGCCGGACTGCTGCTGGTGCCGGGTCTCGGCGTCGCCGAGGCGGCTCTGCTCGCAGCCGTCCTCGCGCCCACCGACGCGGCGTTGGGCCAGGCGGTGGTGAGCGACCGACGGCTGCCGGTCCGGATCCGGCAGGCGCTGAACGTCGAGAGCGGCCTCAACGACGGGATCGCGGTCCCCGTCGTCACCGTGCTGATCACCCTCGTCGCCGCTGAGGAAGCGGGAGCAGCGAGCGACTGGGTCCAACTCGCCGTCCGACAGGTGGGGCTGGGAGTCGGCGCCGGGTTGGTCGCCGGCATCGTCGGCGGCAAGCTGCTGGACGCACGGTCCAGCGCCGGCGCCGTCGACGGCGTCTACCGCCAGCTGGCGACGGTGTCGATCGCGGTTGCGGCGTTCGCCCTGGCGGGCCTGACCGGCGGCAACGGGTTCATCGCCGCGTTCACGGCCGGGTTGGCCTTCGGTTACGTCGCCCGCCGGCAGTGCTCCGGCGTCCAGGACTTCACCGAGGACGAGGGCGAGCTGCTCAGCGCGGTGACGTTCGTGATCTTCGGGGCCGTCCTCGTCGGTCCGGTTCTCGACGAGCTGTCCTGGCCCACCGCGGCCTATGCGCTCGGGTCCCTCACGGTGGTCAGAGTCGTTCCGGTGTTGGTCGCCCTGACGGGGTCCGGCACGCTGTGGGAGACCCGGCTGTTTCTCGGTTGGTTCGGCCCGCGCGGGCTGGCGTCCATTCTCTTCACGCTGCTCGTCCTCGAGGATCTCGACAGCTCTGTCGCGGATCCGATCGCCGAGGTGGCCTTGTGGACGGTGCTCGGCAGCGTGTTCCTACACGGCGTTACCGCGTCACCGTGGGCCGGCCGGCTGTCTCGTCGGCTCGCCGGCGTCACCCAGCCGATGCCGGAGCTGGCGCCGGCGCCGGAGCTGCCGACCCGCCGACGCCCCCAGACCTGATCCAGCCACGCACCTGTCGGTCGACCCTCGCGCCGTACCCGCAGATACCGGTGCCAAGGCCTCATAACGACGTGCAGCCAGTCAGTCTGCCTGGCGAGCGTGCCCTGGAGGGGGTCTAGCATCGAGACGCCGCGCGCACGCGCGGTGAGCCCATCTCCCTTTGGGGGAACCCTGATGGTGACTCACGTCCCACAAGGGACGTTGGGTTCAGCGGCCTCGCCCGCGGTCGTGCGAGGTGGGCTGTCCAAGGCCCCGACGGGTGTCATCGGTCTCGACGAGGTGACCGGCGGCGGACTGCCCCGTGGCCGCCCCACTCTCGTCTGCGGCCCGGCCGGCTGCGGCAAGACCCTGCTGGGCATGCAGTTCCTCGTCCGCGGGGTCACCGACTATGGCGAACCCGGCGTGTTCCTCTCCTTTGAAGAGAGCGTGGACGAGCTGGTCCAGAACGTCGCCTCCCTGGGCTTCGATGTCCAGCGGCTGCAGGACGACGGCCTGCTGGTGATGGACAACATCGCTCTCGTCCACGGCGACGTGGAGGAAGCCGGTTCCTGGGACCTCGAGGGGTTGTTCATTCGGCTCGGCGCCGCCATCGACGAGGTCGGCGCCACCCGTGTCGTTCTCGACACGATCGACACGTTGTTCGGGGTCTTCACCGATGCTGCCCTGTTGCGCTCGGAGCTGCGGCGGCTCTTTGGCTGGCTCAAGCGTCGAGGGGTCACGGCGGTGATCACCGGTGAGCGAGGCGAGGGGGCGCTCACCCGGCACGGCATCGAGGAGTACGTGTCCGACTGCGTGATCGTCCTCGACCATCGCGTCGACGATCAGATCTCCACCCGACGCCTGCGGATCCTCAAGTACCGCGGCTCCCTGCACGGGACCAACGAGTACCCGTTCCTCATCGGCAGCCGCGGAGTGACGGTGATGCCGATCACCTCGTTGGGCCTGCAGCACGCCGTGTCGAGCCAGCGGATGTCGAGTGGGGAGCCGGGGCTGGACGCCATGCTCGGCGGCGGCGTCTTCCGCGGCAGCTCGGTGCTGCTCAGCGGCACCGCGGGCACCGGGAAGTCCACCCTGGCGGCGCAGTTCTCCGCGGCCGCCTGCGATCGCGGTGAGCGAGCGCTGTTCTGCGCCTTCGAGGAGTCGGCCGCTCAGATCGTCCGCAACATGCTGGCGGTGGGCATCGACCTCACCCCCTGGGTCGCCAGCGGTCTGCTCGAGTTCGTCTGCATCCGCCCCAGCTTGTTCGGGCTCGAGTCACACCTGGCCACCATCCAGGAGCGGGTGACCGACCACGAACCGGATGTCGTCGTCATCGATCCGATCTCGGATCTGCTGCACGCCGGCGGAGGTGCGGAGGTGACCGCCATGCTGACCCGTCAGGTGGACTACCTCAAGACCAGAGGGGTGACCGCGGTCTTCACCAGTCTCGACGCCGGGGCGACCGCGGAGGCGGCCGAACGGTATGTCGGCAGCCTGATCGACACGTGGATCGTCACCCAGCTGGCCGAGCGCGGCGGTGTCCGCCGGCGCGAGATCTACGTCCTCAAGTCGCGTGGCTCGGCACATTCGCAGCAGACCCGTGGGCTGGAGATGAGTGATCGCGGCATGCGGATCGCCGAGCTCCAGCACGCAGCGGCGGGCACGGCATGAGCCGGCCCTGGGACCTGGCACCGCAGGCTGGTCGCGTCCTGGATGCGGACGCCGCTGACGACGGCTTCGACCCCGAGGTCTGGCACCTCCGTCTGTACGTCGCCGGTACGTCACCGAACTCCATCGCGGCATTCGCCAACCTGGAACGGATCTGTCAGGAGCATCTGGCCGGCCGCTACGACATCGAGATCATCGATCTGTTGGAGCATCCCAAGCTCGCCCGCGGCCAGGAGATCATCGCGATCCCGACGCTGGTCAGGCAGCTGCCCGAACCCCTCCGCAGGATCATCGGCGACCTCTCCGACACCGACCGTGTTCTGGTGGGGCTTCAGATCCTCCCGAAGCAGACGTGATGAGCGGGAACCACAGCGGCCAGCGACCCGAACGTCAGGC
This sequence comes from uncultured Actinomycetota bacterium, assembly GCA_963695375.1. Lineage (GTDB taxonomy): Bacteria > Actinomycetota > Actinomycetes > Propionibacteriales > Nocardioidaceae > JACCVL01. Next base: position 2,370,525 of record OY968767.1, on the reverse strand, counting down.
GGACGAGCCGGTCGCCTGCGAGCTCACGCTGTTCGTCAACGGGGCGTCCCGCCTGTCGAGGCGCGCGGTGGGCGACGTCCACGCCATGTGTGAGCAGCATCTGGCCGGCCACTACCGCCTCGAAGTGGTGGACATCAACAGCGACGTCCACGCGATGACCTCGGACCGGGTGCAGGCGGTCCCCACGCTCATCAAGCGGCTGCCGGCTCCTCGGCGTCGCATCGTCGGCGACCTGTCGGACTCTCGGCGGGTGCTCGCCGCCCTGCAGCTCGAGCCCGAGATCGGCGTGGCCGACGGTGAGCCGGAGTGATGGACCCGTCGCTGCCACGGGCGAACGCCCATGCTCGCGAGATCGATGAGCTTCGGTCCCGCTTGGCCGACTCCGAGGAGACCCTGCGAGCGATCAAGCACGGCGAAGTTGACGCGATCGTGGTCACCGCCGTCGCCGGCCATGAGCAGGTCTTCACCATCGACAACGCCGATCGACCGTACCGCAGCTTCGTGGAGAACATGTCCGACGGTGCCGCGACGGTGTCTCCGGAGGGCATCGTGACCTACGCCAACCAGGCACTCGCCGACCTGGTGGGCGGGACCTGTCGGCAGATCGTGGGCCAGCCGGTGCTCGACCTCGTGACGCCGGCGAGCCGCGTCCCGCTGACGGAGGCGCTCGCGCCGGCCGGGCGCTCTAGCTCGATCGACGCGATGGTGCTGACCCGGACCGACGATGCGGTTCCCGTGCGGATCGGATCGTCGTCCGCGGTGGGCAGCAACAACGAGTCTGTCACCTGCATCACCGTCACCGATCTCAGCAGCGAGCGGGCCGCGGAGGCCGAGCGCGCGCACTTCGCCATGCACGACGTACTGACCGGGCTGCCGAACCGGGTCCTGCTCGCCACCCGCGTCCAGGACGCGCTCGACCGCCGCGCGAGGCGGACCGGCCTGGTGGCGCTGCTCTTCTGCGACGTCGACGGCTTCAAGAACGTGAACGACGCGTACGGGCACCTCGTCGGCGACGAGGTGCTGCGTACGGTCGCGGATCGGCTGTTGTTCGCCGTCCGCCCCGCGGACACGGTGGCACGGATCGGCGGCGACGAGTTCGTCGTCTTGTGCACGGGGCTCAGCGGAGCCGACGACGCGGCGGCGCTCGCCGCGCGCGCACGGGAGACCGTCGCGGAGCCGATGGCGACCGGCCCGAACGTCGAGGTGACGGTGAGCATCGGGGTGGCAGTCGCGGCGGCCGACGACGAAGCGGACGCCGACACGCTGCTGCGGGACGCGGACGAGGCCATGTACAAGGCCAAGCGGCAGGGTCCGAACAGCGTCCAGCTGTTCGACGAGCAGCTCCGGACGTTGTCGATCTCCCGGCTGACCCTGTTCGCCGAGATGCGGCACGTCGTCGAGAAGGAGGAGCTGCGGCTGCACTACCAGCCGGTCATCGACCTGCACGACGAATCGGTGGCCGGCGTCGAGGCGCTGGTTCGCTGGCAGCACCCGGTGCAGGGGCTGGTCCCGCCGGACGACTTCATCCCGTTCGCCGAGCACAACGGGCTGGTGACCGGGATCGGCGAATGGGTGATGCATGAGGCCTGCCAGCGGGCGGCCGAGTGGGGGAGGATCGACGACCGATCAGCTCCGTTGCACATGTCCGTCAACGTCTCCAGACGCCAACTCGCCCGGGGAGCCGGACTGGTCCGGTCGATGTCACAGGCGTTGACCGCGTCCGGGGCTGATCCGACCCAGCTGGTCCTCGAGGTCACCGAGAGCGCACTGTTGGACGACGCCGATGCGGCGATGCGGGTCCTGCACGACCTGAAGGACCTGGGCCTGCGGATCGCGATCGACGACTTCGGCATTGGCTACTCCTCGTTGATCTACTTGAAGCGCTTCCCGGTGGACCTGCTCAAGATCGATCGCTTCTTCGTCAGCGGGTTGGACACCAATCCCGACGACGCCACCATCGTGCGCAGCGTCCTCGAGCTGGCCAAGGCGTTCGGCCTCACCGCGGTCGCCGAGGGCATCGAGTCCGACCGGCATCTCGAGATCCTGCAGGAGTTCGGGTGTCCGCTCGGGCAGGGTTACCTGTGGAGCCACGCCCTTCCTGCCGACGAGCTGACGGCGATGCTGAATGGCGCGGCCACGACTCGGGGCCGGCTGCGGCCCCGAGGCTGAGGGAACCCCACTCCCTGTCCGCCGATCTCGCCCGCTGGGTGCCGTGTCCCGTGCGAGGATCGAGTCCCGGCGGAGCCGGACCATGGGACGCGTCACCTGGGAGGCTTGGTGGATCGAGACCGCGGCACCCGTTCGTCGGTGAAGCGTCTCCTGCAGCGCCTGGCCAGCGGGGTGGAACGTCACGGCGGTGCGGCGCGCCGGGCTCGATCCGCCGCACGTACGCCGGAGCGGCTCCGGATCGACACCTACCTCGGGCACGGCAATGGTGTGCGGGTCGTGGTGCGCGGCAGGGTGCTGAACAACCCCGAGCCGGTGAGCGCAGTCGAGGGTGAAGGCACCCGCGCCGCCGTGCGACGCAACCTCGCCCGGTTCATGACCGACGAGCTGCCCGGCGTCCCGCTGCGAGTCCGACTCGGCTCGGCGGAGCACCGGGTCTGCACCGACGACGAGGGTTACTTCGAGGCGCGAGTCGACGCGGGCCCCCTGTCGGAGACGGGCCCGTGGGTGTCGGGCACGGTCGAGCTGGCTGCGCCCTACCGGGGTATCACGGACTCGCGCACCACTCCGCTGCACGTCCGAGTCCCCGGCCCGGACGCCGCCTTCGGCGTGATCTCGGACGTGGACGACACGATCGTGCACACCGGCGCCCAACGGGTGCTCGAGATGGTCCGCTGCACGATGACCGGCTCCGCGCTCACCCGCACGCCGTTCCTTGGTTCGGCCGAGCTGTACCGAGCGCTCGCCGGGGACGAAGGTGCGGACGAGAACCCCGTCTTCTACGTCTCGTCGAGTCCGTGGAACCTCTACGACTTCCTGGTGGCCTTCCTCCACCATCGCCAGTTCCCCCTCGGCCCGCTGTTGCTGCGCGACCTGCTCGGCTCCGAACGGGACGGCGGACATGCCGCCCACAAGCATGAGCGGATCGCCGAGGTGCTGGAGATGCATCCCGAGCTGCGCTTCGTGCTGATCGGTGACACCGGGCAGCATGACGCCACCATCTATGCCGAGGTGGTGCGTCGACATCCCGGTCGGGTGCTGGCGGTCTACCTTCGCGAGGTGCGTCTCGACCCCGGCGATCGTCGCGTCGAGGCCATCACGGACACCTGGGCCGAGGATGTCCCCATCGTTCTCGCCGCCGATAGCGCGGCCGTGGCCCGGCACGCCGCCGACCTCGGGCTGATCTCGCCAGCGGCGCGTGACCACGTTGTTCGGACGACCGCGGCTCGGCACTGAGTCAGGGCAGCGGTCGCGACAGGCCCTCCGCCTCGGCCCGGTCGGGTCGTTCGGCCCTGGTTCGTGCGACGGCGCCGGGTTTGGCTGGGGCAGGTCGACATCCGGAGGGGTCACATGAACGCGCAACTTCCCGGGCAGATGCGTCGCAGGACCGCCGCCCTGGTGGTCGAGTACGTCGGTGCGGTGCAGCCGGGCCGGGTGATCTCGGTCGCCACCAGCACGGCCAGCGAGATGGCGGGGAGAGGTGGGCTGCGCGACAACTTCCTGGGCCGCTGGGAGGAACGCGTCCGCCGGCAGCTCACGAACGTCATCGCCGAGGAGCTGGCTGGTCAGCCGCGAGAGCCTGCCGAGCGTTGACCGAGCAGACCTGCCGTGCAGCCGTGGGTGGTCACTTGTTGGTGCAGTACGTCGTCAGCCCCACCGGGGTGTTGGTCAGCGCGCCCTGAATCGGGTACGCCGTCACCTGGTCCCACGCCGCCACCGTCGAGACCAGCCGGGAGTGCACCTCGACGCCCGCCGCCCGCAGCGACTCGACCAGGTACTCGGACATCTGCTGCGGGAACAGGCCGACCGACTCGACCCCGCGGTCCACGACCTCGGAGGCCGTCGGCGCCGGGCCGTCAGGCTTCCACTGCCGGCTGATGTCGGGGGCGAGCAGACGCATCTTCCCGTTCCAGGACGTGACCAGCGTGCGGTCCACCATGGACGCGCGGCGGACCACCTGCGCGACGGCGAGCAGGGTGGTGTCGGACTTGTCCTTGACGTCCAGGTAGACATCGATGCCGTACGGGCCTGCTGCCCGCATCGCCTGCCGCAGCGTGGGGATCACCTCGCCGCCCGGCTCGGTCACGTAGGTTCGCAGCTGCTCGAACGTGGTGGCAGCCACCAGGCCGCTGCCGGTCGTCGTCCGGTCGACGGTGGCGTCGTGCATCAGCACCAGCCGGCCGTCGACTGTGGCGCGCACGTCGAGCTCGACGGACTCGCCGCGGCGCGCACCGGCGACGATGGCGGGCACGGTGTTCTCGTCCCATTTGTGATGCGCACCGCGATGGTCGACCACCTCGAAGTCTGGGTCGCAGCCACCAGCGATGCGCTCGGCGGCGGGAGCCGGGGCGGCGACGACGGAGAGCACGGCCGCCAGCAACCCGGCGGCAGCCGGTGCGAACCTCATCGTGCGCGCTCCTTCGATCATCGGGCGGACCTGCCCTCGGGCGGTTCCAACGACGGAGCCCGCCCGAGTCACGGTACGGCGACGGCGAGTCGCGCGAGCGCGGGCGGCGCCGGGCTTGGCCGGTCGGGCAACCCGCAGCGGCCGATAGGACGATCACCGCTACCGGCTCGGGGGAGCAGCGCAGGCAGCACCGCGGCCCCGGAGGTCGGTCGGGCCCGCAGTGCCGGTTCAGCGCGGCGCTGCGTCAGGCGGTGCACCCTCCCTCGACCGCATCCTCTCCGACGACGAAGCCCATCCGACCGCCGGAGCGGACTCGCCACCGGCTGGTGGTGCCCTGACCGTCGGCGGGCGCCAACAGGGTCGCGAGCTCGGGGCTCTCGTACGCGCTGAACGCGCCGTTGGTGATGCACAGCCGGTCGTCCGCGGTCGGGCTCTCACCGGCATAGCGGAAGTCCGGCCCGAGCCGGTGGGTGTAGGTCGTGCCGGGTTCGGGCTCCATCTGGAAGATCCCGCCCTGGGCACAGTTCTTGGCCTGGATCTTCATGTCCTGCCCGGCACCGCTGCGCTCCATCACCACGCCGTCCGGCCGCAGCTCGAGTGAGAGGCCGCTGGTGAGCACAGCACCGTGGTTCGGCACCTTCGACTCGAAGACGACGGTCGGACCGTCCAGTGGTAGGTCCTTGTCGGGGTCAGGTGAGTCCGCGCCGGTGAGCGTGTAGTTGCGTGCCGCGAAGGTCGAGGGCTGGACCGAGAAGCGGACGTACTTTCCGCGGACGCGGATCGGACCGGAGCCGACGGCGCGGGCGGGGATCACCCGCTCCTGCTCGCCGCGGTAGGTCGTGCCGTTCACCACGACGGAAAACCCGGCGCAGGTGTCGCTCTTTGCCGCATGCGCGGCCGGTGCGCCGGTGACGGCAGCCAGCCCGGCGGCCGCGGTGGCCAGGACGGCTACCGCGGAGGTCGAGGTCAGAAGGGGCTTGGTCATGAGGAGTGCTCCCGGTGTTGGGATGGACGGTGCAGGGGTGCTCGGTCACCAAGAGTCAGCGTGGGGTGATCCTGGTGCAGCCCGCCATCGGACCTCCGTCGTAGCACCGGACACCGGTGGCGGCCGAGAGGTCAGCCGCCGGTGGACGGCACCGGGAGAAGCTCGTCGTCGCGGGTGATCCGCCCGGCGCGGATAACCGACGCCGCGACGGCCAGCAGCCCGCCGCGGTCGCGGTGGATGCTGCGCAGCACCTCGAGGTCCCGAGCGATCCCGTCCGGCTGTGAGCGGGTGACCATCACGCAGCGCGGGATCGGCTCGAAGACGGCCAGCACGGCCGTACCGATCCGCACCCGGCTGCCGATCAGGTCGTCCTCACCGGAGCCGTCGAGCAGCAGGTTGGCGCGGAACCGCCGTCGGTCCCACCCACCGAGCGATCCGGTCGACAGCAGCGAGACAGTGGCGTCCTCGCTGTCGTGGAAGGCGCCAGTGGCACCGCGGAACGGGTGCCATGCGCCGGTGGTCTCGTCCTCGAAGTCGTCCGGGTTCTCGTAGTCTCGGGGACCCGGCACGTCGCCCCGGCGCAGTGTCACCGGACGGCCGAGCCAGCGCGACAACGTCGCGTCGTCGGGCGCGGCCGACCCGTCCGGGAGGGTGACGGTGGCCGACCCGTCGTCGTGCCCGCGGGCGAAGGCGTGCAGCAGTTCGGGATGCCGGCGGGCGGTCAGCCCGTAGCCGGTGTCGGCGTCGAACAGCGCGAACCGCCGGTCACCGCCGAGACCGGAAGGCGTCACCTCGGCGGACTCCAGCGACTCGCCCTGCATCGACTTCACCGGGTAGCGCCAGATCTCCAGAACGCGCACGGCGCGACGCTACTGCCGGCAGGGACCGGGTGCCGTCCGGACCCGCGCGGCAGGTCCGGACGGCCAGGTCACGCTCGCTAGGCTGGCGCCGGTGCCAAGGGGCGACGGAGAGGTGGCCGGTGAGCGACGACCGCGACGCGGTGTCGACCGATGACGGTTCCGGCGACCGCGTACTCACCGTTCCGAACCTGCTGAGCATGCTGCGGCTGGCCGGTGTCCCGCTGTTCCTGTGGCTCGTTCTCGGCCCCGAGGCCGACGGCTGGGCGCTGCTGCTGCTGATGGTGTCCGGCTTCACCGACTACCTCGACGGCAACCTGGCCCGCCGGCTCAATCAGACCTCGTCGCTCGGCCAGGTGCTCGACCCGGTCGCCGACCGGCTCTACATCCTGGCGGTCGTCATCGGGCTGGTGCTGCGCGACATCATCCCGGTCTGGCTGGCGGTGAGCCTGCCGATGCGCGACATCCTGTTGTTCAGCCTGGTGCCCTTCCTGCGCACCCGGGGCTACAGCGCGCTGCCCGTGCACTACCTCGGCAAGGCAGCGACCGCCGCGCTGCTGTACGCGTTCCCGCTGCTGCTGCTCGGTGACGACACCGGCACGCTGGCCTCGCTGGCGCAGGTCTTCGGGTGGGCCTTCACGGTGTGGGGCGTCGGTCTGTACTGGTGGGCCGGCCTGTTGTACGCCTGGCAGGTCCGCACCCTGCTGGTGACCACGCCGCCGCTGTCGCGCGTCGAGGGGGCGACGTGAGCCCGGACGTCCGCAGCGACCCGGCCCGTCGGGACGCTCCGACCGTCCTGCTGGACCGGCTGACCCGGCCGGCGGAGGACGAGTACGCCGTCGCGGCGCGCCGGGGTTCCCGGGCCCGCACCGGGCGGGCCGGCCTGCTCGTCTTCGGGGCCGCGGTCGCTGCACTGGCCGTCTTGATCACGGTCTCCGCGTTGCAGACCCAGGCGGCCGCACCGCAGGCCGAGCAGGACCGCGAGGCGCTGGTCAGCAGCATCGAGGCCGAGGAGGCGCAGGTCGCGGACGTGCGGCAGCGGGTGGAGACGCTCGCCGGGGAGGTCGAGGACCTGCGGACCCGGTCGGTGGACCTGGCGACCTCGCTCGCGGAGGCCGAGGCCGAGCTGGCCGACCTCGGCGTGGTCGTCGGCGCGGCGCCGACCCAGGGTCCCGGCGTCCGGGTCACCATCGACGACGCGCCGTCCGGGTCCGCCGAGGGCACCATCCTCGACACCGACCTGCAGCTGCTGGTCAACGGACTGTGGGAGGCGGGTGCCGAAGCGGTGGCGATCAACGGCCAGCGGCTGAGCACGCTCACCGCGATCCGCACCGCGGGGAGCGCGATCACCGTCAACTTCCGGCCACTGACCCCGCCCTACGTCGTCAGCGCGATCGGAGACCCGGACGTGCTGCCTGCCCGGCTGCTGGAGACGTCTGCCGGACAGGGCCTGACCGACCTGCAGGCCAACTTCGGCATCGGCTTCGCCGTCGACACCGTCGACATCCTGCGACTGCCGGCCGCGAGCAGGCTCACCCTGCGCCAGGCCAGCGCCAGCGGACCCGGGGAAGGACGCTCGTGATCGCTCTGCTCGGCATGGTCGCCGGCATCGTGGCCGGCCTGTTCCTCGAACCCAACGTCCCGACGGCGCTGGAGCCCTACCTCCCGATCGCCGTCGTCGCGGCGCTGGACGCGACGTTCGGGGCGCTGCGCGCCTTCCTCGACGGCCTGTTCGACGAACGCGTCTTCGTCATCTCGTTCGTGTCCAACGTCCTGGTGGCCGCGCTGATCGTCTATCTGGGAGACCAGCTGGGCGTGGGCAGCCAGCTGTCGACCGGCGTGGTGGTCGTGCTCGGCATCCGGATCTTCTCCAACGTCGCCGCCATCCGTCGGAAGCTGCTCCATGCCTGACCAGGACGACCCGACCACCGGCGAACAGACCACGGCCGGTTCGACGCGTGCCGACGAGGACGCGGCACGCGGCCGGGTCCGCGGCGCTCTGCTCGGCCGACCGAGCCGCGGCCAGGCGGTCGTGGCGGTCCTGCTTGCGGTGCTGGGGTTCGCCGCGGCCACCCAGGTGAGCGCGATCCGGTCCGACGACGACTTCACCGGCGCCCGGCGAGACGAGCTGGTCCAGCTGCTGCAGACCCTCGCCGCCGCGCAGGATCGGGTCGAGCTCCAGCTCGCCGAGCTGGAGGACACCCGCGACGCGCTGCAGCTGAGCACCGATCAGCGCCAGACCGCCCTGGACGAGGCCCGCAGGGAGCTCGATGCGCTCAGGCTGTTGTCGGGACAGGTGGGTGCCACCGGTCCGGGCGTGGTCATCACGATCCAGGACCCGGACGGGAACGTCGGCGACGTCAGCCTGCTCAACGTGGTCGAGGAGCTCCGCGACGCCGGGGCCGAGGCGATCGAGATCAACAACTCGGTGCGGGTGGTCGCGCAGACCTGGTTCCGGACCGGCCCTGACCCGGCGGAGCCCTCCCTGGTGGTCGACGGGCAGACGCTCAAGCCGCCGTACGTGCTGGAGGCGATCGGAGCCTCCGACGTCCTCGCGACCGTCGTGGGGTTCCCCGGCGGGCTTCGCGACGAGGTCGAGGCGCTGGGGGGTACGGTCACCGTCACCGAGATCGAGACCCTGCAGATCCAGTCCGTCGCCGTCGAGCGGGTGCTCGACTTCGCCGCACCGAACGCCTGACCCGAACCCCGAGGAGTGCCGTGATCCCCGATGAGTTGCAGTACACCCCCGAGCACGAATGGGTCCGTGTCGATACCGGTGACGACGGCACCGTCGTCACCATCGGCATCACCGACTTCGCGCAGGACGCCCTCGGCGACATCGTGTACGTGTCGCTGCCCGAGGTGGGCGAGACGCTGGCCAAGGGGGACTCCGTCGGGGAGCTGGAGTCCACCAAGTCGGTCAGCGACCTCTACGCCCCGTTGGCCGGCAGCGTCGTGGCGCGCAACGAGGCGGTCGACCAGACCCCGGAGCTGGTCAACTCCGACCCCTACGGCGAGGGCTGGCTGCTCCGGCTCCGGCTGGACGACGAGTCCGGGCTGGCCGAGCTGATGGACGCCGCCGGATACCGCAGCCAGATCGAGTCCTGACGCCGGCCGGGATCCGGCCCCGGAATGCCGTCGATTGTGTTGATCCGGCGGGAGCCGACCACGTAGGTTCTCTCTCACCGTCAAGGTGAACCGACGCTTGAGGGTTCCACGCAACATCACGGGTGCCGGGCCTGCCCGGGCCGAGGAGGCGATAATGCCGTTCTGCACGGAGTGCGGGCACGAGAACCTATCCAGTGCGAGGTTCTGCTCGCAGTGCGGACACCGGCTGATGCAGGGCGAGGCCTCGCCGGAGAGCAGCGACAGCACGTCCACCGTGACGCTGAGTCCGGTGGACTCCGACACCGGTGGCGACGGCGGCGAGCTCAGCGCGGAGGACGTCGCGGCCCTGGACGGGCTGCCCGCCGGCAGCGCACTGCTGGTCGTGCAGCGCGGCCCGAGCGCCGGGAGTCGGTTCCTGCTGGACACCCCCGAGGTGTCGGCCGGTCGGCACCCGGACAGCGACATCTTCCTGGACGACGTGACCGTCTCCCGGCGGCACGCGGTGTTCCGCCGGACGGCGGACGGCTACGCCGTCGCCGACGTGGGCAGCCTGAACGGCACCTACGTGAACCGGGATCGGATCGACGAGATCCTGCTGAGCGGTGGCGACGAGGTCCAGGTCGGGAAGTACCGACTGGTCTACTACCCGAGCGCGGCGGACACCGCGGCCGGCCGCCGGTGAGGTCAGCGCCGTCCGCCACCCCGCGGATGAGCATCGGCGAGGTTCTCGGGCGACTGCGCCCGGACTTCCCGGACGTGTCCATCTCCAAGATCCGCTACCTCGAGTCGGAGGGTCTCGTCGAGCCCGAGCGGACCCCGTCGGGGTACCGGAAGTTCTCCGCCGCCGACGTCGAGCGGTTGCGCTACATCCTCACCGCGCAGCGGGAGAACTACTACCCGCTGAAGGTGATCCGGGAGCACCTCGACGCGATGGACCGGGGCTTGGCCGCACCGGGCGGAATGCCGGCCCAGTCGGCCCGGCCCGCCGCCCCTCAGGTGGTGCTCGCGCACGACCCCTCCGACAGCGTGCGCGCCGACCGAGCCGAGCTCCGACTGTCCCGCGGCGAGCTGTGCGACGCGGCGGGAATCGACGACGAGCTGCTCACCCAGATCGAGGGGTTCGGACTGGTCCGACCCGGCACGTCCGGTCACTACGACGCCACCGCGCTGCTGGTGGCTCAGACCGTCGGCGAGCTGGCCGACTACGGCGTCGAGCCGCGGCACCTCCGGTCGGTCCGGACCGCCGCCGACCGGGAGATCGACCTGTTCGCCCAGGTGGTCGCACCCTTGCGCCGACAGCGTGATGCTGGAGCCCAGGCCCGGGCGGACGAGACCGCCCGGGAGCTGGCCGGGCTGGTCCTGCGGCTGCACACCACCCTGGTCCGTGACGGGGTCGCGCGACGCTGACGTGCGGGCGGCGGCTGCGGGGTACTGTGGCCGAGTGAGGGAACTGGACGTCGTCGGCGTGCGGGTCGAGCAGCCCACCAACCAGCCTCTGGTGCTGCTCCGCGAGGTGGAGGGCAACCGGTACCTGCCGATCTGGATCGGAGCCGGAGAGGCCACCGCGATCGCGTTCGCCCAGCAGGGTGTGACCCCGCCCCGACCGCTCACCCACGACCTGATGCGCGACCTGGTGGCCGCGCTCGGCCGGGAGCTGGCCGAGGTCCGCATCACCGAGGTGAAGGACGGTGTCTACTACGCCGTCCTGGTCTTCGACGAGGGCACCGAGGTGAGTGCCCGGCCGTCGGACTCCATCGCGCTGGCGCTGCGGACGGGATCTCGCATCGTCTGCGAGGAGACCGTCCTGGACACCTCCGGACTCGCCGTCCCCGAGGAGGAGGAGGCCGAGGTGGAGAAGTTCCGCGAGTTCCTCGACCAGGTCACCCCCGAGGACTTCCACCCCGGCGGCTGACCGCGCCTAGGAGCAACCCTCTACCTCGACTTGAGGGTGCGACACGCACCCTCGGGTGCGCCGATGTCGTTGACCGCCGCACCCGGCCGTCCGTACGGTGGCGGAGCGAACATCGCCGCTGTAACTCGCCGCACGCTCCGTGCCGCGACCCGGCGGGAACCGACGACGTGGAGGTCGTGGTGGCAGGCACGCGGGACACCGGGTCACAGCCCCCCGGTCACGACCAGTCAGCACTCGACGCCCAAGCGGAGGCGGCCCGGCTCGCCGGTGACCAGGGGCTGCTGTTCGACGACGACGTCTCGCCGCTGGCAGAAGACGTCGGCTTCCGCGGACCGTCGGCCTGCAACGCCGCCGGGATCAGCTACCGCCAGCTGGACTACTGGGCCAGGACCAAGCTGGTCGAGCCGACGGTGCGTGCCGCCACCGGCTCCGGCACCCAGCGGCTGTACTCGTTCCGCGACATCCTGCTGCTGAAGATCATCAAGCGGCTGTTGGACGCCGGTGTCTCCCTGCAGCAGATCCGCACCGCGGTCGAGCACCTGCGGGCGCGCGGCACCGACGACCTGACCCGCGTCACCTTGATGAGTGACGGGGCCAGCGTCTACGAGTGCCGCTCACCGGACGAGGTCATCGACCTGCTGCAGGGTGGTCAGGGTGTCTTCGGCATCGCGATCGGTGGAGTGTGGCGGGAGATCGAGGGCACGTTGGCCGAGCTGCCGGGGGAGCGGGTCGGGGACCTCGCGGGCGAGGACCCAGACGACGAGCTGGCCCGGCGCCGCCGGGCCCGGTTGACCGGCTGACGCGCTGTGACACCGACCTGCACGTCTGGCCGCGGCTGGTAAGATCGACCTCGGCCGCCGACGCCGTGCGGGAGAGCTGCCGCCAACCACGGGCAGCGCCGAAGGGGCAATTCCTCCCCGGAACCTCTCAGGCGCCAGGACTGCGCGGACGAGGCCGCTCTGAAGCCCGCCCCCGGCACGACCGTGGGGTCTGGGTGACAGAGGGGAGGGACGTCCACCGACCGTCCTGACCCGGAGTGCACCCGCCATGAGCGACCGCCCCTCACTGCACAGCCTCGACGCCGCCGACCCCTTCGTCCGCCGGCACGTCGGACCCCGCCCGAGTGACGTCGACACCATGCTGGCGGCGGTCGGCTACTCCGACCTCGGGGCGCTGATGGACGCCGCCGTTCCCGCCGGCATCCGCGGCGACGCGACGGCCGAGACGGTCGCTCTGCCCCCCGCGATGTCGGAGCCGGCGGCGTTGGCCGCGTTGCGCGCCCGGCTGGCCGGCAACCGGCCGGGGGTGGCCATGATCGGTCTCGGCTACCACCCCACCGCGACGCCGGCCGTGATCCGGCGCAACGTGCTCGAGGACCCCTCCTGGTACACCGCCTACACGCCGTACCAGCCGGAGATCTCCCAGGGCCGGCTCGAGGCACTGCTCAACTTCCAGACGATGATCGGCGAGCTGGCGGGCCTGCCCACCGCCAACGCGTCGCTGCTGGACGAGGCCACTGCCGCCGCCGAGGCGGTGACGCTGGCCCGTCGGGCGTTGCGCGGTCCCGCGGGCACCGCTCCGGTGGTCGTCGACGCCGACCTGTTGCCGCAGACGCGCGCCGTCCTGGCGACCCGAGCGGCGCAGATGCGCATCGACCTGGTCGAGACCGATCTGTCCTCGGGCCTGCCCGACGGACCGCTGTCCGCCGTCGTCCTGGCCTATCCCGGAGCGTCCGGATCCGTGTCGGATCCGCGTCCGTTGATCGAGGCGGCGCACGAGCGCGGCGGACTGGCCGTCGTGGTGGCCGACCCGCTGGCGCTGTGCCTGCTGGAGGCCCCCGGCGCGCTCGGCGCCGACGTCGTCGTCGGTTCGGCCCAGCGGTTCGGGGTGCCGATGTGGTACGGCGGTCCGCACGCCGGCTTCATGGCGGTGCGCTCCGGGCTCGAGCGGCACCTGCCCGGCCGGCTGGTCGGGGTGTCCGTCGACGCCGCCGGGGCGCCGGCCTACCGACTCGCGCTGCAGACCCGCGAGCAGCACATCCGCCGGGACAAGGCGACCTCCAACATCTGCACCGCCCAGGTGCTGCTCGCGGTTGCCGCGGCGATGTACGCGGTCTACCACGGGCCCGCCGGGCTCGAGGCGATCGCGCGCCGCGTGCACCGCTACGCCGCGGTGCTCGCGTCCGGGCTTCGAGACAGCGGTGTCGAGGTGCTGACCGAGACGTTCTTCGACACCATCGTGGCGCGGGTTCCGGGTGCGGCCGGCGCGGTGGTGCAGCGCGCCCGTGCCGCCGGGGTGCACCTCCGGCAGATCGACGAGGACCACGTCGGCATCAGCGCGAACGAGCTGACCGAGCGGACCCATCTGGCGACGGTGTGGGCCGCGTTCGGCAGCGAGGCCGTGGACGTCGACGCTCTCGACACGTCCACCGACGACGCCATTCCGGACGGGCTGTCGCGGCAGACGCCGTACCTCACCCACGAGGTCTTCCAGCGGTACCGGTCCGAGACGTCGATGCTGCGCTACCTGCGCCGGCTGTCGGACCGGGACTACGCGCTCGACCGGGGGATGATCCCGTTGGGCTCCTGCACGATGAAGCTGAACGCGACCACCGAGATGGAGCCGCTCGGCTGGCCGGAGCTCGCCGACCTGCACCCGTTCGTCCCCGCCGACGACGCCGCCGGCGCGATCGAGCTGGTGTCCGAGCTGGAGCGCTGGCTGGCGGACGTGACCGGCTACGCCGCGGTGTCTGTGCAGCCCAATGCGGGGTCCCAGGGCGAGCTGGCCGGGCTGATGGCCATCCACGCCTACCACCTCGACCGTGGCGACACCGCCCGCGACGTCTGCCTGATCCCGTCGTCCGCGCACGGGACGAACGCCGCGTCGGCGGTCATGGCCGGTATGCGGGTCGTCGTCGTCGCCGCGGCCGAGGACGGCAGCGTGGACCTCGACGACCTGCGCGCCAAGTGCGACCAGCACCGCGACTCCCTGGCAGCGGTGATGGTGACCTACCCGTCCACGCACGGCGTCTTCGAGGACGGAATCACCACCCTGTGCGAGGTGGTGCACCAGCACGGGGGCCAGGTCTACGTCGACGGCGCCAACCTGAACGCGCTGGTCGGCCACGCTCGGCCCGGCGCGTTCGGTGGCGACGTGTCCCACCTCAACCTGCACAAGACGTTCTGCATCCCGCACGGCGGCGGCGGGCCAGGAGTCGGGCCGGTCGCGGTGCGCGAGCATCTGGTGCCGTTCCTGCCCAGCCACCCGGGGCACCCGGACCCGGCTCGGCGTGCGGGCATCGGACCGGTCAGCGCCGCGCCGTACGGCTCGGCCGGGATCCTTCCGATCCCCTGGCTCTACCTCGCGATGATGGGCGACGAGGGGCTGCGGGAGGCGACGTCGGTCGCGGTGCTGTCGGCCAACTACGTGGCCGCCCGGCTGCGCGACCACCTGCCGGTGCTCTACACCGGTGCGAACGGGCTGGTGGCGCACGAGTGCATCCTCGACCTGCGGGCACTCACCAAGCAGACCGGCGTCACCGTCGACGACGTGGCCAAGCGGCTGGTGGACTACGGCTTCCACGCGCCGACGATGAGCTTCCCGGTGCCCGGGACGTTCATGGTCGAGCCCACCGAGTCCGAGGACCTGGCCGAGCTGGACCGGTTCTGTGACGCGATGATCGCGATCGTCGCCGAGATCCAGGCGGTCGCGGACGGTGCCTGGCCGGTCGACGAGAGCCCGCTGCGCCGCGCGCCGCACACCGTGGCGGCGGTGACGGGGGAGTGGGACCGCCCGTACTCCCGGGAGCAGGGTGCGCTGCCGACGGGCAGCGCCACCGACAAGTACTGGCCGCCGGTGGCCCGGATCGACCAGGCCTACGGCGACCGCAACCTGGTCTGCGCCTGTCCGCCGCCGGAGGCCTTCGGGTGACCCACCGCCCGGTGGCCGCCGCCCTGCTTCCGGCCACCGAGGCGGCGCTGCATCGACACCTCGCCGACGTCCAGGCCGGCTCCCGGCAGCCGTCGCTGGTCGCCGCGGTGGTCCGCGACGGTTCGGTGGTCTGGAGTGCCGGGCGCGGGGTGGAGACCGGCGGGCCGCCGCCCGGCCCCGACCTGCAGTACCGGATCGGCTCGGTGACCAAGCCGGTCACCGCGATCACCGTGCTGCAGTGCCGGGATGAGGGACTGCTCGACCTCGACGCCGCCGTCGGCGACTACGTTCCCGGCGCACCGTTCGGGAACACCTCGCTGCGCCGGCTGCTCGCCCACACCGGTGGCCTGCCCGCCGAGCCGGCCGGACCGTGGTGGGAGCGGCACCACGACGACGACCTGGCCGACCTGTTCCAGCGCACGGCGGACCAGGCCCGGCTGGACGCACAGACCGGGAGCCTGCACTACAGCAACCTGGGCTACGCGCTGCTCGGAGCGGCCGTCGCGGCGGTGCGTGCCGAGCCGTGGGCCGACGTGGTGACCCGGTGGGTGTTGCGGCCGCTGGGGATGGACCGCACCAGCTACGCCCCGCAGCCTCCGCACGCCCAGGGCTGGTCGGTGCACCCGCACACCGGGCGGCTGCACCCCGAGCCGCACAGCGACACCGGCCGGATGGCACCCGCGGGGCAGCTGTGGAGCACCAGCGCCGACCTGGCCCGGCTGGCCGGCCTGTGGACGGGCGGCGAGTCCGAGGTGCTGTCGCCGGCGTCGGTACGCGAGATGACCACGGGCCAGTCCGCCCAGCCGGGCGACATGACCGGGGCGTACGGCCTGGGGCTGCGGGTCGAACCCGCTGGCTCGGGTGTCCGGGTCGGGCACTCCGGCTCGATGCCCGGTTTCCTCGCCGGTCTCGCGGCAGAGCCGGGGAGCGGTCTGGCGGCGGTCGCGCTGTCGAACGGGACCGCCGGAGGGACGCCGGTGCTTCCGGCCCGGCTGCTCGACCAGGTCCTGGCCGACGAACCTGCCCCGGCGCCGGTCTGGCGTCCGGAGCCCGTCGTCGAGGGCGCGGACGAGCTGCTGGGGCCGTGGTACTGGGGCAACACACCGTTCAGCCTGGTCGTGCGGGGTGGGCGACTGCGGCTGGAGGGTCCGAGCCCCGCCCGGTCGAGCCGGTTCGTGCGGATGTCGGCGGACCGCTGGCGGGGGCTGGACGCCTACTTCGCCGACGAGACCCTGACCGTGCTGCGCGACCCGGACGGCCGGGTGCAGCGGCTCGAACTGGCCAGCTACCTGCTCACCCGGACTCCGCAGCCGGGCTGAGCGCGGCCGAGGTTCGCGGGTCAGATCCGGTGAGGGGGATCAGTCGGGTCAGACGGCGAGGATGCCGAAGGCCTCGGGGTGGGTGTCGGTCGGCCGGTGCGGGGCGATCATCCGACCGTCGGGAAGCAGCTCGCCGGTGTCGTCGAAGAGCACCACGCCGTTGCACAGCAGGCTCCAGCCCTGCTCGGGGTGGGCGGAGACGGTGTGCGCGGCCTCGCGGTCCGGAGCGTCGGCCGCCGGGCAGCAGGGCTGGTGGTGGCAGCTGCCGAGCGCGAACATCGCCGGCGTCCGGCCCGGATCCTGCGGTGTGGTGTCTCTCACATCACCCATAGTGCACGCTCCCGCTGAGATCGGCTCGCATTCCGCACAGGTGTGGCCCGAGCAGTTCGCCCGGCTGGCCGTGTGGACGACCGCTGATCGTACGGTCAGGCGAGGTCCACGCTGAGTACCGGGTCAGTCGTCGGCTCGGTCGAGCCTCCCTCCGGCTCGACGGTGACCGCCACCGCGGCCGCATCGTCGATGTCGTCGACCAACGTGCTCGAGGTGTGGTCGATGTCGTCCGGCCCCATGACCGCCACCGACCGGGGTTCGCCCCCGGCATCCACCACCCACATCTGGTAGTTGCGCTTCGGCTCCAGCGGCGGCACGTCGCTCATCACGACGACAGCGCTGTCCAGCGACCTGGACGACCACACCGTGACCGTCGTCTCGCCGGCTCGCACCCGCGACGAGGTGGCGTCGTCGGAGGCGAGCACCGCTGCCTCCCGAGCATCGGCCTGCTGGAATTCGTCGACCCGATCGCGCTCCCCGACGTAGGCGCCGACGGCGCCCAGGACCGCCAGGATCGAGGCGGCGGCGACCAGCTGCGGGGCTCGCTGCCGCCACCGCGCGGCCCGGCTGAGCGGAACCACACGACGCTCCTGCGCGGTCCTGGCCGCGGTCGTGAGGACCCGGTCTCGCAGCTCGGGCGGCGCGGGCGACGCGACGGCGCCGCCGAGCCGCTCGGCGGTCGCCACGAAGCCGGCCAGCTCGTCGGAGCAAGTCGGGCAGCTGGCCAGGTGCGCTTCGAACGCCAGCTGCTCGCGGTGGTCCAGCGCGTCCAGCGCGTAGGCGCCGACGAGAGCGTGCAGCTCGGCGCTCATGGGGTCACTCCCAGGCAGTCTCGGAGCCGGATCAAGCCGTCTCGCATCCGGGTCTTGATGGTGGCGGGATTCACCTCGAGCAGGTCGGCGACCTGCGCGTAGGTATGTCCGCCGTAATAGGCGAGGGTGACGGCCTCGTGCTGGAGCTCGGTGAGCCCGCCGAGGCACCGGCGCACCTGCTCGTACTCGAGCCGCGTGGTGACCTCGTCGTCGACGACGTCGACGTCGCGCCCGCCGCTCCAGTCGTAGCGGGCCTCCCGGTTGGTGCTGGCCTGGTCGTGCCGGACGACGTCGACCGACCGGCGGTGCGCCAGGGTCAGCAGCCAGCTGCGGGCCGAGCCACGCGCCGGTTCGAACCGGCCGGCGGTCCGCCACACCTGCAGGTACACCTCCTGGGTGACCTCCTCGGCACGCGCCGGGTCGCGGACCACGCGGCGGGCCAAGCCGTGCACGGTGGCGCTGGTGCGGTCGTAGAAGTCGGCGAACGACGCCTCGTCGCCCTTGGCGACGCGCAGCAGCAGATCGGTCAGCGGCTCCGACAGGTCCTCGGAGGCGGGAACCGACGACAGCCGACTGGGTTCGACCACCGGTCACCTCTTCCTCGCTCGGTCACCCCCGGACGCCGCGGCAGCCGGGGGACTCATCGTTGGTTCGGAGCACCCGGCGCGCCGGATGGGTCCGGCTCGAGCGTGCCCTGCGCCGCCAGCCTAGGTCTGACCGTGTTCCTGGGCGTCGAAGAGGCCCTGCTGCGGGTGCGCCCAGTCGGCGGGGAAGACGGGGAACCCTGACCGGCGGAGGGCGGCCAGCACCGACGGGTCGTCGTCGACCACGACCGCGACCCGGCCGTCGCGCGCCAGCGTGGCGACGAGCTCGGGCTTGACCACGCGGGCGGGCCGCCGATCACCGTCGGCCCGGTGCAGCACCGGACCCGGCGGCAGCCTGTGTCGTCGCAGCCACCCGGCGGTGACCGAGGCGTACCGACGGGGGCGGCCGGTGACGTAGACGATCCGGTGCCGGCGCGCCAGCTCGGCCGCCACCGCGAAGCCCTCCGGCAACAGGGGGTCCTCGTCCATCGCGGCGAAGAACGCGTCCCAGTCCTTGTCCGGCCCGCGCAGGTGCGGGAGCCGGTGCCGGACGTCGGCGACGACGCCGTCGATGTCCAGCACCGCGACCGGCCGGTCGGGGTCGGTCA
The DNA here is from genome assembly GCA_963695375.1 of uncultured Actinomycetota bacterium. Classification (GTDB taxonomy): domain Bacteria; phylum Actinomycetota; class Actinomycetes; order Propionibacteriales; family Nocardioidaceae; genus JACCVL01. The sequence goes on along the minus strand of OY968767.1, from coordinate 2,351,507 downwards.
TGCCTGGCTGACGCGTGAGCCGGACCGGGTCTTGGCCAACCGCAGCTGCGCCGGGATCCGCTCCCGCATCGCGTCCACGTGCGACACCACCCCGACCACCCGCCCTCCGTCCCGGAGCCGGTCGAGCTCGTCCATCACCTCGTCGAGGCTGTCCGGGTCCAGCGCGCCGAAGCCCTCGTCGACGAACACGGTGTGCAGCTCGGTCCCACCGCTCTCCGACCCCACCACGTCGGCCAGCCCCAGCGCGAGGGACAGCGACGCTTGGAAGGTCTCCCCGCCGGACAGGGTCGACGGGTCCCGGAGGTCGCCGGTCCACTCGTCGCGCACCAGCAGCCCGAGACCACCGGCGCCGGCACGGCGGTCACCCGCCGCCCGCTGCACGGTGTGCTCGAGCAGGTAGCGCCCCGACGTGATCGGCTGCAGCCGCTCGTTCGCGGCCGCCACCACCTGTTCCAGCCGAGCGGCGAGGACGTACGACGACAGCGACATCCGGCAATCGTTGTCGGCCGACTTCCCCTCGGCCAGGCCCGCCAGCCCCGCGGCCAGCTCCAACGCCTGCCGGCGCGGCCGCCAGTCCGCCAGCCGGTCGGCGAGCTGGTCGTGCAGCCCAGCAACCCGCTGCGCCGTGCGGCGGGCCGTGACGAGGTCCGCCTGCTGGCCGTCGGAGGTCTGCTCGGCGTCGGCCACCCGAGCGGCGAGGCCGTCGGTGTCCGGCGGCGCGGCCGCGAGGGCGGCGCGGACCGACGGGTCGGCGAGCACCGCGGCAGCACTGGCGGCCCGGACCCGGCGCGTCTCGAGCCTGCTGCGCAGCTCGTCGCGGGTGGCCGCGTCGAGCAGCGCGGCGCGCGCCCCGGCGACCGAGTCGAAGCCACTGTGCACCGCCGCCCTGGCGGCGCGGTCGGTGGTGGCGGCGTGCGCCGACCGCGCCGCGCGCAGCTCGGTCACGGCGGCTCGCGCCGCGGCCAGCAGCTGCAGACGTCGAGCGGTCCGCTGCTGAGCGGCGGCGACGTCGAGGCCCGGCCCGACCTGCCGGACCAGCCTGGCGCGCAGGGTGTCGGCTGCCTGCGCCGCGCCGTCCGCCGCCGCCCGTAGGTCCCGGGCGTGGTGCGCGGCGCCCGCGGCCGCGGCCACGGCGTCCACCGCCACCGCCGAGAGGGCGAGCAGCTCCCGCTCGGTCTTCGGGAGCCGGCGGCGTGCCGCGGCGGCGGTGGTCAGCTCCCGCGTCAGCGATGTCACCAGCGTCGCCGCCTCGGCGGGGTCGAGCCCGGCGGCCGCGGTGGTCAGCCGGGACACCTCGGCCGCCGCCGCGGTCACGGCCCGGTCGGCCTGGTCCCGCCGTCCCTCGGCGTGCCGTTCCGCGTCGGCGGCCGCGCGTTCGTCGGCCGCACCGGGATGGTCGACCGTCGGCGCCGCCGGGTCCGGGTGGGTCCGTGACCCGCAGACGCAGCACGGCGCGTCGTCGACCAGCCCCTGGGCGAGCTCCCCGGCGGCGCCGGCCAGCCGGCGCCGGGTGACGTCGATCCGGGTGTCCACCGCGGCGCGGTAGTCGGCGTAGGCCCCCCGGGCGGCGTCCTCGGCGGTCCGCCGTCGCCGCTCCGCCGACGGCAACGCCGTGGCCGCCTCGGCCCTGGCGCGCGCGGCCGCCAGCTGGGTGGCCAGGTGATCGTGGGCGGCGTCCAGCCGGTGCTCGGTGTCGACCTTTCGGCGCAGCGCGTCGACCCGCCCGGGGGCCTCCTCGGCGGTGCGGCGCAGGGCGGTGGCATCGTCGCGCGCCGCCGCGGCCGCGTCGGCGAGCTCGGCCCGCCGCTGGTCCAGGACGGCCAGCTCACCGACCTCCTCGACCAGCCGCTGCTCGCGCTCCACCATGCGATCGGTGTCGGTGCGGGCCGCCTCCAGGGCGGTGGACCAGAGCGCGAGCAGGCCGTCGTCCGGCTCCTCGGCGAGCGGCGCGGGGAGCACACCGGGCGCCAGCTCCGCCAGCTCGACAGCGGCGCGGCGCATCCGGGAGCACGCCCCGGAAAGCCGCGCAGCAGCCTCCGCCAGGGGGTCGAGCAGGACGGCGACCTCGCGGGCCCGGTCCGCCGCGTCCAGCCTGGCCAGGTCAGCAGTGGCTCGCTCGGCGGTGCGGGCCAGCTCCACCTGGTCGAGCTGCGCCTGCTCCCCGCGCCGTCGCACCGCCGTCGCGGTGACGGCGTCCTCGTAGGCCTGCCGAGCGTCGTCGCGGCGCAGCCGGGATTGCTCGACGAGGACGGTCAGGTCGTCGCGTCGGCGTCGGGCGGTGGCGCGAACCGCCGCCGACCAGTCGGGCCAGTCGTCGACCCGGTCGGGCACCGGCCGGTCCAGGTGGGCGGCCCCGCGGACCTGGTCGGCGATCGAGCGAGCCGCCTGCTCCGCGGCCTCCGCCTCCACCCGCAGGCGCTGCCGGCGGTCCACCAGCCAGCGCTCGACGTCGCGGAACCGCGCCGTCCCGAACAGCCGCTCCAGCAGGACGCGGCGCTCGTCGGTGCCGGACCGCAGGAAGTCCTGGAACGCGCCCTGCGGCAGCATCGCCACCTGGGTGAACTGCTGCAGAGTCATCCCGAGCAGCTCGTCGACCAGCAGCTGCGCCTCGTCGATGCGGGTGGTCAGCGTCACCCAGCCGTCCGCCTCCGCCCCGCCGGGCGGGCGCTCCTGCACCGTCACGGTGGCCTGGACGGCGACCTGGCCGGCGCGAGCACGGGCACTGGGGCGCTGCCAGCGGGGTGAGCGGACGATCCGCAGCCGCCGACCGCCGAGGGTGACCTCCAGCCGGACCCGCGGCACGGCCGCGGGCTCGGCATGGTCGCTGCGCAGCCGGTCCGCCTGCTGCCGGGCCCCGGGGACCCGGCCGTACAGCCCGAAGCAGATCGCGTCGAGCACGCTGGTCTTGCCCGCCCCGGTGGGTCCGGTGAGCAGGAAGAGACCCTGGGCGCTCAGCGCGTCCACGTCGATCCGGACAGTGTCGGCGAAGGGGCCGAAGGCGGTGATCTCCAGGGCGTGCACCCTCACGAGGCGACCTCGTCGGTGCCGTCCTCGACCGCCCGGTCGGGCTCGCTGGTCGCGCTGTCGCCCCGGACGGACTCGAGGGTCCGACCGCTGGTGCAGGCGTCGCAGGCCGCGTTCAACAGCTCGCTCTCGGCCGGGTCGGCCGGCTCGGCCCGCACCGCCGCGACGAAGTCGTGGACGATCTCGCGGTCGCTGCGCCCGCGCAGCCGCTGTGACCACGGCACCCGATCGACCGCCCTGCCCTCCGGGGCGAAGTCCAGCAGCAGCGCGTGCGGGAAGCGGGTGCGGAGCCGCTCCATCGCGGCGCGAGGCCGACGGGGATCGGTGAGCGTGACCTGGAGCCAGTGCCCGGTCACCGCGTCGTGCCGGGGGTCGCCGAGCAGCTCCTCCAGGGTGCCGCGCAACCGACCCAGCGGGCGCGGCACCGGCGCCGGCACGAATGCCACCTCGTCCACGCCCGCGGGCCCGAGCTCCACCAGCCAACAGCCCTTGCGATGCGTCGTCTCGGAGAACGAGTACGCCAGCGGCGAGCCGCTGTAGCGCACGGTCGGGCGGATCGACTGCCGGCCGTGCAGGTGGCCGAGGGCGACGTAGTCGACGCCGTCGAAGACCTCCGCCGGGACCGAGGAGATGCCGCCGACGCTGATGTCGCGTTCGCTGCCGCTGGCGGCTCCGCCGGTGACCCAGGCATGCGCCAGCACGACGCTTCGCGTGCCGGCGCCGAGACCGGCCCGGTGCCTCGCCACCCGCTGCATCGCCGCTCGCAGGACCGCCTCGTGGGACCGCGTCGGGAGCCCCCAGGGCTCGCACAGCACCTCGGGCTCGAGGTACGGCAGTCCGTAGACCGCGACCGGGCCGGCAGCGTCGGTCACCATCACCGGGCGGTCGACACCGGCCGGGTCGGTGCGCAGGTGGATGCCTGCGGTGGCGATCAGGTCCGCGGCGAAGCCGAGCCGCCGCGCGGAGTCGTGGTTCCCGCTGGTGACGACCACCGGAACCCGGAGCCCGGCCAGCCGGCGCAACGCCTCGTCGGCCACGGCGACGGCATCCACCGACGGCAGCGCCCGGTCGTAGACGTCACCGGCGACGACGACGAGGCCGACCCGCTCGGCCCGCACCGTGTCCACCAGGAAGTCGACGAACGCCGCCTGGTGCCCGAGCATCCCCTCCCGGTGGAAGGACCGGCCGAGGTGCCAGTCGGAGGTGTGGAGGATGCGCACGCGGCCGACGGTAGGGGCCCGCGCCGACAACGCGGCGCCCCCGCGCCGTCACTCGTACTCGGCGGTCATCGTGTCGGTCCGGCGCTCCAACTGGGAGAACGGCGTCACGAGGCCGTCCTTGACCGTGCGGACGACCCGGCGGCGGTACCGAACCAGCTGGCCGGCGGCCAGCACGAGGTAGACACCGGACAGCACCAGGATGGTCGTCTCGTTGGCAGCGGCCGACCCGGTGACGCTGACCACGAACTGCACGCCGAACAGCGACAGCAGCGCGAGCGCACCCCAGAGGGTGAGGCTCAGGTTGATCAGCACCGCGACGGCGAAGACGGACTGGGCCGCCGTCAGCAATAGCTCGAGGCGCTGCTCGTCGTCGATCGGGAGTCCGTCGGTGGTCAGCGCGGACAGCCCGAACACCACCGGGATGGTGCCGACGAGCAGCGTCCACTGGTTCACCTTGCTCGACAGCAGCGTGCCCAGCGAGCTGGACGCCTTGAGTCGCCACGCGTACAGGCAGGCGACGATCAGCTCGGGCGACTCGCTGGCCAGCGGCGCGATCCACTGCACCAGCAGGAACTGGTCCACCCCGACGTCCTCGCCGGCCTGCACCAGGGCCTCGGCGAAGTGCTCCGCGCTGAGCAGGATGACCAGGGCCGCGAAACCGAACATCGCGAACACCAGGCCACGCCGGCGCCGTCGGTCGGACTCACCGACCCACTGCGACACTCCCAGGAGGTCGGGGTCGGATGCTGGCGCCTGCGCCAGCCGCCAGGCGTACGCCGTGAAGATGCCGACGAGGATCAGCGCATCCCACAGCGTGAGCGTGTCCTTCAGCGGCAGGGTGAGCGAGTACAGGCTGGCGATGCCGAGGTAGACGACGTCGGCCGACAGGGGCGGCAGCAGCCGGACCTCGCCCGGGCTCGTCGAGACCGAGTCCCCGGTCCCGGCCCGGCGCGACCGCAGCGCGGCCAGGCTGGCGACTAGGACCACCAGCGGCCAGCCGACGCCGACCAGGATCCGGTTGGCGCCGGTCATGTTCGCAAGCGCCAGCGAACATGGGCTGGCTCCGCCGCCGGAGGCGTCGCAGGAGCCCTGCGCCTGGTACAGCTCCCCGGCCTGGTAGGTGAAGACGAAGTCGACCGCATACTCGGGCAGCACCGCGAGCAGGGCCAGCACCGACAGCGCCAGCCCGGCACTGATGTCCACCTGAGCCGCCTCGGCCGCCCAGGCCAGGATGAACGCCGCGCCGATGATCGCGGTGCCGAACAGCACGGCGCGGATGGCCTCGGCGAGCTCCACGGTCGGCAGCCCCAGGTAGTCCGCCGCTCCCAGGTAGGAGCCGACGACCGTGGCGAGGACGGCGATCGGGAGCTGGACCGGGGGGCGGGACGTCGAAGCGCTCACAAGCAGATGTGTACCCCGGTCCGCGCTCCGGCGCTCGATGCGCGCCGCCTAGGGTGGACCGCCGTGCGGCCGGATCTGGTGGTGTGGGACTGCGACGGGGTGCTGGTCGAGACCGAGCGGCTCGTCACCCGGCTGGAGGCCGAGTGGATCACCGGGCTCGGCTGGCCGATCGGTCAGGACGAGGTGATCGCCCGCTTCGTCGGTCGCAGCGAGGGGCACATGGCGGCCGAGATCGAGCGGCACCTCGGGGCGCCGGTCCCGGCAGGCTGGCACGAGGCACTGCGGGAGGCCTCGCACGAGCTGTTCCGGGCCGAGCTGACCGCCGTCGAGGGCGTCGTCGAGACGCTGGACAGGCTGTCCGCGGCCGGACTGGCGATGTGCGTGGCCTCGTCCAGCGGCCACGATCGGCTGCGGCTGGTGCTGGAGCTCACCGGCCTGTACGAGCGATTCGCCGGGCGCATCCACAGCGCGAGCGAGGTGCCGCGCGGCAAGCCCGCGCCCGACCTGTTCCTCCATGCGGCCCGCACCCGCGGCGTCGAACCGGCCCGCTGCGTGGTGGTGGAGGACAGCGTGCCCGGTGTCAGCGGGGGAGTGGCCGCCGGGATGCGGGTGCTCGGGTTCGGCGGCGGGCTGACCCCCGGACACCGGCTGGCGGAGGCCGGCGCCGAGGTCTTCCAGACGATGGACCAGGTGCCGGCGCTGCTCGGACTCGGTCCGGTGAACGCCACCGGGTCGGCCTAGGCCGTCGTCCAGCGCTCCCGGATGCGCAGCGCACGGCGGACCGGGTCGCTGGCGTCGGCCACCTCCCGACGGACCATGCCGTCCACCTCGGGGTCGGCGGCGACCGCGTCGGCGCGCTCGAGCGTCGCCGTGTCGACGGCGTAGCGCGGGAACGCCTCGCCCACGCTCTCGGCCACCACCCAGCCGGTCCTGATCCGGGTCGTAGCCGGCATCTCGGCGAAGAAGCGCGGGACGTACGCCGCGGTCAGCGCCTGTTGCTCGGGCCACCAGAAGCCCTCGCCGATGGCGTACAGCGTGTAGTTGGTGGCCTCGGGGTCGGCGGTCAAGGTGTGCCAGGACGCCGCCTTGGCGGCCGGGTCCGGCAGGGCGGCGCGGCAACGGGTGGCGTGCACCCGTCCCTCGGCGGACGGGTCCCGGCGCAGCTCCCGCTCGATCTCGTCGTCCCCGGCCACCCCGCGCCGGCAGAGCTGGGTGAGCAGGTGCCAGCGCAGCTCGGCATCGACGGCCAGCCCGGCGGGTGCCGGTCCGTCCAGCCAACCGCCGATCAGGGCGGTGTCCGGGCTGAGCCGGGCGAGTCCACGCGCGGCGGCGAGCTGCAGCCCGGAGCCGGCGGGCGCGGTCCGGACCCGCTCCGCGGCCGAGGTCGCGAGTCGGTCCGCGGCGGCGGCACCGGCGGGGGTGTCGCCGAGCACCCGGCCGAGCAGGCTCACCTCGGCCCAGTCCAGCAGGGTGCGCACGGCGACGTCGGAGGTCTCCTCCGGCACCGCCGCGCAGAGCAGGTCGAGCACCTGCCGCGGATCCAGCTCGGCGTCGTCGAAGGCGTCTCGCACCGCCAGCCACAGGGCGCCCCGGGTGACCGGGTCGTCGATGCGGGGGAGCAGCTCGGGCAGCCGTCGCTCGGTGTCCGGGTCGGGGCGGAGCTTGCCCCAGGTCTCGTCGGCGGTGTCCAGCAGCAGGACGTGCCCGTCGCCACCGGCCCAGGGCAACCGGGTCCGGTCGGACGTCACCACCACCTCCGCGCTGGTGGTCGCGCCGTCCGCGGTGGCCACCCGGGCCACCCGCAGGCGGTGCGGCCGCCCCGTCCCGCCGCCGGGGGACGGGATGCGGGTCAGCTCGTCGCCCTCGACCCGCAGCAGGTCCGCGCCGGTGCTGCGGAGCCACGCGTCGGCCCAGGTGTGCAGGTCGCTCGCTCCGGCTCGCTCCCAGGAGTCGAGCAGGTCGGCCAGCGTCGCGTTGCCGTACGGGTGCGCGGCGAGGTGGTCCCGCACCCCGGCGAAGAACACGTCGTCGCCGAGATGGGCCGCGAGCTGCTTCAACACCGCCGCCCCCTTGGCGTAGGAGATGCCGTCGAAGTCGTTCAGCGCGGTGTGCGCGTCGGCAGCACCGTTGGAGGCCACCGGATGGCTCGAGGGCAGCTGGTCGGCCACCAGGCCCCAGCGCTTGGTGACGTAGGCGAACTCCACCCAGCCCTCGCCGAAGCGGGTCGCCTCGCCGGCGACCCGGTAGCCGATGTAGGTGGCGAACGACTCGTTCAGCCACAGGTCGTCCCACCACACCGGGGTGACCAGGTTCCCGAACCACTGGTGCGCCATCTCGTGCACGATCGTGTTGACCCGTCGGCTGCGCTCGTGGTCGGTCACCGCGGACCGGAACACCAGCCCGTCGCGGAACAGCACACAACCGGGGCATTCCATCGCGCCGGCGTTGAACTCCGGCACGAACGCCTGGTGGTAGTCGCCGAACGGGTAGCGGACGCCGAAGCGGTCGTGCAACGCGTCGAAGGACTGGGCGGTCACCTCGAACAGCTCGTCGGCGTCGGCTGCCAGCTCCCGAGCCAGCGACTGCTTGGCGTGCAGCCCGAGCAGGATGCCGTCGTGCTCCCGGGTGAGCGACGAGTAGGGACCGGCCACCAGGGTGACGTGGTAGGTCGAGATCGGCAGCGACTCCGGCAGCTCCCAGCTCCCCGGCCCGGTTCGGACCGCCCGGGTGTTCCCCAGCACCGTCCAGTCCGCGGGGGTGCGCACGTCGAACCGGAAGCGCGACTTCAGGTCCGGCTGGTCGAAGCAGGCGAAGCAGCGCGGCGCCGCGTCGAGGAACGTCATCAGGTACAGATAGGTGCGGCCGTCGCTGGGATCGACGGTGCGGTGCAGACCCTCGCCGTCCCGGCTGTAGGCCATCTCCGCCTCGACCCGCAGCTCGTGCCGGCCCGCTGCCAGCCGCAGCGGGTAGCGGCTCTCGCTGAGCAGGCCAGGGTCCAGCTGCACCCCGTCCAGCGAGATGGCGTGCAGCGCCCGGGGCCGGACGTCGAGGAAGGTCTCGGTCTCCCGCACCGCCTCCACCGTCAGTGTGGTGACCGACCCGAACGACTCGGCGCCCCGGTCGAGATCCAGCTCGACCCGGGTGCTGGGCACCCGGAGGTCGGCGGACCGGCGGCGGGCCTCGTCCACGGTCAGGCTGCGAGCAGCAGGGAGCGGGTCCGGCGCGGCCATGCCGTCACTCTAGGACTGACACGATGGGGGAGTGATCGACCGGTGACCCCCGTTGTCGCGGCTGCGCTCGCCGCACTCGCGCTGACCGGCGCCGCCTGGTCCACGGTGCTGCTCGCACGGGACCGACGGATGCACGACGGGCTGTTCTGGCTGCTGGCCGTGCTCGAGCTGGGCCTGGTCGCCCAGCTCGTCGGCGGGTCGGTCGCGCTGGTCCGCACCGATCGACCGGTGGAGTCGGCGCTGTTCATCGGCTATCTGCTGACCGCCGTGCTGGTGCTCCCGCTGGCGGTGGCGTGGGCCGCCTCCGAGACCTCCCGCTGGGGGGTCGGTGTGCTGCTGATCGGATGCGTCACCGTCGCGGCACTGGTGAACCGCATCCTCCAGGTCTGGCAGGGCTGATCCGGGTGCCCGCAGACAGCGGCCGACCCGGCACTGCCGCGGCCAGCGCGCGTGGACCCGGTCGCGTGTTGGTGGCGGTGTACGCCGTGTTCGCGATCTCGGCCGGTGCCCGGTCCGCGGTGCAGGTGGCGCAGTCGTTCGGCACCGCCCCCGTGGCCTACTCGCTGTCCGTGCTGGCGGCGGTGGTCTACCTGCTCGCGACCGTCTCGCTGGCCGGCCGGGGCCCCCGACCGCGCCCGGCCGCCTGGCTGGCCGTGGGGCTGGAGCTGGCGGGGGTGCTCGTCGTCGGCGCCCTGACGGTGGCCCGGCCCGGCCTGTTCCCCGACCAGACCGTCTGGTCGGGGTTCGGCGCCGGGTACGGCTACGTGCCGCTGGTGTTGCCGCTGCTCGGGCTGGCCTGGTTGTGGCGGACACGCGGAACCCGGCGGCCCGACCCTGCGTCTCACCAGCAGACCGGTCCGGCAGGGACCGGCTGAGCACGAACGAGGTGGGACCGATGAGGACACCACGCACCGCCCCCAGCCCCCGACGGTCCGCACTCGTCCTCGGCCTCGCCGCGCTTGCGCTGCTGCTGGCCGGCTGCGGTCAGGACACCGCGCCAGACACCGCGCCGGACGCAGGGGAGCACGGCGGCCAACGCCGGCACCGGCTCGGGGGAGGGGCCGTGCCCGGCCGGCCTGACCAGCGACACGCTCACCGGCGCGGTCCCGCTCGGCAGCGCCGACATCGACGGCGACGGTGCGATGGACGAGGTCGTGCTGGGCGGGGTGCCCGACGCCGGTTCCGGCTGCGCGGTCGCCGTTGTGGTGACGACCGCGACCGGCACCGTCGCGGCGCCGGTCGCCGGGGCCAGCGAGCCGGTGGACGTGACCGCGCTGAACACGCCGGTCTTCGCCCAGCTGGACGGTGCGGGCGGCGACGAGATCGTCCTCGCCACGTCGTGGAACCCCCGCGGCGGCGGCGAGCTCGGGATGTTCTCCTGGGTGGACGGAGCCCTCGTGCAGGTGCAGCAGGACGGCCGGCCGTGGACGCTGCTCGCCACGGTGGACGACGGCGGCGGCTCCCCGCAGCTGCTGACCTGCGTCCGCGGCGGGTTCCTGCACGTGACCACGCCGGACCCGAGGGCGACGGTGTCGGAGATCGACGCGTACGGCCTCCGGGACGGTGTCGTCACCGAGCTGACCGGGGAGGCGGCGGACGTGGCCGTCCCGGACCTCATCCGGGACACCTATCCCGGGCTGCCGCAGGCGGGCCTGTCGCTGTTCCCCGACTGCGGCTGACCATCCGAGGTGACACGATTCACCGGTGAGCTCCCCGGCGCCCGGTCCCGTCCTGACCACCAGCGCGCCCTCCGGCCGGCCGCCGACCGGCGTCGTGCTGATGTTGCACGGGGGCCGGGCGCACGGCACCGACCCGGTGCTGCGCCGGCACGCGTCCTGGTGGCGGATGGCGCTGCTGCAGCGGCATCTGGCCCGACCGGCCAGACGGGCCGGGGTGGCCGTCGAGCTGTTGCGGTACGCGCAGCGCGGCTGGAACGCCGAGGCCGCCGCCGAGCCGGCCCCGGTGCGGGACGCCCGCTGGGCGCTGGACCGGATCGCCGAGCGATACGGCGAGGTGCCGGTGGTCGTCGTCGGCCACTCCATGGGCGGGCGGGCCGCCTGCGCCCTCGCCGCCGACGACCGGGTGCGCGGCGTCGTCGCCCTCGCACCGTGGCTGCCGGCCGGCGAGCCGGTGCGCGTCCCCGCCGGCCAGCGCCTGCTGCTGGCGCACGGTCTGATGGACCGCTGGACGTCGCCCGACGCCAGCCACGCGTGGGCGGCGCGGGCGCGGGCGGCAGGCGGCCAGGTGGCGCGGTTCGAGCTGCCGATGGTCGGGCACTTCATGTTCGCCAGCAAGATGGCCTGGAACGGCGTGGTTCGGCGCGGGGCGCTCGGCCTGCTGGACCTGGAGCCGCTGCCGGAGCCGGTGCTGTCCGCATTCGCGATGTCCGGGGCGGCCGCTGCGGCCCCGGTGTCGGTTCGCACCGCCGAGGACGGGCTGCGGCTGCCGGTCTCGGCGCTGCGTTAGCCACGGACACCCGCTCGCCGTCGTTGCCCCAGCGCTGCGAGCTGGCTCGGGGATCGGGTCGCGCCGATGGACATGCTGACGGGCGGTCAGATCGCCGAGGCCAGCTGACCGACTGGCGCACGCTCGCCCAGGGACTGCATGCCCGCTACCTGGTCGACGACCTCGGCGCCGGGGCACGGTTCGTGGCCGCGGTGGGCGAGGCGGGGGACGCGCTCGGACACCACCCGCGCGGTCCTGCGCTGCGGAACGTGGACGTGAGTTGACATAATGTTGCTTATCGGCGCCACCCGGTGCACCTGTCCCGCGGCTCACCCGTCGCCGAGCAGCCGGCGCAGCACGAACCGGTGGAACCGCACCCCCCGGAGCAGGTCGTCGACGTGCACCCGTTCGTCGGCGTTGTGATAGCCCGCCTCGGCGACCGCGGACGGTGTGCTGCGCAGCGGGCTGAAGCCGTACGCCACGGTCCCGAACGCCCGTCGCAGGTACGACGAGTCGGTGTAGCCGGTGCACAGCGTCGGCAGCAGGACCAGCCCGGGGTCGTCGGCGGCCGCCCAGGCGGCGCAGGCGTCCCACAGCGGGCCGGCCGCCGGTGAGCTCGACCCCGGCACCATCGGCTCCGGGAAGGACAGCTCGTAGGCGAGGTCGTCGCCGAGCCGGTCGCGGACCGCTCGCTCCACGTCGTCCTCGGTGCTCCCGGGCAGCACCCGGCAGTCCAGCTCGACGCCGGCGCGGGCGGGCAGGACGTTGCGGGCCGCCGAGCCGTGCAGCAGCGTCGGCGCCATCGTGGTGCCGGCCAGGGCGGGCAGCAGGTGGGCGTAGTCCGGGCTCAGCCGGCCGGCTCGTTCGAGCGCGGTCGCCAGGTCGTCGTCCGGCCCGTCCGGAAGCAGCGTCGCCAGCATCGCGTCCACCACCTCGTGTCGAGCCGGCGTCGGCATCCCGGAGCCGATCCGGCGCAGCACCTCGCCGAGCAGCGGGACGGCGTTGCGTCCCACCGACGGCATCGACGCGTGTCCCGCCTCGCCCACGGCGTCCACCCGGACCGGACAGGTGCCCTTCTCGCCGACGGCGACGTCGGTGACCGTGCGCCCGTCCCGGAGCCGGTTCCGGGCGCCGCCACCCTCGTTCAGCGCGTAGTCCGGCCGCAGGTCCGGGCGTTCCCGCACCAGCCAGCTCATCCCCACGTCGGCGCTGCCGTCCTCCTCGTCGGCGACCATCAGCACCAGCACGTCGCCGCGCGGCTGGAATCCCTCCCGCACCAGGGACGCGAGGCTGACCGCCCGGATCGCCACCTCGTTCTTCATGTCCAGGGCACCGCGCCCGTAGAGGTATCCGGCGTCGTCGACGACGGCGCCGAACGGCGGGTGTGACCAGTCCCGCGGGTCGGCGGGGACCACGTCGAGGTGGCCGACCAGGGCCAGCGTCGGCCCGTCGGCCGTGCCGGGGACCCGTGCCACCAGGTTGGCCCGCTCGGGGTCACGCGCCACCAGCTCGCACTCGATGCCGGCAGCGGCGAGGTAGTCGCCCAGCAGCAGGGCCACGGCGGTCTCGTTGCCGTTCGTGCTGTCCACCCGGATCAGCGCGCGGGTCAGCTCGACGACCTCGTCGTGCAGCGCCCGGTCGGCCGTCGGCGGTTCGACGATGTCCACGGCGGCAGTCTGCTGCACGAGTCCCGGCGGCGGTGCGGGCGGGCGCGGGGGACAATGGCACGTGACCTCGCCCCCGCTGGCCGCTGCCGCGTCCTCGCCTGCCGACCAGCACGCGGAGCCGCGCTGGCTTCGGCTGGCGGCGGTGCCCGCCATGTTCGCGATCGGCGCCATGGTCGCGGTGCAGAGCCAGATCAACAGCGATCTGGCCGCCGAGCTCGGGGGCGGCACCACCGCCGGCATCACGGCCGCGCTGATCAGCTTCGGGACCGGCCTGCTGCTGTTGTGTCTCGCCCTGGTGGGGTCGGTCCGGATGCGCCGCGGTCTCGGTGCGGTGCGCACCGCGCTGCGCACCGCACGGCTGCGTCCCTGGCAGGTCGTCGGCGGGGCAGCGGGCGCCTTCCTGGTCGCCACCCAGGGCCTGACCGTCGGCACGATCGGGGTGGCACTGTTCACGGTGGCGGTCGTCGCCGGGCAGACCGCGAGCAGCCTCGCAGTCGACCACCACGGCTTCGGTCCCTCCGGTTCGCAGCCGCTGTCGCTGCTGCGCGTCCTCGGTGCGGTGATCACCGTCGGTGCGGTCGCCCTGTCGGCGGCCGGCCGGCTCGGGGGTTCCGCGGCGCTGTCGTTCGGCGACATCGCGCTGGCCCTGCTGCCGTTGCTGGCCGGCGCCGCGATCGCCTGGCAGCAGGCGGTCAACGGGCAGGTCTCGGTCGTCGGCGGCCCCTGGGCGGCGACGTGGATCAACTTCGCGGTCGGCGGGACGCTGCTGGCGCTCGCGGCGGCGATCGGCGTGCTGGCCACCGGCGGCGTCGATGCGCTGCCCGGCACCTGGTGGCTGTACCTCGGCGGACCGCTCGGTGTCGGGTTCATCAGCGCGGCCGCCGTCCTGGTCCGCGTCCACGGGGTGCTGGTGCTCGGCCTCTGCACCGTGACCGGGCAGGTCGCCTCCGCGCTGCTGGTCGACCAGGTCGTGGGAACCGTCGACCTCGGGGTGCCGACGGTCGTCGGCGCGCTGGTGGCCCTCGCCGGGGTGGTGCTGGCAGGGCTGGGCAGCCGCCGGGCCCGGCGGTGACCGCACCGGAGCCGGTCAGCAGGTCAGCGCCCCGGTTGCCCAGGCCGGTGCTGATGCGTCAGCACTGGTGCGACCTCGCGTTCCTGCACTGGGCGGTGTCCCCGGACCAGGTGGCCGGTTGGATGCCGCCCGGCGTCCGGCCCGACGTCTTCGACGGGGTGACCTACGTCGGCCTGATCCCGTTCCGGATGGTCGGCGCCGGGGTGAGCAGCGGCCCCCCGGTCCCCTGGCTGGGCACGTTCCTCGAGACCAACGTGCGGCTGTACTCCGTCGACTCCACCGGACGACGCGGGATCGTGTTCCGCAGCCTGGACGCCGATCGGCTCGCGGTGGTGCTGGGCGCCCGGGCCGGCTTCGGGCTGCCCTACCGCTGGGCGCGGCTGACCCACCACCGGCGGCCGACCGCACGGGGGCCGGAGCACCGCTACACCGCGCGCACCCGCTGGCCGGGACCGGTCGGGGTACGCAGCCGGGTCGTCCTCCGTGACCTCGGAACCCCGGTGACCCCCGACCCGCTGGACGAGTTCCTGACCGCGCGCTGGGGGCTGCACGTCCGGCACGCCGGGCGCACCTGGTACGTCCCGAACCAGCATCCACCGTGGGACCTCCGGGCCGCCGAGCTGGTCGACCTGGAGGACGGGCTGGTGGCGGCCGCCGGGCTCGGCGACGTCGCCGAGCGGGCGCCGGACCGGGTCCGGTTCGCCTCCGGCGTGCGCACCACGTTCGGCCGGCCGGCGGTGCTCAGGCGGTCGGAGGAGATGCGCTGACGTAGGCGTCGATCTCGGCGTGCACCCGGCGCTTCACCGGCGCCGGCGCGAAGGAGACGTCGAGTGCGGTGCGGGCCAGGTCGGCGAGCCCCTGCTCGCTGACGCCGAACCGGTCGTGCACCAGCTGGTACTCGTCGCACAGCGTCGTCGCGAACATGCCCGGGTCATCGGAGTTCACCGTCAGCCGCAGGCCCGCGTCGGCGAGCACCGGCCACGGGTGCTCGTCCAGGGAACGCACCGCCCGGGTGCGGAGATTGGACGTGGGGCACACCTCGAGCGCGACCTCGCGCTGCACCAGCTCGGCCATCAGCGCCGGATCCTCGGCCACCGCGATGCCGTGCCCGATCCTCGTGGCGCCGAGCAGCTCCACCGCGTCCCGCACGGTCTGGGGACCGGTCGTCTCGCCTGCGTGCGGGACGCTGGCCAGACCGGTGGCCCGCGCCCGGGAGAACACCTCGGCGAACTGCGGGCGGGGCACGCCGATCTCCGGGCCGCCCAGCCCGAAGCCGACACTGCCCTCTGGGGCGAAGCGCTCCACCCAGTCGACGGTCCGCTCGCCGGATGCGAGCCCGTTCTCCCCCGGGATGTCGTAGATCCAGCCGACCTCGAGGCCGTGCCGCTCCCGGGCGGCGAGGCGGGCCCGGGTGAGGGCCTCCGCGATCCCGTCGGGCTCGATCCCGGTCATCAGGTGGCTGTCCGGGGTGACGGTCAGCTCGACGTAGCGCACGCTCTGCGCCGCGACGTCGGCCAGCACGCCGGCGGCCAGGGCCTGCACATCGTCCGCGGTCCGGACCAGGGAGTTCACCGCGATGTAGACCTCGATGAAGTGCGCGAAGTCGGTGAACTCGTAAAAGCGCCTCAGCGCCGTCTCGTCCGTGGGCACCCCGCCGTCCGGGTGCCGGCGGGCGAGCTCGAGCACCGTCGGCACGGACGCCGAGCCCACCAGGTGCACGTGGATCTCCGCCTTGGGCAGCTGCGCGACGAACGGGCTCGGCATCAGGTGCGCAGTCAAGCAGACCCTCCTCGCCGGCCCCGGCGTCTCGATTGGACCGAACGGGACAGCTGTGGTCGGGTGGGCCGGATCGCGCTGCCCGGCGCGTCCTGCCGAGGACTATCTCAGATATGAGATAGCATGGAGGACCATGAGCGAGCACTACCTCAGCCGGATCGGCTTCCTGATCCGTGACGCCCGCAAGCACCGCGGCTGGACGCAGACCGAGCTCGCCGAGGTGCTCGGCACCAGCCAGTCTGCGGTCAACCGGATCGAGCGCGGGCACCAGAATCTCAGCCTCGAGATGCTGGCCCGGATCGGCGAGGCGCTCGACTCCGAGATCGTCTCCCTCGGCGCCGCGGGACCGCTGCACCTGCGGGTGGTCGGCGGCACCCGGCTGTCCGGAGCCATCGACGTCAAGACCTCCAAGAACGCCGGCGTGGCCCTGCTGTGCGCCTCCCTGCTGAACCGCGGGCGGACCGTCCTGCGCCGGGTGGCCCGGATCGAGGAGGTGAACCGGCTGCTCGAGGTGCTGGAGTCGATCGGCGTCCGCACCCGCTGGCTGAACGACGAGAACGACCTCGAGATCGTGCCGCCGGCCGAGCTGCAGCTGGACCGGATCGACGCCGAGGCGGCTCGGCGGACCCGCAGCATCATCATGTTCCTCGGGCCGTTGATGCACCGCGCGGACAGCTTCAAGCTGCCGTACGCCGGCGGGTGCGACCTCGGCACGCGAACCGTCGAGCCGCACATGGCAGCGCTGCGCCGCTTCGGCCTGGAGGTCAAGGCGACCGAGGGCGACTACAACGCCGACGTGGACCGCACCGTGTCCCCCACCCGGCCGATCGTGCTGACCGAGCGCGGCGACACCGTGACCGAGAACGCGCTGCTCGCCGCGGCCCGGCACGACGGTGTGTCGGTCATCCGCAACGCCAGCAGCAACTACATGGTGCAGGACCTGTGCTTCTACCTGGCCGAGCTGGGGGTGCGCATCGACGGCATCGGAACGACGACGCTGACCGTGCACGGTTGCGCCGACATCGACCGCGACGTGACCTACTCCCCCAGTCCCGACCCGATCGAGGCGATGAGTCTGGTCGCCGCGGCGGTGGTCACCGACTCCGAGATCACCGTGCGACGGGTGCCGATCGAGTTCATGGAGATCGAGCTGGCGCTGTTGGAGGAGATGGGGCTGCGTTTCGACCGAGGCGAGGAGTACCTCGCCGACAACGGCCACACCCGCCTGGTCGACGTCACCACCCGGCACTCGGTGCTGCACTCCCCCATCGACAAGATCCACCCGATGCCGTTCCCGGGCCTGAACATCGACAACCTCCCGTTCTTCGCGGTGATCGCGGCCCAGGCGACCGGCTCGACGATGCTGCACGACTGGGTCTACGAGAACCGCGCGCTGTACCTGACCGAGCTGAACAAGCTCGGTGGCAAGGTGACGCTGATGGATCCGCATCGGGTTCTCATCGAGGGACCCACCCGGTGGCGGGCGGCAGAGGTGATCTGTCCACCGGCGCTGCGGCCTGCCGTCGTCATCCTGCTGGCGATGTTGGCAGCCAAGGGGACATCGGTGCTGCGCAACGTCTACGTGATCAACCGCGGCTACGAGGACCTGGCCGAGCGGCTGAACGCCCTGGGCGCACAGATCGAGACCTTCCGCGACATCTGATGTCCCGCCAGCCCGGCGTCCGTACCCACACGACCGCCGCCACCGACCCGCACGGGCGCGGCCTCGACCTCGGCCAGTCCTGCGCGGACCAGATCCGGGAGACGTGGCGCCGCTACCGGGAGCTGTGGGGGGCGTTCTCGGTGAGCGACGACGAGGTCCGCGAGGTGGGGACCGCGGTGCTGGACCCGATCGAGGCCTTCAGCGCCGACCTGCGCACCGAGCTCGCCGGCATCGCCGCCGGAGCCGGGCTCGCGCCCTGGCAGGTCGGCGCGCTGAACGCCCGCAGCGAGCTGCTCGCCCTCGGTGACCAGCGGTTGCGCGCCGCCGGCCGGCTCCCCGGCGGGACGGTCAGCGAGTGTTCCACGCTGGTCCGGCTGCCTGTGGGGGGCGGCCCGCTGACCGCGCAGACGTGGGACTGGCACACCCCGTTGCGGGACTCGTGGTTCGTGTGGACGCTGCGGCTGCCGACCGGGCGCACCGTCCGCACGCTCACCGAGTACGGCATCGTCGGCAAGATCGGGGTGTCGGTCGATGCCGCCCGCCACGCCGCGGACGGGGTCGCCGCGGACGGGGTCGCCGCGGGCGCGGTGGGCGTGCACTTCAACGCGCTGCGGCACCGCGACGACACCGGCACCGGTGGGGTCCCGGTGCACGTCGTGGCCCGGCGGGTGCTCGACGAGGCGAGCTGCACCGAGGACGCGCTGGCGATCGCCGGCGCTGCGACGACCACCGCGTCGGCGGCCGTGACCGTGACGGCACCCGACGCGACGACCGGCCACTGGACGGCCTGCAGCCTGGAGCTGCACCCCGGCGGACCCGCGGTGCTGGCCCCGGGCCGTTCGGCTGGTCAGGGTTGGCTGGCGCACACCAATCACTTCGTGTCCGACGAGGTGCCCACCGGCTCCGACGCACCGGCACCGACCTCCACCAGTCCGGAGCGACTCGACCGGGTCGCCCGGCTCGCCCGGTCGGAGAGCGCCGGGACCGGCGGCACCGCGGCGCAAGCGGTGGCCGAGGAGCTCGCCAGCCACGATCTGGGGCCGCGCAGCGTGTGCGTGCACGGGTTCCCCGACGCCCCGTTGGGCCAGCGCACGGCGACGCTGGCGGTGGCGGTGGCCGAACCGGCCGCCGGCCGGCTGCACGTGCACGCCGGACGGCCGTGCGACGCCCGGCCGGGCGGGTGGTGGACCGGCGGCTGACGCCCGGTCCCGGCGGGCGGACGCCGCCCGGCCTCCGACTCAGCCGAACAGCGCGTCGATGAACGACCGGGCCCGCCGGGTGGCACCGGTGGGCGGGGTGTGCGGCGGCGCGGCCATGTCCGGCGTGATGCGGGGCAGCGGCTGGGTGTTCGGTCCGCGGGAGACGTGCCAGTCGTTCTCGGTCTCGATCATGTCGGCCAGGCTGGCCCGCGGCAGGAAGATGCCACGGCAGCCCTCGCACTGGGCGACCGGGATACGCATCCGGTCGTGCACGTGCATCGGCTGTTGGCAGGACGGGCAGGTCATCGTCCCGGGCTCGTCGGCACTCACCTGGCCACGGTAACCCGTCCTCGGCCACCGTCCCGCCCGGCACGCCCGGCGGGGCAGGACGCCGCCCGGCACGGCACCGGTGGCGATACTGGGCGGGTGCCCGCAGCCGGACGGTCGACGCATCCGTTCCTGGACGGGCCGCTGCCGCTGGCGATGGCGCACCGCGGTGGCGCCGGACACGCGGCCAACGTGGGGATCGAGAACACGTTGCGGGCCTTCGAGACCGCGGTGGCGCTCGGGTACGGCTACCTCGAGACCGACGTGCGGGCGAGCAGCGACGGCGTAGCGGTGCTCGTCCACGACGAGCGGCTGGATCGGTTGTGCGGGGTGTCGGCCCGGGTGTCGGACCTGACCTGGCGACAGCTGTCCGAGCTGCGGGTCGGCGGCCGCGAGCCGGTGGCCCGGCTGGAGGAGACGCTGGCCGCCTTCCCCGACGTCCGGCTGAACATCGACGTGAAGAGCGACGACGCGACCGCGCCGACCCTGGCGGCCATCCACGGCGCCGGTGCGGAGCGGCGGGTGTGCCTGGCGACGTTCTCCGATCGGCGGATGAGGCGGATCCGCCGGCTCGCGGGACCGACGGTGGCCACCTCGTGTGCGAGCGGTGAGGTGGCGCTGCTGCGGCTGGGGCCCACCCGGCTGCTGCGGGCCCGAGCGGCCCGCGGCGGCGCGATCGCCGCGCAGGTGCCGCTGCGCTCCCGCGGCGTCACCGTGACGACCGCCGCGCTGGTGCGGCACGCGCACGCGCTCGGTCTGCAGGTGCACGTGTGGGGGGTGGACGACACGGCCACGATGCGCACGATGCTCGACCTCGGCGCGGACGGGCTGATCACCGACCGCACCGACCGGCTGGCCGCGCTGCTCCGTGCCGGGGGTGCCGGGGGTGCCGGGGGTGCCGGGGGAGGACACCAGGAGGTCGGAGCGGTGAGCGCGGCAGCCGGGGCCGAGTCGGCCACCTCGGCGGCGGCCCGGCGGGCCGAGCAGCGCGCCTGGTCCTGGTACGACTGGGCCAACTCCGCCTACGTGACGACGATCGGGACGGTGCTGTTCGCCCCGTACCTCACCAGCGTGGCGGAGGTGGCGGCCTGTGGCCGGGCCGGGACGGCCGCGGCGCCGTGTACTCGGGACCTGAGCGTGCTCTTCGTCGTGGTGTCCCCGGGATCGCTGGTGTTCTACGTGATCACCTTCGCCACGGTGCTGTCCGCGCTGGTGCTGCCGGTCGTCGGCGCGCTGGCCGACCGCAGCCGGTCCAAGCGCCGACTCCTGGGCGGCTTCGCCTGGACCGGTGCCGCGGCGGCCACGGCGATGTGTCTGGTGTCCGGCGGCAACTGGGAGCTCGGCGCCGTGCTGCTGGTGGTGGCCAACATCTCGCTCGGCTGCAGCCTGGTGGTCTACGACGCCGTGCTGTGCGAGATCGCCTCGCCCGACGAGCGGGACGACGTCTCCTCCCGCGCCTGGGCGTTCGGCTACCTCGGCGGCGGGCTGGTGCTGGCCGCCAACCTGGCGCTGGTCACCGCTCACGACGCGCTGGGACTGACCACGGCCGCCGCGGTGCGGATCAGCCTGGCCTCGGCGGGGCTGTGGTGGGCGGCCTTCACGGTGATCCCCTACCTGCGGCTGCGGGACCGCCCGCCCCGCGGGGTCGTGCCCCAGACCGGCGGGGTCGTCCGGGGAGGATTCGGACAGCTGGCCACCACCCTGCGCGAGGCGCGGGCGTATCCGGGCACGCTGACGTTCTTGGTGGCCTACCTGTTCTACAACGACGGCATCCAGACGGTGATCGGGACAGCCAGCGTCTACGGGGACAAGCAGCTCGGAATTGACACCGGTGCGCTGATCGCGACCATCCTGATGGTCCAGTTCGTGGCCTTCGGCGGCGCGCTGCTCTTCGGCCGGGTGGCGGCCCGGGTCGGCAGCCGGCGCACCATCCTCGCGGGGCTGGGTGTCTGGATCGCGGTGGTCTGCGTCGGCTTCTTCCTGCCCGCGGGCGAGCTGGTGCCGTTCCTCGCCCTCGCCGCGGCGATCGGGTTGGTGCTCGGCGGCACCCAGGCGCTGTCCCGGTCCTTCTTCAGCCAGCTGATCCCCCCGGGGCGGGAGGCGGAGTACTTCAGCCTCTACCAGGCCGGTGAGCGCGGCACCAGCTGGCTCGGCACCCTGGTCTTCGGTCTGGTGCACCAGTGGGCCGGCTCGTACCGGCCGGCCATCGCGGCGCTGGTGGTCTTCTTCCTGGTCGGGCTGGTGCTGTTGCTGCGCGTCGACCCCAGACGCGCCATCATCGAGGCGGGGAACCAGCCACCGAGGGTCGTCTGATCGCACCGGTAAGCCGCAATCTGGGAATCTTGGGCGGTTGTCGGTCGTTGAGCAATCCGGAGGCCCCCCATGCCTCGAACCACCAACGGGACCACGAGCGACGCAGAAGGAGGGCCACGCATATGTCCGACCGCGCACTTCGCGGCACCCGTTTGGGCACGCAGAGCTTCGAGGACGAACGCGGCGTCGAGATGGCGCCACGGACGCAGGTCGACTACGACTGCGCACAGGGCCACTCGTTCACGCTGACCCTCGCCGAGGAGGCGGAGGTCCCGGCGATCTGGGAGTGTCCGCGCTGCGGGGCCAAGAGCCTGCGTCGCGACGGCGGCCAGGTGGAGGAGAAGGCCGTCAAGCCCGCGCGCACCCACTGGGACATGCTGCGCGAGCGACGCTCCATCCCGGAGCTGGAGGACATCCTCACCGAGCGGCTGGAGCTGCTCCGCGCCGGTGAGATCGGGCCGGCCCATCTGCACCGCGCTCGCCGCACCGCCAAGCGCTCGGCCTGACGCCAGCCTCAGTCGCCCGGCCGGTCCACCCGTCGCTGGTCGACGAGCCGGACCCGGGCGGAGCGCTGGGCGCGCCGCACCAGCGCGGCCGTGACCAGCCGACGAGCCAGCGGCCGGGTCAGCGGGAGCAGGCAGCCGAACCCGACCACGTCGGTCACGAAGCCGGGGGTCAGCAGCAGCGTCCCGCCCACCAGCACCAGCCCGGCGTCGGTCAGTGCCACCTCGGGTGACGCGCCTGCCGACAGCAGGGCGCGCAGGTTCTGCCAGGCCCGGCGGCCCTCCCGGCGGACCAGCCAGGCACCGAGCAGGCTCTCCGCCACGAGCAGCGCGACCGTCGGCCAGGCGCCGATGGCGTGGCCGACCTGGATGATCACCGCGATCTCGACGATCGGCGTCACGAGGAAGGCCACCAGGAGCCAGCGGGCCATGCTCAGGCCCTGCCGATCCGGCTCTTGAGGCCCCGGACGCGGCGCTGCGCGCCCCAGCGGGTGACCCGCCAGAGCGCCTCGACGACGATCGGCACCGACATCTTCGACTCGCCGGCGGCTCGCTCCGCGAAGCTGATCGGGACCTCCTCGACGCCGACACCGGCGTCCACGACCCGGCGCAGCAGGTCCACCTGGAAGCAGTAGCCGCGGGACCCGACGGCGTCCAGGTCGATGGCGGCCAGCGCGCTGCGTCGGTAGGCCCGGAAGCCGGCCGTCGCGTCCCGCACGCCGATGCCGAGCGCGAGCCGGGCATAGGTGTTGCCCCCGCGGGACAGCGCCAGCCGGTGCCACGGCCAGTCCACCACTCGGCCGCCGCGCACCCAGCGGGAGCCGACCACGAGCCCCACTCCCCCGGTCCGGTCCTCCCGCAGCACGGCGAGCAGCGCCGGCAGGTGCTCCGGGCGGTGCGAGCCGTCGGCGTCCATCTGGGCCAGCACGTCGTAGCCCCGCGACAACCCCCACCCGAACCCGGCTTGGTACGCCGGCCCCAGACCCTGCTTCCCGGGCCGGTGCAGCACGCGCACGTGCGCGTCGTCCTCGGCGAGCGCGTCGGCGATCGCGCCGGTGCCGTCCGGCGAGCCGTCGTCGACCACCAGCACGTCGGCGTCGGGCACCTCGGCACGCACCCCGCGCACGACGCCCGTGATCGTGTGTGCCTCGTCGTAGGTGGGGATCACCACCAGCACGGCGCTCACCCGACACCCCCGGGCGTACCGCTGGGCACCGGCTGCCGGGACTCCGCGGGCGGGCCGGACCGCGGTGCGTCCCGGTCGTCGTCCGCCGGCTGCGAGGCGGCGCGCCGCCGGCGCGGACCCGCCAGCGCGGCGGCGGCCAGCCCGAGCAGGCCGGCCGCCACCAGACCGCGCTCGAACCAGGCACCGAGCCGGACCGCCGGGGTGATGCCGGCGGCCAGCCGGACGGTGCCGGTGAGCACCTCCGCGTCGTTGGTCCGGGAGCGGCTGACGACGGTGCCGTCGGCCGCGACGATGCCGCTGATCCCGTTGGTCGACGCGACCACCAGGTCGCGGCCCGCCTCGATCGCGCGCATCCGCGAGATCGCGAACTGCTGGTCGGGCTGGCCGGTGGCACGGTAGGTGGCGTTGTTGGTCTGCACGACGAGCAGCTCCGCCCCGGCGCGGACGGCGGGGGCGACGACACCGTCGAACGCCACGTCGTAGCACATCGCGTCGGCGATGACGACCGGTCCGAGGTCCAGCACACCGGGCTCGTCCCCCGCCTCGAAGTCCCGCGGGATCTCGTCCAACCGGCCGATCAACGGCGCCAGCTGGTCCCGAAGCGGGACGTACTCGCCGAACGGGACCAGGTTGCGCTTGACGTAGCTGTCCCCGGGGCCGGTGCCCGGCGTCCACACCAGGCCGACGTTCCGGAGCAGGTCCGGCTCGGAGCCTGCCGTCAACGCCCCCACCAGAACCGGCACCCCGACCGCGCTCACCGCCGCGTCGATCGCGGCGTAGGTCTCGCGGTCGGCGAACGGATCGATGTCGGTGGAGTTCTCCGGCCAGATCACGACCTCGGCCGCAGCGGCCCGGCCGGACCGCACGTCGTCGGCGTAGCCGAGCGTGGCGTCGACGTGGTTGTCCACCACCTCCCGCTGCTCGCCGATGCCGTCTGCTCCCGTCCCCGGGATGCCGCCCTGGACGGCTGCCACCCGGAGCTCGTCGGTCGCCCCGGCCGGCCCGGTGGGAAGCAGCGGCCCGACGGCGAGCACCGCCGCCACGGCCGCCCAGCCGGCCACGGCGGTCACCGGGGCGGCTCGCAGCCGGAGCGCACCACCCCACAGGCCGGCCGCGCAGAGCACCACCAGGCCGCCGAGCGCCGGCACGCCGAGATAGCGGACGTAGTCCTGCAGCGCGGTGTCGGCGAGCGCGAAGGCGAGCCTGCCCCACGGGAATCCCGTGAACGGGACGTGGCTGCGCGCCAGCTCGACCGCGACCCACAGGCCTGCCGTCGCCAGGGGCCACCACCGGTACGGCCGAACGACCGCGGCGGCTGCCCCGAAGGCAGCGAGGAACAGCGCCTCCAGCACCGACAGCGCCAGCCAGGCGTCGACGCCGATCGCCCGCAGCCAGGGCAGCAGCAGCCCGAAGTAGCCGAGCCCGAAGGCCAGGCCGAGGACCGCACCGCGGCGCGCCGACTGGCCCTGCAACACGCCGAGCAGCGCGGCCAGGGCGGGCAGCAGCAGCCACCAGAAGCCGAACGGCGGGTAGGCCAGCCCGGCCGCCACACCGGCCGCCAGGGCAAGCGCCAGCCGGGCGGGCAGGGCCATGCGGATGCTCCAGGTGCGACGGCGGGAACGGGTCGCACCCATCATGACAAACCTCGGACATGGGGGCGGGCGCGCGGGGAGCTGCACGACCTTCGGACCGATCGTGTGCTCGCCGGGTGCGAGCCCACGGACCGTTGTCTACTGGCCACGGAGGCTCCCCGCGCGTACCACCCCGTCGACCGACCGCGCGGCGCGGACCTGGCACGTGTGGCGCGACCGCGGATCGAGACCCGCTCACGTGCCCGTCCAAGCTGCTGGCCGGTCGAACCCTCGAGGGAGGACGTGACAGATGCTGCCGAGCCGTCGAGGGGGTGTCAACAGCGCTCTGACCTGCGCGTATCCACGTCTGTGCAGGTCAGCGACAGGCTCGGTTCACCCAATGTCCCGACCGCGTTTTCGGCCGCGGCGGCGTGTCGAGGCCCGACACGCCGAGACCCCTCAGCCGTTCGGCTGAGGGGTCTCCGACCGCTGCACCCGAATACCTAGCGTGATGGCGTCCGTACGCTGCCGACATGCCGGGTGCCGGCCCCCGGGGCTGCCACGACCCGGGCGTGATCCGACCGCGAGCCTGCGCAGCAGCCGATCAGTCGGCGGCCGGGACCACCACGGTCCCGGTCGCGGTGACCGCGACCAACGGCTCGGCCAGCACAGCGGCAGCGGAGGGGCCACGATCCGGCGTTCCCCGGCAGACCACCCGCGCCACCAGCGCCAGCTCCCGGCTGCGCCGCCCCACGCGGGTGACCTCGGCGACCACCTCGACCACGTCTCCGGCGCGCACCGCGGCGGTGAAGCGGACATCGGCATAGCCGGCGAACAGCCCCTCGTCGCCGTCGGTCTGGATGCAGACGTCGGTGGCCACGTCCCCGAACAGGCCGAGGACGTACGCCCCGTCCACGAGGTCGCCGGCGTAGTGCGCGTGCGAGTACGGGACGTAGCGCCGGTGCACGACCCGCACGTTCAGCCGCGGGTCGACGCCCGCGGGCGCGGCGGTCACGCGGACCTCTGAGCGGTCGGGGCGGTGGCCGGGCGGCCGGCCTTGGCCCGGCCCCGGGTCACCAGCTCGTGCACGAGGAAGCTGGCCACGTCGGCCGGTGTCGTGCCCCGGGCGAACACCCGGTCCACCCCGAGGTCGGTCGCCATCGCCTCGTCGAAGCGCGGGCCGCCGACCACCAGGACCGGCCGCCGGCCGGCCGGGTAGGCCTCCCGGAAGGCCGCGGACATCTCCAGGGTGTTGAGCACGTGCGCGTCCCGCTGGGTCACCACCTGCGACACCAGCACCGCGTCGGCCTGCTCGGCGCGGGCCCGTTCGACCAGCTGTGGCACCGACACCTGGGCACCGAGGTTGACCACCCGCAGCTCCCGGTAGTACTCGAGGCCCTTCTCCCCGGCGAAGCCCTTGATGTTGAGGATCGCGTCGATCCCCACGGTGTGCGCGTCGGTGCCGATACAGGCACCGACCACCGTCAGCCGCCGCCGCAGGCCCTTGCGGACCGCGAGGTTGGCCTCCTTGGGCGACAGCAGCGGGAAGTCGCGCTCGACCACGGTGACCGCCGCCAGGTCGACCAGGTGGTTCACCCGGCCGTAGACGACGAAGAAGGTGAAGTCCGGGCCCAGCGCCTTGCTGTGCGCGACCAGGGCGGGTTCCATCCCCATCCGGCCGGCCAGCTGCAGCGCGGCCCCCTCGGCATGCTTGCCGTGCGGGACCGGCAGCGTGAACGACAGCTGCACCATCCCGTCCCCGGTCGTGTCACCGTACGGCCGGACGATCGAGCCGGTGGTGCTCATGCGCCCGCCTCCAGCAGGTCGGTGGCCGGGTTGAGGTATCCCTCGGCCCGGGCGACGACGCCGTCCAGACCGCGACCGCCGTCGGCGGGTCGCCGCATCAACCCGAAGGTCCCGTCGGCGATGGCGTCGAGCAACCCGTTGTCGTGGTCGAGGATGGCCTCCAGCAGCTCGATGCTCTCGGCCAGCACCTGTCGGGCCCGGGTCGCGATGAAGCCGTCCGGCGGCGGGTGGAAGTCCTCGGTCAGACCACCGCACGCGTTCAGCACGTAGCGCACGTTCTGCAGGGCCAGGTCACGGTCGGACAGCCACGGCGTCACCACCGCCTCGGTCATCATGCCCACCAGCAGGATGCCCTGGCCGGTCAACACCCCGGCCAGGTTGAAGAACCCGTCCAGCAGGTGGCCGCGGAACACGTCTCCGGTCATGTGCCGGGTCGGCGGCATCCACTTCAGCGGCGCGTCGGGGAACAGCTGTCGGGCGAGCATCGCGTGCGCCAGCTCGAGCCGGAAGGACTCCGGCACGTCCGGGTCGATCTCGAACGCGTGCCCGAGCCCGAGCTGCCAGTCGGCGAGACCGGCCTCCTTGGCGAACGACTCGTTCAGCAGCTGGCTGACCGTGACGGTGTGCGCCGCCTCCACCGCGTCCGCCGTGGTGAGGTAGTTGTCCTCGCCGGTGTTGATGATGATGCCGGCGCGGGCGTGGACCTGTCGGCTGAACCGCTGGTCCACGAACGTCCGCACCGGGTTGATGTCGCGGAACAGGATCCCGTACATCGAATCGTTGAGCATCATGTCCAGGCGCTGCAGCCCCGCCAGGGCGGCGATCTCGGGCATGCACAGCCCCGAGGCGTAGTTGGTGAGCCGCACGTACCGGCCGAGCTCGGCACTGGTCTCGTCCAGCGCGGCACGCATCAGCCGGAAGTTCTCCTGGGTGGCGTAGGTGCCGGCATATCCCTCCCGGGTCGCACCCTCGGGGACGAAGTCGAGCAGGCTCTGACCGGTCGAGCGGATCACCGCGATGACGTCGGCGCCCTCCCGGGCGGCCGCCTGTGCCTGCGGGATGTCCTCGTAGATGTCCCCGGTGGCGACGATCAGGTAGATCCACGGCTGCTGCTTCGGGTCCCCCCACCGGCGGACCAGCCGGTCGCGCTCCCGCTTGCTCGCGTCCAGCCGGCGCACCCCCGCACCGATCGCCTTGCGGGCCGCCGCCCGGGCCCGGATCCGGTCTCGGCCGGTCGGCAGCCGGAACCGGACGGAGCCGACCGACGCCTTGCCGGCCAGCTCGGCCAGGTCGCCCGCCTCGCCGCGGACCAGCGCGTCCCACACCGGCAGCGCCACGCCGTGCTCGATCCCGACGTCGGCCCGGACCGTGTCCAGCAGCCGGTTCGCCCACGGTGTGCCCTCGGGATCGGCACCGGCGAGCCCGGCCAGCCGCAGCGTCGCCCGCTCCACCGAGACCGTGGTGTGCTCGGTGGCGAGGCGGACGATCGGCCGCGCGACCTTCGCCGCCAACCGGCGAGCGGTACGAACCGCCGCCGGGTCGAGGTCGAGGGACGGGCGGGGGGCGGTGCTGGACACGGCGACTCCGGGAGGACTTGCTGCGAAACCCGCACTCTAGCGCGGATCATCCAGCCGCTGCGCGGCTGCAGGCGCGATCGTCCCGTCCCGAGGCCGTGCAGGGGGTGGGGGCGCGGGTGGGGCCGTCAGCCGGACCCGGCGTCGAAGACGGTGCGACCACCGACCACCGTGCGCAGGCACCGCGGCCGAGCAGCGCCCGGCCGCAGGTCGGGCAGCCCGCCGGTGTCGGCCGCGTCGTCCGCTTTCGCGTCGTCCGCGTTCCTGGCGGTGACGTCCCACACCGCCAGCGACGCCGGTGCCCCCGGGACGAGCGCACCGCCCCGGTCCCGGCCGGCGGCCCGCCAGCCGCCGGCGGTATGGGCGGCGACGGCGGCCGCCGGGTCCAGGCGCTGGGCGGGGTTGTGGTGCCCGACCGCGGCGGCGACCCCGGCCCAGGGGTCGAACGGGGTGACCGGGCAGTCCGAGCCGAGGGCCAGCGGCACGCCCGCCCGGTGCAGGTCCGCCAGCGGGTTCATCGCCAGCGCCCGTTGCGGACCGAGCCGCTCCGCGTACATGCCCGAGGGACCGCCCCACGCGGCGTCGAAGGCCGGCTGGACCGACGCGGTGACGCCGAGGTCGGCCAGCACCGCGATCGCGGCGGTGTCCGCGAGCTCCACGTGCTCGAGCCGGTGCCGGGCGGCACGCATGGCGGGCACCCCGACGACCTCGGCGGCCGCCGCCAGCCCGGCGACCACCTCCGCCACGGCCGCGTCGCCGATCACGTGGAAGCCGCCCTGCAGACCGGCTCGGGTGCAGGCGAGGACATGGTCGCGGACCTCGGACCGGTCCAGGTAGGCGTGCCCGCACGAGCCGGCGGCGGCCGGGTCCACGTCGGCGTACGGGACGCGCATGGCGGCCGTGCGCGACCCGACCGACCCGTCGGCGCACAGGTCGCCGGCCAGCCCGGTCAGGCCGGTCCCGCCGGTCCCGCCGGTCCCGACGGGAAGTCCGAGCTCGGCGACCAGCCGGGCGACGTCGCCCGGCGTCGCCGCGAGCGCGCCGCGGTAGCCGACGACCTCCGGCAGCGGGGGCCGGTCCGGGTCGCCGCCCGCGGCCGCGGCCACCAGGGCCAGCAGCGCCGGCAGGTCCGCGACCGGCGCGATGTGCGGCGCGGACATCTCGTGCAGGCAGCCGATCCCCGCGGCGGCCGCCGCGGCCAGCGCCACCTCGTGCATCCGGGTCCGCTCGGCGGGGCTCAGCCCGTCCCTGGTCAGCGCCCGGGCCCGGTGGTGCGCGTCCCGCTCGACCCGGCCGTCATCTCGCCAGCCCGGCAACGCCGCGAGGTCGAGCCGCTCGGCCAGCGCCGTGGACACGACGGCCGAGTGCACGTCGACCCGGGCCAGGTAGACCGGGCGACCGCCGGCGGCTCGGTCCAGCTCGAACCTCGTCGGCGGCCGCCGCTCCGGCCAGTTCCGCTCGTCCCAGCCGTGTCCGAGCAACGCCCCGCTCCCCCGCCCGGCCGCCCGCTCGACCCGCTCGAGCAGGTCGCCGACGCCGGTCGTGGTCGCGAGGTCGACGCCGGTCAGGGCCAGTCCGGTCTCGCTCACATGCGCGTGCGCATCCACGAACGCGGGCGTCACCAGGGCGCCGTCGAGGCCGATCACCGTGCCGCGCGCGTCCAGACCCTCGGCGTGGCCGTCCGCCTCCGGCTCGGCCCCCACCCACGCGATCGTGCCGTCCACGACGAGCAGGGCCGTGGCACCTGGTCGGTGCGGGGCGAACACCCGCCCTCCGCGATACAGCGTCGTGGCCACCGGCACAGTGTGCGGTGCCGGCCCGCCCGGCGCCGCCGGGGGTGCGGCAAAGCTGCGGCTCTGTGCACCACGACGGCCCTCAGCGGACGGCGGGCTGCTCGAGGACGAGGTCGCCGCTCGCCGCGTCGAGGGTGGCCCGGACGCCGACCGGCAACGTCGGGAGCGGGTCGGTGTGCCCGCCCTCCAGCCCCGCCAGCACCGGGTAGCCGGTGCCGGCGACGTGCTCCAGGACGAGCGCGGAGAACGCGTCGCGCTGCGCCGGGGACCACAGGTAGGGCCGGCACAGCACCAGGCCGGCCAGGTCGTCGAGCAGCCCGGCCAAGCGCAGGTGGGTGAGGTCGGCGTCGGCGTCCTCCAGCTCGTACGGCGGCTCGGGCGTCTCCAGCACCAGCACCCGACCGGCGTACTCCGGCTGCCAGGGCGTGCCGATCAGGTGCCGCGTGCTCGGCAGGCACCCGACCAGCAGCGGCCCGGTGCCGACACCGGCACGCAGCGCCTGGCGCGGCCGCGCCGGGGTGCGGCGCAGCGGCTCGCCGGTGCGCTCGGCCCGCTCGTGGTCGCCGTCCTGGACCTCGATGTCGGCCCGCGGCACCGGTCCGGCCGGCTCGGCTCGGCCGGCGACCCGGGCGAAGTGCTCGGCGACGTACGGCAGCACCCCGCCGACCGCTCCCCACTGCGGGATCAGCGCCGGACCGTACAGGCCGATCAGGCCGGTGCGTGCGTGCAGCCCGTGCAGCAGCGAGGTCACGTCGGAGTAGCCGCACAGCACGGTGGGATGTGCGCGCACGGCGTCGAGGTCGAGATGCGGCAGCACCTGGGCCGCGTGGTTGCCGCCGATGGTGCAGACGATGCCGCGGACCTCCGGGTCGGCGAAGGCGGCGTTCAGGTCGTCCGCGCGGTGCTGCGCCGAGGCGGAGATCCAGTCGTTCGCCGCCTGCTCGGCGTGCGGCAGCACCCGGACGTCGTAGCCGGCGCGGCCGAGCTCGGCGAGGCCGCGTCGGTAGGGAGCGGGCAGCGCGGCCGGCCCGCCCCAGGCGGGCGAGACGACCGCGACGGCGTCTCCCGGGCGCAGCGCGGGCGGGAGCAGCGGAGGGAGCGACGACACGACGCTCATGCAAGCACGGCGGGTGGACCGGTGCGGCCCGACGCCGCGGTCAGAGCCGGCCGCGGAACAGCCGCTGCACGCCCGGGCTGCGCCGCAACAGCCCGAGCGCGAGGTCGGCGTGCCCGGGGGTGTAGCCGTTCCCGACCAGCATCGTGACGTCGGCGGCCAGCCCCTCGGCGCCCAGGGCAGCGGCGCTGAACGACGTCGCCATGGAGAAGAAGACCACCGTGCCGCCACCTGCGGTGGCCAGGATCGCCCCGTGCTCGCAGCCGGGGACGTCGACGCAGACCACCGTGACGTCGGCCGGGCCCCCGGCGGCGGCCACCGCCCGCGACAGGGCCACCGGGTCGCGGGCGTCGGCCACCACCACCTCGTCGGCGAGCCCGGCCGCGCGCAGCTGATCGGCCTCCCGCTCGACCGGCACCACCCCGATCACCCGGCCGGCGCCGGCGTCGGCCGCCGCCGCGCACGACAGCGACCCGCTCTTGCCCGCGGCGCCGATGACGCAGACGGTCGGACCCGTGGCGGAGGCACGACCCCGCTCCCGGTAGGAACCGACGACGCGCTCGGTGAGGGCCGGTGCCCCACACACGTCCAGCACGGCCAGCGACAGCTCGATGGGCAGGTCGTCGGGGAGCTTGGCCGCGATGCTGCGGCCGAAGAGCACGGCGTAGCCCGCACACGGAACCTGCTCGCGGTGACCGTCCCAGTCCGCCAGGTCGTCCTCGATCACCAGCGGGGTCAGCGACAGCGAGACCAGCGTGGCGATCCGGTCACCGACCACCAGACCGAGCGGCGAGTCCGGCCCGACCTCCTCGACCACCCCGACCAGCATCCCGCCGGACCCGGTGACCGGGTTCTGCATCTTGCCCCGGGTGGCCACGATGTCGAGCACGGCGGCGCGGACCGCGGCGCCGTCGACCCCCGCCGCCCCGGTGTGCGCCTGCTCGAGCTGGCGGAACGACGCGGCGTCGAGGTTCAGCCGCCGCACCCGGACCCGCACCTCGTCCGGCCACAGCTCGCGCCGGGTGTCCAGCCGGTCCGCCGCCTGCGGCAGCACGCCGGCCGGGCTGAGCACCCGGTGCAGCCCGGTCGGGTCGCCGTGCAGAGCGGCGCTCACCGGACAGACTCGCTTCTGGTGGGCAACACGCGGGACATCCTCCGGCGGTCAGATGGACTGGCACCAAGTTTGTCCGTACGGTAGCAACATGACGACTGAGCAACCGTTCGTGTACCGCGGCCGGGAGATCACCGAGCCCGACTGGACCCGGTTCCCCGGCTGGCGCGACGTCACGGCGCAGGAGTGGGAGTCGGCGCAGTGGCAGCGGGCGCACTGCGTCAAGAACACCAAGCAACTGCGCGACGTCCTGGGTGCCGGCGTGGACGAGCGGTTCGTCGCCGACCTCGAGCGCGACCAGGCCGAGCGGGCGACGATGTCGATGCTGCTGCCGCCGCAGATGCTGAACACGATGATCCCGACCCTGGCTCCGAACGACCCCGGGGCCACCGAGGCGCTCTACGCCGACCCGGTCCGGCGCTACATGCTGCCGGTGTTCTCCGACCGGCGGACCGACTGGCCGAGCCACCCGTACGCCACCCGCGACTCGTTGCACGAGCACGACATGTGGGTGGCCGAGGGGTTGACGCACCGCTATCCCACCAAGGTCCTGGCCGAGCTGTTGCCGACCTGCCCGCAGTACTGCGGGCACTGCACCCGGATGGACCTGGTCGGCAACTCCACCCCGCAGGTGACCAAGCTCAAGTTCGGCGCCAAGCCGGTCGACCGCTACGACGCGATGATCGACTACCTGCGCCGCTCCCCCGGCGTGCGCGACGTCGTCGTCTCCGGCGGTGACGTGGCGAACATGCCGTTCAAGAACCTCGAGAGCTTCATCGCCCGGCTGCTCGAGATCGAGAACATCCGGGACATCCGGCTGGCGACCAAGGCGCTGATGGGACTGCCCCAG
Source organism: uncultured Actinomycetota bacterium (assembly GCA_963695375.1). Classification (GTDB taxonomy): domain Bacteria; phylum Actinomycetota; class Actinomycetes; order Propionibacteriales; family Nocardioidaceae; genus JACCVL01. The sequence goes on along the minus strand of OY968767.1, from coordinate 2,318,662 downwards.
CACTGGCTGCAGGACGACGTTCGGGCGGGCATGGAGCGGCTTGCCACCACGGCCCGGGCGCGCGGTGTCCAGATCGCCATCCACACCCACGTCAACCACGCCAACTCGATCACGCCGCTGGTGGCCAAGGCCAGCCGGGCGATGCTGGACACCGGCATCCGGGACGTCCGCAACCAGGGCGTGCTGATGGAGGGCGTCAACGCCGACCCGCACTCGCTGCTGGACCTGTGCTTCGCGCTCACCGACGGCGCCGAGATCCTGCCGTACTACTTCTACATGTGCGACATGATCCCCTTCAGCGAACACTGGCGGGTCTCCGTGGCCCAGGCGCAGCAGCTGCAGCACGCGATCATGGGCTACCTGCCCGGGTTCGCGACGCCGCGGATCGTCTGCGACGTGCCGTTCGTCGGCAAGCGCTGGGTGCACCAGCTCGGTGAGTACGACCGCGTCCACGGCATCTCGTACTGGACGAAGAACTACCGCACCTCGATCGAGCGGGACGACCCGGAGGCGTTGACCCGGACCTACGCCTACTACGACCCGATCCACACCCTGCCGCGGGCCGGCCAGGACTGGTGGCGCGATCACGCTGGCGATGACCTTTCCGCTGCCGAGCAGGCGGCCAGGAGCAGCCGCGAGGCCGCCGTGGCGCAGGCTGTCGACGCCTGAGCCGAGGCACGATCCGCGACCTGCTGGTCACCGTCGGTCAAAGTTGTCGGCAAGTTGGTGATTCCCGGGAGTTTCCCGGGCCGTCCGCCTACATTCGGGGCACAAGCCAGACACTTCGGTCACCCTGGGGGCCCCGCATGATCTCTCGCCGCCGCGTCGCGCCGAGCCTCGCCGTCGCCCTCGCCACCTCCCTGCTCGCCGGTGCCGCCGGCTGGCAGGTCTCCGCCTCCGAGGTCGTGCACCCGGCCGTGGTCAGCGAGGATCCGGCCAACCAGACGCCGCGCCTGGTGGCCGACGAGTCCGCCGCCCGGCCCGCCGCCCAGGCGATCGCCAAGCTGGGCGACACGATGTACGCCGGCGGCCGGTTCGGCACCGTCTACGACGCCAAGGCGAAGACCAACGTCGACGTCAGCAACTTCGTCATCTTCGACGCGGTCACCGGGGCAGTGGCCACGAACTCGCCGAGCATCGACGACGAGGTGTGGGCGGTCGAGACCCACGACGACTCGGTCTACGTGGGTGGCTCCTTCGGCACCGTGGACGGGGTCAGTCGGCCGCGGCTGGTGAAGCTGAACGCCGACGGCAGCGTGGACCAGGCCTTCAACGCCCGGCTGCGCAACGGGCGGGTGATGGACCTGCACATGTACAAGGGGCCGGCCGGGCCGATGCTGGTCGTGGCCGGGAGCTCCGGCAAGCTGCTGATGGCGCTGGACCCCGACACCGGAGTCGACACCGGCTACCTCGACCTCGGCATCGCCGACAAGATCCCGAACGCCTTCGGCGGGCTGAGCGTCAACAACTTCGCGATCAGCCCGGACGGCACCAAGCTGGTCGCGGTGGGCAACTTCACCACCGTCGCCGGGCAGCCCCGCTCCCGGGCGTTCATGGCCGACCTGCCGGCGTTGCCCACCGAGCAGGCGACGCTGTCGGACTGGTACTACCAGCCGTTCGAGGAGACCTGCCGCCTCACCACGGCCCGCCGGCTGGCCTACCTCACCGACGTCGACTTCGCCCCCACCGGCGATTACTTCGTCTTCGTCGCCGACCGGTCACATCCCCGCCGTGGGCGACCTCGACAGAACGGTGTGCGACGCCGCGGCCCGGTTCGACACGCCGGTCACCCCGGAGGACATGCACCCGGCCGAGCCCAGCTGGATCCAGTACACCGGCGGGGACACCATCTGGTCGGTGGTCGCCACCGGGAGCGCGGTCTACGTTCAGGGCCACTTCCAGTACCTGAACAACCCGCGGGTGGAGGGCGGCGGGGACGCGAACCCCGTGGATGGTGCCGTGGAGCGACTCGGCATCGGCGCCATCGACCCGACCACCGGCGCGGTGCTGGACTGGAACCCCGGCAAGCCGGCCCAACAGGGCGGCAAGCAGCTGCTGTCCACGCCGGACGGACTGTGGGTGGCCTCGGACAGCCGACGGTTCAACGGCGAGCTGCGGCACGGGATCGCCTTCGCGCCGCTGCTGTAGGGGCCGGAAACTCACCGCACGGACCTCTCGGCGGGTTAGGGTCGGACCACGAGCCAGCAAACCGCCGCCACCGAGAGGTCGACATGCCCGACCGGCTCCGCCTCGGGACCGCAGCCGCGCTCGCCCTGACTCTTATGGCCGCTGCGGCCGGGGCACTCCCGGCGGTCTCTGCCTCGGAGCTCGTGCACTCGACCGTGGTGAGCAAGGATCCAGCGAACCGGACGCCGCGGGTGGTGCCGGACGGCTACGAGGACCGGCCGTACGTCAACGCGATCGCGCACCTCGACGGCACGATGTACGCTGGCGGATCCTTCGGCACCGTCTACGACGCGGCAGACAGGCGGAACGTCGCGGCACGAAACTTCGTCGTCTTCGACGCGGTCACCGGCGCCGTCGACCCGGACTCTCCACGCTTCGACAACGAGGTGTGGGCGGTCGAGAAGCACGGCGACTCGGTCTACGTCGGCGGCAGGTTCCGCATGGTCGACGGGGTGCAGCGGCCGCGGCTGGTGAAGCTGAACGCCGACGGCAGCGTGGACCAGGCCTTCAACGCCCGGCTGCGCAACGGGCGGGTGATGGACCTGCACATGTACAAGGGGCCGGCCGGGCCGATGCTGGTCGTGGCCGGGAGCTCCGGCAAGCTGCTGATGGCGCTGGACCCCGAGACCGGAGAAGACACCGGCTACCTCGACCTCGGCATCGCCGACAAGATCCCGAACGCCTTCGGCGGGCTGAGCGTCAACAACTTCGCGATCAGCCCGGACGGCACCAAGCTGGTCGCGGTCGGCAACTTCACCACCGTCGCCGGCCAGCCCCGCTCCCGGGCGTTCATGGCCAACCTGCCGGCCGGCTCGGACCAGCAGGCGGCACTGTCGCCGTGGTACTACGAGCCGTTCACCAAGACCTGCAACCTGACCAGGCCGCGCCGGCTGGCCTACCTCACCGACGTCGACTTCTCCCCCGGCGGCGGCTACTTCGTCTTCGTCGCCACCGGGCACATCTCCGCCCCCGGTGACCTGGGCGAGACGGTGTGCGACGCCGCGGCCCGGTTCGAGACGCCGGTGACTCCGCAGCAGATGCGTCCGCACCGGCCGACCTGGCTGAACTACACCGGCGGCGACACGATCTGGTCGGTGGCCGTCACGGGAGCCGCGGTCTACGTGCAGGGGCACTTCAAGTACCTCGACAACGCCGGCGGCGTGGGTGACAACACCGCGCCCGGAGCGGTCGAGCGACTCGGCATCGGCGCCATCGACCCGACCACCGGGCTGGCGCTGGCGTGGAACCCGCGCAAGCCGGCCCGCCAGGGCGGCAAGCAGCTGCTCTCGACCGCCGACGGGCTGTGGGTGGTCTCGGACAGCAAGCGCTTCGACGGCGAGCCGCGCCGCGGCATCGCGTTCGCCCCGTTGCCGTAGCCGGTCAGCCGCGGCTCACCCGCGACGCAACCGGGATGACCCGGGTCCGCGCGGCGCGTCACCGTGCCGGACCAGCTCGTCAGATCCCTCGTCCCGCAGGTCCAGAGCCAGGTAGAGGTTGTCCCAGCGCTCGTCGCCGATCGCGATGAAGTCCCGGATCCGGCCGTACTCGCGGAAGCCGAGTCGCTCGTAGAGGTGGATGGCCGCGTGGTTGTTGCCCCGCACGTCGAGGGTGAGGATCTCGATGTCGGCCTCCTCGGCGGCGGCGATCATCGCCTCCAACAGTTGCCGACCGAGACCGTGCCCGCGGGCAGCGGACGCGACCGCCACCCGGACGATGTCGGCGTGCACCGCCTCGGTCTCCATCTCCCGGCGCATCCAGTAGCCGAAGCCGACCGGCTCACCGCCGACACGGGCCAGCAGCAGGCAGGCGTCGCCGTCCGCGGACGCGCCGAGCACCTTGCGGACCAGCCGCGCCACGTCGGTGCGGGTGGGTGGCTCCAGCCAGCCCAACGCGGCCCCCTCGAGGACCAGGGTGTGGATCAGCCGGTGCACGGCGTCCACCCCGGCGTCGTCCAGGCTCAGCACCCGGTCGACCTCGGCCCGCACCTCGTCGGTCACGTCGCCGGCGCCGCGGGCGGGCGGTTCTCGTACGGCGTCGACAGCACGATCGTGGTGCGCGTGGACACGTTCGCCGCGGTGCGGATCCGCGCGAGCAGGTCCTCCAGGTCGGTGGGCCCTTCCACCCGGACCTGCAGCAGGTAGCTGAAGTCGCCGGCGACGGAGTAACAGGAGGTGATCTCTGCCAGGCCGGCCAGCCGCTCCGGCGAGTCGTCCGGCTGGCTCGGGTCGATCGGCCGGATCGAGATGAAGGCGGTCAGCCCCTGCCCGAGCCGCTCGTGGTCGACCCGGGCGCTGTAGCCGCTGATCACGCCGCGCTGCTCCAGCCGCTTCACCCGCTGGTGCACCGCGGACGTGGACAGCCCGGTCTCGCGCCCGAGGTCGGTGAACGAGGACCGGCCGTCGGCCGCCAGCAGCGCCACGATCCGCCGGTCCACCTGGTCCAGGCCCTCCGCAGCGGCCATCAGACGGCCAGCACGGTCAGCTCGCGCGGCGTGCGGTTCAACCGCTCGGCTCCGGCGTCGGTGACCACCACGATGTCCTCGATCCGGGCCCCGTGCCGCCCGGCCTGGTAGATCCCCGGCTCTACCGAGAACGCCATCCCCGCCTCCAGGACGAGGGTGTTGCCGCTGACGATGTACGGCTCCTCGTGCGTCTCCCGGCCGATGCCGTGCCCGGTGCGGTGCAGGAACCGGTCCCCGTGGCCCGCGTCGGTGATGATCGCGCGTCCCACGGCGTCGACCGACTCGGCCGTGACGCCCGGTCGCACCCAGTCGCACTGCGCCCGCTGAGCGGCCAGCAGCACCGGGTAGTAACCGGCGAAGTCGTCGGGCGGCTCACCACCGGCGACGTAGGTGCGGGTCGAGTCGGAGCAGTACCCGGCCGGGGTGGTGCCGCCGATGTCCACCACGACCGGGTCTCCCCGTTCGAGCATCCGGTCGGACGGCTCGGCGTGCGGAGACGCGCCGTTCGGGCCGGACCCCACGATCACGAAGTCGGCGCGCAGGTGGCCCTCGGCGACGATCGCCGCGCCGATGTCGCGGGCCACCTCCCGCTCGGTGCGGCCGGGACGCAACCACTCCGCCATCCGGGTGTGGACCCGGTCGATGGCAGCGCCCGCGTCGCGAAGGGCCGCCACCTCGGCCGCCGTCTTGCGCATGCGCAGCTCCCGCAGCACCGGGCCGGCGGGCAGCTGTCGGGCTCGCGGCGCCGCGCTCGCCAGCGCCAGCGCCTTGACCGCCCACATCCGGTCGTCCACCGCGACCGAGGCCGCGTCCCGCGGGAGCAGCGAGGCGGTGAGCGCGTAGGGGTCGTCGGTCTCCTGCCACGTCACCAGGTCCATGCCCAGCCGGCCCGCCGGCGACGCGGCCGCCGCCGGTCGCTCCAGCGCGGGGACGACCAGCCGCGGGTCCCCCTCCGCGGGCAGCACCAGACAGGTCAGCCGCTCCAGCGGCACGGCGTCGTAGCCGGTCAGGTAGGCCAGGTCGGGACCGGGCGACACCAGCAGTGCGTCCACACCGGCCCGCCGAGCCTCGGCCTGGGCGCGGCGCAAGCGCTGGCCGTGCTCACCCTCCGCGGGTGCCGGCTGCTCGGTGGTGGTCACCGCCGCAGGCTATCGGCGAGACTGCCCCGGTGACCGACCGGCCTGCGCTGATGTTGCTCGACACCGCCTCGCTGTACTTCCGCGCCTACTTCGGCGTGCCCGACTCGGTCCGGGCACCCGACGGCACCCCGGTCAACGCCGTCCGCGGGCTGCTGGACTTCATCGCGCGGCTCGTCGGGGACCACTCCCCCGGGTCGGTCGTCGCCTGCTGGGACGACGACTGGCGACCGGCCTGGCGGGTCCGGCTGCTGGCGTCGTACAAGGCGCACCGGGTCGCGGAGGAGGTGGCCACCGACCCGGACGAGGAGGTGGTGCCGGACCCGCTCAGCGTGCAGGTGCCGCTGATCGCCGAGACGCTCGCCCTGCTCGGGGTGCCGGTGCTGGGCGTGGCCGAGCACGAGGCCGACGACGTGATCGGCTCGGTCGCCACCCAGGCCGACCAGCCGGTCGACGTGGTCACCGGGGACCGGGACCTGATCCAGCTGGTGGACGACGAACGGCCGATCCGGGTGCTCTACACCGCTCGCGGCGTGGGCAGGCTCGAGATCCTCGACGCCGCCGAGGTCCGTGCGCGACACGGCGTCGAGCCCGCGCAGTACGTCGACTACGCGGTGCTGCGGGGTGACCCGTCCGACGGGCTGCCAGGGGTGACCGGGATCGGCGCGAAGACAGCCGCGGCGCTGTTGGCCGCACACGGCTCGCTGGCCGGCATCCTGCGCGCCGCCGCGGCCGGGCACCCCCCGGCGGCGAAGCAGGGGCCGCGGCTGGCCGCCGCCGGCGACTATCTGGCGGTCGCTCCGCGTGTCGTCTCGGTCGTCCGCGACCTCGACCTCGCCGGCGCCGAGCTGTCCCTCCGCGGCTGGGACGACGCGGCCGAGCAGGCATGGGCCGCCCACCGGGAGCGGTGGGGACTCGGCGGCAGCGCCGACCGAGCCGCCGCGGCCCTCGCTCCGCTGCGGGCGGGATGAGGGTCGGTCAGGACGCGACCGAGGAGTAGGCCACCACCCCACGGCGCAGGCCGGCCAGGGATGCCCGCGCGGTGTCCCGGAGCGGGCCGGGTCCGGCGGCGACGGCGACCTGGTCGGTCAGGTCGACCAGCTGCTTGACGTTGCGGACGAAGTCGCCGGCCGCGAGATCGGCCTCGGCCAGGACGTCGTCGAGGGCCGCACCGGACGCCCAGCGCCAGGCCGCCCAGGCGAAGCCGGCGTCGGGTCGGCGGGGACCGTCCAGGCGGTGCTCGCGCTCCAGCCGGTCCAGCTCGGCCCAGGCGGAGACGGTGCCGGCGATGACGTCGCGCACCCGTCCCCGCGGCAGCCGCGGCGGGTCGGCGTCCTCGGGGTTGCGCGCCTCGAAGGTCAGCGTGGACAGCGCCGCGGCGAGCTCGGCGGGGTCCAGGCCGTTCCATGCTCCTGACCGCAGCAGCTCGGCCGCGAGCAGGTCCAGCTCGGTGTAGAGCCGGGCCAGCCGGCCGCCGGCCGCGGTCACCTGGTCCCCGTCGAGGTAGCCGAGCCGGTCGAGAACCTCACAAACGCGGTCGAACCGCCGGGCGATGGTGTTGGTCCGCTGCTCGATCCGGCGGCGCAGGCCGGCTGCGTCCCGCTCGAGCTTGTCCCAGCGGCCGGCCCAGCGGGCGTGCTCCTCGCGGTCGGGACAGCGATGGCAGGGGTGTGACTCCAGGTCGGCACGGAGCCGCCGGAGCTCGCCGTCGCTTGCCGCGGGATCGTCCCGCCGGCTCGGGGCGGCCGGGCCCGCGCGGCCCGGCTCCGGCAGGTCGGCGATGGCGAGTCGGAGCGAGGAGGCCAGGTCCCGTCGGGACTGCGGGTTCCGCGCGTTGAAGGACCGGGGCAGCCGCATCCGAGAAGCCGCCGCCACCGGCACGTCGAAGTCCGAGAGCGAGAGCCGGCGGGCGTGCCGCCCCACGGTGAGCACCATCGGCCGCGGCCCGTCCCGGTCTGACCGCATCCCGGGGTCGACCACCACCGCGGGACCGGCCCAGCGACCGGCTGGGACCCAGATCACGTCACCGGGACGGAGCTGCTCCAGCGACTCCACCACCTCCTCCCGGCGAACGGAGCGGCGCCGCTTGGCGAGCTGCTGCTCACGCTCACCGAGCGCCCGGCGCAACCGGGCGTACTCGAGGAAGTCCCCTCGGTCGCAGTGGGCCGCCTCGGCGTAGCCGGCGAGTGCTTCGTCGCTGCGCTGCACCTGCCGGGCCAGCCCCACGACCGCGCGATCGGCCTGGAACTGGGCGAAGGACTGCTCGAGCAGCTCGCGGGCCGGCCGTCGCCCCACCTGCCGGACCAGGTTCACCGCCATGTTGTACGAGGGTCGGAAGCTGGACCGCAGCGGGTAGGTCCGGGTGGAGGCGAGCCCGGCGACGGCTCCGGGGTCGAGGCCCGGCTGCCACAGCACGACACCGTGTCCCTCGACGTCGATGCCGCGCCGGCCGGCGCGACCGGTCAGCTGGGTGTACTCGCCCGGGGTGACGTCGGCGTGGGTCTCGCCGTTCCACTTGCTCAGCTTCTCGATGACCACCGACCGGGCGGGCATGTTGATGCCGAGTGCCAGCGTCTCGGTCGCGAACACGACCCGCACCAGGCCGCGGGTGAACAGCTCCTCCACCACCTCCTTGAAGGTGGGCAGCATGCCGGCGTGATGCGCCGCCACACCACGGGCGAGGCCCTCCACGAACTCGTGGTAGCCCAGCACGTGCAGGTCGTCGGCGGGCAGGTGCCCGCACCGGTCCTGCACGACCTGCCGGATCTCGGTGCGCTCCGCCGGGCTGGTCAGCCGCAGGCCGCCGGCCAGGACCTGCTCGACCGCCGCCGCGCACCCGGCCCGGCTGAACACGAACACGATGGCAGGCAGCAGCCCGTTGGCGTCCAGCCGCTCGACCAGCTCGACCCGGGTGGGCGTCCAGTGCCGGCGCCCGGTCCGCGCCGGCGCGCCACCACGTCCTGACGGTCCCCCGCGCCCACGCGCCGACGGCCGCCCGTGCCCGCGGCGCCGCCGGTCGGTCCGCTCGGCCCGCCAGTCGTCACGGGCGACGTGCTCCAGCTCTCGGTTCACCCGGACCTCACCGCCGGCCGGGTCCGGGTGATCAACCTCGAACAGGTCCAGCAGCCGGCGGCCGACCAGCACGTGCTGGAACAGCGGGACGGGACGCCGCTCCTCCACCACGGTGACCGTGTCGCCTCGCACCTCGGACAGCCACTCGCCGAACTCCTCGGCGTTGGACACGGTCGCCGACAGCGACGTGACCGCGACGCTCTCCGGCAGGTGGATGATGACCTCCTCCCAGACCGCGCCGCGGAACCGGTCGGCGAGGTAGTGCACCTCGTCCATCACCACGTGGCCGAGACCGGTCAGCGTGGCGGACCCGGCATAGAGCATGTTCCGCAGCACCTCGGTGGTCATCACCACGACCGGCGCCTCGCCGTTGACGGTGTTGTCCCCCGTGAGCAGCCCGACCCGCTCCGGGCCGTAGCGGCGGACGAGGTCGGCGTACTTCTGGTTGGACAGGGCCTTGATCGGGGTGGTGTAGAAGCACTTCTGGCCCTGCCGCAGCGCGAGGTGCACGGCGAACTCCCCGACGAGGGTCTTGCCCGACCCGGTCGGCGCCGCGACCAGGACGCCGTGCCCGTCCTCGAGTGCCTGGCAGGCCCGGACCTGGAACGGGTCGAGGGTGAAGTCGTACAGGCCGCGGAACTCCGCGAAGGCGGGATTGTCCTGGTCTGCCCGGAACCGGGCATACCGTCCGGCCGGGGAGGTCATGGTGCCAGCGTACGCAGAGCGCCCGGCTCCACGACGACGCTCAGTGGCAGCGCGCCCAGCCGCTCACCGTCGCCGTAGCCGACGACTCCCGGAGTGGCCACCCGGACCGAGCGAGCGCGATAGCGGCGGAACGCCGGGTGCCGGACATGGGTGCCGCGGAACAGCCGCGGGTAGGTGCGCAGCAGGTCGGAGGTGCGCATCGACGCGATGACCACCACGTCGAGCAGCCCGTCGTCCGGTTCGGCGTCCGGGCAGATGCGCAGGCCGCCGCCGTACGACGGCGTGTTGGCGACCGCCACCAGCATCGCCTCCAGCTCGACCCGGCCACCGTCGAGATCCAGGACGTACGGCAGGGCGGAGCAGGCGCGCAGCTCGGCGAGGGTGGCCAGGGTGTAGCGAGCCTGCCCGCGAGGCCAGCGCATCGCGTTCGCCCGCTCGGTGACGCGCGAGTCGAATCCGGTGGCGACCACGGTGGCCACCCTGGTGGCGACCCTGGTGGCGACCGGACGCTCACCGGCCCCGCTGCGCACGCGCAGCAGGTCGAGCGGACGCACCCGACCGGCCGCGAGCGCGTCGGCGACCAGATCGGCGGCCGCGAGCGGTCGGTCGCGCGGGACGCCGAGAGCGCGGGCCAGGTCGTTGCCCGTGCCCGCGGGCACCACGGCCAGCGGCACCGTCGTGCCGGCGAGCGCCTGGACGGCCAGGTGCGCCAGCCCGTCCCCACCCACGACCACCAGGGCGTCGACTCCCGCACGGACCGCCTGCACGGCGAGCCGACCGGCCGCCGCGCCGTCGACGCCCCGCAGCGACCGGACCCGCAGGCCTCGTGTCCGCAGTCGGTGCACCGCCTGCTCGCCCACCCGGTCACCGCGACCGTTCCCCGCGGTGGGGTTGACGAGCACCGCCACCTCGCTGGTCACGCGCGGAGCGTAGTGAGTGCCTCCCAGCCGCCGCGCTCTCAGAGTTGCAGGGCGACGGTGAAACCGGCCGGCTTCGCGCCGACCGCGCGCGCGAAGCGCCGGATCGCCTCGCACAGCAGGTCGACGTCGAGCGCCGTGCCGGGAACGGCGAGCAGGTAGCCGCCCGCCTCGCGAAGCAACAGCACCTCGCCGTGGGTCCAGGACTGGTGCGTGTCGTGTCGCAGCCGCTCGGGAACCACGGCGCGGGGGTAGGCGACGTCGCAGGCGAGCACGGAAAGCCGCAGGGTCTCGGCGCCCGCGAGCACGCCGTCCACCCGGTCCTGTCCGACCGAGTCGCTGGTGGTCCAGGTGCACTCCCCCGCGCCGATCCAGTCCGGCAGGTCGAAGGGGTCGGCGACCGCCGGCGCCGGGTCAGTCATCCCGCCCCGGCGGGTAGCGGTCGGGGTGCGGACCGTCGTCCGGGCCGTCGTCCGGGTCGTCGTCCAGGTCGTCGTCCAGGTCGTCGTCCAGGTCGTCGTCCAGGTCGTCGTCCAGGTCGTCGTCCAGGTCGTCGTCCAGGTCGTCGACCGGCGTGACGTCGTCGATCGGTGAGACCTCCTCGTCGCCGTAGGCGCCATAGTCGCCCTCGCCCGCGCGTGCCCGTCTCCGGTCCACCAGGTGCGCGATGCCCTCCGACAGCAGGAACAGCACCGCCATCGGAACGGCAAGGAACAGCATGCTGATCGGGTCGGTGGAGGGGGTCGCCACCGCGGCGAAGACGAACGCCCCGAGGATGATCCAGGCGCGGTGCTCGGCGAGCGATCGGGCCGACACCACACCGGCGAGGTTGAGCAGGATCACGAACAGCGGGATCTCGAAGGCCACGCCGAACACCAGCAGCATCCGCAGGATGAACGACAGGTAGCGGCTGACCTCGACGAGGTTGGAGACGTCCTGCGGGGTGAAGTCCAACAGGATGCTGAGTCCCTTGGGGAGCACGAAGAAGCCCACCGCGACGCCCCCGATGAACAGCGGGCCCGCGATCGCCGTGAACAGCAGCGACCAGCGGCGTTCGTTGCGGTGCAGCCCCGGGACGACGAACGCCCAGATCTGGTACAGCCAGACCGGGCTGGAGATCACGATGCCGGACACCAGCGCCGTCTTCAGCTGCATCGTGAACGGGTCCGCGACCCCGGTCATGGTCAGCTCCGCCTCGAGGCCCTCCCGGCGGGCCAGGGTGTCCACGGTGGTCTCGAACGGACCGGTCAGGAGGTCGAAGATCTGCTGGTAGAAGATCAGCCCGACGACGAAGCCGGCCGCGATGGCGAGCACGACGCGGACCAGCCGCCGCCGCAGCTCGTAGAGGTGCTCGACGAGCGACATCGTGCCGTCGCCCGCCCGCGGCCGGTCAGCGGCGCCGGGCGCGGACGAACCGCGTCGCAGGGTGAAGGCCACGGCGCCGGCGGCTCAGTACTGCGAGTCGCGCGGCGTGCTGTCCTGCGGCTGCTGTTGCTGCGGCTGCGGGGACGGAGGCGTCTGCTGCGCGGTCGAGCTCGGTCCAGGCGGGAGCGGCCGACCATGCGGGTCGCTGGCCTTGTCGTCGTCCATCAGGCCCTTGGTCTCGGACTTGAAGATGCGCAGCGCGCGACCCGAGCCCCGAGCGAGCTCGGGCAGCTTCTTGGCCCCGAACAGCAGCACGACGACGAGGATGATCAAGATGATCTCGGGCGCACCGATTCCGGACATGCTGGATCCCTTCAGAGGGGTTGCACTCCCATCGTACGCATGTGCAGGCCGGGCCACGGCACCCCGGCGCGAGACCCCGGCCGTTCAGGGGAGGGCGCTATCCGGCGTACGCGGCGAGGGCGGCGCGAGCGGTGGCCGAGACCGCCGCCGCCAGCTGCACCGGTTCGACCACGGTCACGGCTCCCGACTCCCGCAGGACCAGTCGGCGCAGCCAGGCCTCGTCCCCGACCCGCATCCGCACGCGCAGTCCGCCGTCGGGCAGCTCCTGCTGCTCCTCGACCGAGTGGTACTCCGCGACCCAGCGACCGGCGGCCGACAGGTCCAGGGTCGCCACCAGGTCGTCCTCGCCGGGCTGGAAGAGCCCCGCCGACAGATCGCGCGGCCGTGCGTCCGCGGGTGGGTCGGCGGCCTCGTCGAGCACCCGGAGGCCGACCACCCGGTCGAGGCGGAACAGCCGCACGCTCTCGGCCCGGTGGCACCAGCCCTCGAGGTAGGCGTGCCCTTCGGCGTGCAGCAGCCGCAGCGGGTCGACGTCGCGGGCGGTCGTCTCGTCTCGGGACGGCACCAGGTAGTCCAGGTGCACCCGGCGGTGCTCGGCGAGGGCGGTCTGGACCGCGGCGCCGAGCTCGGGGTCGACGGGCGCGGCGACCACCTGCACCTGCCGGGCGGCCGCGGCACCGTCCCCGGCCGCGGACTCCAGCTTGGCGAGCGCCCGGTCGATCGCGTCCGCCGAGCCGGCGACCGAGGTCTCCCGCAGGGTCCGCAGCGCCACGATGAGCGCGAGCGCCTCGTGCACCGTCAGCCGCAGCGGGCGGTCGAGGTAGTCGGCGTTGTCCAGCTTCACCACGCCGTCACCCTCGAGCGCCTCCATGTCCACGTCGATCATCTCGCCGGTGACCGCCTCCGGAAGGCCGCAGAACCAGAGCACGTTCAGGTCGCGGACGATCGTCCTCGCCGACACGCCGAAGTCGCGAGCGACCTGCTCGACCGGCACCCCGCTGCGGTCCTGGAGGTAGGGCACCAGCGCGAGCATCCGCCCGACCTGGTCGGCGGCGCGGTCGCTCATCGGACCGGCTCCGGCTGGCCGGCCAGTCGGCGCAGCCGGCGCACGACCGCGTCCCGAAGCTCCGGCGGGTCGAGCGCCACCACGTCCGGACCGAACGACACCACCTCGTCCGCCAGGCCGGCGACGTCGGCCATCGGCACGGCCAGCAGGTCCCAGCCACCCGCCGAGTCGCCGGCCGAGTCGCCCGCCGAGTCGCCGTCAGCCCGCGAGGAACGGCGGCGCAGCGCGTGACCGTGCCCGGCGCGTACCCGCAGCCGCGCAGTGCCGTGGACCGCCGGCTCGAGCTCACGAGCCAGCGCCCGCAGATCGGTCCCCGCTGGGATCTCGTACGAGCCCGGCGGGCCGAGGACCTGCACCGGTCCGCTCACGCGGGACAGCCGGAACATCCGGACGGCGGTCCGGTCCAGGTCGTGCCCGATGACGTACCAGCGGCCGTGCCAGGACAGCACCCCCCACGGTTCGACGTCGCGGCTGGCGGCGTCGCGGCCGGGTCGCCGGTACGGGAACCGCACCCGTCGACGGCTGACCACCGCATCCCAGAGCGGCTCGAAGGCAGGCTCGGACGCCGCCAACAGTGGCTCGACGAGGGTCAGCCGGTCGGGGTCGACCCCGATGCCGGCGGCCTTGAGCTTGACCACCGCGGTCGACGTCTGCCGAGCCAGCCGGGCGTGCTGCCAGACCCTTGCCGCCAGTCCCACCGCGGCTGCCTCGTCCGGCGCCAGCTCGATCTGGGGAAGCTCGAACGCATCCCGGCGGATCCGGTAACCCGGCTCGTCGTCGAAGACCTTGTCGTTGCTGCCGAGGTCGATCGGGATGCCGATCTCCCGGAGCTCCTCCTTGTCCCGCTCGAACATCTTCTCGAAGGCCTCGTCGGTCTGATCCCGGTAGCCCTCGACGACCTTGCGGATGCGGTCCTTGCCGACGTACCCCCGGCTGACCAGCAGGCAGATGACGAGGTTCATCAGCCGCTCGGCCTTGCGCGTTGTCACCCCGCGGACGCTACCGGACCTCCCGCGCCGATCAGGCGGCTGCGAGGATGTCGACGACGAACATCAGGTCCGCGTCCGGTGGTACCGGCCCGTTCCCCTGCGGGCCGAAGCCCTGCTCGCTGGGGACGGCCAGCAGCACCCGGCTGCCGACGGGCTGGCCGACCAGGCCGTCGAGCAGCCCCGGCATCGTGCCACCCGGCTGCAGCGGCAGCTGCGCCGGCTGCCCTCCGGTCCAGGACTCGTCGAAGACCTTGCCGTCCGGGTAGAGCTGCGCCACGTAGTGCACCGTCACGGTCTGTCCCGCCTCCACCTCGGGACCGTCCCCGACGATCACCGGCGAGACGACGAGCTCGTCCACCGTGTCCGCCGTCCCCGGCCCGGCCTCGAAGCCGGTAGGGATCCCGTCGTCGTCGATCTTCAGCTCCGGCAGGCTTTCGTCCGCCGGCTGCTCCTCGCCCTCGGCCATCGACAGCGGTGCCGCCTCCGCCTCGATCAGGTCGACCACGAACAGCAAGGTGTCGTCGCCGGTCACCTCGATCTGCGGGTTGCCGGCCGCCCCGTAACCGGCGTCCGGGGGGATGGCCACGGCGACCCGGCTGCCGTAGGTCTGCCCGACCAGCCCGTCCAGGAAGCCGTCGATCAGCCCGCCCTGCTCCAGCGGGAAGGTCACCGGCTCCCCGCCGGCGCTCCAGGAGCTGTCGAACTCGTCCCCGGTCGCGGCGTTGATGCCGAGATACTGCAGCGACGCCTGGTCCCCCCTCTCGACCGTCGCGCCGTCACCCTCGATGAGGACCTCGGTGCTGGTCTCCTCGACCGTGAACGGGGGGGAGTCGATCGTCACGTCCGGGGCCTCGCCGAGCTCGCCGGACACGCTCACCCCGGGAAACGGCTCGGTGCTCCCCCCGGACGCTGCCTCCTCGCCGGCGGAGTCACCGCCCCCACATCCGGTGATGAGCAGCAGCACGGTGACCGCGGCACCGGCCAGGGCCGGCGACACGCGGTGTCGGACGAGCTCCACAAGGGCTCCTCTCATCCTGCGGACAGGATGTCGATGACGAAGATCAGATCGGTGTCGGGCCCGACCCCCGGCGGTCCGCCCTGCTCGCCGTACGCCAGGTCGCTCGGCACGGCGACCACGACCCGACTGCCCACGCGCTGCCCGACCAACGCCTGGTCCCAGCCGGTGATGACGTTGCCGGTGCCCACCTGGAAGCCGAAGGGCTGCTCCTCCGTCCAGGACTGGCCGAAGATCTCACCGTCGGGGTAGACCTGGCCGAGGTACTGCACCGTGAGCGTCTGCCCGGGCTGCACCTTGGGACCCTCGCCGACGATGACCGGCGCGACGACCAGCTCCTTGACCGACTCCGGCTCGTCGCCCGCTGCCACGAACCGCTGAGGCGTCCCGTCCGCGTCCACCTCGAGCCGGGGCAGGTCGTCAGGCGCGGCCCGATCCCTCCCCTCGGCCCGCTCCGGGACCTCGGTGACCTCCTCGATGTCCATCACCGCGACCAGCGTGTCGGCGGGCTCGACCCCGAACTGCGGGCTGCCCTGCGCGCCGAAACCGTCGACCGGCGGGATGGCCAGCACGATCCTGCTGCCGGCCGTCTGGCCCAGGAGGCCGGCGTACAGCCCCGGCAGGATCCCGGCCGACTGGAGCTGGAAGCGCAGCGGCTGCTTCCGGTCGTACGAGCTGTCGATGACGGTCCCCGACCGGCCGTTGACGAGATAGATGTCGGTGACGACCTGGTCGCCGTCGACCGCCTCCGGACCGCTGCCCTGGTCGAGCACCTGGACGGTGGTCTCCCCGATGCTGTAGCCCTCCTCGACCCTGACCCGCGGCTCGTCGTCAGGGGGGCCGGACACGGTGACGCCGGTCAGCTCGCCAGTGGCCGCCGGCGACACCGTCGTGTCGCTGCGCGGATCGTCAGCGGCGGCCGGCGTCTCGACGGAGGTGGAGCCGGCTGCCGAGTCGTCAGGCTCGCTCTCGGAGTCGGAGCAGCCGGTCGCCAGCAGCAGCGCGGGCACGACGAGCAGGCTGAGCAGGGCGCGCAGGCGAGCGGGCACGACTGTTCCTTGGAATCGGTATCGGGGACAACCGTCAGCCTAACCGGACCAGGACATAACCCCACCGGTCCCGGTCTCTCCCAGGTCACGACTCGGTGTCCGTCCGGTGACCTCGGCCGTCCGCGGCACGCGCCGGGTCGGCTGGTCTCACATCGAGTCGATCAACCGGTGCACCCGCTCGTCGTGGGAGCGGAACGGATCCTTGCACAGCACCGTGCGCTGCGCCTGGTCGTTCAGCTTCAGGTGCACCCAGTCGACGGTGAAGTCCCTGCGTCGCTCCTGCGCCTTCCTGATGAAGTCGCCGCGCAGCCGAGCCCGGGTGGTCTGCGGAGGCACCGACTTGGCGCGGAAGACGGCCGGGTCGGACGTCGTCCGGACGACCGACCCACGCCGCTCGAGCAGGTAGTACAGGCCGCGGCTGCGGTTGATGTCGTGGTAGGCCAGGTCGAGCTGGGCGACCCGGGGGTCGCCCCACCCGAGGGAGTTCCGCTCCCGATAGCGGTCGATCATGGTGAACTTCGTGACCCAGTCGATCTCGCGCTCCACCAGCGACAGGTCACCGGACTCGACGGCCTTCAGACCGCGCTCCCACAGGTCGAGCACCCGCTCGATCGTGGGTGTGCGCAGGCCGCGCCGGTCGACGAAGTCCCGGGCCCGGGCGAGATACTCTGCCTGGATCTCCAGCGCGCTCGCCTCCCGGCCGTTGACGAGCCGCACCCGGCGCCGCCCGGTCATGTCGTGCGAGATCTCCCGGATGGCGCGGATCGGGTTCTCCAGGGTGAGATCGCGCATCACCACCCCCTCCTCGATCATCCGCAGCACCAGGTCGGTGCTGGCGACCTTGAGCAGCGTGGTCGTCTCGCTCATGTTCGAGTCGCCGACGATGACGTGCAGCCGGCGGTACTTCTCGGCGTCGGCGTGCGGCTCGTCGCGGGTGTTGATGATCGGCCGGGATCGGGTGGTCGCGCTCGACACCCCCTCCCAGATGTGCTCGGCCCGCTGACTCACCGCGAACACGGTTCCGCGGGGGGTCTGCAGCACCTTGCCCGCGCCCACCACGATCTGCCGACTGACCAGGAACGGGATCAGGACGTCTGCCAGCCGGCTGAACTCCCCCTGCCGCGCCACCAGGTAGTTCTCGTGGCAGCCGTAGGAGTTGCCCGCCGAGTCGGTGTTGTTCTTGAACAGGTAGACGTCCCCGACGATGCCGTCGTCCCGGAGCCGGCGCTCCGCGTCGACCACCAGGCCCTCGAGGATGCGCTCCCCGGCCTTGTCGTGGGCCACCAGCTCGTCCACGTCGTCGCACTCGGGGGTGGCGTACTCCGGGTGACTGCCGACGTCCAGATAGAGCCGGGCACCGTTCCGCAGGAACACGTTGCTGCTCCGACCCCACGACACGACGCGCCGGAAGAGGTAGCGGGCGACCTCGTCCGGAGACAGGCGTCGCTGCCCGCGGAACGTGCAGGTGACGCCGTACTCGTTCTCGATGCCGTAGATCCGGCGGTCCACGGCCCCACCCTATGTCGGCCGCCGGTCGGCACGCCGGACCCCTGCGTGTCGCACCACCCCGTCCGCCGGTCGTACGACCACCGACCGATGGCGTTCGGGACCGCCCGAGGCGATCGTTGGACCCGGCCCACGACGCACGCACTGTCAGGAGTGTCAGATGATCATGCTGAACGGAACCACCACCCGGCGCCTCCGCACCGGACTGGCTACCGGCGCCGTCGCCGCGCTCGGCGTGGGCGTGCTGGTCGGTGTACCGGCAGACGCCGCCGGCGCCGGGTCGGGTGACCGCGAGGTGATCCGACACGGCAGCTGCTCCGGGCCGGCCAACTGGAAGCTGAAGGCCAAGTCCGACAACGGCCGGATCGAGGTCGAGGGCGAGGTCGACAGCGACGCGAACGGACAGCGCTGGCGCTGGCGGATCCTGCACGAGGGCGACGTGGCCGCCCGGGGCCGCGCCACGACCAGCCGCCCGAGCGGCTCGTTCGAGGTCACGCGCCGGCTGGTGAACGCACCCGGCGACGACCGGATCGGGTGGCGGGCGCGACACGTCGGCTCGGGGCACACCTGCCGTGGTGGGCTGACCTTCTGACCGCGTACCGCCCCACGACGGGCCGCGAGTTGGCACGATGGGGGCACACGCCACCGGGAGGGGGATCGGGTGTTCTCACGGTCCACCGCGGCTGCCGACGAGCCGGCGCCGGCTGCCCCCAGCTGGCGCCGGCCGGTGCTGCAGTTCGTCGCGGTCGGACTCGTGACCGCGGTCGCGCTGGCGACCGTCACCGGCGTCTTCAGCCGCCGCGCGGCCAGTGAGGAGGCGATCCTCGACGCGCAGGCGACCACCCGGCTGCTCGCCCGCTCGGTCGTGCAGCCCGGCATCCCGCCCGAGCTGCTGGCCGGCAACGCGGCCGCCCTGGACCGTTTCGACCGGCTGGTCCGCAGCCGCGTCGTCCGCGACGCGGTGGTCCGCGTCAAGCTGTGGGCCGCCGACGGCACGGTGGTGTACTCCGACGAGCCCCGGCTGAACGGGCAGCACTTCGACCTGGACGCGGACGAGATCGCCGTCCTGCAGCATGGCGGGACCGCAGCGGAGGAGTCCGACCTGTCCAAGCAGGAGAACGTCTACGACCAGCCGCTCGGCCAGGTCGTCGAGGTGTACACCCAGGTGCGGGCCCCGGACGGCACCCCGCTGCTGTTCGAGGTCTACTTCTCGTCCGTCGAGGTCACCGACCGTGCCGACGACGTGGTGTCGGCCTTCCGGCCGATCTCGATCGGCGGGCTGCTGTTGTTCCTCGTGCTCAGCATCCCGCTGGTGCTGGTCCTCGCCCGTCGGCTGGACGCGGCGGCGACCGAGCGGGAGTCGCTGCTGCAGGCGGCGGTGGACGCCTCCGACGTGGAGCGGCGCCGGATCGCGCGGGACCTGCACGACGGTGTCGTCCAGGACCTCGCCGGCACCGCGATGGCGCTGTCGGCGAGCAGCCGCGCCGCGGCCTACCGGCCCGAGCTCCAGACCCGGCTGGAGGGTCTGGCCGGGGGGGTGCGCAAGTCGTTGCGCGCACTCCGCTCGCTCCTGGTGGAGATCTATCCGCCGGACCTGCACACCGCCGGCCTCCCCGCCGCGCTGGACGACCTGGTCGCCCCGGCCACCGCAGACGGGGTGGACGTTCGGCTGGACGTCACCGACACCCAGAACGCGTCGGAGGAGGCCGTCGGCCTGGTCTGGCGGGTCGCCCAGGAGGCGGTACGCAACGCGCTGCGGCACGGGGACCCCCGCTCGCTGACCGTCCGCGTGCAGCGCAAACCGGACGACCGCTCCACCCTGGAGCTGGAGGTCGCCGACGACGGGGTCGGGTTCGACACCACCCGCCCCGCCGGGCACACGCATTTCGGACTCCGCGCATTGCACGACCTGGTGGCGGTCGCCGGTGGGACCCTAGAGATCCGATCCGAGCCCGGAGGCGGGACGCACGTCAGGCTGGAGGTGAGCGACACATGATCCGTGTCGTGCTCGCAGACGACCACGCGATGGTGCGCAGCGGGCTGCAACAGCTCCTGGGTGTCGACGCCGAGGTGGAGGTCGTGGGGGTGGCGCGCGACGGAGCCGAGGCCGTCGACCTGGTCCTGCGGCACCGGCCGGACGTGGTGCTGATGGATCTGCAGATGCCGGACGTCGACGGGGTGACCGCGACCCGGCGGGTGCGCGCCGAGCTGCCGGACGCGCAGGTCGTCATCCTGACCTCGTTCTCGGACCGGGACCGGATCGTCGCGGCACTGGACGCCGGAGCGGTCGGCTATCTGCTCAAGGACGCCGAACCGGAGGAGCTGCTGGCCGGTATCCGCGCCGCCGCTCGGGGCGAGTCGCCGCTGCACCCGCGGGCCGCGCGGGAGCTGCTCGGCGCCCGCACCGACAAGCAGCAGATCTCCTCCGAGGCCGCCGCGGACCTGACGCCGCGCGAGGTCGAGGTGCTCTCGCTGGTACGCCAGGGGCTGGCCAACAAGCAGATCGCGCGCCGGCTCGGCATCAGCGAACGGACGGTGAAGGCGCACCTGACCTCCACCTTCCACCGGATCGGGGTGGCGGACCGCACCCAGGCGGCGCTGTGGGCCGAGCGCAACGGACTCGGCGCGTAGTCACCCCTCGGCGGCGAGCGCGTCGACCACGGTGCGGTCGGTGAGCCGGACGAACTTCCGCTGCTGCCCGCGGGTGCGGTCCAGGACCGCCGCCTCCACCTGGTCGGCGGGGATCTCCCGGGCGGTGTCCCCGTCGTGCGCGAGCGCCTGCACCGCGAGCCGGACCGCGCCGGACCGGGACAACCCCTCCGAGTAGTGCTCACCCAGGTAGCCGGCGGCCTGCTCGGCCGACCCGCCCATCACCGCGAACCGCTGCTCGTCGGCCACCGAACCGTCGTAGGTGAGCCGGTAGATCTGGTCGTCGGTCGCGGCGTCGCCGACCTCGGCCACGAAGATCTCCACCTCATACGGCTTCTCGCCACCGGAGGAGAAGATGGTGCCCAGGGTCTGGGCGTAGGCGTTGGCCAGCCCACGGCCGGTCACGTCCCGCCGGTCGTAGGAGTAGCCGCGCAGGTCGGCCAGCCGGACTCCGGCGATGCGGAGGTTCTCGAACTCGTTGTACCGTCCGACGGCGGCGAAGGCGACCCGGTCGTAGATCTCGCTGATCTTGTGCAGCGCCCGGGACGGGTTCTCCGCGACGAAACAGATGCCGTCGGCGTACTGCACGACGACCACGCTGCGCCCGCGGGCGATGCCCTTGCGGGCGAAGTCCGCCCGGTCCTTCATCAGCTGCTCGGGCGAGACGTAGAACGGTGTCGTCACGGCAGGTCTCCAGTCAGGGGATCGGCGCGGCGGCCTGGTCGGGCATCAGGTGAGCGGTGCGGCCGGCCCGTCGGGGCGGGCCATCCGTGCGGCCACGACCTCGTCCGCCAGGGCGGCGACGTCGGTGTCGGCCATCCGGCGGTAGCCGTCCGCGGCCACCACCGCGACGACCGGGAAGATCCGCCGAGCCAGATCCGGCCCGCCGGTCGCCGAGTCGTCGTCCGCGGCGTCGTACAGCGCCTGCACGACCGCGGTCACACACTCACGCTCCTCGAGGTCGTCGCGGTAGAGCTTCTTCAGCGACCCGCGGGCGAACAGGGCGCCCGAGCCGACCGCGTGGAAGGCGGTCTCCTCGTAGCGGCCACCGGTGACGTCGTAGCTGAAGATCCGGCCGCCGTCGTGGTGCAGGTCGTAGCCGGCGAACAGCGGCACGACGGCCAGGCCCTGCATGGCCAGGCCGAGGTTCGCCCTGATCAGCCCGGCCAGGCGGTTCGCCTTGCCGTCGAGGGACAGCGGGGTGCCCTCGATCTTCTCGTAGTGCTCCAGCTCGGTCTGGAACAGCCGGACCATCTCCACCGCCAGCCCGGCGCTACCCGCGATCCCGACCGCCGAGAACTCGTCCGCCGGGAAGACCTTCTCGATGTCCCGCTGCGCGATGATGTTGCCCATCGTGGCGCGGCGGTCACCGGCCATCACCACCCCGCCGGCGAAGGTGGCGGCCACGATGGTGGTCCCGTGCGGAGCCTGCACCCCGGTCGTCGCGGCCATCGCTCCGGCTCGGCCGTCCGGCAGCAGGTCGGGTGCCTGGCCGGCCAGGAAGTCGGCGAAGGACGCGGAACCGGGGGTGAGGTAGGCCCCCGGCAGCCGAGCCGCTCGGGACGTCGGCTGCTCGCTCACTGGCCACCCTTCTGGACGAAGGAGCGCACGAAGTCCTCGGCGTTCTCCTCCAACACGTCGTCGATCTCGTCGAGGATGGCGTCGACGTCCTCGTCCAGCCGTTCCTTGCGCTCGGCCACGTCCTCGCTCGGGGCGACCTCGGCGTCCTCGGTCTCGTCGCCCCGCTTGCCGGACCGGTGCTGCTGCCCGCCCTCACGTGCCATCGCTGACCACCCTCTCCGCTCCGCGTGCCGCAGTTGCCGGGTCGCGCGGCTGCGGCCGCACGGCGACCCTACCCGCGTGCCGGCCCGGTCAGCGCCGCGAACAGGTCCTCGGCCGTGTCGCAGCGATCCAACAGCGCGCCCACGTGCTCGCGGGTCCCGCGCAGCGGCTCCATCGTCGGGATGCGCTGCAGCGACTCACGACCGGGGAGGTCGAAGATCACCGAGTCCCAGGAGGCGGCTGCCACCTGGTCCGGATACTTGGCCAGACAGCGGCCGCGGAAGTACGCGCGCGTGTCGGCCGGCGGGTCGCTGACCGCGGCGGCCACGTCCGCGTCGTCCACCAGCCGTCGCATCCGGCCGAGCCGCACCAGCCGGTGGTAGAGGCCCTTGTGCTCGCGGATGTCGGAGTACTGCAGGTCGACCAGCTGCAGCTTGGGATGTTCCCAGTCGACGCCGTCCCGCTCGCGGTAGGACTCCAGCAGGGACAGCTTGGCCACCCAGTCCAGCTCCTCGCGGCAGAGCATCGGGTCGGCTTCGAGCCGGTCCAGGACCGATCCCCACCGCTCCAGCACGTCGGTGGTCTCGGGGTCGACGTCGGACCCCATCGTCCGTTCGACGTGCTTGCGCGCCTGCTCGAGGTACTCCCACTGCACCTGGACCGCCGTCATCCGGCGCCCGTCGCGGAGGGTGAGCAGGTGCCGCAGGGTCGGGTCGTACGAGACGTCCCGCAGCTCGCGCACCGGGCGCTCGAGCGCCAGGTCGAGCGGGAAGGCCCGGTCCTCGATCATCCGCAGCACGAGCGACGTGGTGCCCAGCTTGAGGAAGGTGGAGATCTCGGCGAGGTTGGCGTCCCCGATGATCACGTGCAGCCGCCGGTACTTGTCCGGGTCGGCGTGCGGCTCGTCCCGGGTGTTGACCAGGGGCCGTTTGAGGGTGGTCTCCAGCCCGACCTCGACCTCGAAGTAGTCGGCGCGCTGGCTGATCTGGAAGCCGGACTCGCTGCCGTCCTGACGGCGGCCGACCCGACCGGCACCGCACACGGCCTGCCGGGTGACGAAGAACGGGATCAGGTGCTGGACGATCTCGCCGAAGGGGGTGGACCGGTCCATCAGGTAGTTCTCGTGCGCCCCGTAGGAGGCGCCCTTGTTGTCGACGTTGTTCTTGTACAGCAGGATCGGCGGGCTCTGCGGGACCAGCGAGGCCAGCTCGGCGGCCCGCCGCATCACCTGCTCACCGGCCTTGTCCCACAGCACGGTGTCCAGCGGGCCGGTGCACTCCGGCGTGGAGTACTCGGGGTGCGCGTGGTCGACGTACAGCCGGGCGCCGTTGGTGAGGATCACGTTCGCCAGCCCGAGGTCCTCGTCGGTGAGCAGGCTGGAGTCGGCAGCGTCCCGGTTCAGCTCGAAGCCACGGGCGTCCCGCAGCGGGCTCTCCTCCTCGAAGTCCCAGCGAGCCCGCCGCGCCCGGCGGTCGGCGTTCGCCCAGGCGTTGACAACCTGGGTGGACGCCAGCATCGGGTTGGCGGTCGGCTGCCCCTGCACCGAGATGCCGTACTCCACCTCGGTGCCCATCACCCGGCGCACGCTCATGCTCGCCAGCCTACGCAGCAGCCGTGGCCTGCACGGGGTGAGGCAGCAGATCCACGGCGGCTGGCACAGCCGGACGCACCTGCTCGACGGCCGCTGGATCGAGCGGC
The DNA here is from genome assembly GCA_963695375.1 of uncultured Actinomycetota bacterium. Classification (GTDB taxonomy): domain Bacteria; phylum Actinomycetota; class Actinomycetes; order Propionibacteriales; family Nocardioidaceae; genus JACCVL01. The sequence goes on along the minus strand of OY968767.1, from coordinate 2,294,702 downwards.
AGCCGCCGCGAACCGAGGTCGAGGCCGGGTTGCGGACCGAGACCCGGCTGATCCGCTGGCTGGCACCGGACCTGCCCCTGCAGGTGCCGGTCCTGCACCGATCACCCGAGCGAGAGTGACTTGCCGAGGTGCACCGAGAGGTCGCTGGCGCAGTAGTGCCCGAAGGCCGGAATGTCCCGGTATCCGGCCGAGCGGTACAAGGCCACCGCCTCGGGCTGAGCCTGACCGGTCTCCAGCACCATCGAGTCACATCCGGACAGGGCGGCGGTGCGCTCCAGCTCCGCCAGCAACCGGCGGGCATAGCCCCTGCCGCGGGCGGTCGGGCGGACGTACATCCGCTTGATCTCGGCTGGCCGTCGGCCCGACACCGGACCGGAGCGCCGCTCGTCGTGCCGCCGCCAGCCCCCCATCGCCACCGGCTCACCGTCGGAGAAGGCGAGCAGGAACAGCCCCTCCGGCGGGGACAGCTGCTGCGGCTGCAGCGGGGTCTCGTCCTCCCCGCCGTAGCGGGCGCGGTACTCGGCCTGGATCAGCTGCACCAGCTCGGCGACGTGCGGATCCTCGTACGCGACCACCTCGACGTCGTCCGGAAGTCCGCGCCAGCGCCACGGCGGCCAGCTGTGCCGCTCGTCCCGGTGCAAACCGAGCGCCCGAGCGGTCCGGCGGTGGTGCACGGTGCTGTACGCCGTCCCGGCCGGGGAGAGCGACTCGACCTCGACCCGGGCTCCGACCCGGACCCGTTCGGTGATGCCGGCGGTCACCTCCGCCAGGTCGCTGTCCAGTGCTCGGAGCACGTCGTCGAGGTCCTCCCCGCACTCGTCACAGGGACACGTGGGCGCCATCGTCTGCCACCGCCGTCCGTAGCGGAGGCTGACCTCGGGACAGTCCGCGCGTTCGTGCAGCAGCACGGTCAACTCCGAGCAGCCGGGCTGCTCGGGCGACAGCAGCCAGCCGGTGACCGCGCTCTCGTGGCCGGCGAGCTCGGCGGCGGACAGCTCCCGTACGTCCACCGCATAGCGCGCGCCGAGCTGGTCGACGCGGTTGCGCACCGCCCGTGGCAGGCCACCGAAGACATACCGGAGGTCGCGGTTGATGGGCAGCTGCGACGTGGTCCTGTCGGCCGGTGGGTCGCTCATCCTTCGCGCGGCCGGCGACGGCCCTGCGATGCGGGTGCGAGCGGGACTGGGATGCCGTCCCGGCGGGACAGGCCGTCGGCGTCGGTCATCGCCTACAGGTACTGACCGGTGTTGGCCACCGTGTCGATGGAGCGTCCGGGCTCGCTGCCCTGCTTGCCGGAGATCAGCGTCCGGATGAACACGATCCGCTCGCCCTTCTTGCCGGAGATGCGCGCCCAGTCGTCCGGGTTGGTGGTGTTCGGCAGGTCCTCGTTCTCCTTGAACTCGTCCACACAGGCCTGGAGCAGGTGCTGCACCCGCAGCCCCTTCTGCCCGGTCTCGATGACCTGCTTGATCGCCATCTTCTTCGCCCGGTCGACGATGTTCTGGATCATCGCGCCGGAGTTGAAGTCCTTGAAGTACAAGACCTCCTTGTCCCCGTTGGCGTAGGTCACCTCGAGGAACCGGTTCTCCTCGGACTCGGTGTACATCCGCTCCACGGTGCGCTGGATCATGCCGCCGACGCAGGCGTCCCGGTCTCGGCTGAACTCCTCGAGGTCGTCCTCGTGCAGCGGGAGCTCCGGGATGAGGTACTTGCTGAAGATGTCGCGTGCGGACTCGGCGTCCGGACGCTCGATCTTGATCTTCACGTCCAGCCGCCCGGGGCGCAGGATCGCCGGGTCGATCATGTCCTCACGGTTCGAGGCACCGATGACGATGACGTTCTCGAGGCCCTCGACCCCGTCGATCTCGCTCAGCAGCTGCGGGACGATGGTGTTCTCCACGTCGGAGCTGACCCCCGAGCCACGAGTGCGGAACAGCGAGTCCATCTCGTCGAAGAACACGATCACCGGTGTTCCCTCGCTGGCCTTCTCCCGGGCCCGCTGGAAGACCAGCCGGATGTGCCGCTCGGTCTCCCCGACGTACTTGTTCAGCAACTCCGGGCCCTTGATGTTGAGGAAGAAGCTCTTCCCCTCCTGCCCGGTCCGCGCCGCCACCTTCTTGGCCAGCGAGCTGGCGACCGCCTTGGCGATCAGCGTCTTGCCGCACCCCGGGGGGCCGTACAGCAAGATCCCCTTGGGCGGCTTCAGCTGGTGCTCGGTGAACAGGTCCGGGTGCAGGTAGGGCAGCTCGATCGCGTCGCGGATCATCTCGATCTGGTTGCCCAGGCCGCCGATGTCGTTGTAGGCGATGTCGGGGACCTCCTCGAGGATCAGCTCCTCGACCTCCGACTTCGGCACCTTCTCGTAGACGTAGCCGGCGCGCGCGTCCAGCAGCAGTGAGTCGCCTGCCCGCAGCGTCTCGTCGCGCAGCGACGCGGCGATGCGGACCACCCGCTCCTCGTCGGCGTTCCCGATCACCAGCACCCGGTCGCGGTCGGCCAGCGTCTCCTTGAGCATCACCACCTCGCCGACGTTCTCGAAGCGCTGGGCAGCCACCACGTTGAGTGCCTCGTTGAGCATGACCTCCTGGCCGCGCTGCAGATCCTCGAGCTCGACCGCCGGACTGACCGCCACCCGCATCTTGCGGCCGCCGGTGAATACGTCGACCGTGCCGTCCTCGTGCGCCTCGATGAAGGTGCCGTAGCCGGCCGGCGGCTGCGCGAGCCGGTCGACCTCCTCCTTGAGGGTGGTGATCTGGTCCCGGGCCTCGCGCAGCGTGCCGACCAGCCGGTCGTTCTGCGCCGTCACCGTGGACAGCCGGGCCTGGGTCTCGGACAGCCGCGCCTCCAGGGCCCGCGTCTCGCCGGGGGCTCCGGACAGCCGCCGGCGCAGGTGCTCCACCTCGGCGCGCAGATAGGTGATCTCGCCCGCCAGCTCCCCGCGCGCGCTCGTGTCGTCGGACTCGGCCACGGCGATCACCTCCGTCAGGTACGGCGACGTTCGCGACCATACCTCGCTGTTCGCCCAGGTGGCTGCACCCCGCACCTACGGCGTGGAGGGTGTGACCGGATCGTCATCGGTGCCCGCCGAACGGTCCATGAACCCCGCCGGCCGCGGCCCGGTGTAGTCGGGTCCGTAGGCCCCCGGGGCGGGTCGCCGCTTGCGCACCGGCGGAGTGTGGCCGGGCGCCATCCGGCGGGCGGTGAGCAGGAAGCCGGTGTGCCCGACCATCGAGTGCTGGGGCCGGACGGCGAGGCCTTCCAGGTGCCACGGCCGCACCAGGCTCTCCCAGGCGACCGGCTCGGTGAAGGCGCCGTGCGCGCGCAGGGTCTCCGCCATCCGGCTCAGCTGGGTGGTCGTGGCGAGGTAGGCACAGACGATGCCACCGGGAGTCAGGGCGTCGGCGGCGGCGTCCACGCACTCCCACGGCGACAGCATGTCGAGCACGACCCGGTCGACGTCGTGGTCGGCCGAGCCGGGCAACAGTTCGGCCAGGTCCCCGACGGTGAGCCGCCAGGCGGGGTGCGGCCCGCCGAAGAAGGTGTCCAGGTTACGGGTGGCGACGTCGGCGAAGTCCTGTCGCCGCTCGTACGACGAGACGATTCCCCCGGGGCCGACCGCACGCAGCAGGTGCGCGGTCAGCGCGCCAGAGCCGGCACCGGCCTCGACCACGTGCGCTCCCGGGAAGACGTCGGCGGACGAGACGATCTGGCTGGCATCCTTGGGGTAGACGACCGCGGCACCTCGTGGCATGGACACCACAAACTCGCCCAACAGCGGCCGGAAGGCGAGATACCGGGCGCCCCCGGACGAGGTGACCACGACCCCCTCGGGGCCACCGATCAGCGCGTCGTGCTCGATCGCTCCCTTGTTGGTGAAGAACTGCTCCCCCGGCGCCAGCCGAACGCTGTGTCGCCGGCCCTTGGCGTCGGTGAGCCGGACCCACTCGCCGGCGGTCAGCGGACCATGCCGCACCCCCGCCCAGGCCTGGTCGGTCATGGGCGGCAAGGGTACGGACGCTCAGCGGGGGCTGACGGCACGGTCCACGTCCGCGGTGGTCAGCAGCCCGTAGACCGCCCCGTCGCGCTCGACGAGCACGTACTCCGAGGCGGGGGTGCGCTGCATCGCCCGGATCAGCTCCTCCCCGCGCAGGTCTGCCGGCAGCAGCAGCCCGGGCTCGACGCTGCGCGCCAGGTCCCCGGTGAGCACCCACGGCCGCCGCTCCGCGGGCGTCGCGAGCACCGCCTTCTCGTTGACGACTCCGAGCGGCCGTCCGTCGCCGTCGACGACCACCAGGCCGCCCGCCTCCTCCAGCTGCGCCCGCCGGACCGCCTCGCCGAGCGGCACGTCGGACCGCACCGCCAGCGCCCGTCTGGCCAAACCGCGAGCCTGCAGCCCGGGGAAGCGCTCGCGCAGCTTCGCGGTGGCGATCGCCTGGGACGCCCCCGCCCACAAGAAGGCGGCGATCACCACTGCGAACACCATGTCGATGACCTGCGGTGACGACGCCAGCACGGCGGCCACGACGAACGGGTAGGTCAGCGCGGTGATCGCGAGCAGCCGGCCGGCCCATCCGGCCACGATGCTGCCGGTCAGCGGGCGACCGGTGGCGCCCCACACCGCCGCCCGCAGCACCCGGCCGCCGTCCAGCGGCAGACCCGGCATCAGGTTGAGCACGCCGATCACGATGTTGGCGCCGGCCAGGCCCTGCAGGCCGAACCGCAGCAGGCCGTCCGGCGCCACCGGGACCAGCGCCCAGGCCGCGAAGCCCAGCGCAAGGGACGTCAGCGGGCCGACCACGGCGATCACCGCCTCCCGGCCGGCCGTGGTCGCCTCCTCCTCGATCTCGGTGACCCCGCCGAGGAAGTGCAGCTCCACCGAGAGCACGTTCATGCCGAACGCCCGGGCGGCGACGGCGTGCGACACCTCGTGCAGCAGCACCGACAGGTACAGCAGCACGGCGAACACCAGTCCGGCGACGTAGACCAGGTTGCCCAGGCCCGGGACGACCGCGTCGATGCGGGGTGCGACCAGGACGGCGATGATGCCCGCCACGAGGAACCACGACGACCGGACCTGCACCGCGATCCCGGCCACCGTGCCCAGGCGCACCACACCCGCCGGGCGACCCGCCCCACCGGGTCCCCGGTCGGGCTGTCGGCCGTCGCGATCCACGACGCAACGCTAGCCGGTGGGGTTGCGCGGGCGTGTCGACCGGCCCGCACCGTCGGTGCTCGCTCCTAGGGTGCTGGCATGACCCCGGACCTGCAGACGGTGCCGCCGCCGGTCGCGTACGACGGCAGCCTGTCACCGTCGCGGGCCGCCGACTTCATGAGCTGCCCGCTGCTGTACCGCTTCCGCACCATCGACCGGTTGCCGGAGCCGCACGACGCGGCGGCGTTCCGCGGCACGCTGGTGCACGCGGTCCTGGAGCGCGTGTTCGACCTCCCGGCCCCACGCCGGGTGCCGGCGGAGGCCGCGGCACTGCTCGAGCCGGCTCTGGCCGACCTGTTGGCGGCCGAGCCACAGGCTGGCGCGCTGTTCGAGCCGGTCGAGGGTGCTCCGGTGCCGGTGGACCGGGCCGAGTTCCTGGCCCAGTGCCGAGACCTGCTCGCCGGGTGGTTCACGCTGGAGGACCCGACCCGCCTGGAGCCCGCTGAGCGCGAGCTGAAGGTCGAGCACCTGCTGGAGTCACGGCTGCTGCTGCGCGGCATCGTCGACCGGGTCGACGTCGCGCGGACCGGCGAGATCCGGATCGTGGACTACAAGACCGGCCGGTCGCCGTCGGAGCTGTTCGAGGGCAAGGCGCTGTTCCAGATGAAGTTCTACGCGCTGGTCCTCTGGCGCACCCGCGGGGTGCTCCCGAGCCTGTTGCAGCTGGTCTACCTGGGCAACCGGGAGGTCGTCTCCTACGTCCCCGACGAGGCCGACCTGCTCGCGACCCAGCGCAAGGTCGAGGCACTCTGGGCGGCGATCGCCCGGGCCACGCAGACCGGGGACTGGCGCCCGCGACCCTCGGCGCTGTGCGGCTGGTGCGCCCACCAGGCGCTCTGTCCGGCGTACGGCGGCACCCCGCCACCCCTGCCGGCCCGGCCGGCCGCGGTGACTGCACCGGAGCCGCGCACGTGCCAGGCTGGTCCGACCAGCGACGTCGACGAAGGGGTGCACGGGTGGGCGCACGCATCGGGTCGGTCCTCGTCACCTGCTGGCTCGTGATCGGGGCCGTGGCGGCGTTCCAGGAGGACTACTTCACCACCGGTGACTGGAACGAGCGCAGGGACTGCGCCCGCTTCGGCACCACGATCGCCACCGTGGTGGTCGGTCCGCTGAACTACACCGGCGTCGACCCGCGGATCGGCTGCGACGAGCGGGCCAACGCCGACCGCGGCTGACCCACCGGCGCCCTCAGTCGAACAGGTGGCAGGCCACCTCGACGCCGTCGGCCGGCTGCAGCACCGGGTCCCTGCCGCCGTTGAACCGGATCACGACGCCGTTCTCGGCCTCGTCGATGCTCGCCACGCCACGCCAGAACGGGTCGTCCCCGGTGTCGGACCGCAGCCGATCCAGCAGCGCGCGAACATCGGCGACGCTGCTCCCGCCGCCGGGCTTCAGCACGGCCGTGGACCCGGACTCCGCCAGCTGGTCCACGTCCCCGACCACGCCGCGCTCGGCGTCGTAGTCGTCCACGCCCACCCGCGCCCAGTGCTCTTCCAGCAGCGTGAGCAGGTCCTTCGCCTCCCAGCCGCAGTCCTCGAAGGCGCGCGGGCAGCGCGGGTGGAAGGCGCAGCCGGCCGGCGGCCGAGCTGCGTCCGGGATCTCCCCGCGCGGCAGCTCGCGAGGCAGCGACCGTTCGGGGTCCGGATCGGGGATCGCCGACAGCAGCGCCTTGGTGTAGGGGTGCTTCGGGTCGGCGAAGATCTCCTCGGTCCGCCCGATCTCGACCACCCGGCCGAGATACATGATCGCCACCCGGTCGCAGAAGAACTTCGCGCTGGCGAGGTCGTGCGTGATGTAGACGTAGGTCAGACCCAGGTCGCGTCTTCAGGTCGAGCATCAGCTGCAGGATCTTGGCCCGCACGCTCATGTCCAGCATCGAGATCGGCTCGTCGGCCACCAGCAGCCGCGGGCCGGTGATGATGGCCCGAGCGATCACCGCGCGCTGCTTCTGCCCGCCGGACAGGTCCGACGGCAGCTTGTCCAGGAACCGCTCCACCGGCGCCAGCCCGACCCGCTCCAGCGCCTCGGACACCTTGGCCCGCACCTGGTCACGCCCCTTGGCGAGGCCGTGGATGGTCAGCGGGTGGCCGACCTGCTCCACGATCGTCATCGCCGGGTTGAGCGCCGCGTTCGGGTCCTGGAACACCATCTGCAGGTCGGTGCGCAGCGCACGCAGCTCGCGCTCCCGCAGCCGGGTGATGTCCTTGCCGCCGTACCGGATCTGGCCGCCGGTCGGCTGCACCAGCCCGATCAGCGCCCGCCCGAGGGTGGTCTTGCCGCTACCGGACTCCCCGACGAGCCCGACCACCTCCCCCTGACGCAGCTGGAGGTCGACCCCGTCGACTGCGTGCACCCGTCCGGTGTCGCGACCGAACAGGCGCGCCAGCGCGCTGCCCTGCAGCTGGAAGTGCACCTCCAGCGCGTCGACGTCGATCAGCGTGGCCGCCTCGCTCGCGACGTCGGTCCCGGTGTCAGGCTTCGTCGGCATCGCTGATCTCCTCTCGGGCCAGTGGGGCATCCGCGCCGGGCGGGATGTCCGCGCGCGCGTGCAGCCAGCAGGCCACCCGGCCACCGTCGGCGGACTCGACCACCGGCACCTCCCGCTCCGGGCAGACCTGCATCGCGTCCGGGCAGCGAGGATGGAAGTGGCAGCCGCTCGGTGGCTCGACGAGGTCCGGCGGCGCTCCCGGGATGAAGTTCAGCCCGGTGGTGGACAGGGAGATGGTCGAGCGCAGCAGCTCTCGGGTGTAGGGGTGCTGCGGCCGACTGAACACCTCGTGCGCCGCCCCGATCTCGACGATCTCACCGGCGTACATCACCGCGACCCGGTCACAGGCCTCGGCGACGATCCCCAGGTTGTGGGTGATCAGCAGCAGCGAGGTGTCGATCTCCTGCCGCAGGTCGTGCAGGATTCGGATGATCTGCGCCTCCACCAGCACGTCCAGCGCTGTGGTCGGCTCGTCGGCGACGATGAACGCCGGCCGCAGTGCCAGCGCCAGGGCGATCATCAGCCGCTGCCGCATGCCGCCGGAGAACTCGTGCGGATAGGACTTGTAGCGCGTCGGCGCGATCCCGATGGTGCGGAGCACGGCCAGCGCCCGGCGGCGCAATTCGTCCTTGCCCAGGTCCGGCTCGTGCGCGGTCAGCGCCTCCTCGAAGTGCTCGCTGATCCGCATCAACGGGTTCAACCGGGTCAGCGGTTCCTGGAAGATCATCGCCAGGTCGGTGCCGCGCAGGGCGTTGCGCTCCCGGGTGCTCATCGCCAGCACGTCGTTGCCCTTGTAGCGCAGCGTCCCGTCCATCTTCGAGCCTTCGGGCAGCAGGCCCAGCAGGCCACGGCCGAGGGTCGACTTGCCGCAGCCCGACTCCCCCACCAGGCCCAGCGTCTCGCCGGCCCGCAGCTCGAACGAGACCCCGTCGACGGCCCGGACCGGGCCCCGCTCGGTGCCGTACCAGATCCGCAGGTCGCGGGCGGAGATCACGGGCTCGGTCGGCTGCTGGCTCATGCCCGCTCCCCCTGATGCCGCTTCGGAAGCACGACCGGAACCAGCTTCCGGCGGCGCAACGTCGGGTTGATGGTCTCGTTCAGTCCCTCGCCCACCAGGGTCAGGCCGGTGACCAGCAGCACGATCGCGAGGCCCGGGAACAGGCCGGTCCACCAGATGCCGGCGGAGGTGTCGTCCAGTGCTCGGTTCAGGTCGTATCCCCACTCCGCCGCCTCCTGCGGCTGGATGCCGAGCCCGATGAAGCCGAGGCCGGCGAGCGTCAGCATGGCGTCGGCGGCGTTCAGCGTCCCGATCACGGGCACGCTCTGGACGACGTTCGGGAACAGGTACTTGCGCATCACGGTCCCTCGGCGGGCGCCGATCGCTCGGGCCGCCTCGACGTAGGTCGCCTCGCGCGCGCTGACCGTGGTGTTCCGGACCACCCGGAAGTACTGCGGGATGTAGATCACCGTCAGCGACAGCGCCGCGGCGGTCACGCCCACCCCGAGCAGGTCACCGAACCAGGTCCCTCCCAGCACGTCGGCCAGCAGGAAGGCCATCACGATCGCCAGCAACAGCGGCGGGAAGGCGAACAGCGCGTCGGTCACCAGCAGCAGCACTCGGTCCACCCAGCCGCCGATGTAGCCGCTGATCAGGCCCAGTGGAACGCCGATCACGATCGACGCCGCGAGCGAGAGCAACACCACCTTGATCGCCGTCCGGCTGCCCCAGACGACCCGCGAGTAGACGTCGTAGAACTGGTCGCTGGTGCCCATCCAGTGCGCGCCGGAGGGCGCCGCCATCTTCTCGAAGCCCTGTCCGTCCGCACTCTTCTGGGCGAACTCGTAGGGAGCGATCCACGGCGCGAAGATCGCCATCACGACGAAGACGCCGACGATTACCAGCCCGACGACGAGGATCCACCGGGCCACACCGGTGGTGTGGGTGAGCGGGGTCACCAGCCGGCGGGCGAGGTTGGGCCGGCTCGGCTCCGCGGGACCGGGGCGGGCGTCCAGGGTGGCGGCCATCAGTACCGGATCCTCGGGTCGATGAGCGCGTTGACGATGTCCACCAGCAGGCTGGCCAGCACCACCACCACCGCGAACAGGGTGATGATCCCCTGCACCGCGATGTAGTCGCGCGCGTTGATGTACTCCAGCAGCTGCAGCCCCAGCCCGGGCCAGTTGAACGTCGACTCGGTGAGCAGCGCGCCGGCCAGCAGCAGTGCCACCTGCAGACCCAGCACGGTGACGAAGGGGACCATCGCGTTGCGGAACGCGTACGCCGACACCACCCGGCGTTCCCGGATCCCCCGTGCCCGCGCCGCCTCGACGTAGTCGCCCTTCAGCGACTGCAGCATGTTCACCCGTACCAGCCGGATGAAGACCCCGGTGAGCAGCAGCCCGAGGGTCACCGCGGGCAGCACCAGGTGGTGCAGGATGTCGGTGATCGCCTCGGTGTCCCCGGCGATGACGGCGTCGATGAGCAGGATGTGGGTCCGCGTCTGCACCTGGAACTTGGTCACGGGGGTGGCGATGTCGGAGGTCGGGAACCAGCCGAGCTTGACCGCGAAAAGCAGCTGGGCGAGCAGCCCCACGAAGAACACCGGCGCCGCGTAGGTGACGATGCCGAAGACCCGGATGCCGACGTCACCGACGCTGTCTCGCCGCCGGCCGGCCAGCGCTCCCAGCGGCACTCCGACCAGCAGCGCGAAGCCGAGCGCGGCGACGGTGAGCGTCAGGGTGGCACCACCGTTGTCCCGCACGATGTCGGTGACGGGGATGTTGTCGGAGATCGTGCTGCCGAAGTCCAGCCGGGCGACGTCGGCGAGGTATTCGAGGTACTGCTGGATCAGCGGCCGGTCCAGGCCGAGCGCCGCGCGGCGCTGGTCCTGCGCCTCCTGGCTGAGCCGGTCCCCGAGCGCGGCCGTGACCGGGTCTCCCGGCGCCACCCGCAAGAGGATGAAGACGAAGGTCAGCAGCACCCACACCATGGGGATGATCAGCAGCAACCGTTGCGCGATGTAGCGCGGCAGGGATCCTGAACTCATCCGCCTCGTCCTCGAAGGTCCGCGCCGGTCCGTCCGGACCGCCGAGTGCCGTTCACCATGTCAGAGGGGGTCCGCCGTAGAACGACGAACCCCCTCCGGACCTCGGGCTCAGCCGGACTTGCTCACCATCCAGTACCGGAAGATGAACGCCGGGTCGAGGGTGTCCTCGACGCCCTCCATCCCCGGGCCGACGACGGCGACGTTCTTGCCGACCCAGCTCGGGATCAGCGGGACGTCCTCGGCGACGATGTCCTGGAGTTGGCCGAACACGTCCTCGCGCTCGGCCGGGTCGGACGAGGCCTGCTCCTGCGCGACCAGGTCGTTCACGGTCTCGTTGGAGTAGTTGTTCTCGTAGAACCCGCCGTCGACGATGAACGGCGACAGGTAGTTGTCGGCGTCCAGGAAGTCGGGGAACCAGCCGAGCTGGAACAGGTCGTAGGCGCCCTCCTTGTAGAGCGTCTGGTACTGCTCCCACTCCGCGTCCTCGAGCGTGACCTTGAACAGCCCGGACTGGTTCAGCTGGTCGGCGAGCTCGGACGCCTCGTCGACCGCGTTCGGGCCGTAGTGGGTGGGCGTGTAACCCAGCGTCAGGTCGACCGGGGTCTGCACGCCCGCGTCGGACAGCAGCTGCTCGGCCTTGCCCTCGTCGGGCGCGCCGTACTTGCCCTCGAACGAGTCCACCTGGCCGGGGAAGCCGGGCGGCACGATCGAGTACAGCGGGTCGACGGTCCCGTCGTAGGCCCGCTCGGCGATCGCCTCGCGATCGATCAGCTGGGCCACCGCCTGGCGCACGGCCACGTCCTTGGCTGTCGGGTTGGCGAGCTGCCAGACGAAGTACCGGATCTCCGAGCCCTCACCCTCGACGACCTCGACGCTGTCCTGCGACTGCAGGTCGGTGATGTCGGTCGGGCTGAGGCTGCGCCAGGCGACGTCGACCTCGTTCTCCTGCGCGGCCAGCTTCAGCGCCGAACTCTCGGCGAAGTACTGCACGAAGACCTGGGGCGACTGCGGCTCGTTCGCTCCGGAGTAGCTCTCGTTGGCGGTCAGCACCGCCTGCTCCCCGGACTTGTACTGGTCGAGCACGAACGGACCGGACCCGATGACCTCCTCGTCGGCCAGCAGCTTGTCGGCCGGGAAGGTGTCCTCGTCGACGATCGCCGCGGTGGCCGTGGTCAGCACGAACTGGAACGTGGTGTCGGGGCGGCTCAGGTTGAACGTCACGGTCGTGTCGTCAGGGGTGTCGATCGACTTGACCGAGGCCAGCAGCCCCGACGCGCCGTTCGGGTTCGCGATGTCGATGTTGCGCTGGATGGAGAAGGCGACGTCGCTCGAGGTGAGCTCGTTGCCGTTGGAGAACGTCAGCCCGTCCTGCAGCGTGCAGGTGTAGGTCTGCGGGTCCTCGTAGTCGCAGCTCTGCGCTGCGTCCGGCTGCGGGGTGTTCTCGCCCGCCGGGATGGTCATCAGGGTCTGGTAGAGGTTGTACGACAGCGTCCACGACCCCAGGTCGTAGGAGCCGGCCGGGTCGAGCGCGGTCACCGTGTCGGTGGTGCCCATGATCCACGGCTCACCCGACGCGGCCGCGTCGTCCCCCGAGCCGGAGCCGCCGTCGTCACTGCCGCAGGCGGCCAGGCTGGCAGCGAGCAGGCCTGCGCTGAACAAGGCTGTGACTGATTGAGTGCGCACCACGTGTCACCTCTCGGGTCGTCTGGCCAGAGAGCCTGGCCCGCTCGGACCCTAACCGGGTGCGAGAAGACACGGAAGCACCGCCGCGTCACGAGTCGGTCACGACCGCAGCACCGACGCGGAGCTCAGCGCGCGTTGTAGTAGGTGGCCTCCGGGTGATGCAGGATCAGGGCGTCGGTGGACTGCTCCGGGTGCAGCTGGAGCTCCTCGGACAGGCGCACGCCGATCCGCTCCGGCTCGAGCAGCCGGACGAGGGTGGCCCGGTCCTCGAGATCGGGGCAGGCGGGATAGCCGAAGGAGTACCGCTCGCCCTGGTAGCCCTGCTTGAGAATGCCCGCGAGCTCCGGGGCGTCGGCGCCGTCGATGCCGAGCTCCGCACGCACCCGGGCGTGCCACCGCTCCGCCAGCGCCTCGGTCAGCTGCACCGACAGGCCGTGCAGCTCGAGATACTCGCGGTAGGCGTCGCGCGCGAAGAGCTCGGCGGTCGCCTCCGCCACCCGCGCGCCCATGGTCACCAGGTGCAGCGCGATCACGTCCAGCTCGCCGGCGTCCTTGGGCCGGATGAAGTCGGCCAGGCAGAGGAACCGGTCCCGGCGCTGGCGCGGGAAGGAGAACCGGGCCACCTCGCCGGACTGCGTCTGCGGATCCAGCAGCACGACGTCGTCGCCCTCGGACCAACACGGCCAGTAGCCGTAGACGACCGCGGGCTCCATCACCTGCTCGGTCTGCACCCGCTCCAGCAGGGCCCGTAGCCGGGGCCGTCCCTCCGACTCGACCAGCTCCTCGTACGACGGTCCGGCGCCACCCCTGGTCCCGCGCAGCCCCCACTGACCCATGAAGGTGGCGCGCTCGTCCAGCCACTGGGCAACCTCGGCGATCGGGATGCCCTTGACCACCCGGGACCCCCAGAACGGCGGCGAGGGGACCGGGTTGTCCAGCGCCACGTCGGATCTGGCGGGAATCTCCACCGGTGACTCCGGCCCGCGAGCCGCCGCGCGCACCCGCCGTGGCCGCAGCGCCGGCAGCTCCGCGCCCGGGACCCCGCGCCGCACGGCCACCAGCGCGTCCATCAGCCGGAGCCCCTCGAAGGCGTCCCTGGCGTAGCGGACCTCGCCGTCGTACAGCCCGGCGAGGTCGTCCTCGACGTAGGCCCGGGTCAGCGCGGCACCCCCGAGCAGCACCGGCCAGCGGGCGGCCAGCCCACGCTGGTTCAGCTCCTCGAGGTTCTCCCGCATCACGACGGTGCTCTTCACCAGCAGCCCGGACATGCCGATGACGTCGGCGTCGTGCTCGTCCGCGGCCTCGAGGATGGTGTTCACCGGCTGCTTGATGCCGAGGTTGACCACTGTGTAGCCGTTGTTGGTCAGGATGATGTCGACGAGGTTCTTGCCGATGTCGTGAACGTCGCCCTTGACGGTGGCCAGCACGATCGTGCCCTTGCCCTGCTCGTCGGTCTGTTCCATGTGCGGCTCGAGGTGGGCCACTGCGGCCTTCATCACCTCGGCCGACTGCAGGACGAACGGCAGCTGCATCTCCCCCGCCCCGAACAGCTCGCCGACGGTCTTCATCCCGGCCAGCAGGTCGACGTTGATGATGTCGAGGGCGGTTCGCCCCTCGCCGAGCGCCTGGTCGAGGTCGTCGGTGAGGCCCTTGCGCTCTCCGTCCACGATCCTGCGCTGCAGCCGCTCCGGCAGCGGCAGCGCCGCGAGCTCGGCCGCCCGGTCCGCGCGGGTCTCGGCGGCGGTGACACCGGCGAAGACCTCCAGCAGCCGCTGCAGCGGGTCGTAGCCGGGCCGCCGGCGGTCGTACACCAGGTCGAGGGCGACCTGACGCTGCTCGTCCGGGATCCGCGACAGCGGCAGGATCTTGGCGGCGTGCACGATCGCCGAGTCGAGCCCCGCCTCGACGCACTCGTGCAGGAACACGCTGTTCAGCACCACCCGCGCCGCCGGGTTGAGCCCGAAGGAGACGTTGGAGACCCCCAGCGTCGTCTGCACCTGCGGGTGCCGGCGCTTGAGCTCCCGGATCGCCTCGATGGTCTCGATCGCGTCCCGCCGGGTCTCCTCCTGGCCCGTCGCGATCGGGAAGGTGAGGCAGTCCACGACGATGTCCTCGACGGCCATCCCCCAGGTCCGGGTCAGGTCGTCGATCAGCCGCTCCGCCACCCGGACCTTCCACTCCGCGGTGCGGGCCTGACCCTCCTCGTCGATGGTCAGCGCGACCACCGCCGCCCCGTGCTCGCGCACCACGGGCATCACGCGGGCGAACCGGGAGCCGGGCCCGGCACCGTCCTCGTAGTTGACCGAGTTGATCAACGACCGGCCGGCCAGCCGCTCGAGACCGGCCTCCAGCACCGGCGGCTCGGTGGAGTCCAACACGACCGGCAGGGTCGACGAGGTGGCCAGCCGGACCGCCAGCCGCTCCATGTCGGCCACGCCGTCCCGGCCGACGTAGTCCACGCACAGGTCCAGCAGGTGGGCGCCGTCCCGCGTCTGCGCCCGGGCGATCTCGACGCAGTCGTCCCAGCGCTCGGCGAGCATGGCCTCCCGGAAGGCCTTGCTCCCGTTGGCGTTGGTCCGCTCGCCGATGGACAGATAGGAGGTGTCCTGCCGGAACGGCACCGCGGTGTACAGCGACGCCGCCCCCGCCTCCGGTGCCACCTCTCGCTCGCCGAGCTCCCGCCCGCGGACCCGCTGCACCACCTGTCGGACGTGTTCGGGCGTGGTGCCGCAGCAGCCGCCGACCAGCGCCAGCCCGTACTCGCGGGTGAAGGTGTCCAGCGCGTCCGCGAGCTGCTCGGGGGTCAGCGGGTAGCGGGCGCCGTCCGCCGTCAGCTGCGGCAGCCCGGCGTTCGGCATGCACCCGACGGCGACCCGTGCGTGCCGGGACAGGTGCCGCAGGTGCTCGCTCATCTCGGTCGGACCGGTGGCGCAGTTCAGGCCGATCAGGTCGATACCGAGCGGCTCGAGCGCGGTGAGCGCGGCCCCGATCTCGGTGCCCAGCAGCATGGTGCCGGTCGTCTCGACCGTCACGTGCACCATCAGCGGGAGGTCGACGGCACAGGCGGCCAGGCCACGGCGGGCCCCGATGACCGCCGCCTTGGCCTGCAGCAGGTCCTGCGCGGTCTCCACCAGCACCGCGTCGACGCCGCCGTCCACCATCGCGCGCACCTGCTCGGCGTAGGCGTCGCGCAAGGTGGCGAACGGGACGTGGCCGAGCGTCGGCAGCTTGGTGCCCGGGCCGACCGAGCCGAGCACCCACCGCGGCCGCTCCGCCGAGGTCCAGGCGTCTGCGGACTGCCGGGCCAACCGGGCGCCGGCCTCGGCCAGCTCCCCGATCCGGTGGGTGATCGCGTACTCGCCGAGGTTGCCGAAGTTGGCCCCGAAGGTGTTGGTCTCGACGCAGTCCGCACCGGCCTCGAAGTAGCCGTCGTGGACCGCCCGCACGACGTCCGGCCGGGTGACCGACAGCACCTCGTTGCAGCCCTCGAGCTGCTCGAAGTCGTCGAGCCCGAGGTCGTACGCCTGCAGCGCGGTGCCCATGGCGCCGTCCGCCACCACCACCCGCGCCGCGAGCGCCTGGCGGAGGCCGTCGGCACCGGGAGTCACGGACCTCAGCCTAGGTCGGATCCGTCCGGAGGGCGGACGCGCCGCCCGGATGCTGGTCAGGCGCCCGGCACCTCCGAGGGCGCCGCACCGGTCTGACCCGCCCCGGCCGTAGGCTGGCTGGATGAGCGACCTGGAGGGGCGAGGCGACCTGGTCGACCCGGTCCTCATCGCGGCCTTCGCCGGGTGGAACGACGCCGCGGACGCGGCCTCGGCCACGGTGGACCAGCTGATCGAGCAGTGGGACGCCGAGCTGGTGCTCGAGCTGGACCCGGAGGACTACTACGACTTCCAGTTCAACCGGCCGCACGTGGGCCTCACCCCCGAGGGCATCCGGGTGGTGACGTGGCCCACCACCCGGGTCTACGTCGCCCGGCCCGAGGGCAGCGAGCGAGACCTGGTGCTGCTGCGCGGCCCGGAGCCGAACATGCGCTGGCGGCAGTTCTGCGCGGAGATCCTGGACGTGGCGGAGGGCCTCGGCGTGCGATTGATGGTCTCGCTCGGTGCGCTGTCCGCGGACGTCCCGCACACTCGGCCGGTGCCGGTGTCCGGATCGGTCAGCGACCCGGAGCTGAGCGCCCGGCTGGGGCTGCAGCCGACGACCTACGCCGGCCCCACCGGGATCACCGGCGTGCTGCACGACCTGTGCGCCGAGGTGGACATGCCCAGCCTGTCGCTGTGGGCCGCGGTGCCCGAATACGTCGACCGCTCGCCGTGCCCCAAGGCGACGCTGGCGCTGCTCGGGCGGCTGGAGGACCTGCTGGACGTCCCGGTCGACGTCACCGAGCTGGCCGAGGAGGCCCGCGCGTGGGAGCGCGGCGTCGACGAACTGGCCAACGAGAACGCCGACGTCGCGGAGTACGTGCAGACCCTCGAAGCGGCGATGGACACCACCGAGCTGCCGGAGGCCAGTGGGGACGCCATCGCCCGGGAGTTCGAGCGCTACCTGCGGCGGCGGCAGCGGGACGCCGACCCCGGATAAGCTCACAGCGCTACCCCGAGCAGCGCGTCCACCGCGAGCGACACCGACCGCGCCGCGCTCACCACGTCGCCCGCATCGCTGGCATCGCCCGCATCGCCCGCATCGCCGGAATCGCCGGCCCCGTCGTCGTCTCGTCCGGTGAGCACCGCCTCGGCCCAGTCGTCGACCACGGCCAGGGCGGCCGGTGCGTCGAGGTCGTCCGCGAGGGCGGTCCGGATCCGGTCCACCACCGGTCCGGCGGCGACGAAGGCGCGTGCCCCGTCGGCACCGTGCGCCGCTGCCCGCCAGCGGGCCAACCGGGTCACCGCCGAGGGCAGCGACTCCCCGGTCCACTGCCAGTCCCGCCGGTAGTGCTGGGCGAGCAGTGCCAGCCGGATCGCCATCGGGTCCGCGCCGTCCTCGCGCAGCCGGGAGACGAGCACGAGGTTGCCCCGCGACTTGCTCATCTTCTCTCCGCCGAGTCCGACCATCCCGGCGTGGACGTACGCCTGCGCGAACGGCCGCGCGGCGAAGGCCACCTGCGCCTCCGCGGCCGACATCTCGTGGTGCGGGAAGATCAGGTCGCTGCCGCCTCCCTGCACCTCGAACCCCATCCCGAGATGCCGCACCGCCATCGCCGAGCACTCCACGTGCCAGCCCGGCCGGCCGCGCCCGAGCGGCGAGTCCCACGCCGGCTCGCCGGGCCGCTCGGCACGCCAGAGCAGCCAGTCCAGCGGGTCCCGCTTGCCGGGCCGGTCGGGGTCGCCGCCGCGCTCGGCGAACAGCTCCCGCATCCGCGCGGCGTCCAGCCCGCTGACCTTCCCGAAGTCATCGTCGGTGTGCACGCTGAAGTACACGTCGCCGTCCACGAGGTACGTCGCCCCTGCCTGGTGCAGCCGGTCGATGACGTCCACGACCAGGTCCATGGACTCCACCACGCCGGTGTAGTGGTCCGGCGGCAGCACCCGCAGGGCCTCCATGTCGGAGCGGAACAGCTGCACCTCCCGCTCGGCCAGGTCGCGCCAGTGCACGCCGTCGCGGGTGGCCCGCTCCAGCAGCGGGTCGTCGATGTCGGTGACGTTCTGGGTGTAGCTGACCTCCAGGCCGGCGTCCCGCCACACCCGCTGCAGCAGGTCGAAGGCGACGTAGGTCGCCGCGTGGCCGAGATGGGTGGCGTCGTAGGGCGTGATGCCGCAGACGTACAGCCGGGCCCGCCCGGGCGGATCGAGGCGAGCCGGACCGTCGCGGGCGGTGTCGTGCACCACCGGGGCGGGTCCGTGCCCGAGCCCGGAAGCGGCCAGCGCGGGGACGGCCGGACACCTCCACGCGCGCATGCCGGGAACCCTAACCGCGCGGGTCAGAAGATCGGCCAGGGCACCGCGCGCCAGCCACTCGGCGGCAACGGGAACCGCCGGTTCCGGGTCAGCTCCCGCAGTCGGGAGCGCAGCCGGTCGACCTCCTGCCCGCTGAGCAGGTCGGCCAGGAGCGTCCGGAGCCGGCTGGGCCGGTCCTCGTCGAGGCACGCCAGCAACCGCTGCACCGGCTCCAGGTCACCGTCGTCCAGCCGGCCCCCCGCCCAGCCCCACAACACGCTGCGCAGCTTGACGTCGACGTGGAAGCTCAGCCCGTGGTCGCAGCCGTGAACGGTTCCCGCCGCGGGCAGCAGGTGCCCGGCCTTGCGATCGGCGTTGTTGATCACCGCGTCGAACACCGCCATCCGGCGCAGCGCCGGCAGGTCGGCGTGCACGAGCGACACCGGTCGTTCCGCCGCGTCCCAGGCGTCCAGCACGTGCAGCCAGCCGGCGGGGACCTGCCCCTCCGGGACCAGGTCGACGAGATCGTCCTCGTCCCCGTCCACCTCCAGCCACTCCTGGACCATCCCCGGTCCGAACGGCCCGTCACCGAGCACGGTGGTGGGGACGACGTCCCACCCGACCCGGTGCGACACCTCGTAGGCGGCGACCTCGCGAGCGGCCAGCGTGCCGGACGGGAAGTCCCACAACGGTCGCTCCCCGCGGACCGGTTTGTAGACGCAGCGCAGGCTGTGCCCGGCCAGGGTCATCTCACCGACGAAGGTGGCGTTCGACGCGGGCAGCACCCGGCCGTCGATCTCGAGCGTCCCGTGGGCGAGGCACTCGCGGACGGTGGCCTCGTCCGAGGACGGGAGCGGGGCGGGTCCGGTCAACTGCCGACCCGCTTGTACCCGTTGGACCGCGGGCACAGGTGCCCCGCGGGGTCGAGCGGCTGGCCGCAGAAGGGGCACGGTGGCCGGCCGGCCGAGACCACCGACTCGGCCCGATCCACGAACGCGCGCGCCGCGTCGGGCGGCAGCCGCACGACGAAGACCTCGGAGGCCGTCGGCGACTCGGTGGCCGACTCGTCGGTCTCGCTGTCCCCCGGCTCCGCGTCCTCCTCCCCCACCGGGAACGCCTCGATCACCACCCGCTGGTCGTCGGCGTCCCAGGACAGGGTCATCGTGCCGACCCGGAACTCGTCCACCAGCGGTTGCTCCAGCGGGTCGACATCGGGTGCGCCGGCGCCGGCCTCGACGCCGTCGGCCAGGTCGCCGGTGCGGGCGAGCTCGTCCAGCAGCACCCCGATCCGCTCGGAGAGGATCGCCACCTGCTCCTTCTCCAACGACACGCTGGTGACCAGCCGACCCGACCTGGCCTGCAGGAAAAAGGTCCGCCCGCCGGGCTCGCCGACGGTGCCGACCACGAATCGGTCGGGCGGGTCGTGCCGGTGGACGAGCATGGCGCGACCCTATGCCGAGCGGCCGGTCGCCGGCCCTGCGCCACCGCCGGGCACCGCCTCGGAGTCGGCCGCCCGCGCACCGCGCTTGCGGCGGCCCCGGCGGGGGGCGGGCCGAAGGCTGGACAGATCGCTGCCGTGGTCGTTGACGTGCAGGACGAACGGCCGCTGCGCGGTGTAGCGCACCACGCTGACCGACGCCGGGTCGACCACGATCCGCTGGAACTGGTCGAGATGCAGGCCGAGCGCGTCGGCGAGCACGGCCTTGATGACGTCGGCGTGGCTGATCGCCACCCACACCGCGTCCGGCCCGTGCTCGTCGGCGACCTCCCGGTCGTGGCGGCGCACCGCTGTCACCGCGCGGTGCTGCATGTCCGGCATGGCCTCGCCCCCGGGGAAGGTCACCGCGCTGGGGTGCGTCTGCACCACCTTCCACAGCGGGTCCTTCGCCAGCTCCCGGAGCGGACGGCCGGTCCACGCGCCGTAGCCGCACTCCAGCAGGCCACGGTCGCGGCGCAGCCGCAGCCCGTCGGATCGGCCGCGCAACACGATCCGCCCGGTCTCGACGGTGCGCTCGAGCGGGCTGCTGACGACGCGGGCCAGCGGCACCGCCGCCAGCCGGTCGCCCAGCCGCCGAGCCTGGTCCCGACCCGCGTCGTCCAGGACGACGCCGGGACTTCGGCCGGCCAGCACCGCGGCGGCGTTGGCGGCGGTCCGACCGTGGCGGACCAGCACGAGCGTGGGCACCGGTCCAGCGTAGGCGGCGCCGCGTCCCCGACAATGGGCCGGTGATCATCGACTGCGCGGTGTACCGGAGCGGCGAACGCGTCGACGAGCCGACCCACCGGGAAGACGTGCTCGCGGCCCGCGAGGCGGTGCGCCAGTCCGGCGGGTTCTTGTGGCTCGGTCTGTACGAGCCGGAAGCGGCCGAGCTGCAGGGCTACGCCGAAGCGCTCCAGCTGCACCCGTTGGCGGTCGAGGACGCGGTCAACGCCCACCAGCGGCCGAAGATGGAGAGCTACGGCGACGTGCTCTTCGTCGTGCTCAAGACGCTCACCTACGCCGGGGACGACGACGTGCAGACCGGTGAGGTGTCGATCTTCCTGGGGCCCGACTACCTGGTGACGGTCCGGCACGGGCAGGGGCGCGGCCTCGAGCCGATGCGCCGGTCCGCCGAGTCGCATGTGGAGAAGCTCGGCCACGGACCGGTCGCGGGCCTGCACGCCGTGCTGGACGGCATCGTCGACCGCTATGCCGACGTGGTCGACGAGCTGGAGCTGGACGTCGACGAGGTGGAGCGGTCGGTGTTCTCCTTCTCCGACACCAGGTCGCGGGACTCGGAGCGGATCTATCGGCTGAAGCGCGAGCTGCTGGAGGCGCGGCGCGCGGTGCAGCCGCTGCGGGAGCCGATGAGCCGGCTGGTGCACGCCGAGGCCCCCGAGGTGGACGAGGACGCCGCACCGTTCTTCCGCGACGTCGCCGACCACGTCGCCCGGGT
The DNA here is from genome assembly GCA_963695375.1 of uncultured Actinomycetota bacterium. Taxonomy (GTDB): domain Bacteria; phylum Actinomycetota; class Actinomycetes; order Propionibacteriales; family Nocardioidaceae; genus JACCVL01. The sequence continues at coordinate 2,273,454 of OY968767.1, read as the reverse complement.
CGGCGAGACCGTCGACGCCCTCGACCACCTGCTGGACAACGTGCTGTCCGCCCATCTCGCCCGAATCTCGGTGCAGCAGAACGACGACGTGCGCAAGATCTCCGCCTGGGCGGCGCTGTTCCTCGCCCCCACGCTGATCGCGAGCATCTACGGGATGAACTTCGACGAGATGCCGGAGCTGCACTGGACGTTCGGCTACCCGCTGGTCCTCGGCGGGATGGTCGCGCTCTCGTACGGCCTCTGGCGGGCGTTCAAGCGGTCCGGCTGGCTCTGACCCGGCTCACCTGGCTCTGACCGGCCGCGGTCAGGGGGTGAGCACCCCGGCCCACAGCAGCAGCAGCACCGAGCTGCCGAGCAGCACCCGGTAGACGACGAACGGGGTGTAGGACCGGGTGGCGACGTAGCGCAGCAGCCAGGCGATGCTCGCGTAGCCGATGCCGAACGCCACCACCGTGGCCACCAGCGTCTGCGCCGGCGTGTAGGGGTTGTCCTCCCCGACCGCCGCCTGCAGCTCGAACACGCCGGCGCCGACGACGGCGGGGATGGCGAGCAGGAACGCGAACCGGGTGGCCGCCTCCCGCTCGAAGCCGAGATAGAGGCCCATGCTGATGGTCGCGCCCGAGCGGGACACGCCGGGCACCAGCGCGGCCGCCTGGGCCAGGCCGAGCAGGACCGCCGAGCGGAGGTCGAGTGACTCGATCGGTCGGGTCCGCCGGCCGACGTACTCGGCGAGGCCGAGCACGAGGCCGAGGCCGACCAGCGTCGACGCGACGATCCACAGGCTGCGCAGGTCCTGCTCGATGACGTCCTTGAACGTGATGCCGAGCAGCACGATCGGCACCGAGCCGACGATGACGTACCACCCCATCAGGGTGTCGCGGTGGCCGCGCCAGGCCGGGTCCCACAGCGACCGCAACCACGCACCCGCGATCCGCAGGATGTCGGCGCGGAAGTACCAGAGCACCGCGACCTCGGTGCCGATCTGCACCACCGCGGTGAACGCGGCGCCCGGGTCACCCCAGCCGAACAGCTCGGGGAAGATCCGCAGGTGCGCGGACGAGGAGATCGGCAGGAACTCGGTCAGCCCCTGCAGCACGCCGAGCAGGGTGGCCTGCAGCCACTCCATGCCGTCAGTCCCCCAGCCCGCTCGCGTCCAGCGCCTCGGCGACGGTGCGCAGGGTCGCGACCCGCTCGTCGTGCGTCGCGCCTCCGGGCGTCACCGCCAGGGTCGTGACGCCGGCGGCCGCGTAGGCGGGCAGCCGGTCGGTGATGCGCTGCCGGGTCCCGATCAGGCTGGTGCGGTCGATCAGGTCGAACGGGACCGCCGCCATCGCCTCGCGGTGCTGCTTGTCGAGGTAGAGCTCCTGGATCCGCTCGGCCGCCTGCTCGAAGCCCATCCGCCGGGCGAGGGCGTTGTAGAAGTTCTGCTTGCGGCTGCCCATCCCGCCGACGTACAGCGCCGTGTAGCCCCGCAGCGGCTCCGCGCACGCCTCGAGGTCGGGGCCGACGACGACCGGGACGGTGGCGGTGACGTCCACGGCACCCGGCTGCCGACCGGCCCGCTCCATCCCGGTGCCGAGAGGGCCCAGCGAGACCTCGGCGTGCTCGGGTGCGAAGAAGATGGCCAGCCAGCCGTCGGCGATCTCGCCGGTGAGCTCGAGGTTCTTGGGACCGACGGCGGCGAGGTAGACCGGCAGCCGCTCCGTCACCGGGCGGATGGTCAGCTTGAGCGCCTTGCCGGGCCCGTCCGGGAGCGGCAGCGTCAGGTGCTCACCGGAGTAGGCGACCGACTCGCGAGCCAGCGCCATGCGCACCACCTCGACGTACTCGCGGGTCCGGCCCAGCGGCTTGTCGAACCGCACCCCGTGCCAGCCCTCCGACACCTGCGGGCCGGACACCCCGAGCCCGAGCCGGAACCGGCCGTGCGAGAGCAGGTCGAGCGTCGCGGCCGTCATCGCCGTCATCGCGGGGGTCCGGGCCGGGATCTGCATGATCGCGCTGCCGACGTCGATCCGCTCGGTCCGCGCGGCGACGAAGGCCAACAGGGTCGGGGCGTCGGATCCGTACGCCTCCGCGGCCCACGCCACCGAGTAGCCGAGCCGCTCGGCCTCCACGGCGAGCCGGACGTGGTCGTCGGCCGTGGACCCGGCCACGTAGCCGAGGTTCACTCCGAGTCGCATCGGGTCCGCGGCCTCTCGTCGGCGATGGTGGCCGCGGCGAGCCTAGCCCCGGGCCGGGGGGCGATCTCCACTAGCCTCGCCGCCATGCGGCAGCGGCAGGTGGGGCACACGGGGCTGCGGGTGTCTCGGCTCGGGCTGGGCTCCTGGCTCTGGGGCAAGGACACCGACGTGCACGAGGCGCGCGACCAGATGACCGCCTTCCTCGACGCCGGCGGCACGCTGGTGGACACCGCGGCCGGCTACGGCGACGGCCTCAGCGAGGAGATCATCGGCGAGCTGCTCGGCTCGGTGGTGCCGCGCGACGACGTCGTGCTGGCGACCAAGGCCGGCGCCGGCCCGCGCGGCGGCCGGCACGTCCGCGACACCTCGCGGGGGGCCCTGCTGCGCCAGCTGGACCGCTCGCTGCGGCTGCTCGGGGTCGACGCGGTCGACCTCTGGCAGGTGCACGTGTGGAGCGACGACACCCCGCTGGACGAGACCCTCTCCGCACTGGACCACGCGGTGGCGTCCGGCCGAGCCCGCTACGTCGGGGTGTCCAACTACACCGGCTGGCAGACCGCCTCCGCCGCCACCCTGCAGCGGGCGAGGCCGGGCAGCACCCCGCTGGCCTGCACCCAGGTGGAGTACTCGCTGCTCAACCGCGACATCGAGGAGGAGGTCGTCCCGGCCGCCCAGGCGATGGGCATGGGCGTTCTGGCCTGGTCGCCGCTCGGCCGCGGCGTGCTGAGCGGCAAGTACCGCGGCGGGATCCCCGCGGACTCCCGCGCCGCCTCACCGACCCTGGAGGCCAACGTCGCGGTCTACCTCGACCAGCGCAGCCGCGGGGTGGTCGAGGCGGTCTGCCGGGCCGCCGAGGGCCTGGAGCTCTCCCCGGTCGAGGTGGCGCTCGCCTGGGTGCGGGACCGCCCGGGCGTCACCTCGGCGATCGTGGGCGCCCGGACCGGCGCGCAGCTGCGCGGATCGCTCACCGCCGAGGACGTCGAGCTGCCGGCCGAGATCACCGCCGCCCTGGACGACGTGTCCGGCGCCGATCTCGCCGACCCCGCCTGACCCCCCCACCCCGCCGATCCGTCACTTCCGCACCGGCGGTCCGTCACTTCCGCACCGGCCGTCCGTCACTTCGGCAGCACTCGACACCACCGCGTCGGACTAGTCCGGATCCCAGCGGAACAACCGCGAGGCGACGAGCGTCAGCACGGCGGCGAAGCCGACCAGGACGAGCATGGGGCCGACCGCGGCCACCGCTCCCTCCCCCCGCACCATGACGTCGAGCATCCCGTCGTTGAGATGTCGCAACGGCAGCACCACGGACACGGTGCGCAACCAGTCCGGCGCGGCGTCGAGCGGGATGAACGACCCGGACAGGAAGGCCATCGGCAAGATGACGAAGTTGGTCAGCCCGGTCGCCCCCTCCTCGGTGCGCGACACCGACCCGGCGAGCAACCCGATCGCCATGAACGCGAGCGTCCCGCACACCAGCAGTGGCAGCGCCATCGGCCAGGCGCCGGTCAGCTGCAGCCCGAACACCGCCCGGGCCAGGCCGACGAACAGCACTGCCTGTACGACGGCGATCCCGACCGACACGACGACCCGCGACAACACCACCTCCGGTACCGACACCGGCGCCAGCCGGAGCCGCCGGAGCAGCCCACTGCGCCGCCAGCCCACCAGGTTGGCGGACGCGCCGAACGCCGCGCTGGTCGCGATCGCCCAGCCGAGCAGCCCCGGCGTGACGTACTGGATGGTCTCGAGCGACTCGTCCTCGACCTGCGTGGCGGACAGGGTGTAGCGAGGAGGGCTGCCGGCAGCGGCGAGGTTCGCCTGCTGGACGAGACCGCGGATGGTGCCCTGCACGGTGCCGGCGGTGACCGGGTCCGCCGCCGAGTAGCGCAGCACCAGCCGGTCGCCCTCCTGGCTGAGCACCGCGTCGGAGTCGCCGGCGCGCAGTCGCGCCAGCGCGGCGCCACCGTCGTCGGTCGGCACCAGCTCGACGGAGTCCTCGAGCCCGGCACGAGCGTCGTCGGGCAACCGGTCGAGAAGCTGGACGTCACCGACGACGGCCACGGTCAGCCGGGGCGCGCCCTGGTCGGAGAAGATGCCGCCGAACAGGACGAGGAACATCATCGGGAACAGGATCGAGAAGAACAGGGCCATCCGGTCCCGGACGAAGCCCTTGACCATCGCCGCGGCCAGGCTGCGGAAGCGGCTCACGCCCGGTACTCCCGCCCGGTCAGCTGCAGGAAGACGTCCTCGAGGGTGGCGGGGCGCACCCCGAGCCCGTGGGTCAGTCCGCGCGCGGCGAGCGCGGTCAGCACCGCCGCGGGGTCCCGGGTGGTCACCGTGGCGACACCGTCCCGCTCCTGCACGCCGTCGGCGCCGGGCAGGTCGGCCAGTCCTGGCAAGCCGGTGCGGTCGTCGTGTCCGAGAGCCACCGTGATGCGGGTCGGGGCGGCGAGACCTCGGACCAGCGCCGCGGGGGTGTCCAGCTCGAGGACGCGGCCGGCGTCCATGATGGCGACCCGCTCGCACAGCTCCTCGGCCTCGTCCATGTAGTGCGTGGTCAGCACGACGGTGCGCCCCGAGCGGGTCAGCGAGCGCAGCAGGTCCCACAGGTTCCGCCGGGCCTGCGGGTCCAGCGCGGCGGTGGGTTCGTCGAGGAACACCACCTCGGGGTCGTGCACCAGGGCACAGGCGAGCGACAGCCGCTGCCGCTGGCCACCGGACAGCTTCTCGGTCCGGGTGCCGGCGCTCGGCGCGAGCCCGACCAGCTCGAGCATCTCGTCTGCTCGCCGGTCGCCGACCCCGTACAGCGCGGCGAACGTGGCGACCTGCTCGCGAGCGGTGAGCCGGTCGAAGAAGGCCGAGGACTGGAGCTGCACGCCGATCCGGGGCAGCAGCTCCGGGCTGCGCGGCACCGGTGATCGGCCGAGCAGGGTCACCGTCCCGGCGTCCGGCTCGCGCAGCCCCTCGATCAGCTCGAGCGTGGTGGTCTTGCCGGCCCCGTTCGGCCCGAGCAGCCCGAAGAACTCCCCCGGGTGCACGCTCAGGCTGACCCCGTCCACGGCCCGGTGAGCGCCGTACGACTTCACCAGGTCCCGTACCTCGATCGCCGGTTGCATGCCCGGCACGTTAATCCCGGCTGCTCCCCCCGGAGGGGGCGCCGCTCTGGCACCATGGCGATCCGATGAGCGCTGTCACCGCGGAGTACGAGGTCGAGCGGTTCTGGCTGCCCCGCACGCACTCGCGCAGCACGGTCCGCCGGCTGCTGACCGAGCGGGCCGAGTACGGCGGGTGGGAGCTGGACCGGGTGCGGCTGCTGCCGGACGGTCGCCGCCGGGTGACGCTGCGGCGGCGGATCATCCGCGTCCGTCCCACCCTCTGACCGCCCCGACCACCACCCCCGCGATCCGTCAGTTCCGAGCCGTCGATCCGTCAGTTCCGAACCGCCGATCCGTCAGTTCCGCCCCGCCCGGCCGTCAGGCGGAGTCGAGCAGCCGGTCCAACACCCGCGCACCGAACTCCAGCGCGTCCACCGGCACCCGCTCGTCCACGCCGTGGAACAGCGCGGTGAAGTCGAGGTCCGGGGGCAGCCGCAGCGGCGTGAACCCGAAGCAGCGGATGCCGAGCCGGTCCCAGGCCTTCGCGTCGGTCCCCCCCGACATCAGGTACGGCGCGACCGCCGCACCCGGGTCCTCGGCCAGCACGGCGGCGGTCATCGCGTCCACGAGGTCGCCGTCGAACGAGGTCTCCAGCGCCGACTGGTGGGTGATGAAGTCGACCTCGATGTCCGGACCGACCACCCGCCGCACGGTCTCGTCGAACGCGTCGTCATGCCCCGGCAAAAACCGGCCGTCCACGCACGCGGTCGCGCTGGCCGGCACGACGTTCACCTTGTAGCCGGCCTGCAGCATCGACGGGTTCGTGGTGTCCCGGACACCGGCGCCGAGCATCCGCGCGGCCGGCCCGAGCTGGCCGAGCAGCCCGTCGGTGTCGTCCGGGTCCACCCCGGTCAGCTCGGCCACCACTCCGAGCAGCTCCCGCATCGACGGCGTCGGGGCCACCGGCCAGTCGTACGCGCCCAGCGCGGCCACCGCACGGGCCAGCGCGGTGACGGCGTTGTCCGGGTGCCGCATCGACCCGTGCCCGGCGGTGCCGACCGCGCGCAGCCGCATCCAGGCGAGCCCCTTCTCCCCGGTCTCGATCAGGTAGAGCCGACGATCGCCCACCGTCGCCGACCAGCCGCCGACCTCGCCGACCGCCTCGGTGCAGCCGTCCAGCCAGTCCCGGTGCTCGTCGACGAGCCAGTGCGCGCCGTGGGTGCTGCCCGCCTCCTCGTCCGCGGTGAACGCGATCACGACCGGGCGTCGCGGCGGGGACCCGGCCTGCTGCCGGGCGCGGACGACCGACAGCACCATGGCGTCGAAGTCCTTCATGTCCACGGCGCCCCGGCCGTGCAGGTAGCCCCCGTCGACCTCGCCGGAGAACGGGTGGAAGCGCCAGTCCGACGCCTCCGCCGGGACGACGTCCAGATGACCGTGCAGCAGCAGCGGCGGGAGGGTCGGGTCGGCGCCGTCCCAGCGTGCCAGCACGTTCGCCCGTCCCGGCCGCGACTCCACCACCAGCGGGTCCAGCCCGACGCCGGCGAGCCGCTCGGCGACGTACTCGGCGGCCTTCCGCTCCCCCGGCCCGGAGTCGTCGCCGCCGTTGGTCGTGTCGATCCGGATCAGCTCGCGGGCGTGCTCGAGCACGTCCGTCGTCGGGTCGTAGGCGGGGTGAGGAGAGCCGTCCGGCTCGGCCGATGTCATGGCGCCCATCCTGCACCCGGACCGACCCGACGGCCGGACCGGCGGCACCAGCCCCGGTGCTAGAGTGACCGTCGCATTCCGGCCGTGGGCCGGAGCCACGTCCGGGTGGCGGAATAGGCAGACGCGCTAGCTTGAGGTGCTAGTGCCCGTAACAGGGCGTGGGGGTTCAAGTCCCCCCTCGGACACACGTACGTGCCCGCCACGCGAGCGGATCCTGCACCGCTGACCGACGCCGCATCTCGCGTGGTGGGGACCTAGCCCGGCGGGAGGGCTACCCCCAGCTGCTCCCACCTCAGCTCGTGGCCGCGCTGAGCGGCGCCACGTCGCAGACCGACGCGCGCAGGGGTGAGCTCCCGCTGATCGGGTCGCTCGGTGTCTGGCTCAGGACGAGGTTGAGGTTCGCACTGTCCGGCCCGTACGGCGGGTAGCCGGGCAGACCCAGCTCGTCGCAGGCCTGCCACCAGCCGTGCTGGGCGAACACGACCCCCGGGTCGAGGCTGGGGTTGAACCTGGCGCGCGCCCGCACCCTGCCGCGCGGCGTGTGCAGAGCCACCCAGTCCCCCGCGGCGATTCCGCGGGCCGCCGCCGTCGCCGGGTGCATCTCGAGCTGAGGATCGGGCGCGCTCTTGCGCAGTCGGGCGATCTGGCGGTGCTGGGACTCGCAGAAGAACAACGACTTCGCGCAGCTGAGCACCAGCGGGTACCGGTCGGCCAGGTCCGGCCGGGAGCGAGGGCTGGTCAGCGGTTCCTCGAACGTCGGCAACGGGGAGTAGCCGTGGGCGGCCAGCGTGGCCGAATACAGCTCCACCTTGCGCGACGGCGTCGCGAACCCGGAGTCTGCGTACTTGCGGTACCGCGTGGTCAACGGCACCCGGACACCCTCCGGATGAGCGCGCAGGTCCTCCAGCGTGATCCCGCTGGGTTCGAGCTGATGGCGGAACGCCGCCTCGATGTCACCGTCCCAGAAGTGCCCGCCGAGACCCAGGCGGGTCGCGAGGTCGAAGACGATCTGCAGGTCCGAGCGGGCCTCGCCGCGCGGCGGGACGAGTGGCTGTCGCAGCTGGACGAGCGACTGCGCCTCCTGGCTGTACTCGAAGCCGATCTTCAGTGCCTCGGACTCGAACGGCGTCGTGACGGGCAGCACGATGTCGGCGAGCTCGGCCGTCGGGGTCATGAACAGGTCGGCCTGGACGAAGAAGTCCAGGGTCCGCAGCGCATCGCGGCCACGTGGACTGTCGCCGTGGGCCAGCACCATGTTGCCGCCGAAGCTCACCAGCGTCTTGATCCGCCGGTCGAGGGCCGCGTTGTAGAAGTCCTCGCCCGTGACGAACTCGAACCGCGCCGGCCCGAGCGGCCGCTGGTCGCGGCCCACCGCGGCCGGGCGCGAGTCGGACAGCAGCTCCATCCCGTCGATCGGGTTCGACGGCACCTCCTCGAACAGCACGTTCCCGCCCGGGACGTCCAGGCTGCCGGTCAGCGCATAGAGGACGTTGATCGCGCGCATGGTCTGAGTCGTGCCGCTGTGCTGCTCCAGCCCGCTCCAGGTGTAGAACGCGACCGGCCTGGCCTCCCACAGCGTCCGTGCCGCGGCGACGATCTCTGCCGCCGGCACGCCGGTGATGTCCGCGGCCACGTCCGGCGAGAACTCGGCACAGCGCGCGACGAGCAGATCCCAGACGGTGCGGCCCTCGACCTCGTCGGAGGCGTTGGTCCAGTCGCGGACGAAGTCGGCGTCGTACCAGTCGTTCTCGATCATCACGTGCGTCAGGGACAGCGCGAGCGCCGCGTCGGTGCCGGGCCTGACCCGCAGCCAGTGGTCGGCCCTGGCGGCAAGGCCCGCCTTGCGCGGGTCGACGACGATCAGCTTCGCGCCGCGCCCGACGGCAGCGACAGTGCTCGTTGCGTGCGCGAGGCGGGCCACGGACGGGTTGTACCCCCAGAACAGGATGCAGCCGGCGTGCTCGAGATCCGGCACGTAGACGCCGGGCACCGATGCACCGAACGTGTAGAGCGGGGCGAGGTACCGGCCCCACCCGCACAGCTCCATGTAGGTGCAGTAGTTCGGGGTGCCGAACGCACGGATCAGCCGCTGCACATAGTCGACGGCGTCGCTGATCGCCGACGTGGACGGCGAGCTCGAACTGAACGCGACCGACTCCGGCCCCTCCGCGGCGGCGGCAGTCGTCAACCGTTCGGCGACCGTGTCCAACGCCGTGTCCCACGTGATCTGCTCCCACCCCGGGTCCTCGGCGTCCTTGGGGTTGGTCCGCCGCAGCGGGTGGAGCAGCCTCGACGAGTGGTAGACGATCTCCGGCGCCGCCTTGCCCTTCAGGCAGATGGCCGTGCCCGTCGGATGCGACGGGTCCGGGTGCAGCGCGACGAACGTCCCGTCCGTGACGGTGGCGCGCGCCCCGCAGCGCGACACGCACAACGGGCAGAACGTCGGGATCGTGTCCCCGCCCACCTCGGCATTGTCGCGCGCGACGCGCGGGGCGACAACCTCCTCCCGCCGTCGTCGTCGAGCCGGTGTGGTCGGGCCGGTGTCGTCGGGCTCGGCCGACCCGGCTGGTCTGCATCCCGCACTACGCTCGGGACATGCCTTCGACCGCGGACTCGAGCCGGCTCGCCCTGCTCATCGACGGCGACAACACGACGCCAACGATCATCGAGGCCCTGCTCGCCGAGATCGCCAAGTACGGCAGCGCCACCGTCAAGCGGGCGTACGGCGACTGGACCACGTCCAACCTGCGGGGGTGGAAGGAGGCGATCAACGCCCACGCCATCCAGCCGATGCAGCAGTTCGCCTACACCACCGGCAAGAACGCGACCGACAGCGCCATGATCATCGACGCGATGGACCTGCTCTACACCGGGAACCTCGACGGCTTCTGCCTGGTCACCTCCGACAGCGACTTCACCAAGCTCGCGTCCCGGCTCCGGGAGTCGGGCAAGACCGTGTACGGGTTCGGCGAGCCGCGTACGCCGCACTCGCTCGTGGCCGCGTGCGACAAGTTCGTCTACCTGGACGTGCTCCGGCGTCCCGAGAAGCCGAAGGAACCCAGTAGAGGGGACGCCTCGGCCTCAGCCCCGACCCGCAAGACCAGCAGCGAACTCCGCGGCGACGCCAAGCTGGTCAGGTGGTTGCGCGAGGGGATCGACGCGGACTCGGACGACGACGGCTGGGCCAACCTCGGTGGCGTCGGCACGCACGTGGCGAAGCAGGCCCCCGAGTTCGACTCCCGCAACTGGGGCTATCCCAAGCTGGTCGACCTGGTGACCGCCATCGAGCTCTTCGAGGTGAAGCGCTCCGCCGAAGGCGTGCGGGTTCGAGAGAAGCCGAAGGGCGAGGCGGCCAAGAAGAAGGCCGCAAGGAAGCGGACCACGACGAAGCCCTGAGCTGTTCCGACTCACTCACTCCTCGAGCGCCGTGCAGCCACTTCGGCCGCTCCGCGTCACGTACGCGCGCAGGGCGGGATCGGAGGAGACGATCCTGCCCATCTCCTCGCCGCCGTCGCAGCTGAACAGGCCCACGGTGACCTGGTCGCCGCCACGGGCCAGCACCCGCCAGACGGCGCCGGAGCCCTCCCACCGGCGCAGTGCGGCCAGATCGCCCTCCCGCGATTCGACGTCGAACTCCATCCGCCCACCTCCTCATCGGTCCGGCGCGACCGGCAGCGACCATCATCACCCGCGGGCGGGCCCGCTCGACCTCCGGCCGCAGGACCACCGGCCCCTTGCGGCCGGACTCGGCACACCGACAGCATCGAGACGGTGGTCCCACCCATCGCGCAGGAGGACACGTGACCGTTCAGCCGGAAGCCGCGCTCTACCCCGCCCGCCTCGACGTCGACTACGCGGAGCGGCACAACCGGGTGACCACCCTGTTCCGCATCGTCCTGGCCATCCCGATCGCGATCGTGCTGGCCGTGCTCACCGACGGCGGCGGAGGCACGGCCTACGACGAGGCCGGTGAGGTGGTGAGCACGTCGACCGGGGGCATCTCGGCCGGGTTGTTCGTCGCGACCCTGTTGCTGATCCTCTTCCGGCGGCGCTACCCCCGCTGGTGGTTCGACTTCGCCCGCGAGCTGGCCCGCTTCGGCGCTCGCATCGGCGCCTACGTCACCCTGCTGACCGACGCCTACCCGTCCACCGTCGACGAGCAGGACGTGCACCTCGAGATCGACTACCCCGACGTCGAGCGGGACCTGACCCGCTGGCTGCCGCTGGTGAAGTGGCTGCTCGCCATCCCGCACTACCTCGTCCTCATCGTCTTGTCCGTGGGCGCGGTCGGCGCCGTGATCATCGCCTGGTTCGCGATCCTGTTCACCGGGCGGTACCCGCGAGCCCTCTTCGACTACGTGGTCGGCGTCGGGCGGTGGTGGCTGCGCGTCCAGGCCTACGCGTTCCTGCTGGTCACCGATCGGTACCCACCGTTCTCGCTCAGCTGAGCCCCCCGGCAGGGACCCGGCTGCGACCCGCCGTCGCGTCGAGGGCCGCCAACGCGGCGGCCAGCACCGGATGGCCCCGGCCGCCCCGCCGGACCCCGGTCCGGATGTGCCGCGCCGGGCTGGGGTCACCACGGAGCGGGACGCGGACCACGGCGTAACCGGCCGGCAGCCGGGCCAGCCGGGGAACCAGCGCGACGCCCAGCCCGGCCTCCACCAGCGCGGCGCCGGTGTCCCACTCCGCCGCCTCGTGCGCGACCGCGGGAGTGAAGCCGGCCTCCGCGCAGGCGGTGAGCACGAGCCGGTGGTGCGGGCGGCCGGGCCGGTCCACGATCCACGGCTCGTCCGCGGTCTCACCCAGCTGCACCGAGGACCGCTCGGCCAGCGGGTGGCTGCTCGGCACCAGCAGGTCCAGCGGGTCGTCGAGCAGCGGCCGCTGGTCGAAGCGGGCGTCGCTGGTCGGGGGGAGCCCGGCGGTGGCGACGACGACGGCGAGGTCCGCGTCGTCGGCGAGCAGCAGGTCGAAGCACTCCTCCGGGTCCGCCTCGATGATGCGCACGGTGACCCGGGGAGCGGTGCGGGCGAGCGCGGAGGCGACCGGCGGCAGCAGCGCCGCCGCTGCGGTGGAGAACCCGCACATGCGCAGCGAACCGGTGGCGTCGTCGGCGCTCGCCGCGACGTCGGCCCGGATCGTCTCCCAGCTCGTGTACAGCTCGTGCGACCGATCCAGCAGCGTCCGTGCGGCGGGAGTCAGCCGGACGCCCCGGCCCTCCGGCACCAGCAGGGTCACGCCGAGGTCGCGGGCCAGCGTCCGCAGCTGGTGGGAGACCGCCGACGGCGTGTAGTGCAGCGCCTCGGCCGTGGCCGTCACCGTGCCGTGCTCGGCGAGCAGGCGCAACACGTGCAGCCGGTGATCGATCATGCAGCCATATTGCACGGATCCCGTGATATGCGTCTGCTTTTGCTCACGTGTCCCGGACGGGACACTGCCGGATATGCGCCTGTCGGACCCGCTGCTGCAGCCGTACGAGCTCCGGGGGGTCTCGCTGCGCAACCGGATCGTCAGCACCTCGCACGAGCCGGCCTATGCCGAGGACGGGCTGCCCAAGGATCGGTACCGGCTCTACCACCGGGAGAAGGCCCGCGGCGGCGTGGGCCTGACGATGATCGGCGGGTCGGCGGTGGTCTCGCGCGACAGCCCGCCGTCGTTCGGGAACCTGCTGCTCTACCGCGACGAGATCGTGCCCTGGCTGCGCCGGCTCGTGGACGACGTGCACGAGGCGGGCGCCGCGGTGATGTGCCAGGTCACCCACCTCGGCCGCCGGACCAGCAACTTCTCCGGCGACTGGCTGCCGCTGGTCTACCCATCGGGGTTGCGGGAGCCGGCACACCGGTCCTTCCCCAAGGCGGCCGAGCCCTGGGACCTGGACCGCATCGTGCGCGACTACGCCGACGCCGCGGTCCGCTGCCGGGACGCCGGGCTGGACGGGATCGAGCTGCAGGCCTACGGGCACCTGCTGGACGCCTTCCTGTCACCGGCGACCAACCACCGCAGCGACGACCTCGGCGGCGAGCTGGAGCAGCGGCTGGCCTTCCCTCGCCGGGTGATCCAGGCGGTCCGGCAGGCGGTGGGTCCGGAGTTCGTCGTCGGCATCCGGATGTCCATGGACGAGGACCGCGCCGGCGGCCTGGACCGGGCCGAGGCGCTCGCGGCGCTGCGTCGGTACGTCGCCGACGGCATCGACTTCCTCAGCGTGATCAAGGGCACCATCGAGAGCGATGCCCGGCTGTCGCAGGTGATCCCGTCGATGGGCACCCCGTCCGCGCCGTTCCTGGACTTCGCCGGGGAGATCCGACGCGCCGTCGAGATCCCGGTCATGCACGCGGCCCGGATCACCGACGTCGCGACCGCTCGGCACGCGATCCGGGACGGGCTGCTCGACCTGGTGGGGATGACGCGACCACAGATGGCCGACCCGTACCTGGTGCGCAAGCTGATGGACGGGGAGGAGGACCGGATCCGGCCGTGCGTCGGGGCGAACTACTGCCTCGACGCGATCTACGACTCCGGGGACGCGAAGTGCCTGCACAACGCGGCGACCGGCCGCGAGCAGACGCTCACCCACGTCATCACGCCGCGGCCGACAGCGCCGCGGACCGCCGTCGTCGTCGGCGCCGGTCCGGCCGGGCTGGAGGCGGCCCGCGTGCTCGGCGAGCTCGGGCACCGCGTCCTCGTGCTCGAGGCCGCGCACGCCGCCGGCGGGCAGGTCCTGCTCGCCGCGTCCTCGCCGCGGCGGCGCGACCTGGTCGGGATCGTCGACTGGCGGGTGGCCGAGGCCAAGCACTTCGGCGTCGAGTTCCGGTACGGCCGGTACGCCGAGGCCGAGGACGTGCTCGCCGCCGAGCCGGACCTCGTCGTAATCGCCACCGGCGGACGGCCGAACCGGTCCTTCCTCACCGCCGGAGCGGACCTGGTCCTGGACACCTGGGACGTGCTGGACGGGACCGCCCGGCCACAGGGGGACGTGCTGGTCTACGACGACAACGGTGCCGAGCCCGCCCTCGACGCCGCCGAGGTGCTCGCCTCCGCCGGTGCGCGGGTCGAGCTCGTCACCCCCGAGCGGATGCTCGCCCCGGGCGTCGGGAGCATGAGCTCACCCGGCTACCTCCGCGCGTTCGCGGAGCACGACGTCTCCGTCACGCTCGCCTACCGGCTGACCCGGGTCACCCGCGCCGACGGCGACCGGCTGACGGCCCACCTGTTCAGCGAGTACGCCGGGCGCGAGGTGCCGCGCACCGTCGACCAGGTCGTCGTCGAGCACGGGACGGTCCCCAACGACGAGCTCTACGTCGACCTGCTCGCCGGGTCGAGCAACCTCGGCGAGGTCGACCACGACGCGTTGCTCGCCGGCCGCCCGCAGCGCGTCGTGCGCAACCCCGCCGGGCGCTACCAGCTGTTCCGCATCGGCGACGCCGTCAACAGCCGCAACATCCACGCCGCCGTGCTCGACGCGTTGCGGCTGTGCCTTGCCACCTGAGCCACCGCGACCACCGAGACCGAAGGAGAGACCCTGGTGACCACCCTCGCGCCCGCCCCGCACCCCGCACCCTTGCCGCCGGCTGCCGGCACAGGGCGGCCGCCCGCGCCGCTGAGCACGGCGGACATCGCCGCGCTGATCGACCGGCGCACGCCCGGCCGGCCGCTGGAGACGCCGTTCTACGTCAGCCGCGAGATCTTCGACCTCGACGTGTCGGCCGTCTTCGCCCGGCACTGGTTCTTCGCCGCCAACGAGGCGGAGGTCCCCGAGCCGGGTGACTACGTCACCGTCGAGATCGGCAGCTACTCGGTCGTCGTCGTCCGTGACGACGACGACCAGGTCCGGGCCTGGCACAACGTGTGCCGGCACCGCGGCGCACGGATCCTCGACGACGCGTCCGGATCGGTCGGGAACCTGGTCTGCGGCTATCACCAGTGGACCTACGGCACCGACGGCCGGCTGCTGCATGCGGGACAGCAGCCGGCCGACTTCGACCGCGACTGCTTCGGGCTGAGAGGCGTGCACGTGCGCAGCATCGGCGGCCTGGTCTATCTCTGCCTGGCCGACCAGCCGCCGGACGACTTCGGCGACGTGGCCGAGCGGGTCGAGCCGTACCTGCTGCCGCACCAGCTGCGCCGGGCCAAGGTCGCGGCCCAAGTCGACCTTGTCGAGGAGGGCAACTGGAAGCTGGTGATGGAGAACAACCGCGAGTGCTACCACTGCGACGCCGGTCACCCTGAGCTGGCCTGCTCGCTGTTCCCGACGTACGGCTACGACCACGCGGCCGACGTGCCGCACCAGCTGCGGCCGGCGTACGACCGGTACCTGCAGGCCGATGCCGACCTGCGCCGGGCCTGCGACGAGAGGGGACTGCTGCACGAGCGGATCGAGGAGCTGCACGGACGGCCCACCGGCTTCCGGATTCAGCGGGAGCCGCTCGACGGCGCCGGGGAGTCCTTCACCCGCGACGGCCGTGCGGTCTGCCGCCGGCTGATGGGCGACCTGGACACCGCGCGCCTCGGCCGGCTGTCCATGCACCACCAGCCGAATGCCTGGTTCCACTTCCTCGGCGACCACGCGGTGACGTTCTGCGTCCTGCCGCTCGCTCCCGACCGGACCCTGCTGCGCAGCACGTGGCTGGTGCACGAGGACGCCGTCGAGGGGGCGGACTACGACCCGGAAACGCTCACCGAGGTGTGGCGGCAGACCAACCTGCAGGACGGCGTCCTCGTCGCCCGCGCCCAGGCCGGCGTCAGCAGTCCCGCGTACGTGCCGGGGCCGTACACGCTGAGCGAGTATCAGGTGGACGCCTTCTGCACCTGGTACCTCGAGCGGCTCCGCGAGCAGGTCGTGGCGTGACCGGCCTGCTCGACCAGCTCGCGTCACCCCGGGACGTCGTCGACCCGGAGGTCGACCGCGAGCTGGTGTGCACCCGCGTCGTGCAGGTCACGCACGACGTGAAGAGCTTCGTCCTCGCGACCCCGCACGCGCAGGTCTTCGCCTTCCTCCCCGGCCAGCATCTGACCCTCACCGTGGACGTGGACGACGGGCCCGTGCAGCGCTGCTACTCGGTGTCGTCGCCCGCCGACCGGTCCGGCCAGCTGACCATCACGGTCAAGCGGGTGCCGGGCGGCCGGGTGTCGGGCTGGTTGCACGACCGGCTGAAGGTCGGTGACCGGGTGCGGACCGCGGGTCCGTTCGGCCGCTTCACCACCAGCCGGCACCCGGCGGCGGCGCACCTGCTCCTGTCCGCGGGCAGTGGCATCACCCCGCTGATGTCCATGGCCCGCACGCTGCAGGACTCGCCCGAGCCGCACGACGTGGTGTTCGTGCACAGCGCCCGGACACCCGCCGACATCATCTTCCGGCCCGAGCTCGAGGCGATGGGCGCGCCGGGATCGGGCCTGCGGGTGGCGGTCGTCTGCTCCGCGGACTCCCCCGACGAGCCGTGGACGGGGCCGCGCGGCCGGCTCACCGACGCCCTGCTCACCCAGCTCGTCCCGGACCTGACGGCCCGGACGGTGTTCACCTGCGGACCGCCCGGCTACCGGGAGGCGGTCCGTCGGATGCTGGACCGGGCCGGAGTGGACCCGGCCCGGTGTCACGAGGAGAGTTTCCGGCGCGGGGACACCGCCGCCACCGAGCCGCCCGCTGCCGACACCGGCACCGGGTCCGACCAGCGCACCGGGTTCGCCGTCGAGCTCCGCCGCAGCGGTCGGGTGATCCGGTGTGCCCCGGACACGACGATCCTGGCGGCGGCGCTGCGGGCCGGGGTCCGGCTGCCGTCGTCGTGCGGCGAGGGGCTGTGCGGGACGTGCAAGACCACGCTGCTGTCCGGCGAGGTGGACATGCAGCACGCGGGCGGCATCCGGCCGCGGGAGATCGCAGCGGACAGGATCCTGGTCTGCTGCTCCCGGCCGCGGGCGGATGTCGCGATCGACGCCTGACGCCGGCCGGTCACTCGTCGGCGGACGAGGGGTCGGCGCCCAGGTCGACCAGCAGCCGCACGACCGCGGCGTGCCCGCGGCTGCGGGCCAGTGCCAGCGGCGTGAAGCCCTGCGCCGCCCGCCGCTCCAGATCGGCCCCGGCACGCAGGGCGAGGGCGGCCCGGTCGGCGTCCCCGGCCGCCGCGGCCCGCACCAGCGCCACATCGGCGTTGGTGAACCGGCGGCCGACGAGGGCTCGCCGCAGCGTCTCCGCGATGGTGGCGAATCCGTTCGCCTCGGCGTGCTGCAGCGGGGTGACGCCGTCTCGGACTGAGGGGAGCCGGACGTCGGCGCCGGCGGCGACCAGGACACGCACCGTGTCGACGTACCGCTGACTGCCGTCGCCGAGGATGATCGCCTCGTGCAGGGCGGTCCAGCCCAGGTTGTTCACGTGGTCGACCCGCACGCCGGCCTGAACCAGGCGGCCGACGATGTCGTGGTGGCCCCGATCGGCGGCCCGGATCATCCCGGTGCCGTCGTAGCTGTCGAGGGAGTCCACGTCCGCGCCGCGGCGCAGCGTGAGCTCCAGCAGCTCGAGGTACCCCTCGCTGGTGGCGATCAGGTAGGCGCTCTGCACCGTCTCGTCCTTGGCGTTGACGTCGGCACCGGCCCGGATCAGGTCCCGGGCCCGGGCGAGGTCGTTGTCCCAGGCGGCGTCGATCAACCGCCGGTCCAGCTCCGCCTGGCCGAGATCGAGCAGCGCCGGCGGGACGACCGGCGTCTGGTCGGGCTCGCTGCTGGAGGTCGGGGCCGGCGCGCCGCTGGTCGGGTCGGTCGGGTCGGTCGATCCGGTCGATCCGGTCGATCCGGTCGATGGGGTCGGCTCGGTCGTCGCCGGGGTCGCGGCGGTCGGTGCGGAATCGGCTGCACCCCCGGTGCAGGCAGCCACCAGCAGACACCCGGCGAGCACGGCTCCGGTCGTCCGGGAGCCGCCCGCCCGCGACCGACGCGGCACTCGGCGGAGGTCAGGCTGCACGGTCCCACTGTGCAGCCCACCGGGCGGCCTGGCCAACGGGCGGGGGCGGTCAGCCGACCGTGAACCCGGTCAGGCCCAGCGGCGGCTCCTCGTGCACCTCGACGCCGGCCACCCGCGCGCCGTCCGGGCCCCCACGAGCCCACTCGACCACCTGCCGCACGTCGTCGGCCGCACCCTCCAGCACCACCTCGACCGAGCCGTCGGCGAGGTTGGCGGCCGACCCGGCGACCCCGAGAGCGGTCGCCTGCTGCCGGCAGCCGTCCCGGTAGAAGACCCCCTGCACCCGACCGGACACCACGAGCCGGCGCCGGATGGTCGGACGATCCGCACTCATAGCGCAAGCATCGCATCTCGCACCCCCGCAGTGGTGACGCAGCGTGACGAGCACAGGGAATCCGGTGACATCGGTCCTGGCGCCCGCACGCACCGGGCACGCTGGTCCGCAGCCGCGAGCGAGCCCACTCGCGGTCGTCGTCAGCCAGGGAGTGTCCGTGCGCCTTCGTTCACCGTCCGTGATCGGTCGCGCCGGCCTGGCCGGGACCGCAGCCCTGGCCCTCCTCCTCGGCAGCGCCAGCCAGGCCCCGGCGGCCATCGAGCATCCCGCGGTGGTCCAGGAGAACCCGGCCGACCACACCCCGCACCTGTTCGCCGACCAAGTGGTCGGCAAGCCGCTGGCGCTGGCTGTTGCCCAGCTCGGCGACACGATGTACGTCGGCGGCAAGTTCCACGCCGTGCAGGACGCGGACCCCACCCCGAACAACACCGTCGTCCGGCACAACCTGGTGGCCTTCGGCGCCACCGACGGCGCCATCTCCGGCAGCTTCGCGCCGGTCCTGGACGGACCGGTCTATGCGCTGCTCGCGGTCGGCGACTCGGTCTACGTCGGCGGCTCGTTCGACACCGTCGACGGCGTGGACCGGCCGGCGGTGGCGAAGCTGGACGCACAGACCGGGGCCTTGGACCCCGACTTCGACGTGAGCGGCGTGTCCTCCAGCCGGGTGAGCGAGATCCGGCTGGTGGACGGCCGGCTGATCCTCGGCGGCACGTTCCGCAAGAACCTGGTGGCCGTGAACCCGGACACCGGGTCCAACACCGGCTACATCGACGTGTCGATCGACGGAAAGGTGCCGCTGTCCCGGAGCAAGACCGAGGTCTACCGGTTCGCCGTCGACCCGGCCGGCACCCGGCTCGTCGGCGTCGGCAACTTCACCACCGTCGCCGGACAGAACCGCAAGCGGGTGTTCATGTTGAACCTCGACCCCGCCGGCGCCGCCCTGTCCGGCTGGTACTACCCGCCGCTGGACAAGAAGTGCCTGTCCAACACGCCCACCCGGCAGGCCTACGTCGACGACGTGGACTTCTCCCCAGACGGCGACTGGTTCGTGCTGGTGTCGACCGGCTACGTCCCGGCCACCACCGCGGAGATCGGGACCGCCGTGTGCGACGCCGCGGCCCGGTTCGAGACCTCCAACCTGTCACCGACCAGACCCACCTGGATCAACTACACCGGCGGCGACACCCTGCACTCGGTCGCCGTGACCGGTGCGGCGGTGTACGTCCAGGGCCACAACCGCTGGCTGGACAACCCGTACGGTCGGGACTCGGCCGGGCCGGGTGCCGTGGTGCGGCGCGGGATCGGGGCCATCGACCCGGTCACCGGCAAGGCGCTGTCGTGGAACCCGCCGAAGCCGGCCCGCCAGGGCGGACAGGACTTCCTGGCCACCGACGCCGGCCTGTGGGTGATGTCGGACAGCCTAGAGTTCAAGGGCGAGGACCACCGCGGGATCGCCTTCGTCCCGCTGCCCTGACGAGCAGGCACCCGCTGTCGGGAAGCTGGCGGGCGGCGAAGGCGGGATGGCCGCCGCTCCCATGGGACCGTCGTGCATCGGCGCAACGTCCCCTGCGCGCTACGCGCGCTGGGCCCCGCGGCCATCCCGTGGTCGACAGTCTGCCCCCTCCGGCCGGTGCCGCGCACGTCGAGTCCGGCACCGCGGTGACAGGTCAGACCGAGGTCCGCTCCGGGACCGCGACCGGCGCCTCGGCCCGGCGCGGGAGCACCCGTTCGCCGTTCCGGGTGGCCACGGCGGCCAGCCACGCGGCCAGCGTGCCGATGATCACGCCGCCGACGGCGTCGGTGACGTAGTGCCAGCCGAGGTAGACCGTCGCCAGCACGGTCACGGCGAGGAACGCCCACAGCGACCAGCGAACGACCGCGTGCAGCCGGGCCAGGTGGGCCACCACGCACGCCGACATCAAGATGCCCACGTGCAGTGAGGCGAAGGCGGCGATGGTCTGCACGGCCGTCGTGGCGTACGGGTCGACGATCACCTCCACCCGCTCGGCCATCATCGACTCCTGCAGGCTGGTCACCCAGGTGTGCGGCAGGTCGGCGAACTGCTCCGGCTCGCGGTAGACGGGACCCAGGGTGGGCAGCGCGTAGTACGTCGCCACGCCGAGCACCCAGTCGAGCGTGATCGCCGTGACGTACCACGCGCCCAGGGCGGTGTTGCGCGACCACACCATGGCCACCGCCAGCGTCAGCGGCACGAACACGATCCAGGCGACGTAGGCGAAGCTCAGCAGGTGCGCGGCGACACCGGTGCCGAGCAGGTCGTGCAGCAGGTCGGCCGGGTCCCGGCCGAACATCAGCACCCGGTCGAGACTGGCCAGCGCCGCGTCGTCGACCCCGTTGCGGACGAAGGGGAGGAAGCTCTTCAGGTTGCGGAACGCCGCGTAGGTGAGATACCAGCTGCCGAGCCCGACGAGCACCAGCTGGACCTGGCGGGCCGGCCACCGCTCCTGCCAGACCTCGACCAGGCTGCGCCGCAGACCGCCCGCCGACCACGCACGGGCGACCACCCGCGGGAGCACGTCCACCAGGACCGCCGCGGTGATGACGGCCGGCAGCCACAGGTAGGCGGGGCCGATGGCACCGTCCGGGTCGCGCAGCGGCAGCCCGTGGACGGCCGCGACCACGTATGCCGTCGCGGCGAGCCCGAGGGCGAGCACGACCGCGAAGCCGTAGGAGCGCAGAACCATGGCAGGTCAGGGTAGTGGACGGCCGATCAGTCCCCGCCGGACGCGCCGACCCCGAGCGGGCGGTAGTCGGCGCCGTACCGCTCCGCGACCCGGGAGACGTGCGCGTCGACGACCTGCCGGCCGCGGTCGTTGAGCAGCCCGTCGTGGATCGCGTGCACGGTGTCCGGGCGGACCGCGACCAGGTGGTCGAGCACCTCGGCGACCTTGGACCACGGGGCGTGCAGCGCGAGCAGGAGCGTGCGCACCGGGACGGGCGGGACCGTGAACGAGTCCCCGGGGTGCAGCACCTCGCCGTCGACCAGGTAGGCGTTGTTGGGCACCACCGGGACGCTGGGGTGGATCAGTGCGTGCTGGCCGCCGTGGGTGCGCACCGACATCCCGCCGGCCGCGAAGTCGTCCCCCGGGCGCACCACCGTGACCCTGTCCCGCGCCGCCTCCCCGCCCTCCGCGGCCAGCAGCTGCGCCACCGGGGAGGGACCCCAGACCCGCAGGTCGGGACGCTCGCTCAGCAGCCGCGTCAGGACCGGAGCGTCCAGGTGGTCCGGGTGCTCGTGGGTGACGAGCACCGCGTCCACACCGGTCAGCGCCCGCTCCAGCTCCGCGGCGCCGGAGAAGCCGCCCGGGTCGATCACCAGCGCCCCACCCGGCGCCTGCAGCCGGACACAGGAGTGGGTGTACTTCACGACCTGCACCGCGCTCGCCTCCTCGGTCTGCTCCTCGGCTCCGCCACGGGGGCGCTGTGCCCAGCCTGCCCGCACCGACGGCGTGCTGCCGGTGTGCCAGGCTGCCGGGATGACGCACGACCCCGCCTGCGACCTGGCGGCCGGGACCGCCGACCCGGGGGACGCTGCCCCGCCGGGAACCCTGGTCGCGGTGTTCGCCTCCCCCGTCGCCGAGCACCTGGTGCACTTCGCCCGGCACCTGGGCTGGCGCTGCACGCTGGTCGAGCCGGTGCCCGACCGGGTGCACCCGGGGCTGCGGGGGGCCTGTGACCGGGTGGAGGGCTCGGTGCGCCCGGCGCTGGAAGCGCTGGCGATCGCCGCCGCCGGCCCGCCGGACGTCGTCGTCACCGACCACGACCGGCCGGAGCTCGGCCCGGTGCTTGCCGACGCGCTGGCCGGACCGGCCCGCTGGGTCGGCGTCATGGGCAGTCCGCGGCACGCCGCGCCGCACGTGCCTGCCCTGCGCACGCTCGGCGTTCCCGACGACGACATCGCCCGGGTGCAGCGGCCGATCGGGCTTGACATCGGCTCCCGCACGCCGGCGGAGATCGCGCTGTCCACCATGGCCGGCCTGCTCGCGGATCGCCGCGGCCGCAGCGGCCGCTCCGCCTCGGTCCGCTGACCCGTCCGCATCCCGGACCCGACCGTGAGCGCTCCCGCCGACCTGCCCGGTCTGCCCGATCTGCTGGCCCGGCTGGCCGAGCTCTCGCTCGCCGACGGCCACCGGCTCGGCCGCAGGCTGGAGGGCCTGCGCCGGACCCGTGACCCGCGCCGCCGGCGGGACCTGCTGGCGGCGGTCACGACCGAGGTGGCCGCCGCCGAGGAGCGGATCCGCCGCAAGCACGACGTGCACCCGCACCTCGCCTATCCCGAGGAGCTGCCGGTGGCCGCGGCTCGCGCCGAGATCCGCGCCGCCCTTCGCGAGCACCAGGTGGTCGTGCTGGCCGGGGAGACCGGGTCGGGCAAGACCACCCAGCTGCCGAAGCTGCTGCTCGAGCTCGGCTACGGCCGGCGGGGCTGGATCGGCCACACCCAGCCGCGGCGGATCGCCGCCCGCAGCGTCGCCGAGCGGCTGGCTGAGGAGCTGCGCACCGAGCTCGGCGGCACGGTCGGATATGCGGTGCGGTTCACCGATCGGGTGGGCGCGGACAGCCTGGTCAAGCTGATGACCGACGGCATCCTCGTCGCGGAGATCCAGCGCGACCCGCTGCTGCTGGGCTACGACGCCATCGTCGTCGACGAGGCGCACGAGCGGACGCTGACCATCGACTTCCTGCTCGGCTACCTCCGTCGGCTGCTGCCACGGCGACCGGACCTCAAGGTGGTGGTCACCTCCGCGACCATCGATCCGGACAAGATCGCCCGGCACTTCGGCGACGCGCCGGTGCTGGAGGTGTCCGGTCGGACGTACCCCGTCGAGATCCGCTACCGGCCGGTCGTCGATCCGGAGGCGGCGCCGGAGGACCCGGCCGCCGACCCGGACCGCGACCCGCTGCAGGCGCTGTCCGACGCGGTCGACGAGGTCTGTGCCGAGGGGCCCGGCGACGTGCTGGTGTTCCTGTCCGGGGAGCGGGAGATCCGCGACGCCGCCGACGTCCTGGCCGCATCCCAGCCGGCGACGACCGAGATCGTCCCGCTCTACGGGCGGCTGTCGGCCGCCGAGCAGCACCGGGTCTTCGCGCCACACACGGGGCGACGAGTCGTGCTCGCGACCAACGTCGCGGAGACGTCGCTAACCGTTCCGGGCATCCGCTACGTCGTCGACTCCGGAGTGGCCCGGATCTCCCGCTACAGCCAGCGCCTCAAGGTGCAGCGGCTGCCGATCGAGCCGGTGTCACAGGCGTCGGCGGACCAGCGGGCCGGCCGCTGCGGGCGGACCGCCGACGGCATCTGCATCCGGCTCTACTCCGCGGACGACTACGCCTCCCGCCCCCGCTTCACCGACCCGGAGATCCTGCGCACCAACCTCGCGTCCGTGGTGCTGCGGATGGCCGCGCTCGGCCTGGGCGAGGTCGCCGACTTCGGCTTCGTCGACCCGCCGGACCCACGCGCGGTGCGCGACGGCGTGCAGCTGCTGGAGGAGCTCGGTGCGCTCGAGCCGGCCGGTGGCGCCCCGTCGGGCCGGCTGACCACGATCGGCCGCCGGCTCTCCCGGCTGCCGCTGGACCCCCGGCAGGGCCGGATGGTGCTGGAGGCGGACCGGCTGGGTTGCGTCCGGGAGGTGCTGGTGGTGGCCGCGGCGCTGACGATCCAGGACCCGAGGGAGCGCCCCGCCGAGCGCCGGCAGGCGGCGGACGCGGCGCACGCCCGCTTCCGGGACCCCTCCTCCGACCTGACGTCGTACCTCGCGCTGTGGCGGCATCTGCGGACCCAGCAGCGGGCGCTCAGCTCCAACCGCTTCCGCCGGATGTGCCGCGACGAGTTCCTGCACCACCTCCGGGTCCGGGAGTGGCAGGACCTGGTCGCCCAGCTGCGCCGGGTGCTGGCCGAGCTCGAGATCCCGCTGTCCAGCTCGCCGGACGACCCGGACCGGGTGCACCAGGCCCTGCTCGCCGGCCTGCTGTCCCACGTCGGGATGCGGCTGCCCGAGGGCCGGGACTATCTCGGCGCCCGGAACGCGCGGTTCGCGATCTTCCCCGGGTCCGGGCTGGCCCGCACGGCGCCGGCGTGGGTGGTCGCCGGCGAGCTGGTCGAGACCTCCCGCCTGTGGGGGCGCGAGGTGGCGCGGATCGACCCGGCGTGGATCGAGCCGCTGGCCGGTCACCTGGTGCGGCGCAGCTACGCCGAGCCGCACTGGGAGCGCCGCCAGGCCTCGGCGGTCGCGTCGGAGACGGTCACCCTGTACGGGCTGCCGATCGTGAGCGGCCGGCGGGTGCAGCTCGGGCGGGTGGACCCGCAGACGGCGCGCGAGCTGTTCATCCGGCACGCCCTGGTCGAGGGTGACTGGGACACCCGGCACCCGTTCCACGCCGCCAACCGGGCCCTGCTCGCGGAGGTGGCCGACCTCGAGGACCGCACCCGGCGACGAGACATCGCGGTCGACGAGGAAGCCCTGGTGGCGTTCTACGCCGAGCGGATCCCCGAGACGGTCGTGTCCGGTCGGCACTTCGACACCTGGTGGAAGCAGGAGCGCCGGGAACGGCCGGACCTGTTGACCTTCGACCGCGCGCTGCTGGTCCGCGCCGACGCGGTGGACGTCGACCCGCAGGCGTACCCGGACACCTGGACGGTGGGCGACCGGGTGCTTCCGCTGTCCTACGCCTTCGAGCCCGGGGACCGGCGCGACGGCGTCACGGTGGACGTCCCGCTCGCCCTGCTGCACCAGCTGCGGCCGGCCGAGTTCGCCTGGCAGGTGCCCGGACTGCGGCTCGAGCTCGTGACCGCGCTGATCCGGTCGCTGCCGAAGCCGCTGCGCCGGCAGCTGGTGCCCGCCCCCGACCACGCTGCGGCCGTGCTGCCCGCACTGGACCCGGGCGATGCCGGCGGCGGGCTGCTGGCCGTGCTGTCCGACGAGCTCCGGCGCCGCACCGGCGTGCTGGTGCCGGTGGACGCCTATGCGCTGGACCGGCTGCCCGACCACCTGCGGGTGACCTTCCGGGTGGTCGACGAGCGGGGCGCCGAGGTGGCGGCCGGCAAGGACCTGGCCGCCCTCCAGGACCGGTTGCGGGAGCGCCTGCGGGCCACCCTCGCGGCCGCGACCAGCAGCCTCGAGCGGACCGGCATGGTCGGCTGGGAGCTGCCCGAGCCGCTGCCGCGAACCGTGACGTCGAGCCGGTCCGGGCACACCGTGACCGGATACCCGGCCCTGGTGGACGAGGGCGCCAGCGTCGGGGTCCGGGTGTTCGAGTCCGAGACCGCCCGAGACCGGGCGATGCTCGGCGGCACCGTGCGGCTGCTCCGCCTGACCCTGCCCTCCCCCGTCGCGGCGGTGGTGCGCGGCCTGGACAACGCCGCCAAGCTGGCGCTCGGCCACCAGCCGTACCCGTCGGTGCGGCTGCTGCTCGAGGACTGCGCGGACTGCGCGGTCGCGCACCTGGTGCGGAGCGCCGGTGGCCCGGCGGAGGACGCCGCGACCTTCGGCCGGCTGAGCGCGGCGGTGCGGGGCGAGCTGGTCCCCACCACCGGCGTCGTGGTCGGCACGGTCCGTGCCGTGCTGGCCGACGCGCATGCCGCCCGGGCCCGGCTGGACGCGGTCGGCTCGGCCTCGCTGCAGGCGGTGCGGGACGACATCGGCTGGCAGCTCGACGACCTGGTCGGGCCCGGCTTCGTCACCGCGGCCGGGTGGGACCGGCTGCCGGACCTGGCTCGGTACCTGCGGGGGGTGTTGGTGCGGCTGGACCGGCTGGCCGACGACCCCCGGCGCGACCTGGCGCGGCTGGACGAGCTGCTGACCGTCCTGGCGGCCTACGAGCAGGCGGTGCAGGCCGTCCCGGCCGGCCGCGAGCTGCCCCCGCAGCTGCTCGAGGCGCGCTGGCTGCTGGAGGAGCTGCGGCTCGGTCTGTTCGCACCGTCGGTCCGGGCGGCTCCCGGGACCTCCGGCACCCGGATCCGCCGGCTGCTCGCCGCCGCCTCAGGCTGACAGCGGCGGCCGGGTCGGCCGGGGCGGCGCGTCGTCCAGGGTGGTGTTCAACCGCTGCAACAGGTCGGCCAGGGCGACCAGGTCCGCGACGGGCCAGCCGCCGAGGACCTGCGCCAGCCCGGCCAGCCGCTCGGCACGCACCCGCGCCACCCGGTCCGCACCGTCCGGGCTCAGCCGGACCAGCCGGGCCCGGCGGTCCTGCGGGTCGGCGACCCGTTGCACGAGTCCCAGCCGTTCCAGCCGAGCCAGTCCGCGGCTGAGCGTCGACTTGTGCAGCCGGAGCCGGTCGGCCAGCGCCGCCACCCGCACGTCCGGGGTGGTGCCGTCCCGCTCGGCGTCCACGATCGCGAGCAGCAGGGTGTAGCCCGCGACGTCCAGGCGGGGGTGCACCACGGGGGCGTACGCGGACAGCGCGGCCCGGATCCGGCGGGCCAGCCGGGTGAGCTCGTGCTCGACCCGAGCCTGCGGGCCGGCGTCGGTGCCCAGGGTCTGGTCCGGCACCGTTGCATCCTGCCGCAGCGCCCCCCCGGGTGCCGAACGGCACGCGGACCCCTACCGTCGAGCCGGCGACGACCCACGAGCAGGCGGAGTGCAGCGATGGTCACCAAGCGACAGCGGACGCAGCGCATCATCGACGTGTTGGAGGACGCCTTCGCCGACCTGATGGAGGCCGACCCGATCGCCTTCCGGCTGAAGTTCCGCAAGATGGCGGCCGACCCGTTCGCGTTCTACCGCGGCAGCGCCTGCCTGTTCTTCGCCGACCAGGACGAGAGCGACGACCCCTGGAACGACACGAAGACGTCACGGGTGTGGATCCACGGCGACCTGCACGCGAAGAACTTCGGCACCTACATGAACTCCGACGGCATCCTGGTCTTCGACGTGAACGACTTCGACGAGGCCTACCTCGGACCGTTCACGTGGGACCTGATCCGCTTCGTGGCCAGCCTGGCGCTGATGAGCCGGGCCAAGGCCTTCCCCGACGACACCGTTCGCGACCTGGCCCGCGGCTATCTCGTCGCGTACGCCGACCAGGTCAGCCACTACGTCGGCGGCGACGACGACGAGGAGTTCGCGCTGCGGCTGGACAACACCACCGGCGCGGTGCACGACGCGCTGCTCGCGGCCAAGACGTCCAGCCGCACCGCCCTGCTCGGGCGGACCACCGAGATCAGTGGCCACGAGCGCCGGTTCAGCGACTCCGGCGCAGCGCGCCGGCTCGGGCCGGACGAGCACTACCAGGTGATGCAGGGCTACCAGGCGTACCTGGACACCATCCCGGCCGACCGGCGCCGCGGCGACGAGCTGTTCTACCGGGTCAAGGACGTCGTCGGGCGGTCCGGCTTCGGCATCGGCAGCGCCGGTCTGCCCGCCTACAACGTGCTGATCGAGGGCCACAACCAGGCGCTGGAGAACGACATCGTGCTGTCCCTCAAGCAGGGCAACGTCCCGGCGCTGAGCCACGTGCGCAACGACAAGCGCGCCAACGACTACTTCCAGCACGAGGGGCATCGCACCGTCGTCTCCCAGCGGGCGCTGCAGGTGCACACCGACCCGCTGCTCGGCTGGTGCACGATCGACGACACCGGCTTCGTGGTCTCCGAGCTGTCGCCCTACGAGGCGGACCTCGCCTGGGACGCGCTCACCGAGCCGGACGAGGTCGCCCCGGTGCTCACCGACCTGGGCCGCGCGACCGCGAAGGTGCACTGCGCGTCGGACCAGGACAGCGACGAGAGCCTGGTGCAGTTCCAGACCGAGGTGGCCATCGCCAAGGTGGTGAGCGGCCGCCGGGAGGACCTGATCGAGGATCTGCTCGACCGGGCGCTGGCCTACGCCGAGACCGCGCGGGCGGACTACGAGCTGTTCGTCGACGCCTTCCGCAACAACCGCATCGGCGGGGTCAGTGCCACCTGACCCTCGGGTCGCGGGCTACGTTGACGCGCGTGAGAGCCACCGTCCTGCACGCGCCCCGCGACGTCCGGTCCGAGCTGGTCCCCGACCCCACCGTCGTGCTGGACACCGACGCGCTGGTCCGGGTGGTGGCCGCCTGCGTCTGCGGGTCGGACCTGTGGCCCTACCGGGGTGAGAACGCGGTCGACGAGCCCACCCGGATCGGGCACGAGTTCGTCGGCGTGGTCGAGAAGCTCGGGTCCGAGGTGTCGACGCTGAACGAGGGGGACTTCGTGGTCGCGCCGTTCCTCTACTCCGACGGCGACTGTGCGCACTGCCGCAACGGGATCCCCACCTCCTGCAGCCGCGGCGGCGGATGGGGCGGGGTCGACCGGGACGGGCATCTCGTCGACGGCGGCCAGGGCGAGCTGGTCCGGGTGCCGTGGGCCGACGGCACGCTGGTCCGGACCCCGGGCCAGCCCGACGACGCCCAGATCCCGGCGCTGCTCGCGCTGTCGGACGTGCTGGGGACCGGTCACCACGCCGCGGTGGCGGCCGGGGTCGGTCCGGGCAGCAGCGTCGTGGTGGTCGGTGACGGTGCGGTCGGGCTGTGCGGCGTCCTGGCCGCCCGCCGGCTGGGAGCGGAGCGGGTGGTCGCCATGTCCCGGCACGCCCCCCGGCAGGAGGTGGCCCGGCGCTTCGGTGCCACCGACATCGTCGAGGCCCGCGGCGACGAGGGGGTGGCCGCCGTGCAGGACCTCACCGGTGGGACCGGGGCGGACGCGGTGCTCGAGTGCGTCGGCACCGGGCCGGCGATGCTGCAGGCGATCCGGTCCGCCCGCCCGGGCGGCCGGGTCGGCTACGTCGGGGTGCCGCACGGCGTCGAGCTGCCGGTGCGGACGATGTTCGCCCGCAACGTCGCCGTCGCCGGCGGGGTGGCACCGACCCGGGCCTACCTGCCCGAGCTGCTGCCCGAGGTCTGGGCCGGCACCCTGGACGCGTCACCGGTGTTCGACCTTGAGCTGCCGCTGGACCAGGTCGCCGAGGCGTACGCCGCGATGGACGAGCGGCGCGCCATCAAGAGCCTGCTGCGGCCCTGACCGTGCGGAACCGCGGCGACGTCGAGCGGTCCCGGTCGGAGCCGACCCGGTTCGCCCAGCAGCTGTTCGACGGGCTGCCCCGGCGCTACGACCGGCTCGGGCTGCTGCTGTCGTTCGGACAGGACCGGCGCTGGCGCCGGGCGATGGTGGACCCGGTCTCGGCGATGGTGCCCGCGCCCGCCGTGGTGGCCGACGTCGCCTGCGGGACCGCCGGCGTGAGCACCCAACTGGCCCGCCGGACGGCTGCCCGGGTGGTGGGGGTCGACCTGACCGAGCAGATGCTCCGGGTCGGGGCGGAGCGGGTGGCCGCCGCGGGCTGCGCCGAGCGGGTCACGCTGGTCGCCGGACGCGGTGAGCAGCTCCCACTCGCCGACGGCAGCGTCGACGCGCTGACCTTCACCTACCTGCTGCGCTACGTGACCGACCCGGCGGCGACGCTGCGCGAGCTGGCCCGGGTGGTGCGGCCCGGCGGGGTGATGGCGAGCCTCGAGTTCGCCGTGCCCGAGTCCCCCGTCTGGCACCCGGCCTGGCTGGCCTACACCCGGGCACTGCTGCCGCTCGGCGGGCTGGTCACCGGTGGCCGGGAGTGGTTCGAGGTCGGACGGTTCCTCGGGCCGTCGATCAGCGCCCACTACGCCCGCTATCCCGTCGACTGGCACCGGGTCGCCTGGGAGCAGGCCGGCATGGAGCAGGTGCGGGTCCGGCGGATGAGCCTGGGCGGTGGCCTCGTCATGTGGGGTCGGCGCACGGATGCCTGACCCGACGGCGGCAGACGAACCGGCGTTCTACGCCCGCAGCGGCGGCGGCTGGGCGGCGCAGTGGTGGACGCTGCTGCACCCGCCGTACACGCTGTGGCACCTGTCCTACGTGGTCCTCGGCGCCGCCGTGTGGCCGGACCCCGACCTCGGCCTCCTCGCCGTCACCGTGGCGGCGTTCGCGCTCGCGATGGGTGTCGGCGCGCACGCGCTGGACGAGCTGAACGGCCGGCCGCTCCGCACCCGGATCAGCGACCGGACGCTGATCGTGGCGGCGTTCGGCTCGGTCGCCGCCGCGGTCGCGCTCGGCACCTGGCTGGCGTTGCGCGGGACCCCCCTGCTGTGGCCGCTGGTCGCGCTCGGACCGGTGCTGGTGGCGGCCTACAACCTCGAGCTGGCCGGGGGCCGACTGCACACCACCGCCGGGTTCGCCGGCTCGTGGGGGGCCTTCCCGGCGCTGGTGGGCTCGGTCGCACAGGATCCGGAGTGGACGGCCGGTGGCTTCGCCGCCACCGTCGCCGTCGCCGCCGGGGCCACCGCGCTCTCCGTCGCCCAGCGCCGGCTCAGCACCCCGGCCCGGCGGCTGCGCCGCCGCACGGCGGACGTCGCCGGCGTGCTGCGCGGCACCGACGGGACGCGGACGGAGCTGGACCGGGCCGTCCTGCTCGCGCCGCTGGAGGGCGCGCTCCGCGCGCTGTGCTGGGCCGTCCCGCTGGTGGCGGCGGCGGCGCTCGCGGCCCGGCTCGGGAGCTAGCCGACGACGAGCGGCGAGCTCAACCGGTCGCTTCGCCGTGCTCGACGCAGCGGGCCCGCCACCCGCGCGGCAGCACCTGCACGACCATCCGCCGCCGGCAGCGCGGGCACCACCGTGGCGGCTCCAGCTCGGCTCGCGCGGCGCAGCCGGTGTGGTCCCCGGTGTCCAGGGCGCGGCCGCACTGCGTGCACCAGGGCGTCACCTCGGTCGTCGTGCTCACAGCGTCTTGGCCAGCTCCTTGACCGGCATCTTGAGGTCGGTCAACAACCCCAGGTCGTCCTCCGGGTCCCGGCCCAGCGTGGTGAGGTAGTTGCCGACGATCACCGCGTTGATCCCGCCCAGCAGACCGTCGCGGGTGCCGAGGTCGCCGAGGGTGACCTCCCGGCCGCCGGCGAAGCGCAGGATGGTGCGGGGCATCGCCAGCCGGAAGCCGGCGATGGTGCGCAGCGCGTCGGGGCCGCTCATCACGTCCAGGTCACCGAACGGCGTTCCCGGCCGCGGGTTGAGGAAGTTCAGCGGCACCTCGTCCGGCCCCAGGGCCGCGAGCTGGACCGCCAGCTCCGCCCGCTGCTCGAGCGACTCGCCCATCCCGACGATCCCACCGCAGCACAGCTCCATCCCCGCCTCGCGGACCAACCGGCAGGTCTCGACCCGCTCCTCCCACGAGTGCGTGGTGACCACGGAGGGGAAGTACGACCGGGCCGTCTCCAGGTTGTGGTTGTAGCGGTGCACCCCCATCTCGGCCAGGTCGTCGACCTGGTCCGGCGTGAGCATCCCGAGCGAGCAGGCGACGTTGATGTCCACCGCCGCCCGGATCGCGGCGACCCCCTCGCGGACCTGCGCCATCAGCCGCTGGTCCGGTCCGCGGACCGCCGCGACGATGCAGAACTCGGTCGCGCCGGTCGCGGCTGTCTCCCGCGCCGCCTCGACCAGCTCGGGGATGTTCAGCCACACCGCGCGTACCGGGGAGGTGAACTGGCCCGACTGGCTGCAGAAGTGGCAGTCCTCGGGGCAGCCACCGGTCTTGAGCGACACGATCCCCTCGACCTCGACCTCCGGCCCGCACCAGGTCATCCGGACCTGGTGGGCGAGCTCGAGCAGGTCGGGCAGCTCGGCGTCCGGCAGCCGGAGGATCTCGACCAGCTGCTCCTGGCCGAGCCCCTCCCCCCGGTCCAGGACCTGTCGACGGGCGTGGGCGAGCGGAGAGGTGCCGCCGTCGGCACCGCCCGTGGACCTGATGACCGCTGTCATGCGGGCAATCTAACGAGAGCGCCGCCGGCCGGCCCGCTCCGGCCTCTCGCCGGCCTTCTCTAGCCTGGTGCCGCCATGAGCGCCCCACCGTCCGTCCCCGAGCTGCAGGCCTACGACAGCGCGCACCTGTGGCACCCGTACTCGTCGATGACCCGACCGGCACGGACCCACGTCGTGACCGGCGCGGACGGCGTGCGGCTGCGGCTGGCCGACGGGCGGGACGTGGTGGACGCGATGTCGTCGTGGTGGTGCGCGATCCACGGCTACCGGCACCCCGTCCTCGACGACGCCGTCCGCGGGCAGCTGGACCGGATGGCGCACGTGATGTTCGGCGGGCTGACGCACGAGCCGGCCGTCACGCTGGCACGGCGGCTGGTCGACCTCTCGCCGGACGGGCTGGACCACGTCTTCCTGGCCGACTCCGGCTCGGTGGCGGTCGAGGTCGCGCTGAAGATCGCGCTGCAGGCCCAGCGCGGCCGGGGCCGGTCCGGGCGGACCCGCTTCCTGACCGTGCGCGGCGGCTACCACGGCGACACCTTCGGGGCGATGGCGGTGTGCGACCCGGTCAACGGGATGCACGCGATGTTCACCGACGTCCTGCCGTCGAACGTCTTCGCCCCGCGCCCACCGGCGCCGGGCGGCGACGTCGCGAGCTGGGCCGATGCGGTGCGCGCGCTCGCCGAGCGGCACGCGCCCGAGCTGGCCGCCGTGGTGGTGGAGCCGGTCCTGCAGGGCGCCGGCGGGATGCACGTCTATGACCCCGAATGCCTCCGCGTGCTGCGCGAGGTCTGTGACGCGCACGGTCTGCTGCTGGTGCTGGACGAGATCGCGACCGGTTTCGGCCGCACCGGCGCGATGTTCGCCAGCCTGCACGCGGACGTCCGGCCGGACCTGATGTGCGTCGGCAAGGCGCTGACCGGTGGCTACCTGACGCTGTCCGCGGTGCTGGTCACCGGTCCGGTCGCTCGGGCGGTCTCCGCCTCGGAGTCCGGCGTGCTGATGCACGGGCCCACCTACATGGGCAACCCGCTGGCCTGCGCGGTAGCCGGCGCCTCCCTGGACCTGCTGGTGTCGGAGGACTGGCACGGCCGGGTGGCCGCGATCGAGGCGTCGCTGAGCAGCGGCCTCGGTCCGCTGGCCGACGTCGACGGGGTGCGCGACGTCCGGGTGCTCGGCGCCGTCGGCGTGGTGCAGCTCGACCGGCCGGTCGACGTCGACCGCGCCTCGGCGGCGGCGCTCACCCACGGGGTGTGGCTGCGCCCGTTCCGCGACCTCGTCTACACCATGCCCCCGTACGTGACGGCCGGCGCCGACGTCGCCGCGATCACCGCTGCCATCACCGCCGCCGTGCACGGGGAGCTGGCGGCCGACCCGGCGCAGGCACGGGGATGACCGCACTGGAGGCGTGGCTGTCCGCCCGCGCCGCCGACCGGGAGGCTGCGGGAACCTCGCGGCGGCTGCTCCCCCGGTCCCCGGACGCCGACCTGGTCGACCTGGCGGGCAACGACTACCTCGGTCTGCGCCGGGCCGCCCCGGTCACCTCCGCGGCCGCAGCCGCGGCCGAGCGGTGGGGGTCCGGGGCCGGCGCCTCCCGGCTCGTCACCGGCACCCTGCCGCTGCACCAG
Source organism: uncultured Actinomycetota bacterium (assembly GCA_963695375.1). Lineage (GTDB taxonomy): Bacteria > Actinomycetota > Actinomycetes > Propionibacteriales > Nocardioidaceae > JACCVL01. The sequence continues at coordinate 2,239,809 of OY968767.1, read as the reverse complement.
CAGCTGGAGGGGGAGCTCGCAGAGACGCTCGGCCACGAGGCGGCGCTGGTGACCTCGACCGGGTACGCCGCCAACCTCGGCGCGGTGCCGGCGCTGGCCGACACCGGCACCCTGATCGTGTCCGACGCCCACGTGCACGCGTCCCTCGTCGACGCCTGCCGGCTGGCCAGGGGCCGGCTGCTGGTCGTGCCGCACGGTGACGTCGGAGCCGTGGACGCGGCGTTGCGGGCGCGGTCCGAGCCGCGAGCGCTGGTGCTCACCGAGTCGGTGTTCTCGGTCCTCGGCGACGCCGCTCCGCTCGCCGCCCTCGCCGCCAGCTGCGGGCGCCACGACGCGACCTTGCTGGTGGACGAGGCGCACGGCCTCGGGGTGGCGGGCCAGGCCGGGTTGGGCCTGGTGGCCGACCTGCTCGCCGGCACCGACCGACCGCGCTGCGACCTCGTGCTCACCCTGACGCTGTCCAAGGCGTTGGGCAGCCAGGGCGGTGCCGTGCTCGGCAGCCGGGCCGTGGTGGACCACCTGGTGAACACGGCGCGGGCCTTCATCTTCGACACCGGCCTCGCCCCCGCGGCCGCGGCCGGCGCCGCTGCCGCGCTGGGGGTGCTGCGGGCCGAGCCCGGCCTGGCCGGCTCGGTGCGACGGCGGGCGGATCAGCTGGCGGCGATCTGCGGCGTCCCGGTCACGGCGGGCGCGATCGTGCCGGTGCCGATGCCGTCCGCCGCCGCCGCCGTACAGGCGCAGGCGGCGGCCGCCGACGCGGGCGTGCTGGTCGGGTGCTTCCGTCCGCCCTCCGTGCCGGACGGGGTGTCCCGGCTGCGACTGACCGCCCGCGCCGACCTGACCGACCGGGACCTCGACCGGGCGCGCACCGCGCTGTCCCGCGTCCTCCCCCGGACCGGCGATGACGCATTTCCGTCGCCATGACGACCGGTTTGCCTCATCGCCGGTCCGGGGGGCCGCGGTACGTCCTGGTGACCGGCACCGACACCGGCGTCGGCAAGACCGTGGCGACGGCGGCGCTGGCGGTCCGGTCCCACGACGAGGGCCGGCAGGTTGCGGTGGTCAAGCCGGTGCAGACCGGCTGCGCGCCGGGTGAGCCGGGTGACGTCGACGAGGTACGCCGGCTGGCCGGCCTCCAGGCGACCGCCGAGCTGGTCCGGCTGGCCGAGCCACTGGCGCCCGAGTCCGCGGCGAGGCGCGCCGGGGCCTCCCTGCCCGACGTCGACACGCTGGCCGCGCGAACGGTGACCGCCGGCGCGGGCTCCGACCTGGTGCTCGTCGAGGGCTCCGGTGGCGTGACGGTCCGGCTCGACACCGCCGGGGGCACCCTGATCGACCTCGGGCGCACGCTGGAGAGACACGGTCCGGTGCAGGTGGTCGTCGTCGTGCGCGCCGGTCTCGGCACGCTCAACCACACCGTGCTGACGGTGGACGCGCTTCGCGCCGCCGGCCTCGGCGTCGCGGGTCTGGTGGTCGGCTGCTGGCCCGAGCGGCCGGACCTGGCGGCAAGGGTCAACCGGTCCGACCTGCCCCGGCTCTCCGGGGTGCCGCTGCTCGCCGTCCTGCCGGCCGGGGCGGGCACGCTGTCCGGACCCGACTTCCGCCGCCTGGCGACCGGCTGGTTCACCGCCGCCCCCGGCGCGGACGGCGAGGCGCAGCCCACCCGATCGGGTGACGGTCAGTAACCGACCGGCGGAAATCCGCCCCCCTTGGTTGTCCGTTGTCCGATCCGCGAATGACAGTGCGTAGTCACGCCCGTCACTTCGCTCCCAGAACGGTAGGTGCTCCTTCGATGCGCACGCTGTCCCCGCGCGGACTGGTCGCTGCAGGCACCGCGATCGGTGCGGCGACCGGCCTGCTCGGCGCCGTCGTCGCCCCGGCGGCCACCGCGGAGGAGCCGGTCCCGGACGACCGACCGAACATCGTGCTCGTCGTCGTCGACGACATGCGCGCCGACGACCTCGCCCGGATGCCCGTGGTCAGCGACCTCCTGGCGGCTCAGGGCACCACCTTCAGCGCGGCGTACGCGACCTTCCCGCTGTGCTGCCCGAGCCGCGCGTCCATCCTGACCGGCCAGTACCCGCACAACACCGGGGTGCTCGACAACCGGGCGCCGCTGGGTGGCTACACCCGCTTCGACGACACCCGCACGATCTCCACCTTCCTCGACGCCGGCGGGTACGCCACCGGCTACATCGGCAAGTACCTGAACGAGTACGCCGCGGTCGACGCGCTGCACGTGCCGCCGGGCTGGGACGTCTGGGAGGCGATCACCAACGGCATCTACGACCCGACCGCGGCCAACACGTACAACGTGAACGGCACCCTGGAGGTGCGCGAGGGCTACCAGACCGACGTGCTGACCGACCGCGCCGCGGAGTTCCTGACCACGCACTCGGCGGGCCCGATGTTCCTGCACCTGGCCTACGTCGCGCCGCATACGTCGAACGTCGACGGTCGCTGGGTGCCGCCCGTGCCCGCTCCCCGGCACGAGCACAGCTTCGACGGCCTCACCGCTCCCGGGGGGCCGGCCTTCGACGAGCCCGACATGAGCGACAAGCCGGCGGCCCTGCAGCTGCCGCTGATGCGAGCGAACGACGTCGCCTTCACCTCGACGCTGACCGAGGCCCGGGCGGAGTCCCTGCTGGCGGTGGACGAGGGCGTCGGCCGACTGGTCGACACCCTGCAGGCGAGCGGCGAGCTCGACAACACCTACCTCGTCTTCACCTCCGACAACGGCTACTTCCTCGGCGAGCACCGGCGCAAGTCGGGGAAGATCGAGCACTACGAGCCGGTGTCCTCGGTGCCGCTGGTCGTCCGCGGACCCCAGGTGCCGGTGGGGACGACGGACGCGGTGGTGGGCCTGCACGACCTGGTGCCCACCTTCCTCGGGCTGGCCGGGGCGGAGGGCGGTGTCGGCGACTTCGTCGTGGACGGGCGGGACCTGCTGCCGCTGGCGCAGGACCCGACCCTCGAGTCGGAGCGGGACCTGCTGATCCAGGCCCGCCGGCGGCATTCGGGCGGGCTCGGCTACAGCGCCTTGCGGACCGAGGACGACTGGAAGTTCGTCCGCTACGCCAACGGCGACAAGGAGCTGTACGACCTGGAGACGGATCCGGACGAGCTGGAGAACCTCGCCTACCGCGAGGACTACGCCGCGGTCCGGCGGAACCTGCAGTGGCGGCTCGACCGGGTGCGCGCCTGCAGCGGGGAGCTCTGCCGGTCCGCGGCACCGGGCATCGACGGGATGTGACGCCGCCCCGAGACGGCGGCTACCCTCGCCTGCCGTGAGCGAGCTCCCCGCCGGTGGCACCGTCCGGCCCATCGTGCGCTGGGGTGCCCCGGTGATGCACCGGGCGCTGCGGCCGGTCGACACCTTCGACGGCGAGCTCGCCTCGCTGGTCGCCGACATGGTCGCGACGATGGTCGCCGCCGACGGGGTCGGGCTGGCGGCCAACCAGATCGGGGTGGACCGGGCCGTGTTCGTCTTCGACTGTCCGGACGAGGACTCGGTGCGGCAGAGCGGGGTGGTGTGCAACCCGCGGCTGGTCCCGGTCGATGACGGGCAGCGCAGCCTCGACGAGGGCGAGGAGGGCTGCCTGTCGCTGCCCGGGGCGTTCGTCGCCTGCGCGCGGCCCGACCGGGCCCGGGTGGACGGGGTGGACCAGCACGGCCACCCGGTGTCGTACGAGGGGTCGGGGCTGTTGGCCCGCTGCCTCCAGCACGAGACCGACCACGTGTTCGGCACCGTGTTCGGGGACCGGCTGAACCGCAAGCGGCGCAAGCAGCTGGAGCGGGAGGCGGCGACCGCGGCGGAGTACTTCCCGCCCGACTGGCCGGTCGGCGCCGAGCTGCCGGAGCACGACGGTGCCGGGGCCGTGGAGGACTGAGCCGGTCAGCGGCGCAGCGCGTAGCACGCCACCGCCGTGGCCGCCGCGACGTTCAGCGAGTCGATGCCCGCGGCCATCGGGATCCGAGCGCGGACATCCGCGGCCCGCTGCCAGCGTCCGCTCAAGCCGTGCCCCTCGGCCCCCACCAGCAGGGCGATCCGGCCATCGGTCGGCACTGCGTCGAGCGGCACCGCGTCCGAATCCGGGGTCAGGGCCACCGTCGTGAACCCGGCACCGGCCAGCGCCGGCACCGCGTCCGCCCACGACCCGACCCGGGTCCAGGGCAGCGAGAACACCGCCCCCATCGAGACCTTGACCGCCCGGCGGTACAACGGGTCGGCGCAGCGCGGCGACAGCAGCGCGGCCTGCACGCCCAGCGCCGCGGCAGCGCGGAGGACCGCCCCGACGTTGGTGTGGTCGACCACGTCCTCGAGCACCACCACCCGGTCCGCGTCGCGGAGGATCCGTTCGGGGCTGGGCAGGGGCTCCCGGTGCATCGACGCCAGGGCCCCCCGGTGCACGTGGAACCCGGTGACGGCCTCGGTCAGCGCCTCGTCCACCAGGTAGCACGGAGCGTCGGTTGCTTCGACGACGTCGCTGAGACCCGGCAGCCAGCGCTCGGTGAGCAGCAAGGAGCGCGGGCGGTAGCCCGCCGCGACGGCGCGCCGCACCACCTTCTCGCCCTCGGCCAGAAACAGCCCGTGCGCGCTCTCCAGGCTGCGCCGCAGGTGCACATCTCGCAGGTCGCGGTAGTCGCCGAGCCGGGGGTCGAGCGGATCGCTGATCCGGACGATGTTTCGAGCTGTCCCGGTCACCCGGTGAGGGTGCCAGACCGGGCCGCCGACCTGGCCGGGTGCCGGCCGGGTGCCGGCCGGGTGCCGGCCGGGTGCCGGCCGGGTGCTGGCCGGGTGCTGGGCGGGTGCGGCGACCGAACCGGGGGTACGGTCCGGCCCATGAGCCTCGACCGCCCCGTCAGTCCCGATCCGTACTCCCTGCTGCCCGCGGTGCCGACCTTCGACCTGCGCAGCGACGACGTCACGCCGGGCGAGCCGCTGCGCGACGCCCAGGTGGCCGCCGCCGGCAACACCTCGCCGCACCTGGCCTGGTCCGGTGCACCGGCAGGCACCCGGAGCTTCGTGGTGACCTGCTTCGACCCGGACGCCCCGACGCCGTCGGGCTTCTGGCACTGGGTGGCCGTGGACCTTCCCGCCGACGTGACCGAGCTCCCCACCGGGGCGGGGGCGGCCGACGACTCGCTGCCGGGCGCCGCGTTCCACGTGCGCAACGACATGGGCACGGCCGACTTCACCGGGGCCGCGCCGCCGGAGGGCGACCAGGTGCACCGGTACTACTTCGCGGTGCACGCGGTGGGCGAGGACGCCCTCGGGGTCGACGCTGCGGCGACGCCGGCGGTGGTGTCGTTCACGCTGGCCTTCAAGACGCTCGCCCGGGCGGTGCTGTACGGCACCTACCGGCACTAGTCCGGGTCCGAGCCCGGTCCCGACCCGTCAACGAGCCGGCCACCGCGCGTCCGGCAGACTCCGCGCATGGACGATGTGCTGGGCGCGCCGTTCGTCGCCGAGACGATCGATCTGCCCGACGACGCCGAGGGCCCGGTGGTGGCCACCCTGGTGCACCATCCGGCGGCGGACCGGCGGCGTGCGGTCCTGTATGTGCACGGTTTTTGTGACTATTTCTTCCAAAAGTCCCTTGCGGAGCATTTCGTCCGGCTCGGCTACGACTTCTACGCCCTGGACCTGCGCAAGTACGGCCGCTCGCTGCTGCCGCACCAGACCCCCAACTTCTGCCTGGACGTCGCGGAGTACGACGCGGACCTGGACGAGGCATGGCGCCGGATCACCGAGCGCGACGGGCACACCGAGGTGGTGCTGGTCGGGCACTCCACCGGCGGCCTGATCACGCCGCTGTGGGCCGACGCCCGCCGCGCCGCCGGGCTGCCCGGGCCGACCGCGCTGGTGCTGAACAGCCCGTGGCTGGACCTGCAGGGGTCGGCGTTCATCCGGACCGTCGGGACCCAGGCGATCGACCAGGTCGGCGCCCGCCGTCCGTACCAGGTGCTGCCCCGGACCGTGGCCGGCGTCTACGCCGAGAGCCTGCACGTCGACCACCGCGGGGAGTGGGAGTTCGACCTGTCCTGGAAGCCGCTGGAGAGCTTCCCGGTGCGGGCCGGCTGGCTGCGGGCGATCCGGCGCGCGCACCGCAGGCTGCACCGCGGCATCGACCCCGGGGCGCCGGTGCTGGTGCTGTCCTCGCGGCGGACCGCGTTCACCACGGTGTGGACCGAAGACGTGACGACCGCCGACATCGTGCTCGACGTGGAGCAGATCGCGCGCTGGTCACACCGGCTCGGGCCGCACGTCACGATCGCCCGCGTCGACGACGCCCTGCACGACGTGTTCCTGTCCGCCGAGCCGGTCCGCAGCCGGGCGTACGAGCTGACCGAGCGGTGGCTGGAATCGGTCCGCGCCTGATCCGCGCCGGCACTCCGGCGGGGCTCAGGCCAGCCGCATCGGCAGGTGCGGGATCCCGTCCTCCACGAACTCGGAGCCGGCCACGGCGAACCCCCGGCGCTCGTACCACGGCGCCAGGTGGGACTGGGCGTCCAGCACCACCGGCGCCCCCGGCGCCGCCGCCGAGGCGAGCTCGACCGCACGCGCCAGCAGTCGGCCGGCCAACCCCGTGCCGCGGTGCGCGGCTGCCACGCAGACCCGGCCGATCCGCTGCGTTCGATCCGGCTCGGTGAGCAGCCGCAGATAGCCGACCACGCCGGAGTCCTCGGCCCACACGTGCCAGGTGTCCGGATCGGGGTCGCGGCCGTCCAGCTCGGCGTAGGGGCACTGCTGCTCCACCACGAACACGTCGATGCGGAGCCGGACCAGATCGTGCAGCGTGCGGCCGTCGAGCTCGGCGAACCGAGCCTGCCGCAGCGTGCTCACCGCCCCAGCATGCTGCATCCCCCGCCACCTACCCCACGATCCGCGACTTCTGCAGCCCCGCCGCCCGCCCCGCCCGCCCCTCCGTCTCCCACGATCCGCGACTTCTGCAGCCCCGCCGCCCCGCCCCCCGCTCCGTCTCCCACGATCCGCGACTTCTGCAGCCCCCGCCTCGTACCGGGGTGTGTGGACGGTCAGGCGGGACGGGCGAGATCCGCGACCACCTCGGCCCCCGGCAGCGCCGCCAACGCCGCGCCGGGGAGCACGAGCTTCGACCGGCGGAGTCCGCTGCCCACGACGACGACGGGCGTCGCCACGACGGCCGCGTCCACGAACAACCGCCATTCCGCCGGCACGCCCAGCGGCGTGATCCCGCCGTACTCCATCCCGCTCGCGCCCACGGCGAACTCAGTGGCGGCAAACGACGCCTTGCGCGCGTCCAGCCGCCTCCGTACCACGCCGTTGACGTCCGCACGGGTGGTGGCGAGAACGACGCAGGCCGCATGTCGTTCCGCGTCGCCTCGCCGGCCGGTCACGACCACGCAGTTCGCGGAGGTCTCCAGCGGGAGGTCGTACGCCGCGCAGAGCGCCGCGGTGTCCGCAAGCTCCGGCGAGATCTCGAACACCGCTACGCCGGGTACGGCCGACAGTGCGGCCGCAACCGGCCTCGCCAGCAGGTCGGGTCGGTCGACGGCGGGGACGGTGGGCAGGGAGGCCAGCACGCCCGCCATCATCGCCAACAGCATGCGGCTGCGTCACGCAGCCCGGGTCTGCAGAAGTCGCGGATCGTGACTCTAGGGCGAGCGGCGGGGGGCGGCGCGGGTCTGCAGAAGTCGCGGATCGTGACTAAGGGGGGCGGGGGGCGGGCACGCAGCGCGGGTCTGCAGAAGTCGCGGATCGTGACCAAAGGGGGGCGGGGGCGGGGGTCAGGCGAGGGTGAACTGGAGCACCGCGGCGACCCCGACCACGACCACGAAGCCGCGCAGCGCCCAGTCCGGCAGCCGGCGCCCGACGGTGGCGCCGATCTGACCACCGACGGTGGCGCCGATCGCGAGCACGCCGGCGGCCGCCCAGTCGACCTCGGCGACGAAGCAGAACAGCAGCGCAGCCACCCCGTTGACCACCGCGGCGAGAACGTTCTTGGTCGCGTTCAGGCGCTGCAGGGCGTCGTCGAGGCCGAGCCCGAGCACGGCCATGAACAGCACCCCCTGCGCGGCGCCGAAGTACCCACCGTAGACCGACGTCACCAGCACGCCGATCCACACCAGCCACGAGCCGTGGTGCCGCGGCTCGTGCCCCTCACGCCGGGCGCGGACCCAGGCGGACAGCCGGGGCTGGGCGACCACCAGCGCACACCCGAGCAGGATCAGGACCGGCACCACGGCGGCGAAGACGTCCTCGTCCAGCACCAGCAGCAGCAGGCCGCCGGACAAGCCGCCGAGCAGGGACGCCACCCCGAGCCGGAGCAGCCGGGTGCGCTGGCCCGCCAGCTCGCGCCGGTAGCCGACCGCCCCCGACACCGAACCTGGCACCAGCCCGACGGTGTTGGTGACGTTGGCGACGACCGGACTGAAGCCCAGCGTGAGCAGGGTCGGGAAGGTCACCAGCGACCCCGACCCCACCACCGTGTTGATGGTCCCGGCCGCGGTGCCGGCGAGCAGCACCCCGACGACCTCCAGCCAGGTCACGTGGCCGGCGCGGCGCCCTCGTCGGGCTCGGTGGCAGGCGAGTCGTCCGGCGGCGGAGCGGACGAGCCGCGCCGGGTCGGCGACGCCGCCTGCTCGGCCAACGCGATCGCGGCGGCCACCTCGTCATGCGCCGCCTGCAGCGACCGCTCGGACGCGAAGCCGCCGCGCTCCGGCTCGCCCATGTCGACGCGGGTCCGCGGCCCGGCGCTTTCGGTCGGGATGCCGGAGATGTTGGACATCGTGGAGCCGAGCCCCTTCAGGGCGTCGCCGATCTCGCTGGGCACGATCCAGACCTTGTTGGCGTCACCCTCGGCGATCTTCGGCAGCATCTGCAGGTACTGGTACGCGAGCAGCGACTGGTCCGGCGACCCGTCGTGGATCGCCTGGAAGACCGTCTGGATGGCCTGCCCCTCGCCCTGTGCGCGCAGGATCGACGACTCCCGGTCGGCCTGCGCACGCAGGATGGCGGACTCGCGCTCCCCCTCCGCGGACAGGATCGCGGCCTGCTTCTGGCCCTCGGCGGTGAGGATCGCGGACTGCCGCGACCCCTCGGCGGTCAGGATCATCGCGCGCTTGTCCCGGTCGGCGCGCATCTGCTTCTCCATCGAGTCCTTGATCGACGGCGGCGGGTCGATGCCCTTCAGCTCGACCCGGTTGACGCGGATCCCCCACTTCCCGGTGGCCTCGTCCAGCACCCCCCGCAGCGCCTGGTTGATCGAGTCGCGGCTGGTCAGCGCCTGCTCGAGGTCCATCCCCCCGGTGATGTTGCGCAGCGTCGTCATCGTGAGCTGCTCGATCGCCTGGATGTAGTTCGCGATCTCGTACGTCGCGGCGACGGCGTTGGTCACCTGGAAGTAGATGACGGTGTCGATCGAGACCACCAGGTTGTCCTCGGTGATCACCGGCTGCGGCGGGAACGACACCACCTGCTCGCGCATGTCGATCACGTAGCGCACCCGGTCCACGAACGGCGTGACGACGTTCAGGCCCGGACTCAGCGTCGCCCGGTACTTGCCGAAGCGCTCGACGATCCCGGCCCGCGCCTGCGGCACGATCTTGATCGTCTTCCCCAGCGCCACGACGAGGAACAGCACGACCAGCACGAAGAAGATGGGGAGCACGAGCTCCATGAACTGTCCTCTCGACGACGGGGCGGGGCCCCAGGTTGGCGTTTCTCAGTCGGCCGGGTAGACGACCGCGGTTGCACCCTCGATGGCGAAGACCTCGACCTCGGCACCGGTCTCGATCCGGGTGCCCGGCTCGAAGACGCGCGCCGTCCACACCTCGCCCGCCAGCTTGACCTGGCCGGAGTGCTCACCGACGGCTTCCAGCACGACCGCCTTGCGGCCGACCAGCGCCGAGTGCCCGGTGGTCAGCTCGGGCCCACCGTGGAAGCGTCGCACCAGTGACGGGCGCACCAACGCGAGCATGCCGACCGCGACCGCGCCGGCGACCAGCAGGTCGATCCACAGCGACGGGGAGACGGTCGAGGACACCGCCCCTGCCCCGGCGCCGAAGGCCAGCATGATCAGCACCAGGTCGAGGCTGAGCATCTCGGCGATGCCGAGCGTCACGGCGGCGGTGGCCCATGCCACCCAGGCGTGTTCGCTCAGCCATTCCATGCATCCAGCCTAGTCACCGATCCCTCGGATCCCCCGGGTCCGCTGCTCAGCTGGCCCGCGCGGCCCGAGTACGCCGTCGCGCCAGCCAGCGACCGTCCCGCTGCTCGAGCAGCAGCGGCAGACCGAAGGTGGCGGTCAGCGCCGGCTCGGTCAGCGTCTCCGCGATGGGTCCGGCGGCGACCACGGCGCCGTCGCGCAGCAGCAGGGCGTGGGTGAAGCCCGGCGGGATCTCCTCGACGTGGTGCGACACCAGGACGAGCGCCGGGGAGCCGGGGTCCTCGGCCAGCACGCTCAGCGTGCTGACCAGGTCCTCGCGTGCGCCGAGGTCGAGGCCCGCGCCCGGCTCGTCGAGCAGGAGCAGCTCCGGGTCGGTCATCAGCGCCCTGGCCACCTGGACCCGCTTGCGCTCACCCTCGCTGAGCGTGCCGAAGCTGCGGTCGGCCAGGTGCGCGACGCCCAGCTCGTCGAGGAGCTGCGCAGCACGGGCGTGGTCGGGTCCGCCGTACTGCTCCCGCCAGCGACCGAGGACGGCGTAGGCCGCCGACAGCACCACATCGCGGACCCGCTCGTCGGCAGGGATGCGGTCGGCGAGTGCGGCGCTCATCCAGCCGATCCGAGGCCGGAGCTCGAACACGTCGACCGTGCCCAGCACCTCACCGAGCACGCCGGCGACCCCGTCGGTCGGGTGGACGTGCGCACTCACCACCTGCAGCAGCGTCGTCTTGCCGGCCCCGTTCGGACCGAGCAGGACCCAGCGCTCGTCGGCGCGGACAGTCCAGGAGACCGCATCCAGCAACCTGCTCGAACCACGGGTGACGGTGACGCCGGCGAGCTCGACGACGACGGTCATGGGCTCCCTCGATGAGTTCCGCGTGCGCACCTAGACGACGTGCGGACAACCTACGACACCTACGCTGGTCCGCCGTGACCGCACTGCCCCGCTCCGCGCTGCTGGCCTGCTGGTTCACGGCCTGGACCCGGGGCCGGTGCAGCCTGGACGACGCCCGGGACGGCGTCGTCGCCGACGACGCCGCCCACGACGTCCTCGGTGTCGACGAGGAACCGGTCCCGCTGGTGCTCGCCCTCGGCCGGCTTCGTGGCCGCGGCGCGGAGCGGGCGACCCTGGCCCTCCCGGTCCCCGGTGACCCGGTCGGGCTGGGCGGGCCACCGGACTTCAACACGATGGCACTGGCGGCCGGCGAGGCGGTCCTGCTGCCGGATGCCGGCCTCGGGCTGGTTCCCACCGTCGTGGGGGCGGGGGTCACCTGGCAGTGCGCCGCCGCGACCGGCAGCCGCACCGTGCCCGACGTGGGCGAAGCCGACCTCGGGCTGCGCGAGATGCTGCTGGAGAGCTCCGCCCGGCTGGCCGACCTCGACGTAGCCCGCTGGCGGCCCGAAGCCGCGGAGGGGCTGCACGCGCTCCGTGCGAGCGCGGACATCCCGGTGCCGCCGGGGTTTCCGCCCCGGGCGCACCGATTGGCCGCCCTCGCCCTGCGGTGTGCCGCCATCGCCGAGCTCGGGCTCGACGACGACGGCTCGGCAGTCTCGGCCTTCGAGGCGGCCGAGCGGCGCGACGCCCTGCTCCGGCTGGCACGCAGCGCCCGGCACGGGCTGGTGGCGGCCTGCTCGGGCTAGGGTCGGTCCGGTGCTGACCGCGCCGGGCCCGGCGGACGAGGCCCCGACCCTGCTGGTCACGCTGACCGGCCGGGACCGGCCCGGCGTGACCGCCCGCGTGTTCGCCGCGTGCGCCGACGCCCCGGTCGAGGTGCTGGACATCGAGCAGGTGGTGGTTCGCGGCCGGCTCGTGCTCGGCATCCTGCTGACGGTTCCCCGCGACCTGGCCACGCTGCGGGACCGGCTGGCCCGCGCGGCCGCCGACCTCGACCTCGAGCTGGGCGTCGAACAGGGGCGTGGCGACGCCGACCGGCGCGCCGCCGGCCAGGTTCGGGTGACCCTGCTCGGGGCACCGCTGCGACCGACGGCGGTCTCCGCCGTGGCCGGTCGGGTCGCCGACACCGGGGCGAACATCGACCGGATCCGCCGGATCGCCCGCTACCCGGTGACCGCGGTCGACCTCGACGTGTCCGGAGCCGACACCGGACGGCTGCGGGCGCTGCTCGCCGCCGAGGCGGCCAGGCAACAGGTGGACATCGCGGTCCAGAGCGCCGGGATCCACCGCTACGCCCAACGGCTGGTGGTCATGGACGTCGACTCGACCCTCGTCCAGGGCGAGGTGATCGAGATGCTGGCCGAGCACGCCGGCTGCCGCCAGCGGGTGGCCGACGTGACCGAGCGCGCCATGCGCGGCGAGCTCGACTTCGCCGACTCGCTGCGGGAACGGGTGGCGCTGCTGGCCGGGGTCCCGGTCGGCGTCGTCGACGACGTGTACGCCGCCCTGCGGCTCACCCCCGGCGCCCGCACGCTGGTGCGCACCCTGCGCAGCCTCGGCTATCGGTTCGGCCTGGTCAGTGGCGGGTTCAGCCAGGTGATCGACCGACTGGCGGCGGACCTGGACATCCACTACACCGCCGCAAACACGCTCGAGGTCGTCGACGGCCGGCTCACCGGGCGGCTGTCCGGGCCGGTGCTCGACCGGGCGGGCAAGGCCATCGCATTGCGCCGCTTCGCCGCCGACGCCGGGATTCCGCTGGCCAACACGGTCGCCATCGGCGACGGCGCGAACGACCTCGACATGCTGGCCGCGGCAGGCCTGGGCGTGGCGTTCAACGCCAAGCCGGTGGTCCGAGCGGCGGCCGACACCGCAGTGACCTCGCCCTACCTCGACTCGGTCGCCTACCTGCTCGGGATCACCCGGGAGGAGATCGAGGCCGCGGAGACCGCGGGGCACTGAGCCGCGATCAGGATCCGCCGACGTCGAACGACTCCAGCCGGCAGGCGTCCGGACCGATCGTCGCCCAGCCGCCGGGCAGGCTCACGGTGGCCACCGACGCGGTGGGGAACCCCCGCTGCTCGAGCCGGTCCAGCGCCGTTCGGTCACCCGTGGCCGCCAGCGTGTGCACCAGCCCCCGCATCGTCGGGTCGTGGCCGACGACCAGCGCGGTGCCGACGTCGTTGGGCAGACCGCCGAGCAGCTCGACCACGTCGTCCACGCCGGCGTCGTACAGCGCGTCGAGCACTCGCTGCTCGACGCCGACGTCACCGGGCAGCGCGGCGGTCACCTCCTGCCACGTCTCGTTGGCCCGGGTGGCCGACGACACCAGCGCCACGACCCGGCCCGCCGGCCGCGCGGCCAGCACCGCCGCGATCAGCGTGCCCGCGGCGCGGGAGTCGGCGTGCCCGCGGTCGGTCAGTTGGCGCGCGGCGTCGCGCGCGGCCGTCGACTCCGCCTTGCCGTGCCGGACGACGACGACGAGACGTCGGCCGGTCGGGCCGTCGGGTGCGGTGGACATCGGGCCAGCCTGCCAGGCCGCGGTGCCGCGTCGAGCCCTAGGGTGAGGGATCATGGCCCCCCTGACCGTCGGTGCTGCCCCCGGTCCGCTGCTGGCCATCGGCGGCGCGGAGGCCAAGACCGGCCGCCGGGCGGTCATGTCGGCGTTCGTCGAGGCCGCAGGCGGCCAGGACGCGCGGATCGTCGTCGTGCCCACCGCCTCCTCGCTGGGGCCGGAGGTGACCGAGCTCTACACGTCGGTGTTCTCCCGGCTGGGCGCCGAGGAGGTCGTCGAGGCGCGGCCGCGCAGCCGCTCCGAGGCCGACGACCCCGCGCTGCTGGAGCGGGTCGCGGGGGCGACTGGTGTCTTCATGACCGGCGGCAACCAGCTGAAGCTGTCCGCGGTGGTGACCGGCACCCGGTTCGGCGAGGCGGTGCACGAGGCGCACCATCGCGGCGCGGCCGTCGGCGGGACGTCCGCGGGCGCCAGCGTGCTGTCCGGGCACATGGTGGCCTTCGGCAGCGGCGGGGCCACGCCCAAGCAGCGGATGACCCAGCTCGCCTCCGGCCTCGGTCTGCTGCCGGGCTGCGTCATCGACCAGCACTTCGCCCAGCGCAACCGCTACGGCCGGCTGCTCAGCCTGGTGGCCCAGTCCCCGGACCTGCTCGGCATCGGGGTGGACGAGGACACCGCGGCCGTCGTCACGGGGCGGCGGTGGCTGACCGTGGTCGGGCGCGGGTCGGTGACCGTTCTCGACGGGCGATCCGTCGTCTCCGACGCGCACGTCGCCAAGCGGACGGCGCCGCTGCTGGTCTCCGGGGCGGTGCTGCACTCGCTGCCCGCAGGCAGCTGCTTCGACCTGACGGAGCGGGCGCTGGTCACCGCACCGGGAGCCGAGGAGGTCGGCGAGTGACGGACACGACGAACACCGACTCGCCGGCCGACAGCGACCGGCAGCCGGTGCGCCGAGCCAGCCGGCCGGCGCCGGACCTCACCCTGGTCGAGACGAACGTCTACCGCGGCCCCAACACCTGGTCGTACGACAAGGCGATCCACCTGGTCGTCGACCTCGGCTCGTTGGAGGACTTCCCCACCGACAGCATCCCGGGGTTCACCGACACCCTGCTCGCCCTGCTCCCCGGCCTGCGCGAGCACTCCTGCTCGCGCGGCAAGCGGGGCGGCTTCGTGGAGCGGCTGCAGGAGGGCACCTGGCTCGGTCATGTCACCGAGCACGTCGCCCTGCAACTGCAGCAGGAGGTCGGCCACGACATGCGCCGGGGCAAGACCCGGCAGGTGAAGGGCGTCCCCGGGCGGTACAACATCGTCTACGGCTACGTCGACGAGCAGGTGGGGCTCGCCGCGGCACGGCTGGCCGTCCGGCTGGTCAACCACCTGGTCCGCGCCGACCCGGAGCTCGACTTCGCCGACGAGCTGGAGCGGTTCATCGTCCGGGCCGAGCGCACCGCGTTCGGACCCTCGACGGCGGCGATCATCGACGAGGCGGTCAGCCGGGACATCCCCTGGATCCGGCTGAACCAGCACTCGCTGGTCCAGCTCGGTCAAGGGGTCCACCAGAAGCGGATCCGAGCCACGATGACCTCGCAGACCTCGGCGATCGCCGTCGACGTGGCCTCGGACAAGGATCTGACCACTCGGCTGCTGAACGCGGCGGGGCTGCCCGTCCCGCGGCAGCACTCGGTGCGCTCGGCGGAACAGGCGGTGGCCGCCGCCGCGCGGATCGGCTACCCCGTGGTCTGCAAGCCGCTGGACGGCAACCACGGCCGCGGTGTCTGCCTCGACCTCGGAGACGCCGACGCGGTGCGAGAGGCGTTTGCGGTCGCGGAGGACGAGTCCCGACGGGGCGGGGTGATCGTCGAGTCGTACGTCACGGGGCGGGACTACCGCTGCCTGGTGATCGACGGCCGGCTCACCGCGATCGCCGAGCGAGTGCCCGCGCACGTCGTCGGTGACGGCAGCCGGACGGTCCGCGGGCTGGTCGACCAGACCAATGCCGACCCGCGCCGCGGTGTGGGACACGAGAAGGTGCTCACGCGGATCAAGGTGGACGACGCCGCCGAGGCGCTCGTCCGCAGTCAGGGCCTCGGCCTCGACGACGTGCCGGCCGAGGGTCAGACGGTGCGGCTCACACTGACGGGCAACATGTCGACCGGCGGCATCTCGATCGACCGGACCTTCGAGGCCCACCCGGAGAACATCGAGGTCGCCGAGGAAGCCGCTCGCGTCATCGGGCTCGACATCGCCGGTATCGACTTCATCTGTCCCGACATCGCCGAGCCGGTACGGGAGACCGGTGGGGCGATCTGCGAGGTGAACGCCGCGCCCGGCTTCCGGATGCACACCCATCCGACCGTCGGGGAACCCCAGTTCATCTCGAAGCCGGTGGTGGACATGCTCTTCCCGCCGGGGGCGCCGAGCCGGATCCCGATCGTCGCGGTGACCGGGACCAACGGGAAGACCACCACTGCGCGGATGATCGCGCACATCTTCAAGGGCTTGGGCCGCAAGGTCGGCATGACGTCGACCGACGGCATCGTGATCGACGAGCGCCTGCTGATCCGCTCGGACGCCTCCGGACCCAAGTCCGCGCGGATGGTGCTGCAGAACCCCCGGGTGGACTTCGCGGTCTTCGAGGTCGCCCGCGGCGGCATCCTGCGGGAGGGCCTCGGCTATGAGCGCAACGACGTCGGCGTCGTCCTCAACGTGCAGCCCGACCACCTCGGGATGCGCGGCATCGACACCGTCGAGCAGCTGGCCGACGTCAAGGCCGTGGTGGTGGAGGCAGTGCCCCGGGACGGGGCGGCCGTGCTGAACGCCGACGACCCCCTCGTGCGGCAGATGCGCCGGCGGTGCAGCGGCGACGTGGTCTGGTTCAGCATGGAGCCGCCCGGGAGCGAGGCGCGGGTGCTGATCGACACGCACTGCCGCCGCGGCGGTCGAGCGCTGGTCCTCGACTCCAGCGAACGTGGCGAGATGATCGTGGTGCGGCACGGCCGCCGGGAGATGCAGCTGGCGTGGACCCACCTGCTGCCGGCGACCTACGACGGCAAGGCCAGGATGAACGTGCAGAACGCGCTGGCCGCAGCCGCGGCTGCCTTCGCCGCCGGGGCGCCGCTGCACGACATCCGCCAGGGTCTCCGGTCGTTCACCAGCTCCTACTACCTGTCCCCCGGCCGGCTGAACTCGATCGATGTCGAGGGTGTCAGCGTGGTGGTGGACTACTGCCACAACGCTCCCGGGATGCGGATGCTCGGGGACTTCGTGGACCGACTCGGCGACTCGTTGACGGCCTCGCACGACCTGGCGAAGCCGTCCCGGATCGGCGTCGTCGCGACCGCCGGGGATCGCCGGGACGACGACATGCGTGAGCTCGGCACGGTCGCGGCCGACCACTTCGACGTGGTGGTCGTCCGCGAGGACGCTGCGCTGCGGGGCCGGGAGCGCGGTGACTCGGCCCGGCTGGTGGCCGAAGGGCTGCGCGCGCGGATGGCCGAGGGTGTGCGGTGCAAGCAGGTCGAGACCGTCCTGGCCGAGCGGGACGCGGTCCGGCACGCCATGAATCGCGCCAACCCGGGAGACCTGGTGGTGCTCTGCGTCGACAAGCACCCCGCAGTGATGGCCGAGCTGGAGAACTGGTCGCGGCGGGCCGAGGCCGGCTCCGGGGACGGCCAGCCGGGCGGTGACCCCGACGTCTACCCGGCCCGCGCCTAGACCGGCACCGGGATCCGCGGATGCGCGGCACGGCGAACCATGCTGGACTGGCTGCATGAGTCACCACGACAAGGCCGAGCACAAGACCGAGGACCTGCGCGGAAAGGCCAAGGAGGCGGTCGGCAAGGCGACCGGCGACGAGGCCCTCGAGAACCAGGGCCGAAACGACCAGTCCAAGTCCGACCTCAAGCAGGCCGGTGACAAGGTCAAGGACGCGTTCAAGCGCTGACCCACCGGCGACTCGGCTGCCTCAGATCGCGTGCCCTGCAGCCAGCACCTTGTCCCGCAGCACGGTCGGCGCGTCCACCGTCGCTCCACGGTCCCGCAGCCAGCTGTCGACCAGCTCGCGGTCCTGGTGGGTCATCACCGCGATCACGTCGCCGGGGTCGGCCCGGGCCAGCAGCGCCTGCAGCCCGGCCAGCTCGCTGTCGTACGCGGGCACGTCGGTGACACCGACCAGCGCCGCGCCGGCGCGGTAGATCGCGCTCAGCTCCGCCGGGTCGCGCCCGCGCAGGTAGCGCTGCTTGTGCACGATCACGACGTCGTCGGCGTCTCGCGCCGCCGTCTCTCCCAGGGCGGCGACCTGCTCGTCGGTGCGGTCGCCCGCCGTGCCGAGCGCGAGCCGGAGCCGGGCACCGCTCGGTCGCAGGCCGCGCATGATCTCCAGCAGTGCGTCCAGCCCCGCCTCGTTGTGCGCCAGGTCCACGACCACCGTCAGGTCCCCGAGGCTGTACACGTTCATCCGGCCGGGGTTCAGCTCGGGTCCCGGCGCGAAGTCGCACAGCCCGTCCCGGACCGCGTCCACGGGCAGGTCGAGCGCGAGTGCGGCCGAGGTGGCGGCGAGGGCGTTCTCGACGTTGAAGCGGGACAGGCCCGCCAGCGTCATCGGCACGTCGACCACCGGGACCACCGGGCGGACGTCGCCGTCCCCGGTGAGCACGCTGATCCACCCGTCGATGACCGACGTCGCCCGGCCGCCGGTGGACAGCGTCTGCCGGACCGCCGGTGACTCCGGGCTCCTGGAGAACACCCAGACCCGTGCCCTGGTCCCGGCCGCCATGGCGAACGCTCGCGGGTCGTCGGCGTTCAACACGGCCCACCCGCCCGGTCGGGTGATCCGCGGCACCACCGCCTTCACCTCGGCCAACTGGTCGACGCTGTCGATCCCGTGCACGCCCAGGTGGTCCGCGCTGACGTTGGTCACCACCGACACGTCGTTGTGGGTCACCCCGATCCCGCGCAGCAGGATGCCGCCGCGCGCGGTCTCGGTGACGGCGATCTCGACGTGCGGCTGCGCCAGCACCTGCGCGGCGCCGCTCGGCCCCGAGTAGTCACCCGCCTCGACCAGCACGCCGTCGACGTAGATCCCGTCCGTGCTGGACCAGCCGACATGCCTGCCGGCGGCCCGGACGATGTGCGCGACCATCCGGGCGGTCGTGGTCTTGCCGTTGGTGCCGGTCACGGCCACCACGGGGATCCGCGGCACCAGGGTCGCCGGGCGGGCACCGGGGTCGACCTCGCGGATGCGGGCTCCGGCGACCGACAGCGCGGTGTCGAGGTCCAGGTCGGGGTGGTCGGCCACCGCGTCGAGCAGAGTGGCCACCTCCGCACCGAGCGCTTGTGCGGTGCCGCGACGCCGCCACGGGTAGGCGACGATCAGCCGGTCGACCTGAGCGGTCGGGCGGACCCGGACGGCGAGCCGGCCCACGCCGACCTCCGCCGCCAGCCGCCGGACGACGGCTGCGGCGACCCTGGCGGCGAACCGCTGCCGGAAGCCGGACCCGCTCGCACCGGGCCTGGTCTGGCCGAGGCCGAGGCCGGCGGCGATCCGCCGCGCCGAGTGGCCGTCCAGCGCCAGCAGCCCGGAGATGTCCAGCGTCAGCTTCACCGCGGCCCGGGTGACGTACAGGTTCGGCCCGTCCAGGATGCGCAGCTCGACCAGGGCGGTCACTCACGCCCCCATGGCGTGGAACCCGCCGTCGACGTGCACGATCTCCCCGGTGGTCGCCGGGAAGAAGTCGCTGAGCAGCGCCACGACCGCCCGCGCGGTCGGGCCCTGGTCGGTCTCGTCCCAGCCGATCGGCGCGCGGTCGCGCCAGGTGCTCTCCAGCCCTTCGAAGCCCGGGATCGCCTTGGCCGCCAGCGTCTTGAGGGGGCCGGCGGCGACCAGGTTGACCCGGTGTCCGCGCGGGCCCAGGTCTCGGGCGAGGTACCGCGCACAAGACTCCAGCCCGGCCTTGGCCACGCCCATCCAGTCGTAGGCCGGCCAGGCGACCGAGGCGTCGAAGGTCATCCCGACCACGGAGGCCTTCGGTGCGAGCACCGGGAGCACCGCACCGGTGAGCGCCTTCAGGGAGTACGCCGACACCTGCAGGGCCTGCGCGACGTCCGGCCACGGGGCGGTCAGGAAGCGGTCACCGAGAACCGTCTCCGGGTTGCCGTAGGCGATGGAGTGCACCACGCCGTCGAGCGCCTCGACGTGCTCGCCGACCAGATCGGGCAGCCGGGCCAGGTGGTCCTCGTCGGTGACGTCCAGCTCCAGCACCGGCGTCTCGTTCGGCAACCGGCTCACGATCCGGCGGGTGATGCCGAGCGCCCGGCCGAAGTTGGAGACCAGGACCTGGGCCCCCTCCTCCTGGGCGACGCGGGCCACCGCGAAGCCGATGGAGCTGTCCATGGTGACGCCGGCCACCAGGATGCGCTTGCCGTCGAGGATGCCCACGTGTCTGCTCCTAGGTCGGGTCGGGGTCGGGTGGGCGGGTCGGGGGTCGGCGGGTGCCGGCCGGAGGTGGGTGGCGTCAGTGCCCCATCCCGAGGCCGCCGTCGACGGGCACGAGGGCGCCGGTGACGTAGCCGGCCTCCTCGGAGGTCAGGAAGGCCACCACCGCGGCCACCTCCTCGGGGGTGGCGAAGCGCTGCAGCGGGATCTGTCCGCGGTACTGCTCCTGGGTGGCCTCGGGCAGCGCCGCGGTCATGTCGGTCTGCACGAAGCCCGGAGCCACGATGTTCGCGGTGATCCCCCGGCTGCCGAGCTCGCGGGCGACCGACCGGGCCAACCCCACCAGTCCGGCCTTGCTCGCGGCGTAGTTGACCTGACCGGGTGACCCGAGCATCCCCACCACCGACGAGATCAGCACCACCCGCCCCCAGCGACCGCGGAGCATGCCCCGCGCCGCGCGCCGGACCACCCGGAACGAGCCGGTCAGGTTGGTGTCCAGCACCGCGTCCCAGTCGTCGTCGGCCATCCGCATCAGCAGGGTGTCCTTGGTGACCCCGGCGTTCGCGACCAGCACCTCCACCGGGCCGTGCGCCTGCTCGACCTCGGCGAACGCCCGCTCGACGTCCTCGCCGGACGTGACGTCGCAGCGGACGCCCAGCACGCCCTCGGGGACGTCGCCGCCGCGGTGGGTGACCGCGACCCGGTCACCGCGGGCCACCAGGGCCAGCGCGACGGCACGCCCGATGCCGCGGCTGCCTCCGGTCACGAGCACCGATCGGCCGGACGACTCCGACTCCGGCGCTGGGCTCATTCGTCGTCCTCGAGCCGGAAGCCGATCTTCATCGTCACCTGGGTGTGCTCGACGGTGCCGTCCACGATCTGCCCGCGGATCTGGGTGACCTCGAACCAGTCGAGGTGCCGCAGGGTCTGGCCGGCTCGGTGCACGCCGTTGCGGACGGCGGCATCGACCCCCTCGGGGGACGTGCCCACGATCTCGGTCACTCGGTAGGTGCGGTTCGCCATGGGCTGATCGTACGGGTCTGGCCAGCCTCGCAACGCGGGCCGCCGCGACGTACGGTGGGAGCATGGATCGGCGGCAGGCCACGGTGAACATCACCTCGGCCCGCACGCCCCGAAGCGCCGACATCGCCAGCCGGCAGACCCGCTACGTGCTGTCCATGCTGATCCGCACCGTCTGCTTCGTCGGAGCCGTCGCCGCCGACGGTGTGCTGCGCTGGGTGCTCGTGGCGGGGGCCGTGTTCCTGCCCTACGTCGCGGTGGTGCTGGCCAATGCCGGCGTGCAGCGCGAGCCACCGCCGCCGGAGCCGTTCACCCCGACCGCCCACGGGGAGATCGAAGGCGGTCGGAACGGCACCCCGGGCTGATTCGTCGGTCAGGAAGCTCGCGTGACCAGTCCTGACGATCCGGTGGTAGCCCCTGAAGCCGCGTGCCATGATCGGCGCGTGCTCCGTTCCCCCCGTCGGAGCATCGTGCCGGACGGCTTCCCCCGTGGCCGTCCGGCACACCCCTTCGTGCCGCCGGCAGCGGCGGAGTCCCCGTGACCGGGGCGCCAGGCGACGCCGTGGTGGTCTGCTCGGCGCGCGACTGCCGCGCGCCGGCGTCGTGGGTGCTGGCGTGGAACAACCCGAAACTGCACGCGCCGGACCGACGCAAGCAGTGGGTCGCCTGCGACGACCACCGCGAGTCGCTGAGCGCGTTCCTGTCCGCCCGCGGCTTCCTCCGCGACGTCGAGCCGCTCTGACCCGGACGAGCTGTCCCGGTCGACCCGGCGGGCTGCGCCGTTCAGCCGCCGATCGAGCTCATCGGCCGGGACGGCTGCAGGAACCGGTCGTCGTCGATCCCGTGCCCGGGCCGCTTGCCCCACATCGCGACCCGCCATGCCCGCGCGAGTTCGACGTCGTCCGCGCCCGCCCGCAGGAGGGTGCGCAGATCGGACTCCTCGCGAGCGAACAGGCAGTTGCGGACCTGTCCGTCGGCGGTCAGCCGGACCCGGTCACAGTCGCCGCAGAAGGGCCGCGTCACCGAGGCGATGATGCCGACCGTGGCCGGCCCGCCGTCGACCAGGAACTCCTCGGCCGGTGCGGAGCCGCGTGGCGTCACCGCCGGACTCAGCGTGAAGTGCTCCGACAGCCGGTCCAGGGTCTCCTCCGCGGTCACCATGGCCGACCGGTCCCAGCCGTGCTGGGCGTCCAACGGCATCTGCTCGATGATGCGCAGCCGGTAGCCGTGTGCCATGCACCAGCGCAGCAGGTCGGGCGCCTCGACGTCGTTCAGCCCGCGCAGCAGCACGGCGTTGACCTTGATCGGGTCGAGCCCAGCCACCCGGGCGGCCGCCAGGCCGGCCAACACGTCGTCGAGCCGGTCCCGCCGGGTCACGGTGGCGAAGGTGTCCTGCCGGACCGAGTCGAGACTCACGTTGATCCGGTCGAGTCCCGCCGCCGCCAGGGCACCGGCCGAGCGGGACAGCCCCAGCGCGTTGGTGGTCATCGCGATCCGCGGTCGCGGATCGAGCCGGGCCACCTGCTCGACGATGCCGACGAGGCCGCGACGGAGCAGCGGTTCGCCACCGGTGAACCGGACCTGCCGGACGCCGAGCTGCTCGACGCCGACGCGGACCAGCCGCACCACCTCGTCGTCGGTCAGCGTGATGTCCGAGGCCATCCACTCCAACCCCTCGGCCGGCATGCAGTACTCGCAGCGCAGGTTGCAGCGGTCGGTCAGCGAGACGCGGAGGTCGGTGGCCACCCGGCCGTGCTGGTCCAGCAGGCCACCCGTCGTCGGCATCTGGAGCTCGTCCATCCGGTCATCGTACGGGGCCACCGGGTACCGTCGAGCGGTGTACCGGTTCCTGCTGACCCGGCGCTGGCTGGCGCTCGCCGTGGTCGCGGTGGTGGTGGCGGTCGTTTGCGCCCGGCTCGGCCTGTGGCAGCTGGACCGGATGAGCGAGCGGCGGGCGGAGGACGCCGTGGTGACCGCCAACCTGGAGGCCGCCCCCGTCCCGGTGGAGTCGCTGACCGCGGTCGGCGCAGCGCCCGCGGCGACGGTCGAGTGGCGTCCGGTCGAGCTGACCGGCAGCTACCTGTCAGCCGACCAGCTGCTGGTGCGGTACCAGAACCGCGGGGCGCTGCGCGGGGTCGACGTGGTGGTGCCGCTGCGCCTCGACGACGGCACTGTGGTGCTCGTCGACCGCGGCTTCGTCGAGTCGCCGGCCGGCACCCCCGACCCGGCCGAGGTGCCCGCCCCGCCGTCGGGCACCGTCGAGGTGACCGGCTGGCTGCGCCAGGACAGCGATGCCCCGAGCGAGGCGACCGCGCCCGTCGACGGCACCGTCCGCGCCGTCTCGGCGGCTGCGCTGACCGACGTGGTGGACGGTCCGCTGCGCGGCGGGTTCGTGCAGGCCCTGGAGGAGACACCGTCCACCTCCGGGGGCGCGCTGACCGGGCCGGACCAGCCGGAGACCGGCATCGGGCCGCACCTGTTCTATGGCTTGCAGTGGTTCCTGTTCGGCTTCCTCGCACTGCTCGGCTACGCCTGGTTCGCCTACGACGAGGCGCACCCGAACCGCCGCCGCGACCGGGTCAGCCGGGCTTCTCGGCCGCCTCGACCAGGGCCTGGAACAACCGGGGGTCCGAGCCGACCTCCGGATGCCACTGCACCCCGACCCGGAACCGGGCTCCCGGGTCCTCCACCGCCTCCAGCACCCCGTCGTCGGCCCAGGCGACCGGGGTCAGGCCAGGATGCTCCAGCACCCCCTGGTGGTGGTAGGTCGGAACCTCGACCCGCTCACCCAGGACCCCCGCCAGCCGCGACCCGGCACTGATCCCGACGCCGTGCGATCCGTAGACGCCGGGACCAGGGGCGTGCAGGTCAGTGCCGATCCGGTCCGGCAGGTGCGCCTCCAGCCGGCCGCCGGCCGCCACGGCCATCACCTGCATGCCGCGGCACACCCCCAGCAGCGGCAGGTCCCGTTCGACGGCCGCCCGGGCGAACGAGAGCTCGGTGCCGTCCCGGTCCGGTCGCGGTGCCTGCACCGCCGGAGAGGTCGCACCGCCGTAGCGGGTCGGGTCGACATCCGCGCCGCCGGACAGCAGCAGGCCGTCCAGCCGGTCCAGCAGCAGGGCCACCTCGTCCGGCGCCGGGTCCGGCGGGAAGGGCGGCAGCACCACCGGCAGACCACCCGCCTCGCGGACCTGCCGGACGTAGGCGAGCGGCACCAGCGCGGCAGGCACGTCCCGCCACACCGCCCACGACGCCGGCTCGACGTAGGCGGTGATGCCGATCACCGGCCGCATCGGGGCCTCCTCACAGCGGCGTCACGTACGCGCCGCAGATCCCGCCGTCGACGAGGAAGCTCGTCGCGGTCATGAAGCTCGACTCGTCGCTGGCCAGGAACAGGGCCGCGTTCGCGATCTCCACCGGGTCGGCGAACCGGCCCATCGGGACGTGCACCAGCCGGCGCTGCGCCTGCTCGGGATCGGTCGCGAACAGCTCCTGCAGCAGCGGCGTGTCGACCGGCCCGGGACACAAGGCGTTGACGCGGACTCCCTGCCGGGCGAACTGCACGCCCAGCTCTCGGGTCATCGCCAGCACGCCGCCCTTGCTGGCGGTGTAGGAGATCTGCGAGGTGGCGGCGCCCACCACGGCCACGAACGAGGCGGTGTTGATGATCGACCCGCGACCCTGCTCGATCATCTGCGGCAGCACCGCCTTGCAGCACAGGTAGACGCTGGTCAGGTTCACCTCCTGCACCCGCTGCCAGGCCGCGATGCCGGTGTCCAGGATGGAGTCGTCGTCGGCAAGCGCGACCCCGGCGTTGTGCACCGCGACGTCCAGGCTGCCGTAGCTGTCCACCGCCACGTCGACCATCGCCTGCACCTGCTCGGCGTCGGTGACGTCGCAGTGCACGTAGCGACCGCGCACCTCGTCGGCCACCTCGCCACCCCGCTCGTCGTCGATGTCGGCGACGACGACGTTGGCCCCCTCGTCGGCGAACCGCCGCACCGTCGCCAGCCCGATCCCGCTGCACCCGCCGGTCACCAGGGCCGTCCTGCCCTCGAGTCGGCCCCTGCGCTCCACCATCGTCAACCCTCCGTGTCGATGAAGACGTTCTTGACCTCGCTGAACGAGTCCAGCGCGTCGGGACCGAGCTCTCGCCCCAGACCGGACCGCTTGAACCCACCGAACGGCGTCGAGTAGCGCACCGACGCGTGTGAGTTCACCGACAGGTTGCCCGCGTCGATGCCGCGCGCGACCCGCAGCGCCCGACCGACGTCCCGGGTCCAGATCGAGCCGGACAGGCCGTAGTCGCTGTCGTTGGCCATCGCGACGGCGTCCGCCTCGTCGTCGAACGGGAGCACCGCCACCACCGGGCCGAACACCTCCTCACGCCAGATCCGGTCCTCCGGGCCGCGCGGCAGCACCACCGTCGGCGGGTACCAGTAGCCGGCGCCGTCGGGCGCCTCGCCGCGGAAGGCCACCTCGACCTCGGGGTCCACGTAGCCGGCCACCCGATCGCGCTGGGTGGAGCTGATCAGCGGGCCCATGTCGGCCGCCGGGTCGGCCGGGTCGGTCACGCGGACCGCCGCCACGGCCGGTTCGAGGAGCTCGAGGAATCGGTCGTAGGCGCTGCGCTCGACCAGGATCCGGCTGCGGGCGCAGCAGTCTTGTCCGGCGTTGTCGAAGACGCCGCCGGGCGCGTCGGCCGCGGCCCGCTCCAGGTCGGCGTCGGCGAAGACCACGTTGGCGCTCTTGCCGCCCAGCTCGAGGGTCACCCGCTTCACCTGCTCGGCGGCACCGGCCATGATCCGCGTGCCCACCTCGGTGGACCCGGTGAAGCAGATCTTGCGAACCAGCGGCGAGGTGACGAACCGCTCCCCCACCACCGATCCCTTGCCGGGCAGCACGGTGAGCACGTCCTCGGGGAGGCCCGCCTCGAGCGCCAGCTCACCGATCCGGACGGCGGTGAGCGGGGTCAGCTCGGCCGGCTTGACGACGACGGTGTTGCCCGCGGCGAGCGCCGGCGCCATCCCCCAGCCCAGGATCGGCATCGGGAAGTTCCAGGGCACGATCACCGCGACCACGCCGAGCGGCTCCTTGAACGTGACGTCGAGCCCGCCGGCGACGGGGATCTGCCGGCCGAAGGCGCGCTCCGGAGCCGCTGCGTAGTAGTGCAGGACGTCGCGAACGTTGCCCGCCTCCCAGCGGGCGTTGGTGATCGTGTGCCCGGCACCAGTGACCTCCAGCCGGGCCAGCTCCTCGCCGGCGGCGTCCACCGCCTCGGCGAACCGGCGCAGCAGCCGGCCACGATCGGCCGGGGCGACTCGCCGCCAGCCCTCGAAGGCGTTGGCGGCCCGCGCGAGCGCCCGATCCGTGTCCTCGACGTCGGCCAGCTCGACGGTCGCGACGACGCGCTCGGTGGCGGGGTCGACGACGTCGTGGGTCGTTGCGGTCATACCGTCCTCAGAGCCTCTCGAATCCCCGAATGCGTTCCCAGTCGGTCACCGCGGCGTCGTAGGCCTTCAGCTCGACGTCGGCGTAGTTGACGTAGTGCGCCACGACCTCCTCCCCGAAGATCTCCCGCGCCGCCTCCGACTCGGCGAACAGGTCCCGGGCCGCGCGCAACGTCGTCGGGACCTTCGGGTGGTCGGACTCGTAGGCGTTGCCGCCGAAGGCCGGCTCCAGCGGCAGCTCCTGCTCGATCCCGCGCAGCCCGCTGCCGAGCATGGCCGCCAGCGCGAGGTAGGGGTTCACGTCGCCTCCGGGAAGCCGGTTCTCCAGCCGCAGCCCGGCACCATGCCCGACGACGCGCAGCGAGCAGGTCCGGTTGTCGTAGCCCCAGGCGGTCGAGATGGGCGCGAAGCTGCCCGGCTGGAACCGCTTGTAGGAGTTGATGTTCGGCGCGTACATCATGGTGAGCTCGCACATGGTGTCCTGCACGCCGGCCAGGAAGTGCTCGAAGAGCGGGGTCTGACCGTCGCCCTCGTCGAAGACGATCCTGCCGTCCGTGCCGCGCAGGCTCATGTGGATGTGGCAGGAGTTGCCCTCCCGCTGGTCGAACTTCGCCATGAACGTGAGGGACTTGCCGTGCAGCGAGGCGATCTCCTTCGCCCCGTTCTTGTAGACCGAGTGCTGATCGGCCGTGCGGATCACCTCGTCGTACTTGAACGCGATCTCGTGCTGACCCAGGTTGCACTCACCCTTCGCCGACTCCACCACGAAGCCGGCCTCGAACATGCCGTTGCGGATGTCGCGCAGCAGCGGCTCCACCCGCGACGTTCCCAGCAGCGAGTAGTCGACGTTGTACTGGTTGGCCGGGGTCAGGTCGCGGTAGGTCCGACTCCACGCGTCCTCGAAGGTGTTGTTGAAGACGATGAACTCCAGCTCGGTGCCGGCGAAGGCGGTGAGTCCCTTGTCGGCGGCTCGGGCCACCTGTGCGGCCAGCACCGCGCGCGGACTCTCGGCGACCGGGGTGTGCTCCTCGTCCAGCCAGACCAGGTCCGACATCACCATGGCCGTCCCCGGCAGCCACGGGACCAGGTGCAGCGTGGGCAGGTCGAGCGCGAACTCCATGTCGCCATAGCCGCGTTCCCACGAGCTGATGGCGTACCCGTCCACGGTGTTCATGTCCACATCGACCGCGAGCAGGTAGTTGCAGCCCTCGGTGCCGTGCTCGAGCACGGTGTCCAGGAAGAACTGGGCGTGGATCCGCTTGCCCTGCAGACGTCCCTGCATGTCGGGGAAGGCCACCACCACCGTGTCCACCCGCCCGTGCGCGATGTGCTCACGCAGCTGCTCCACCGTCAACATCGGGTCGTGCTGTGTCACGTCGGCCTCCCGGGCATCGTCCACGCGGATCGTCGGCCGCCCGCGCAATGGCTCGCTAGTGAACCATTTGCCCGGACTGAAGCACCGGCCTACGCTGCCTGTCAATCGTCAGCTCGGCCGGGACGCTCGAGGCGCCCTGCTGGAGGTCGGTGATGACATCGTTGCAGCCGATGCCGGTCGATCGGTCCGACACCGCGGCGCGAGCCGACGACGCCCTGCTCCGGCCGGTCCGGCTGGGCAACGCCTTCGAGGAGACCATCGAGCGGGTCCTCCAGCTGATCAAGCTGGGAGTGGTTCCGGTCGGCGGACGGCTGCCCGCCGAGCGGGACCTGTCCGCCCGGCTCGGGGTGAGCCGGGTGACCTTGCGCGAGGCGCTGCGCGCACTGCAGGACGCCGGGTACGTGGAGTCACGCCGCGGCCGGTACGGCGGCACCTTCGTCCGGGCACCCGACGTCACCCGGCCGCAGCCGCCACCGACCGGCGCGAACGACCGGCTGCACGACGTGCTCAGCTATCGACACGTGCTGGAGACCGGTGCCGCCGAGCAGGCGGCGGCGCGCACCCTGACCGCCGACGAGGTCGCCCACCTGCAGCGGATGCTCGCCCAGACCAGCGCGGCTCGCCCGGCGCACTACCGGCGCTGCGACTCACGGCTGCATCTGGCGGTCGCCGAGCTGTCCGGCTCGGCGTCGCTGACGGCCGCGGTCGCGGACGCGCGGACGGCGCTGAACGAGCTGTTGGAGGCCATCCCGCTGCTCGACAAGAACATCCGGCACTCGGACCGCCAGCACCGCCGCATCGTGACCGCGATCCTGGCCGGACGGCCCGTGCCGGCCCGGGCCGCCATGGACGAGCACCTGCGCGGCACCGCAGCGTTGCTGCGCGCATTCCTCGAGTGACGCTGCGTACTGCTTGCCATCCGGTACGGCTCGGTTCCTTGACACGCGGGGACCGCTGCGCTTCAGTCCAGGAAATGGTCTGAACCCACTCCTTTGCCGGGAGGTCCACGTGTCCGGTCAGCGTCGACGAGTGCACGGAGTCGAATACGACGCCGTGGGGTCGGACTACCTCGACCATCGCAAGCTGCAGAGCGGGTCGGTCGGCTGGGTCCTGCTGGCCGGGCTGGGCGTGGCCTACGTCATCTCCGGCGACTTCGCCGGCTGGAACTTCGGCCTGGACGAGGGCGGCTTCGGCGGGCTGCTGATCGCCACCGTGCTGATGGCGATCATGTACACCTGCATGGTGCTCGGCCTCGCCGAGCTCGCCTCGGCCATCCCGGTCGCCGGTGCCGGCTACGGCTTCGCCCGGCGCGCGCTGGGGCCGCTCGGTGGTTTCGCGACCGGGACGGCGATCCTCGTCGAGTATGCGATCGCACCGGCCGCGATCGTCGTGTTCATCGGCGGCTACGTCGAGGCGCTCGGCCTGTTCGGGCTCACCACCGGCTGGCCGGTCTACCTGGCCTGCTACGCCATCTTCGTCGGCGTGCACCTGTACGGCGTCGGCGAGGCACTCAAGCTGATGTTCGTGATCACCGCCGTGGCCGTCGTCGCGCTGGTGCTGTTCGTCGTCGCGATGATCCCGAAGTTCGACCCCAGCAACCTCACCGACATCGCCGTCGACAGCTCGGCAGCGGGGTCGTCGTCGTTGCTGCCGTTCGGCATCGCGGGGGTGCTGGCCGCCTTCGTCTACGGCATCTGGTTCTTCCTCGCCGTCGAGGGGGTGCCGCTCGCCGCCGAGGAGGCGCGCGACCCGCGCAAGGACATGCCCCGCGGCATCATCGCGGCCATGGTGGCGCTGTTGATCTTCGCGGCGCTGATCTTGATGGTCGCACCCGGTGGCGCGGGTGCCGAGGCGATCCGGGCGTCGGACAACCCGCTGCCCGAGGCGCTCAAGGTCGCCTACGACGGCAACACCTGGATGTCGGACTTCGTCAACTACGTCGGGCTGGCCGGCCTGGTCGCGAGCTTCTTCTCGATCATCTACGGCTACTCCCGCCAGCTGTTCGCGCTGTCCCGTGCGGGCTACCTGCCGCGGTACCTGGCGCTCACCGGCAAGCGGCACACACCGTGGGTTGCGCTGCTGGTCCCCGCGACGATCGGCTTCCTGCTCGCCGCCATCACCGAGGACGGCGCGCTGATGATCAACATCGCCGTGTTCGGGGCCACGGTCTCCTACGTGCTGATGATGCTCAGCCACATCATGCTGCGGCGCCGCGAACCCGACCTGGAGCGGCCGTACCGGACGCCGGGCGGAACGTTCACCACCGGCGTCGCGCTGGTGCTGGCCTGCCTCGCGGTGGTGGCGACCTTCTTCGTGGACGTGCAGGCGGCCGGCATCACCGCGGCGGTCTTCGTGGCATTCCTCGCCTACTACTGGTTCTACAGCCGGCACCGCCTGGTGGGGGTCGCCCCCGAGGAGGAGTTCGAGGCGATCACGTCCGCGGAGTCCGAGCTGCGCTAGCCGGTCAGCAGGGCCGGGAGCAGCGACCCGAGCGGCTCCCGCAGCACGGCGTCCGCCTGCGCGTCATAGGGCGTCGCCTCGGCGTTCAGGACCACCAGCCGAGCACCCGCACCCTGGGCGATGTCGCACAGCGAGGCTGCCGGCTGCACCTGCAGCGAGGTGCCGGCGGTCACCAGCAGGTCGCAGCCGCGGGCCGCCTCGACCGCCGCGTCCAGGACGGCCGGCACCAGTGTCTGCCCGAACGAGATGGTGGCGGACTTCTGCATCCCGCCGCACTCCCGGCACGGCGGGTCGACCTCCCCGGCCGCCACCCGGGCCAGTGCTGCGGCCATCGGGACCCGGCGGCCGCAGCCGAGGCACTCCGCCTCGCGCAGCGTCCCGTGGATCTCGACGACCACGTCGTCGGGTAGCCCGGCCGCCTGGTGCAGCCCGTCGATGTTCTGGGTGACGACCGCCCGCAGCCGCCCGGTGCCGGCGAACGCAGCGAGGGCCCGGTGCCCGTCGTTGGGGCGGGCCCGCCACGCCGGGTGGTCGCGCCGGCTCTGCCACGCCCGCCGCCGCACGTCCGGATCGGTGAGGTAGCTCTGCAGGGTGAACAGCGCCTGGGCGGCGGGATCCTTCGTCCAGACGCCGTTCGGCCCGCGGAAGTCGGGGATGCCGGAGTCGGTCGACAGACCGGCACCGGTCAGGAAGGTGACCGAGGCGGCGCCGGCGACCCACTCGCGGACCAGGTCCCTCGTGGCGGTGCGGATGACCATGCCGCGAGCCTACAAACCGCGTCAGTCGCACTCCGCGCCCGCGCACCAGCGCAGCGCCTGCAGCCGCCGGATCATCTCCTGCATCCGGTCGGCGTAGCGCGGGTCGCCGGCCACGCTGTCCACCTCGTACGGGTCGGAGCGCAGGTCGTACAGCTCGTAGGTGCCGAGCTGGTCCCACTCGATCAGCTTCCAGTTCCGGGTCACGACGCCGTGGTACAGCCACCGGGTCTCCGCGACCGTGCGCGGCGCGGCGTAGCGGATCGCGCCGCCGTTCTCCGCGTCCACCGGCAGGTCCGCCCCCTCCAACAGCAGCGCGCGGTCCCGCTCACCGTCCAGCACGGTCGGTCCCGGCAGCACCGACGTCCCGTCCAGCCTGATGTCGGCCGAGGCGTCGGCGATGTCGAGGATCGTCGGCGCCAGGTCCTGCGTCCCCGCCGGGCTGGTCCACGTGTGCCCGGCCGGAACCCCGGGGCCCCTGATGTACAGCGGCAGATGCGAGCCGACCTCGTAGGGCGAGCGCTTGCCCTTGCGGTCGCGGTGCTCGCCGAGCAGGTAGCCGTTGTCCGAGGTGAAGATGACATAGGTGTTGGCGAGCTGACCGGTCTCCCGCAACGCGGTCATCACCCGGGCGATCGCGCGGTCCGCGGAGGCCAGCGCCTCCCGCCGCTGCTGCATCGCCACCTCGATGTGTCGCTTGTCGCGCTGCGACAACCGTTCGCGGTCGGCGTCCGGCCCGGTCTTGTCGCTCATGTCCGCCTCGTTGTACGAGGCGTCCGTGGCGTGTGCGGGACCGCGGTAGGTGCCGCGGTCCCGGCGCGGGACGTACGGGCTGGAGATGCCGTTGTCGCCGTCGTTGTGCGGCCCGCCGTTGTGCGGCGTGACGAAGGACAGGTGCAGGAAGAACGGTTCAGCCCTGGCGGCGTTCTTCGTCACGAACGTCGACGCCTCGTCGGCGAACACCTGCGGGCTGTTGCGCCGGCCGTGCCCGATGATGGTCCCGTTCCGGTTGGTCATGATGGACCGGTAGCCGTAGGTGGAGATCGTGCCCATCCAGTCGTCCCAGCCGGGGGGGACGTAGGTCTGGCTCGAGCCCTCGTAGCCGTTGAAGTACTTGCCGACGTACCCGGTCGTGTACGTCGGCTGCAGCCAGGTGGCGAGGGTCGAACCGTCCAGGCGGCCGAAGCCGGCGTAGCCGCCGTCCGGCTCGGCGTTGGTCAGCACGCCGGTGTTGTGCGGGTACTGCCCGCGCAGGATGCTCGCCCGGGCCGGGCAGCACAGCGCCATCGGGGCGTAGTAGTTGTCGTAGACCGTGCCGCGGTCGGCGATCTGCCGGCGTACCCGCGGCATCCACGGCGTGTCGTCCAACCGCATGTCGTCCATCACCACCAGCACGACGTTCGGCCGGGCGCTCGCGCCCGGTCGCGGCTCGACCGTGGTGGCGGGGGCGGCGGTCACGCCCAGGGTGGTGGCGACCACCGCGACGGTCATCCCGGCAGCAACCACGAACCCACGACGCATGTAGTGCTCCCCCTCGATGACGACCGCCGGGAACTATGCCACACATCCCCCGTCCCGCTGGTCCCATCTGCCCCACTGTCGTCCGTCCGGCCGAGAGAGGCTGACCCGATCGGTGTCCGGACAGGGGCTACAGCGCGCGGGTCAGACCGCCGTCGACCGGGACCATGGCACCGGTGAGATAGGAGGCGGCGGGCGAAAGGGCGAACGCGGCGACCCGCCCGAACTCCGCCGGCTCGCCCAACCGGCCGAGCGGGATCCCGGCCGCGGACCCGCCGAGCTCGCGCACCCGCTCGGTGTCGAAACGGCCGGGCAGCAACCCGACCACGCGCACGCCACGGGGTCCCAGCTCGTCGGCGAGCGTCTTCGCCAGCATGCCCAGGCCCGGGCGCAGCCCGTTGCTGATCGCCAGGTTGGCCAGCGGCTGACGCACGGACGTCGACAGCACCAGCGCGACCGCCGTCCCGGCTCCACCCGCGGCCGCCACCGCACGGACCAGCCGCACGGTGCCGAGGAAGACCGACTCGAAGGCGGCCCGCCAGGCGTCGTCGGTCGTCTCCGTCGCGCTCCCGGCCGGCGGACCGCCGACGCTGATCAGGGCACCGTCGACCCGGCCCCAGGTGTCCCTGGCGGCGGTCACCAGCCGGTCCGCCGTCGCGGGGTCGGCGTTGTCCGCGGCGACGGCCAGCACCCGGTCGGCTCCGCCGTCCGCGGCCAGCTCGTCCGTTGTGGCCGACAGCCGATCGGGGTCCCGGCCGGACAGCAGCACCCGAGCGCCGTCGGCGACCAGCGCAGCGGCACCGGCGCGGCCGAGCCCCCGACTGCCCCCGGTGACGACGTACACGCGGTCTTGCAGTCCCAGGTCCATCGCTGCTTGCCCGGACCCGCTCAGGCCGGCAGGCCGGCAGGGTCGCCGACCGGGACCCGCGAGTGCGTCCGGTCGGTGAACTGGGTGCGGTAGAGCTCGGCGTACAGCCCGCCGGCGTCCACCAGCTCGGCATGCGTCCCCTGCTGGACCACCCGGCCGCGGTCGAGCACCACGATCGCGTCCGCGTGCCGCACGGTCGAGAGCCGGTGCGCGATGACCAGCGAGGTGCGTCCGCTGAGTGCCGCGTCCAGTGCCCGCTGGACCGCGGCCTCGGACTCGGAGTCCAGGTGCGCGGTGGCCTCGTCCAGCACGACGACAGCGGGTGCCTTCAGCAGCAGCCGGGCGATCGCGATCCGCTGCCGCTCGCCACCGGACAACCGGTAGCCACGGTCGCCGACCACGGTCTCGAGCCCGTCTGGCAGCGAGGCCACCAGGTCCCCGATCTGGGCGGCGCGGAGCGCTGCCCAGATCTCGTCGTCCGACGCCTCCGGCCGGGCGTAGCGCAGGTTCACCGCGATGGTGTCGTGGAACAGGTGCGCGTCCTGGGTGACGTGACCGACGACGTCGCGGAGCGACTCCTGCGCGACCTCCCGCACGTCGATGCCACCGACGAGGACGGAGCCGGAGTCGACGTCGTAGAGCCGGTTGACCAGCTGGGTGATCGTGGTCTTGCCCGCGCCGGAGGGCCCGACGAGCGCCACCATCGAGCCGGGTGGCACCTCCAGGCTGACGTTGTCCAGGACGGTGCCGGAGTCCCGGCTCTCCTTGCGTGCCACCGACTCCAGGCTCGCCAGCCCGACCTCGTCGGCGCCCGGGTAGTGGAAGCTCACGGAGTCGAGCCGGACGCCCGTGGGTCCCGGCGGCAGCGTGACGGCATCCTCGCGGTCCTGGATGTTCGGCCGCAGGTCCAGCACCTCGAAGACCCGCTCGAAGCTGACCAGCGCGGTCAGGATGTCGACACGGACGTTCGACAGCGCGGTCAGCGGACCGTACAGCCGGGCCATCAGCGCCGACAGCGCCAGCAGCGTCCCGACGCTCAGCGATCCGCCGATGGCGAACAGCCCGCCGATGCCGTAGACCAGTGCCGTCGCCAGCGCGGCCACCAGGGTCAGTGCGGAGAAGAACACCCGGCTGCTCATCGCGATCCGCACGCCGAGGTCGCGGACCCCCTCCGCCCGGTCGGCGAAGGCCTGCTGCTCCTCGTCGACCCGTCCGAAGAGCTTGACCAGCAGCGCACCCCCCACGCCGAACCGCTCGGTCATCGACGCGCCCATGTCGGCGTTCAGCTGCATCTGCTGGCGGGTCAGGTCGGCCAGCCGGCGACCGGCCCACTTCGCCGGCAGCAGGAACAGGGGCAGCAGCGCGACCGCCACCAAGGTGATCAGCGGCGACAGCAGCACCATGACGACGACGACCATCACCAGGCTGATGACGTTGGACACCACGCCGGACAGCGTCGAGGTGAACGCCCGCTGCGCCCCGATGACATCGTTGTTCAGCCGGGAGACCAGGGCGCCGGTCTGCGTCCGGGTGAAGAACGCGAGCGGCATCCGCTGCACGTGCCCGAACACCTGTCGGCGGAGGTCGTAGATCAGGCCCTCGCCGATCCGGGCGGAGTACCACCGCTGGGTCAGGGTGAGCGCTGCCTCGGCGAACGCGAGCAGGGCGATCACCAGCGCCAGCCAGACCACCAGCGAGCGGTCGCCGGCCAGGACGCCGTCGTCGACGATGCGCTGGAAGAGCAGCGGGGTGGCCACGACCATGGCCGAGTCGACGACCACCAGCCCCAGGAACAGCCAGATCTGCCGCCGGTACGGCGTTGCGAACGCGACGATCCGGCGAACCGTCTGGCGCGACACGGCGCGCGCCTGTGACGGGTCGGTGGAGAAGGACCGTAGGGTCCCCCAGCGCGTGGCTCCCGGCATCATCGGGACAAGTCAACACCCGCCCGGAGACGGTTGTTCCGCGTCAGCCCTCGCGCAGCGCGGCGGCCAGCTCGCGGAGTCGGACTGCCTGGGCGGCCCGTTCGGCGGCGCACTGGTCCTCGTACGAGCGGTCGGCGGCCCCGAGCAGGAGCTGCTTGGTGGCGGCGACCGCCCCGTGCAGGGGGGAGGTCAACGCCGCGACCAGGTCGTCGGTGGCGTCGTCCAGCCGGGCGGTGGGGACGACCGCGGTGGCGATCCCGAGGTCCCGCGCCTCGGCCGCCTCCACCCAGCGACCGGTCGCGCAGATCTCGAGCGCGCGGGCATAGCCGACCAGCTCCACCAGCGGCTTGGTCCCGCCGAGGTCGGGCACGATCCCGAGCGACGTCTCGCGCATGCTGAACCGGGCGTCGTCGCCGACCAGCCGCAGGTCGCACGCCAGCGCCAGCTGGAAGCCGGCACCCACCGCGTGCCCCTGCACCGCGGCCACCGACACCAGATCGGGGCGCCGGCACCAACCGAAGCCGGCCTGGAAGCCGGCCAGCTCGTCGTCCAGGTCGGTGTCGGAACGGGCGGCGAGGTCTGCCAGCGAGGGCTCACCCGCCAGCCCGTCCGGGGTGAACATGGCCCGGTCGAGCCCGGACGAGAAGGAGGGTCCGTCGGCGCGGATCACCACCACCCGTACCTCGGCCGGCAGCGCCGCCCCGACCGCCGCCAGCGCCCGCCAGGTGGCGGGGGTCTGCGCGTTGCGGTGCTCCGGTCGGGCCAGGCTGACGGTGACGACGTCCGAGGAGACGTCCAACCGCAACCCGGCCGCGGCGAGCAGGTCGGCGTCGGGGTAGCTCACGGCCCGACCCTAGACGGCAGGGTCTGCCCGGTGGGTGGCTCGGCTCCGGCACGTGCCCGCGCCCTCCTCCTCACCACTGACCCAGGGTTGGGCACGCTCGCCCCGGGTCGTGAGGCACGGGCAGTGTGACTTTCACGGGGTACCGCGTGAAAACAACGCGACCAGCGGCCCGCTAGGCGAGGGCCACCAGGTCGGTGTACTCCTCGTTCCACAGGTCCTCGGTGCCGTCCGGCAGCACCACCACCCGGTCGGGGTGCAGAGCCTGCACGGCCCCCTCGTCGTGCGTGACCAGCACGATCCCGCCCTCGTACGACCGGATCGCGGCCAGCACCTCCTCCCGGGAGGCGGGGTCGAGGTTGTTGGTGGGCTCGTCCAGCAGCAGCACGTTGGCGCTGGAGACGACCAGCGTGGCCAGCGCCAGCCGGGTCTTCTCACCGCCGGACAGCACCGCCGCCGGCTTGTGCGCGTCGTCCCCGGAGAACAGGAAGGAGCCGAGCACGCTGCGCGCCTCCGCGTCGGCGAGCTGCGGAGCCGCCGCGTGCAGGTTCGCCAGCACGGTCAACGTGGTGTCGAGCGTCTCGTGCTCCTGCGCGTAGTAGCCGATCTTGAGCCCGTGCCCCGCGAGCACCGTCCCGGTGTCCGGCCGGTCGATGCCGGCGAGGATGCGCAGCAGCGTGGTCTTGCCGGCACCGTTCAGCCCGAGCACGACGACGCGCGAGCCGCGGTCGACGGCCAGGTCGACGTCGGTGAACACCTCCAGCGACCCGTACGAGCGGGACAGGCCCTCGGCGCGCAGCGGCGTCCGACCGCAGGAGGCCGGCGCCGGGAAGCGGATCCGCGCCACCCGGTCGGCCCGGCGCTCGCTCTCCAGACCGGCCATCAACCGCTCCGCACGCTTGGCCATGTTCTGCGCGGCCACCGCCTTGGTCGCCTTCGCCCGCATCTTGTCGGCCTGGGTGAACAGCGCGTCCGCCTTGCGTTCGGCGTTGCGACGCTCCCGCCGGCGGCGGCGCTCGTCGGTCTCCCGCTGCTCCAGGTACGCCCGCCAGCCCATCGCGTAGGCGTCCAGCTCGGCCCGCATCGCGTCGAGGTGGAACACCTTCGTGACGGTCTGCTCCAGCAGCGCGGCGTCGTGGCTGATCACCACCAGCCCGCCGCGGTGCTGTTTGAGGAAGTCCCGCAGCCAGACCACCGAGTCGGCGTCCAGGTGGTTGGTCGGCTCGTCCAGCAGCAGCGTGTCGACGCCGGCGAAGAGGATCCGGGCGAGCTCGATCCGCCGCCGCTGCCCGCCGGACAGGGTGCGCAGCGGCTGGCCGAGGACCCGGTCGGGGAGGCCGAGGCTGGCGGCGATGATCGCCGCCTCGGACTCGGCGGCATATCCCCCGCCGGCGTGCAGCTCGGCGTCGGCGTTCGCATACCGGCGCATCGCCCGCTCGGCCCGGTCCTCGTCGTCGCTGCCCATCTCGATCTCGGCGTGCCGCAGCCGGCGGACCACGTCGCCGAGACCGCGGGCGGACAGGATCCGCTCCCGGGCGGAGAGCTCGAGGTCGCCGGTGCGGGGGTCCTGCGGCAGATAGCCGACCGAGCCGGTGCGGGTGACCTGCCCCGCGGCCGGCTGCGCCTCGCCGGCCAGGATGCGGGTGAGCGTGGTCTTCCCGGCCCCGTTGCGCCCGACCAGGCCGACCCGGTCGCCCGGCCCGACGCGGAACGACGCGTCCGCGAGCAGCAGCCGCGGCCCGGCGCGTACCTCGAGGGCGTGGGCGGTGAGCATGTCGAGATCCTCCGATGTCGGGGCGGGTGGCCGTCCACCGAGCGTCTAGCGACCGTCGACCGACAGAGGCCTCAGTCTAGGGCGGGGCCGTCGTGCACCCGGATCCGCGTGGCGCAGGCGGAGCGGGCGGCCGCGTCGAGCACCAGCCGCCTCGGGTCGGGCACGTCCACCCGGCGGTCGGCCACGCGCACCGGCACCTGGTCGGCGACCGCCGCCACGGCCTGCCGCAGCAGCAGCCGGTCGCCGCCGGTCACCAGCTCCCAGCCCCGGTCGGGCGGGCTGCCCCAGACGTCGGTGGCGGCTGACACGGCCGCGGCCACCACCGAGTCGGTCTGCCGGGCGCGCCGGCGGGCGTAGCGCTGCTGGCTCCAGCCGCCCTTGCTGGTGCGGCCCTGGACGTACCGGGTGCCGACCCGACCGGCCAGCACCCGCTCCCCCTCGGCCCGGCCGACCGCCCAGCCACCGCGGCGCAGCAGCAGCAGGACGTAGCGGCGGCTCCGTGCCGTGGCGGCGACGTGCGCCAGCACCTCGTCGACGTCGCTCCAGCCGCTGCCGGCGGCCGGGACGAACGGCAGGTCGAGCGCCGCCGTGCTGCCGTCCGCGGCGTGCAGCACCGGTCCCGGCTCGCACCGCAGGTTCAGGTCGCCGTGCGCGGTCCGGAACCGCTCGATCCAGCCGGGCAACCGCTCGGCCGGGACCTCGGCCGAGCGAGTCGCACCCACCGGGTCAGACGCTGAAGCCGAGCGCGCGCAGCTGTTCGCGGCCGTCGTCGGTGATCTTGTCCGGGCCCCACGGGGGCATCCAGACCCAGTTGATCGCGAAGTCGTCGACCAGGCCTTCCAGCGCCTGCCGGGTCTGGTCCTCGATCACGTCGGTCAGCGGGCAGGCGGCGGAGGTGAGGGTCATGTCGATGGTGGCCCTGGACTCGTCGAGGTGCACCCCGTAGACGAGTCCGAGGTCGACGACGTTGATCCCGAGCTCGGGGTCGACCACATCGCGCATCGCCTCGGTGAGGTCGTCGACACTCGTGGTCGCCGGCTCCTCGTCCAGGTCGACGGCGGGCAGGTCGTCGGTGGCGCTCATCTGTCCTCCTGTCCGGCCGTCGCCTGTGCGACGGCGTCCTTCCATGCCATCCATCCGAGCAGCGCGCACTTGATGCGGGCCGGGAACTGCGCCACGCCGGCGAAGGCGACCGCGTCCTCCAGCCGCTCCTCGTCCGGCTCGACGGCGCCCCGTCCCTGCATGAGCGCCAGGAACTCCTCGTGCACGGCCAGCGCCTCGTGCAGCGGCCGGCCGATCACGAGGTCGGTCATCACCGAGGTGGCTGCCTGGCTGATCGAGCAGCCCTCGGCGTCGTACGACACGTCGGCGACGGTGTCCCCGTCGAGGTGGACGCGCAGCGTGACCTCGTCGCCGCAGGTGGGGTTGACGTGGTGCGTCTCCGCCTCGAACGGCTCCCGCAGTCCCGCGTGGTGCGGGCTGCGGTAGTGGTCGAGGATGATCTCCTGGTACAGCGCGTCGAGGTCCATCAGCTCACCTTGAAGTATCGCCGGGTGTGCTCGAGCGCGTCCACCAGCGCGTCGACCTCGGCCTCGGTGGTGTACAGGTAGAACGACGCCCGCACCGTGGACTGCACGCCGAGCCGCTTGTGCGCCGGCTTGGCGCAGTGGTGGCCGGCGCGCACGGCGACACCGCGCGAGTCCAGCACCTGGCTGACGTCGTGCGGGTGCACGCCATCGAGGGCGAAGCTCACCGCCCCACCGCGGTCCACCGGCTCGGTCGGACCGTAGATCCGCAGTCCACCGACCTCGCCGAGCCGCTTCAGCGCGTAGCCGGTGATGTCCCGCTCGTGCGCCGCGACCGCCTCCATGCCGATGCCCTGCAGGTATCGCACCGCCGCGCCGAGGCCGACCGCCTGCGCGATCGGGGGCGTCCCGGCCTCGAACCGGTGCGGCGGCGCGGCGTACGTGGACCGCTGCATCGACACCGTCTCGATCATCTCGCCGCCGCCCAGGAACGGCGGCAGCGCGGCCAGCAGGTCGCCGCGGCCCCACAGCACGCCGATGCCGGTCGGGCCCAGCATCTTGTGCCCGGTGAACGCGACCAGGTCGGCGCCCAGGCTGGCGACGTGGACCGGCAGCTGCGGCACGGCCTGCGACGCGTCGACGACCAGCAGCGCACCGACCTCGTGCGTCCGGCGGGCGATCTCGGCGACCGGGTTGACCGTGCCGAGCATGTTGGAGACCCAGGTCAGCGACACGACCTTGGTGCGCTCGGTGATCAGCTCGTCGATGTCGGACAGGTCGAGCCGGCCCTCGTCGGTGATGCCGAACCAGCGCAGGGTGGCACCGGTGCGCTGGGTGAGCAGCTGCCAGGGGACGATGTTGGAGTGGTGCTCCATCTCGGTGATGACCACCTCGTCACCGGGACCGACCCGCAGCTCCCCGTCCGCCCAGGCGAGCACGTTGGCCACCAGGTTCAGCGCCTCGGAGGCGTTCTTGGTGAAGACCACCTCGTCACTGCCCGTCGCTCCGATGAAGCCGGCCAGGTCGGCGCGGGCGGACTCGAAGGCGTCGCTCGCCTCGGCCCCCAGCTGGTGCATCGCCCGCGCCACGTTGGCGTTGTGCTCGGCGTAGTGCGAGCGCATCGCCTCGATGACGACGGCCGGCTTCTGCGACGTGTTGGCGCTGTCCAGGTAGACCAGCGGCCGGTCGCCCTGCAGGCGACGGCCCAGGATCGGGAAGTCGGCGCGGATGCGCTCGACGTCGTATCGACCCGGTCCGTCGGTCATGAGGCGGCGGCAGCCTTCACGTACCTGTCGTAGCCGTCGGCCTCGAGCGCCTCGGCCAGCTCGGCGCCGCCCTGCTCGGCCACCCGGCCGGCAACGAACACGTGGACGTGGTCGGGCTTGATGTAGCGCAGGATGCGGGTGTAGTGGGTGATCAGCAGGATCCCCTTGTCCCCGCGGTCGTGGAAGCGGTTGACGCCCTCCGAGACCACCCTGAGCGCGTCGATGTCCAGCCCGGAGTCGGTCTCGTCCAGGATCGCGAAGCGCGGGTCGAGGAGCTCCATCTGGACGATCTCGTGCCGCTTCTTCTCGCCGCCGGAGAAGCCCTCGTTGACGTTGCGCTGGGCGAACCCGCGGTCCATCTGCAGCCGGTCCAGCGACTCGTTGACGTCCTTGACCCAGGTGCGGAGCTTGGGCGCCTCGCCGCTGGTGGCGGTCTTGGCGGTGCGCAGGAAGTTCGTCACCGACACGCCGGGCACCTCGACCGGGTACTGCATGGCGAGGAAGAGGCCCGCGCGGGCGCGCTCGTCCACCGACATCGAGAGCACGTCGACGCCGTCCAGCGTGACCGAGCCGCCGGTGACGGTGTACTTGGGGTGCCCGGCGATGGAGTACGCCAGCGTCGACTTGCCGGACCCGTTCGGGCCCATGATCGCGTGCGTCTCGCCGGAGCGGACCGTGAGGTCCACGCCGCGGAGGATCTCCTTCGCGCCCTCTTCGGTGTCGACCGTGACGTGCAGGTCGCGGATGTCGAGTGTGGCCATCTGGTCTCAGTGCTCCTGGGTGGTTGCGTCGGCGGTTGCGTCGGCGGTTGCGTCGGTGTGGACGTCGACGAACACGTCGTCGCCGTCGATGCGGACGGGGTAGACGGCGACCGGCTCGGTGGCCGGCAGGCCGAGTGCGGCTCCGGTGCGCAGGTCGAAGCGCGAGCCGTGCAGCCAGCACTCGACCGTGCAGCCCTCGACGTCGCCTTCGGACAGCGCGATCTCGGCGTGGCTGCACTCGTCGCGGATGGCGAACACCTCGCTGCCCTGGCGGACCAGGGCGATCTCGGTGCCGTCCACCTCGGCGGCGAGGGCCTTGCCGTCGAGCAGATCGTCGAGCGTGCAGGCGCGCTGGAAGCTCATCCGATCCCCCCGACGTTCTTGGCCAGCTCGGCCTCGACGGTCCGGCGCAGGTGGTCCTCGATCTGCGGCACGCCGATCCGGCGGATGATGTCGTTGAAGAAGCCGTGCACCACGAGTCGCCGGGCCTCGTCCTCGGGCACGCCGCGCGACTGCAGGTAGAACAGCTGCTCGTCGTCGAACCGGCCGGTGGTCGACGCGTGGCCGGCCCCCTCGATCTCGCCGGTCTCGATCTCCAGGTTGGGAACCGAGTCGGCCTGGCAACCGTCGGTGAGCACCAGGTTCCGGTTGGACTCGTAGGTGTCGATGCCCTCGGCCACCTTGCGGATCAACACGTCGCCGATCCACACGGTGTGCGCCCCCTCGCCCTGGAGCGCGCCCTTGTAGTCCACGTTGCTCCGGGTCGACGGCGCGTTGTGGTCGACGAACAGCCGGTGCTCGAGGTGCTGGCCGGCGTCGGCGAAGTACAGCCCCAGCAGCTCGACCTCGCCGCCCGGTCCGGCGTAGTCCACCGACGAGGAGATCCGGACCAGGTCGCCGCCGATGCTGATCACGGCCTGCCGGTAGGAGGCGTCCCGGCCGACGGTGGCGTGCAGGTGCGAGACGTCCACCGCGTCGTCGTCCCAGTCCTGCAACGACACCAGGGTCAGCTGGGCGCCGTCGCCCACCCGCACCTCGGTGTTGCCGGCCCGGACGGTGTGCCCGAGGTGGTGCAGCACCACGGTGACCCGTGCGTGCGCCCCGACGTCCAGCAGCAGGTGGTCGAAGACCGCCTCCGATCCGGAGCCGTCACCGTGCACGGTGACGAACACCGGGGTGTCCGGCTCGGCCTCGGCGGGCACCGTGATCAGCCGGGCCTGCTCGAAGCCGTTCCACGCCTGGGCGCTGACCCGGTCGTTCGGCGTGTACAGGGCACCCAGCCGAGGGTCGTCGCGCCCGACGGTCTCGATGCGCACCCCGTCCGGGCTGTCGATGTCGGCCCGGTGCGCGCCGCCGGTGACGAAGCTGCCGTCGTGCAGGCCGCGCATCCGCTTCAGCGGCGTGAACCGCCAGACCTCCTCGCGGCCCTTGGGCACGGGGTGGTCGGCGAGGTCGAACGATCCGATCGGATGCAGGTGGCTGGCCACGCCGGCCGGGCGGGCGTTCGTCTCGACGGCACCGGCGAGGTTCGCCGTGCCTTCAGCGGTCACAGTCAACGGTGTCGCTCTCCATCTGCTCGGCGCCGGCGGTCGGCGCGGTGGCGTGGGGCGTCGGCCCCGTGGGACGGCTGGGCGGTCAGCCCACCGCCCCCTCCATCTGCAGCTCGATCAGACGGTTCAGCTCCAGGGCGTACTCCATCGGCAGCTCCCGAGCGATCGGCTCGACGAAGCCGCGCACGATCATCGCCATCGCCTCGTCCTCCTCCATCCCCCGGCTCATCAGGTAGAAGAGCTGGTCGTCGCTGACCTTGGAGACGGTGGCCTCGTGCGCCATCGACACCTCGTCCTCGCGGACGTCGACGTACGGGTAGGTGTCGGACCGGCTGATCTGGTCCACCAGCAGGGCGTCGCACTTGACGATGCTGGCCGAGTGGTGCGCCCCGTCCTCGACCTGGATCAGGCCGCGGTAGGACGTCCGTCCCCCGCCCCGGGCCACGGACTTGGAGATGATCGACGAGCTGGTGTGCGGCGCCGCGTGCACCATCTTGGCGCCGGCGTCCTGGTGCTGGCCCTCGCCCGCGAACGCGACCGACAGGGTCTCGCCCCGAGCGTGCTCGCCGAGCAGGTAGACGGCGGGGTACTTCATCGTCACCTTGGAACCGATGTTGCCGTCGATCCACTCCATGGTGGCGCCGGCCTCGCAGGTCGCCCGCTTG
The DNA here is from genome assembly GCA_963695375.1 of uncultured Actinomycetota bacterium. Taxonomy (GTDB): domain Bacteria; phylum Actinomycetota; class Actinomycetes; order Propionibacteriales; family Nocardioidaceae; genus JACCVL01. The sequence continues at coordinate 2,196,065 of OY968767.1, read as the reverse complement.
GTCACCAGGTTGTAGACGTTGTTGGACCAGTTCTGGATCGTGGTGTAGCGGCAGCGCGCGCCCTTCTTCACGATGATCTCGACCACCGCGGAGTGCAGCGAGTCAGAGCTGTAGATCGGCGCGGTGCAGCCCTCGACGTAGTGCACGTAGGCGTCCTCGTCGACGATGATCAGCGTCCGCTCGAACTGCCCCATGTTCTCGGTGTTGATGCGGAAGTACGCCTGCAGCGGGATGTCGACGCGCACACCCTTCGGGACGTAGATGAACGACCCGCCCGACCACACCGAGGTGTTCAGCGCGGCGAACTTGTTGTCACCGACCGGGATCACGGTGCCGAAGTACTCCCGGAACAGGTCCTCGTGCTCGCGCAGCGCGGTGTCGGTGTCGAGGAAGAGGACGCCCTGCTCCTCCAGGTCCTCGCGGATCTTGTGGTAGACGACCTCGGACTCGTACTGCGCCGCGACACCGGCGATCAGCCGCTGCTTCTCGGCCTCGGGGATGCCCAGCCGGTCGTAGGTGTTCTTGATCTCCTCCGGCAGCTCGTCCCAGCTGGTCGCCTGCTTCTCGGTGGAGCGGACGAAGTACTTGATGTTGTCGAAGTCGATCCCGGACACGTCGGCACCCCAGGCGGGGGTCGGCTTGCGCTCGAACAGCCGCAACCCCTTGAGCCGCAGGTCGAGCATCCACTCCGGCTCGCTCTTCTTCGCCGAGATGTCCCGGACGACGTCCGGGTTCAGGCCGCGCTGGGCGACCGAGCCGGCCGCGTCCGAATCGGACCAGCCGTACTCGTAACGGCCAAGGCCTTCGAGCTCGGGGTGAGCGGTCGTCGTCATGCCGGAGTCCTCTCCGCAGTCGGGTGAGCATCGGTCGGGGTGAGGTGCGGGACATTCGTGGTGCAGACGCCATCGCCGTGCGCGATGGTCGCCAGCCGCTGGACGTGCCGTCCCAGCAGCCGGGCGAAGAACTCGGTCTCGGCCTCGCACAGCTGGGGGAACTCCGCCGCCACGTGGCCGACGGGGCAGTGGTGCTGGCAGACCTGGTCACCGTGCGGTGCGGCCCGCACCGACGCAGCGTAGCCGTCGGCGGTGAGCGCCTCGGCCAGGGCGTCCGGGCGCTGGTCCTCGGGGAGCCGGGAGAGCCGGGGCGCCAGCCGGCGCTCCACCTCGGCCCAGCGCCGCCGAGCGAAGTCGAGCACGGCCCGGTCGCCGCCGGTCTCGGCGACGAAGCGCAAGGCGCTCACGGCGAGGTCGTCGTAGCCCTGTTCCAGGGCGTCCCGGCCCGCGTCGGTGACGCGGAACGAGCGAGCGGGTCGGCCGCGACCGCGGGCCGACTCCGTGCCGGGCGCGGCGCGGCGCACCTGCTCGACGTGGCCGTCCTCGACCAGGTGGTCGAGGTGCCGCCGGATGGCGGCCGGGGTGAGTCCGAGCAGGTCCGCCAGCTCGGCGGCGGTGGCGGTCCGGCGCTCGAGCAGCGCGCGCACGACCCGCTGCCGGGTCGGCGCGTCGACCTGCACGGCCGCGGCCGGATCGGTCTGCTCGAATTGCACAACACCAGTGTGCCCAAAATCCCCGATGACCACAAACGCGGGGGCCGACCGGCGCGAACCTAGACTCCAGCAGTGCCCTCCCCCGCCGTCGTCGTCGACGGGCTCGTGATGCGCTACGGCGCCACCACGGCGGTCGACGGACTCGACCTCGAGGTGGCCACCGGGCAGGTCACCGCGGTCGTCGGCCCCAACGGCGCCGGCAAGACCACCACGCTGGAGACCTGCGAGGGCTACCGCCGGCCGCAGTCCGGCCGGGTGCGGGTGCTCGGCTTGGACCCGGTGGCAGACGCTCGCCGGCTGCGGCCGCGCGTCGGCGTGATGCTGCAGTCCGGCGGCGCGTGGTCGGGTGTCCGCGCCGGCGAGGCGCTGCGGCATGCGGCGGCACTGCACGCGTCTCCGCTGGACGTCGCGGCGCTGAGCGAGCGGCTCGGTCTCGGCGGCTGCGGGACCACGCCCTACCGCCGGCTGTCCGGTGGGCAGCAGCAGCGGCTCGGGGTCGCCATGGCCATCGTGGGCCGCCCGGAGCTGGTCTTCCTGGACGAGCCGACCTCCGGCCTGGACCCGCAGGCCCGCCGGTCGGTGTGGGAGCTCGTGCGGGACCTGCGCACCGCCGGGGTGACGGTGGTGGTCACCACGCACTACCTGGACGAGGCCGAGCAGCTCGCCGACCGGGTGGTCGTCGTGGACCGGGGTCGGGTGCTGGCCGCGGGTTCGCCGGCCGAGCTGGCCACCCGCGGCGCCGAGAACACGGTGCGCTTCTCCGCCTGCAGCGGGCTCGACGTCGACGACCTGCGGGCCGCGCTGCCCGCCGGCTGCCAGGTGGCGGAGACCGCGCCGGGCGCGTACGTGGTGACCGGCCGGGTGGACCCGGCGCTGATCGCCACCCTCACCGCCTGGTGCGCGAGTCACGGCGTGCTGGCGCACACCCTGGCGGTGGAGCGGCGCACCCTGGAGGACGTCTTCCTGGAGCTCACCGGCCGGGAGCCGTCGCCGTGACGGCGCTGCAGCTCGCCCCCGCCCCTGGCGCCGCCCCGCTCGCGCGGATGGTGCGCGCCCAGGCGGTGCTGGAGGGGCGGCTGCTGCTGCGCAACGGCGAGCAACTGGTCCTCGCGCTCGTGCTGCCCCTGCTGGTCCTGCTGCTGGGCACGGAGGCGGGCGGTCTCGTCGACCTCGGGGCCGGCCGGCGCATCGACCTGCTGGCACCTGGCGTGCTGGCGCTGGCCGTGCTGTCCACGGCGTTCACATCGCTCGCGATCTCGACCGGGTTCGAGCGCCGCTACGGAGTGCTGAAGCGGCTGGGCGCGACCCCGCTGCCACGGACCGGCCTGCTGGCCGGCAAGACGCTCGCGGTGCTCGGCGTCGAGGCCGGCCAGGTGGTCGTCATCGGCGCGGTGGCGGTGGCACTCGGCTGGGAGCCGACCGGCGGTGCCGGGGCGCTCGCCGCCGGGCTGGGGCTGCTGCTGCTCGGCACCGCGTGCTTCGCCGCCCTGGGACTGGCGCTGGCCGGCGCGCTGCGCGCCGAGGCGACGCTGGCGCTGGCGAACCTGGTGTACGTGCTGCTCCTCGTCGGCGGCGGCGTCGTGGTGCCGCTCGACCGCTACCCGGAGCCGGCCCAGCCGCTGGTGCAACTGCTCCCCTCCGGCGCCCTCGCGCACGGGCTGCGCGAGGTGGCCGAGGGCGCGGCGCCCGGCCTGGCCGTCGTCGGGGTGCTATTGGCCTGGACCGTGCTGGGTGCCGTGCTGGCCGGACGGACCTTCCGATGGGAGTGAGCGAGGCACGGGCCCTCCGGGCGGTGGCAGTGGCCTCGCTCGCGGCCAACATCGGCATCGTGCTGACCGGCGGCGCGGTGCGGCTGACCGGATCGGGGTTGGGTTGTCCCAGCTGGCCCCGCTGCACCGAGGCCTCCTACGTCGCGCACGGCGAGCTCGGCGTGCACGGCGTGATCGAGTTCGGCAACCGGCTGCTCACGTTCGCGCTGGCGCTGGTCGCGCTGGTCACCCTGGTCGTGGTCTGGCGGGCGGCCTCGTCGGACCGCTACCGGCGCGGGCTGGCGCTGGCGCTCGCCATCGGCGTCCCCGGGCAGGCCGTCATCGGCGGGTTGACCGTGCTCACCGGGCTCGACCCCTGGCTGGTCGCCGGTCACCTGCTGCTCTCGTTGGCGCTCATCGCCCTGGCGGTGGCCCTGCTGGACGACCTGCGCCCCCCGGACGCCGATGCCGGTCGCCGGGTCGGCCGGTCGCTGCGGCTGCTGGTCGCCCTGACCTACGTCACCGGCTGGCTGGTGCTCTACCTCGGCACGGTCGTCACCGGCAGCGGACCACACGCCGGGGACAGCACCGCACCCCGCAACGGCCTCGACCCGGCCACGGTGAGCCAGCTGCACGCCGACGCCGTGTTCCTGCTGGTCGGACTCACCGTCGGGACCCTGCTCGCCGCCCGCGCCGCCGGCGCCCCGGCACGGGTGGTCCACGCCGCCGGGTGGCTGCTGGCCGTGGAGCTGGCACAGGGGACGGTCGGCTTCACGCAGTACGCCACCGACCTGCCGCTCCTCCTGGTGGAGCTGCACCTGCTCGGGGCCTGCCTGACGGTGGCCGCGGCCAGCTGGCTGCTGGTGTCGGTCGGGCCGGTCCGCGCGGCCCGGGAGGAGCCTCCCCCGAGTGGCCGTCAGCGCAGCAGCGGGTCCACGGCGACCGCCAGGAACAACAGCGCCAGGTAGAGGTTGGATCCGTGGAACAGCCGCATCGCCTGCAGCGCGGCGGTGTCCGGGGTGCGCCGGGCCCGCGCCAGCAGCGCGTACGACTCGGCGAGCAGCGCCAGCCCGAGCAGCCCCGCCGCCACCGGGTAGACCGCGCCGGTGCCGGCCACCGGCCACAGCAGCAGTGACGTCGCCACCGTGGCCCAGGCGTAGCCGACGATCTGGCGGGCCACCGCGGTCGGCGTGGCGACCACCGGCAGCATCGGCACCTCCGCGGCCGCGTAGTCGTCGCGGTAGCGGATCGCGAGCGCCCAGAAGTGCGGCGGCGTCCAGAAGAACACCACGCCGAACAGGACGACCGGCGCCCAGGCCAGCTCGCCGGTGATCGCCGTCCAGCCGATCAACACCGGGAAGCATCCGGCCGCGCCGCCCCAGACGATGTTCTGGGAGGTCCGCCGCTTGAGGATCATCGAGTAGCCGACGACGTAGAAGACGTTGGCCGCCAGCGCCAGTCCGGCCGACAGCCAGTTGACCGCGAGTCCGAGCCACAGTGTCGAGACGACGCCGAGCAGCAACCCGAAGCCGAGGGCGGACCGGGTGGTCACCTGGTGCCGGGGCAGCGGGCGGCGACGGGTCCGCCGCATCCGCTGGTCGATGTCGGCGTCGACGACGCAGTTCAGCGCGTTGGCACTGCCGGCCGACAACGTGCCGCCGAGGACGGTCGCCAGCACCGGCCACAGCGGTGGGACGCCGTCGGCGGCGAGGAACATCACCGGGACGGTGGTGAGCAGCAGCAGCTCGATGATCCGCGGCTTCGTCAGCGCCACGTACGCGGCCACCGCCGAGGTCACCCGGTGCCGCCGGACCCCGGGAGGCGGCTCCGCCGGGTCGAGCACGGCGGGCCGAGGGTCGACGGCAGCCACGTCCACCTTCTCGTTCACGGGGGTCCTCGGGGTCGGCGCGAGTGTAGTCGTCGGCGACCGGCCACCGGCGCACGGGCAGCGGCACACATCCCTCGCTAGGCTCGAACGGCGCCCGTGACCCGACCCCGACTGGAGCACCGCCTCGTGACACCTTCCCCCGAGCTGGAGTGGACCGACCTGGACAGCCGTGCGGTCGACACCGCCCGGACGCTGGCGATGGACGCCGTCCAGCGCACCGGGAACGGGCACCCCGGCACGGCGATGAGTCTCGCCCCGCTGGCCTACCTGCTCTACCAGAAGCTGATGCGACACGACCCGGCCGAGCCGCAGTGGCCCGGTCGGGACCGGTTCGTGCTGTCCGCCGGGCACACCAGCCTGACCCAGTACGTCCAGCTGTACCTGTCCGGCTACGGGCTCGAGCTCGACGACCTGAAGGCGCTGCGCACCTGGGGCTCGCGGACCCCGGGGCACCCGGAGGTCAACCACACCCCCGGTGTCGAGATCACCACCGGGCCGCTCGGCCAGGGCCTGGCCAGCGCGGTGGGCATGGCCGCGGCCGCCCGCCGGGAGCGCGGCCTGCTGGACCCCGACGCCGGCCCGGACGAGAGCCCCTTCGACCACACCGTCTGGGTGATCGCCTCCGACGGTGACATCCAGGAGGGCATCAGCAGCGAGGCCAGCTCGTGGGCCGGGCACCAGGAGCTGGGCGACCTGGTGGTCGTCTACGACGCGAACCACATCTCGATCGAGGACGACACCGACGTCGCCATGAGCGAGGACACCGGCCGGCGCTACGAGGCGTACGGCTGGCAGGTGCAGACGGTGGACTGGACCGGCGGCCACGGCGCGCAGGCAGGCCGGGACGGGACCTACACCGAGGACGTGCACGCGTTGCACGAGGCGTTGGTCGCGGCCCGGGCGGAGCGGTCGCGGCCGTCGCTCGTGATCCTGCGCACCATCATCGCCTGGCCGGCGCCGGACGCGCAGAACACCGGCAAGGCGCACGGCTCCGCGCTCGGGGCCGACGAGGTGGCCGCCGCGAAGCGGGCCATGGGCATGGATCCCGACCGCAGCTTCGCCGTGGACGACGACGTGCTGGCCCACACCCGGCGGGCCGGTGAGCGCGGGCACGCGGCGCACAAGCAGTGGGTCGAGAGCTTCTCGGAGTGGCGGACCCGCCAGCCGGACCGGGTCGAGCTGTGGGAGCGGCTGAGCGAGCGTCGGCTGCCGGACGGCTGGGCCGACGTGCTGCCGACCTTCCCCGGTGGCGAGGACGTCGCCACCCGCAAGGCGTCCGGTGCGGTGCTGAACGCGCTGGCCCCGGTGCTGCCAGAGCTGTGGGGCGGCTCGGCCGACCTGGCCGAGAGCAACAACACCGCGATGAAGGACGACCCGTCGTTCCTCCCCGAGCACCGGCAGACCGCGATGTGGCCCGGGAACCGCTACGGCCGCAACCTGCACTTCGGCATTCGTGAGCACGCCATGGGCGCGATCCTGAACGGCATCGCGCTGCACGGAGCCACCCGCCCCTATGGCGCCACCTTCCTCACCTTCAGCGACTACATGCGCCCGGCAGTGCGGCTGGCCGCGCTGTCCCAGATGCCGGTGGTGTTCGTGTGGACGCACGACTCCATCGGCCTCGGCGAGGACGGCCCGACGCACCAGCCGATCGAGCACCTGGCCGCGCTGCGGGCGATGCCCGGGCTGGACGTCGTCCGACCGGCGGACGCCAACGAGGTGTCGGTGGCCTGGCGCACCGTGCTGGAGCACACCGACCGGCCGGCCGGCTTGGTGCTGAGCCGGCAGAACCTGCCCACCTTCCCCCGGGACACCGATGGCTTCGCGTCGGCCGAAGGCGTGGCCCGGGGCGGCTACGTGCTGCTGGACGCCGTCGACGAGGGCGGTGCCCCGGTCCAGCCGGACGTGCTGCTGGTGGGCACCGGCTCCGAGGTGCAGCTGGCGGTGGCGGCTCGGGAGACCCTCGCCGGCGACGGGATCCACGCCCGGGTGGTGTCGATGCCCTGCCGAGAGTGGTTCGCCGAGCAGGACCCGGACTACCGCGACGGCGTGCTGCCCCCGGCCGTTCGCGCCCGGGTGAGCGTCGAGGCCGGTGTCGCGCAGGGCTGGCACGAGGTGGTGGGCGACGCGGGCCGGACGATCTCGATCGAGCACTACGGCGCCTCCGCCGACTACCAGACCATCTACGCCAAGGTCGGCATCACCGCCGACGCCGTCGCGACCGCCGCCCGCGAGAGCCTGAGCGCGACCCGGGGCTGAGGAGCCCTCGCCCACCGCACGCCCGCGTATCCGCCCGTACCGCCGCCGAACCGGAGGAACGATGACCGACACCAGGCTCCAGGCACTCGCCGACCAGGGGGTGGCCGTCTGGCTCGACGACCTGTCCCGCGACCGGCTCTCGGGCGGGGGGCTGGCCGCGCTGCGTGACCGTGGCGTGGTCGGCGTGACCTCGAACCCGACGATCTTCGCCAAGGCGCTCCAGGACGCCGAGGAGTACGCCGAGCAGGTGCGCGACCTCAGCGCCCGCCAGGTGTCGGTCGGCGAGGCCGCCCGCGCGCTGACGGCATACGACGTGCGGTGGGCGTGTGACGTGCTGGCCGAGACGCACCGTCGCACCGGCGGCCGGGACGGCAGGGTCAGCCTGGAGGTGGACCCGCGGCTGGCGCACCGGACCGTCCCGACCATGGCCGAGGCGCGCGCGTTGTGGTGGCTGGTGGACCGGCCCAACCTGTTCGTCAAGATCCCGGCCACGAGCGAGGGACTGCCGGCGATCACCGCGGCGATCGCCGAGGGCATCAGCGTCAACGTCACGCTGATCTTCGGGCTGGACCGCTACGACGCCGTCATGGACGCCTACCTGACCGGGCTCGAGCATGCCCACAAGCACGGCGTCGAGCTGTCCGGCATCCACTCGGTGGCGTCGTTCTTCGTCAGCCGGGTCGACTCCGAGGTCGACAAGCGGCTCGACGAGATCGGCACCGACGAGGCCCGCGCGCTGCGCTCGACGGCCGCCGTCGCCAACGCCCGGCTCGCCTACGAGCGGTACGAGCGGGTCATCGGGTCCGACCGCTGGCAACGGCTGGAGACGGCCGGCGCGAACCGGCAACGGCCGCTGTGGGCGTCCACCTCGGTCAAGGACGATGCGCTGCCGGACACCCTGTACGTGGACAACCTGGTCGCCCCGGACACGGTGAACACGATGCCGGAGGCCACCTTGGAGGCGGTCGCCGAGCACGGTGACGCGTCCGCGGACACGGTGACCGGGTCCTACGCCGAGGCGCACGACGTGCTGGACCGGCTGGCGAAGCTCGGCATCGACTACGACGACGTCATCGCGGTGCTCGAGCGCGAGGGGGTGGAGAAGTTCGAGAAGTCGTGGGCCGAGCTGCTCCAGACCGTCGAGTCCGCCCTGGAGCCCGGCGCCGGCGGCAGTGGCGGCGGCCCCGCGTGACCCGCCGGGACTCCGTCGCCACCAGCGGCGTGGCGCACACCCTGCTGGTCGCGGCCGCCGACGAGCCGGCCTACGCCGCGACTCTCGAGCAGCAGGTCGCCGACGGGGTGGCCTCGGGCCTCACCCGCCGGGACCCGTCGCTGTGGGGCGCGCACGCGGAGGAGGAGGCGGCCAAGAGGCTGGGATGGGTCGACCTCCCGACCACGTCGCGGCCACTGGTCGACGAGGTCGCCGCGCTGCGCGCCGAGCTCGGCGGCGCGGGCATCGACCACGTCGTGCTCTGCGGGATGGGCGGCTCGTCGCTGGCGCCCGAGGTGATCACCGCAGCGGCCGGCGTCGCGCTCACCGTGCTGGACTCGTCCGATCCCACCACCGTCCGGGCCGCGCTGGCCGACCGGCTGGACCGGACCGTGCTGGTGGTCTCGAGCAAGTCCGGCAGCACGCTCGAGACCGACAGCCAGCGGCGGGCCTACGAGCAGGCGTTCCGCTCGGCGGGGATCGACCCGGCGGACCGGATCGTGGTGGTCACCGACCCGGGCTCCCCGCTGGACGAGGACGCGCGCGGCGCCGGCTACCGGGTGTTCGGCGCCGATCCCGAGGTCGGCGGCCGGTACTCCGCGCTGACCGCCTTCGGGCTGGTGCCGAGCGGCCTGGCGGGAGCCGACATCGGTGCGCTGCTGGACGAGGCCGCGGCGGTCGCGCCGGCGCTGGCCGTCGATGGCGTGGACAACCCGGGCCTGCGTCTCGGCGTGCTGCTGGGCACCGCCGCTCGGCGCGGGGTGGACAAGGTGGTGCTGGTCGAGACCGGCACGACGCTGCCCGGCTTCGGTGACTGGGCCGAGCAGCTGCTGGCCGAGTCGACCGGCAAGGACGGCGTCGGGGTGCTGCCCGTCGTCGTCGAGCCCGGCGCCGACGCCGACGCCGACGCCGACGCCCGGCAGAGTCGACCGGACGAGCAGCTGATCGGCCTCGGCCCGGCGGTGGGGTCGGTCGCACCGGTCACCGTCTCGGGCTGGAGCGCGGCCGTCGACGCACCGCTGGGCGCCTCGCTGCTGCTGTGGGAGCACGCCACCGCGGTCGTCGGCCGGGTTCTCGGCATCAACCCCTTCGACCAACCGGACGTGGAGAGCGCCAAGACCGCCGCGCGCGGGCTGCTGGAGCGGCCTGTCGACGAGGCCGGGCCCGACCTGACCGACGGTGCCGTGCAGGTGCGGGCCAGCGGCGGGTGGCTGCCAGGGGGCGTCACCGACCTCTCAGCCGCCCTTCGGGCACTCCGCGACGAGCTGGACCCGGCCCGCGGCTATCTGGCGGTGATGGCCTACCTGGACCGGACCGCCGAGGCCCGGCTGGCCGGCCTGCGCGCGCCGCTGGCGGAGTGGACCGACCGGCCCACCACGTTCGGCTGGGGGCCGCGGTTCCTGCACTCCACCGGGCAGTACCACAAGGGCGGCCCCGCCACCGGCTGCTACCTCCAGGTGACCGGCACGCCGGTGGCGGACCTCGAGGTTCCCGGCCGCGACTTCACCTTCGGCCGGTTCCTGCAGGCGCAGGCCGACGGCGACGCCCAGGTGCTCGAGGACCGGGGCCGACCGGTGCTGCGACTGCATCTCACCGACCGGGCGGGCGGCGTGGACCAGCTGCTGCAGACCGTCCGGGAGCTGCGGTGAGCGTCTCCCCGAACCCGCTTCGGGACCCGCAGGACCGCCGACTGCCACGCATCGCCGGGCCGTGCAGCCTGGTGCTGTTCGGGGTCACCGGCGACCTGTCCCGCAAGAAGCTGATGCCGGCGGTGTACGACCTGGCCAACCGGGGACTGCTGCCGCCCGGGTTCGCGCTGGTGGGCTTCGCCCGGCGGGACTGGGAGAACCAGGACTTCGCCCAGGTGGTGCACGACGCGGTGAAGGCGCACTCGCGCACCCCGTTCCGCGAGGAGACCTGGCGGCAGCTGGCCGAGGGGTTCCGCTTCGTCTCCGGGGACTTCTCCGACGACGAGGCGTTCGGCCGGCTCGCCGAGACGGTCGCCGAGCTCGACGAGGTCCGGGGGACGGCCGGCAACCACGCGTTCTACCTCTCCATCCCGCCCGGCTTCTTCCCCGACGTGGTCGGACAGCTCAAGGAGCACGGGCTGGCCAGCGCCGAGGGTGGCTCCTGGCGACGGGTCGTGATCGAGAAGCCGTTCGGCCACGACCTCACGTCGGCCCGGCAGCTCAACGACGTCGTGTCCGACGTGTTCCCGCCGCAGGCGGTGTTCCGGATCGACCACTACCTCGGCAAGGAGACGGTCCAGAACATCCTGGCGTTCCGGTTCGCGAACGCGATGTTCGAGCCGGTCTGGAACTCCAACTACGTGGACCACGTGCAGATCACGATGGCCGAGGACATCGGCATCGGCGGCCGCGCCGGCTACTACGACGGCATTGGCGCGGCTCGCGACGTGATGCAGAACCACCTGCTCCAGCTGATGGCGCTGATCGCGATGGAGGACCCCACGTCGTTCGAAGCCCGCAACCTGCGCCGGGAGAAGCAGAAGGTGCTGGCGTCGGTCCGGGTGCCGGAGCGGCTGGACCTGCACACCGCGCGCGGCCAGTACGGCGCCGGCTGGCAGGGCGGTCAGAAGGTGATCGGCTATTGCGACGAGGACGACATCTCCGCCAGCTCCACCACCGAGACGTTCGCGGCGATCCGGCTGGACGTGGAGAACCGGCGCTGGGCCGGGGTGCCGTTCTACCTGCGGACCGGCAAGCGGCTCGGCCGCCGGGTCACCGAGGTGGCGGTGGTGTTCAAGCGCGCGCCGCACCTGCCGTTCACCCAGACCTCGACCGAGGAGCTCGGGCAGAACGCCCTGGTCATGCGCATCCAGCCGGACGAGGGCGTGACCCTCCGCTTCGGCGCCAAGGTGCCGGGCACCGCGATGGAGCTGCGGGACGTCAACATGGACTTCGCGTACGGCGGGGCGTTCGTCGAGTCCAGCCCGGAGGCCTACGAGCGGCTGATCCTCGACGTGCTGCTCGGTGACCCCCCGCTGTTCCCCCAGCACGAGGAGGTCGAGCTGTCCTGGCAGATCCTGGACCCGATCGTGCGCTCGTGGGCGGAGAACGGGAAGCCCGAGACCTATCCGGCGGGTTCCTGGGGGCCGGCGTCGGCGGCGGAGATGCTCGCCCGCGACGGCCGCACCTGGCGCCGGCCGTGAGCCCGTGACCGGCACCCGACGATCAGTGAGGCGGCTGCAATGCGGATCGACCTGACCGACACCTCCGCGAGCGCGGTCTCGTCGGCCCTGCTGCAGGCCCGGCGACGGGCCGGCAGCCCGGCCATGGGCATGGTGCTGACGTTCGTCGTGGTGACCGACGAGGCCAACCACGAGCATGCGATGCAGGCCGCCCGGGAGGTGTCGACCGAGCACCCGTCCCGGGTGCTCGGCGTGCTTCGGGGAGCCCGGCGGGGCCGGGCCCGGCTCGACGCCGAGGTGTCGATCGGGCAGAGCGGCTCCGGTGAGACGGTGCTGCTGCGACTGTCCGGCGAGCTCGCGGACCACCCGGTGTCGGTCGTCACGCCGCTGCTGCTGCCCGACTCGCCGGTGGTGGCCTGGTGGCCCACCGACGCCCCGGACGACGTGTCCGCCGACCCGCTGGGCACGCTCGCCAAGCGCCGGATCACCGACGCGGCGGCCGCCACCCGGGCGAAGACCACCGTGCTGGCCAAGCGGGCCAGACACCACTCCCCCGGTGACACCGACCTGGCCTGGACCCGGCTCACCCCGTGGCGGGCCCTGCTCGCGGCCGGGCTCGACCAGCACCCGGTGCGGATCAGTGCGGCCACCGTCGAGGCGAACCGGAACAACCCGAGCGCGGAGCTGATGGCGGCCTGGCTGCGCAGCCGCTGCCAGGTCGACGTCGACCTTCGTCCGGGCCGCGGGCCGGGCATCACCTCGGTGGCGCTGCACTCCAGCCACGGCGACATCGCCCTGCACCGATCGGACGGCCGGCTGGCGATGTTCACCATCCCCGGTGAGGCCGACCGGCCGGTGGCGCTGCAGCGCCGCGAGGTGGCCGAGCTGCTCGCCGAGGAGCTGCGCCGGCTGGACAACGACGACGTCTACGAGGACACCGTGCAGCTGCTGGCCCGGTCCGGCCGGAATCCGACCCGGCGGCCACCGCGCCGCACGCAGAGCCAGGTGACGACGACGGCGAAGACGGCGCGGACCACGCGGACCCGCAAGCGCGCCGCGACGCCCAAGCCGCGCGCATGACCGGCACCCCGACGGTGGTCGTGCACCGCACCGCCGAGGTGCTGGCCCAGGCGGTGGCGGCCCGGCTGGTGACCCGACTGGTGGACGTGCAGAGCTCCGGCCGAGCGGCGCAGCTGGTGCTGACCGGCGGCGGCATCGCCCGTGCGGTGCACCGCGCGGTGCGGGACTCCCCCGCCCGGGCCGCGGTCGACTGGCGCGCCGTGCACGTGTGGTGGGGCGACGAGCGCTTCGTCCCGAGCGACGACCCGGATCGGAACGAGGGCCAGGCCCGGGCCGACCTGCTCGACGCACTGCCGCTGGACCCCACGCTCGTGCACCCGGTCCCCGGGACCGACGGCCCGGCGGGCGACGACCCGGACGCGGTGGCTGCCGGTTATGCCGAGGCGCTGGCCGCGCAGGCCCGGCCGGAGGACCACGGCGACGTCCCGACCTTCGACGTGTTGATGCTCGGAGTGGGGCCGGACGGCCACGTCGCGTCGCTGTTCCCCGAGCATCCGGCGGTCTACGACACCCGGAGCGTGGTCGCGGTGCGGCACTCCCCCAAGCCCCCGCCGACCAGGATCTCGCTGACCTTCCCCGCGCTGGACCGGGCCCGCGAGGTGTGGTTCCTGGTCGCCGGGCCGGACAAGGCCGCGGCGGTCCGGAACGCGCTCAGCGACGCCGGTCGGCTCCAGGTGCCCGCGGCCGGCCCGCGGGGGCGGGACCGGACACTGTGGCTGCTGGACCGCGACGCGGCCTCGGCCGTGCCGACCGGGCTGCGGCGGATCGCGTCGCCGTGACCGGACCGCTCAGAAGACGATCTCGCCGCGCTTGCGCTTGTCCCGAAGCGTGGTCAGCGCCTCATCCAGGATCTCCCGCGCCTCGGCGTCCGACCGCCGCTCCTTGACGTAGGCCAGGTGGGTCTTGTACGGCTCGATCCGCGGCGGCGGCGGCGGGTTCTCCGAGTCCCGGCTGGCGGGCAGCCCGCACCGCGGGCAGTCCCACTCGTCCGGCACGACGGCGTCCATCGCGAAGCTGGGCTGGGTGTGGTGCCCGTGCGCGCAGTAGTACGACACCGTCTGCCGGGGTGCCGCCTCGCCGCGCTCCGCCTCTCCCATCGGTCCGGCACCCACCCGGCTCCCGCGGATCGCAGATCCTCCAGCCACGTCACGCACTCCTCATCGTCGGCACATCGTCCATGGTGCGCTCATGCCTGGGCCTTGAGCAAGATTCCCAGCGCGAACACGCACAGCATCCAGACCACGCCGATCCCGACGGTGATCCGGTCCAGGTTCTTCTCCGCGACCGACGACCCGCCCAGGCTGGATGACATCCCGCCCCCGAACATGTCCGACATGCCACCGCCACGGCCCTTGTGCAGCAGCACCAGCACGATCAGCAGCAGGCTGCAGATGATGAGCAGGATGGAGAAGGTCAAGATCACGGCGGTACAGGCCTCACTCGCGCAGTCGTCCGGGGGGCGTCACAGCACGGGAAGGTCGTAGAAGCGGCAGATGCCGGCGAACTCCTCCGCCTGCAGGCTGGCCCCTCCGACGAGCGCCCCGTCCACGTCGGGCTCGGTCATCAGGGCGGCGACGTTCGCCGCCTTGACCGAGCCGCCGTACAGGATACGCACCGCGGCGGCGGTGTCGTCCCCCCACGTCCCCGCCACCCGGGCGCGCACCGCCGCACACACCTCCTGGGCGTCCTGCGGCGTGGCCACCTCACCGGTGCCGATCGCCCACACCGGCTCGTACGCCAGCACGACCGCGGCCACCTGGCCGGGGTCGAGCCCGGCGAGCGAGCCGTCCACCTGGGCGAGGACATGTGCGACGTGCTCCCCCGCCTGGCGGATCTCCAACCCCTCGCCGACGCAGACGATCGGCGTCAGCCCGTGCCCCAGCGCCTGCCGGGCCTTCGCGTTGACCAGCTCGTCGCTCTCCGCGTGCTGTTCGCGTCGCTCGGAGTGGCCGACCACGACATAGCCGCAGCCGAGCGCGGCGAGCATCGCGGCGGTGACCTCCCCGGTGTGCGCGCCGCCGTCGTGCGCGGACACGTCCTGGGCGCCGTACCCGAGGGCGAGCCGGTCCCCGTCGACCAGCGTCTGCACGCTGCGCAGATCGGTGAACGGCGGCAGCACGACGACCTCCGACCGGGCCGGGTCGTGCGACTTGTCGCGCAGCGTCCAGGCCAGCCGCTGGACCAGGACCACGGCCTCGTGATGGTTCAGGTGCGACTTCCAGTTGCCGGCCATCAACGGCAGCCGGGACTCCGGTGCGTTCAGGGTTCAGCCCTCCAGGACCACGAGACCGGGCAGCGTCTTGCCTTCGAGCAGTTCGAGGCTCGCGCCACCCCCGGTGGAGATGTGGCCGAACGCCGCGTCGTCGAAACCGAGCCGGCGGACGGCCGCGGCGCTGTCGCCCCCGCCGACGACGGTGAACCCGTCGGCGTGGGCGAGCGCGTCGGCGACCGCGCGGGTCCCGGCGGCGAACTGGTCGATCTCGAACACGCCCATCGGGCCGTTCCAGAACGTGGTGGCCGCGCCGGCGATCCGCGCGGCGAAGGCGGCTGCGGAGTCCGGCCCGATGTCCAGCCCGATCGCCTCCGCCGGGATCTCGTGCACCGGGACCACCTGAGCCTTCGCCTCGGCGGTCACCTCGTCGGCGACGACGACGTCGGTGGGCAGCCCGATGCGGACGCCCTCCCGCTCGGCCCGCTGCAGGTGGCCGCGCACCACGTCGAGCTGGTCCTGCTCCAGCAGGCTCCGTCCCACCTGATGCCCCTGCGCGGCCAGGAAGGTGAACACCATGCCGCCGCCGATCAGCAGCTCGTCGGAGACGCCCAGCAGGCTGTCGATGACGCCGAGCTTGTCCGAGACCTTGGACCCGCCGAGCACCACGACGTAGGGGTGCTGCGGGTCCCGCACCAGCCTGCCGAGGACCTCCACCTCGGACCGGACGAGGTCCCCCGCCGCGGCCGGCAGCCGCTCCGCGACGTCGCACACGCTGGCCTGGCGGCGGTGCACGACGCCGAACCCGTCGGAGACGAACGCGTCCCCCAGCGCCGCCCAGCGCTCGGCCAGCGCGGCCCGCTGATCCGCGTCCTTGCTGGTCTCGCCGGCCTCGAAGCGCACGTTCTCGAGCAGCGCGACGTCCCCGTCGGCGAGGCCGGCGACCGTCGAGCGGGCACTGTCCCCCGCGACGTCGCGGGCCAGCGGGACGTCGGCGTCGAGCAGCTCACCGAGCCTGCCGGCGACCGGTGCGAGCGAGTATCGGTCGTCCGGCTCGCCCTCGGGGCGGCCGAGGTGGGCGAGGACGACGACCCGGGCGCCGGCGGCACGGAGCCGGTCCAGGGTCGGCACGCTGGCCCGGATCCGGCCGTCGTCGGTGATGGTGGTCCCGTTGAGCGGGACGTTGAGGTCGCTGCGGACCAGCACGGTCCGGCCCCGGAGGTCTCCGAGGTCGTCGATCGTCCTCACCGGGGACGGGTCACAGGGTCCGCCCGACGTGCGTCACCAGGTCGACCAGCCGGTTGGAGTAGCCCCACTCGTTGTCGTACCAGCCGACGACCTTGACCTGGTTCCCGGTGGCCTTGGTCAGCTTGGCGTCGAAGATGCACGACGCCGGGTCGGTGACGATGTCCGACGACACGATCGCATCCTCGGTATAGCGCAGGAAGCCCTTCATCGGCCCGTCCGCCGCGGCCCGCACCGCCGTGTTGACCTCGTCGACGGAAGCCTCCTGGCCGAGGTCCACGGTCAGGTCGGTCGCCGAGCCGGTCGGGATCGGGACGCGCAGTGCGTACCCGTCGAGCCGCCCCTTGAGCTCCGGCAGCACCAGCCCGATCGCCTTGGCCGCGCCGGTGCTGGTGGGCACGATGTTGACCGCGGCGGCACGGGCCCGTCGCAGGTCCTTGTGCGGCCCGTCCTGCAGGTTCTGGTCCTGGGTGTAGGCGTGGATCGTGGTCATCAGCCCGCGCTCGATGCCGAACGCGTCGTTGAGGGCCTTCGCCATCGGGGCCAGGCAGTTCGTCGTGCAGGACGCGTTCGAGATGATGGTGTGCGCCTCGGGGTCGTACGACTCGTGGTTGACCCCCATCACCACGGTCAGGTCCTCGTTGCTGGCCGGCGCGGAGATGATCACCTTCTGCGCCCCACCCTCGACGTGCGCGCGCGCCTTGGAGCCGTCGGTGAAGAAGCCGGTGGACTCGACGACCACGTCCACGCCGAGGTCCTTCCACGGCAGCGCCGCCGGGTCGCGCTCGGCCAGCGCCCGGATGGCCGTGCCACCCGCGGTGATGCCGTCGTCGGTGACGGACACGTCGCCGTCGAAGCGGCCCAGCACCGAGTCGTACTTGAGCAGGTGGGCGAACATCGCGGTCTCGCCGAGGTCGTTGTAGGCGACCACCTCGATGTCGGCGCCGGACGCCAGGACTGCCCGGTAGAAGTTGCGGCCGATCCGGCCGAAGCCGTTGATGCCTACGCGCACGGTCACGACGGGGTCTCCTCGCGGCTGGACAGCAGGTGCCGTTCCGACCCTACCGGGAGCGGGTCAGGGTGCCGCGTCCAGCATCTCCGGGGTGAGACTGGACTCGGTGCCGGGGACCCCGATCTCCTCCGCGCGCTTGTCCGCCATCGCCAGCAGCCGCCGGATCCGGCCGGCCACGGCGTCCTTGGTGAGCGGCGGCTGGTGCAGCTGGCCGAGCTCCTCGAGGCTGGCCTGCTTGTGCTGGAGCCGCAGGCTGCCCGCCTGTCGCAGGTGGTCCGGGACCTCCTCGCCGAGCAGCTCGAGCGCGCGTTGCACCCGGGCACCGGCCGCCACCGCCGCGCGGGCGGACCGGCGAAGGTTGGCGTCGTCGAAGTTCGCCAGCCGGTTCGCGGTGGCCCGGACCTCGCGGCGCATCCGCCGCTCCTCCCAGGCCAGCAGGCTCTCGTGCGCGCCCAGCCGGGTCAGCAGCGCGCCGATCGCGTCCCCGTCCCGGATCACCACCCGGTCCACCCCGCGCACCTCGCGCGCCTTCGCCGAGATGCCCAGCCGGCGGGCGGAGCCGACCAGGGCCAGCGCCGCCTCGGTCCCCGGGCAGGTGACCTCGAGCGCGCTGGACCGGCCGGGCTCGGTGAGCGAGCCGTGCGCGAGGAAGGCGCCCCGCCAGGCCGAGACGGCGTCGCAGGTCGCGCCGGAGACCACCTGGGGCGGCAGGCCGCGGACCGGTCGGCCGCGCTGGTCGAGCAGGCCGGTCTGCCGGGCCAGCGCCTCGCCGTCCTTGATCACGCGGAGCACGTAGCGGGTCCCGCGGCGCAGGCCGCCACCGGAGACGACGACCACCTCGCTGGGATGCCCGTAGACCTCCTGGATGTCCCGGCGGAGCCGGCGGGCCGCCGCGCCGGTGTCCAGCTCGGCCTCGACCACGATCCGCCCGGCCACGATGTGCAGCCCCCCGGCGAACCGCAGCGTGGAGGAGACCTCCGCCTTGCGACAACACGACTTCGTCACCGAGGTGCTCGCCAGCTCCGCCTTCACCTGGGACGTCATCGCCATGGCGCCGATCCTGCCATGAGGGGCAAGCACCGTCAGTTACGACCGGTGCACACCTCGCGGTACGCGGCCGCCAGCCGGAGCACGTCGTGACGAGGCGATCCGTCCCGGGCCGCGAGGTCGCCCAGCACCAGCTCGGCGCCGAGTCGCTCGACCGCCTCCGCCAGCCCGTCGGCGCGGTCCACCCCGTCCGCCACGGTGCGGTCGGCCAGCACGACGTCGATGTGCAGGTCCGGGGCGTGCGCGGCGAACGCGGCCAGGTGCGCGGCCGGGCCGAGACCGCCGGTCTCACCCGGCTGTGGCGCCAGGTTGAGCGTCAGCACCCGGTGCGCGGAGGTCGCGTGCAGCGCAGCGGACAGCTCCGGCACCAGCAGGTGCACCAGCACGCTGGTGAACCAGGACCCGGGGCCGATCACCACGCAGTCGGCAGCGCGGATCGCCTCCAGCGCCTCCGGGCAGGCCGGCGGCTCGGCCGGGTCCAGGCCGATCGACGCGACCTGGCCCGACGTTGAGGCCACCTCGACCTGTCCCCGGACCTGCACCTCGGTGTCCGGGGCGGCCGGGTCGGCGCCGCGCACCTGGGCCACCACGTCCAACGGCACGGCGGCCATCGGCAGCACCCGGCCGCGGGCGCCGAGCAGCCGGGCCACCCAGTCCAGGCCGGCCACGTGCGCGTCCGCACCGCCGGACGCGTCCAGGAGCTGCCAGAGCGCGACGATCAGCAGGTTCCCGAGGGCGTGGTCGTGCAGCTCCCCCCGGCTGTCGAAGCGGTGTTGCAGCGCGCTCGCCCAGGTGCGGCCCCAGTCGTCGTCCCCGCACAGCGCCGTCAGCGCCATCCGCAGGTCACCGGGAGGGAGCACTCCGAGCTCGCGCCGCAGCCGGCCGGAGGATCCACCGTTGTCGGCCACCGTGACGACGGCGGTGAGCCGGTTGGTGACGTGCCGCAGCGCCGACAGCGAGGCGGCCAGCCCGTGCCCGCCGCCCAGAGCGACGACCGCGGGAGGCGGGGAGATGCTCACTCCCGCCCCAGGTCGCGGTGGACGACGAGGACGGACACCTCCAGGCCGCGCAGCCTCTCGGCCAGCGCCTCGGCCATCGCGACACTGCGGTGCCGGCCGCCGGTGCAGCCGATGGCCAGGGTGAGGAACCGCTTGCCCTCGCGGACGAAGCCCCCGGTGAGCGACCGCAGCAGCTGCTCGTAGTCGAGCAGGAAGCGGGTCGCCTCGGGCTGGCTCAGCACCGACTCCCGGACCGGCTCGTCGAGGCCGGTCATCGGCCGCAGGGCCGGGTCCCAGTGCGGGTTCGGGAGGAACCGCATGTCGGCCACCATGTCGGCATCCACCGGGATGCCGTACTTGAACCCGAACGACACCACCGTCGCCCGCAGGCCCTCCGGCTCGTCGCCGCCGAACGCGGACGACACCTTCGTGCTCAGCTGGTGCACGTTCAGGTCCGAGGTGTCGATGATCAGGTCGGCCCGGCCACGCAGCTCCAGCATCATCTCCCGCTCCGCGTGCACGCCGTCGAGCAGCCGGCCGTCGCCCTGGAGCGGGTGTGGACGGCGGGCGGCCTCCTGCCGGCGGACCAGGACGTCGTCGCTGGCCTCCAGGAACAGCACGGACGGTGGGCGGCCGCGCCGGGCGAGGTCGACGAGCACCCCGCGCAGCGCGGCGAAGAACCACCGCGACCGGGCGTCCACCACCACCGCGATGCGCGGCTCGTCCCGGCCGACCCGGCCGACCAGCGCTTGCACCTCGCCGATCAGCTGCGGGGGGAGATTGTCCACCACGAACCAGCCGAGGTCCTCCAGAACGCCGGCCGCGGTGCTGCGCCCGGCCCCGGTCATGCCGGTGATCAGCAGCAGCGTGCTCGGCGCACCCGGCTGCTCGGTCGTCGCGTCGGTCACGGCCTCTCCCCTGCTGGTCGGTCGTCGAGGATCTCACCGGTCGCCGTGTTGACCGCGGGCGCGGGCTCCGGCGACTGCTCGGTGTGTAGCGCCGCGGCGACCGCCTCCGCGGTCTGCCGGCCGATCCCCGGCACCTCGGCGATCTGGTCCACGGTGGCCGCACGGAGCCGCTTCAGCGAGCCGAACCGGCTCAGCAGCGCCTTGCGGCGCACCTCGCCGAGCCCCGGAACGTCGTCCAGCGCGCTCTCCACCATCGACCGGGACCGCCGGGACCGGTGGTGGGTGATCGCGAACCGGTGCGCCTCGTCTCGGATCCGCTGCAGCAGGTAGAGCCCCTCGCTGCTGCGCGGCAGCACCAGCGGGTCCTCGACGCCGGGCACCCACACCTCCTCCAACCGCTTGGCCAGGCCGCAGACCGGGATGTCGTCGATGCCGAGGTCGGCCAGCGCCCGGGCCGCGGCGGCGACCTGTGGCGGCCCCCCGTCGACGACCACCAGTCCGGGCGCATAGGCGAACTTGCGCGGCCGGCCGGTGTCCGGGTCCACCAGCAGCGGACCGTCGTCGGCGTCGGTCCCTGGCGTGGCCGGTCCGCGGTCCAGCTGGTCGTCGAGCATCCGGCGGAACCGGCGGGTGACCGTCTCCCCCATGCTCGCCACGTCGTTCTGCCCCTCGACCCCGCGGATCACGAAGCGGCGGTACTCGCTCTTGCGCGGCAGCCCGTCTTCGAAGACCACCATCGAGGCGACCACCTGGGTGCCCTGGAGGTTCGAGACGTCGTAGCACTCGATCCGCAGCGGCGCCTCGTCCAGGCCGAGGGCCTTCTGCACCTCCTCCAGCGCGCGGTTCCGGGTGGTCAGGTCGCTCGCCCGCTTGGTCTTGTGCACGGTGAGGCTCTCCGCCGCGTTCCGCGCGACGGTGGCCAGCAGGGCCCGCTTGTCCCCCCGCTGCGGCACCCGGACGCCGACCCGTCCGCCGCGACGCTCGGTCAGCCACTGCTCCAGTGCCTCGGCGTCGTCGGGCAGCTCCGGCACCAGCACCTCCCGCGGGATCGCGTCACCGCTCTCGCCGTCGTAGAGCTGCACGAGGGCCCGCTCGACGAGGTCACCGGTCCCGGCGTCGTCGACCTTGTCGGCGACCCAGCCCCGCTGTCCACGGACCCGACCGTCGCGCACGCTGAAGATCTGCACCGCGACCTCCAGCGGGTCCTCCTCCAAGGCGACCACGTCGGCGTCGGTGCCGTCGCCGAGGACCACCGCGTTCTTCTCCATCGCCCGGCGCAGCGCGCCCACGTCGTCGCGCAGCCGGGCCGCCCGCTCGAAGTCGAGCTCGCCGGCCGCGGCCCGCATCTGCTTCTCCAGCCGGCGGACGTACTCGTCGGTCCGGCCGGACAGGAAGCCGACGAAGTCGTCCACGATCGCCCGGTGCTCCTCGGGGGAGACCCGGCCCACGCACGGCGCGGAGCACTTGCCGATGTAGCCGAGCAGGCAGGGCCGGCCGATCTGGCCGGAGCGCTTGAAGACGCCGGCCGAGCAGGACCGCATCGGGAACACCCGCAACAGCAGGTCGACGGTCTCCCGGATCGCCCAGGCGTGACTGTAGGGCCCGAAATAGCGCACCCCCTTGCGCTTGGGCCCTCGGCCGACCGTCACCCGGGGGAACTCCTCGTGCAGCGTCACCGCCAGCCACGGGTAGGACTTGTCGTCGCGGTACTTCACGTTGAAGCGCGGGTCGAACTCCTTGATCCAGCTGTACTCCAGCTGGAGTGCCTCCACCTCGGTGCCGACGACCGTCCAGTCCACCCGGGCAGCCGCGGAGACCATCGACTGGGTGCGCGGGTGCAGGTTGGCCAGATCCTGGAAGTAGGAGCCGAGCCGGGACCGCAGCGACTTCGCCTTGCCGACGTAGACGACCCGGCCGGACGGGTCGAGGAACCGGTAGACCCCCGGCTTGTCCGGGACCGCGCCCGATGCGGGACGGTATGTCGCGGGGTCGGCCACGACGCTCAGCCTAGGCGGGCCCGCCCCCGGTCCGATCCCGGTCCGACCCCGGTGGGTGAGCGGGGCTCACATCCAGACGTAGACGCGCCGGCGCTCGATCTTGGTCCGCTTCGACGGCAGCGGCCTGGTCGCCGGACCCATCACCGCCTCGCCGGTCGTGATGGAGAACTTGGACCCGTGGCAGACGCAGTTGATGGTCCCGCCGGAGACGTTGTCGAGGCGGCAGCCCTGGTGCGTGCAGAAGATGCCGAACGCCTTGACCTCGCCGCGGGTGGGACGCGTCACCACCACCGCCTTGCGGGGCAGCACCAGCCCACCGCCGATCGGGAACCGGCCCCGTCGTCCCACCGGCACCCAGCTCCGACCCCGCGGGTCGGTCGCCTCCGCCGCCTCAACGGCGCCCCCGGCCGCCAGGCCGGCAGCACCGGCGACCCCGACCGCCGCGCCCTTCAGAAAGGTCCGTCGCCCCGCGCACGCGGCTGCAGTCGTGAGTCTTCTCGCCGGTCGCACACGCAGCCATCGGGCCCGTCCCTCCGCTTTCGTCGGGGTTGCACCGATCCGAAACCTAGCCAGCGGCTGCCCGAACCGCGTCGGCCGTTCGGTCAGTCCCCGGTGACCGTTCTCCCGACCCGTCAGCCGACGGTGATGGTGTCCCCGTCGACGCTGACCGGTGCCTCGGCGAGCGGCTCGGTCGCGGGACCGTTGACCACCGCGCCGTCCTCGATCGAGAAGCGGCTGCCGTGGCACGGGCAGATGATCTCTCCGTCGGTGACCTCTCCGACCGGGCACTGCTTGTGCGTGCAGATCGCGGTGAAGCCCTTGAAGTCGCCGTCGGTCGGTTGGGTGACGACGTAGGTCTCCTCGACCACGACTCCGCCACCGACGGCCACGTCGGAGACCGTCACCGTCTTGGTGTCACCCGAGGCTGCGTCGTCGGACGGCGCGCTGGTCTCGGTGTCCGACTCGGCGGTGGTGCTGCTCGCCGTGTCGTCGTCGCCGCACGCGACCAGCCAGGTCGCGGCGACCACTCCGCCGCCGGCGCCGCGGAGCAAGGCGCGGCGCGGAATGTGCGCGCCGTGTTGAGGACTGAGCTGCCGGTCGGTTGCCATGCGGGCCTCCCCGATCGCGGATGGGGTGTCGTGGTCCCTCATCCTGGCGGCTGGGCCACCGCGTCGCGGGCTCAGCCGGTTTTTGCCCGGGTGCCCTTTCGGGAGGTGGACCGACGGGCGGCGGGCCGGCCGGGTCGCCGCTCGACGGCCCGGACCAGCGGCCGCAGGAACTCACCGGTGTGGCTGCCCGGATCGGCGGCGATCTGCTCCGGCGTCCCCTCGGCGACGACCAGGCCGCCCCGAGTGCCGCCGTCCGGGCCCATGTCGACCACCCAGTCCGCGGTCTTGATCACGTCCAGGTTGTGCTCGATGACGATCACCGTGTTGCCCTTGTCGACCAGGCTCTGCAGGACGCCGAGCAGCTTGCGGATGTCCTCGAAGTGCAGGCCGGTGGTCGGCTCGTCCAGCACGTAGACCGTGCTGCCGGTGGAGCGCTTCTGCAGCTCCGAGGCCAGCTTGACCCGCTGCGCCTCCCCGCCGGACAGCGTCGGCGCCGGCTGCCCGAGCCGGACGTAGCCCAGGCCCACGTCCACGAGGGTGCGCAGGTGCCGGGCGATCGCCGGGATGGCGGCGAAGAACTCCACCGCCTCCTCGATCGGCATGTCCAGCACCTCGGAGATGGACCGGCCCTTGTAGTGCACCTCGAGCGTCTCCCGGTTGTACCGCGCGCCGTGGCACACCTCGCACGGGACGTAGACGTCGGGCAGGAAGTTCATCTCGATCTTGATGGTGCCGTCGCCGGAGCACGCCTCGCAGCGACCGCCCTTGACGTTGAAGGAGAACCGGCCGGGCTGGTAGCCGCGCACCTTGGCCTCGCTGGTCTGCGCGAACAGTCTGCGGACGTGGTCGAAGACGCCGGTGTAGGTCGCCGGGTTGGACCGGGGCGTGCGCCCGATCGGCGACTGGTCGACGTGGATGACCTTGTCGACGTGCTCGGCGCCGGTGATGGTGCGGTGCCGGCCGGGGATGTCCCGCGAGCGGTAGATCCGCTTGGCCAGCGAGGTGTAGAGGATGTCGTTGACCAGCGTGGACTTGCCCGACCCCGACACCCCGGTGACCGCCACGAACAGCCCCAGCGGGAACACCGCGTCGATGTCGCGCAGGTTGTGCTCCTTGGCCCCCCGCACCACGAGCTCGCGGCCCGGCGTCGGCGGCCGACGGACCTCCGGCACCGGGATGCTGGCCCGGCCGGCGAGATAGGCCCCGGTCAGGGAGTCCCGGTGCTCCAGCAGGTCGTCCACGGTCCCCGACACCACGACCTGGCCGCCGTGCTCGCCGGCACCGGGCCCGATGTCGACGACCCAGTCGGCGGTCCGGATGGTGTCCTCGTCGTGCTCGACGACGATCAGCGTGTTGCCGAGGTCCCGCAGTCGGAGCAAGGTGTCGATCAGCCGGCGGTTGTCCTTCTGGTGCAGCCCGATCGACGGCTCGTCGAGGACGTACAGGACGCCGACCAGGCCGGCACCGATCTGGGTGGCCAGCCGGATCCGCTGCGCCTCACCTCCGGACAGCGACCCGGACGGCCGGTCCAGCGTGAGGTAGTCGAGGCCGACGTCCAGCAGGAAGCGCAGCCGCTCGGAGATCTCCTTCAGCACCCGCTCGCCGATCTGCCGCTCCCGCAGGCTCATGTCCAGGTCGGCGAGGAAGCGGGAGGCCTCGTCGACGGGCAGCGCGCAGACGTCGGCGATGGTGCGCTCGTCGCCGTCGGTGCTGGTCAGCGTGACCGCCATCGACACCGGCTTGAGCCGGCTCCCGGCGCACGCCGGGCAGGGCACCTCGCGCATGAACCCCTCGAACCGCTCCCGGCTGGTGTCGGACTCCGCCTCGCCGTGCCGTCGCTCGATGTAGGGGATGACGCCCTCGAAGGTCGTCCAGTAGGCCCGCTCCCGCCCGTAGCGGTTCTTGTACCGCACGTGCACCTGCTGCTCGTGCCCATGCAACAGGGCCCGCTGCGCGTCGGGAGCCAGGTCGGCGAACGGCACGTCGACCGAGAAGCCCATCTCGTCGCCGAGGGCCGCCAGCAGCCGCCCGAAGTAGTCCGACACGTGCGCCGCCGACCACGGGGTCACCGCACCCTCGGCGATCGACCGGCCGGGGTCCGGGACCACCAGCTCCGGGTCGACCTCCATCCGGGTGCCGAGCCCGTGGCACTCGGTGCAGGCGCCATAGGGCGAGTTGAACGAGAACGACCGCGGCTCCAGCTCCTCGAAGGACAGGTCGTCGTAGAGGCAGGCCAGGTGCTCGGAGAACATCCGCTCCCGGCCGGGGTGGTCGGCCGGGAGGTCGACGAAGTCGAGCAGCACCAGCCCGTCGCCGAGCCGGAGCGCGGTCTCGACCGAGTCGGTCAGCCGGCGCTTCGCACTCTGCTTGACCGCCAGCCGGTCGACGACGACCTCGATGGTGTGCTTCTTCTGCTTGGCGAGCGCCGGCACGGCGTCCAGCGCGTGCACCTCGCCGTCCACGCGGGCCCGGCTGAAGCCCTGCGCCTGCAGGGTGCGGAACAGGTCGCCGTACTCCCCCTTGCGACCGCGAACCACCGGCGCCAGCACCTGGAACCGGCTGCCCTCGTCCAGCTCGAGCACCCGGTCCACGATCTGCTGCGGTGTCTGCCGGGCGATCGGGCGCCCGCAGAGCGGACAGTGCGGCCGGCCGGCCCGGGCGTACAGCAGCCGGAGGTAGTCGTAGACCTCGGTGATGGTGCCCACCGTGGAGCGAGGGTTCCGCGACGTGGACTTCTGGTCGATCGACACCGCCGGCGACAGGCCCTCGATGAAGTCGACGTCCGGCTTGTCCATCTGGCCGAGGAACTGCCGCGCGTACGCCGACAGCGACTCGACGTAGCGCCGCTGGCCCTCGGCGAAGATGGTGTCGAAGGCCAGGCTGGACTTGCCGGAGCCGGACAGGCCGGTGAAGACGATCAGGGAGTCTCGGGGCAGGTCGACCGAGACGTCCTTGAGGTTGTGCTCTCGGGCACCACGGACGACGAGGCTGTCGGCCACGACGGCGACTCTCCTGGGATCGACGGACGGCTCGGAGGAAGGCTAACCGCCGCCTCCGACAGTCCGCCGGTCAGCCGACCTGGACGCCGGGCTTGGTGTGGCAGCGGTGCTCGCCCGACCGGTGCTTGCTGGAGTTGTGGTGGTGCCCGCCGGCGTGCTTCCACTTGCCGACCCCCCAGTCGGCCCGGCGCTCCTTGGCCCCGAGGCCGAGCCGGCTCGAACAGGACGGCCAGGCCCCCCACCCCTGGCCCCGCAGGACCCGCTGAGCCACGGCGACCTGTTCGATCCGGCGGGCGTTGTCGGCCCGCCGGGCGAAGTGCCCACCGGAGTAGGCGCGCCAGGTGGAGCGGGAGAACTGCAGCCCGCCGTGGTAGCCGTTGCCGGTGTTGATGTGCCAGTTCCCCCCGGACTCGCAGTTGGCCAGCCGGTTCCAGGTGCGGTCGGTGGCGGCGTTCGCGGGCGCGGCCAGCAGGCCGGCCCCGAGCACGAGCGCCGCGGTCATCGCGACGAGGACGGTGAGGGACGCTCGCAGGTGGGCAAGAAGCGCGGGGAGGGAGGACATGGACGGAACCACTCCGCCGCCTGCGGGGTGAGCTGTCGGGTTCGGGCGGAGGGTGCCCGGCCGTGGCCTCAGCGCGCGCGCTGGGGACCCTGGCTTCACCCCGAGGCGCCACCCGGTCCGCGCTCGCGCGGCCCGGGCTGTGGCACCGTGGAAAAGTGGGTCCCCCGCTCCCGCCCGGGGTTGCCTCTCACTCGGCGGCGTCACGGGCGGGCGGAACTCGGCGGACCCGTGACGGAAGACGATCAGCGTCCGACGGTACGGCCAGCGTCGGGTGCTGTCATCTCGAGAACAGCGGCCTGGGGATCGGCCCGCCGGCCGGCCGGCCGCGCGGAATATGGACGAAACAGGCGAAAGACCCGAGCGCGGGTCAGGACGTGGCCAGCCGGCGCGGCACCGACGGCTCGGGCCTACGCTGCGACCGCGAGCTCCCGCGGCTGCCACCGCGGGACCGACCGGTCCGGGAGGGCGATCGTGGCGTACACCGGAGCGGTCAGCGTGGGCGGTCCCCCGGACGTGCGCGAGCTGTCCCGGCTGGTCGTGACCAAGCTCGCCGTCGGGCCGATGGACAACAACGCCTATCTGCTGCGCTGCCGGGAGACCGGTGAGCAGCTGCTGGTCGACGCCGCGGAGGAACCGGACCGGCTGCTCGAGCTCGTCGGCGATCGCGGCCTCGCCACGGTCGTCACGACGCACCGGCACGCCGACCACTGGCAGGCGCTGCCGCTGCTGGTCCAGGCCACCGGAGCGCGCACGCTCGCCGGCCGGGACGACGCCGCGCACCTGCCGGTCGAGGTCGATCGGCCGCTCGACGACGGCGACGAGATCTCCGTCGGCAGCTGCCGGCTCGGCGTGATCTCCCTCGTCGGCCACACACCGGGCTCGATCGCCTTGGCCTACGACGACCCCGACGGTCCCCCGCACCTGTTCACCGGCGACAGCCTGTTCCCCGGCGGCGTCGGGAAGACCTGGTCCGCCGAGGACTTCGAGACACTGGTCGACGAGGTCGAGCACAAGCTGTTCGACCGGTTCCCGGACGAGACCTGGTTCTATCCCGGCCACGGAGCCGACTCGACGCTCGGGGCGGAGCGCCCGCAGCTGCCGCAGTGGCGCGACCGGGGCTGGTGAGCCGCGACCGCTGATCGCCGGGTGCGTGTCCCGCTTGCCCGGCAGGCACCGGGGGTCGACAGTGGCTGCCCATGAGCGAAGCTGGCACGACTGAAACCGAGACCGGCGAGCAGAGCGCGGAGCTGCGACGGGCCATGGGCCCGCGCCTGCTGCTGCTGTTCATCGTCGGAGACATCCTCGGCACCGGCGTCTACGCACTGACCGGTGACGTCGCCGGCGAGGTCGGGGGCGCTGCCTGGGTGCCGTTCCTCGTCGCCTTCGCGGTGGCGACGATCACCGCCTTCTCCTACCTCGAGCTGGTGACCAAGTATCCCCAGGCGGCGGGGGCGGCGCTCTACACCCACAAGGCTTTCGGCATCCACTTCGTCACGTTCCTGGTCTGCTTCACCGTGATGGCCTCCGGCATCACCTCGGCGTCCACGGCGTCCCTGGCGTTCGCGGCCAACCTGAGCGCCGGCTTCGGCCTCGACCTCGCCACGGGCAGCGGCGGGCTGCTCATCGTGGCGCTGGGGTTCATGCTGCTGATCGCGGCGGTGAACCTGCGTGGCGTCGGTGAGAGCGTCAAGGCCAACGTCGTGCTGACGGTGGTCGAGCTCACCGGCCTGTTGCTGGTGATCCTGGTCGGCCTGTGGGTGATCAGCCAGGGCGACGCCGACTGGGGAGCGGTGGTCGCGTTCGACACCCCGGAGGACAAGAACGTCTTCCTGGCGGTCACCACCGCGACCTCACTCGCGTTCTTCGCGATGGTGGGGTTCGAGGACTCCGTGAACATGGCCGAGGAGACCAGGGACCCGTCCCGCATCTTTCCCAAGGTGATGCTCACCGGCCTCGGAATCACCGGCCTGATCTACGTGCTGGTGTCGATCTCCGCCGTCGCGATCGTGCCGGTCGGCGAGCTCGCCAAGGCGGAGTCACCACTGCTCGAAGTGGTCCGCGCCGGCGCCCCGGACCTGCCGGTGGGCGACATCTTCCCCTTCATCGCGATGTTCGCGGTGGCAAACTCCGCGCTGATCAACATGCTGATGGCCAGCCGGCTGCTCTACGGGATGGGCCGGCAGGCGGTGCTCCCGCCCTTCCTGGCCAAGGTGCACCCGGTCCGGCGCACCCCGTGGGCCTCCATCCTGTTCACCACCGGCATCGCGCTCGGCCTGATCGCCTACGCCAACACCCTGAGCAGCACCGCGGTGGAGACGCTCGGCGGCACCACCAGCCTGCTGCTGCTCGCGGTCTTCGCGGTCGTCAACATCGCGGTGCTCGTGCTGCGCAGCGACACCGTCGAGCACGGGCACTTCCGGGCCCCCACGGCGCTCCCGCTGGTCGGAGCCGCCGCCTGCGCCTACCTCGTCACCCCGCTGTCCGGTCGCGCCCAGAACCAGTACGAGGTCGCCGGCGTCCTGCTCGCGATCGGCGTGCTGCTGTGGGTGGTCACCTGGCTCGCCAACCGTGCCCTGCGCGCCCAGCGCACCTACGTCAAGGACCCCACGGACCTGGGCTGACGCTGCGGGTCGACCCCGCGGTGCTACTGCCCTGGTGGCCGGTACGGGACCGTCTTGCCCAGCGCGGCGTCGATCTCGTCGGTGCTCAGCAGCTTGGTGGTCCGGACCGTCGCGGCGCCGCTGCTCGTCACCGTGAGCGAGACCGCGGCAGCGGTCTCGTCGTCGGGCAGGTCCACCAGCACGTACGCGTCGACGCCACCGAACGCGAAGTAGAACCCCTCCAGCGACCCGCCCATGCTCCGGGCGAGGTCCCCGACCGCGGTGGCCCGGTCCGCGGCACCCTTGCTGCGCACCCCGTCGAGCCCCTGCTGGCTGTAGTTGACCGCGTACAGGTACCTGGGCATGTCGGCCGTCTCCTTCCGGCGCGCCGGAGCGGCCGGCGCCTCCGCGGTCGATGCTGCTCCCGCGAGCGAGCGCGGTCAATGACGCGTTGGGGCCATCCCGACCGTCCGACACCACCGCTCGGCCGGGGCCGCAGTCAGCGCGGCGGCGCGTTCTCCTCGGTCGCCTCGGGCAGGTCGGCGGCCTTGGACGGATCGTTGCGGACCGCGAGCAGGCTGGCGACCGCGGTCACCACCAGCGACGCGACGATGACCACCAGCGACAGCCAGATCGGGATCTCCGGGACACCCACGTGCTCGCCGCCGTTGATGAAGGGCAGCTCGTTCTCGTGCAGCGCGTGCAGCACCAGCTTGACCCCGATGAACGCGAGGATCACCGCCAGGCCGAAGGACAGGTAGATCAACCGGTCCAGCAGCCCGCCGAGCAGGAAGTACAGCTGCCGCAGCCCCATCAGCGCGAAGATGTTCGCCGTCAGGACCAGGTACGGCTCCTCGGTGAGGCCGTAGATGGCGGGGATCGAGTCCAGCGCGAACAGCACGTCGGTGGACCCGAGGGCCACGATCACGATCAGCATCGGGGTCATCACCCGCCGCCCGTTCTCCCGGACCAGCAGCTTGAGCCCGTGGTACTCGTCGGTGGACGGCACCCGCGCCTTGATCATCCGGATGATCCGGTTCTCGTGGTACTCGTCGCTGTCGTCGCGGTGCCGGGCCAGCTGGACCGCGGTGTAGATGAGGAACGCGCCGAACAGGTAGAAGATCCAGGCGAACTGGTTGATCGCGACAGCGCCCACGGCGATGAAGATCCCGCGGAGGACCAGGGCCAGGATGATGCCGACGAGCAGTGCCTCCTGCTGGTACTTCCGGGGCACCCCCAGCGCGCCCATGATGATGATGAAGACGAACAGGTTGTCGATCGACAGCGAATACTCGGTCAGCCAGCCGGCGAAGAACTCGCCGGCGAATCCGCTGCCGTAGTCGGCCCACACCCACAACCCGAAGACGACGGCCATCGCGGTGTAGACGCTGATGTAGATGGCGGACTCGCGCATGCTGGGCTCGTGCGGGCGACGGCCGATGATCAGCACGTCGAACAGCAGCACCGCGACGGTGGCGCCGATGGTCACCCACCAGGCTGTGGTCGAGACGTCCACGTACTCGCCTTTCGTTCAGGCTCGGGGCTGCCGCGCAGCCGGTGACGTGGAGGTCTCTTCCGCCGGTTCGGCCGGCCGGTGGCACCGGGTCGATCGAACCGTGCTGACGACACCACCGCGAGGAATACTCCCCTCCGGCGTCCATCGTCCCAGGTAACCCGGGGCAGGACGAATCCGGGCCGATTTTACCCATAGTAGTCGTTTGTGTACTCTCTGCTGCGGCCAGCGGGAGGGACACCGCGTGGGGGTGAGCCACCACCACCGGGTCGGCGCAGCCGCCGACTCGGCCGACGCAGAGGCGGTTCCTCATGCGCAGCCGACACTTTCCGTCCAGCGCGGTGTACGTACCCCGCCGGAGCGGCCGCCCGCGGGGCACCAACCCGCCCCGCGCATGGATCCGGGTGCCGGTGGGTAAGGACCTGGTGGTGGTCGAGCTCGGCTGAGCGGCGTCCGCCGCCGCACCACGCGCTTCCACCGCGCCCGAAAGTCCCGCCGCCCCTCCCCTGAGTGGAGACCCCCGCATGCACCGACGTGACGTCCTGACCCTCGGCCTGGCCTCGTTCGCCTCACTGGCCGCACCGGCACCCGCCCTCGCCGCCGGGGAGGTGCTCCGACCGGACCCCACCAGAGCGCTCCCCTCCGTCCGGGCCCGCCGGGCCGACGACATCTGCGAGTCCTACATGGTGAACACCAAGCTCTTCTACCGGGACACCGTCTACGGGCACACCGACGCCGTGGTCGACCTGCTCCGGGAGCTGGGGGTGCGCATCGTCCGCGAGCGCATCACCACCGGCGCCTCCACCGGCACCCGCAACCAGCAGCGGGCGATGCTCGCGCTCGCGCGCTCCGGGACCCGCTGGCACGCCACGGTCGGCAACCTGTCGGACTGGCGGAACGCGGACGCCGTCAACCGCCAGGTGATGAGCTACCTCGCGTCGTACTACAAGCCCCGGGTCGGCAACCTGTCGAACCTGCTGCACTCCCTCGGCGGCTGCAACGAGATCGACGGCTTCCCCCGGGACCCGCAGTGGGCCGCGCATGCCCGGGTGATGCAGAAGGCGCTCTGGCGGGCCGCCAAGGCGAACTCGGCGACTGCCGGCATCCCGGTCGCGGGCCCGTCCACGCGGACCGACATCACCGCGGGCCGGGCGGCCGAGCTCGGCGACCTGAGTGAGTGGTCGGACATCGGCAACGCGCACATGTACAACAAGGGCACCAGCCCGAGCCGGGGCATCGACGAGCACATCTCCATCCTCAGCCGCTGCTTCCCGAACGCCGATCAGTGGATCTTCACCGAGACCGGCTACAACAACTCGCCGCAGGACAACACCGGCAAGACCGTGCCGGAGTTCGCCTCGGCCAGCTACGCGGTGCGCGGGATCTGCGACTTCTTCCAGCGCAACTCGGTGTACGGCCGGTTCGAGCTGCTCGACGACCCCGACCCGATCGACCACACCAGCCAGGCCAGCATCAACCGGACCGCCGACCGCAACGCGCACTTCGGCCTGATCGCGATGACCGAGCACACGGTCGCCCGGTCGACCCCGGACACCTGGCGGAAGAAGCCCGAGTTCTACAGCACGAAGCGGTTCCTGTCCCTGCTGGCGGACCGGGGCCCGGCGTTCGCGCCCGCTCCGCTGCAACTGCGGGTGAGCGGCGGTAGGAGCGACCTGCGCCAGACGCTGGTGCAGAAGCGCGACGGGCGGCACTACCTGCTGTTGTGGCGGGACGTGGCGGTGGCCGAGCACTACCCGGACGGGGATCGGATCCCGGTCCGGTCGCACCAGCTCCAGGTCGAGATGACGCCTCGCCGGCCGGTGGCGGTGTACGTGCCACGACACGGCGAGCGACCCAAGCGCACCTACGCCGCGACCTCACGATTCCCGGTCTTCGTCGGTGGTGACCTGGTGGTCGTCGAGATCGGCTGACCGCTCGGTCGGGGGCCGGGCTAGCGTGGTGACATGCGCACCCCGGCGACGTCCCGGCCACCGGTCCTGCTCGAGCTGGACCTGTCGCGCGGGCTGCTCGAGGCTCCGCCGCCGGACCCGGCCGGGGCGCTGCGCACCCGCGGGATGCCCACCCTGCGCGGCCTGGTGGAGCGGCTGCGGCGGGCCACGGCGGATCCGCACGTGGTCGGTCTGGTCGGCCACCTCGGCCACGAGACCCTGACCCCGTCGCAGGCAGACGAGCTGGGCGCGGCGGTGGAGGACTTCGGCCGCTCGGGCCGGGTCACCGTCGCGTACGCGGAGTCGTTCGGCGAGCTGAGCGGGGCCAGCGCCAGCTACCGGCTGGCGGTCGCCTTCGACACCATCTGGATGCAGCCGAGCGGGCTGCTCGGGCTGACCGGGGTGTCGCTGCGCGGCGTCTATCTGCGCGGGCTGCTGGACCGGCTGGGCGTGCAGCCCCAGCTCGGCCAGCGACACGAGTACAAGGGGGCCGCCGACACCTTCATGAGCGAGGCCATGCCACCGGCGCAGCACGAAGCACTGCAGCGGGTGGCCGACTCGGTGCTGACGACGCTGGTCCGACAGACCGCCCGCCGGCGGCGGCTGAGCGAGGACGACGTGCGGGCCGCCGTGGACGAGGCCCCGCTGAGCGCCGAGTCGTCCGTCCGCGCGGGGCTGCTGGACCGGCTCGGCTACCGGGACGAGGTCTACGCCGACCTGCGCAGCCGCCTGGCAGACGACGGGCGGCTCACGCTGCGGTACGTGCACCGGTGGAGCCCACCGCTGGCCAATGCCGTGGCCGTCCGGGCCCGCGACCGCGCCCGGCCGACGGTGGCCGTGGTCCCGGTGGTGGGTGGCATCGTGCCCGGCCGCAGCCACGGCACCCCGCTCGGCGGACCGATGGCGGGGTCGGACACCGTCACCGCGGCGCTGCGGGCCGCGTCGCGCCGGCCGGACGTCCGCGCCGTCGTCCTGCGGGTGGTCAGCCCCGGCGGGTCGTACATCGCCTCGGACGCGGTGCGCCGGGAGGTGCTGCAGCTGCGGGCCAGCGGGCGGCCGGTCGTCGCGTCGATGGGCAGCGTCGCCGCGTCCGGCGGCTACTTCGTCGCGATGGGCTGTGACGAGATCGTCGCGACCGACAGCACCATCACCGGGTCGATCGGCGTGGTGGCCGGCAAGCTGGCGGTCGGCGACGCGCTCGGTCGGGTCGGGATCGGCGTGAGCGCGGTCGGCGCCGGCCGGCAGGCGACGATGTTCGGCAGCGACGCCCCGTTCGACGACGAGCAGTGGGAGCGGCTGAACGGCTGGCTGGACGAGGTCTACGCGGACTTCACCGGCAAGGCCGCGCACGACCGCGGGATGCCGCTCGACCAGCTGGAGCCGCTCGCCCGGGGCCGGATCTGGACCGGCGCGGACGCGGCCGGGTCCGGGCTCGTCGACACCATCGGCGGGCTGCGGACCGCGATCGGCCGGGCCGCCGAACGGGCCGGGCTGCACGCGGACGAGGTGCGGCCGCGGACGGTCCCCCAGGTCGGGCCGCTGCAGCGGTTCCGGCCGGCGACCTCGAGCGAGGCGGCCGCCGCGGCACTGCCGCTCGGTGCGGCGGCCATGCTGGCCGCACCGGTCGGATCGCACGGCATGTCCGGTCTCGAGGCCGTGCTCGCCCGCGCCGGCGTCGCCCCCGCGGGCGTCCTCGCGCTACCTGGTCGCTGGGACCTTTCCTGACTCAGTGACAGCGGAAGAACTCATGCACCGAGCCGTCCGGGCGCTGGTTGAAGTGCTCGACGGAGTTGAGGCGCAGCCGCGAGCCGTCCGAGCCGACCCCGCTGATCGAGAACGTGAACGTGCCGTTCACGGTCTTGCCGTTGACGTTGAAGCCACCCCAGACGGTGAACCGGCCGGTGTAGCTGGGCTGACCAGCCGCGAGCGGACGCGCGACGAACTTGCCGGCTTGAGTGAACGTGGCGTGCACCCGCCCGTCCTCGAAGCTGGTCACGTGCTCCACCAGGTTGCTCGTGGTCGTGACCCGATACGACGATCCGCCCTCGGCGCAGGTGGGCAGGACGTCGACAAAGGTCTCGGTCAGGTTCTTCGCGTGGTTCGTCTCGGTGACCGGTGGCGCGGCCGCAGCGGGGCCGGCTGTGAGAAGCACGACGGCCAGCCCGAGGGCGAGGAGCAGACGGCGCATGACGGACTCCTTCCGCGCTGGTCGCACCGCGCAGTCGCGGTGACCGGTGCCGGCCACGCTCGTCCGCCCGACGATGAGGCGCAATGACACGATCGGACTAGCCCGGTCGGACTGGCCGGGGTCCCATGGGCACAGCTGACCATGCCGCAGGCGGGACTAGTCGACGCAGAACTCGTTGCCCTCCGGGTCCTGCATCGTCACGGAGTAACTCCCCCACTCCTCCAGCGGGTACAACACGGTCGCCCCGAGGCCGAGCAGCCGCTCGACCTCGGTATCGATGCGACCCCGTCGGTCGTCGCCGGATCCGCCGGCCTTGAGGTCGACGTGCATCCGGTTCTTCACCTGCTTGCCCTCCGGGACCTGCTGGAAGAACAACCGCGGCCCGTCGCCGTCGGGGTCGATCACGGCCGAGCGCGAGTTCCAGAGGTGGCGCGGGACCCCCCAGGCGGTCAAGGCGTCCTCCCAGCTCGGGAACGGCTCCGGCGGCGGCTGCACGACGTAGCCGAGGGCCTGCGCCCAGAACGCAGCCAGAGCACCCGGGTCGGCACAGTCGAAGGTGACCTGGATCGGCGTCGCCATCGCTACTCCTGCCTGTCAGCCGGCTGGTCGTCGGCGCTTGGGCAGCTTGGCGACAACCGCCCGGTACGACTCGTCGACCGCCTCGAGCACCTCCTCGTCGGGGATCGCACCCCCGAAGCGCAGCGTGTTCCACCCGGAGCGACCGATATAGGCCATCACCGTTGCGTCGTCGGGGAACCGGTGCAGCCACTCGTCGGCCTCGTCCCGGTTGGCGCCGCACTTGACGCCCACAGCCGTGTCACCGAGGAAGACGAAGATCTTGTCGGCGACCTTGGCCACGATGTCGCCCTCCCACGGCTCGTCCTGCCACGCACCCGGTCGACTGAGCGCGTACGAGCGCAGGTCGGCGGACGTCAGGCTCACCGGTCGGCTCCCGCCGCCCACCCCATGGCCACGACCCGTCCGTGGTCGGTGTCGGCGCCCCGGACCCCCAGGTGGTCGGTCATCGCGCCCCCGCCTCGACCATCTGCCGCAGCTCCTTCTTCAGGTCACCGATCTCGTCCCGCAACCGGGCGGCCACCTCGAACTGCAGCTCGGCGGCGGCGGCGTGCATCTGCTCGGTGAGCTGCTGGATGAGGTCGGCCAGGTCGGAGGCCGCCATGCTGCTCAGGTCAAGTGGCGAACTCCCCCGGTCCCGGCTGCGCAATCCAGGCACCGGTGCCTTGCCCCGGCTCTGCTGCCGGCCGGCTCCGCCGAGCAGCGTTTCGGTGTCGGCGTCCTCGCGGGCGAGCAGGTCGGTGATATCGGCGATCCGCTTGCGCAGCGGGGTCGGGTCGATCCCATGCTCGGTGTTGTAGGCGACCTGCTTCTCCCGCCGCCGGTTGGTCTCGTCGATGGCGGTCGCCATCGACGGGGTGACGGAGTCGGCGTACATGTGCACCTGGCCGGAGACGTTGCGGGCAGCCCGGCCGATGGTCTGGATCAGCGACGTGCCGGAGCGCAGGAAGCCCTCCTTGTCGGCGTCCAGGATCGCCACCAGGCTCACCTCGGGCAGGTCCAGCCCCTCGCGCAGCAGGTTGATGCCGACCAGCACGTCGTAGTCACCCATCCGCAGCTCGCGGAGCAGTTCGACCCGGCGCAGGGTGTCGACCTCGCTGTGCAGGTATCGCGTGCGGATGCCGGCCTCGAGCAGGTAGTCGGTGAGGTCCTCGGACATCTTCTTGGTCAGCGTGGTGACCAGCACCCGCTCGTTCCGGTCGGCCCGCAGCCGGATCTCGTGGATCAAGTCGTCGATCTGCCCCTTGGTCGGCTTGACCACGACCTCCGGGTCGACCAGGCCGGTCGGCCGGATCAGCTGCTCGGCCACTCCGTCGACCCGGCTCATCTCGTACGAGCCTGGGGTCGCCGAGGAGTAGATCGTCTGCCCGATCCGCTCGACGAACTCCTCCCAGCGCAGCGGCCGGTTGTCCATCGCGCTGGGCAGCCGGAAGCCGTGCTCCACCAGGGTCCGCTTGCGGGACATGTCTCCCTCGTACATGCCGCCGATCTGCGGCACGGTCACGTGCGACTCGTCGATGACCAGGACGAAGTCCTCCGGGAAGTAGTCCAGCAGGCAGTGCGGTGCCGAGCCGGGGCTGCGTCCGTCGGTGTGCCGGGAGTAGTTCTCGATCCCGGAGCAGCTGCCGACCTGGCGCATCATCTCGATGTCGTAGGTCGTCCGCATCCGCAGCCGCTGCGCCTCCAGCAGCTTGCCCTGCCGCTCCAGCTCGGCCAGCCGCTCCTCCAGCTCGGCCTCGATGCTGGTGATCGCCCGCTCCATCTTCTCCGGTGCCGTGACGTAGTGCGTGGCCGCGCCGATGTAGAGCTCGTGCTCCTCGCTGATCACCTCGCCGGTCAGCGGGTGCATGGTCATCAGCCGCTCGATCTCGTCGCCGAAGAACTCCACCCGCACGGCGAGCTCCTGGTAGACGGGGAAGACCTCCAGCGTGTCGCCGCGCACCCGGAACGTGCCGCGGGTGCCGGCGAGGTCGTTGCGGGCGTACTGCACCTCCACCAGCTTGCGCAGCAGACCGTCCCGGTCCATCTCGGTCCCGACCTGGACGTGGATCATCCGGTTCAGATACTCGTCGGCGGAACCGAGCCCATAGATGCAGGAGACGGTGGCCACCACCACGACGTCGCGCCGGGTGAGCAGGGACCAGGTGGCCGAGTGCCGCAGCCGCTCCACCTCGTCGTTGATGGACGAGTCCTTCTCGATGTAGGTGTCGGTCTGCGGGACGTACGCCTCCGGCTGGTAGTAGTCGTAGTAGGAGACGAAGTACTCCACCGCGTTGTCGGGGAAGAAGTGCCGCAGCTCGTTGGCGTACTGCGCGGCGAGCGTCTTGTTCGGCTGCATCACCAGCACCGGGCGCTGCAGCCGCTCGGCCAGCCAGGCCACCGTCGCGGTCTTGCCGGTGCCGGTGGCACCCAGCAGCACGATGTCCTGCTCGCCCGCCTCCACCCGGCGGGCCAGCTCCTCGATCGCGGTCGGCTGGTCGCCCGACGGCTCGAAGTCGGCGACCACCTTGAACGGGGCGACGGCGCGCTGCAGGTCGTTGACCGCTCTCATGGGCCCGAGCGTACGGCCGTCCGCCGACAGCGGCGGCGGCTGCTCGTGCCGGGCTGTGCACAGCGGTCGCAGCCGGCTCACCGACCCGCCTAGGTTCCGGGCGCATCGCACAGCCGTGCCGTGCTCCGCTGCAGCAGGACGGAGTCTCCGTGCCCCACCTCTCGCCGCGCCACACCTCCCGCCTGGCGGCGCTCGCCACCGCCACTGTCCTCCCGCTGACCCTGGTCGGCCTCGCGCCGGGCGGCGCGGCCGCCCGCGAGCTCCGCGGCGACGGCCACACCTACACCACCCAGGTGACCGATCCCGACGACACCGCCGGACGACTCGACATCGCTCGGGTGCGGCACCGGGTGACATCCGACACCCGGGGCCAGCACGTCACCGTGGCCTTCCGGGTCCGCACCTTCAAGGCCTTCGACGCCACGGCCCTGCACCCGCACCGCCGCAGCCTGGTGATCGAGCTGGACACCGACGGGCAGCGCGGCGCCGAGCGCAACCTGCGGATCAGCGCCCACGACGGCGAGCCGGTGGCCGAGCTGATCTCGAACGCGACCCGCCGGGTGATCGCCCGGCTGCCGATGATGCGGCCGGACCGGCGAACCGTGGTGGTGACCGCCGGCCGCAAGCGGCTGGGCGCGCGGCAGTACTTCTGGACCGCCACCTACCACCGGCCGACGTCGCCGCAGTGCGGCAGCGGCGGCGGCTATCCGGTCTGGTGCCAGGACACCGTGCCGCAGCGTGGGTGGATCCGGATGGACCGACCGGCGTGGCCGAGGCAGTGATCTCGCTCAGCCGTAGCGACCCGGGAGGTGTCGCCGGGGGGCCATCCGCGGTCCGCGGCGCGGCTTCCCGATGCCGCACAGCTCGACCATCCGCTGCACCCGGTACCGGTGCGGCCGGAACTCCTCGAGCAGCTCGGCGAGCCGGGCGTCGTCGACCGGCTCCCCGGTCAGGGTCATCCCGATGCTGGCCGGCACGTGGTAGTCGCCGAAGCTCACCGCGTCCGGGTCGCCGTGTGCCCGCTGGCGCACCTCCGCGGCGGTCCACTCCCCGATGCCCGGGAGGGTGCGGAGCACCCGCTCGGCCTCGGCGTGCGCCAGCGCCGCCGTCCGTTCCAGCGCGGGCGCCACCTGGGCGGTCACGACGGCGGCGCGGGACCGGGCCGGGTCGACCGGCATCCGCAGCCACTCCCAGGAGGGGATCATCCGCACCGTCTCCGGTGCGGGCGTGACCCGGAGGCCGAGCTGTTCACCCGGCCCGGGCGCCGGGTCGCCGAAGCGGAGCAACAGCGTCCGCCAGCCGGCCCGGGCCTCCTGGCCGGTCACCTTCTGCTCGAGCACGGCCGCCAGCATCGCCTCGAAGACCAGCCCGGACCGGGGCACCCGCCAGTGCGGGTGCCGGCGCAGCGCCTCCCGGAGGAACGGATGTCGGGCGGCGACGGCGGCGAAGTCGTCCGCGCCGGCGTCGCGGCCGCCCAGCATGCCGGGCAGCGCGTCGAGCATCCAGTCCGCGCCCGCCCCCCAGGCCGCGCCCTGCACCGCGCGTCCGCCGTCGGCGGTGTGCACGCGCATCGTCGCCGGACCGTCCGGGGTACGCGCGGTGCGCCACACCTGGCCGTCGACCCAGCGCATCGCCGGGTCGGCACCTCCGCGGCGCAACGGCCCGAGCAGGGTCGCCAGCGGGACCGGGCGGCCGGGACGCCACTGTCGGGTGGAGGGAGCCACCGCCGCAGTATCGTCCGGTGATCCGTCCAAGCGGTGTCGGCAGCACCGGCGATGATGGGGGTCGTGCTGCTGGCCGAGCTCGTCGACACCTCCCGCGCGGTCGGGGCGACGCGGGCCCGGGGAGCGAAGCGGGGCCTGCTGGCCGAGCTGCTGCGTCGCTGCCGGCCCGAGGAGGTCGAGCTGGCGGTGGCCTATTGCGCCGGCGAGCTGCCGCAGCGGCGGACGGGGGTCGGGTGGCGCTCGCTGGTGGAGCTGCCGGCGCCGGCCGATCAGCCACAGCTGTCGCTGACCGACGTGGACGCCGCGCTCGAACAGCTCAGCGCGCTGAGCGGTCCGGGGAGCCAGGCCGCCCGTCGCGCCGGGCTGCACGCGCTGCTGTCCCGGGCGACCGTGGACGAGCAGGACCTGCTCCGCCGGTTGCTGATGGGCGAGCTGCGTCAGGGCGCCCTCGATGCCCTGGTCCTGGACGCCCTGGCCAGCGCGGTCGGAGTGCCGCTGGCCGACCTGCGCCGGGCCGCGATGCTGCTCGGATCGTCCACCGCGGCCGCACGGATCGCCGTGGACGACGGGCCGGCCGGGTTGGCCGCGGTGCGACTCACCGTCGGCAGGCCGGTGCGGCCGATGCTCGCCGCCAGCGCGGCCGACGTCACGGCCGCCCTCGACCGACTCGCACCGGACGGCCGCGACGTGGTCGTGGACGCCAAGATCGACGGCATCCGGGTGCAGGTGCACAAGCAGGCGGACGACGTGCTGGTGGTGACCCGCACGCTCGACGACATCACCGACCGGCTGCCCGAGGTCGTCGAGGCGGTCCGCCGGCTGCCGGCCGACACCGCGGTGCTCGACGGCGAGGCGGTGGCGGGGCGCCCGGACGGCCGGCCGCATCCGTTCCAGGTCACGGCGGCCCGCACTGCGTCTCGAGCCGACGTCCCGGCGCTGCGCGCGAGCACGCCGGTGTCGACGTACCTGTTCGACGTCCTGCACCTGGACGGCCGCGACCTGATGACCGAGCCGCTGACCGTCCGAGCGGAGGCACTCGACCGGCTGGCGCCGACCGAGCTGGTGGTTCCGCGACTGCGCACCGCCGACCACGCAGCGGTGGCGGACTTCTTCGCCGACACCGTCCAGCGCGGCTTCGAGGGCGTCGTGCTCGAAGTCGCCGGACGCCCCCTACGAAGCCGGTCGCCGCGGCGCCGCCTGGGTCAAGGTGAAGCCCCGGCACACCCTCGACCTGGTCGTGCTGGCGGCGGAGTGGGGGCATGGCCGCCGCAGGGGCTGGCTGTCGAACCTCCACCTCGGCGCCCGGGACCCCGACGCCGACGACTTCGTGATGCTGGGCAAGACGTTCAAGGGGATGACCGATGCGATGCTGGCGTGGCAGACCGAGCGCTTTCGAGGTCTGCAGGTCTCCGACGACGGATGGGTCGTGACCGTCCGGCCCGAGCAGGTGGTCGAGATCGCCTTCGACGGGGTCCAGCGCTCGACGCGCTACCCCGGCGGCGTCGCGCTGAGGTTCGCCCGCGTGCTGCGCTACCGCGACGACAAGCCGCCTGACGAGGCCGACACCATCGTCGCCGTGCGGGCATTGCTGTAGCCAAGGATCGTCCGCTCATTTGTTGGGTCTGTCCCTACGGCCCGCCGAATGCCTACCATGGCAACACCCACACAGTGAGGGGCAGCGGCATGGGCAAGGTCGGTTTTGTGGTCCTCGTGGTCACCGAGGTATTCAGCCTGCTGATCTCGCTGACGATGGTGATATCACCATTCACGGTTCTCAATCAGCCCGAGTTTCGCCCCGGCGAGGGAGAACTCCTGATCCGCGGCTGGGGCATCACCTGGTTGGCGCTCAGCGTGGTCATTCTCGTCGTCTTGTTTACTGCCTTCCGTCGCGGCCACCGCTGGGCGTGGCTCGTCATGACGGTGGTCCCACTTCTCTGGCTGGCGCACTTCTTGCTGGCGCCGGACACGGTTCACAACCTGGTCCTGGCGTTGATCACCGGTGTTGCGCTCGGGGTTTCGTATCCGGCGTCGGCGGAGGAAGGGCAACGGTCGAGGACACGGTCAAGCACTCGTAGCTGAGGTCCGTTCACAGCCGCAATCCGCGAAGCGAAAGCAAACCCTGCCCCTGAGGGTTCGACGACGGACCCGGCCGGTAGCGCCGAAGCCCCCAGGGTCAGCCGTCGCCGCGCAGGCGCGCAGGCATCGCGCGCTCGTGAGTTCTCACGTCAGCATCCGCCCCGGCGCGGCGCGACCCGACGATAGGTCTCGCGGAGAATCTCTTCGATCTCGGACCAGTCGACCTCGGGCTCGGGGAGGTCCACGAACACCGCCAGCCACGTCGAGAACGTCCCCGCCGCCGAGGATTCCGGCCGGAAGAACCGGTCGGGCTCGGCGGTGACCAGCTCCTCCTGCACCGCCTCCGACGACGGGAACCACACCGAGACCCGTCCATCACCCCGGTGGTCATCGTGGACGTAGCAGAGTGGTCGTCCTGCGACGTAGAAGCCGACCGCGCCGTGGGTGGCCCGTTCGCTCACCCCCGGCAGGGCGAGAGCGATACGCCGAACCTGTTCGAGCTGCGAGCCCGTCACCGGCCCAGTCTCCTCCAGCGCTCGAGACCGAGCGTGTGAGCAAGCCGTACCCATGCTCCGACGCTCATGACTCTGGCCCAACAGGCTCAGGCTCAGCCGGTATAGAGGCAGAACGGGTGCCCGGCGGGGTCCAGCAGCACCCGGACGTTCTCCTGTGGCTGGAAGTCGGGCAGGGTGGCGCCGAGCTCCAACGCCCGCTGCGTCTCGGCCGCGAGGTCGGTCACCTCGAAGTCGAGGTGCAGCATCATCTGCTGCTGGCCCGGCTGCGTCGGCCACGCCGGTGGGACGTAGGCATCGTTGCGCTGGATGTTGAGGTACGCGACGCCTTCGCCGGGGTCGAGCGAGGCGTCCTCCTCGTCCATCATGTGGATCTTCCAGCCGCGCAGCTCGGCGTAGAACCGGGCCAGGACCGCGACGTCCGGTGCGTCGACAACGACGCCCCAGAAGTCGTTGCGCGACCACCGGTCGACCGGTGCTGCCGTCGGTGCCGTCTCCTCCGTCATGGCCGGCAGGCTAGGTGCGCGGGCTATCAGCGCTCAAGGATGGCGGTGACGCCCTGGCCACCGGCGGCGCAGATCGAGATCACGCCTCGCCCGGAGCCCTTCTCGGCGAGCAGCTTGGCCAGCGTCGCCACGATCCGCCCGCCGGTCGCGGCGAACGGGTGCCCCGCGGCCAGCGACGAGCCGACCACGTTCAGCCGGTCCCGGTCCACCGCGCCGAGCGGGGCGTCGCGACCCAGCCGCTCCTTGCAGAAGATCGGGTCCTCCCAGGCCTTCAGGGTCGCCAGCACCTGGGACGCGAAGGCCTCGTGCACCTCGTAGAAGTCGAAGTCCTGCAGCGCCAGCCCGGCCCGGTCGAGCATCCGCGGCATCGCGTACGCGGGCGCCATCAGCAAGCCCTCGGCGCCGTGCACGTAGTCGACCGCCGCGGTCTCGTGCTCGGCCAGGAACGCCAGCGGCTCCCACCCGCGCCGCTCGGCCTCCTGCTCCGAGCAGAGCAGGACCGCCGAGGCGCCGTCGGTCAGCGGAGTGGAGTTGGCCGCGGTCATCGTGGCCGCCGCACCCCGGCCGAACACCGGCTTCAGCGCCGCCAGCGCCTCCACCGTGCTGTCCGGCCGCAGGTTCCCGTCCCGCTCCAGCCCGAGGTACGGCGTGAGCAGGTCGTCGAAGAAGCCCCGCTCGTACGCGGCGGCCAGCCGCTGGTGCGAGGCGACCGCGAGCTCGTCCTGCTCGCGGCGCCCGATCTCCCACTCCACCGCGGTCAGCGCCGCGCTCTCGCCCATCGACAGCCCGGTCCGCGGCTCCTCGTTCTGCGGCGTCGCCGGGGCGAGGTGCCCGGGCCGGACCTTGAGCAGCGCCTTGACCCGGGCGCCGGTCGAGCGGGCCCGGTTCGCCTCGAGCAGGATCTGGCGCAGCCGCTCGTTCACCGCGATCGGCGCGTCGGACGTGGTGTCCACGCCGCCGGCGATGCCGACCTCGATGTGCCCGAGGGCGATCTTGTCCGCCACCGCGAGGGTGGCCTGCAGGCCGGTGTCGCAGGCCTGCTGCAGGTCGTAGGCGGGCGTGCTCGGCGCCAGCGCCGAGCCGAGCACCGCCTCCCGGGTCAGGTTGAAGTCCCGGCTGTGCTTCAGCACGGCGCCGGCGACCACCTCCCCGACCCGCTCGCCGCGCAGCGAGTACCGCCGCGCCAGCCCGTCCAGTGCCGCGGTGAGCATCTCCTGGTTGCTCGCGCGGGCGTACTGCTTGTTGGACCGGGCGAACGGGATCCGGTTGCCGCCGACGACGGCGACCCGGCGGACGGTGGTGGGACGGGGCATGGGCGGTGCGCACCTCCGCGGTCGACGGTGGGCGACGCCACACCGCTGGCACATGGACGCCACGCCTGCTCGGCCGTCAGGATGGCGGTTCCGGAAACGAACTCCCGGGTAACACCGCAAGTTACCGCCCGGTCGGACCGCCCGGCGAGGCCCGGCCCTGGAGAGATGGGACACAACCGACGTGCCTGACCGCTA
This sequence comes from uncultured Actinomycetota bacterium, assembly GCA_963695375.1. GTDB lineage: Bacteria > Actinomycetota > Actinomycetes > Propionibacteriales > Nocardioidaceae > JACCVL01. The sequence goes on along the minus strand of OY968767.1, from coordinate 2,151,394 downwards.
TCAGTCGCTGGTGCAGACCCCGGTCGGACGGCTGCTGGTGAACAACCTCGGTCTGCCGAACCCGCCCCGGCTGGAGCGCTGGACCCCCGGTGCCCCGGTGGTCGACGGCGTCTGCGTGCTCGGGTCCGCTCCGGGCGGACGGCTGGCCGAGCCGGTGCAGCGCCAGCTGAAGGCGCTGGAGGTGGCCACCACGGCGACGCTCGGCGACGACGGAGAGCGGGCGAAGGCCGTGGTCTTCGACGCGTCCGGGATCGCCGACGTCGCCGGGCTCGCGCTGCTGCGCGAGTTCTTCACCCCGCTGATGCGCCGGCTGGCGCCGTCGGGGCGGGCGCTCGTGCTCGGCACCCCGCCAGTCGCGTCGGGCAGCGCAGCCGCGGCGGTCGCCCAGCGAGCCCTGGAGGGCTTCACCCGCTCGCTGGCCAAGGAGCTGCGAGCCGGCGGGACCGCCCAGCTGGTCTCCGTGTCCCCCGGCGCAGAGGAGTCGCTGACCTCGACGCTGGCGTTCCTGCTGTCCCCGCGGTCGGCCTACGTGTCCGGGCAGGTCGTCCACGTCGGCGGCACAGCCGGCGAGCAGCCGTACGACCGGGAGCGGCCGCTGGCGGGCCGCGTCGCGCTGGTCACCGGCGCGGCCCGGGGCATCGGGGCCTCGATGGCCCGCGTGTTGCACCGCGACGGCGCCATCGTGGTCGGGCTGGACGTGCCCGCGCTGGCCTCCGAGCTGCAGGAGCTGGTCGCCGAGCTGGACGGCTCCGCGCTCAGTCTGGACGTGACCGCTCCGGACGCCCCGCAGCGGATCGCCCGGCACCTGACGGACCGGCACGGTGGGGTGGACGTCGTGGTGCACAACGCCGGGATCACCCGGGACAAGCGGCTGGCCAACATGCGACCGGAGACCTGGGACCCGGTGCTCGGCGTCAACCTCGCCGCTCCGCTCCGGATCACCGAGCACCTGCTCGACGAGGGGGTGATCCGGCCCGGTGGCGCGGTGGTCGGCGTGGCGTCCATCGCCGGCATCGCCGGCAACAACGGCCAGACCAACTACGCCACCTCCAAGGCCGGGGTGATCGGCATGGTCGAGGCGCTCGCTCCGGTCGCGGCCGACCGCGGCGTGACCGTCAACGCCGTCGCGCCCGGCTTCATCGAGACCGCGATGACGGCCCGGATGCCGCTGCTCGTCCGCGAGGCCGGCCGCCGGATGAACTCGCTGGCGCAAGGCGGGCTGCCGGTCGACGTGGCCGAGGCGGTGGCCTGGTACGCCGCCGCCGGCTCCAGCGCGGTGTCCGGCAACGTGCTGCGGGTGTGCGGGCAGAGCCTGCTCGGCGCCTGATGACCGACTCCGCCACCTACGGGTCGGCCCCGGCGACGCTGCCGCTCTACGCCCGGGCGGTGCTGTCGTCGCTGCCGGTGGTCGGGTCGCTGCCGGGCCTCCGCAGGCAGCCCGGCGGTGGACTTCCCGACCTGGAGATCCGGCGGACCGGGGTGCGCACCGACACCGACCACCTCGCCGCGTACTCCCGACTGACCGGGCACGCCCTGGCCGACCGGCTGCCGGGGCTGTACCCGCATCTCGCGGCGTTCGGGCCCCAGCTGGCCCTGCTCACCGACCGCCGGTTCCCCTACGCCGCGCTCGGGCTGGTGCACCTCGCCAACACCGTCGTCCAGCATCGCCCGCTCGGGGTGCACGAGACGTACGACCTGGTGGTCAGGCCGGAGGGGCCGCGCCCGCACCGGAGCGGCCGGCTGGTGGATCTGGTCACGGCGGTCACGGTCGACGGCGAGCCGGTCTGGGAGGAGACCACGACGGTGCTGTCGCGCGGCAGGGGTGACCGGGCCGCGCCGGACGGCTCGCCGCTGGCGGGTGTCGAGCCGCCCCCCGGTGTCGCGCGCTGGCAGGTGCCGGGTGACGTCGGCCGCCGGTTCGCCGCCGTCTCCGGTGACCGGAACCCGATCCACCTCAGCCGGCTCGGCGCCCGGGCGTTCGGTTTCCCGCGGGCGATCGCGCACGGGATGTGGACGGCCGCCCGAGCCCTGGCCGCGGTGGAGGCCCGGCTGCCGGACGCCTACCGCTACGAGGTCGCCTTCCGGAAGCCGCTGCTGCTGCCGGCCGAGGTCGGCTTCGGCACTGCGTCCGACGGCGACGGCAGCCGGCTGCTGGGGGTCACCTCCGTCGACGGCGACCGCACCCATCTGGTCGGCCGGATCACCCCGGCCTGACCGCTCCCGGCCGGGGCCATTGGGACAGCCGAGGCCTGCCGGGACGGCTGAGGCGAGCAAATCGTCCGCTCGGCCGACTCGTCAGTCAGTCTAACGCTATGTAACTATGCGACTACACAACGTCACTGATTCGGGGGAATCGAGTTCGGAACGGGTATGCGGATGGGTCTCACCAGCACCACCCTTGCCTCCCCTCTGACCACCCCGGCAGTCGCCGAGCGGCACCTGCTGCAGCGGTTCAGCTACGGGTGCACGCCCGACCTGGTCGCGGACCTGGCCACCGCAGGCGGCCCGCAGGCCTGGTTCGAGGCGCAGCTGCAGCCGACCACGGTGCCCGACCCGCTCGGCGACCAGCTGCTGTCCTGGTGGCCCCGGTTGTCGATGACACCCCGACAGCTTCAGGCCGGCCACAACGCCGGCACCCTGAGCAGCCTCGACGTGTCGAGCGACCTGATCCGCTGGACGCTGATGCGCCGGGCGTTCAGCAAGCGCCAGCTGCTCGAGGTGGTGGCCGGCTTCTGGCTCGACCACCTGCACGTCACCGTGCACACGTACGGCACCTGGGCGGTGCGGATGGAGCACGACCTGGCCGTGCGCAAGCACGCGCTCGGCCGGTTCGAGGACATGCTGGTCGAGGTGGTCCTCGGTCGGGCGATGGGCTGCTACCTGGACAACTCGAAGTCCACCGGCCGCAGGCTGAACGAGAACCTCGGCCGCGAGCTGCTGGAGCTGCACACCGTCGGGCGCGAGTCCGGCTACGGCGAGGCCGACGTGCGGGACGCCGCGCGGATTCTCACCGGCTACCGGGTGGACCGGGCCGGGACCTGGGACGCCTGGTACGCACCGGAGGACCACTCCACCGGACCGGTGCAGGTGCTCGGCTTCAGCCACGCCAACGCGGCGGCGGACGGCCGCCCGGTCGCCGAGGCCCTGCTGCGCTACCTGGCGCAGCACCCGGCGACGGCCCAGCGGATCGCCCTCAAGCTGTGCCGGCGGTTCGTGTCGGACTTCCCGAGCCAGTCGGTCGTCGACGCGGTCGCGGCGGCATACCTGAGCTCGGGAAGCTCCATCCCCGCCATGCTGCGCGCGCTGGTCCAGCACCCGGACTTCGAGGCGGCGGTGGACGCCAAGACCCGGACCCCCGTCGAGGACCTGATCGCCACCTGGCGAGTCCTCGGCCTGGCGCCGACGAAGCCCACCCGCAGCAGCGACTTCGCCCAGGCGTGCACCACCCAGGCGGGCGGGGTCGGTCAGCGGCCGTACGACTGGCCTCGACCGGACGGGCCGCCGGACAACGGCGAGGCGTGGTCGTCGGTGAGCCGGGTGCTGGCCTGCTGGGACGTGCACTACGCCCTCGCCGCCGGGCACCAGCCGCACTCCGGGGCGGTCCGCCGCACGCCGCAGTCGTGGCTCCCCCCGTTGCCCGCGACCGTCGGCGAGATCGTCGACCACGTCTGCCGGCAGCTGCTCTGCCGACCGGCCGATGCGCGGCTGATCGCCGTCGTGAGCCAGCGGATCGGCCTCTCGTCGGGGACCGTCATCCGGGTCTTCGACGACCTGCGCTCGTGGCGGCTCCCCCGGCTGCTGGCCGCCGTCCTGGACACCCCCGAGCACATGAGCCGCTGAGGAGCCTCCCGCATGTCCGATCACCTTCCCTCCCCGGCCGACTCCTGCGGCTGCCCGGACTTCCAGGTCTCGCGCCGGAACCTGCTCCGCGGAGCCGCGGCGTTCACCGGCGCGGTGGTCACCACCAGCCTGGTCGGCGACGTCTTCACCCAGACCGCGTACGGCAACGTGGCCGGCGGCAACGTGCTCGTCGTCGTCAGCCTGCGCGGCGGCGCGGACGGCCTGTCGCTGGTGGTGCCGCACGGCGACCCCGCCTACGCCGCGGCGCGGCCGACGATCGGGGTGCCGACCGGGTCGCTGCTCGTCAAGGACCCGGTCTTCGGGCTGCACCCGGCCTTCCAGCCGTTGGTGCCGATGTGGACGTCGGGCCGGTTCGGCGCCGTGCACGCGGTGGGGATGCCGCAGCCCAACCGCAGCCACTTCGCCGCGATGGAGGAGGTCGAGGACGCCGACCCCGGCAGCCCCGAGCGACGCGGCTGGATCAACCGGATGGTCGGGCTGATGGGTGCGCCGGACCCGGTTCGCGGGATGCAGCTCGGCAGCGGCCTGGTCCCCACCGCACTGTACGGCGAGCAGCCGACGGTGGCGCTGCGCAACTACAGGGACGTCAAGCTGCCGGCTGCCACCGGCGCGTGGGCGGTGCCGACCCGGCAGTCGCTGACGACGGCCTGGGACGGCGTGAACACGCCCCTGGGCAGTGGCGCCCGCTCCGCGCTCGAAGTCACCCAGCGGCTGGCCGGGCTCTACGGCAGCGCGCCGACCGCCAACGGCGCCGTCTACCCGACGACCGCGCTTGGCGACGCGCTCCGCGAGTCCGCCCGGACCGTCCGGGCCGACGTCGGCGCCCGGGTGATCGCGGTCGACTGCGGCTCGTGGGACCACCACACCGGTCAGGGCACGGTGCAGGCCGGTCAGCTCAAGACCAACGCGATCGACCTGGCCAAGTCGCTGGCGGCGTTCTTCACCGACCTCGGCAGCGCCGGTGACCGGGTCACGGTGCTGACGATCAGCGAGTTCGGCCGTCGGGTGCGCGAGAACGGCGGCAACGGCACCGACCACGGCTACGGCAACTGCATGCTGGCGCTCGGCGCCGGCGTCAAGGGCGGCCGCTACCTCGCCCAGTGGCCCGGCCTCGCCGACGGCAACCTGGTGCAGGGCGACCTCGCCGTCACGACCGACTACCGCTCGGTCCTGGCGGAGGCGGTCGCCGCACGGTTCCCCGAGGTGAGCGTGCCGCAGGTGTTCCCGGGTTTCTCGTCGACGCCCGTCGGGTTGTTCTGAGCAGCTGCGGCGGGTCCACAGCCTGGTCCCGAAGGCTTCCGGCTGTCAGGACCACCGACTAAACTCGAACGTATGTTCGATGCAGTGATCCCGCTGGCCGGCCCGGATCTGCCGGCACCGTCGCCTGCGGACGGTTACGCGCGGATCGAGAACATTGTCGCCCTTGAACGTCAGATCGCCCGGTTGCAGGCCGAGCAGGCCGAGCAGATCGCCGCGCACGCGGCCGAGGCGGGCCGTGCCACCGGCGGGGAGCGGGGAGTCGCCGCCGAGGTCGCGCTCGCTCGAGGGGTCTCAACCGCCACCGCAGAGCACCAGTTGGCTGCCGCGCAGGCCCTGGTGGACGAGCTGCCGCTGTTGTTCGAGCTGATGCACCGAGGCGAGATCTCCTGGGCCGCGGGACGCGCCGTCGTCCGGGAGACCCACGGCGTCGGGCCCGAGGTGCGGCGCGAGATCGACCGCCGACTGGCGGCGGCGGTCGAGCGGTCAGCGGCAGAGCTGACGTCCGGCGACAGGATCGGCCCGCTGGATAGCCTGCCACCGCTGTCGGTGGACCAGCCACCCGACGGAGTTCCGGTCACCTACCTGCGGACGCTGACCGAGGTCGTGCGCGGCCAGGTCCGCACGGTGGTCCTCCCGGACGTGCGCCCGCGGGCGGCCACCGTCAGCCGGCTGGCAGCGGCCGCGCGACGCCTCGTCCTGTTGCTCGACCGTCAGGCTGCTGAGCGGAGAGCGGCGCGCGCTCGCGCCGACCGGCACGTGGCGCTGGCGCCGACGAACGACAGCCGGGACGGCACGGCCTCGCTGGTCGCCCTCCTGCCGGTCGAGCTGGCCGCCGCCTGCTGGCATGCCCTCGACCACCACGCCCGGGCCCGTCGTGCCGACGGTGACGAGCGCAGCATCGGTCAGCTGATGGCCGACACCCTCGTCGAGCGGGTGACCGGCGTCGCGGCTCCAGTCGGGCCGCTGCCGCCGGCCGCGCAGATCGGGCTGCTGCTCAAGGCAACCACGCTGGTCGGCAAGGACGACGACCCCGGACACCTGCGCGGAGTGGGCCCGATCCCGGCCGGCGTCGCTCGCGGCCTCTGTTCGGCCGTTGGCTCCACCCTTCGTCGGGTGATCGTCGACGACGACGGACACGTGTTGACCATCGACCGCTCCAGCCGCCCCGCGAGCGACCGGACCCCGTTCGACCGCTGGCTCCATCAGCCGGCCGACCCGTCGGTGCCCGCAGCCGAGACCAGAGACCGCTTCTTCACCGGCCCGGTGCGCGCTCTCGTGGGCTGGCGGGACGGGAGCTGCCGGATGCCGGTCTGCGACAGTCGGGCCACCGACGTCGACCACATCCGCCCGCACGCGGCGGGTGGTCGCACCGGAGCGCACAACGGACAGGCGCTGTCGGTCCGCTGCCACCACCTCCGCGACCTGCCCGGCTGGCGGGTCGAGGGAGACGGCTTCCGGGTGGTGTGGTCCACTCCGACCGGCCACCAGTACGAGTCCCGACCGCCACCGGCCTTGGGCTGGGCCAGCGAGCCGCCGTAGCCGTGAATCGCCCGGCGGCACCGGCAGCCTCCGCGGAGAACAGAGCGGGTCCGGGCAGACTGGACCAATGAGCCACGACCAGCAGCCGGACCGGCCCTCGACGAGGCGTCGGGGTCTCCTCCGCCGGCACCCGGTTCTGGCGTCACTGCTCGGGCTGGTCAGCCTGCTCGTCGTCGCCGTCTCGGCCTTCGCCATCTACCTCAACGCGCAGCTGGGCAACATCGACACCTTCGACACCGGGGCACTGCCGGCCGACAGCCGCCCCGCACGGGTGCAGGGCGACTCGGTGAACATCCTGCTCGCGGGGGTCGACAAGGGAGACGGGCGCAGCATCGCGGAGATCGCCGAGGGGGGCTGGGACGCCGGCGTGCTCCGCACCGACACCATCATGGTCCTGCACGTCACCGCGGACCGGCAGCGCGCGTACCTGATCTCGATCCCCCGCGACTCCTATGTGCGGCTCTACGACGAGGTCGGCGAACCGGCGGACATGAACAAGATCAACGCCGCGTTCTCGCTCTACGGCCCGACCGCCTACCTCGCCACGGTCGAGAATCTGACCGAGCTGCGGATGGACCACCTGGCGGTGGTCGACTGGGACGGCTTCGAGGACATCACCAACGCTCTCGGCGGAGTGCAGCTCTCGGTCCCGGGCGAGGGTGTCAAGCAGCTGGACGGTGAGGAGTCGTTGCAGTACGTCCGCACTCGGTATGGGCTGCCGGGTGGTGACTTCGACCGCATCGACCGGCAGCAGAACTTCCTCCGCGCCATGCTGGGCACGATCCTCAGCAGAGGCACGCTGACCAACCCGTTCACGTTGACCTCGACCCTGCGGGCCGTGGTCGGCAACCTGACGGTGGACGAGTCGTTCGACACCGGCAAGATCCGCAGCCTCGCCCTGTCCCTGCGCGGAGTACGCACCAGCGACATGACGTTCCTGACCGCGCCGTTCGGCAGCTTCGACACCACCGACGCCGGCGCCAGCATCGTGCGCCTGGACGAGCAACAGGCCGGCGAGCTGTGGACGGCGACGGCGGAGGACCGGATCGACGACTACCTCGAGACCTACGGCTCCGAGTCCGAGCAGCTGCCTGGGCCGAGCGACGTCAACTGACCCGCAGCAATCAGCGACGCTGGTTCCCGAACGTCACCCGCGTCGTCGTGCTCCCGGTCTGCTGGATGAAGGTGGCGTTGCTCGGACCCCAGGTGCCGAGCGTGGTGCTGCCGTCGCCGTCCCAGTCCCCCGGCACCGGCAGCGTCCCGGTGCTGCCGAAGGACTCGGTGGTGACCCGACCGGTCTTGGTCGAACGGAGCGACCAGGTGCCGGTGCGCACATTGAACGCGCCCACGTCACCCCGCCCGTCACCATCCCAGTCTCCGGTCACCGGAACCGCCGCCGGCGAGCCGAAGCGGAAGCGGGTGACCTGGCCGGCCCCGTCCCGCAGCCGGACCTTGGACTTGCGCGGCCGGAAGACGCCGACCTCGGTCGTGCCGTCGCCGTTCCAGTCGCCGGTGATGGGCAGGTCGCGCCGCGACCCGAAGCGGATGCTGGTGGTCTTGCCGGCCGGCCCACGCAGCACGAAGGTGCGCTTCTTGCGCTGCCACACCCCCACGTCGGTCTGGCCGTCGCCGTTCCAGTCACCGGTCACCGGCCGGTCCATCGCCCCGCCGAGCCGGATCTTCGTCACCTTGCCGGCGGGCTGGCGCAGCCGGAACAGGCCGCCGTTCGCCGTCGGCCGGAACACGCCGACGTCGGTGCGGCGGTCGCCGTTCCAGTCCCCGGTGATCGGCACGTCGCCGCAGTTGTGGCTGGTGATGGTGCTGTCGTAGTCCAGGGCGGTGCCGTGGAAGACCGCGTGCTGGTCGACCCGGTTGAGTCGCTCCTCGAAGTGCAGGTGCGGACCGGTCGACCCGCCGGTGGTGCCGAGCAGGCCGATGAACTGGCCCTGGTCGAGCCACTGCCCCTCGACCACCCACTGGGCGTCCAGGTGCGCGTAGAGCGTGGTCCAGTTCTGGCCGTGGTCGACGACGACGTACTTGCCGTACGACGAGTTCCCGAGGTCCACCACGTCGGTGACGACCCCCGGCGCGCTCATCAGCACCGGCGCGCGGTAGTCGTCGTCGGCATTGAAGTCGACCGAGTAGTAGCTCGGGCTGTGCCCGGACCGAGTGCTGGCGTACCAGCGCTGTCCGCAGCCGAACGGGGCCTCGAAGTCCGGCTCCCACATCGCCGCCAGCGCGGGCGAGAAGGCGCTGGAGGCGAGGACGAGCGCGGCGGTGGTGGCGACGGTGCGTACGGCAGCGGGGAGCATGGGACCGACCCTTTCCGGCCAGACCGCTCGTCCACGTGTGCCTCACGTGTCACTCGGGTCACAGCACGGTGACGCAATGTAGTCAAGGGACCACGCCGTGACTACCCCTAGGCTCCGGGGCATGGACCTCTTGGTCATCGGCGGCACCCGTTTCGTCGGTCGGCACCTCGTCCGGTCGGCCATCGCGGGCGGGCACGCGGTGACACTGCTGCACCGCGGCGGCGCCGACGAGCCGTTCCCCGAGGTCGAGCACCTGCACGCCGACCGGGACGCCGACCTGTCGGTGCTGCGCGGCCGGCGCTTCGACGCGACCGCCGACGTCTGCGGCTACTGGCCCCGCCAGGTCCGCTCGCTCGCCGAGGCACTGGACGGCGGCGGCGGCCAGCACCTGTTCGTGTCGTCGGTCTCCGCCTACGCCGACCCGCCCCGGCCGGGAGGGGACGAGGACATCCCGCTGGCCGAGCTGGATGCCGACGACCCGGACACGGTGCCGATGTCGGACCAGACGTACGGCGGCCTCAAGGTCGCCTGCGAACGCACCGCCGCAACGCTGCACGACCGGCTGACGGTGGTGCGGCCGACCTACGTGGTCGGCCCGTACGACACGACGGACCGGTTCTGCTGGTGGCTGGACCGGATCAGCCGGGGCGGCACCGTGCTGGCGCCCGGCCCGCTGGACGCGCCGGTGCAGCTCGTCGACGGCGTGGACATGGGCGAGTGGATGGTCCGGCTGCTGGAGGACGGGGTCACGGGGGCACTGCACGCCTGCTCGACCGACCCCGGCTTCACCTTCGGCGACATGCTGGCCGGGATGGCGGCCGCCGTCGGCCCCGCCGACACCGAGCTGCGCGAGGTCGACGGCGGCTGGCTGCGGGACCAGGGCGTGGACGGCAGCCAGCTGCCGCTGTGGAGCGAGGGGGCGCACGAGCAGGTGATGGCGCTCGACCCCGGCCGGGCGCGGGCGACCGGCCTGCGCGCCCGGCCCTTCCCCGAGACCGTGCTGGACACCTGGCGCTGGATGCGAGACGGCGGGACCTTCCGCACCGGCGAGGTCGGCCTCACCGACGAGCGGGCGGCCGAGCTGCTCAGCCGCGCACCTGCCTGATCAGCCCCTCCTGGGCGACCGACGCCACCAGCACGCCGTCGGCGGAGAAGATCCGCGCCTGGGCGAAGCCGCGTCCGCCGGTCGCCGCCGGCGACACCTGGTCGTAGAGCAGCCACCGGTCCGCCCGCACCGGCCGGTGGAACCACACCGCGTGGTCCAGGGAGGCGGCCTGCAGCCCCGGCTGGCCGATCAGCACCCCGTGCGGCACCAGGCTGGTGCTGAGCAGGGTGAGGTCGCTGGCGTAGGTGAGCACGCAGGTGTTCAGCACCGGATCGGCCGGCAGCTCGCCACTGGCGCGGAACCACAGCCGCTGCCGGGCCGGCCGGCCGTGCGCCTCGATCGTCCCGCCGGCTCTGCTGTCCCCGGCGTAGTGCACGTCCAGCGCCGACCACTCCCGCCGCCAGGAGTCCTCGGCCCGGGTGCTGATCTGGCCGAGCACCTCGGCCAGGTCGGGACAGTCGTCGGCCGCCGGGACGTCCGGGAGGGTGTCCTGGTGCTCGAAGCCGCTCTCTGCCCGCTGGAACGACGCGGTCAGGTAGAAGATCACCGTGCCGTGCTGGCGAGCGGACACCCGGCGGGTGCTGAACGAGGAGCCGTCCCGGATCCGCTCCACGTCGTAGACGATCGGGACCGCGGTGTCCCCGCCGCGCAGGAAGTACGAATGCATGGAGTGCACGGCCCGGTCCGGGTCGACGCTGCGGCAGGCGGCCATCAGCGCCTGCGCGGCCACCTGCCCGCCGAAGACGCGCTGCAGCGTGGACCGCGGCGGCTGCGCGCCGCGGTAGAGGTCGAGCTCGAGCCGCTCGAGGTCGAGGATGTCGACGAGCTCGCGGACTGAGGTCGGCACCCGCGGCATCCTGCCATGCGGGTACGGGTCCTCAGCCCGAGCGGTCGCCGCCCGCGTGCTCGACGGAGGCGTCCGGACCCGGGAACATCAGGCCCTCGTGACCGTCGTCGTGACGGACCAGGTACGGCGGCGCGCCGTCGTCGCCGTGCACCTCCAGCACCTCGACGACCTGCTCCGGCTGACCGACGACCCGACCGCGTACTCGCAGCCGGTCGCCCACATCGGCATGCATGGTGGTCGCGCTCCTCTCGCTGGTACGGGTGGCTTCCACCCTGCACCCGCCGCCACGGTCTGCGAAAGGGCTGGAGCGGGTCAGTCCCGCCCCTCGCGCCGGTCGAGGCCGGCGAGGAACTGCTCGAACTGCTGACCGAGCTGGTCGGCGGTGGGCAGGTCCTCGTCCCGGGCGAGCATCGAACGGCCGGCCCCGCGGGAGAACGCGTCGTACTGCTGCTCCAGCGCCGCCAGCACCTCGCCGCCCTCCTGCTCGGCGACCTGCCGGTCCACCTCCTCGGCGGTGAGCCGAGCCGCCTCCCGCAGCGCGTCGAGGTCGAAGGTGAGCCCCGCCGCGGCGCCGGCGGCCTCCAGCAGGGTGACCGAGGCGGCCGGGAACTCCAGCCCGGAGACGTAGTGCGGCACGTGCGCGACGTAGCCCAACGCGTCGTGACCGGCCTCCCCCAGCCGCAGCTCGAGCACCGCCTGCGCGCTCGCCGGGACGGTGAGCCGTCCGGACCACACGTTCGGCCGGTCCACCAGCTCGGGCCGGGTGGCGTGCGCCGTGACCACCACCGGCCGGGTGTGCGGCACCGCCATCGGCACCGCACCGACCCCGACGACCAGCCGGATCTCGAGCTGCTCGACCAGCCGGCGGACGGCGTCGGTGAACCCCTCCCAGCGATAGTCCGGCTCGGGACCGGCCAACAGCAGGAACGGCGTCCCGGCGGCGTCGGTCAGCCGGCGCACGTCGAGCCGCGGCGCCTCGTACGCGGCGTAGTGGTCCTCGTCGAAGGCCAGCGGCGGGCGCCGGGCGCGGTAGTCGAACAGTGCGTCCAGGTCCAGCCGGGCCACCACGTCTCCGTGCCCCGGGTGCGCGCTGCGCAGGTGCTGAGCGGCCAGCCGGCCGGCCTGCCCGGCGGACAGGAAGCCGTCGAGGGCGTGCACCAGGACCAGGCCGTGGCCCGGGTCGCGGGAGATCTCGAGCAACCCGTCGCTCGGCTGGGCCGCCGCGACCTCCGGGTCCGGGTCACGCCGTCGCCATCGCATCAGGTCCATCGTGTCGTGCCAACCGCGTCGGCGCGACCCGCATTCCGGTCAGCCGGTGCGGGCGGCCGCCTGCTCCGCGTGCCGCACCGCCTGCCGGCTCCTGGTCCGGCCGTACAGGAAGTAGACGACGATGCCGATCGCCATCCAGACCGCGAACCGGACCCAGGTCTCGCCCGGGAGGTTGAGCATCAGGTACAGGCAGGACAGCACCGCGAGGGTGGCGACGAGCGGCGCCGCAGGCACCCGGAAGGCCCGGGGCAGGTCCGGGTCGGTGCGGCGGAGGATCACCACGCCGACGCTGACCAGCACGAACGCGAACAGCGTGCCGATGTTCACCAGATCGGTCAGGGTGCCGAGCGGCAGGAAGCCCGCCAGCGCGGCGACCGCGATGCCGACGATGACGGTCAGCCGGTGCGGCGTGCCGTACTTCGGGTGCACCTTGGCCAGCCAGGGCGGGAGCAGGCCGTCGCGGGCCATCGCGAAGGCCACCCGGGTCTGCCCGAGCATGAGGATCATCGCGACCACGACCAGCCCGATGCACGCTCCGGCCGCGATCACGTTCGCCATCCACTCCAACCCCACCGCGTCGAACGCGTCCGACAGCGGAGCGGCGCTGGCCGGGTCGATCTGGGTGTAGCTCTGCATGCCGGTGATCACCAGGCTCACCGCCATGTAGAGGACGGTGACGATGGCGAGCGCGCCGATGATGCCGATCGGCATGTCCCGCTGCGGGTTCTTGGTCTCCTCGGCCGTGGTGGCGAGGATGTCGAAGCCGATGAAGGCGAAGAAGACGACGGCCGCGCCGGCCACCAGGCCGCCGAAGCCGTACACGGCGGGCTCCAGGCCGAGCAGCGACTCGATCAGCGGGACCTTGAGCCAGCTGCCCCCCTCGCCGCTCGGCGCCGGCTCGCTCGGGGGTACGAACGGGGAGTAGTTCTCCGCCTTGATGTAGCTGATGCCGGCGCCGACCACGAGCGCGATGACCGCCAGCTTGATCACCACGACGATCTGGTTGAACCGGCTGGACAGCTTGATCCCCATGATCAGCACGGCCATCACCAGCAGCGCGAGCAGGAGGGCGGGCAGGTTGACGATTCCGTCCTTCTCCGCCGCCTGCAGCGAGGCCGGGATGGCCAGCGGAGTGCCGTCGAGCAGGTCGACCAGGTAGCCGGAGAAGCCGACCGACAGCGCGGCGGAGCCGATGGTGAACTCGAGGATCAGGTCCCACCCGATCGCCCAGGCGATCAGCTCACCGAAGCTCGCGTAGGAGAAGGTGTACGCCGAGCCGGCGACCGGGACGGTCGAGGCGAACTCGGCGTAGCACAGCGCGGCCAGCGCGCAGGCGGTGCCGGCGAAGAGGAACGAGATCGCCACCCCGGGACCGGCGTTGCTCGCCGCGACCTGGCCGGTGAGGATGAAGATCCCGGCGCCCACACAGACGCCGACGCCGAAGACGATCAGGTCCGCCGCGGACAGGTCCTTGCGGAGCCGGTGCTCCGGCTCCTCGGTGTCCTTGATGCACTGCTCGACGGACTTGGTGCGCATGACGCTCATCGCTGTCCCCTTCTCCGGCGACCGGACGGGCATACCGTAGGGCCAATGCCGCCGCGCGGCGAGCCGCAACGCGGGACCGGTCGACGGGCGAGTCAGGCCTGCTCGTGCAGCCGGTGGCGGACTGCGGCGGCGATTGCCTCCGCGGACAGCCCGGACCGTTCGAGCAGCACGGCTCGCTTCGCGTGGTCGAAGAACCGCTGGGGCACCGCGTGCACCTGGATCGGAGTGTCCACCCGGGCGTCCACGAGCGCGGCGGTGACGGCGGAGCCGAAGCCACCGGACCGCCCGTTGTCCTCGACGGTCACCACCAGATCGTGCCGGCCGGCCAGCTCGACCAGGGCCGGCGCGACCGGGAGCACCCAGCGCGGGTCGACCACGGTGACCGGTGGCGCGTCGGGACCGTCGGCCAACAGCCGGGCGGCCTCGACGGCCACGTGCACCATCGCGCCGGTGCCGACGAGCAGCACACCGCCCGCCAGCTCACCGGGCCCGGTCCGGACCATCAGGTCGAGACCGGTCACCGTGTCCATCGGCTCCAGGTCGGGCAGCACCGGCCCCTTGGCGAACCGCACCGCGGTCGGGCCGTCGTCGACCGCCACCGCCTCGCGCAGCAGCTCACGCAGGCGGGCGCCGTCCCGGGGCGCCGCGACCCGCATGCCGGGAACGATGCCGAGCACGGACAGGTCCCACATGCCGTTGTGCGAGGGGCCGTCGTCACCGGTGAGCCCGGCCCGGTCGAGCACGAACGTGACCGCGCAGTCGTGCAGCGCGACGTCCAGCAGGGTCTGGTCGAAGGCCCGGTTGAGGAAGGTGGAGTAGACCGCCACCACCGGGTGCAGGCCGCCGAGCGCCAGCCCGGCGGCGCTGGTGACGGCGTGCTGCTCGGCGATCCCGACGTCGTAGACGCGGTCCGGGAACTTGTCCGCGAACGCGTCCAGCCCGGTCGGCTGCAGCATCGCGGCCGTGATCCCGACGATGTCCTCCCGCTCGGCCGCCAACACGGCGATCTCGTCCCGGAACACGTGCGTCCAGGTGGTCACCGGCTCGGCGAGCGACTCCCCCGTGTCCGGGTCGAACGGGGCGACCTGGTGCATCTGGTCGATGGTGTCCGCGACCGCCCGCTCGTAGCCGTGCCCCTTCTCGGTGATCACGTGCACGATGACCGGTCCGCGGAACCGTTTGGCGTGCTCCAGCGCGTGCTCGACGGCGTTGCGGTCGTGGCCGTCCAGCGGCCCGACGTACTTGATGCCGAGGTCCTCGAAGAGCCCCTGCGGGGCGATCGCGTCCTTGAGCCCGCGCTTCATCGCGTGCAGGGCGTCGTAGGCGGGCGGGCCGAGCAGCTTGACCCGGTGCAGCCGGCTCTTGACCCGGGCCAGCAGCTTCTCGTAGCCGGGGTTGGTCCGGGCGGCCGCCAGCCGCAGCGCGAGGCCCCCGGCGGTGGGTGCGTAGGACCGGCCGTTGTCGTTGACCACGACCACGAGCGGCCGGTCGTCGCCGGTGGCGATCTGGTTCAGGGCCTCCCAGGCCATGCCGCCGGTCAGTGCGCCGTCGCCGATCACCGCCACGACGTACCGGTCCTCGCCGCGGACGGCGTACGCCTTCGCGAGGCCGTCGGCGTACGACAGTGAGGTGGAGGCGTGCGAGTTCTCGATCGTGTCGTGGTCGGACTCGGCCCGGCTGGGGTAGCCGGACAGCCCGCCCTCCTGCCGCAGCCGGGCGAAGCCCTCGGCCCGGCCGGTGACCATCTTGTGCACGTAGGCCTGGTGGCCGGTGTCGAAGAGGATCCGATCCCGGGGCGAGTCGAAGACCCGGTGCAGCGCCAGCGTCAGCTCGACCACGCCGAGGTTCGGCCCCAGGTGGCCGCTGTGCGAGGAGACCGCGGTGACGATCCGCTCCCGGATCTCGGCGGCGAGGTCGGCGAGCGCGTCGTCGTCAAGGTCGCGGAGGTCGCCCGGGCCGCCGAGGGCATCGAGCAGGCTCATCGACGAACGGCCTCCGTGTTCTCGCGGTCGGGCGGGCGGCAGGGCCCCCCGAGTCTAGGCGGTCCCGCCCCCACCCCCGCGATCCGTCACTTCCGGCCCGCCGATCCGTCAGTTCCGGCCCGGCGGTCCGTCAGTTCCGACCCGCCGGTCCGTCAGTTCCGAGCCGGTGATCCGTCGCTCCGTCGCCGTCTCGAGCTGCGGGCTCGCGTACGGTTCGGCGGTGGCCGACTGCCTGTTCTGCGCGATCGTGACCGGCGCGGACGCGCCCCGAGTGCTGGTCACGCCCGACGTGGTCGGGTTCCTCGACCACCGGCCCGTGTTCAAGGGCCACGTCCTGCTCGTCCCCCGACGGCACGTCGAAACGCTGACCGAGCTTCCAGACGAGCTGCTGAGCCCGTTCTTTGCCGCGCTCCGCGAGCTGGCCGCCGCCGTGCGAGACGGGCTGGGCGCACAGGGGACGTTCGTCGCGATGAACAACACGGTCAGCCAGAGCGTCCCGCACCTACACGCGCACGTCGTGCCTCGTACCCGTGGGGACGGACTGCGTGGGTTCTTCTGGCCACGCACGAAATACGCGAACCCGGCGGAAGCTGAGGCCTACGCCGCCCGAGTGCGGGCAGAACTGACGGATCACCGGGTCGAAACTGACGGATCGGCGGGCCGAAACTGACGGATCGCGGGGAGGGGGGCGGGGGTCAGAGGCGGGGGCGGAACCGGCGGCCGCGCAGCGCCTCCTCGACCAGCCCCACCTGCCGGTGCAGCACCGCGAGCCGTTCCGCCTCGAGCTGCCAGGTGGCCACCGCGCGCTCCACCACGTCCAGGTCGGCCACGTCCCGGAGCGACGTCCGCGCCTCGCTGACGCCCCGACGGGCGGCGGCCTGCATCGCCTCCACGTGCAGCACCGCGAACCGGGCCAGCACCACCGGGTGCCGGCGCAGGCCGGTGTAGCCGCGGTACTCCGGGGGGCATTGGTCCAACAGCCAGGAAGCGGCCGATTGCTCCCAGTCCGGGGCATCTGGTGGCCGGACCGACGCGGGCCATCCGGCCGGCACGACCGGCCTGCTCACCCGAGAAGCCTGTCACGGGCCGCGGCAGCGTGCAGAATGGCACCCGTGCACCAGGCCATGTGGGAATCCGAGCGCAAGCGCGCCCGGCGCTCGCCCTGGTGGATCCCCGTCTTCGCCGGTCTGGTGCTCGGCGTCGCCCAGATCGCCCTGGTGGACAACGCCTGGCGCGACTGCGGCGTGGACGGCGCGACCGGCCTCACCACGTTCTCCCTGTACGGCCTCGGGGTGCCCGCCCTCACCTTCCTGAACGCGGTGCTGGTGGCGCTGCCGATCGAGGTCTACTCCGGCCGGCGCGGCAACCAGGCCATCCGGCTGTTCCTGATCGTGATCTCGGTCGCCGTGCTGGTGGCCGCCGAGACCCTCGTCCTCGGGCACTTCGTGGTCACGCCGTCGGAGCCGGTCGGCACCACCTGCGTGGGCAACGTGCCGCCGTGGTGGCCGAGCTGGATGCCCACCTGAGCCGCCCCGCTCAGCCGTCCGACACCGGCAGGTAGCGCCCCCGGCGGTACGCCAGGCCGCCGCCGACGGCGTCGCCCCCGCCCAACTCGACGTGCTGCACCTCCAGCTCGACCAGCAGGGACCAGCCGACGGCGCGCGCGTCGCCGACCAGCACCGCCCCCGCCCAGGCGTGGTCGGGCAGCACCGGGCCCCAGTCGGAGTCGACCCATCGGCCGGTACGGAACGGTCCGCCCGGTGACGGCGCGATCCCGGCGAAGACGTCGGCGAGCTGCCGGTCATCGGGCCCGAGCAGCGTCACCGCCGCCCGCCGCTCGGCCGCGAGCACCGGCCACAGCTCCGACTCCTCGTCCAGCAGCCCGATCAGCCGGCCCGGATCGCCGTCGGCGACCAGCACCGAGGAGACGGTGAGACCGGCACGCGTTCCCGCGTGGCGAGCGGCCCACACCGTGACCGGGGAGGTCAGCCGTCCGCGCAGCCGGCGGACCGGGCGCCGGTCCTCGTCCCGGTCACGGAACGGATGCTCGGTGTGAATCGTCACCGCACCATCCTGCCGCCTCCTCAGCCGGGGAGGTTCCGGACCAGCAGCACCAGGGCCGAGCAGGTGACCACGATGAGGACGGCGGCGCGGAACCGGGCCCCGGCCAGGTGCCGACGCAGCCGCAGGGAGAGCAGGAACCCGACGAGGAAGAACGGCAGCATCGCGACCCCCGCCCACACCTCCCGGCCGTCCAGCTCGCCGGCCACGGCGAGCGCGGCCAGGGACAGCAGCGACCCGAGGGTGAAGACGAGCGCCAAGGTCGAGCGCAGCGTCGCGGCGTCGGCCCGCTGGTAGACCAGCGCGAGCGGCGGTCCACCGATCGCCGCCGCGGTGGCGCCCACCGCGGAGAAGACCCCGGCACCGGTCAGCGAGATCGGCGTCGGCGTGATGCGGACCGCCCGTACGGTCAGCGCCACCGCCAGCAGGGTCAGCACCGCCACGCCCACGGCGAGGTCCTGCGGCGACAGCAGGGCCACCACCAGCACACCGGGAGCGGTGCCGATGACCCGCCCGAGGAGCACCCAGCCGACCCGGCGGTCGATGTCCTGGTGCTCCGAGATGAGCGACAGCAGCGGCAGCGCGAAGCCGACGACCAGAAGGCTCCCCGGCATCAGGGTCGGGTCGAGCAGCGTCACCACCGGCGCCGCGATCAGCGCGACGCCGAGCCCGACCGCCCCCTGGACGACGGCGCCGACCAGGACCGCGGCGCCCGCCAGCAGCAGGACCGACGGCTCCAGGCCGGCGTCGGTCACCCGCGCAGCGAGCGCAGGACGTACGGCATGATCCCGCCGTGGCGGTAGTACGCCGCCTCTCCGGGGGTGTCGATCCGCAGCACCGCGTCGAACTGCACGTCGCCGCCGTCGCCCCCGGCCGCGGTCACCGAGACCGTGCGCGGGGTGTCACCGTCGTTCATCGCCTCGACGCCGCCGATCGTGAAGGTCTCCTCGCCGGTGAGCCCGAGCGACTCGGCGGTCTGCCCCTCCGGGTACTGCAACGGCAGCACGCCCATGCCGATCAGGTTGGAGCGGTGAATCCGCTCGTACGACTCCGCCACGACCGCCTTGACCCCGAGCAGGGCGGTGCCCTTCGCGGCCCAGTCCCGTGACGATCCCGATCCGTACTCCTTGCCGGCCAGCACCACCAGCGGGGTCCCGGCCTCGGCGTAGGCGACCGAGGCGTCGTAGATGCTCATGGTCTCGCCGGCCGCCCCGTCGGCGAAACAGCGGGTCACGCCGCCCTCGGTCCCGGGGGCGAGCTGGTTGCGCAGCCGGATGTTGGCGAACGTGCCCCGGATCATCACCTCGTGGTTCCCGCGCCGCGAGCCGTACGAGTTGAAGTCGAGCGTCTCGACGCCGTGCTCGGCGAGGTACGCACCCGCGGGCGAGTCCTTCTTGATCGCTCCGGCGGGCGAGATGTGGTCCGTGGTCACCGAGTCCCCGAGCTTCGCCAGCACCCGCGCTCCGCTGATGTCGCGGACCGGGGCCGGCTCGGCCTGCATCCCGTCGAAGTACGGGGGCTTGCGGACATAGGTCGAGTCCTCCGCCCAGGCGAAGGTGTCGCCCTCGGGCGTCGGCAGCGCGCGCCACAGCTCGTCGCCGGCGAAGACGTCGGCGTAGTCCTTGGTGAACATCTCCGCCGCGATCGCCCGCTCCACGACCTCCTCGACCTCCTGCGCGGACGGCCACACGTCGGCGAGGAACACGTCGTTGCCGTCGGCGTCCTGGCCCAGCGGCTGCTCGTACAGGTCGAGGTCCATCGACCCGGCCAGCGCGTAGGCGACCACCAAGGGCGGCGAGGCCAGGTAGTTCATCTTCACGTCCGGGTTGATCCGCCCCTCGAAGTTCCGGTTGCCGGACAGCACGGACACCACGGCCAGGTCGGAGTCGTTGACCGCCTTGCTGACCTCGGGGATCAGCGGCCCGGAGTTGCCGATGCAGGTGGTGCAGCCGTAGCCGACGAGGTTGAACCCGAGCTTGTCGAGGTACGGCGTGAGCTCGGCCCGCTCGTAGTAGTCCATGACCACCTTGGACCCGGGAGCCAGCGACGTCTTCACCCAGGGTTTCGACGACAGCCCCTTCTCCACCGCCTTCTTCGCCAGCAGGGCGGCCCCGATCATCACCGACGGATTGGAGGTGTTGGTGCAGGACGTGATGGCCGCGATCACCACCGCCCCGTGGTCCAGCTCGCACTCGGTGCCGTCGGACAGCGTCACCGCCACCGGCTGGCTCGGCCGCCCGTCGGCGCCCTCGGCCGCGGTCACCGGCACCCGCGGCTGCGCGGCCTGCTCGGGGGGCTCGGACCCGTTGTGCCCCGAGTAGGACGGCGAGTCGCTGGCCGGGAACGACTCGGCACTGGCCTCGTCGTAGCCCTGCTCGTCGCGCCCGTCACCCTCCTCGGCGACGAAGTCGGGCAGCGCGCCGCGGAAGGCCGGCTTGGCGTCGGTGAGCGACACCCGGTCCTGCGGCCGCTTCGGCCCCGCGATGGACGGCACGACAGTGGACAGGTCGAGCTCGAGGTACTCCGAGTAGCGCGGCTCGCGGTCGTCGCGGTGCCACAGCCCCTGCTCCTTGGCGTAGGTCTCGACCAGCGCGACCTGCTCGTCGGTCCGGCCGGTGAGCCGCAGGTAGGTCAGCGTCTCGTCATCGACCGGGAAGATCGCGATCGTGGAGCCGTACTCCGGGCTCATGTTGCCGATGGTCGCCCGGTTGGCGAGCGGGACCGCGGACACGCCCGGCCCGTAGAACTCGACGAACTTGCCCACCACGCCGTGCCGGCGCAGCTGCTCGGTGATCGTGAGCACCAGGTCGGTCGCGGTCGCTCCGGACGGCAGCTCGCCACCTAGCTTGAAGCCGACGACGCGCGGGATCAGCATGCTGACCGGCTGGCCGAGCATCGCCGCCTCGGCCTCGATCCCGCCGACGCCCCAGCCGACCACGCCGAGGCCGTTGACCATCGTGGTGTGGCTGTCGGTGCCGACGCAGGTGTCCGGGTAGGCGACCGTGGTGCCGTCGTCGGACTCGCGGGTGAAGACCACGCGGGCCAGGTGCTCGATGTTGACCTGGTGCACGATGCCGGTCCCCGGCGGCACCACCTTGAAGTCGTCGAACGCCTCCTGCCCCCAGCGGAGGAACTGGTAGCGCTCCTTGTTCCGCTCGTACTCGAGCTCGACGTTGCGGCCGAACGCGTCCTCGGTCCCGAACACGTCGGCGATGACCGAGTGGTCGATGACCAGCTCGGCCGGCGCGAGCGGGTTGATCCGCGTCGGGTCGCCGCCGAGGTCCCGCATCGCCTCGCGCATCGTGGCGAGGTCCACCACCGCCGGGACCCCGGTGAAGTCCTGCATGATCACCCGCGCCGGCGTGTACTGGATCTCCTTGCTCGGATCCGCGTCGGCGTCCCACCCCGCCAGCGCACGCACGTCGTCGGCGGTGATGTTCTCGCCGTCCTCGGTGCGCAACAGGTTCTCCAGCAGCACCTTCAGGCTGTACGGCAGCGTGTCGACGTCGAGTCCGTCACCGTGCACCGCGTCCAGCCGGTGGATCTCGTAGGCCCGGTCCCCGACCTCCAGGGTGGCCTTGGCCCCGAAGCTGTCCTTGCCGCCTGCGCTCGCCATCTCGGCTCTCCTCGTCGCTCGTCGGTCGGTGCTGCGCGCTCCCTGGGCCTCGGCGCCCATCCTGCCGAGGTCGCCCGGGCCCGGCCACAGCAGCCGCCCGGTCCTTCAAAGTGTCTCGATATCAAGATACACGACATCGAGATTCCTGTCCGGTCAGCGCAGGTCGGCCAGCCGGGCGGCGGCTTCAGGCTCCGATCGGCTCCAGCAGCGCCACGCACTCCACGTGCGCGGTCATCGGGAACAGCGCGTAGGCCCGTGCAGGTCGGCCAGCCGGTAACCGGCCTCGGCGAAGGTCGCCACGTCCCGCGCCAGGGCGGCGGGGTCGCAGGCGACGTAGACGACCCGGCTCGGCCGCAGGTCGGCGATGGCGCGGACCACCTTCGCCTTGGCGCCGGTCCGCGGCGGGTCCAGGACCACCAAGTCGACCGGACCTCCCTCGGCGCGCGCTCGCAGCGCCCGGTCCACCCGGTCGCGGACCACCCGCACCTGCTCGAGGTCACGCAGGTTCCGCTCCGCGTCGCGGGCGGCGACGCCGTCGGCCTCGACCGCGGTCACCGCGCCCCGCCCGCCCACGGCCTCGCCGAGGAAGGCGGCGAACAGGCCGACCCCGCAGTAGAGGTCCACCGCCTGCTCCCCCGCCGCCGGCCGGCCGAGGTCGAGAACCGCCCGCACGAGCGTCGATGCGGCCGCCGGGTGCACCTGCCAGAAACCGGCGCCGGTCACCCGGAAGCCGCGGCCCGCCACCTCCTCGGTCAACCGGGCCGGACCCTCGACCCGGCGCCCGTCGGCCAGGACCAGCGCCTCGCCGGTGGCAGACACGGCGGTGTCGATGCGCCGCAGACCGGGGCGGGGCTCCGCGCCCACCGGCGGCGTCGCCGGATGCGCGATCGGACACCGGTCGACCGGCTCCACGTCGTGCGAGCGGTGCCGGCGCAGCCCCACCTCGCCGTCGGCACCGACGGCCCAGCCCATCCGGGTCCGCCAGCCCAGCGCGTCCGGCTGCACCGGCTGCACGGTCACCGCCCGGTCCACGCCTCCGAGCCGGCGCAGCTGCTCGGTCACCACATCGCCGAGCAGCTCGCGCTGCCGGGCCGGCGAGACATGCTGGAAGTCGCAGCCCCCGCACCGGCCCGGACCGGAGTAGGGGCACGGCGGCTGCACCCGGCCGTCGGCCGGGCGCAGCACCTCGACAGCGTCCGCGCGCAGGAACCGGCTGGTGGCGTCGCCCTCCGTGACCCGGATCCGGACCCGTTCGCCGGGCAACGTGTGCCGGACGAAGACGACCCGGCCGTCCCAGCGGGCCACGCAGTGCCCGCCGTGCGCCACGGCGGCGACCTCCAGCTCGGCCTCGGCACCGACGAGCGACTCCTCGCTCATCCGCGACCCCGACCGCCGCGCTTGCCCCGCGAGGCCGCCGCCCGCTCGGCGCGCTTGCGCGCGGCCACCGACGACTGCAGCTGATAGGGCACGCTGGTCACCATGATGCCCGGCGAGAACAGCAGCCGGCCCTTGAGGATCAGTGCGGTCTGGTTATGCAGCAGCTGCTCCCACCAGTGCCCCACGACGTACTCCGGGATGTAGACCGCCACGATGTCGCGCGGGCTGTCCCGGCGGATGTGCCGGACGTAGAGCACGGTCGGCCGGATGATCTCCCGGTACGGCGACGCCAGCACCCGCAGCGGGACCGGCAGCTGCCGGGCGTCCCACTCGGCCAGCAGCCGAGCGGTCGACTCGGGATCGACGTCCACCGTGATCGCCTCCAGCACGTTCGGCCGGGAGGCGCGGGCGTACGCGAGCGCCCGCATGGTCGGCTTGTGCAGCTTGGAGACCAGGACGATCGCGTGCACGCGGGACGGCAGGCCGGAGTCGGACTCGTCGACGGCCAGCTCCTCGGCCAGCTCCGCGTAGTGCCGCTGGATGCCGCGCATCATCAAGAACAGCACCGCCATCGCCAGGATCGCGATCCACGCCCCGGAGGCGAACTTGGTCACCAGCACCACCAGCAGCACCGACCCGGTGATCGCGAAGCCGACCGCGTTCACCGACCGGCTGCGACGCATCCGGGACCGCTCCGCGACGTCCCGCTCGACCGGGATCCGGGCGTTCCAGTGCCGCACCATGCCGAGCTGGCTCGCGGTGAAGGAGACGAAGACACCGACGATGTAGAGCTGGATCAGCCGGGTGACCTCGGCGTCGAACGAGACAATGAGCACCACGGCCAGCAGCGCCAAGACGATGATCCCGTTGCTGTAGGCGAGCCGGTCGCCACGGAGCTGGAGCTGGCGCGGGAGGAAGCCGTCCTTGGCGAGGATCGAGCTGAGCACCGGGAAGCCGTTGAACGCGGTGTTGGCCGCCAGCACCAGGATGATCCCGGTCACCGCGGTGACGAAGTAGAAGCCGACCGGGAAGTGGTCGAAGATGCCCTGGGCCAGCTGGCCGATGACCGGGTTCTGCTCGTAGCCGGGACCGGCCAGCTCGCCGTCCGGTCCGACCAGGTCGGTCGCCGGTGACTCCGCGATCCGCACGTCCATCAGGTTGCCGAGGGCGATCACGCTCATCGCCATCGTGATCGCGATGATCCCCAGCAGCAGCAGCGTGCGCGCCGCGTTGACCCCCTTGGGCTTGCGGAAGGCCGGCACCCCGTTGCTGATCGCCTCCACCCCGGTCAGGGCGGCGCACCCGGACGAGAAGGCGCGCAGCAGCAGGAACGCGAACGCGAAGCCGGTCAGCCCGTCGGCGAAGGTGTCCTCCGGGACGAGGTCGTAGCGGGCGCTCTCGGCCAGCGGCAGGTCACCGAACAGGTGCCGGACGAAGCCCCACCCGGCCATGCCGAGGATGCCGAGCATGAACAGGTATGTCGGCACCGCGAACGCCCGGCCCGACTCCCGGACGCCGCGAAGGTTCATCGCCATCAGGAACAACGTGGCGCCGACGGCCACCACGACGTCGTGCTCGGCCAGCGCCGGCACGGCGGTCGCCACATACTGGGAGGCGGACGAGATGGAGACTGCCACGGTCAGGACGTAGTCGACGAGCAAGGCGCTGCCGACACCCAACCCGGTGGTGACGCCGAGGTTCTTGGTGACCACCTCGTAGTCGCCGCCGCCGCTGGGGTAGGCCTGCACGTTCTGCCGGTACGAGGTGACGACGACCGCCATCACGAGCGAGACCGCCAGCCCGACCTGCCAGGTGTAGGAGTACGACGCGAGTCCGGCGGCGGACAGGACGAGGAAGATCTCGTCCGGCGAGTACGCCACCGAGGAGAGCGCGTCGCTGGCGAACACCGGCAGCGCCAGACGCTTGGGAAGCAGCGTCTCGCCGAGCTGGGTGCTCCGGAGCTTGCGACCCAGCAGGAGGCGCTTGCCCGCGTCGGCGATTCCCACGAGCGGCGATGCTAGCGTCGGGCACCGTGCACGTCGTGATCATGGGCTGCGGCCGCGTCGGTTCCACCTTGGCGCACAGCATGGAGGACCGAGATCACACGGTCTCGGTGATCGACAGCAACCCGGACGCCTTCCGCCGGCTCGGCTCGTCCTTCTCCGGAACCACGGTCGAGGGCTTCGGCTTCGACCGGGATGTGCTCACTGCCGCCGGCATCGAACAGTCCGGCGGCTTCGCCGCCGTGTCCAGCGGCGACAACTCCAACATCATCTCGGCCCGGGTGGCGCGCGAGCAGTTCGGCGTGACCAACGTGGTCGCGCGGATCTACGACCCCGGTCGCGCCGAGGTCTACGAGCGGTTGGGCATCCCGACCATCGCGACCGTTCCGTGGGCGGCGGACCGGGTGCTCCGCCGGCTGCTGCCGGACGGCGCGGAACCGCTGTGGCGGGACCCGTCCGGCACCGTCCGGGTCGACGAGATCCCCGCCCCGGAGGCCTGGGTCGGGCACCCGGTGCACGCCTTGCAGGACCGCACCGGCGCGCGGGTGGCGTTCATGACCCGGCTGGGGTCGGGACTGATCCCGAGCCGGGACACCGTGATCCAGGACGGTGACCTGCTGAACCTGTTCATCCTCGAGTCCGACGCGGCGCAGGTCACCGAACGGCTCGACTCCGGCCCCGGGGAGAGCTGATGCGGGTCGCCATCGCCGGCGCCGGCGCCGTCGGCCGCTCGGTGGCTCGGGAGCTGCTCGACAACGGGCACCAGGTGCTGCTCATCGACAAGGACCCGCGAGCGATCCGGTCCCAGTCGGTGCCGGACGCGGAGTGGCTGCTGGCCGACGCCTGCGAGCTCTCCAGCCTCGAGGAGGCCGGGCTGCAGAGCTGTCAGGTCGTGGTCTCGGCGACCGGGGACGACAAGGTCAACCTCGTGGTCGCGCTGCTCGCCAAGACCGAGTTCGCGGTCCCGCGGACGGTGAGCCGGGTGAACCACCCGGCGAACGAGTGGCTGTTCACCGAGTCGTGGGGCGTCGACGTGCTGGTCTCCACGCCGCGACTGATGGCCGCGCTGGTGGAGGAGGCGGTCACCGTCGGCGACCTGGTCCGGCTGTTCACCTTCCGGCAGAGCGCGGCGAACCTGGTCGAGATCACGCTGCCGGACGACTCGCCGTACGTCGGCCGGCTGGTCCGCGACGTCGACTGGCCGGTGGACGTGGTGCTGGTCGCCATCCTCCGCGACGGCGGCATCATGACCCCGGAGCCGGACCGCTCCCTCGAGTCCGCCGACGAGCTGCTGCTGGTCGCGCACGAGGAGCACGAGGACGAGATCGCCGAGCTGCTGGCGCCGATCGAGCACCCGCACCGAGGCTAGGGCGAGGGCTCGGCGGCGGCGCGACCCTCCGGCGCCGCCAGTGGGGCGGCCAGCGGGGTCGCGTTCCGGCTGAGCATCCAGACCATCACCGCCAGCACCCCTATCTGCAGCGGCCAGCCGAGCGCGATCTTGGCCGCCCCGAGCCAGGCGACCATGTCCTCGCCGCCGAGCCAGAGCGGATACTGCACCGCGACGCGGAGCACGCACGGCAGTGCGAGCACGAGGGTCAGCCGGCTGCACAGCCGCACCAGTCCGGCGTCGCGACGCCACCCGGTGGGGTCACCGGTCACGCTGCCGATCAGGAAGCCGACGACCGGCCAGCGGGCCAGCACCGAGGCGATCAAGACCACGGCGTAGCCGGCGTTGTAGATGATGCCGGGCAGGAACGCGTCCTGGGCCTCGCCGCTGCGCAGCGCGAAGACCGCGGCGATGCCGATGCCGAACAGGCTGTTCAGCACGAACTGGGGGCTCTGCCGCTGCGCCAGCCGAACGGCCAGCAGCAGCACCGCCAGCCCGGCACCGAGCGCCAGGGACAGCCGCAGGTCGCGGCTGGACACCCAGGTGAGCGTGAACGCGATGGTGGGGACGGCGCCTTCGAGCATGCCGCGCTTGCCACCGAGGGCATGCGAGAGCCGCGAGCGGACCAGCTGCTCGACGGTGTCGTACGACGCGACGGCCGCGGCGTGCGTCACGCGCCCAGCTCGTAGCGCGGGTTGTAGAGCACCCGCTGTTTGCCCGAGCAGCTCAACCGACCGAACACGGTCATCCGACGACCGGCCGCGATCCCGGCGATCCGCCGGCGGCCGAGCCAGATCAGGGTCACGCTCCCGGTGCCGTCGTACAGCTCGGCCTCGAGCGCGACCACCCCTCCGTGCGGTCGCAGCGTCACCGTCCGGAGCGTGCCGTGCAGCGTGCACCGGTCCCGGTCCTCGTGGCTGGCCACGCCCCGGCAGCCCTGCTCCTCCGCGTCCGCCTGCAGCTCGGCGTCCTCACGAGCGGTCTGGCTGCCGCCCAGCCGGTTCTTCGCGCGCTGCCACAGCTCCGTGGTGACCATGGCCCCAGCCTACGCGGGAGGAGCGGGTCACTTCGCGGCTTCCGGCGGCAACCGCAGCGGCAAAGGCTCCCGGGGCGACATCGGCGCACCGCCCCGGACCACGACCACCTCGCGCAGCGCCCGCTCCAGCGGAGCGTCCGGGTCGGCGTGCTGGGCGGCTGCCCCCAGGAAGGTTGCACGCACCAACCAGCGGGGGCCTTCGACGGCGACCACCCGGGAGACCTGGACACCGCCGCGGCCCTCCTGCGTCTTGACGGGGACCCGCAGCCGCAGCTGCGGTCCGTACGGACCGTCGTCCTCGTCGGCCGTGCCGCCGAGCCGGGTCGCCTCGGCCGTGATCTCGCGACGCAGCTCGGCCCAGAGCCCGCCCCGCTTGGGGGCGGCAAAGGCGCGCAGCTCGACCGCGCCGTCCCCGCCGGCCAGCATCACCGCGGTCACCACACCGGTCGCCTGGTCCGCCTGGAGGCGCAGCTCGAGCCCCTCGACGCTGCCGATCAGCAGGCTGCCGAGGTCGACGCGGGGCGGGCCGCCGGGTGCGTCCAGGTCCACCTCGCTCACGTCCCGCGGACCGCCGGTGGCCGTGTGCCCATCGTCACCGGCGCCGTCCTGCTCGGGCCCTCGCGGCTCATCACGGTCGGCGCCGGACCGCTTGCGACCGAACATCACCAGCAGCCCTCCTCAGACCGTGGTCGGCGGGGCGAATCCCCCAGTGGAACCGTAGCCGCCCGCGCCGCGCGCCGATTCCGGCAGCCCGTCCACCTCCAGGAAGCGGGCGGACTCGACCCGCTGCACCACCAGCTGGGCGATGCGGTCACCGCGCCGCAGCCGCACCGGCTCGCGCGGGTCGAGGTTGACCAGGCACACCTTGACCTCGCCGCGGTAGCCCGCGTCGATCGTCCCCGGTGCGTTGACGATGGACAGCCCGGTGCGGGCGGCCAGGCCGGAGCGCGGGTGCACGAACCCCGCCGTGCCGGGCGGCAGGGCGAGCGCGATCCCGGTGGGCACCACCGCCCGCTCCCCCGGCATCAACACCACGTCCACGGTGGTGACCAGGTCGGCACCGGCGTCGCCGGGGTGGGCGTAGGCGGGCAGCGGGACGCCCTCGTCCAGCCTCTGCACGGAGATCACGCACTCGCTCACGGCGCGACCCTAGCCCGGCGGCTCACCCGTGCTCGCCGCGCGTGCCAGGCTGTAGGGGTGCCCGTCCCGTCGGCTCCGAGCAGCGGCTGCACCGAGCGGCTCTGGCCGCCGCCGACGTGGTGGGTCGGCGCCGCGGTGGCCGCGCTGGCGGTCTGGCTGGTGCTGTCGGCAGCGGTTCCGGCGCCGGCCGCGCTCCTCGGCGGCGCGATCACCGGGGCGGTCGCGCTGGGCGGCCTGGCGGCACTCGGGTCGGTGCGGGTCGGCGTCCGCGACGGCGAGTTCGTCGCCGGCCGCGCGCACGTCCCGCTGCGCTGGTGCGGTGAGCTGGTGGCGCTCGACGGGGAGGCCGCGCGGCGTGCCCGCGGCACGGACGCCGACGCCCGCGCGTTCCTGCTGCTCCGGCCGTACCTCGGGCGCTGCGTCCGGGTGCAGCTGGTCGACCCGGCCGACCCGACGCCGTACTGGCTGGTCTCCGCCCGACACCCGGAGCGGATCGTCGCCGCCGTGCTCGCCACCCGGTCCTCGCGCCGGGACGGACCGCGTACGGCACGATGACCGAAACGACCGAAGCACGGCCGAGCGAACGCGGACGGGAGAGATGTCGTGGCCCGCAAGAAGAAGGTGACCCCGCCCAAGGAGTCCGACAGCCCGATCGCGGACGCCCAGCAGGCGGGGGCGACTCCCACGACCGGGCTGGGGTCCAAGCAGCTGTGGAAGGTCTACAGCCGTGGCGCGACGGTGCTCTCCGGCGTGATCACGCTCAAGCTCACCCAGCGCACCTGGCAGCTGGCCACCCGGAGAAAGCCGCCGAACTCACCGGATCACCCCGACATCGACGCGCGCGAGGCGATCATGTGGGCGGTCCTGTCCGGGGCCACCGCCGAGCTGGTGAAGATCGCGGTGAGCCGCAAGACCGCGCAGTACTGGGTGCGGTCGACCGGCCACCTGCCGCCGGACATGGACCCGGTCGACAAGTG
This sequence comes from uncultured Actinomycetota bacterium, assembly GCA_963695375.1. Taxonomy (GTDB): domain Bacteria; phylum Actinomycetota; class Actinomycetes; order Propionibacteriales; family Nocardioidaceae; genus JACCVL01. The sequence goes on along the minus strand of OY968767.1, from coordinate 2,122,077 downwards.
ACCGTCAGGCCGCGCAGTCCCGGCAGACCGGGCCGTGTCGACCCTTGCCCGCGAGCTGGCTGCGGTGGTGCACCAGGAAGCACGACGAGCAGGTGAACTCGTCGGACTGACGGGGCAGCACCTGGACCGCCAGCTCCTCGTGCGACAGGTCGGCGCCGGGGAGTTCGAACGCCTCGGCCGCCTCGACCTCGTCCTCGTCGACCTTGCCGGAGTTCTTGTCGTGCCGACGCGACTTCAGCTCTTCGATGCTGTCTTCGTTGGCTTCTTCGTCCGTTTTGCGGGGTGCGTCATAATCGGTGGCCATCTGGTACGGGTTCCTCGAACTAGCAGCGATCGTGCGGGTGCCGCACGGTGGTCCTCCGGGGCGCACCCGGGGCGCCGATTGTGCCCCATCTCCCGGCCGGACACACCTTCGTGCCCCCCGGTCCGGGTGCGACTCCCGCCACATTCTCGTCGGGAGCCGGTACGTGCGAGACACAAACGGCGGAAGGTCTCCCGCTATTTCCGTTCGGCTCGGGTTTTTTGACCGGGTCGGATCAGAAGGCGCACCTGACGACGAGGTCGCGCAGGGCGGGCAGCAGACCTGGGGAGGTGGCGAGGACCAGCCGCTCGCCGGGGGGCTCGGCGGTCGCGCCGGCGCCGGCACCGACCAGCACCGCCCCGGCCTCCTCGGCGACCAGCCCGCCGGCAGCCAGGTCCCACGGCTGCAGTCCCTGCTCGACGTACCCGTCCACCCGGCCGGCGGCGACGGCGCACAGGTCGAGGGAGGCGGCGCCGAGCCGGCGCACGTCACGCACCTCGGCCAGCAGGCAGGCAACGGCCGCCGCCTGCCGGCGGCGGATGTCGAGGTCGTAGGAAAAGCCGGTCGCGATCAGCGCCTCGGACAGCGGCGGCGGCTCCGGCAGCCGCAGCGGTACCGGCCGACCGTCGACGCCGCGCCGGGTGGCACCGTGTCCGCGCGCCGCCGCGTACTCCTCCCCGGACTCCACGTCGACCACGCAGCCGGCTCGCACCTGCCCGTCCGCCTCGGCGGCGACGGACACGGCATAACCCTTGAGCCCGTACATGAAGTTGACGGTGCCGTCGATCGGGTCGACGACCCACCGCACGCCCGACGGCGCGGCCTCGGCCGCGGGCGTCTGGTCGCCCAGGCTCTCCTCGCCGCGGAACGCGTCGCCGGGACGTCGGTCGAGCAGGTGCGCCTGGATGCGCCGCTGCACCGCGGTGTCGAACGCGGTCACCGCGTCGGTGGGGCTGGACTTGGTGCCCGCCGCCACCACCCGGCCGGTCGGCCGCTCGCGGCGCAGCCAGTCCGCGGCCTCGCGGGCCACGTCGACCGCCACGTCGCGGAGCAGCTCGGGGTCGGCAGCGGTCACGCCACGCCGCCGAGGGCGGGCCGCTCGCCGCGGGGGTTCGCGCAGCAGCCGACCGGGCAGCGATCCCACGACGGTGCCAGCGCGCCGGCAACCGCGCGCTGGGGAGCCTCGGCGCGCTCGGCGGCGGCCCGCTCGAGCACGAGGTCGCGGACCATCGCCACGTAGCGCGGATCGATGCCCGGGGTCGGCACCCGGGCCAGTCCCAGCCCGAGTCGCCGGGCGGTCTCGGCCGCCTCGGTGTCCAGGTCGTAGACCACCTCCATGTGGTCGGACACGAAGCCGATCGGCACCAGGACGACACCGTCCACGCCGTCGCCGGCGAGCCGCTCGAGATGGTCGTTGACGTCCGGCTCCAGCCACGGCACCGACGGCGGACCGGAGCGCGAGCAGTAGACGAGCTCGTGCGGCAGCCGGCTGCCGGCCCGCTCCGCGACGGCATCCGCGACCAGTGCGGCGACCTCGGTGTGCTGCCGGACGTAGCCGCCACCGTCGGGCGTGGCCGGGGAGGGACCGCGGGCGCTGGCGGCGTTCATCGCGTCCGGGATCGAGTGCGTGACGAAGGCCAGCCGGACCTCGCCGCGGCGCTCGGTCCGCAGCCGGTGCAGCGCGTCCACGGTGCCGTCCACGAACGGCTCGAGGAAGCCGGGATGGTTGAAGTGGTGCCGCAGCCGGTCCAGCCGGGGCGCGCCCTGACCGGCCTGCTGCACCGCGTCGTAGAGGTTCTCGCGGTACTGCCGGCAGCCGGAGTACGACGAGTAGGCGCTGGTGACGAAGCACGCGGCGCGCTGGATCCCGTCCGCGCGCATCGCGCTGAGCGTGTCGGACAGGTAGGGGTCCCAGTTCCGGTTGCCCCAGTAGACCGGCAGGTCGATCCCGTGGCCGGACAGGTCGGAACGGATCGCCGCGAGCAGGGCCCGGCACTGGTCGTTGATCGGACTGCGGCCGCCGAACCGGTGGTAATGCGCGCCGACCTCCTCCAGCCGCTCGGTCGGGATGCCCCGCCCGCGGGTGACGTTCTCCAGGAACGGCAGCACGTCGTCTGGCCCCTCCGGGCCGCCGAAGGAGACGAGCAGCAACGCCTCGTAGGGCGCGACGCTGGGGGCCGCTTCGGCCATGCCTGGTCCTCTCGGTCCCGTCGGTGCCCACCCGTAGCCTGGGTGGCCGGGTCCATTGTCACCGACCCCCCGACCGAGCACCGAAACAGAGTGGACCCGAGCCGTGCTGCAGTCCTACCGGCGCATCCTCACCCTCCCCGGGGCGGCGGCGTTCAGCGCCGCCGGGCTGGTCGCGCGGATGCCGTACTCCATGGAGGGGCTCGGCGTCGTGCTGCTGGTCAGTGCCAGGACCGGGTCCTACGCCGAGGCCGGAGTGGTCGCGGCCTGTGCGGTGCTGGCCGGCGCGATCGCCAGCCCGGTGCTGGCCCGGCTGATCGACCGGCGCGGGCAGGCGCTGGTGATCCCGGCCGCCGGCGTCGGCTCGACGCTCGGGTTCGGCCTGCTGGTGGTCGCGGTCGAGTCCGGCTGGCCGGTGGGCTGGTCGTGGGCGGCCGCGGCGCTCGGGGGCGCCTGCTTCCCGCCGTACGGGTCGGCCGTGCGCGCCAGGTGGGCACACGTCGTCCAGGACCGGGCCCAGCTCACGACGGCGTTCGCCTTCGAGGGGGTGGTGGACGAGATCGTCTTCATGATCGGTCCGGTCGTGGTCACCCTGCTCGCGACCGGGGTGCACCCGGCCGCCGGTCTCGTCGCCGCCGTGACGGCCGGACTGGCCGGCGGCCTGCTGCTCGCCGCGCAGCGCTCCACCGCGCCGCCGCCCAGCCGGCTGTCGGACCGCAGCGCCGGGCGCGAGCCGCTGCTGTGGTCGCGACTGGCTCCGCTGTGCGTGGTCGCCACCGGGCTGGGCTGCCTGTTCGGGTCGGTGGAGGTGGTGACGGTCGCGTTCGCCGAGGAGAGCGGCAACCGCGGCTACGCCGGCTGGCTGCTCGCGGTGTGGGCGCTGGGCAGCATGCTCGCCGGCCTCGTGCTCGGTGCGCTGCCCGGTCCCGGGCGACCGCTGCGCCGGCTCCGGGTCGGTGCGGTGCTGCTCACCGGCACCGTGGCGGTGGCCGCGCTGGCCCCCGACCCGCTGCTGCTGGGGGTGGTCCTGCTCGGGTCCGGGCTCGCGATCGCGCCGACGGTCATCGCGGCCACCACGCTCGCCGAGGCCTACAGCCCGAGATCACGGCTGACGGAGGGCATCACCTGGATGACGACCGGCCTCACGATCGGGGTCGCCCCGGGGGCGGCGCTCGCCGGGGTGGCCGTCGACACCTGGGGAGCGTCCGGCGGCTTCGCCGTGCCGGTCGCCGGCGGGACACTCGCGGCCCTGTCGGGCTGGATGATCCGGGACCGTACGGCGCGTCCCGTTGGTCCGAGGGCCGCACCCGGTGAAACTGTCGACAAGTCGTCCACACCGACGGGTGTGGACCCGAGGAGGCGGCACGATGCGTGATCTCGACCTCGTCGGCCTGAGCGAGGACGCGAGCCACGTCCTGCTGCGGGCCGACTCGGGCGAGGACTTCTGCTTCGCGGTCGACGACCGCCTCCGCGCCGCACTCCGCGGCGACCGCGCGCGACCCTCACAGCTGGAGAGACCGATGGACAGTGCCGCCCTGCGTCCCCGCGACATCCAGGCCCGGATCCGGGCCGGCGAGTCCCCGGAGGCGGTCGCGGCCGTCGCCCAGGTCTCGGTCGAGCGGATCATGGGTTACGCCGTGCCGGTGCTCGCCGAGCGGGAGCACGTCTGCGAGCAGGCGCGGCGGTCCGGGCTGCGACGCAAGCACGCCTCCGGGCCGGGGCGGCTCCTCGGCGAGGCCGTGGACGAGCACCTGCGCGGAGACGGCTGGGACCCCACCGCCGCCAACTGGGACTCCTGGCGGCGCGAGGACGGCCGCTGGTCGATCACCGTGAGCGCGTCCCGCAGCGGGGAGCCGGCCACCTTCCTCTACGACGTCCCCGGCCGCTATGTCGTCGCACACGACGACGCCGCCCGCCGGCTGGTGGGTGACGAGCCGCCGCTGTCGGTCGAGCCGGAGGGTGACGAGCCGCGCGCCGGCGTGCCCCGCGTGGCCTTGGTGGCGGCCCAGGAGCCGGAGCAGGAGCCGGAGCAGGAGCCGGCGGTCGAGCGCTCACCCGAGCCGGGTCCGAAGCCTCGGGTGAGCGCGTTGGACCGGCTGCGCCGGCAGCGGACTCAGGCCGGCGAGCAGCTGGCCTTCGACGCCGGTGCGGCCGAGCCGGAGCCGGTCGCGGCGGCAGACGGCACGGACGCGGACATGGAGGCGATCGCCCGGGTGATGTCCGACGAGACCGCGCACCGCCCGGTCGCCGTCGGCGAGTCCGGCGACACCACGCCGGCACGCAGCCGGCGGAAGAGCAGGCGCTCGTCGGTGCCGAGCTGGGACGAGATCATGTTCGGCTCGAAGCCCCCGAGCTGACGTCGCCGGGGCCCCAGGGACGGGGTCCCGTCACCACCGGCCGGTCCTGGCGCCCCGGCTCGGCCACCCACTCGCTCCACGACCCGGGCCACAGCGCCGCCGAGACGCCGGCGACCTCGAGGGCGAGGACGAGGTGCGCCGCCGTCACCCCGGAGCCGCAGTACGCGCCCACGTCCGCCTCGCTCGTGACACCGAGCGCCCCGAACCACCGGCGCAGCTCCGCGGCCGGCCGGAACCTGCCCGCTGGTGTGACGGTGTCCGCGGTCGGCGAGCTGACCGCCCCTGGGACGTGCCCGGCGACGGGATCGACCGGCTCGACCTCGCCCCGGTACCGGGCCGCGGCCCGGGCGTCCAGCAGCAGTCCGGACCGGGCGAGAGCAGCCGCCTGGTCCGCGGTCAGCCGGGGCAGGCTCCCCGACCCGGCGGGCAGGTCGCCGGGGACCGGGGCCGGTCCGGCACCGGTCTCGACCGGCAGCCCGGCGGCCAGCCAGCCGTCGTACCCACCGTCGAGGACGCGCACGTCCGGATGCCCGGCGTCGCGCAGCAGCCACCACGCCCGGGCGGCGGCGGTGGCGTCGTTCTGGTCGTAGACCACCACCGGCCGATCGGTCCGCACCCCGGCCCGGCGCATCGCCGCGGCGAACGCGGCGGGCTCGGGCAGCGGGTGCCGACCGCTCCGGCCGGGCGGACCGGCCAGATCGGCGTCGAGGTCGACGAAGACCGCGCCGGGCAGGTGTCCGGCCTCGTAGGCAGCGCGCCCGGGCGGACCGGCCAGCGACCAGCGCACGTCAAGCAGCACCGCGCCCTCGCCGGTCCGCTGCAATCGCAGCAGCGGCTCCGGAGCGACCAGCGGGGTCACGGCTGGCCCAACGGCAGCACGTCCGGGGACAGCGCCACCGCCCGTGCGCGGGCGGTGGTGAGCCGGCGCCGGTGGTGCCGCCGGCAGAGCACCTCGTAGCCGATCGCCGGCCCGGAGGCGGAGTCGGAGGCGGAGTCGATCCCGGCGACCGCCGCCTCGGCCTCGGTGTCGCCGACGACGATCACCTCCCCCTCGGTCACCATCTCGCCGTCGAGCGTCCGAGCGTTGTGGGTGGCGCGGTCGCCGCACCAGCACAGAGCCTGCACCTGCAGCACCTCCATCCGGTCCGCCAGCTCGACCAGCCGGGCCGATCCGGGGAACATCCGGGTCCGGAAGTCGGTGAGGATGCCGAAGGCGAAGACGTCGATGTCCAGCTCGTCGGCCACCCGGGCGAGCTGTTCGACCTGCGACGACGAGTAGAACTGCGCCTCGTCACAGACCAGGTAGTCCACCCGGCCGCCGTGGGTCAGGTCGTCGACGACGTGCCCCCAGAAGTCGAAGTCCGCCGCGACCTCGACGGCGTCGGTCGCCAGGCCCAGGCGGCTGGACAGCGTGGCGGCACCCGCCCGGTCGAGGCTGGTGAACCGCCGGCCGACCCGGCCGCGCGCCGCGTGGTTGTGATCCAGCTGCAGGGCCAGCGTGGACTTCCCGCAGTCCATGGTCCCGGTGAAGAAGACGAGATCGGCCACGGGCGTCCATCCTGCCGTACCGCTCCGGTCAGTCGACGACGTCCACCAGCAGCGGGACATACATCTCCTCCGGGGTGACCGAGCCGTGGAAGCCCACCAGCGACGTCTCGACGGTGAAGCGGCGAGACGCCAACACGGCGAAGGTGCCCAGTGCGGCGACGAGGACGTCGCCGACCCGCGGGCGGACCGTCGCGTCGACCGGACCGAACCACCCCGCCTGCTCAGCCTGCTCCCTGCTGACCACCTCCGCCCGCTCGCCGCAGGCCTCCCGCCAGGCGGCCAGCACGTCGTCGGTCGCGCCGGCGCGGGTCCACAGCTGGCGGAAGCGGGCCTCGCCACCCAGCAGCACCACGCCCTCGCAGAGCGACTCGCTGGTGTCCGCGTCGATCCGGTCGCCGTCCGGCACGTCGACCATCCCGTGGTCGCCGGTGACGATCAGGCCGGTACCCGGGGGCAGGGCGTCCCGCAGCGCCTGCGCCTCGTCGTCGACCGCGCGCAACGCCTCCCGCCACTGCTCGGAGCGGCAGCCGTGCTGGTGGCCGACTCGGTCCAGCTCGGCGTCGTAGGTGTAGGTGAACGAGGCGGGGGTCTCGGCGGCGGCGGCGGTGCCGGCGATCCGCTGCCAGGGCGAGTCGGCACCGACATAGCTCGCCCCGCGCTGGCTGACCTGGGTCAGACCGGTCCCCTCGAACACCGACCGGCTGACCACGGTCGCCGCACACCCACAGGCGCGCGCCCTGCCGAAGACCGTCGGGTGCGGCTGCCACACCAGGGGGTCGACCGTGTCGTTCCAGGTGAGGGCGTTCAGCAGGGTCAGCGTGCCGGGGATCCGCGAGGTGTAGCCGACCACTCCGTGCTGACCGGGCGCCAGCCCGGTGCCGAGGCTGGTGATGCTGGTGGCGGTCGTCGACGGCAGACAGGCGGTGAGCGGCGCCCGGCCGTTCCGCAGCGAGGCGAGGTACGGCGCCTCGGCGGTGTGCTCGTCCAGCGCCAGCGCGCCGAGGCCGTCGACCAGCAGCACCACCCACGACCGGGCCGCCGGCAGGTCGAGCACGTCCCGGAACTCGGCGGCGACGCAGCCGGACAGCACCGAGGGCAGCAGGTCGGCCAGCGTCGAGTGGCCGTACTGCGGCAGCACCGGGGCGGGGGAGGTGGGGTCCATCGCGCGGCTCGGCTCAGGGTCGGACTGTGGACGCGGTCAGGGCACCGGCGAACGCCAGCAGCCGTTCCACCGCCTGGCTCCCGTCGGCGGCAGCGCTGACCCGGATGGAGAAGTCGTCGGCCGACAGGGTGCCCGAGTAGCCGTGGTCGGCCTCGCACTCGGGGTCGGCACACTGCGCCGGCTCCATGTCCACCCGCCGCACCGCACCCCAGGCGACGGTCAGCACCGCCTCGCTGGGCAGCCCGCCGGCGGTGCGACCCGCCTCCGGCTCCGGGTGGGCGACCATCCGCTGCACCACGACGGAGCGCACGGCGGGCAGGGTCACCGCCTCGGTCGTGGTCGCCGTGTACGGCGAGGGCAGGAGGTCGTCGGGGGGGTGCTCGTCGGTGTGCGCCACCACCAGCCGGGTCGGGGTGAGCACGACCACGGTCACATGCCGGCGGACCTCGTCGTGGTCGAACGTCGGCTCGTGGTGCACGAGGAACTCGACGACCCGCTCGCCGACGAGCGCCGCCTCCACCCCCTCGCTGACCGCCTCCGGGTAGTAACCCGCCGCCTCGATCGCGGTCCGGAGGTCCAGCGCCCGGTCGGACGGTCCGGACGTCGCGTCCGGGACGGCGGTCGCGGCGGCGGGCCGCGGGGCACGCGGATCGTGTGGGCGTCGAACGCGTCGGCCGTCGGGCATGGGCGCAGTGTCCCACGGTCCCGCCCGCATGGTTCGATTCCCCCACTGTCGGTCGAGCAGGCGGGGAGGGGTCGATGGCCTCGACGGGGCCACGGGCCGGCGAGGCCGTCCCCCTGCGGGTCGCCCTGCGGACGTGGTGGTCGATCGGGTGGCAGTCCTTCGGCGGGCCGGCCGCGCAGATCGCGGTCATGCAGCGCGAGCTCGTGGACGAGCGTCGCTGGGTCGGTCAGCGTCGGTTCCTGCATGCGTTGAGCTACTGCATGCTGCTGCCCGGCCCCGAGGCGACCCAGCTGGCCACCTACCTCGGCTGGCTGCTGCACGGCACCCGCGGCGCGCTCGCCGCCGGCACGCTGTTCGTGCTGCCCGGCGTGGTCGTGATGCTCGGCCTGTCGGCGGTCTACGTGGTCGCGGCCGACGCCGAGGGGATCCGCTGGGTCCTGGCCGGGCTGTCCGCGGCGGTGCTCGCGATCGTCGTGCAGGCCGTGCTGCGCGTCGCCGGCCGCTCCCTGCACCACCCGAGCCTGGTCGCGCTGGCGGTCGCCGCCTTCGCGTCGATGACGCTGTTCGACGTGCCGTTCCCGGCGGTGGTCGCCGGCGCCGCCGTGATCGGGCTGGCGCTCGAGCGGGTGCTCCCGGCGGTGGCCCGGTCGGCCGCTCGCGACGAGACGGACGACGGGCACCCGGTGGCGCTGGTCAGCGACGCGAGGCTGCACACCGAGCGGGGCTCGGCGACCCGGACAGCCCGCATCACCGGGGTGGCGGCGGCGCTGTGGGCCGCCCCGGTCGGGACGGCGGCGCTGCTGCTCGGGGTCGACAGCACGGTGGTGACGCAGGCGCTGTTCTTCTCCGTCGTCGCGCTGATCACCGTCGGCGGTGCCTACTCGGTGCTCTCCTATGTCGCCGAGAACGCCGTGACGGCCGGCTGGGTGACCCCGCTGGACATGGTGCGCGGCCTGGCGCTGGCCGAGACCACGCCGGGGCCGCTGATCATGGTCGTCCAGTTCGTCGCGTTCGTCGGCGCCTACCGCTCACCCGGGATCCTGGACCCGTGGGTGGCCGCGACGGTCGGCGCGCTGCTCACCACGTGGGTGACGTTCCTGCCGTCGTTCTGGTTCATCCTCGTCGGCGCGCCGTACGTCGAACGGCTGCGCGGGAGTGCGCACCTGTCCGCCGCGCTGACCGGGGTGACCGCGGCCGTGGTCGGCGTGATCGCGACGCTGGCGGTGACCTTCGCCGGCGCGACCCTGTTCGGCGCCCTGGACGCCACCCGGTTCGGGCCGCTGCACCTGGTCCTGCCGGAGTGGTCCACGGTGCGCTGGGCGGCGGTCGGCGTCGCGGCGGGCAGCGCGGTGCTGGTGCTCGGGCTGCGCTGGCCGGTGCTCCGGACGCTTGCGGCCGCGGGGGCGGTCGGGCTGCTCCTCGGGCTGGCCGGCGCCTGGGGCTGACGGCACGGTCCGGGCGCGATCAGTGCGGGATGGTGTCGCCCGGCATTCGCGCCAACCTGCGCACGTAGCCGTCCGTACGGGTGTCGCCGACCGGGCCGACCTGGCCGCGCGCCTCGAGCACGCTGACGCCGTCGGCCGACGCGAGCACCAGCGACAGGTCGACCAGCACCAGGTGCGGCAGGTCGTTCTTCAGCCGGGCCACCCGCTGCACGAGGTCCTCGACGGCCGCCAGGTCGACGGGGGTGGCGCCCTGGTAGCCGGTCAGGAGCGGCGCGGACCGGATCTCCCGGACCATGGCGGCCGCGTCCGGCTCGGTCATGGGCGGGATCCGGTAGGACCGGTCGTGCAGCAGCTCGCTCGGCGCCCCGGCGAGGCCGAACGACACGATCGGCCCGAACAGCGGGTCCTCGAAGCCCTGTACGCCGACCGGGACTCCCGCCGGCGCCATCCGCTGGACGACGAAGTCGGCGGCGACCGGCTCCTCGATCCCCGCGGTCAGCGTCTCCCACGCGTGCCGCATCTCCGCGGCACTCCCGATGTTCCGCCACACGAAGGCCAGGTCCGGGCTCACCTGCAGCCGCGCGGCCTGCGCCTTCAGCACCACGTCCCAGCCCAGCTCCCCGCCGGCCGCGACCGCGGCGTCCACGTCGGACACGGGCAGGTGGTCCCACAGCGCGATCCCGTAGCCGGCCAGCACCTCCCGGGTCTGCTCTCGGGTGAGCTCGGCTCCGGCCGGCTCGGCCACGAGGGTGCCCTCGACCACCCGCCGGGCGTCCTGCGGCCGGACGTCCTCGAAGACCCGGACGTGGCCCGCCGGGCGGGCCAGCCACTCGGCGTAGACCACCACCCGCGCCAACGCCCGGACCGCCGTCTCCACCGCCGGGTAGGACGGCACCGATCCCCGGCCCGGCGCGCCCTCGACGTCCGGGATCCGGAGCATCTCCGGGACCCCCTCCCGGCCGAGGAAGGTCGACACGATCGGCTTGTCCGACTGCTCGCCGACAGCGGCCAGCACGTCGGCGACCTCCTCGCCGGTGGACTCCAGGGGCGGGATGTAGACCGCGACCACGGCGTCCACGGACGGGTCGTCGATGGCCAGGTCGAGGGCGCGCTCGAAGTCGTCGCCGGTGGCGTCCGCCCCGAGGGACACCGGCTCCCGGACGGTCAGCCCGGCGGCGGAGGCGGCGTCGGCGGCGAGCAGCCCCAGCGCGTCGGAGTTGCCGACCACGACGACCCGGTCCCCGCGCGGCAGCGGCTGGTAGGCCAGCAGCTGCGCGACGTCGAACAGCTCGTCCAGCGTGTCCACCTGGATCACCCCGGCCTGCCGGAACATCGCGTCCAGCGCCTGCTGCGGCGCGCTCGAGCTGCGAACCGCGTGCCCCACCGGGACCCCCTGCAGCGTGCGACCCGTCTTGACCGCCACCACCGGCTTGCCCCGGGCCACCCGGCGGGCGATCCGGGCGAACTTGCGCGGGTTGCCGATCGACTCGAGGTAGAGCAGCACGACGTCGGTCGCGTCGTCCTCCTCCCAGTACTGCAGCAGGTCGTTGCCGGACACGTCCGCCCGGTTGCCCGCGGAGACGAAGGTGGACAGCCCGATGCCACGCCGGTTCACGTTCTCGAGGATCGCCGTCCCGAGCGCACCGGACTGGCAGAAGAAGCCCACCCGGCCGCGGGCAGGCATCAGGGGGGACAGCGACGCGTTGATGCGCACCGTCGGCGCGGTGTTGATGATTCCCAGACAGTTCGGTCCCACCAGCCGCAGGCCGTAGCTGCGGGCGAGCCCGAGCAGGTGCCGCTGCCGCGCCCGGCCCTCCTCCCCCGTCTCCGCGAAGCCGGACGAGATCACCACCAGGCCGCGGACTCCCTTGGCCGCGCAGTCGAGGACGACGTCGGTCACCGCGTCGGCGGGCACCGCCACCACCGCGAGGTCCAGCTCGTCCGGGATCTCCTGGACCGAGCGGTAGGCCGGCAGCCCGGACACCGCCTCGGCGGTGGAGTTCACGGCGTACACCCGGCCGGTGAAGTCGCCGAGGACGAGGTTCCGGACCAGGGTCTGGCCGACGGTGTCCTGCCGCCGGCTGGCGCCCACCACGGCCACGCTGCGCACGTCGAAGAACGCCCGCATCGAGGCGGCCTCCGCCCGGTGCTCCCGCGCCAGCATCACGCCGACGGCGGTGTCGGTGGGCTCGATCGGGAACTCCAGCCGCAGCACGCCGTCCGTCATCCCGCCGGCCACCCGGTAGCCCTGCTCGCGGAACACCTGGATCATCCGCGAGTTGTCCGGCAGGACGTCGGCGACGAAGCGCTGCAGACCGCGCTCGCGCGCCGCCTGGGCGAGGTGCTCCAGCAGCAACTGACCCAGCCCGCGCCCCTGGTGCGCGTCCTCGACCAGGAACGCCACCTCCGCCTGCCGGTCGTCGATGGCGTCGTAGCGGCCCAGCCCGATGATCTGCTCGCCCAGCGTGACGACCAGGGCGACCCGCTTGTCGTGGTCGACGGTGGTGAAGCGCTGCACGTCGCGCTCGGTCAGGTCCGGGTAGGGAGCGAAGAACCGGAAGTACTTCGACCGCTCCGACACCCGGCGGTAGAAGGCGACCAGCCGGTCGGCGTCGCTGGGCCGGATCGGGCGCAGCCGGGCCGGTCGGCCGTCGCGCAGGACCACGTCGGCCTCCCATTCGCGCGGCGAGACCTCAGGGTCGGCGGCCATGCACCGAAATGTAGCGACCCGCGGGAGGCGAGTTGTCCGCCGTCGAAGGCCGGGCCAGACTCACCGCCCATGACGGACATCCCGCCCGAGCCCGCGCCCGACGAGCCCCCGGACCCGACGCGGGCCTTCCGCACCGCGCGGGACTGCCTGCTGGCACGGCGGGAGGACCTCGACCGCGCTCGGCGGGACTTCGAGTGGCCGCGGCTCGAGCACTTCAACTGGGCCGTCGACTGGTTCGACCAGCTGGCCGCGCAGCAACCGACCGCCACGGCACTCTGGCTGGTGGAGACCGGTGCCGAGGGTGCCGAGCCCGCGCACACCAAGGTCTCCTACGCCGACATGGCCCGCCGGTCCCGCGAGGCGGCGGGCTGGCTGTGGGCGCAGGGCGTCCGCCCGGGCGACCGGGTGCTGCTCGTGCTGGGCAACGTCGCGCCGCTGTGGGAGCTGATGCTCGCCTGCACCCGGATGGGGGCGGTGATGATCCCCGCGACCACGCTGCTGTCCCGGGACGACCTGGCGGACCGGGTGCGGCGAGGAGCGGTGCGGGTGGCGGTCGCCGCCGCGGAGGACGCGGTCCGCTTCGGCGACGCCGCCGCGGACTGCGTCCGGGTGGTGGTGCCGGGCACCTCCGGGGAGCCGGCTCCGGCCGGCTGGCTGGCGTACCAGGACAGCGAAGGCCACGACGAGCTGGTGCACGTGGTCGAGGCGGCCGGGGAGCGGCTGGTCCCGACCCGGGCCGACGACCCGCTGCTGGTCTACTTCACGTCGGGGACCACCGCCTCGCCGAAGCTGGTCACCCACACGCACGTGTCGTACCCCGTCGGCCACCTGTCCACGATGTACTGGATCGGGCTGCAGAGCACCGACGTGCACCTGAACATGTCGTCGTCGGGGTGGGCCAAGCACGCGTGGTCGTGCGTGTTCGCGCCGTGGAACGCGGGCGCGACCGTCGTCGTGCACGTCGCCCCCCGGTTCGACGCGGCGGCGCTGCTGCGGGTGCTGGTGGACTGCGGCGTGACCACCTTCTGCGCCCCGCCCACGGTGTGGCGGATGCTCGTGCAGGAGGACCTGGCCGCGCACCAGCCGGTGCTGCGGGAGGTGGTCGCTGCCGGCGAGCCGCTGAACGCCGAGGTGGTCGAGCAGGTGCGGGCGGCGTGGGGGCTGACCGTGCGGGACGGCTACGGGCAGACCGAGACCACCGCGCAGATCGGGAACTCCCCCGGCCAGCGGGTCAAGCCGGGCTCGATGGGCCGGCCGCTGCCCGGCTACGAGGTGGTGCTGGTCGACCCGGCCACCGGAGAGCCCGGCGACGACGGGGAGATCTGCATCGAGCTGTCGCCGCGCCCGCTGCCGGTGATGACCGGGTACGCCGGCGACGACGAGCGGACCGGCGAGGCGATGCGGGGCGGGGTCTACCACACCGGGGACGTGGCCAGCCGGGACGCCGACGGCTACCTCACCTACGTCGGGCGCGGCGACGACGTGTTCAAAGCGAGCGACTACCGGATCAGCCCGTTCGAGCTGGAGAGCGTGCTGGTCGAGCACCCGGCGGTGGCCGAGGCGGCGGTGGTGCCCTCCCCCGACCCGGTGCGGATGGCGGTCCCCAAGGCGTTCGTCGTGCTCGCCGCCGGTCACGACCCGGACCGGGACACCGCGTACGCGATCCTGCGACACGCCCGGCAGCGGCTGGCGCCGTACAAGCGGGTCCGCCGGATCGAGTTCGCCGACCTGCCGAAGACCATCTCCGGCAAGATCCGCCGGGTGGAGCTCAAGCAGATCGAGGCCGACCGGGTGGCCCGGGCGGTCGGCGGGTCGTCCGGCTCGTGGGGCGAGGAGGACTTCCCGGAGCTGAAGGCCGACGGCTGACCGCGGGCGCCGGCGCAGGCTCCAGCATCCGGATCACTCGCCGACGGTGCCGTCGGCCAGCTCGCGGCTGATGTCCAGGTGGCCGACATGCCGCGCGTACTCATGGAACACGTGGAAGAGGATGCGCACGAGGGCCGCCGGCTCGGCGTCCTCCCAGCGCGGGCCGGGCCGCCCGATCTCGGTCAGCCGATGCTCCCGGACGATCCGGGTGGTCTCGGCGCCCACAGCGTGCAGCCGGGCGAGCAGCGACTCGAGCGTCTCCTGCTCGGGCACGTGCCACCGGTCGTCGTCGCCGCGGTCGCCCCACGGAGCATCGACCTGCGCACCGAGGAAGCCCCACTGCAGCCAGCGTCGCTCCATGTGCAGCAGGTGCGACACCATCTCGAGCGGAGTCCAGCCCGACGGCAGCACGGAGGTCCGCAGCGCAGCCTCGTCGAGACCGGTGACCTTGTCCTCGACGGTGTGGCGGAAGTAGTCCAGATAGGCGGTGCACAGCTCCGCCACGTCGGTGCGCCCGTCGTCGAGCTCGGGGTAGTCGGCCATCGGACCAGTCTCCCGCACAGCACCGCGGGCTCCCCCGCGTGCCGGTGCCGGGACGGTCGGTGCGGGCGGCGACAATGACCGGCATGGCCCGTCGTACCCCCACTCCCCCGCCACCGGAGGACTTCGAGGAGCACGTCGTCGACATCGACGTCGGCGAGGAGATGCGCACCAGCTTCCTCGAGTACGCCTACTCGGTGATCTACTCCCGCGCACTCCCGGACGCGCGGGACGGCCTCAAACCGGTGCAGCGCCGGATCCTCTTCACGATGAACGACCTGAACCTGCGTCCGGACCGCGGACACGTCAAGAGCGCCCGGGTGGTGGGCGAGGTGATGGGCCGGCTGCACCCGCACGGTGACGCCGCCATCTACGACGCCCTGGTGCGCCTGGTCCAGCCCTGGGTGATGCGGCTCCCGCTGGTCGACGGGCACGGGAACTTCGGTCACCTCGACGACGGCCCGGCGGCGATGCGGTACACCGAGTGCCGGATGGCGAGCCCGGCGGTGGCGATGACCGCCTCCATCGACGAGGACACCGTCGACTTCATGCCCACCTACGACGGCCGGGAGACCCAGCCGACCGTCCTCCCGGCGGCGATCCCGAACCTGCTGGTCAACGGCGCCTCCGGGATCGCGGTCGGCATGGCGACGAACCTCGCACCGCACAACCTGGTCGAGGTGGTCGGCGCCCTCCGGCACCTCCTCGCCCACCCCGACGCCGGCCTGGACGACGTGATGCGGTTCGTCCCCGGGCCGGACCTGCCCACCGGCGGCAAGATCGTGGGGCTGGACGGCATCCGGGACGCCTACGAGGCCGGGCGCGGCTCGTTCAAGATGCGGGCGACCGCCCGGATCGAGTCGGTGTCGGCCAAGCGCAAGGGCATCGTCGTCACCGAGCTGCCGTACGGCGTCGGTCCGGAGCGGGTGATCGAGCGGATCAAGACGCTCGTGCAGGCCAAGAAGCTGCAGGGGATCGCCGCAGTCAACGACTACTCCGACCGGGAGAACGCGCTGCGCCTCGTCGTCGAGGTGAAGGGCGGCTTCCACCCCGAGGCGCTGCTGGAGCAGCTGTACAAGCTGACGCCGATGGAGGACTCGTTCGGCATCAACGCGGTCGCGCTCGTCGACGGGCAGCCGCGCACGCTGGGCCTGATCGAGCTCTTGCGCGTCTACCTCGGCCACCGCCGCGACGTGGTGCGCCGCCGGAGCGCGTTCCGGCGGGGCCGGGCGGCCGACCGGCTGCACCTGGTGGAGGGGCTGCTGGTCGCGATCCTGGACATCGACGAGGTGATCCAGCTGATCCGCGGGAGCGACAACGCGGGCCAGGCGCGGGAGCGGCTGATGTCGGTGTTCGACCTGTCCGAGCTCCAGGCGACCCACATCCTGGACCTGCCACTGCGTCGGCTGACTCGCTTCTCCCGGCTCGAGCTGGAGCAGGAGCAGCAGGCGCTGCAGACCACGATCGAGGAGCTGGACGCGATCCTGTCCGACCCCTCGCTGCTCGACCGGACGGTCGGAGACGAGCTGGCCGACGTGGCCAAGCAGTTCGGCACGCCGCGCCGGACGGTGCTGCTGGAGTCGGCCGGCCAGACGCTTCCCAGCACCACCCCGCTCGAGGTGGCCGACGACCCGGTCTTCGTGCTGCTCGGGGCCACCGGGCTGCTGGCCCGCACCTCCTCCGACGAGCCGCTCGGCACCGGCGGCGGGCGGAACCGGCACGACGCCGTGCTGTCCGTCGTCCGCTCGACCGCCCGCGGGCAGGTGGGTGTGGTCACCAGCGCCGGCCGGGTGCACCGGCTGGGCGTGCTCGACCTGCCCGCCCTGCCCGGCACCGCCGCGGCCCCGCACCTGCAGGGCGGCGCGCCGGTGAGCGAGTTCCTCTCCCTGGAGCCGACCGAGCGGGTGCTCTGCCTGACCGCGCTGGACCCGGACTCGGGAGGGCTGCTCCTCGGCACCTCGCGGGGGGTGGTGAAGCGGGTCCAGGCCGAGCACCCTACGAATCGCGACGTCTGGGACGTGATCCGCCTCGACGACGGGGACCGGGTGGTCGGCGCGGGTGAGCTCGCCGCGGGCGACGTGGACGGTGCGGCGCTGGTGTTCGCCACCTCCGATGCCCAGCTGCTGCGGTTCCCGGCGGCCGGAGTCCGGGCGCAGGGACGCGCGGCCGGCGGGATCGCCGGCGTCCGGCTGTCGGCCGGGGCCGAGGTGGTCTTCTTCGGCGCGGTCCGCTCCGACCAGACCGACGGGGCCGTGGTGGTCACGGTCGCGGGCGCCGGTTCCGCGCTGCCCGGCACCGAGCCCGGCACGGTCAAGGTCGCCCCCTTCGAGGAGTACCCGCCCAAGGGCCGGGCCACCGGTGGGGTGCGCTGTCACCGGTTCCTCAAGGGCGAGGACCGACTGCTGCTGGCCTGGGCCGGACCGGGCCCGGCGCTGGCGACGGCGAGCAGCGGTGCCGCCGTCGACCTGCCGGCCGCGGACGGCCGGCGGGACGGCTCCGGCGTCCCCGCCGCTCAGCCGCTGGCGGCGGTGGCGGCGCCGGTGGCGGGGCAGGTCCCCGGCGGCACGTCTGCTGCGTGAGAAGGTGCACCTGTGCCGCCGACCCGACCTCTGCTGCAGCGCGCGGCGACGGCGGCCGCCGCGGTCCTCGCGCTGACCGCCGTCACCGGCTGCACCGGCGGTGACGACGGCGGCAGCCCGGACGACGACCCCGCCGCGCGGCTCGCCACCGCCCGCACGGTCCTCGACGAGGCGGCCAGCCTGCAGATCCGGCTGGCCACGGAGCAGCTGCCGGACGGCACCCTCGGGTTGGTCGAGGCCGACGGCGTCGGCAACCACGACCCCGCGTTCGACGGCACCGTGACGGTGGTCGCCGGGGGGATCGGGCAGGTCGACGCCGACCTGGTCTCCGTCGATGGCGAGGTGGTGGCCAAGATCGGCTTCGTCCCCGACTTCACGCCGGTCGACCCCGCCGACTTCGGGGCGCCGGACCCGGCCGCGCTGGTCGCCGCCGAGGACGGCGTCTCGTCGTGGCTCACCGAGACGGTGGACCCGGTCGCCGGGGAGCAGAGCCGGGACGGCGAGGACGTGCTGACCACGATCGACGGCACCCTGCCCGGCGTCGTGGTGCAGGCGTTGATCCCCTCCGCCGACGACGCCGCCGACTTCGACGTGTCCTATCGCCTCACCGAGGCCGACGAGCTGCGCGACGCCGCCATCACCGGCCCCTTCTACCCCGGTGGCGAGGACGTCACGTACGACCTCGAGGTCACCGCCTCCGACGAGCCCGTCGACATCGCCCTCCCCTGATCCCCTCGTGACCAGCGCCGCCCGCGTCCCGCGCCGGAGCCAGGTGCTGCTCGGCGTGGCCGCCGTCGCCGTCGCGTTCGCGGCCGCAGACACCTACGTCGTGGTGCTCGCGCTGCCGGAGATGATGGCCGCCGCCGGACTCACCACCGAGCAGTTGCAGCGGGCAGCGCCGCTGATCTCCGGCTTCCTGCTCGGCTACGTCGGCATGCTGCCGTTGATCGGGCGGATCGCCGACCTGCGGGGCCGCACCCCGGTGCTGGTGGGGTCGCTGGTGGTGTTCGCCGTCGGCTCTCTCGTCACCGCCGCGGCCTACGACCTGCCGACGATGGTGACCGGCCGATTCGTCCAGGGCGTCGGCGCCGGCGGCCTCGTGCCGGCCACGCTGGCGCTGGTGGCCGACCTGTGGCCGGCCGAGCGGCGCGGGCTGCCGCTGGGCGTCGTGGGCGGCGTGCAGGAGCTCGGCGCCGTCCTCGGGCCGCTGCTCGGCGCCGTGGTGCTGTCGGTCGCCGACTGGCGGGCCATCTTCTGGCTGAATCTGACCGTCGGGCTGCTGCTCGCCGTCCTGCTGCGCCGGGTCGGCGGCGCCACCGTGGCGGACCCGGCACCGGGCCGGACGCACCCTCGGGCTCGGACCGACTGGCCCGGGGGCGCCCTCGCCCTCGCCGTCTTCGTCGGGATGGCGCTGGTGATGCAGCCGCCCCGGGCGCTCGTCACCGACGTCTTCTGGGGGCAGGCGTTCCTGCCGGTCGGGGGGACGTCGCGCTGGCTGACGCCGCTGGCGCTCGCGGTCTACGGACTCGGGGCGGCCTTCACGCTGCGCCAGGCGACCGCCGACCGGCCGCTGCTCGGCTGGCGGCGGTGGAGTTCGGTGCTGCGCCAGACCGACCTGCTGGGTGCGCTGCTGCTGGCGGTCGCGCTCGGCGGCGTCATCGTGGCGTTCGCCTCCGCCGACCCGGCGGTCGCCGTGCTCGGTGACGCCGGCCCGTGGTGGCTGCTGGTCGCGGCGGGAGGAGCAGTCGCCTTCGGCTGGCGGCAGCGCACCTCGGCCGCACCGTTGGTCCCGCGGGGCAGCCTGCGGGAGCGGGCGGCGTGGGGTGCGGTGGCCGTCTCCTTCCTCGTCGGCGCCGCGCTGATCGCCGCGCTGGTCGACATCCCGTTCTTCGCCCGGTTGACCGTCTACGGCGACTCCCAGCTGGCGGCCGCGCTGGTGCTGGTCCGCTTCCTGGCCGCCCTGCCGGTCGGGGCGGTGCTCGGGGGCTGGCTGACCCGTCGGGTCCCTCCTGGGCCGCTGACGGCGGCCGGGATGGCGCTGGCGGCCCTCGGGTTCGTCCTGATGTCGCGCTGGGACGCGGAGGCGCTCCGGTCGGGCTGGGCCACCGTCCCGCTGGTGCTGGCCGGGCTCGGCTTCGGACTCGCTCTCGCACCGGTCAACGCCGCGCTGCTCGCGGCGACCGACCGTGCGGTCCACGGGATCGCCAGCGCGCTGCTGGTCGTCGCCCGGATGGTCGGGATGCTGGTCGGCATCTCCGCGTTGACCGACCTCGGGCTGCGACGCTTCTACGCGGTCGCCGACACCATCCCGCCGGCGCGGGAGCTGTGCCCGAGCGACCCCACGACCTGCCCGGAGTACGGCGAGCGGCTGCGCGAGGCCGGGCTGGCCCAGCTCGAGGTGGTGTTCCTCGGCGCCGCCGGCGCCACCGTGCTGGCCGCCGCCTTGGCCCTGGTGGTGTTCCACCGGGCCAAGGCGGCGCAGGTCAGCGGGCTGGAGGTCGGTGCCTGATCAGACGTCGAGGTCCTCCTCGCTGAGATGTCCTCCATTCGCCACGATGAAGTCCTTGCGCGGCGCGACCTCGCTGCCCATCAACAGCTCGAACACGCCGCTGGCCGCTTCGGCGTCGTCGACGGTGATCCGGCGCAGCGTCCGGTGCCGGGGATCCATGGTGGTCTCGGCCAGCTGGTTGGCGTCCATCTCACCGAGGCCCTTGTAGCGCTGCACCGGGTCCTTCCATCGCTGCTGCCTGCGGCTCAGCTCTGCCAGCCGACGCTGCAGCTCGTCGTCGGAGTAGGTGTAGACGTACTTGCTCTGCCCCTTCTTCGGCGCCGAGAGCTCGATCCGGTGCAGCGGCGGCACCGCGGAGAAGACCCGCCCGGCGGCGACCAGCTCACGCATGTACCGGAAGAAGAGGGTGGCCAGCAGGCAGCGGATGTGGGCGCCGTCGGAGTCCGCGTCCGCCATGAAGATGATCCGGCCGTAGCGCACCTGGTCCACGTCGAAGGTGCGCCCGCTCCCGGCGCCGACCACCTGGATGATCGCGGAGCACTCGGCGTTCTTGAGCATGTCGCCGGTGGAGGCCTTCTGGACGTTCAGGATCTTGCCGCGGACCGGCAGCAGCGCCTGGTACGCCGCGTCCCGGGCCAGCTTGGCCGTGCCGAGCGCCGAGTCACCCTCGACGATGAACAGCTCGGTCCGGTCGTTGTCGCTGCTCCGGCAGTCGGCCAGCTTGGCCGGGAGCGCGCTGGACTCCAGGGCGCTCTTGCGGCGCTGGTTGTCCCGCTGCTGGCGGGCGAGGATCCGGGTCCGCGCCGCGGCCACGACCTTGTCCAGCACCGCGCGGGCCGCCGGCTTGTCGGCACGCTTGCTCGAGGTGAGGAAGGCCCGCAGCTCGCCGCCGACGATCTTGCCGACGATGCGGGTGACCGCGGGCGTGCCGAGCACCTCCTTGGTCTGCCCCTCGAACTGCGGCTCGGCGAGCCGGACCGTGACGACCGCGGTGAGCCCCTCGAGAACGTCCTCCTTGCCCACGTCCGGGTCGCCGTTCTTGAGCAGCCGGCCCTGCCGCAGCACGTCGTTGAACGTTCGGGTCACCGCCCGCTCGAACCCGCTGACGTGCGTCCCGCCCTTGGGGGTGGCGATGATGTTGACGAAGCTGCGCAGCTCCGTCTCGTAGCCGGTGCCCCAGCGCAGCGCGACGTCGACAACGACCTCCCGGTCGACGTCGCGCGGCGTCATGTGCCCCGCGTCGTCGAGCAACGGCACCGTCTCGGTGAAGTGGTCGCTGCCCTGCAGCCGGAGCACACCGGTGGCCGCTGGGTCGGGAGCCAGGAACTCGCAGAACTCCGTGATCCCGCCGTCGTGCTTGAAGCGCTCCTCGCGCGGCTCCTGCTCACCGTCGACGGGCCGCTCGTCGCGAATCACGAGCTCGAGCCCGGGCACCAGGTACGACGTCTGCCGGGCCCGCGTGAGCAGCTCGTCGTAGGCGAAGTCGGCACCCGGCACGAAGACCTGCGGGTCGGGCCAGTATCGGATCCGGGTGCCGGTGCTGGTCTTGCTGACCCGCTTGACCCGGTCCAGGCCCGGCTGCGGGGCGAAGCCGGCCTTCGGCCCATCGGCGTCGAAGCGACCGGGCACGCCACGGCGGAACGACGTCGCCCACCGGGCCCCACCCTTGTCGACCGTCACGTCCAGCCGAGCGGCCAGCGCGTTGACGACCGACGCGCCGACGCCGTGCAGGCCGCCGGTCGCGACGTACGAGCCGCCGCCGAACTTGCCGCCCGCATGCAGCTTGGTGAACACCACCTCGACGCCGGACAGCCCGGTCCGCGGCTCGGTGTCGACCGGGATCCCCCGGCCGTCGTCGGTCACCTCGACCGAGCCGTCGGCGTGCAGCAGCACCTGGATCCGGGTGCACGCGCCGGCCAGCGCCTCGTCGACGGCGTTGTCGATGATCTCCCAGACGCAGTGCATCAGCCCACGGGTGTCGGTGGACCCGATGTACATCCCCGGCCGCTTGCGCACCGCCTCCAGCCCCTCCAGGACGAGCAGGTTGCGAGCGGTGTAGGCGGTGTCGATGGTGGTCTCCCTCGGGGTCAGCGGGCGTTCGGCAGCCTACCGAGGACCACTCCCCAGCCCCTGGCAGCACGCCGCTCGGCCGGGACCGGCTCGACCGGACGGATGATTCTCGGGCGTGTTGCCCGCATGCTGCCGGTTTCCGGGTCCACGATTCGGAGAAGTCCGGCGACCACTCCGCGGGCGAGGCAGTATCGAAGTACTGGTGCACTGCTCCTCCGGCAACGACGCCGGGCGAACGGAACGCAGCAGGGTAGGTCCTGCGTCACACCCGTAGGGGGCGCGATCCGGGAAGTCCGGCGCGTGATTGGATGTTGGAGTCCGGTGTGGGAGAGAAGTGGAACACTTCTCACCCTTCCGAACCGAGACGGAGACGAGGCACACGTGACGACTGCTGTTGCACCCCGGGCAGACCTCACTGCCGCTGACCGCTGCGACCGCTGCGGGGCCCAGGCCTACCTGCGGGTCGAGATGCCCAGCGGCGCCGAGCTGTACTTCTGCGCCCACCACGGCCGCGAGCACGAGGACGCGCTCCGCCAGGTGGCGGCCACCATCCAGGACGAGACCGAACGGCTGCGGGCCACCCCCGCCACCGCGTCGGACGGTGAGATCTGAGCTCGCCGAGCCAGCGCCACCCCCCAGCTCCACGAGGCCCCGGGTCCACCGCCCGGGGCCTCGTGGCGTCCGCAGCCGGCCGGTGAGGGCACACTCGGCGGATGGACACCTGGGGTGTGCTGCTCGTCGGCCTGTTCGTGCTCGTCGGCCTGGTCGGCGTGGTGGTGCCGATACTGCCCGGGTTGCTGCTGGTCTGGGGCGCGACGGCCTGCTGGGCGGTGGTCGAGGGCGGCAGCACGGCCTACACCCTGCTCGCCGGCACGACCGCCGTGGCCGCCACCAGCCAGGTGCTCAAGTACCTCGTCCCCGGCCGCAGGCTGCAGCAGGCCGGCGTGCCCTCCCGCACCCTGCTGGTCGGTGGGCTCGCGGGCGTGCTGGGCTTCTTCGTGATCCCGGTGCTCGGGCTCCCGCTGGGGTTCGTCGGCGGGATCTACGGCGCGGAGCGACGGCGGCTCGGCGGGCACGAGGCGGCCCGCGGGTCGACCGTGCACGCGCTCAAGGCGGTCGGCCTGTCCGTCCTGATCGAGCTCACGGCGGCCCTGCTCATCGCCGGCGCCTGGGTGCTGACGGTGTGGCTGAGCTGACCGGCGCCGACCCATGCCCGCCGGCGCAACCGCGACCGTGCCCGCGCGGGGCCGGCTGAGTCAGCGCGGCTTGCGGTTCTTGGCCACCTTCTCCTTGGCCTGCGCAACGCCCTTCTTCAGCTTCGCCTGGTTCTCCGGCTTGCGGGCCTCGTCGACGATCTTCTTGGCCGCCCCGGTCTTGACGATCTTGCTGAACACACCCATGGCTGCACTCCCGTCTCGATGGTCGCCCCGATCGCGGCGTCCGGCGCCGAACCTACCGCCCGCCACGACGGTCGGCACGGCGGTCAGCCCGGGCGCTGGGTCTTGCGCTGCTCGGCATAGCTGCGCAGTTGCTGGACGCCGCGCTTCATCCGGGCCTGGTTCTCCGGCTTGCGGGCCTCGTCGTACAGCTTCTTGGCGATCCCGATCTTCACGATCTTGCTCACCAGTCCCATGGCCACCTCCGTGTCTGGCTCAAGTGTCCCGCTCCGCCGACTGCGCTGCACCCTCGGGCCTGCGGTCGTCTGTTCGGTTGCCGTTCGGGGCCGGTTGGGCCGCTTCGTTGCATGCAGTAACAGATAAATGACGGTGTGTAGCCGACACTGACTCAGCAGCGACAGGCAGACGCGCGCAGGGATGGAGGGGCGGATGTCCACGGTGACGTCGTTGACGACAACGAGCCGATTGCACCGGCTGCGGGACGTCGCCCTGACCGTTGCCGTGGGAGCCTCGGAGGACGCCCTCGTCGAGGCCACCCTGCACGCGGCGCTCGAGGTCATGGGCGGCTCGTCGGCGTCGATGTCGCGCTACGAGCGGGACCGCGCCCGGGTGAAGATCCTGCACAACGTCGGCCACCTCGCCGCGTGGGAGCAAGAGTGGCCAGCGGACCGCTACTACCCGATCGTCGACTACGCCCGGCTGATGACCACGCTCGGCGGGCAGCACACGACCTGGACCGGCTCGCTCGAGGACCCGCTCACCTCGCCGGCCGATCGGGAGCTGTTGCAGCGGCTGGGCAAGCGGCACGCCGCCGCGTTCCAGATCCGGGTTGCCGACCGGGTCTGGGGTGACCTGTACGTCACCCGGGCGGCCGACGAGCCCTTCACTCCGGACGACTGCGCGGCCGGTTCGGCACTGGCGGGCCTGCTGTCGGCGGGGCTGTCCCGGCTGGACACCCTCGACGATCTGGCCCGGCTTGCGTACACCGATCCGCTGACCGGGCTGGCCAACCGCCGGGCAGCCGACGACTGGCTGCTCCAACGACTGGCGGCTCCGGAGCCGTTCCCGCCCGTCTCAGCGGTGCTCTGTGACATCAACGGCCTCAAGCAGGTCAACGACGACTTCGGGCATGCCGCCGGGGACGAGCTGGTCCGGGCAGCGGCGAACACCCTCACCTCCGCGATCGGTGACGCGCGGGACGTACTGGTGGCGCGGATCGGCGGGGACGAGTTCGTGGTGCTCCTCGACGGCGCCGAGGTGACCGAGGTGGACGCCCTGGTCCAGCGGGTGGCAGCAGTCATGCTCCCGCACCATGCCGGGCTCGCCGTGGGCGCGGCGACCACCCGCACCAGGGCGGCCGGAACGCAGTCGGCCAAGACCGCCGCCCGGGCGCTGCTGCGACTGGCCGACGCCGCGCAATACCGGCACAAGCAGACCCGCCAGCTGTCCGGTGACGCACTCCTGGTCGGCGAGGCGCCGTTGCCCGCACTGATCCCGCCGGATGCCGCCACCCTGACCGACCGGGTCCTGGCCGGGTTCCGGACCGGCGGACGGTCCGTCGAGCACCGGCTGCAGGTCGTCTGCGACGCCTTCGCCGAGGTGTACGACGCCTCGACCTGGTGGGTGAGCCGGCAGCGTCACGGCATCCTGGTGGACGTCTTGTCCCGCATGCTGCGCAACGACGTACGTGGCGCGCTGGCCGGGATCGAGATGATGTCCGGGATGGAGTTCAACCCCGCCGAGTACCCGGCCACCCGGCACGCCCTGAGCGGTGGGTCGTACACCGCGAGCCTGACCGAGGGTGACCCCCTCGAGCAGGCACTACTGGCCCGGATGGGTTATGTGTCAGTCCTCGGCGCCGGCGAGACCGCCGCCGACGGGACGGGCTGGCTGGTGGAGCTGTACGGCGACCCGCAGACCTCGCCGGGCCTGTTCTCCGCCGAGCCCTGCCTGCGGGCCCTGGTCCATCTCGCCGTCACCGGCGCCGGCTGCTGACTCAACGCTGCCGGCCGCACCAGCGGCAGGCCAGGAACCCCAGCGTCTCCGGCCCACCGGCCACCTTGCGCCATCGGTGCAGTCCGGCTCGACACCACCACCGAATGCGCATGGCACAGGATGGGGGCGGTCGCATTCCGGGCACCATGGCCAGTTCGGGCAGTCGCCGAGCGGTCCCGTGGGGCGGGAGGGACGACCGGGCCAGCCCGTCCGGACCATGTCACCGGCAGGACGCGCCCCGACACCACTGGTAGGTCGCGAGCAGTGCCGCCAGGCGCTGCCGGGTGTCGGCGTAGGCGGGGTCGTCGGCCACGTTCTGCAACTCGTACGGGTCGGCAGTCAGGTCGTACAGCTCGCGACGGTTGTGAGTCCGTTCCACGTACTTCCAGCCGTCGTTGCTCACCACTCCGTGGTAGAGCCAGGGCAGCGGCTCGGTGTTCAGATCGACTTTCGTCGCCTCAATCACGACCGCCGGGCGCCCCAGACCGGGCCCGGCCGGGTTCCGCATCAGGGGCAGCAGGTCGACGCCGTCGATGAGCGCAGGGCGGTCGCTGACCGCCCCCGTCATCGCCAGCACGGTCGGGGCGAAGTCGACCTGTGCCGTGACGTGGTCGATCACGAGACCTGGCCGGATACCGGGGCCGCGCACCATGAGCGGCACCCGGTTGGCGACCTCGTAGGGCGCGAGCTTTCCGCTACGCAGCCGGTGCTCGCCGAGCAGGTAGCCGTTGTCGGACATGACCACGACGTAGGTGTTGTCGAGCTCTCCGGTCTGTGCCAGCACGTCGAGGACACCCGTCACGACGTCCTGGGCGGACAGGTTGGCCTCGCGACGCTGCGCATTCGCCTCCGTCAACCCGGCGATCTCCGCAGCGCTGAGCGGCCGCGGACGCAGCGGCTTGTCGCGGACGTCACGCTCGTTGAACGACGGATCGGTGCTGGCCAGGCCGGCGAACCGGTCACGATAACGATCGGACACCGCTGGGGTCGCGAACCCGGTCGGGTCGTCAACCTCGACCGGCTTGCCCGCGTGCGGGGCCACGATGTTGGCGTAAAGGAAGAATGGCTCCGGTCCCGGGGCGTTGCGGCGGACGAAGTCGGCGGCGAGCTCGCCGATGGTGTCGGTCTGGTATCCCGCCAGCGACTGGTACGCCCCACCGGTCCCCTGGTCCATGAACCAGCCCGGACCGGTGTAGTTGTACATCGAGCGGGGGACCATCCACTCGTCCCAGCCGGGGGGCACGTACGGCGGCGCGTACTGGTTGAAGTACTTCCCGATCAGCCCCGTCTGGTAGCCCGGATCCAGCCAGGTCGCGAGCGTGGAGGAGTCGTCGAACTCCGTGAACCCCCCGGTGGGCGCGACGTTGTTCAGGACGCCGTGGTTGTGCGGGTACTGCCCGGTCAGCAGGGTCGCCCGAGCAGGGCAGCACAGCGGGAACGACGCGTAGAAGCGGGTGAAGACCGCGCCCTGGTCGCCGATCCGCCGCCGGACCTCGGGCAGCGTGGTCAGGTCGTCGTAGCGGGCGTCGTCCAGCAGCAGCACGACCACGTTCGGACCGGCGGTCAGCTCGACCGCAGGTGGCGCTGCAGTCGACTGAACGAGCGGGCCGACCAGCAGCGTCCCGCCCAGTGCGAATGTCAGAGCAGCAACTCGCATCGCAGAACCCGTCTCGCCAGCGGTCCCGGCCTAGGCCGGGATTACACCGATAGTGACATCCGTCGCCGAGCGAGGGGTGGCTTTGTCCGAATCGGGTCACGGACAACGGCCCTGCGACTGAGCAATTTGACCCGGAACCAGCTCGCCGAGCAGGGCTCGCACCAGCGCTTTGATGTCGTCGCGGATCGCGCGGACGGCGTCAAGCTCCTCGTCCCGCGGGGTCGTCGAGCTCCCAGTCCAGGTACCTCTTGCCGGGGTAGTAGGTGCACTCGTCACCGCATCCCATCGTGACGACCACATCGGCGGTTCGCAGCACCTCGGCCGTGGCCAGCCTGGGCCGGTTGTCACTGATGTCGATCCCGTCCTCGGCCATGGCCGCGACAGCCACGTGGTTCACCGTCTCGCCGGGGCGGGAGCCGGCGGAGCGGACGTCGACCTGGTCGCCCGCGAGCGCGCGGAGGTACCCGGCTGCCATCTGGGAGCGGCCGGCGTTGTGGACGCACATGAACAGCACGCTCGGCTTGCTGGGCGCGACCATAGTGACCATCTGTAGCAGGCACGGTGCGCCAGCTCTCCAGCTGTACGACGCGGGCGTCGACTGCTGCCAATGGGGTGATCGCGGAGACGCCGGATCCGGCAATGCGTAGCGTCTCCTCCACGGACGGCCAGGGGGCGGGGGCGTGGTGGTGCTGACAAGGGTGCTCGGAGCTCTCGCCGCGCTGCTGATCACGGTCGTGGTCTCCGCCGGATGCGGTCCGGCCACAGACGCGAGCGCCGACCCGCCGCGCGGCGGCAGCCGCGAGACTTCACCATCGTCGTCGAACGACGAGCCCGGGCAGAACCGTGACGAGACTCCGGCGGACGACCCGCCGTCGGACGACGAACCGGACGCCTCAGCGCCAGCGGATGGACCCTCCCGGGGTGGGACCCCTGCGGGCGTACCCGAAGGAGCGCAACGGGCAGTCGTCGAGCGCATCGTCGACGGCGACACCCTCGAGCTGCACGCACTGCGCTCCGGCCGGGTGCTGCGGTCCACGGCGTCAGTGGACGTGCGCCTGCTGGAGATCGACACGCCGGAGACGGTCCATCCGAGCGAGCCGGTGCAGTGCTTCGGTCCGGCTGCGTCCGACGCCTTGGCCCGGCTGGCCCCGGTGGGCTCGACCGTCTGGGTGCTGCCCGATCAGGAGCTCAAGGACTCCTACGACCGCACCCTGTTGTACCTGTGGTCGGTCGACGACGGCGACGCGCTGTTCGTCAACCGGACCATGGTCGCCCGCGGGTTCGCCAGGGCCGCTTTGTACGAACCGAACGACCGATTCATCGACGTCATGTACGCGGCCGAATCGTCGGCAAGGTCGGCCGGCCGTGGCCTGTGGGGCCACTGCTCCCACTTCGGCGCGCCACTCGCCCCAACCGAGCCGGCGTCTCCCCCGGCCGCCGGCGGCGGCAACTGCGACCCCAACTACTCCGGCGCCTGCATCCCGCCCTACCCGCCGGACCTCGACTGCACGCAGCTCAGCGCCCAGGGTTTCCGCGTCGTGGGCGACGACCCGCACGGCTTCGACGCGGATGGCGACGGCATCGCCTGCGACGCCTAGCCGCTCACGATCGACGCTTTGCACCTGCCTCGCGCATCAGTTCTCGGGGAGCTCGGCGAACGCCTTCTTGACGTCGCGGTACCAGCTCATCGACGCCTTCGGATGCTTCCAGCGACCCTTCATCTCCTTATGGGCCGGCTCGTGGGTGCTGTCGCCCGCCTTGACCGCCTCCTTGAGGTGCCGGTCCTGACCCTTGATGAC
Source organism: uncultured Actinomycetota bacterium (assembly GCA_963695375.1). Classification (GTDB taxonomy): domain Bacteria; phylum Actinomycetota; class Actinomycetes; order Propionibacteriales; family Nocardioidaceae; genus JACCVL01. The sequence continues at coordinate 2,093,270 of OY968767.1, read as the reverse complement.
GTGGTCCGCGGTCTCCCCGTGCAGCTCGAGGTCACAGGGTCCGCCGAGCTGCCGGCAGGTCATCGTCTTCATCGGTTGGGCCGCCCTTCGTCGCTAGGAATCAGGTCTAGGGGTCCGTTCACGAACCCTCGTAGCTGGATGACGTTCGGCCGGGCCCGAGTGTGACCGCTTCGGCACCGAAGGCCGTCGACCGACGCGAGCGGGGAGGCGGTTCGTGCTTCACGCGCCGGGCAGGCGTCCTGGGGTCCGCTTGGCCACGCTCGTCAGCACGTCGGGGTCGGCTCGGAAGTCGATGCGGTGCACGAGACCATCCTCGATGGTGAAGTCGAAGGCGACCCTGAACTCGCCGCGGTGCATCCAGGCGGCACCGGGACGGTCGCCGATAAGGACCGACAGGGCTGCCTTGGCCGCGCCGTTGAACATCTCGGCCACCTGGCGGCCCCCCTCGATGCGGGCGGGGGTGCCGAGGGCGATGGCCGCGTCGTCGCCGACGGCAACGGCGCCCGGCGCCAAGAGCTCCATGAGCCGCGCAAAGTCACCTCCCCGTGCCGCCGCGAGGAAGGCGTCGACGATCGCCCAGTCCGCCGGGTACTCCACAGCAGCCGGCTGAGCGATCTTGGCGCGAGCGCGCGAGGCGAGCTTCCGCGCAGCGACCGGGGTGGTGCCCAGGATCGAGGCGACGGTTGGGAAGTCGATCGCGAAGCTGTCGTGGAGGACAAAGGCGATCCGTTCGCCGGGGGTGAGTCGATCGAGCACGATCTGCAAGGCCACGCCGACGGTGTCGGCCAGCGCGATCTCCTCGGCGGGGTCCGGAGCGCGCTCGGTGGGCTCGACGTCGGCCGTCGGCTCGGGTGTCCGGGTGCGCAGTCGGTCCAGACACAGTCGAGTGGTGACCGTGGTCAGCCAGCCGGGCAGATTGTCGATGTCTATAGGAGTGCTGCGCAGCCGGATCCACGCCGTCTGGACGACGTCCTCGGCTTCGGTCGGGTCACCGAGCACTCGGCTGGCGATGCGCAGAAGCCTGGGGCGCTCGGCCTCGAACACTGCCGTTTGGTCCATCGCGGTCACACTCCCATGCGTCGTCCGTCAACCGGGTGACGTACGCCGAGTGTGTTGTGTGACCGCTACGGAGCCGGGTGCCCTCCGCAGTGCAGGCCAGAGGCGAGGGTCAGTCCAGATAGTTGCGCAGCAGAAACGCGTGAGCGCTGTGCGGCCGAGCATCACGAACGTGCAGTTTAGAAGGTTGTGCCCTGAACATCTTGGACTGTGATGCAGCCGGCCGACGGCACCGTCGATGGCGGCAGCCAGCGTCGAGCTGATGCCCATGCTGACAGCGTCAGCGGCAGCTGGCACCACTCGGGAAACGGGGCCACTGCAGCTGCGCTCGGAGATCAGCTGAGCGAGGCGAGCAATTGTTCGCGACCGGTGACTCCAGCCTTGCGGTAGATCGACTGCAAGTGGGCGTTGACGGTTGGGACGGCGAGGGCGAGGTCGCGAGCGATGTGCTTGGCGGGCAGCCCCATGCTCGCGGCAGCAAGAACCTCATACTCGCGTGGGGTAAGGCCGAACCAGGCGACCGCGGCCGGTAGCAAGGAGGCGACCTCGGCGCTCCGCAGCATGATTGTGGTGTCGGCCTCGGAACCGTTCAACGGCGCGGCCTCAACGATCAACCAGCGTCCGGAGGCGGTTCGAGTTCGGCAGACCACCGGGCCGGCCGCGGTCCGTGAGGCGGTGGCGACGTCCAAGACCATTCGCATGTGGTCGGCGGGCATCATCTCGTCATCGCCGCCGATGCAGAGCTCATCGAGCCAGCGGGCTACCCCGGCGGTCTGAGCGAGCACGTGGTTGGCAGGGTTGAGCAGAATGACACCGGTGGGCATGGTTGTCCTCGGTGCCGGGATCGGGCGCACCGGGTGTCGCTGAACCGCCCGGCGTAGACCGCCCGCCAGGGTCAGAGCCTGCTCCAGGTCGGAGTCACCGAATGGCCGCGCACCTGCCTCGCGGAACAGGCTGATCCCGCCGAAAACCCAGCCAGAGCGCAGCACAAGACGCAGTTCCGAGCCGAACCCAGCCGGGCGCAGCATGTCGTGCATACGGGAGCTGCGGCGGCCTTGTGAGTCGGCGGTGGACATCACGCCGATGGGCCTGGCCGAGCTGCCCAGCTCGCGGTAACGGTTGGCGTCCACCTCGACGAACTCGTTGTATGCCAGCTGCTCCGCGAGGCCGTCAAGGCCGTGCCGAGAGTACATAAACGTCCGGACGCCGCTGAGGGGGTCCGTCCCGAACAGACAATAGCCGTCGAACGGCACCAGGTCGGACACTGTGTCCATGACCGCATCGGCGAACTCTGCCGGGGTGGTGGCATCTTGAGCGACCCCCGCGATGACCTCACCGGTGTCTGCAGCGCCGCGATGCATGCCCCAGCGTTGCACCGCGGCTAGTGAAAAGTAAGGGGTTCTGCTGCTACCGCCTCCCTGCACATGATGAGCACCCGCCGGCAGCGGCCTCGCCCGGTCTGGCCGACGGCACCGCGAGCGCGAGCCACGCCAAAGGTCAGTGCCCTGCTGGCCACGACTCATCCATCGAAATGCGACAAGGTGGGACACCATGATCCTGAGACGTATCGGCCTCTTCTCACTAGTGCTTGTCGCCCCGCTGACGGTCGGGAACGTCGCCACAGCAGACCCCGCGACTGTGACCCCGATCTATCACAACGAGGAGCTCCCGACGACAAACACACTCCCGGAGTGCTTCGAGGAGACCGAGGGCCGGCAGGTCGGCACCGAAACCTTCATCGGTCAGGCAGTAACCACAGGCGGCGGAGCCCTCCACATCCGCGGAACCACCACGCTGCGGTACACCGTGACATTCCCTGACGGGCGCTACCTGACTGGCGTCGCGACCGAGCACATCGGCCTGAATGTCACCCGCTCGACCACCACGAACACTGTTGTCATCGTCGAGCCGCGAACGATCTACGACGCTGACGGACAGCCAACAGGAAGGGTCTTCCTCAGAGCCGTGAGCCACCTCACCTACCAAGACGGCGAACTGAGGTCTGTCGTGGACCGCTTCTCCTTCACCTGTCACTGAAGCGCGCCTACCCCTTGTCGGCGAGCCCGAGCTTCTAGGTGCACCAGATGGCCGTCGCGGCTGAAAATCCGAGCAACATCGGTCACAGTCGTCGGGCCAAAGCGGCCAGTCATCGCTGACCGTGCCGACCGCAGTGTCCGGCCACTCACACCGGCATTGACCCGAGCGAGCTCCGAGCGTCTTCGCAGATCGGTTCGGTTCTCCGGTCCCATGCGGCGGATCTCAGTCCAGATAGTCGCCCACAGGGACGCCTGAGCGCTCTGCGCCTGAGCGGGACAGACGGCCAGGTCGCGAGCGCTGTGGGGCGAAATATCCCCGACTGACAGGAGTTCGTGATGACCGACCACGATCGACGAGAGAGCCAACAGGAGCGCCGGGACGGGCGGCGGGTGTTCGTCCGGCTCAGGTCGCGGTCATCGCCCAAGCGAGGCGAGCGCGGTATCACGGTGAGCGGGTCGGCTGACGGCCGTGGCTGGAGTCGACGGACTCGTAGTTAAGGTCAGGACGCCTCGAGTTGATCGACAGGGGAGTGGTGCGGGTCTAAGCTGTCGGCAACAGATGGGGGCTGGTCGCTCCCATGGGCGGTCGAAGCTCCGCCGGCCCCGGTCTCTTGAAAGGGGCCGAGCATGCGGCCACTCCCGGTTCGCCGCAACGTCCGCGTTGGTTTGCCGCGCTCGCTTGATCGCCGCGCCGGGCAGGCGGGTCGTCGAAACCTCCTTCGGGTTGTGGCAGTTTCTCTCGCCCTCGCGCTCCTCGCCGTCACCGCTCCCGCCTCGTCTGGGGAGCTCACGCCGATACCGGTGAAGACGGCGGACCGGCCGATTTCCCTGGGATCGCCGGCTGCCGACGGGCGGTGGTTCGGCTGGGCCCGCTACAACAGGTCGCTCAACACCAGGAACTACTTCGTTCAACGGGGCACCAAGCCAAGGGTCCGGATCAACCCCAAGGGCACGTCGGCCTTCGGTGCGGGCATCTCCCGCCGGACTCTGGTGTACCAGCAATGGCGAGGCAACGATCCCTCGTCTGGCAATCTCTACCGGGTCAATCTGCGAACCGGTCGACGTGCCCAGCTTTCAGACCGGGTGAACACTCCTGCAGACGAGTCCGACCCGACGCTGTCGGGTCGCTACGTACTGTTCGAGCGCTTTTTCAAAAGGGGAGGAGTGTCTGTTGATCGGGTGATGCTGTATGACCGCAGGACCGGTGCCCTGCGGGTGTTGGGGACGGCAAAGGATGGCCCCGGAGACGATCTCCATCATCCGTCAGTCTTCGTCGGGCAGGTGAACGGTGCATACGCGGTCGGGGGGCGTGCGACCTTCGCAATGAGCTCCAGCCCAAACGCCTCCTATGTGTTCCGGGTGAACATTCGCCGCGACATCAAGACCAGAATTCCGCACCCGATCGGCTTCGTGGATCTACATCCATCAGTGTCGTCAGATGGCACTGTCTATTTCGTGCGCGAGAGCAAACGAGGTCTCCCTGCTCAGATCATCAAGAAGCCCGTGGGAGCGCCGGCGGAGGTTCTCTACACCGTTCCGAAGGCTGGGCCGGACGCAATGGACCTCTACGTCGACGATCGCACCAAGGCCCGCCACGTGTACTTCACTTTCGGCAGGGATTTCTTTCCCCTGCCCGGTGACATCTATAAGTTGATCGACCCCCTTCCCTCGCCCTAGTCGCGGATATGGCGGATGGAATGTCGCCGGCGAAAAGCGTCGACAGCGTTGTGCGCCCGGTCCGAATCAAGAGCCAGCGGTCCGCGAGTCAGCCGGAATGTTCCCAACAACCGTGTAGCCACGGGCTCGCATCCATACGCGGATCAGTAGCGCTCTGGCTGTCGTTGCAGCGGTGGTGCTCCTACTCACCCAGTCAGCGGCACTGGCAGATTCGGCTGCCTTTACCGACAGCCGCGGCGATGCCCCAGCCGGCGTGGACATCGAGCGCGCCTGCGCTCAGGGAGAGCATCCGCCGGAGAGCGTGCCGGACCGTCGGCTCGGGCCTGATCTGTCGGGGCTCGGCTGGCCGCTCGCGCCGGGTCACAACTCCCCAGGTTCAACGCTCGGGCTTCCTCGGCGGCCCGGGCGGACGCCTGGGCTCGGGTCTGAGCAGCAGCATGTCGGGGCGGGTCCAGCCGGCGACGGCCATCAGGCCGCCCTCGGAGCCGCCGGGCGGCGAGCCAGCGGTGCGCAGCGGTGTGCCGCATCCGGTGCGGGTGGAAGCCGTCTACGCCGGCCCGGTCGGCTCGTTCCCGCAGCGTCTTGTGCAGCGCGTCGTAGCTGAACGCTTTGCCCCGGTCCCCCAGCCACAACGCCGGGCTGTCGGTTAGCCGGTGGCCGCGGCGGGTGCGGAGGTAGCGGTCGATGGCCCGGGCAGTCTGCGCACCGAACGCCACCGAGCGTCCCTTGCCGCCCTTCCCCCGGCGGACGATCGCGGTTCCGGCGGCCAGATCGATGTCGGCGACGGCGAGCGCGACCATCTCCCGGCCCGCGCTCCGGTCTCCAGCATGAAGCGGACGATGGCCTCGTCGCGGCGGTCGCGCATCTCGGGCCCGGCGCACGCCTCGGAGCAGGGCCTTGAGCTGGATATCGGTGAGCGGCTCGACGACGGCGGCGTCCAGCCGCGGCGCCTTCAGCCCGAGCAGCGGGTCGGTGTCGGCCTCCTGCTCGTCGACCAGCCAGGCGGAGAAGCGGCGGACCGCGAGCTGGCGGGCGCGTGCGGTGGCCGGCGCGGCCCGGCCTCGAGCAGCGCGGCGACGAAACCGGGCGGTTCGGTCAGCTCGGCGGGCGGTCGGCGGTCGGCACCACGAGGAACTGCCGGACCCGTCGCCGTAGGCCTTGACGTCTGCGGGCTCTTCCGCTCTGCGCGAAGTCCCACGCCCAGGCGCGAGGTCCAGCGCGAGCCTAGTCGGGTCGTCGACGGCACCCGCCTATCGATATCTGGACCAGGTGCGTCTATGCGACGTCAGCGTGTCGCCAAAAGGCCACGCTGGCCTGCAGATGCGGCTGAGGCCGATCGTCAGTCCAGATAGTCGCGCAAGACCTGCGAGCGGGACGGGTGCCGCAGCTTGCTCATCGTCTTGGACTCAATCTGGCGGATCCGCTCGCGGGTCACGCCGTAGACCTTGCCGATCTCGTCCAGCGTCTTGGGCTGCCCGTCGGTGAGGCCGAACCGCATCGACACCACGCCGGCCTCGCGCTCGGACAGCGTGTCCAGCACCGCGTGCAGCTGCTCCTGGAGCAGCGTGAAGCTGACCGCGTCGGCCGGGACGATGGCCTCGGAGTCCTCGATCAGGTCGCCGAACTCTGAGTCGCCGTCCTCCCCGAGCGGGGTGTGCAGGCTGATCGGCTCGCGGCCGTACTTCTGCACCTCGACGACCTTCTCCGGCGACATGTCGAGCTCCTTGGCGAGCTCGTCCGGAGTCGGCTCGCGGCCCAGGTCCTGCAGCATCTGCCGCTGCACCCGGGCCAGCTTGTTGATGACCTCGACCATGTGCACCGGGATCCGGATGGTGCGGGCCTGGTCGGCCATCGCCCGGGTGATCGCCTGCCGGATCCACCAGGTGGCGTACGTCGAGAACTTGTAGCCCTTGGTGTAGTCGAACTTCTCCACCGCGCGGATCAACCCGAGGTTGCCCTCCTGGATCAGGTCCAGGAACAGCATGCCGCGACCGGTGTACCGCTTCGCCAGGCTGACCACCAGGCGCAGGTTCGCCTCGAGCAGGTGGTTCTTGGCCCGGCGACCGTCCTCGGCGATCCACTCCAGCTCGTCCAGCAGCTTGGCCGAGATCTTGCCGCCCTTGGCGAGCTTCTCCTCGCTGAACAGCCCGGCCTCGATCCGCTTGGCGAGCTCCACCTCCTGGGCGGCGTTGAGCAGCGAGACCTTGCCGATCTGCTTCAGGTAGTCCTTGACCGGGTCCGCGGTCGCCCCCGCCACCATCACCTGCTGCTCGGGCTCGTCCCGCTCGTCGGACGACGAGAGCACGAAGCCTGACTTCTCGTCCTCCTTGAGGGTCGGGTCCTCCTTGAGGTCCCGCTCGAACACCTCGTCCGGGACGTCGGGCAGCAGCTTCTTGCCGTCCGGTCCGGTCACCGGTGCCCCGCCGACGGTGACCTCCACCGTCGCCGCCTTCTCCTGAGCCGTTCCCGCGCCCGTCCGGCTGGTCTTGGCGGTCTTGGCTGTCGACTTCTGCGGCGCTGCCTTCTTCGCGGTCGCCTTCTTGGTGGTCGACTTCTTCGCGGCGGGTGGGTCGGCCGCCTTCTTGGTGGTCGGCTTCTTGGTGGGCGACGACTTGGTCGTGCTCTTGGCCGCAGGCTTGGCCGGGGCCTTGGCAAGGGTCTTACCGGAGGCTTTGGCGGTGCCCTTGGCGGTGCTCTTGGCCGCGGTCTTCGAGGCCGGCTTGGCGGTGCTCTTGGCCGTGCCCTTGGCAGTGCTGTTGCCAGTGCTCTTGGCCGTGTTCTTGGCCGCGTTCTTGCCGGCCGCGGTCACCGTCGGCTTGGTCCGGGTGGCCGGGGACACCCGGCCCCGTCCACCACTCGGTCGCTCCTGGGTCCTCGGGTGCTCGGGCACCGGCTCAGTTCGCTTCCGGGAGGGGGTGGACGACACGGAGAACCTCTCGACGTACGGGATGTCTGGGCGCGGCAGATCGGGCTCTGGTCAAGAGCGGGCAGTGGCCAAGTGTGCCACGCGTTCCGCGAAGAAACCCACTCAGCCCCGGCGCCGCCGCGCCCCTCGGCCCGACACGGACCTGCCCTCTTGCTTCTGCTGCTGCTTGGCCTGCTGCTTGGTAGCCCGAACCCGGGCCAGCGAGTCCGCGTCCACCACGTCGGCCACCGACCGGTAGCTGTCCTCCTCGCCGTAGGCTCCGGCCGCCTCTCGCCAGCCGGCCGGGCAGACCCCGAGCTGCTTGCCGAGCAGGGCGACGAAGATGCGCGCCTTCTGCTCGCCGAACCCGGGCAGCGCCTGGAGCCGGCGGCGCAGCTGCTCACCGTTCGGCGCCTCCTCCCACAGCGCGGTCACGTTCCCGCCGTAGGTGTCGCGCACGTGCACCGCGAGCGCGAAGATCCGCTTGGCCATCGCCGCCGGGAACCGATGCACCGCGGGCGGCGTCGCACACAATTCGGTAAGGGTCTCCGGATCGAGAGACGCGACGGCCGAGGCGTCCAGCCCACCGTGACCGTCCTGCAGCCGACGGTGCAGCCGGGCGGCGCCGCCGAAGGCACGCTCCATCGGCACCTGCTGGTCCAGCAGCATCCCGACGAGCAACACGAAGGGCTCGCTGGCCAACACGGCATCGGCCGCGGGGTCCTGGGCCAGCGCCAGTGGCATCAGTCGGCGGACTTCACCGCGAGGACCGGGCAGGGGGCGTCGAGCAGGATCCGCTGCGCGTTGCTGCCGAGGATCAGCTTGCCGACCGGTGAGCGGCGACGCAGCCCGATCACGATGAAGTCGGCGCTGACGTCGTGCGCGACCTGGATCAGGTCGTCGGCCGGGTCCATGCCGCGCACCAGCTGGCGGATCTCATGCTCGACACCGACCTCGGTCAGCTGCGAACGGATGTCCTCGAGCTCCTGCTCGTCCCGGATGGCGTCGTCCCGGTCGTACTCCCTGCCCCCGCGGTGCGAGTTCACGACGACCAGCCGGGCCTTGCGCAGCAGGGCCTCCTCGGCCGCCCGCCGCAGGGCGGCCTGGCCCTCGGGCTTCGGGACGTAACCCACCACGATCGTTGCCATCGCTCGCCTCCTCCAGCTGCGCCCGCTCGGGACGCCGTCGGGGCGAGGCTAGTGCATCGACCGTCAGGGGACGTCCCAGCTGTGGGCCGGTTCGTTGCTGCCCATCAGCTCGCGATAACGACCGGTGACGTCGCGGAGCACGTCGAAGCGGTCGCCCGGTCGAGTGGCCGTAGAGCGACCGGAAGGCGCCGGCGATCCAGGTGGCGCCGTTCCGGCCGGTCAGGCAGCGCTGCTCGATGATCCCCAGCAACCGGTCCCGGTCGGCGGGGTCCACCTTGGCGGAGTCGAGCCCGCGATAGGCCATCGGGAGCAGCCGCCGGAGCACCAGCTCCGCGGCCGGCACCGACCCGAGAGCCGGCCAGTACAGCGAGGCCTCGATGCCCTGCCGGGCCGCCACGTGAAAGTTCTCCTCGGCCGCGGAGAACGACATCTGCGACCACAGCGGCCGGTCGTCCTCGACCAGCGCCCGCACCAGGCCGAAATAGAACGCCGCGTTCGCCATCGTGTCGACCACCGTCGGCCCGGCAGGGAGGACACGGTTCTCCACCCGCAGGTGCGGGCGGTCGCGCACCACGTCGTAGATCGGGCGGTTCCACCGGTAGATCGTGCCGTTGTGCAGCCGCAGCTCGGCGAGACCGGGGGTGTCTCCCCGCTCCAGCGCCGCGGCCGGGTCCTCGTCGTCGGTGATCGGCAGCAGTGCCGGGAAGTAGCGGACGTTCTCCTCGAACAGGTCGAAGATCGAGTTGATCCACCGTTCGCCGAACCAGACGCGGGGCCGCACGCCCTGCGCCTTGAGCTCCTCGCTGCGGGTGTCGGTCGCCTGCTCGAACAGCGCGATCCGGGTCTCCCGCCACAGCTCGCGACCCAGCAGGAACGGTGAGTTCGCCCCGACCGCCAGCTGGACGCCGGCGATCGCCTGCGAGGCGTTCCAGTACGCGGCGAACTCGTCGGGGCTCACCTGGACGTGCAGCTGGGTGGACGTGCACGCCGCCTCGGGAATGATCGAGTCGGTGGTGACCGCGAGCCGCTCGGGCCCGTCGATGGCGACCCGGATGTCCTCACCGCGGGCCGCCAGGATCTGGTCCGACAGCAGTTCGTAACGCGGGTTGGCCGACAGCGTGTGCGCGGTCATATGCCCGGGTCGCAGGGTGGGCAGGATCCCCACCATCACCAACCGGCTGCCGACCTCGGCTGCGCGCTCGTCGGCGCTGTTCAGCGTGGCCCGGATGCCGTCCTCGAAATCGCTGAGCCCGCGTCCCTCCAGGGTCCTCGGGGCGACGTTGATCTCGATGTTGAACTGGCCGAGCTCGGTCTGGAAGTCCGGGTCGGCGATCGCCTCCAGCACGTCGGCGTTGCGCAGCGCGGGGTCGTTGTCCTCGTCGACCAGGTTGAACTCGATCTCGATCCCCGTGCGCGGGCGGTCCGCGTCGAACCGGGACTCGCGCAGCATGGTGGCGAACACGTCCAGGCACTGCCGGACCTTCCCGCGGAACCGGGTCCGGTCCTCGCGGGTGAACACCCGACGCTCGACGTCTTGTCCCATCCCGGCCTCCTTCGCGCCGGGCGGCCGTGCCCGCCCGCAGGGGCGCGGCAGCGGCCCCGGGACACAGCCTGGCCGAAGTCACGGCGGCAGGCCACTCCGGTCGTCACGCTCGCGCCGGTCGGGCGCGACCGGCCGCGGCATCGGGGTCCACATGTCCGGCCCGATGCAGCGCTGCAAGGTCTCCCGCAGCAGTGCCGCCATCGAGTAGTGCGGGTCGGCCTTCGCGCATCGGTCCAGAGCACACCAGGCACTCGCCCCGTCCCCGCTGAGCCAGGCCGCGAAGGCGGTCAGCGCGAGGACGGCCGGCTCGTAGGGCGGCAGCACCCGGCGGGCCACCCGCGTCCAGAGCGCCAGCTGCTGTTCCGCGTCCGCCCGCGACATCCGCCCCCAGGCCCGGTCCCGGATCGGGACGAACGAGCACCACACCGAGAGCGTCGCCGCATGCTCGAGGCTGACCGCCTGCTCGACCAGCTGCGGGTCGCCGCCGGGCGCGCCGAGCAGGATGTCGAGCAGCGACTCGACCCGGTCCGCGCCGATCCGCCCGGCCGCGTCGGCCACCGGGCGGGTCGGACGGTGCAGCTGCCGCTTGCTCCGCAGGCCCAGCAGCGCGACCGCCTCGTCCTCAGCGACTCGGGTGGCCCGCCTCGCCTCCACCCGCTCGGGGCCACTGACGGCCGCGAACCGCGCCGCCAACGCCTCCCGGTCGCGGACCACCAGCCGCCCGGCGAGGGTCGCCTCCGCGCGGAGCTCGGTGGTCCGCGGGTCGTACGGCGTCCCGGTGGACGGGCAGCACTGCTCGTCCCGACACGACAGCGACCAGTAGCGGGTGCCGTCGCTGCGCAGCACGTCCAGCAGCTCCAGACCGGCCCGCTCGACCCGGTCCGCGGTCGCCCGGGCCACCTCCTCGGCCGCCCGGTGCACCGAGAAGACGACCACCGCGACCCGGGTGCACCCCTGGCGGCAGACCGCCGCCGTCACGTGCTCGGCGAGCGCCGGTGCGTGCTCGGCGACCTGATGCGGCGCCGGCAGGTCCACTCGCACCTGGAAGCCGGGGTGCCGGCCGGTGACGCCGATGAGCACCAGCGACTCGGCCGGGTCGAAGCCGAGCGTCACGGGCACCAGCGCCAGCAGGTCCGGCACCGAGCGGACGCGCAGGACCGGCACCCGTCGCCGGGCGCCGGGCGCGGCCGGCTGGTCGTCGGGACTCATGCCGGCAGCCTGGTCCGGCACCCCCCGCCCACGGAGTCGGGCGACCGGCGGCTGTGGAGGAGTGAGCGGGTCGCGCCGGGCTGTGGACGAGCGGGGTCGACACCGGCTGCCAGCATGGCCTGCATGCGAGCGGCCCCCACGGTCCTGCACCTGGACCTCGACGCGTTCTATGCCTCGGTGGAGCAGCGGGACAAGCCGTCGTTGCGCGGCAGGCCGGTCGTCGTGGGCGGCGTCGGCGGTCGTGGGGTGGTGGCCACCGCGTCGTACGAGGCCCGCGCGTTCGGGATCCGGTCCGCCATGTCGACGGCCGAGGCCCGCGGTCGCTGCCCGCACGCCGCCTTCCTCTCCTCTCGGTTCCCGGCCTACCGGCAGGCGAGCGAGCTGGTGATGGCCGAGCTGCGCGCGCTGTCCCCGCTGGTCGAGCCGCTGTCGCTGGACGAGGCGTTCGTGGACCTGGCCCCGACCTCCCCGACGGCGGGGCCGGACGAGGTCCGCGCGGTCGCCGCCAGGCTGCGCGACCGCGTCGCCGAGGTCACCGGCGGGCTCACCGCCTCGGTCGGCGCGGCCACCTCCAAGCTGGTCGCCAAGGTGGCGAGCGATCTGGACAAGCCCGACGGGCTCGTGGTCGTGGAGCCGGGGACCGAGCGGGCGTTGCTGGCCCCGCTGCCGGTCCGGGTGCTGCCCGGCGTCGGGCCGGCCACCGAGACCCGGCTGCGGCGGCTCGGGGTGCAGTCGGTCGCCGACGTGGCGGCGCTGCCGGTGGCCGAGCTGGTCCGTGAGGTGGGCCGAGCCAGCGGCGAGGCGCTCGCGCGGCTGTCCCGCGCGCAGGACGACCGTCCGATCGTCTCCGAGCGGGAGACCAAGTCGGTCTCGGTGGAGGACACGTTCGACACCGACCTGACCGACCCGGGGCTGTTGCACGCCCTCACCGACCGGATGGCGACCCGGGTGGTGCAGCGACTGCAGGAGGCCCGGTTGTCCGGCCGGACCGTCACGGTCAAGGTGCGGCTGCACGACTTCACCACGCACACTCGCGCCGCCACGCTGCCGGGGCCCACGGACAGCCGCCGGGTGGTCTGCGCGCTGGCCCGGCGGCTGCTGGACGAGTCCGACATCACCGGCGGGGTCCGGCTGCTCGGGGTGGGGGTGTCGGGACTGGCGGACTGGATCCAGGACGACCTCTTCGACGGGGCGCTGGACGGTGCGGCCGATGAGGCGCACAGCCCGGCCGACGCGGACGCGCTGGCCCTCGCGGCCACCCTGCAGCGGCACGACCGGCGCGACGTGCACACCCCGGGCGCCGACGTGGTGCATGCCGTCCACGGTCGCGGCTGGGTGTGGGGCTCGGGCCTCGGCCGGGTCACCGTCCGGTTCGAGACCGCGTCGTCGGGTCCCGGCCCGGTCCGCACCTTCGCGTCCGACGACCCGGAGCTGCACGTTGCCGAGCCCGAGTCCGCCACGGTCGGCTAGCGTCGCGGACGTGTCCGACTCCCTCTCCCCGCCGCAGGCAGCGCAGGCGGCGCACCAGCGCACCCACCACGGCGACACGGTCGACGACCCGTACGAGTGGCTGCGGGACAAGCAGGACCCCGCCGTCATCGCCCACCTCGAGGCGGAGAACGCCTACACCGAGGCACGCACCGGCCACCTGGCCGGCCTGCGCGAGCGGATCTTCGAGGAGATCCGGCAGCGCACGCAGGAGACCGACATGTCGGTGCCGACCCGCCGGGGCGGCTGGTGGTACTTCTCCCGCACCATCGAGGGCAAGCAGTACGGCGTGCACTGCCGCGCGCCGGTCGCCGCTGCCGACGACTGGGACCCGCCGCAGGTCGAGCCCGGACAGCTGCTCGCCGGTGAGCAGGTGCTGCTCGACGGCAACACCGAGGCGGAGGGTCATGCCTTCTTCTCGGTCGGCGCGTTCGACGTCAGCGGCGACGGCAGGCTGTTGGCCTACTCCGTCGACACCGTCGGCGACGAGCGCTACCTGCTGCGGTTCAAGGACCTGGAGTCGGGCACGCTGCTCCCGGACCAGGTGCCGGACACGAGCTACTCGACGGCGTGGTCGCAGGACGGGTCCACCGTGTTCTACACCACGGTCGACGACGCCTGGCGGCCGGACAAGATCTGGCGGCACGTGCTGGGGACGCCGGTGGCGGACGACCAGGTGGTGCACCACGAGACCGACGACCGGTTCTGGGTGGGCGTGGGAAGCACCCGCAGTCGGCGCTTCCTGGTGATCGCCGCCTCGTCCAAGGTCACCAGCGAGATGCGGGTCCTCGAGGCCGACGATCCGACCGGGACGTTCCGCGTCGTCGCGCCCCGGCGGCCGGGGATCGACTACTCCGTCGAGCACGCCGTGGTGGCAGGACAGGACCGCTTCCTCGTGCTGCACAACGACGGCGCGGAGAACTTCGCCCTGGCCTCGGCCCCCGCCGACTCCCCCGGGCCGGACAACTGGACCGAGGTGCTCGGGCACAGCGAAGAGGTCCGGCTCGTCGACGTCGAGGCGTTCGCGACCCACCTCGTCGTCGGCTACCGCCGCGGAGCCCTGCCGCGGACCGCGGTGCTGCCGCTGACCGCGACCGGCTTCGGCGCGGCGGAGGAGATCAGCTTCGACGAGGAGCTGTACGGCTGCCACCCGGCCGCCAACCCCGCGTGGGACCAGCCGCACGTTCGTGTCGCGTACACCTCCTTCGTCACGCCGGCCACCGTCTACGACCAGTTCGTGGCCGACGGCCGACGGGTGCTGCGCAAGCAGCAGCCGGTGCTGGGTGGCTACGACCCGGCCGACTACGAGCAGCACCGCGAGTGGGCCACCGCCGACGACGGCACCTCGGTGCCGATCTCGGTGGTCTGCCGGGTCGGCACGCCACGGGACGGCAGCGCACCCGCGGTGCTCTACGGCTACGGCTCGTACGAGATCAGCGTCGACCCCGGGTTCTCGGTGCCGCGGCTGTCGCTGCTGGACCGGGGCGTGGTGTGGGCGGTGGCGCACGTGCGTGGCGGCGGCGAGCTGGGCCGGCACTGGTACGAGAACGGCAAGACCGGTCGCAAGCGGAACACCTTCACCGACTATGTCGCCTGCGCCCGGCACCTGGCCGGCACCGGCTGGACGTCGCCGGAACGGACGGTGGCCTTCGGCGGCAGCGCCGGCGGACTGCTCGTCGGCGCCGCACTCAACCTGGCCCCCGGGGCCTTCGGCGGCGCCGTGGCGGCGGTGCCGTTCGTCGACGCGCTCACCTCCGTGCTGGACCCCTCTCTCCCGCTCACCGTGACCGAGTGGGACGAGTGGGGCGATCCGCTGCACGACGCCGAGGTCTACGCCTACATCAAGTCCTACACGCCGTACGAGAACGTCACCGACGCCGCCTATCCGCCGATCCTCGCCACGACCAGCCTGAACGACACCCGGGTGCTCTACGTGGAGCCGGCCAAGTGGGTGGCTCGACTCCGGGAGCGCGACGGCGGCGCCCCGCACGTTCTGCTCAAGACCGAGATGAGCGCCGGGCATGGCGGGGTGAGCGGTCGCTACGAGTCCTGGCGCGAACGAGCGTTCGAGTACGCGTGGATCATCGACACCCTCGGCGCCCCGCACGACCCTCTCGACCGGCAGCCGGGAGAGCGAGGCTGAGAACTCGCTGAGAACGGCAACGTTCCGGCGCCCTCGCTCGTCCAAGCAGGTGAGCGGTCGATCACGGTGACCAACCGGAATCCGCGTCTGTGACGAAGTGTTGTCACAGGGTGGAAGAGACCGGACCAGGGAGAGGGTTGTCAGCGTGGCGCAGACCACTACGACGCGGGGCCGGACGCCGCGGAGCGAGCGAGACGGCGTGGACGGCAGGGACAGCGTCGGGATGTACCTCGACGAGATCGCGCGCACCCCGCTGCTGAACGCCGCCATGGAGGTCGAGCTGAGCAAGGCGATCGAGGCCGGCCTGTTCGCCGAGCAGCTGCTCGCCGAGGGCCGGGTCGGCCGCCGCCGCGGCGGGGCGCCCAAGCAGGCCACGAAGGACGAGCTGGAGTGGCTGGCCGCCGAGGGTCGCCGCGCGATGCAGCAGTTCACCACCGCCAACCTGCGGCTGGTGGTGTCCATCGCCCGCAAGTACGGACGCAACCAGATGCCGATGCTGGACCTGATCCAGGAGGGCAACACCGGCCTGATCCGCGCGGTGGAGAAGTTCGACTACGCCAAGGGCTACAAGTTCTCCACCTACGCGACCTGGTGGGTCCGGCAGGCGATCACGCGCGGCGTGGCGCAGCAGGCCCGGGTGGTGCGGCTGCCGGTGCACGTGGTGGAGGAGCTGAACCAGATCGGCGCCGCGCGGCGCACGCTGGAGCGTCAGCTCGGCCGCGAGCCGGAGGCCGAGGAGCTGGCCGCGGAGCTGGCGATGGACCTCGGCCGGGTCGTCGACCTGATCCGCTGGGGTCGTGACCATGTGAGCCTCGACACCCCGGTGGACGACGACGGCGACACCTCGCTCGGCGACCTGGTGGCCCGGGAGGGCGCGCCGGGACCGGACATGACCCTGCTGGACCGGGAGTCCCGAGACCGGTTGACGGCCCTGGTCGACCGACTGGACGAGCGCGAGGCGGACATCATCCGGTCCCGCTTCGGGCTGGTGGACGGCCGGATCCACAAGCTGGCAGACATCGGGGTGCGGCACGGAATCTCGGCCGAGCGGGTCCGGCAGCTGGAGCGGGAAGCCCTGGCCCGGCTGCGGGCGATCGCCGATCCGGACCTCGCCGCCTGACCCGGACGCCCGGGATCAGCGGGCGAGGCCGGCGGCCGCGGTCAGCCGGTCCCACAGGGCGTCGACCTGGGCGTCCAGGGCGGCCAACGGTCCGGAGTTGTCCACCACCTCGTCGGCGGCGGCGAGCCGGTCGGCGCGGGACGCCTGGGCGCTGATTCGCGACCGGGCGTCGTCCGCCGCGAGGCCGCGCGCCGACACCAGCCGGCTCAGCCGGACGTCGTCGGGAGCGTCTACGACCACGACGACGTCGAAGTCGCCCTGCTGACCGGTCTCCACCAGCAGCGGGATGTCGTGGACGACGACCGCGTCGGGGTCGGTGACCCGCTCGATGTCCCGCGCCCGGGCCCGTACCCGGGGGTGCAGCACCGCCTCCAGCCGGCGGCGGGCACCCTCGTCGCCGAAGACGCGCCGGCCGAGGGCCTCCCGGTCGAGGGACCCGTCCGCGGCGAGCACGTCGTCGCCGAAGACGGCCACCACCTCGGCCAGCCCGTCGGATCCGGCCTCGACCGCCTCCCGGGCGAGCAGGTCGGCGTCGATGACGACCGCGCCGTGTGCGGCCAGCCGGCGGCTGACCTCGCTCTTGCCGGAGCCGATCCCACCGGTCAGGCCCACCCGCAGCACGGCGTCAGCGTGCCAGACGCCGGGCGGTCAGCCCACGGCCAGCGCGCCGCGAAACATCCGCCGGTACTGCTGCGGTGTCGTGCCGCGGGCCTGTGCGAAGTGGTGCCGCATCACGGCAGCCGTGCCGAAGCCGGCTCGCCGGGCCACCGCCTCGACCGGGAGGTCACTCGCCTCCAGCAGCCGTTCGGCGAGCAGGATGCGCTGGTCGGTCACCCACTGGTGCGGGGTGCTCCCGGTCTCGGCCCGGAACCGGCGGGCGAAGGTGCGCTCGGACAGCCGGGCGCGGGCGGCGAGCCGGGACACCGGCAGATCCTCGTCGAGGTGCTCGACGACCCACTCCAGCACCGGACCGAGCGTCTCCACGTCGCTGGTCGGGACGGGGGTCTGGATGAACTGCGCCTGGCCGCCGTCCCGGTGCGGCGGGACGACCATCCGACGGGCGACGGTGGTCGCCGCGCCGGCACCGTAGGACTCCCGGACCAGGTGCAGGCAGGCGTCGATGGCGGCCGCGGTGCCGGCGCTGGTCACGATCGGCCCGTCGTCGACGTAGAGGACGTCGGGGTCGACGTACGCCCGCGGGAACCGGGCGGCCAGCCGGTCGGCGTGCCGCCAGTGCGTCGTGCAGCGACGGCCGTCGAGCAGGCCGGCCTCGCCGAGCACGAACGCCCCGACACACAGCGACAGCACCCGCGCGCCACGGTCGACCGCCGCCCGCAGCGTCCGGCTCAGCGCGTCGGCGTCGGCGGTGCCGCCTGGGACTGCGGGCACCACGAGCAGGTCCGCCGCGTCGGCCCGCCGCAGGTCGTGCTCGACGTGCAGGTCGAACCCGCTGTCGGTCCGGACCCGGCCCGGCCGGGCGGCGCAGACAGCGAAGTCGGCGACCGGAACACCGTCGTCGGACCGGTCCTGGCCGAACGTCTCGCAGACCACGCCGACCTCGAAGGGCGACACGTCGTCGCCGACCAGCACCGCCACGTTCGTGATCACGGTCCCGAGCATCGCGCACCCTTGGCAGGAAATCAATGCACACTGGCATCTCTGCCACTGGTGGCGGGAAGTAGCGGATCAGAGAATAACTGCCATGACCACTCTAGCGCTCCTCCTCATCCTCGCCCTCGGGGTCGTGGTCGTGGCCGGCTGGGAGCTCCTGCACGAGCTCCGGACGGACGGCTACGGACACCGCCCCACCCCCCGCAGCCACGAGTACGAAGAGATCCCGGCGCCGTCGCACCGGGGCCTCGGCTACCCCTACTGACCCCAGCAAAAGGTCACGATCCGCGACTTCTGCAGGCTGCAAAAGTCGCGGATCGTGACCTTTTCTGTCCCCCTGTGGGGTGGCTGGTCAGCCTCCGGTGAGCTTCTCGCGCAGCGCCTGCAGTGCCTCGTCCGAGGCCAGCGCACCCTCGCCGCCGGGCTTGGCCGCCGGCGCGGCCGCCGCAGGGGCAGCCGGTGACGTGGCCTCGGCGTCATCGGGCTCGTCGGCCTCGGTCCCGGCCTCGGTCCCGGTCTCCGTGCCGGCCTCCGCCTCGGTGTCGGTGGAGTAGTTGGCCACGTCGCCTGCCTCGAGGTCGGCCTTCTTGGCGTCCTCGATCTGCTGCTTGTGCGCCTCCCAGCGGGTGTGCGCCTCGGCGTACTGCGCCTCCCAGTGCTTCTGCGCGTCCTCGTGCCCGGGCAGCCACTCGCCGGTCTCGGGGTCGAACCCCTCGGGGTAGATGTAGTTGCCCTGGTCGTCGTAGCTGGTGGTCATGCCGTACAGCGACGGGTCGAACTGCTCGTCGCTGACGGCGACGTTCTCGTTGGCCTGCTTCAGCGAGAGCGAGATCCGCCGGCGCTCGAGGTCGATGTCGATGATCTTGACCATCACCGCGTCGTTGACCTGCACGACCTGCTCGGGGATCTCCACGTGCCGCTCGGCGAGCTCGGAGATGTGCACCAGCCCCTCGATGCCCTCCTCGACCCGGACGAACGAGCCGAACGGCACCAGCTTGGTGACCTTGCCGGGCACGATCTGGCCGATCTGGTGAGTGCGGGCGAAGTGCTGCCAGGGGTCCTCCTGGGTGGCCTTCAGCGACAGCGAGACGCGTTCGCGGTCCATGTCGACGTCCAGCACCTCGACGGTGACCTCCTGGCCGACCTCCACCACCTCGCTCGGGTGGTCGATGTGCTTCCAGGACAGCTCGGAGACGTGCACCAGGCCGTCGACGCCACCGAGGTCCACGAACGCCCCGAAGTTGACGATCGAGGACACCACGCCCTTGCGGATCTGGCCCTTGCCCAGCTGGGTGAGGAAGTTCTGCCGGACCTCGCTCTGGGTCTGCTCCAGCCACGCCCGGCGGGAGAGCACGACGTTGTTGCGGTTCTTGTCCAGCTCGATGATCTTGGCCTCGATCTCGCGGCCGACGTACGGCTGGAGGTCGCGGACCCGGCGCATCTCGACCAGCGAGGCGGGCAGGAAGCCACGCAGCCCGATGTCGAGGATGAGGCCACCCTTGACGACCTCGATGACGGTGCCGGTGACGATCCCGTCCTCCTCCTTGATCGACTCGATCGTGCCCCAGGCGCGCTCGTACTGGGCGCGCTTCTTGGACAGGATCAGCCGGCCCTCCTTGTCCTCCTTCTGCAGGACCAGGGCCTCGACCAGGTCACCGACCGCCACGACTTCGTGCGGGTCGACGTCGTGCTTGATCGACAGCTCCCGGGAGGGGATCACGCCCTCGGTCTTGTAGCCGATGTCCAGGAGCACCTCGTCCCGGTCGACCTTGACGATCGTGCCGTCGACGATGTCGCCGTCGTTGAAGTACTTGATGGTCTCGTCGATCGCGGCGAGGAAGTCCTCGGCCGAGCCGATGTCGTTGACCGCTACCTGGGGGGCCTTGGACCCGCTGGGGGCCGGGGGTGCCTCGATGCTGCTCGTCGTCATGGGGTGGATGGTCTCCGGGGACAGGAATCGTGCTGGGCGCGCAGCGGCCCTGGTCCGCAAGAGGTGAGGGGTTCCACGCGGGGCGCGAATCCGATCGACTCGGTGCGAGCACGGCCTGCTCCGTCTGAGGTCGCGCAGGCCACAGCGCGTCTGTCAGACTACGGGGCCGCGCCCGCGAGGGTCAACGCGGGTGGCCGCCGGGCCAGGAGCGGCAGCACCCGCCGACGCCGCCCGGCTTGAGTCACCCGATGCCACCGAGCGTGCACACTTGATCCGGCGCCCACTCCCGAACACGTCATGAAGGATCCGCTGTGACCGCATCTTCGCCGGCAGGCGGCTCGGAGCGCGATCCGCGCGCGGACCGAGCCGGCGCCCGCCGCCGTAGCGGTCCAAGGCGGGCGCGCTCGCTGTCCGGCGTGCTCGGTCACACCACCCTCGGTGCGCTGCTGCCGGGCAGCGCCTTCCTGCTGCTGCGCCGTCGGGTGCTCGGTGGGATCGTGCTCACGGGCTTCCTCGGCTCGGTCGGCCTGCTCGGCTACTTGCTGCTCGAGCGACGCCCCGAGCTCGTCCGGATGCTGGTGCAGTCGCGCTGGCTCACCCTCACCACCGTCCTGCTCGTGGTGGGCTTCGTCATCTGGGCGGCGGTCGTGGTGGCCAGCGACGCCCTGTCCCGGCCGCGCGACCTCAGCACCCGCCAGCGACTCGGCGCCACCGCGTTCACGATGGTGCTGTGCACGGCGCTGGCCGCGCCGTTCGCGTTGGGGATCCGGTACGCCACCGCCCAGCAGGACTTCATCCGCGACGTCTTCGTGTCGTCGTCCCAGTCGGCCAGCGCGACCAGACCGGACGAGGTGACCGAGGACGACCCGTGGCTCGGCCAGGACCGGGTGAACGTGCTGCTCCTCGGCGGGGACGCCGGTCCCAACCGGGTGGGCACGCGGACCGACTCGATCATGGTCGCCAGCATCGACGTCGAGTCCGGCGACACGGTGCTGTTCAGCCTGCCGCGCAACCTGGAGGAGGTCCCCTTCCCCAAGGGGACTGAGCTCGCAAAGCTCTACCCGAACGGCTTCACCGGCCCCGGTGACCCGCTGCAGTGGATGCTCAACGCGGTCTACCCGCTGGTGCCGGAGCTGCACCCCGGTGTGCTGGGCAAGACCGACAACGAGGGCGCCGACGCGCTGAAGCTCGCCGTCAGCGGCGCCCTGGACATCCCGGTCGACTACTACGTCCTGGTCAGCATCCCCGGCTTTGTGCAGCTCATCGACGCGATGGGCGGCGTCACCGTCAACATCAACCAGCCGATCCCGATCGGTGGGGCGACCGGCCTGCGCGAGCCGGAGGGCTACCTGGACCCGGGCCCGGACCAGCGGCTGGACGGGTTCGAGGCGATGTGGTTCGCCCGCGGTCGCTACGGGCTCGACGACTACGACCGGATGCGCCGGCAGCGCTGTCTCGTCGACGCGGTGATCGACCGCGCCAACCCGGTCACCCTGCTCACCCGCTACGAGCAGATCCTCGACGCAGGCAAGGAGATCCTGCGCACCGACATCCCGTCCGAGCTGCTGCCCGCCTTCGTGGACCTGGCGTTCGCGGTCAAGGACGCCAAGGTGCGCAGCGTGGTGTTCGCCCGCAGCGACAACTTCGCCCCGGACGCTCCGGACTACGACTGGGTGCAGCGCGTGGTCGCGCGCGCGATCGGAGTCACGACGGGCGGCGGCAACGGCGGCGGCAACGGCGGCGGTGGCAACGGCGGCGGCGGCGTGACCGACGACGCCAGCGCGTGCACCTACCAGCCGGTGGGGTGACCCGGCCGCGAGGTCGTCGCTCGCGTCAGTGACCTGCCTCGTGCCAGGTGTGGCCAACGCCGACCGACACGTCGAGCGGGACCGCCAGGTCATAGGCGGCGGCCATCTGGGCGCGCACCAGGCCCTCAACCGCGTCCCGCTCCCCCGGCGCCACCTCGAGCACCAGCTCGTCGTGCACCTGAAGCAGCAGTCGCGAGCCGAGCGCCGACGCCTCCAGTGCCTGGTGCACGCCCAGCATGGCCACCTTGATGATGTCGGCGGCCGATCCCTGGATCGGTGCGTTCAGCGCCATCCGCTCGGCCATCTCGCGGCGCTGCCGGTTGTCGCTGGTGAGGTCGGGCAGGTAGCGCCGGCGCCCCATCAGCGTCTCGGTGAAGCCGCTGCGCCGAGCCTCGTCGACGACCCCGCGCAGGTAGTCGCGCACCCCGCCGAAGCGGAGGAAGTAGTTGTCCATCAGCGCCTGCGCCTCGGACGTCTCGACGCTCAGCTGCTGGGACAGCCCGTAGGCGGACAGGCCGTAGGCGAGCCCGTAGTTCATCGCCTTGATCTTGGCGCGCATCGCGCCGGTGACGGCCTCGGGCGGCACCGCGAAGACGGCGGAGGCGGTCGCGGCGTGGAAGTCCTCGCCGGACTTGAAGGCGGCGATCAGGTCGGCGTCCTGGGAGAGGTCGGCCATGATCCGCATCTCGATCTGGCTGTAGTCGGCGGTCAGCAGACACTCGTAGCCCTGACCCACCACGAACGCCGCCCGGATCCGACGGCCGGACTCCGTGCGGATCGGGATGTTCTGCAGGTTGGGGTCGGTCGAGCTCAGCCGGCCGGTCGCGGCGATGGTCTGGTTGAACGTGGTGTGGATGCGGCCGTCCGCGGCCACGGTCTTGCGCAGCCCCTCGACGGTGGACCGCAGCCGGCTGGCGTCGCGGTGCGCCAGCAGGTGCAGCAGGAACGGGTGCTCGGTCTTGGCGTGCAACTGCTGCAACGCCTCGGCGTCGGTGGTCCAGCCGGTCTTCGTGCGCTTCGTCTTCGGCATGCCGAGCTCGTCGAAGAGCACCACCTGCAGCTGCTTCGGCGAGCCGAGGTTGATCTCCTTGCCGATCACGGCGTAGGCCTCGTCGGCCGCCTGCCGGACCAGCGTGGCGAAGTCGTCTTCGAGCAGCTCCAGGTGCGTGTCGTCGACGGCGACACCGATCCGCTCCATGTCCGCGAGCACCGCCACCAGCGGCAGCTCCACCTCGCCCAGCAGCCGGCTCCCGCCGCGCTGCTCCAGGTCGTCCTGCAGCGCGGCGGCGAGGTCGAGCGCCGCCCGGGCGCGCAGCATCGCCGAGGTGTGCGTCGTCGCCGCGGCGTCCGCGTCCAGGTCCAGCGCCAGCTGGTCAGCGCTCTCCTCGGCGTCGCCGAGCTCGCGCTTGAGGTAGCGCAGGGTCAGGTCGGCCAGGTCGTACGAGCGCTGGTCGGGCCGGGCAAGGTAGGCCGCCAGCGCGGTGTCGGAGGCCACCCCGTCGAGCCGCCAGCCACGCGCCGCCAGGGCCAGCATCGGCCCCTTGGCGTCGTGCAGCACCTTCAGCCGCTTCGGGTCGGCGAGCCACTCCGCCAGCACCTCCTGGTCGGCGGCCGGCAGGCCACCGGCCAGCTCGTCGGGACCGGTCAGGTCGAGGTAGCCGGCGGCGCCGTCCGGCGTGGCGACAGCGAGCCCGTCGACCCGCCCACCGCCGGCGCCCCAGCTGCCGACGAGGTGCAGCCCCGCCGTCGTTCCGGGGGGAGCGTGCTGGTCCAGCCAACCGGCCACCTCGCCGGGCGCGAGGTCGGCGCCGTCGACGGTGACGGCGTCCTCGGCGACCGGCTCGTCGGCCGACAGCGTCGCGAACAGCCGGTCCCGCAGGACGCGGAACTCCAGCCCGTCGAAGACGGTGTGCACCGCCTCCCGGTCCCAGGGCCGGATCGCCAGGTCGTCCGGCCGCACCGGCAGGTCGAGGTCGCGGACCAGCTCGTTGACCCGACGGTTGCGCTGGACGTCCGGCAGCCGCTCCCGCAGCGAGTCGCCCGCCTTGCCGGTGACCTCGCCGACGTGCAGGACCAGACCGTCGAGGTCGCCGAACCGCTCGATCCACTTCGCCGCCGTCTTGGGGCCGACGCCCGGCACGCCGGGCAGGTTGTCGCTGCTCTCACCGACGAGCGCCGCGAGGTCGGGGTAGCGGGTCGGCAACACGCCGTACTTGTCCAGCACCGCCTGCGGCGTCATCCGGGCGAGGTCGGAGACGCCCTTGCGGGGGTAGAGGACGGTCACCCGGTCCGAGACCAGCTGCAGCGCGTCCCGGTCCCCGGTGCAGATCAGCACGTCCCAGCCGACCCGCTCGGCCTGGCTGCTCAACGTGGCGATGATGTCGTCCGCCTCGTAGCCGGCCAGCTCGACGCTGGTGACGTGCAGCGCGTCCAGCACCTCCTTGACCAGCGAGACCTGGCCGGAGAACTCCGGCGGGGAGGCCGTGCGGTTGGCCTTGTAGTCGGCGTACTGCTCCAGGCGGAACGTCTGCCGAGACACGTCGAAGGCGACCGCGACGTGGGTCGGCTGCTCGTCGCGCAGCACGTTGATCAGCATCGAGGTGAAGCCGTAGACCGCGTTGGTCGACTGACCGGTGGTCGTGGAGAAGTTCTCCACCGGGAGGGCGAAGAACGCCCGGTAGGCCAGCGAGTGCCCGTCGAGCAGCAGCAGGCGCTGCGGTGCGGATGCGGTCGGGTCGGCCACGGCAGCGACTCTAGTCTGAGCACCCGACAACGAAGGGACCGCCGTGAACGATGCCGAGGACCGCTCCGGGCCGCTCCCGGACCTGCCCGACGCCGCCCTGCACGAGCGGATGGGCATCGACATCCTCGAGATGAGCGCCGACCGGGTGTCCGGCACGCTGCCGGTGGCGGGCAACACCCAGCCGTTCGGGCTGCTGCACGGTGGCGCCACCTGCGTGCTCGTGGAGAGCCTGGCCTCGGTCGGGGCCACGTTGTGGGCGATGCCGGACCGGTACGCCGTCGGGGTCGACCTGAACGCGACCCATCACCGGGCGGTCCGCGACGGGGTGGTGACTGGCGTCGCCACTCCGGTGCATCGCGGCCGGTCCGTGGCGACGTACGAGGTCGTGGTCCGCGACGAGGCGGACCGCCGGGTGTGCACCGCCCGGCTCACCTGCCAGCTGGTCCCCCGGACCTGAAGGACCCCGATGTTTCGCGGCTTCGGCACGGTGGTCAACGTCACCACCGTGCTGCTCGGCTCCGGCATCGGCGTGCTGGTCGGCCACCGGCTGCCGACCCGCACCCGGGACGTCGTCACGGACGGTCTCGGACTGGTGACACTGCTGATCGCGGCGTTGTCCGCCGCTGCCGTCGACGACGACGTGCTGCGCCGGGCGGTCGGTGACAGCGCACCCGTCCTCATCGTGCTCGCGGCGGTCCTGCTGGGGGGCATCGCCGGGTCGCTGCTCCGACTCGAACAGCGGCTCGAGGCCCTGGGCGGTGCGCTGCGGAGGCGCCTCGTCCGGGACGCGGGAGATCCGGACGGGGCGTCCCACCACCGTTTCGTCGAAGGATTCGTCACTGCCTCGTTGGTCTTCTGCGTGGGGCCGCTCACGGTGCTCGGCTCGCTCCAGGACGGGCTCGGCCAGGGCGCCGACCTGCTGGTGCTGAAGGCGGTGCTCGACGGCTTCGCCTCGATCGCGTTCGCCGCGACCTTCGGCTGGGGGGTCGCGGCCTCCGCCCTCGCGGTGCTCGGCGTTCAGGGTCTGCTGACCGCTCTCGGCGCCGTCCTCGGCTCGTTCGTCCCCGATGCGCACCTGGCAGCGATGACCGCGACCGGTGGACTGCTCCTGGTGGGGGTGTCGCTGCGACTGCTCCAGGTCAAGCGGGTCCCGGTCGCCGACCTGCTGCCCGCGCTCGTCGTGGCGCCATTGCTGGTGCAACTGGTCGTCGCTGCCTGACCGGTCTTCGACCCACGTCTGACGAGCGCTCGCTATAGTCCCGAGCATCGGGCTCGGACGGGGCTGCGGCCCGGCACCGAGTTCCACCCGCGGTACCCACCCGCCCGGACAGGAGCGAACGTTGCGCCGACTGCTGATCGTGCTGGTCCTGGCGCTCGTGGCCGGGTTGGTCTCCAGCGGCGCTGCGGCGGCGGACGGACAGGGTGGTGACATCCAGGGCACGGTCGTCGACGACTTCGGCGCGACGGTGCCCGAGGTGACGGTGACCGTCACCAGCGCCAAGGGCGGCTTTAGCGAAGAGGCCACCAGTGACGACAACGGCAGCTTCACCGTCGCGGTGCCGCAGCCGGGGAGCTACGCGGTCGAGGTCGACACCGAGTCGCTGCCCGAGGGCATCATCGTCCCGGGTGATGCGGAGGCCATCACCGCCGACGTGTCCGCCGGTGACACGGCGAGCGTGACGGTGCCCCTCAGCCGCCAGGAGGCGGTCGGCGGGACGCTGTTGTTCGAGCAGGAACCGGTGGTCGGCGCCACGATCCGAGTGGAGAGCGCCGACGGCGACTTCGCCGAGGAGACGCAGTCCGAGGACGAGGGCAGGTGGCAGGTGCTGCTGCCCGGCCCGGGAACCTACGACGTCGCGCTGATCGAGGACAGCCTGCCCGAGGGGGTCTTCGTCACCGCCGGGATGCAGACCACGCTCGGCGGCGTCGAGGTGCAGTCGGGCCAGGTCAAGCCGATCATCTTCCGGCTGGGCGAAGAGACCCGGGACATCAGCAGCGACTGGGACCTGGCCGCGCAGCTGACGGTCGAGGGACTGCGGTTCGGCCTGCTGCTCGCCCTGGCAGCCATCGGGCTGTCGCTGGTGTACGGCACCACCGGCCTGGTCAACTTCGCCCACGCCGAGCTGGTGACGCTGGGCGCCATCGTCGCCTGGTACCTGAACAACGCGGGGGTCCAGCTGGTGGTCGCCGCGGGTCTGGCGATGCTGATCTGCGGCGCGCTCGGAGGCGTTCAGGACACCGTGCTGTGGCGACAGCTGCGCCGTCGGCAGACCGGCCTGATCGCGATGATGATCGTCTCCATCGGGCTGTCCATCCTGCTGCGCTACTCCTTCCAGTACGTCTTCGGCGCCGAGACCCGCTCCTACACCGACTACGCGGTCCAGGAGGGCATCGGCTTCGGTCCGATCGAGATCGCCCCGCGTGACCTGATCGCGATGGGCGTCGCCGTGGTGATGCTGCTCGCCGTCGCCTACTGGCTGCTGCGCACCCGGCTCGGCAAGGCCACCCGGGCGGTCTCGGACAACCCGGCGCTGGCGGCCGCCTCGGGCATCGACGTGCAGCGGGTGATCCTGGTGGTCTGGATCATCGGCGGCGGGCTGGCCGGTCTGGGCGGGATCCTGCTCGGCATCTCCCAGCAGGTGCGCTTCGACATGGGCTTCCAGCTCCTGCTGCTGATCTTCGCCGCGGTCACCCTGGGCGGTCTCGGCACCGCCTACGGAGCGCTCGTCGGAAGCCTCGTGGTCGGCATCTTCGTCACCGTCTCGACGGTGTGGATCCCCTCGGAGCTCAAGAACGTCGCCGCGCTCGGGATCCTGATCCTCATCCTCCTCGTGCGACCACAGGGCATCCTCGGCCGCGCGGAACGCGTCGGCTGACGGGAGGAGAGGCATGGACTGGAGTCAGATCATCCAGAACGCCGTCGCGGCGATGGTCGCCGGCGAGGTGGTCACCTACGCGATCGCAGCCATCGGGCTGAACGTGCACTTCGGCTACACCGGCCTGCTCAACTTCGGCCAGGCGGGGTTCGTCGCGCTCGGCGCGTACGCGGTGGGCATGGGGGTCGTGACCTACGACCTCCCGTTGCCGGTGGCCCTGCTGGCGGGCTTCGGCGCCGTCACGGTGCTCGCGGTGCTGCTCGGCGTCCCGACCCTACGGCTGCGGGCCGACTATCTGGCCATCGTCACGATCGCCGCCGCGGAGATCATCCGGCTGTTCTTCCGAGCCGCAAGCCTGGAGCAGTGGACGGGTGGCGCGGACGGGATCCAGGGCTACATCGGCGAGTTCCGCGCGCTCAACCCCTTCCCCACGGGCAGCTACGGCGCCGGCTGGTTCACCTACAACGAGGACGATTTCTTCGTCCTCGTCCTCGGCTGGTCGTTGGTGGCGCTCTGCCTGCTGGTCGTCTGGCTGCTGATGCGCAGCCCGTGGGGCCGAGTGCTGAAGAGCATCCGAGAGGACGAGGACGCCGTCCGCAGCCTCGGCAAGAACGTCTTCGCCTACAAGATGCAGAGCCTGCTTCTCGGCGGCTACATCGGGTGCCTCGCCGGCTTCATGTTCGCCTTCGACTTCGCCGTCGCCCAGCCCAACATCTACAGCACCGAGCTCACGTTCTTCCTGTACACGATCATGCTGCTCGGAGGTGCCGCCCGGGTCTTCGGTCCGGTCGTCGGCTCGATGATCTTCTGGGGAATCTTGTCGCTCACCGACAACTTCCTGAACCAAGGCGTGCGCGAGGGGCTGATCCCGGACTGGCTGATGACCTCCTCACAGGTCGGCCAGGTGCGGTTCATGCTCGTCGGGCTGGCGCTCATGTTGTTGATGATCTTCCGGCCGCAAGGCATCTTCGGGGACAAGAGGGAGCTGCAGCTCGATGCCCGCTGAGCCCGTGACCGACCCCACCGCGACCGGCACCCGCCCGTCCGCCGCCAGCGCCCTGCGCGACGTTCCGCACGAGCCGGGCGCCCCCAAACCGGACGCCGTCCTGGTCGTGGACGACGTGGTGCGCTCCTTCGGGGGCCTGACCGCGGTCGACGTCGACCACTTCGAGGTCCAGCGACACACGATCACGGCACTCATCGGGCCGAACGGAGCCGGCAAGACGACGTTCTTCAACCTGCTCACCGGTTTCGACAAGCCCTCCTCCGGCCGCTGGACGTTCAACGGCGACAACGTCGCCGGGGTCCCCCCGCACCGGGTGGCACTGAACGGCATGGTGCGCACCTTCCAGCTCACCAAGGCGCTGTCGCGGCTCACCGTCATCGAGAACATGCGGCTCGCGGCGACCAAGCAGACCGGGGAGCGGTTCCTGTCCGCGCTGATCCCGGCGCTGTGGCGCCCGCAGGAGGAGCGCATCACCGAGCGTGCGGACGCCCTGCTGGACCGCTTCAAGCTCACCCGGGTCCGTGACGACTTCGCCGGGAGCCTGTCCGGCGGGCAGCGCAAGCTGCTCGAGATGGCCCGGGCGCTGATGGTCGAGCCCGAGATGGTCATGCTGGACGAGCCGATGGCCGGCGTGAACCCCGCCCTCAAGCAGTCCCTGCTCAACCACGTCAAGTCGCTGCGCGAGGAGGGCATGTCGGTGCTCTTCGTCGAGCACGACATGGACATGGTCCGCGACATCTCCGACTGGGTGGTGGTGATGGCGCAGGGCCGGATCATCGCGGAGGGACCACCGGACTCGGTGATGGGCAACCAGGCAGTGGTCGACGCCTATCTGGGCGCGCACCACGACTCTGCACTCACCTTCGAGGAGGAGGAGCAGATGCTCGCCGAGGCGCGTGGCGAGTCCGCCCCCCCGAAGGAGGAGAAGCGATGAGCGACCAAGGGCACGACGACCCGGCCGACGAGGGCGTCGACCCGCAGCTGGAGGACCCGGCCGCCGAGGACGACCACACCGTCATCGACCGATCCAGCCACGTGGCGGGGGCCGAGGGCGCGGTGCTCCGCGCCGACGACGTCGTCGCCGGCTATCTGCCCGGTGTGAACATCCTCAACGGCGCGGACCTGTACTGCCAGCGCGGCGAGCTGGTCGGAATCATCGGCCCCAACGGTGCCGGCAAGTCGACGCTGCTGAAGGCACTGTTCGGACTGGTCAAGGTGCGCTCGGGGACGGTGAGACTGGAAGGGCAAGACGTCACCAACCAGCGCACCGACCAGCTCGTGCACAAGGGCATCGGCTTCGTCCCGCAGACGAACAACGTGTTCCCCAGCCTCACCATCGAGGAGAACCTGCAGATGGGGATCTACTCGAAGCCCAACCGGTTCAACGAGCGGTTCGACTTCGTCGCCGACCTGTTCCCCGTCCTCAAAGACCGGCGTGGGCAGCGTGCCGGCTCACTGTCCGGCGGCGAGCGGCAGATGGTCGCGATGGGTCGGGCCCTGATGACCGAGCCGGCCGTGCTGCTGCTGGACGAGCCCTCCGCCGGGCTGTCCCCGGTGCTCCAGGACGAGGTCTTCGTGCGCACCCGGCGGATCAACCGGGCCGGCGTCTCGGTGGTGATGGTCGAGCAGAACGCTCGCCGCTGCCTGCAGATCTGCGACCGCGGCTACGTCATGGACCAGGGGCGCAACGCCTACACCGGCACCGGTCAGGAGCTGGGCAACGACCCCAAGGTGATCGAGCTCTACCTCGGCACGCTGGCCAAGGTCTGACCGGTCCGCGCGCTGCTCAGCGACGCACGAGGCCCCGGCGGGATCTCCCGCCGGGGCCTCGTGCGTACTGCTCGGCTCGGTGTCAGCCGATCGTGCCCTCGCGCTCGGTCAGGAACGAGTAGCTGTTGTCGGGCCCGTACTGGTAGATCCCGATGACCGCCTGACCCGGGTCACCGTTGGGCAGGAACTCGACCGGACCGGAGACCCCGTCGTAGTCGATGTCCTCACCGTCTGCGAGGAGCTGGGCGCACTCCTCGAAGCTGGTGCACTTCGTCCCGCCCTTGCTGACCTCGATCATGTCGTCGTTGAACTCGGCCGGCACGTCGGAGTCGGCGGAGGTCGCAGCCAGCGCCATCAGGATGGTCGCGTCGTAGGACTCGGTCGAGTAGGCGAACTCGTCCAGGTTCGGCGCCACCTGGGTGAGCCGGTTCCGGAACTCGTCACCGGCCTGCGAGCCGGGCAGCGTGCCCTTGACACCGTCCAGCGTGCCCTCCGGGAAGGCCGGCTGGGCGCCGGGCTTGTCCGGGTCCTCGTCGGAGTAGTCGGCGAGGTTGCCGTCCACGAAGTAGATGTTCTTGTCCGCCGGGCCGATGCCCTGGGTCACCAGCTCGGGGATGATCTTCTTCGTCTCGTCGAAGGCGATCAGGGCGATGGCGTCGGGGTCCTGCGCCTTGATCTGGGACACCTCGGTCGCGAAGTTCGGCGACTTCGGGTCGTAGACGATCTTCTCGACGACCTCGCCGCCGGACTCGGTGAAGAACTGCTCGGTGTTGTTGGCGAGTCCGGTGCCGTAGGCGTCCTGCAGGGCCAGGATCCCGAGGGTCTGGTTGCCGTCTGCCGAGATCAGGTCGGCGAGCACGCGACCCTGCAGGGTGTCCGGCGGGGCGGTGCGGAAGTACAGGCAGTTGTCGTCGTAGGTCGACAGCTCGTCGGAGGTGTTCGCCGGCGAGATCTGCATGACGCCGTCACCGGTGATCGAGTCGATCACCAGCAGCGAGACGGCGGACGACGCGGCACCGATCATGCCGTCGACGTCCTGGCTGCTGAGTCGCTTGTAGGTCTGGGCGGCGATGTTGGTCGTGTCGTCGCCGGAGTCACCCGGGAAGTACTCGACGTCCTTGCCCAGCACCCCGCCCGCCTTGTTGATGTCCTGGATGGCGAGCTCGACACCCGTGAACTCCGGCGGGCCGAGGAACGCGAGCGAGCCGGTCTGCGGCAGGATGCTGCCGAGCGTGAGCACGCCGTCGCTCTTCTTCTTCGGCGTGCCGCTGCAGTCCTGCTCCTCGCCACCGGCCGGGGTCGTCTCCTCGGAGGGGCTCGGCGCGGCCGAGGTCTCGTCGGTGCCGGCGTCGGTGTCGGTGTCGTCGCCGCCACAGGCGGCGAGCACGAGTGCGAGCGCGCTGACCGCGGCCGCAGCCTGCCATGTCCTTGTTGTGCGGATCATCGATCCTCCGGTACGTCTCAGGGCATGTCCCGGGCGGGTGCCCACCACAGCCGAAGGTTAGCCGCGCACGGGCACCCGTAGGTCGAGACGGCTCGTCGGGCGTGTCTTGTTGCTCAATCGTGACCGGGCGGCGCCGGGTCGGGTGCCCGCAGGGCGGGCCCGTGCTCCAGCACCCCCTGGGCGACGTCCCGCATCGGCCGCCGCAGGTCCATCGCCGTGCGCTGGATCCACCGGAAGGCGTCCGGCTCACTGACGTCCAGGCTGGTCTGCAGGACGGTCTTGGCCCGGTCGACGAGCTTGCGGGTCTCCAGCCGGTCCTGCAGATCGGTGACCTCGGCCTCCAGCTGGGCCAGCTCGGCATACCGGCTGACCGCCATCTCGATCGCCGGGACCAGGTCCGACGGCGCGAACGGCTTGACCAGATAGGCCATCGCCCCGGCCGTCCGCGCCCGCTCCACGAGCTCGCGCTGGCTGAAGGCGGTGAGGATGACCACGGGCGCGATCCGCTGCGCGGCGATCCGCTCCGCCGCGGAGATCCCGTCCAGCCTCGGCATCTTGACGTCCAGGACCGCCAGGTCCGGCCGGAGGGCCTCCACCAGCCGGACCGCCTCCTCGCCGTCGCAGGCCTGCCCGACGACGTCGTAGCCCTCGTCCGTGAGCATCTCGGCCAGATCGAGCCGGATCAGTGCCTCGTCCTCGGCGATGACCACCCGGCGGGGTGGCGTGCTGGTCGGTGTCTCGGGCACCGTGAGAGGCTACCGAGGGGTCGCCGAGGCGCCCCTCGCGCCCTGGTAGTCCAATCGGCAGAGACAATCGACTCAAACTCGATCCAGTGTGGGTTCGAGTCCCACCCAGGGCACCGCTGGACCGCCGGGCGCCACGCCGGCGCTGGCGGTTCAGCAGCCGGTGAGCTCCCCCGGCCCACGGACCAGTCCGGTCGCGTCCTTGAGCCGCAGCACGCGGAGCGCCGACGCCTCGAGCCCGCGGCGGGTGAGCCGGCCGTCCCGCACGGCGGCCCGGACCGCCCGGGCCGCGGCCCGCGGAGCCGGCGACATCAACAACAGGTCGGCGCCGGCCCGGAGCGCCCGGACCGCGATCTGGCCCGGCGAGCCGAAGTCGGTCAGGGCGCCCATCTCCAGCGCGTCGGTGACGACCACCCCGTCGAACCCGAGCCGGCCGCGCAGCCAGCCGGTCGTCAGCCGTCGCGACAGCGTGGCCGGACGGCCGCTCGCGTCGAGCCGAGGGTAAGCGAGGTGGCCAGTCATCACGAGATCCGCGCCCCCAGCGATGCCGGCGACGAACGGCGGCAGGTGCGTGCGCCGCCACGCCGGCACCCCGACGGTCAGCGTCGGGAGCGACTGGTGGCTGTCGGTCGTGGTCGAGCCGTGACCAGGCCAGTGCTTCAGGGTCACCGCCACTCCGTCGCGGTGGTAGCCGCAGGTCTGGGCCCGGACCATCCGCCCCACCACGGAGCCGGTGGTGCCGAAGGCCCGGTCACCGATGACCCCCGACCCCCCGACCGTGTCGACGTCGGCCACCGGCGCGAAGTCCACGTCGAGCCCCATGGCGGCCATCGCCGCGCCCACCCGGCGGGCGCTGGCCGCGCCCAACACCCGGTCACCACCGAGGTCTCGGGCGGCGGGCTGACGCTGCGCCACGGGGCCGGGCAGCCGGGACACGGGGCCGCCCTCCTGGTCGGTGAACAGCAGCGGCGGCGAGCCGGCTCGCCGCCCCGCCCGGTGCAGGCCCCTGGACAGCGCAGCCACCTGACCGACGGTGTCGACGTTCGCGTCGAAGTAGACGACGCCACCGGGCTGGAACGTGCGCGCCACGGCCGCCGGGGTGCGGACCCCGAAGTCGGCCAGGTTCCGGTCGGCCTCCGCCGACGTGACCGCGCGCGGCCTGGTGCCGGCGACGGTCACGACGAGCAGCTGGTGCACCAGCGACCGCAGCGTCAGCTGCTGCACCCGGCCACGGAGCGACCCGGCCGGCGCGCCGCCGCCCGGATGATCCGACGAGCGGTCGGCGGACCGGTCCGGGCCCGGCGTCGGCGCGGGTCGCCTCGCCTGGGGCTCCGGTGCCGCCTCCGCCCCGGCCGGGTCGTCGCCCGTGCGAACGCCGTCGGGGCTGCTGCACCCGGCCAGGACAACGGCGGCCGCCGCCATCGCGGCGGCGATCCGGCGACCGGCCATCACCCGCGCGCCGCCCGGCGATACGCGGGAGCCAGCTCGTTGATCGCGTCCCCCATCCGGTGCAGCCGCAGGGCGTTGGTCGAGCCCGGAATCCCCGGCGGGCTGCCGGCCACGATGACCACCTCGTCGCCCTCGGTGACCCGGCCGATCTCGAGCAGGCTGTGGTCGACCTGCATGACCATCTCGTCGGTGTGCTCGACCGTCGGGGTCAGGAAGGTCTCGACCCCCCAGGTCAAGGCGAGCTGGGAGCGCACCACCTGCACCGGGGTGAAGGCCAGCACGGGCACCGGACCGCGGTACCGCGACAGCCGGCGAGCGGAGTCACCGGACTGGGTGAACGCCACGACCAGCTTGGCGCCGACGGCCTCGGCGACCTGGGCCGCGGCCCTGCAGACGATCCCGCTCCGCGTCTTCGGCCGCCAGTCGATCGCGGCCATCTGGTCGACCCCGTGCGCCTCGGTGGACAAGATGATCCGAGCCATCGTCCGGACCGTCTCGATCGGATGGTCGCCCACGCTGGTCTCCCCCGAGAGCATCACCGCGTCCGCACCGTCGAGGACGGCATTGGCGACGTCCGACGCCTCGGCGCGGGTCGGGCGCGGAGACGTGATCATCGACTCGAGCATCTGGGTGGCCACGATCACCGGCTTGGCGTTGCGCCGGGCCTTGTCGACGATCGTCTTCTGCACGATCGGGACGTTCTCCAGCGGCAGTTCCACCCCGAGGTCGCCGCGCGCCACCATGAAACCGTCGAACGCCGCGATCACCTCGTCCAGGTTGTCGATCGCCTGCGGCTTCTCGATCTTGGCGACCACCGGCAGGTGCACGCCCTCCTCGTCCATGATCGTGCGCACGGCGTCCACGTCGGAGGCCCGGCGCACGAAGGACAGCGCCACCCAGTCCACGGGCATGGACAGCGCCCAGCGGAGGTCCTCGACGTCCTTCTCCGTCATCGCCTCCGCGCTGACGTCCACTCCCGGCAGGTTGATGCCCTTGTTGTTCTTCAGCCTGCCCCCGACCTCGACACCAGTGGTGACGTCGGTGTCGTTGACGGCGACCACCCGGAGCCGGAGGGCACCGTCGTCGAGCAGCACCTCGTCGCCCGGCTGGACGTCGTCGGGCAGCCCGGCGTAGGTGGTGGAGACCTGCCGGACGTCACCGAGGACGTCCCGGGTGGTGATGACGAACGTGGCACCGACCTCGAGCGTGACCTCGCCGTCGGTGAACCGGCCCACCCGGATCTTGGGGCCCTGCAGGTCGGCCAGGATCCCGATCGCGCGGCCGGTGTCGTTGGAGGCCTGCCGGACCCAGGCACACACCTGCTCGTGGTCCACCGGCTCGCCGTGGCTCAGGTTCAGCCGGGCGACGTCCATGCCGGCCTCGGCCAGCTCACGGATCCGCTCCCGGGACGCGGTCGCAGGGCCGAGCGTGCACACGATCTTGGCTCTCCGCACGGGCTCCACCCTACGGTCAGGAACGGGTCGCGGCGCGTCGCCGATCAGGCCGACAGCGGCCGTTCGGTGGGCCGTACCGGCGCCGGCAGCGAGGTGCTGCCGGTCAACCACTCGTCGACCGCGGCGGCGCAGGCGCGTCCCTCCGCGATCGCCCACACGATCAGAGACTGCCCGCGGCCGGCGTCGCCCGCCACGAAGACCCCGGGCACGTCGGTCTGGTAACCGGCGTCGCGGGCGATCGCGCCGCGGTCGGTCATCCCGACGCCGAGCTGCTCGATCAGGGCACCCGGCTCCGGCCCGGTGAACCCCATGGCGAGCAGGACCAGATCGGCGGGGATCTCGCGCTGGCTGCCCGGGACCTCGACCGGGGTGCCTGCCTCCAGCCGCACGTCCACCAGGCGCAGCGCCCGCACCTGGCCGGAGTCGTCGCCGACGAAGGCCACCGTGGACACCCCGTAGACCCGCTCCCCCGCCTCCTCGTGCGCGGAGGAGACGCGGAACAGCATCGGGTACGTCGGCCACGGCTGGTGCGCCGGTCGGTCGTCACCGGGCCGGTCCATGATCTCCAGCTGGGTGACCGACCGGGCCCCCTGGCGCACCGCCGTGCCCAGGCAGTCCGCCCCGGTGTCCCCCCCGCCGATGATCACGACGTCCCTGTCGTCGGCCGTGACCTGCCCCGCCACCGGCTCACCCTGGGCGGCCCGGTTGGCCGGTGGCAGATAGTCCATCGCCTGACAGATGCCTGCCAGCTCCCGGCCGGGCACGGGCAGGTCGCGCGGCACGGTGGCACCGACCGCGAGCACCACGGCGTCGTAGCGGTCCCGGAGGTCGCGTCCGGTGAGGTCCGTGCCGACGTCGACACCGGTCCGGAAGACGGTGCCCTCCCGGCGCATCTGGTCGAGCCGACGGTCGAGCTGGCGTTTCTCCATCTTGAACTCGGGGATGCCGTAGCGCAGCAGGCCACCGACACGGTCTGCCCGCTCGAGCACGGCCACCGTGTGCCCGGCTCGGGTCAGCTGCTGGGCCACCGCGAGGCCGGCGGGACCCGAGCCGACGACGCCCACCGTGCGACCAGTGAGCCATTCGGGCGGCAGCGGCCGCACCAGACCGGTCTCCCAGGCCTTGTCGATGATGGACACCTCGACGTTCTTGATCGTCACGGCGTCCGCATTGATGGCCACCACGCAGGCCGGCTCGCAGGGCGCCGGGCACAACCGGCCGGTGAACTCGGGGAAGTTGTTGGTCGCGTGCAGCCGCTCGATGGCGTGCTCCCAGTCCCCGCGCCACACCAGGTCGTTCCACTCCGGGATCAGGTTGCCGAGCGGGCAGCCCTGGTGACAGAACGGGACACCGCAGTCCATGCACCGGCCGGCCTGCTCGGTGATGATGGGGAGCAACGCGCGGCCGAGGCCGCCGGGGTAGACCTCGTTCCAGTCCCGGACCCGTTCCTCGACCGGACGCTTGTCCGGCATCCGCCGGGGGGTGTGCAGGAATCCCTTGGGGTCAGCCATTGGCCGCTGCCTCCATCATCGCCGCCGCGGTCTCGTGCTCGTCGAGCCCCGCCTCCTCGGCGCGTGTCCGGGCTGCCAGCACCCGCTCGAAGTCCTTGGGCAGCACCTGGGTGAAACGAGCGGTGGCGTCCTCCCAGCCGGCAAGCAACGTCTCGGCGACCGTGGACCCGGTCTCCTCGGCGTGCCGCGCCACCAGGGCACGGAGCTCGTCGACGGCCTCGTCGGGCACCGGCCCGACCCGCACCATCTCGGTGTTCACCCGGCGGGCGTCCACGTCGAGCAGGTACGCGACGCCGCCGGACATCCCGGCGGCGAAGTTCCGGCCGGTGGGACCCAGCACCACGACGGTCCCGCCGGTCATGTACTCGCAGCCGTGATCGCCGGTCCCCTCCACGACCGCGACGGCGCCGGAGTTGCGGACGCAGAACCGCTCACCCACCTGGCCGCGGACGAAGACCTCCCCGGCGGTGGCGCCGTAGCCGATCACGTTCCCGGCCACGATCTGCTCCTCGGCCGCGAACGGGGCGGTGCGCGGGGGCCGCAGCACGACCCGGCCACCGGACAGGCCCTTGGCCAGGTAGTCGTTCGCGTCCCCCTCCAGCCGCAGCGTGACGCCGCGGGGAAGGAACGCCGCGAAGGACTGACCGGCGGAGCCGGTGAGGGTCAGGTCGATGGTGCCGTCCGGCAGGCCGTCCGGTCCGTAGCGCCGGGTGATCTCGTTGCCCAGCATCGTCCCGACGGTGCGGTTCACGTTGCGGATCGCGACCTGAGCGCGGACCGGCTCGGCCCGCACCAGGGCGTCCTCGCAGAGCCGGATCAGGTCGTTGTCGAGCGCGCGGTCCAGACCGTGGTCCTGCAGCGTCGTGCACCGGCGGGGCGCATCCTCGGGCAGGTCCGGGACGTACAGCATCGGGGTCAGGTCGAGGCCGTGCGCCTTCCAGTGCTCCACGGCGGGCTGCACGTCGAGTGCGTCGGCGCGACCGATCGCCTCGTCCAGGCTCCGGAACCCCAAGGCGGCCAGGTGCTCGCGGACCTCCTCGGCGACGTACTCGAAGAAGCGCACGACGAACTCCGGCCGGCCGTCGAAGCGGCGCCGGAGCTCGGGGTTCTGCGTGGCCAC
Organism: uncultured Actinomycetota bacterium; assembly: GCA_963695375.1. GTDB lineage: Bacteria > Actinomycetota > Actinomycetes > Propionibacteriales > Nocardioidaceae > JACCVL01. Next base: position 2,055,480 of record OY968767.1, on the reverse strand, counting down.
CCCCACCGGGCAGGTGTCCAGGTGGCAGACCCGCATCATCACGCACCCGGACACCACCAGCGGTGCGGTCGCGAAACCGTACTCCTCCGCCCCCAGCAGCGCGGCGACGACGACGTCCCGGCCGGTCTTGAGCTGCCCGTCGGTCTGCACCACGATCCGGTCGCGGAGCCCGTTCAGCAGCAGCGTCTGCTGGGTCTCCGCCAGTCCCAGCTCCCACGGGCCACCCGCGTGCTTGAGCGAGGTGAGCGGGGCGGCGCCGGTGCCCCCGTCGTGGCCGGAGATGAGCACCACGTCGGCGTGCGCCTTGGCCACCCCGGCCGCGACCGTCCCCACCCCGACCTCGGCGACGAGCTTGACGTGCACCCGCGCGGCCGGGTTCGCGTTCTTGAGGTCGTGGATGAGCTGCTTGAGGTCTTCGATCGAGTAGATGTCGTGGTGCGGCGGCGGTGAGATCAGGCCGACCCCCGGGGTGGAGAACCGGGTGGTCGCGATCCACGGGTAGACCTTCGGTCCGGGCAGCTGACCCCCTTCGCCCGGCTTGGCGCCCTGGGCCATCTTGATCTGGAGGTCGGTGGCGTGGGTGAGGTAGTCCGACGTGACACCGAACCGTCCCGACGCGACCTGCTTGATCGCGCTGCGCCGCTCCGGGTCGCGGAGCCGGTCGGGATCTTCGCCGCCCTCGCCGGTGTTGGACTTGGCACCGAGCCGGTTCATCGCGATCGCCAGCGTCTCGTGCGCCTCCTGGCTGATCGAGCCGTAGGACATCGCCCCGGTGGAGAACCGGCGGACGATCGACTCGACCGGCTCCACCTCGTCGACCGGCACCGGCGCCCGCTCGCCGGCGCGGAACCCGAACATGCCGCGCAGCGTCATCAGCCGGCGCGACTGCTCGTCGACGCGCGCCGTGTAGGACTTGAACACGTCGTACTGGCCGCTGCGCGTCGCATGCTGGAGCCGGAACACCGTCTCCGGATCGAACAGGTGCTCCTCACCGTCTCGGCGCCACTGGTACTCACCACCGACCGCGAGCCGCCGGTGTGACTGAGGCACGCCCTCGGTCGGGTAGGCCCGGGCGTGCCGGCGGGCGACCTCGCCGGCGACACGTCCAGCCCGATCCCGCCGAGCTTGCTACTGGTGCCGGTGAAGTAGCGGTCGACCAGCTCCTCCGACAGGCCGAGCGCCTCGAAGATCTGGGCGCCGGTGTACGACGCGACCGTCGAGACCCCCATCTTGCTCATCACCTTGAGCACGCCCTTGCCGAGCGCCTTGACCAGGTTGCGGACCGCGTCGGCCGGCTCCACCCCGGTCAGGAAGACGCCGGCCCGGGCCAGGTCCTCGGCCGACTCCATCGCGAGGTACGGGTTCACCGCGGCGGCGCCGTAGCCGATCAGCAGCGCGACGTGGTGCACCTCGCGGACGTCACCCGCCTCGACCACCAGCCCGACCTTGGTGCGGGTCTTCTCCCGGACCAGGTGGTGGTGCACGGCGGCGGTGAGCAGGAGGGAGGGGATGGGGGCCAGCTCGGGCGTGGCGTGCCGGTCGGAGAGGACGAGCACGTGCGCGCCGCCCGCGATGGCCGCGGACACCTCGGCGCAGATCTCGTCCAGCCGCCGGCCGAGCTCCGCTCCCCCGCCGTCGACGGGGTACAGCCCACTCACTACGTGCGCGCCGAAGCCGGGCAGGTCCCCGTCCCGGTTGATGTGGATCAGCTTGCCGAGCTCGTCGTTGTCGATCACCGGGAACGGCAGCACCACCTGCCGGCAGGAGGCCGGGCCGGGCGCCAGCAGGTTCCCCTCCGGACCGATCGCGCCGGCCAGCGAGGTGACGAGCTCCTCACGGATGGCGTCCAGCGGCGGGTTGGTCACCTGGGCGAACAGCTGGCTGAAGTAGTCGAACAGCAGCCGGGGACGCTCCGACAGCACGGCGACCGGGGTGTCGGTCCCCATCGACCCGATCGGCTCCACGCCGGTGCGGGCCATCGGGGCGATGAGCACCCGAAGCTCCTCGTCGGTGTAGCCGAACACCTGCTGGCGCCGGGTGACCGACGCGTGCGTGTGCACCACGTGCTCGCGGTCCGGCAGCCGGTCGAGCGACAGCAGCCCGGCGTGCAGCCACTCGCCGTAGGGCAGCTCGGCGGCGAGCCGGGACTTGATCTCGTCATCCTCGACGATCCGGTGCTCGTCGAGGTCGGCGAGGAACATCCGGCCGGGCTGGAGCCGGCCCTTGCGGACCACCGTCGCCGGGTCGAGGTCCAGGACCCCCACCTCCGAGGCGAGCACGACGAGGCCGTCGTCGGTGACCCAGTACCGGCCCGGCCGCAGCCCGTTGCGGTCCAGCACCGCCCCCACCTGGTGACCGTCGGTGAACACCACGCAGGCCGGCCCGTCCCACGGCTCCATCACGGTGGAGTGGAACTCGTAGAACGCGCGCCGGGCCTCGTCCATCTCGGCGTGGTTCTCCCAGGCCTCGGGGATCATCATCAACACCGCGTGCGGCAGCGACCGGCCGCCGAGATGCAGCAGCTCGAGCACTTCGTCGAACGAGGCGCTGTCGGAGCCGGTCGGGTCGCAGATCGGGAACAGCCGCTGCAGCCCCGCTGGCCCGTCGTCGGCACCGGCGGCCGAGCCGGCCCCGCCGGGGACGGCGAACAGCTCGCTGTCGAGCAGCGCCTCGCGGGCGCGCATCCAGTTCCGGTTGCCCTTCACGGTGTTGATCTCGCCGTTGTGCGCGATCAACCGGTACGGGTGCGCCAGTGGCCAGCTGGGGAAGGTGTTGGTCGAGAACCGACTGTGCACGACAGCCAGCGCGGAGGCGAGCCGCTCGTCGCGCAGCTCGGGGTAGAACGCGTCGAGCTGTTCCGGGGTGAGCATCCCCTTGTAGCCGAGGGTGCGGCAGGACAGGCTCGGGAAGTAGACGTCCAGCTCGTGCTCGACCCGCTTGCGCAGGCAGAAGGCGCGCCGGTCCAGCGCGACGCCGCGCAGTCGCGGCCCGCTGGCCGCCACCACCACCTGGGCGAACGACGGCATGCACTGCGCGGCGGTGCGTCCGAGCGAGGTGGGGTCGGTGGGCACCTCCCGCCAGCCCAGCACCCGCAGCCCCTCCTCGGCCGCGATCCGCTCCACGCCGGCCCGCGCCTTCGCGGCCTCCTCCGCCTCGTGCGGGAGGAAGCCGGTGCCCACCGCGTAGCCGCCGGCGGCGGGCAGCTCGAAGTCGCACACCGCACGGAGGAAGGCGTCCGGGACCTGGAGCAGGATCCCGGCGCCGTCGCCGGAGTCCGGCTCGGCGCCGGAGGCGCCGCGGTGATCCAGGTTCCGCAGGGCGGTGAGCGCCTGCACCACGACGCGGTGCGAGGGCGTCCCGGTGAGGTCGGCCACGAAGGCGACCCCGCACGCGTCGTGCTCGTGCCGCCCGTCGTACAGACCCTGCGGCTCGGGGCTGTGCGGCTGACCGGTGCGGGAGTGCGAGGGCACGGGCCACCTCTCGTCGTCGGGTCGCCGGCACGACACCGGCCGCCGAGGGACGACGTTGGCCCTGGCAGATGGACCGAAGATACACGCCGGACCGGCTGCTGGACGCCCCCCGGACCGCCAGGCGGACACCGGCCTCGCCGGGCTCAGCCGAGGGTGGTGCCCACCGCGCTGCCGATCGCGTAGGTCAGCGCCGCGGCGGTGCCGCCGAGCACGAGCTGGCGGATGCCGCCGTACCACCAGCGGCGCCGGGTGATCGTGGTCACGAGGGCTCCACACGCGAACAGCCCACCGAGCGACAGCGCGACCGCGGGCAGCAGGGTCTCCGCGCCGAGCAGGTACGGCAGCACCGGCACCAGCGCGCCGACCGCGAAGGCCAGGAACGACGACACCGCGGCCAGGGTGGGTGAGGCGAGGTCGTCGGCGTCCACCCCGAACTCCTCGCGCGCGTGCACCCGCACGGCGTTGTCGAGGTCGTCGTGCACCTGGGTCGCCACCTCGGCCGCCAGCTCCGGGGTCAGCCCCTTGGCGACGTACATCGCCGCCAGCTCGGCCATCTCCGCGTCCTTGTTGGCCGCGATCTCGGCCCGCTCGATCTCGATCTGCGCCTGCGCGAACTCCGACTGGCTGGCGACCGAGGTGTACTCGCCGGCGGCCATCGAGAACGCCCCCGCCGCGAGTCCGGCCAGACCGGCGAGCACGACGGCGTCCGGCGCGCCGGACGCGGCTGCCGACGTTCCCCCGACCACGCCGGCGATCAGCGCGAAGTTCGACACCAGTCCGTCCATGGCGCCGAACACCGCCGGCCGCAGCCACCCTCCGGTCACATCCGGGTGCTCGTGCTGGACGTCGTCGGCACCCGGCAGGTCCTCGGGGTCCGGCCCCGCAGCGGCGGTCGGGTGCGGCCCGCTCACGTGCGCTCTCCCTCCACCGGCGTCGCCGACTCGGCCGGCTCGACCGGGTCGCGGTAGACGCTGTCCTCCCGCCCGGGGCGCCGGCGGCCCACCACGACGATGTAGGCGACCGCCAGCACGAAGATGATGACCGAGGTCCACACGTTCAGCCGGAACGGCCCGATCATCTCGGCGTCGTCGATCCGAAGCGCCTCGATCCAGGTCCGGCCCAGGGTGTACAGCGCGACGTACAGGGCGAACGCGCGGCCGTGGCCCAGCCGGCGGCGGCGGTCCACCCAGATCACCACCGCGACCACCGCGAGGTTCCACAGGCACTCGTAGAGGAACGTCGGATGGAAGGTGCTGAACTGCTCGTACCCGGTCGGCCGGTTGAACGGGTCGATCTCCAGCGCCCACGGCACCTCGGTCGGCTTGCCGAACAGCTCCTGGTTGAACCAGTTCCCCCACCGGCCGACCGCCTGGGCCAGCACGATGCCGGGTGCGACCGCGTCGGCGAACGGCGGCAGCTTGACCCCCGCCCGGCGCACGCCGATCCAGGCGCCGACCGCTCCGAGCGCGATCGCGCCCCAGATGCCGAGGCCGCCCTCCCACACGTACAGCGCCTGCACCAGCGACCCGTCCGGACCGAAGTAGGCGTCCGGGCTGCTCAGCACGTGGTAGAGCCGGGCCCCGACCAGGCCGAACGGGATCGCCCAGACCGCGACGTCGTAGACGGTGCCCGCCGGGCCACCGCGCTCCCGCCAGCGTCGTTCGCCCAGCCACAGGCACAGCACGACGCCGGCCACGATGCACAGCGCGTAGGCCCGGATCGGCAACGGGCCGAGGTACCAGACCCCCTGGTCGGGGCTGGGGATGACGGCCGGCGCCAGCGTGGTCAGCACCTGCTCATCCTTCCCCGCCGGCATCGGTGGCCGACGAGGCCCCCCGGCGAGCCGCGGCCACCAGCGCCTCCAGGTCGGCGGCCAGGTCCTCGACCGACGTTCCCTGCGACCACAGCGCCACCCCCTCGTCGCCGACGTATCCGACGAGCTCCGCGCCGTGGGTCACCTCGTAGCCGCCGCTGGGCAGCCGCCGGCCCTGGTCCACCGCGATCCCCATCGTCTCGGCGGCCTCGACGATCGTGTCCAGGTCGCCGGTGAAGCCGGTGAAGTCGGGGTCGAAACGGTCCAGGTAAGCCCGCAGGACCGCCGGGGTGTCGCGCGCCGGGTCGCTGCTGACCAGCGCGACCTGGACGTCGGCCCGGACGTCGGCCGGCAGCCGGGACACCGCCACCGCCAGGTCGGCCATGACCAGCGTGCAGATGTCGGGGCAGAGCGTGTAGCCGAAGAAGAACACCGTCACCGGCCGGTCCAACGCCTCGCCGAGGCGCACCCGGGTGCCGTCGTCGGCGACCAGGTCGGCAGCCGGCAGCGGGAAGGGTGGCCGCACCTCGATGCCGGCCAGCGGGCCGGGGTCGCCCGAGGTCTGCACGACCGCCGCCGGGCCGCGATCCGCGCTGGGGCGACCGGCGCCGCACCCGGTGACCGCGGTCAGTCCCAGCGCCAGCCCGACCGCGACCAGGGCCGTGCCTGCCGCCCGGCCCCGTCGCAACCGGCCGGTCACGCCCGCGCTCCGGCGGCCCGACGGACCCCGGCGGCGAGCTCCGCGGTGAGTCCCGCCACCGCGTCGACGCCGGCTGCGGGGTCCTCGGCGTCGAGCAGCAGCTGGACGAACGCCGACCCGACGATGACGGCGTCGGCGAATCCGGCGACGGCCGCGGCCTGGTCGCCGTCGCGAACGCCGAGCCCGACCCCCACCGCGAGACCCGCGGCGTCGGCGACCGGCCGGGTGCGGGCGACGAGCTCGGGCGCTGCGCTGCTCGTCGCCTGCCGCGCCCCGGTCACCCCCATCACCGAGGTGGCGTAGACGAAGCCGCGGCAGGCCGCGACGGTGGAGGCGATCCGGGCGTCGGTCGAGGAGGGTGCCACCAGGAAGACCCGGTCCAGGTCCAGCGCGTCGGACGCCGCCAACCAGGCCGACGCCTCCTCCGGCACCAGGTCGGGGGTGATCAGGCCGGCGCCTCCGGCGGCGGCCAGCTGATCGGCGAAGCGACGAACGCCGAAGCGCTCGACCGGGTTCCAGTAGGTCATCACCAGCGTCGGCACGCCGGTGCGGGCGACCGCCTCGACCACCCGGAAGGTGTCGGTGGTGCGGGCGCCGGCCGCCAGCGCGGCCTCGGTGGCGCGCTGGATCGTGGGCCCGTCCATCACCGGGTCGCTGTAGGGCAGCCCCACCTCGACGACGTCCACGCCGGCGTCGACCATCGCGGTCGCGGCGTCGATCGACGCCTGCACGCTCGGGTAGCCGGCGGGCAGGTAGCCCACCAGCGCGGCCCGGTGCTCGGCGCGGACCGCGCGCAGTGCCGGGGCAACGCTCACCGGTGCGCCTCGCCCGCGTGCTCCTCGGCGGCGGCACGCGCGTCCCCGGCGTCCAGCTCGGCGCCGGCGTCGGCCACGTCGAAGTAGCTGGCCGCGGTGTGCATGTCCTTGTCGCCGCGACCGGACAGGTTCACCACGATCAGCGCGTCCGGCCCGAGCTCGCGCGCCACCTGCATCGCACCGGCAACGGCGTGGGCGGACTCGATCGCGGGGATGATGCCTTCGGTGCGGGACAGCAGCGCGAAGGCCTCCATCGCCTCGGCGTCGGTGACCGCCCGGTAGTCGGCTCGTCCGGTCTCGGCCAGCCAGGAGTGCTCCGGCCCGACCCCGGGATAGTCGAGTCCGGCGCTGATCGAGTGCGACTCGACGGTCTGCCCGTCCGCGTCCTGCAGCAGGAACGACCGGGCTCCGTGCAGCACGCCCACCTGGCCGCCGGTGATGGTGGCCGCGTGCCGGCCGGACTCCACCCCGTCCCCACCGGCCTCGAAGCCGTACAGGGCGACGTCGTCGTCGGGGATGAACGCGGTGAAGATCCCGATCGCGTTGGAGCCGCCGCCGACACATGCGCAGACCGCGTCCGGCAACCGGCCGGCGAGGGCGAGCACCTGCTCGCGGGTCTCGTCGCCGATGCCGCGGGTGAAGTCCCGCACCATCGCGGGGAAGGGGTGCGCGCCGGCGGCGGTCCCGAGCAGGTAGTGCGTGTCGTCGACGTGGGCCACCCAGTCGCGGAGCGCCTCGTTGATGGCGTCCTTGAGCGTGCGGCTGCCGGTGGTGACCGGCACCACCTCCGCGCCGAGCACCCGCATCCGGGCGACGTTCAGCGCCTGCCGCTCGATGTCGACCTCGCCCATGTAGATCACGCAGTCGAGGTCGAGGTACGCGCAGGCGGTCGCGGTCGCGACACCGTGCTGACCGGCGCCGGTCTCGGCGATGACCCGGGACTTGCCCATCCGCTTGGTGAGCAGGGCCTGGCCGAGGACGTTGCGCACCTTGTGCGCCCCGGTGTGGTTGAGGTCCTCGCGCTTGAGCAGGATCCGGGCACCGGCCTCCCGCGAGAGGCGGGTCGCGTCGTACAGCAGGCTGGGCACGCCCGCGTACTCCCGCAGCATCCGGTCCAGCTCGGCGCGGAACGCGTCGTCGGCCGTCGCGGACTTCCAGGCCTCCGCCAGCTCGTCCAGCGGCCCGATCAGCGCCTCGGGCATGAACCGGCCGCCGAATCGGCCGAAGTGGCCGAGCGCGTCGGGTTGGCTGGCCGCGGACGTGGTCATCGGGCGACCGGTCAGTGCCGGGTCCGGAGGGCGGGATGGGCCCCCGCGGCGACCAGGTCGGCGACGGTGGCCCGCGGGTCGTCACCGGTCACCAGCGTCTCGCCGACCAGCACCACATCGGCGCCGCAGCGGGCGTACTCGATCACGTCGTGCGGGCCCCGGACCCCCGACTCGGCGATCCGGACCACGCCGTCGGGAATCCGCGGAGCCAGCCGGGCGAAGGTGGTGCGGTCCACGTCGAGGGTCTTCAGGTTCCGCGCGTTGACACCGACCAGGCGGGCCTCGGCCTCCAGCGCCCGGTCCAGCTCGTCCTCGTCGTGCACCTCGACCAGCGGGGTGAGGCCGATCGAGCCGGCGCGCTCCACCAGCGACACCAGCGCCGGCTGGTCCAGGGCGGCCACGATCAGCAGCACCATGTCCGCGCCGGCGCTGCGCGCCTCCCACAGCTGATAGGACGAGACCACGAAGTCCTTGCAGAGCACCGGGATGTCGACCCGCCCGCGGACGCTGCGCAGATCGTCCAGGCTGCCGCCGAAGCGGCGCTGCTCGGTGAGCACGCTGACCGCCGCCGCGCCGCCGGACGCGTACTCCGCGGCGAGCGCCGCCGGGTCGGCGATCGCCGCGAGCGGGCCGCGGCTCGGGCTGGCCCGCTTGACCTCCGCGATCACCGAGACGCCCTCGGCCCGGAAGGTGGGCATCGGGTCGAGCGCGGGATCCTGGCGTCCGGCCTGCCGCTTGACCTCGGCGAGCGGCACGGCTGCCTCGCGGTCGGCAAGGTCCTGCCTGGCACCGGCCACGATCTCGTCGAGCACGGACATGGTCAGACCCCCGATCGAAACCTGGGCGGGTGGGCCCCCTCAGGGTACGACCGCCGACTCCGGCCCGAGTTGACGGGGCCGCGTCGGTGCCGGGGGTCGGGTCAGCGCTGCGTCGACGTCGGGTCGGTCGCCCGCTGCTCGGCGGTGGGCTGGGGGGTCACCGCGCCCATCCCGGCCGCGGCGAGCACCGCCCCGACGACGGGAGCGAGCACGACCAGGCCGGTGCCGATCCAGAACAACAGCCAGCTCGGGCCGACCACCATGCCGATGCCGCCGACGGTGAACCCCACGAGGGCGACGACGACGGCCGCCCAGAGGGCCGGACTCGACCCGTGGCTGTCGGACATTGGCGGACCGTCCTTCGGGAGTCGGGGACGCGGGGCGATCGATCGCGTCGCTCGGGTCATTGTGCCGGTCCGGCGCCCCCGGCGGTCAGCGGGTCGGATCGTGTCCGTGGTCCTGCTCCCGCCAGAGGTCGGCGTGGTCGTCGACGTCGGGCCCGGCCGTCACCGGCGGTTCGGCCGCGGCACCGGTGGCGACGGAGGGCGCTCGGTGCCGGCGGCCGAGACCGGGCCAGCGCGGTCCGCGGAGGGCCGCCGCGACCCCGACCGCCAGCAGCAGCAGGCCGGCGCCGGTCGACGTCCAGCGCCACCCGGAGCCGTCGGCCCCGGCGACGGCCGCCTCGACGGCGGCCGAGTCCGCCCCGGCCGCGGTCGAGCGGGCGGCGGAGGCGACGTCGGCCAGCAGCTCCGCACCCGCCGTCCCGGACCCGAGCGCCAGCATCGCCCCCGCGGCGAGCAGGACCAGGCCGACGACGCGCCGCCCCCAGCCGGAGGTGGCGAGCAGGGCGGCCACCCCGGCCAGTCCGACCAGCGCGACCGCGCGCAGCCACGGCACCGCCTCGGAGCCGGTGACCGACTGCTGCTGGCTCGGCATGCCCGCGGTCACCACGGACGTCTCGACCCAGGGCCGGCCGAGGGCCAGCAGCGCGACGGCAGCGGCGGCGACACCCACGGCGAGCACCAGCACGTACTCCAGGCCCGGCGTCCGCCGGGAGCCGGTCTCAGTCCGCGGCACCGGGTCGGCCGTCCCTCGCCGCGAGCACGCCGGCGTCGAAGCAGCTGACAGCGCCGGTGTGGCAGGCCGGACCGTCGGCGTCCACCAGCACGAGCACGGCGTCCCCGTCGCAGTCCAGCCGCACCTCGCGCACCCACTGCCGGTTGCCGGAGGTGTCGCCCTTGACCCACAGCCGCTGCCGGCTGCGGCTGAAGAAGGTGGCCCGCCCGGTGCTGAGCGTGTGCTGCAGGGCCGCATCGTCCATCCAGGCCACCATCAGCACCGCACGCGACGCCGCGTCCTGCACCACGGCGACGATCAGGCCGGCGTCGTCGCGTTTCAGGCGGGCGGCCAGACCTGGCTCGAGCGGACTCATACCGGTGCCGCCTCGCTGGCCCCGCCGACGCGGGCCTGCGCGACCCAGGACGCGTGCAGCCGCGAGTAGACACCGCCGAGACCCAGCAGGTCTCGGTGCGCACCGCGCTCCACCAGCTCGCCGTCGGCGAAGACGAGGACCTCGTCCGCCGCCTCGGCGGTGCTCAGCCGGTGCGCCACCGTGACCGAGGTGCGTCCGCGGAGCAGACCGTCCAGCGCGCGGACCAGCATCGACTCGGTCTGCGGGTCGACGGCACTGGTCGCCTCGTCGAGGACCAGCAGGTCGGGGTTGGCCAACGACGCACGCACCAGTGCCACCAGCTGACGCTCACCGGCGGACAGCGACTCACCGCGCTGTCCGACCGAGGTGGCCAGCCCGTCCGGCAGCTCGGCGAACCACTCGCCGATGCCCAGCTCCTCGACCGCTACAACGAGGTCGGCGTCGGGCGCGTCCGGGCGTCCGTAGCGGAGGTTGTCGGCCAGCGAGGCGTCGAACAAGAAGCCCTCCTGCGGGACCATCACGACCCGCCCGCGCAGCGAGTCGAACGGCACGGCGCGCAGGTCGACCCCGCCGACTCGGACCGCGCCGCTGCCAGGGTCCATCAGCCGGGTGAGCAGCTTGGCGAAGGTGGTCTTGCCCGATCCGGTCTCGCCGACGACGGCGACCCGGCGACCCGGGCCGATCGCCACCTCGACGTCCCGCAGCACCGGCGGCCCGTCCGGGTAGGCGAACCCGACCCGCTCGAAGCGCACGTCGAGCGGGCGGTCGGGCAGCGGGGTGCCGTCGGGGCCCGGGTCCGACACGTCGGCCGGGGTCTCCAGCAGCGCGATCACCCGCCGCCAGGAGGCGACGGCGTTCTGGGCCTCGGTCAGCACCTGGGTGGCCATCTGGACGGGTCCGACCAGCAGCGAGACCAGGAAGGCGAAGGCGACCACGGTCCCGATGCTGAGCTGGCCGGCCACGCCGAGCCAGATCCCGACCACCACCACCCCGGCGCTGGCGAGCCCGCCGGCCAGCCCCGCGGACGCGAACGTCACGGCGACCAGCCGCTGGGCCTCCACCTGACGGCGGTAGTTGGCCTCGATGGCGGCGTCGACGCGGCGCTGGGTCCGCGCCTCGATCGCGTGGGCCTTGACCACGGAGGCGCCGACCACCGGTTCGGCGATCACCGACAGCATGTCGCCCACGCTGCGCCGGACGAGACCGTACGCGGTCGTCATCCGGCCGGTCACCGAGCGCAGCGCCAGCACCAACGGCAGGAAGCACACCCAGACGACCAGGGTCAGCTCCCAGGAGTAGACGAGCATCACGCCGGTGGCCACCAGCGCCTGGCCGATGGAGACGACGAAGAAGACGCCACCGAACTGCAGGAAGAGCGACACCTGGTCGATGTCACTGGTCACCCGGGACACGAGCGCCCCCCGCCGCTCGCTGCTCTGGGTCAGCACCGGCAGGTCGTGCACGTGCCGGAACGCCCGTACGCGCAGGTCGGCGAGGCCGGTCTCGCTGGCGACGAACAGCCGCACCTTCATCAGGTACGCCGCCACGGCCGTCACCGCGACGACGGCCGCCGCGATCGAGACCAGGACCAGCAGCGCCTGCCGGTCGACGCTGGTGCCGCCGGTCAGGCCGCGGTCGATGGTCTGCTGCACCACGACCGGCACCACGGCGCCGCCGCCGGTCGACACCACCGCGAGCGCGAGCGTGCCCCAGAGGCCGTCTCGCAGCGCCGGCGACAGCTGCACCCCCCGGCGCAGCGTCTGCCAGGCTCCGGCGTCCTCGCCGCTGCCGACGGAGGTGCCGGGCTCGCCGCGGCGGTCGGCGCTCATCGGCCGGCCCCGGCGGCCGCCGTCTCGTCGGCGGCGCGCTCGGCACGCTCGCGAGCCTGCTCGTAGGCCTCGACGATGTCGCGGTAGGCGGGCGATCGCCGCACCAGCTCGTCGTGGCGGCCCCGCAGCGCGACCCGCCCGTCGTCGAGGAAGAGCACCTCGTCGGCCAGGGCGATCGTCGCCTTGCGGTAGGCGATCAGCACCGTGGTGGGTCCGCCGGCGCCGGCATGGGCGCGCAGGCCGGCGAGGACCGCCGCCTCCACCTCGGGGTCGACGGCGGAGGTGGCGTCGTCCAGCACCAGCAGCCGGGGCGCGCGGACCAGGGCCCGGGCCAGCGCCAACCGCTGCCGTTGGCCACCGGACAGGGTCGTGCCGCGCTCGCCGAGCGGTGCGTCGAGACCCTGCGGCAGTGCGGCGACGAACCGGTCCGCCTGTGCCGTGCGCAGCGCCGTCCAGACCTGCTCGTCCGGCAGGTCCGCGCCGAGGGTGACGTTGCCGCGGACGGTGTCGTCGAAGAGGAACGTGTGCTGCGGCACCAGCGCGACCGTCCCGGCCAACGCCTCGTGGCTGAGCTCGCGGGCGTCCCGGCCGCCCAGCAGCACGGCGCCTTCGTCCGGGTCGAGCAGCCGGGTGACGACGGACGCCAGCGTGCTCTTGCCGGAGCCGGTGCGTCCGACCAGCGCCACCGTGCGGCCGGGCTCGACGGCCAGGTCCAGGCCACGAAGCACCGGACGGCCCTCGGCATAGCCGAACCAGAGGTCCCGCAGCTCGAGCCGCACCGGTCCGGCCCCGTCCATGCCCGCGCCGCCGTAGGGCGTGGAGCCGGTCGCGTCCAGCACCGCCCGCACCCGGTCCCAGCCGACGACGCTGCGCGGCAGCTCACCGAGCACCCAGCCGATCGCACGGACCGGGAACGCGATCACGGTGAACAAGAAGGCGACCTGGACGACGTCACCGGGGTCGGCGGCCCCACTCTGCACGCGCACGACACCGAGCAGGATGACGAGCAGCACGCCGATAGTGGGCAGCGCCTCCAGGGCCGGGTCGAAGACGCTGCGCACCCGGCCGGCCGCGATGTTGGCGTCCCGCAGCCGCTCCGCCTCACGCCGGAAGCGTCGGGTCTCCTCGGTCTCGCGGCCGAGCGCCTTGACCACCATCGCGCCGTCGAACGACTCGTGCGCGACGCCGCTGACGTCCGCGCGCAGCTGCTGGGCCAGCGTGATGCGCGGGGACAGGATCCGCTGATAGCCGACGTTGATGACGAACAGCAGCGGGAACACGACCAGTCCGACGAGGGTCAGCACGAGGTCGGCCATCACCATCGCGACCACCGCGACCACCAGCATCGCGAGCACGCCGACCGCCATCGGCAGCGGCATCATCACCGCCCAGGCCGCCTCGACGTCGGCGTTGGCGTTGGACAGCAGCTGCCCGGTCGGATGCGCCTGGTGCCAGCGCATCGGCAGCCGCAGGTACTGCCGGGTCACGGCCCGCCGGTGCGCGGCCATCAGCCGGAAGTAGACGACGCCGCCCACCAGCCGGCGGCCGACGATCCCGAGCGCCCGACCGACGGCGACGCCGAGGAAGAGCAGGGTCACCGCCAGCAGGTCCGAGCGGTCGACCACGTCCGCGTCGAAGGCCGGGGTGATCACCTCGTCGGTCGCCCAGCCGAGCACCCAGGCGTCGGCGACGGTGAGTGCGCCGTAGACCAGGCTGCCGATCACGGCGACGGTGAACAGCCGCCACTGCGCTCGGGCACCGTGTCCGATCACCTGGAACCCGCGACGGGTGGTGCCGGGGCGGGTGGACACGCCGGGCTGCTCCTTGTTCGGGGTGGACGGGACCGGCTGTCAGCGTACGCGGGCGCCACCCCCGGCCCGGCTCCGCGCCGTCCGTCCCGTCAGCGGACCGGACGCCCGGCGTCGCGCAGCACGCCCTTGATCTCCCCGATCCGGAGCGTGCCGAAGTGCAGCACGCTGGCGGCGAGCACCGCGTCGGCGCCGGCGTCCACTGCGGGAGCGAAGTGCTCCGGCGCACCGGCTCCCCCGCTCGCGACCAGGGGCACCGGGCAGGCCGCCCGGACGGCGGACAGCATCTCCAGGTCGAAGCCGGCCCGGGTGCCGTCGGCGTCCATCGAGTTCAGCAGCACCTCGCCCGCCCCGAGGGCGCACCCACGCGCGACCCACTCCAGCAGGTCGAGGCCCGCGGAGTTCCGCCCGCCGTGGGTCGTCACCTCGTAGCCGCTGGGCTGCGCCGCGGAGCGTCGCGCGTCGACGCTGAGCACCAGCACCTGCGAGCCGAACCGGTTCGCGATCTCGGCGATCACCGGCGGGCGCTCGACGGCCGCCGTGACCATCGCGACCTTGTCGGCACCGGCCCGGAGCAGCCGGTCGACGTCGTCGACCCCCCGCACGCCTCCTCCCACCGTCAGCGGGATGAACACCTGCTCGGCGGTGCGGGACACCACGTCGTAGGTCGTGGCGCGGGAGTCCGAGGACGCGGTGATGTCGAGGAAGCACAGCTCGTCGGCACCCTCGGCGTCGTAGACGCGAGCCATCTCGACCGGGTCGCCGGCATCTCGCAGGTCGACGAAGTTCACGCCCTTGACCACCCTGCCGGCGTGGACGTCGAGGCACGGGATCACCCGGACGGCGAGGCTCACCGCGGGTCTCCCACGGCCGCCAGCGCCTGCTCAAGGCTGAACGCACCGGTGTAGAGGGCGGTTCCGATCACCGCGCCCTCGACACCGACCGATGTCAGAGCGGCCAGCGCGCGCAGATCGTCCAAGGTGGAGATGCCCCCGGAGGCGACGACCGGCCGGTCGGTCCGGGCGCACACCGCGCGCAACAGGTCGACGTTCGGACCACGCAGGGTGCCGTCCTTGTCCACGTCGGTGACGACGTAGCGCGCACAGCCCTCGCGGTCCAGCCGGTCGAGCACCTCCCACAGGTCGCCGCCGTCCCGGGTCCAGCCGCGGGCGGCGAGGGTGCGGCCCCGGACGTCCAGCCCGATGGCGACTCGGTCCCCGTGCTCGGCGATCGCGCGCGCGCACCACCGCGGGTCCTCCAGCGCCGCGGTGCCGATGTTGACCCGCCGGCAGCCGGTCCCGAGTGCCGCCCGCAGGCTGTCGTCGTCGCGGATGCCACCGGACATCTCGACGTCGACCTCGACGGTGCGCACCACCTCGGCCAGCAGCGCCCGGTTGTCCCCGCGCCGGAAGGCGGCGTCGAGGTCGACCAGATGGATCCAGTCCGCGCCGGCCCGTTGCCAGCGCAGCGCCGCCTCGACGGGGTCGCCGAACACGCGCTCGCTGCCCGCCACCCCCTGCACCAGCTGGACCGCGCGTCCGTCCGAGACGTCGACGGCCGGCAGCAGCTGCAGCGCCGGCACGGTCGCAGCGGTCACCGACGGCGTCACCGGGGCAGGTCTGGCTCGAGGTAGATCACCCGGGCGACCGGCTCCACCGCCCGCACCCGAGCCTCCGCCTCGTCGATCACCCGCACGATGTCGGCCCCGGAGGCCGTCGCGGACACGCCGATCTTGGCCGCCACCAACAGCTCCTCCGGGCCCAGGTGCAGCGTCCGCATGTGGATGATGGCGGTGACCTCGTGGTCCCCGCCGTCCAGCAGCGCCTGCTCAATCCGACGGACCGCCTCGGGGGAGGCGCCCTCGCCGATGAGCAGCGACTTCATCTCGACCGCGAGCACCGCGGCGATGGCCACCAGCAGGACACCGATCATCGCCGTACCGGCCGCGTCCCAGCGGCCGTCGTCGGTCGCCAGCGTCAGGCTGACGCCGAACAGGGCGAAGATCAGCCCGAGCAGGGCGCCGAGGTCCTCGAGCAGCACGACGGGCAGCTCGGGCGCCTTCGCGGTGCGCACGAACTCCGCCCAGGAGCGGTTCCCCCGCACCCGGTTGGACTCGACGATCGCGGTCCGGAACGAGTACGTCTCGAGAACGATCGCCACGACCAGCACGACGACGGGCACCCACTGCCAGGACTCGATCGGGTGCGGGTCCGCCCACTTGTGCCACGCCTCGTAGAGCGCGAACAGGCCGCCAAGGCTGAACAGCACGATCGCCACGATGAACGCGAAGACGTAGCGCTCGCGTCCGTAGCCGAAGGGGTGCGCGGGGGTCGCGGCTCGCTTGGCGCGCTTGCCCCCGAGCAGGAGCAGAGCCTGGTTGCCGGAGTCCGCGACCGAGTGGATGGACTCGGCGAGCATGGACGACGAGGACGTCAGCGCGAAGGCGACGAACTTGGTGACCGCGATCCCCAGGTTCGCGACCAACGCGGCGACGATCGCCTTGGTCCCGCCCTCGGTAGCCACGGCGGTCACCCTAGTGCGAGGGCGGTGCCGCCTGCGCCATCACCGTCCGCACCAGGTCCAGGACCGGCGAGTCGGCGCCGTCGTAGGTGCTCCGCTCGACGGTGGACCCGTCCGCCAGGCTGATCGTCACCCGGTAGCTGATCTGGTCGCAGCAGGGCGGGGTGCCGCCCGGCTGGCCATCGGGGTCGGCCACCGCGGCCACCTCGGCTGCCTGCTCGATGACCGCCGCGGAGCCGGGGCTGTCCGCCGTCACCCGCACCGACTCGTCGATGCCGGCGAGCCCGCCGCTGGACTCGACCTGGACCGCCGTGACGGCGGGGCCGGCGGAGGTGGTAGCCGCGGTCCCGGGTGCGGCACCGTCGGCAGCGTCCGGGGCCTGGTCCGGATCGGCGCAGCCCCCGACCGCCAGGCAGCTGCCCAGGGCGACCGCTGCCCAGGATGCTCGGACCGAGCTCGGCCTGGTCATGTCGGTGCGACGCAGCGCCGGGCGGCGCGGTTCCCGCGGCGGCGCGGGGCGACCCGAGTCACAGCGTGGCCAGCCAGTTGCGCAACAGAGCGGCGCCGGCGTCCCCGGACTTCTCCGGGTGGAACTGGGTCGCCCACAGCGGCCCGTTCTCCACGGCCGCCACCAGCCGGTCGCCGCTGTACGACGTCCAGGCCACCTTGGGCGCTGCGGTGTGCCCGTCGGTCATCAGCGTCCACGAGCGGACCGCGTACGAGTGCACGAAGTAGAACCGCTCGGTCTCGACACCCGCGAACATCCGGCTGCCGGCGGCGGTCTCGACGGTGTTCCACCCCATGTGCGGGACCACCTCGGCGTGCAGGCGTTCCACGGTGCCCGGCCACTCCCCGCAGCCGGCCGCCACCTCACCGTGCTCGACCCCGGTCTCGAACAGCACCTGCATGCCGACGCAGATGCCCAGCACCGGCCGGCCGCCCGCCAGCCGGCGGCCGATCAGCCGCGGCCCGCGCACCGCCTCCAGACCGCGCATGCAGGCGGCGAACGCCCCGACCCCCGGCACCACCAGGCCGTCCGCGGACAGACCGCGCTCGAACGACGTGGTCAGCTCGACCGCCGCGCCGGCCCGGCCCAGGGCGCGCACGGCGGAGCGAACGTTGCCGAAGCCGTAGTCGAGGACGACGACCGTCGGTGCGCTCATCCGGTGACCAGCGCTGCGGTCAGGCTGGCGACGGCGGCGACAGCCGTCAGGATCACCAGCCACCAGGGGGCGGCTTGGCTGCGCAGCGACCACGCCCCGCCGAACAGCAGCCCGGCGAGCACCAGCAGCACGGTGTCCACGTCAGGCCGGCGGCCGCGCACAGCCGGGCAGCGCAGCGCTCACAGCGAGCCCTTCGTGGAGGGCACTCCCTGTTCGCGCGGGTCCAGCGCAACCGCGTCCCGCAGCGCCCGCGCCAGCGCCTTGAACTGCGCCTCGACGATGTGATGCGGGTCCCGGCCGGCCAGCACCCGGACGTGCACGGCGATCCCGGCCCGGTAGGCCAGCGTCTCGAGCACGTGCCGCGTGAGCGAGCCGGTGTAACCGACCGGTCCGCCGATCACGACCAGCTGTTGTCCGTCCGGCTCACCGGTGTGCACGCAGTACGGCCGGCCGGAGACGTCGACGGCGCACTGGACGAGGGTCTCGTCCAACGGCACCAGGGCGTCACCGAAGCGCCGGATCCCCGCCTTGTCGCCCAGCGCCTCGCGCAGCGCGTCACCGAGCGCGATGGCGGTGTCCTCCACCGTGTGGTGGGCGTCGACGGCGGTGTCCCCGTCGGCGTGCACGGTGAGGTCGAACAGCGCGTGCCGGCCGAGCGACTGCAGCATGTGGTCGTAGAACGGGACCTGGGTGGCGACGTCGGCGCGCCCGGAGCCGTCGAGGTCGAGCTGCACGAGCACCTTCGACTCGCTCGTGGCCCGCTCGACCCGGCTGGTACGCGGGTTGCGGCTCATCGGCTGAGCACCTCCGTCAGAGCAGTGGTGAAGGCGGCGGTGTCGGCGGAGGTCCCGACCGACACCCGCAGCCACCCGTCAGGTCCAGTCTCGCGGATCAGCACGCCGCGATCGAGCAGCCCCCGCCA
The DNA here is from genome assembly GCA_963695375.1 of uncultured Actinomycetota bacterium. Lineage (GTDB taxonomy): Bacteria > Actinomycetota > Actinomycetes > Propionibacteriales > Nocardioidaceae > JACCVL01. The sequence goes on along the minus strand of OY968767.1, from coordinate 2,036,922 downwards.
CACCCGGTGCCGGTCGGCGAAGAGTCCGAACAGCAGGAAGTTCGCGTCCGACTCGGCCACCTGCAGCCCGCGCCTCGCCAGCTCGCCCGCCAACCGGTCCCGCTCGGCCCGCAGCGCGTCGACCTGGGAGAGCAACGACGGCACGTGCCGGAGCAGCGCCGTCGCCGCCGCCTGGGTGACGGCCGACAGGTGGTACGGCAGCCGGACCACGCGCAGCGCGTCGACGACGGCGGGCGAGGCGGCGGCGTAGCCGACGCGGACGCCGGCGGCCGCGAAGGCCTTGCTCATCGTGCGGGTGACCACCAGCCGCGGGTGCTCGTCCAGCAGCGCGAGCGTCGTCGGCGTCCCCTCGCGGCGGAACTCCGCGTACGCCTCGTCGACCACCACCACCCCGGTGCTGGCGGCGAGGACCGCCCGGACGGTCGCCAGGTCGAGCGCCGTGCCGGTCGGGTTGTTCGGCGAACAGAGCAGGACCACCGACGGCTGGACCCGGCGCACCAGCTCGACCGCGGCGACGGGGTCCACGGCGAAGTCGTCGGTCCGAGAGCCCTCCACCCAGGCGGTGCAGGTGGTGCGGGCGTACTCGGGGTACATCGAGTAGGTCGGCGCGAAGGTCAGCGCGGTGCGTCCGGGACCGCCGAAGGCCTGCAGCAGCTGCAGCATCACCTCGTTGGAACCGTTGGCGGCCCAGACCCGGTCCGGGCCCAGGCCGTGGCCGAGGTAGCCGGCGACCGCCGTCCGCAGCTCCAGTGCCTCCCGGTCGGGGTAGCGGTTCAGCCGCCGGGCCGCCTGCGTCACGGCCCGCGCCACGTCCGCGACCACCTCCGCACCGGGGGGGTACGGGTTCTCGTTCACGTTGAGGCGCACCGGGACGTCCAGCTGCGGGGCGCCGTAGGGCTCGACGCCGACCAGCTCGGGCCGGACCGGCGGCGGTCCGGTCACGACCGGCGACGCACGCGCACGGCGTCCCCGTGCGCCGGCAGGTTCTCCGCCTCTGCCAGCGCGATCACGTGCGGCGCGGTGGCGTGCAGGGCCGACTCGTCGTAGGTCACCACCTGCACGGTGCGCTGGAACGACCGGACCGACAGCCCGGAGGAGTGGCAGGCGCAGCCACCGGTCGGCAGCACGTGGTTGGAGCCGGCGGTGTAGTCACCCAGCGACACCGGGCTCCACGGGCCGACGAACACCGCTCCGGCGTTGCGGACCCGCAGCGCCCGCTCCGCCGCGTCCCGGGTCTGGATCTCGGTGTGCTCCGCGGCGTAGCCGTCCACGACGGCCAGGCCATGGTCGAGGTCGTCCACCAGCACGGTCGCGGACTGCTCCCCGGACAGCGCGGTGGCGATCCGCTCGGCGTGCTTGGCCGCAGGCACCTGGCGGGCCAGCTCGACGTCGACGGCGTCGGCCAGCGCGGGCGAGTCGGTGACCAGCACCGCCGCGGCCAGGGGGTCGTGCTCGGCCTGGCTGACCAGGTCGGCGGCCACGTGCACCGGGTCGGCGCCGTCGTCGGCCAGGACGGCGATCTCGGTGGGCCCGGCCTCGCTGTCGATGCCGATCCGGCCCTCGAGCAGCCGCTTGGCCGCGACGACGTAGATGTTCCCCGGCCCGGTGACCATGTCCACCGGGGCGCACGGCCCGGCCCCGTAGGCGAACATCGCGACCGCCTGGGCGCCGCCGACCGCATAGACCTCGTCCACGCCGAGCAGGGCGCAGGCGGCCAGGATGGTGGGGTGCGGGAGCCCGTCGTGCTCGCGCTGCGGCGGGCTGGCGAGCGCCAGGGACTCCACTCCCGCCACCTGGGCCGGCACCACGTTCATGAGCACGCTGCTCACCAGCGGCGCCAGCCCCCCGGGCGCGTACAACCCCACCCGGCGCACCGGGACCAGGCGCCGGTGCACCGTCCCGCCGGTCACCACCTGGGTGGTGACGTCGGCGCCGCGCTCGGCGGTGCAGGTGCGGCGCAGCCGGCGGATGGACTCCTCCAGGGCCGCCCGCACGTCCGGGTCGACGGCCTCCAGCGCGGCCTCGAGAGCGTCTCGGGGGACGGCGATGTCGGTCTGCTGAACGCCGTCGAAGCGGGCGCTGGCCGCGCGGATCGCGTCCAGCCCGCGGTCGCGCACGTCGGCGCAGATCGGGCGCACCGTCTCCAGTGCCTGGTCGACGTCCAGGCCGGCCCGGGGCAGCAGGCCGGGACGCAGCGGACCGGAGCGGTCACGGCCCCGCAGGTCGATGCGGCGGATCACCCCCGAAGTCTACGGAGGCGGGCGGCAGCCGGCGGGCGCGGTTACGTTTGTGGACGTGGGCGACCCGCTACCGCTGTTCCCGCTGGGGACGGTGCTGTTCCCGGGCATGCCGCTGCCGTTGCTCGTTTTCGAGGACCGGTACCGCGATCTCGTGCGCGACCTGCTGCAACGACCGGCCGACGAGCGCGCCTTCGGTGTGGTCGGCATCCGGGACGGCTACGAGGTCGGTGACGTCGCGGTGCACTCGGCGCACCGGGTGGGCTGTGAGGCGGTGGTCGAGGAGATCACCGAGCGACCGGATGGACGCTACGACCTCGAGGCGGTCGGCGGGCGCCGGTTCCGGGTGGACGGGATGGACGACAGCTCGTCGTACCTCACCGGCGAGGTGACCTTCCTCGACGAGACCGACGGAGCGGACGTCGACGCCGCCTGCGGCCAGGCGCTGGCGGCGTTCGAGGCCTACCGGACCCGGCTGAGCGCGATGCAGGGCGCCGAGGTGCGGGTGCACGAGCTGCCGCGGCAGGCTCTGACGCTCTCGTACGCACTGGCGGCCGGCGGCCTGTTCATGCTCGGCGACCGGCAGCTTCTGCTGGAGGAGCGAACCGCCGCCGGCCGGCTGGCCCGGCTGGCCCGGTTGCTGCGCAGCGAGACCGCCGCGATGACAGCGCTACCCAGCCTGCCGGCAACCGACGTGGTGCGGACCGGCTGGTCGCCGAACTGAGCGACCGATGCGGCCCGCTCCGTCCGCCTAGTCGAAGACCAGCCGGAAGGTCGAGCGGCGGTACTCGCCGTCCACGGTGGCCGACGCGCCGAACGCCCGCAGGACGTCGAGGGTGTCGGCGATCTCGGACGGCACCGGCTGGCCGAGGTCCGTCGCGACCCTGTCCACCAGCTCCGCGACCAGGTCCAGGTCGACGAACGCAACGGCAACCGCGTCGTTGGCGTCCGCCACGGCCGCGTCGAAGGCGTCGCTGTCGCCGAGGCTGCCGCCCTCGGCGAGCGAATCCGCATACCCCTCGTTGGCGGCCACGATCAGCCCACCGTCGACCTCCTGCTGCACGATCTCGAACGGGGCCCCGCTGGAGCTCAGCAGCTCCTGGATCCGCGAGATGAGCTCGGCAGCGGCCTCCGGGTCGGTGCGCAACCGGGCGCCGACGTTGAGGGTGGACAGGTCCGGCTGACCGGTCGCCGCGTCGAGCTCGAACCCGGTGCTGTCCACGGCGAGGGTGAACTCGTCTCCCAGCAGTGTCCCGACGTCCTCCGGCACCGCGAAGCCGGTCTGTGCCTCGAGCTGGGCGGCGAAGTCATCCAGGGCGCCCGGACCGAGCTCACCACCGGCCAGGTCGCTGTTCTGCAGGTCCTGCAGCCGCTGCCACAGCGCGTCGACCGAGTCACCGCCGCCGGTGAAACCGAAGGCCATCAAGGTGGTCTCCGGGAGCGCCTGAATGTCGCCCGCCGCCTCCTCCGAGCCGACACCGAACGTCATCAGGTCACCGGTCCCGGCGAGGACGACTTCGAGCGCGTCGGACTGCGCACGCATCGCGACGGCGACCGACCCGAGGTCTTCGAAGCCGAGCACGCCGAACGCCTCCGCGACCTCCGGCTCGGACTCCTCGGTGGCCGCGACCAGGCCGTCCAGGTCGACCCAGAACGACACCAACCCCTCCCCGTCCAGCGCGTCCATGTCGGCGCTGAACGCGGCCGCCTCGGACAGCGGCTCGTCCTCCGCGGCGGCGGCGAAGTCGTCGGCCTGCTCCTGGTCCTCGGCCAGCAGGGCGTAGTCACCGACGAACGCGATCCCGGTCTCGGCCGCGTCCGGGTTGTCTGCCGCCCCACAGTCCAGCAGCGCCTGCAGGCCGGAGCGCGCGGCGTCCTCGTCGGTGACCTGGACGACCACGAGCGGCAGCGGGTCCTCCCCGGCCTCACCCGGGAGCGCGGCCGCGCCGGCCCGATCACCGATCCACGGCTCGATGTCGGCGGTGTAGTCGATGTCACTGCACCCCTCGCTGTCGGCCAGCGCCTCCTCGAACAGGTGCCGGCGCAGGTCGTCGGTGTCCGAGGTGATCCCGGCATCCGCCAGCGCGGTCTCCAGCTCGGGCACCCGCCGGAGCAGCCGCAGGGCGTTGATCTTCTGCTCCGCGGACGGGTCGAGGTCGATCCGCGCGTAGGCGAGGGCGGACGACGGGATCGCGTCGGCGGGCTGCGGCCCGCCGCCCCCCAGCACCTGGAAGGCCACGACGGCCCCGCCCCCGATCAGCGCCAGGGCCGCGACGGCCGCGGTGAGGGCGACGGCCAACCGCCGTCGGCCCCGCCCGCCACCGTCGGTGCCCTGGCCGGAGGGTCCACCGGTCGGCGGGTCGTCGCTGCCGATCCACTCGGTCGGCGCCCGGTTGTCGCCCGGCTCGCCGTACCCCGTCCCCTGCTGCCCGTCGGACACGAAATCCCCTCCGCCGCTCCCGTGGTGAAAGGACCCCACGCCCCCCACGTCAGACCGAGAGCCTACTGGCTGGAGGGCTCCAGCCGGTCGATATCCGGCGATTGCGGCGCCTCCCGGTCGACGAGCCAGACCGTCACCATCAGGCCGGCGAGCGCCCCGATGGTCCAGGCGAGGAAGAGCCCCGGGGTCTGCACCTCGAAGGGCGCCGGCAGCAGGTCCCCCGGCGCGGGGGTCGCGGCTTCGGCCGGCTGGTCCGGCCCCACCAGACCGCCCACGAGGTAGGACACGGCTGCGGCCAGGCCGGACCCCAGCAGCACCCCGGCGACGAGGACCCAGCCCGCTCGGCGCAGCCCCAGCGCGAGCCCGCAGCCGACCAGCACCCCGCCGGTGAGCCCGACCGCGGTGTAGCGGGCCTCCACCGCGAACAGCCGACCGAGCTGCGCCTCGTCCATGAAGGTCAGCTGCGCCGTCACGGTGTACGTCGCGGGGTCGGACCACCAGGCCCAGATCAGCCCGCCCAACAGGCCGGCCAGTCCGAAGGCGGCGACAGGGACGAGCAGACCGGTCCATGGCGGCCGGCTCCGGGGCCGCGCGTGGGCCCCGGTCACACGCCGAGGCAGCGCGGACCGAGCAGCGCCTTCAGGTCGGCCATCAGCGCGGAGCTCGGAGTCACCCGCAACCGCTCGTCGAGGCGCATCAGCGTCGTGGCCGACCGGGCCTGCAACCGCAGGTGCACCTCGGTGACCCCGGGGTGCGTCGCCAGCACGTCCTTGAGCTGCTCCACCGTCGGCGCCGTGCAGCGGGCCGCCGGCAGCGTGATGACGACCGGGGCGGCGCCGGACCTGGCCAGGTCGGGCGCCCGGACCTCGCTCGCGTGCAGCTCCGGCACGTCGTCGCGCCGCCTGATCCGACCGGTGACGGCGACGATGGCGTCTTCGACCAACAGCGCAGCGGCGGTCTGGTACGTCCCCGGGAAGACCATGACGGCAACGGCTCCCTCGAGGTCCTCGACCGAGATCACCGCCCAGGTGTCGCCCTTCTTGGTCAGCTTGCGCTGCACGGACGTGACCAGGCCGGCCACGGTCACCGTGCTGTTCTCCTCGCGGTCCTCGTCGGTCAGCAGCCGCCCCACGGTGCAGTCGCTGACCGACGACAGCACGTGCTCCAGCCCCAGCAGCGGGTGGTCGGAGACGTACAGGCCGAGCATCTCCCGCTCGAAGCCGAGCAGGGTCTGCTTGTCCCACTCGTCGATGTGGTCCGGGACGGTGACCTCGACCCCGCCGAAGGAGTCGTCGTCGATCCCGCCGAACAGCGAGTCCTGCCCGATCGCCTCGTTGCGCTTGATGTCGACGAAGGTGTCCACGGCGTCCTCGTGCACCGCCACCAGGGCGCGCCGGCGGTGCCCCATCGAGTCGAACGCACCGGCCTTGGCCAGCGACTCGATCACTCGCTTGTTGCAGACCACCGCGGGGACCTTGGCCAAGAAGTCCGGGAAGTCGTGGAAGCGCCCCTGCTCGGTGCGGGCGGCCACGACCGCGGCGACCACGTTGTGCCCGACGTTGCGGATCGCCGTCAGCCCGAACCGAACGTCGGTCCCGACCGGCGTGAAGTTCGCGTCGGACTCGTTGACGTCGGGCGGTAGCACCTTGATACCCAGCCGGCGGCACTCGTTGAGGTAGATCGCCGACTTGTCCTTGTCGTCGCGCACGCTGGTCAGCAGTGCGGCCATGTACTCGGCGGGGTAGTTGGCCTTCAGGTAGGCGGTCCAGTACGACACCAGCCCGTAGGCGGCGGAGTGCGCCTTGTTGAAGGCGTAGTCGGAGAACGGCACCAGGGTGTCCCACAGGGTCTGGATCGCCGCGGCGGAGTAGCCGCGCTCGGCCATCCCGCCGGAGAACTTCGACCACTGGGCGTCCAGCTCCGCCTTCTTCTTCTTGCCCATCGCCCGCCGCAACAGGTCCGCCTCGCCGAGGGAGTAGCCGGCCACCCGCTGGGCGATGGCCATCACCTGCTCCTGGTAGACGATCAGGCCGTAGGTCTCCCCCAGGATGTCGGCCAGCGGCTCGGCCAGCTCGGCGTGGATGGGCGCGACCTCGTCCCGGCCGTTCTTGCGGTTGGCGTACTTGTTGTGCGAATCGGCACCCATCGGTCCGGGGCGGTAGAGCGCGCCGACCGCGGAGATGTCCTCGAAGGTGTCCGGACGCATCGACCGCAGCAGCGCCCGCATCTGGCCGCCGTCGAGCTGGAAGACGCCCAGCGTCTCGCCGCGGGACATCATGGCGAAGGTGGCCTCGTCGTCCAGCGAGAGATCCTCGAGCACGACGGTCTCGGACCGGTTGGTCACGATGTTGGCCAGGGCGTCATCCAGGACGGTGAGGTTGCGCAGTCCCAGGAAGTCCATCTTGATCAGCCCGAGCGCCTCGCACGTCGGGTAGTCGAACTGGGTGATGACGGCGCCGTCCTGCTCCCGACGCATGATCGGGATCACGTCCAGCAACGGCTCGCTCGACATGATCACGCCGGCGGCGTGCACGCCCCACTGCCGCTTCAGCCCCTCCAGCCCGCGAGCGGCGTCGACAACCGTGCGGACGTCCGGGTCGCTCTCGCAGAGGCTCCGGAACTCGTTGCCCTCCTTGTACCGCTCGTGCGTGGGGTCGAAGATCCGGGTCAGCGGCACGTCCTTGCCCATCACCGACGGCGGCATGGCCTTGGTGATCCGCTCACCCATCGCGAACGGGTAGCCGAGCACCCGGGAGGCGTCCTTGACCGCCTGCTTGGCCTTGATGGTGCCGTAGGTGACGATCTGCGCCACCCGATCGTCGCCGTACTTGTCGGTGACGTACCGGATCACCTCACCCCGGCGGCGCTCGTCGAAGTCGATGTCGAAGTCGGGCATCGAGACCCGGTCGGGGTTCAGGAAGCGCTCGAAGATCAGCCCGTGCACCAGCGGGTCGAGGTCGGTGATCCGCAGCGCGTACGCAGCGATCGAACCAGCCCCCGAGCCGCGTCCGGGACCGACCCGGATGCCGTTCGCCTTGGCCCAGTTGATGAAGTCCGCAACGACGAGGAAGTAGCCGGGAAAGCCCATCTGCGCGATCACACCGACCTCGTAGTCCGCACGGGCGCGGACCTGCGGCGTGATCCCGTCCGGATACCGCTCGGCCAGCCCGGCCTCCACCTCGGCGGCGAACCAGCTGTGCTCGGTGTGCCCCTCGGGCACGGCGAACCGCGGCATGTAGTTGGCGGCGTCGTCGAACTCGACCTCGCAGCGCTCGGCGATGAGCAGCGTGTTGTCGCAGGCCTCCCGCAGGTCGTAGCGCTCCTCCCACAGCGCCCGCATCTCGGCAGGGGACTTGACGTAGAAGTCGCGGGCGTCGAACTTGAACCGGCTCGGGTCGGCGAGTGTCTTGCCGGACTGGACGCAGAGCAGCGCCTCGTGGGCGTCCGCGTCCTCCGGGGCGGTGTAGTGCAGGTCGTTGGTCGCCACCATCGGCAGGCCCAGGTCGCGCGCCAGGCGCAGCAGGTCCGCGCGAACCCGGTCCTCGATGGGCAGCCCGTGGTCCATCAGCTCGAGGTAGTAGTTGTCCCGGCCGAAGATGTCCCGGAAGTCGGCGGCGCTGCGCCGCGCCGCCTCGTAGTCCCCGATGCGGAGCCAGGTCTGCACCTCGCCGGACGGACAGCCGGTCGTCCCGATGAGTCCCTGGGCGTACTCGGCGAGCAGCTCGCGGTCGGCCCGTGGCTTGTAGAAGAAGCCCTCCAGGCTGGACCGCGACGACAGCCGGAACAGGTTGTGCATCCCGGCGGTGCTGCTGGCGAGCAGGGTCAGGTGGGTGAAGGCGCCGCCGCCGGACACGTCGTCGTCACCGCCCTTGGCCCAGCGGACCCTCCGCCGCTCCGAGCGATGCGTCCCCGGTGCGAGGTAGGCCTCCATGCCGATGATCGGCTGCACGCCCGCCGCCCGCGCCTGTCGGTAGAAGTCGTAGGCGCCGAACACGTTGCCGTGGTCGGTCATCGCGATCGCCGGCATCTCGAGCTCGGCGGTCCGGGCGAACAGCTCGGGCAGCCGCGCCGCTCCGTCGAGCATGGAGTACTCGGTGTGGACGTGCAGGTGCACGAACGACGAGCTGCTCGACATCGGGGGGCCGGCCTCCGGACCTCAGGGGTGGACAGAGCCTACTTGCCCTCAGGGTGCCGGGCCGCGCCGACACCCGGGGGCCGCCACTCGTAGCGGACGTCCGGCGCCCGCTCCTCGTTGCCGGCCCCGTCGGTGTGCTGCACGGGGACCAGTCCGTTCGCCTCGTACAGCGCCCGCGCCCGGTCGTTGACCGCGAAGACCCACAGTCCGAAGCCCCCGGGGCGCAGCGCCATCGCCAGCCGCAGCAGCGCGGTGCCGATCCCCCGCCCCTCGCGGTCCGGGTGCACGTACAGCTGGTCGACGAACGCGCGGTCGAGGACCAGCACGGCGACGAGCCGGCCGCCCTGCTCGGCGACCCACACCTCGCGGTGCGGGGCGACCTCCTCCGCGAACCAGCGCTCGGCCCCGCTCACCGGATGCACCGGGGGCGGCATGGTCCCCCGCTCGGCCGCCGCCAGCCGCGCGGCGACGTGCACCGCGCTGGCCGCGCCGGTCTCGTTCGGCTCCATCGGGCGGAGCACGAGGTCGGGCTCGTGCTCGGCCGACCCGCTCACGAGGCGTCTCTCACCTGCTGCAGAGCCCGCTCGAGGTCGTCGGGGTAGGGACTGGTGAAGCGCACCTCCTCCCCGGTGCCCGGGTGCGCGAACCCGAGTCCCACGGCGTGCAGCCACTGCCGGGTCAGGCCGAGCCGGCTCGCAAGCACCGGGTCCGCCCCGTAGGTCAGGTCACCGACGCAGGGGTGCCGAAGCGCGCTCAGGTGCACCCGGATCTGGTGCGTCCGGCCGGTCTCCAACCGGATCTCCAGCAGGCTGGCCCAGCGGTGCGCCTCCAGCGTCGCGTAGTGGGTCACGCTCGGCCGGCCACCCGCCACCACCGCCCAGCGGTGGTCGTGACGCGGGTGCCGCGCGATCGGGGCGTCGACGGTTCCGCGGGACGGGTCGGGGTGGCCCTGCACCAGCGCGTGGTACGTCTTGTGCACGGTGCGGTCCCGGAACGCCTGCTTGAGCGCGGCGTAGGCCGACTCGGACTTCGCCACCACCATCAGCCCGCTGGTCCCCACGTCCAACCGGTGCACGACACCCTGTCGCTCGGCCGCTCCCGAGGTGGCGACAGCGACCCCCGCGGCTGCCAGGTGCCCGAGGACGGTGGGCCCGCTCCAGCCCGGGCTGGGATGCGCTGCGACACCGACCGGCTTGTCCAGCACGACGAGGTCGTCGTCCTCGTGGACGACCCGAAGGCCGGACACGCGCTGCGCGACCAGCTCCGCCTGCGGCTGCACCGTCGGGAGCACCACCTCCAGCCACGAGCCGGCCCGCACCCGTTCGGACTTCACGGGCAGTGCACCGTCGACGCGCACCTGGCCGGTGGCGACCAGGTCGGCGGCGCGGGTCCGGGACAGGCCCAGCAGTCGGGCCAGTGCGCTGTCCAGCCGGTCACCGTCGAGCCCCTCGGGCACCGGCAGGCTGCGGTGCGCGCTCACGACTCCGACCGGTCGGATGCAGGTCGGCCGCGATCGCCGGCCAGGCCGACCCCGCGCAGCGACTGGACCGCGATGAGGACGGCGGCGATCACGATGCAGCTGTCCGCCAGGTTGAACACCGGCCAGTTCGGCAGCCGGAGGAAGTCCACCACGTGACCCCGAAGCGGACCGGGCTCGCGGAACGTCCGGTCGGTCAGATTGCCGAGCGCGCCGCCGAGCAACAACCCGAGAGCGAGCGCCCACAGCCGGCTGTGGACGCGGGGCGCCAGCCGCAACAGGACCAGCACCACCACGAGCGCCACCACCGTGAGCACGAGAGTGAACCCGGTGCCCAGGCTGAAGGCTGCCCCGGGGTTGCGGGTCAGCGTGAGGTCCAGGACGCCGGGAACCACCTCGACCGGTGCGCGTCCGGTGAGCGCGTCGACGGCGACGATCTTCGTGAGGACGTCGAGGGCCCAGGCGATTCCGGCGACTCCCAGGAGCAGCAGAACCCGCCGGGGCGCGCGGGAGGAGGGTGCGAACCGAGGGACGTCGCCGTCGGGAGTCAGCGACGCTCCTGGCGTTGCTTGCATGTCATGCACAGTGTCGCACGCGGGAAGGCCATCAGCCGCAGCTTGCCGATCGGCTGACCACACGACTCGCAGAGCCCGTAGCTGCCGTCCTCGAGCCGGGTCATCGCCCGCTCGACCTGGAAGAGCATCTCGCGGCTGTTGTTGGCCAGCGACATCTCGGCATCCCGCTCGAGGGCCTTCGAGCCGATGTCTGCTTGGTCATTGCCCGCGCCGTCCCCGCCGTCTCGGAGCAGGACCTTGATCTCCTGCTCGGCCGCGGCGACCTCGCCGAGCAGCCGCTGCCGCTCCTCGTCGAGCTCCCCTCGGACCTCGGCGATCTCGGCCTTGGTCCAGGGGTCCTCGCCGGCGAGGACCGGCAGGAGTCCGCCGCGTCTCGGCGTCACCGGGGCGCCAGCACCCCGCCTGCCGCCGGTCTTCTTCGCGCCGGTCTTCTTCGCGGCGGTCTTCTTCGCCCCGGTCTTCTTCGCGCCGGTCTTCTTCGCGGCGGTCTTCTTCGCGGCGGTCTTCTTCGCCCCGGTCTTCTTCGCGCCGGTCTTCTTCGCGCCGGTCTTCTTCGCGGCGGTCTTCTTCGCGCCGGTCTTCTTCGCCCCGGTCTTCTTCGCCCCGGCCTTCTTCGCGCCGGCCTTCTTCGCGCTGGCGGTCACGTCGGCACTCGCGCTCTTGGCCGCCGCGGCGACCGGCTTCGAGCCACGACCCACAATGCGGCGGGCCGCCGCACGAAGCGCCGACGTGCTCCGCGCCGCACGGCGCGAGGAGGACCGCTGCGGATCGCGCTCCGTTGGGGTTCCGGGCATTGTCGGCCAGCCTCGTCTCAGGGGTAGGTGCGGAGAGAATAGGGGGACACGTTGCCCTCATCAAATGCGAACCGCCGGGCTCCCCCGGACATGGCGCTGCCGGTCGGTGACATGTCACCGACCGGCAGCAGGAGGTGCCTCTGCGTCAGCCTTGCGAGCTCTGGTCCTCGCCGAGCAGCGAGCGCAGTCGCTTGGGCGTGTGCTCGCCGTCGCTGCCGGGCAACGTGGCGGGTCCGGCCTCCTCGCCCTCGAGCTGGGCCAGCTGTGCGGTGAAGTAGTTCCGCAGTCGGCTGCGGTACTCCCGCTCGAAGGCCCGCAGGTGCTCGACCTCGCCGGCCAGCCGGTCGCGGTCCCGCTCCAGGTCGCCGAACATCTGCTGGCGCTTGTTCGCGGTCTCGGAGTCGAGCTTCTCGACGCGGGCGCGGGCGTCGGCCTCCATCTGGTCGGACTTGGAGCGCGCGTCCTGCTCGAGCCGCTCCGCCTTGGTCCGCGACTCCGCGAGGATCGTGTCCGCCTGGTCCTTGGCGTCTGCCACCACCTCGTCGGCGTTGCGGGTCGCGATCTCGAGCAACCGGGCGGCGGCGCTGGACGCCTCGCCGACCGTGGCGGGCGCTGCCGCCGCGGCGACCGGCGCCGCCACCTGCGGCTCCGACTCGGGCTCCGACTCGGGCTCCGGCGCGGGCTCGGGCTCGGGAGCGGCCTCCGCGGGGATCGCGGCCGGCATGGGCTGGTTCGTCGACGCGGCCTCGAGCTTGCTTCGCAGGTCGGTGTTCTCGCCGGTGAGCCGCTCCAGCTCGGTCTCGACCTCGTCGAGGAACTGGTCCACCTCCCCCATGTCATAGCCCTCGCGAAGGCGGACGGGAGTGAAGCGCTTGTTGCGCACATCCTCAGGCGTCAGCGGCATGACCTCACCTGTTCGGTCGGTGTATCGGTAGTGGTCGGGTTCGAGCAACAGGCAGGCGGGGCGCGGTAGGCGGCGACTCCCTCAGGCCTGCGGTTCGCAGTGCAACCGTACCGCTTCGTAGGGTCACGACGACAACTCCGCGAGCGGTGTCGGTGTGTCATCTCGACCCTTCGGACCACCCCGGTCGCACCGTCCGGCGGCACCGGGTCGGCCGGAGGGTCAGAAGAAGACCGCGCGGTTGACCCCCTGCAGGATCCACAGCGCGATCAGCAGCACCATCGGGGACAGATCCAGTGCCACCGACCCGAGCCGCAGGGGCGGGATCACCCGGCGCAGCGCGCGCAGGGGCGGGTCGGTCAGGGTGTAGACGAACTCGCAGATGACCAGCACGACCCCGCTCGGCCGCCAGGACCGGGCGAGCACCTGGACCCAGTCGATGACGAAGCGCGCGATGAGGACGACGACGCACGCCCACAGGACGAAGTCGATGACCTGACCGACGAGGATCATGCGCCGATTGTCCGGGTCGCAGTCAGCTCGCGCCGGACCGGGGTCGGGAGCACTCGGCGCACCGGGCTCAGCTCTGGTTGAAGAAGCCGCCCTCGGCGATGCGCTGCTTGTCCTCCGCAGCCACCGTCACGTTCGGCGGGGACAGCAGGAAGACCTTGCTCGTGACCCGCTCGATCGACCCGTGGACGGCGAAGACGAGTCCGGCGGCGAAGTCGACCAGACGCTTGGCGTCGTTGTCGTCCATCTCCGAGAGGTTCATGATCACCGGGATCCCCTCGCGGAAGTGCTCACCGATCGTGCGCGCCTCGTTGTAGGTCCGCGGGTGCAGGGTGGTGATGCGCGACATCTCCGCGCTGACCGGGCGGGGGCGGCGCTCGGACAGGTGTGCCACCGGAGCCGCGCTCTCGGCTCGGACGGCACGCACCGGGCGACGGTCGTGCTCCTCCGGCTCGACGTCGTCGTAGTCGTCGTCGAAGCGGTCCGCGTCCTCGACCAACCCGAGGTAGACACCCATCTTGCGCATAGCGCCAGCCATTGCCGTCACCCTCCGGAAGGCGGTACCGATTCCGGGCCGACACTAGCGGAGCGGGGGCCTCTCACCGAGCACCGCGCGCCCGACACGCAGGTGTGTCGCGCCCGCCTGGATGGCCTGTTCGAGGTCACCACTCATCCCCGCCGAGACGACGTCGGCGCCGGGGTGCGCGGCACGCAGCGACGCCGACAGATCGGCCAGCTGGGCGAAGGCCGGCGCCGGGTCGACGCCGAGCGGCGCCACGGTCATCACGCCGCGCAACCGCAGGGCCCGGGTCGAGGCGACGGCCTCCGCCACGGCGGGGAGGTCCGCTGCGGCAAGGCCGGACCGTGCGCCCGCGGCACCAGCCGCCGCCGGGTCGAGGTCGAGCTGGAGCAGGCAGTCCAGCACCCGCTCGGCCCGCTCCGCGCCGCGATCCAGGGCCTGGACCAGCCGGAGCCGATCCACCGAGTGCACCAGCGAGGCGTACCCGGCGACAGCGGCGGCCTTGTTGGTCTGCACGGCTCCGACGAAATGCCACCGCTGCGGCGGGTAGCCGGCCTCCGCACACGCGGCGACCTTGCGGCCCGCCTCGGGATGCCGGGCCTCACCGACGTCGGTCACCCCCAGGTGCACGAGCAGCCCGACGTCGGTCGCCGGATAGGTCTTGGTGACCACGACGAGGGTGAGCTCCGACCGTCCGCGGCCGGCGGCCCGGCAGGCGGCGGCGACCCGCTCCTCGACGGCCGCGAGCCGGCGCGCCAGCTCGGCCCTCCGGTCGGCGAGGTCCGACGAGTCCCCGTCCCCGGTACTCATCCGAGCACCCGGACCAGCACGCCCTGCCGACCCGCGGCGCCACCCTGGCGGCGGTGCGAGAACAGCGCCTCGGACTCCATCGTGCAGACCCTGGAATCGGCGGCGAGGTCGTGCACCTCGACGCCCGCCCGCCGGAGCTGGGCGGCGACCCCTGCTCCGAGATCGAGGCCGGGCGTGCCGCGCCGCGTCGTCGCCCAGGTCTCCGGCTCGACGGCGGCCACCTCGTCCCGCATCGCGCTCGGGACCTCGTAGCACGCTCCACAGATCCGCGGCCCCAACCAGGCCACCACATCGGCGGCACCGAGCGAGCGCATCATCTCGACGGTGGCGGGGACGACGCCGGCGACCGTCCCGCCGCGACCCGAGTGCACGACCCCGGCGAGACCGCGAGCGGGGTCGGCCAGGGCGATGGGAACGCAATCGGCGGCCCGGGCCACGAGGACCGGCCCGGGAGTGCCGGTGACCATGGCGTCGGCCTCCACCACCGGCTGTCGGCGCACTCCCCCGTCCACCACGGCGACCGTCCGCCCGTGCACCTGGCGCATCAGCACCGGGTCGTCGGACCCGGCGCCGAGCGCTGCGACCACGCGGCGCAGGGCGGTGTCCCCGTCGGCCAGGTCGAGCTCCGCGCCCGCCTCGGCTGCCCCGGCGTCGTACCGGCCGGTGAAGGCGATGCGGACCCGCCCGGCGACCGTGTCGAAGACGAACACGCGATCGCCGGCCGCCTACTTCAGGAAGTCGGGCACGTCGAGGTCGTCGTCGTCGAAGTGCACCGGCCTCGGCGCCGGCGGCTGTGCCGGTCGGGCCGCCGCCCCCGCACCCACCGGCGTGGGCCGGTTGACCGGCTGCGCCTCGGGGCGCCGGGCCGGCTCGGGTGTGGATGGCTGCTCGGCCGGGCGGGACGCGACCGGCTCGGCCGGCTGCCGGACCCGCTCGGTCCCCGGGGCCGGAGCGCTGTCTCGGCGCAGGGCCGGCTCGCCGGTGTCGCGCCGTCGCGGGGTCCCTCCGTCGAAGCCGGCGGCGATCACGGTCACCCTGACCTCGTCGCCCAGGGCGTCGTCGATCACCGCGCCGAAGATGATGTTGGCCTCCGGATGCGCCGACTGCGACACCAGCGCCGCCGCCTCGTTGATCTCGAACAGGCCCAGGTCGGAACCACCCGCGATCGACAGCAGCACGCCGTGGGCGCCGTCGATGGATGCCTCCAGCAACGGGCTGGACACGGCCATCTCGGCCGCGGCGACCGCCCGCTCGTCCCCCCGGGCGGACCCGATGCCCATCAGCGCCGACCCGGCCGCCGACATCACCGACTTCACGTCCGCGAAGTCCAGGTTGATGAGCCCGGGAGTGGTGATCAGGTCGGTGATGCCGGAGACACCCTGCAGCAGCACCTGGTCGGCCTGCTTGAACGCGTCCAGGACGCTGACGGACCGGTCGCTGATCGACAGCAGCCGGTCGTTCGGGATCACGATCAGCGTGTCGACCTCGTCGCGCAGGGCGGCGATGCCCTCCTCGGCCTGGTTGGCTCGGCGCCGACCCTCGAACGCGAAGGGTCGGGTGACGACGCCGATGGTGAGGGCACCGAGCGAGCGGGCGATCTTGGCGACCACCGGGGCTCCCCCGGTGCCGGTGCCGCCGCCCTCACCGGCGGTCACGAAGACCATGTCGGCACCCTTGAGCACCTCCTCGATGTCCTCCGCGTGGTCGTCCGCGGCACGCCCCCCGACGTCGGGGTCGGCGCCGGCGCCGAGGCCGCGGGTGAGCTCGCGGCCGATGTCCAGCTTCACGTCGGCGTCGCTCATCAACAGCGCCTGGGCGTCGGTGTTGATGGCGATGAACTCCACGCCCTTCAGCCCGACCTCGATCATCCGGTTGACCGCGTTCACACCACCGCCGCCGATGCCGACGACCTTGATCACGGCCAGGTAGTTCTGCGCTGCCATGTCGCGCACCTCTCGTTGTCGGGGACCTGCGGTCGCTGCGTTCTGGGAGCGGTCGTGGCGTCCGGAACTGTCACTCTCAAGTAGAGGGTTATAGTTATGTCAACCTCGACCTGGGACAGGAACGTACGCACCTGCCCGTCCCGAGAGCGTGCGACACGCGGGTGCCCGGTCGAGTTTTCCGACTGCCGGGGCGTCAGGACGCCGGGGCGGTGCCGGACGTCGTCGGGAGGCTCGGCGCGGACACGTCGTAGGTCGCGGCCGGCACCCGCATCAGCGCGGTCAGCACCTCCGCCTTGAACGCCGAGTCCTCGGCACTCCCCCAGCGGACCACGGCACCGTCGCCCAGCACCAGCACCACCGCGTCCAGGCTCGCGACCTCGACGTGGTCGACCTGGCGGGCGACCTCGGGGTCGAGCGCCACGACCACCGACGCGACCTCACGCAGTGCGTCCTCGCGCGCCGAGCCGGCGGTGCCGGTCTCGGTGGCGGCCGCCAGCTCGTCGCCCTGCACCAGTGGCAGTCCGGCCGGCGGGTCGGCATAGCGACGGAACAGCACACCCTCGGCGTCCAGCGCCTGATAGCCGCCGGCCTCGGCGAGCACGGCGACCGGCTCCCGCTCACGAACCTCGATGCGCAGCGTCCCGGGCCACTCCCGCCGGACCTCGGCGTCGGCCACCGGCGCCAACGCCTCCACCCGCTCGGCGACCGCGTCCAGGTCGACACGGGCCAGCGGCGTGCCGGTGCTGACTGCTGCGGCAACCCGGACCTGTTCCTCGGTCAGCACCTGCTCGCCGGACACGCCGACCCCGTCCAGCGCCAGCAGGTCCGACCACCAGAGCACCCAGGCGAGGCCGCCGACGAGCGCCAACCCGAGCAGGACCAGCAGCGCCCCTCGCCAGCGGCGGAGCCGACCGCTCCACCGCCGCCGGGCGAAGCGCGCCCGCGCAACGGCGACCGGGGCCGACGCGGCCGCCCGCTCACGGACGCTCATGGCGCCTCCGCAGCTCGGCCAGCACCTGCGGCACCAGCGTGGTCACGTCGCCGGCCCCCAGGGTGAGCACGAGGTCACCCGGCCGCGCCAGCTCCGCCAGCAGGGCGGGAACCGATGCCATCTCCGGCGCGTGGTGAACGCGCTCGGGCGGCAACGGCACCGCACCCGCGACCAGCGCGCCGTCGATGCCCGGCTCCGGGTCCTCGCGGGCGACGTAGACGTCCAGCACCACCACCTCGTCAGCCGCACCCAGGGAACGACCCATCTCGGTGCCGAAGGCGCGGACCCGGCTCACCAGGTGCGGCTGGAAGCAGACGACCAGCCGGCCTGCTCCCGCCAGTGCCCGCGCCGCCTGGAGATCCCCGTCGATCTCGACCGGGTGGTGGGCGTAGGAGTCGTAGACGGTGATCCCGGCGACGCTGCCGCGGCGTTCCATCCGGCGGCGGGTGCCGGTGAAGGCCCCCAAGCCGGCGACCAGCCGGTCCTGGTCGAGCCCGAGCCGCAGGCCGACCGCCAGCGCCAGGCAGGCGTCCACCGCGTAGTGCCGGCCGGGCACCTGCAGCCGGACCTCGACTGCCGGCCCGGCCCGCCAGGATGCCGGGGTCACCGAGCCGGCAGCGTCCGGTCGGGTGGCACCGAGCCGGAGGGTCGCCGCCGGGTCCACGCCGACGCGCAGGACCTCGATCCCCGAGCGCTCGGCCCGGTCCGCGAGGGCCGCCGCGCC
The DNA here is from genome assembly GCA_963695375.1 of uncultured Actinomycetota bacterium. Lineage (GTDB taxonomy): Bacteria > Actinomycetota > Actinomycetes > Propionibacteriales > Nocardioidaceae > JACCVL01. The sequence goes on along the minus strand of OY968767.1, from coordinate 2,018,865 downwards.
CGGGTCGTCCGCACTGACGACCAGGAACCCCCCGTCGTCGATCCGGTCCAGGAAGCGCTCGAAGGCGGCGCGATAGGCCGCGGGCGTCCCCCACACGTCCAGGTGGTCGGCGTCCACGCCGGTGACCACCGCCCCGTAGGGGGTGTAGACGAGGAACGCCCCGTCGCTCTCGTCGGCCTCCGCGACGAACAACGGGCCGGACCCGTGGGCGGCGTTGGTGCCGGTGTCGGCCAGCTCCCCGCCGACGGCGTACGACGGGTCGACATCGGTGCCGAGCAGCGCCATCACCAGCAGCGAGGTGGTGGTGGTCTTGCCATGGGTGCCGGCGACGGCGACGACCGTCCGGTCGAGCATCAACGACTGCAGCGCGGCGGACCGGGGCAGCAGCCGCAACCCGCGGCGCTCCGCCTCCACGACCTCCGGATTGTCGGCGCGCACCGCGGTCGAGACGACGACGCTGTCGGCGGCGTCCAGCTGCTCGGCCGCGTGCCCGACATGGCAGCGGGCTCCCAGGTCACGCAGCGCGTCGAGCACGGGACCGTCCTGCGCGTCGGAGCCGCTGACCCGCACGCCGCGCGCCAGCATCAGCCGGGCGATGCCGGACAGCCCGGCGCCGCCGATGCCGACCAGGTGCACCCGGCCGAGCGCCTCGGCCGGCAGCACCGGGTCGGGGACGGGGACCCTCACCGGGCCGCCCCGTCCGCCGTCGCGGCGGCCAGGACCATGCGGGCCAGTCGCACGTCCGCGTCCCGGGGCACGAGACCGGACGCGGCTGCCGACATCGCGGCCAGGCCGACGGTGTCGGTCACCAGGGCGGGGACGCGGTCGCGCACCCAGTCCGACGTCAGCGCAGCGTCGTCGACCAGCAGGCCGCCGCCCGCGTCGACCACGGGTCGGGCGTTGCGGGCCTGCTCGCCGTTGCCGATCGGCAGCGGCACGAAGACCGCCGGCAGCCCGACGCAGGCGACCTCGGTGACCGTGCTGGCCCCAGCCCGGCAGACGGCCAGGTCCGCCGCGGCGTAGGCGTGATCCATCCGGTCGACGTAGCCGACCACGACGTAGGGAAGGTCGGCCGGGACGTCCACCTGCTGCTCGGGTCCCGTCACGTGCAGCACCTGCACACCCGCGGCGCCGAGCTGCTCGGCGGCGCCGGCAACCGCCTGGTTGAGCCGCCGCGCTCCCTGGGAACCGCCGAAGACGAGCACGGTCGGTAGGTCGGGATGCAGCCCGAAGGCCGCGCGGGCCTCGGCTCGAAGCGTCCGCCGGTCGAGTCTGGAGACCGCCCGGCGCACCGGCAGGCCCAGCATCGTCGCGTGCGGCAGCGGCGTGCCCGGGAAGCTGCACGCGACGTGCGGAGTCCACCGCGCCCCGAGCCGGTTGGCGAGGCCGGGCAGCGCGTTCTGCTCGTGCACGACCAGGGGGACCCGGCGGCGCCGGGCCACCACATAGGCCGGGACGCTGACGTACCCGCCGAACCCGACCACGACGTCGGGCTGGACCCGGTCGAAGACCGCACCGGTGGCCTGGACGGTGCGGCGCAGCCGGCCCGGAACGCGGAGCAGGTCGGTCGAGGGCCGGCGGGGCAGAGGCACCGGTGGCACCAGCTCCAGCGGGTAGCCGGCCTGGGGCACCACTCGGGTCTCCAGCCCCCGCGGCGTGCCGAGCGCGGTGATCTCGATGTCCGGCTCGAGGTCGCGCAACGCGTCGGCGGTGGCCAGCAGCGGGGAGGTATGTCCGGCGGTCCCCCCGCCGGCAAGAAGGACCCGCGTCATCGGCCCACCGGCCGGCGTCGGCGGACCCGTCGGTCCCGCACCCGCCCCGGCACCGACGCGACGGCGCCCACACCGACGCCGATCCCGGCGCCGATGCGGCGGCCTCGGCGCTGCCGCCGGACCGCGAGAGCCGCGCGCGCCCCGGGTTCGGTGGTGGCGAACGCCAGCAACATCCCGAGCGCGACGAGGGTGGGAAGCAGGGCGGAGCCGCCGTAGGACACCAGCGGCAGCGGGATCCCGATCACCGGCAGGAAGCCGAGCACCATGCCGAGGTTGATCAGCGCCTGGGCGAGCAGCCACACGGTGATGCCCGCCGCGGCGTACCGGACGAACGGCAGCGTGGTCCGGGTGGCGATCCGGAAGCCGGCGAACGCGAGCAGCCCGAACAGCGACAGCACGACCAGCGTCCCGAACAGCCCGAGCTCCTCCCCGATGACGGCGAAGATGAAGTCGGTGTGCGCGGCGGGCAGCGTGCCCCACTTCTGCCGGCTGGCGCCGATGCCCACGCCGAAGAACTGGCCGGAGGCGAGCGCGAAGAAGCCGTGCGCCGCCTGCCAGCCCCCACCCTGGAGATCGGAGAACGGGTCGAGGAACGTCGTGATGCGCTCCACCCGTTCGCGATCGGTGCTGGCCAGGAACGCGACGACGCCGGCGGCGGCGAGCAGGGCGCCGACGAACAGCCGCAGCGGGGCCCCGACCACCCACAGCGTGCCGAGGATGATGGCGAACAGCACCAGCGCCGTCCCCAGGTCGCGCTGGCCGACCACGAGCAGCGCGACCACGAGCGTCACCGGGATCACCGGGATGAGCAGGTGCCGCCAGTCGTCGAGCAGCCGGTCCTTGCGGGCGTAGACGTCGGCGGACCACAGCACGATGGCCAGCTTGGCGACCTCGGACGGCTGGACGGTGAGCGGCCCGAGCGCGAGCCAGTTCTGGTTGCCGTTGACGCTGACCCCGAGCCCGGGAACGTAGGTCAGCCCGATGAGCACGATCGACAGGAGCAAACTGGGCCACGCCAGCGCGCGGATCAGCCCGACCGGCATCCGGGACACCAGCCAGGCGGCGGGCAGGCCGATGGCGACCCAGATCGCCTGCTTGCTGAAGATCGCGTACGAGTTGTTCTGCTCGGTGTACGACGTCACCGAGCTGGCGCTGAGCACCATCACGAGGCCGAGGGCGAGCAGCAGGGCGGTGGCACCGAGGACCAGCTGGTACGACGCCAGCGGACGGTCGAGCAGCCGGCCGAGCGTCACCAGCCACGGGTGCTCGCGCGGGTGCCCGCGCTCGCGCCGCGGCGGCGCGGCCGGACGCCCGGGGCCCGGCGACGTGGTGGTCACGCACGCCCTCCTCGTCGTCGCCGGTCAGCCGAGCCGGGGATCCCCGGTCCGATTCCGGACCGCCGCCGCGAAGGCGTCCCCCCGGTCGGCGTAGTCGCGGAACTGGTCGTGCGACGCGCAGGCCGGAGCGAGCAGCACGGTGTCACCCGGCTGTGCGAGCGCCAGCGCCGCGGCGACGACACGGTCCATCACCTCGTGCCCAGTCTCACCGCCGTCGACGTCGATCACCGGCACATCGGGCGCGTGTCGGCGCAACGCATCGGCGATCAGCGCACGGTCGCGGCCGATCAGAACCGCTGCACGCAGCCGTCCCCGCACCGCGGCCGCCAGCGGGTCGAACGTCGCGCCCTTGGCCAGTCCGCCGGCGACCCACACCGCGGAGTCGTAGCCGGACAAGGACGCCTGCGCGGCGTGCGGGTTGGTGGCCTTGGAGTCGTCGACGAACCGGACGTCGCCGATGGTTCCCACCGGTGCGCCCCGGTGTGCGTCCAGCCGGAACGTGCGCAGCCCGGCGCGTACCGCCTCGGGGGGGACCCCGTGCGCCCGGGCCAGCGCGGCGGCTGCCAGCGCGTCGACGAGGGTGTGCGGGGCCAACGGCTCGATGTCGTCCACCGACGCGAGCTCGGCGGCCTGGCGCTGCCTGCCGGGCACGAACGCGCGGTCGGCCAGCACGCCGTCGACCACGCCGACGCACCCGACGTCGGGGATGCCGGTCGTCACGCCGACCGCGCGGCAGCCCTCGACGACGTCGGCCGCCCGCACCAGCTGCTCGACCGCACGGTCCGCGACCGGGTACACACAGGCCAGCTGGGCCCGTTCGTAGACCCGGGCCTTCGCGGCCCGATAGGCCTCGAAGGACCCGTGCCAGTCCAGGTGGTCGGGGACCACGTTGAGCAGCACGGCGGCCTGCGCCGACATCGACGAGGTGGTCTGGAGCTGGAAGCTGGACAACTCGACCGCGAGCACGTCGTACGGCTCGGGGTGGCGCACCGCCTCGAGCACCGGGGTGCCGACGTTCCCGACCGCCGCGCTGCGCAAGCCGGCGGCCCGCAGCATCGCGTCCACCATCTGCACGGTCGTGGTCTTGCCGTTGGTCCCGGTGACCGCCAGCCACGGCGTGGGCTCCCCGTCGGCGCGCGGCCGGCGGAGCTGCCAGGCCAGCTCGACCTCACCCCAGACCGGGACGCCGCGACGGGTCGCCTCCGCCAGCACCGGACTGGTCGGCCGCCAACCGGGAGAGGTGACCACCAGCGCCGTGTCGGCCGGCAGCTCCTCGGTCGCTTCCGGCCCGAGGCGGACGTCGGCGCCGAGCAGCTCCAGAACGGTGGCCCGCTCCCGCGTGCCCGGGTCGTCGCGAGCGTCGAGGACCGTCACCCGGGCGCCGAGGTCGAGCAGGGCGTCCGCGGCGGCGAACCCGGCGACGGCGGCTCCGGTGACGACGACGGGAGTGCCGGGTCGGACCGGGAACACGGTCACGTGCCCGAGACCCACTCGGCGTAGAAGATTCCCATGCCGGCGGCCACGCAGAGCCCGCAGATGATCCAGAACCGGATGACGATGGTGACTTCGGCCCACCCCGCCAGCTCGAAGTGATGCTGCAGCGGGGCCATACGGAACAGTCGCTTGCCCTTCGTGAGCTTGAACCACCCGACCTGGAGGATCACCGACATCGTGATGGTGACGAACAGGCCCCCGATGACGAGCAGCAGCAGCTCGGTCCGTGTCATCAGCGCCAGCCCGGCGAGCGCGCCCCCGAGCGACAGCGACCCGGTGTCACCCATGATGATCTTGGCCGGTGAGGCGTTCCACCACAGGAAGCCGAAGCAGGCACCGGTGATCGCTGCCGCGACGACGGCCAGGTCCAGCGAGTCCCGGACCTCGTAGCAGCGTGGACCCTGCCGGGTGCTGCACGACTGGTTGTTCTGCCAGATGTTCACCAGCGTGTACGCCGCGAACACCATCACCGACGCGCCGGTGGCCAGACCGTCCGCCCCGTCGGCAAGGTTCACCGCGTTGCTCGTGCCGGCGACCATCAGCAGCACCCACAGCACCACCAGCGCAGCCGGCAGCTCCCACGGGAAGTCGCGGGTGAACGAGATGCTGTTGGAGATGGGGGTCCGGTCGTCAGCTGTTCGGGAACTGCAGCGCCAGCACGGCGAACGCCACCGCGATCAGCGTCTGACCCCCGATCTTCGTCTTGCTGCGCAGCCCGAGGCTGCGGTGTTTCGACACCTTGATCCAGTCGTCGAGGAAGCCCACCAGCCCGAGACCGCTGAACAGGAACAGCAGCAGCAGGGCGGAGGCGGTGGGCATGTCCTGGGTGAGCAGGTGCGCGAGGGCGTAGGCGACGACGACCGAGCCGATGATCACCAGGCCGCCCATCGTGGGCGTTCCCCGCTTGGTGTGGTGGGTCGTGGGACCGTCGTCGCGGATCGGCTGCCCGTAGCCGCGCTTGACCAGGACCTGGATGGCGAGACGAGTGCCCAAAAGGGTGCCGAGCAGGGCAAGACCTCCGCCGAGCAGGATGGCTCTCATCGCCTGGGCTTCCCCTCCGGATCGGGCCGTCCGCCGGAAGTAGTATCCCGGTCCGGGGGGTCCGCACCAGCGCCAGGCGTGTCCCCGCGCGTCGGGTCGGCCACCAGTCCCTCCGCGACCCGCTCCAGACCGGCTGCCCGGGACGCCTTGACCAGGACGACGTCTCCGGGGCGCAGGTAGCCCTCCAACGCCGCCAGGGCCGCGTCGACGTCGGGAACGCGCACCGAGCCGCCCGCCCAGACGTCGGCGTCGGCGGCGCCGCGGTGCAGCTGCTCGGCACCGGCACCGACCACCACCAGCCGGTCGACGCCCAGCTCGGCGGCGAGCCGACCGACGGCCCGGTGCTCGTCGTCGGCGACGGCACCGAGCTCGCGCATCTCGCCGAGCACCGCGACGGTCCGGCCGGCACCCGGTGCCCGGCCCAGCGCCGCGAGTGTCCGCAGCGCGGACCGCATCGCGTCCGGGCTGGCGTTGTAGGCGTCGTTGACCACGACCACGCCGTCCGGACGGACCCGCCGCTCCATCCGCCACCGCGAGGCCGGTGTCGCGGTGCCGAGCGCTCGCGCCACCGTGCCGAGTCCGATGCCGGCCGCCAGTGCGACGGCCGCAGCAGCCGCCGCGTTGTTCGCCTGGTGCGCTCCCAACAGCCGCATCTCCACCGGAGCGGCGCCTCCCGGCGTGGCGAGGACGAAGGAGGGGCAGCCGGACTCGTCCAGCTCGAGGTCGGTCACCCGGACGTCCGCTTCGGTGGTCACGCCGAAGGTCGTCACGGCGGCCTGGGTGCGTTCCGCCATCGCCAGCACCAGCGGGTCGTCAGCGTTGAGGACGGCGACTCCGTCGCCGGGCAGCGCCTCGACCAGCTCGCCCTTCGTCCGGGCGATCGCCTCCCGGCTGCCGAACTCACCGACGTGGGCAGTCCCGACGTTCAGCACCAGGCCGGTGTCCGGGCGGGCGATCTCACACAGGTAGCGGATGTGACCGTCGCCGCGCGCGCCCATCTCCACCACCAGGTGCCGCGTCTGCCGGTCGGACCGCAGCACCGTGAGCGGCACCCCCAGCTCGTTGTTCAGGGAGCCTGCCGGTGCGACCACCGGTCCGTCCTCCGCGAGCAGGTGCGCCAGCAGATCCTTGGTGGAGGTCTTGCCCTGCGAGCCGGTCACGCCGACCGTATGCAGGCCGCCGAGCCGGGACCGCAGGTGTGCCGCCAACCGGCCGAGCGCGAGCGTGGTGTCCTCGACGAGCACGTACGGAGCGCCGACCGGGCGGGCGGCCAGCACGGCGACGGCGCCGCGCCGGATCGCCGGGGCGGCGAAGTCATGCCCGTCGACGTGCTCACCGACGACGGCCACGAACAGGGAACCGGGTCCGGCGACGCGCGAGTCGATGACGACGGAGCCGTCGACCAGGTGGCCGGGATCGGCACCGTCGAGCCGGCCGCCGACCGCGGCGGTGACCTCACCGAGGGTCAGCCCGATCACGGCTGACCACCGGCCGCGGCACCGAGCGCCCGCTCGCGCAGTGCAGCGCGCAGCACGTCGCGGTCATCGAAGGGGAGCACCGTCCCGGCGACCTCCTGCCCGGTCTCGTGCCCCTTCCCGGCAACTACGACGGTGTCCCCTGGGCCTGCCACCGACACGGCCCGACGAACGGCTGCGGCCCGGTCCGGTTCCTCCACCAGCTCGGCGTGCGGTCGTCCGGTGTCGACCCCGGCGAGCAGCTGGGCGCGGATCTCTGCGGGGTCCTCCGAGCGCGGGTTGTCGTCGGTGACCACCAGCACGTCGGCGAGCGTTCCGGCGACCCGTCCCATCAGCGGCCGCTTGCCCGGGTCCCGCTCCCCGCCGGCGCCGAGCACCAGCACCAGCCGGCCTCGGGTGGCCGGCCGCAAGGCGCTGAGCACCGCCCGCACCGCGTCGGGCTTGTGCGCGTAGTCGACGATGGCGACGAAGTCCTGCCCCTCGTCCACCATCTCCATCCGGCCGGGCACGCCGGGGGCGGAGCCGAGCCCCTCGGCGACGGCGGCGAGCGACAGTCCCACCTCGGCGAGCGCCACGGCGGCTGCCAGCGCGTTGCGGACGTTGAAGGCCCCGGGCAGGGGCAGCCGGACCACCTGACGCCGGTCGTCCGGGCCGACGATCGTGAACTCGCTGCTCTCAGGGCCGGTCCCGCCCAGGTCGACCCCCCAGTCCGCGGGAACGGCCGGGTCGGCGCTGCAGGTGACGGACGGCAGCCCTCGTTCGGCGACCAGGTCCACCAGCCGTCGCCCCCACGGGTCCCCCACGTCGATCACCGCTCGCCGGCAGCGATCCGGTGTGAACAGGCGGGCCTTCGCGGCGAAGTAGTCCTCCTCGTCGGCGTGGAAGTCCAGGTGGTCGCGGCCCAGGTTGAGGAAGACCGCGAGGTCGAACCCGACGCCGTCGACCCGCCCCTGCACCAGGGCGTGGCTGGACACCTCCATCGCACAGGCGTCCACGCCCTGCTCCCGCATCACCGCCAGCAGGGCGTGCAGATCCGGTGCCTCCGGCGTGGTCAGCCGGGAGGCGATCGCCCGGTCCCCGGCCCGGGCGCCCGTCGTGCCGACGAGTCCGGGGTGGCGACCGGCCGCCCGCAGGGCCGCGTCCAGCAGGTAGGTGACGGTGGTCTTCCCGTGCGTCCCGGTGACGCCGATGGTGAGCAGCTGTTCGGCGGGGCGCCCGTACACGGCGGCGGCGAGCACCCCCAGCACCGATCGCGGTCGAGGCACCTCGAGCACCGGGGTCCGCACCCCCGACGCCTGCAGCTGCGCGCTGCCGGCGGGGTCGGTCACGACCGCCACCGCTCCCGCCTCCAGCGCGGTGTGGGCGAAGCGGGCGCCGTGCGTGCGCTGACCGGGCAGCGCGGCGTACAGATCACCGGGTCGCACGTCGCTGGACGCCTGAGTCAGACCGGTCACCTGCACCTGCCCGGCATCCGGGGACAGCGCGCCCCCGGGGACGAGGGTGGCAAGCTCACCGAGCGCGGCCGCGCGCAGCGTCAGCGGCCTGGCGTCCAGGGCGGCGGCCGGGCTGGTCAACGAGAACTCCGAGAGGTTCGGGGAGCCGGGCGGACGTGGTGGCGGGCGGGAGCCGCGACACCGGGTCGGTCGGCCTGGCACGCTACCGGGTCACCAGGCGGTCGGGACGCGCGGCGCGGGCTCCCCGGTCGGCGCCACCGCGTAGCGCTGCAACGCGTAGGTCATCACATCGTGGAAGACCGGCCCGCCGCCCGACCCACCGCCGAATCCGGACGCGGGGTCGTCGAGCACGATGTACATGGAGAACATCGGATCGTCGGCCGGAGCCATGCCGGCGAACGAGATGACCGTCGCGTGCTCGTCGTAACCCCCGGCCTCGGTGACCCGCTGCGCCGTGCCGGTCTTGCCGCCGACGCGGTAGCCCGCGATCGCCGCCCCGGGCGCGGTCCCGTCCGGAGCGGTCACCGCCTCCATCATCCGCTGCACCTGTTCGGCCGCTCGCACCGAGACCACCCGGTGCCGCTCGGGCGGGTCGGCCGGCACCAGGTCACCGTCCGCCCCGACTCCGCCGAGCACGAGGGACGGCTCGACGTAGACCCCGTCGTTGGCGATCGCGTTGACCGCGGCGGCCATCTGCACGGCGGTGACCGACAGGCCCTGTCCGAACAGGATGTTGGCCCGCCCGATGTCCGACCAGGTGCTCGCCGGAGCGAGGATGCCGCGGGACTCTCCCGGCAGGCCGATCCCGGTCTCTGCACCGAGGCCGAAGTCGCGCAGGTAGTCCTCCAGCCGTGGTGCCGGGAAGCCCCGGGCGGCCGTGATGGTGCCGAGGTTCGACGACTGGGCGATGACGCCGGTGGCGGTGAACCGCAGCGGGCCGTGCTCCCACCAGTCGTGGACGGTGTGCCCGTCGAACATCAGCGTGCCGGGGACCCGCAGCCGGGTGCGCGGAGTGACGTGCTCCTGGTCGAGCAGAGCGGCGAACGTCATCAGCTTCTGGACGCTGCCGGGCTCGTAGACGTTCTGGACCGCCCGGCTGCCCCGGTCCATCGCCGGCACGGCCTGCGGTCGGTTCGGGTCCACGCTCGGCCACTCGGCGAGCGAGAGCACCTGACCGCTCCGGACGTGGGTGACGACGACGGTCCCGCTGCGCGCACCGGTCTCCCGGATCGCCTGCTGCAGACGCCGCTGGGCGTACCACTGCAGGTCCCGGTCCAGGGTGAGCTCGAGGCCGGTCCCCTGCTCCGGCTCGTCCACGCTGCTCGGAGTCAGCGGGATCTGGGCGCCGTTGGTGGCCACCATGTAGGTCTCGGAGCCGTCGGTCCCGCTCAGCGACTCGTCGGCCACCGCCTCCAGCCCGGCGATGCCCTCGCCGTCGATGTTGAGGAAGCCGAGCACGTTGCCGGCGACGTCGCCCGCCGGATAGGTGCGGTACGGGTCGCGCTGGGTGAACACCCCGGTGACCCCGTCGCGGGACAGGATGCGCAACGCCCGCTCGGCGCGCCACACCGGCACCTGACGCTCCAGCCACACGAACCGGGTGTCCGGGGTGCGCAGCGCCTCGACGGTGCGGAAGTAGTCCAGGCCGACCTCCTGGGCCAGCACCGCGGCGATCGCCGGCGCGTCGTCGGCGGTCATCGTCGGGTCCGCAGTCAACGCGACGCCGTCGACGCTGTTGGCCAGCTCCTCGCCGTCCCGGTCGCGGATGACGCCGCGCTCGGCGTGCAGCTCGACGGTGCGGGTGTTCTCGTCGGCCGCCATCGCGGCGTACGCCGCGGCGTCCACTCCCTGCAGCTGCACCAGCCGCGCGGCGAACATCGACAGGCAGAACGCCGTGACCAGGAACACGAACCGGATCCGGACCTGCATCCGCCGGGCACGGCGGCCGGAGACGTCACCGGAGCGGCGGTTCATCCGCGACCGCCGTTGGTGGACCCGTCACCGGAGGTCTGGCCGCGAGGACCGCCGCCGTTCTGACCGCCGTTCTGACCGCCGTTCTGACCGCCGTTCTGACCGCCGTTCTGACCGCCGTTCTGACCGCCGTTCTGACCGCCGTTCTGACCGCCGTTCTGACCGCCGTTCTGACCGCCGTTCTGACCGCCGTTCTGACCGCCGTTCTGACCGCCGTTCTGACCGCCGTTCTGACCGCCGTTCTGGTTGCTCCCGGCACCGTCGCGCGGCCCGTTGGCCGCACCGGACTCCTCCGGCGCGGGCGCGGGTGGCGGTGGCACCAGCTGCGGCCCGGTGCCCGCCACCGCGGGCGCGGGATCGCCGAGCACCTTGCCGTCCGACAACCGCAGAAAGGCCGGCGCCGCCATCTGCACCATGCCGAGCCGGGTGGCCTCCTCGGCCAGCCGGTCCGGTGAGCGCAGCTTCTCCACCTGGAGATCCAGCACCTGACGCCGGATGCTCAACGCCGCGGCCCGGTCGCGCAGCTCGTCGAGCGTGAAGGCCGAGCGCTGCATCGCTGTGTTCAGCACCAGCAGCCCGACCAGCCCCGCGGCCAGGACCAGAACGAGCAGGACGACGAAGGCGTTGCCGCGGGGCTCAGGGTCCTGCACCGGAACGGCCCGCAGCCGGGAGCGGACGGGGGGTCGCGCCGGCGGCCGGAGCCGCGGGTTGGTCCGCATCGACGACGCCTTGGACCGCGCCGGGCGGGACACCGGGCCGGGGCTGCTCATGCCACCGCCCGAACGCGTTCCGCGGCCCGCAGCCGCACCGACCGGGCCCGGGCGTTGACCTCGATCTCGGCCGACGGCGCCCGCTCCGCGCCGCGGGTGAGCAGCCTCAGCTCGGCACGGCGATCCTCCGGCACGACCGGGAAGTCGTCGGGGACGTTGGGGCGGGACCGGGCGGCCAGCTCCTGCTTGACGATCCGGTCCTCGAGCGAGTGATAGGCCAGCACCACGACTCGCCCGTGCACGACCAGGACGTCGACGGCCGCCGGCAGCGCGACCCGCAGCGCCGCCAGCTCGTCGTTGACCGCGATCCGTAGCGCCTGGAAGGTGCGCTTGGCGGGGTGGCCGCCGGTGCGCCGGGTCGCCGCGGGCACCGCGTCGCGCACCAGGTCCACCAACCGGGCGCTGGTCGTGAACGGCTGCTCGGCACGGGCTCGCACCACGGCGCGGGCGATGCGGTGCGCGAACCGCTCCTCGCCGTACGTGCGGAGGATCCTGGCGAGCTCCCGCTCGTCCGCGGAGTTCAGCAGGTCGGCCGCGGTCGACCCGCGCGTGGGGTCCATCCGCATGTCCAACGGCGCGTCGGAGGCGTAGGCAAAGCCCCGGTCCGGCTTGTCCAACTGCACCGACGAGACACCGAGGTCGAACAGCACCGCGTTGACGCCGCCCCGCTCGGCGACGACCTCGGCGAGTCCGTCGTAGACGGTCTGCACCAGCGTCACGCGGTCGCCGAAGCGGGCCAGCCGGTGCCGGGACAACGCCAGCGCCTCCGGGTCCCGGTCGAGCCCGACGACCTGCGCGTTCGGGCACCGGTCCAGCACGGCCTCGGTGTGTCCCCCGAGGCCGATCGTTGCGTCCACGAACAAGGCGCCCGGCCCCTCCAGCGCCGGGGCCAGCAGGTCGACCACCCGATCGAGCAGCACGGGGAGGTGGGCGGGTGTGGTCATGAGGCGGGCGGCTCAGCCGGCCAGCCGGGCGAAGGCCACGATCGCCAGCGCCGTCACCGTGGACGCCAGGCACGAGAAGGCCATCACGTAGACCCCGTCCCGCAGGTCCTCGCGGATCCGCCGGACGGGACCCCTGTCCGCCCGGTCGTCGGGGCTCGGCTCGCCGGACGGCTGCGCCGGACGACGCCGTACCTCCGGCTGCACCAGCTCGGTGTGTACTGCTCCCACGTCCCGACCCCTCACCCTCGACCCGCCGTCGTGGCGCATTGCCTGTCCGCTCGTGTCCTCGGCCCGCTCGGTCTGCACGGTGTTCGTGGGACCAGGTCTTCGCCCGCCACTCGGGCCGCCTGGCGCCGGGGAAGGGACGCCAGCTGGCGGGGAGGGCGAAGGCCTCGCACCACGACCGTCCGGAATGCGGCACGGCCGGGTCAGTCTCAGATCACGCCCGGGACCACCTCCTCCTCCATCGCGGAGAAGACCTGCTCCTGCTCGGCCATGAACCGCTCCCACGCGACCGAGTCCCAGATCTCGATCCGCGCGTTGGCACCGATGACCGCACAGTCGCGCTGCAGGTTGGCGTAGGCCCGCAGGGCCGGCGGGATGGTCACCCGGCCCTGCTTGTCGGGCACCTCCTCGGCGGTGCTCGAGTAGAAGACCCGGGAGAAGTCCCGGGTGCGCTTGTCGGTCACCGACGTCTCGGCGAGCTTCTGGGTGGTGCGGGTGAAGTCCTCGGGGCGGAAGACGTACAGGCAGCGGTCCTGGCCCTTCGTCATGACCAACCCCTCCCGGAGCGCCTCGCGGAACTTCGCCGGCAGGGTGAGCCGGCCCTTGTCGTCCAGGCGTGGGGTGTGGGTGCCGAAGAACACCGCAGCACCTCCCCGGGACCTGTCCTCCACTTTCCCCCACTCTACCCCACTGTCCCCCACCGTCAACCGAATCGCCGCAGGTGCGGGCGGCATCGCAGAAACCGATCGGCGGCTGCGACGGCGTTCCTGGAGACCGACACCCGCCGCCGCTGACCTGCCGTTCCGCAGTCGACGCCGGGCGTTCGCGGTCCGAGTGGGGCAACGTGGGGGACCGACGGCTGGACGGATACCGGATCGTTGTCGGACTCGAGGGCGGACGTACGCGTGCGCGTGTGAGGATGCGGGCGGGCGGCGGCCTGTCCAGGGAAACGGCACCCGACTTGTGTCCGGCGCCTAGGCTCGACATGTCACGGCGACGGCGGCGACCCCGCCACCGAGGAGGTCCGGTGAGGGACGCGCAGGCGGCGACGTCCGCCGAGGGACAGCGCGGGACCATCGACGACGACCTCCGCGGCGACGCCGCCGGCGGAGTGAGCGCCGACTTCGACGGTCTGACCGCCACCGCCCAGCTGCTGCAGCGCGCGATCGAGCAGGTGATCGAGGGCAAGGCGGAGGTGGTCCGGTCCGCGCTGACGGTGCTGTTCGCCGGCGGACACCTGCTGATCGAGGACGTACCGGGCGTCGGCAAGACGATGCTGAGCAAGACGCTGGCGCGGGCGATCGACGGCACGGTGCGCCGGATCCAGTTCACGCCCGACCTGCTGCCGAGCGACGTCACGGGGGTCTCGGTCTTCAACCAGGACACCCGGACGTTCGAGTTCCGCCCCGGCGGCGTCTTCGCCAACATCGTGGTCGGCGACGAGATCAACCGGGCCTCCCCCAAGACGCAGTCGGCGCTGCTGGAGTGCATGGAGGAGCGGCAGGTCACCGTCGACAACGCGACGTACCACCTCGACGCGCCGTTCATGGTGATCGCGACCCAGAACCCGATCGAGATGGAGGGCACCTACCCCCTGCCGGAAGCACAGCGGGACCGGTTCATGGCCCGGGTGTCGATGGGCTACCCGGTCCAGGCCGCCGAGCTGGCGATGCTGGACGGGCACACCGGCGTCAGTCCGCTGGACGATCTGGAGCCGGTCACCACGGCCGCCGACGTGGGCAAGCTGATCGACGTCGTGCGCGGCGTGCACGTCGCGCCCAGCGTGCAGCGGTATGCCGTGGACATCGTCACCGGCACCCGCCGGTCCCCCGAGCTGCGGCTCGGCGCCTCGCCGCGCGCGACGCTGCACCTGGTCCGGGCGGCGAAGGCATGGGCGGCACTGGAGCAACGTGACTACGTCGTGCCGGACGACATCCAGCGGCTGGTGGGCCCGGTGCTCGCGCACCGGCTGCTGCTCGCCCCGGAGGCGGCGATGGGTGGCCGGCTGCCCGAGCAGGTGCTCTCCTCGGTCGTCGCCGCCGTGCCCGCCCCGGCCGGTCCGGACGGGATGGGCGGCGAATAGCCGGTGCGCGAGGCCCTGGCCGCACTGACCACCCGCGGACGCGCCTTCCTGGCCGCCGGTGTCGCCACCGCCCTGTGCGCGATCGTCCTCGGCTACGACGCGCTGCTGCGGGTCGGCGTCCTGGCCGCGGCCGTTCCGGTGCTCACCGCGGTCATCGTCAGCAAGTCGCGCTACCGGCTGCGCGCGGACCGCTCGGTCACCCCGGGCCGGGTCGCGGTCGGCGAGCCCGCCACCGTGACCCTGCGGCTGGCGAACGAGGGCCGAATGCCGACCGGGCTGATGCTGTTGGAGGACCGTGTCCCGTACGCCCTCGGAACCAGGCCGCGCTTCGTGGTCGACCACATGGGCCGGCGCTGGACCCGCCAGTTGACCTATCCGGTCCGCTCTGACGGCCGCGGCCACTTCGAGGTCGGACCGCTGTCGATCCGCGTCACCGACCCCTTCGGCATGATCGAGCTGGTCCGCACCTTCACCGCGACGAACCGGCTGGTCGTCACCCCGACCGTGCATCGGCTGCCTCCGCTGGCGGCGACCAGTGAATGGGTCGGCACCGGCGATCGGCGCCCACGCGCCTACACCGCCGGCAGCGCCGAGGACGTGACCGTCCGCGAGTACCGCCGGGGCGACGACCTGCGCCGGGTGCACTGGCGGAGCACGGCCCGCACCGGTGAGCTGATGGTGCGCCGGGAGGAGCAGCCCTGGCAGAGCCGGGCCACCGTGCTGTTGGACGGGCGCCGGCTGGCGCACGAGGGGCAGGGCCCCGGGTCGACCCTGGAGTGGGCGGTGTCGGCCGCCGCCAGCGTGTCGGTGCACCTGGCCCGTGCCGGCTGCGCGGTGCGGCTGCTGACCGACCACCCCGACGTCGAGGCATCGACCTGGCACGACCACACGCTCACCCCCGAGGCACAGAGCGGGCCGGTGCTGGACCAGCTCGCCGCCTTGACGCCCTCGACCCAGGTGCGGCTGGCCGATGCCGCGCAGGCGATCAGCCGCCAGCCCGGCCTGCTGGTCGCGGTGCTGGGCCGGCTGCAGGCGCTGGACCTGCCCGAGCTGTGCCGTGCCCTGCCCCCCGGCACCCGTGGCCTGGCCCTGCTGGTGGACACCGAGGCCTGGACCGCGGGCACCGGCGGCGGCCCGGAGCCGGGAGGCGCCGACCGCGAGATCACCAGGCACCGGGCGCTGCTGCGTGCCGCCGGCTGGACGGTGGTGACCGCCGGACCGGGCGAGCCGGTGCCGCAGGTGTGGCAGCGCCTGGGCACACAGCTGCACGGCCGGGGTCACAGTCAGTGGTCCGGCGCGACGGCGGTCTCCGAGCGTGACGTGGTGGGCGGCGCCCGATGACCGGTTCGTCGGCCAGCGCCACGCGCCTGGCGGGGTGGGCCTGGCTCGCGTCGCTTGCTGCCTGCCTGAGCCTGGCGCCGCTGGTGAGCGGGAGCAGCTTCCTGGTGGCCGGCGCCTTCGCCGGCGCACTGGTCGCGGGTGTCGGCGCGGCCGGTCGCCGGATGCATGCCCCGCTCACCTTGATCGTCGCGCTCCAGCTGGTCGTGCTGCTGCTCTGGGCGACCCTGGCCTACGCCTCCTCGCAGGCCTGGGCGGGCGTGCTGCCCACGCGGGACTCGTTGGCCGCGCTGGCCGACCTGGTCCGCGCCGCACTGACCACCGCGGAGGAGTACGCCCCGCCCGCGCCGGAGCTGGCAGGGGTGGAGGCCGCGCTCGCCGCGGTGGTCGCCGGCGTCGTTCTCGTCGTCGACCTGGTCGCCGTGTCCTGGCGCCGGCCGGCGCTGGTCGGCCTGGTGTTCCTCGGCGTCTACATGGCGCCGGTGTCGCTGCTCGCCGGGGAGGTGCCGGTGCTCGCCTTCCTGCCGGGCGCGCTGGCGTACGTCTTCCTGCTCGGTGTGGAGCAGCGCGACCGGGTGACGCACTGGGGACGGCAGATCGGCGTGACCAGCTCACTGCTCAGCGCGCGGGACCGGGAGCGGGTCACCGTCGCCGCCCTCGTGCAGTCGGGCCGACGCGTCGGTCTGGGTGCGGTGGCGCTCGCGGTGGTGGTGCCGGTGCTGGTCCCGACGCTGCCCCGCACCTTCCTCGCCGACGGCCCGCTGACCGGAGGCCAGGACGGCGGCGGCCCGGGCGACGGGACCGTGGACATCGAGAACCCGATGCTGGACCTGCGTCGCAACCTCGGCGAGCGCACCGACAGTGTCCTCGTCACGATGCGGACCAACGGCGTGACGCCGGCCTACCTGCGGATCGCCTCCCTCGATGAGTTCACCGGCAGCTCGTGGCAGCCCGGTCCGCGGCCGGACAGCGACGCGGTCGCGGTCAACGAGGTGCCGCAGCCGCCGGGCCTGACCACCTCGGTGGAGCGGACCCGGCTGACGAGCATCATCACGCTCAGCGAGTCGTTCCGGACCACCTGGCTGCCGACGTTCTATCCCGCCACGGACCTGGCGGTGGCGGGCGCCTGGGGCATGGACGTCTCGGAGTTCGACATCTCCGCTCGGGAGGAGGGCCTGAACGGTGCCGGACTGACCTATCGGGTCAGCGCGGTGCCGTTGCTGCCGAGCGCCGCCGAGCTGGCCGACGCGCCCGATCCGATCGAGGACATGAGCCGCCACCTCGAGCTTCCCGCCGAGATCCCGCCGAGCATCGGTCAGCTCGCGGAGGAGGTCACCCGGGACGAGAACAGCGCCTTCGGCCGGGCGGAGGCCCTGCAGAACTGGTTCCGTACCGACGGTGGGTTCGTCTACTCACTCGCGCCGGGTCCCGGCGACGGCTTGGAGACCATCGAGCGGTTCCTGACGACCGAGCGGGTGGGCTACTGCGAGCAGTTCGCGTCGTCGATGGCCCTGATGGCCCGGACCCTCGGCATCCCGGCTCGTGTCGCGGTCGGCTTCCTCCGACCGCAGCAGGCCGACGACGGCACCTGGACCTTCCGTGGCGTCGACATGCACGCCTGGCCGGAGCTGTTCTTCGAGGGCGTCGGCTGGGTGCGCTTCGAGCCGACACCGGGGATCCGGACGGGGGCGGCACCCGCCTTCGAAGAGGTCACCGACTCGGGCCCGTTCGGGGACAGCAGTGTGCCGACGCAGGCCACGCCGGGCGGTCCCGACGACACCCCCGCCACGCCACGGCAGGACGCGACCGCCGCCGGTGGCGCCGGTGGCGACGGTGGCGCGGGCCGGAGCCTGCTGCTGGGCGGGCTCGGGCTCCTCACCGGCCTCGCGCTGGCGGTCGCGCCCCGTGCCGCTCGCGCCGCCCGGCGCGAGGCCCGCTGGCGGCGGGTCCGCGCCGGCCGGTTGCCGGCGGCGGAGGCGGCGTGGTCCGAGCTGACCGACACCGCCGTCGACCTGGGGATCGGCGTCGACCCGGCGGCGACGCTGCGCACCTCGGGCCGGCGATTGCGCGCACAGGTGGACGGGGACGAGAGCGCCGTCGGTGCGCTCAACCGGCTGGTGGTCGACGTCGAGCGCTCCCGGTTCGCACCGGTCGCCGGCCGTGCCGCACGGACCCCCGACGTCGCCGCGCGCGACGTGACCGCGGTCAGCCGCCGGCTGTGGGCGCGGCGGGCCGCGCGGCAGCGCTGGTATGCCCGCTGGCTGCCCGCCTCACTGCTCCCCCGCGGCGGCCGCGGTGACCGGACCTGGTGGAGCGGACGGGTGCCGGGGTCGGGCCTGCTGCTGCGGACCGAGGATCAGCCCCGCGGCTGACGACGGTCAGCGGCCGGTCGGCCGGGGGTGGGGCGGTGGGTCAGACGCCCTCGTCGCGCCGGCGGCGCCAGCGCTCTTCCATCCGGTCCATGAACGACGTCTGCCGTTGCGAGGGGGCGACGGCCCGCGGCTGCGGGGAGCCGGCCCCTTCGGCCTCGTCGGAGGCCACCTCGCCACCGCGCCGCCAGGCCGTCGCGAAGACGTAGGCCGCGACCAGCATGAGGACGAAGCCGACCACGCTGACGACGGTCATCTTCAGCACGACGCCGAACATGAGCACGGCCACCCCGGCGAAGAAGCCGACGCCGGCGACGAGCGCCGTGCGCCGCAGCCGCGCTCGCAACGCCGAGCCGCGAAGCGCTGACGCGAACTTCGGGTCCTCGGCGGCGAGCGCCTGCTCCATTTGCTCGAGCAGCCGCTGCTCTTCGTCGGAGAGTGGCACTGTGTCGTCCTCCTGGCGCGGTTCCTCCATCGAGTGTAGGCAGCAGGCGGCGGTCCCGAAAGCCCACTGCCCAATCGTGACCGTCCGGCTGACCGTCTGCTGCAGTCGGTACGAATGTGGGAGATTGTCCGTTGCCGGACGCAACCAAGCAGGGGTCAGCCGCGTCCAGGTGATGTCGGGTCCGCCCGACTCCGGCACCGACCTGACTTCGGGGGTGCTGACGGTGGGAGCCGGGTGACCGGACCCGGATCGACGGAGGTCTGACATGACATCAGCCCGAGCGGGTGTGCTGGCCACGGTGCTGATCGTCGGAGGCGCGCTCGCCGGCGGGCTGCTGCCGGGGACGGCCGCAGCGACCGGACCGCCGACGGCAGCCACACCTCGGGTCACCCCGGTGCTGCAGGGAGCCGAGGACGCACGGCTCCGGTTGAAGGAGCGCTTCGCCCGCGAGGTCGCCAGGCGCGGCGACGAGGACCGGGGGCCGCGCGCGATCGAACACGTCACCGAGCTGCAGTACCGGCTGCGCTGGGCGAGCGTCTACCGCGGCCCGGTGACCGGCTACTTCGGCGACCTCACCCGGGCCGCGGTCATCCGGTTCCAGCGCAAGGCCGACCTGCGGGTCAGCGGGGTCGCCACCCATCCCACCTGGCGGGCGCTGATCAAGCGCACCACCCAGCACGAGAAGGCGCTCCCTCGACTGTGCACCCGGGGCATCGGCTGGCACGCCTGCTACGACCGGTCCCGGCACCAGGTCACCTTGTGGAAGCGCGGCACGTTGTGGAACACCTGGCTGGTGCGCGGCGGCGCCCGCGGCTACGAGACCCGCACCGGCCGGTTCACCGTCTTCCGCCGGGACCGGGACCACGTCAGCAGCCTGTACGGGAGCCCGATGCCGTACTCGCAGTTCTTCTCCGGCGGGCAGGCCTTCCACGGCTCGTCGTACATGACGAACCCGTTCCGCGGTCACAGCCACGGCTGCGTGAACATGTACATCGAGGACGCGCGCCAGCTCTGGCGGATCACCCACGACGTGCGCCTCAACGTGCACGTCTACGGCCGCTGGTCCTGACCGCGCTGCGCTGCCCGCTCGGTCACGGCCGGACGCTGTTGACCAGCACGGCAGGGGCGACGGCGTGCCGGCCGAACCGGGTGACGGCCCGATCGACCGCCCGCTCCGCGTCGGACCAGCCGGTGCCGCGGGTGCCGAGCTCCAGCTGCCGGTAGCTCTCCCGCGCCGACCGGAGGCCCTCGACGCGCACCCCGACCAGCCGGAGCCGGGCCCGCTGCAAGCCGAGGGCCTCGAACAGCTGCGCCACGGTCGAATAGATCTCCACCGCCACGTCGGTCGGGTCGGCCAGCGTCCGGGATCGGGTGATCGTGGTGAAGTCGGAGAACCGCACCCGCAGCGTCACCGTCCGGCCGACCACCCCGGCGGCGCGCAACCGGGCGGCGAGCCGGCCGGACAGCCGGAGCAGTTCCCGGCGGATCACCTCCGGATCGTCGGTGTCGCGGGAGAACGTCTCGTCGGCACCCATGCTCCGGTCGGGCTCGTCCGGGGAGCGCCGCGGGACGACGGTGGTCCGCCCGCCACCCCAGGCGAGGTCGTGCAGGTGATCCGCGGTGGGCACGCCCAGGGCGCGACGGAGCAACGACAGGGGGGTGTGCGCCAGGTCCCCCACCGTGTGCAGACCGAGTCGCTGCAACCCGGCAGCGGTCACCTCGCCCACCCCCCACAGCTCGCCGACCTCGAGCGGGTGCAGGAAGGCGGTGGCCCGGTCCCGAGGCACCACCAGCAGGCCGTCGGGCTTGGACCGGCGGGAGGCCAGCTTGGCCAGGTCGGTGGTCGAGGCCACCCCGACCGAGCAGCTGATCTGCTGCTCGGCGGCGATCTGTGCGCGCAGCCGGGTGGCGATGTCGACCGGGCTGCCCAGCCGGCGCCGGGCGCCGGACACGTCGAGGAACGCCTCGTCCAGCGACATCGCCTCGACCAGCGGGGTGATGGTGCGGAAGGTCTCCATCACCGCACCGGAGACCGCGGAGAACAGCTCGAAGTCGGGGGGGACGACCACGGCGTGCGGACACAGCCGGCGAGCCCGCATGACCGGCATGGCCGACCGGACCCCGTGCAGCCGGGCGGGATAGCTGGCCGAGAGCACCACCCCGCGGTGTCCCCCGCCGACGATGACCGCCCGGTCGCGGAGGTCGGGATGCTCCCGCACGGTCACCGACGCGTAGAACGCGTCCATGTCGACGTGCAGGATCGAGCACTCGGTCACCACGGCCTCCGCCGGGTGCCGGCCTGCTCAGCGCCGCCGGGCGAGCAGATGCAGCTGGCCGGCCACCGCCGCCAGCTCGGGGACGTCGGCCGCGGCGCGTTCCAGCGCGAGCAGCGCCGCGGCGGCACCCGGCTCGGCGTCGACCAGCGCGCTGGGCACCAGATCGGTGAAGACCCGGACCGCGTGCACGGTCTGCACGGTGAAACCGCGGTCCCGCACCAGCTGCACCGCCTCGTCCCGGGTGTAGCGACGCGACCCCAGGGCATCGAGGTCCCACTGCGCGGCCGAGGTGTCGAGCAGCGCCCGTGCCTGGTCGAAGTGGCCCGCCAGCGCCCGGGCGGCGACGGCGGCAAACCGACCGGCGACGGTGACGCTGAGCACTCCGTCGGGTCGCAGCACCCCGGCGATGGCGTCCAGGACGGACCCGGGGTCCTCGACCACCTCGAGCACCCCGTGGCAGAGCACCACGTCGACCGTGCCGGCGGCCACCAGGCCAGGCAGGTCGGCGGCGTCGCCCTGGATGCCGCGCACCCGGTCGACCACCTCTGCCTCGGCGGCCCGCCGGCCGAGAGCCGCCAGCGCGTCCGGGCTGGGATCCACGACGGTGACGTGGTGGTCCAGCTCGGCCACCCGGACGGCGAACCCACCGGTCCCGCCACCGAGGTCCACCACCCGGGCCGAGCCTGCCACCCCGGCCATCCCGGCCAGCTCGGACTGCAACAGGTCCCACACGACTGCGGTACGCAGCGCACTGCGTCGGTGCTCGACCACGGGGTCAGCGTAGTGAGCCGGAGCGCCGGACCGATCAGCCTCCTGGCCATCCTCAGCCTCCCGAGCTGCCCGGGCTGGAGTGCCACAGCTTGCGCGGCGCCGACTTGGCCGCGGTCTTGACGTCCTCCCCGGGCGGTTTGACGTCGGCGTACGGCGACTGACGGAACCCGCTGGGATGCACCAGCACCCGCCGCCGGCCCATCCCGCCGGCGGAGTGCTGCTGGTCGTGCACGTCGGCGCCGAGGTCGGCACCGAGGTCGGCACCGAGGTCGGCACCGTCGGCCCCGTCCGAGCCCACCGGCGGACGGGCCATCACCGGCCGGCTCGACCGACTGTCCGAAGCCCCGCGCACCGCCCGCTCCGCCGCCGCCGGCGACGCGTTCGCGCCGAAGCCGTCCGGGACCCGGGCCAACGCGTCGTGGACGGCGTCGAGACCAGCGGTCCGCCACAGCTCGTACAGAGCGGTCAGGTCCCAGCACCCGGTGGCACGCAGCGAGACACCACGCGGCCCGGTACGGCGCAGCTCACCGCGCACCAGCAGCAGCCAGGAGTGGAAGACCGTCGCAGCGTAGGGACCCTGCGCGTCCTCGAAGAAGGTCGCGTCGACCGGACCGGTGGCGTCGTCGAGGGTGAGGAAGACGACCCGGCGACCGGAGCGGATCGGCGGGGTCTGGGTGGCGACCTTGACACCGGCGACGAGCAGGCTGCTGCGGCTGCGCCGGGACAGCAGCTGGGCCGACCGGGTGACGCCGAGCGCGTCGAGCAGCGGGGTGTAGAAGTCGACGACGTGCCGGCTCACGTCGAGGCCGAGCACCTCGAGCTCGGCCCGGACCCGCTCCGCACCGGTCATCTCCGGGAGCCCGGACGGCTCGGACTGGCCGGGAGCGTCACCGAGGTCGAGGGCCAGCTGGACGGCCGCCGGCCGCTCGACCGGTGCCGTCGCCTGGGACTGGGCGGAGGCCAGCGCGACCATGTCCGGCCCGGTCTCGACCCGGTCGGCTGCGGTCCGGTCGGCTGCGGTCCGGTCGGCTCGCGGCAGCCGGCGTCCCCGGGACCGGGCTCGGTTGGCGACTCGGGTCCACCGGTCGAGCTCCAGCACCTGCAGCAGCAGGTCCCGCCGGGTCACCGCTCCGCGGCGGCGGACCGGGACCGGCGACCCGATGCCGTACAGGCTGTCGAAGGCGCCGGCGATCACCAGCCGCTCCACCACCGGGCGAGAGCACCCGGCGCGATGCCAGAAGTCGGTCAGCGAGTGGTACGGCCGGCCGGCGACGACCCCGGCGACCTCGGCGCCGGACATGCCCTTGACGTCGGCGAGAGCCAGCCGGATGCCGTAGCTCCGGGCGTCCGGCAACCCGGGTGCCGGCGGGACCCGGGGGTCCGCGCCGAGCACCCGCGGCGGTGGCTCGTCTCCCACCGCCACCCGTTCGACCCGATAGCTGGCATCAGAGCAGTTGACGTCGAGCGGCAGCACCGCGATGCCGAACTGGCGGGCGTCGTCGAGGATCAGCCGCTTCGGGTACATCCCCGGGTCGTGGGTGAGCACGCCGGCGAGGAATGCAGCGGTGTGGTGGGTCTTGAGCCACGCCGACTGGTAGGTGGGCAGGGCGAACGCCGCGGCGTGGGCCTTGCAGAAGCCGAACGAGGCGAAGGCCTCCAACACCGTCCACACCTGCTCGACCACGGCCTGCGGGTAGCGCCGGGCCAGGGCCGCCGGGAAGAACCAGACCCGGACGTCCTCCTTGCCCTCCCGGTCGCCGAGGGCTCGCCGGGCCTCGTCGGCCTCGGCCAGGGTGCAGCCGGTGAACACCGAGATGATCCCCAGCACCTGCTCGTGGAAGACCACGACACCGCAGGTGGAGCGGAGCACCGGCTCGAGGTCGGGATGCGGGTAGGTCGGTTGCCGCCAGCCCTGCCGTGCCTGCAGGAACGGGGTGACCATGTCGCTCTTGACCGGGCCGGGCCGAAACAGCGAGATGTCGGTGATGATGTCGTCGAACGTCTCCGGGCCGAACTTGCCGGTGAGCTCACGCTGGCCCGGTGACTCGATCTGGAAGCAGCCGAGGGTGCGGGCGTGACCGATCAGCCGGTAGGTCGCCGGGTCGTCCAGGGGCACCTGCCGGAGGTCGTCGACGTCGATCTCGACTCCGTCGACCCGGGCGATCTCGGCCGTGGCGTGGGCCATCGCCGACTGCATCCGGATGCCGAGCACGTCGAGCTTGAGCAGCCCGAGGTCCTCGACGTCGTCCTTGTCGAACTGGCTCATCGGGAAACCGGCGTGGCTGGCCTCGACCGGGGTGCGGTCCAGCAGGGTCGCGTCGGAGAGCAGCACCCCGCACGGGTGCAGGGCGATGTGCCGGGGCAACCCGTCGAGCCGCTCGACCAGGTCGAACAGCACGGTCAGCCGATCCGCACCGAGTCCGGACAGCTGCAGCTCGGGCAGCTCGCGCAGGGCATTGCGGGCGTCCCGGGCCCGGATGTGCGGGAACGCCTTGGCGATGGTGTCCACCTCGCCCGGCGGCATCCCCAGCGCGGCACCGACGTCTCGGACCGCGTGCCGGATGCGGTAGGTGTCCATCATCGCCACGCAGCAACACCGTTCGCCGCCGTAGCGGGCGAGGATCCGGGTGTAGACCTCCTCCCGCCGGGCCGACTCGACGTCGATGTCGATGTCGGGCAGCGCCTGCCGCAACGGGGAGAGGAACCGCTCCATCACCAGGCCGTGCTGCAGGGGGTCCACGCCGGAGATGCCGAGGGCGTAGTTGACCAGGCTGCCGGCTCCCGACCCCCGGGCCGCGACCCGCACCCCCATGTCGCGGATCAGGTCGCAGACGTCGGCCACGGTGAGGAAGTACGCCCCGAAGCCCAGCGTCGCGATCGTCCCCAGCTCGGCGTCCAGCCGGTCCCGCACCCGTCGGTCGACCCGGCGGGACACCGCACCGTAGCGGTGTGCCAACCCGGCGCTGCACCGCTCGCGCAGCAGTCCGTCGGCCGTCCCGCCGGCTCCCGCCGACGCGCCTGCGGCCACGGCGAGCTCGGGCAGGTGCACCTCACCCAGCCCCAGGTCGGCTCGCGGGTCCAGCGCGGTTCGTTCCGCCACCGTGCGGGTGCGGGCCAGCAGCCGGCGGGCGCTCTGCTCCCCCAGCCCGGCGGCGCGGCAGATCTCGTCGGCCACCTCGGCCATCTGCTTGCCGGACTTGAGGAAGCCCTCGGCGTTGCGCCGGTCGAGGTGTCGCAGGTCGAGCGGGACCAACCGCCGGCTGGCGTCGAGGATGTCGAGGACGGCCGCGTCGGCCGGGTCGGCGTGCCGGACCGCGTTGGTGACGACCATGCCGAGCCCGGCCCGCTCGGCGACGCCCGCCAGCCGGGCGGCGTGCACGGTGCTACCGGGACCGGTGCCGGACCGGCGGTGCGAGACCAGCTCGACCATCAGGTCGGCCGGGTCGAGCAGGTCGCGCCAGCGCCGCAGCACGGCGTCGGCGAGGTCGGTCCGCCGCGTGGAGACCGCCCGGCCCAGCTCCGACCCCGGACCGAGCAGCACCACGACGCCACGGCCGGCGACGTGCTCGGCGACCAGGCCGGCAGTGCTCACCGGCACTCCGCGCGCACCGCTCAGATGAGTCGCAGACACCAGCCGGCACAGCGCCGCCCATCCCTGCCGTCCCTCGGCGAGCAGCGTGACCCGGGGCAGGTCGGCGTCCCGGAACGACCCCCCGCGTACCGGGGTCCGCCCGCTCGTGGCTGCACCCGAACCGGCCCGGTCGGACCCGGTCGGGAGCAGACCGGACGGCTCGACCGCCAAGTCGACGCCGAGGACCGGGCGGATGCCGGCCCGCAGGCACGCCTTGGCGAACCGGACCGCGCCGTAGACCCCGTCCCGGTCGGTCAACGCCAGGGTGTCCATGCCGTGGTCGGCGGCCCGCTCGACCAGCCGGTGCGGCGGACAGGCCCCGTGTTGCAACGAGTACCCGGAGGCCACGTGCAGGTGCACGAACGGGTCGCTCACGCGGACCACCGGGAGGAGGCGGGCACCGGACCGGGCAGCGCCGGCTGCCGGGGCAGGTCGAGCAGCTGCTCGACCACCCGGAGGAAGCACTCCGCGTCGCGCAGCAGGTCGTCGGCCTCGCGAGTGGTCACCGCATGGGCCAGCCCGGCCTCGGCCGCGGCCCGCTTGCCGGCACCGGCGGCGAAGAAGGCGGCCCACTCCCCCAGCTCGGGAGCGACCCGGGTGAGCAGGACCCAGGCGTTGCGCTCCCCCCGCGGGTGCGGACGGGCCCGAACGGCGAGCACGGCTGCGGCCGTCCGCAACGCCGCGACGTGCGCGCTGGCGTACCGCTCGGTGTGCTCGGTCGTCGTCCCGGCGGCGACCAGCGCGCGCTCGGCCCGCTCGAGGCAGGCGACGGCGGCGTCCCGGCGCACCGGCGGTGGGGACGGGGACACGGGTGCCGGCCGGGAGCTCAGTCCAGGCATCCGACCAGCCGCCACTCGCCGGTCTCCTCGTCGCGGGCGAGGTCGAACACCCCGCGCACCTCCGGATCGTCCGGCCGGACCAGACCGAGCCGCCCGCGGGTGGCGTCCACCCGCCACACCTCCTGCTCGCGGGCGAGGGTGGCCACCGAGGCCACCGCCGGCACTGCGGCACCGCCGGCCCGGACCACTCCGTCCCGGCCTGGTCGGACCCCAGCAGGTCCCGGACCGCGCCGTGCTCCCACCACGGTGCGGTCTCGATCCAGCGGCCGGCGACCGAGCGCACCCGCCAGAGCCGGTCCCGCCAGATGAACTGTTCGGGCCCTTCGACACCATCGACGAGTCCGTTGCGGACCGCGACCGGCTCGTCGTAGCGACGCATCCCACACCCCTCTCGTGCTCGGCTCCAGCACCGGTCGGTGCCGGAGGAGACGTCAGGGGAAGTGACGCCGACGGCGGACCGCCGGGCCGGACGAGGGACTTCCCCTCACCCCGTCCGGCCCGGCGACCCGCACCGGCGCCGTGGGGTCGAGGCACGGCCACCGGGGCGGAGTCCACCGGTGAGGGAGGTGCCGCGAAACACCACCCTCGCCGTTCGAACAGATGTTCGAACAAGGCAACAGTAGACCCCGCCGCCGACATCCGCGTCAACCGGTCCGGCGGACAAATCTCTGGCATCTCGGACCCGGGACGCCTACCGTCACGCCGGTGACCGACCCCGACCCCGGCGCCGCCCCCCGGCACCGCTCGGTGCTCCGACTGGAGACCGTGCTGACGGGGCTCGGCGTCAGCGGTCGGGTCCGAGTCCTCCCCGACTCCACCCGCACCGCCGCCCAGGCCGCGGCGGCACTCGGCTGTGAGGTCGGCGCCATCGCGAGCAGCCTGGTCTTCGCCGCCGACGGCGTCCCGGTGCTGGTCATCACCTCCGGCGCGCACCGGGTCGACACCGCGAAGGTGGCCGCCGAGCATGGGTTTGCCCCGCTGGAGCGAGCCGACCCCGCCTTCGTCCGTGCGCACACCGGGCAGGCGATCGGAGGGGTCGCCCCGGTGGGCCATCCCGCCCCCTTGCGTACCCTGATCGACCGCTGGCTCGAGCGACACTCCACCGTGTGGGCCGCGGGCGGGCATCCGCACGCGGTCTTCCCCACCTCCTTCGCCGAACTGGTCCGGATCACCGGCGGGACGCCCACCGACGTCGACTAGCGATCCGGCCGTTCAGCCGCTGGTCAGCGAGGTGACGACAGGCTGTACTGCCTGGAACCAGGGCGGGCCCAAGGGAGGTGGCGACGGTGCGCGTACTCGTCGTCGAGGACGAGACGGCGCTCGCCGACGGCATCCGACGCGGCCTGGAGGCCGAGGGGTACGCCGTGGACGTCACCGGGGACGGCGTCGACGCCTTGTGGATGGCGACCGAGCACGCCTACGGCGCCATCGTCCTCGACGTGATGCTGCCGGGGATGGACGGCTACACGGTCTGCGCCCGGCTGCGCGCCGCGGAGGTCTGGACGCCGGTGTTGGTGCTGACCGCTCGCGACGGCGAGCAGGACGAGGCGCATGCGTTGGACACCGGCGCGGACGACTTCCTGGCCAAGCCGTTCAGCTTCGTCGTGCTCACCGCGCGGCTGCGTGCGCTGCTGCGCCGGGGGGCGGCGGAGCGGCCGTCGGTGCTGGAGGCCGGCAGCCTGCGGCTCGACCCTGGGGCCCGCCGGGTGTGGCGGGAGGGCGCCGAGGTGGAGCTGACCGCGCGGGAGACGTCGCTGCTGGAGTTCCTGCTCCGGCGCAAGGGCGAGGCGGTGACGAAGACGGCGGTGCTCGACAACGTGTGGGACGACCGCTTCGACGGGGACCCGAACATCGTCGAGGTGTACGTCCGCCGGCTGCGCAACAAGCTCGACCGGCCCTTCGGCCGGGAGGCGATCACCACCGTCCGCGGCGTGGGCTACCGGCTGGAGCCGGACGGTGGCTGACGACCAACCCGATCCGGTGCCCCCCCGGTCCGATCGTCGCCCGTCCCGGTGGCGGGCCCGGCTCGGCACCGTCCGTGTCCGGATCACCCTGGCTGCCGTCCTCGTCGTGCTGGTCGCGGCCACGGCCGGCAGCATCGCGCTGGTGAGCGCACTGGGCCGCTCGCTCACCGACGAGGTGGTGGGGCTCGCGGAGGACCGTGCCGACGCGGTCGCGGCCGCTCTCGAGTCCGGCGCCCGCCCAGCCGCGGCGGTCCGCGGCGAGGAGGAGGACCGCTTCGTCCACGTCGTCGACGGCTCCGGTGACGTGCTGGCCGCCAGTCCAGGCGCGACCGCGCGTCCGCTCGCCGACGCGGCGGACGGGCCCAGCATCGACGTCTCCCCGCCGACGGGAGACGAGGACTTCGTCGTCGTGGCCCGGTCGGCCGACGTGCCCGGCGGTGAGCCGCTGCGAGTCCTGGTCACGCTGGAGTCGTCCGACGTCGGCGAGGCCCAGGAGGCGCTCGCCGGGACACTGCGCCCGGTGGTTCCCCTGCTGGCGATCGTGGTGGGCCTGCTCGCCTGGTGGCTGGTCGGCCGCGCGCTGGCGCCGGTCGAGGCGATCCGCCGGGAGGTCGACCGGATCGGGGCGGACGCGCTGACCCGTCGGGTGCCCCAGCCACGGACCCGGGACGAGATCGCCGGCCTCGCCGCGACGATGAACGCCATGCTGGACCGGCTGCAGCAGGCGCAGGAGCAGCAACGCCGCTTCGTCTCGGACGCCAGCCACGAGCTGCGCTCGCCCGCCAGCGCGATCCGCCAGCATGCCGAGGTCAGCCTCGCGCACCCGGAGAGCGCGTCGACCGAGGAGCTCGCCAGCGTGGTCCTGTCCGAGGGGCACCGGCTCGAACAGCTGGTCGAGCACCTGCTGCTGCTGGCGCGCAGCGACGAGGGGCTGGTCGCGGTGCACCTGCGCGCCGTCGACCTGGACGACCTGGTGCTCGAGGAGGCGGCCCGGGTCCGCGCGGGCGGGGACGTCCGGGTGGACGTCTCCTCGGTGTCGGCCGGCCGGGTGCACGGCGACGCCACGCTGCTCCGGCGACTGGTGAGCAACCTGATCGACAACGCCGCCCGGCACGCGCGGAGCGCGGTAGTGGTCAGTCTGACCGAGAACTCAGGTCCCGACGGCACCGCCGACGTGCGGCTCGCGGTCGGCGACGACGGCCCCGGCATCCCGGCCGCGGACCGGGAGCGGGTGCTGGACCGCTTCGTCCGCCTCGACGAGGCCCGGGCGCGAGACGCCGGGGGGGCCGGCCTGGGACTGGCCATCGTCCGGGCCGTGGTGCTGGCCCACGGGGGCCGGATCGAGGTCGGCGCGTCCCCGCAGGGGGGCGCCCGGATCACCGTCCAGCTGCCCGGCGACCCGGCCGGCTGACGGCGCCCAGGCACGACGGGGAGGGCGTCGCACGGCGTTCAGCGTGCCGTCAGCAACACCCTCCTATGGTCGGATCCGCAGCTCAGACATCGACGAGAACGAGGAGCACATCATGAGGCGTCGCACCCAGATCGCCGTAGCCGGAACCGCAGCCGTCGTGGCTCTCGGAGCCGGGACCGGCGCCGTCGCCGCGAGCAGCGGGGACGACGACGCGTCGGACACCGCCATCACCGGCGCCGCCAAGGACCGGGCCGAGGAGGCCGCGCTCGCCGAGGTCGGCGAGGGCAGCGTCACCGGCACCGAGCTGGACGACGAGGAGAGCAGGTACGAGGTCGAGGTGACCCTCGACGACGGCACGCAGGTCGACGTGCAGCTCGACGACAGCTTCCAGGTCGTCGGCCAGGAGGATGACGGCGCCGACGACGAGGGGGCGGGCGACGACGGCTGACATCCGGCCCGGGGGCGGGACGGACGGCCCGGCCCCTGGGGTGACCCGGGGAGCCGGGCCTTCGGCTGGCTAGCCTCGAACACCGTGGCGCGGGTGCTGGTGGTGGGCGGCGGGTTCGCCGGCATCGCCACCGCGGTGCGAGCGGCCCGGCACGGACACGAGGTGACCGTCCTGGAACGCGGCACCGACCTCGGCGGCAGCCTCCGCCGGCGTGAGCGGGACGGGTTCGGCTGGGATCCCGGGCCGAGCAGCATCGCCCTGCCCGCGGTGCTCCGCGACCTGTTCCGGAAGTCCGGTCGCCCGTTGGAGCGAGTGCTCGACCTCGTGCCCGTCGAGCCCGGGCGGCGACACGTCTTCGCCGCGGACGGCGATGCCGGCAGTCGCACCGTCCTGGATCTGCCGATGGGCGGGCGGGGTGCGCAGGTCGCCGCGGTGGATCTCGCCCTCGGCGCGGGCGTGGGGGCGAGCTGGGGCGGCTGGGTCGACGACTTCGCCCCGGTCTGGGAGGTGCTTCGGAGCACCGCCCTCGAGGTCCCCTTCGGCGGACTCTCCCGAGCGAACCGGCGCCGGCTGCCGGTGCGCCGGCTGAGCCGGTCCGTCCGTGGGCTCGCCGACCCGCGGCTGCGCACGCTCGTGCTGGACCGGGTGCTCCTCGCCGGGCACGACCCGAGGCAGGTGCCCGCTCTCGTGGCCTGCACGCACTACGTGGAGCGCACCTTCGGGCGGTGGCGCTTCGACGGCGGCCCGCCCGCCCTGCTCGCCGCGCTGCAGACCCGGCTCTCCGAGCGCCGAGTGGAGGTGCGTACCGAGTGCGTCGTCCGCGGGCTGGTCGTGCGAGCGGGCAGGGCAACCGGTGTCGAGCTGGCCACCGGCGCCGTGTTGTCGGCCGACCGGGTGGTGTGGGCGGCCGACCCCCGCCCGCTGGCGCCCTGGCTGCCCCGGCTGCGGCGCGTCACCCCGGTGCTGCCCGCGCGGGTCGCGCACCTCGGACTGAGCACGCGGGCCCGTACCCGGACCGGCGCCGTCGCCACCCTTCCCGAGCTGCCGGACGAGACGTACTGGCACGGGCCGGGACGGGGACGCCGGGCCGCTCGTGGTCCGCACCGCAGGCTCGGCGCCAGCCGGGAGCCGAGCCTGGACGGTGCTGCAGCGCGGCGGCAGCGAGGACCCGCTGCTGACGCTGGCCCGGCGCGGGTTGGATCTGCGCGCTCACGTGCTGACCCGACTGGATCTCACCGCCGCCGACCAGGTGAGCGGTGACCGGGCGGCGACGATGCCCCCGGCGTGGCGGGGATGGCGCAGCAGCCTGGACCTGCCACGACCGGACAGTGGACTGCCAGGTCTGCACTGCGTCGGGGCCGCCGCGCACCCGGGCCCGGGGCTGCCGCTGACCGGTCTCGGGGCGGCTCAGGCGGCCGAGCTGCTCGGCCGGGTGCAGCGGGTGGGAAGCTGAACGTGCCGGTGCCAGTCGACGGTGCCGCCGGTCAGCGCCGCCACTCGTCGACGAACCCGTGCACGATCGTCTCGAGATAGCGCGGGTCGTCGTCGGGGTCGGTGTGCTCCTGCAGCGCCGCGACCGTCAGCAAGCAGGTCCCCAGCCCGCAGCCCCAGGCGAGCGCCTCGAGCAGCTCAGAGGTATCGGTGCCGACCTGACCCATCGTCAGGGTCACGAGCAGCGCGCAGCAGCCGATCCCGGCCACCAGGGCCAGGAGGACGAGAAACCCGCGAAGGGTCCGACGGCGAGTGCTCATGACGAAAGAATCCTCCGCCTGCGCCCGCCGAGACGGGACGACTCGCCGGGAAATGGCCCGAACGGGGGATGGTGGTTGACCCACGCTGACCATGCCCGGAGTGCCGCCGGCCGGCCGGTGGGGGTTTGTCAGACCGCGGCACCCAACGCGGCGTGGATCTCCCGGGTCGCGGTGGACCGGTTCAGCGTGTAGTAGTGCAGCCCCGGCGCACCCTCGTCGAGCAGCCGGTCGCACAACCGGGTGGCCAGCTCCACCCCGGCGGCGCGCACCGCGGGCGGGTCGCCGGCGTACGGCTCGAGCCGCTCGACCACCTCGGCCGGCACCGCCACTCCGGACAGCTCGGCGAAGCGCTGAACCTGCGACAGGTTGGTGACCGGCATGATCCCCGGCACGATCGGGATGTCACACCCGCGTTGGCGGACCCGGTCCACCAGCGCGACGTAGTCCTCGGCCCGGAAGAACAGCTGGGTGATGGCGTAGTCCGCACCGGCGCGCGCCTTGGCCACGAGGAAGTCGGCGTCCGCGGCCAGATCCACGGCCTCGGGGTGCTTGTCCGGGAAGGCGGCGACACCGACGGAGAAGTCGCCGAGCGACTTCACCAGCTCGACCAGTCGCACCGCGTTGTCCAGGCCACCGGGCGTCGGGCGCCAGCCGCTGCCGGGTCCGCCCTCCGGGTCGCCGCGCAGCACGAGCAGGTCGCGCACGCCGGCGTCGGCGTACCGGCCGATCACCGTCCGCAGCTCCTCGACGGTGTGCCCCACGCAGGTCAGGTGCCCGACCGGTCGCAGCGTGGTCTCGGCGGCGATCCGGCCGGTGATGCGGACCGTCCGGTCCCGCGTGGAGCCGCCCGCCCCGTACGTCACCGACACGAAGGTCGGCGCCAGCGGCTCGAGCTGGCGGATCGTGGTCCACAGCTGCCGCTCCCCCTCGTCGTCGCGGGGCGGGAAGAACTCGAACGAGACCGAGCGCAGCCCGGCGGCGAAGACCGCCGGCAGACGGAGGTCACCGCGGGCGACCGGAGGCGCGCCGGCGGCGGCTTCGGGGCGGTCTCCGGCTGCCGGCATGCGGGCCAGCGTACGGCCGGCGGTGGGGGTGGCTGCGGCTAGTCTCACGCGCGTGCACGGGCAGGACACCACGGCGGACGCGGCCGCGCTCACGACCGCGGTGGACGCCGCGTTGTCGGACTTCCTCGCGTCGCGCCGCCGCCTGCTGACCACCGCCGGCACGGAGACCGACGCCCTGGTGGACGAGGCCGTGGTCGCGGTAGCCGGTGGCAAGCGGCTCCGGCCGGCGTTCTGCGTGGCCGGCTGGCAGGCCACCGGTGGTGCCCGTGGGGACCCCCGGGCGGTGCGCGCCGCGGCCGCGCTCGAGCTGTTGCAGGCCGGGGCGCTGGTGCATGACGACCTGATGGACGGCTCCGACACCCGGCGCGGCCGCCCGTCCGCGCACCGGGCATTCGAGCAACGGCACGCCGCGGCCGGTTGGGGCGGGGACCGGACCCGCTTCGGCGCCGGCGCCGCGGTGCTGCTGGGCGACCTGCTCCTGACCTGGGCCCACGAGCTGCTGCGCGGCTGCGGCTTCGACCCGGCCACGGTGGACCGGGCGGCCCCCTGGTTCGACCTGTGCACCACGGAGGTCACGGCGGGTCAGTACCTCGACCTGGTCAGCCAGGCCTCCGGTCGGGCCGATGAGGACCTCGCCCTCCGGGTGGTGCGGTTCAAGTCCGCCTCCTACACCGTGGTCCGCCCGCTGCACCTCGGTGCCGCTCTCGGCGGGGCGGAGGCTGCGCTGTTGGCGGCGTTGACCGCCTACGGAGAGCCGGTCGGGATCGCCTTCCAGCTGCGGGACGACGTGCTCGGTGTCTTCGGTGATCCCGAGCAGACCGGCAAGCCGGCGGGAGACGACCTGCGCGAGGGCAAGCGCACGGTCCTGCTCGCCCGTACCTTCGCCCGCAGCGACGACGCCGGGCGCGACCTGCTCGACCGCTGCGTCGGCGACCCGGACCTCGGCCCGGTCGACCTGCGGCGGTTGCGGGACCTGATCGTGGCCAGCGGCGCGCTGGCGAGCATCGAGCAGACGATCGCCGAGCTGGACGACCGGGCCCGGGCTGCCCTCGACGCGCTCGACGGTGGCGGGCTGCTGCCCGGCGGCACGGCGGCCGCGGTGCGGCCGGTGCTCGCCGGGCTGGCGGCCGCGGCGGTGCAGCGGGTGCGCTGAGGCGACGCCGCACCTGCCGGGGCGCCTCCGCCGCCGAGAGCCTCGGCGGACCTACACTCGGCCGCGTCCCGAGCGGTCCGCGCCGCGCGACCCTCCCCCGCCCGACCGCGCCGTGAGGAGCCCGGCACCGTGTCCCCATCCACCGGCCCAGCCAGCGCCACGGCCCGCGGCCCGGCGGGCAGCGCCGGCGGGACCGCCACCGCCGATGGTCTCGTCGGCCGGCTGCTGGACGGCCGGTACGCCGTGCACGAGCGGATCGCACGGGGCGGGATGGCGACGGTCTACCGGGCGCTGGACACCCGCCTCGACCGGGTGGTCGCCGTCAAGGTGATGCACCGGCACCTCGCCGACGACGAGACGTTCGCGGCCAGGTTCGTGCGCGAGGCCCGGGCAGTGGCCCGGCTGAACAACCCCGGTGTGGTGGCGGTCTTCGACCAGGGCGAGGACGACGGGCTCGTCTACCTCGCCATGGAGCTCGTTCCCGGCCGGACGCTGCGGGACGTGGTGCGAGACGATGCGCCGCTGAGCCCGCTGCGCGCGGTGGCGCTGGTGCTGGAGGTGGCGCGCGCGCTGGCGGCCGCGCACGCCGCCGGCGTGGTGCACCGCGACGTGAAGCCGGAGAACGTCCTGCTCGGTGCGGACGGCGCGGTCAAGGTCGCCGACTTCGGGCTGGCCCGGGCGCTGGAGAGCGGCGCCGGTCAGAGCACGGCGACAGCGACCGGCGGGCTGCTGATCGGGACGGTCTCCTACCTCGCACCCGAGCTGGTCCTCGGTGAGACCGCCGACCCGCGCAGCGACGTCTACGCCTGCGGCGTGGTCCTCTACGAGCTGTTGACCGGCGACAAGCCGCACACCGGTGACACCCCGATCCAGGTGGCCTACCAGCACGTGCACAGCGACGTGCCGCCACCGTCGGAGGCAGCAGCCCTGGCAGGCACCGATCCGGCCCGGGGCCGGATCCCGGACTACGTCGACGCGCTGGTGGCTCGTGCGACCGCCCGCGACCGGAACCTGCGCCCCACCGACGCGGGCGTGCTGGTCCGGCAGCTGACGATGGTCCGCTCGGCGCTCGGGCAGCGGCTGGGGTCCGACCGGGAGCTGGCCGACGACCTGCGACCGCGACCGAGCGGACCGCTCGCCGACGCCGCGACGGCCACCGGCACCGTGCCGGCGCTGACCGAGGCCCCCGACGACGTCCCGACCCCCCGTCCCCTCGACGACGACCGCGAGCACACCGTCGTCGTCGCGATCGACGAGGCGACACCGGTGCAGCCGCACGAAGCAACCGACCCGCGGGAGCCGGCCCCTCGGCCAGCGTCCGGCTGGGCCGCGGCCGACGCCGGTCGCACCGACCCCCGACGGCGTCGGCGACGGGGTCGACGGGTGCTGCTGGCCGTTCTCGTGCTGGCGCTGCTGGCCGGGTCGGCCGGATGGTGGTTCGGCGTCGGGCGCTACACCGAGACACCCCGGCTGCTGCAGATGACCGAGCGGGAGGCGAGCATCGCGGCGGCCAACCTCGGACTGTCGGTCGAGGTGTCGAAGACGGCGTACTCGGAGACCGTTCCGCGCGGCGCGGTCGTCAGCACCGAGCCCGCGCCCGGGGCACGGATCGAGGACGGCGGCACCGTCGCACTCACCGTCTCCCAGGGCAAGGAGCGCTATCCCGTCCCGCGGCTGGCCGGGCTGCCGCGCAGCCGTGCCCTCGACCGCCTTGCAGCCGTCGGTCTCGAGCCTGGGCAGCTGCGCCGCTCCTACGACGCGCGGGTGCCGGCCGGTGCGGTGATCGGCGCCTCCATCGAGCCCGAGACGATGGTGCAGCCCGGCACCGAGGTGGACCTGGACGTCAGCCGCGGTCCACGGCCGATCCGCATCTCCGACTACACCGGCGAGGCTGCCGACGACGCGGAGGCGGCGCTGGCCGACGCCGGGTTCACCGTGCGCAGCCGCTCGGTGTTCAGCGACTCCGTCGCGGCGGGCCTCGTCGTCACCCAGACCCCTCGCTCCGGCACCGGCTTCCGCGACCAGGTGGTCCGGCTGGTGGTGTCCAAGGGACCGCAGCTGGTCGAGGTCCCGAACGTACGAGCCAGCGGCGTCGAGGCCGCGCGCGAGACCCTGGAGGCCGCCGGCTTCAGGGTCCGCGAGGTGCAGACCGACCTGTACAGCGGACTCGGCTTCGTGGTGCAGCAGTCCCCCGCCGCCGGTGAGCTGGCCCCGGTCGGCAGCCGGGTGCTCATCTACCTGGTCTGACCGCGTTGCGGGCCCGGCCACGCCCAGGGGACAGCACCGATCACATGGTGATAACGCACCCGGTCGGACGGCGCCGACGGGTCTAGAGTGCGGGCGTGCGGCAGCCGAGGACGTGCCTCCACATCCCTGCCGGGAAGTCCGGCGGGGTGTGCTGACCCACGCGCCACCCCGTCCGAGCCCCGGTGATCTCACCGGGGCTCGCGCCTGTCAGGAGCAGCCATGGTCGTCGTGATGAGCGCGGACGCGACGGACGACGACGTCGCCACCGTCGTCGCGCGGGTCGAGGCAGCCGGCGGCGAGGCCTTCGTCAGCCGCGGTGTGGCACGGACGATCGTCGGCCTGGTCGGCGACGTCGACGCGTTCCGCGAGCTGAACCTGCGCAGCCTTCCGGGCGTTGCCGACGTGCACCGGATCTCGGTCCCCTACAAGCTGGTCAGCCGCGAACACCATCCGGAGCGCTCGGTGGTGCGGGTGGGGCGGACCGGCGCGTCGGTGGCGTTCGGACCGGGCACCTTCGCGTTCGTCGCCGGGCCGTGCGCGGTCGAGAGCCGGGAGCAGACCGCCGAGGCGGCGGAGATGGCACGGGCGGCCGGTGCCCAGGTGCTGCGTGGCGGTGCCTTCAAGCCGCGCACGTCGCCGTACGCGTTCCAGGGGTTGGGTGTCCGGGGCCTGGAGATCCTCGCCGAAGTGGGCGCTGCGCTGGACATGCCGGTGGTCACCGAGGTGGTCGACGCCGCCGACGTCCCGGTCGTCGCCGCGCACGCCGACATGCTGCAGGTGGGCACCCGCAACATGCAGAACTTCGGTCTGCTGCAGGCCGTGGGCGCGGCCGGCCGGCCGGTCCTGCTCAAGCGCGGGATGCAGGCCACCGTCGAGGAGTGGCTGATGGCCGCGGAGTACGTCGCCCAGCGCGGCTGTCTCGACGTCGTGCTGTGCGAGCGGGGCATCCGGACCTTCGAGACCTCGACCCGGAACACGCTGGACCTGTCCGCGGTCCCGGTGGCCCAGGCGTCGTCGCACCTGCCGGTGATCGTGGACCCGTCGCACGCCAGCGGTCGGCGGGACCTGATCGTGCCGCTGTCCCGAGCGGCGATCGCGGTGGGCGCGGACGGGATCATGGTGGACGTGCACCCGCAGCCGGAGGAGGCCCGGTGCGACGGGCCGCAGGCACTGGTGGGGGCCGACCTGCGGCTGCTCGCGCAGGCCGTCCGCCAGCTCCCGCCGCTGCTCGGCCGCTCGCGCGGCTGAGCACGCCGGCCTCTCGGACGCAGCGATGATGCATTCCTGTCGCCCGCTCCCGACGCGGTTCCCGACGCGGCGATGATGCATTCCTGTCGCCCGAGCGACCGAAATGCGTCATCGCTCGTCCGCGGGCGGTCAGGCGAGGAGCGGTGCGAGCACACCGGCCGCCTTGCGGACCGCGGCCTCGTCCACCTCGAGCGAGGTGACCAGTCGGACCGTGCCCGGGCCGAGCGCTCCGACGAGCACCCCCTCGGCCGCGGCGGCCCGGACGACGCCGGCCGCGTCGGGACACCGAGCCACCACGATGTTCGTCTCCACGGCGGCGGGATCGACGCCGCAGGCGACGGCCAGCTCCCGGGCGTGTTGGTGGTCGACCGAGAGCCGCTCGACGTGCCGGTCCAGGGCGTGCAGGCCGGCCGCGGCCAGGACCCCTGCCTGTCGCCAGCCGGCACCCAGCCGCTTGCGCCAGACCCGGGCCTCGGCCACCACCTCGGGGCTGCCGACCAGGAGTGACCCGACCGGGGCGCCGAGGCCCTTGGACAGACACACCGCCAGGACGTCCGCCAGCTCGCCGTAGTCGCTGAGTGCCACCCCGGTGGCCACGTGCGCGTTCCAGATCCGGGCGCCGTCCAGGTGCACGGCGAGACCGGCGGAGTCGGCCAGTGCCCGCAGGCCACGCAGCAGCTCGAGCGGCTGCACCACCCCGCCCGCGAAGTTGTGCGTGTTCTCCACCGACACCGCGGCGGTCCGGACGAGGAACGGGCCGAGCTCGGGCGCCACCATCGGCTCGACCGCCGCCGGATCGGCCAGCCCCCGCGGGTGCCGCCAGGTGCGCACGGTCGTCCCGGTCACGGCGGCGTGCGCGCCGAGCTCGGCCCGGGCGACGTGCGCCTCCGCCTCGCACAGCAGCTCGGTCCCCACCGGGACCACCGCCCGGACGGCCAGCAGGTTGGCCAGCGAGCCGGTGACGGTGAACAGCGCATCGCCGTGCCCGAAGGCCGCGGCGACCCGCTCCTCCAGCGCCCGGACGGTCGGGTCCTCGCCGTAGACGTCGTCGCCCACGTCCGCCCGGGCCATCGCCGCCCGCATCGCCTCGGTCGGCCGG
Source organism: uncultured Actinomycetota bacterium (assembly GCA_963695375.1). GTDB lineage: Bacteria > Actinomycetota > Actinomycetes > Propionibacteriales > Nocardioidaceae > JACCVL01. The sequence continues at coordinate 1,980,245 of OY968767.1, read as the reverse complement.
CTCACGGTGTCGCTGCGCAGGTCGATCACCCGGTCAGCGTACGGAGCCGGGGTCGGTGTCAGCGCAGCATCTCGGCGACGAGGAAGGCGAGCTCGAGGCTCTGTGCCCGGTTCAGCCGCGGGTCGCAGACGGTCTCGTACCGGTCGCCGAGGTTGGCCGCCAGCAGCTTGGCCCCGCCGCCGAGGCACTCGGTCACGTCCTCCCCGGTGAGCTCGACGTGCAGTCCGCCCGGCCAGGTGCCAAGGCTGCGGTGCACCTCGAAGAAGCCCAGCACCTCGTCGAGGACCGACTCGAAGTCGCGGGTCTTGTAGCCGCCGTCGGCCTCGTAGGTGTTGCCGTGCATCGGGTCGCACACCCAGGCGGCGGTGACGCCCGCCGCCTGCACCTTCGCGATCAGGTCGGGCAGCACGTCTCGGACCCGGCCGGCGCCCATCCGAGTCACGAAGGTGAGCCGACCGGGCTCCCGATCCGGGTCGAGCCGCTCGGCGAGCGCGATCGCCACGTCCGGTGTCACCGTCGGGCCGAGCTTGACCGCGAGCGGGTTGCGCACCTGCGACAGCAGTGCCACGTGCGCGCCGTCGAGCTGCCGGGTCCGCTCCCCGATCCACAGCAGATGGCCCGACACGTCGTACGGCAGCTGGGTGCGCGAGTCGGTCCGCGTCATCGCGTGCTCGTACTCGAGCAGCAGCGCCTCGTGCGAGGAGAAGAAGTCCACCGAGTGGAACTCGTCCAGGTCCACGCCGCAGGCGCTCATGAACGCGAGTGCCCGGTCGATGTCGGCGGCGACCCGCTCGTAGCGCTCCCCCACCGGGCTGGTGCGCGCGAAGTCGGTGTTCCACAGGTGCACCTGTCGCAGGTCGGCGTAGCCGCCGGTGACGAAGGCGCGGGTGAGGTTGAGCGTTGCGGCGGACGCGTTGTAGGCGTCCAGCAGCCGGCGCGGGTCGGGGGTGCGAGCCTCCGGGGTGAAGGCGAACCCGTTGACCGCGTCACCGCGGTAGGCGGGCAGCGTCACGCCGTCCCGCGTCTCGGTGTCCGCCGAGCGGGGCTTGGCGTACTGACCGGCGAGCCGGCCGACCTTGACGACCGGCACGCTCGCGGCGTAGGTCAGCACGACCGCCATGGACAGCAACACCTGCAGCTTGTTGCGCAGGATGTCGGCGCCGACCTCGTCGAAGGTCTCGGCGCAGTCGCCGCCCTGCAGCAGGAAGGCCTCGCCGCGGGCGACCGCGGCCAGCCGGTCGCGGAGCGCGTCACACTCGCCGGCGAAGACCAGCGGCGGCTGCCGGCGCAGCCGCTGCACCACCTCGTCAGTGACGGACGGGTCCGGCCAGACCGGTTGCTGAGCGGCGCCGAGCGCCCGCAGCTCGGCCAGGTCCGGGATCGGCATCACCCCAGACTACGGCGCAGGGGGCCGCGGGGTGTCCAGCCGGGCAGCCGAGGACTCCCTCGGCACCGTGACGTGCAGCCCGTTGGGCCGCACCCGGAACCGCTCAGGCGTTGCCGTGTCCAGCTCGCCGTCGATGTTGATCTGTCGGGCCGGCTCGGCCCGCACGACCACTTCGCGGGTGGTCACGTGGGTGACGAGGTCGTGCTGCACGAAGCTCCCGGTCCGGAAGGCGGAGACGATCGCGAGGTGGTCGCGGAACCGGCCGCGGGCGATGACGTAGACGTCCAGCTGGTGGTCGTCGATGCCGGCACCGGGGGCGACGACGTTGCCTCCCCCGTAGTAGCGGCCGTTGCCCACCGCGACCTGCATCGCCGCGTCGACGCTGAGCGCCGGGTGATCGCCGCCGGGGAAGTCGAGCCGGGCGGCGAACGGCTCGAAGCCGCGGTAGGCCCGCAGGGTCGCCACCGGGTACGCCATGGACCCGAGGCGGCGCTTCAGGCCGGGAGTGACGGCCCGGCTCACCGCGACGGACAGCCCGAGTGACGCCACGTTCACGTAGTGCCGGTCGTCGGCCACGCCGAGGTCGACGTCGACGACCTTGCCGTGCGCGATCACGTCGCACGCGGCGTCGACCTCGCGGGGGATGCCGAGGGTTCGGGCGAAGTCGTTCGCGGTCCCCAGCGGCAGCACCCCGAGCACCGTCGGACGGGTGACCAGCTGGTCCACCACGGCGCTGACCGTCCCGTCCCCGCCGCCGAGGACGAGCAGGTCGCAGCCGTCGTCCAGGACCCGGTGAACGGCCTGCCCCAGCCGGGACGGGTCGTCAACCGGCCGGCTGTCGGCGAGTGGGACGCCGAGCGCGGACAGCCGCTCCCGGGCTCGGTGGAACACCTGTGCACCGGTCCGCGACCCGGTGTTGACCACCAGGGCCGCCCGCCGCGTCACCCGAACAGCACCTCGGCCTCGGCGTACATCTCCGGACGGACGGTCTTCAGCTCCTGCGTCCCCTCCGACAGCGGCACCCGCACGATGTCGGTGCCGCGCAGCGCGACCATGATGCCGAAGTCCCGCTCGTGCACCGCCTGGACCGCGTGCAGGCCGAACCGCGTCGCCAGCCAGCGGTCGAAGGCCGTCGGAGTTCCGCCGCGCTGCACGTGGCCGAGCACCACGGCCCGCGCCTCCTTGCCGGTCCGGGTCTCGATCTCCTGCGCCAGCCGGTCCCCGATGCCGCCGAGCCGCACGTGACCGAACGCGTCGGACGCCCCGGTCAGCAGCTCCATACCGCCCTCGGCCGGTGTCGCTCCCTCCGCAACCACGATGATCGGCGAGTAGCGGGTCGCGAACCGGCTCTCCACCTGCGCGCAGACCTTCTCGATGTCGAAGGGCCGCTCGGGGATCAGGATGATGTTGGCGCCACCGGCGAGGCCGGAGTGCAACGCGATCCAGCCGGCGTGCCGGCCCATCACCTCGACGACCAGCACCCGGTGGTGCGACTCCGCGGTCGTGTGCAACCGGTCGATCGCCTCCATGGCGATGTTCACCGCGGTGTCGAAGCCGAAGGTGAAGTCGGTCCCGGACAGGTCGTTGTCGATGGTCTTCGGGACCCCGACGACGTCGACGCCGAGCTCGGCCAGCTTGGTGGCGACGCCGAGGGTGTCCTCGCCGCCGATGGCGATCAGCGCCTCGCAGCCGTTGTCCTCCAGGCTGCGGGTGATCTGCTCCACCCCGCCGTCGACACCGAACGGGTTCGTCCGGGAGGAGCCGAGAACGGTTCCCCCACGGGGGAGGATCCCCCGCACCTGCTCGATGCCGAGCGGAACGATGTCGTTCTCCAACGGACCTCGCCAGCCGTCTCGAAAGCCGACGAAGTCCATCTGATGCTCGGTGATCCCCTTGCGCACGATGGCGCGGATCACCGCGTTCAGTCCCGGACAGTCACCACCACCGGTCAGCACTCCGACTCGCACGGAGTCAGCCAACCAGAGCCGAGGCACCCGGGTCATCGCGGGGCGGCACGATCCGCACCCGAACGCGGCGGAAGCCGCGCCCCTTGCTCTCGACCTTGGCGACCTCGATCCGGCCCACCTGGCGGGTCGAGGCGACGTGGGTGCCGCCGTCGGCCTGGGTGTCCAGCCCATCGATGTCGACGATCCGCACCATCTCCACCTCGGCCGGGACGAGGTTGGTGGCCGTGCGCACGATGTCGGGGATCGCGAACGCCTCGGCCCGGGGCAGCACGCTGACCTGGATCCCGCGGTCGGCGGCGACTTCGGCGTTGCAGGCCTCCTCGACCCTGGCCTTGAAGTCCGCCGGCACCTCCTCGAGGCCGAAGTCCATCCGAGCGGTCCCCGGCTCCATGTTGCCGCCGGTCACCAACGCGCCGTAGTCGCGGAACACGACGCCACAGAGCAGGTGCAGCCCTGAGTGGGTGCGCATCAGCAGGGTGCGCCGCTCGTCCTCGACGGCGCCGCGGACTCGGGTCCCCGGAGGCGGCACCGGGTCCGCGGCGGCGGTCAGCAGCACGAGGTCGTCGGCCTTGCGCACGCCCACCACCCGGGTCTGCACGCCACCCCACAGCAACACCCCGTGGTCCGGGGGCTGACCACCGCCGCCCGGGTAGAAGGCGGACCGGTCCAGCACCACACCCGGCTCGTCCGGCGGAGCGCTGCTGGCCAGCACGGTCGCGTCCCACGAACGCAGCGTCTGGTCGGCGAGCTCCAGCCGCGCGGTCCGTCCGTGCCTGTCCCCGGGGTCGGCCACGTCGCGCAGGCTACCGGCGCCGACCGTAACCCGAGCCCGGCCAGTCTCGTTGCAGGTCGACGACCGGTCTTGCCCCTCCCGTGAGGACACCTTCATGCGCCTGCGTTCCCGGCTTCCCCTGGCCCTCGTGCTGACCGTCGCCGCCGGCACCGCCGCGGCCCTCCTGACCGCGCCGGCGACCGCCGCCACGAACGACCCGCTGCGGGACCAGCAGTGGGGTCTCGACCAACTGCACGCGGAGCCGGCCTGGGCGAGCAGCACCGGCGCGGGTGCCGTCGTGGCCGTGCTGGACACCGGCGTCGACCTCGAACACCCGGACCTGCAGGCGAACCTCGTCCCGGGCGCCACCTTCACCTGTGGCCAGCAGCAGGCACCGTGTGGCAACGGCGACTACCGCGGCCCCAACGGCGTCAACGACAACGACGAGCACGGCACCCACGTCGCCGGGATCGTGGCCGCGGTCGCCGACAACGGCACCGGGATCGCCGGCGTGGCACCGGACGCGGGCATCATGCCGGTCAAGGTGCTCGAGGACGGGTCGGGCAGCTTCGAGGAAATCGCGGCCGGGATCCGGTGGGCGGCCGACCACCAGGCCGACGTCATCAACATGAGCCTCGGCGCCCTGCCCGGCGCACAGGCTCTGACTCTGACGGGGTTGGAGAGCAGCGTCACCGAGGCGATCGCGTACGCCTACAGCAAGGGCGTCGTCGTGGTCGTGGCGGCGGGCAACGAGACCACGCCGTTCTGCTCCACGCCGGCGTTCGAGCCCGGGGCGCTCTGCGTCACCGCGACCGACCGCAACGAGGCGCGGCCGTGGTACTCCAACGGCGGCATCAAGCAGGACCTCAAGTCGGTGGCCGCACCCGGCGGTGCCGCCCTGGTCTTCTGCGAGGACGACATCGTCTCGACGGTGCCGCGCGGGACCGGGTCGGCGGCCTGCGGCCAGGCCGACTACGACTACTACGCGGGCACCTCGATGGCGACCCCGCACGTGGCCGGGGTGGCGGCGCTGCTGGCAGCTCAGGGACGCAGCCTGGACGGCGTCGAGGCCGCGCTGATCGAGACCGCGCGCACGCCGGGCACCGACGCCTCCGGCGTCTTCACCCCGACCTACGGGTGGGGGATCGTGGATGCCGCCGAGGCGGTCGGCTACGCCGGGGGCACCGGCTCGGAGCCCGGGGCATCGAGGGGCAAGGGCACGGGCAAGAACCGCCGCTGAGCAGCACGTACGCTGCCGGTCATGACGTTCTCCGTGGTCGGCAGGAGCCCTGACGGCCGGAGCACCGGCGTCGCGGTCGCCTCCAAGTTCCTGGCGGTCGGCAGTGCAGTGCCGGCAGCCAGACACGGCGTCGGCGCGCTCGCCACCCAGTCGTACGCCAACACGCTGTACAAGCGGGACGGGCTGGCGCTGCTCGCCGACGGGAGCTCCGCATCGGAGACCGTCGAGACGCTGCTGCGGTCGGACGACGGCCGCGCCACCCGGCAGCTCGGCGTTGTCGACGCCGCGGGCCGGGCGGCCACCTGGACCGGGGGCGAGTGTCACGACTGGGCCGGCGGGGTCACCGGCGACGGGTACGCCATCCAGGGCAACATCCTCGCCGGCGCCGAGGTGGTGCAGGCGATGGAGCAGGCCTGGTTCGACGGTGTCGACCTGCCGCTGCCCGAGCGGCTGGTGGCCACCGTCACCGCTGGAGACGAGGCGGGCGGCGACCGGCGCGGCCGGCAGAGCGCCGCCCTGTTGGTCGTGGCCGACGCGGGCGGGTACACCCCCGGAGACGACCTGGCGTACGACCTGCGCGTCGACGATCATCCCGACCCGGTGCCCGAGCTGGCCCGGCTGCTCTCCCTGCACCGCGTCCACTTCGACGCGCCCGACGAGGAGGCACTGCTGCCGCTGGAGGGTGACCTGGCCGCGGAGGTCGGCGCGCTGCTGGCGGCGGTCGGCCATCCCGATCTGGACAGCTGGGCAGGCGTGGAGAACTACGAGCTGCGGATCCGGCCGGGCCGGATCGACCCGTTCGTGCTCGCCCGGCTGCGGGAGGCGGGCGCTGCCGCGGCCGGTCCGGTCCGCCGGTGACCGGGCCGAGCCGGTCGCGCGTGCTGCTGGTCGTCGCCGTCACCCTGCCCGCCGTGGTGCTCGGCGTCGCCGGCATCTTCCACCCGGCGCGGCTGACCCCGGAGACCGCCGACCGCTGGCGGGACCTCCATGTGGTGGCGTTGCCGCTCTTCCCGCTGCTCGGGCTCGGGCCGTGGCTGATCGCCCGGGCGGTGAACCCGGTGGCCGGCTGGATCGGGCTGCTGCTCGGCTACGTCTACGCCTGCTTCTACACCGGACTCGACCTGATCGCCGGAGCGACCGCCGGCGCCCTGAAGATCGCCGGGTCGGCGGACCTCGACGTCGTGTTCCGGCTGGGGAGCGCGCTCGGCGACGTGGGCGTGTGGGCGCACCTGGCCGGCGCGTCGCTGGCAGCAGGGTTGGCGCTGTGGCGGGCGCGCCTGCGGGCGTTGCCGGGAGCACTGCTAGTGGTCGCCGCCTCGATCTCGTTCCTCGACAGCCACATCTACTGGCCGCGTGGCGTGGTCACGTTGTTCGCCCTGGCCGCCGGCTGGGCTGCCCTGGCACTGGCGCTGCCAGTCGACGACGGGCGCGACGCAGCCGGCGCTCGCTGAGCACCGAGCCCGGGTCGCGCGGGTCAGGCCGCGGTGGTCCCGGGCGTTCCGCTCGGCTCCGGTGCGCTGCGCGACGCGGCCGCCTTGCCCTTGGTGGCATAGACGTCGATGTACTCCTGCCCGGACAGGTCCATGATCTCGTACATGATCTCGTCGGTGATCGCCCGCAGGATGTAGCGGTCGCCCTCCATTCCCTCGTAGCGGGAGAAGTCCAGCGGTCGGCCGAACCGCACCCGCGGCCGGTGGTAGCGGCCGTAGACCTTGCCGGGAGGGGCGACGATGTCGGTGCCGATGACTGCGACCGGGACGACCGGGACCTTGGCCTCCAGCGCCAGCCGGGCCACCCCGGTGCGACCGCGGTAGAGCCGTCCGTCGGGCGACCTGGTGCCCTCCGGATAGATCCCGAACAGCTCGCCGCTCTGCAGGATGCGCAGACCGGTGCGCATCGCGCCCTCGGCCGCGCGACCGCTGCTCCGGTCGATCGGCACCTGGCCGGCGCCGGAGAAGAAGGTCCGCTGCATCCACCCCTTGATCCCCGAGCCCTCGAAGTACTCGGCCTTCGCCACGAAGGTGACTCGGCGCGGGATCACCAGCGGCATGAACAGCCAGTCCGAGTAGCTCAGATGGTTGCTGGCGAGGATGGCCGCGCCCTCGAGCGGGACATGGTCGGACCCCTCGGCCTGCGGTCGGAACACGGTGTGCAGCAGCGGGCCGACGAAGACCCATTTCAGCAGCCAGTAGAACACCGTGCTCCTCACCCGTCCGCTCGCCCGTGCAGTGCACGCACCCTACTCGCGGGCGTCCCGTGCGACCATGACGAACGTGAGTCATGCGCTGCCGTCGGACCGCCACCGCGCGCCGGCCGTCAGGCGGGTCGGCGATGACCCCTGACCCCACCCGGGACGAGCACCCCGAGGAGTCCCCCGACGACGCCCACGGCGAGAGCGTCGACGACGCCTGGGCGCGCATCGTCGCGGGCTACGAGCGCGAGCCGGACCCGGCTCGACACCCCTGGCCGGAGTCGGAGGACGCGACGACGGACGACGAGGACGGGGCCGACCAGGCTGCCCCGCCATCGGAGCAGCCGGTCCGCGCGCCGCCGGCGGCGCCGGACGACGAGGACCACTACGTCCCGCCGCATCCCCCGCCGCTCCCGCGGCCGACCGGCCTCGTGGGCGCGGCCTGGGTGGGCCTGCTCGGCGGACCGCTGCTGCTGCTCGTGGCCACCGTGCTCGGCTGGCGACTGCCGACGCTGCTCACCGGTGCCGCGGTGCTCGGCTTCGTCGGCGGGCTGGTCTTCCTGATCGCCCGGATGGACAACCGCGGTCCGGGCGGTTGGGACAACGGCGCCCAGGTCTGACCCGCGGCACCGGCCCGCTACTGTCCGGACCACCGTCCCCGCGGCCCACCGCACCAGCACCAGGGAGATCGTTCGTGCACGCCAGCGACACCATCGAGATCAGCGGCCACCTGATGGACCACGGCATCCTGTCCCGGATCTTGGACGACATCCGGGAGTACGAGGGTGACTACACGATCGACCGCTTCGACGTGGGCCGCGAGTCCGGTGACACCTCCTACGCCAGCCTGACGATCAGCGCGGACGGCGACGACGACCTCCAGCGGCTGCTGATGCGGCTGCAGACCCGTGGCGCCAACCTGGTCGACCCCGGTGAGGCCACGGTGACAACGGCCGAGCAGGACGGCGTCTTTCCGGACGGCTTCTACTCCACGACGAACCTGGACACCCGGGTCCGGGTCGGTGGACGGTGGCTGGCCGTGTCCAACCCAGAGATGGACTGCGGTCTGGTGGTGCTGGGCGACGGCGCGGACATCCGGGTCGAGACCGTCCCGATGTCCGACGTCCAAGCCGGGATGCGAGTGGTGTGCGGAGCCGGCGGGGTACGGGTCACGATCCCGGCGGTCGACCGCGACAGCGAGGTCTTCGGCTTCATGGAGTCGCAGGTCTCCAGCGAGAAGCCGCAGACCGTCCTCGTCCGCCAGGTCGCCGACGGAATCCGGGAGGCCAAGGCGGCCGGCCGGCGGGTGCTCTGGGTGGGCGGCCCCGGGGTGGTGCACACCGGCGCCGCACCGGCCATGGTCGCCATGGTCCGAGCCGGCTTCGTCGACTGCCTGTTCGCGGGCAACGCGTTGGCCACGCACGACATCGAGTCCGCGCTGTACGGCACCTCGCTGGGCGTCGACCTCGCGCAGGGGCGTGGGGTGGAGCACGGCCACGAGCACCACATCCGGGCGCTGAACACCATCCGCAAGGCCGGGTCGATCGCGGCGGCGGTCGAGCAGGGCGTCCTCACCGGCGGCATCATGCACGCGCTGGTCGAGGGCGGGCACGAGTTCGTGCTCGTCGGCTCGGTGCGTGACGACGGGCCGCTGCCGGACGTCTACACCGACGTGCTGGAGGGACAGCGGGCGATGCGGGCGCAGCTGCACGACGTCGGCTTCTGCCTGATGGCCGCGACCATGCTGCACTCGGTGGCGACCGGCAACATCCTGCCGGCGTCGGTGCCGTTGGTGTGCGTGGACATCAACCCCGCCACGGTGACCAAGCTGGCCGACCGCGGATCGTCACAGGCCCGCGGCATCGTCACCGACGTCGGGCTGTTCCTCGAGCAGCTGGCGTTGGAGCTGGTCGACGACTACCGCGGCGCCCGCTGACGGTCACGCTCCTGGCGGCACCTCGACGCGAGCGCCGGAGTTGAGCGACTCGACCCCGCAGGCAGCAACGACGGCGGCACGGTAGCCGTCGGCCGCGGTCGGACCCCGCAGCGCACCGCGCCGCACCCCGTCGACCCAGTCGGCGAGCTCGATCCGGTAGGCGTCGGCGAACCGCTGCACGAAGTCGGCGGTGACCGCGTGCCCGTCCGTCCCGTCGGCGCGACTGGCCAGACCGTACGGCGGGGTGAGCCGCACCGTCCCCTCGTCGCCGACGACCTCGCACTGCACGTCGTAGCCGTACCGCGCGTTGACGAACACCTCGACGCTGACCAGCGTGCCGGTCGCGGTCTCCAGCAGCGCGAGCTGCGGGTCCAGCAGCCCGTCCCGTCGCGGCGAGCGCACCGTGATCGCCACCACCGGGTCGTCGAGCAGCCAGGGGACTCCGTCCAGCTCGTGGATCATCGAGTTGGTGACGATGCCGTCGGAGGTGGCCGTCGGGTGCGCGACCGGATTGCGGTGCACGCAGTGCACGATCCGTGGCGTGCCGACCCGGCCGCCGAGCACCGCGTCCCGCAGCGCGACGAAGGCCGGGTCGTAGCGGCGCATGAACCCGACCTGGACCAGCTCCCGGCCGCGGTCCCGCTCGGCGGCGAGCACCCGCTCGGCACCGGCCACGTCGACCGCGAGCGGCTTCTCGCACAGGACCGGGAGGTCGGCCGCCAGGCAGGCGAGCACCAGCTCCTCGTGGGTCGGGTCGGGCGAGGCGATCACCACCGCGTCGACGGCGTCGATCAGCTCGGCGGCGGAGCCGGCGGGCGTGGCGCCGACCTCGGCCGCCAGCGCGGCCGCGCGGTCGGTGTCGAAGTCGTGGACGGCGGTGACGACGGCGTCGGGCACCCAGCGGGTCAGCATCCGAACGTGCGCGCTGCCCATCGCGCCGGTCCCGATCACGCCGACGCGCAGCAGGTCGGCCCTCATACCGTCACCCACGCGCGCTGCGCGGCCGAGCGCAGCAGCGCGTCGGACTGCCGCGCGGTCACCAGCGCATCCTCGACGGTGGCCCCGATCGGACGCCGCTCCGCGATCGACCGGAGCAGCCGCTCCGCCTCGATCACCTTGAGGTCGTCGTAGCCCATCGTGATGCCGGCCCCCGGCTGGAAGGCGCCGAGGTCGCCGTCGGCGGGGCTCACCCGGTGCAACTGCCAGGGGGCGTCGGTGTAGCCCGCGGCGTCGGCGTCCAGACAGGTCGACAGCTCGCCCATCCGGCGGAAGTCCCACGACAGCGCACCGGCCGAGCCGTGCACCTCGAGGCCGTAGCTGCACTGCTCCCCCACCGCGACCCGGGACGACTCGAGCACCCCCCGGGCGCCACCGGCGAAGCGGAGCAGCGCGGCGATGTGGTCCTCGTTGCCGACCGGGCCGCGGGGTGCCCCCTCGGCGGTGGCGTAGTGCGACGTCGCACCGGTCGGCTCCGGTCGCTCCGGGATGAACGTGGCCGCGTCCGCGAGCACCTCGGTCAGGTCGCCGGCGACGGTGCCGAGGACGTACCGGACCAGGTCGAGGGCGTGCGACGCGAGGTCCCCGACGACACCGGATCCGGCGCGCTGCGGGTCGAACCGCCACGACAGCGCGCCCGCCGGGTGCGCGGAGTAGTCACTGAGCAGCCGCACGGTCACCGTCTGGACCCGCCCGATCCGGCCGTCGGCCACCAGCCGGCGCGCGGTCTCGATCGCGGGCGCGTTGCGATAGTTGAAGCCGACCGCCGAGCGCACGCCCGCGGCGCCGACCGCGTCGGCGACAGCGGTGGTGTCCGCCAGGTGCCGGCCCACCGGCTTCTCCACCCACACGTGCTTGCCGGCCCGCGCGGCGGCCACCGACATCTCGGCGTGCACGAAGTTGGGGCCGGTGACGCTGACGACGTCGACGTCGTCGCGATCCAGCACCTCGACCCAGTCGGCGTGGGCCGCGTCGAAGCCGTACCCGTCGAGCGCCGCCGCGCGCCGCGCCGGCTCGGGGTCGACGGCGGCGACCAGCCGCGGCTGGACCGGGGCGTCCGGGTAGTGCTGGAGCAGCCGGGTGTGCGCGCGCGCGTGCACCTGCCCCATCCACCCGAAGCCCAGCACGGCCACGCCGACGGCCGGTCGCGCACCCGTCATGGCTTCCGCAGCTCCGCGGCCATGCCCTTGGCCACGGTGGAGTCCTCACCCATCGTGCGGGCCAGCTCGTGGCTGAGCGCCTCGAGCTCGGCACCACCGGCCATCGCTCCCACCAGGTCGTCCAGCGACATGTCCGCCTTGGTGAAGTCGCCCATGCTCCGGCCGCGACGCAGCAACAGGAAGCGGTCCCCCACCGGGTAGGCGTGATGCGGGTTGTGCGTGATGAAGACGACGCCGAGGCCCCTGTCCCGGGCCTTGGCGATGTACTTCAGGACGACGCCGGACTGCCGGACGCCGAGAGCGGCGGTGGGCTCGTCGAGGATCAGCACGCGGGCGCCGAAGTAGACCGCCCGCGCGATGGCGACGCACTGCCGCTCCCCGCCCGACAGGGTGCCGATCGGCTGGTCGACGTCGCGCAGGTCGATGCCCATCGCGGACAGCTCCGACTTCGTGATCCGCTTCATCGACCCGAGGTCGAGTCGCTTCAGCGGCCCCATCCCGACGGTGAGCTCCGATCCGAGGAAGAAGTTCCGCCAGACCGGCATCAGCGGGACGACCGCCAGGTCCTGGTAGACCGTCGCGATCCCCAGCGCCAGCGCGGCGCGGGGCGAGGACATCTGCCGGTGCACGCCGTCCACGATGAACTGACCGGAGCTGTGCTCGTGCGCGCCGGCGAGGATCTTGATGAAGGTCGACTTCCCCGCGCCGTTGTCTCCCAGCACGCAGGTCACCTCGCCGGCATTGACCGTCGTGGTGATGTCGCGCAACGCGATCACGCTGCCATAGCTCTTGCCCAGGTCGCGCACCTCGATGATCGGGGTGCCCGGCGGCGGGAGGTTCGGTCCCCGGCCGGTCGCTGCCGTACCGTGCTCCGCCGGCTGCTCCGCCGCACTCATCTGGCCACCTCCGCCCGGGTCCGCACCCAGTTGTTGACCAGCACCGCGCCGAGCAGCATCACGCCGAGGAAGGTGAACAACCAGTCGTTCTCCCACCGTGCGTAGACGATGCCCTGGTTGACCATGCCGTAGATGGCCGCCCCGAGGGCCGCACCGACCGCCGAGCCGTAGCCACCGGTCAGCAGGCAGCCGCCCACGACGGCACAGATGATGAAGATGAACTCCTGCCCCACACCGGTCGTGCTCTGCACGGTGGTGGTCTTGAAGAGGTTCAGCATGCCCACCAGCCAGCCGGCGGTAGCGGTGGTCACGAACAGGCCGACCTTGGTCTTGAAGACCGGGACGCCCACCTGGCGGGCGCTCACCTGGGCACCGCCCACGGCGAAGATCCAGTTGCCGGCCCGCGTCCGCAGCAGCACCCAGGTGGCGACGATGGTCACCGCGACCCACCAGAACGTCGCCGCGTAGAGGGTCAGCGGCAGGTCACCGCCGAGGTCCAGCTTGACGAACGAGCCGAACAGCTGCTGGCCGTCGGTATAGCCCGCCGCGTCGTTGAACGAGGTGACCGAGACCTGGTTGATCAGGATCTTCGTGACCGCGAGATTCATGCCCTGCAGGACGAAGAACGTGCCCAGCGTGACGATGAAGCTGGGCAGCCCGGTGCGCATCACCAGGATCCCGTTCACGATGCCGAGCCCCACCGCCAACACCAGGGCGGTGAGGATCGACACCCACACGTTCAGGTCGTACTCGGTCATCATGATGCCGGTGGTCAGGCCGGTGGTGCCGATCATCGCCCCCGCCGACAGGTCGAACTCCCCGCCGATCATCAGCAGCGCCACCGCGACCGCCATGATCCCCACGGTCGACGAGGTCAGCAGCCAGGTGCTGGCTCCGCCGGGGGTCAGGAAGACCTCCGTGACGACGCTGAAGAACACGAAGACGGCGACCGCCGCCACCAGGGCCCCCACCTCCGGCCGACGCAGCACGCGGGTGCTCCGATGCGAGCTGGCCAGCCGGTCGTCCGGCGGAGTCTCTGGGATGTCCGGGGGCGCTTCGGCCGTGGTGCTCATCGGGGTCTCCCTCCGCCTCAGCGGGTGCCGTTCTCGGCGAACCCGAGAACGTCCTCGGCGTTCTCCTGGGTGATGACGGCAGGCCCGGAGTAGACCGGCTGGCTGCCGCCGATGTCGTTGCCGTTGGTCACCTTGAGGTAGATGCCGGTGACGCCGAGGTAGCCCTGGACGTAGGGCTGCTGGTCGATCGCGAACAGCAGCTTGCCGTCGGCGACGTCCTTGGCCACGTCCGCGTTCACGTCGAAGGTGCCGACGAGGGCCTCGCTGCCGGAGGCCTCCACCGCCGCGACCGCTCGGCCGGCGATGTCACCGCCGAGGGAGAGGATCCCGTCCACGTCGGCGTTCGCCGTCAGCTCGGACTCGATCGTCGCCTGGGCGGCGCCGAGGTCGGTGTTGTCCACCTGCAGGTTCTCCATCGTGCCGGTGAAGGTGGATGCGGCGGCCCGGCAGCGCTCCTCGAGCGCGACGTTGCCCGCCTCCTGGATGACGCAGATGACGTCGTTCAGACCGGCCTCGCTCAGCTGCTCGCCGGCCACCTCGCCGGCGATGGTCTCGCTCTGGCCGACGTGAGTGATGGCCCCGAACTCCTCCCACTGGTCGATGCCGGAGTTGATGGTGATCACGGGAACCCCCGCCTGGACCGCGGCCTTGATGCTCGACTCGAGACCGTCCGGGTTGGCCATCGAGATGACCAGCCCGTCGGTGCCGTCGGCGACGGCGTTGTCGATCAGCGTGCTCTGCTCACCGGGGTCCGGGCTGCTGCCGTACTCCATCGACACCCCCAGGTCGCTGCCGGCCTGCTGTGCGCCGGACTTCACCACGTCCCAGAACGAGTCGCCGGGGGCGGCGTGGGTGATCACGTCGATGGTGATGTCCTTGCTGCCGCCGCTCGCCGCACTGGTGTCACCCCCGGTCTCCTCCGAGCTGGACTCGGTGCCGCTGTCCGAGGTGGAGCAGCCGGTCAGCACGAGTGCCCCGGCGGCGATCGCCGCCAGCAGCGTGTTCTTGATCGTCATCGTCGTTCTTCCTCTCGTACGGCCGGACGGGCGTCCGGCTGCTCGTCCCGGCGGTCAGTGCGCCGTCGGGAAGTTCAGGTGTGCCAGCGACTCCTCGCTGACGTGCGGCCAGCGGGTCGTGACGACCTTGCCGCGGGTGTAGAAGCGGACCCCCTCGGGACCGTGGATGTGGTGGTCGCCGAACAGCGAGTCCTTCCAGCCGCCGAAGGAGTGGAAAGCCATCGGCACCGGGATCGGCACGTTCACGCCGATCATCCCGACCTGGACCCGGCGCTGGAAGGTGCGGGCCACCTCGCCGGACGAGGTGAAGACGGCCGTCCCGTTGCCGTAGGGATTGGCGTTGACCAGTGCCAGGGCTTCGTCCAGGGAGCCGACCCGGAGCACCACCAGCACCGGCCCGAAGATCTCGTCGGTGTAGACGGACATGTCCGGTGTGACGTGGTCCAGCAGGGTCGGACCGACGAAGAAGCCCTGCTCGCTGCCGTCGACGGCCAACCCGCGGCCGTCCACCACCACGGCCGCGCCGTCCTTCTCGCCCTCGTCGATGTAGCCGAGGACCCGCTCCCGGGCGGCGGCGGTCACGACCGGACCCATCTCGGACCCGTCGGCGGTGCCGGGGCCGACCGTGATGGCCGTGGTGCGCTCCCGCACCTTGTCGACCAGGGTGTCGGCGACCGGCCCGACGGCGACGACGGCGGAGATCGCCATGCACCGCTGCCCGGCCGAGCCGTAGCCGGCGGCCGCCAGGTGGTCGGCGGCGAAGTCGAGGTCGGCGTCGGGCATCACCACGGCATGATTCTTCGCCCCGCCGAGTGCCTGCACCCGCTTGCCGCTCGCGCTGGCTCGCTCGTGCACGTAGCGAGCGATCGGCGTGGAGCCGACGAAGCTGACCGCGTCGACGTCCGGGTGGTCGAGCAGCGCGTCCACCACCTCCTTGTCGCCGTTGACGACGTTGAAGACACCGTCGGGCAACCCGGCCTCGGCGTAGAGCCGGGCGACCAGCTCGGACGCCCCGGGCACCCGCTCGCTCGGCTTCAGCACGAAGGCGTTCCCGCACGCGATGGCGACCGGGTGCATCCACATCGGCACCATCACCGGGAAGTTGAACGGAGTGATGCCGGCGCACACGCCCAGCGGCTGGCGGAACGAGTGCGAGTCGACCGACCCGGAGACCTGCTCGCTGAACTCGCCCTTGAGCAACTGGGGGATCCCGCAGACGAAGTCCACCACCTCCCGGCCGCGGACCACCTCGCCGCGCGCGTCGTCGAGGGTCTTGCCGTGCTCCAGCGCGATCAGCCGGGCCAGCTCGTCGGTGTGCTGCACGACCAGCTCGCGGAAGCGGAACAGGATCTGGACCCGGCCGGTGAGCGAGGTCTGTGACCACGACTCGAAGGCGGTCCGAGCGGCTGCCACGGCAGCGTCGACGTCGGCGGCGGTGCCGAGTCGCACCTGCGCCTGCGGCCGGCCCTCGGCGGGGTCGAAGACGTCTCCGGTGCGGTCCCCGGTGCCGCCGGTCGCCGTGCCGCCGATCCAGTGCTCGATGGTGCGCATGTCAGTCGTCCTGTCCGTCGGGGTGACCAGTGGAGGTGCTGGGACGAAGGTAGGTCCGTTGCGTCGTCTTGTGCTGCTCGTAGGCCAGCCGGGCCTGCCGGGTGCTGTCCAGCGTGGACACCTCGGCGACCGGCACGTCCCACCAGGCGGGGCTGTCCGGGGCCGGCACCAACGGGTCGGTCTCGATGTGGATCACGGTGGTCCTGGCCGACCCGCGCGCCTTCTGCACGGCGGCGTGCAGCTCGCCCACGGTGCGGACGGCGGCCACGTCGGCGCCGAGGCTGGCCGCGTTGGCCGCGAGGTCGACCGGCAACCGGTCGCCGTCGAGCCCGGTGGCGGTCCGGTAGCGGTACCGCGTCCCGAAGCGCTGGCTGCCGAGCGACTCGCTGAGCGCCCCGATCGAGGCGAAGCCGTGGTTCTGCACCAGCACGACCACCAGCTTGACCCCCTCGGCGACCGCGGTCACGAGCTCGGTCGCCATCATCAGGTACGAGCCGTCCCCGACCAGCACGACGACCTCACGGTCCTCGCCCAGCTCGTCGACGGCCAGCTTCACGCCCAGTCCACCTGCGATCTCGTAGCCCATGCAGGAGAAGCCGTACTCGACGTGGTAGCCCTTCCGGTCCCGGGTGCGCCACAGCTTGTGCAGATCCCCGGGCATCGACCCGGCGGCACAGACGACCACGTCCCTCGGCCCGGTGGCTGCGTTCACCGCCCCCAACACCTCCGACTGCGCGGGCAGGGGGTCGTGCTCGAGGGTGTACGCGCGCTCGACGGTCTCGTCCCACTCCCTGGCGGCGGCGGTGGCCCGCTCGGTCCAGCCGGTGTCGGCCCGCCAGCCGACCAGGGCCGCCGTCAGCTCCTCGAGCCCCTCCCGGGCGTCCGCCACCAGGGCGACGGCCGACTGCTTGTGCGCGTCGAACGACGCGACGTTGAGGTTGACGAAACGGGTGTCGGGGCCGAACACCGAGCGGGACGCGGTGGTGAAGTCGCTCCACCGGGTGCCCACGCCGAGGACCACATCGGCCGCTGCCGCCAGCTCGTCGGCGGCGGTGGTGCCGGTGGCACCGACCGCGCCGACCGAGCGGGGGTGGTCGAACGCCAGCGCCCCCTTGCCCGCCTGCGTCTCGGCCACCGGTGCGCCGGTCGCCTCGGCGAAGGCCCGCAGGGCGTCGGTCGCCCCGGAGTAGATCGTGCCGCCGCCCGTCACCACCAGCGGGCGGCGGGCGGTCCGGAGCACGTCGACCGCGCGGCGCAGGGCGGTCTGCTCGGGCCGCGGCCGAGGCAGGTGCCACACCCGCGTCTCGAACAGCTCGACCGGCCAGTCGTGCGCCTCGGCCTGAACGTCCTGGGGCAGGGCCAGGGTGACCGCGCCGGTCTCCACCGGGTCGGTCAGCACCCGCAGCGCAGCGAGCAGCGCGGACGGCAGCTGCTCGGGGCGAGCGATCCGGTCGAAGTAGCGCGACACCGGGCGCAGCGCGTCGTTGACGCTCACGTCCATGCCGCTCGGGTGCTCGAGCTCCTGCAGCACCGGGTTGGCCACCCGAGTGGCGAACACGTCGCCGGGCAGCAGCAGGACCGGAAGCCTGTTCACCGTGGCCAGCGCGGCGCCGGTGACCAGATTGGTTGCACCGGGCCCCACCGAGGTGGTCACGGCGTAGGTCGCCAGCCGGTCCCGGTGTCGGGCGTAGCCGACGGCTGCGTGCACCATCGCCTGCTCGTTGCGTCCGAGCAGGTAGCGCAGCCGTGGGCGGGCCGGCTCCGCGCCGGACTCCGCGGCCCGCTCGTCCTCGAGCAGGGCCTGCCCGATGCCCGCGACGTTGCCGTGCCCGAAGATGCCCCAGCATCCGGTGACGAACCGGTTCCGGACGCCGTCCCGCTCGACCTGCTGGACGGCCAGGAACCGCACCACCGCCTGCGCCACGGTCAGCCGGACCGTGGCATCCGTCGTCCGCGTCACGTGCCCACCCCCCCTCGCCCCGGCGGTCCGCCCAGCGGCAGCCGTGGATCGGTCAGCTGGTGCGCCCAGCTCTCGCGCACCCAAGCGTGCGCCGGGTCGTCGCAGATCCGCCAGGCCCGCTCCCCCGGTCCGGCCATCACGTTCAGGTAGTACAGGTCGTAACCGTCGGTCGCC
The DNA here is from genome assembly GCA_963695375.1 of uncultured Actinomycetota bacterium. Taxonomy (GTDB): domain Bacteria; phylum Actinomycetota; class Actinomycetes; order Propionibacteriales; family Nocardioidaceae; genus JACCVL01. The sequence goes on along the minus strand of OY968767.1, from coordinate 1,961,926 downwards.
ATCGACGGCCCGTGCCATCCGAACGGCACCAGCACGACGTCACCGGTGCGCACCTCGGCGAGCACGTCGACGTCGGCGGACTCGTGCCCGTAGACCCGCTGATAGCCCATCCCCGGGCCGCCTGGCCCGGGCGCGACCTCGAAGTAGTAGATCTCCTCCAGCACGCTCTCCCCCGGCCGGTCCTGGTCGTGCTTGTGCGGCGGCCAGCTGGACCAGTTCCCGGCGGGGGTCAGCACCTCGCAGACGATCAGCCGGTCGGCGTCGAGCACGTCGGGGGTGCCGAGGTTGTGCACCTGCCGGCTGGAGCGGCCGGCGCCCCGCATCTCGACCGGCACGTCCCGCGCCGGCAGGTACGCGGCCGGACGGGTCGCGTCGCAGCGGGCGGTGGCCAGGGCGAACCGGCCACCCCCTCGGGCGCGGAGGGTCGCGGCGGCGTCCCGGGGGACGTAGACGCTGTCCGTCGCCCCGGCGAAGACCCCACTGCGCCCGGCGAGCTCGACCACCTGGCCGTCGACCTCGACCGTGCAGCCCCCTGTGAGCGGCACCACCAGCGTCTCGCGGCCGGCGGTGGCCAGCTCGGCCTGGCCGTCGTCGTCCAGGGCCAGCACCTGGAGTCCGGAGTGGGCCCAGCCGGCCCGGCCCGGCTGGACGTCCACCGCCACCGATCCCGCCGCGGTCGAGCCCGCGGGCAGGTGCAGGTCACTGGCTCGCAGCGTCATGCCATCAGCTCCACGGTGGCGTCCACCGCGCCGGCCACGTCGTCGTCGTGCGGATAGAGCAGCGAGCGACCCACCACCATGCCGGCGGCGGCCGGGTGCGCCAGCGCCCGGCGCCACGCGTCGCGTTGTGCGCCCTGGTCGTCGGCGACCTCGCCGCCGAGCAGCACGACGGGCAGGGTCGTCGCGCTGAGCACGTCCTGCATGTCCGGAACCACCGGCAGCTTCAGCCAGGTGTACGCGGAGGTGCCGCCGAGCCCGGCCGCGACCGAGGCGGAGCGGATCACCGCCTCGGTCGTCAGCACGTTGCGGACCCGGTCGTCCACCCGCTCGGAGACGAACGGCTCGACCATCGCCATCAGCCCGCGCGCGGCGAGCTCGTCGACCGCCGTCGAGCACGCCTGGAGCGTCGGCGCCGTGCTGGGGTCGCGGGGGTCGATCCGCAGCAGCATCTTGCCGCCCTGCAGGCCGGCGGCGGCGACAGCCGCGGCCGAGTAGCCGGTGAAGCGGTCGTCGATCTCGAAGACGGTGCCGGCCAGCCCACCCCGGTTCATGGACCCGACCACGACCTTGCCGTCCAGCGCGCCCAGCAGCATCAGATCCTCGACGACGTCGGCGGTGCCCAGCACGCCGTCCACCCCGGGCCGGGACAGCGCGACGCACAGCCGATCGAGCAGGTCGAACCGGTCCGCCATCGCCAGCGGCCGGGCCCCGGCGCGCAGCGCGCCGCGGGCCGGGTGGTCCGCGGCGACCAGCAGCAGCCGACCGGTCTCGCCGGTGAGAGCGGCGGGCCGGCGGCGGGCGGCGGCGACCCGAGCGATCCGCTCCGGGTCACGGACGCGGGTCGCCACCAGGTCCTGGACGGCCACCGCGACGGGGGCGGGCGGCAGCGCGGAGCCGGTCACAGCAGGGCCTCCACCTCGTCGGAGGTGGGCATCGCGTCGGCACAGGCCAGCCGGCCCGCCACCAACGCGCCCGCGGCGTTGGCGAAGCCGAGCACGCGGGTCAGGTCCCAGCCGGCCAGCAGACCGTGGCAGAGCGCACCGCCGAAGGCATCCCCGGCGCCCAGACCGTTGACGACGTCGACCCGCACCGGGGGGACGACGACGGTCCCGGTCGTGTCGTCGCCGCGGACACCTCCGGGTCCCTGCTTGACGACGGCGAGGTCGACCCCGGCTGCGCGCAACGCCTTCGCCGCCGCGTCCGGTTCGCGTTCGCCGACGGCGGTCTCACACTCGTCCAGGTTGCCGACCGCCACGGAGGCGTACGGCAGCGCCTCGGCGTAGGCGGCGTGGGCGGCGGCCCTCGAGGACCAGAACATCGGCCGGTAGTCCAGGTCGAAGACGGTGAAGCCCCGGCGGCCCCGCAGCTCCAGCGCCGCCAGGGTGGCGGCCCGGCTCGGCTCCGCCGACAGGCCGGTGCCGGTCACCCAGAACACATCCGCGTCGCGGATCGCGCCGGCCAACGGCTCCGCGTGCACCTCCTCGGCTCGGATCATCAGATCCGGCGCCAGCGGGGTCCGGCCGTAGAAGTACAGCGGGAAGGAGTCCGGCGGGAAGATCTCACAGAACGTCACCGGGGTCTGCGTCCCGGGGACCGCCGCGACGAGACCGTCGTCCACGCCGAAACCGCGAAGCGCGCGGTGCACGAACGTCCCGAACGGGTCGTCGCCGACCCGGGAGACCAGACCCGCACGCCGGCCGAGCCGGGCGGCGGCGACCGCGACGTTCGTGGGCGAGCCGCCGAGATACTTGCCGAAGGAGGCGACGTCGGCGAGACCGACACCGCTTTGCTGCGGGTAGACGTCGACGCCGACCCGGCCCATGGTCAGCACCTCGAGGCCCGGCCCGGCCGCCGTCACGCGTCCACCCTGCTCAGGTAGTCCAGGCAGCGGGCCACGTCCGAACGCGGACCGGCCTCGTCCGGCTCGGGCAGCATCACGTCCTGCTCCAGCACGTACCAGCCGGGGTAGCCGATCGCCTGCAGGATCCGCACGATCCGGGCGATGTCGACGTCGCCGGCACCGAGGGGCCGGAACAGCCCGGCCCGGACGGCCTCGCCGAAGGGCAGGTCGCCGGCCGTGACCCGCGCGGCCAGCGCCGCGTCCACGTCCTTGAGGTGGACGTGACCGACGCGGCCGGCATGCGCATCGGTCAGCGCGACCGGATCCGTCCCTCCGACGAGCAGGTGGCCGGTGTCGAGGCACAGGCTGACCCGGGACCCCTCGACGACCCGCTCCACCTCGGCACGGGTTTCGACAACGGTGCCCACATGCGGGTGCAACGTCGCGAGCACCCCACGCTCGGCGGCGTGCGCCGAGATCCGGTCCAGCGTGGCGAGCAACACCTTCCACTGGCGGTCGTCCAGCACCGGCCGGGCGTCGTAGCCAGGCCCGCCACCGACGGCGGCGAGCACCATCACCCCTGCCCCGGCGGCGCGGCAGGCGTCCAGGTAGTCGTCGACGGCCGGCATCGGATCTGCCGACTCGTCGTGCAGCGGCAGCGGCAGGAAGCCGCCGACCGCCGCGAGGTCGTAGGAGGTGAGCACCGCCGCCTTGTCCGCAGGGTCGTCGGGGAGGAACCCGGACGGACCGAACTCCGTCGCCGCCAGGCCGAGCTCGCGCATCTGGGCGAGCACCGTGGCGGGTGCCATCTGATGTCCCCATCCGGGGACCTCGCAGACGCCCCAGGAGATGGGAGCGCCCGCGACCCGGTCCAGCCTCATGCGGTGCCGCACTCCTCTCCGCCCCGACGACGATCCGTGCTGCGGCCGAGTGTCGTCGCGGTCGTGAGAGGCTGTCAAGGCTTTGTCTTGACATATTGACGTCCATGCTCAGTGACCGGATGCTGAGCGGCATGGCAGAGCAGCCGTCGATCTCGCTCGACCGGTCGAGCCCGGTGCCGCTGTACTTCCAGGTGGCCGAACAGCTGGAGCGCGCGATCGTCGACGGCGACCTCTCTCCCGGTGACCGGATCCGCAACGAGGTTGCGCTCGCGGAGTCGCTCGGGCTGTCCCGGCCGACGTTGCGCCAGGCCATCCAGGTGCTCGTCGACAAGGGGATGCTGGTGCGCAAGCGTGGCGTGGGCACTCAGGTGGTGGGGAGCCAGATTCGCCGGCCGGTCGAGCTCACCAGCCTCTACGACGACCTGGTCCGCGGCGGGCAGCACCCGCACACCGAGGTGTTGTGCTGTGAGGTGGTGGAGTCGTCCGACGAGGTGGCCCACGAGCTCGGCGTCCCGCCGGGAACCGCGGTGTGGTCCCTCGAGCGGCTGCGCCGGGTGTCCGACGAGCCACTGGCCCTGCTGCACAACTTCCTGCCGGTCGACGTCGTGGATCTGCGCGCCACCGATCTCGAGACCGAGGGTCTGTACGCCCGGCTGCGGCGAGCCGGGATCCTGTTGCGGGTCGCGAACCAGCGGATCGGCGCCCGGCGGGCCGAGGCCCGCGAGGCGCGGCTCCTGGACGAGCGCCGCGGCGCGCCGCTGCTGACCATGCAGCGAGTGGCCTACGACGACGGCGGCCGGGCGGTGGAATACGGCGACCACACCTACCGCCCCGAGCGCTACTCCTTCGAGCTCACCCTCGTCGACCGGTAGCCGAGCCCGGTGCCGCTGCCCTCTGCCCAGCGCTGGCCGAGCCGCGTCACCGGCGAGCCACCCTCGCCGACCCAGGATCGGCGGGCGGAGCGAGATCGGCGGGAGCGTCGGCTGCGCGCTCGCCGCGACCTGGCCAGGTCGGCGGCACCGACCAGCCCGGCCTCGTTGCCGAGGTGTGCCTTGACGATCCGGGCCTCCGAGCGGAAGCCGCGCCCGGTGAGCGTGCGGCGGTACGCGTCTCGCGCGGGGGCCAGCAGCAGCTCCCCCGCTTCGGAGACGCCGCCGCCGACGACGAACAGGCCGGTGTCCAAAGCAGCGGCGAGACCGGCCATGCCGACGCCGAGCCACTGACCGACCTCCGCGAGCAGCTCCTGGGCGGCCGGGTCGCCACGGCGAGCCGCCTCGGACACCATCGGACCGGTGATCTCCTCCGGCGGCACGCCGATCGCCTCGAGCATCGGCTGAGCGCGGGGGGACCGGGTGTGGGCCATCTCGCGCGCCTCCCGGACCAGCGCGTTGCCGCTGGCGTACTGCTCCCAACAGCCGCGGTTGCCGCACTCGCAACGGTGCCCGTTCGGGACCACCTGCATGTGCCCGAACTCGCCGGCCATGCCGTGCCGGCCGCGATACAGGTGCCCGCCCATCATCATCGCGCCGCCGATGCCGGTTCCGAGCGTGATGCAGACCAGGTCCTCCTCGCGTTGCGCCGCGCCGAACCGGAACTCTGCCCAGGCCGCCGCGTTGGCGTCGTTCTCCACCACCACCGACAGCCCGATCCGCCGCTGGACGGCGTCCCGGAGCGGCTCGTGCCGCCAGGCCAGGTGCGGGGCGAAGAGCACCGTCGAGCGGGTGATGTCGACGAAGCCCGCGGCGCCGATGCCCACGCCGACGACGTCGTGGCGGGAGCGCAGCTCACCGACCACGTCGGCGATGGTGTCCTCGACCTCGGTGGGGCTGGTGTTCGGAGTGGTTCGGCGGGTCCGGTCCACCACGTTGCCGTCCGGGTCGACGACTCCGGCGGCGACCTTGGTGCCCCCGATGTCGATCCCGATCGCGAGGCGCTCCAGCAGCGGCACGGGGGCATCCTCCCAGATCGCTCCGCCGACCCCACCTTGCCGCCGTGCCCGGGGTCGGCGAGAGTGGCCGAGTGGACGGGGAGCGTCTGGCGACGGGCTCCATCGCGGACCTCGACGTCCACCTGCAGCCGATCGTGTCGTTGCCGGACGGTGACCTGGTCCAGGTCGAGGCGCTCGCCCGGTGGCCCGGACGGGACGGCCTCGTGGTCGCGCCGGACGAGTTCATCCCAGAGGCCGTCCGGAGCGGCCTGATCCACTCGCTGGGCCAGCGGGTCCTGGATCGCGCCTGCGACCTGGCGGCCCGCTGGCGCGCCGGAGGACAGGAGGTCGGCGTCTCGGTGAACGTGTCCGCCCGACAGCTCGAGGACCCGACCTTCGCCGACCAGCTCTGCGACACGCTGCGCCGGCGCGAGCTGCCCCCGTCCGCGCTGTGCCTCGAGCTGACCGAGTCCACCATCGTCCGCGACCCGGACCGCGCCGCCGAGCTGCTGTCCGCCCTTCGCGAGCTCGGGGTACGGGTCGCGCTCGACGACTTCGGCACCGGCAGCTCGTCGCTGACGCTGCTCCGCCAGCTGCCGGTGGACATCCTCAAGATCGACCGGTCGTTCGTCGCCCAGGTCACCGAGCAGCCCCGGGACGCGGTCCTGGTGCGGATCCTCACCGACGCCGCCCACGCCCTCGGGCTGACCGTGTGCGCCGAGGGCGTGGAGACCGTCGAGCAGGCCCGGCAGCTCACCGCGCTCGGGGTCGAGCGGGGGCAGGGCTGGCTGTTCGGACGACCGGCGCCGATCACCGCCGCCGGCCGGCTCCCCGTCGACGCGTGGCCGAGGGCACGGGTGGACGTGCGGACGACGCCCACGCTGCCGCTGGGTGCCACCGAGGACATCGTCGTCGTCACCGACGCCGACGACCGCGTCCTGTACGCGTCGCCGACGGCCGGTGAGCAGCTCGGCGTCTCGTCTGCCCAGCTGATCGGCACCGACGCCGGCTCGTTCGTCCACCCCGACGACCTGCCCGTGCTGCGCCCCGGGTCGGGCTGGGCCACCGTGCGGGTCAGCGGCGGCCGCCGGTCCGGCTGGCGCACCTGGGAGGTCTTCGCCCGCGGGGACCGGCTGCACCGCAAGGGGCCTCCGGCCGAGACGCTGTGGCTGTGCCGAGACGTGACCGAGCGGCTGGCGGCCGAGGATCGGGCGCTCCGACATCGGGAGCTGTTCCGGCTCTCGTTCGAGGAGTCGCCAGTGGGGATGGCGGTGTCGACGCTCAGCGGCACCCTGCTCCAGGTCAACGACGCGTTCGCGAAGCTGCTCCGCGTCACTCCACAGCGGCTGCACGGCACCACCGTGGCCGACTGGACGCACCCGGAGGACCGCGCGGTGGACGCCGCCAACTCCGAAGCGCTGAGCGCCGGCAGCGCCACCAGTCACACCCTCGACAAGCGGTTCCTCACCGACGACGGGGAGGTCATGCCCGTCACGGTGGTCGCGACCATCCTCGACGACGACGCGGGACCGCCGGTCGTGGTTGCCCACGTCGTGCGGCGGGACTGAGTGGACCGAGCTAGTCGCGTCGGGCGAGGTCACCGGCCCCGACGATGCCGGCGCTGTTGCCGAGCTCGGCCAGTCGGATGTCGAGTGCGGGCCGGTGCCCCCGGCCGGTCAGCTCGCGGGCGAAGGCCTCGCGCATCGGACCGATCAGCAGCTCGCCGGCGTCCGCGACGCCACCGCCCACGACCGCCACCTCCGGGTCCAGCACGGCGGCCAGCGACGCCAGGCCCTCCCCGAGCCAGCGTCCCGCGTCGCCCACCAGCTCGACGCTGGCGAGGTCTCCCTGCCGGGCCAGTCCGGTGACCATCGGACCCTCCAGTGCGTCCGCATCACCTCCGCATGCCTCCGCCAACGAGCCCGCCAAGGGAGACCCGGACCGCACCAGCTCGCGAGCCTCGCGGACGAGAGCCCGGCCGCTGGCGTACTGCTCCCAGCAGCCGCGGTTCCCGCACCCGCACCGCTCCCCTTGCGGGACCACGCGCAGGTGGCCGACCTCCGCCGCCACCCCGAAGGCACCTCGGTGCAGGGCACCGTCGAGCACGATGCCGCCGCCGATGCCGGTCCCGACCGTGAGCAGCACCAGATCGTCCACGTCCGCTCCGGCCCCGAACCGGAACTCCGCCCACGCGGCGGCGTTCGCGTCGTTCTCCACCACGACGGGCAGCTGGACGCGTTCGACCACCCGCTGCCGCAGCGGCTCGTCCCGCCAGGCGATGTTGGGGGCGAACAGCACCGTCGACCGGGCGGAGTCCACGAACCCCGCCGCACCGATCCCCACCGCGTCGATCGAGTGCCGTTCCCGGTGCCGGCCCACGAGGTCGGCGATCGCGGCCGCGATGGCGGACGACACGTCACCAGGCCCGGCACGAGGCGTGGGGACCTGCTCGTGCTCGAGCACCTCGCCGTCGTCGGTCACCACGCCGGACCCGATCTTGGTGCCGCCGACGTCGACACCCACGGTCAGTCCCACGTCGACTCCTCCGGCTTCCCGTCGATGTCGGAGTCGGAGTCGTCGAGGTCGATGGGCTCGACGCCGTGACTCCGCCCCGACGCCCCCTCGCGCGGCCGGGAGGGCGGTCGGGCAGCGGTCTCGGCGAGGTCGCGGACGGCGACTGCCAGCGCGGCGGCGGCGGCGACGACCTGCTGGCGCAGCTCGGGGTTGGTGTCACGGACGAACGCCATGGCCTGGCACAGCGGGCACCACCGACACTCGACCGGATGCCCGGTCGACGAGCGGGAGTCCGGATCGTCGTCGTCGACGGCCGAGGCTGCCCCGGCGGCGTGCTCGCGAGCACGCTCCAACAACGCGACGAACAGCCGGGCCGCCTCTTCGGTCGCGGTCCCGACGGGATCGCGGTCGCCGGCCGGGCTCATCCCGCCTCCTCGAATCGGACCTGCAGCCGGCCCTCGACCAGCCGGGCGCCGACCACGGCGGCGGTCCGCAGCACCGTCGGCAGCGCGATGACCCGGCGGTAGGAGCCGACCGTGACCACCAGGTCGTCACCGTGCCGCGCCAGGTCCAGGTCGTCCCGGCAGGCGAACGGCAGCGGGAGGGTCAGCCGGATGCCGGAGCCGCGCCGTTCCACCTGCAGCGGGTCGGGGCCCTCGTAGCGCGCGGTGGGGTCGTCGGCGCCGTACAGCCCGCTGGCGAACCCGGCCAGGGCGTCGGTTCCGACCGGCTCTGCGGCACCGTAGGCAGCGATCCAGACCGGCAGCGGGGCGAACGAGGCCCGGACCTCGGCCAGCACGTCGGTCTGCGCGGCCACCCAGCCGGCTCGCCAGTCGTCGGCCGTCCGCGCACCGCCCGGGAACACCCTGTTCGCCACCACACCGTCGACGCCGTACCCGTAGAGGGACAGCGTCGTCAGGGCGCGCCGGGCCTCCGCCACCACGACCCGCTCGGGGGTCAGCACCAGCCGAGCGGAGGCGTCCTTGCCGGTGAGGAGGGTGTGCACGTCGAGCAGGTCGGCGTGCAGCCGCTCCAGCGCGTCGAAGACCGATTCCCGCGGCGGTGGCACTCCGGCGGCTCGCGTCAGGACCGGCCGCAGCGCCCCGACGACCCGCCGCTGCTTCGGCACCACCCGGTCCATGTACCACCCGAGCGCCTCGGGCAGCGCCAGCAGTCGCAGCGTCTCCGCGGTCGGCGCGCAGTCCACGACCACCAGATCCCAGCGACCCGAAGCCACCTGGTCACGGACCTCGAGCAGGGCCAGCACCTCCTCGGCGCCAGGCAGCACGGTCAGCTCCTCGGCCGCGACCGGATCCACCCCGGCGGCGTCCAGAACCGTGAGCAGGTAGGACTGGACCTCCGCCCACGAGCGCTCGAACCGGCGCTGCACGTCGACCTGTTGCACCCACACCCGGTCCTCGACCCGGGTCGGCTCCGGACCGGCGCGGCTGCCGAAGGCATCACCCAGCGAGTGCGCGGCATCGGTGGACAGCACCAGGGTCCGCAGACCCCGCCGGCCGGCGAGCACGGCGGTCCCGGCCGCGGCGGTGGTCTTGCCCACCCCACCCTTGCCGGTGAACAGCAGCACGCGCATGGCCGGTCAGCCTATGCCCGCGGCACCGGCCGCCGGCGGGCCGCCCAGCACCGGTCAGGTCTGGGACTCGACCCGCTTCTTGAGCCCCTTCAGCGCGGCGTCGATGATCACCTTCTCGGCCTTTCGGCGCAGCATTCCGATCATCGGGATGGACACCTCGACGGCCAGCCGGTAGGTCACGGTCGTGTTGCCGTCGGCCGACTCTGCCAGCTCGTAGGCCCCGTCCAGGCCCTTGAGCACCTTGCCCTCGACGAGGGTCCACGTGACCGCCCGGTCGCCGTCCCACTCGTAGGCGAGGACGTACTCGTCCTTGATGGGCGCGGCGTCCAGGACGAACCGCACCTTCGCCGGCCGCCCGCCCGAGCCGCCCTCGACCGTCTCGGCGCGCTTCACGCCGGTGGCCCATGTGGGGTAGGCGTCGAAGTCCGCGATCACGGCCATCACCGAGGCGGCGTCGGCGGCGACGGTGATGTCCGAAGTGGTCTGGTCAGCCATCTGCGAGGTCTCCCGGGTGCGACCGGCGACGGTGCTCGCCGGCGATCGGCCGCCGACCAGCCCGGCGCCCGGAGGCGGACGCCGACGGAGGGGACACTACCGACGCAGTGCGGCGGATCGACGCTGCCACCGGAACCGGGTCCGGCGGTCCGGCTGCTGGCCCGCCGAGCCCGGGCATCGGGGGACTGTAGCGTGCGCGCGTGCGGAAGTACTCCACCCCGGCGACGTTCTCCGTACCGGTCCGCGGGAGCCTCACCGACGACGTCGTGGAGCACGCACAGAGCCGCCCGGACACCGTGCTCTTCCGGCGCCGCGACCCCGCGGCCGACCGCGGAGCCTGGCGGGACGTGACCGCGAGCCGATTCCACGCCGACGTGGTCGGCGTCGCCAAGGGGCTGCTCGCCACCGGCCTGCAGCTGGGTGACCGACTGGGCCTGCTCTGCGGCACCCGATATGAGTGGACGGTCGCGGACTACGCGGCCTGGTGGGTGGGGGCGGTGACCGTGCCGCTGTATGACACGGCACCGGCCGATCAGGTGCGGTGGGTCCTCGCCGACTCCGCGGCGGTGGGGTGCCTGCTGGAGACCGGGACGCATCGGCTGCGAGTGGAGTCGGTGGGCGACGCCCTTCCGAGCCTCCAGCACGTGTGGACCATCGAGGACGGCGGGTTGGAGGGGTTGCGGGCGCGAGGTGCGGACGTGACCGACGACGACCTCGAGCGACGGCGGGCGGAGGTCTCGCCGGACTCCCTGGCCACGATCATCTACACCTCGGGCACGACCGGGAGGCCCAAGGGCTGCTGCCTGACCCATGGCAACTTCATGGCCGAGCTGGCCAGCACCACCGACGCGCTGCCGGAGCTGTTCGACCCGCCGGACGCCTCGACCCTGCTGTTCCTCCCGCTCGCCCACGTCTTCGCCCGGGTCGTCCAGGTCGGCTGTGTGCACTCGGGCACCACCCTCGGGCACACCGCAGACGTCGCAGACCTGGCGGTCCGGATGGCGGAGTTCCGGCCGACGTTCGTGCTGGCCGTGCCGCGAATCTTCGAGAAGGTCTACACCGCCAGCAGCCAGCAGGCGGCGGTGACCGGTCGAGGCAGGGTCTTCGGTGCGGCCGCCGCCACGGCGATCGCCTGGAGCCGGGCCAGCGACGGGCCCGGCCCCGGATTCGCCCTGCGGGCTCGGCACGCCGCCTTCGAGCGGCTGGTCTACCGCCGGCTCCGCGAGGGGCTCGGGGGCAGGCTGCGGCACGCGGTGTCCGGCGGTGCCCCGCTGGGCGACCGGCTCGGGCACTTCTTCCGCGGGATCGGGGTCACCGTCCTGGAGGGCTACGGGTCGACAGAGACCACGGCGGCGCTCACCGTGAACCTGCCGGCGGAGCAGAAGGTGGGCACCGTGGGTCGGCCGCTGCCCGGCGTCGCCGTGCGGGTCGCGGACGACGGCGAGCTGCTGTTCCGCGGACCTCAGGTCTTCGACGGCTACTGGCACGACGACCGGGCGACCGCGCGTGCCCTGGCCGACGGGTGGTTCCACAGCGGCGACCTCGGGGAGATCGACGGGGAGGGCTTCGTCCGGGTCACTGGTCGCAGGGAGGAGCTCCTCGTCACCGCTGGCGGGAAGCACGTCGCGCCGACGGTGCTGGAGGACCGGGTCCGCACGCATCCCCTGGTGAGTCAGTGCCTGGTGGTCGGCGACGGCAGACCCTACGTCGGCGCACTCATCACCCTCGACCGGGACGCCACCGTGGCCTGGGCACGTTCGGCCGGGCGGGTCGGCGAGCCGGCGGATCTCGTCGACGACCCCGCACTGCGCGCCGAGCTGCAGGCCGCCGTCGACAGTGTGAACACGACGGTCTCCGCCGCCGAGTCGATCCGCCGGTTCCGGGTGCTTCCCGAGGACTGGACCGAGGCGGGCGGGCACGTCACCCCGAGCCTGAAGCTCAAGCGGTCACTGGTCGTGCACGACTTCCGGGCCGACATCGAGTCGCTCTACGCCTGACCGGCCGACCACCATCCCCCGTTCGGTCGGCGACCGTGCCGGTTCGGATGCTTCTCTCCCCCACCGGTGCCGCAGCGGACCGCTCTCGTCGTCGGCGAGCCCCGGCCGGTCCTAGCGTCGGTCGTTGCAGACCCGACACACACGTGCAGAGGAGGGGCGAGATGGTCGCGAGGACTCGTCCGTCGACTCGCTTCGCCCGCCCGCCGGGCGAGACGGGGGCGAGCGCCATCGAGTTCGCCTTCATCGTGCCGGTGCTCGTCTGCCTGCTCTTCGGCATCATCACGTGCGGGCTCGCGCTCTTCCACTCCGTCTCGCTCAACGACTCGGTCCGGGCCGGTGCGCGGTTCGGGGCGACCGCCGTCAGCGACGGCAGCTGGGCCGGCGCCGTGCAGGCGCGAACGGTGGAGTACTACGCCGCCGACGAGCTGACCGCCGCCGACGTGTGCGTCCAGCTGGTCAAGGGTCCCAGCAGCACCCAGGTCCACTCGGCCTGCGCGCTGACCGGCAGCGCGGCCACCCCACCGCCCTCGCCCGCGGGACTGACCACCACCGACTGCGTGGTCAAGGTCTGGGCGGCACAGGAGGCGACGCTGTCCGCTCCCCCGTTCTGGAGCGAGGACATCCTGCTGAAGCGCGGCTCGGTCACCCGCTACGAGCGGACCTGCTGATGCGGCCGCGGCCCACCTGGTGGATGCGGCGGACCCGGGCCGAGACCGGTGCCGTGGCGATCGTCGTCTCCGTCTCGATGGTGCTGCTCGCGGTGACCGCGGCGCTGGTGCTCGACTTCGGGATCGCCCGCCTGGACCGCACCTCCAACAAGCTGACGGCGGACGCTTCGGTGATGGCCGGGCTCCAGGCCATGTACGACACCGAGGGCGAGCGCAAGTCCTGGCGGGCGGTCTGCACGGCCATCTCCTACCTGCGCGCCAACGGACCCGAGCTGACCACCGCCACCGGGACGTTCACCACCGGCGGCGGCGGAGCCGTCGGAGGCGACCCGTGCACGACCACCGGCTACCAGGATCTGACCTGCCTGCCTGACGACCAGTCCACCTGGGCCCGGTGGGACGGCACGGCGGGCGACGGCCGGATCGCGATCCAGATCCGTAGCGGATACCTGCTGCCGGACCCCGCCTTCACCGAGGATGCCGCCCTCAGCGCTGATACGGGCGTGGCCGACGCCGCCGGCTGCGACCAGCTCGCGGTGATCATCCGGGAGTCCCGCAGTCCCGGTCTCGGCGCGCTGGCGACCGACGAGGACACGGTGACCACGATCCGCTCCGTCGGACGTGCCTCCTCCGACGGAATGAGCGACGTCGTGCCGGCCCTGATCCTGCTGGAGCGCACCGAGTGCAACGCCCTGCAGGTGGGCAGCAGCGCCTCCTTCATCGAGGTCTACGGGAGCGGGTCGGCTCCTGGCACGATCCACGCCGACAGCCTCGGCAGCGGGAGCACCTGCACGTCCGGTTCCGGCGGCTACGTGATGCACGGCAAGGCGGCCAAGCACATCTGGGCGCACGCCGCGACCAGCGGCAGCCCACGGCGTCCCGGGCTGATCTCGACGGTGGCCAGCAGCAGCGCTCCCGGCGCCGTTCCGGCACGAGCCACCGACGGAGCGGCCAACACCTGTGCGGAGACGCTGACCGGCACCTGCTCGGCTGCGGTCGGAGGAAACCTGATCGGCCGCCGGCCGCCGGACGTGCGCTATCTGAGTGGGGTACGCAACGCCGTCGCCGCCGCAGAGCCGCTGTACAACGCCACGAGCACTCCCGCGGGATACGTCGCCCAAGGCGGCAGCTGCACGTTCGGCTCCGGGACCAACACCACCTCCAGCCCGGTCTTCGTGAACTGCCCCAACGGCGCCCGGATCGACGGCACCTACACGTTCACCAACGCCCCCAGCGTGGTCTTCAACGGCCCGCTGGAGGTCAAGCCGTCTGCCACGCTGGCCGCGCCCAAGGCCACCCAGTTCTACGTGCGAGGCAGGACCACGTCCGGCTCGCTGCAGGGGCTCACCGTGGCCGGCAATCTGAACGTCAACAACAACGCGGTGGGCACCAGCTGCCCCGGCCTGACCGCGGCGCCGCGCGCCAAGCTGGTCGTGGGCTTCGGACCGTTCACCGGCGGCTCGACGGCCGTGGTGCGGATGTGTCACACGTCGGTCCTGATGGCCGGGAACTCCGGCACCCCCGGCTGCCCATTCCCCACCACCGTCGGGATCGCGCCCTACAGCAACGCCTGCCAGGGTTTTCTGAACATCGGCGCCGGCGCCACCGTCGACTGGACGGCGCCGGACCTGATCAGGACCCGGGTGGCCACCATCGCCGAGACCAACACCTATCTGGAGGACCTGGCGTTCTGGACGGAGACGTCCAGCGGGAACGGCCTCGGGGGCGGCGGGGCCGTCACCGTCAGCGGTGTCTTCGTCGCCCCCAACGCCTACCCGTTCCTGCTCGGCGGCGGATCGGACAACACCGCCCGGCAGAACGCGCAGTTCGTCGCCCGCGCCCTCGAGGTCAAGGGCAACTCGACGGTCGTCATGCAGCCAAACCCGCGCAACTCGATCACGCTCCCGGCGCCGGCGGTCTACCTGCTGGTGCGCTGACCGGGAGCTCCGCGCCCGATCCCCTCATCCGTTCGTTCACCCCCTGCTCGACCTTCGGCCCCAAAAGGCCATCGAACCTCACATCCCACCCGCCCCCCCTGACACGGTGAGCCAGCGAAACCAGGGAGCTCGCCCGACCCCGCCCACGCTTCACTTCCGAGACCCGAGGGAACACTCATGGGACGCCGAACCATCCTCCTGATCAGTGCGCTGGTGATCGCCGTGATCGGCGCGTCGCTGGTCTTCCTCTACGTGCAGGGCGTGGACCAGCGAGCCCAGGCAGAAGCGCAGCCGGTCCAGGTGCTCACCGCCACCGAGACGATCGAGGCGGGCGAGCGGGTCTCCGACGCGGAGGCGGCCGGCAAGTTCGCTCTCCAGGACGTGCCGGGCACCGCCCTGCTGGACGGGGCACTGGTCTCGACCGACCGGATCGCCGACAAGGTCGCGATGACGACGATGTACCCCGGTGAGCAGGTCATCGAGTCCAAGTTCGGCGAGGTGGGCTCCCAGCAGCAGATCACCATCCCGGACAAGGCCCTCGCGGTCAGCCTCGAGCTGACCGACCCGCAGCGGGTCGCGGGCTTCGTCAGCCCAGGGGCGGAGGTTGCGATCTTCGCGAGTGTGGGGACCGCCTGCCAGACGCAGGCCAGCGCCGACCAGGCGACCGACCCGTACACCCGGCTGCTGCTCAACAAGGTCCCGGTGATCGGTGTCGGCCAGACCGGTTTCGCGGCCACTCCGGCCGACCCCACGGCGACCGCGGACGAGACGGTGGAGCAGGTGCCCACCACGATCCTCACCGTCGGGCTCGACCAGCGCGACTCGGAGCGGGTGATCCTGGCTTCGCAGACCAGCTGCCTGTCGCTCGGTCTGCGCACCGAGAACTCCGTGGTGAAGCCGTCCGGGGGCGTCGGATTCGACAGTCTCTTCGGAAAGGGGTGACCCGCCATGACCACGATCATCGAGCGCGACGCCACCATCGCCCGGCGGTTCGCCGAGGCGGCGGGAGCGGCCGAGATCATCGAGTCGGTCGGCCAGGTCAAGGTGCACCTGAGCAACCGACCGCAGGAGTTCGTCCTGATCCTCGGGCCGAGCGTGCCGCTGTCGGCCGCGACCGCGCTGGCGGACACGCTGCGCGTCACCCGGCCGACCGTTGGTGTCATCCTCGTCCGCGATGAGGTCGACACGACCGTGCTGGCCGAAGCACTGCGCTCCGGGATGCGCGAGGTCGTCCCGCTGGACGACCTGTCGGGGGTCTCGCTCGCGGTGCAGCGCTCGCGCAAGCTGCACGACGCACTGGTCACGGCCCTGCCGGGACAGGCGGAGCCGGAGCCGGCGGGCAAGGTGATCTCGGTCTTCTCCGCCAAGGGTGGCGTCGGGAAGACGACGATCTCCACCAACCTGGCGGTGGCCCTCGCTGACGGTGGCGCCCAGCAGGTCTGTCTGGTCGACCTGGACCTGTCGTTCGGCGACGTCGCCATCGCGCTGCAGATCTTTCCGACCCGCACCATCGCCGACACCGTCCCGATGCAGGCGCACCTCGACCTGGAGGGCTTGGAGTCGCTGCTCACGGCCTACCGCAACGGGGTCTTCGCCCTGGCTGCGCCGGTGCAGCCGGACGCGCGCGACTCCATCTCGCCCAAGCTGGTGCACGACGTGCTGCGCTTGCTGCGGGAGCGGTTCAGCTACGTGATCGTGGACACCCCGCCCGCGTTCGACGACCAGGTGCTCCAGGCGTTCGACGACTCCGACCTGATCGTGCTGGTGGCGACGCCGGACATCCCGGCCCTGAAGAACCTCAAGATCGCCTGCGAGACGATCAGCCTGCTCAACATCCCCAAGGAGCAGCTGCGGGTCGTCCTCAACCGCGCGGATGCCCGGGTCGGCATCTCCCCGGACGAGGTCGCGGCCTCGCTGAGCATGTCGATCAGCACCTCGGTCCCGTCCTCGCGGGACGTGCCGGCCACCGTGAACCGCGGCGAGCTGCTGTTCCTCTCCGACCCGCGGCATCCGGTCAGCCAGGGCATCGCCCACCTGGCGGCCGAGGTCGTGTCCGTCACGTCCAGCAACTACGTCCCGACGACGGAGCCGTCGGCCACCGCCGACCCGTCGAAGTCACAGGCAGCAGCCGGCGGCGGCCGTCGGAAGTCCGGCGGTCTGTTCTCCCGGAAGGCGGCCCGCTGATGAGTCTCGCCGACCGGCTCGCCTCCGCGGAGCGCGAGCGACTCGGAGCCGCCAACGGCACCGCCACCGAGGAGCGTCGCGCCCCGGTGGACCAGCCGAAGGCGCCCAGCGGCGACCCGTTGGGCAACCTGAAGGTGCAGGTGCACCAGTCGCTGCTCGCCGCCCTGGGACCGAAGCTCTACGACGCGAACATGGCGCACAGCGAGCTCGAGTCCATGGTGCGCAAGGCGCTGCAGGAGGTCGTCGCGGCCAACGAGACGCCGCTGACGATGATGGACCGGAACCGGATCACGTCGGAGATCGCCGACGACATCCTCGGCTACGGGCCCATCGAGCCGTTCCTGCGCGACCCGAGCCTCACCGAGGTCATGGTCAACGGGCCGTTCGACATCTGGATCGAGCGCAACGGCCGGCTGGCGAAGGTGGACGCCCACTTCGCCGACGAGGCGCACCTTCGCCGCACCATCGACAAGATCGTCGCCCGGATCGGACGTCGGGTGGACGAGTCCAGCCCGATGGTCGACGCGCGGCTGCCCGACGGCAGCCGGGTGAACGCCGTCATCCCGCCGCTGGCTCTGGACGGGTCGCTGCTGACGATCCGGAAGTTCTCCGCCGACCCGTTCACGGTCGAGGACCTGATCAAGTTCGGCTCGTTCACCCCCCGGATGGCCGACTTCCTGCGGGCGTGCGTGGCCGGTCGGCTCAACATCGTCGTCGCCGGCGGCACCGGCGCCGGGAAGACGACCACCCTGAACGTGCTGTCCAGCTTCATCCCCGCCGACGAGCGCATCGTCACCGTCGAGGACGCAGCCGAGCTCCAGCTGCACCAGGACCACGTGCTGCGGCTGGAGTCCCGCCCGGCGAACATCGAGGGCAAGGGTGAGGTGACCATCCGGGACCTGGTGCGCAACTGCCTGCGCATGCGGCCGGACCGCATCGTCGTCGGCGAGGTCCGCGACGCGTCCGCGTTGGACATGCTCCAGGCGATGAACACCGGTCACGACGGCTCCATCTGCACGGTGCACGCCAACACCCCGCGGGACGCGCTGGCCCGGATCGAGACGATGGTGCTGATGGCCGGCATGGACCTGCCGATGCGGGCCATCCGGGAGCAGATCGCAAGCGCCGTCGACCTCGTCATCCAGCAGGCGCGGCTCAAGGACGGGTCGCGCCGGATCACGCACGTCACCGAGGTGGAGCGGATGGAGGGCGACGTCGTCACCATGCAGGACGTCTTCCTGTTCGACCACTCGGCCGGCTGGGACGCCGACGGGAAGAGCCTGGGACGGCTCCGCGCTACCGGTCTCCGCCCGAAGTTCATGGACAAGCTGGCCGACCACGGCGTCAAGCTCGACCCGATGACCTTCGCCATGGACGGGGCATGATGCGACTCCTCGCACGCACGGCCGCGGTGGGCCTGTTGGCACCGGCCGCGCTGCTCGGCCTGCCCACCTCCGCGTGGGCAGCCGACGGCCAGATCGACCAGATCACCACCGACAACGGCCAGGTCCAGCTGTTGTTCTCCCTCCGCGACCTGCCCAGCGGCGCACAGGCCGACCTGGCGACGGTGCGGGCCACGCTCGACGGAGACGTGCAGGCCGCGGAGGCCGAGCTGGCCTCCGAGGCCGCCACCGTCGAGCGGGTGACGATGCTGACCGTCGATGTCAGCCAGAGCATGGCCGGAGAGCGCTTCGCCCAGGCCAAGTCCGCGGCCCTGGCGTTCGTGGACCAGGCGCCCGCAGACGTCCGAGTCGGCCTCGCCACCTTTGCGAGCGCGGCGGAGGTGGTGCAGGCGCCGACCGTCAACCGGGACGCCGTCCGGTCGGCCATCGAGGAGCTGTCGCTGAGCGAGCGTACCGAGCTCTACGCTGGCGTGCAGACCGCGGTCGACGCGCTGCCGCCCGACGTGGAGGGCAGCGTCCTCGTGCTGTCGGACGGACGGGACACCTCCGGCGCGGCGGTCGGCCCGCTGCTCGCCGACATCCGCCGCAGCGGTGCCCGGGTCGACGTCGTCGCGCTGGAGCAGACCGGAGCGCCGCTGGAGGTGCTGCAGAGGGTCGCGCGGTCCGGCAGCGGCGAGGTCATCAGCGCGGACGACCCCGCGGCCCTGACCGCGGTCTTCGAGCAACAGGCGGAGGTCCTCGCCTCGCAGGTGCTGGTGTCGTTCGACGTGCCGGACGGCTGGGACGGCGGAGGCGCCACCGTCGGCGTCTCCATCGACGCGGAGGGGCAGTCGTACACCGACGAGACCTACGTCGCCGTTCCCCCGGCCGCGCCGGTCGACGCCGAGGAGGTCGCGCCGCCTCCCGAGCCGCTCCCGGTCGAACCTTCGATCTTCCTGGTGACGCGGCCGTGGATGATCGGTGGCCTCGTCGCCCTGGGCCTGGGCGGCGCCCTCCTGGGCCTGCTCATGGTCGGCATGTTCAACGGCAAGAACAAGGCATCGCTGGACGACCGACTTGCGCCGTACGGCAGCGCCGGGAAGCACAGCGCACCGGGGAGCGCCCCCGGCGCGCCTGCGCCCGGCGTCGTGCAACAGGCCGTCGACGCCACCGAGAAGGTGCTACGCGGCCGCTCGCTGGACGTCAAGCTGGCGAAGAAGCTCGACGCCGGCGGGTTGAAGCTGCACGCCGCGGAGTGGCTGCTGCTGCACTCGGGGATCGCGATCGGGGCCGCCTTCGTCGGCTACGCCGTGTCCGGCGGGATCCTGCTGACCGTGCTGGCGTTCGTCGCCGGCGCCGTACTGCCCTACCTCTACCTGTCCCGGCGGGAGACCAAGCGGGTCAAGAACTTCGGCTCCCAGCTCGCCGACACGTTGCAGCTGATCTCCGGCAGCCTCAGCGCCGGACTGTCGCTCAGCCAGTCGCTGGACACCGTGGTCCGGGAGGGCAACGAACCGGTGTCCAGCGAGTTCCGCCGGGCCCTCGTGGAGCAGCGCCTCGGCGTCCACGTGGAGGAGGCACTCGACGGGGTCGCACAGCGGATGAACAGTGACGACTTCGGTTGGGTGGTCATGGCGATCCGGATCCAGCGTGACGTGGGTGGCAACCTCGCCGAGCTGCTGCTGACGGTGGCCGCCACCCTGCGCGAGCGGGAGTACCTGCGTCGCCAGGTGTCCACCCTGTCGGCCGAGGGGCGGTTGTCCGCGTGGATCCTCGGCGGCCTGCCCCCCGCGTTCTTCATGTACCTCATGCTGGTCCGCCCGGAGTACCTGCAGCCCATGCTGGACGCCACCCTCGGCTGGATGCTGCTCGGCGCGGCCGGCGTGATGATGGGGCTCGGGATCATCTGGCTCAAGAAGACGGTGAAGGTCGAGGTCTGAGATGAACCCCACCCTGCTGCTCGCCCTCGGCGCCCTCGCCATCTTCGCCGCGATCGTCCTCGCGCTCGTCGGCGCGGGTGTCCTGAGCTCGGCCAAGTCCGGTGTCGGCCGGTCCCTCGAGGTGCTGGAGGCCTTCACCTCGGCGCCCGCCTCCGTCCAGGAGGAGCTGGACCCCGGCTTCCGCCAGCGGGTCCTCGACCCGACGCAGACCTGGTTCGCCTCCCTCGGCCGTCGGCTGACCCCCAGCGACCACCACGCCCGGATGCGCAGCAAGCTCGACGCCGCGGGCAACCCGGCCGGCTGGTCCAGCGAGCGGATCACCGCCACCAAGGCGATCGGGTTCGTCGTCGGGCTGGGCGCAGCCCTCGGTATCGTCCTCGTGCTCGGTCTGTCGGTGTTCCCCGCGGTCGCCACGGCCGTCGGGCTGTCGCTCGCCGGCTACTACGCGATCGACCTCTGGCTGTACCAGAAGGCGCACGACCGGGCGGACTCCATGCGCCGGGACATCGCCGACTCGATCGACCTGCTGACGATCTCGGTCGAGGCCGGCCTCGGGTTCGACCAGGCGCTGGCGCACGTGGCCAAGAACACCACCGGGGCGCTCGCCGACGAGTTCGGCCGGGTCCTGCAGGAGATGCAGATCGGGATGGGTCGCAGCGAGGCGCTCCGCGCCCTCGGTCAGCGCAGCAAGCTGCCGGAGCTGCGCAGCTTCACGACCGCGATGATCCAGGCCGACTCGTTCGGCATCCCGGTCGGCAAGGTGCTGCGCGTCCAGTCCTCCGAGCTGCGGCTCAAGCGCCGCCAGCTGGCGGAGGAGAAGGCCCAGAAGGTTCCGGTGAAGATCCTGTTCCCGCTGATCTTCTTCATCCTGCCGACGCTGTTCATCATCGTCATGGGCCCCGGTGCCATCACGATGATGCAGTCCTTCGGCGAGGGAGGACTCTGACGGAAGGTGGCCGTACCAATACCCTCTGACACGCAGACGCGTGGTCGCCGAGGAGGGACAGCCGACGTGCAGGCACTTCGAGAGCTGAGCCGCGAGCAGCTCGCGGCCGTCGGCGCCCGTGCCTTCGGCGCGATCACGGTCTTCCTGCTCGCGTCGCTCCAGCCGACCTCCCGGGCGGTGTTCACCGCGGCCGCGCTCTGCGGGCTGGCCGCGGCGATGGCCGCTCTCACCATCCGTTTCCCGCAGCAGCTGTCCCAGCTGGCGCTGCTCGAGGCGCTGATCGCCGGGGTCCTCATCGGAACCTCCATGAACGCCGACTCGGGGGCGCTGGCCTACGTCCTGGTCGCCCCGTTCGTGGCCGGGATCGCAGGCGGTTGGGGGACGGCGGCGTCGGTGATCCTCACCCAGTTCGTGTGCATCGACCTGCTCACGCTCACCGAGTTCGCCCCCGGACCGATGCAGACCCGGCTGGAGCTGTCGATCCCCTGGCTGGCCACCGGTGCCGCGGCCGCGCTGCTCGGTCACTGGCTGGTCGAGGGGATGTCGGCACGGACCACCGGTGACGACACCGACTACGAGTCCGCTCGCCGGCTGCTCACCCAGCTCAGGACGGTCGCCCGCCGGCTCTCGGCGGGTCTCGACCCGGTCGGGATCGCGCAGCAGATCCTCACCGAGGTGGAGCTGCGGGTGGACGCCTCCCTCGGCGTCGTGCTCGCCCTGTCCGACGGAGGCGGGTTGCAGCCGCTGGCGGAGATCGGCGACGGGGCGGCCCGCGACCTGACCGGCGAGGACCCGATCGTGATGGACGCGTGGACCAACGAGTCTCCGGTGCAGCGACCGTCGGGCCCGCCCGGCAGCACCCGCTACATCCGGATGGCGATCCCGTTGCAGGTCGGCGTCCGGGTCGTCGGAGTCGTCGTCGTGGAGACCGACCGGACCCTCACCGGCACCGAGTTGCGGGACCTGCGGGAGTCGCTGTCGGAGAACTCGCTGCGGCTGGACACCGCCATGGTCTTCGACGAGGTGCGCTCGCTGGCCACCGCCGAGGAGCGTCGCCGGCTGGCCCGGGAGATCCACGACGGGATCGCTCAGGAGGTGGCGTCGTTGGGATACCTGGTGGACGCGATGGTCGCCGACGCGGACGACCGGCAACGCGAGGAGCTGCGTCAGCTGCGCCAGGAGCTGACCCGGCTGACCAGTGAGCTCCGGCTGTCCATCTTCGACCTGCGGACCGAGGTGAGCCGGACCGCCAGCCTGGGCGCGGTGCTGTCCGACCACGTCCGGCTGATCGGTGCCCGCTCGGGCATGACGGTGCACCTGTCCCTCGCCGAGGGTGCCAAGCGGCTGCCGGCGCAGACCGAGACCGAGATCCTCCGGATCGCCCAGGAGGCCGTCACCAACGCCCGCAAGCACTCCGGAGCGCGCAACCTGCACGTCTCGCTGTCGGTCGAGTCCCCGTACGCGCGGCTCGTGGTGTCCGACGACGGCCGCGGGCTCGGCGTCGCCCGGGAGGACAGCTTCGGGATGCGGACGATGCGCGAGCGAGCGGACCGCATCGGCGCGGCCCTGCGGGTGCGGAACAAGACCACCGGAACCTCCGGAACCGAGGTCATCCTCGTTCTGGAGGATCGGCGAAAAAACCCCCGGATTACCACACAGAACACACTCGATCACATAGCGTGAGGTCACACGGGCCCCATCCGGCCCGTGCCGACAGGTGCGCTGAAGGGAATGACCATGGTCACCTCGGTCCTGCTCATCGATGATCACGACCTCATCCGACAGGGACTGCGGCGCGCTTTCGAGCGCAACGAGGACTTCAAGGTGCTCGGCGAGGCCGCCAGTCTCGGCCAGGGCGAGCAGATGGTCGCCTCGCTCAAGCCGCAGGTCGTCGTCATCGACGTCCGGCTCCCTGACGGGTCGGGACTCGACCTGGTCCGCAAGATGCGCCAGCACGTGCCGAACCTCGGCATCGTCGTGCTGACCATGTACGCCGGCGACGAGCAGCTCTTCGCCGCGCTCGACTCCGGCGCCTCCGCGTTCGTGCCGAAGGACGCCCCGGCAGAGGACGTGGTCGCGGCGGCGCGACACGCCGCGGTCGCGCCGCGGTCCTTCACCGCACCGGACCTCGCCGAGGCGATGCAGCGCCGACTCAAGCCGTCCGGCCCGCAGCTGTCGCCGCGCGAGCGGGAGGTCCTGGACCTGCTGGCGGAGGGGCTCGGCGTCGCGGCCATCGCCCGCAAGCTCTACATCTCCGAGTCGACGGCCAAGACGCACATCTCCAAGATCTACGACAAGCTCGGCGCCGCCAACCGGGCGCAGGCGATCATGAACGCGATCCGGGCCGGCCTGATCAAGAACACGTCGTCGTCGGTCTGACCGAGCTCCTGCGCCTGGTGGGACGGGTGTGCCCGCGGCCTACCCGTGCCGCCGACGGTCCGGTCACCCGTTCGGCCAGCCGACTGTGGCCGGCCAACGGATACACAGAGTAACCGGACTCGGGGAGACTTCGGGGTGTCGATACGGACCGCGTCCCAACCGGGGGCGCCCCCTTACACCCTCGGAGGGCACGACATGAAGCTCGCAGTTCGCACCCACCTCCTCATCACCCGCATGCGGGACGAGAAGGGCGCCTCGGCCGTGGAGTACGGCCTGCTGGTGGCCCTGATCGCCGCCGTCATCGTGCTGGCCGTGCTGGCGCTCGGTGAGACCGTCCTCGGCGCGTTCGAGGACACCAACGACGGGATCACCGGCGGCGGTACCCCCTGATCCCTGACCGGATCTGACGCACAGTCAACGAGGGGGTCGTGACCAGGCGGTCACGGCCCCCTCGTCCCATCCCCGGACTCAGGAGGAGCCATGCGGGTGCACACCCAGCAACACGAGAGCCGGCGCGACGAGCGCGGCGCCTCGTCGGTGGAGTACGGCCTGCTCGCGGTGCTCATCGCCGCGATCATCGTGCTCGCCGTCGTCGCGCTCGGGCAGTCCACCGGCGACGCCATGGGCAGTCCCTGTGACTCCCTCGCAGGCAGCGGCTCGGCGGCCAGCTGTCCCTGAGTCGGCTGCGGCTCCGGCGTGGCTCAGCGCGGTGCCAGGTCCGCCCAGCCCTCGGCGAGCGCGACCCGCTCCGCGGGCGTCGGGTGACCGGCAAACCACAGGTGGAGCGGTCGCGGCGGGTCGGGGTCGGTGAGGTTGCTCGCCGCCAGCCGTCGTTGCATCGCCGTGAACGTGGCCGCGTCTCCGGTCAGCTGGAGCGCGTGCACGTCCGCCCGCGCCTCGATGGCCCGGCTGACGGCGTTCTGCACGGGCAGTGCCACCAGCATCCCGGCCGCCGCGAGGCCGACCAGCAGCGGCGCCGCCGGCACCTCCCCCAGCGATCGAACCCCCGCCCGCCGGCGGACCGGGATCGTGCCCGCGACCAGCACCAGCACGGTGACTCCCGCCGTCGCGCCGAGCGCGCCGAGCGCGGTCCCGAGCAGCACGTCACCCTCGCTCGCGTGGCCCAGCTCGTGGGCGACCACCAACCGCACCTGCTCGGGCGGCGCGTCGCGGAGCAGGGTGTCGTAGACCACGATCCGCCGGCTGGACCCGAAGCCGGAGACGTAGGCGTTCAGCGCGGTGGTCCGCCGCGACGCGTCCGCCACCAGGACCTCGTCAACGGCGAGCCCGTCGTCGGCGGCCAGCTCGACCAGTGCCGACCGCAACGGCCCCTGCGGCAGCGGCGAGAAGTCGTTGAACACCGGCTCGACGACGAGCGGATAGCTGAAGGACGCACCCACGACGAGCAGGCCGGCTCCCGCTGAGGCCAGCATCCACCAGCCGCGCCGTCCCCAGCGGGCGAGCCCGACCAGCACGAGCAGCGCCAGCGTGGTGCCGACCGTCTCCACCAGCACCGCACGCGCGACGTCGCCGGCCCAGCCCGCCCAGCTGAGGGTGGACAACCCCGCCTCTCGCCGAGCCAGCTCGACCGGCACCGACAGCGGCAGCGTCGCCGCCCGCCCGAGCAGGACCAGAGCCAGCACGGCGACCAGCAGGTGCAGCGGCCAGTACCGCCGACCCGGCAACCGCCGGACCAGCCGAGCCCCCCAGGGCGTCAGCGCGAGCAGCAGCCCCACGAGCACGGACACGGCAGTGGACGCCAGGCCGAGCGGGACCACCCGGTCCCGGTAGTCGCCGACGGCCGACAACGTCCTCGGCGGGAGTCCGGCGGTCGGGTCGACCGGCGGCTCGGTGCCACCGGGCAGCCAGTCCCACGGCACCAGCAGCCCGGCGACCAGCAGCCAGCCGGTGACCACGACGGCGAGCCAGCACCAGGCCGCCCGGCGCTCACCGGCCGGCATCGGACAGCCTGACCAGCTCGACCTGCCAGCGCCGGGTGAGCCCGTCCACGCCCAGTCCGGTGGCGCGCCGCAACGCCTCGTCCGGCGGCCGGCCGGCGAGCACCGAGCGGTAGAAGTCGACCACGGCGGGCGCGCCTGCCTCCTCCGCCAGCACGCGGAAGGCGAGCCAGGCCTCCTCGTACGCCCGGCCGAGCCCGTGCGCCTCGGTGCCGAAGTCGGCCGCGGTCGGCAACCGCCGGGGCGGGCCGGACCGGCGGACGGCGGCCAGCGCCCGTCCGGCGGCCACCCGCACCGGCACGGTGCCGTCGCGCAGGGCGACGTAGTCGGCGAAGCCCTCGGCCACCCACAGCGGCAGGCTCACGGCGGTGGCGCCGGTGACCACGTGCGTGGCCTCGTGCGCCAGCACCACCTCGGCCGCGACGGGACCGAGCCGGCGGAACACGGTCGGGTTGAGCAGCACCTGGACCGGTGCGCCGGTCCGGACCGACCCGTCCACGGTGGTGGTCACCGCGGCGACTCTGCGGTAGTCGGCACGGTTGCCGACCAGCTCGCTGAACTGGGTGGAGGTGGCCGGGACCACCACGATCAGCTCCGCCGCCCAGCCCCCGGCGCCGGCGAGCGCCTCCCGCACGCCGCGGTCGGCGGCCGCGACCAGCGACCGCAGGCCGGGGCGCACCGCCGGTCCGCGGAGTCGCACCACGAGCGCCCCGCGAGCGGTCGTCGACGCGCGCAGCGGCCCCAGCGACCACAGCGGAGCCGGCCGGTCGCCGCGGAGGTCGACGCCGAGCAGCCGGCTCTCGGCGCGGTCCGCTGTCGGCCCGACGTCGTGCAGCAGGACCAGCCGGCTCCGGGCGGTCCCCGTCCAGCCGCGCTGCGTCCACCGGGTCCGCACCACCGCGGCGGCGCTGCGGGGCGGGGCGTCCGGTGGCGGCGTCGCGGCCGCGACCCAGCGCAGCTCGAGGTCGCGGACCTGCAGCGCCGTGAGCGCCTGCCAGGTGTCCCGGGCGTACCGCCGAGCAGGACCGGCCGGTGCAGCGGATGCCAGGAAGGCCGGACGACGGTCCCGGCGCCAGGAACGCTCGAGCCGGTTGACGAGGTCCCGGCCGGCGGCCTCGGCGGCGTCGGCCGTGGCGACCGGGCCCGCGACGGGCGGCACGTCGGGGCCGGCCGAGCCCCCGTCCGCCCGGCCGACCAGCCAGCTCCCGGCCGCGGCGACGAGGGCGAGCACCAGGCCACCCACCACGACGCCGCCACGCCGGGGGGCGGACGCGGGGGCGGGCGGGCCGGTCACCCGCCGATGGTAGGCAGCCGGCTCACGACCCCGGCCGGCGACGCAGGCTCAGCCGACGCGGCGGATGGTGGTGATCGGCATCAGGTCGACGTCGACGACCTGGACCGGGGTGCTGGAGTTAGGCGCGTGCACGAGCTGGCCGTTGCCGATGTACATGCCGACGTGGCTGATCGGTGAGTAGTAGAAGACCAGGTCACCGGGCTGCAGGTCGGAGTAGGCGACCGGGACGCCCATCCCGGCCTGCATGGAGGAGGAGTGCGGCAGCGAGACACCCGCCGCGTTCCACGCGTACATGGTCAGGCCGGAGCAGTCGAACGCGTCCGGGCCGGTGGCCCCGTAGACGTAGGCGTCGCCGACCTGGTCGAGGGCGGTCGCGACGGCGGTCCCGGCGCTGCCGCTGACCGGCGCCGACGTCGGGGCCGGCTCCGGCGTCGGCTCCGACGTCGGCTCCGGGGCGGTCCGGGTCTCGTCCCGGCTGGTGTGGCTGGCGGCGCGCGCGGCGATCCTGGCGGCTCGCTCCTCCTTGAGGTCGGCGAGCAGCGCCTCGGCCGCCTCCGCCTTCTCGAAGGTGAGCGCCTTCTCCTCGGCGGCGCGTTCTTCGGCGGCCTCGATCGCGGCGAGCTGGTCGGCGGCCTGCTGCTGGCGCAGCGCGAGCTGGGCCTGGGCGTTCTCGAACGACGTCAGCAGGTCGGCGGTCTGGTCGGAGTACGACCGCATCGCGACCATCGACGAGATGAACGCGTCCGGGTCCTCAGCACTCAGCAGCTGGGCGGCGGTGTCCACGCCCCCCGTGCTCTCCGCCTGGGCGAGCACGAGCTGCTCGACCTGCTGGCGCAGGTCCTCGGTCTGCTGCCGCTGGGCCCGGACGTCGGCGCGGACCGCGGCCAGCTCGTCTCGTGCGTCGGCCACCTGCTCGGTGATCGTGTTGTAGCGCTCGATCGCCTGCTCGGCCTCGTGGTGCAGCTGCCCCACCCGGTCGGCGACCTCACCGATGCTCGGGTCGGGGTCGGCACTGGCCGACGGTGAGAGCACACCGGCGGCGACGACGGCCGCACCGGCGGCGATGGACAAACGGACAGCACGCGACTTCCGGCCGGTCAGCACGATCGGTCGGTCTCCCTACCACTTGTCAACGCCTTCCGCGGCAGCCCACCGGCCCGTACATCGGGCCATGCTGTCGCGAAGCCGGGCGGGGTCCCCCGCGGACCCGGTCGCGGCGCGGCGCCTGAGCCGGTGACGGTCCACCGGCCTCGTGCAGGCACCGAGGCGAGACCTTACCCACCGGGCGCCGCGAACATCAACACGAGCGGTGTGGCGTCCCCCACGCCCGGAACGTCCGGACTCGTCCGGGGCGAGCTGGTTTCGCTGCGTGAGCCGACCGTCACCGCACGTCATCACACATCCTCGCACCGCAGCGCTGCGTCCGGTCCGACCTCCTCCGCAGCCGGGTCCACGGCCCGCACCAGTCGGAGCGGCGGAACCAAGCCGGCGGCGGCGAGGGTGTCCAGGGCGGTCACCTCCTCCGGGTCCAGCTCCAGCCGTGGCCGCGGCGGTCCCAGCAGCACGGTCACCACGCAGTCCGTGCAGGCCGGTCCCCGGGCGATGCAGCCATCGCAGTCGACGGTGAGCGCGTCCGCGGGAGGCGCGCCCGCAGGGTGCTCGACGGCACCGGCGGTGCGAGCGTCCTGTTGCGGCGACGGCAACGGCTCCGGCATGGCGTCCTCCTCGCTGGCGCGGACTCGGTGAGCTGCCCGCCGGCTCGGGGATTCGAGCCACCGCGAACGCTAGGGCGGGGCACCGACAGTCCGGCTCCAGCGCTGCCAGGACCGGCTCAGCCGGGATCGGCGGCCCGCGGGACGTACTCGATGCTGTCGGAGCGCCCGCACCAGCGACAGGTGACCCGGCTGATCGTCTCCACGACCGTGCTGCTCTCGTCCACCGCCGGCTCCCCCGACAGGTCGACGTGCCAGAACTCCTCGGTGGTGCGGGTGCGGACCACGTCGAAACGGGTCAGGTTGCCACACCCGCCGCAGCGCCACCGCTCATGGCGGGCGGGGACCCGGATTCCCGTCGGCGGGGTCATGTCCGGTCACGGTAGCGGGGCGCGCAGCAGCCGGCGGCGTCCGCGTGGCGCCGGGGAACCGTCGGTGGTCACATCTAGCGTCACCGACTATGACCACCACCGCGCCTGCACCCGCGCCGGTGCCGGTGCCGGTGCAGGCCAGCTTCGACGAGCTGGGCCGGCCGCTTCGGGACGTGACGTTCTGCGTGGTGGACCTGGAGACCACCGGCGGGTCGGCGGCCGCCGGGTCGCGCATCACCGAGGTCGGTGCGGTCAAGATCCGCGGCGGGGAGGTGCTCGGGGAGTTCCAGACCCTGGTCGACCCGGCGACGCCCATCCCCGCGTTCATTGCCGTGCTCACCGGCATCACCGACGCGATGGTCGCCAGCGCCCCGCGGATCGACGCCGTGCTGCCGGCGTTCCTCGAGTTCGCCCGCGGCACGGTCCTGGTCGCGCACAACGCGCCCTTCGACGTGGGCTTCCTGCGGCACGCGGCCGGCGAGCTCGGCCATCGGTGGCCCGCCTTCGAGGTGCTCGACACCGCGACGCTCGCCCGCCGGCTGGTGACCCGTGACGAGGCCCCCAACTGCAAGCTGGCCACGCTGGCCCGGGTCTTCCGAGCCCGCACGACGCCGACGCACCGGGCGCTGGAGGACGCCCGGGCCACCGTCGACGTCCTGCACGGCATGGTGGAGCGGCTGGGTGGAGTCGGCGTGCACACCCTGGAGGAGCTCGCCAGCTTCTCCGCCCGGGTGAGCGCGCAGCAGCGACGCAAGCGCTACCTCGCCGAGCCACTGCCGCATGCCCCGGGGGTCTACCTGTTCCGCGGCGAGCGGGAGCAGGTGCTCTACGTCGGCACCTCGCGTGATCTGCGCACCCGGGTGCGGCGGTACTTCACCGCCGGCGAGACCCGCAGCCGGATGGGCGAGATGGTCGGCCTGGCGCACCGGGTCGAGGGCATCGTGTGCGCCACGCCACTGGAGGCGGAGGTCCGCGAGTTGCGGCTGATCGCCGAGCACAAGCCGCCGTACAACCGCCGGTCCCGGCACCCCGAGCGGGGTCACTGGCTCAAGCTGACCGACGAGCCCTGGCCGCGGCTGTCCGTGGTCCGCGGCGTTCTCGATGATGGCGCCGCCTATGCCGGACCGTTCACCGCGCGGGTGACCGCAGAGCGGGCGATGGCCGCGCTGCACGAGACGTTCGGCATCCGGCAGTGCACCGGCCGGCTTCCCCGCCAGGCCACCCGCACCGCCTGTGCGCTGGCAGAGATGGGACGCTGCCTGTCCCCGTGTGACGGGGCGGCCGACCCGGCCGCGTATGCCGACGTGGTGACCCGGGTCCGCGAGGTGCTGGTGGCCAGGCCGGAGGCGGTCCGCGCCCGGTTGGCCGCGACGATGGAGGCGCTGGCGGCACAGGAGCGGTTCGAGGAGGCGGGTGCGCACCGGGACCGGCTGGTCGCGCTGGTCCGCGGCACCGCCCGCAGTCAGCGGCTGCGCGGCCTGACCGGCTGCGCCGAGCTGGTGGCGGCTCGCCGGGACGACGACGGCCGCTGGCAGGTGCACGTCGTGCGGCACGGCCGGCTCGCCGCCGCCGGGGTGATCCCTCCCGGCCGAAGCGCCCGGGACTGGGTGCTCGAGCTGCGCCGGGGCGCCGAGACCGTGCTGCCGGGTCCAGGGCCGGTGCCGGCAGCGACCGCCGAGGAGTCCGAGCTGCTGCTGCGCTGGCTCGAGTCGGACGGCGTCCGGCTGGTGCACGTCGACGGGGACTGGACCTGTCCCGTGGGCGGCGCCGTCCGCCTGCTCCCGGTCCTGGACGGGGCCGCCCGTGGCCGCGACGCGCTGATCCCCTTCGACGAGCCGGCCCGACGCTAGGCTCCCCGGTCATGATCACCGCGATCGTCTTCGTCAAGGCCGACGTGGCCAGGATCCCCGAAGTGGCCGAGCAGATCGCCGATCTGGACGGCGTCAGCGAGGTCTACTCCGTCACCGGTCACATCGACCTGATCGCGATGGTCCGGGTGCGGACCCACGACGACGTGGCAACGGTGGTGGCGGACCGGTTGAACAAGGTGGCCGGTGTCCAGTCCACCGAGACGCACATCGCGTTCCGCACCGTCAGCCAGCACGACCTCGAGGCGGCGTTCAGCCTCGGCGCGGAGGGCTGAGCCGGCGTTCGTGGGCCGGGAGGCCAGACCTGCTCGGCCGAACGGCCCGATCTGCCTGCTCGACCAGGCCGGCCGGAGCCGGCCGGTCCTACGGTGCCTGGGCCGATACCCGTCCGCCGCTGGGGGCCCTGTGTTCAACCGCACCTACGTCGCCATCGCCATCTTTGGCCTGTGGGCGACCCTGATCATCTCGACGCCGCCGGATGCCGGAGCGGCCCCGGCGATGCCCACGAACCTGACCCCCGACGGCACGACCGTCAGCGGCATCCCGCCGCTGCAGTGGGACCGGGTGCCCGGAGCCGCGACCTACGACGTCGAGCTGTCCGAATCACCCGGCTTCGGGTCGGCGATCTGGTCGGTGGACGACACCGTCAACCGGCGAGCCGTGCCGACCACCGCCCTGCCGGCCGGCGAGCTGTACTGGCGGGTCCGCGCCACCGACCCGGGCGGGGTCACCAGCGGCTGGGCGACGGCGAGCTTCACGGTCGGCTCCCACGCCGCACCGCTCCCATTGACACCGGCCGACGGGGCCTCCCTGCCGCAGCCGCAGGAACCGCCGCAGATGTCCTGGCGTCCGGTGCCCGGCGCCTACAGCTACGAGATTCAGGTCAGCCGCGACCCTGGGCTGGCCGGCGCCGAGGACTACACCTCGAGGACCACCTCGTTCAGCTTCACCAGCACGCCGCGACCCGGGACGCTGTACTGGCACGTCCGCGGGGTACGCAGCGGCGGCCGGGTCACCGACTGGTCGAGCACCTGGTCCTACACGATCCAGCCGCTGGCCCAGCCGACCAACCCGACGCCGGACAGCAGCCCGGACAGCCTGCTCAACGACGTGGTGCTGGAGTGGGACGCCGTGCCCGGTGCCTACCGGTACGAGATCCGGGTCAGCCCGGACCAGAACTTCAGCGCCGGGACGACGTCGACGGCGATGACGTTCGGGACCAGGTGGTCGCCGCCGGCCACCTTCAACAACGACCAGTACTGGTGGCAGGTCCGCGCCTATGACGTCGAGGGCCGGACGAGCGACTGGCCGGTCTGGCCGGAGCGCACCTGGCAGTTCGAGCGCCGCTGGCAGTTCGGCGGGACGGTCGACGACCCGCCGCGAACCGACCCGGCCACCCCCGAGCTGGTGCACCCGGCCGACCAGGTGAACCCCGCCGTCACCGACCCGTTCTTCTACCAGTGGGAGCCGGTCCGGCTGGCCAGCCGGTACGTGCTGCAGATGGGGACCGACCCGAACTTCTCCCCCGACACGTACGACGAGTGCAGCACCAAGGCCACCACGTTCACCCCGACCGGCGACGAGCGTTCCGGACAGAGCTGCCTGCCCTTCCCCGGCTACACCTACTACTGGCGGGTCCAGGCGGTGGACGACCCGACAGGTGTCGTCACCCCGTGGTCGGACATCCACACCTTCACCTACCGGCCGGGGGTGGTGCCCACGACGGCCCCCGCCGACGGATCCACCGTCGACGTCCCGACCATGCGCTGGAACGACGCGCCCGGGGCGGAGAAGTACGAGGTCACCTGGCAGTACGGCAGCGTCGTCAAGACGGCCGAGACCTACTCCACCTCGTTCACTCCGACCACCCGGATCACCCCGGCCGATGCCACGGTCACCTGGTGGGTGCAGGCGATCTACCACAACGGCGACGAGGCGGCGATCCCGCTCAACCCGCCGTCCTTCACGCTCAGCGG
The DNA here is from genome assembly GCA_963695375.1 of uncultured Actinomycetota bacterium. Taxonomy (GTDB): domain Bacteria; phylum Actinomycetota; class Actinomycetes; order Propionibacteriales; family Nocardioidaceae; genus JACCVL01. The sequence continues at coordinate 1,929,344 of OY968767.1, read as the reverse complement.
CGACAGCCCGGCGGCCGGCGCCGTTCCGCAGCTGCTGGACCCTGTCGAGGGCCGCCGCTTCCCGGCGCTGTCGTGGACTCCGGTGACCGGTGCGTCGTACTACAGGCTGCTGGTCGGCACGCCGGGGACCGGGTCGTTCACGCCGCTGGCCACCAAGCACCCGTACCCCGCCGGCACCGACCCGACGCTGCAGTTCATCCGGCCCGGCAGCTACGACTACCGAGTGGTCGCCTACGACAGCTCGAACGTGCAGCTGTCGATGAGTGCCACCGGCAGCTTCAGCGTGGGCGCGCTGGCCGCCCCGACGGACCAGGCGGCCGCCCTCAGCGGGGTGTTGCTCGACTCCGCCGAGCGCTGCGGCGCGGCGCTGCCGAGTCTGTGCGGCGGGCTGACCCAGACGCCGGTGCTCGACTGGGCGCCGGTGACCGGGGCGTCCTACTACCTGGTCTACCTGGCTCGCGACGTCAACCTCACGAACCTGGTCTACGACGGCGCCGTCACCCAGAACACCCGCTGGACGCCGACCGAGCTGCTGCCGGACAGCCAGGCCGGGCAGGCGTACTACTGGGTGATCCGTCCGTGCAAGGCCCCCGGTGTCTGTGCCCCGGATCCGACCCGCGCGACGAACGCCTTCGACAAGACGTCGCGAGCGCTTCAGCCGCTGTCGCCGACGAACGGCGGGATCGAACCCGGCGGCGACACGGTCACGTTCAGCTGGCGGGACTACCTGCGCACCAACACCGCCGGGGACACCGGTCCGCTGGTGCACACCTCCGTAGAGGCGGCCACCTACCGGATCCAGGTGTCGAGCAGCCCGACCTTCCAGCAGATCCTGGACAGTGCGGTGGTCGACCAGACGACCTACACCGCCACCAACAGGCTCTATCCGGAGGGCCCGCTGTGGTGGCGAGTCACTCCGATCGACGGCAGCGGCAACGACCTGACGCCCAGCCCGATCTGGCAGACCGAGAAGCACAGTGCCCCGGTCGTGCAGACCAGCCCCGCCAACGGCGCCGCCAGCACGAGCACTCCAGCGCTGCGCTGGCGACCCCAGCCCAACGCCGCGAGCTACCAGGTCGAGGTGTACAGGAACAACGACACCAACTTCTCCAGCGTCAACCGAGTCGTGAACACCACCGTCCGGCAGAGCGCGCTGTCGCTGACGAACCCGCTGCCCGTGTCACCCGACCCCTACGTCTGGCGGATCCGGCGCATCGACGGCAGCGGCAACTACGGACCGTGGAGCGCCACCGCCGACACCCCGGGGCAGGTCTGGAGCTTCCGGGTCCGGGGAGCAGCGCCGAAGCTGATCACCCCGGCCGCCGGAGCGAACGTCAGCGCCGTCGACTCGCTGTTCACCTGGCGACCGCGGACCGGAGCGGCCTACTACCGCTACGAGCTGCGGCGCGTCGGCGGCTCCACGTCGTCGGTGAACACCGTCGCGTTGGCCTACGCGCCACGCGGCCGGCTCAGTGACGGCGCGTGGGAGTGGCGGGTCAGCAGCATCGACACCGGGGGAAGCGTGATGGCCACCAGCGCGTGGCGGGGCTTCTCGGTCGACAGCACCGCGCCGACGGTGGTGGACCAGACGCCGGTCGAGACCGCCAAGCCCACGGCGAACGTCCGGGCCACGTTCTCGGAGGTGGTCCGCGGGACGGACAGCGCCAGCATGAAGCTGATCCAGGTGGGCTCGGCACATCCCGTGTCGGCGTCGGTCACCTGGGACCCCGCGACGCTGCGGGCCACGCTCAACCCCGCGCGGGACCTCCGGGTGGGCAAGGCCTACAAGGTCGTGCTCACCAGCGCGATCTCGGACCGGGCGGGCAACGCGCTGGCCAAGACCAGCTGGCAGTTCCGGGTGCGCCGCTAGCGGGCGGTGGCAGCGACCCACCGGTCGAGGACATCGGCCGCGGCACCGGAGTCGAGTGACTCCGCGGCCGCCGTCAGACCGGTCTGCAGCCGCTCCTGCAACGTGCCGGGCACCGGCGCGTGGACGGCAACCGCGGCCGCGGCGTTGAGCAGCACGGCGTCTCGGACCGGGCCGCGCTCGCCCGCCAGCAGGCGGCGGAAGACCGCAGCGTTCGCGGCCGGGTCACCGCCGCGCAGCGCCTGCACGGGTGACCGCTCGATCCCGAGGTCGCGCGGCTCGAGCGTCTCCTCCTGCACACCGTCCTGACCGGCCCGGGCCAGCCAGACCGTCGACGTCGCGCTGACGGTCAGCTCGTCCAGGCCGTCGTCGCCGCGGAAGACGAGCGCGTCCACCCCGCGGCGAGCCAGCACACCGGCCAGCACCGGCGCCATCCGCGGGTCGGCGACGCCGACCGCCTGCGCCGCCGGCCGCGCGGGGTTGGTCAGCGGGCCGAGGAAGTTGAACGTGGTGGCCACTCCGAGCTCGCGGCGCGGGGCGGCGGCGTGTCGCAGCGAGGAGTGGAACACCGGCGCGAAGCAGAAGGTGATGCCGGCCTGGAGGGCCACCTCTGCGACCCGGGCGGGCGGGAGGTCGAGAGCGACCCCCAGCGCCTCCAGGACGTCGGCCGAGCCGGACGACGACGAGGCCGCCCGGTTGCCGTGCTTGACCACGGTGGCCCCGGTGCCCGCGGTGACGACGGCCGCCATCGTGGAGATGTTCACCGTGTGCGCCCGGTCGCCTCCGGTGCCGACGACGTCGACGCAACGGCCCGGGACGTCGAGCGGTGCGGCATGGGCGTACATGGTGCGGACGAGACCCTCGACCTCGTCGACGGTCTCCCCCTTGGCCCGCAGGGCAACCGCGAAGCCGGCGATCTGGGCGGGCGACGCGTCCCCCGAGAGGACCTCCCCCATCGCCCATGCCGTCTGGTCCGCGGTCAGGTCCCGGCGCGCCAGCAGCGCCGCGAGCACCTCCGGCCAGCTGCTCGCAGGCGGGGGGACGGACGCAGGGTTGCGGTCGGTCACGGGTTGCCGGCGGGGGTGCCACGGTCGGCGGCCAGCCGATCGCGCACCATCGCGGCCACGACGTCGGCGAGGTGCAGCGGGTCGATCGGGTGTGGCACCGCCCCGTCTGCCCGCGACCAGGTGGCCAGCCAGGCGTCCTGCGGTCGACCGGTGATCACCAGGACCGGCGGGCAGCGGAAGATCTCGTCCTTGAGCTGGCGGGCGATCCCCAGCCCACCCGCAGGCACCGCCTCGCCGTCCAGGATCACCAGGTCGATGTCGCCGCGGTCGACGGTGCGGATCACGGTCGGCTCGGTCGCGCACTCGACGTACTCGAGCTCGGGGACGTCCGGAGCCGGGCGCCGGCCGAGCGCCAGGATGACCGCCTCGCGGGTCTCGACGTCGTCGCTGTAGACGAGGGTGCGGACCGGACGGTCGTCGGCGGCGGAGGGCTCGGTCACGAGCGCGATGCTAGCCGTCGCCGCGCTGCAGCTGTTCCAGCCGGTCCAGCCGGTCCAGCCGGCGGTCCTCGCGAACCGCCTCCCGCTGGGAGGCCCGGACCCACTGGACGAACAGCACGGCGAAGAAGAGCAGCCCCACCAGGTCGCCGGACGCCCACAGCACCGCACCGGCGAGCTGCTGGTCGTCGGCGACGCCCGGCGGCCAGTCCCGGTCCAGCGCCAGGTAGTAGTCCCCCGCGATCAGCGTCGAGGCGCCCATCACGGTGATCCCGAGGAAGGCGTGGAACGGCAGCGTCAGGAAGGTCGTCAGCAGCCGGAACCCGTACGGCACCCGCCCGGGCACCGGATCGAGCCCGACGAGCGGCCAGAAGAACAACGATCCGACCAGCACGAAGTGCAGGTGAGTGAGCTCGTGCAGCGGCGCGGAGCGCAGCGTCGCCTCGTACCAGCCGGAGAAGTACAGCGCCCACGGGCTCAGCACGAAGATCCCGAACGCCACCGGCGGGGAGCTCAGCACCCGGACCGGCGGGCTGTGCACGACCGCCAGCAGCAGCCGACGCGGGGCGGCCGGGAGCGTGCGCAGCCACAGCGTCACCGGCGCCCCGAGGGCCAGCAGCACCGGTGCCACCATCGACAGCAGCATGTGCTGGACCATGTGCACGCTGAGCAGCGTGGTGTCGTAGGCAGCCAGCGGGGACAGCGTGGCGAGCGCGAGAGTCCCGCAGCCGCCGACGAGGAACGAGGCCGATCGCCAGGACGACCAGTGGTCGCCGCGCCGGCGCAACGCTCGCGCCGGCAGCGCGTAGACGAGCACCGCGGTGGCGACGCCCAGCAGCGGCCAGAACTCCAGCCGCCACTCGGTGAGCAGGGCGACCAGGTCGATCGGCGGCACCTCGGACGGATCGCCGTGCGCGTGCACGAGCGAGGTCTCCAGCACGTCGCCAGCGTAGGCGAGCCGGCCACCGGGACCGACCGGCGACCGCGACCGCGGCCGCTCTCCGCAACATGCCGGGGGCCGGGGTGCTCACGACGGCGTCGGCACAGCATAATGACGTCGTGGCGACGACGACGGCGGTCCCGACCTCTCGTCTGCACGGTCAGCTCAACCGGCCCAGCATGGTCAGCGTCGGCACGATCGTGTGGCTGTCCAGCGAGCTGATGTTCTTCGCCGCGCTGTTCGCGGCCTACTTCACGATCAAGAACGTCGCGACCGACCTGTGGGCCGCCGAGACCCAGCTGCTGAACATCCCGTTCGCCACCGTGAACACGACGATCCTGGTGCTCAGCTCCGTGACCTGCCAGCTCGGGGTGTTCGCAGCCGAGCGTGGTCGGGTCGGTCGCAGCGGGAGCCTGTTGAACTGGTCGGCCTGGGGGCTGCGGGAGTGGTTCGTCCTCACCTACCTGATGGGGGCGGTGTTCGTCGCCGGCCAGGTGCTGGAGTACGCCGAGCTGGTCCGGGAGAACGTCACGATCGCGTCCTCGCCGTACGGCTCGGTCTTCTACCTCACCACCGGCTTCCATGGCCTGCACGTGACCGGCGGGCTGATCGCCTTCCTGCTGGTGATCGGGCGTACCTTCATCGCCCGGCGGTTCACCCACGAGCAGGCCGTCAGCGCCATCGTCGTGTCCTATTACTGGCACTTCGTGGACATCGTCTGGATCGCCCTGTTCGCCACTATCTATCTGATCAAGTGACGGCCGCCCCGATGACGTCCGTCCCGCCCGCGGTCCCGGTGACCGCGCCGACGCCCGCCGCATGACGACCCAGGGAGGCCCGCGAGCCGTGCGACGACTCTCGACCCACCGGCGGCATCCGCTCGCAGGGGTCCTCGTGCTGCTGCTCGGGCTGGTCGCGGTGGGTGCGGTCTACTCCGCGTTCGCCCCCCGGGCGGCGCAGGCCGAGGACACGACGGACACCGAACTGGTCTCCGAGGGCCGCGAGCTGTTCCTGATCGGCTGCTCGTCGTGCCACGGAGCCAACGCCCAGGGCATCGCCCAGAACAAGGGCGGCCAGTACGGCCCGTCGCTGATCGGGGTCGGCGCGGCGGCTGTCGACTTCCAGGTGGGCACCGGCCGGATGCCGATGGCGCAGAACAGCCAGCAGGCCCCCGCCAAGCCCCCGGTCTACGACGACGCGGAGACCGAGGCGCTGGCGGCCTTCGTCGGCTCCCTGGCGCCGGGACCGCCGATCCCGGGCCCGGAGTACTTCGACCTGTCCGAGGTCGATGAGGAGGACGTCGTCCGCGGCGGGGAGTTCTTCCGCACCAACTGCACGGCCTGCCACAACTCCACCGGCATGGGTGGCGCGCTGGGCGGCGGCCGGTACGCGCCGAGCCTGGAGGGCGTCGAGGGCAAGTACTTCGCCGAGGCGATGCTCACCGGACCCCAGCAGATGCCGGTGTTCAGCGACGAGGTCATCACCCCCGAGGACAAGCGCAACATCTACGCCTACCTGGAGGAGGTCCAGGGGCAGCCGAACAACGGCGGGCTCGGTCTCGGCCGGGTCGGACCGGTGTCCGAGGGACTGGTCGCCTGGGTCGTCGGCATCGGCGTCCTGGCCGGAGCGGCGGCGTGGATCGGGAAGCACACGGTGAGGGCGAGGAAGCAGTGAGCGAGGACGGCGGGATCAGCCCGGCACACCCGGAGGCGCGCCGGGTCGAGCTGCGGGCCGGAGAGCCGTACGACGACCCCGGGATCGCCACCCACACCCCGCGCCCGACCGACAACGACCCTGCCGCCGAGCGGCGGGCCGAGCGGCAGATCTCCGCCCTGTTCGCGATCTCGGCGGTCCTGACGCTGGCCACCTGCGTCGCGTACTTCGCCATCGACAAGTTCACGTCCTTCGCCGGCACCAACGCGCTGAACGCCGCCCTGGGACTCGGCCTGGGCACCGCGCTGCTGCTGATCGGCATCGGCGCCATCCAGTGGGCCAAGACGCTGATGGACGACCACGAGATCGTCGAGCTGCGGCACTCCTCCGGGTCCAGCCCGGAGGACCAGGCGGCCGCACTCGCCGAGTTCGAGCAGGGAGCCACCGAGTCGGGCTTCGGCCGGCGCAAGATGATCCGCGGCAGCCTGATCACCTCGCTCGGGGTGCTCGGCCTGCCGGCCGTGGTGTTCCTCGCCGATCTCGGTCCGCTGCCGGGCAACCGTCCCAAGGAGACGGTGTGGGCGAAGGGCGTCCGGGTCGTCAACGACATCTCCGGTGAGCCGCTGCGGCTCGAGGACGTCGAGCTCGGACAGCTGGTCAACGGTGAGCCCGGGGTGTTCTTCGAGACCGACGACGAGGACCACCCGCTGTACGAAGGCACCGAGCTGCTCAACGCCAAGGCCAAGGCCGCCGTGATCCTCGTCCGGATCGACCCGGAGGACCTGGTCAACACCGAGAGCGCCGGCAAGGGCGTGGACGGCGTGCTGTGCTTCAGCAAGATCTGCACCCACCTCGGCTGCCCGATCTCGCTGTGGGAGCAGCAGACCCGCAACCTGCTCTGCCCCTGCCACCAGTCGACGTTCGACCTGTCCGACGGTGGCCGGGTGGTGTTCGGTCCGGCCGCCCGCCCGGTCCCCCAGCTGGAGATCGGGCTGGACGAGGAGGGGTACCTCATCGCCCTCGGTGACTTCGAGGCCGTGGTCGGTCCGAGCTTCCCCGAGATCCACTCGGGCTGACCCGCGAATCACGACGCATACTGGAAGCAGGACCGACGCCGTACGACCGAGGTGGGAGCCGCAATGAGCACCGGGACCGAGAGTGCAGGCAGGTCCACCGGTAGCAGCACGCGGTCCTACGGGCCGCTCGCCGGGCCCACTCGCTGGGTCGACGACCGGGTCGGGCTGGCCAAGCTCGCCAAGGGCAACCTGCGCAAGGCGTTCCCCGAGCACTGGTCGTTCATGCTCGGCGAGATCGCGCTGTACAGCTTCATCGTGCTGCTGCTGTCCGGGGTGTTCCTGTCGCTGTGGTTCGACCCGAGCATGCAGGAGGTCGAGTACACCGGGAGCTACCTGCCGCTGCGCGGCCTGGAGATGTCGGCCGCCTACGCGTCCACACTCGACCTGTCCTTCGAGGTGCGCGGCGGGCTGCTGATGCGGCAGATCCACCACTGGGCGGCCAACCTGTTCCTGGCCGCGATGCTCGTGCACATGCTCCGGGTGTTCTTCACCGGCGCCTACCGACGGCCGCGGGAGACCAACTGGCTGGTCGGGCTCGGCCTGCTGCAGCTCGGCATCATCGAGGGCTTCGCGGGCTACTCGCTGCCCGACGACCTGCTCTCCGGCACCGGCCTGCGTATCGCCGAGGGGCTGATGCGGTCCATCCCGGTGGTCGGCACCTACATCTCGTTCTTCGTCTTCGGCGGGGAGTTCCCGGGCAACGAGTTCATCCCCCGGCTCTACGTCGCCCACATCCTGTTGATCCCCGGCATCCTGCTGGCCCTGATCACGCTGCACATGCTGCTGCTCGTCTACAACAAGCACACCCAGTGGCCGGGTCCTGGACGCACGAACAGCAACGTCGTCGGCTACCCGCTGATGCCCGTCTACATGGCCAAGGCCGGCGGCTTCTTCTTCATCGTCTTCGGCGTGACCGCGCTGATGGGTGGGCTGTTCCAGATCAACCCGGTGTGGAACTTCGGCCCGTACAACCCCGCGGAGGTCACCGCCGGCTCACAGCCGGACTGGTACATGGGCTGGCTCGACGGCGCGCTGCGGATCATGCCGCCGTGGGAGTTCACGATCTTCGGCTCGACGCTGTCGATGAACGTGTTCATCCCGGGCGTGCTGCTGATGGGGCTGCTGTTCGGGATCCTCGGCGCGTACCCGTTCGTGGAGCAGTGGGTGACCGGTGACCGGCGCGAGCACCACCTGCTGCAGCGCCCGCGCAACGCCCCGACCCGCACCGCCTTCGGCGTCGCCGGGATGACGGCATACGGGCTGCTGTGGATCTCCGGCGGCAACGACATCATCGCGACCTCGTTCGGGCTGGACTTCTACGCCATCACCTGGTCGTTGCGGGTGCTGATCTTCGTCGGTCCGGTGGCGGCCTTCATCCTGACCCGGCGGATCTGCATCGGGCTGCAGCGGCAGACCAGCCAGCTGGTGCTGCACGGCTACGAGTCGGGGATCATCGTGCGCTCCCCCGACGGTGCCTACTCCGAGCGGCATGTCCCGGTGGACCCCGCCATCGCCTACACCCTCACCGCGCACGACCGCACCGAGGTCGCCGCGCTGCCGCCCAGCACGGACGCCAACGGGGTGGCCGCCCCCAAGGCCCGGGTGGAGCAGGTGCGGGCCCGGCTGTCCCGCTTCTGGGTCGGGCACGACCACCAGAAGCCGACCCGGGACGAGGTCGAGGAGGCAGCCGCGCACGGGCACGGCGAGGAGCACGCGGAGCTCGAGGCGGCCGAGGAGTTCCAGGGGGTCAACGAGCTCGGCGTCCCCCGCCACCACTAACCCCAACCCCCGCGATCCGTCAGTTCCACCCCCGCGATCCGTCAGTTCCGACCCCGCGATCCGTCACTTCCACGCCCGCGATCCGTCACTTCCACGCCCGCGATCCGTCAGTTCCGACCCCGCGATCCTTCACTCGTGGCGTACAGCCAGAGCAGACTGATGCCCGCGCTGTGCGAACTGCCGGACGAGCGGGTCAGAGCTGACGGACGAGCGGGTCAGAACTGACGGACGAGCGGGTCAGAAGTGACGGATCGCGGGGGTGGGCGGGGTGGGGGGTTAGGAGAGGGCGGAGCCGGCCTTGTACTCGGCCCAGCTGATGTCCCAGTCGGTCCAGCCGTTGCCCTGCTCGAGCGGGCGGTTGCTCCCGAGCACCTTGACAACGTCGCCGCGGTGCGAGAGCCCGAACAGCCAGGCCGCGTCCTCGGTGCTCATGCCGACGCACCCGTGGCTCACGTTGGCGCTGCCCTGGTCACCGACCGACCACGGCGCGGCGTGCAGGAACTCGCCGGAGTAGGTCACCCGCATCGCGTACTGCACGTTTGCGAGGTTGTAGTACTCCGGGTCGCCGGGCTGGATGCCGGTGGTTGCCGCATCCATCCGCTTGGACTCGTACTTCTCCATGATCAGCTTCGTGCCGCCGCGGGTCTCGAAGCCCGCCTTGCCGGCCGAGATGGGGATGGTGCGCGCGGTCTTGCCGTTGATGGCCACCCGCATCGTGTGGCTGTCGACGTTGACCGTGCTCACGATGCTGTCCCCGACGTCGAACGACACCTGCCGACTCTCCTGGCCGTAGATGCCGCCGCCGGCGTCCACCGAGTTGATGTCCACATCCACATCGATGTCGGCGCCAGCCGGCCAGAACGTCCGCGGCCGGTAGTGCACCTCGGTGTCGGACATCCAGTGCCAGCTGCCCCGCACCTGCGGGGTCGACGACACCGACATGTGCCGCTCGATCGAAGCCCGGTCGGTCACCGGGACGTCGAACGTGACGATCACCGGCATGCCGACGCCGACCGTCTCGCCCTGCAGCGGCGCAACGGACGGGTAGGTCTGTTCGTCCAGCGTGAGCTGCTCGGTCGAGAACCGGTCCCGCACGGTGCGGCGCTCGCCGTCGGCGTTGGTCCCGGTGCTCAGCACGGTGTACGTCAGCCCCGGCTCCAAGACCCCGTCCAGCCGCCACTCGGTGCCGTCGGCGTCGAGGTCACCACGCAGTGTCGTGTCGGGGCTGCGTCGACCGGAGTAGGCGACCACCCGGTCGAGCGTGCCGTCGACGGCCGCCACCCGGACGACGCTGTCGACGGACACCTGCTGCACCCCACCGGGCACGCGGACGTCGGCGCCGAAGGGCTCGGCGGGCGCCTCAGCGGTGTCGCCGCGCGGCGCGGAGCCCTCCTGGGCGATGGCCTGGTCGGACTCGGTGCTGCCCGACGTGCAGGCTGCGAGCGCGAGCGCCGCGACGATACCGACGGTCAGGCCGGCACCGGGGCGGTACGAGCGGACACAGGGCATGGGGAAACCTCCGAGGCGGAGCCGTGGGACCAAATCAGCGTAACCCGGTCACGGGGATCGATCCGAATCCTCGGCGTGGCGGATGCCGGCCCGGCACCCGGCCGGCCTGCCGACGAGTCGCTCAGTGAGCGTGGAAGCCGCGGTAGTACTCGTAGACGAATCCCACCAGCGCCAGCGACCCGACCCCGACGCCGATGATCACCAGCCACCAGCCGATGGCCACGCCCAGCACCATCACAGAGAGCGACAGCGCGGTGTACAGCGGCCACCAGCTGTACGGGGGGTAGAAGCCCTGCTCCCCCGCGCCGTCGGCAACCTCCGCCTCGGCCCGGTCTTCCGGTCGCGGGTCGATCTGCCGGGCCACCACGCCGAGGTAGAACGCGACCAGAGCTCCCAGCAGCGTCGTCATCACCAGCGCGGCGGTGCCGGTCGGGTCCTCCGAGAGGAACCAGTAGACGGGGGTCACGACCGCGAAGAAGAGCGCCACCAGGCCGGTGACGCCGGCTTCGACCTTCACTGGTCACGCTCCTGGCGGGGGCGCCCGCCGACCTGGTCGCGGCGACCTTCCTGGTCGGGGTTGTCGGACAGCCCACCGTCCTCCATCGCCGGATTCTCGTCCAGCTCGAGCGCAGCGACCTCGGGATGGTGCAGGTCGAAGGCGGGTGCCTCCGAGCGGATCCGGGGCAGCCGGTGGAAGTTGTGCCGCGGTGGCGGTGAGGAGGTGGCCCACTCGAGCGACCGCCCCCAGCCCCAGGGGTCGTCGGTCTCCACCCGAGGTGCGTTCCGCGTCTTCCAGACGTTCCACACGAACGGCACCATCGACGCACCGAGCACGAACGCGCCGATGCTGGAGATCTCGTTGAGGGTGGTGAAGCCGTCGTTCTCTTCGTAGTCGGCGTACCGGCGCGGGAAGCCCTCCACGCCGAGCCAGTGCTGCACCAGGAAGGTCAGGTGGAAGCCGATGAACAGCAGCCAGAAGTGGATCTTGCCCAGCGTCTCGTCGAGCATCCGACCGGTGAGCTTCGGCCACCAGAAGTAGAACCCGGCGAACATCGCGAACACCACGGTCCCGAACACCACGTAGTGGAAGTGCGCCACCACGAAGTAGCTGTCGGAGACCGCGAAGTCCAGCGCCGGGGAAGCGAGGATGACGCCGGTCAGCCCGCCGAACAAGAAGGTGGTGAGGAAGCCGAGCGACCACAGCATCGGGGTCTCGAAGGTCAGAGATCCCCCCCACAGCGTGCCGATCCAGTTGAAGAACTTCACCCCGGTCGGCACGGCGATCAAGAACGTCATGAACGAGAAGAACGGCCGGTCCACCGCCCCGGTGGTGAACATGTGGTGCGCCCACACCGCCACCGACAGCGCGGCGATGCTGAGCGTGGCGGCCACCAGGCCGACATAGCCGAAGATCGGCTTGCGGCTGAACACGGGCAGCACCTCGGTGATGATCCCGAAGAACGGCAGCGCGATGATGTAGACCTCGGGATGGCCGAAGAACCAGAACAGGTGCTGCCACAAGATCGCGCCGCCGTTGGCCGCGTCGTAGACGTGTGCGCCGAGCACCCGGTCGGCCTCGAGCATCAGCAGCGCTCCGGCGAGGATCGGGAACGCGATCAGCACCAGCAGGCTGGTCACCAGGATGTTCCAGGTGAAGATCGGCATCCGGAACATCGTCATGCCGGGCGCGCGCATGCAGAAGATGGTCGTGACGAAGTTGACCGCGCCGAGGATCGTGCCCAGACCGGCGAGCCAGAGCCCCATCACCCACAGGTCGCCGCCGAGCCCCGGCGAGTTCACCTCGTTGGACAGCGGGGCGTACGCGTACCAGCCGAAGTCGGCCGCTCCGCCGGGCACGATGAACCCGGCCGAGGCGATCAAGCCGCCAAAAAGGTACGTCCAGTAGCTGAACATGTTCAGCCGCGGGAAGGCCACGTCCGGAGCGCCGATCTGCAGCGGCATGATCGCGTTGGCGAAGCCGGCGAACAGCGGCGTCGCGAACAGCAGCAGCATGATCGTGCCGTGCATCGTGAACAGCTGGTTGTAGGCCTCGTCGCTGACGATCTGGGTGCCGGGCTGGGCCAGCTCGGCGCGGATCATGAGCGCCATCACGCCGGCCGCGAGGAAGAACGCGAACGAGGTGACGAAGTAGAGGTTGCCGATCACCTTGTGGTCGGTGGTGCTGAGCACCTTGCTCGCGAGCTGCCCCAGCGTCCGCTGCGGCTGCTGCGGCGGGGGCACCGAGCCGGGTGCGGCATGGCCGGGCGGGGTGACGGTGGTGGTCACTGCGCGTCTCCGTCCTCGCTCGTGGACTCGTCGGCCGCGGGCTCCTCGCCGGCGATCTGGGTGGCGTCGCTGCCCGGTTCCAGCACCCCGACGTTGCCGGCCGCCTGGAGGTCCCGCAGATGGGCGTCGAACTCCTCGGAGCTGACCACCTCGACCGTGAACAGCATCCGGGAGTGGTAGATGCCGCACAGCTCGGAGCAGCGGCCCTCGAAGGTGCCCTCGCGGGTGGGGGTCAACGAGAAGGTGTTCGCCCGGCCGGGGACCACGTCGAGCTTGAAGTAGAAGGCGGGCACCCAGAACGCGTGCACGACATCCTGCGAGCGCAGGGTGAACTGGACCGTCTCGCCGACGGGCAGGACGAGGGTCGGCCGGTCGGCCGGAGTGCCGGAGGTGAACACCGACTCGCCACCGGTGGCGTCCTCCTCGATGTAGCTGAACGACCAGGACCACTTCTGCCCGAGCACCTGCACGTCGTGGCTCGGATCCGACGGCTCCTCGAGCAGGTCCTGCCCGGTCTGGATGGTGTGGAAGAAGAAGACCAGCACCACGATGATCGGGGCGACGGTGTAGAGCACCTCGATCGGCAGGTTGTACCGCACCTGCGCCGGCACCTCGTCGTCGGAGCGGCGACGGTAGCGGACCATCGCCCACACCATCAGTCCGAACACGAAGACGCCGACCACGCCGGCGGCCACCCAGGCGCCCAGCCACAGCGAGTCGACGTACTGCGCGCGGTCGGAGGTGGGCTCGGGCAGCGCCAGGTCGCGGCCGGTGCAGCCGGTGACCAGCAGCAGCCCACCGAGGGCCAGCGCCACCCGCGAGCCGGTACGGAGGCGCCACCGTCGGGGCACGCTCCCCCGACGGTTAGCGGCACGGAGATCCGAGCTCACACGTCGCCTTCCTGGGTGTCCGATCCGACGGGGACCAACCTACTCCAGACCTCCCGCACTCTCGCTCTCAGGGAGGCGGTGCCGGGTGCCGATTCGGGCTCCACGCGACGAGCCCCGCTGGTCCGGCTGGAGGGCCGGCGAGCGGGGCTCGGTGCGCAGCGACTCTGGAGTGCTGGCGGTGTGGCGGATCGGCCGGAGCCGGTGGCTCAGTGGAACGAGTCGCCGCAGGCGCAGGACGAGGTCGCGGAGGGGTTGTCGATGGTGAAGCCCTGCTTCTCGATGGTGTCGACGAAGTCGATCGTGGCGCCGGTGAGGTAGGGCGCGCTCATCCGGTCGACGACGACGTTCACCCCGTCGAAGTCGCGGACGAGGTCGCCGTCCAGGCTGCGCTCGTCGAAGAAGAGCTGATAGCGGAGCCCCGAGCAGCCACCCGGCTGCACGGCGATGCGCAGCGCGAGGTCGTCCCGGCCCTCCTGGTCGAGCAGGCTGCGGACCTTGGCCGCGGCGCCCGACGTCAGCACCACGCCATCGGTGGTGGTCTCGGCCGGGGCGGCCGTAGTGGCGGTCTGGTCGCTCATCGAGTCGCTCCTATGGTCGCGGTCTGAGGTCACCGCCGGCGGCGGTGGCCGCGTCGCGTGCTTGGTCCTGACGTTTCGCTCGGCTCGAACGCCGACAGGGTGCCGGCGATTCCCCTCCATGGTGCCACGTCGCGCCGACGATCGTCAGCGCGACCACTGCCGGGCGACCTTCTCGGCCAGCGCCGCGACCGACCCGGCCGGGTCGGCGAAGGCGGCCTGCTCGCCGACCAGGTCGGCGACCGAGTACGCCTGCTCGACTCCGATCGCGCGGGTCTCCCGGGCACCGATGTCGACGCGACCGGCCAGCGCCACGCACGGGCGGGCCGCCCGAGCGGCCTCCTGGGCGACTCCGTACACCACCTTGCCGCCGCGGGAGGAGTGGTCGAAGGCCCCCTCACCGGTGAGCACGAGGTCGGCGGCCGCGCAGCGGTCGGCCAGCCGCATCGCGCCGGCCACCAGCTCGACGCCCGGCTCCCGGGTGGCGCCGAGCAGCAGCAGCGCGAACCCGAGGCCACCGGCTGCCCCCGCACCCGGCCGGTCCGCGACGCTCCGGTCGGTGGCGACCGCGAACCGCTCCAGCACCGCGTCGACGGCCGGCAGCCGCTCGGCGGCGAGCCCCTTCTGCGGCCCGAAGACGTTGCTCGCGCCCCGCAGCCCGAGCAGGGGGTTGTCGACGTCGCTGGCGGCGACCAGCCGGACGTCGCCCACCCGCTCACGGACCGCCTCCAGGTCGACCCGGCCGCCGGGCCCGCGCTCGGCGAGTCGGGCCAGTCCGGCCGGGCCGGCTCGCAGGTCGACGTCGGCCTCGGCACCGAGAGCCGCCAGCATGCCCGCGCCTCCGTCGGTGGTGGCGCTGCCGCCGAGGCCGACCACCACCCGTTCGGCACCCGCGTCCACGGCGGTCGCGATCAGCTCGCCCACCCCGACCGTGGAGGCCCGCTCCGGATCGCGGTCGTCGGGCGGGGTCAGGTGCAGGCCACAGGCCTGCGCCGACTCGACGTACGCCGTGTCGTCGACCAGCAGCACCGCCGCCGGCACGGCCGTGCCGTACGGCCCGGTCACCGACACCGCGAGCAGCTGACCCTCGAGGTGGCCCGCCAGCGCGTGCACGAAGCCAGGACCGCCGTCCGACATCGGCGCAGTGGACAGCTCGTCGCCCGGTGCGTGCCGCCGCCAGCCGGCGACCATGGCGTCGGCGGCCTCGACGGCGCTGAGCGTGCCGGCGAACTTGTCCGGGGCGACGAGAATGCGCATCGGCCCATCATGGCGGGGGCGGTCAGGGCAGGGCCGGGGTCCCCCAGATCGCCAGCCAGCGGCTCAGCTCGGGCTCGATCCGGAGATCGGCCCCGAGCGCGCCGCGCACCTGCAGCTCCATGGCGTTGTCCCGCTGCTGCGCTCCGCCGGGGACGGGTGCGAACGGGTAGAAGGTGCCCCGCTTGTACAGGTAGACCAGCCCCACCTGACGCCCCTCCGGACCCGCGAACCCCACCACCGAGCACAGCAGCGACGGCCCGAAGCCGTTGTCCTGCAGGGTCTGGTTCACCGCGTGCAGCTCGGTGACGAGGTCGCCCAGCGCCTCCGCCGGCTGCCGGCACACCAGCCAGGTGAAGCCGTACGAGTCGGTGCTGATCTCGACGGCTGGGCCGCCGTCGGCGTCGAGCAGCTGCTGGAGGTCGGTCTGGGCGGTGGCGAAGGCTGCCCCCTCGTTGGCGCGGTAGCAGACCGCTCCGACGCCGGTCGGGGTGAGCCCGATCCCCGCCTCCAGCGTGAGCGCCGCCTGGGTGACGCCGAACAGCGCGTCGAGGTCGGCCTTGACCGGCTTGCTGCGCCCGAGCAGCGCGTCCAGCAGTCCCATCGCCGGCGGTCAGACCTGGCGGCCGAGGTCGGCGGACACCCGCGCCAGCTGCTCCAGCCGCTGCTCCAACGGCGGGTGCGACGAGAACAGACCGCTCAGCGACTTGCCGTTCAGGGCCGGGGCGAACAGGAAAGCGCTGACCGGCTCGGTCTGCCGCAGGTCGCGGGTGGGGATGCGGGCCATGTCACCGGAGATCTTGGTCAGGGCCGAGGCGAGCGCCGACGGCCGCCCGGTCAGGTACGCGGCGGAGCGGTCCGCCGACAGCTCGCGGTAGCGAGACAGCGCCCGGGTGAGCAGGAAGCTCAACAGATAGACCGCGATGCTCGCCACCCACACCGCCAGGAACACCAGCGCGTTGTTGCGGTCGCGGCCACCGCCGCCGAACCACAGCCCCCAGCGCATGATCAGGCCGGCCACGACCCCGAGGGTCGCGGCCACGGTCATCACCGAGACGTCGCGATGCGCGACGTGCGCCAGCTCGTGCCCGAGCACGCCCTCCACCTCGTCGGCGTCCAGCCGCCGCAGCAGCCCGGTGGTGACGCAGACGACGGAATGCTGCGGCGAGCGACCGGTCGCGAACGCGTTCGGGATGTCGGTGTCGGCCACGGCCACCCGGGGCTTGGGCATGTCGGCGAGCGCGCAGAGCCGGTCCACGACGCCGTGCAGCTCCGGGGCCTGCTCCGGGGTCACCTCCCGGGCCCGCATCGCCTTCATCGCCACCGTGTCGGAGAAGTACCACTGCGCCCAGCCGAGGCCCAGCGCGATCACCACGATCACCGGTGCGGCCACGTCGAGCACCGAGATGAGCAGCGCCATGAAGCCGAGATACAGCGCGACGAACAAGAAGCCGACCAGCCCCATCCGGGCGGTCAGACCGCGGTCGGTGCGGAATCGTGTGTGGGCCATCGTGTGTTGCGGTCTCCTGTCGGGTCGTCCCACCTGGTACGACGCTCCGGACGCTCGGGTTGTTCCGGCCGCGACCGGGCCCGGCTCCCGCGGACGCGGGGTCAGCCGGGGATGAGGCCCTCGTCGCCGAGCAGTGCAGCCACCTCGTCGACGGTGGCATCGGCCGGTGGGAGCACCAGGTCGGAGTCGACGAGCACGTCGTCGGGCAGCGCGCTGCCCCGCTCCCGGACGGTGCCCAGCAGGGCGCGGAAGGCCGATGCGAACGCGGCGGAGTCGCCGGACTCGACGGCGGACTCCACCGCCGAGTCGAGGGTGTTCAGCTCGTCGGCGGCGGCGTCGGCGACCTCGTACTGGCCCTCGCCCATGATCCGGATGATCACCGGTCAGCCCTCCCGCTGCTCGGGCGCCGGGTCCGGAGCCCCCGCCGCGGTGCCCTCGGCAGCAGCACCCTCCGCACCGGGGCGCGCCGTGGAGGTGCCGCCGAGCGCGGGGCGCTCCTCGCCGGCACCGAGCTGGTGCTTCATCGCCTCCAGCTCGGCGTCCACGTCGGAGCCGGACGAGATCGCGGCCAGCTCTCGCTCGATATCGCTGTTCGGCGAGGCGGACGCGTCCTCGAGCGCGCCGGAGGCGACCAGCTCGTCGATCGCGCCGGCCCGAGCCTGCATCGAGGCGGTCTTGTCCTCCGCGCGCTGCACCGCGAGCCCGACGTCGCTCATCTCCTCGGAGATGCCGGAGAACGCCTCGCCGATCTTGGTCTGCGCCTCGGCGGCGGTGTAGGTGGCCTTGATCGTCTCCTTGCGGGTGCGGAACGCCTCCACCTTGGCCTGCAGCCGCTGCGACGCGAGGGTGAGCTTCTCCTCCTCGGCCTGCAGCTGGGCGTGCTGGGCCTGGAGGTCCTCGGTCTGCTGCTGCAGCGCGGACCGCCGCGTGAGCGCCTCGCGGGCGAGATCCTCCCGGCCGGCGCCGAGGGCCTTCTGCGCCTGCCCGTGCAGCTTGTCGCCCTGCTGCTGCAGCTGGGTCATCTGCAGCTCGACCCGCTTGCGGCTGGTGGCCACGTCGGCGACCCCCCGGCGCACCTTCTGCAGCAGCTCCAGCTGCTTCTGGTAGCTGTAGTCGAGGGTCTCGCGTGGGTCCTCCGCCCGGTCCAGCGCCTTGTTGGCCTTGGACCGGAAGATCAGGCCCATCCGCTTCATGATGCTCATGGAGGTGTGCCGCCGCCCCTCGTCGGTGTCAGGGACTCCCAGCCTACGGGCCGGTGGCGCGACCTGGGTACCCTGGCCGCGCCCTCCTCCCCCGCCCCGCACGCCGAGGTCGACCCGTGTTCCGACGCCGCTCCGCCGCCGATCCGGCCGCCGATCCGGCTGCCGCCGAGCCCGGCGAGTCGACCGCCGACGCCCTGCGCCGGCTGGAGGCGGAGGGCAAGGGGCGGCCGACCCCCAGCCGCAAGGAGGCCGAGGCGGCCCGCCGGCAGCAGCTCAAACCGGTCCGCAACCGCAAGGAGCTGGCCCGGCGCGAGCGACAGCGCAAGACCGCCGAGCGACAGCGGATCCGCGCCTCGCTGGCGGCCGGCGACGAGAAGCACCTGCCGGCGCGGGACCGGGGCCCGGTCCGCCGCTTCTGCCGGGACTTCGTGGACTCCCGGCGCAACGTCGCGCAGTACCTGCTGCCGCTGCTGATGCTCATCCTGCTGCTGAGCGTGATCCCCCGGTTGTTCGCGGCCCAGCTGCTGGTGTGGTCGCTGACCATCGCACTGACCGCCGTGGACACCATCTGGCTGGCGGTCCGGCTGCGCCGCGAGCTGCGCCGGCGCTTCGAGCCCGGCCAGACCAAGGGCGCGGTCTCCTACTCCCTGCTCCGGAGCACCCAGCTGCGCCGGCTCCGGCTGCCGAAGCCGCAGGTCAAGTACGGCGACCCGCTGCCGCAGCGCTACTGACCGGCGTCCCGGCAACCGCCCCGCGTGCACGGTCACCACCCGCCCCGTACGTTCGTGCCATGGAGTTTCGATACCTCGGCGCGAGTGGCCTCAAGGTCAGCGCCATCTCGTACGGCAACTGGCTGACCCACGGCTCGCAGGTCGAGGAGGACGCCGCGCTCGCCTGCGTGCGGCAGGCCCTCGACGAGGGGATCACGACCTTCGACACCGCGGACGTGTACGCCAACACCGCGGCGGAGACCGTCCTCGGCAAGGCACTGCAGGGCGAGCGGCGCGAGTCGCTGGAGATCGCCACCAAGGTCTACTGGCCGACCGGTCCCGGCGGACCGAACGACGCCGGGCTGTCCCGCAAGCACATCGCGGAGTCGATCAACGGGTCGCTGGAGCGCCTCGGCACCGATCACGTCGACCTCTACCAGGCGCACCGCTTCGACCACGAGACGCCGCTCGAGGAGACGATGGAGGCGTTCGCCGACGTCGTGCACTCCGGCAAGGCGCACTACATCGGCGTCTCGGAGTGGACCGCGGACCAGATCCGGGCCGGACACGCGCTGGCGCGTGAGCTGCGCATCCCGTTCGTCTCCAACCAGCCGCAGTACAACATGCTGTGGCGGGTCATCGAGGCCGAGGTGGTCCCGACCTGCCGGGAGCTCGGACTGTCGCAGATCGTGTGGTCCCCGATCGCGCAGGGCGTGCTCACCGGCAAGTACCAGCCGGGCGAAGGGCTGCCCGCCGGCTCGCGGGCGACCGACGAGAAGGGGGGCGCGGACACGGTCAAGCGCTACCTCGTCGACGACGTCCTCGAGCGGGTGCAGCGGCTGCGCCCGCTGGCTGACGAGGCCGGGCTGTCGCTCGCCCAGCTGGCGGTGGCGTGGACGCTCGCCAACGACAACGTCGCATCGGCCATCATCGGCGCCTCCCGTCCGGAGCAGGTGACCGAGAACGTCAAGGCCGCCGGCGTCACCCTGGAGCCCGAGCTGCTCAAGCGGATCGACGAGGAGCTCGGCGACACGGTGGAGCGGGACGCCGGACAGACGAAGTCCCCGCGGCACCGTCCCGGGGGCTGAGCCGGTCGGGCTGAGCCGGTCGGCTGCGGCCGGTCTGGCCGCTCAGCCGACGTGCAGGCTCATCGGTCCGTAGACCTCGCGGACGCCCTCGAGCAGCACCACCTGATCGATGCCGGCCTCGACCAGCTCGGGGAACGCCTCGCCCAGCCAGGTCTCCGCGTCGGCCTGCGACGGGAACACCGCGACCGCACCCTCGGGGGCCGCCACGCCCTCGCCGGCGGAGTTCTCGAACCGCCACGTCCACGCCATGCGGGCAGCCTACGGCGGCCGCCGGCGCCGCCGGTGGCCAGTCCGGGCGGCCCGTCCGTCAGCGCGGGACGGTCTGCACGAACGGCGGCTTCTGCACGGTGAAGCCCTCGTCCCGCCCCCGCACCTGGACCGTCACCTCGTCGCCGTCCTGGACCGACCGGTCCAGCAGCGCCAGCCCGATCCCGACTCGCAGCGTCGGCGAGAAGGTGCCGGACGTGACGGTGCCGACCGTCGCGCCCTCGGCCCCGCCGGAGACCTGCATGCCCGGCCGCGGGATGCCGCGTCCGGTCGCCCGCAGCCCGCGCAGCAACCGGCGGGCGCCCTCGGCACGCTCGCGGGTCAGCACGTCCCGGCCCCAGAAGGCCGGCTTGTCCCAACCGACCGCCCAGCCCGCCCGACCCTGCACCGGGGTGATGTCGGGGCCGAGGTCCTGGCCGTGCAGCGGGTATCCCATCTCGGTCCGCAGTGTGTCGCGGGCGCCGAGGCCGCAGGCGCGGATCCCGTGCCCGGCACCCGCCTCGAGCAACCGGTCCCACAACGCCGGTGCCGCCGCGGCGGGCAGCACCAGCTCGTATCCGCGCTCGCCGGTGTAGCCGGTGCGGCAGACGGTGACGGCCGCTCCGGCTACACCGTCGACCTCAGCGCCGACGAACGACATGTAGGCGTGGCCGCCCGGGAGTCCGGCCGCGGCGAGCACGTCGTCACTGCGCGGGCCCTGCACCGCGAGCACCGCGTCGTCGGCGTGCCGGTCGACCACCTGGACGCCGGCTGGCGCCCCGGCCCGGAGCCGGGCCGCGACCTCGGCGGAGTTGGCCGCGTTCGGCACCAGCAGCAGCTCGTCGTCGCTGCGCAGGTAGGCGATCAGGTCGTCGACCACGCCGCCGCTCGCGTCGTCGCAGGCGAGGGTGTACTGCGCCTGACCCGGGCCGATCCGGTCCAGCGCGTTGGTCAGACAGGAGTCGACGTACGCGGCCGCTCCGGGTCCGCGCACCACGAGCTTGCCCAGGTGGCTGACGTCGAACAGGCCGACCGCGTCGCGGACGGCGGCGTGCTCCTTGAGCACCCCGCCACCGGCGTACTCCAGCGGCATCTCCCAGCCGCCGAAGGCGGCGGTGCGGGCGCCCAGGGCCTGGTGCCGGTCGTGCAGCGGGGAGGTCTTCAGCGGCTCGGTGGACGCGTCGGTCATGCTGCGGAACCTAGCCGCCGCCGGGTCCGCCCGCCTCGCCGCGCCCCTCCGGCACCGATGATGCATTCCCGTCGCCCGGGCGACGGCAATGCATCATCGCCGGCCGCGACGGTCGCGCCGGTGCGGGCTAGGGTCGGGCGCGAGGACGCGCGCCCCGCGTCTCCCCGAGCCCTCGGAGGTCGCTCCACCGTGCCCACGCTCAGCGCCCGCTCCGCCCAGGCCGGCTCCGTCCGCACCGATGCCGTCGTCGTCGGCATGGTGCGCACGAAGAAGGGCCTGGCCCCCGTGTCCTCGGCCGGCGACGTCGCGAAGGCGTTCGGGCGTGGCTTCGTCCCGATGCTGAGCGGGCTCGGCTTCACCGGCGAGCCCGGTCAGGTGGCCAAGCTGCCGTCCGGTCACCTGCTCCGCACCGCGCTGGTCGTCGCGGTCGGTCTCGGCGACGAGGGCACGGCGGATCGGGAGCGGATCCGCCGCGCCGCCGCCGCCGGCGTGCAGGCGCTGTCGAACGCGGTCTCGGTCGCGTTGGCGCTTCCGGTGGACGACCCGGACGACGTCCAGGCGGCCGGCGAGGGCGCGCTGCTCGGCCTGTACAGCTACGACCGCTACCGCACCACGACGACTGCCGACCCGCCGGCCGACGTCGTCGTGCTGTGTGACAAGGCCCGCACCAAGCCCGTCCAGGCAGCCGTCGAACGGGCCCAGACGGTCGCCCGCGCCGTCAGCGTCGCCCGGGACTGGGTGAACGCACCCCCCAACGACCTGACGCCGGGGCTGTTCGCCGACGCCATCTCCGGCCACCGCAGCACCGGCAAGGTCAAGGTCACCGTCCTGGACGAGCGGGAGCTGGCCAAGCAGGGCTGTGGCGGCATCCTCGGCGTGGGACAGGGCTCGGCGCACCCGCCGAGGCTGGTGTCGCTGCGGTACGCCCCGCGCAAGCCGCGGGCGCGGATCGCGCTGGTCGGCAAGGGCATCACCTTCGACTCCGGCGGGCTTTCGCTCAAGCCCGGCAAGTCGATGATGACCATGAAGTGCGACATGGGGGGAGCGGCGGCCGTCGTCGCGGCGACGTACGCCATCGCCGAGCTCGGCCTCCCCGTCGCGGTCACCGCCTACGCATCGCTGGCCGAGAACATGCCGAGCGGCACCGCGAGCCGTCCCGGCGACGTCTTGACGATGCGGAACGGCAAGACCGTCGAGGTGCTGAACACCGACGCGGAGGGCCGCCTCGTCCTCGGCGACGCGCTGGACATGGCGGTCGAGGACGAGCCGGACCTCGTGGTCGACGTGGCGACCCTGACCGGCGCCTGCGTGGTGGCGCTCGGCACCCGGGTGGCCGGGGTGCTGTCGAACGACGAGGAGCTGCTGGAGGCGATCCCCCAGGTCGCCGACCGGGCCGGTGAGGCGATGTGGCCGCTCCCGATCCCGGAGGAGATCACCGCCAAGGTGACGACCTCGGCGCTGGCCGACCTCCGCCAGCACAACCCGGAGCCGTACGGCGGCACGCTGTTCGCCGCCGCCTTCCTCCGCTCGTTCGTCAAGGACAACCGCTGGGTGCACATCGACATCGCCGGGCCGGCGTTCAACGACGGCGAGGCGCACGGCTACACCCCGAAGGGGGGCACCGGGGCAGCGGTCCGCACCCTGGTGCGGCTCGCACAGGAGGTCGCGGACGGCGGGCTGCTGGGCAAGCGCTGACGCTCAGCCCGGTCCGCCCCGGCCCTGCTTCTGTCGGCGGTTCCAGTCCCGCATCCGCTGCGGATAGCCGACCACCGCGGCGTCGTAGGTCGGCACGCCGAGCTTGTTGGCCCACTGGTGGGCCCACTGCGCGGACGGAACCCGTCGCCTGGTCCACTCCCCCTCGACGCTGACGAGCAGCAGGGTGGTCTCGGTGACCGCGGTGCGGGGCTCGACGAACCCCTCGACGCCGGAACGGGTCGAGACGAACTCCTCCAGGTGCTTGCGGTCCACCGAGGCCGCCTCGCGGTCCATCGTGGACGGTCCGTCCCCGCGATCGCGTCGCCGCCGCCGAAACCGCATCGTGTCTCCCCTCGCCGCTGGGCGCGTCCGGTCGCCCGGCGGCAGCCAGTGTGACACCTGGCGAGAGCGACCCCACGGTCCTCGCCCCGCGTCGGGCCGCGTTCGTGCGGACCGACCTGCAGTGACAAGATGCAGACGCGGTCCGGGTGCGAGGGCTGGCGACAGCGGTCCCACGCCCTCTGGCCCCTCGACCCCGACGCGGGAGGAGATGCGGTGAGCGGCGACAACTACGACGTGGTGGTGCTCGGCGGCGGGAGTGGCGGTTACGCCTGTGCGCTGCGCGCCGCCCAGCTCGGCCTGTCCGTGGTGCTGGTGGAGAAGGACAAGCTCGGCGGCACCTGTCTGCACCGCGGCTGCATCCCCACCAAGGCCCTGCTGCACTCCGCCGAGGTGGCCGACCACGTCCGCGACGGCGGTTCCGTCGGCGTGAAGGCGTCGCTGGAGGGGATCGACCTGTCCGCGGTCAACAGCTACAAGGACGGCGTCGTGGCCCGGCTCTACAAGGGCCTGCAGGGACTGTTCGGCGCCGCCAAGATCGAGATCGTCGAGGGCGAGGGCCGGCTGGCCGCCAAGGACACCGTCGAGGTGGGCGATCGCCGGCTGGTGGGCCGCAACGTCGTCCTCGCCACCGGTTCGTACGCCCGCACGCTGCCCGGCCTCGAGATCGGCGGCCGGGTCATGACGAGCGAGAAGGCGATGGGGCTGAGCGACCTGCCGTCGAGCGCGGTCATCATCGGCGGCTCGGTCATCGGCGTCGAGTTCGCCTCGGTGTGGAAGTCGTTCGGCGTCGACGTCACCATCGTCGAGGCGTTGCCCCGGCTGGTGCCCGCCGAGGACGAGGTGCTGTCGAAGAACCTCGAGCGGGCCTTCCGCAAGCGCAAGATCGGTTTCAAGACCGGCACGAAGTTCTCCTCCGTCGAGCAGAGCGACTCCGGCGTGACCGTCTCACTCGAGGGTGGCGACACGCTGGAGGCCGACCTGCTGCTGGTGGCGGTCGGCCGCGGCCCCGCGTCCGAGGGCCTGGGGTTCGAGGACGCGGGGGTGACGGTCGACCGCGGCTGGGTGCCGACCGACGAGCGGCTGCGCACCAACGTCGACGGCGTCTTCGCCATCGGCGACCTGGTCCCCGGCCTGCAGCTGGCGCACCGCGGCTTCGCGCACGGCATCTTCGTCGCCGAGGAGATCGCCGGGTTGCAGCCGATGCCGATCGTGGACTCCGGCATCCCCCGCATCACCTACTGCAACCCCGAGATCGCCTCCGTCGGCCTGACCGAAGCCGAGGCCAGGGAGCAGTACGACGACGTCGAGACCTACGAGTACAACCTCGGCGGCAACGGCAGGAGCCAGATCCTGAAGACCGCCGGGCTGGTCAAGCTGGTCCGCGAGAAGGACGGACCGATCGTCGGCGTGCACATGATCGGCGACCGGATCGGGGAGCAGGCCGGCGAGGCCTCGCTGACGGTCAACTGGGAGGCGTTCCCCGAGGATGTCGCCGCACTGCTGCACCCGCACCCGACGCAGAACGAGGCGCTGGGTGAGGCTTCGCTGGCGCTTGCGGGCAAACCACTGCACGCTCACTCCTGACGCGGACTGGTGTCCGCCGACCTGTTGATTTGCCGCTGATCCTCCCGCCGACCTCGACAGACAAGGGAACATCCATGGCGACCCCGGTCACGCTTCCGGCGCTCGGTGAGAGCGTCACCGAAGGCACGGTCACCCGCTGGCTCAAGCAGCCGGGGGACTCCGTCGAGGTCGACGAGCCGCTGCTCGAGGTCTCCACCGACAAGGTGGACACCGAGATCCCCTCCCCCGTCGCCGGCACGCTGCTGGAGATCAAGGTCGACGAGGACGAGACGGTCGAGGTCGGCGCCGAGCTTGCCGTCGTCGGCGACTCCGACGAGGACGGCGGCGCCGGCGGGTCCGAGGGTGGCGAGTCCGCCGACGACTCAGCCGACGAGTCCGCCGACGACTCAGCCGACGACTCGACCGACGACTCGACCGACGACTCGACCGACGACTCGACCGACGACTCGGGGGGCGACCAGGACGCGGCGGAGCCGGAGTCCGAGCCGGCCCAGGACGACGACTCCGCGGACCGGGCCGACGAGCAGGCGAGCAAGTCCGGGTCGTCCTCCGGTGGGGCCGGCTCCGGTGGCGGCACGCCGGTGACCCTGCCCGAGCTCGGGGAGAGCGTCACCGAGGGCACCGTCACTCGCTGGCTGAAGCAGGTCGGCGACTCCGTCGAGGTGGACGAGCCGCTGCTCGAGGTCTCCACTGACAAGGTGGACACCGAGATCCCCTCCCCCGTCGCCGGCACGCTACTCGAGATCAAGGTCGACGAGGACGAGACCATCGAGGTCGGTGCGCAGCTGGCTGTCGTGGGCGACCAGTCGGCGGACGGGTCCGGCGACGGATCCGGTGCGCGGCCTGCCGCCGACGAGGAGCAGGCCGAGCCGGAGGAGAAGGGCGACGAGCAGGCGGCCGAGTCGGCGGAACCGGCCGAAGAACCGGCCGAAGAACCGGCCGAGGAGAAGGCCGAGGAGAAGGCCGAGGAGAAGCCTCCGGCCGAGACCGAGAAGAGTGCGGAGCAGCCCCGCGAAGGTGGCCCGGACGAGCAGCCGAAGGAGGCTCCCAGCCACGCCGGCGGCACCGGGTCCGCGGCGGCCTCGAGCGACGGCGGCTCGTACGTCACGCCGCTGGTCCGCAAGCTTGCCGCGCAGCACGACGTCGACCTGTCCGGACTGACCGGCACCGGAGTCGGCGGTCGGATCCGCAAGCAGGATGTGCTCACCGCCGCCGAGCAGGCCAAGGAGCGCGCAACCGCGTCCGCCCAGCCGGAGCCGGAGCAGCCGGCCACCAAGGAGAGCGCCCCAGCCGCGGCGCCGGCCGAGGTCAGCCCGCTGCGCGGCACCACCGAGAAGCTCAGCCGGTTGCGCAAGGTGATCGCCACCCGGATGGTGGAGTCGCTGCAGACGTCGGCCCAGCTCACCACGGTCGTCGAGGTGGACGTCACGGCGATCGCCAGGCTGCGCAACCGGGCAAAGGACCAGTTCGCCGCCCGCGAGGGAGTCAAGCTCAGCTTCCTGCCGTTCTTCGCCAAGGCCGCGATCGACGCGCTGAAGACCTACCCGCAGCTGAACGCCTCGATCGACACCGAGAAGGGCGAGGTGACCTACCACGAGAACGAGCACCTCGGCGTCGCGGTCGACACCGAGCGCGGTCTCCTCGTGCCGGTGATCAAGGATGCGGGTGACCTGTCCATCGCCGGGCTCGCCCGCAAGATCGCCGACATCGCGACCCGCACCCGGGACAGCAAGATCGGCCCCGACGAGCTGTCCGGCGGCACCTTCACGCTGACCAACACCGGCAGCCGCGGGGCGCTCTTCGACACCCCGATCATCAACCAGCCGCAGGTCGGCATCCTCGGGACGGGGACTGTCGTGAAGCGACCGGTGGTGATCGACGATGCCAACCTGGGTGAGACGATCGCGGTCCGCCAGATGGTCTACCTCGCGCTCACCTACGACCACCGGCTGGTCGACGGCGCCGATGCCGCTCGCTTCCTCAGCACCGTGAAGCAGCGGCTCGAGGAGGGTCGCTTCGAGGCCGAACTGGGCCTCTGACGTGCGGGTCGTGGTCGCCGGCTCGTCCGGCTTCCTGGGCACCGCGCTGCGCGACCGGTTGGCTCGCGACGGTCACGAGGTCTTCCGGCTCGTCCGCGGTCCGGCCGGCACGCCCACCGAGTCGCGCTGGGACCCGTACGCCGGTGAGGTCGACGACGACCTGATCGGGTCGGCCGACGTCGTCGTGAACCTGGCCGGGGCCGCGCTGGTCCGCTGGCCGTGGAGCGCCTCGTACAAGCAGGCGCTGCTGGACAGCCGGGTGCGGACGACCGACACGATCGCGACCGCGATCGCCCGCACCGGCGGCGGCACCACGCTGGTCAACGGCTCCGGCATCGACGCCTACGGGCACCCCGGCAACGTGACGTGCGACGAGCGCTCCCCGTTCGGCAACACCTTCCTGGCCGGGGTGGTGGAGCGCTGGGAAGCCGCGACGACCCCCGCCGCCGAGGCGGGTGCTCGGGTGGTGTGGCTGCGGACCGCGGGCGTGCTGCACCGCGGCGGTGGCCTGCTGCCGCTGGTGCGGATCCCGTTCCGGCTCGGCGTCGGCGGGCGGATCGGGTCCGGACGCCAGTGGTTCCCGTTCGTCAGCCTGGACGACTGGCTGGGCGCCACGATGTTCCTCATCGACCGCGCGGACGTGTCCGGGCCGTTCAACCTGGTCGCGCCGGAGCCGGCCACCAACGCCGAGTTCACCCGCGCGCTGGCCGGTGCACTGCACCGCCCGGCGGCGATCCCGGTGCCTGCCGCGGCGGTCCGGCTGGTCACCGGTGACATGTCCGGGCTGATCCTGGGCTCCCTCAAGGCGGTGCCGCGCGCGCTGGGCGAGGCCGGCTACGAGTTCGCCCACCCGGACGTCGAGACCGCCGTGCGCGCCGCGGGAGGTCGCTAGTCCCCGGCCTCCTTCAACCGGACAGCGCCCGGACGTCGGCCAGCAGCCAGCCGTCGGCGCCTCGACGCAGGACGATCCGATGCGTCGTGGGCCGGTCCCGGGGGAGGGGGACCAGCCGGCCCGAGCGGGTGCGCGCGCCGGCCGCTCCGAGCCGGTCCACCACCCGCAGCACCGTGAGCCGCCCGGCCCGGCGCCGGAGGTCCACGTCCAGCCACTCGGTCCGTGCCCGGGTCACGGTCAGCTCCCGCCGCGCGTACGCCCGCAGCACCGCCCGGTCGCGGCGCAGCGCGGCCGACCCCGCCTCGTAGACCCGGGACAGCAGCCCGGCCCGCCCGACCTCGAACGCACGCTCACGGCGCCGGTCGAGCCTGATGAGCACCCGCTCCCAGCGCGCGGTCGCCGGCTGGGACACCGCCGGTGCCGGAACCGGCTCGGCGGGGTGCACCGGCGCGTCGGCGTCGCCACCCCCCACCGCGACGCCGAGCCCGGCGGCCAGGCCCAGCGCGAGACCGACGGCGCCGATCCGGACCCGGCGGGCGGGCGGCGCCGTGGCGGCCCGGTGGCGGGCGGGGTGTGGCCGGTGCCGTGGGGCGGTCATTCCGCCAGCCTGCCGACGTGGAGGCGGGTACGGGTGGTTGTGCACAGGCCCGAACCGGCGCCGGGCCGGCCGCGGCCGGGCCCGACTAGGCTCGATTCGTGCAGGTGCAACGGATCGGACGGGTGGACTACCTCACCGCCTGGGAGCGCCAGCGCGCGCTGCACGCCGCGCGCGTCGCGGGCACGGGCCCCGACACGGTGCTGCTGCTCGAGCACCCGCCGGTCTACACCGCGGGCCGGCGCACCGAGGCCCACGAGCGGCCGGTCGACGACGGCGGGGCTCCGACGCCGGTGATCGACGTCGACCGCGGCGGCAAGATCACCTTCCACGGCCCCGGCCAGCTGGTCGGCTACCCGATCGTCGCCCTGCCGGAGCACGTCTACGTCGTCGATTACGTCCGACGGATCGAGGAGGCGTTGATCTCGGCCTGCGCGGATCTCGGCGTGCCCACCGGCCGGGTCCGCGGCCGGTCCGGCGTGTGGGTGCCGGCCGACGACCGGCGCCCCGATCGCAAGGTCGCCGCGCTCGGCATCCGGGTCTCCCGCGGGATCACGATGCACGGGTTCGCGGTCAACGCCGACGTGGATCTCGGCTGGTTCGACCGGATCGTGCCGTGCGGGATCAGCGACGCCAGCGTGACGTCCCTCAGCGTCGAGCTGGGCCGGCAGGTGTCCGTCGAGGAGGTGGCCGACGCGGTGACACCGCATCTTCGGCGGATGCTCGCCTGGGAGCCCTACGACCGGTCGCCGGACCTCCCCCGCGACGGCCCGCGCGACGGCGTGCGCGACGGCGGCGCGCGACGGTGCACCCGGCGTCGCCGTCCTGACGCCGGGCCCGGTCGGGCGTCACCGCCCCTGAGGCGACTCTCACACCGGGCTGCGCCCGCGTACGCGGTCAGGCGCGCGACGACGGGCCGCGTAGGCTGGGCGGGTGACGATCGCACCCGAGGGACGGCGCCTGCTCCGGCTCGAGGTCCGAAACGCCGAGACGCCGATCGAGCGCAAACCGGACTGGATCAAGACCCGCGCCCGGATGGGCCCGGAGTACCAGAAGCTGCAGCAGCTGGTGAAGGGCGAGGGCCTGCACACCGTCTGCCAGTCAGCCGGTTGCCCGAACATCTTCGAGTGCTGGGAGGACCGCGAGGCCACCTTCCTCATCGGCGGCGACCAGTGCACCCGCCGGTGCGACTTCTGCCAGATCGACACCGGCAAGCCCGAGGACCTCGATCGGGACGAGCCCCGGCGGGTGGCCGAGAGCGTCCGCACGATGCAGTTGCGCTACGCGACGGTCACCGGGGTGGCCCGGGACGACCTGGCCGACGGCGGCGCCTGGCTGTACGCCGAGACCGTGCGCCAGATCCACGCGCTGAACCCCGGCTGCGGCGTCGAGCTGCTGGCGCCGGACTTCAACGCCGTCCCGGAGCTGCTGGCAGCGGTGTTCGACGCCCGTCCGGAGGTGTTCGCGCACAACATCGAGACGGTGCCGCGGATCTTCCGGCGGATCCGGCCGGGCTTCCGCTACGAGCGTTCGATGGACGTGATCAGCGCGGGCCGCGCGGCCGGGCTGGTGACCAAGTCCAACCTCATCCTGGGGATGGGCGAGGAGCGCTCCGAGGTGTCGGAGGCGATGCGCGACCTGCGGGACGCCGGGACCGACCTGCTCACGATCACCCAGTACCTGCGCCCCAGCCTGCGGCACCACCCGGTCGAGCGCTGGGTCCGACCGGAGGAGTTCGTCGAGCTCCGCGACGAGGCCCTGGAGCTCGGCTTCGCCGGGGTGATGTCCGGCCCGCTGGTCCGCTCGTCCTACCGGGCGGGACGGCTCTACGCCCAGGCGCTCGAGGCGCGGGCGCCGTCGCTCGAGGAGGTACGGGCCTGATGTCGACTCCTGCCGCTCCCCCGACCAAGCGCCGCAAGCAGATCGCCCAGGCGTACCGGATCACCAAGAAGACCTACCCGTGGATCGGCTGGCTGCTGCTGGGGTTGTTCCTCGGCGTCGGCGCCGTCGTCGGCTTCGCCGGCTGGGTCTGGGTGCACCCGGCCGCCGGCGTCGCCTTCGGGGTGCTGCTCGGGCTCCTCACCGTGATCGTGGTCTTCGGCAAGCGGGTGGAGAAGGCGGCCTACGCGCAGGTCGAGGGCCAGGCCGGCGCCGCGGCCTCCGCGCTGCAGATGCTCCGCCGCGGGTGGGACGTCAAGCCCGCGGTCGCCTTCACCAAGAACCAGGACGTGGTGCACCGGGTGGTCGGTCGGCCGGGCATCGTGCTGGTCGGCGAGGGCAACCCGCACCGGGTCCGCAACCTGCTCGCGGTCGAGCGCAAGAAGCACGCCCGGCTGGCGCAGGACGCGGCCATCCACGAGGTGGTCGCCGGCGACGACGAGGGGTCCGTGCCGATCCCGAAGCTGGTCCGGCACGTGCAGAAGCTGCCCAAGTCGATCACGCCGAGCGACATGACCGACCTGCTCCAGCGGCTGCGCGCGCTGGACGCCATGCGGCCGCAGGCCCCGATCCCCCGCGGTCCGGTGCCGACCAGCGCCAAGGGGATGCGCAAGCTGATGCAGGGCCGCTAGCCGGCGCCGCCTCCTCTCCTCCGCCCCACCCCCACCCCCCACTGTCACGATCCGCGACTTTTGCAGCCTCGGGGGTCTGAAAAACCCGCGGATCGTGAGCGGGGGGCGGGCGGGGGGCGGGGGGTTGTCGGGGGGCGGTCGGGGGGTCAGTCGGCCAGCTTGAACAGCCGGGTGCCCAGGTCGCACTCGATGTTGCCGATCACGCAGGTCGTGCCGGCGTCCCCCAGCGCGGAGTAGCCGGTGTAGCGGATCTGCAGGTAGTTCTGTGGTTCGGGCACCGGTACGACCAGCTGGCTGAAGCAGGCTCCCTGGCCGCGCTTGTTCTGGAACTTGTACCCACACATGCGCAGCGACAAGAAGCCCATGATCCGGAACTGCGAGTTCTGCCCGTTCCCGGTCAGCTGGTCGTAGACCGGGATGACGATCTCCTTGCCCATCAGCCAGTCCATCTCGGCGTCCAGCGCGCCCGGGTTCGGCGCACCGGGGTTGCCCGGGAGGTAGACCGGCGGGTTGTTGGAGATCGGGCCGTCGTACCCGTTGAGGATCCAGTCGGCGATCTCCCCCGTCGAGTTCGACCCGCCGTTGAAGTCCATGATCCCCCAGTTGCCGGAGGCGCTGCCGCAGCCGAAGCTTGTGTTGTCCAGCCGGACCGTGTGGTTGATCGTCGGCGACGCGATCGCCTGGAGCGCCACCCCCTTGCAGACGGCGAACGGTCGCAGTCCGACGACGGTCGCGGCCGGGGTCACCACGGCCTTGGCGTTCTGAGCCAGGTCCACGCCATCCTTGCCCAGGATCCCGCCGAAGAACGTGGGCGAGTCCTGGCTGGTGGCCACGTCGACGATGAGCATCGTCCCGCTGGCGTTGCAGCTGATGCCGAAGCTGCTCAGGGAGGCGTCCGAGGCGGTGCGGTTCTTGCTGACGTAGTCAGCGGCGATCGCCTGTCCCTGCGCCTGGTAGGTCGCCGCCAGCTGGGAACAGGACGCGGTCGGACCCCCCTCGAGCGCGATCTTCTGCGCGACGGCGAGGGCGGCAGCGTCGGCCCCGTTCTGCAGGCCGCGCTCGTGCACGTACGCCAGGCCGTAGTCGGTGACGAAGGCCAGCGTGCCGATCAGGACCGTGGTGAGGATCGCGATGAAGGCGGCGGCCGCCCCGTGCTCCTGCCCGCGGCGCCGGGCGCGCATCAGTGGTACTCGCATCGGAACTCCCCGGTCGCCCTGAGCGTCAGCGGTGCACCGGGCAGGCCGGGGATGCTGATCGACCGACCGAGGAGCTCGGTGGTGACCCGCACCCGCTGCTCGGTCGCGGCCGAGACGGCGGCGTTGGTGCACGGTGACGTGCTGACCCCGGGCGTGCCGGCACCCGCAGCGGCCGAACACACCAGGCTGGCGGCGCCGGCCGCGGACAGCCGTTCGACCTTGACGGCGACCTGAGTCTCCGAGACGCCGAGCGTGACCGCGTTCTTCCGTGCCGTGCTGACGACCTCGCCGCAGGTGTGCGTACCGACCAGATTGACCGCGCCCACGCGGGCACCCTCGCGGGCGCCGTTGGCGAGGGACGCCTTCTGCGACATCGCCAGCCCGAACTGGATGATCCCGAAGACCAGCATGATCAGGATCGGGACGATCAGGGCGAACTCGACGGCGGATGCACCGACCTCTGGCCCCGCGCCGCGGCTCCTGCGAGACAGCGCGGATCGACGCACGCCGCGCGCAACCTGCATGACTGGCCTCCGCCCACGAATGTCCGGGTCCGAGTGTCCCGAGCCTGGCCTCGCAGGCAGTAGCAGATGGGTCCCGAAATCAACCGATCGGACGTTGGTTCCGACCCGACGGACGGTGTGGCCGGGCACGATGGGGACATGACTGCCTCCGCCACGCCTGTCGACCTCGATTTCAGCGGCCTGCGGGCCATGTTCATCAACTGCACGCTCAAGCGGTCGCCCGAGCCGTCTCATACCCAGGGACTGGTCGACGCCTGCGCCGCGGTCATGACCGCACACGGTGTACAGGTCGAGCAGCTGCGCGCGGTGGACCACGACATCGCGACCGGCGTCTATCCGGACATGACCGAGCACGGCTGGGCGAGCGACGACTGGCCCCAGCTGTGGCCGCGGGTCGAGGCGGCGCACATCCTGGTGATCGCCGGGCCGATCTGGCTCGGTGACAACGCCAGCGTCACCAGGCGCATCATCGAGCGGCTGTACGCGCAGTCCGGCCAGCAGAACGAGCATGGCCAGTCGTTGTTCTACGGTCGGGTGGGCGGCGCGCTGATCACCGGCAACGAGGACGGCATCAAGCACTGTTCCAGCAACATCCTCTACAGCCTGCAGCACATCGGGTACACGATCCCGCCGCAGGCCGACGCGGGCTGGATCGGCGAGGCGGGCCCGGGCCCGTCGTACCTGGACGAGGGGTCGGGCGGGCCGGAGAACGACTTCACCAACCGCAACGCCACCTTCATGACCTGGAACCTGATGCATCTGGCCCGGCTGCTGCGGGACGGGGGCGGGGTCGCGGTGCACGGCAACCAGCGACCGGCCTGGGACGAGGGCGAGCGGTTCGGCTGGCGGAGTCCTGCCCACCTCTGAGGGCTGGTCGCCGGACTCTGGCGGGCGTGTGCGTGGCTCGCCGGACCGTACGGAGAGCGGCTCGGCCCTCACTGCCCGAGGGTTGTGCACGCTGCCCGGGGGTTATATGCCTCCCGAGGTGCTGCTTTCACGGGGTACCCCGTGAAAGCAGCCGCAGCCGCAGCCGCCGCCGCGGGCGGTCAGGCGCGCACGACGACCGTCCTGGCCACCTTGTCGTGCACGCCGCGCAGGTCTCGGTCCATCAGCAGTGGCGGGATCGCGAGACAGAGCAGCAGCGCCCGTACGGCGGCCCGGGGCAGCCCCACCGGGCCGCCCGAAGGCCCCACCACCCGGATCCGCACCACCCGGTGCCCGATCGACGTGCCGAGCAGGCCCACCAGCAGGGTCTGCTCGAGGAACAGGACGAGCAGCGGCGCCGCCCGGACCCAACCGTCCCCGGTCCACACCTCACTGCCCACGAAGGCGGCCACCACGAGCAGGCTCACCACCCAGTCGACGCACAGGCCGAACAGCCGCGATCCGAGCCGGGCCACCGAGCCGGGGCCGGCCGCCGGGAGCCCGAGGGTCGCGCCGGCGTAGTCGTCACCGGCTGCCGCCCCGCTGCTCACGACGGCGAGGCTAGCCGGTGGCGCCCGGGCACCGTAACGTCGTCGAAACACGCGGGTGACCGTCGGGAAACCGCTGCTGCCTACGGTCGTACCCGAGCCCAACCCGACACCGCAGACCCACACCCGCTGGCCGCGCCGCCGGCCCGCCGAGGAGGACGCATGTTCGAGAACGCCGACGCGCTGCTCAAGTACGTCAAGGACGAGGGGGTCGAGTTCGTCGACATCCGCTTCTGCGACCTCCCCGGTGTGATGCAGCACTTCACCGTGCCGGTGTCGGCGTTCGGTCCCGAGGTGTTCGAGGACGGGCTGATGTTCGACGGGTCGTCGATCCGCGGCTTCCAAGCCATCCACGAGTCGGACATGGCCCTTTTCCCGGACCCGAGCAGCGCCTACCTCGACCCGTTCCGGGTGTCCAAGACACTCATCGTCAACTTCTTCATCCACGACCCGCTCACCGGCGAGGCGTACTCGCGCGACCCGCGCAACATCGCCCGCAAGGCCGAGGCCTACCTGCGCAGCAGCGGGGTCGGGGACACGGCGTTCTTCGCGCCGGAGGCGGAGTTCTACGTCTTCGACAAGGTGCGGTTCGAGACCAAGGCCGAGGCCGGCTACTACCACATCGACTCGATCGCGGGAGCGTGGAACACCGGCACCGAGGAGGAGGCGGGCAACCGCGGCTACAAGGTCCGGTACAAAGGCGGGTACTTCCCGGTCCCGCCGACCGACCACTACGCGGACCTCCGCGACCAGATCGTCAAGACGCTCGAGCTTTCCGGACTGCAGGTGGAGCGGGCGCACCACGAGGTCGGCACCGCCGGCCAGGCCGAGGTGAACTTCCGCTTCGACACGCTGCTCGCCAGCGCCGACAACACGATGAAGTTCAAGTACATCGTCAAGAACGTCGCCTGGGCCGCCGGCAAGACCGCGACCTTCATGCCGAAGCCGATCTTCGGCGACAACGGGTCGGGCATGCACTGTCACCAGTCGATCTGGAACGAGGGCGAGCCGCTGTTCTACGACGAGACCGGGTACGCGGGGCTGAGCGACACCGCCCGGCACTACATCGGCGGGATCCTGGCGCACGCGCCGAGCCTGCTCGCCTTCACCAACCCGACGGTGAACTCGTACCACCGATTGGTGCCCGGCTTCGAGGCGCCGGTCAGCCTGGTCTACAGCCAGCGCAACCGCTCCGCCTGCGTGCGGATCCCGATCACGGGCGCGAACCCGAAGGCGAAGCGGATCGAGTTCCGCTGCCCCGACCCGAGCAGCAACCCCTATCTCGCGTTCGCCGCGATGCTGCTCGCCGGGCTGGACGGCGTCCGGAACAAGATCGAGCCGCCCACCCCGATCGACAAGGACCTGTACGAGCTGCCACCCGACGAGCTCGCGGAGGTCTCGACCGTCCCCGCCTCGCTTCCCGCCGTGATGGACGCGCTCGAGGCCGACCACGAGTTCCTGCTCGCCGGCGACGTCTTCACCTCGGACCTGATCGAGACGTGGATCGACTTCAAGCGGACCCACGAGATCGACCCGATCCGGTTGCGGCCGCACCCGCACGAGTTCGAGCTCTACTACGACATCTGAGTTCGCGAGGGTGCAACTGCGGCTCCTGCCGGGTGAAACCATCAAGAACAGCCCCTGACCGGATCAGAACCCGACTCTCCGAGCCTCTCAGGTCAGGGGTCGCGGTTGGTCAAGCGCACCCCTGTGCGGCCCTCGCGCGGCCCAGCAAGAGTGCTTGGATGAGATTCGCGTGATCCGTTCGAGCGCTCTCGTGCACCGTCGAGAGCGGCGGCTGGCCCGCGGGATGTGGGCAGAGTCCTGCACTCCACGGGGACCACCCGCCAGGACGTTCGGGCATTCAGCCAACAAGTGAAGTCGTCGTGCTTGGCGGAACCGCTCGGAACCTGAGGGCGGGTGACATTCGCCCAGTCTCGATTCACCAAGTCGCTCCGCACGCTGCGTGTCACCAGCGCGGGATAAGCATGAACCAGCGACCTAGCTCTCGATGAGGGCGAGGTCGCGCACGCAGAACTGGTGGTGCTCGAACTCCTCGCCAAGCACCGTGCCCAGACACTGCCGCACCGATCGCCCGCGTGCGTACGGCGGCCACATCTCGTTGTCGGGGATCGGTGCCGGCTCCTGGAGCTGATCGGCAGTCGCGGCGTCCAGCCAGCGCTCCAGCTCCGTCGTCTGTTCGTCCCTGATCGTGAGCACCTCGTCGAGCGTCGGGTCCGCCGACGGGTCGAGCCCCTGCTCCTCGCGGCTGGGTACGGACTCGATGCCCAGACCCATCGGAGTGAACAGATCGGTGGACCCGAGGCAACAGCGTCGAAACCACGAGTCGTGGACGAAGACCAGGTGGCGCAGCGTCTGCACAGCCGACCACTCGCCGTTGACGCTCTGGTGCTCGATGCCGGGCGACTCCCGCAGCCGCGCCACGGTCGCCGCCCAGTCGGTGCGCAGCTGCACACCATGCTCGACGCAGGTCGGCCAAGTCGTCCGACCGGATGAGCCGACGGACTGGGTGACGACGGTCGAGCTCGGCCTCGACGTACGCCATGACCTCGACGCCGTTCACGACGAGGTTCGTCACCAGCCCGTCGATGACGGCGTCCTGCATGATCACGCCGATCAGACGGGTGCTGTTCAGGTTGCACTCGCGGAACTCCGCGCCCTCCATGTCCTCGTCCACGTACCGCGTCATGCTCGGCAGGCTATGCCTGTCCCCCGACATCTGGGCCGGACACCGGGCAAGGTCGGGAGATGCACGGGCGGAAGCCCTAACGGGACTGTCCACCTCCCGCCTCACACCTCGTGGCGGGTCCGATCGTCGATGAGCTCGAGTTCGACTGGTGATCATCGCCCGCAGGGTTGTCTGACCACCTCGAGAGCGCGGTCCCAGCGCGGCCAGCTGGCCAAGTCCCGTTGTCTGCGCAGGTCAGGGCGGGTGCGGTCAGAACTACGACATCGAGGTTCCGCGTGGGGTGATGCCCACCGGCCAGGCGCCAGGAAAGGGTCAATCCGCTGCACCGACAAGCCAGGAGGGTCCAGCGCGCCAGCCGTCGTCTGTCGGTCCAGCGGTTCTATAAAGCGCCAGTTCCATCAGCCTGATAGCCCGCCTCGCGCGCTCTGACGACGAGCTGGGTGCGGTCACGGACCTGCAGCTTGGTCAAAATGTTCGAGACGTAGTTGCGCACGGTCTTGTCGGAGAGCTTCAGGCTGCGCGCGATCTCGAGGGTCGAGCTGCCATGAACGATCTGGGCCAAGATGTCGTGCTCGCGCTCGGTGAGCTGAGGGAAGGGTCGGCTCGTGGTCGCTGGGTCCGTGAGTTGCCTCTTGACCCGGTCGGCTGCCTGCGGCGCTAGGACCGACTGTCCCGAGTGCACCGCTGCGATCGCCCTGACGACCTCGTCGACGCCAGCGTCCTTCAGCAGGTAGCCGCGGGCACCGGCTCGGAGTGCCGGCAACACGGAGTCGTCGTCGTGCATGGTCAGGACTACGACGGCCACCGACGGATGCGCCGCGACGATCTGCCGCGTGGCCTCGAGACCACCCATGCCCGGCATCTGGAGGTCCATGAGAACCACATCAGGTTGCACGGTGGCGCACAGCTCGACGGCCGCCTCGCCGGTCGCCGCCTCGCCCACGACCTCGACCTGCGCCGACCGCACCCCCAAGAGGGTCTTGAGCCCTTCGCGGTAGAACGGATGGTCGTCCACGACCAGGACCTGCACGCTCACGCTTCCACCCCCAGTGGGAGGACGGCGAGCACCTGGGTGCCCCCGCCGTCCAGGCTGCGGAGCTCGAGCTCGCCGCCCAGCTCGTCGGCTCGTTCTCGCATCGACCGCACACCGATGCCCTCAGCACCGGCCGCACCGCCGGCGTGCCACCGCCCATCGTCGGTGACGGTGACCAGCAGGGTGTCACCGCTTCTGGCGAGCTTCACGCGAGCGGTGTGCGCCTCGGCATGGCGGGCCACGTTGGTCAGCGCCTCGGTCGCGATGCGGTACGCCGCGATCTCCACCACCGGGGGAAGCCCCCCGATGTCGCCGGTCACGGACACGGAGAGCCCGTCGAAACGCGAGGCCGCCGACTCGATCGAGTCGACAAGCCCGAGCTGGTCGAGCTCTGGTGGTCGAAGAGCCTGCACCAGGCCGCGAATGTCACCGATCACCGAGCGCGTCTGTGTGCCCACCTCGGCCAGCAACCTGTCGGCGGCGGCTGGGTCGGTGGCGACCAGCGACCGGGCCGCGTCAACGCGTTGGTAGAGGCTCGCCAACGTCGGCCCCAAACCGTCGTGCAGGTCTCGCTGCAGACGCCGTCGCTCGTCCTCGCGAGCGACCAGGATCCGCTCCCGAGACCGGCGAAGATCGGCAAGCAGTGCCCTGGGCTCCAGGCTGTGCCCGTAGACGAATCTGTCGACCCGGCGCTGCAGACGCAGTCGCAGCGGATGAAGCAGGACCGCGAGCACCACGACTGCGGCCAGTGGGCCAGCCAGCGACCTGCCCGGCCACGCCAGCCCGCCCAGAGCCGCGACGGCCGCGTACACCGAGGTCAGGATCAGCGTCAGCCCCGCGTACACCAGGGTGCGGCCCACCCACACGTCGAGGTCGTAGAGGCGGTGCCGCAGAACCGCGACGGCGATCGATGTCGGGATCAGGGCGACGGCGAGGTAGCCGGCGAGCTGGACGAGGCCGTTCGCAATCAGCCCAGCGACCGTCTCCTCACGCACCAGCTGGCGCAGTGGTGGAAGGACGCTCACTACGGCCACGACCAGCCAGAACACGACGGCCGTGACGAGTCCTCGGGTCTGCTGGCGCTGCTCCGGCGTGGACACGTGGCGGTAGCGGTACACGGCAGCGACGACGCTGGTCGCGAAGAGGACGAGCGGCGGCACCACCTCGACGACAGCGTCGGGATCCGACTCGTACCCCAGGGCGTACAGGACGGCGAGCACCGGAAGGTACGCCGCCCAGGCGAGCATCGCCCAGCGAGTCCAGCGCGGCACGAACATCCCGTCCGGGAAGAGGTAGGCGATCGAGAACACCGCCACCCAGCCGAGGCCCTGCGCTCCGAGGGCCCACGCGCCGAACGTCTCGGCGAAGACGAACGCCATCGCGCCGCCGAGCGTGACCCACAGCGCCAGTGCCACGGCTGTGTAGACGCGGAACCACGACGGCTCGCCGCGCAGCAGCAGCATCGCGGCGACGAGACCGGAAGTCGCGGCGATGACCTCGAGCAACATGAGGCATGCCGTGATCGTGGACAGCGGAAGGCCTGCCTCGGACGCAACGCGTCGCAGGTCGGCCTCGGACCACGAGCCCGGTAGCACCCATTCCTCGACGGCCAAGGACGTGTCGCGGGCCCACAGCACCAGGCCCAGAAGGAAGAGCGCGGCGCACAGGCCCACGGCGACCAGCGCGCCCACGCGGCCGATCCGCCACGAGGGCGAGCCGACCGCCAGGGAGACGGGCAGGACGGTCATCCCTCGGAAGGTATCCGCGACTTCAGGAGACCACCACCAAGGACTGCCCAGAAGATCCCGAGCAGAAACGGCGGCGCGCCGCCCAGGAATCCGGCGAACGTGCTCGGTCCGAAGAGCACGGGCAGGTACACCAGGATCTCGAATACGACGTAGAGCGCGTAGAGCCCGCCCACGACGAGAGCGGTCGTCTTCGCGATCCCAGCCTTCACCAGCGCTGCGACCACGGACAGGGTGGCCAGGTGAACCCCGAACCACCCAGCGAGGAGGCTAGCCAGCGGAGACCACGGATACAGCGCGCTCTCGCCCCAGGTTGTGGCGTCGCTTCGGAGCGCGAGGACGTTGACCACCAGGTACGTCGTGAGAAACGCGACCGTGACCGCGGCGAACGCCGGGACGAAGCGGGGCAACCGGCCGGGAATCCTGCGCGCCACACCCACTAGGCCAACGGCCGCGAGCAGCGGCGGGACGACCCAGAGCACGTGAACCGCCAACCAGGCGACGCCGAGCTGGTCGATCTCCGCGGGCGTCAAGTCGGACGAGGTGTGGCTCTCCTGGGCGATCGTCGCGACGGCGAGGGCGAGGTACGCGACGTACGCCGGCAGCGTGGCGATGAGCAGCCAGGCCGGCTTCTTCAGGTCGGTTGCCGGGGGTTGGAGGGTGAGTGTCATGGCGGTGTCCCTTCAGCATGGTGACCTGAGGGTCCGCCGCCTGGCATCACGGGCACCAGGGACACCCGTCAACTCGCACCGGGACGTTGTG
The DNA here is from genome assembly GCA_963695375.1 of uncultured Actinomycetota bacterium. GTDB lineage: Bacteria > Actinomycetota > Actinomycetes > Propionibacteriales > Nocardioidaceae > JACCVL01. Next base: position 1,888,907 of record OY968767.1, on the reverse strand, counting down.
CGACCTTTGGCCATCGGCCGCGGCCATCGGCAGGAGAATGCTGCGCCGTTGCGGCGCTGCCTTCACCGCGTCGACAACCACCGTCCAGCGTCGATGCGTGCTCGTGGACGCTGGCCACCATCGATCAGCCTTCAGGAGCCCCGTCCGCGATGGGGCACTGGCCACTGGTGCCGTCAGAATCGGTTGACTCGAAACAAGCACACCGGCCGTAGGTGCAATCCGCGTGATCTGCAGACGAGGTCACGGATGCTGGCGCAGCCAGTAACGAGGCAGGGCTCACTGATGAGAAATGGCGATCAGCGGCTGCCGCCACTCGCCCTGTCCACCACAGTCGATCCACGGTCAGATCTTGTTCAGCTCCTCGGCGAGCATCACGAGGATGCCGCTGGGGCCGCGGACGTAGGTGAGCCGGTAGATGTCCTCGTAGGTCGCCACGCCGCGCAGCGGGTGGAAGCCGTGCCGCGCGGCGATCTCGAGTGCCCCGTCCAGGTCGTCGACCGAGAAGGCGACGCGATGCATGCCGATCTCGTTGGGCAGGGTCGGCCTGGTCTCGATCGCGTCGGGGTGGATGTACTCGAAGAGCTCGAGGCGACCCTGGCCGTCTGGCGTCTGGAGCATGGCGATCTTGGCGTGGTTGCCGTCGAGACCGACAGCGGTCTCGGCCCACTCTCCACTGACCGTGTCACGGCCGAGGACGGTGAGCCCGAGGTCGGTGAAGAAGGCGATCGCAGCTTCGAGGTCGCGGACGGCGATGCCGACGTTCTCGAGTGTGATGGCCACGCTCGAACGTTAGCCAGTCGGGCCACTTCCAGACCAGTCGGTTCATCCCGACAGCTCGGCCAGGCGCTTCGCGGCGCGCTTGGCGACCGATCTGCGCTCATCCTCACCGAGACGCTCGAGCTCGGGCATGAGCCAGCTTGTCAGGATCGGGTCACCATCCGCCCACTGAGTCAAGACGTCCATGGTGACGTTGAGAACGATCCAGTCCGTCGACCTGGTCAGATTGTGCTGGAGCAACACGATGGCCCGTTGCGCTTGTTCATCGGAAAGGCCGTCCCGCAGGTGCTGCAGCATCTGGGCGACATGCCACTGAACCGACGGTTGCTCGATCAGCCCGAGGTCGCCGAGCAGGCGGTCAACGTGCGGCAGGAACCACCCCGGTTGCTGACGACACACCTTCTCGAGCGCGTCTCCACCTCGCAGCCGGACGACCTCGTCGGCGCTGGCCATCGTCTCGAACAGCTCCTCCAGGCGAGCCTGATCGGCGAGCACTGTGGCGACGACCTCATGGGTCCGGCCGAGGGAGTTGGGGTGGCCGCCCTCGAGGATGTGGGCGAACGGCTCGGGCACGCGACCAGAATCGCATGCTGGCCGAGCAGCCGACTGCACGTGAGTGCGGATGACCGGGCGATCCCTGTGCAGCCGACGAGAACGACTTTCGTTGCGTGAGGAGAGAGGTTGCAATCAGCGGCTGTTTCAGGTCATGGGTACATCTGCTCCGACACCAATCTCGGCCAATATGTTGGACTCATGTACGCCTGGCGACGTGACGATGAGAGCGACGGACACAGCCTGGGCTCCGTCCGCCACACGAGCACGGGCTGGACCGTGCACGGTGCCGAGGTGCTCGTCGGCGAGGACACTCTGGCGTGCTGGTTCCGCGTTGACCTTGACGAGCACTGGGTGACCCGCGCCGTCCACGTGCGCGCGGTCTCCGATCGTGGCGAGACCACCCTGGACCTTGGAGCCAGCCCCGCTCGTCGCTGGACTGTCGACGGCACGGAACGACGTGACCTGGATGGATGCATCGACGTCGACATTGCTGCTACCCCATTGACCAACACGTTTCCGATCCGCCGACTGGCCAGTCTGAAGATCGACGACCGTCGCACAGCACCGGTTGCCTGGGTGGAGGTACCCACGCTGCGCGTGTTCCGTGTCGACCAGACGTACCGGAGGCTGGGAGAACGGCACTGGGAGTACAGCGATCCAACCCACGGCGCATTCGTGCTCGACGTGGACACCGACGGCGTAGTAGCGACCTACGAAGGCTTCGCCGTCCGCGTACCGACCTGAACTGCCGGGCCCACGCCTGACTGGCGGTACGAATCGGCACGACACCAGGACGGGCGCCCCCGCAGTCCGCGCACACATGGGTCTTGACCCGGTGGCACGACCCGTGGTGCGACCAAATGCGATCGCATCACTCAGAGGGTGGTCACCACAGTCACCCTGAAGCACCTGTAGTCAGGACCCACATGCTCGTCGTCGGCCCTCTCGCTGCCGTGATCCGCGCGACTCCTCGGCGTCCGAAGGCGATCGGCTTGGCGCCCACGACGTCGCAGACGTCTTGCGCGTAGATATCGACTAACGATAAGCTCTTATTGATATACGACCGAAAAGAGGGGACGCTCGATGAGTAGTGGAGCGCTGGCTGCGCTGCGGGTGGTGATCGCCATCGCGCTGACGGGGTCGCTGGTGGTGCAGGTAGGGATGGTGGCTCTGCTGTGGCTGGACACCGACGAGGAGCCGACCGGGATCAGTGTCTCGCTGGTCGTGATCGGCGTCCTCGGCGTCCTCACCTTGCAGGTCGTCGGGGTGTGCATCTGGCGGCTGCTGACGATGGTGCGTCGAGGCACGGTCTTCTCTGCTGCGGCCTTCCGTTATGTCGACATGGTGATCAGCGCCATCGCTGCGGCCGCAGTGCTCGTCTTCTCCGTCGCCGTGGTGGCTCGATTCGCCAATCACGCCACACCGGGCGACGAGATTGCTCCGGGACTCGTCGGGTTGATCTGCGGTCTGGCGCTCGTGGTGGCGGGGGTAGCTCTTGTCGTGTACGTCATGAGGGCTCTGCTGGCGCAGGCGGTCACCCTTGACTCGCAGGCTCGGCATCTGCAGTCCGAGCTCGATGAGGTGATCTGAATGGCGATCATCGTCGACATCGACGTGATGCTCGCCCGGCGCAAGATGGCGGTCGGCACGCTCGCGGATCGCGTCGGCATCACGTCGGCGAATCTTGCGGTCCTCAAGAACGGACGGGCCAAGGCCGTGCGCTTCACCACGCTAGCCGCGCTATGCGAGGCGCTGGATTGCCAACCGGGGGATCTGCTTCGCTGGGAATCGGACGAAGCCGCCGCGGGGGACCGCGACGCGAGCACGTCGACCGAGCGGGTGACTCAACCTCGATGATGAACCATGGACGATCGCCGATTGCGCGGGTGCGGAGAAGGCGGCGTCCTGCTCATGCCCAGCGAGTGTGAAACCGCAGCAGCTCGTCCGGCGATCTGTCTCCTGGCGTAGCGTCCGAGTTCAACGATCAGTTGGGACCTGAGATGCACGTAGATCCTCGAACTCTCGATGACGCGGCCGCAGCCGAGGCGTTCACGGGCGTCGTGACGGTGAATGTCGGTGACCGGCGTGTCCTTGAGCGTTGCCACGGCTTCATCCATCGTGCACTCCGCGTGCCGATGACGGCCCAGACGCGGATCGCAATCGCCAGCGGGAGCAAGGCGTTCACCGCCCTAGCGGTGATGCGGCTCGTCGAGGACGGGGTGCTGCGGCTCGACCAGCCAGTTCGCGAACTGCTCGGCGACGACCTGCCGCTCATCGACGACGGCGTCACGATCGAGCATCTCCTCACCCACACCTCGGGGATCGGTGACTATCTCGACGAAGACGGCGACTGGGAGGCGTCCGACTACGTCCTCTCGCTGCCGGTGCACACGCTCACGACGTCCGAGGCGTTCCTGCCGATGCTCGACGGACACCCGCAAACGTTCGCGCCCGGCGAGCGGTTCGCGTACTGCAACGGCGGGTACATGGTGCTCGCGGTGCTGCTCGAGCGGGTCACGGGCGACACCTACCACGAGGTCGTCAGGCGCCTGGTGTTCGAGCCCGCGAACCTGGAGCGCACCGGATTCCTCCCCCTGAACGAGCTGCCGGCGGACGCTGCGGCCGGCTACCTCTTCAACGAGGGTGATCTCGTGAATGTGCTGCACCTGCCGGTGCTCGGCAACGGCGACGGTGGCGCGTTCACGACCGGGGACGACCTGCACCGGTTCTGGTTGGCGTTGCTGGACGGTCGCATCGTCTCGCGCGCGACCGTCGCCGAGATGATCCATCCGCGCCACGAGGTGCCGGAGGAAGGGCTGCGGTACGGCCTGGGGTTCTGGATCCACCCCACCCACCCGGTGCTCATCCTCGACGGACACGACGCCGGGGCCTCGTTCCGATCGACGCACATCAGCGAGACTCGAACGACGGTGAGCGTGCTCGGAAACAGCTCCGAAGGTGCCTGGCCGGTGATCGCCGCGCTCGCGCGGGAGATCGATGCGGAACTGGGATGACTCCGACCGCCATCGCGAACGTCCTTGCGCTCTCGGGAAGTTGGGAGAAGCATGCGAGACATTGGCCTGGCAGCGGCCGGTCGATGCTGAGAGACCGAGGGCAGCGATGGCTAGACACAGGTCGACGGGTTTCCGCCGGGGGCTGACGGTCGTGATGGCGGTGGTCGTTACCACAGCGGGGGCGGCGCTGGGAGCGTCCGCCGAGGAGGTGCCGGCGGACCGGTCGGAGTGGGGCGCGGTGACCAGCCGGGTGTCGGTGACATCGGGTGGACACCAGGCCAACGGGGGAAGCTTCGGCCTCGCGATATCGCGCAGTGGGCGGTTCGTCGCCTTCGACTCCGAGGCGTCGAACCTGGTAGCCGGCGATACCAACGGCTCACAGGATGTCTTCGTGCGGGACCGGCTGGCCGGCGTGACCCAGCGGGTCTCGGTTGGCCCCCGGGGCCGACAAGCCAACCGTTTCTGCTGGTTCCCCGAGATCTCCGACAACGGCCGGTACGTGGTCTTCAGCTCTCGCGCGTCGAATCTCGTGGCCGGGGACACGAACAGCACATTCGACATCTTCATGCGGGACACGGTGGCCGGGGTGACGAGCCGGGTGTCGGTAGGCCCCGGGGGCCGGCAGGGGAACGGTGCCAGTCTCAACAAGGCGATCTCGGCGGACGGCCGGGTGGTCGCGTTCGGCTCGGAGGCGTCGAACCTCATCCGCGGGGACACCAACCGCGCCGGGGATGTCTTCGTGCGGGACCAGCAGGCCGGGGTGACCCGTCGGGTGTCGGTAGGCCGCGGAGGCCGCGAGGCCAACGGCGCCAGCTTCGATGTGGCGATGTCTGCCAATGGCAGGTATGTGACCTTCATCTCGGACGCTTCGAACCTGGTACGCGGCGACACGAACCGCACCCTGGACGTGTTCGTGCGAGACCGCCAGGCCAAGGTGACCCAGCGGGTGTCGGTTGGCCGCGGTCGGCAGGCCAACGGCGTCAGCTTCGGCCCCGCGATCTCCAACAACGGCCGGTACGTGGCCTTCATGTCGGAGGCGTCGAACCTGGTGCGCGGAGACACCAACGACACCTTCGACGTGTTCGTCCACGACCGGCTGACCGGCCTGACCCGTCGCATGTCGGTCGGCCCCGGTGGCAGGCAGGCCGACGGCTTCAGCGAGTTTCCGGCCATCTCCGGGAACGGACGCCGGGTCGTGTTTCACTCGGCCGCTTCGAACCTGGTGCCGGGTGACACCAACCAGGCTCTCGATGTGTTCGTGCGGGACCGGCTCGCCGGAGTGACGCGGCGGGTGTCGGTGCGCACAGGCTCAGGGCAAGCCGACAGTGACAGCTTCACCCCGGAGATCTCCGCCGACGGTCGGCACATCGCCTTCGCCTCGGTCTCGACCACCTTGGTGCCCCGGGACACCAACGGCCACACCGACATCTTCGTGCGAGAGCGACTCGGCGACGCCGCCCGCCTAGAGTGAGACTAGGAGGTCACCCACCAGCGGGCCTCCCGATCTCCTCGAGGTCGCGGACGGCGTAGCGGTGGTGCTCCCACTCCTCCTTGAGGATCACCCGCAAACAGGAGAGCGTGGTCTCAGGGTGCGCGGGACTCACACGGGTTCTGCCTCTCTAACGGCCAGGATGTGACGGTGGCGAGGCCCGGTGCTCATCCTCGACGGACACGACGCCGGGGCCTCGTTCCGATCGACGCACATCAGCGAGACTCGAACGACGGTGAGCGTGCTCGGAAACAGCTCCGAAGGTGCCTGGCCGGTGATCGCCGCGCTCGCGCGGGCGATCGATGCGGAGCTGGGATGACGTCGAGGCCGGCCGGCGATCTACCGCCGGATCTGCGCCCGCCTCGCCGCTCTATCGTCTTCTGTGGCCAATCGCGAGGAGCCCGTCGAGGCTGTGACTGTGAGCGCAACAAGCACCGGTTATGGCGGCCCGCCCAGGATGTTCGTGATGGTCGGGCTTCCCTCAGCGGGCAAGACGAGCCGCGCACTCGAGCTGGCAGCCACATGGAACGCTCTGCGGCTGACCCCCGACGAGTGGATGATCCCACTCTTCGGACAGGACCAGCCCGAGGGCAAGCGCAACGTCTTGGAGGGTCGGTTGATCTGGCTCGCACTGACCGCGCTGCGGGTTGGTGTCAACGTCGTGCTCGACTTCGGCGTGTGGGCCAAGGCCGAGCGATCGGCGCTGCGCGCGTTGGCAGCCTCGGTCGGAGCAGCCAGCGAGCTGATCTATCTGCAGGTGGACGCAGAGGAGCAGTGGCGCAGGGTTCAGGCCCGCGCCATGACCGACGCCGCAACCACCTTCGCGATGACCAAGGCGAACCTTGAACGGTGGCGGCCAGTCTTTCAGCCGCCGGATGCGACCGAGCTTGGGGCAGCGGCCATCGACCCCCCACCGGCGGGCTTCGATTCTTGGGAGGCCTGGGCGGCTTGGCGGTGGCCAACGTCCCTCCCCGGCTACGGATCTACACGCCACGTGCTCGACTGACTCCGATCAACGCGGACAGGCAGCCCAAGCCTCCTGGTCGCGAGGGAGAGCCCCCCGGCGTCGTCCGTGGCGAAGCCCGACGTTCAGCGGCCCGGGGAGGGGTCACGTCAGCAGACGTCCCATCCCCGCCCGCGGAGGTCGGTGCCGTGGCGATCCTCGCGATCAACCCGACGGCCGTCGCAGGCTCGTTCCCCCTCAGATGGGTGTCGGCGCTCGCTGACCGTAGATGAGACAGGGCTCGCCGTTGATCTCAGCTTCACGTTCGAACGTCGAGCCAATTCTTTCGGCCACGCGGATCGAGGCGAGGTTAGCGCGGTGAATGACCGAGACAAGGTGGGGTAAAGCCAAATCTCGGAACGCGTGGTCGCGCACGGCCCGACCGAGTTCCGTGGCATAGCCCTGTCCCCAGGCGGACCGACTGAAGACCCAGCCCACCTCGACGCCTGGCCAACCTTCGGGCTGCCACAGTCCGCCTCGCCCTATCAGCCGTCCGGATTCCCTGTCGACAACTGCCGAGCTCGTCCACCCTCTCAGCTCTCGATGTCCGATGAACATCGCGATCTGCCGCCACACCGCCGCGCGATCCAGCGGAGGGCCACCGAGATAACGGGTGACCTCAGGATCGGCCGCCATCGCCGCGTACTCCTCGAGGTCAGCCTCCCGCCAACGACGCAGCTCCAACCGTGCGGTGCGTAGTTCCGTCATCCACCCAGCATGCTCACCGACGTCGATCCCTACAGTTCGCGGGTCCCAGTCGGTCATCGATCACTCCGGGAGTTCCTACCAGGCCCGTCCGAGCGGCTGAGCCGCGAAGGCGAGAACCGCGACCCGCCGCGCGTACCAGGCTGGTGTCGTCCGGCGCCGGCGAGCCGTCCGGCAGGCTCACGGTGTCCTCGACGCCGATCCTGGTGTCCAGGCGAGCGGGTCGTTGCCCTCGGAGTCCTTGACGTGCAGATGCACCACCCCCGCACCCGCATCACGAACCCGCACCGACTCGCGCGCTAGCGCGTCCGCGGTGACGGGTAGGGCGGGATGCTCGTGCGGCAGCCGCGCTCCGTTCACGCACGCCTCGAGCAACGCGCCTGCTGGTCAGCCGCTGGTGCGCCTCAGTCGTCGCCACCCTCCGGCCCGGTTGTTCGCCACGATCGCGCTCAACAGTTCGATGAGTGCCGAGCGGTCGATGGTGTCGCCGCGATAGATCTGGATCGCGCGCGCCGTCGCGTTCCCCTGCCCTTGGTTGATCAGGCCGGCCGGGTCGGCGACGCTCGGGTCGTAGAGGAAGAGGTTGACGTGGTCCTTCGTGGCCAACAACGCGCAGACGTTCCCGTCGAGAACGAAGTACGGCTGGACGGAGCGCTTGATCGTCTCCTCGATGTGAGGATCCGCAGCCCAGATGATCTGTCGAAGCTCCGCACAGATGTCGCGCTGCCAGGAGGGAAGCCGGTCGATGTAGGCGTCGACACGTGGGTGCGCACGGTCCACCATGCCGTGATCCTAGATTCGACCGCGGACAACCGTGAGGAAGGCCCATGGCTGAGTACCCGCAGCTCCTGCACACCGTTCTCGACACCACCCGGCCACGAGAGCTCGCCGAGTTCTACCGTGTGCTGCTCGGCCTCCAGTACCGACCCGGTGACGAACCGCCCCCGGACGGCACACCCGACGACGCGGACTGGCTGGTGCTCACGACCTCCGGCGGCGCCCGGCGACTGGCCTTCCAACAGGTCGACCAGCTGCAACGAACGACCTGGCCGGCACACGACGTCCCGATGCAGCTGCACGTCGACTTCACCGTCTCCAGCGCCGCCGAGCTGAACCGGCAGCGCGAACGCGCGGAGGCGCTGGGCGCGGGACTCGTCCTCGACCGGTCCGACGACCCAGACGAGCCGTTGTTCGTGTTCGCCGACCTGGCCGGGCACCCGTTCTGCATCTTCGTCGCCTGAGTGCGGACCCTGCCGCGGAGCTAGCGAGGACGACCGCGAGCCAGTCGTCGAACCTGGTAGGAGCGATCCAAGCGCCGCCTCCGGGGGTGGGTGTCAGCGCGGCGTCGTGCAGCCTCGCGCCGAAATACTCGGCGTCGGGATCGGTCACCACGCCGCGCTCGTCCCCGGTGGCGGCGAGCTGACGACGCACGAGCTCGTCGATGCCCAGAGGCTCCGGGCCGGCGATCTCGACGATGCCGTTGACCGGGTCACCGACGGCGATCTCCCCGACCCGGGCGGCCACGTCGCTCGCGGCGATCGGCTGCAACCGTGCCGACGGCACGCGAACGGTGCCGTCCTCGGTCATCACATCGGCGATGACGGCGAGAAACTCGAAGAACTGCGTCGACCGAACGATCGTGTACGGGATCGGGCCGTCTCTGACGAGGTCTTCCTGAACGAGCTTCGCACGCAGGTAGCCGGAGCCCGTCAGCCGGTCAGCGCCGACGACGGACAGGATCACGTGGTGACCGACTCGCGCCTGCTCCTCGGCCGCGAGCAGGTGCCTGGTCGATGCGCGGAAGAAGGCGAGGACCTCGTCGTCCGCCTCCGACCGCGAGTTGGTCAGATCCATGACGACGTCGGCCCCCGCCACCGCCTCCGCGACGCCGGCGCCGGTGCTGGTGTCGATCCCGGACGTCCTGCCAAGGGCGACCACGTCGTGCCCGGCCGCGGTGAGGGTGACCGTCACCCGACTGCCGATCTGTCCAGCCCCGACGATCACGACCCTCATCTGCAGTCCTCCGCCGACGTCCCGCCTCCGCCTGCTGCCGGGTCGCGGTCGACCATCAGCCGAAGACCAGGCAGAACGGATGTCCGGCCAGCGCGGCGGCACCCAGGGCGACGCCCGCTGGAACGCCAGCTCGCGGGCGTCCGCCTCGCGGCCGAGGACCACCCAGTCCGTGTGGCCCTCGTTGACGCGCATGCCAGCACCGCGGCATAGAACGCCGCCAGCGATCGCGGCTCGGGGCAGTCGACGACGGTCTTCTCCAGCCGACCGATCATCACCGCACCCTGCCACCCGCTCGACCGAGCGGCAGGTCAGTGCCGCGCTACCAGCCGGTGCTCTTGAACACCGCGTTCACGATGGCGCCCGGACTGTGGATCGCCTCCGCCGAGCTCAGGAACGGGGTCATCAGCGAGTTGGCGTTCCCGGCCGGGTAGGTCGCCTCGTTGAGGTGCGAGTAGCTGCTGCCCTGCTGCCAGGTCGCCGGTGCGTAGAGCCGAGCCGGCTGGCCGCCGTTGGCGTTTCGCACCTTCGGGCTGTCGAAGAACACGTTGTTGCTGCGCAGCGCGGTCCCGAGCTGGGTGGAGTTGTCCGGCATCGAGAGCAGCTTCGCGCCGGCCCCCGTCTCCGTGAGCCGGTCGTAGCCGAAGGGGAAGCCCTGCAACCGGACGGACCCGTTCGAGCCGGTCACCCGGCCGGCGCCCAGGAACCCGAGCCCGTGTCCGATCTCGTGCATCACGACGCTGACGAAGTCGTAGCGACCGGCCGGCGGGTTCCCGTCCCGGCCGAAGTACCAGTCGGTGCGGGAGCTGTTGAAGTTCGCGAGGATGTCCGCCGAGGGGTCGAGGTCGGAGCCGGCCCGCTTGTTGGCGACCGCGTCGACGTACCAGGTCCCGGGCTTGGGCGCACCGGTGAAGTCCCGCCAGATGAAGCTCGGTCCCGCGGAGCCCAGGTTGTTCGGGCTGGCGGCCGGCGCGAAACGAGCGTCGATGGTGATCGGGACCGATGACGTGACCCGCGGTGCCCACAGGTCCACCGCACGCTGGAAGGCCCGGCGAGCCGGGGCGCTGAAGCCGGTGTAGGTGACCTGGAAGGTCGCCGCCCGCCCGTCCGGCCGCACCCGGTGCCGATCCGGACGGACGTAGGTGTCCGCCACGCCTGGCGCCGCGCGCAGGACGGTGCTGGCGGCCGGCCGCGACGTGGGCCGATCGGCGGGGCCGGTCGCGCTGTCGCTGCCGATGGCCGGAGCGGCACCGACGCCGGCGAGGGCGAGTGGCAGGACGGTAAGACCGACGACGGTACGAAGACGCAGCATGGGAGTCCCCTCGGACGCAGACACGGACCTGTCAAAGGGTCCGGTCTGCGAGGTCAGCGAGCAATGACCCGACCCGCACCTTCGGGTGGTGCCTTCGGGGGGTTCGTGAGCGCTCAGTCGGGTGATGCCTCGTAGCCCATCAGGCCCGCGGTATCAGGCGACGTGCTGCAACGACGCGAAGGTCTTCTCCTGCGCGGCCTGCCACCTCGAGGCGACCCGGTCCACCTGGCGGGCGTGGTGGCAGATGACCGCCCAGGCCGCACCGGTGGCCAGCGACGCGGCACACCACGCGATCAGGATCAGCAGCACCATCATGGCTGCGACGCTAGCCCGCAGCCAGGCTCGGGTCACGCAACACGCGGGCAAGTACGCCGAACGGGTATCGCCCTCCACCGAACGGACGATGGTGGCCGCGATGCCGCCGCTCAGGTCAGCGCGCTTCGATCGCGATGCTGCCGATGGATCCGAGCGGCGAGCCGCAGGCGGCGCCCCAGGTGGGCACCACCTCTGCCGAGCAGCTGCGCCACCCCGATTCGTACGAGACCGGGCTGCCGTTGAGCCGCAGACCGAACGAGTCGTCGTCGCCGTGCAGCCCAGTGACGGTGAAGACACCCCGGCTTCCGGTCCGGTCGCGGCCGAGGACCGTGGACAGGCTGGTGGCATCGCGCACCGTCACCACCACGCCGGCCACCCGGTCCCCCGTGATCGCGTCGACCATGACGCCCTGCACGAACGACGGTGTGGCGAGCACCTGCCCCAGTGCAGTGCCCGATCCATGGGTGCTGGCGTTGCCGCGCACCGCCTGCACTGCGCCGGCCCCGATCCACCCGCCCATGTGGTCACCCGGCTCGACCTTGACCCAGAACTCGTCCTCGCCGGGCGCCGAAGCGGTCGGCAGCTCGAAGCGCCCCGTGCTCGTCGTCACGTCGCTGGCGACCAGCGCACCGGGCGATCCGTCGGCGGCGGTGCGCAACAGCCGTACGGTCATTCCCGCGACCGGGTCGCCGGTCGAGCCGTCCACGAGTCGCCCGGTGATCGGTCCGGCGGCCGAGGCGCTCGGCATCCCGGCCAAAGTCGTGACGGCCACCGCGAGCAGGACGGCCACGGACATTGAGCGGAGCAGGCGACGCATGGCAACTCCTCGACGTGACTGAATACTCACGCACAGTCAATCGAACCAAACCTCCCCCCGTCCCCGGAATCGGGCGAACGGCTGCTGTCGCCGCCGGTCAGCGCCGGAGCGAGCGGCGGCTGTGCAGCAACCGGGTGGCACGGGCGAGCAGCCGGTCGGTGCCGGCCGTGCGGTCGAACGACTGGATCGACATCGGCAGCGGGAACCGCTGCCGGGCGACCGAGCGGGGGTAGCCGAACTCGCGCAGCCCGTCCGGGCCGTGCACCCGGCCGAAGCCCGACTCGCCCCGGCCGCCGAACGGCAGCGCCGGCATCCCGGCGAAGCCGATCACGGAGTTCACGCTGCACAGGCCGACGGTCAGCCGGGCCGCGATCTGCTCGCCGCGGCGGCGGGAGAACACCGCGGAGCCGAGCCCGTAGGCGGAGGCGTTCACCCGCTCGACCGCCTCGTCCATGTCCCGAACCCGGGACACTGTCAGCGTGGGACCGAAGGTCTCCTCCCGCACCGCGGCGCTGTCCTCGGGCACGTCGACGAGGATGGTCGGTCGCACGGCCCGCTCCCCCACGGCGTCCAGCCCGCCGACCACCGCGCGGGCACCGCAGGCCACGGCGTCGGCGATGTGCCGACGGACCACGTCGAGCTGGCCGGGCATCGTCATCGGCCCGTAGGACGCGGTCGCGTCCGCGCCCGGGCGGAGGGCAGCCGCCCTGCGGACCAGCTCGGCGACGAAGACGTCATGCACGCGCTCGTGCACGTAGACCCGCTCGATCCCGATGCAGGTCTGGCCACCGTTGACCATGCCGCCCCACACCGCCGCCTCGGCCGCCGCCGAGACGTCGGCGTCCTCGTCGACCACCAGCGCGTCCTTGCCACCGCCCTCGATCACGGCCGGCACCAGCCCGTCGGCACAGGCGGCGAGCACCTTGCGCGCGGTTCCCGGCGACCCGGTGAACGCGACCTTGTCGACGCCGGAGCGGCACAGCGCCTCACCGGTGGGCCCGGTCCCGGTGACGAGCAAGAACGCCCCGGCGCAGTCCGGCACGGCGGCGGCGAAGCTGTCGACCAGCCAGCGGCCCACGCCGGGGCTGTACTCGCTCGGCTTGAAGACCACCGCGTTGCCGGCCGCCAGCGCATCCGCGATCGACCCCAGCGGGGTGTAGACGGGGTAGTTCCACGGCCCGATCACCCCGACGACGCCGTACGGCAGGTACTCCACCGTCGCGGTGTAGTTGGCGAGCAGCAGCCCCGGCACGACTCGCCGCCTGCCGAGCACCCGGGGGGCGTGCCGAGCGGCCCAGGCCAGGTGCTCGAGCGTCATGGCAACCTCGAGCATCCCGTCCCGGTGCGGCTTGCCGGTCTCGGACCGGACCACCTCGGCCAGCTCCGGCGCGCGCCGAGTCAGCGCCGACCGCCACCCGTCCAGCCGGTCCCGGCGGCCCGCGAACCCCACTGCTCGCCACTGCGCGGCGGCCGCGCGGGCACGACAGACGACAGCCTCGACCTCCGCCGCGCCGAGGACAGGGTGGGTGCCGACCACGGCGTTCGTACTCGGGTCGAGCGAGTCGAAGGTCTCGGTGCCGCGGCTCGTGCCCGCCGTCATCTCGGTGCCTCCAGGGTCGGGGCCACCCTAGGGGCGCGAGTCAGGCCGACTTCTTCGCCGCCGCCTTCTTGCTTCCGGTCTTGCGGGTCCCGGTCTTCTTGGCCGCCTTCTTGGCCGTCGACTTCTTGGCAGCGGTCTTCTTCGCCGCGCTCTTCTTGCCGCCGGACTTCTTCGCCGCGGTACCGGATCCGCCCGACGCCCCGCCAGCGCTCTTGCGGCCCTGCGCGGTCTCGACGCTCTTGCGCAGTGCCGCGACCAGATCGACGACGTCGGCGTCCTCGTCGCCCTCGGCGGTCTCCGGGGCCAGCAGCTCGCGGGCGTCCGTGCCGTCAAGCTTGGCGTCGATCAGGTCCGTCATGGCCTGCTTGTACTCGTCGTCGTACTGCTCCGGCTCGAAGTCGGCGGCCAGGCTCTCCACCAGCGACTCGGCCATCGTGACCTCCTGCGGGCGCAGCTCGATCTCCTCGCTCAACGCACCGAAGTCGGCCGAGCGGATCTCGTCCGGCCACAGCAGCGTCTGCAAGACGATGACCTGTTCCCGGACCCGCAGCACGGCGAGCGTCTCCCGCTGGCGCAGCGCCACCTTGACCACCGCCATCCGGTCGGTGCCGACCAGCGCCTCCCGCAGCAGGGCGTACGGCTTGGCGGCCTTCGTGTCCGGCTCGAGATAGTACGACTTGTCCATCAGCATCGGGTCGACCTGCTCGGCCGGCACGAACTCGACCACGTCGATCTCGTGGCCGCTGGCCACCGGCAAGGCGTCCAGGTCGTCGGAGGTGAGCATGACCATCCGCCCGTCGTCGGACTCGAAGCCCTTGGCGATGTCGCTGTAGGTGACCTCCTGGCCGCAGTTCTCACAGGTCCGCTTGTAGCGAATCCGGCCGCCGTCGGTGCGGTGCACCTGGTGGAACCGGACGTCGTGGTCCCCCGTGGCCGCGTACAGCTTGACCGGGATGTTGACGAGCCCGAACGACACCGAGCCCTTCCAGATCGAGCGCACTGCTCACCTCCTCCGACCGCCGGCGCGCAGGCCAGCCGTGATCACGGCAGCATGACGTGTCGAGAACGAGTCTGCCATCTCCTCAGCCTCAGGAGGCACGCGTGTCCGGTTCCGACAGCGTCGAGGTCGACGGGCGCCGGGTCCGGCTGTCCAACCTGGACAAGGTGCTCTACCCGGGCGACGGCTTCACCAAGCACGACGTCCTCACGCACTACGTCACGGTGTCGGAGGCGCTGCTCCGCCAGCTCGCGGGCAGGGCGACGACCCGCAAACGGTGGCCGGACGGCGTCGCCGCCGACTCCGGCGCGTTCTTCGAGAAGAACCTGCCGCAGGGGACACCGTCGTGGGTGCGCCGGGTGACCCTGGACTCTCCCGGCAGCACCCGCAAGCGCGAGCAGGTCATCTACCCGGTGGTGGACTCGCTGGCCACGCTGGTCTGGCTCGCCAACCTCGCGGCGCTGGAGCTGCACGTCCCGCAGTGGCAGGTCGGGCCCCGAGGCGGGGTGCACAGCCCCGACCGGCTCGTCATCGACCTCGACCCGGGGGCGCCGGCCGGACTTGCCGAGTGCGCCGAGACCGCCGTGCTGGTCCGGGAGCGGCTCGTCGCCGACGGCTTCACCCCGGTGCCGGTGACCAGCGGAAGCAAGGGGCTGCAGCTGTACGCGGCGGTGTCCGGCCGGCAGTCGTCCGACACCGTGCGCGACTACGTCCGCACGGTGGCCCAGGAGCTGGAGGCCGAGCACCGTCGGCTGCTCGTGGCCCGGATGGACAAGCGGGTCCGCACCGGCAAGGTGTTCCTCGACTGGAGCCAGAACGACTCGGCCAAGACGACGATCGCGCCGTACTCGCTGCGCGGTCGCGACCGACCGTGGGTCGCCACCCCGCGCACCTGGGCGGAGATCGAGGACCCGGGGTCGCTCCGCCAGGCGCTCGCCGGTGACCTCCCGGACCGGATCGCGGACCTGGGCGACCTGGTGGACCCGGTGGCATCGGACGCCGAGCCGGGCCCCCGGGTGCCCGGCTGACCCGTGCCCGGCGGGTCACCGGCCCATCCGTCATGCTGGCGGCTCCGAATCTCTCGTGGATCCCCGGCCGGACCGACCCCCGAGGAGCACACGTGCACGACGACCCCGCCCCGACGCGACCACGCGTCGCCGTGGTGGGCTCGGGCGTGTCCGGACTCACCGCGGCCTACGTGCTGCGGCGGACCCACGACGTCACGCTGTTCGAGCAGGCCGACCGGCTCGGCGGGCACGCGCACACCCACGACGTGCTGACCAGCGACGGGGAGTCCTACCCGGTGGACTCCGGGTTCATCGTCCACAACGACCGCACCTACCCATGGCTGCGCCGGCTGTTCGAGGAGCTGCGGGTGCCCGTGCGCCCGACCGAGATGAGCATGAGCATCCGGTGCGACGGCTGTGGCCTGGAGTACGCCGGCGGGCGAGGTGTCAAGGGCATCGCGGCCCAGCCCGGCCGGCTCGCCGACGTCCGCTTCCTCCGGCTGCTGCGGCAGGTGCGACGCTTCCAGCGGCTCGCCGGCGCTCACCTGGCCGCCGACGACGAGAGCCCCGCGCCGGGACCCGCGGACGACACCGGGCAGAGCTACGGGCAGTTCCTCGAACGGCACGGCTTCGACGACTACTTCGTGCAGCACTACGCGGTGCCGGTCGTGTCCTGCGTCTGGTCCACCGGGCGGGACGGCGCATTGGGCTACCCGGCGACCTACCTGTTCCGCTTCCTGGCCCAGCACGGGTTCCTCGCGCTCCGCGACGCGCCGCAGTGGTTCACCGTCATCGGCGGCTCGCGCAGCTACGTCCGGGCCGTCGCCGCCCGGATCGGTGACGTCCGCACCGACACCGGTGTCCGCGCGATCACCCGGAAGCCCGACGCGATCGAGGTGCTCGACACCACCGGCGCCACCCACCTGGTGGACCAGGTCGTCGTCGCCACCCACGCGGACGAGGCGCTCGCGCTGCTGACCGATGCCACCGACGACGAGCAGCAGGTGCTCGGAGCCTTCGGCTACTCACGCAACGAGGCGCTGCTGCACACCGACGCCACCGTGCTCCCCCGGGCGGCTCGAGCTCGCGCGTCGTGGAACTACCGGCTGGACCGGTGCGACGAGGTGCTCGACCGCACCCGGGTCGGCTACTGGATGAATCGGCTGCAGGGGTACGAGCAGGCCGCGGACACTGTCCTGGTGAGCCTCAACGACTCCGCGCGGGTCGACCCCGCCCGCGTGATCGCCCGGATGGAGTACAGCCATCCGGTCTACACCCGGGAGGCGGTCGCGGCACAGCCCCGGCTGGCCGCGCTGGCGACCGACCGGATCGCGTTCGCCGGCGCCCACCACGGCTGGGGCTTCCACGAGGACGGCTGCCGGTCGGGCGTCGAGGCCGCCCGGCGGCTCGGGGCGGACTGGTGAGGGGGGCGGAGTCCACCACGACCGCGGTGCACCCGTTGCCGCCGGTCCCTGCCCTTGCGGACGGGGTGGTCACCCACGACCGTCGGGCTCCCCTGCGGCACCGGTTCCGCTACCGCGTCTACCAGTGGCTGGTCGACGTGGACGCACCGCCACGGCTGCCGCGGTGGCTGCGGCCGTTCGCGACGTTCCGCGCCGCGGACCACCTCGGCGACCCCAGCCGGACGATCCGCGCCAACCTGGAGGAGTTCTGCGCACTCCGCGGGGTGGACGTCACCGGTGGGCGGATCCTGATGCTCGCCAACGCGCGGGTGCTGGGCCACGTGTTCGACCCGCTGACCGTGTTCTGGTGCCTGGATGACGATGGGACGGTCCGCTGTGTCGTCGCCGAGGTGCACAACACCTACGGCGAGCGGCACGCGTACCTGCTGGACGTGGACGGCCGTGGCCGGGCAGGGGCGGACAAGGCGTTCTATGTCTCACCGTTCTTCACCGTCGGGGGGCGCTACGAGCTGCGCTTCCAGCTGGACCGCGAGCGAGTGGCCACCACCGTCCGGTTGCGGCAGCCGATCGACGCCGAGCACGAGCCCCCGGCCGCCGCCGGGAACAACCGTCCCGTCTTCACCGCTGACTTCGCCGGGAGCCTGCGCCCGGCCACGCCCGCCCGGCTGGTCTCGCTGCTCGTCCGTCGGCCGTTCATGACCCAGCGGGTGAGCCTGCTGATTCGCGTCCACGGCGTCTGGCTGTGGCTGCGACGCCTGCCGGTGGTTCCCCGCACCGCACACCAGCACCAACAAGGAGTCCGATGAACACCGCCCCTCGAACCACGAGCGTCGGCGCCGAGGTCTCGCTGCTGCCGGCCGCGGTCCCGGTGCCGGACGCCACCCGTTGGCCCGGCCTGGCCACTGCACCCCGGGCGACGGTGCAGGCACCGGTGGCCCGCGGCATCGCCGCCCGGGCCCTGCGCCGGCTGCCGGTCCGCATGCGGTTCCCCGACGGCAGCCACTGGGGGGCCGGCGGACCGGACGCGCCGACGATGCTGTTGGTCCGGCCGGACGCCGTGTTCGCCCGGCTCGGTGCGGACCTCCGGATCGGCTTCGGCGAGGCCTACATGGCCGGTGACTGGACCACCGCGCCCGGCACGGACCTGGCGGACCTGCTCACGCCCTTCGCGGCTCGGCTGACCGAGCTGGTGCCCCGGCCGCTGCAGCGACTGCGTGGCGTGGTCGACGAGCGGCTGCCGGCTCACGAGGAGAACACGGTCAGCGGCGCGGCCACCAACATCTCCCGACACTACGACCTGTCCAACGATCTGTTCGCGCACTTCCTCGACCCGACGATGACCTACTCGGCAGGCTGGTTCCCGGACGTGATCCGGGACCAGGCGGACCTGGACCTGGAGCGGGCACAGCTGCGCAAGATCGACGGGATCCTCGACTACGCACGGGTGGGACCGGAGACCCGGCTGCTCGAGGTCGGCACCGGGTGGGGTGCGCTGGCTCTCCGGGCCGCGCAGCGGGGCGCCTGGGTGACGAGCGTGACGATCTCGACCGAGCAGCAGGAGCTGGCCCGCCAGCGGATCGCCGCCGCCGGGCAGGCCGACCGGGTGGACATCCGGTTGCAGGACTACCGGCACGTGCACGGCAGCTACGACGCCATCGTCAGCGTCGAGATGATCGAGGCGGTGGGTGAGCGGTACTGGCCGACGTACTTCGCCACCTTGGACCGGCTGCTCGCACCGGGCGGCAGGATCGGGCTGCAGTCGATCACGATGGCGCACGAGCGGATGCTGGCGACCCGCCGCTCGTACGGCTGGATCCACAAGTACATCTTCCCCGGCGGCCTGATCCCGTCGATCCAGGCGATCGAGCAGACCCTCGCCGCCCACACCGGGCTGCGGCTGCTGGAGCGGCGCGACCTCGGCTGGCACTACGCCGAGACCCTGCGGCAGTGGCGAGCCCGGTTCGACGCCGCCTGGCCCGAGATCTCGGCGCACGGTTTCGACGGCACCTTCCGCCGGATGTGGGACTTCTACCTCGCCTACTGCGAGGCGGGCTTCCGCACCGACTACCTCGGCGTCAGCCAGCTGTCGGTCGGCCGCAGCCCCGGCTGAGACTCAACCGGCGATGGCCACGATCCGGTCCACCGCGGCGCCCAGATCGGCGACCGGTTCACCCGGCCGGTCGGCCATCGGACGACGGTCGTTGGCGCCCCATCCAGGCCCACCGAGCAGCAGCACCGGGGCTGCGTCCCCGCCGGGCAGCCCGCGCGGCACCGGTGCGGCCCGTGCGGTGTCGGGGCTGCTGGACCACAGCAGCACGACCGCCGGATCGACTCGGTCGACGGCGGTCGCGAGCGCGGAGCTGGGTGTGCGGCCGCCGAGCATGACCGTGCCGATCTTGTGCTCGGCGAGTGCGGCGCTGAGCGCCAGCAGCGGCAGCACGTGCTGCTCCTCGGGAGCCCCGGCGAGCAGCACCCGACTCCGCCGACCGGGCTCGGTCTCCCGCCAGGTGGTGTTGTCGCGGAGCCCGCTGGCCACGCACTCGCTGGCCAGATGCTCGACGTCGACGCCGATCGAGCCGGCCGCCCACTCCTCGCCGACGGTGACCAGGAACGGCGCCACCACGTCGGTCCATCCGGCGCGGACTCCCCGGGCGGTCAGCACCTGCGCGATCAGCCGGCTCAACAGCGGCGCGTCGAAATCCCGAGCGGCGTCGAGCATCGTCCGAGCGAGCGTCGCCGACGCCGACCGGGTGCTGGCGAGCACTGCCGCGTCCTGCCGACTCTCGGCGGCGAGCACCAGCCGCGCCGCCTCGGCGGAGGGGACGCCGCCGAGGATCAGGTGGCTCATCCGCTCGACGCGGGCCACGTCCGCCTCGCTGTAGCGCCGATGCCCGCCGGCGGTTCGCGCGCTCGGCCCCAGGCCGTACCGCCGGTCCCAGCTGCGCAGTGTCGGGCTGGCGATCCCGAGCCGGCGAGACACCGCGCCCACGCCCCACAGCACGCCGGGCGGGAACGCCCCGGCCGCCTCCGGGTCGAGGTCGCTCGCACCGTCCCGGTCCTGCATAGGTTTGATCCTGCGTCAGTCGGGTACATGTCGCCACCGGAGGGCCGTACCGAGCGGGGGCGGAACAGCACGGAGAAAACTTCGACACGGGCCTTGTGCGCTGAGTAGGTCTTGCGTAGGTTCTGCACCAGTCCGCTGCTCGGGAGGAATGAGGACACGATGGCCAATATCGCCCGCCTGCCGATGCCGCTCATCGACGTTTACGAGTGGCAGTACGACGGCGCCTGTCGCGACGCCGATCCCGCCCTGTTCTTCTCTCCCGAGTCCGAGCGCGGCCCCCGCCGCTATGCGCGGGAGAACGCGGCGAAGCTGTACTGCCAGCGCTGCCCGGTGGTCGAGCAGTGCCTGAAGCACGCGCTCAAGGTCAAGGAGCCGTACGGCGTCTGGGGTGGGCTGACCACCTCCGAGCGGGCCGCGCTGGAGCGCCCCGCCGTCGCCGTCTGATCCGGCCGACCGGGCCGCTCAGCCCCAGAACACCCGGTCCACCACGGCGCGGGCTCGCCGCGCCGCCCGCCGCCAGTCCTCGCTCACCCGGTCGCTGTCCAGCACCGACCTCCCCAGCAGGTAGGCCACACCGGCCCGGTCGCGGAGATCGCCGGGCAACGAGTCCGAGGGCCGGCCGCGCACCTGCATGACCGCGTTCCGCAGCCGTTGCGCCAGCCGCCAGGCGGCGATCAGGTCGTCCGCGTCGGAGCGGCCGAGCAGCCCGTGACGCACCGCTGCGTCCAGGGCCTGCACGGTACGGGTGGTCTGCAGGTCGGGCACCCGTGCCGCGTGCCGCATCTGCAGCAGCTGGGCGGTCCACTCCACGTCGGTCAGTCCGCCCGGACCGAGCTTGAGATGCGCGGCCGGGTCGGCCCCGCGCGGCAGCCGCTCCGCCTCCATCCGCGCCTTCAGCCGCCGGACCTCGGACTCGGCCTGGTCGTCCAGCCCGTCCGCGGGCCAGCGCAGCGGGTCGATGAGGGCCCGGAACCGCTCGCACACCTCGGCGTCGCCGATGCCGGCCTCCGCCCGCAGCAGTGCCTGCGCCTCCCAGGGCTGCGACCAGCGCGCATAGTAGGCGGCGTACGACGACAGGCTGCGCACCAGCGGCCCCTGGCGCCCCTCGGGGCGCAGGTCGGCGTCGATCTGCAGGGCCGGGGCAGCGCCGGGCCCGGCGAGGAGCCGGCGCATCTCCGCGGCCACGGCGTGCGCGGCCTCGCTCGCCCGGCGCTCCTCGGTCCCGGCGACCGGGACGTGCACGAACATCACATCAGCGTCGCTGGCGAACCCGAGCTCACGCCCACCGAGCCGGCCCATCGACACCACCGCCATCCGGACCGGCAGCGGTCCGCCCAGGTCGGCGGCGACCGCCGAGGAGGCCGCGTGCAACGCGCCGGTGAGGGTGGCGACGGTGACGTCGGCGAGGGCGTCACCCACCTGGTCGACCGCCAGCAGGTCGAGGGCGTCGGCGACCGCGAGCCGGCACAGCTCGCGGTGCCGCATCGTGCGGACCGCGGTGATCGCCGCCTCCGGCTGCTCGTGCCGCCGCGCCGCTGCGGTCATCTCCTCCAGCAGCGACGCGCCCGAGCGCGGCTGCAGCTCGGCGCCGCCGCCGAGCAGCCCGACCGACTCCGGCGCGCCGAGCAGCAGCTCGGTGGCGAACCGGCTGCCGCACAGCAACCGGGCCAGCTGCTCGGCCGCCGCCCCCTCGTCCCGCAACCGCTGGAGGTACCAGTGCGTCTTTCCCAGCCGCTCGGACACCCGGCGAAAGGCCAGCAGGGCGGCATCCGGATCCGGCCCCGCCGCGAACCAGCTCAGCATCGCCGGCAGCAGCTGGCGCTGGATCGCCGCCCGGCGGGACACACCACTGGTCAGCGCCTCGAGGTGGCCGAGCGCACCGCGCGGGTCCTCGTAGCCGAGCGCGGTGAGGCGGGCGCGGGCCGCCTCCGGGCTGAGCCGGAGGTGGTCGGCGGGCAGCGCCGCCACCGCCTCCAGCAACGGCCGATAGAACAGCTTCTCGTGCAGTCGCCGCACCTCGCGGATGCAGCGCTGCCACTGCTCCCGCAACCCCTCGACCGGGGCGGACCGGTGTCCGAGCGCCCGTCCCAGCCGGCGCAGCACCCGCTCGTCGTCGGGAACGACCGAGGTGCGGCGCAGCTGCCACAGCTGCAGCCGGTGCTCCATCGTGCGCAGGAAGCGGTACGCGTCCGCCAGCGCAGCGCCGTCCTGTCGGCCGACGTACCCTCCCGCGGTGAGCGCCTCCAGCGCGGCGAGCGTGCCGCGCTCGCGCAGCGCCGTGTCGCCCCGCCCGTGCACCAGCTGGAGCAGTTGCACGGCGAACTCCACGTCCCGCAGCCCTCCGGGGCCGAGCTTCAGCTCCCGGTCGACGTCGCCGACCGGGATGTGGTCGACGACGCGGCGGCGCATCTGCTGCACCTCGGCGACGAAGCCGTCCCGCTCACCGGCCCGCCATACCAGCGCGTCGACCGCGACCGCGTACCGGTCGGCGAGCGCGGAGTCCCCGGCGGCCGGGCGGGCCTTGAGCAGGGCCTGGAACTCCCACGTGCTCGCCCAGCTCTCGTAGTAGCCGAGGTGGCTCGCCAACGTCCGGCTGAGCGGGCCGGAGCTGCCCTCCGGACGCAACCCGGCATCGACCGGCCAGATGCTCCCCTCCGCCGTGCGCTCGGAGCAGATCCGCATCAGCGCTGCGGCGAGCTGCCCGGCTGCGCGCGCTGCGGCGTCGTCGGGGGTGCCGTCGGTGGGCTCGTGCACGAACACCACATCGACGTCGCTGACGTAGTTCAGCTCGCGTCCGCCGCACTTGCCGAGCGCGATCACGGCCAGCCGGCAGCGCTCGGCCGCCGCCGGCAGCTGCCGGCGGGCGAGTCGATGCGCGACCTCCAGCGTCGCGTCCGCCAGCTCGGCGAGCGCCGCCGCCACCTCGTCCAGGGACCGGGCGCCGGTGAGGTCGGCGGCGGCGATCAGGAGCAACCGTCGCCGGTACGCCACCCGCAGGGCGTCGGGGTCGGTCCCCGCCTGCTCGTCCGCGCGGAGGTCCGGCGGATCCGGCCGGTCGCTGCGGAGGTCGTGCCAGTGCGCCGGGTGCCGGCGCAGGTGGTCGGTGAGCGCGATGCTGGCGCCGCAGACGGCGGCCAGTCGCGACCGCAGGGCCTCGTCCGTGCCGAGCGCGGCGCGAACGGCGGCGCCGTCCGGCGCGGCCGCGCACACCGCGGCGATGCCGGCGAGCGCGGCGTCGGGGTCGGCGGCGGCGGCGATCTCCTCCAGCACGAGGTCGCCGCCGGCCTCGTCGAGCCGCAGCGCGCGCAGGTGCTCGTCCGCGTCCGGTGCCTGCAGGCCGAGTCGGGCCAACCGCCCCGACCCACCCCCGCCCGGATGGGTCGTGGTCACCCCGGCCTGCCGGCGGCCTCGCCCGCCGGCTGCACGTCAGTCGCACCGCAGCGGGCCGCGAAACCCACGGCCAGCCGCCGCCATGCGGTCCGCAGCCGCTCCTCCGCGGGCGGGAGGGCCGCCAGCAACTGCAGATCCGCCTCCTCCAGCGAGGTCGCGGACTCCGTCCAGGCACCGACGATGGCCGAGCCGGCCTCGGGGTGGGACTGGATCCCCCACGCCGCGGTCCCCACGCGGAAGGCTTGCAGCGCGTCCCCGACCGTGTGAGCGAGGGCCACCGCACCCGGCGGCAGCACGGTGACCACGTCGACGTTCCACTGCACCGCCACCGGGGCGTCGTAGCCACCCGCGGTCACGAGCGGGCCGAACAGCGGGTCGACCTCGGCCTCCGCGGTCCAGCCCACGGGCAGCAGGCCGCACTGCCGGCCCTGCGGGTGTTGCTCGACCCGGCCGCCGGTGGCCGCGGCGAGGAGCTGGTGGCCGAGGCAGATGCCGAGCGTCGGAACGGCGCGGTCGACGGCGGTGCGCAACAGCTGCTTGGTCGGCCCCAGCCAGGCGTGGTCGGCGTCGTCGTTGGCACCCATCGCGCCGCCCAGCACCAGCAGGCCGCGGTACGGCGCCAGGTCCGCGGGGAGTGGCTCGCCGAGGTAGGGGCGGCGGACGTCGAGCCGGGCCCCGGCGAGCTCCAGCCACTCGCCGAACCAGGCCGGCGGGCACTCGTCCTCGTGTTGCACCGTCAGGATCGGTGCGGGGCGGCGGGACGCGTTCACCCGTCGAGGCTAGCCGCTGCCCCGGGGTCGACTCAGAGCAGCGGGAGCATCTGGTCGAGCTCGTACTGGCTCACCTGCCGCCGGTAGGCGTGCCACTCGGCGCGCTTGTTGCGGAGGAAGAAGTCGAACACGTGCTCGCCCAGGGTGTCGGCGACCAGCTCGCTGGACTCCATCACCCTGATCGCCTGCTCCAGGTTGTGCGGCAGCGGCTCGATGCCGAGCGCGTGCCGCTCGCCGTCGGTGAGCGACCAGACGTCGTCCTCGGCCTCGGCCGGCAGCTCGTAGCCCTCCTCGATCCCCTTCAGCCCGGCCGCGAGCATCAGCGCGTAGGCGAGGTACGGGTTGACCGCCGAGTCGATCGACCGCACCTCGACCCGGGTCGACTGACCCTTCTGCGGCTTGTACCGCGGCACCCGGACCAGGGCCGAGCGGTTGTTGTGCCCCCAGCAGACGTAGGCCGGCGCCTCGCCGCCCCCGATCAGCCGCTTGTAGGAGTTCACCCACTGGTTGGTCACGGCGGTGAACTCCGCGGAGTGCCGCAGCAGGCCGGCGATGAAGGACCGACCGGTCTTGGACAGCTGGTACTCCGCGCCGGCCTCGAAGAAGGCGTTCCGCTCCCCCTCGAACAGCGACATGTGCGTGTGCATGCCCGATCCGGCGTGCTCGGTGAAGGGCTTCGGCATGAACGAGGCGTAGATGCCCTGGCTCAGCGCCACCTCCCGGACGACGACCCGGAAGGTCATGATGTTGTCGGCCGTCGACAGCGCGTCGGCGTAGCGCAGGTCGATCTCCTGCTGCCCCGGCGCGCCCTCGTGGTGGCTGAACTCGACCGAGATCCCCATCGACTCGAGCATCGTGATGACCTCGCGGCGGAAGTCCTGGCCCACTCCCTGCGCGGTGTGGTCGAAGTACCCGGAGTTGTCCACCGGCACCGGGACGACGCCGGGTGTGGGCTGCCCCTTGAGCAGGAAGAACTCGATCTCGGGGTGGGTGTAGAAGGTGAAGCCGAGGTCACCGGCCCGGGACAGCGCCCGCTTCAACACGTGCCGAGGGTCGGCGTAGGAGACCCCGCCGTCGGGCAGCAGGATGTCGCAGAACATCCGCGCCGTCGCCGGGCCGTCGCCGCGCCACGGGAGGATCTGGAACGTCGACGGGTCCGGCTTGGCGAGCATGTCCGCCTCGTAGACCCGGGCGAACCCCTCGATGGCGGATCCGTCGAAGCCGATCCCCTCGTCGAAGGCGTTCTCCAGCTCGGCCGGAGCCACCGCCACGGACTTGAGGAAGCCCTGCACGTCGGTGAACCACAGCCGCACGAACCGGACGTCGCGCTCCTCGAGCGCCCGCAGCACGAAGTCCTCCTGCTTGCCCATGGCGACAGTCTTGCCGATCCGCGCCCCGATCGGGGCGGCGGATCAGCGTGCGGCGGGCGGGGGCTGGTCCCCGGTGCGGCGCAGCGCCCGGTCGGCCCGCTGCTCGGCGAGCCGGCAGAGCAGGGTCGCGACGGCGCCGAGCTCGAGGACGGCCACGGCCTCGAAGGCGTCGGTGGCGCCCGGAAGCCACGTGGCAGCCACCGCACCGATCAGGACGGCGAACGCGAGCCCGCCGAAGGCGACCAGGCAGGCGCGACTGGCGAGCCGCCACCACCAGGCCGGCCAGGACCGCGCCGGCGATCCGGGGCGAGCCGTGCCGGTGGTGACCAGCCGGTGCTGCAGGTCGGGCCGCAGGGCCGCGGCCATCGCGGCCGCGCGGCTGTGCCCGCACAGCTCGAGCCGCCGATCCGGCAGCTCCAGCCGCAGGTGCCAGCCCGGCGCGTGCGAGCTGCCGTCGAGCCGCGCGGCGGTCACGTCGGCCAGCCGCACCGACACCTCGGCATCGGCGACCTCGACCAGGCTGTCCCGGTGCGTCTTGGCCAGCTCGAGCAGCTCCCGGGTCTCGGAGGGCCGGGGCAGGAACCGGCCGGCCAGGTCGGCGAGGAACCGGCGGCTGGGGTGCGGATAGCCGAGCACCCACCCGTCGAGTATCACCACGTCCAGGCCGATCAGCCGGGGACCGGCGAGCGCCGCTGTGACCGCCGTGATCGGCAGCTCGTCCAGGCCGCCGGGAGGCGGCTCGGCGTCGTCCCAGGCCACGTCCGGGTCGATCCCGAGCAGCTCGAGCCAATCGCGCAGCGCGCGGTGGTCGCGGCGGGCCACCGCGTCGCCGACGAAGGCCTCGACCGGCACCACCTCGCCGGTCCGGTCGAGCAGCTGCGGACCCCAGGCGTCGTGCCAGCCGAGCCGCAACCGACCCTGCTCGACGGCCACCACCTGGACGGCCGCGGTCAGCAACGCGGTCACGGCCTTCAGCCGGGCCCGCTGCTCCGCCTCCTCGCGGGCGTGCTGCTCGCCGTCGTCATCGCCGGACGGGTTGCTGCCTGCGTTCGCGGCCGGCATCGACCGGGGGCGTCGCGGCAGACCGGCCAGCAGTGCGCCCATCATCGGGACCCGGTCGACGGTCTCGGGTCCGGACTGGCGCAGCACAGTGCCCGGGGCGAGCGCGTCCAGGAGCTCGGCGAGCGTCCGCGGCCAGCGGCCGGTGAGGTGCACCAGCACCGGGAGGCCGGCGTCGCGCTCGTCTCGCCAGCGGGGCAGCCATACCCGGCTCGAGAGGTCTTCGGCCGTCACCAGCGGCACGGTGTGCCCGTCGACCATGGCGGCACGCTCACCGAGCCGGCGGTCGGCGGCGCGCGCGTCGACGAGGATCGAGCGCGCCGGCCGCACCACCATCCGGTGGGTGCGCGGCTGGATGACGCCGACCTGCTCGCAGGCGGCGAGGGTGGCCATCGCGGTCGCACCCGGAGCGCCCAGCCCGACGCCTCGCGCCGCCGCCGCCTGGCGGCGCTCGGCCTGGATCTCGTCGATCTCGCGCAGTGCCAGCAGCTCGCCGATGTCGGAGGGCCTCGTCGCCAGCGCCTTCGGGACCGAGCTGTCCGACCAGAGGTTCACCGCGTCCAGCAACGACTGGCGGCGGCTGTCCAGCCGTCGCCCGGCGCGACGCACCAGAGCGCCCACCACCGGGGTGGCGTCGTCGGTCAATCTGGCGACGTCGAGACGGGCACTCAGCAGCAGGCCCGGCCGGACCATGGGGTCCAGCACGGCACGCATCCGGGACAGCGGCCCGGCGACCAGCCGGTCCAGCTCGGTCAGGTCCAGGTGCCAGAGCAGCGGTGCGCCGACGTACAACACCGGGTTGTCGGGGTCGGGCACCAGCCGGACGTCCGCCTCCGGCACCAGCCACACCTCGGTCGGGCACTGCACCCCGACCTCACCAGCGAGCCGGGCCAGGTGCTCGTGCAGATAGGTCTCCACCAGCAGGTTGAGCTGCAGGCCGCGTTGCGCCGGCGGGAGGGTTCGCTGGGCGCGCCGGAACGTCCAACCGACCGAGGCGGCGAGCACCAGCACCGGCCAGCCGAGGAGCAACGACGTGCGCCCCAGCACCAGCCCGAGGACGCCCGCGAGCAGACCGAGGACGGCGGCCGCGGCCACGGCCACCGTGATCCGGCGCAGGGTGCGCGTCAGGGAACGCGCGGCACGTTCGGCTTCGCGCCGAGCGGCCCGCGTGCTCCGGCCCTGGACGGGCAAGTCGAGCGCAGTCATCTCGTCCTCTGCGATCTGCAGTGAATCCACCACCGTAGGAAGCCCGGTGACTCTCGGTAAAAGGATGTTCACCACTAGTAGCTGAACGGCTGATCGAGGACCGCCTGCAGGTGCCACCGATCGAACATTTCGGACCTGAGGTGTCGACGTCTGCCCGCCTGCGCCGCTCCCTAGGCTGGGACCGTGCCCCAGCTCCGCGTCGCCCTGGCCCAGGTCAACGCCGTCGTCGGCGACCTCGACGGCAACGCGGCGCTGGTCGTCGCCGCCGCGCAGGCCGCCCGGCGGGAGCAGGCGCACCTCGTCGTGTGCCCGGAGATGGTGCTGACCGGCTACCCGATCGAGGATCTGGCGCTACGGACCTCGTACGTGCAGGCAGCCCGGCAGACGGTCACCGACCTGGCCCGCCGCCTGCAGGACCTGGGGCTGGGCGAGCTGGTGGTGGTCGTCGGCTGCCTGGACCGGGTGGAGGAGGCCGAGGAGCGGCTGGGCGTGCCCCGTGGGTCGCCGCAGAACGCGGTCGCCGTCTTGCACCGCGGCGCGGTGGTGGCGCGGCAGGCCAAACACCACCTGCCGAACTACGGCGTGTTCGACGAGGCGCGCTACTTCGTCTCCGGCGACACCCTGAACGTGCTGCGCGTGCACGGCGTGGACGTGGCGCTGGCGGTCTGCGAGGACCTGTGGCGGGACGGACCCTCGGCAGCGTCCGCGGCTGCCGAGGCCGGTCTCCTGCTGGTGCTGAACGGCTCGCCGTACGAACGGGCGAAGGACGACGCCCGGTTGGAGCTCTGCGCCCGCCGGGCCCGGGAGGGGCACTGCACCCTCGCGTACGTCAACCTGGTCGGAGGGCAGGACGAGCTGGTCTTCGACGGCGACTCGCTCGTCGTCGACGCCGACGGGCTGCTGCTCGCCCGGGCCGCGCAGTTCGCCGAAGAGCTGCTGGTCGTCGATCTCGACCTGCCGGCGGCGACGGCGGACCCGGCACAGCCGGTCACGCTGCCCCCGGCAGTCGACCGGCTCGCGGTGCGCCGGACCGTCGTCGCGGCCGAGCCGGTGCCGCCCTACCCCACGCGGGACAACGACATCGCGGACCGTCTGGACGACGTCGCGGAGGTGTGGCACGCGGCCGTCACCGGGTTGCGCGACTACGTGCGCAAGAACGGCTTCGACACAGTGGTCCTGGGCCTGTCCGGCGGCATCGACTCGGCGGTCACCGCCGTGCTGGCCGCCGACGCCCTGGGTCCGGCGCAAGTGCATGCGGTGTCGATGCCCAGCGTCTACTCCACCGACCACTCCCGCAGCGATGCGGCCGAGCTGGCCGAGCGCACCGGCATCGGCTACGAGGTGGTGCCGATCCACGACATGGTGGTGGCGTTCCTGGGACCCCTCCAGCTGTCCGGGCTGGCCGAGGAGAACCTGCAGGCCCGGTGCCGCGGAGTGATCCTGATGGGCCTGTCCAACCAGCTCGGACATCTGGTGCTCGCCACCGGCAACAAGAGCGAGCTGTCGGTCGGCTACTCCACGCTGTACGGCGACTCCGTCGGCGGCTACGCGCCGATCAAGGACGTGCCCAAGACGCTGGTCTGGGAGCTGGCCCGCTGGCGAAACGCCGCCGCCCGCGAGCGGGGCGAGGTGGAGCCGATCCCGGACGCGATCATCGCCAAGCCGCCGTCGGCCGAGCTCCGTCCGGACCAGCTGGACAGTGACTCGCTGCCCGACTACGCACTCCTGGACGACATCCTCGACGACTACGTGGAGCGGGACGCCAGCTCGGACGAGCTGGTCGCGCAGGGCTTCGCCGCCGAGGTGGTCGAGCGGGTGCTCCGGTTGGTGGACGGCGCCGAGTACAAGCGGCGGCAGTACCCGCCCGGCCCGAAGATCTCGACCCGCAACTTCGGCCGGGACCGGCGGCTGCCGATCACGAACCTGTGGCGCGAGCACCGCTCTCGGGAGTGATGCAGCAGACACCCGCCGCCCCTCCCCCGGGTGCGCCGGGCGTGCCAGGCTGGGAGCCGTCCGGGGACCCCTCTCGACGGGGCCTCGAGATCTGGAGGCCGACATGTCCGAGAACCCCTCCCCGCCGGTGCACCGGGTCCGCACCTCGCACCTGCTCGAGATGAAGCAGCGGGGCGAGCGCTGGGCGATGCTCACCGCCTACGAGCAGTACGCCGCCGCGACGTTCGACGAGGCCGGCATCCCGGTGCTGCTGGTCGGAGACTCCGCGAGCAACAACGTCTACGGCAACGAGACGTCGCTGCCGGTAACGGTCGACGAGCTGATCCCCCTGGTCCGGGCGGTGACCCGGTCGGTGCGCCGGGCACTGGTCGTCGCCGACCTGCCCTTCGGGTCCTACCAGGCGTCCCCGCAGCAGGCCTTCGACACCTCGGTGCGCTTCATGAAGGAAGCCGAGGCGCATGCGGTCAAGCTGGAGGGCGGGCTGCCGGTGCTCCCGCAGGTCCGGCTGCTGACCGATGCCGGCATCCCGGTGATGGCGCACATCGGGTTCACCCCGCAGTCCGAGCACAGCCTCGGCGGCTACCGCGTCCAGGGACGGGGCGCCGCCGGCGCCCGGGTGCTGGACGAGGCGGTCGCGCTGCAGGACGCCGGCGCGTTCGCCGTCGTGATGGAGATGGTGCCCGGCGACATCGCCGCCGAGGTCACCGCGAAGCTCACCATCCCCACCATCGGCATCGGCGCCGGCCCCGGCTGTGACGCGCAGGTGCTGGTCTGGCAGGACATGGCCGGGCTGCGCACCGGACGGACGCCGCGCTTCGTGAAGCGGTACGCCGACGTGCACGGCGTGCTGCTCGACGCGGCGCGCACGTTCGCGGCCGAGGTGACCGACGGGACCTTCCCGGCCCCGGAGCACACCTTCGACTAGCGCGGCACCGGTTCAGGACCAGTCGAGCAGGGCGCCCCCGGCCCACACCAGGGCCAGCCAGGCCAGCAGCCCGACGACCGGCAGCCCGGCGACGGCGCGCGGGTGCGGCCGGGCCCAGCCGAGCGCGAGCACCAGCAGCCCCAGCCACAGCACGACCAGCGCCAGCACGGCCTGCCACGGTGCGAACAGCACGCTCGCGACGTACATCCACAACAGCACGGCGAGGCCGCCGAAGCCGATCCACGGCCCCGACCGGGACAGGTTCGGGCGCGGCATCGGGGTCAACCTGCCCGGACCGCGGCGGTGAGCTGGGCCGTCAGCACGTCGCGGGCCTCGACCAGCGACGGCCCGTACCAGGTCAGGTGCCGGCCGGAGACAAGCGCACACGGCACGGCAGGGAACGCCTCCGGCCCGTCGTCGGCCGCGAACCGGTACGGCTCGTCCGGCAGCACCACCAGGTCGTGCGCGGGGACCGTATCGAGGTCCAGCCGGGGATAGCGGTCGACCGCGCCGCCGAGCACGTTGTGCACCCCGAGCCGGGCGAGCAGGTCACCGGCGAAGGTGTCCCGGCCGAGCGCCATCCATGGCCGACGCCAGATCGGCACCAGCGCTCGGCGGTCCGGCAGGGCCGGGGTCGAGGCCGCCCAGACCCGCTCCGCGTCGTCGAGCCAGCCCACCCGGTCGGCGCCGAGGGCGGTGAGCAGCGCCCGCAGCTGGTGCAGGGCGGCCGGCACCGTCTCCGGGTCGGTGACCCAGACCTGGACGCCGGCGGCCCGCAGTGCGGCGATGTCCGGCTCGCGGTTCTCCTCTGCGTTCACCACGACCAGGTCCGGGTCGAGCCGCAGCACGCCTGCGAGGTCCGGGCTCTTGGTGCCACCGACCCTGGCCACGTCCAGCGACGGGGGGTGGGTGCACCAGTCGGTGGCGCCGACCAGCACGTCCGGAACCGTGCTGGCCACCGCCTCGGTGAGCGACGGGACCAGGCTGACCACCCGGCGCGGCCGTGTCGGCCGGTCAGACATCGGTGACCCTGACCCCCGCGTGCGCCCGGTAGCGGCGGTTGACGGCGATCAGGTTCGCGGTGAGCGCCTCGACCTGGCCGGCGTTCCGCAGCCGGCCGGCGTACACCCCGCGCATCCCGGGGACCGACGCTGCCAGTTCGATCACTCGGTCGGTCGCGGCCCGGTCGTCGCCGAGCACCAGGACGTCGGTCTCGACCCGGTGCACCTCCGGGTCGAGCAGCAGCACGGCGGACACGTGGTGGAACGCCGCGACGACCGTGGACTCCGGCAGCAGCCGCACGGCCTGCTCGGCGGCGCTGCCCTCGGCCACCGGCAGCGAGAAGGGGCCACGCTGGTCGAAGCCGAGCGGGTTCACGCAGTCGACGACGATCCGCCCGCGCAGGGCCGGCGCCAGCTCGGTCAGGGTGTCGGCGTGCGCGGCCCAGGGCACGGCCACCACCACGATGTCGGAGCCCGCCACGGCGGCGACGTTGGTGCCGCCGGTCACCTCGGCGGGGGTGACCGTGCGGTCGTCGGCGGCGGGGACCGTCCGGGTCAGCGCGGCGGCGAGCCGGCTGGTCGCCGCGGCCGCCTCCTCCGCCCGCGCCACGTCGCGCGACCCCAGCACGACCGGCACTCCGGCGGCGGCGAAGCGAGTCGCCAGCCCGCGTCCCTGCGCCCCGGTCCCGCCGAGGATGGCGATCCGCCGCGGCGTCGGGTCACCGTTGCCCATGCGCGCCGGTCTCCCCTCGGTGGTGGCGATGGCGCGCGGCCGGGCGCCGGTCGTCAGCTGCCGCTCGCGCCACCACCGTAGGGAGCCGGTCCGCCGGATCCGGCCGCGGGGGGATGACCGATGGCGTCCGGACCCGGCGACCGGGATCATCGCCGCACGTGACGGACCCGCTGGCGCCGCATCCGCCGACCCCGGAGCCGGTCGACCCTCGCCCGAGCAGCTGGCGGGTCGACACCACCCCGCCCCGCGCCCCCACCCCCCTTGGTCACGATCCGCGACTTTTGCAGCCCGACGGGGGGTGGCTCCCGACCAGCGATGAGGCATCTGCGTCGCTCGAGCGACGCAGATGCCTCATCGCTCGGGCGGGGGCGAGGGCGAGGGCGGGGGCGAGGGCGGGGGCGGGTGGCCGGCGTCGTGGGGGGTCAGTCGTCGAGGTCGTCGTTCCAGTTCGGGTCGTTGTCCCAGGCCTCGTTGCGCTCGGCCACCTTCTGCAGCGCGTGCTCGGCCTCCTCCCGGGTGTCGTACGGGCCGAGCCGGTCGATCGCCGGACAGCCGCGGGCGCCCTCCACGGTGTGGTGTTCCAGGCAGAAGTAGTACCGGTCAGCCATGGACCACATCTTGCACCCGCCGCGACTTCTACACTTCACCCATGCCTCCCCCGACCCCGACCCCGACCACCGGGACCGTGCTCCAGCCGTACCCGGTGTCGCCGATCCGGCCGGTGCCGGCGGCGATCCCGCGGCCGGACTACGTCGGCCGCTCCCGGGTCGTGCCCTACACCGGCCCCGACGTGCAGCCGCCGGAGGTGATCGAGCGGATGCGAGTGGCGAGCCGGATCGCGGCCCAGGCACTGGACGCGGTCGAGGCGATGATCGCTCCGGGCGTGACGACCGACGAGCTCGACCGGGTCGGCCACGACTTCCTGGTCGCGCACGACGCATACCCGTCGACGCTGACCTACCCCGGTGGCGGGTCGCCGCCCTACCCGAAGTCGCTGTGCACCAGCGTCAACGAGGTGATCTGCCACGGCATCCCCGACGCCCGACCGCTGGCGGACGGCGACATCGTGAACGTCGACATCACGGCGTACCTCACGATCGACGGCGTCGGCGTGCACGGCGACACGAACAAGACCTACCTGGTCGGCGACGTGGCCGAGGAGGACAAGCTGCTCGTCGGGCGCACCCGCGAGGCACTGGCCCGGGCGATCAAGGCGGTCAAGCCGGGACGGCGGGTGAACGTGATCGGGCGGGTCATCGAGGCGTACGCCAAGCGGTTCGGCTACGGCGTCGTGCGTGACTTCACCGGGCACGGGGTCGGCCCCGCGTTCCATACCGGGCTGATCATCCCGCACTACGACGACGAGCGGTTCGACACCGTGATCGAGCCGGGCATGACGTTCACCATCGAGCCGATGCTGACGCTCGGCACGATCGACTGGGACCTCTGGGACGACGGCTGGACCGTCACCACCAAGGACAAGCGGCGGACCGCGCAGTTCGAGCACACCTTGGTCGTCACCGACGCCGGTGCCGAGGTCCTCACCCTTCCCTGACCCACACTTCCCGGCTGGTGAGGGGCGGACGAGCCGGCCGGTAGGCCGGATCCTGTCGGCCGTCTCGCGACGACCGTGGCGACCATCCATCTACGGACGCCGTTGCCGGCGCCCTCCTGCGGCCCACCCGCGGACTCGGGCGAGCAGCCCTCGGTCGTCCGCGCAGACCGACCGCGAACGGTCGGCCCTTTTGGCCTTGCTCCAGGTGGGGTTTACCGAGCCACCCCGGTCACCCGGGGTGCTGGTGGTCTCTTACACCACCGTTTCACCCTTGCCCGCACCGTCGGGGCGAACCCCGACGGCCGTTGGCGGTCTGCTTTCTGTGGCACTGTCCCGCGGGTTGCCCCGGGTGGGTGTTGCCCACCACCTCGCTCTGTGGAGTCCGGACCTTCCTCGACGCGACACCCGAGGGCACGCGGCGCGGTCGCCTGGCCGGCTCGTCCGCGCGGTCAGCCTATCCCCCGCCCGGCGGTCACTCCGCCTCGTACGAGAACGTCCGCAGCACCGAGACCCCGTCCGGCCACCACTGGGTGACGCTCAGCGAGGCCGGCGCCAGCTGCATCCGGTGCAGCACCTGGACTGAGGCGTCCAGCGCCTCGCGCACGACCGCCTTGATCGGTGTCACGTGCGAGACGGCGAGGACGGTCCGGCCCTCGTGCTCGGCGACCAGCCGGCTGAGCACGCGGGCGACCCGGGTGGCGACCGCGTCGTTGGACTCACCACCGGGCGGGCGCACCGACGGGTCCCGCAGCCAGCTGGCCAGCAGATCCGGCCAGCGGACCTGGACCTCGGCGAAGGTCAGCCCGTCCCAGTCGCCGAAGGCCGCCTCGGCCAGGTCGTCGACCACCGTCACCGGCAGCCCCAGCCGTCCGGCGACCAGGTTCGCGGTCTCCCGGCAGCGCCGCAGCGGGGAGCTCACGATCACGTCGACCGCACCCACCCCATCAAGGGCGATGGGGTCCCCGGCGGCCAGCGCCTCGCGCCGGCGCTCCAGCCAGCCGGCGGCCTTGGCCACCTGCCCGCGCCCGCGCTCGGTGAGACCCGGGTCGCTGCCACCGGTGCCGCAGAACAGTCGACGCTCGGTGCTGTCGGTGACCCCGTGCCGCAGCAACACGACGGTGGTCGGCGGGGTCTGCTCACGGTCCCGCCAGCCCACCAGGGGGTCGCCGCGCGAGCCGGTGCGCTCGCGCGGATCCCCCGCCCGCGCACCGACCAGCGCGTCCTCGGCCGCACGATCCGCCTCGTCCACCACCCGGGCGCCCTCGGCCCGCCGGCCGTCCAGCACGTCGTTCAGCAGCCGGTCGGCCGCGCCGTTCTCCGCCCGCGGCACCCAGGTCCACACCGTCCCCGCCGGTGCGATCCGCTGCGCCTGCAGCGCGAGCGGTCGCATCCCGGGATGCTTGATCTTCCATCGGCCGGCCATCTGCTCGATGACGAGCTTCGAGTCCATCCGCACCTCGACCGCGGCGCCGGCCGCGTGCTCCGCGACCAGCTCGAGCCCGGCGATCAGGCCGCGGTACTCCGCCACGTTGTTGGTCGCCGTCCCGATCGTCTCGGCCGCCTCGGCCAGGACCCGCCCGCTGTCGCGGTCCCGGATCAGCGCGCCGTACGCGGCGGGGCCGGGGTTCCCGCGCGAGCCGCCGTCGGCCTCGACGACGACGGCGCGGACCGGGTCCCGCCCGGCGCTCACAGGCCCGACTCGGCGGTGCGCACGAGCAACCGGTTGCACTCCGGGCAGCGCAGCACGGTGTCCGGTGGCTCGGCCGCCAGCTCGCGCAGGTCCGCCGCGTTGAGCTCCAGCCGGCAGCCCTCACACCGACGCTGCCGGAGCTCGGCCGCACCCACCCCGCCCTGTTGGCCGCGCACCTTGTCGTACACCGTCAGCAGGTCGGCCGGCACTCCCGCCACGGTCTGCTCACGTTCGACGCGGGCCGCCTCGGCCTGCCGGTCCAGGTCGGCCAACGCCTCGTCCCTGGCCGCTGTGGCGGCGCCGAGCTCGGCGTCCAGCGCCGCCAGCTCGGCCTCGGTCGCGTCCAACGTGGCCTGCGCCTGCTCGAGCTGCTCCATCACCTCGAGCTCGGCGTCCTCGAGCGTGCCGATCCGGCGGTCCAGGCTCACGATCTCGTGCTGCAAGCCCTGCAACTCCTTGGGCGAGCTGACGGCCCCCTTGTCCAACCGCTCCTGGTCGCGCTGGCGGCGGGTGCGGACCTGGCTCACGTCCGCGTCGGCCTTGCGCACCTCGGCGGCCAGGTCGGACACGGCGGTGCGCTCCAGCCCGTGCCGGACCGAGAGGTCCGCGCGCTGCGCGGCCAGCTGCTCGGACCGGGCCACCTCGGGCAGGGTGCGTCGCTGGTGCGTCAGCCGGTCAAGCCGGGCATCCAGGCTCTGGACGTCCAGCAGGGCGTGCTGCGCGGCGGGGTCGGCTCTCAGCGGGGGCTCCTCGAAGTCTGGCGGCGTGTCGCGGCATGGGTCAGCCGGTCGGGCCGCGCATCGGCACGTGGTCCGTCCAGGGATCGGTCACCAGGGTCGAGACGCGGACCTCCACCGTAGTGGCCGGTCCGTCGCGCCCCCCGGCCAGCGCACCCCCCAGCGCCCCCGTCAGTCGTCCGGCGAGTGGCGGCAGCCAGGTCCACTCCGCCGCCATGTGCGGCACGTCCACCAGCGCCGGGGTGTGCGGATCGGCGCCGGCGTGCTCGCGGAACTCCGACACCGGGTGGTGCCGCAGGTCCGAGGTGACGTAGGCGTCCACGCCCAGCCGTCGGACCTCGTCGAGCAGGAAGTCACCGGACCCCCCGCACACCGCCACCCGCTCCAGTCGCCGTCCCGGGTCCCCCGCGACCCGCACCGCGCTGGCGGTGGCCGGCAGCGCGGCGGCCACTCGGCGGACGAAGTCGGTCAGCGCCGCCGGATGCTCCAGCCGGCCGACCCGCCCGCTGCCGCGGTCGCCGGGCAGGTCCGCCATCGGCAGCAGGTCGAAGGCCGGCTCCTCGTACGGGTGCGCCGACCGCAACGCCGCCAGCACCGCGGCCCGGCGGGCGCGCGGCAGCACCGTCTCCAGTCGGATCTCCGGCACCTCGGTGACCCGACCCACCTCGCCCACGGCCGGGGCCGCTCCGTGCAGCGGCCGGAACGAACCGGTCCCGGCGGAGGTGAAGGTGCAGCGGTCATAGTCGCCGATCGCCCCCGCACCGGCGTCCGTCACGGCAGCCCGCACCGGGCCGATCGCGTCGGTCGGGACGAAGACGACCAGCTTGTCCAGCGGCTCGGCGGGATCCGGTCGTATCGGCGTCAGGTCCACCAGTCCGAGCGCCGTGGCCAGCGCCTCGCTGACGCCGCCCGCCGGGGAGTCGGCGTTGGTGTGGCACACGTGCAGCGCGATCCCGGCCCGGACCAGGTCGTGCACCACCCGACCCTTGGGTGTCGTGGCCGGCACCCCGTGCACGGGTCGCAGCAGCAGCGGGTGGTGCACCACGAGCAGGTCCGCACCCCAGTCCCGAGCCTCGTCCACGACGGCGCGCACCGGGTCGACGGCCAGCAGCACCCGGCGGACCGGCGCCGCCGGATCGCCGCACACGGTGCCGACCGCGTCCCACTCGTCGGCCCAGGCGGCGGGGAACCAGCGGTCGAGCAGCCCGGTCACGTCGGCCACCGTCGGCGCGTCGGGAGGTGGCAGGTCGGCATCCGGCACCGCGCCAGGCTAGTCACCCGGGCCGCCGGTGCGTGTCGGCTCGAGGTGCAGCGGGGCCAGCGGCGAGGTAGAACAGGATGCCGAACCGACCGGTTTGTCCTGCCGGGCCGACGGCCAGACGCAAGGAAGTGGACCGATGAGCGACCGCCGTTCCGAATCCGCCCCCGATCACGACCAGACCGCCGTCTACCCGTCGGGGCACGGTGGCGAGCACGTCGGCGAGCCCGTCGGCCGGCACAGCGACTCCGAGCACGCCGACCGCCACGGTCGTCCGCTCGACCACGAGCACCACCCCGAGCACGCCCATGCTGAG
Source organism: uncultured Actinomycetota bacterium (assembly GCA_963695375.1). Lineage (GTDB taxonomy): Bacteria > Actinomycetota > Actinomycetes > Propionibacteriales > Nocardioidaceae > JACCVL01. Next base: position 1,850,855 of record OY968767.1, on the reverse strand, counting down.
GCCCCTGGTCAGGCCCTGCTCAGGCCCATGGTCAGGCCCATGGTCATCCCCATGCCCGCGAGGTCGAGGCTCGTCGACACGAGCGCTTCGGTGGCGCCAACACCGGAGCGGCGTTCTTCGGCTGGCTGGTCGCGTTCGCGCTGACCGTGCTGCTGGTCAGCGTCCTCGGCGCCATCGCCGCAGCAGTCGGTGACGGCCTCGACGTGTCCCGCACGGACGCCGCCGGAGAGGCCCGCGCGATCGGGCTGTCGGCCGTGATCGTGCTGCTGGTGATCCTGCTCATCGGCTACTTCGCGGGTGGGTACGTCGCCGGCCGGATGTCGCGCTACGACGGCGGTCGCCAGGGCCTGGCGGTGTGGCTGATCGGGCTGCTGGTGACGGTGGCCGCCGCGGTCCTGGGCGTCGTCTTCGGCCGCCAGTACGACGTGCTCGAGCGCGTCAACCTGCCGTCGATCCCGATCCCCGACGACACCCTGACCACCGGTGGCGTCATCACGCTGATCGTCGTCGTCGTCGGCACCCTGCTCGCCGCCATGCTCGGTGGCAAGGCCGGACACCGCTACCACACCCGGGTCGACCGCTTCACCGGCTGACGGAAACGGGGGCGTGGTCTGGGACGATCCACCGGTGCGCCCGCCGACACCTCGTACGCACCCTCCGCGCCAGCCGGTCGCGTTCGTCCTCGGCGGCGGCGGCCTGCTCGGCGCCAGCGAGGTCGGCATGCTCCGCGCCCTCGCCGAGGCCGGGATCGAGCCCGACCTGGTGTGCGGCACGTCGATCGGGGCGATCAACGGCGCGCTGGTGGCCACCGGCTCCGGCGCGGACGTGGTGGGCCGGCTGACCGGGCTGTGGCAGCGGCTCGCGGACAGCGACGTCCTCCGCGGTTCCCTGGTGACCCGGACGGCGACGCTGGTCCGCACCCGCACGCACCTGCACCCGCCCGAGCCGCTGCGCGACCTGCTCAGCGAGCAGCTGGGCGACCTGCGGATCGAGGACCTCGCGATCCCGTTCCAATGCGTGGCCGCGAGCATCGAGCGGGCCACGGAGCACTGGTTCACCGCCGGCCCGGTGGTGGACGCCGTCCTCGCGAGCAGCGCGGTCCCCGGCCTGCTCGCACCGGTGCGCATCGGCGACGAGCACTTCCTCGACGGCGGCCTGGTGGCCAGCATCCCGGTGGACCGCGCCGTGACGCTGGGCGCCGGGACCATCTACGTGCTGCAGGTGGGGCGGATCGAGGCCCCGTTGCACGTCCCCCGGCTGCCCTGGGAGGTGGCGCTGGTCGCGTTCGAGATCGCCCGCCGGCACCGGTTCGCGACTGCCATGGCCACCCTGCCCGAGGATGTCGACGTGCACGTGCTGCCGACCGGCGGGGAGCCGATCCCCTACAGCGATCGCCGGCAGTTCCGCTACCGCGACTTCTCGTCGGTCCCGGAGCGGATCGAGGTCGCGTACCGGGCGACGCAGGCCTACCTCCAGGACCCGGCGGCGGTCCGGTGAGGCTGCCGCCGCGGGCCGTCCGTCGGGTCGTGGGACCGGTGCTGCTCGCGGTGTGCTGGGTGCTCGTGGTCGTCGCCCTGCCCTTGCTGGGCATCGCGGCGGCGTTGGCGTCGTACTGGCTGCCGGGGCGCTGGCGCGGACTGCGACTGCTCGGCTTCGCGCTGATCGGGCTGACGGTGGAGCTGCTCGCCCTGGTCGCGGCGCTGGTGCTGTGGGTGGCCAGCGGCTTCGGTGTCCGGCTGGCCTCGCCGGCGTTCCAGCGCGCGCACTACGCCTTGCTGCGCTGGATGCTGCAGATCATCGTGCGCACGGCGCGGCGGCTGTTCGCGCTGCGGCTGAAGACCGACGGGGTGTCCTGGAGCCCGCTCGACGACGGCGTCCCGGGCTCCACCAACGCCATGATCGTGCTCAGCCGGCACGCCGGCCCGGGAGACAGCCTGCTACTGCTCGAGACGCTGATGAACCGCGATCACCTGCGCCGGCCGCGGACGGTCGCCAAGTCGACGCTGGCGTTGGATCCGGTCGTGGACGTCTGGTTCCACCGGCTGCCGTCCCGCTTCATCGACCCCGAGCCGCGCGAGGGCGAGGATGTCGAGTCGACGATCGCTGCGCTCGCGGCGGACCTCGGGGACGAGGACGCGCTGCTGATCTTCCCCGAGGGCGGCAACTACACCCCGCGCCGCCGGGTCCGCGCCATCGACCGCTTGCGCCGCCGCGGCCACGGCGCGTACGCGGACCGGGCCGATCAGATGCCGCATGTGCTGCCGCCCCGCCCCGGTGGGGTGCTCGCCGCCGTCGAGGCGGCTCCGCACGCCGACCTGGTGCTGGTGGCGCACACCGGCCTCGAGCACATCACCGGGGCGCAGGCAGCCTGGCGGGTGCTGCACGAGCACAAGACCCTGCACCTGCGCTGGTGGTTCCACCCGGCCGGGGAGCTGCCGGCCGGGCGGGAGGAGCGGATCGACTGGTTGTTCGAGCGCTGGGCCGAGATCGACCGCTGGGTCGCTGAGCAGGAGCAGAGCAGCGACCGGACCTCTTGACTCAATCGGCGGACAGTCGAGTAGTCGCTTGACTACCGTGCGTTTGCCGTGTCCGCACGGGGGACGGCCACTGGTTTCTCGAGGAGCCCTTGTGTCCAGACGTCCTGCGCTCACGATGGCCGTGGTCCTGACCGGCGCGCTCGCGCTGCCGGTCGCGGCGACCGCGGCTCCACCCGCCGCTCCGCCGGCAGCACCGGCCAGCCCGCCGGGACCCGCCGCCGACGCGGGGGCCCGGCCCGACCGTACATTCCGCCCCGCGGCCCGCGCGGACGCCCTGCGTCAGGCCCGCGCGGACGCCCCCGCGGTCGCAGCGGCCCTCGGGCTGAGCCGTAGCGAGCGGCTGGTCGCCCGCTCGGTCGAGCGGGACGCCGACGGCACCCGGCACCTGCGCTACGACCGGACCGTCGGAGGACTCCAGGTCGTCGGCGGAGACGTCGTCGTGCACCAGTCGGCGAGCGGCGCGGTCCGGTCGGCCGACTTCGCGACCGAGCAGTCGCTGGCGGCCGTCTGGACCGGTGACCCAGTGGTCGGCCGCAAGGCGGCGACCCGCGTCGCGGCCGCTCGCCAGCACCTGGCCGACGGGGCGGTCGGCGGTGCCCGGCTCGTGGTCTGGGCAGTCGACGGTGTCCCGCGCCAGGCCTGGGAGGTGGACGTCGACGGCGTCGACCGCCGCGGCGGCCCGGTGCGCCGGGTGGAGTACGTCGACGCCCGCACCGGGCGCTACATCGCCGGTTGGAGCTCGATCCAGCACGCGGACGGCAGCGGCCAGTCGCTCTACAGCGGCACGGTTCCGTTGAAGACCGCCCTGGTGAGCGGCACCTTCCAGCTGAAGGACAACACCCGCGGCGGCGCGGTCACCGTGGACGTGTTCAACGGGACCGACCCGCCCGGCGGTTACCTCGCCGGGACGGTCTTCACCGACCCCGACAACGCGTGGGGCAACGGCAGCACCAGCAGCCGGCAGTCCGCCGCGGTGGACGTTGCCTTCGGCAGCGCCGAGACCTGGGACTACTTCAAGGAGACGTTCGGCCGGTCCGGCATCCGTGGCGACGGCGTCGGTGCGAAGAGCCGAGTGCACTACGGCACCAACTACGACAACGCGTTCTGGGACGACGACTGCTTCTGCATGACCTACGGCGACGGCGGCACGGCCTTCAAGCCGCTGGTGTCGCTCGACGTGGCCGGCCACGAGATGACCCACGGCATCACCTCGAACACCGCCGGGTTGAGGTACTTCGGCGAGTCCGGCGGCCTGAACGAGGCCACCAGCGACATCTTCGGGACGATGGTCGAGTTCGGCGCCGGCCGCGCGAGCGACCCGGGTGACTACTACATCGGCGAGGAGATCACCAAGCCGGCTTTCGGCCCGTTCCTGCGCCGGATGGACACCCCCAGCGCGGACGGCGTCAGCTACGACTGCTGGACCATCGGCATGGGCTACGACGACGTGCACTACACGTCCGGCCCGGCGAACAAGTTCTTCTACCTGCTGTCGGAGGGCACCGGGTCGAAGACGATCGGCGGCCTGCCGCACAACGGGACGTCGTGCAACGGCACCACCTTCGCCGGCATCGGCAAGACGGCCGCGGCGAAGATCTGGTGGCGCGCGCTGAGCGTCTACATGACCTCCACGACCAGCTACATCGACGCGCGCGACGCCACCATCCGGGCCACCAAGGACCTGTTCCCGGCGGCGCCGAAGAAGTGCACCGCGGTGGTCCGCGCGTGGAAGGCCGTCGACGTGCCGGCCGGGTACTGGACCTGCCAGGGTCAGCTGGACGAGGGCGCCAGCGTCCTCGGCAGCAACCCTGGCTTCGAGTCCGGGAACGTCGGCTGGGACCGCCAGGGCTCGGCGATCATCACCAACAACCAGGCCATCGGCTGGGCGCACAGCGGGAGCTGGTGGGCGAACTTCGCCATGCAGGGCACGACCAGCAACGGGCTGATGACTCGCACCGTCACGGTCCCGAACACCGCGACCGCGCACCTGCGCTTCGACATGCTGGTCTACACCGAGGACGGCATCTTCTCCCAGTTCGACACGTTCGACGTGCTGGTGAACGGCACCAAGATCGGCCCGTCCGGACACTGGTCCAACATGGACGCCAACAACAGCTACATCCGCTGGGACGTCCCGATGTCGCGTTGGTCGGGTCAGACCATCACGCTCGGGTTCCGCGCCAAGGAGGACTCCTCGCCGATGTCCCAGTTCCTGGTGGACGACGTCACCCTCACCCCCCGGTAACCCCCCCGCACCAACCCGGCCACGATCCGCGACTTCTGCAGGCTGCAGAAGTCGCGGATCGTGGCCGTTGGGGGTGGTGCTACGGGTGCTGCTCGGTCACTTGCCCTTGCGGTAGGCGAGCCAGCTGAGCTTCATCCGGTCGTTCTGACCGCGGGTGAAGCGGTCGATGCACGGGTCGTCGGTGTAGTTCATGAAGTTGTGCACCGGGTCGAGCAGCGGATTCGCCGGCGGAACCGGCGGTGCGCAGGTGTTCAGCGACTCGTCACACTCGAAGACGTTGTTGCCCGCCTCTTGCCGCGGCGTGTCCTCGACCCGGTCACCGAGCCGGCTGCACCCGTTCTGGAACGTGTGGTACAGCCCGAGCCAGTGCCCGATCTCGTGGGTGGCGGTGTCGCCCTTGTTGTACGGAGCGGCGCTGCCGCCCGGCATCGACTCGTTCAGGATGACGAGCCCGTCGCGGAACATCTTCTTCTTGGGCAGGCCGGGGAAGAACGCGTAGCCGAGCAGGCCTCCGTCGAGGCTGGCGATGTAGACGTTGAGGTCCTCGAAGCTGCCGCGGTGCAGCGCCTTCTTGGCCTCTCGGTCATCGTCCTTGAAGCCCCAGTCGTACCAGTCGGTGTTCTTGGTCCGGTCGATCGCCTTGACCCGGAAGCGGAACGGGGTCTTGGCGGCGGCATCGGCCGTACGCCCGGCGAAGCCGTTGTTCATGACCGTGATCTGCCGCTCGATCTGACGGTTGGACACGTTGCCGTCACCGTTGTTCTTGCGCAGCACGTGCACGAACACGTCGATGCGGATGTTCTTCCGCCTCATCTCACGGGCGGCCTCGGCCTTGTTCTTGTAGCCCATCTTGTGCAGCCGGTGCACCATCTGCCGCTCGTAGTCGCGCATCTGGCGCTCGCTCATGGCCGTCGGCTCCGCGCGCAGGTCGCTGCCCTCGGCGATCTTGGCGGAGCTGTAGGTCGAGTCGCAGAGCCCCTCGTCCGACTGCATCACCTTGGCCGTTGCGGACGGCACGGCGGCCAGGCTGGCGCCCAGCATCGCGCCGGCGGCCAGGCCACCCAGTACCGATCTCCTCATGTCGTTCCCCTCGCTTGTCGACACCGACCGGGTCCGGTCCGTGTTACCCGCATCCTCACCTATCACATCGGTCCCGGCATGGCGAGGCTCGCGGGCCGGCCGCCCCGCGGCGTGGTGGGACGTGGTGGGGCGTGGTGGGCAGGGCGGGGCGGCTGCCGTTCCGGTGCTAGCGCAGAGGGACGAAGCGGTAGGCGCCGTGCCGGGTCACGTCCACCGTCCCGTCGGGAGCGCGGAAGACCCGCCACATCTCCCCCTTGACGGGGACGATCATCAGGCCACCGTCGGTCAGCTGATCCACCAACGAGTGCGGCAGCTCCCGCGCCTCGGCCGACACGAGGATCCGGTCGTACGGCGCTCCCGGCAGCCAGCCGAGCCGCTCCGGCTCCGGCTGCCGGATCTCGGCCCACGCGACGTCCTGGGCGGCGAGGTTGTCCGCCCCCCAACGCGCCAGCCACGGGATGATCTCGACGCCGACGACCGACCCGGTCGGACCGACCAGCCGGGCCAGCAGCGCGGTGGTCCACCCGGACCCCGCGCCGACGTCGAGGACCCGCTGGCCGACCCGGAGGTCGAGCAGATCCAGCATCGCCGCCACCGTCCGGGGCTGCGAGCTGGTCTGGCCGTCACCCAGCGGCAGCGGGCCGTCGGTCCCCGCGAGCGCCCGCTGGTCGGCCGGCAGGAAGTCCTCCCGCCGGACCGCGCGCATGGCAGCGGCGACCGAGTCGGCGCCGTCCACGACCATGCCTCCAGTCTCCCACCGCGCCACCCCCACCCCCCCACAAGCCACGATCCGCGACTTCTGCAGGCCCCGGCCCGGATCGGTCCGGCTACGCTGTGCCGCCGCTGGGGCGCATAGCTCAGCGGTAGAGCGCTTGCCTTACAAGCAAGATGTCACAGGTTCGATCCCTGTTGCGCCCACGGCACCACCACCGGTGACGATCCGCGACTTGTCCCGGGCTGGCTTCCACCCCGGGATGGCGTGCGGGCTAGCATCGGCAGATGGCCGCGGACCAGTCCCGGCCCGCGGCAGGCCGGAACCTCGGCGTCGCCCTGGTCCTGATCCTCGGGTTCATGGTCGTCGAGGTCGTGGTCGGCGTCCTGGCCTCGTCCCTCGCGCTGATCTCCGATGCCGGGCACATGCTCACCGACGCCACGGCGCTCGCCCTGGCACTGGTCACGCTTCGGCTCGCCGCCCGCCCCGCGAGTGGCAATCTCACCTACGGCCTGCGCCGGCTCGAGATCCTCTCCGCTCAGGCCAACGGCATCACCTTGTGGCTGCTGGTCGGGTGGTTCGGCTTCGAGGCCGTCCGGCGCCTCCTCGACCCTCCCGAGGTTCAGGGTGGGCTGGTGCTGGGGACGGCACTCGTCGGCATCGTCGTCAACCTCGCGGCGACCTGGCTGGTCAGCCGGGCGGACCGTCGGTCCCTGAACGTCGAAGGCGCCTTCCAGCACGTCCTCAACGACCTGTACGCATTCATCGCGACCGCGCTCGCCGGGCTCGTCATCCTGCTCACCGGCTGGCAGCAGGCGGACGCACTCGCGGCCCTCGTGGTGGCAGTGCTGATGGCCCGGGCGGGCTGGCGGCTGCTGCGGGACTCCTGGCGGATCTTTCTGGAGGCCGCCCCCCGGGGCCTCGACGTGGCGGCGCTCGACGCCGATCTGCATGCCATGGAAGCGGTGACCGAGGTGCACGACCTGCACGTCTGGGAGGTCACGTCCGGCTTCCCGGCACTGTCCGCGCACATCCTGGTTCGACCGGACGCGGACTGTCACGAACGCCGCGAGGCCGTCGCCGCACTGCTGGCGAACCGGTACGGCATCGCGCACACCACGCTGCAGGTCGACCACGCGTACGCGGCGCTGATCCCGCCGGAGCAGCTCGCGCACCGGCCCGACGACCCCTGACCTGCTCCCTGCAAAAGTCGCGGATCGTGACCCCTCATTCTGCCTCTTGCCCCTCGTTCTGCCTCTTGCCCCTCGCTCTGCCTCTTGCCCCTCACGCTCCCTCTTGCCCCTCACTCTCCCTCGCTCCCTCACTCCCCCGCTCCGTGCGCTCCCTCGTTGGCTCCCGGGTGAGAAAGGTGGGTCTGGGGTCTTGCGCGGTGCTTTGTCCGTTTGCAACGTTGTAAGCATGCATCGTCGCGTCCTGCTCCCGCTCCTCGTCGTGCTTGGCCTGCTCGGCACGCTCGCACCCGCCGGTGCCGCTCCGGACCCGGACTCGACCGTCCAGGAGTCGTACGCGAACCCGCTGGCCCCCCGCACGCCGGACGGCGGCACGGTGGACAGCTGCGCCGACCCGGCGGTGCTCGAGGGCCAGCGACCGGGCGACCGGTGGTGGTACCTGTACTGCACCACCGACCCGCTCAACGACGACGACACCGACGCCGAAGGCGACCCCCGTTTCCACCCGGTGCCGATGATGCGCTCGCGCGACCTCGTCGACTGGCACTACGTCGGTGACGCCCTGCCCGAGCCCCCGCACTGGGCCGCGGACGGTGCCGCGCTGTGGGCCCCGGACGTCGTCTACTCGCAGGCGACCGACCGCTACTACCTCACCTTCGTGGTCACTGACGTCGACGACGACGTCAGCGGCGAACCGGGCTGTGGCTCCGACAGCGCGATCGGGGTCGCGGTGAGCCGGCAGCCGACCGGGCCCTGGGACGTTGCCGGCCAGCCGGTGGTGCCCCCCCGACGCAACCCCGACGGCTCCGGCGGCTGCGACTTCCTCTGGACGTTCGACCCGGACGTGCTCGGCGACAGCATCGGCCGGGAGGGCATCCTCTACTTCGGCTCCTACTTCGGCGGCGTCCACGGCACCGAGGTGGCGCTCGACCGGGACGGCATGCGCACCGTCGGCAACTCCTCCCCCGTCACCATCGGCAACCGCTACGAGGGCGCCAACGTGGTGCGCCGCAACGGCTGGTACTACCTGTTCGCCTCGGCGACCAACTGCTGCAACGGACCGCTGACCGGATACAGCGTGTTCGCCGGCCGGTCCCGGTCGCCGCTCGGGCCGTTCGTCGACCGGAACGGCACGTCGCTGCTCGCCGGCCGGGCGGGCGGCACCCCGGTGCTGTCGATGAACGGCAACCGCTGGGTCGGGCTGGGCCACAACAGCGTCTTCCGCGACCACGGCGGCCAGTGGTGGACGGCCTACCACGCGGTCGACCGGGGCGACCCCTACTTCGCGTTCGACCCCGGCTTCACCAAGCGCCCGGTGTTGCTCGACCCGGTCGACTGGGTCCGCGGCTGGCCGACGGTCCGCGCCGGCCGCTGGGCCTCCGACCGCCGGATGCCGGCGCCGGCGGCTCAGCGGGGCCAGGAGTCGCGCTACGAGCCGAACCCCGTCCCGCCGCACCGCAAGGGCGCCCGGATGCCGGGACCGTCGGACTCGTTCCGGGGAACCGCCCTCGGCGACCGGTGGAGCTGGGTCCGCCGGCCGGACCCCGCGACGTACGACGTCGACGGCGGCCGGTTCCGCTTCGAGACGCAGCCCGGCGACCTGTACGTGGACAGCGACACCGCCTCCGTGCTGACCACTCCGGCGCCGTCCGGCGACTACGTGGTGCAGACCAAGGTGCAGCTGGACGTGCCGCCCGAGGGCTGCTGCCACAACTACGTCCAGGCCGGCCTGGTGCTCTATGACGACGACGACACGTTCGTCAAGCTCACTCATACCTCGATCTGGGAGACCCGGCAGACCGAGTTCGCCAAGGAGGTGCCGACCGCGCCGACGGACCACCCGAGGTACGGCAACACGGTGGTCGGTCCGCCCGGGGACTGGACCTGGCTGCGGGTCGTGCGCGAGCAGCGGCCGGGCCGGGCCGGACGGGTGGCGGACTACACCGCCTACACCCGGGCGCCCGGACAGCACTGGGTCCGCGGCGGCGTGTGGACCCATCGACTGGGATCGGAGCACCGGATCGGCCTGGTGTCGATGGGGGGTGCCGGCTTCACCGCCGACTTCGACGCCGTGCGTGTGTGGCGACTCCGGTCCTGACCGCCGACCAGACCTCGATGACCTCAGACCTCAGACCTTGAGGTCCTGCAGAGCCAGCCGGAGCAGGTCCAGGTCGCGCCCGGTTCCGGTCGGGTTCACCACCTGCCAGCGCAGCAGACCCTCCCGGTCCACGACGAACGTGCCGCGCAGGGCCACCCCGCGGTCCGCGTCGAACGTCCCGTACGCCTGCGCCACCTGGCCGTGCGGCCAGAAGTCGCTGAGCAGCGGGTAGTCCAGCCGCTCCCGCTCGGCATACGCCCGCAGGGTGAACAGCTGGTCGCAGGAGACCGCCAGCAACTCCACGTCGTCGTTGCGGAACGACCCGATGTCGTCACGGACCTCAGCCAGCTCGGTGGAGCAGATGCCGGTGAACGCGAACGGGAAGAACAGCACCACGACGTTCCGCTCCCCGCGGAACCCCGACAGCGTCACCTCCTGCCCGTGCTGGTCCCTGAGGGTGAAGTCCGGTGCGTGCCGGCCGATCTCCAACGTCATGGCACCAGTGTCGCCGAGTCCGGCCCTCGACCCGGTCACCGGGTCGGTGGGTCTCGCAGCTCGAGGAGCTCGCGCTTGAGCACCTTGCCGGTCGCGTTGCGGGGCAGCTCGTCGACGAACCACACGTCGCGGGGGACGGCGAACCGGGAGAGCCGGTCGCGGACCAGGCCGCGCAGCGAGTCGCTGTCGACGTCGGCTGTCGCTCGCACCACGAACGCCCGCAGTCGCTGGCCGTGGTCGGCGTCGTCGACACCGACGACGGCGACGTCGGCCACCCCGGCGTGCCGGGCGAGGCAGTCCTCCACCTGGCCGGGGAAGACGTTCTCGCCGCCGGAGACGACCATGTCGTCATCCCGCCCCTCGACGAACAGCAGTCCGTCTCGCCAGCGACCCAGGTCACCGGTCGGCAGCAGCGCCGCGGCCGGGGCGGCGGGGGCCCGCGGGTCACCGGTGTAACCCTCGAACGGCAGCGCGTTGGCGACGTGCACCCGACCGACCTCGCCCGCACCGACCTCCTCGCCGGCCTCGCCCAGCAGCCGCACCCTGGTGCCGATCGGCGGGCGACCGGCGGTCCCGGGGGCTGCCCGCAGCTCGGCGGGCGTCGCGATGGTCGCCCAGGCGCATTCGGTCGAGCCGTACACGTTGTACAGGTGGTCCCCGAACCGGTCCATCCAACGCTCGGCCAGGTCTCCCGGCAGGGCCGAGCCGCTGACGGCGAGCACCCGGAGGCCGGACAGGTCGTAGCGGTCCAGCACGTCGTCCGGCAGCTCCAACACCCGTTGGAGCATCACCGGGACGGCCACGGCGGCGTGGCAGCCGTGCACGGCGAGCGTGTGCAGGAAGTCCTCGGGATCGAACCGGCGGCGCAGCACCAGTGTCGAGCCGATCAGCATGGCCAGCTGCAGATGCGCCCAGCCCCAGGTGTGGAACAGCGGCGCGGCGACGTGCACCGACCAGCCGTGCCGCAGCGGCAACCGGGAGACCAGCGCGGCGGCCGCCTCCAGCGACCCGGATCCCCGGCTCGCCCCCTTCGGCGCGCCGGTGGTCCCGGAGGTGAGGATGACCGAACGACCCTCCCGGGCCGGCACCGGGAGGTCCGCGTCGTCGGTACGCGCGATCAGCTCGTCGAGGGTCGCCGGCCGCGCCCTCGGCACGCCGCCCGCACCGGACACCGGGTCGGCGTCGTCGGGCGCCCCGAGCACCCGCCGCACCGAGTCCGGCACCGCCGCGACCTGCGGGGCGAACTCCGCGTCGTACACCAGCGCGACCGGCTGCTCCCGCTCGAGGATCTCCAGCAACTGCGGACCGGCCAACGCCGTGTGCAGGTACAGGACGTCCGCGCCGAGCTTCGCCACCGCGACGGTGGTCTCGACGAAGCCGCGTGAGTTGCGCATCAGCACCGCCACCGAGTCGCCCTCGTGCACCCCGAGCCCGTCGAGCGCGTTGGCCACCGCGTTGCTGCGCCGGTGGATCTCGTCGAACGTCAGCGGGCCGCGCTCGTCGACGACGCCGACCGCGTCCGGCATCCGCATCGCCAGGGCGGTGAAACCACCGGCGGCGCCGGTGCCCCAGTGGACGAGGGTCTTGGCCAGCCGGTAGACCCGGTCGGGGCGGTACGGACGGACCACGCCGGTCGAGGCCAGCGCCCACAGGCTCTGCGCGACGACGGCGACCCGTTCGGTGGCCACCGGGCGGGGCGGCCTGACCTCGGCGGCGGGATCACTCATCGTCGCCCAGCCTGCCGACTCGGGCGAGCAAACGAAACGTGATGTGACCGAGCCCTCAGCGCCGACCAGCGGGGCAGGCAGCGCGCGACCCGGCGGACGGGCCGCTCAGCGCACCTTCCGCGTCGCGCGCGGGGTCACCAGCCGGGTCGCCGCCCAGCTGTCCGAGGCGGCCTGCGTGGTCGTCGTGGCCAGTCCAGCGACGGGCGCCGCCTCGGCCACGTCCGCAGGGTCGACGTGGCCGTCCCGGCCGATCTTCGGCGTCAGCAGCCAGATGGCGCCACCCTCGCCCAGGTCGGTGAGCGCGTCGACCAGCGCGTCCACGAGGTCGCCGTCACCGTCGCGCCACCACAGCAGCACGCCGTCGACGACGTCCCCGACGTCCCCGTCGACGAGACCGCTGCCCACCTGCAGCTCGATGGCGGTGCGCAGGTCGTCGTCGACGTCCTCATCCCAGCCGAGCTCCTGCACCACCGTGTCCGGCTTGAAACCCAGCCGGGCGGCGGGGCTGCTGGAGCCCGCGTCGCCCGCGGTCGTGCTCACCCAATGCCTCCTCGAACCTCCGGCCGGCGGCCGGTCGCTGCCGGTCACCCTAGTCGCGGCGGGTCGGCTCTGACACCGGATGTCCCGAACAGGCCGGGGTGCCGGCGGTGACCCGGCTCTTTGCTACCAGCCGGTAGAGATGAAGCCTTCCGGACCGGGTGGAACACTGAAGGCACGAGGTCGGGCGCCCATCGTCGTGGGGCCGGCCAGGACGGCGTACCTGACGGAAGGACACCTGTGGCTCGCGGCTCCGAACGCCCCCCGGTCATTCACGAGGGGATGCCGACCCAGCTCCCCGACATCGACCCGGAGGAGACCCAGGAATGGGTCGACTCCTTGGACGCGTTGCTGGACGAGCGCGGCCGGGACCGGGCGCGCTACGTGATGCTCAAGCTGCTGGAACGGGCCCGGGAACGACAGGTCGGCGTGCCGGCGCTGCGCAGCACGGACTACATCAACTCGATCCCGCCCGAGCGGGAGCCGTGGTTCCCGGGCAACGAGGACATCGAACGCCGGATCCGGGCGTTCATCCGCTGGAACGCCGCGGTGATGGTGTCGCGGGCGAATCGCAAGGGGCTGGAGGTCGGCGGCCACATCGCGACCTATCAGTCCGCGGCGAGTCTGTACGAGGTGGGCTTCAACCACTTCTTCCGTGGCAAGGACCATCCCGGCGGCGGCGACCAGGTGTTCATCCAGGGGCACGCCTCCCCAGGCATCTACGCCCGGGCCTACCTCGAGGGCCGGTTGAACGAGACCCAGCTGGACCGCTTCCGCCAGGAGGTGTCACACGGCCCGGGACAGGGGCTGTCGTCGTACCCGCACCCGCGGCTGATGAACGACTTCTGGGAGTTCCCGACCGTCTCGATGGGCCTCACCGCGATCAACGCGATCTACCAGGCCCGCTTCAATCGGTACCTGCAGAACCGCGGGATCAAGCAGACCGACCAGCAGCACGTGTGGGCGTTCCTCGGGGACGGCGAGATGGGCGAGCCGGAGTCGCTCGGCGCGATCGGCATCGCCGCGCGGGAGGAGCTCGACAACCTGACCTTCGTCGTCAACTGCAACCTGCAGCAGCTGGACGGCCCGGTTCGCGGCAACGGCAAGATCATCCAGGAGCTCGAGGCCTACTTCCGCGGTGCCGGCTGGAACGTCGTCAAGGTGGTGTGGGGCCGCGAGTGGGACGAGCTGCTCGCCCGCGACACCGACGGCGTGCTGGTGAACCAGATGAACGCCACCCCGGACGGGCAGTTCCAGACGTACTCGGTCGAGACCGGCGAGTACATCCGGTCGCACTTCTTCGGCGGCGACCAGCGGCTGTCCCGGATGGTCGAGCACCTCTCCGACGACGAGCTGCGCAAGCTGCCCCGTGGTGGGCACGACTACCGCAAGGTCTACGCGGCGTTCCAGGCGGCAGCCCAGCACGCCGGCCAGCCGACGGTCATCCTCGCCAAGACGATCAAGGGCTGGACGATCGACGCGCTGGAGGGCAAGAACGCCACCCACCAGATGAAGAAGCTGACCAAGGACGACCTGAAGAAGTTCCGCGACCGGCTGTACCTGCCGATCAGCGACGAGGCGATCGACAAGTCCGACGTCGCGCCGTTCTACCACCCGGGCGACGACTCCGACGAGATCCAGTACATGCACGAGCGCCGCCGCAAGCTGGGCGGCCCGATCCCACAGCGCCGATTCACCGCCAAGCCGCTGACCCTGCCGGGCGACGACGCGTACGCGGAGCTGCAGAAGGGCTCCGGCAAGCAGGCCGTGGCCACGACGATGGCACTGGTCCGGCTGCTCCGGGACCTGATGAAGGACAAGGAGATCGGCAGCAGGATCGTGCCGATCGCTCCGGACGAGTACCGGACCTTCGGCATGGACTCGATGTTCCCGACCGCCAAGGTCTACAGCCCACACGGTCAGCGCTACGAGTCCGTCGACCGCCGGCTGCTGCTCACCTACAAGGAGTCCGAGCAGGGCCAGCTCCTGCACGAGGGGATCAGCGAGGCCGGGGCGGTCGGGTCGTTCACCGCCGCCGGGTCGTCGTACGCCACGCACGACGAGCCGATGATCCCGTTCTACATCTTCTACTCGATGTTCGGCTTCCAGCGCACCGGCGACTCCATCTGGGCGCTGGCCGACCAGCTCGCCCGGGGCTTCCTGGTGGGAGCGACAGCGGGGCGGACCACGCTGACCGGTGAGGGGCTGCAGCACGCGGACGGGCACTCCCCGCTGCTGGCGTCGACGAACCCGGCAGCGGTGCACTACGACCCGGCGTTCGCCTTCGAGCTGAGCCACATCGTGCGCACCGGGCTGCAGCGGATGTACGCCGCGAGCGACGAGCATCCGCACGGTGAGGACGTCTTCTACTACCTCACGGTCTACAACGAGCCGATCGTGCAGCCGAAGCAGCCGGACGACCTCGACGTCGACGGGCTGCTCAAGGGCATCTACCGGTACGCACCGGCGACCGGCGGGGACGACGGCGAGGAGCGACCGCGGATCCAGCTGCTCGCCTCCGGCGTCGCCATGCCGTGGGCGCTGGACGCGCAGCGGATGCTGGCCGACGACCACGGCGTCGCCGCCGACGTGTGGTCGGTGACGTCGTGGAACGAGCTGCAGCGCGACGCGGTGGCGGTCGAGCGGTGGAACCTCAACCACCCGACCGAGTCGCCGCGCTCCCCCTACATCACCCAGGTTCTCGATGGCGCGTCCGGGCCGGTGCTGGCGGTCAGCGACTACATGCGCTCGGTCCCCGACCAGATCTCGCGCTGGGTTCCTGGACAGTGGCAGTCGCTCGGCACCGACGGCTTCGGCTTCGCCGACACCCGGCCGGCCGCCCGACGCTACTTCCAGGTCGATGCGCAGTCGGTGGTGGTGGCCGCCCTGCAGGCGCTGGCCCAGCGTGGCGAGGTCAAGCCCGAGGCGGTCGGCGAGGCGTTCGCCGGCTACGAGATCGACGATCCGGCCGCGGTCCGCGGCGTGCGGCAGGAGGGCGGCGACGCCTGACCCAGCTCGCGACCGATCGCCGCGAGCGGGATCAGTGCTCGCGGGACCAG
Organism: uncultured Actinomycetota bacterium; assembly: GCA_963695375.1. Lineage (GTDB taxonomy): Bacteria > Actinomycetota > Actinomycetes > Propionibacteriales > Nocardioidaceae > JACCVL01. The sequence continues at coordinate 1,835,175 of OY968767.1, read as the reverse complement.
GCGAGCAGCTCGTCGAGCGGCCAGCTGTTCACGATCCGCTCGACGGGGACGTCGTGCGCCGCCGCCCGGGCGCAGCCGTGGTCGAGGAAGTCGAGCTGGCCCGGAGCATGCGCGTCGGAGTCGATGCTGAGCAGGCAGCCGGTGTCGACAGCGAGCCGGAGCAGGTCGTCGGGCGGGTCGGCCCGCTCGGGCCGGCTGTTGATCTCCACCGCGGTGCCGGCCTCGGCACACGCGGCGAAGACCCGGTCCGCGTCGAACTGGGACTGCTTGCGCGTCCCGCGCCCGCCGGTCACCAGGCGCCCGGTGCAGTGGCCGAGCACGTCCACCCGGGGGTTCCTGACCGCGGCGGCCATCCGGCGGGTCATGGCGGCGCGTTCCATCCCGAGCTTGCTGTGCACGCTGGCCACCACGACGTCCAGCTCGGCGAGCAGGGCGTCCTCCTGGTCGAGTGAACCGTCGTCGAGGATGTCGACCTCGATCCCGGTCAGCACGCGGAACGGGGCGAGCCGCTCGTTCAGCCGACCGACCAGCGCGATCTGCTCGCGCAGCCGCTCGGCCGACAGGCCACGCGCGACGGTCAGCCGCGGCGAGTGATCGGTCAGCGCCGCGTACTGGTGTCCGACGGCGCGGTAGGTCTCGGCCATCTCCTCCGGCGGGCTGCCGCCGTCGGTCCAGTCCGAGTGCGTGTGCAGGTCCCCACGCAGCGCCGCCCGCAGCACCTCGCCGCCCTCGGCGAGCGGTGCGACCTCGGCCTCCAGCCGCTCGAGATAGCCCGGCACGCCGTGCTCCAACGCCTCGGCGGCCACCGCGGCGGTCTTGGGTCCGATGCCGGTCAGCGAGGTCAGCGCGCCGGCATCGGCGAGCCGGCGAACGTCCGCCGGATCGAGGGCGGCCAGCGCGTTCGCCGCGTTGCGATAGGCGCGCACCCGATAGGTGGCCTCCTGCCGTCGCTCCAGCAGGAAGGCGATCCGGCGCAGCGCGACGACCGGGTCCACGGTTCAGGCACCTGCCTCGCTGGTCACCGCCGAGAGATCGGCCAGGTCACCACGGCGCATGAGCGTCCGGAACCGGTCCCGGCGGTATGCCGCCGGCTTGGTGTGCCGGACGAAGTCGGTGAGGATCGCGGCGAACTCATCCGGCCGCTCCTTGTGCGGGAAGTGCGCACAGCCGTCCATGACGTGCACCTCCGCCCCGGGGGCGTACGCCTCCACGGTGCCGGCGTGGTCCACCGGGATCACCTGGTCGTGCGACCCCCAGACGACGCACATGGGCATCAGCCGGGTGAGGTAGGCCCGGTCCGTCATGGTCACGATCTGACCCTTCCAGTCCACGACTGCGCGCACGACGTGGCGGACCGCGGCGCGAGCGGCCGGATCGGAGAGGTTCTCGTAGATCGCGGCCACCTCTTCCAGGTCGCGAAGCTGGCGCACCCCGGTGCGCGACAGCGCCCGCATCGTCCCGGCGACGACCGGGCGCCACGGGCGTAGCGAGACCAGGCCGACCAGGGTGCCCGCGCCGGGGAGGGTGAGGCTGCGGATCGCCCAGGACACCTCCGGCCCGAGGCCACCGGGCGCGACCAGGGCAAGCCGTTCGGTGCGCTCGGGGAACTGGTAGGCGTACTGCATCGCCACCCCGCCGCCGAGCGAGTGGCCGACCACGGTGGCCCGGTCGATGCCCAGCACGGTCAGCAGGTCACGCATCCCGTTGGCGTAGCCTCCCAGGCTGTAGTCGGCCCGCGGCTTGCCGGAGCGGCCGTGCCCGAGCAGGTCGGGGGCCACCACCGTGAAGTGCTCTGCGAGCCGCGGGATCACCGGCAGCCAGGTGCTCGCATCACAGCCGAGACCGTGCAACAGCAGCAGCGCCGGCCCGCTGCCGGTCTTGACGAACGCTCGGCGGTGGCCGTGGACGACGACGTACTGCGAGCGCAGCTCGTCGGGCAGCTCGCGGCAGCTCGCCGGGCTCGTCGACCGGCACCGGCACAGGGCCTCCCAGGTCGCCAGGTGGGCAGATGCGGCACCCTAACCGCTCCACCCCGGCCCCGCTCGCGCTGTGCCGACCCGGTGGCGGGATAGCCTGCGGGGGTGGTGGCGGAGCGGTCGGCCCTCGCGCTGGCCCGCCGGATGGACCGGTCGGTGGGCCCGCTGGCGACGGCTGCGGTGGCCCGGATGGAGCGGGACCTGGCTTGGTTCCGGGAGCTGTCCGCGGCGGACCGGTCCTGGGTCGGCCTGATCGCCCAGAACGGCATCGCGGCCTTCGCGGCGTGGATGCGGGAGAGCGAGCCGCGCTCCGCGATCGCCGCCGCGGTGTTCGGTGACGCTCCCCAGGCACTGACCCGGGTGGTCAGCCTGCAGCAGACGGTGGAGCTGGTCCGGACCACGATCGACGTGGTCGAGGGGGACGTCGACCGACTTCTCGGCCCCGAGGACGGCGCCGTGGTGCGCGAGGCGATGCTGCGCTACTCCCGCGACGTGGCGTTCGCCGCCGCCGAGGTGTACGCCCGAGCGGCCGAGCTCCGGGGCGCCTGGGACGCCCGGCTGGAGGCACTGGTCGTCGACGCGGTGTTGCGCGGGGAGGCCGACGAGGCGGTGCGCTCCCGCGCCGCGGCGCTGGGCTGGTCCGCGAGTGGCGGCGTGAGCGTCGTCCTCGGCCGGGTCCCGACCGACAGCGACGCCGACGGCCACGCCTCGGACGACGCGGTGGAGGAGATCCGCCGGACCAGCAGGTTGATCGACGTGGACGCGCTCTGCGCGGTGCAGGGTGACCGGCTGGTGGTGGTCCTGGGTGGGGTGGAGGACCTCGACAAGGCCGCAGCGGTCGTCGCGGACCACTTCGGCGACGGCCCGGTCGTGATGGGACCGCTGGTCGCGGACCTCACCGCGGCCAGCGTCTCGGCCAGGAGCGCGGTGGCCGGCCTGCGCGCGGCACCGGGCTGGCCGAACGCCCCCCGCCCGGTGGCCGCCGACGACCTGCTGCCCGAGCGGGCGCTGTCCGGCGACGGGCACGCCCGGCACCATCTGGTCGAGGACGTCTACCGGCCGTTGACCGAGGACGACGTGCTGCTGCAGACGCTGTCGGCGCACGCCGAGCAGGGCGGCTCGCTCGAAGGGACGGCGCGGGCGCTGTTCGTGCACGTGAACACGGTGCGCTACCGGATCCGGCGGATCGAGGACCTGACCGGGCTGGCGCCGGCCAACGCCCGAGACGCCTACACGCTCCGCGTGGCCCTGACTCTCGGCCGACTGCGCGGCGGCGACGCCTGAGCGGCTGGTCGAACCCGGCCCACTCTTGTAGGACTCCTCCAACGACGCGCGGCGAACTTCGTCCGCTCGGCAGCCGAGACGCGGGCCTCGCACCCGGCAGGCTGGTGCCGTGCTCGTCATCGTCGCTCCCGGCCAAGGTGCCCAGACCCCCGGCTTCCTCCGCCCGTGGCTCGAGGACCCGGTGTTCGCCGACCGGATGCACTGGCTGTCCGCGGTCGCAGGCATCGATCTGGCCGCGCACGGCACCGATTCCGACGAGGCCACGATCCGCGACACCGCGATCGCCCAGCCGCTGCTGGTCGCCTCCGGTCTGGTTGCGGCGCTGCAGCTGTTCCCGCACCCGTCCGACGCGTTCACCTCCGTGGGAGCCGCGGGCGGCCACAGTGTCGGCGAGATCACCGCCGCGACCGGGGCCGGCGTCATCAGCGCCGAGCAGGCCATGGTGCTCGTCCGGGAGCGGGGACGAGCGATGGCCGCGGCCGCGGCGGTGACGCCCACCTCCATGACCGCGGTGCTCGGCGGCGACCGGGACGAGGTCCTGGCGACGTTGGAGCGGCACGGGCTGACTGCGGCCAACGACAACGGCCCCGGCCAGGTGGTCGCGGCGGGAACGCTCGAGCAGCTCCAGGCTCTCGCCGACGACCCGCCGGCGAAGGCGCGGCTCACGCCGCTGTCCGTGGCCGGTGCGTTCCACACCGAGCACATGGCACCCGCCGTCGAGACCCTCGCCCGCTACGCCCGGTCGGTGTCGACCCACGACCCGCGGCTGCGACTGATCTCCAACCGCGACGGCCGGGTCGTGCACGACGGTCGCGACGTCCTGCACCGGATCGTCGGCCAGGTCGCCACCCCGGTGCGCTGGGACCTGTGCCTGCAGACCATGGCCGACCTGGGTGCCACCGGCATCCTCGAGGTGCCCCCGGCAGGAACCCTCACCAACATCGCCAAGCGGAACCTCAAGGGCGTGGAGACCTTCGCCCTGAAGACCCCCGACCAGCTCGACGACGCCAGGGCATTCGTCGAGCGGCACGCCGACGCGTCGCCGCTGCTCGACTCCCCCACCTGGCGGCTGCTCGTGGCACCGGCCAAGGGCACGTTCGAGATGACCGCCGGCCTCGACGTCGACAAGCCGCTGCAGCCGCGCGACCAGGTCGGCACGGTGCACAGCCTTCGAGACGAGATTCCGGTGGTCGCGCCGCACGGCGGGACCGTGGTCGAATGGCTGGTCGAGGACGGGGACCTCGTCTCGCCTGGCCAACCCCTGGTCCGGCTGCACCCGGAGGCAGGATCATGAGCACCGGAACCAGCGCCCGAACCGGCACCCGCGCGCTTGCCGAGCCTCGATCGGCCGGGTCCGCCTCCCAGATCCTCGGGGTGGGCGGATACCGCCCCCGACGGGTCGTGCCGAACGCCGAGATCGTCGACCGGATCCACTCGTCCGACGAGTGGATCCGCACCCGGTCCGGGATCGCGAGTCGGCGGTTCGCCGACGCCGACGAGACGGTCACGATGATGTCCGTCGCGGCGGCACGGCAGGCACTGGCCGACGCGGGTGTCGGCGCCGAGGACATCGACTGCATCGTGGTCGCGACGGTGTCCCACCTGCTGCAGACCCCCTCGGTGGCCACCCTCATCGCCGCCGAGCTCGGCGCCACCCCCGCCGCGGCCTTCGACATCTCCGCTGCCTGCGCCGGCTTCTGCTACGCCGTCTCGCTGGCGTCGGACATGATCCGTGGCGGCACCGCGCGGAACGTGCTCGTCATCGGGGTCGAGCGGCTGTCCGACATCACCGACCCCACCGACCGCGGGACCGCCTTCATCTTCGCCGACGGCGCCGGCGCGGTGGTCATCGGACCGTCGGACACCGTCGGCATCGGGCCCGTGGTGTGGGGCTCGGAGGGTGAGCGCTTCGACATGATCCGCCAGGAGGCGTACTGGCCGGTGGACGGGTTCGGTGCCGAGGTCGAAGGCGTCGAGCCCGACCCGGCCAGCGCCAAGGGCGCGCACGTGCTGAGGATGGACGGCAGCCCGGTGTTCCGCTGGGCCAGCTATGAGATGGCGAAGGTCGCCCGACAGGCGCTGGAGGCCGCCGGAGTCGACGTCGACGACCTGAGCGCCTTCGTGCCCCACCAGGCCAACATGCGCATCACCGACGCGATGGCGCGCCAGCTCAAGCTGCCGGAGCACGTCGTGGTCGCCCGCGACATCATCGACCAGGGCAACACGTCGGCCGCGTCGGTGCCGCTCGCGCTGCGCCGGATGCACGACGACGGCGCGACCCGTTCCGGTGACCTGGCGCTGCTGATCGCATTCGGCGCCGGCCTCGTCTACGCGGCGCAGGTGGTCCGGCTGCCCTGATCCTCGGACACCTCCCCCGCAGCGCCCACCCGGCGCCCACCCGGCGCAACCCGCACCACCCGCACCACTCGCACCACCCGCACGACCACCGACCCACCGACCGCACCCGAGAGAGGCACACACATGGCCAGCACCGAGGAGATCCGCTCCGACCTCGCCGAGATCGTCAACGAGGTCGCGGGCGTCCCCGCCGATGACGTCCAGCTCGACAAGTCGTTCGTCGACGACCTCGACGTCGACTCGCTGTCGATGGTGGAGGTCGTCGTCGCCGCCGAGGAGAAGTTCGACGTCAAGATCCCCGACGACGAGGTGAAGAACCTGAAGACCGTCGGCGACGCCGTCGCCTTCATCGAGCGCGCACAGGCGGCCTGACCGGTCGCCCACCAGCGACACCCGACCGCGAGGTGAGCACAGCCATGACCCGCACCGTCGTCGTGACCGGACTCGGCACGACCAGCCCGGTGGGCGGTGACGTCCCGACGACCTGGGACGCGCTGCTCGACGGTACGTCCGGCGTGAACACGCTGGAGTACGACTGGGCTCAGCAGTTGAACACCCGGATCGCCGCCGAGGCAGCGGTCGACCCCACCGAGGTGCTCGAACGGGTCAAGGCTCGCCGCCTCGACCGGTCCGGGCAGCTGGCGATGGTCGCCGCCCGCGAGGCGTGGGCGGACAGCGGGCTGGCGACCGGTGCGGACGAGGAGCCGCTGGCCGATCCCGACCGGGTCGGAGTGGCGTGCGGTTCCGGCATCGGCGGGGTGCACACCCTGCTGGGCAACTACGACGCGCTGGTCAACAAGGGCCCGCGGAGGGTGTCGCCGCTGGCGATCCCGATGCTCATGCCGAACAGCCCAGCCGCCAACATCGGCCTGGCGATCGGTGCCCGAGCCGGTGTGCACACGCCGGTGTCGGCCTGCGCCTCGGGCAACGAGGGCATCGCGCAGGCCGTGGACATGATCCGGCTCGGCCGGGCCGACGTGGTCCTGGCCGGCGGGACCGAGGCGGCGGTGCACGCGCTGCCGATGGCGGCCTTCGGCAACATGATGGCGCTGTCTCGCCGCAACGACGACCCCACCGTCGCGTCTCGGCCGTGGGACGTCGATCGTGACGGCTTCGTGCTCGGCGAGGGAGCGGGCATCCTCGTGCTCGAGTCCGAGGAGCACGCGGCTGCGCGGGGAGCGCGGATCTATGCCGTGGTGGCCGGTGCCGGCATCACGGCGGACTCGCACGACATCGCCCAGCCCGACCCGGAGGGGCTCGGGGCGACCCGGGCGATCCGGCGCGCGCTGGTGGAGGGCGGCCTGGAGCCGGCCGACGTGCGGCACATCAATGCCCACGCCACCTCCACCCCGCTGGGTGACGTCGCGGAGGCGAAGGCGATCCGGACCGCGCTCGGCGCGGCCGCGGACCAGGTGGTGCTGACCGCGACCAAGTCGATGACCGGACACCTGCTCGGTGCCGCCGGGGCGCTGGAGTCGATCGCCACCGTGCTCGCCCTGCACCACCGGGTGGTCCCGCCGACCATCAACCTCGACCAGCAGGACGACGCCGTGGAGCTCGACATCGCCACCAAACAGCGCGACCTGCCGAGCGGCGACCTGGCCGCGCTGAACAACTCGTTCGGCTTCGGCGGGCACAACGTCGCCCTGGCCTTCCGCAGCGTCTGAGCGACACGTCAGGACACGAACGAGCAGCCCGAGCACCGTCCGACCAGCGTCCCAACGGAGCGTCCTATGACCGCCACCACCTCGCCGGGACAGCCGGGCGCGAGCACCAAACCGGCGAAGCTGCCCCGCGACCAGGACCCCCGCAACCCGGTCACGCGGTTGCGTGCGTTCTTCGACGAGGGCGGGATGGAGCTGATCACGCCGGACGACGACTCCGGCATGCTCGCCGCGGTCGGCCCGGTGCACGGCACCCACACCGTGGCGTTCTGCTCCGACGCGACCGTCATGGGCGGGGCGATGGGCCACGACGGCTGCAAGGTCGTCGTGTCCGCGTATCAGCGGGCGGTCGCAGACGGTGCCCCCATCGTCGGCCTGTGGCACTCCGGCGGCGCCCGGCTGGCCGAGGGCGTGCTCTCGCTGCACGCGGTGGGGCTGATCTTCCAGGCCATGACCCTTGCCTCCGGCAAGGTGCCGCAGATCTCGGTGGTGCTCGGCCCGGCCGCCGGGGGGGCGGCCTACGGCCCGGCCCTCACCGACGTCGTGGTCCTCGGGCCCGAGGGCCGGGTCTTCGTCACCGGTCCGGACGTCGTCCGCTCGGTCACCGGGGAGAACGTCGACATGGCCCGGCTGGGCGGGCACGAGCCCCACGGCCGGCGCTCGGGCGTCGTCCACGTCCTGACGTCGTCCGAGGTCGAGGCGATCGACCGGGCCCGCTCCCTCGCCTCGCTGCTCGGTGACCAGCGCCGCCTCGACGTCGACGCGGTCGACGACGTCGACCTCAGCACCGCGCTGCCCGAGTCGATCCGCCGCGCCTACGACGTGCACCCGTTGCTCGAGCAGCTCTTCGACCAGGAGACGGCGCTGGAGCTGCACGCCAAGTGGGCACCGAACATCACCACCACTCTCGGCCGCTTCGGCGGACGCAGCGTCGGCGTCATCGCCAACAACCCGCTGCGCCTCGGCGGCTGCCTGGACTCGGCCTCCGCGGAGAAGGCCGCTCGCTTCGTCCGGATGTGCGACGCGTTCGGCGTGCCGCTCATCGTGCTGGTGGACGTCCCGGGCTACCTGCCCGGCGTCGGACAGGAGTGGGACGGGGTGGTGCGCCGCGGCGCAAAGCTGCTGCACGCCTTCGCCGAGGCCACCGTGCCACGGGTGACGCTAGTGACGCGCAAGGCCTACGGCGGTGCGTACATCGCCATGAACGCGCGCAGCCTCGGCGCCACCAAGGTCTTCGCATGGCCGGGCGCCCAGGTGGCCGTGATGGGTGCGGTGGCAGCGGTCCGGATCCTGCACCGGCGCAAGCTCGCGGACGTCGCGCCCGACGTGCGTGCTCAGGTGGAGGCCGAGCTGGCCGCCGAGCACGAGCGGATCGCAGGAGGCGTCGAGCGAGCGGTGGAGATCGGGGTGGTGGACGAGGTCGTGGACCCCGGCGAGACCCGCGGCGCGCTGGCCAGGGCGCTCGCCGCGGCGTTGACCGACGACCAGCCGGACGGGCGGGCGCGTGGCGCGCACGGCAACATCCCGCTGTGACGCCGCCGGTCAGGTGCCGGTCAGACTGCCCACGGCCGCACCGAGGGCGGTGCCGACCACGGGCGGATCCGCCAGCGCTTGCATGTCGAGGCGTCGGTCGGACCCCAGCCGGGCTGTGACGTCGCCCGCCTCTACGGGCATGCCGAGCAGATGCCCCTGGCCGACCCGGCAGCCGAGCGAGCGGAGCGCCGTCAGCTGATGTGCCGTCTCGATCCCTTCGGCGACGACGACGAGTCCCAGCATGTCGGCGAGCTCGCAGACGGTCGAGACGATCAACCGGTCCTCCCTGCTGGCCGGCAGCCTGGACACGAACGACCGGTCGATCTTCACGATGTCGACCGGCAGCTCGCGCAGCCTCGAGAGTGAGGAGTGCCCCACCCCGAAGTCATCGATCGCCAGCCGAACCCCGGCGGCGCGCAGCCTGCGCAGCGGACCGTCGATCTCGTCGAGGTGCTCCAGCGCACCGCGTTCGGTGATCTCCAGGCACAGCTGCTCAGGTGCCAGCCTGGACTGGTCCAGGCACCGCAGCACGACGTCCACGACGGCGGAGTCGCGGAGCTCGGTCGGGGAGATGTTCACCGAGGTCGTCACCGGAGGGAGCAGACCCGTCGGGTCCAGAGAGCCGGCGTCCTCACAGGCACGAGCCAGGACGAACGCACCGAGCCCCTGAATCAACCCCCCCGTCTCCGCCGTCGCGATGAACTCCTCCGCGGGCACCAGACCGTCGCGGGACCGCCACCGGGCCAGCGCCTCGACGCTGACGAGCTGTCCCGACACCAGGTCGAACTCCGGCTGATAGTGCACCACGACGTTGCCGGTGCGCAGCGCGCGCTCCAGCTCGTGGGCCAGACGCTTGCGGTGCCAGCCCTCGCGGCGCATGGCCGCGGAGTAGTAGTGCACCCGGTTGCGCCCCCGTTCCTTGCCGACGTACATGGCGCGGTCCGCCTTTGCGATGGCGTCCTCCGGGCCGTCGCCGCCCTCGGTGACGGCCACCCCGACGGTCGCCGTCACGAGGGCGCTGGCGGCGCCGATCGGCACCGGCTCCGAGACCGCGACGCGAATCCGCTCCGCCAGGGTCGTGGCGGCAGCCCGGTCGGTGGCCTCGCCGAGGACGACGACGAACTCGTCGCCACCGATCCGCCCGGCCAGGTCGTGCTCGCGCAACTGGGCCGAGATCCGGCCGGCCGTGAGGTGCAGCAGCTGGCTGCCCGCGTCGTGACCGAAGGTGTCGTTGACCGCCTTGAACCGGTCGAGGTCGATGAACAGCACCGCCACTCCGCCGGATCGCATACCGGGAGAACGAAGCAACGTGCGGAAGTGGCTGACGAACGAAGCCCGGTTCATCAGCCCGGTCAACGCGTCGTAGTTGGCTCGCAGCGCGAGGCTGTCGTGCACCGAGCGCCGCTCGGTGTCGTCCCGCAGGACCCACCAGTACGCCGGATCGGCGTCCGGTGGGGCGGAGGCCACGGCCAGCATGCTGATGGGAACCAGCTCACCTGTCCGTGGGCGGAGCCGGACGTCCAGCTGCTGGCGCTGGTCCCCCCCGGCGAGGTGGGCGAGGGCAGCCAGGAAGGTCCGGTGGTCGTCCCCGGCGAGGTAGAGGATCAGTGGCTTGCCCGGCAGGAACTCGAGCGGCACGCCCAACATCTGGCTGGCCTGTCCGTTCGCGGCGCGGACGACGCCCCGCTGGTCGGTCACGAGATAGCTCTCCGGACCGCTCTTCACCATCTCGAGGAAGTGCGCGTCGATCGGCGCGGAGGCGCGCTGGCCGGCGGTCCCCCTGTCGTCCGGACCGTCCCCGAGATGGCGCACGGTCTCAGCAACCTCGTCCAGCTCGACGAGCAGGCTCGTCCGGGTGTCCGCGTCGATGTCGACCGAGGCGGCGAACCGTCCGGACAGCGCGTCGAGCTGCTCGAGCGCCTCCCCGATCCGCTCCCGCTGCAGCACCAGAACTCTCCCTCTCCGGCACCTGGTCCAGTGACCAGGACCGCCTCCGCCAGCCCCAGCCTGCGGACGCCAGCAGCACTGAGCCTGTCGGCTCACTTCGCGGGCTCCGCCCGGCCACTATGCCGTATCGTGGCAACCCCGTGTGCGTTATCGCTGCCGAGGGGGAAACGGCGGACACGGGAGAACGGGAAGCCAGATGCAGCAGGTCGAGACGCGGCCGGGGGCGACCACGGACCGGCCCGCCCAGACCGTCGTGGCCATGGTGTCCTCGGCCGGGGGGATGGCGGCGCTCACGGCCGTCCTCGGCGGGCTCCCAGCCGACCTGCCGGCCGGTGTCGTGGTCGTCCAGCATCTCGACCGTCGGCACCGCAGCCTGATGGCCGACATCTTGAGTCGACGCACGCCGCTGCGGGTCAGCCAGGCGACCGACGGCGAGGTGTTGGGTCGCGGGGAGGTGCACGTCGCGGTTCCCGACCGGCACCTGGTGGTCAATGCCGACGGCACGCTGTCCCTGACCACCTCCGAGCTGGTCCAGTTCGTGCGGCCGTCGGCCGACATCCTGCTCGAGTCCGTCGCCACCAGCTACCGCTCCCGGGCGGTCGCCGTCATCCTCAGTGGCAGCGGGCGCGACGGCAGCATGGGAGTCCAGGCCATCAGCCGGGCCGGGGGGAGAGTCATCGTGCAGGACGAGCAATCCGCCGAGTTCAGCGGGATGCCCGCCGCGGCGATCGCCACGGGCAAGGCCGACTACGTGCTGCCGCTGGAGCACATCGCGCCCGCTGTGGCGCGGCTGGTTCGCGGCGAGGCCGTCGATGCCCACTGACGAGCAAGCTGACGTCGAGGCGCTGGTCGGCTACCTCAAGATCGGTCGTGGTTTCGACCTGTCCACGTACAAGCCGACCACGCTGACCAGGCGCATCCGTCGGCGGATGACCGATGTCAGCGTCACCTCGTTCAGCGACTACCGCGACTACCTCGAGGTGCACCCCGAGGAGTTCGAGGCTCTCGTCAACACGATCCTGATCAACGTCACCAGCTTCTTCCGCGAGCCGGCGACCTGGACCTTCCTCCGCGAGCAGGTGCTGCCGACGGTCCTGTCGAACAATCCGGATGGCGCGGTGCGGTGTTGGAGCGCGGGTTGCGCGACGGGTGAAGAGGCCTACACCGTCGCCATGTTGCTTGCGGAGGCCCTCGGACCCGACGAGTTTCGCAGCAGGGTGAAGATCTACGCCACTGACGTCGACGAAGAAGCGCTCGCGACCGCGCGCCAGGGCACCTACTCCGCCCAGGCCCTGGAGGCGGTGCCGGAGCACCTGCGGGAGAAGTACTTCGAGCCCGCCGGTGACGAGTGCACCTTCCGCGGGGATCTCCGAAGGTCGATCATCTTCGGGCGGCACGACCTGACCCAGGACGCCCCGATCTCCCGGCTGGACCTGTTGATCTCCCGCAACACGTTGATGTACTTCAACGCCGAGGCCCAGGCCGCGATCGTCCGGCGGATGTACTTCGCCCTCAAGCCGAGCGGCTTCCTGTTCCTCGGCAAGGCAGAGACGTTGATGTCGCACGCCAGCCTGTTCCTGCCGTTCCAGCCGGCCATGCGCTTCTTCACCAAGACGCCCGACCCGTACGGTCGCCCGCCGACGGACGCGCAGCCCAGCGCCGACGCCGGCATCGAGGCTGAGTCGAGCACTCGGTTGCTGTCACTCGCGCAGGGCCGGTCGCACCTGCCACAGATCGTGCTGGACGAGCGCGGTCGGGTCACGGCGCTCAATGACCGCGCCCGGGCGGAGTTCCGGGTCGACGACCGCGACGTCGGGAGGATGTTCCAGGACCTGACCGTCTCCTACGAGCCATTGGAGTTGCGCACCGCCATCAACGAGGCGCACCGCGTCAACCAGCCGGTGCAGATCGAGGACAACACCGGCGCACTCGGCTCCGCGACGTCCGGCCGGCGGCTGCGCGTCATGATCACGCCGCTGCCGCTCGACAAGGACATCAGTGGGACGTTGATCGAGTTCGTCGACGTCTCCCGCGAGAGCCGGCTGCAGGAGGAGCTCAGCCGCGTGAGCGAGGAGCTGGAGACCGCCTACGAGGAGCTGCAGTCGACCAACGAGGAGCTGGAGACCGCCTACGAGGAGCTGCAGTCGACCAACGAGGAGCTGGAGACCACCAACGAGGAGCTGCAGTCGACGGTGGAGGAGCTCGAGACCACCAACGAGGAGCTCCGCTCGACCAACGAGGAGCTCGAGGCGATGAACGACCAGCTCCGCGAGCGCACCGACCAGGTCACCGAGGCGAACGTCTTCCTCTCATCCACGGTCAACAGCCTGAACGTCGCCGTCGTCGTCCTCGACAACGGCGAGACCGTTCACACCTGGAGCACGAACGCGGAGGAGTACTGGGGGCTGCGGGAGGACGAGGTGCTCGGACAGAGCTTCTTCACCCTCGACATCGGGCTGCCGGTCGCGGAGCTCCGCCAGCCGGTCACCGACTGCCTGGAGGACACTGCCGTCCAGCAGGTGCTCCTCACTGCCACCAACCGGCGCGGCAGGACGTTGCGCTGCCACGTCACCTGTTCACCCCTGACCCCGTACCGTGAGGGCGGTGTCGTCCTCGTCATGCACGAGGAGGGTGAGCCGCTCCCGGTCTGAGCCGGCTCCGTTCCGTCCGCCGGTGTTGGTCACACCACCTGGTGCAGCCAGCGCACCGGGGCACCCTCGCCCGCGTGCCGGAAGGTCTCCAGCTCGTCGTCCCAGGGCTTGCCGAGCAGCCGGGAGATCTCCTGCTCGAGGTCTACCTGGCCGAGAGCCGCCTTGACCACCGCGGCGCGGAGCCGGTCCTCGGGGATCAGCAGGTCGCCGTGCAGACCGGCGACCGCGTGGAAGATCCCGAGGTCGGGCGTGTACGAGTAGCGGGCTCCCTCGGTCGCCGGGGTCGGCTCCTCGGTGACCTCGAAGCGCAGGTGGGTCCAGCCGCGCAGCCCGGACGCCAGCGCGGCGGCGGTGCCGGCAACGCCCTGCCACGACAGCTCGGCTCGGTAGGCGCCGGCAGCGGCGGGTTGCGGCGTCCACGACAGGTGCACCGGCACACCGAGAGCGCCGCCGACAGCCCACTCGACATGCGGGCACAGCGCCGACGGCGCGGAGTGCACGTACACAACGCCCCGGGTCGTCACGGTCACGATGACCTCCCCTGTTCGAGGTTCGCCTTCCCCAGCGGCCTCGACGGGGCATCGCACCCGATCCGACGAACGTCATTGTGCACCACCGACCCCACCCGCACCAGCACCGCGCCCCCTCGGGGGTCGAGTGGCTCGGTCCGATTCGCCCCCCTAAAGTCTGACTTGTCCTCCTGGGTCCGGGGGGTCGAGCAGACCTGAGAGGTGCACCGGTCGAGATGGCCATCACTGTGCGCGCCGCACCCGAGCGCAGCCGATTCGAGATCGTCCTGGACGACGACGTGGTCGGCTTCGCCGTCTACCACGTCGAGGACGGCCGCGCTGCCATCCCGCATACCGAGGTCCGGCCCGACCTGGGCGGCCGGGGACTGGGCACCGAGCTGGTCCGACAGGTGCTCGACTCGGCTCGTGCCGACGGTCACCTCGTGCTCCCGTACTGTTCGTTCGTCTCGAGCTTCATCCGGGACAACCCCCACTACCTCGATCTGGTGCCGGCCGAGGAGCGGGAGTCGTTCGGCTGTGTGCCGGTCCCCGAGTAGGGAGCGCTCATGCGGGTGGTCATCGCAGGAGGACACGGCAAGATCGGGCTTCGCCTGCTCGAGCGGCTCGCCGCGGCCGGCCACGACTCCGTCGGCCTGGTCCGCAACGCTGAACACGTCGCCGAGCTCCAGGCTGCCGGCGGCCAGGGCGTCGTGCTGGACCTGGAGCACGCCGCGCTGGAGGACGTCACCGCTGCGGTCCGCGGAGCCGACGCCGTCGTCTTCGCCGCCGGGTCCGGTCCCGGCAGCGGCGCCGCCCGCAAGCTCAGCATGGATCGCGACGGCGCGGTGCTGCTCGCCGACGCCGCCGTCGCGGCCGGGGTCGGCCGCTACCTGATGGTCTCGTCGATGAACGCCGAGGAGCCGGCGGACGGCGCCGCGGCGGCCGACGCCCTCGACCCCGACGAGGACGTCTTCGCGGTCTACCTGCGGGCGAAGGGTGCCGCGGACGCTGCCCTGCGGCGGCGGGACCTGGGCTGGCTGATCCTGCGGCCTGGCGGCCTCACCGACGAGCCCGGCCGCGGCCGAGTGCACCTCGCGGAGTCCGTGCCCCGCGGCGACGTGCCGCGCGACGACGTCGCGGCGGTGCTGCACGCACTGATCGACGCCGGGGCGGTCCACCGCACGCTGGAACTGGTCGGCGGTGACACCGAGATCGACGCGGCGGTGGGCGCGATCTGACCCGGCAGACCCCCCGATGAGGTGGACACCACGCGACTAACGGCTCGTGATCGGGTGAACGCAACCGCTAATCTGTGTTAGTGCCTGGACGTCCGTATCTCTTCGCCGTCGCGGTGGCCGCCGTCACCGGCGGTGCGGCGATCGTCGTCGCGGTGATCATGGGGCTGCCGGTCCGGGATCCGGACGGCATGGCCGGCCCTTCCTACGTCCGGCTGCCCCTCATCCTGGGCGTGTTCTTCCTCGCCGACGTGCTTCCGCGCACCCTGCGCCGGGCCCGCTCGGTCGGCGGCGCGCCGTCCGCGTTCCGCGACGTGGTCCGCGACCGCTGGCCGTGGCAGCGCGCCCGGCTGGCGCTGGTGGGTCTCGGTTCGTTCTACGTCACCTACGTCGCGTACCGGAACCTGAAGAGCTATCTGCCCTTCGCCCGCGAGGACCTGATCGACGACTGGCTCGGCATCGCCGACTCGATCCTCTTCCTCGGCGCCGACCCGGCGGTGGTCCTGCACACAGTGCTCGGCACCGGCGTGGCCGCCTACGTGCTGTCGTTCGTCTACATCTCGTACCTCGTCGTCGTCCCCATCTCGCTGGCCGCGGCGCTGGTCTGGACCAAGGACCTGTCGCGCGGCTTCTGGTACGTCACCGCGCTGAACCTCAACTGGGCGCTCGGGGTGGTCTCGTACTACCTGGCACCCGCGGTCGGTCCGGTCTACATCGAGAGCGAGAACTACGCCGACCTGCCGGAGACCGGGGTCAGCCTGCTGCAGGACAGCCTGTGGAACTCCCGGCTGACCGTGCTCTTCGACCCATGGACGACGAGCTCGGTCCACGGCGTGGCGGCCTTCGGCTCCCTGCACGTGTCGGTCGTGTTCACCGCCGCCTACTTCGCGCACCGAGCCGGACTGCACCGGATGCTGCGCAGCACGCTGTGGGTCTACCTCGGACTGACCATCCTGGCCACGGTCTACTTCGGCTGGCACTACGTGGTGGACGACATCGCCGGCATCGGCATCGGCTGGATCGCGGTGACCCTCGGGGCGATCGCGACCGGGAACGCCGACGGCGGTCCCCGGCTCCGGGACCGGCTCCGAAACCGCGACCGGGCGAGGGAGCACGAGCGGATCGAGCCCGGCAGCGAGGACCCGCCGGGCACCCGACCGTCGAGATCGGAACGTTCGGAGCGCTCGGAACGCACCTGAGATGCCGGCGGTGACCGAGCGGCCGCGCGCCAACCTGCCGACCGTGCTCACCAGGGGGCGGCTGCTCGCGGTTCGCTGACGCAGAACGTCGCCGTGACGCTGTACCTCGTGCCGTGGGGCAGGCTGCTTGCCGACGCGCGGCCGTTGGCGCTCTGGCTGGCGGTGGCTATCAGAAGTCGACGCCGTCAATCAGCCAGGAGCCGTCAACGTTCACCAGCGTGAACGTGACGGTGAGATCCGAGATGGTGCTCCCCAACGTGGCCTTGGCCTTCTCTCCGGTGCCGCGCACGTTCGAGATGAGGATGTCGTCCTCGGTGTACTGCTTCGGCACGACCGACTGCTCGTGCAGCGCGCAGCCGGTCTTGCGGTCGGATGAGAAGGTCTGATCCTCGAGGAACTTGTCCGTCATCAGTTCACAGCCGCCCTCCATGTCCCAGGTCTTGAGCAGCTGCTCGATGGTGGCCGCGTCCTCGGGTGTCAAGTCACCAGCCGGCTCATCGGTCTCGGCGGCGACCGCGGCCGATGTCGGCTCGGAGGCCTGTTCGTCACTCTCGGTCGGCGCGGACGTCGTGGTCGCGGACGCCGTAGAGGGCGCAGTGGCCGCGTCCGTGGCGCCGGGCGACTCGGCGGAGTTCGAACCACATCCGGCCAGCAGGCCGAGCAGCAGTGTCAGCAGAGCCACCGAAGGCAGCGGCGCCGCCCGTCCACCAGCAAGCACGGGGTCCCCCTCGTCGTTCGGGCAGTGAAGGACTGACACTGTGGCGGGTTCTGACCGACTCCGAAGGGGGAACGGCTCAATCGAGCGGCACCAGGTCCGGGAAAGCGCTTGCGCACCTCCCCGCGGCGGAGGAATGTGTCCCCGGAGACAGCCGTCCGGCAGCGGAGGCGGAATGAGTCGATATGGCCGCGCTCACTGGCGCCCGCTCGCCGCGGACCCCTCCCACCAGGGCCCGATGACGCGGCACGACGGGATCGTGCTGCACACGATGGTGGGCAGCCTCGAGTCCACCGACAACCTGTTCCGTGCAGCGGGTTACTCCGGAACCGAGTCCCACTTCGGAGTCGGCGCGGACGGGACGGTCTACCAGTGGGTCGACACGGCACGACGTGCGGACGCCCACCTCGAGGGGACCTGGCGGTTGTTGTCGATCGAGACCGCGGACACCGGCGCACCGTTCGCCGCCTGGACCGGCTCGAACGTCCCGGCATGGACCGAGGCCCAGCTCGACGCCATCGCCGGGATCATCGCCTGGGCAGCGGCTGAGCACGACTTTCCCATCGAGCCGCTGCCGGACTCGCGCCCGGAACGGCGCGGCGTGGGCTGGCACCGGCAGGGCTGTGACCCCTGGCGCTGCACTGGCGGTGAGCGGTGGTCGGAGTCGACCGGGAAGGTCTGCCCCGGGGACCGGCGGATTGCGCAGGTGCCGGAGGTGTTGCGCCGGGCTCGGTCCGGCCGGGCTGGGGTCGACGACCTGCCCTCGCCGGAGGAGTTCGTCGCCGCCGCGGTGACCACGGACGTGAGCCTGAAGCAGGCCGTACGCGAGATGCATCGCGACGTCGTCACCCTGCGGCGGGAGTTCACCGACTTCCGGGCCGCCGAGGTGGAGCGTGACCGGGCTGACGATGCCAGGACGGCCCTCCGGACCCGTCGAGTGCTGGACGCACTGGACGCGATCGACACGACGACGGGCATGAGCGCGGCCGACTTCAGGGCGCTGACGCGCGAGGTGCTCCGGACTCAACTCGACGCCCACCGGGCCGGGCTGACGTGACTGTCCACGGCTGAGACACGAGAGGAGGTGTGATGAGCGACGCATACGAGGTGTTCAAGTTCCAAGAGCAGGACACGTCCGGCCGGCCGGTCTACCTGAACCGGAGGATGGCCGCCGCCTGGGTGACAACGGTCGACCGCCTGGGGTTCACACCGACGATCGTGCAGGGGGCCTACATGACCCGGGCAGGCGGTGGGGCTAGCGACTCGGCCGGCTACCACGACGCGGGGGGCTGCATCGACACCCGGACCTGGGACCTGACCGCCGATCAGCAGCAGGAGGTCATCCGCGCCGGCCGGACCGTCGGCTGGGCGGTCTGGAAGCGAGACGCGGCGCATGGCGGTATGGACGAGCACATGCACTGGGTGCTGCTCGACGACGAGGACGCCGCCGGCGGCGCGGTGTCGCAGATGGCCGCCTATCGGGCCGGGCGGGACGGTCTCGACTCGGGCGGCCCCGACTACCACTGGCGTCCCGACCCGATCCCCAGCTATTCGTACGACCAGGAGGCCGATATGCCCACACCCGAAGACCTGCTCGCCGCCGAAATCACCAAGGACGTGAGCCTCAAGCAGGCGATGCGAGAGATGCATAACGACCTGGCCACGCTGCGGAAGGAGTTCAAGGAGTTCCGCGCCAACGAGGTGAAGCGCGACCGGGAGCGGGTGAAGGCGGAAGACGCCCGCGCCCAGAAGGTGCTCGCGGCCATCGACGCCATCGAGATCCCCGAGGGGATGACGAAGGCCGAGTTCCGCAGCCTGACCCGTGAGGTGGTGAAGACGCAGCTCGGCAAGCTCGAGGACGCCAAGCCCGAAGTGGCGCCGGCCTGACCGCCGGCTGCAGGCGGAAGCTGGCGGTGGAGGTCAGGTCAGGAACGGGACCAGGTAGCCGGCGGCGACAGCCACCCCCACCACCGCCCCGGCATAGGCCACGAGCAGCCGCGTCGGCAGGACCCGGGCGAGCACCGCCAGCTCGGGCAGGTTGACGCCGGTCGCGGAGATCACCAGGGCGAAGCTCGCGCCGAGGCTCATTCCGGCGCCATGCAGGGCAGCGGCGATCGGGAGGAAGGCCTCGGTCGCGACATAGAACGGTGCGCCCAGGACCGCCGCGAGCGGCACCGCGAGAGGGTTGCCCGGACCGGCGAGTGCGCCGACGACCTCGGTGGGGACGGTACCCAGGATAAGGACGGCGCCGGCGACGGCCAGCAGCACCGGCAGCGCCAACGTCCGAGCGACGCCTGCGCCGTAGCGCAGCGCGGCGGCGGTCTCGCGCTGCCAGCCGGCCCACGGCGCGTCGTCCGCGAACGGATCACGTCCCCCCACCACCCCGTCCAGCCCCCCGTCCAGCCCCCCGTCCACCCCCCCGTCCACGATCCGCGACTTTTGCAGAGCGGCGTCACCGGACTCCGCGCCCGCACCCCGGGTCGGGAGGGTCTGCGACCCGTCCGGCCCCGGCAGAAGTCGCGGATCGTGGATAGGAGGGGTGTGGATAGGAGGGGCGTGGGTGGGGGCGAGAGCTTCGGCGATCAGGGCTGCTGCCAGCACCGCCACGGTGGTGACCCCGACGTACGCCAGCGTCACCTCCCAGCCGAACAGCAACACCAGAATCGCTGCGACCACGGGATCGAGCAGCGGTGACGACAGCAGGAACCCGACGACGGTGGCCGCCCCCAGCCGCATCCGCAGCATGGCGACGACGACCGGGATCGCGGTGTAGGTGCAGAACGGGGTCAGGAAGCCGAGGGCGATCCCCTTTCCGGCCCCCACCAGACCGCTGCCACCGAGCAGGCGGTGCAGGCGGGCCACCCCCACGCGCCGGGCCAGCAGGCCGAGCAGAGCCGAGACGACCACCAGCAGGACGAGCATCTCCGTCAGCAGCCAGCCGAACTCCGCGGCGAGCCCCGCCCAACCAGCCGACCCGCCGGACAGGGTGGTCACTGGTCCGGCTGCTGTCGCCAGGGCACGCTGCCGGCGCGGCTGCCGGTGCGGCTGCCGGTGCGGCTGTCGGCCACCTGCACGGGCACCCGGGCCATCACGATCTCCGCGGCGGTCGGGAACGCCGCCAGGCAGTCCGGGTTGACTCGTACTCGACTGGTGGTGCCGACCCGTTCGACGAAGACGAACTCCAGCTCGGCGAGCCGCCGCAGGTGCGCGGAGACGGTGGACTGGGCGACGCCGAGAGCGTCGACCAGCTGGCCGACCGACCGTGACCCCTCGGCGGTCGCGAGCTCGTGCAGCAGCTGCAGCCGGGTCGGATCGGAGAGGCAGGCGAACCAGCTGGCGTAGGCCACGGCGGTCGGGCGGTCGAGCATGGCGGCTCCTTCATCGTTCATCGTCGATGATAGATGAATCATGCGAGCGGCGGAACCCCTCGCGTGCTCTGGGCACTCCGACCGGCGCGTCCTATCGTCGGCAGATGTCCTTCGACGTGACCGCAGACGCCTACGGACACTTCATGGGCCGGTATGCCGAGCCGCTGGCCGCGTTGTTCGTCGACCAGGCCGACGTGCGGCCGGGGATGCGCGCCCTCGACGTCGGCTGCGGCCCCGGAGCCCTGACCGCCCGGCTGGTCGACCGCCTGGGCGCGAACGCCGTCGCGGGTGTCGATCCCTCCCCGCCGTTCGTGGCGGCTAGCCAGGATCGCTTCCCCGACGTCGACGTGCGGGCCGGCGTCGCCGAGGATCTGCCGTTCCCGGATGCCACCTTCGACGTGGCCCTCGCCCAGCTGGTCGTGCACTTCATGGATGATCCCGTCGCCGGGCTCCGCGAGATGGGCCGCGTGACCAATCCCGGAGGAACGGTCACGGCCTGCGTCTGGGATCACCAGGGCGGGAGTGGGCCCATCGCGCTGTTCTGGCAGGCAGTGCGAACGATGGACCCGAACCATCCGGGTGAACGAGACATGGCGGGCACTGGGGAGGGACATCTCGCCGAGCTGTGCGCCGCTGCCGGCCTGCAGGACATCGAGTCCTCGTCGTTGACGGTGCGGGTCGGCTACGACTCCTTCGAATCCTGGTGGGAGCCGTACCTGATGGGGGTCGGCCCCGCGGGTGCTTACGTCAACCAGCTCGACGACGCGAGCCGCGAGGTGTTGCGCCTGCGCTGCTCGGAGCTGACGCCGGCAGCACCCTTCGAGGTGAGCGCGACCGCCTGGTGCGTACGAGCCCGCGCCTGAGTGGTGGCAGCTACCGCAGCCGGGACCCCGTGGGGTCGTAGAAGGGCTGTGGCGACAGGGTCGCCGGCACGGAGGTCGAACCACAGGTGACCGTGACGTTCCAGCGGTCGTCGCCCAGCTCGCTCGCCTCCTGCCGGTCGACGAGCGCGACGCCGCAGGCGCCGCCCACCGTCCACCCGTAGCCGCCACTCGTCACCCGACCGATCCGGCGCCCCTCCCGCAGGACCGGCTCGTCCTGGTGGAGCAGCGGGCGCGGGTCGTCGAGGCGTACGAAACAGGTGCGCCACCGCGGCTCTCGACTCTGCCGCAGGGCGGCCCGCCCCACGAAGTCGGTGTCCTTGCGCTCGGACACGGCGAACAGCAGCCCTGCCTCGACCGGGTCCAGACCCGGTCCGATGTCGTGGCCGAGGTGCCGAAAGCCCTTCTCGCACCGCAGCGAGTCCAGGGCGTGGTAGCCGGCATGCACCAGCCCCAGTTCCCGGCCTGCCTCGACCACCGCGTCGAACACATGGATCGCCGCATCGGCGGTCGGGTAGATCTCGTAGCCCAGCTCCCCGACGAAGCTCGTCCGCAGCACCAGTGCGTGATCGGACCCGACCTCGACCTCGCGAGCGCGCATGTACGGCAGGGCCTCGTCACTCCAGTCCGCCGGTGAGATCCGCGTCATCAGCTCACGGCTGCGCGGTCCCATCACGGCGATGGTGGCCAGTCCCGAGGTCGTGTCGAAGACGGCCGCCGCCCGGCCCCGGGCACGACGTCGCAGCGCCCACAGCGTCTTGGTCTGGCTCGCCGCGGGAGTGACGACGAGGAACCTGTCGGTGTCCAACCGGGTCACCGTGCCGTCCAGCTCGATGCCACCGCGCGCGTTGAGCATCAGGGTGTAGCGCACCCGAGCGGACTCCATGTCGAGGTCGGCGGTGCAGAGCTCCTGCACCACGTCGAGGGCCTCCGGCCCGGCCACCTCCACCTTGGTGAACGAGCTGAGGTCGAACAGAGCCACCGCCTCGCGCGCGGCGCGGTGCTCGCGTCCGGCCGACTCGAACCAGTTCTGCGGTCCGTAGCTGTACTGGTAGTCGGGTCGCTGCCCCGGCTCGGCGTACCAGTTCGCCCGCTCCCAGCCGGCCGTCTCGCCGAAGCAGGCCCCGGCCTGCGCGAGCCGTTCGTGCAGCGGGGTGCGCCGGACGTTCCGGGCGGTCTCCGGCTGCCGGTGCGGCCAGTGCATCGCATACAGCTGCCCCAAGGACTCGCGGGTCCGCTCGCGCAGGTATGCCGTGCTGCCCTGCTGCCGGCTGAAGCGCTGAACGTCGACCGCGGAAGCGTCGAACCCCGGCGCCCCGTGGAGGATCCAGTCCGCGAGCGCGCGGCCGGCTCCCGGGGCGTAGATGACTCCCTGGGAGTTGAACCCCGCAGCCACGAACAGACTCGAGACCTCGGCGCTCTCACCGAGGCAGAAGCTGCCGTCAGGGGTGAAGCTCTCGGGCGCATTCAGGAAGCGGTCGTACTCGATGCCGTCGAGCACCGGGATGCGCTGCTCCGCCAGCCGGCGGACCCCGGAGAAGTGCTCCCTGTCCGGCTCGAACTCGGCGAACCCGTCGGTCGTTACGTCCTGGACGGGACGCGGCCTGCCGTCCGGTTCGAACGCCCCCACGAGCAGCCGGCCGGATTCGGTACGCACGTAGAAGTAGCCGTCGAGGTCACGCAGGACCGGCAGCCGGGCATGGGCCCCCTCGATCGGGACCGTGCGGGCATGGACGTGCTCGGCGGCGTGCAGCGGCACGTTGGCTCCGGCCGAGGCGGCCAGGTCGCGGGTCCACAGCCCGGCTGCCAGCACCACCCGCTCCGCGGCCACGAAGCCCCGGCCCGTCTCGACCCCGGCAACGGTCGCGTCCTCCACCCGGACGCCGACCACCGGCACGCCCTCACGCACCGCTACTCCGCGCACGTACGCCGCCCGGCACAGCGCCAGCGCGGCGTGGCCGGGGTTGAGGTGCCCGTCCTGCGGCTGGTGGAGCCCTCCCACCAGCCCGTCGGGGCTAGCCAGCGGCCAGATCCGGTGCACGTCCTCGGGTCCGACCAGGTGTGTCTCGACACCGAGCTGTCCGACCACGATCTGCTGACGGCACAGCTCGTCCCAGCGTTCCGGCGTCCGGGCCACTGCCAGGGAGCCGCACTGGTTGAAGGAGACGTCGACGCCGGTCTCCTCCTGCAACCGCGCGTAACAGTCCACGCCGTAGCTCGCCAGCTCGCTGAGCGCCACCGAGCTCCGACCACGCGACACCAACCCGGCGGCATGCCAGCTGGTGCCGCTGCCGAGGACGTTGCGTTCCAGGAGCAGTACGTCGGTCTCCCCCATCAGCGTGAGGTGGTAGGCGACCGACGCACCGACCAACCCGCCGCCCACCACGACGACGCCGGCCCGATCAGGCAAGTCCGCGCCGGCGGTCTCGATCCCGCAGGCATCCGCTCCCAGCTGCCGGTCCACGAGCCGGTCCATCAACTCTCCCCTGACCGAAACGCGTCCGCCGTCGGGCATCCGCGCGGGCGGGGCCGTGCGGTCACCACGGCACGGTGAAGTCGGGTTCGCCGGGGTGCGGGTGGTCACGGCCGAGGACGGCGGCGGCGGCGGCTCTGCCGGTCCGTACCGCACCCTCCATGTAGCCGCACACCCACTGGTCCGACCCCGCGACGAAGAACGGCGGGTCGTGGGTCCCGTGCAGTGGGCCGACCGCCGTGACGTCTCCCGGGCGCCATGCCGTCACGTAGCCCTGGGTGTACGGATCGGTCACCCACGCTCGGACGAGCACCTCCTGCGGCTGCCGCGCCTGCGGACCGAAGGCCGCAGCCACCTCCTCGACGAACTCCTCGCGCGCCAGGGCGGGGTCCGTGCCGAGGTAGCCACCGACGCGCTCGGGCGGAACCAGTGCCGAGAGCACGCCGTCGACCTGCTGCCAGGTCCCGCCCAGCATCGTGCGCTCGAAGTAGCTCGCGCCGTTCTGGCCGTGGTCGACCCAGAACGAACGGTCGTAGACCAAGCACGCCTTCACCGAAGGGGCGTGTCGCTGCCGTCGCAGGGACGACAGCCGCGCCTCGGAGACGCCCTCGACCGCCACGCTCCGCAGCGGCCCGGGCGGCAGGGTGCAGATCACCGCGGCGGCGTCGTACTGCTCCCCGGTGGCCAGCGTGACCCGGGCGCGGTGCGGATGGACCTGGATGCGGGTGACCGGGGACCCGAAACGGATCCGGTCGCCGAGGTCCTCGGCCAACCTGAGCGCCACCGTCGCCGAGCCCTCGCGCACCCGCAGGCACTCCCACCGCTCGTAGTCGTAGAAGCCGTGGGCGCCAACGACAGCCTCCATGCGCAGGTCGGACAGCAGCGACGTGCGCTCGACCGACTCGGCGGCGAGGGCCAGCATGGCCAGCTCACGAGCCCGAACCACCGCGGGAGTGGCGCCCTCCTCGCGCAGCCACTGCCCGACGCTGAGCCGGTCCAGCCGTTCCGCGTCCGGATGGCTCCACGGGTCACGGGGATCCACGGTCCGAGCCAGAGCCGCGAACCGGCTCTCCACCCGCTCGTACGACGCCATGTCGTCCGGCCCGAGCCAGCACTCCGGGCCGCCGACGACCACGCCGTCGACCAGCGCCCAGGTGTCTTCTCCCGCCACCGCGGGAAACGCCGGCTCGAGCGTCAGCCCGAGCTCGGCCACCAGCTGGGCGTAGCCGGTGTGGCCGAGCCCGACGACCTCGCCGCCCAGCTGAACCAGTCGGCCGTCGGGCAGGCGCGTCTGCGACACCCGGCCACCGACCCGGTCCCGGGCCTCGAGCACGAGAACCTCCGCGCCGGCACGGTGCAGATCACGCGCTGCGGACAGCCCCGCCAGCCCCGCGCCGAGGACGACCGCGTCCAGGGCCATCGCCGCCTCCTCGCTCGACCCCGCGACCGTATATCGGAATCTCGTCGACGGCGCCGCAGGAGCGGTGGTCGGTCGCATCCGGTGGGGCGGGCGGGGCTCGAACCCGCGACCCAGGGATTATGAGTCCCTTGCTCTGACCTGCTGAGCTACCGCCCCGTCACCGCCGGATCGGCAGCGCGGACAGCGTAGTCGCGCCCCACCTCTGGTCACGATCCGCGACTTTTTCCGGGTGCTGCAAAAGTCGCGGATCGTGACCGGGACGGGGGGTGACGGGGGCCGGTCAGGACGTGCCGAAGGCTTCGACGGTGAAGGCGCGGAACTGCA
Organism: uncultured Actinomycetota bacterium; assembly: GCA_963695375.1. Taxonomy (GTDB): domain Bacteria; phylum Actinomycetota; class Actinomycetes; order Propionibacteriales; family Nocardioidaceae; genus JACCVL01. The sequence goes on along the minus strand of OY968767.1, from coordinate 1,809,638 downwards.
GGTTCGCCACGCCGTTGCCGCCGGGCAGCACCTCGAACTTCCAGTTCCCGCGCTTCAAACCGGTCCAGACCATCGTTACCGCCCCCACGTGAGTGGACGCCTGCCCATTCTGGAAGAACGAGTGCCCCGGCGACGCGAACACCTCCTCACCCACCGTGCACGGGTTGGTCTGCCGTCCGGTGCCCACGCAGGTCGCCCGCATGTCCACGTGCACGAAGTCACCGGCGCCCGGGGTGGCCACCTCACTGCTGAACGTCCCGACCACAGGGCCCTGGCAGGTCTTGTGCAGCCGGACCGTGCTGGCGGCGACGTTGTCCGACGTGGTGTCGTCCGGGGGTACGAGCGTGGCGGTCTGTGTGTCGAAACCGACCCGACAGCCCCCACCGGCGACCTGACCCGTTGCCCGCGGCACTGCCGCGACCCCGGTGTCGGCGGCACGGGGATGTTCAGCCGGGTCGGGACTCGATGCTGCTACGAGGCCAGCTCCCGCGAGGACGAACACCAGCCCCACCAGGGTGACGACCGCCACCCGCTTGCGCGTGTGAGAGAAGAATCCCGACATGCCACGTCCTCCCGTTGGCGCGCCGCACACTGATTGTCGCGGCAGGTAGCTGCGAGCCTTCCGCTGTTTGATCCATACGCCCATAGCCCGAACGGCCTAACCAAACGGTGCAAACCCACACAGTCCGAGCAACCTCGTCCTCCCGCCATCCGCGACCTTCGCCCGGCTGCAGAAGTCGCGGATCGTGGACGGGGGGTGGGGACCCTCCGGAAGGCGTACGGTCGCGGACATGACCGACGCTCCCACCCCGCCCCCGCTGGAACCGCTGCGCGAGGACTGGCACCGCGCGCTCGCCGTGGTCGCGCACCCCGACGACATGGAGTTCGGCGCCGCCGCGGCGGTGGCCCGCTGGACCCGGCAGGGCAAACAGGTCGTCTACTGCATGGTGACCAGCGGCGAGGCGGGGATCGACGGCATGCACCCCGACGAGTGCCGCACCGTCCGGGAGGCCGAGCAGGTGGACTCGGCCCGAATCGTCGGCGTCGACGCGGTGGACTTCCTCGGGCTTCCGGACGGCATCCTCGAGTACGGCGTGCCACTGCGCCGGGCGATCGCCGCCTCGGTCCGCGAGCATCGGCCCGAGATCGTCATCACCGGCAACTTCCGAGACACCTGGGGCGGTCGAAACCTCAACCAGGCCGACCACATCGCCGTCGGCCGGGCCACGCTGGACGCCGTCCGGGACGCCGGCAACCGCTGGGTCTTCCCCGAGCAGCTGCGCGACGGGGTCGAGCCGTGGGGCGGGGTTCAGCAGGTCTGGGCGTTCGGCTCACCCGGCGCGGGACACGCCGTCGACACCACCGACACCTTCTCGCTCGGAGTACAGTCGCTGGCCGCGCACAAGGCATATATCGACGGCCTCGGCTGGGAGGACTTCGACCCGGACGAGTTCCTGCAGTCCATGGCCCGCGGCAACGGAGCCCGGCTGGGGACGACGTTCGCGGCTGCGTTCGAGGTGTTCCCGATGGGCTGGGGCGAGTAGCGCGAGTCACCTCGGGGTGCGCGGACCCGGCGCCGATCCGATGATCGGCGCACAGCAACTCCGAAGGGGTGCCGCATGAGCGAGCCGCAACGCCGCGAACTCGGCGCGAGTGACGGGCCGATGGAAGACGACCTGGAACGCGCCTTCGACCGCACCGTCGAAGAGGGTGTTCAGCGGCTGCACCGCAGCTGGCGCGAGGTACTCGTCACGGGATTCTTCGGCGGCACCGAGGTCGCACTGGGTGTGCTGGCCTTCCTGGCGGTTCGAGAGGCGACCGGCAGCGTCCTGCTCGCCGGCCTGGCGTTCTCCATCGGGTTCCTGGCGCTGTTGCTCGGTCACAGCGAGCTGTTCACCGAGGGCTTCCTGATCCCGGTCACCACCGTCGCGGCCAAGCGCGCCAGCGTCGGCCAGCTGGCCAAGCTGTGGTCAGGAACGCTGGTGGCCAACCTCGCCGGCGGGTGGCTGTTGATGTGGCTGATCATGACCGCGTTCCCCGACCTGCACCCGCAGACCGTGGAGTCGGCGAGGCACTTCGTCACCGCGCCGTTCTCGGCCGAGACCTTCTCCCTGGCCGTGCTCGGCGGTGCGGTGATCACGCTGATGACCCGGATGCAGCACGGCACCGACTCGATGCCCGCCAAGATCGCCGCAGCGATCGCGGGGGCCTTCCTGCTGGCCGGGCTGGAGATGTTCCACTCCATCCTCGACTCGCTGCTGATCTTCGGTGCCCTGCATGTCAAGGACGTGCCGTTCGGGTACGTCGACTGGCTCGGCTGGTTCGGCTACACCGTGGCCGGGAACATGCTCGGGGGCCTGCTGCTGGTCACGCTGCTCCGACTCGTCCGCAGCAGCAGCAGGATCGCGGACGAGCGGGAGGCAGTCGACCGAGGCGGGTCAGCGCACCCCGACCGGCGGTGACGAGCGAGCTCGACAGCTCCCGCGACTGGACTCGAACCAGTAACCTGCCGGTTAACAGCCGGCTGCTCTGCCAATTGAGCTACGCGGGATCGCCGAGCAGCGCTCGGGCGTCAGTACCCTAGCAACTCAGGCGCCCAGCTCCGTCTCGGCGTCGGCCAGCCCCGCATCGATCGCAGCCCGCACCATCGGGTCGTCCGGTTGCAACCCCTCGTCGAGCCAGAACGACCACTCCACCGGGCCGCCGACCGGCGACCGACGGGCGATCACCTTCACGCCTCGGCTGCCCGGCACGGGCACGTGCCGGGTGAGCAACATCGACGCGGTGACCCGCTCGCGGACCAGGTCGAGCAGCCGACGCGGCTCCACCAGCGCCAGGTCGTGGACCGGCTCAGGCTCGCCGAAGTCCGCGACCTCGACGACAGTGAGCCGCTCGCTCTCGTCGTCGAAGCGAGCCCGGTCGACGTGCTCCCAGCCCACCCGTCGCCAGCCGGCACCGTCCGGCAGGTGCAGGGAGCGGTCGGTCCCGACGTACCACCGGCCGGACTCGTCGGCCGCGCCGGCGAGCACCCGCTCACCCGGCTCGAGGGGCAGGGACCGGCGCACCTCTGCGGGCACCGACGGAGTCCGGCCCGGCCTGCGCATCCCCCCATTGTGCGTCAGGGATCGACCCAGTCCCGCAGCGCGGCGAGTTGGGCCTGCTCGCGCAGCATCGCCCGCCCCTCGCTCTCGAGCCGACGGACCGCGTCCCGGCTGATGCCGTGGGCCACGGCCACCGCCTGCACCCCGCGCGGCTGGCCGTCGAACCACCCGACCCGCTCCCGCAGCACCGACTGGTGCCGGTCCGGCAACCGATCGAGCGCGGCGTCGAGCCGGTCGCGCAGCTGGCCGCGCTGCACCCGCTGGACGGCGGAGTCCACCGGATCGGGTGGGGCCAGGTCGGGCTCCGCGAGACCGACCGACCGGCCCGCCTCGGCAAGCGCCTGGAGCGACTCCGCCGGCGGCACCCAGCGGAGCAGCACGCCGACCCGGTCCCGGTCGACCCCGCACGCCGCGGCGACCGCGACGACCGACGGCTCCCCGCCGCAGCGCTCGGCAAGGGCGTCCCGGGCACGGACACAGGCCGCGAGCTCGTCGTTCACATGCTTGGGGACCCGCACGCTTCGGGACTGCTCCGCAACCGCTCGGCCGATCGCCTGCCGGATCCACCAGGTGGCGTAGGTGGAGAACGCCGTCCCCCGGCGGTGGTCGAACTTCTCCACCGCACGGATCAGCCCGAACGCGCCCTCCTGCACGAGGTCCGGCAGCCCTTGCCCGCCGGGCCGGAACCGCCGGGCGACCGCGACGACCAGCCGCAGGTTGGAGGTGACGAGCAGCTCCTTCGCCCGCGCACCGTCCGCCGCCGTCTCGGTCAGGGCCGCGGCCTCGTCGGGTCCGGGCGGCGGATCGGCCGCCAGGCGGATCCGAGCCTGCTCCCCGGCCTCCAACCGGCGCGCCGCAGCGACCACCTCCTCGCGGGTCAGCAGCGGGATCCGCCCGATCTCGTCCAGGTAGCGCCGCCAGGGGTCGCCGGTCACGTGCCCACCTCCTCGGTCCCGACGGGAGAGCCGAGTGTCGGCCGGGAGGTGGCGGCCTGTCCCCGGCCGGCTGGCCGGGTGTGGACGCGACGGGGGCGGCGGGCCGCCTGGGGATGCGAGCCTGCGGCGGCGCCGGCCGGTCAGCCGATGCTGCCGATGGCCCGCTCGCGTAGCTGCCGGCGATGCTGCTCGAGGGCCACCAGCTCGCCGAACATCTTGTTGTAAGCCGCGGCCTGCTCCACCGGGTTGGTGCGCTGCAGCCGCGACTTGACCGTCTCGATCCGACGAGCGGCGGTCAGCTCCTGGAGATGGGCGAGCAGCGCGGCGACCAGCCGGGCGTCTGGCTCACCGGTGCTGTGCAGCGGCTCGACGGCGAGCCGGGCGACGACGCGGGACGCCGGCTCACCGGCGCGATCGCGAACGCCCGCCAGCCAGTCCGGCTCGGACCTCTCGGGCAGCGGGGCCTCCACCACGCCCTCCCACACCGCGCGCAGCCAGGGATGCTGGAAGTCGTCCGCATCCACCCCGGGAGGGTCCGGCACGAGGTGCGGGAACTGGAGGACCGCTTGCAGTGCCTCCCGTTCCGCGGCGAACCGGGGCTCACCCGGGGACGGGACGTCCGTCGCGGGGGCCACCTCGGCGGTCGCCACGTCGGCCGGCGCCTCGGAACCCGGCTCGACCGCAGCGTCCCGGCCGGCCGGGGGATCCGGTGTCGTCCGGGCCGCGGACGGACGGGCGTCCCGATCGCCACCGCCACCGGGGCGCACCGGTCCGCGTCGGGCTGCCGAACGCACCACGCCGCGCACCTCGTCCGGGTCCAGGCCCACCATCCCGGCCAGCTCGCGGGCGAACGCGTCGACCTTGGACCGGTCCCGCACGCTGGCCACCAGCGCCGCCGCCTCACGCACGGCGTCGACCCGTCCGTCCGCCCGGTCCAGGTCGTAGCGCTCCACGACGTTGCGCAGGACGAACCGGTACAGCGGCACCCGGCGGGCCACCAGCTCCCGGACGGCGGCGTCACCACCGGTGAGCCGCAGGTCGCACGGGTCGAGGCCACCCGGCTCCACCGCGACGTAGGTCTGCGCGACGAACTGCTGGTCCCCCGCGAAGGCCTTCAACGCCGCTCGCTGGCCGGCCTCGTCGCCGTCGAAGGTGAAGATCACCTCGCCGCGGAACTCGTCATGGTCGAGCAGCAGCCGCCGCAGGATCCTGGCGTGGTCCTCGCCGAAGGCCGTGCCGCAGGTGGCGACCGCCGTGGGCACCCCGGCCAGGTGGCAGGCCATCACGTCGGTGTAGCCCTCCACCACGACCGCCTGCTGCGCGCGGGCGATCTCCCGGCGGGCGAGGTCCACCCCGTAGAGCAGGTGGCTCTTCTTGTACAACGGGGTCTCGGGGGTATTGAGGTACTTCGCCTCGATCCGGTCATCGTCGTACAGCCGACGCGCCCCGAAGCCCACCACCTCCCCCGACAGCTCCCGGATCGGCCAGAGCAGCCGCCCGCGGAACCGGTCATAGGCGCCCCGGTCGCTCCGGCCGACGAGGCCCGCGGCCAGCAGGTCGTCGTCCCGGACCTCACGGGTCCGCAGGTGACGCAGCAGCGCCTCGCCCGACCGGGGCGCGTAGCCGACACCGAAGCGTTCCGCCGCCTCGCGGTCGAAGCCGCGCTCGCCGAGGAAGGCGCGGGCGGTACGCGCCTCGTCCGACTCGGCGAGCTGGGCGGCGTAGAACTGCTGGGCCATCCGGTTCGCCTCGATCAGCCGCTGCCGCTGCCCGCGGTCTCCCCCCGAGCTGCGGGCGCCGCCCTCGGTGTAGCGCAGCTCGACCCCGAACCGCCCGGCCAGCTTCTCCACCGCCTCGACGAAGCTGAGCCCTTCGATCTGCTGGACGAACGTGAACACGTCCCCGCCCTGACCACAGCCGAAGCAGTGGAAGTACTGGCGCGCCGGAGTCACGGTGAACGACGGCGTCTTCTCGTCGTGGAACGGGCACAGCCCCTTCTGCGAGCCGCCACCGGCACCGCGGAGGGTGACGTAGGCAGAGACCACCTCGTCGATGGCGGCGCGCTCGCGGACGGCCGCGATGTCCTCGTCACGGATGCGCCCGGCCACGCCCGGGAGTCTAGGTCGTGCGCTCGCGCCGCGGGCCCGGCGGCCGACCGGCTGGGGAGGCCTCCCAGGACCGATCAGACGTCGAGGAGCGGCACGTCGGCGTCGGCCAGCCGGGACGGGTCCAACCGGCGGCGGGAGCGGATCAGCTGCTTCATGTCGTCGACGGTGTCCCACATGTTCACGTGCATGCCCGCGTCCAGCCGGCCGTCGACACACCAGAAGGCCAGGAACGCGCGTCCGTCGACGTCCCCACGCAGCACCAGCTCGGCGGACTCGGGGTCGGACACGTGACCGACGTACTCCATGCCGAGGTCGAACTGGTCGGTCCAGAAGAACGGAAGTGCGTCATGGACCACGTCCCGACCGGCGAGCGCCCGGCCGGCGGTGATCCCCCCGTCGTGGGCGTTCGCCCAGTGCTCCACCCGCACCCGCCGGCCGTCCAGCGGGGCGCACGGCCAGGCGGCGATGTCACCGGCGGCGAAGACGTCGGCATGTGACGTTCGGAGCGCCCCGTCGACGACGACTCCGCCGGTGGCGGCGTCGATGGTGAGGCCGGCCGACGCTGCGAGAGCAGTGTCCGGGGTGACGCCGATCCCCACCACGACCAGGTCGGCGGGCAGCACCTGCCCGTCGTCGGTCACGACCGCCTCGACGCGGCCGGCACCCCGCAGCTCGCCGACCCCCGGGCCGATCCGCAGGTCCACCCCGTGGTCGCGATGCACAGCCGCGAAGACCGACGACAGCCGCTCGCCGAGCGCCCCCACCAACGGCGGCAGCGGGGACACAACGGTGACCTCCGCGCCGTGCGACCGCGCGGCGGCGGCCACCTCGAGGCCGATCCAGCCGGCACCGACCACGACGACACGCGGCTGCCGCGCGAACGCGTCGCGGAGACGGACGGAGTCCTCCAGCCGGCGCAGGGTGAGTACGCCCTCGAGGCCGGCACCCGGGACGGGCAGCGTCCGCACCTGAGACCCCGGGGCGAGCAGCAGCCGCTCGAAGCCGACCGACCCGCCGTCGACCGTGGTCACCGCGTGCGCAGCCAGGTCCACAGCCGCCGCCGCGACCCCCAGCCGGACGTCGACGTCGTGCCCGGTGAACCACGCCTGATCCAGCAGCGTGGTGGAGTCCGGGTTCTCCTCTCCCTTCAGCACGCCCTTGGACAGCGGCGGCCGGTCGTAGGGCAGCAGCGGCTCGGCGGCCAGCACCGTCAGCCGCCCGTCGTAGCCGGCCTCGCCACGCAGCGTCTCGACCGCCTTGGCCCCGGCGAGGCCACCCCCGACCACGACGATTCCGTCCGATCCGTGCGACTCCGGCATGCGACCGAGACTAGGTCACCCGGGCGTGCCACGTCGTCGCAGAAGCGTCGGTCAGGCTGGCCACCTGGTCGACCACCACCCGGCAGCGGGCGGCGTCGTCCGGCGCCGTCCGCCAGTCCGCGGCGAAGGCCGGCTCGAGCGAGTCCGGCGACGTGGCCAGCAGCGCGTCGAGCAGCTCGGCGAGCACCTGCCGCTGCCGGTCCAGCAGCGCCAGCCGTGCGTCCGCCCGCATCACGTAGTGCGCCGCGATCCCCTTGAGCACCGCGATCTCCTCCCGGATGCCGTCCGGGACCACGAGGTCGGCGCGGTGCCGGGTGAGGGAGCCGGCGCCGAACGCGGCGTGCGTCGCCTGCTGCGCCGCCTCGCTGAACCGGCCGATCAGGCCCGAGGTCAGTCCCTTCAACCCGGCCAGGGCGGCCCGGCTGCCGTCGAAGCCCGCTGCGGGCCAGATCGGCAGCGCACGCAGCCGGTGGAGGGCGAGGTCCAGGACGTCGTCGTCCCGGTCGGGGAGGTACCAGTCGCGGACCACCTCGAAGACCTGCGCCCGCTCCTCGGCGGAGTCCAACCGGCCCAGGTCGACCGGGCCGCCGACGATCCCGTCCTCGACGTCGTGCACGCAGTAGGCCACGTCGTCGGCGAGATCCATCACCTGCGCCTCGATGCAGCGGCGGGCCCCGTCCACGCCCTCCCGGATCCAACCGAACGCAGGCTCGTCGTCGGCGTAGACGCCGAACTTCGCCGTCGGCCGGTCAGCGCCGTCGGCTGTCTCGGCACGGCGCCAGGGATACTTGATACAGGCGTCCAAGGTGGCTCGGGTCAGGTTGAGCCCCACGCTCCGGCCGGACGCGTCCGCGGTCTTCGCCTCCAGCCGGGTCAGGATCCGCAGCGTCTGGGCGTTGCCCTCGAAGCCGCCGAAGAGGGCCGCCGCCTCGTCCAGGACCTGCTCGCCGTTGTGCCCGTACGGCGGGTGGCCGAGGTCGTGGGCGAGCGCCGCCGTCTCGACCAGGTCGGGGTCGCAACCGACCGCTTTGCCGAGCTCACGGGCGACCTGCCCCACCTCGAGCGAGTGGGTGAGCCGGTTGCGGACGAAGTCGTCGGTCCCCGGCCCGACCACCTGGGTCTTGGCCGCCAGCCGGCGCAGCGAGGCCGCGTGCAGCACCCGCGCCCGGTCCCGCTCGAAGGCGGTGCGGCCACTGCGCTTCGGCGGCTCGTCGACGATCCGCCGGACCGCGTCGTGCGGATAGCCGGGCAGCGGGAGCTCGCGTTCCATCGACGGTCAGCCGATCGGGCTGCCGGCCGACGTCCAAAGGATCTGGACCTCCGTGTCACCAGGGCACAGCGCCGAGATGTCGGTCACCACCCAGCGGCCGCTGATGCTCGGACCGGTCCAGTTGGCGCCGATCCCGCCCTCCACGTCTTCGGTGCCCACGATGCCGAACGGCGGGTCGGAGTAGCGCTGCCGCATCTGGCGCAGAGCCCGGCGGAACGGCAGGTCGGTGACTCCGGTGAGCAGGATGCCGTTGTCGCCGCGGATGTCCACGTTGTGCACGATCGTGTCGTCGGGGTACGACAGGTTGGCCAGCTCCGGGGGCACCCGCTTCGAGCGCACGTCGGCGTAGCAGCCGGTCGGGGTGGGGCCGTCGGTGGGCAGGGTCGTGGACGCCGGGCCGGTCGGGCGGGTGCTGCTCGCTTCGGGGGTGGCGGTGCCCTCCGGACCACCGCCCGCCTCGGCGGGCGGCGAGCCGTCCGCTGTGCAGGCGCCCGCTGCCAGGCACGCCACCAGGACCGCCGGCAGCACGGCAGCCGGCCGCACTCGCGTCATGCCGCCAACCCTACGGTCGGCGCCCCAGGCGCAGCGGACGGCCGCGAGTCACCCGCCGGAGGTGGCGAGCTCCGCGGTCGCGTCCAGCTCGGCGTAGCGGTCACTGTCCAGCCACCGGTCCGGCAGGGCGACGGCCTTCGGGCTGCCCTGACGCCCGCGCGGCGTGCCCAGCTCCGCCACCGGGTAGGGCTCGGCCGGGTCGAGATCCGCGAGCAGCTCGTCCAGCGCCGCCAGGCTGGACACCAGGCCGAGGTGCTGCCTGACCTGTCGGCCGGCGCTGAAGCCCTTGAGGTACCAGGCGACGTGTTTGCGGAACTCGGTGCACCCCTTCTCCTCCCCCATCTGCTCGCTCAGCAGCTCGGCGTGCCGGCGCATCACCGAGGCCACCTCGCCGAGGGTCGGCAGCTCCTGCACCCGCCCACCGCTGAAGGCCGCTGCCAGGTCGCGGAAGAGCCACGGGCGACCCAGGCAGCCGCGACCAACCACCACGCCCGCACACCCAGTGCGCCGCACCATGTCGACCGCGTCGGCCGCCTCCCAGATGTCGCCGTTGCCGAGGACCGGGATGTCCACCTGCTGCACCAGCCGGGTGATGGCGTCCTGGTCAGCCACGCCCGAGTAGTGCTGCCGGGCGGTGCGGGCGTGCAGGGCGATCGCCGCGCACCCGCTCTGCTCGGCGATCCGCCCCGCGTCGAGATAGGTGAGATGGTCGTCGTCGATCCCCAGCCGGGTCTTCATCGTGACGGGGACGCCGTACGGAGCGGCCGCCCCCACCGCCGCGGTCAAAATGTCGGAGAGCAGGTCGCGCTTCCACGGCAGTGCGGCGCCGCCGCCGCGCCTGGTCACCTTCGGGACCGGGCAGCCGAAGTTCAGGTCGACATGGTGCACGCCGTGGTCGCCGCACAGGATCCGGACCGCCTTGCCGACGTAGACCGGATCCACCCCGTAGAGCTGCACCGAGCGGACCGGCTCGTCGGGGTCGAAGTGCAGCATCGCCAGGCTGGTCCGATCGCCCTCGACGATGCCGCGGGACGTGATCATCTCGCAGACGTACAGGCCCGCCCCCTGTTCGCGGCAGAGCCGGCGAAACGCCGCGTTGGTCACACCGGCCATCGGCGCGAGGACCACCGGTGGGAAGACCTCGAGCGCCCCCAGACGCAGCGTGCTGGGCAGGATGGACACCCGCCCAGTGTCCCAGGCCTCCGGCGGGCCGGCCCGGGCAGCCTCAGCCGTCGGAGTCGCCACCCGCCTGGGACGGGATCGGCCAGCTGATCGGCTCGACCCCCTCGGTCGCCCGCAGCTGCACCGCCTCGAAGGTCGCTCGCTGCGGCACGAAGAACACCAGGCAGCCGCGCACCCGGTCCCCGCCTTGGAGCCGCTCGGCCTCGTCCGGCGGCGGACAGCGGTCGAACGACCCCTCCACGTCGGCTGCGGGGAAGAAGGTGTTGGTGGAGTCGAAGCCGTACACCGGCAGCGGCGCACGGCCCAGCGTCCCGCTGCCGAGCACCTTCATCTCGGCCTCGACGTACCAGGGGGTCGCGGCCGCCGTGGCCTGGTCCAGCTGGTAGCCGACGAAGTCACGGGCACCCCCGGGGCGGATCCGGGTGACGCGCACCTCGACCACCGCCTCGCGCTGCGGGCCGGCGACGTACGGCACGACCGCAGACTCCCCGACGCGCACCCTGCTGCCCGGCTCGGTCAGCCGCACCCCGTCGGGGACGGCCACGTCCGGTGTCTTGGCACTTCCCGGCCGCTCCGCCGCCGGCTGCTCCTCGGTGCAGCCGGCGCCGGCGAGCAGCAGCAGGACCGCCAGGACGACCACCACCGGGGACGCGGTGCGGCGACTGGCCCCCACGGCCGGCACGATCAGCAGCCGACCAGGCGGGCCGCCAGCCAACTCTCCAGCTGGTCGAAGCCGATCCGCTCCTGGTTCATCGTGTCCCGCTCGCGCACGGTTGCGGCCTGGTCGTCCAGGGAGTCGAAGTCCACGGTGACGCAGAAGGGTGTCCCGATCTCGTCCTGCCGGCGGTACCGCCGGCCGATCGCCCCCGCATCGTCGAATTCGATGTTCCAGGACCGACGGAGCCGGGCGGCGAGGTCGCGCGCTATCGGCGACAGATCGGTGTTGCGGGACAGCGGGAGCACCGCCACCTTGACCGGCGCCAGCCGTGGGTCGAGCCGCAGCACGGTCCGCTTGTCCACGCCGCCCTTGGCGTTGGGCGCCTCGTCCTCGCCGTAGGCGTCCATCAAGAAGGCCATCATCGAGCGGTTCACCCCGGCGGCCGGCTCGATGACGTACGGCACCCAGCGCTCCCCCGTGCTCTGGTCGAAGTACGAGAGGTCCTGGCCGGAGTGCTTCGCGTGCGTGGACAGGTCGAAGTCGGTGCGGTTCGCGATCCCCTCGAGCTCGTCGAACTCCTTGGCCGCGAAGCGGAACCGGTACTCGATGTCCACCGTCCGCTTGGAGTAGTGCGACAGCTTCTCCTGCGGGTGCTCGAAGAGGCGCAGGTTGTCCCGGTCGACACCGAGGTCGGTGTACCAGGCCAGCCGTTGCTCGATCCAGTGCTCGTGCCAGTCCTCGTCGGTGCCCGGCACCACGAAGAACTCCATCTCCATCTGCTCGAACTCGCGGGTGCGGAAGATGAAGTTCCCGGGGGTGATCTCGTTGCGGAAGCTCTTGCCGATCTGGCCGATGCCGAACGGCGGCTTGCGTCGCGACGAGGTCATCACCGCGAGGAAGTTGACGAAGATGCCCTGCGCCGTCTCCGGCCGCAGGTAGTGCAACCCGTCCTCGTTCTCCACCGGCCCGAGGTAGGTCTTCAGCAGGCCGTTGAACATGCGCGGCTCGGTCCACGCGCCGCGGGTCCCGCAGTTGGCGCACGCGACAAGGGACAGGTCGACGCTGTCCGGGTCGGCGATGTCCTTGCGGCTGGCGTAGGCCTCCTGCAGGTGGTCGGCGCGAAACCGCTTGTGGCAGCTCTGGCACTCGACCAGCGGGTCGACGAACGCGTCCAGGTGGCCGGAGGCCTCCCAAACCCGGGTCGGCAGGATCACTGAGGAGTCCAGGCCGACGACGTCGTCCCGGCCCTGCACCATGGCCTTCCACCACTGCCGCTTGACGTTCTCCTTGAGCTCGACGCCGAGCGGCCCGTAGTCCCAGGCGGAGCGCGTCCCGCCGTAGATCTCGCCGGACGGGTAGACGAACCCCCGGCGCTTGCACAGGCTGACGACGGTGTCCACGGACTCAGCGGGCACGCGATCCTCCATCCGGCTGGGTGTCGGCGGCGGGGCACGTCGGGCAGCGTGCCTGCCGACGCGAAAGCCCCAGGCTAGCGGCCCGCCCCCGGGCCCCCGGAGCCAGCGTCCGGGTCGTGGCTGCTGGTGCCGTCGCCACCGGCGCCGAGGACCACCTCGTAGGCGCTCGGCTCGTCGACCGCCGTCGACAGCAACGGGACCGCCGACACCTTGACGTCGTAGGCCGACAATGCCCGCCGGTACGAGCCGACGTCACGCCACCGGGTCGCCAGCACCCACAGGTCCGGGTCGTCGACGTTGCGGCCGACGGTGCCCTCCACCCAGCCGGGGCGGTCGCCGAGCACGGCGATCGCCCGCTGGGCCGCCGAGAGGAATTCGGCCACAGCGTCCGGGGCCACCCGGTGGCGAGTGAGCACGAGCACCCGTCGAGGGTATGGCCGACGGGGTTGACCGGCGGACAGCGGCCAGATGAGAATGATTCTCATGTTGAGAAGCGTGCTGTCGGCGGTCGCCTGCGGGACGCTGCTCACCGGCTGCGGCAGTGCCGGCGACGAGGGCCCCGGCGGCACCGCCACGGTGGCCGCGTTCTACCCGCTGGCCTGGGCCGCCGAGCAGGTCGGCGGCCGGTCCGTCGACGTGGATCTGCTCACCACTCCCGGCGTCGAGCCGCACGACCTGGAGCTGACTCCGCAGCAGGTCGCGGCCGTCGCCGACGCCGCGGTGCTGGTCGTGGAGTCCGGCTTCCAGCCCGCCGTGGACGACGTCGTGACCCAGGAGGCCGAGGGCACGGTGGTCGACGCCGCGGACGTCGTCGACCTGATGCCAGCGGAGGACGGTGAGGAGTCAGACCCGCACTTCTGGCACGACCCGCTGCGGATGGCCCGGTTGACCGACTCCCTGGCGGAGGCATACGCGGCCACCGACCCCGACCACGCCGAGGTCTACCGGGAAGCCGCCGATCGGGCCCGGGCCCGCCTGGAACGGCTGGACGCCGCGTACCGGGAAGGTCTGCAGGGCTGCCGGACGCAGACCGTCATCACCAGCCACGACGCGTTCGGCTACCTGGCCGAGCGCTACCGCCTGACCCTGCTCCCGATCGCCGGCCTCGACCCGGGCACCGAGCCGTCCCCCGAGCGGATCGCCGAGCTGGCCGACCTGGCCGACGAGCGGGAGGTGACCACGGTCTTCACCGAGACGCTGGTGGACCCCAGCGTCGCCGAAGCGGTCGCGGACGAGGCCGGCCTCGAGCTGGCCGAGCTGGACCCGATCGAGGGCCTGTCGGACGACACCGCGGGAGCGGACTACCTGACCCTGATGCGTCGCAATCTCGACGCCCTGGTGGAGGCGAACGGCTGTTGAGCGGGCTCGCGCTGCAGGTGCAGGACCTGACCGTCGCCCTCGGCGGGCGGCCGGTGGTGCGTCGGGTCGACCTGGCGGTCCGGCCCGGGGAGTTCGTCACCGTCCTCGGCGGCAACGGATCGGGCAAGTCGACGTTGGTACGGGCCGCGATGGGGCTGGTGCCGGCGACGTCCGGCAGCGTCGAACTGCTGGGCACGCCGTTGCGCCGCTTCGCCGACTGGCGCCGGGTGGGCTACGTCCCGCAGCGCACCTCGGCGGCGTCCGGCGTCCCGGCGACCGTCCGGGAGGTGGTCGGAGCGGGCCGGCTCGCGCATCGGCGGATGCTGCGCCGTTCCAGCCCCGCCGACGACACCGCCGTGCGGGCGTCCCTCGAGGCGATGGACCTGGCCCACCGGGCACGGGACTCCGTCGCGGAGCTGTCCGGTGGCCAGCAGCAGCGGGTGCTGATCGCCCGGGCGCTGGTCACCGAGCCCGAGCTGCTGGTGCTGGACGAGCCGACGGCGGGCGTCGACCTCACCCACCAGGGCCTGCTGACCGAGGTGCTCGGCGCGCACGCGGCCCGGGGGGTCGCGGTCGTGCTGGTCGCGCACGAGCTGGGACCGCTGGCCCGGCTGGTCGACCGGGCGGTGGTCCTGCGCGACGGCCGGGTGCTCTTCGACGGCACGCCGGAGGAGGAGGCGGCGGAGTTCGGACACGACCACGAGCACCACCACGTGCACGGCACGCCCGGCGCGCCCGGACCGGTGCCGGGTCCGAGCTGGTCGGAGCGGGAGGTGCGATGAGCCTGCTCTCGTACGATTTCATGCAGCGGGCGCTGCTCGCCGCCGTGCTGACCGGGCTGGCCGCCCCCGCCATCGGGACCTATCTCGTCCAGAAACGGCTCGCGCTGCTCGGGGACGGCATCGGGCACATCGCGCTCACCGGGGTGGCGCTCGGCCTGCTGACCGGCCGGGCCCCGCTGGTCACCGCCGTCGTGGTGGCCACGGTGGGTGCGGCACTGATCGAGGTGCTGCGGCTGCGCGGGCGGACCAGCGGGGACGTCGCGCTGGCCCTGTTCTTCTACGGCGGCATCGCCGGCGGTGTGCTGTTGACCGGGCTGGCCGGGGAGTCGGCGGCGACCCTGAACAGCTACCTGTTCGGCGCGATCACCACCGTCTCCGACACCGACCTCACGATGGTCGTGGTGCTCACGGTGTTGGTGCTCACCGTCGCCCTCGGGCTGTCGCCGCAGCTGTTCGCGGTCTGCCAGGACGAGGAGCATGCTCGCGTGTCGGGCCTGCGGGTGGGCGCCTACAGCGTCCTGCTGGCCGTGCTTGCAGCAGTCACCGTGACGGTGGCCATGCGCACCGTGGGGCTGCTCCTGGTCAGCGCGCTGATGGTGGTGCCGGTGGCGACCGCGCAGCAGGTGGCGCGCGGCTTCCGGGTGACGCTGGTCCTCGCGATGGGCATCGGAGTGGTCGCATCGACGGCCGGCGTGTGGACCAGCTTCTACGCCGACACCGCCCCCGGTCCCACCATCGTGCTGCTGGCCTTGGCCGGCTTCGTGCTGCTGAGTCCGCTGGGCGGGTTGCTCCGCCGGCGACGCCGGGTGCACGCGCCGTTCGAGGTCGAACCCGCCGCCGAGCTGTCCGAGCCGGCCACCTCCGGCCCGCACGGGCACGACCGGGCGGAGAGCCACCCGCACGTCCACGGACCTGGCTGCGGGCACGTGGCCGTCGAGCACGGCGACCACGTCGACTACGTCCACGACGGGCACCGGCACGTACCGCACGGCGACCACTACGACGAGCACTGAGAGGACCGGGATGGGCGAGACCGGGCAGCGGCCCACCCGCCAGCGCCGGGCGGTGAGCGCGGCGCTGGCCGAGCAGGACGAGTTCCGGAGCGCACAGGAGATTCACGAGGTGCTCCGCGCCAGGGGCCAGAAGGTCGGCTTGTCCACGGTCTACCGGACGCTGCAAGGGCTTGCCGACGGTGGCCAGCTGGACGTGTTGCGGATGGGCGACGGCGAGGCGTTGTACCGCCGCTGCAGTGGCGGGCACCACCACCACCTGGTCTGCCGGTCCTGCGGCCGCACGGTCGAGGTCGAGGGTCCGACCGTCGAGCGATGGGCCGAGCGGGTCGCGGCCGAGCACGGCTTCCGGGAGGTGGCGCACACGCTGGAGGTGTTCGGCACCTGCCCGGACTGCGCCTGACCACCCTCGGCGCCGCCGCACCGCCCGGCAGCGATGACGCATTTGCGTCGCTCGAGCGACCGAAATGCATCATCGCCGTCGGTGGTGCGGCGGGAAGCGGCCCGGCGACCGTTGCGTTGGACCGGTCAGACCCCCGGCCAGAGGTGACCCGATGAGCACACCCGACGACGGCGACGACGCGCTGGACGCCTACTCGCGGACGGTCACGCGGGTCGCGGCCACGGTCACCCCGCACGTGGCGGCTCTGCGCCTGCACGGCGGCACGGGGAGCAGCCGGGCGGGCGGCAGCGGGTCAGCGGTCGTCTTCACCGCGGACGGCTACATGCTGACCAATGCGCACGTGGTCGCCGGTGCGGACGGTGGCGCCGCCACGTTCAGCGACGGGAGCAGCACCGACGTCGACATCGTCGGATCCGACCCCCTGTCGGACCTCGCCGTCGTCCACGGCCGCGGGCAGCCGCCGGAGCCGGCCCGGATGGGTGATGCGTCCGGACTGAGGGTCGGCCAGCTCGTGGTCGCGGTCGGGAACCCGCTCGGGCTCACCGGGTCGGTGACGGCCGGCGTCGTCAGCGGGCTGGGCCGCTCGCTTCCCACCCGGTCGGGTCGGGCCGGTCGGGTGATCGAGGACGTGATCCAGACCGACGCCGCACTGAACCCGGGCAACTCGGGCGGTGCGCTGGCCGACGCGTCGGGACGTGTGATCGGCATCAACACGGCGGTCGCCGGCTTCGGCGTGGGGCTCGCGGTCCCGGTGAACGCCACGACCCAACGGATCATCACCGCGCTGCTTCGCGATGGCCGGGTACGCCGCGCGTACCTCGGCGTCGTGAGCTCCCCCGTCCCGCTCCCCCGCTCGCTCGCCGACCGGGCCGGGCAGCCGCAGGCGCTGCAGGTCGCCGACGTGGTGGCGGGCTCCCCCGCCGCCCGCTCCGGGCTGAAGCCCGGCGACCTCGTGCTGTCCGCCGGCCGGCAGCCGGTCGCGGACGCGCAGAGCCTGCAGCGGCTGCTCTTCGCCGACGCCATCGGTCAACCGCTGCCCGTCACCGTGCTCCGCGGAGAGGCGATGGTCGACGTGATCGCGGTGCCGACGGAGCTGACCGGGCCGGGCAGCTGACCGGCGGCCGTCGGTGCCGGACCAGCGATGATGCATTCCCGTCGCTCGAGCGACCGAAATGCGTCATCGCTGGTGGAGGCGAGGGGGGTCAGGCCCGCCCGTAGCGCCGACTGCGCCTGGCGTACTCCTCCACCGCGGCCCACAGCTGCCGGCGATCCACGTCGGGCCAGGCCACGTCGGTGAACACCAGCTCGGCGTAGGCGGACTGCCAGAGCAGGAAGTTGGAGATCCGCTGCTCCCCCGAGGTCCGCCAGAACAGGTCGACGTCGGGCAGGTCCGGCTCGTCCAGATAGCGCGCGAAGACCCGCTGGTCGACCCGATCGGCGCGCACCCGCCCCGCCGCCACGTCCAGTGCCAGCGCGCGCGCCGCGTCGGCGAGCTCGGACCGACCGCCGTAGTTCACGCACATCGTCAGGGTCAGCGTCTCGTTCGCCCGGGTGAGCTCCTCGGCGGCCTCGAGCTCGCGGATCACGCTGCGCCACAGCCGCGGCCGGCGGCCGGCCCACCGCACCCGCACGCCGAGCGCGTGCATCTCGTCGCGCCGGCGGCGGATCACGTCCCGGTTGAAGCCCATCAAGAAGCGCACCTCCTCCGGCGAGCGCTTCCAGTTCTCGGTGGAGAACGCGTACGCCGACAGGTGCCGGACCCCGACCTCGATCGCCCCCTCGACCACGTCGAAGAGCGCCGCCTCCCCCGCCTCGTGACCGGCGGTCCGCGGCAGCCCGCGCGCCCGCGCCCAGCGACCGTTGCCGTCCATGACGACGGCGACGTGACGCGGCACCTCCGCCGGGGACAATCGCGGCGGCCGCGCGCCGGAAGCGTGCGGACGCGGTGCCCGTGGCTCCCGCGGGCGGGTCACCGGTCCACGTGGCTCATCGAACGCAGCCCACGCTCGAGATGCCAGGACAGGTACGCCGCCACCAGGCCGGACGACTCGCGCCGGGCGCGCGGGTCGGCCTCCAGCGCGGTCGTCCAGTCGCCGCTGAGCAATGCCGACAACAGCCGCACCGTTCCCGGCCCGGGCGAGGCCGACCCCGGTGACCGGCAACTGGTGCAGGCCATCCCCCCGCCGGGCGGGCTGAACGACCGGTGCGGCCCCGGGGCCCCGCAGCGAGCGCAGTCGTCGAAGCTGGGCGCGTACCCCGCGACCGCGAGCGAGCGCAGCAGGAACGCGTCGAGCACCAGCGACGGGTCGCGCCCGCCCGGCGCCAGGGCGCGCAGACCACCGACCAGCAGCAGGAACTGCTGCACCGCCGGCTCCAGGTCCTCCCCGGCCAGCCGGTCGGCGGCCTCCAGCATCGCCGTCCCCGCGGTGTACGCCCGGTAGTCGGCCCCGATGGTCATCGCCAGCGGGTCCAACGACTCGGCCTGGGTGACCACGTGCAGCGAGCGACCCTCGGCCAGCATCAGGTCGACGTGACTGAACGGCTCGAGGCGGGCGCCGAACCGGGAGGTGGTGCGGCGAACCCCCTTCGCGACTGCCCGGATCCGGCCGTGTCGCCGGCTCAGCACCGTGATGATGCGGTCCGCCTCGCCCAGCTTCTGGGTGCGCAGCACGATCGCCTCGTCACGGTAGAGACTCACCCCGTTATTGTGCCCGCCCGCGCGGTCCGGGCCGGGGCGGCCCGCCAGCAGCGACGGACGAACGCCACCGCCTCGGCGTCCAGCCGGTCCGGACGCAACCGCCACTCCAGGATCGACTCGGCAGGCACGAACCGGCCGCGGGGCAGTTCATCGGCCAGCATCGCCGCGTCCGCCGCGGGGTGGATCGGGTCGTTCGGATGACCGATCACCAACGCCGGCGTCTCCAGCCGCACCCGTACCGACCGCGGCGGGGCGATCCGTCCGAAGAACAGGCCGTGGATCACGGCGGCCATGGCGGCCGGCTCCTGGTCCAGCGTGTCCAGCACGATCCCGGACCAGAACGGCACCACCGATCGCGGGACCATCCTGCTGACGCGTCCGACCCCCGTCACCGACCAGGGCAGGAACCGGGCGGCCAGCATCAGCGGCGCGAACGCGATGATCCCGGCCTCGACGGCGTTGTCCAGCACCGGCATCTCCACCAGCAGCCCCTGCACCCGCTCCGGGGCGATGGCGGCCACCTCGAGCGAGGTGTTGGCCCCCAGCGAGCTGCCCCCGACGACGGCGGACTCCACCTCCAGGTGGTCCAACAGCGCCAGGGCCTGGAGCGCGAACCCGCCCATCGAGTACGCGGCGGGGTCGGTGGGCCGGTCCGAGCGGCCATGACCCAGCAGGTCCAGCGTGACCACCCGGAAGCCGGCGGCGGCGATCCGGCGGGCCAGCGGCTGGTGCATCCGGCGCGGCATCAGCTGGCCGTGCAGCAGCACGACCAGGCGGTCGCCGGCGCCGAACTCGGTGTACTCGAGCCGGTGCCCGTCGAAGCCGAACCCCCCGATTCGCTCCGACACCAGCACCGCCATCCGGCCATGGTCCCAGCCCGGCCGGGAATGTCCTGACATTGCCGACGCGACGCGCGGCAACGCGGGCGCGATGTCAGGATCGGTGCTCGTGGACGTCGCCGCGGTGCTGGACCGGATCGGCCAGTACCAGCACGAGGTCGCCGTCAGCACCGCCGATCCCGTCCAGGTCGGCCCGTTCACCAGCTACGACACCACCTGGGGGTGGAGCTACGCGGCCCGGCCGCGCCCCGGGCACGAGCACCTCCTCGACGCGGCGGCGCTGCGGGCGGTGTTCCGGCACCAGCAGGACCTGCCGGGCGCTGCCGGCGTGCAGTGGATCGAGGCGCACGCCCCGACCCTGGCCGACCTGGCGGATTCGCTGGGGCTGGGGGTGGCCCGGTCCCGGCTGCTCGCCTACGACCGGGACCGTGCGGCCAGGCTGCCGACACCGGCCGGCACCGACCCGGCGGTCACCGTCCGCTTCGTCGACCCGGACGAACCGGGGTTCGACGAGAGCCGGGCGGCCGTGGCGGCCGGGTTCGACGGGACCGACCGCGGGGACGGCGAGCCCGTCGTGGAGACCATGCGGGCCTACGTCCGGGCCGGGCTCACCCGAGCCGCCGGTGCGTGGGCATCCGACGGCACCGCTGTCGGGGGCGGGACCCACGCCGTCCGCGGCGCGACCAGCGAGGTCACCGGCGTGGCGGTGCTGCCGTCGTGGCGACGGCGCGGCATCGCGGCGGTCCTGACCGACCTCCTGGTCCGCGACGCGCGGGAGCACGGCGCCGAGACGGTGTTCCTGTCCGCGGAGTCGGAGCAGGTCGCGCGGATCTACGAGCGGGTCGGCTTCCGGCAGGTCGGCGTGCTGTGCACCGCGACCGACCTCGGCTGAGCCGGCACGGCGCGTCCGCGGCGGTGCGACACGCCGGGTTTGCCTGTGCCGCCGGTCTGCGACACGGTGGAGGAGACCGAGCACGCGATCAGCGACGGAGGAGCGAGATGCTCACCCTGACCGAGAACGCCAGCACCGTGGTCAAGACGATCACCGACCAGACCACCTCCGGCGACGACGCCGGACTGCGGATCAGCCAGGACACGGCGGACGCGACCGCGCTCGCGGTGACCCCTGCCGACAGCCCGCAGCCGGGCGACCAGGTCCTCGAGGACACCGGCGCCCGAGTGTTCCTCGACCCGCCGGCCGCCGAGACCCTCGACGACAAGGTGCTCGACGCCGCCGTCGACGAGGGTGGGGCCGTGCAGTTCAGCATCGCTCCCCAGCCCCCCGGGCAGGCCTGAGCCCCGAGCAGGCCACGGTCCGGGGGCCGGCCGCCATGGATCACCAGCACACCGCGGACATCGACTGGGCCGAGCGGATCGAGGACCTCGACCGCTCGGCCTCGGTCGAAGCAGACCGGAATCGAGCGATCGTCGCCTGGCTGACACCAGCCGTGGGGGCACGGGTCGCCGACGTCGGCTGCGGTACCGGGGCGATGACCGCGCTGCTCGCGGAGGCGGTCGGCGGCACCGGGCAGGTGGTCGCGCTCGACGGCGAGGCGACGCTGCTGGCAGCCACCGCGGCCCGATGCGCCTCCGCCGGGGTCGCTGGTCGCGTCAGCACCGTCCGGCACGACCTGACCGCGGGGCCGCTCCCGGCCGCCGACCTCGACCTGGTGTGGGCCGCCGGCGTGGTCCACCACCTGCCGGACCAGCAGGCGGCGGTCGACATGCTGACGCGGACGCTCGCGCCGGGGGGCCGGCTCGCCCTCGCCGAGGGCGGGCTCTCCTCGCGGTCCCTCCCGTGGGACCTCGGGGTGGGCCGGCCGGGCCTCGAGGAGCGGCTCGCCGCGGCCGAGGCCGAGTGGTTCGCCGCCATGCGGGCGGACATGGATCACGCCCGCTCGACACCGTACGGCTGGTCGGCGGTGCTGCGCGCGGCCGGGCTCGGCGACGTGTCGGCTCGCAGCTTCCTGCTCGACCGCCCGGCTCCGCTGCAGCCTGCAGAGCTGACCCACGTCCTCGCGGCGTTGGCCGTGCGGGTGGCGCACGTCAGCGACTGGCTCTGCGAGGACGACCGCGCCGCCTGGCGGCGGTTGCTCGACCCCGACGACGAGCAGCACCTCGGCCGGCGGGCCGACCTATTCGTGCTGTCCGCCCGCACCGTCCACGTCGGGAGCGTCGTCCAACCCCGCCCCGCCAGTCAGTAGTCCACGATCCGCGACTTTTGCATGCAGAAGTCGCGGATCGTGGACCGTGGGGCGGGGGGTCAGCGGTCGGCGCGGTTGACCGCGGACAGCACCGCCCGCAGCGACGCGGTGACGATGTTCGGGTCCACCCCGACTCCCCACAGCACCTGGTCCCCGATCGCGCACTCCACGTAGGCCGCGGCCCGGGCGTCCCCGCCCGCGGACAGCGCATGCTCGGCGTAGTCGAGCACCCGGACGTCCACGTCCACCTCGGTCAGCGCGTTCACGAACGCCGCGATCGGCCCGTTGCCCTGGCCGTGCAGGGTCCGCGGCTGCCCGTCGACGTAGACGTTCACGGCGAGCGCGTCCCGCTCTCCCGCGGCCGCCGACGTGTGCACCGAGTTCAACCGCAACCGGTCGTCGGTCGCGAGGTACTCGGCGCTGAAGACCTGCCAGATCGTCTCCGACGACACCTCCCCACCGTCGGTGTCGGTGAGCGCCTGGACCACCCGGCTGAACTCGATCTGGAGCCGCCGCGGCAGGTCGAACTTGTGCTCGGCCTTCATCACGTACGCGACGCCGCCCTTGCCGGACTGGCTGTTGACCCGGATCACCGCCTCGTAGGTGCGGCCGACGTCGTGCGGGTCGATCGGCAGGTACGGCGCCTCCCAGGGGTGCTCGCGCACCGGGACGCCGGCCTCGGCGGCCTCGCGTTCGAGCGCCTCCAGCCCCTTCTTGATCGCATCCTGGTGCGACCCCGAGAAGGCGGTGTAGACGAGGTCACCGGCATACGGGTGCCGCGGATGCACCGGCAGCTGGGTGCAGTACTCGACCGTACGGCGGATCTCGTCGATGTCGGAGAAGTCGATCATCGGGTCGATCCCCTGGCTGAACAGGTTCATGCCCAGCGTGACCAGGCAGACGTTCCCGGTCCGCTCGCCGTGCCCGAACAAGCAGCCCTCGACCCGGTCCGCCCCCGCCATCACCGCGAGCTCGGTCGCCGCCACCGCGGTCCCGCGGTCGTTGTGCGGGTGCAGCGAGATGACCGAGTGCTCGCGCCGGGTGAGCTGGCGGCCGAACCACTCGATCTGGTCGGCGTACACGTTCGGCGTGGACATCTCGACGGTGGCGGGCAGGTTCAGGATGATCTCCCGTCCCGGTCCGGGCTCCCAGGTGTCCGACACCGCCTCGCAGACGTCGACGGCGAAGTCCAGCTCGGTGCCGGTGAAGATCTCCGGCGAGTACTGGTAACCGAACGAGGTGCCGGCCAGATAGTCGTCGGCGTACTTCAGCACCATCTCGGTGCCGCGGACCGCGATCGCCCGGCACTCGTCCCGGTCCACCCCGAACACCACCCGGCGGAACAGCGGCGCGGTCGCGTTGTAGAGATGCACGTTGGCGTTCGCGGCCCCGACCAGGGACTGCACGGTGCGCTCGATCAGGTCCTCGCGGGCCTGGGTGAGCACGGAGATCGTCACGTCGGGCGGGACCAGCTCGGACTCGACGAGCATCCGCACGAAGTCGAAGTCGGCCTGGCTGGCCGCGGGGAAGCCGACCTCGATCTCCTTGTAGCCCATCGCCACGAGCAGCTCGAACATGCGCTGCTTGCGGACCGGGGTCATCGGGTCGATCAGGGCCTGGTTGCCGTCCCGCAGGTCGGTGGACAGCCACCGGGGCACCCGGTCCATGCTCCGGTGCGGCCAGGTGCGGTCTGGCAGGTCGACGGGCGGGAACGCGCGATAGCGCTGGTACGGCATGCCGCTGGGTCGTTGCGGGTGGATGGCCACGATGGGCTCCTCGGTGCGGGTCCCCGGGTCGGGGCGGTCGGGCGACCGGCGCAGCAGGCGACTCCGCGGCGAGGTTCCGGCCTGGTCAGGCCTCGCCGCGGCGCACAAGGAGAAGACGTGCCACGCGCATAGGACGCCAAGCCTAGCCCACCGGCGGAAAGTCGGTCGACTGTGCGAACGGCTGATGGTTTCCTCTATGGGTGAGCACCACCACCGCGGAGGTAGCCGTCAGTGAGCTGGACCCGACGGCGCTCTCCGACCACGACGCGGCCGGCCTGGCCGCGCTGGTCAACGCCGCCGAGGCGGTGGATGCCCCGCACGTCGATCCGGTCAGCGGGCGGAACGAGAAGCTGCGGCATGCCTACGGCCACGACCTGGAGGGGACGCACGGGCTGTTCGTCGCCTGGTCCGGGGACGCCATGGTGGGAGCCGTCGAGCTGCACGCGAGCCGCTGGGACAACCCCGGCGTCGTCTTCCTGAGCCTGCAGACCCATCCCGAGCACCGGGACCGAGGGGTCGGGGAGGCGCTTCTCGACCGGGCCGTGGACCGGGCCCGGGCCGAGGGACGCATCCGGCTGCTCGGCGAGGCCTGGCTCGACAGCTACCAGGCCGGGTTCTGGGAGCGGCATGGCTTCACGGTCGCGAGCATCGCGGCAAACCGACGGCTGGTGATCGCCGAGCTCGACCAGGCCCGGCTGACCGAGCTGCTGTCGGAGGCCGAGGCGGCCTCCGCGGACTACGAGCTCGTGGACCTGCCCAATCCCGCCCCGGAGCACCTCGTCCCCGACCTGCTGGCCGTGCACACGGCCATCAACGACGCACCGCTGGACGACCTGCAGATCGACGACGACCAGTGGCCGGTCGAGCGGTTCCACGCGTACCAACAGGCGATGAGCGCACGGAAGATCCGATTGCACCGGCTGCTGGCCCGCCGCACCAGCGACGGCGCGCTCGGCGGGCACACCGTGGTGTGCGTCGAGGAGGACCGGCCGCAGGTGGCCTGGCAGGAGGACACCGCCGTCATCTCCAGCCACCGCGGGCACCGGCTCGGGCTGCGACTGAAGGTGGCGATGCTGCGGCGGCTGGCGGCGAGCGAGCCGCAGCTGCACCACATCGACACGTGGAACGCCGAGTCGAACACGCACATGATCGCGGTCAACGACGCGATCGGCTGCCAGGTGGTGGGCCGCGGGATGGTGGTGCAGCGCGACCTGGACTGAGGCGGGCCGCCTACACTCGGCGGGCTCCTGCCACCGTCGAGAGGTCCCGTCGTGCCCCCGTTCCCCAGCACCGGAACGGGCGCTCGCGACCGGCTCGGTGTCGTGCTCGGGCTGCTGCCCGCGTTGCTGCTGGGGCTGTCCTCCTGCACCGGCCCGTCCACCGCCCCGGTCGCGGACGGCGACGGCGCCACGCCGGGCACCGGGACGCCCACGTCCACCACGCCGAGCACGCCGAGCACGCCGAGCACGCCGACGCAGCCGCCGAGACCAGTCCCGAAACCAGCCCCGAGACCAGCGACCCGGCCAGCCCGCGGCCCGCGGTCGGCGACTGCCGCGACCTGGCGTGGGCAGACACCGGACGCGCGGTCACCGAGGCGTCCCCGGATCCGGTTGCCTGCGGCGACGCGACCGGCCAGACCTTCGCCGTGGGCCGGCTCGAGGACGACTGGGTGAGCGCGGCCGGCTCGGTCGACGTGGAGGCGGTCTCTCGAGCGACCGCCCCGGACTGCCGGTCAGCGCTGATCGGCTGGCTCGGCGGCAGCGAGGCGGACTACGAGCTGAGCATGATGGCCTACGTCGTCGCGGTGCCGCCGGCCGCGGACGTCGCCGCCGGGGCGCGCTGGTACCGCTGTGACACCTTCGGCACGGTCCGACCCGGCCGGCTCGCCGAGCTGCCCCGCACGACCGAGCGGCTGCTCACCGGCAGCGGCGTGGCCGAGTGGGCGGTGTGCGTCGACGGACCGCTCGGTGCCGACCAGGAACAGGTGCTGTGCCGCGGGCCGCACGACTGGCGGGGCGTCTCCGCGCACCGGCTGGGCGCGAGAGGCGACGGCTACCCCGGTGACCGGACCGTGCTCGACCGGGCCCGCGGACTGTGCGCGGCCGACGTCCGGGCGGAGCTCGACGACCCGCTGGAGAGCTTCGACTACGGCTGGCTGCGGCCGACCCGGTCCACCTGGGCCGGCGGCCAGCGGTTCGTGCTCTGCTTCGCCGAGACGCGCGCCTGACCCGCCGGGGGCGAGGAGGGGACGGACTCAGAAGCCGAGCCGGCGCAGCTGCCGTGGGTCTCGCTGCCAGTCCTTGGCCACTTTGACGTGCAGGTCGAGGTAGACCGGTGTCCCGAGGATGCGTTCGATCTGTCCTCGAGAGCGGCTGCCGATCTCCTTCAGGCGCGCCCCTCGGTGGCCGATCACGATCGGCTTCTGACTGTCTCGTTCGACGAAGACGTGGGCACGGACGTCCAGCAGCGGCCGGTCCGGGTCGCGGTCCTCGCGCAGCCCCATCTCCTCGACCACGACGGCGATCGAGTGCGGCAGCTCGTCCCGGACCCCCTCGAGCGCCGCCTCGCGGATCAACTCGGCGACGAGCGTCTCCTCCGGCTCGTCGGTCAGGTCACCCTCGGGGTACAGCGCCGGGCCGGCTGGCAGCCGGCCGGCGAGCAGGTCCGCGAGCAGGCCGACGTTGTCCCCGTTCGCCGCGGAAACGGGCACGATCTCGTCCCACTCCACCCCGGCCCGATCGCCCAGCGCAGCGATGGCGGTCAACTGCTCGGCGATCCGGTCCGGCCGGACCAGGTCGGTCTTGGTCGCGACGGCGAACACCGGGCGGCGGCGCAGCCGGGCCACCTCGCCGACCAGGTAGCGGTCGCCCGGGCCGATCCGCTGGTCGCACGGCAGGCACACCCCGATGACGTCGACCTCGGCCCAGGTGCTCCGGACCAGGTCGTTGAGCCGCTCGCCGAGCAGCGTGCGGGGCCGGTGCAGGCCGGGCGTGTCCACGACGACGAGCTGACTGTCCGGTCGATGCACCAGGCCGCGCACCGCGTGCCGGGTGGTCTGGGGGCGGGACGAGGTGATGGCGACCTTGGCACCGACCAGCGCATTGGTGAGCGTGGACTTGCCGACGTTCGGCCGCCCGACGAAGCACGCGAACCCGCTGCGAAAGCCGTCCCGAGCCGGGTCCGGCTGCGCGGCGGTCACGTCGTCATCCGGGCGACCGGCCGACCGTCGGCACCACCCGCCCAGATCGGGACGTCGTCTCCGGCGAGCGCGGCCACCACCGCCAGGTCGTCGGGAGCCACCGCGACGTCGTCACCGACCACCGCGGCAGCCTCCAGCCCGCGCGCCCCGGACGAGGCCGCCATCGCCGTGGCCAGCGCCAACGCCGAGAGCCGCAGCCGGCCGAGCTCGACGGTCGAGGCGGTGTAGGTGCGGCCGTCGAGGTCGCGGACGGCGGCGCCCTGCGCGCTGCCGCTGCGGGTGCGGCTGCTCCGGGCCAACACCAGCAGCTTGCGGTCCTCAGGGTCCTGCGGCCCGTCCACCGCTCACCGCCACCGCGAGGTCACGGATTGACCCGCGTCATCTCGTCCGCCGGGGTGGAGCCGGCGGCGTCGGAGTCGGCAGCCGAGCCGCTGCCGTTCGCGGCCGGCCCGCCGTCGGCGTCGTCCGCCGGCCGGTCGGCGGCACCGACGGCCTGATCACCACCGGGACCGACGGGCTCGTCTCCACCCTCCCCGGGCTCCATCCGCTGCACGAGCACCGCACCGATCCGGTTCCGCCGCCCGACCGGTGCCTGCGCCTCGAGCCGCAGGCCCTCGACCTCGACGACACTGCCGGCGATCGGGACCCGGCCGAGATGCTTGGCCAGCAGACCGCCCACCGAGTCCACGTCCTCGTCGTCCACCGGCACCCCGAACAGGTCCCCGAGGTCGTCGATGGGGAACCGCGCGCTCACCCGGACCACGCCGTTGGGGAGCCGCTCGACGGCGTCCGGCTCCACGTCGTACTCGTCGGTGATCTCACCGACGATCTCCTCCAGGATGTCCTCGATCGTCACCATCCCGGCGGTGCCGCCGTACTCGTCCACGACCACCGCGACGTGCATCCGCTGGGTCTGCATCTCCCGCAGCAACCCGTCCACCGGCTTCGAGTCCGGCACGAACAGGCACGAGCGCATCACCTTCTCGATCCGCTCGGTGGACTCGGCGTCGTGATTGTCGAAGACGCGTCGGACCACGTCCTTGAGGTAGGCCATGCCGACGACGTCGTCGAGGTTGTCCCCCACCACCGGGATCCGGCTGTAGCCGGAGCGCAGCGCGAGTGACATCGCCTGGCGGAGCGTCTTGTGCCGCTCGATGACCACCATGTCGGTCCGGGGGACCATCACCTCGCGGACCAGGGTGTCGCCGAGCTCGAAGACCGAGTGGATCATCTGGCGCTCGCCAGACTCGATCAGCGCACTCTGCTCCGCGAGGTCGACCATCTCGCGCAGCTCGGCCTCGGAGGCGAACGGGCCCTCGGCGAACCCCTTGCCCGGGGTCAGGGCGTTCCCGACCAGGATCAGCACCCGGGCGATCGGACCGAGCACCCGTGCGGTGGCGACCGCGGGTCCGGCCGCCCACAGCGCCACCCGTTCCGCGTGCTGGCGGCCCAGGGTGCGCGGCGCGACCCCGATCACGACGTACGAGATCACGACCATGACGCCGGCCGCGATCAGGATGCGCTGAATCCAGGAATCGACGGCGTCGGCGACGACCAGCGCGACCAGGACGACGGCGGCAGTCTCCGCGACCATGCGCAGCAGCAGCACCGAGTTCAGGTAGCGGGGTGGGTCCTCCGCCACCGTCAGCAGTCGCCGCGCGCCCCGCCGCTCCTCGCGCGCCAGCTCGGCGGCGCGGGCCTTGGAGAACGACGACAGGGCGGCCTCGGCGCTGGCCAGCAGACCCGCCAGGACGACGAGCCCGCCGGCGATACCGAGCAGCCAGGCATCCACCTGCCAGGCTTGGCCTCCGCTCATCGTGGTGGCATCTCGTCGGCGAGCGGCTGACCCTCGCGGACGCCCTGCCACTCGGCGAGCAGCCGCGCCTGGAGCGCGAACATCTCCCGGTGCTCGTCCGGCTCGGCGTGGTCGAAGCCCAGCAGGTGCAGGATGCCGTGCACGGTGAGCAGGCCGGTCTCGTCGGCCACCGAGTGGCCGTGCTCGCCCGCTTGGCGGGCGGCAACCGTCGGGCACAGCGCGAGGTCGCCGAGGTAGCCGTCCGGCAGGTCCTCGACGTCACCGTCGGCGTGCCCCGGCGTCAGCTCGTCCATCGGGAACGCGAGCACGTCGGTCGGTCCGCTGGCGTCCATCCACTGCTCGTTGAGCCGGCTGATCGTCTCCTCGTCCACCAGACGCAGGCACATCTCGGTGCGCGGGTGCAGCCGCATCCGCTCCAGCACGAAGCGGGACAACCGGGCCAGCTCGGCGACGTCGACGTCGGTGCCCGACTCGTCGAGCACCTCGACGCTCATCGCTGCCCCGGTCCGCGGGAGGTGCCGTGCGCACCACCACCGCCGGCGTGCGGCCCCTTGCTCCCGTCGCCGAAGGCGCTGTGCTGCGAGTCGCCGAAGGCGATCCGGCGCTGCTCCTCGTAGCTGTCGTAAGCGGCGACGATGCGACCGACCAGCTTGTGTCGCACCACGTCGTGCGCGCCCAGCAGGGAGAAGTGCACGTCGCGGACGTCGTCGAGGATGTCGCGGACGATCCGCAGGCCGGACCGGGTGCCGTCGGGGAGGTCCACCTGGGTGACGTCGCCGGTGACGACCATCCGGGAGCCGAAGCCGAGCCGGGTGAGGAACATCTTCATCTGCTCGGGCGAGGTGTTCTGCGCCTCGTCCAAGATGATGAAGGCGTCGTTGAGGGTGCGGCCCCGCATGTACGCCAGCGGGGCGACCTCGATGGTCCCGGCGGTGAGCAGCTTCGGGATGGTCTCGGGATCGAGCATGTCGTGCAGCGCGTCGTACAGCGGCCGGAGGTACGGGTCGATCTTCTCGCTCAGCGTCCCGGGCAGGAAGCCGAGCCGCTCACCGGCCTCGACCGCCGGCCGGGTCAGGATGATCCGGTTGACCTCCTTGGCCTGCAGGGCCTGCACCGCCTTGGCCATCGCGAGGTACGTCTTGCCGGTGCCGGCGGGGCCGATCCCGAAGACGATCGTGTGCTTGTCGATCGCGTCGACGTAGCGCTTCTGGTTCAGCGTCTTGGGGCGGATCGTCCGGCCGCGGTTGGACAGGATGTTCAGGCTCAGCACATCGGCCGGCCGTTCCTGGGTCTCCGTCCGCAGCATCGAGATGGTCCGCTCGACCAGCTCGGCGGTCAGCCCCTGGCCGGTCCGGATGAGCGTGACCATCTCGTCGAGCAGCCGCTCCACGAGGGCTGCCTCGGCCGGCTCCCCGGCGATGGTCACCGTGTTGCCGCGAGAGTGGATGTCGGCGGCGAACTCGCGTTCGACGATGCGGAGGAACTCGTCCCGCGGGCCGAGCAGCGACACCATCGGGATGCTGGAGGGCACGATCACCGTGTGCTGGTGCACCGTGGTCTCGGTCGTGTTCTCGGACATCGGCGCCCCCGATGGGGCCGTCCTCCTGTGGCTCGGCGACGTACGGACCGCTCCATGCTACGGGCTGGCCACCGGCTTCCGCCTCTCCCTTCCGCCCCCTCCCTTCCGCCCCCTCCCCACGATCCGCGACTTCTGCAGCCCCCAGTCCCCACGATCCGCGACTTCTGCAGGCGGAGTCACCGGATCGGCGCTGCAAAACTCGCGGATCGTGAGCGGGGGGGTGCGGGGGGTGCGGGGGGTGCCGGGGGTGCCGGGGGTGCCGGGTCAGCCGGGGGGCCAGCCCAGGTCCCGGCCACCGAGCACATGAGCGTGGCAGTGGAACACGGTCTGGTGCGCCCGCGAGCCGGTGTTGAGGACCACCCGATAGCCCTCGCCCAGCCCCTCGGCGAGTGCGATGTCGGCGACCGCCCGGCTGATCGCCACCACGTCGTCGGGGTCGGCCTCCACCAAGGACGCGAGGTCGGGGGCATGCCGGCGCGGGATCACCAGCACGTGGACCGGGGCTTGCGGGTTGACGTCCCGGAACGCCACCGTGCGGTCGGACTCGTGCACCACGTCGGCGGGCACGGCACCGCTGACGATCTTGCAGAACAAGCAGTCCGGGTCCGGCTGGTCGTCGGGCATGGGTGCTCCTGCCTCGAGTCGGGCGCTGCAGCCACCAACCGCGGTGTCAACCGGTGTGGCGCCTCGCGCGTCGTATCGGCGTGACGGCAATGTACTCGGAGGCCGGGGCCCTCCCCGGCCCGGCGGCGGACCGGACGGGTCCCCGAGAGGTGGTGCCGGCGGTGCGCACCGGGTCGGACGCGAGCACCAGCGCCGACGAGGCGGTGGAGGCGCTGTACGCCGCGCACTGGACCGCCCTGGTCCGCCTCGCCGCCCTGCTGCTGCACGACACCCGCGCCGCCGAGGACGTCACCCAGGACGCCTTCGTCGCGATGCACGGGCGCTGGGACCGGCTCCGGGAGCCGGACCGCGCCCTCGCCTACCTGCGGCGCAGCGTGGTCAACGGCTGCCGCAGCCGGCAACGTCGCTCGGCGGTGGCCGCCCGCCATCGGCCGGAGCCCCCCGGTGACGCCGCCAGCGCCGAGTCGGCGGTGCTGGCGACCGAGCGCCGGAAGACGGTGCTGGCAGCAGTAGGCCGGCTCCCCCGCCGGCAGCGCGAGGTGCTCGTGCTGCGGCACTGGCTCGACCTGTCCGAGGCCGACATCGCCGCGACCCTCGGGATCTCGCGCGGGTCGGTCAAGTCCCACTCCTCGCGCGGTCTCGACAACCTGCGCAAGACCCTGGAGCACGACACATGACCAACTCTCGCCCCGAGGACACCGAGCCCATGACCGACCCGACCGAGCAGGAGCTGCACGCGGCGCTACGCACCGCGGGCGAGTCGGTGCACCCGACCGACCGGCTCGGCGCCATCCGGGCCGGTACGCAGGGGGTGACCGACCCGGTCCGTCCGTCCTGGTGGAACCGCCCGTGGCTGCTCGCCGTGGGGACCGGCGTGGTCGCGGCCTCGGTCGTCACCGCCGCGGTGGTGCTGACCAGCACGACGGCGAACGACCCGTTGGTGTCCGACGAGCCGCCGCCAGCGGGCACCGTCTCGCACGAGGTGACGATCTACGAGGTCGGTCAGGTCGGCGGCCGGTACTGGCTGTTCCCGGAGACGGTGCCGGGCGAGGGCACCGGGCAGCCGGCCAAGGACGCGGTGCGGGCGCTGCTGGAGTCCTCGTCCGGCGAAGACCGGACCAACGTGTGGTCGACCCTGCCCGACGATGTCGACGTGACCTCGGTCCGCATCGACGCCGACTCCGCGGTCGTCGACCTGACCGGGCTCGACCCCGCCGGGGGCGTCGAAGGCTCCTGGGCGTTCGACCCCACCCTGGGCGCCCAGCAGCTGGTGTGGACGGTGCAGGCGGCCCTGCACACCACCACCATCCCGGTCGCCGTCACCGTGGACGGAGAGCCCGTCACCGAGCCGCTCTTCGACGGGCTCGTCCCGGCCGAACCCACCGCGGCCGATCCCAGCGCCCTGTCCCCCGTGCTGATCGAGACGCCGATCGACGGAGCCACCGTCACCAGCCCGGTCCGGATCAGGGGCAGCAGCGACACCTTCGAGGCCACCGTGGTCTGGGAGGTGACCAGCCCCGACGGCGGGACCGCCCAGGGGGGCAGCACGATGGGCGGCACCCTCGGCAACCGCAAGCCGTTCGCGGTGACCGTCGACCTGCCGCCGGGCACCTACACGTTCCGCGCGTACGCCGACGACATGGAGACCGGGGGCGTGTTCGCTGAGGACGTCGCCACCTTCACCGTGGAGTAGCCGGCTGGCTCAGCGCCTCAGCACCTCAGCGCCTCAGCACCTCAGCGCCAGCGCCCGCCGGCCAGCACGATCCCGGCGGCGACCGGCCCGGCGGTGGACGTGCGCAGCACCGTGTCCCCCAGCCGTGCGGCGACCGCCGAGCCACCCAGCCGGTCGAGCTCGTCCTCGCCGATGCCGCCCTCGGGGCCGACCACCAGCACCAGCTCGCCGTGCGGGGGGACCGGGAGCCCGGTCAGCCGGTGCGCGGCGGACTCGTGCAGCACGACTCCGAGGTCGGCCGCGGCCACCAACCGGGCCACCTCGGCGGTCCCGGCCACCTCGGCGACCTCGCAGAACCACGACCGCCGGGCCTGCTTGCTCGCCTCGTGCGCCCAGCCCCGCCACTTGGTCACCAGCCGCTCGCCGCGCTCCCCCGAGGTCCGGACCTGGCTGCGCTCGGCCGCCCACGGCACCACCCGGTCCACGCCCACCTCGGCCAGCCCCTGCACGGCCAGCTCGGCCCGCTCCCGCTTCGGCACCGCCTGCACGACGGTCAGCCGCAGGTCCGGCGCCGGCACGGTGCCGCGCGCCGCCACTGCGACCTCGACGCAGCGGCGGTCCGTGGCCAGCACCGCCCCCTCGACGTACGTCCCGCGCCCGTCGGTGACCCGCACCCGCTCACCGACCGCGATCCGGCGCACGACCGCGGCGTGCTGCGCCTCCGCCCCGTCCAGCCGGACCGACGCCAGCTCGCCGGCTTCGAACCCCGGCACCCAGAAGACCGGCAGCGTCATGGCCGCCGCCTCAGCGGGCGCCGAAGGCGTCCCGGAGCCGCCCGAACATGCTCTTGTGCGCGGGCACGAACTGCCCCGCCGGGCGCTCCTCGTCCCGCAGCACCGCCAGTCGGCGCAGCAGCTCGGTCTGCTCACCGTCCAGCCGGGTCGGGGTGTCCACCACGACCCGCACGACGAGGTCGCCCCGACCGGTCCCCCGCAGCCGCGGGACGCCCCGACCGCGGACGGTCAGCGACTCACCGGACTGGGTGCCGGCCCGCACCTCGACCGGGACCGACCGGGGGACGTCCGGCGTCCCGGTGTCCGCCTCCAGCGTGGGCAGGTCGATCGTGGTGCCCAGCGCGGCGGCGGTCATCGGGACGTGCACGTCGCACATCAGGTCGTCGCCATGCCGGGTGAAGGTGTCGTGCGGGGCCACGTCGACCTCGACGTACAGGTCACCGGCCGGACCACCGCCCGGCCCGACCTCACCCTGCCCCGCCAGCTGGATGCGGGTCCCGCTGTCCACCCCGGACGGGATCTTGACCGTCAGGGTGCGGCGCGAGCGCACCCGGCCGTCACCGGTGCACTCCGGGCACGGGTTGGGGATCACCGTGCCGAAGCCCCGGCACACCGGGCACGGCCGCGCGGTGCGCACCTCGCCGAGGAAGGAGCGCTGCACCTGGGTCACCTCGCCACGCCCGCGACAGGTGTCGCAGGAGACCGGCTGGGAACCCTCCGCGGCACCAGAGCCCGCACAGCGGCCGCAGACCACGGCCGTGTCGACGGTCAGCTCCTGGGTGGTGCCGAACGCCGCCTCGGCCAGCTCGACCTCGAGCCGGATCAGCGCGTCCTGTCCGCGCCGGGTGCGGGGTCGGGGACCGCGGTTGCCGGACTGCCCGAAGAAGGCGTCCATGATGTCGGTGAAGCTGAAGCCGGCGCCGAAGCCGGCCCCGCCGCCGGCACCGAGCGGGTCACCGCCACGGTCGTAGAGCTCCCGCTTCGACGGGTCGGAGAGCACCTCGTACGCCGCCGAGACGTCCTTGAACCGCTCCTGCGTCGCCGGGTCCGGGTTGACGTCGGGATGCAGTTGCCGCGCCAGCCGGCGATAGGCCTTCTTGATCTGCTCGGGCGACGCGTCCCGGTCGACACCGAGGGTGGCGTAGTAGTCGCTCATGCTCCAGCCAGGGTTGGAAGTCGTCGGGGAAAGGTACGCGGGAACGGGCCGAGCGCGCGCGGCCCGGTCACTCGTCGGCCAGGGCGCGGCCGACGTAGCGCGCCACCGCGCGCACCGCGGCGATCGTGCCGGGGTAGTCCATCCGGGTCGGGCCGACGATGCCCAGCGTGGCCAGCGCGTCGTGCTCGGGTCCGTAGCCGCTGGCGACCACCGAGGTCGCCGACAGGTCGGCGTACGGCACCTCGTGGCCGATCCGGACCGTCACGGTGCTCGCCTCGCCGGCCTCGCCGAGCAGCTTGAGCAGCACCACGTGCTCCTCGAGCGCCTCCAGCAGCGGACGCAGCGAGCGGTCGAACTCCTCGCCGAAGCGGGCCAGGTTGGCGGTGCCGCCGACCAGCACCCGCTCGTCGGACTTGTCGTCGGAGAACGCCTCCACCAGGGCGCTGACCACCACGGCCACGGTGGCACGGTCCGACGGTGCCACCGACTCCACCAGCTCGGTCACCTGCCGGGCGGCGTCCGGCAGCCGGGCGCCGAGGGTGACGGTGTTCAGCCGGGCCCGCAGCTCGGCCACCAAGGTGTCCGACACCGGGGCCGGCAACTCGACCACGCGCTGCTCCACCCGTCCGGTGCTGGTGATCAGCACCAGCATCAGCCGGTTGGGGGCCATCACCACCAGCTCGACGTGGCGGACGGTGGAACGGGTCAGCGTGGGGTACTGGACGATCGCCACCTGCCGGGTCATCTGCGCCAGCAGCCGGACGCTGCGGTGCACCACGTCGTCCACGTCGACGGCCCCGTCGAGGAAGGAGGTGATGGCACGCCGCTCCGGGGTGCTCAGCGGGCGCACCGACGCCAGCCGGTCCACGAACAGCCGGTAGCCCTTGTCGGTGGGCACCCGGCCGGCGGAGGTGTGCGGCTGGGCGATGAAGCCCTCCTCCTCCAGCACCGCCATGTCGTTGCGGACCGTGGCCGGGGAGACCCCGAGCGAGTGCCGCTCCACCAGCGCCTTGGAGCCCACCGGCTCCCGGGTGGACACGTAGTCCTCGACGATCGCCCGGAGCACCGCGAGCTTGCGGTCGTCCAGCACGGAGCCCTCCTCGTCTCGGCCTCGGCAGCCTGCCTGCCCACGCTCGCCCGCACGGTCCCGGACCGGCTGGCACTCCGCGCGGGCGAGTGCCAGTCTACGACGATGGGCACGCAGTGGGTCGAGGTCGCCGACCGGTGCTACTGCCGCCGCTATCCCCACCTCGACGTCACCAGCACCGTGCTGGTGGGCGACGACGGCCTCGCGGTGATCGACACGCGGGCCAGCGGTGACCAGGGACGGGAGCTGGTCGAGCACGTCCGCCGGCTGTCG
The DNA here is from genome assembly GCA_963695375.1 of uncultured Actinomycetota bacterium. Lineage (GTDB taxonomy): Bacteria > Actinomycetota > Actinomycetes > Propionibacteriales > Nocardioidaceae > JACCVL01. Next base: position 1,773,837 of record OY968767.1, on the reverse strand, counting down.
GCGCTGCCGGTGCTCGCGGTGGTCAACACGCACGCGCACTTCGACCACACGTACGGCAACGGGGCGCTGCGCGCGGCCTGGCCGGCCGCGGCGCTGGTCGCGCACGAGTCCGTGCCGCAGGCGATGCGGGCCGACGTGCCCCGGCTGGCCGCGCTGTACGCCAGCGACCCGGCCGACCCGTACGGACCGGAGGTGACCCGGACCGAGCTCACCGAGCCGGACACGCTGCTCTCGTCGGCCTGGGCGCTCGACCTGGGCGACCGGCACGTCGAGGCGGTCTTCGCCGGGCGCGGGCACACCGCCGGAGACGTGGTCGTGCGGGTACCCGATGCGGACGTGCTGCTCGCCGGTGACCTGGTGGAGGAGTCCGCCCCGCCGTCCTACGGCCCGGACTGCTGGCCGCTGGAGTGGCCGGAGACGCTGGAGCTGGTGGGCGGGCTGATCGGCGGCGACACCGTCGTCGTGCCCGGGCACGGGGCACCGGTGGACAAGGACTTCGTGCTCGACCAGCGGGTGGCGGCGGTCGAGATCGCCGGCCAGGTGCACGAGCTGGCCACCGGCGGGGTGCCGGTCGCTGCCGCTCTCGAGCGGGGCAGCTGGCCGTATCCGGCGGAGCGGCTGGGCGAGGCGGTCCGGCGCGGGTATGCCGCGCTGGGTCGCTGACCCGAGGGACATTGCAAAGATCTCTTTGCACAGTTCTCTTTGCGGTTGTAGCCTGCCGGCCATGCAGCTGTCCAGCATCACTCCCGACGCCACCGCGCTGCGGGCGCTGGCGCACCCCGTCCGGCTCCGCCTGCTGGGTCTGCTGCGCTCCGACGGCCCGTCGACGGCGACCGCGCTCGCGACCCGGCTGGGGCTGAACTCGGGGGCCACCAGCTACCACCTGCGTCAGCTCGCCGCGTACGGCTTCGTCGTCGACCAGGAGGACCGCGGGAACGCGCGGGAGCGATGGTGGCGGGCCGCGCACCAGTCCACCCGCACCGACGAGGCGGCCGAGTCCAGCCCGGCGAGTCGGGAGGCGGTGGACGCGTTCAGCCAGGCGATCGCGGTCGTGCACACCGAGCAGCTGCAGCGCGCGGTCGAGGAGCGCCCGTTGCTCCCGCTCGCCTGGCGGCGGGCCTCGACCCTGAGCGACTGGAGCCTGACGCTGACGCCGGAGCACGCCGAGCAGCTGATGGAGGCACTGGTCGCGGTCGTCGACGGGTGGGCGGAGGACGCCGAGGACACGCCCGGCGCCGAGCAGTTCGTGGTGGCGCTGCACACCCACCCGCGCCCCGGCCGGGTCGACACCGAGGCGCAGCCATGAGCCGCCGCACCCCGCTGATCGGGTGGCTCGCGGCGGAGGCGATCTCGCTGACCGGGACCCGGGTGTCGATGATCGCGATCCCCTGGTTCGTGCTCACCAGCACCGGGAGCGCGACCCAGACCGGCCTGGTGGCCCTGGCCGAGATGGGCCCGTACGTCGTCGCCAAGGCGCTGGCCGGTCCGGTCGTGGACCGGGTCGGCGCGGCGCGGGTGGTGGTGGCCGCCGACGCGCTGAGCGTGGCCGCGGTCGGCGCGATCCCGCTGCTGCACGCGCTCGACTCCTTGTCCCTGCCCGTCCTGCTGGTGCTGGTCGCTGTCGCAGGGCTGCTCCGCGGTCCCGCCGACGGGGCCAAGCACGCGCTGGTCCCGGCGGTCGCGGTCGCGGCGGAGGTGCCGATGGAGCGGGTCACCGGCTTCGCCGGAGCGGCGGAGCGGCTCGCCTCGACGGCCGGCGCGGCCTTCGCCGGCGTGCTGGTCGCTCTGGTCGGCCCGGCCACCGCGCTGCTGGTGGACGCCGCCAGCTTCGCCGTCTCCGCGCTGCTGATCGCGGGAACCGCCCCGCGCCCCGGACCCGTGCCCCCCGGCACCGCCGCCGGCGACGCCGCGGGCTACCTCTCGTCGTTCCGCGAGGGCTGGGACTTCCTGCGCCGCGACCGGGTGCTCGTCGGCATCACGGTCATGGTCGGGTTCACCAACCTGCTCGACGTGGCCTACGTCGCGGTGCTGGTCCCGGTGTGGGCCAGCGTCACCGGCGGCGGTGCCGGGGTGATCGGCTTGCTGTTCGCCGTGTTCAGCGGGGCCTCGGTGCTGGGCAGCGTGCTGGCTGCCGGCTGGGCGACGCGGCTGCCCCGGTTCTGGACCTACCTGGTCGCCTTCCTGCTCTGCGGCGCGCCGCGGTTCGTCGTGCTCGCGCTGGAGGCGCCGCTGGCAGCCGTGCTGGCCACCGCGGCGGTGGGCGGGTTCGCGGCGGGCTTCATCAACCCGATCCTGAGCGCGGTGGTCTTCGAGCGGATCCCGCCGCACCTGGTCGGCAGGGTCACCGCGCTGACCACCTCGCTGTGCTGGGCGTTGATCCCCTTCGGCGGAGTCGTCGGCGGCGCCCTGATCGCCGGGCTCGGCCTGTCGCCCGCCCTGCTGGTGGTCGGTGCCGCCTACCTGCTGGCAACGACGCTGCCCGCCCTGCAGCCGCAGTGGCGCGAGCTCGACGCCCGCCCCGCAGACAGGGACACCGGGGTCGACGACCCGCCGACCCGAGCGCGGGAACCGGCCGGCTCAGCCGACCGGTGAGGCCTCCACGGGTGGTCTACTGGAGGGATGAACGACCAGCCGCCACCTCCCGCTCCCTGGGGACACGGGGGCGCCCTGCAGCCAGGACCGCCGCCGACCTCGGAGGAGCGCAACTGGGCGGTGGCGGCGCACCTCGGCTCACTGGTCGCCGCGTACCTGGCGCTCGGGCTGCTCGGTCCGCTGGTCGTCCTGCTGGTCAGGGGCAACGACTCGGCGTATGTCCGCCGGCAGGCGGTGGAGTCGCTCAACTTCCAGCTCTCGGTCCTGATCTACGCGATCGCGGGCACGGTGCTGGCGATCGTGCTGACGGTGGCCAGTCTCGGCCTGGCACTGGTCGTGCTCGTCCCGCTGGCCATCGTGCTCGCGGTGGTCTATCTCGTGCTGGTCCTCGTGGCCACGGTCAAGGCGGCGCAGGGCGAGGACTACCGCTATCCGCTCACCCTGCGGTTGGTGAGCTGACGGCGCCCACCGACGGCAGCAGGCGGTGCACGGCGGCGTCGGCAAGCAGCCGACCTCGCCGGGTGAGGACCACCCGCCCGGCCGCGACCGCGCCGGCGTCGACCAGGCCGTCGGCCACCAGCCCGGGCACCGCCGTCGCGCCGCCAGTGTCGAGCACCGCCGGGTCGAGCCCCTCGGCCAACCGGGTCTCCAGCAGCACCCGCTCGACCCGCCGGGTGTCGGCATCCAGCACCTCTCGCGCCTGCGCCGGGCTCGCACCGCGCGCCATCCGGTCGGCGTAGGCCGCGGGGTGCTTCACGTTCCACCAGCGCACGCCGCCGACGTGGGAGTGCGCCCCGGGCCCGATGCCCCACCAGTCGTCACCCCGCCAGTACGCCAGGTTGTGCCGGCACCGGGCGTCCGCCGTCAGCGCCCAGTTGGACAACTCGTACCAGGCGTAGCCGGCAGACCGGAGCAGCTCGTCGGCGAGCTCGTAGGAGTCGGCGGCCTGATCGTCGTCCGGAGCGTCGACCTCGCCGCGGGCCACCCGCCGGGCCAGCGCAGTCCCGGGCTCGACGACGAGCGCATACGCGCTGACGTGGTCCGGGCGCAGCGCGAGCGCGGCCTCGACGCTGCGCCGCCAGTCGGCGAGGGACTCTCCCGGCGTCCCGTGGATGAGGTCCACGCTGACCTGCTCGAAGCCCGCCGCCCGTGCCCAGCCCACCGCGGCCGGCACCCGCTCCGGGTCGTGCGTGCGGTCCAGGGTTGCGAGCACGTGCGGCACCGCCGACTGCATACCGAACGAGATCCGGGTGAAACCGCCCGCGCGCAGCCGGTCCAGCGAGTCCGGCGTGACGCTGTCCGGGTTGGCCTCGGTGGTGATTTCGGCCCCCGCTGCCAGGCCGAACAGCCGGTCCGCCTCCGTCAGCACCCGGACCAGGTCGTCGGCGGCCAGCAGGGTCGGGGTCCCGCCCCCAACGAACACCGTGTCGACCCGGGGCGGCGTCCCCGGCCCCCCCGGTCCGGCGAGCACGTCGGCCGCCAGTCGCAGCTCGGCCAGCGCTGCGTCGACGTACGTCGCCCGGGACGCTCCGCGCACCCCCGGCGGGCCGAGCTCGTCCGCGGTGTAGGTGTTGAAGTCGCAGTAGCCGCACCGCACCGCGCAGAACGGCACGTGCACGTACAGCCCGAACGGCCGGTCACCCGGCCTCCTCAGGGCGTCCGGCGGCAGCCGCCCGTCGGGCGGCGCCGGCTCGCCGGCCGGGAGGGTGGATGGCACTGCACCAGTGTGCCGCCTGGGGTCCGGTCCACCCCCGATCCCACCCGCTGGCCGAGGGTTGAGCGCACTCCCCCAGCGTCACAACCCCCGGGCGGTGCAGCTTTCACGGGGTACCCCGTGAAAGCCACGGCCGCGCTCAGCCGTACAGGGCGTCGAGTTGCTCGCGGTAGTTGTCCTCCACCACCCGACGCTTGACCTTCATGCTCGGCGTCAGCTCGCCCGACTCGACGGTCAGGTCGTGCTCCAGGAGCACGAACTTCTTGATCGTCTCCCAGCGGTTGAGCCGCTCGTTGAGCCGGTCGACGTAGCCCTGGATCGTCTCCTGCATGGCCGCCGAGCTCACCACGGACTCGTACGAGGCGCCGGACTGGCCGTTGCGGGGAGCCCAGTCGGCCACGGCGTCGGGGTCGAGCGTGATGATCGCGGTGCAGAAGTTGCGGTCGCCGCCGTGCACGACCATCTGGCTGGCCAGCGGGCACAGTGCCTTGAACCGGCCCTCGATGTGCGAGGGGGCGACGTACTTGCCGCCGGAGGTCTTGAACAGGTCCTTCTTGCGGTCGGTGATCCGCAGGAAGCCGTTCTGGTCGATCTCGCCGATGTCGCCGGTCCGCAGCCAGCCGTCGTCGCTGAGCACCTCCGCGGTCTCCTGGGGCATCGAGTGGTAGCCGTCCATCACGCCCGGCCCCTTGATGAGCAGCTCGCCGTCGGTGTCCAGCCGCAGCTCGGTCCCCGGCAGCGGCGGCCCGACGGTGCCGAAGACGAAGTGCTCCGGCCGGTTCACGCACGAGCCGGCCGACGTCTCGGTCAGGCCGTAGCCCTCGAGGATGAGGATGCCGGCGGCGTGGAACCACTCCGCCACGTCGGACGACAGCGCGGCGGAGCCGGAGATGAAGAACCGGACCCGGCCACCGAAGCGGGCCCGCACCTTGGCGAACACCAGCCGGTCGGCGACGGCGTGCTGCGCGGCGAGCAGCCGGGGCACCGGTCGGCCCTCGCGCCGAGCCCGCGACACCTTCAGCCCGACCCCGACCGCCCAGTCGAAGATCTTCGCCTTCGCGGCCCCCTCGGTGTGCGCCATCGTGACGATCCGGCCGTACGCCTTCTCGAAGATCCGTGGCGCGGCACCCATGAAGGTGGGCTGCACCACCGCGAGGTTCTCGACGATCTTGTCCACCCGCCCGTCCACCGCCGTCGGGTAGCCGCAGGCGAGCTGGGTGGTGAGCAGGACCTTGCCGAAGGAGTGCGCCATCGGCAGCCAGAGGTACTGCAGGTCGTCGATGGACAGGATCCCCGTCGACGCGATCGCTGCGCCTTCGTAGGTCCAGCCGCTGTGCCGCAGCCGGACGCCCTTCGGCCGGCCGGTGGTGCCCGACGTGTAGATCAACGTGGCCAGGCTCTCGGCGTCGATGGCGGCCACCCGCTTGTCGACGACGTCAGGGTCGCCGTCGAGCTGGGTCCGCCCGAGCTCGGACAGGTCGGCCAGCGACATCACCCAGTCGTCGGGGTCGTCGACCGGCTCGAACGTGACCACCTTGGACACGACCTGCAGGGCCGAGCGCTGCTCCCGCAGCTTGGCCAGCTGGCTGGCGTCCTCGGCGAACACCACGACGCTCTCGGAGTCGCTGACGATGTAGGCCACGTCGTCGGCCATCGTGGAGGGGTAGACGGTCGTGGTCGCCGCGCCGGCGCACATGATCGCCAGGTCGGCCAGGATCCACTCGTACCGGGTCGTGGACGCGATGGCGACCCGCTGCTCCGACTCGACACCCAGAGCCACGAGACCGGCCGCGAGCCGGCGCACCTCGTCGGCCGCCTCCTGCCAGGTGCGCGAGGCCCAGCCGCCGCCCTCGGGATAGCGGAACGCCTCCCGGTCCGGCGTCTCGGCCACCCGGTCGAGGAACATCCGCGCGACGTTCGGCGCCCGGTCCCGGACGACCGACTCGTCATGGGAAGCCGGCAGCGACGTCGACATCGTCATCCTCTGGTTGGCGACCGTGGTGCGGAGAGGTTATTGCACCGCCCTACCGCACGGTAGGCACCGCGGCCGCGACTCGTTCACAGGCTACGGGGTGGGCGGATCCCGACCGGCGGCGTAGCGTCGGGGCTCTGGACCCGAAGAGAACGGGGAAGCCCGATGCGCTGCACCATCGTCCCTCCGTATCTGCTCCGCTCGATGGCCGACGCAGACCAGGCCACCGTGGCCGACCGCGCCCGCCGGTCCCTGGATCTGGATCACCAGTTCCGGGCCCGCCGGCCGAACACCCGCGCGGCCCAGAGCCGCGCACCGGAGCCCGCAGCCGAGGAGGAGCGCGACGCCGAGGAGCCACCGCCGCGGCGGCGGATCCGCGACGCCGACGCGGGCACCCAATTGCCCGGCCGGATGGTCCGGCGCGAGGGAGAGCCGCGGACCGGCGACGCCGCCACCGACGAGGCCTACCGCGGACTGGGTGCGACCTGGCGGCTGTTCTCGAAGGAGTACGAGCGGGACTCCCTGAACGGACGCGGCATGCCGCTGCGGGCAACGGTGCACTACGGCGAGGACTACGCCAACGCGTTCTGGGACGGCTCCCGGATGGTCTTCGGCGACGGCGACGGTGAGTACTTCAAGCGCTTCACCGTGAGCATCGACGTGATCGGGCACGAGCTGACGCACGGCGTCACCGAGCACACCGCCGACCTCGTCTACTCCGGCCAGTCCGGCGCACTGAACGAGTCGATGTCGGACGTCTTCGGCTCGCTGGTCAAGCAGCGCCGCGCCGACCAGACCGCTGACGAGGCGGACTGGCTGATCGGCGCCGGGCTGTTCACCGCGCAGGTGCAAGGCGTAGCCCTGCGCTCGATGGCGGCACCCGGCACCGCGTACGACGACCCACTGCTCGGCAAGGACCCCCAGCCGGCGACGATGGCCGACTACGTCGACACCGACGACGACAACGGCGGCGTGCACATCAACTCCGGCATCCCCAACCACGCGTTCTACCTCGCGGCCACCGCGCTGGGTGGCAACGCGTGGGAGGCAGCCGGCGCGATCTGGTACGCGGTGCTCGTCGGCGGCCAGCTGGACCGGGACGCCGACTTCCCGGCGTTCGCGGAGCTGACCACGGCGACCGCCCGGCAGCGCCATGGGGACGGGTCGGCGGAGGCCGAAGCGGTCGCCGGCGCGTGGACCGCGGTCGGCCTCGGCGGGTCCTAGGGAGGCCAGGCATGAGCACGGACGCGGGCGGCGGCCACCTGGTCCGAGTGGTGCGCTCAGGTGGCATCGCCGGCATGAAGCGGGAGGGCCAGGTGGACCTGGACCGGCTGGACGCCGGTGAAGCGGACGAGTGGCGCCGGCTGCTCGCCTCACCCGTCGTGCGCGAGCCGGCGGCCGGAGGACGGGCCCGGCCGGACGGCTACGGCTACCGGGTCGTGTGCGAGTCCGACGACGTCGACGTGACGCTCCCCGAGCAACAGCTGGCCGAGGGCGACCGGGCACTGCTGGAGCGCACCCTGCGGCGCTGACCGGACGTCAGGGCCGGCCGAGCGAGCGGTAGGACCAGCCGGCCGCCCGCCAGCGGTCCGGGTCGAGCGCGCTGCGGCCGTCGAGCAACCGGCGGCGTCGCACCACCGGCGCCAGGGACTGCGGGTCGAGCAGGCAGAACTCCGGCCAGTCGGTGAGCACCAGGACGAGATCGGCTGCTGCCGCGGCGCCGACGGCGGACTCGGCGTAGTCCAGGACCGGGCACAGGGCGGCGGCTCTCGCGTTGGCCTGCGGGTCGTAGACCGTCACCGTCGCGCCGCGCGCGTGCAGCCGGGCCGCGACGTCCAGCGCCGGGGAGTCGCGGACGTCGTCGGAGCCGGGCTTGAACGCGGCGCCCAGCACCGCCACCCGTCGCCCGTCGAGCGCGCCGTCACACTCCTCGACGGCCAGCTCGACCATCCGGCTGCGGCGACGGGTGTTGATCGCGTCCACCTCGCGCAGGAACGACAGCGCCTGGTCGACGCCCAGCTCCTCGGCGCGGGCCATGAAGGCGCGGATGTCCTTGGACAGGCAGCCGCCGCCGAAGCCGAGCCCGGGGTCCAGCGAGCGGCGACCGATCCGCGGGTCGAGACCGATGGCGTCGGCCAGCGCCACGACGTCGGCGCCGGTCGCCTCGCACAGCTCCGCCATCGCGTTGATGAACGAGATCTTGGTCGCGAGGAACGAGTTCGCCGCCACCTTGGTGAGCTCCGCGGTCGTGAGGTCGGTGACGACCAGAGGGGTCCCCGCGTCCAGCGTCGGGCCGTACACCTCGCGCAGCAGCTTCTCCGCCTCGGCCGACGAGACGCCGAACACCAGCCGGTCCGGGCGGAGGGTGTCCTCCACTGCGGTCCCCTCCCGGACGAACTCCGGGCTCCATGCCAGCTCGGCCGCGTCCCCGGCCGGCGCCTCCACCGCCAGCCGGGCGGCGAGTCGCGCCGCCGTCCCCACCGGGACGGTGCACTTGCCCACGACGAGACAGCTGCGGGTGAGGTGCGGCGCCAGCCCGGACACGGCGGCGTCCAGCTGGGACAGGTCACAACCCGGCCCGTCCGGTCGTTGCGGGGTGCCGACACAGAGCAGGTGCACGTCGCCGAACGCGGCGGCCTCCTCGTACGAGTCCCCGAACCGCAGCCGGCCGGACCCGACGTGCCTCGCCACCAGCGCACCCAGGCCGGGCTCGTGGAAGGGGACCCGCCCCGCCGACAGCTCCGCGACGGTCATCGGGTCGACGTCCACGCCGAGCACCTCGACGCCCAGCTCGGCGAGACAGGCGGCGGACGTGGCACCGAGGTAGCCGGTGCCGATCACGCTCACCCGCAGCGGTCTCGCAGCTGCCCCGCTCCGGAGGGTCGCGGTGGTCAGCGCCTGGTCCTGCCGTCGCCGGTGTCGGAGGTGGACAGCGCGGCGATGAACGCCTCCTGCGGCACCTCCACCCGCCCGACCATCTTCATCCGCTTCTTGCCCTCCTTCTGCCGCTCCAGCAGCTTGCGCTTGCGGGTGATGTCACCGCCGTAGCACTTGGCCAGCACGTCCTTGCGGATCGCCCGGATCGTCTCACGCGCGATCACCCGCGAGCCGACCGCGGCCTGGATCGGAACCTCGAACTGCTGGCGGGGGATCAGCTCCTTGAGCTTCTGCGCCAGGGCAACCCCGTAGCTGTAGGCGCTGTCGCGGTGCACGATCGCGCTGAAGGCATCGACGGGCTCACCGTGCAGCAGGACGTCCACCTTCACGAGATCGGCCTCCTGCTCGCCGACGGGCTCGTAGTCGAGGCTGGCGTAGCCCTTGGTCCGGGACTTCAGCTGGTCGAAGAAGTCGAAGACGATCTCGGCCAGCGGCAGCAGGTACCGCAGTTCGACCCGGTCCGCGGACAGATAGTCCATCCCCTGCAGGGCGCCCCGGCGCGTCTGGCACAGGTCCATGATCGTGCCGATGTAGTCCGACGGGGCGAGCACCGTGGCCCGGACGACCGGCTCGTGCACGGTCGCGATCTTGCCGTCCGGGTACTCGCTGGGGTTGGTCACGACGTGCTCCGTGCCGTCCTCCATCACCACCCGGTAGACCACGTTGGGCGCAGTGGAGATCAGGTCCAGGCCGGCCTCGCGCTCGAGCCGCTCGCGGACGATCTCCATGTGCAGCAGGCCGAGAAAGCCGCAGCGGAACCCGAACCCGAGCGCTCCGGAGGTCTCCGGCTCGTAGGCCAGCGCGGCGTCGTTCAGCTGCAGCTTGTCCAGCGCCTCGCGCAGGCTGGGGTAGTCGTCGCCGTCGATCGGGTAGAGGCCGGAGTAGACCATCGGGTTGGGATGCCGGTAGCCGCCGAGCGCCTCGGTCGCCCCGCGGACCGCGGACGTGACCGTGTCACCCACGCGGCTGTGTCGGACCTCCTTGACCCCGGTGATCAGGTAGCCCACCTCGCCGACCGAGATCTCACCGGCCTTGGTCGGCTCCGGCGAGATCACCCCCACCTCGAGCATCTCGTGCACCGCGCCGGTCGACATCATCTTGATCCGGTCCCGATGGCTGAGCCGGCCGTCGATGACGCGAACGTAGGTGACCACGCCGCGGTAGGTGTCGTAGACGGAGTCGAAGATCAGCGCCCGCGCCGGGGCGTCCGCGACGCCGACCGGGGCCGGCACCTGCGCGACGATCACGTCGAGCAGCTCGGCCACCCCGTCGCCGGTCTTGGCCGACACCCGCAGCACGTCATCGGGGTCGCAGCCGATGATGTGGGCCAGCTCCTCGGCGTACTTGTCCGGCTGGGCGCTCGGCAGGTCGATCTTGTTCAGCACCGGGATGATGTGCAGGTCGGCGTCGAGTGCGAGGTAGAGGTTCGCCAGCGTCTGCGCCTCGATGCCCTGCGCCGCGTCGACCAAGAGCACCGCACCCTCGCAGGCGGCCAGACTGCGGCTCACCTCATAGGTGAAGTCGACGTGGCCCGGGGTGTCGATCAGGTTCAGCACGTAGGTGGTGTCGGTGCCGGAGACCGCGCTGGTGTACGGCAGCCGGACGGCCTGGCTCTTGATCGTGATGCCGCGCTCGCGCTCGATGTCCATCCGGTCGAGGTACTGCGCGCGCATGGTGCGGGCGTCCACCACGCCGGTCAGCTGCAGCATCCGGTCGGCCAGCGTCGACTTGCCGTGGTCGATGTGGGCGATGATGCAGAAGTTCCGGAGCACCGCGGGGTCGGTCGCACCGGGAGCGGGTGCGGCGGCCGGGCGGGACGCGGGGACGGGCTGGGGCACGAGGGCTCAATCGCGGCATCGGGGGCGGACGGTGCGCCCATCCTCCCATCCGGCCGGTCGGCCGGGCCGCGAGCACCCGGAGCCGGCCGCGGATGATTTGGGGCGGGTCGCGGCCGCTGGTAGCCTTCGGGGTCGGTCCGGTGGCGGCCGCCCCGCCGCCATGGCCCCCGCATCGAGCAGCGTCCCACCCCTTCGTCCCAGCGATCGAGGCTTGCACCAGTGGCGAACATCAAGTCCCAGATCAAGCGCAACCGGCAGAACGACGCCGCGCACGAGCGCAACAAGTCGGTGAAGTCGGCGCTCCGGACCGCCGTCCGCCGGTTCCGCGCTGCCGCCGACTCCGGGGACGCCGAGCAGGCCCGCCAGCTCGGACACGAAGCCACCCGCCGGCTCGACAAGGCGGCCTCGGCCGGCGTGATCCACAAGAACCAGGCGGCGAACCGGAAGTCGGCCATCGCCAAGCGCAGCGCCGAGCTCTGACCCGCCGGACCCGATAGCCGCCGGACGTCACCGCCCGGCCCGGCGACCGGCCGGCCCGGTCCGGGCCGCCACGACGCTCAGCACCATCCGCTCCAGGGCGTGACCCGCGTCGGCCGCACCGCCCTTGACGGCCGCGTCCGCCTCCGCGACGGCGTCCATGGCCGTGGCCAGGCCGCTCGCGTCCCACCCGCGCGCCTGGTCCCGGAGACGGGACAGCTGGCGCGGGCTGCAGCCGACCTCCCGGGCCAGCGCGGCGTCGGTGGTGCCGGTCGGCGCGAACGAGAGCTTGATCAGCCGGCGCACCGTCGTGGCGAACGCGGCCGTCACCAGCGGCAGCCCGACGCGCTGCCCGAGGGCCCAGCGGAGCAGCTCCAGCGCCCCGGCGCGGTCGCCGGTCACCGCCCGCTCCGCGATGTCGAAGGTCTTGATCTCGGCTCGGCCCTCGTAGTAGCGGGCCACCAGGTCCGTGTCGATCCGACTGCCCTGCTGGTCGCTCCCCAGCTGCGAGACCGCAGCGGCCAGCGCACGGACGTCATCGCCCACGGCACGGTGCAGCAGGTCGGCGGCGTCCGGGTCGACCCGGACACCGAGCCGCCTGCCCTCGGCCACGATCCAGGCCGAGAGCCGCCAGGGCTTCGGGTCCTCCACCGGGACCTCGCGGGCCCCCGCCTGGCGCAACCGCTCCAGCAGTGACCGGCCCCGGGCTCCTCCCGGGTGGATCAGGACGAGCGCGACGTCGGGCGCCGGCGCGGCGACGTAGTCGGCCAGCGGCTGCTGCATGGCATCGGGGAGCGCATCGATCCCGCGGACGACGACCCCGCGGGCGGCCGCGAACAGTGACGGGCTGGTGAGCTCGGCGAACGTGCCGGCGTCCAGGCCCGATGCCGAGACCTCGGTCAGGTCGGCCGCCGGGTCGTCCTCGGCGAGCGCGGCGCGGACGTCCTCGACCACCCGGTCGGCGAGGAAGTCGGCCGATCCGGTGACCAGCACCACCGTGCCGAGGACGCGCGTCTTCGTCGGGGCCACCGCCGCAGGATGTCAGCCCGCGCCCCCCTCCGTCCCGCGGGCGGCCCACTCCAGGCCGTCGTCGCCGGCCACGACCGCCACGTCGCCGTCCAGGTCGGTTCGGGCCACCTCGACTCCGGTCGCCTCCAGCGTGCCCAGCAGGCCCGCCGAGGGGTGCCCGTAGCCGTTGTCCAGCCCCACACACACCACCGCCAGCCGCGGGTCGACGGCGGCGAGGAACGCCGGGTCCTGGCGGGCGCTGCCGTGATGCGGGATCTTGAGCACGTCCGCCGCCAGGTCGACACCGCTGCCCACCAGCGCCGCCTGAGCCGGCGGCTCGATGTCGCCGGTCATCAGCAGCCGCAGCCCGGCAGTCTCGACCGCCAGCACCAGGCTGGCGTCGTTGACCGGCGAGCCGGTCGAGCCGCTGGACTCGGACACGCTCGCCGGGATGGTCGCCGCCGGTGCCAGCACCTGCCACGTGAGCGGTCCGAGCCGGGCCCGCTGGCCGGCCGCGAGCGTGCGCACCGGCACGTCCGCCTCCGCCGCGGCGCCGGCGACCGCGGTCCACGCGGACTCGGGGGACCGGACCGGGCTCAGCGCGACCTGCCCGACCGGGAACTGGTCGAGCACGCCGACCAGGCCGTCGACGTGGTCGGCGTGCAGGTGCGACAGCAGGACTGCGGACACCGAGGTGACGTCGAGGTCGCGGAGGCAGTCCTGCACCGCCAGCGGCTCGGGGCCGACGTCGACGACCACCGCTGCACCGTCCCCGGCCGCGAGCGCCAAGGCGTCGCCCTGCCCCACGTCGCAGGCCACCAGGACCCAGCCGGCCGGCGGCCAGCCGGGGGTCGGCAGCGGCCGGAGCACCAGCATCACCAGCAGCAGCGCCAGCAGCGCGCTGGCACCCCGCCGGCGCAGCACCGCTCCGGCGCCGAGCGCGACCAGAGCGCAGAGCCCGGCGAGCAGCCCGAGCGCCGGTGCCGAGGTGTCCCACGCCACGCTGGCGCCCGGCAGCCCGGCGCTGACCCGGCCGACCGCGACGATCCATCCGGCCGGCACCACCGCCAACCAGCCGGCCAGGTCGCCCGCGGTCGGCGACCCGAGCCCGACCAGTCCGGCCAGCAGTCCGAACACCGTGGCGGGGCCGACGGCGGGGGCGGCCAGCACGTTGGCGAGCACGGCGACCAGCGAGGCCTGGCCGGAGATGGCCGCGACGACCGGCGTGCAGGCCAGCTGCGCCGACAGCGGGACGGCCAGCGCCTCCGCGGCCCAGCGCGGCAGCCACCGGGTGAGCGCATCCCGCCAGCCCGGCGCCAGCAGCAGGATCGCGGCGGTGGCGAGGGTGGACAGCAGGAAGCCGACCGAGCGCGACAGCCACGGGTCGACCAGGAGCAGCACGAGCACCGCGACGGCCAGCGCCCGCAACCCGCGCTGCCGATCTCCGCTGGCGACGCCGATCAGCGCCACCAGCCCCATCGCCGCCGCCCGCAGCACGCTCGGTTCCGGGCGGGCCAGCAACACGAAGCCGATCGCGCCGGCGACCCCGACGGCGACGAGCCCACGGCCGCGCACGCCGGCCGTCCGCGCGACGAGCAGCAGCGCACCCAGCACCAGGGTCAGGTTGGTCCCGGACACCGCCAGCAGATGTGTCAGTCCACTGCTGCGGAAGTCCGCGGCGAGGGCCTCGGACAGCCCACTGTCGTCCCCGACGACCAGCGCCGGCACCAGCTCACCGGCCTGTCCTCGCTCGTCCACGGCCCGGTCCACCGCGTCCCGGAGCCGGGCGGCCACCGTCCACCACCACGCGGCCGGTCGGACGACGCCCTCCACCCGGCTGACCTGGAGCACCGCGCTGTGTTCGGCCGAGCGGGCCGCAGCCAGCCGACCGACCACGTCGATCCGGCTGCCGAGCATGGCCTCGAGCAGACCGGTGCTCTCCGGCGCGAACACCAGGACGGGCGCGCGACCTCGCACGGTGCTGCCTCGTCCGGTCACCTCGACCGTCCTGGCCGTCACCAGCACCTGGTCGCCGTACGCGCCGCGGACGAGCCGAGGGTCGCTCGTGAGCACCAGCTCGGCACCGACCACGGCTCGCTCGCGCGCCAGGCCGGGCAACGGACCCGCGTCCGCATGGAGGACCCGCAGCCCGGCCAGCGCCGCCGCCGCGGCGGCGGCCACGAGCACCAGCGCGACCGCCGCCCGGGACGTGCGGGCAGCGACGAGCGCCCCCGCGGCCAGCAGCACGCCGAGGACGAGGGCGACCCGTCCCGGAAGGCTCAGACATCCGGCGGCGCTCGCCCACGCCGCCACCGCCGGAGCGGCGAGGCGGTGGTCGGCACCGGCGACCGGCACCGGGTCACACCGTCACCAGGTCGCGCAGGTCGGCCAGGGTGACGTCGCCGATGCCGTCGACCGCCAGCAGCTCGTCCACGCTGGTGAACCGGCCGTTCGCGCTGCGCCAGTCCAGGATCGCCTGGGCGGTCACGGGCCCGACCCCGGGCAGCGTGTCCAGCAGCGCCAGGTCCGCGGTGTTCAGGTCGACGAGCGCGGCCGGCACGCCCGGAACCGGCGCGACCGGCACCCCGCTCGCCGTCGCGGCCGCCGGGGGCAGCGTCGCCACCCGCATGCCCACCACGATCTGCTCGCCGTCCACCAGGAGGCGAGCGAGGTTGAGCGTGCTCAGGTCCACTCGTGGCCGCGGCCCGCCGGCCGACTCCAGCGCGTCTGCCACCCGCGCTCCGTAGGGCAGGGTCACCAGGCCGGGCCGGCGGACCCGGCCGGTGACGTCGACGACCAGGTCGGTGCCGACCGTCGCCGTGGGGGTTGGTGGCACCCCTGCCGGGGCGGCGCCGGGAACTGCCGGGGTCACCCCCACGCCCGGGTCGGCACTCGGCGCGTCCGCGGTGACCGGGACCGGTGGCTCGGGACCGACCACCCGGGTGCTGGGCCGCCCGTCGAGCAGCCACCACGCCCCTGCCGCCAGCAGGAGCGCAGTCACCAGCACGAGCACGGTGACGTGCTGCCCGGTGACTCCCCGGTCGGTGCCGACGGTCCGGAGCGTCGGTGGCAGCTGGTCGGCCAGCGCGCCGGTCAACCGCTGCCGCGCGGGCAGGGCTGCCGCCCGGTGTCTGCCGGCCGGGTCTCCCTCCACCTCCACGGTCGGGTCAGCGACCGAGGCCGCCTCGTCTCGCGGCGGCGGGTGTTCAGTGCCGTCGTCGGGAGGCGGCCGCTCGAGCTCGGCGGCCAGCAGGGACAGCCGGCGCACCGCTGCGCGGCGCTCACCGGCTCGCAGCCGTCCGGGCTCGCGTCGCAGCTGTGGCATGCCTCGACGCTAGGGAGCGGGCGGCCGATCAGGACCTGCCGGTTGGCAGCCCTGTGGACGACGGATCGAGTCAGCGACGGCTGTGCAAAGGACGTCAGAACGCCCGCGGAACCACCACGACCGCCACCGCGCCAGGGCCGAGGTGGGCCCCGACGACCGCGCCGACCTGCTGCTCCCAGACGAGGTCGGCCTGCGGCAACCGCTCCCGCAGCCGCTCGGCCAGAGCGGCGGCGCGCGCCCCCGCACCCTGGTGCTGCACGCCGACCGCGACCGAGCCGGAGCCGGCGGCCTCGACCGCGAGCTCCTCGATACGGGCGAGCGCGCGACTCGTCGTCCGCACCTTCTCGAGCGGCTCCACCCGCCCGTCCAGGACCGTGAGCAGGGGCTTCACCGCGAGCGCCGTGCCGAGCAGCGCCGCCGCGGCCCCGATCCGTCCGCCCCGACGGAGGTACTCGAGCGTGTCGACGTAGAAGTACGACCGGGTGGCGTCCGCGGTCTCGCAGGCGACCGTGGCCGCCGACTCGGCGTCAGCTCCGTCCGCCACCGCCTCCGCGGCCGCCAGGACCGAGAAGCCGGTGGCCAGTCCGATCTGCGCGCTGTCCACGATCTCCACGTCGATGTCGACCTCGCCGGCCGCGGCCACGGCGGAGTCGTAGGTGCCGGACAGCTGGGACGACAGGTGCACCGAGACGATGGCGTCCGCGCCGGACGCCATCGCCGCGGTGTAGGCAGCGACGAACGCATCCGGAGCGGGTCTCGAGGTGGAGACCGGAGCGGACGCTGCCAACGCCTCGGCCACCGTGCGATGGGTTGCCTCGGAGCCCTCGTCCAGCGCGCGAGCGCCGACCACCACCTGGAGTGGCACCACGACGATCCCGTATCGCTCGATCACGTCGGGAGGCAGCGATGCCGTCGAGTCGGTGACGATGGCGACCCGTTCTGGCACGGAGGGCAGGCTAGCGGTGCCTGCTGGGGCCATGGACGAGGTTCGAGCGGTGGCGATTGTCACTCGGTCGGGCGAGCCGCGGATCAGCGGCGTGGACGGTCACCTCCTGGCCGGTGACCCCGGGTCGGTCAGACCACCAGGTTGACCAGTCCGGGCGGGCGGACGATCACCCGTCGGACCGCACGGCCGTCGACGAACCGCTGCACCTCCGCGTCGGCGAGCACCCGCCGCTCCAGCTCCGCAGCGTCGATGCCGGGCGGGACCTCCAGCCGGGCGCGCACCTTGCCCTGGACCTGCACCACACAGGTCACGGTGTCGTCGACCAGCAGGTCCGGGTCGATCTCGGGCCAGCTGCTGGTGGCGACCGTCGGCTGGTGGCCGAGGGCCTCCCACATCTCCTCGGCGGTGTGGGGGGCGACCAGGCTCAGCAGCTGGGCCACCACCTCGGCGGCCTCCCGCACCGCCGGGTCCGCCCCGCCGGGGCCGGTGTCGATGGCCCGCCGGCAGGCGTTGACCAGCTCCATCATCCGGGCGACCGCGACGTTGAACCGGCGCGACTCCAGCAGCTGTTCGACGTCGTGGACCATGCGGTGGGTGACCCGTCGCAGCGAGGTGTCACCGGCCGCCGGGACGGTGCCGGGTTCGCTGGTCACGTCCTGCGCCAGTCGCCAGGCCCGCTGCAGGAAGCGCAGCGACCCGCCAGGTGACAGGTCGGCCCAGTCGATGTCGTCCTCGGGTGGCCCGGCGAAGACCAGCGTCAGCCGGACCGCATCGACACCGAAGGTGTCGAGCTGCTCACCGAGGTCGACCCCGTTGCCCAGCGACTTGCTCATCGACCGGCCAAGGTTGATGACCTGCCCCTGGTTGATCAGCGACACCGTCGGCTCGATCGCGTCCAGCATGCCCAGGTCGTGCAGCACCTTGGTGAAGAATCGGAAGTACAGCAGGTGCAGCACCGCGTGCTCGGCGCCGCCGAAATAGTTCGCGGCCGGCATCCAGCGGTTGGCCGCCTCGGGGTCGTAGGGCCGCTCGGTGTCGTGCGGCGAGCAGTACCGCAGGAAGTACCACGACGAGTCGACGAAGGTGTCCATCGTGTCGGTGTCTCGGTGCGCGGGTCCGCCGCACGACGGGCACTCCGTCGTCCACCCAGTCCGTGGCGGCGGCCAGCGGCGAGGTCCCCTTGGGCGCCAGGTCCGCACCCTCCAGGTGCGGCAGCTCGACCGGCAGCTGGTCGTCTGGGACCGGCACCTCGCCGCAGTCGGCACAGTGCACGACCGGGATCGGACACCCCCAGTACCGCTGCCGGCTCAGCAGCCAGTCCCGCAGTCGGTAGTTGACCGTCCGCTCCCCCAGCCCCTTGCTCTCCAGCCAGTCGGTGATCCGTGCCTTTGCCTCGTCGACGGGAAGCCCGTCCAGGCTGATCTCGTCGTTGGCCGAGTTGATCGCGGCACCTTCACCGACGTAGGCCTCGCCGTCGAAGTCGTCCGGCGGCTGGACGGTCCGGACGATCGGCAGCCCGTACGCCGTGGCGAAGTCCCAGTCGCGCTGGTCCTGCCCCGGCACCGCCATGATCGCGCCGGTGCCGTAGTCGGCCAGCACGTAGTCGGCCGCCCAGATCGGGATCGGCCGGCCGGTGACCGGGTTGGTGGCGTAGGCGCCCAGGAACGTGCCGGTCTTCGGCCGGTCGGTGGACTGCCGCTCGATGTCGGTGGCCCGCTGGGTCTGCTCCAGGTAGGCCTCGAAGTCGGCGCGCCGGTCATCGGTGACCAGGCGTGCCGCCAGCGGAGACTCCGGGGCCACGACCATGAAGGTGGCCCCGAACAGCGTGTCCGGGCGGGTGGTGAAGACCCGCATCGGCGCGTCCAGCCCGGCCACGACGAAGTCGGTGAACGCGCCCTCCGAACGTCCGATCCAGTTCCGCTGCATGGCCAGCACCCGCTCGGGCCACCGGCCCTCCAGATCGGTCATGTCGTCCAGCAGCCGTTGGGCGTAGGCAGTGGTGCGGAAGTACCACTGGGTCAGCTGTCGCTTGGTGACGACCGCGCCGCACCGGTCGCAGACACCGCCCACCACCTGCTCGTTGGCCAGCACCGTCTGGTCGTTGGGGCACCAGTTGACGTAGCTGGCCCGCCGGTCGGTGAGACCGGCCTCGCGGAAGCGCAGGAACAGCCACTGCGTCCAGCGGTAGTAGCTGGGGTCGGAGGTGTGCAGGCGCCGGGACCAGTCGAAGCTGAGGGCGTACCGGCGCAGCGACTCCGCCTGCACCTCGATGTTGGCGTAGGTGTACACGGCGGGGTGCTCGTCGCGGCGGATCGCCGCGTTCTCGGCCGGCAGGCCGAACGAGTCCCAGCCGATCGGGTTCAGGACGTCATAGCCCTTCAGCCGCCAGTACCGCGCCAGGACGTCGTGCAGGGCGAGCACCTCGCCGTGGCCCATGTGCAGGTCGCCGGACGGGTACGGGAACATCGTCAGCGCGTAGCGCCGCGGCTTGCTGCCGTCGTCTCGCGCGCGGAACGGGTCCAGCCGCTCCCAGACCGGGCGCCACTTCTCCTCCGCGGCGTGCACGTCGTAGGCCGGCCGCTCGCCGGCAGCACCGCCCGGCCTCTCGTCCGGACGCGAGGTGGTGCTCTCGGTCGTGGTCACGCGCGTCTCCAGCCGTCTCGTTCCGCACCAGGCATGAAAAAACCCCTCAGACGTGAGGGGTGGCCGCGCCGACGTGGATCCTGGTCAGCGCGGCGGTCCAAGGAGCGGGCTCGTGTACACGTAGACGAGAGTAGCGCCCCCGGTGCCACCATGCAGCCATGAGACGACTGGTCGTGTGCTGTGACGGCACCTGGCAGAGCTCGGACAGCCGGCACGTGTCGAACATCGCGAAGATCGCCTGGTCGGTCGAGACCCGCCGGCTGGGCGCCGATGTCGACCAGGTCGTGCACTACGTCGGCGGCGTCGGCGCCCGATACTCCGCCGACCGCTGGCTCGGCGGTGCGGTCGGGCTGGGCCTGCTCGCCAACCTGTCCGACGCCTACCAGTTCCTGGCGCTGAACTACGAGCCCGGCGACGAGGTGTACGTGTTCGGCTTCAGCCGAGGCGCCTATACCGCGCGGAGCCTGGTCGGCATGATCGCCCGGGTCGGCCTGCTCCGCGCCGACCAGCTCGACCACCTGCGCGAGGCCATGCACCGCTATCGGAACCGGGCCGCCTCCGCCGACGCCGTGGCGGCCGGTGACCTCGCGGACTTCCGCCGGAACCGCTGCCACCCGGACGTGCCGATCCAGTTCCTCGGCGTATTCGACACCGTCGGCGCTCTCGGAGTGCCCGGGCCGTTCAAGCGCCGGCACCAGTTCCACGACATCCGGCTGAGCAGGTCGGTCCGGTCGGCCCGACAGG
Source organism: uncultured Actinomycetota bacterium (assembly GCA_963695375.1). Classification (GTDB taxonomy): domain Bacteria; phylum Actinomycetota; class Actinomycetes; order Propionibacteriales; family Nocardioidaceae; genus JACCVL01. The sequence continues at coordinate 1,753,641 of OY968767.1, read as the reverse complement.
CGCTCGCGATCGACGACCGCCGGATGGCGTTCGAACCCTGCCTATGGGAGCTGCAAGAGGGCACGGCCGAGGGCCAGGTCGAGCAGGTGTGGTTCGAAGGGGTGCACTCCGACGTCGGAGGTGGCTATGCGGAGACCGCGCTGTCCGACACCGCCCTGTTGTGGATGGTGCAGGAGGCGTCGGCCCAAGGACTCGTGCTGAATGCCGCCCGGCTGGCCGGGCACCTCGACGGCCGGGCCGCACCTCGGCGGCACGACTCGATGAAGCTGATCTACCGCGTCTCCAACGGTGTGCGGCGGCTCCGGCAGCTGGTGGCCGGCACGCCGCGGTTCCGGGGCGACGTCCGGGTGCTCCGACTGCCGCGGGACCAGGCTGTCGCGCTGGCGTCGGCGGCCGCGGCCCGGTGGGACGCCGACGCCGACGGCTACCGGTCGGTCGCGCCGAATGTCGGCTGGTGGCACGCGCTGGCCGAGGCTGAGGGCACCGGCGCGGTGGAGGACGTGCTGGCGCTGCCCAGCGCCCGGCCGGTGCTGGACGAGCTCACCGACCGGGGGGTCCGGCTGGCAGGGGAGACCGGCCCGATGTCCTGACGCGGCGCGAGACGGCGCGGCCCGGCGCGGGGTGCTCCGCTCAGCCGCCCTGCCACCGCGGGTCGCGACCCGACGCCACCAGCAGCCGCTGCGTCTCGTCGGCGACGGCGACGTCGGGACGGTCCGCGACGAGGCCGTAGGAGCGGTACATGTCCTCCCGCTCGGCGAACCAGGTCGCCACCTCGCTGACCAGCTCCGGGTCGAGGTCGCGCTCGGATCCGCTGGCGGCGGCCAGGTCCCACGCGTGCAAGAGGTGGTCGGCGACCAGCTGGCGGACGTACTCGGCGCCGTTCTCGTCGCCGTAGGACAGGTGCACGACCGGGTCGCCGGGGAGCAGGTCGGCCACCGCCGACTGCGCCTCGTCCGCAGCCGTCCGCGCGGCGGACACTGGATCCGCACCCAGCAGGTCACCGTCGAACCGGTCCCCCACGTCGGCCATCGTCTGGCCGGCGAGCAGCGGCACCGTCCATCGGTCCTCACCCACCACGTGGTTGACCAGGTCACGGACGGTCCAGTCGGTGCACGGCGTCGGCTGCTCCCAGTCGCCCGATCCGACGGCACCGACGCAGCGGCGCCAGACGTCCAGGCTGCGACGGTGCTGCTCCACGACGTCCATGCCATTCCCTCCGCCGGCTGAACTCGCCCGGAGTCTGGTGGAGCTGAGGGGACTCGAACCCCTGACCCCCTGCATGCCATGCAGGTGCGCTACCAGCTGCGCCACAGCCCCATGTCCGGCGCGTCCCGGACTGAGATCCGAGCCGACGGAACCGCGTCAGCATAGCCGGTGCCGCGACCGCGGGCGTAGCCGGGATCAGCCCCCGACCCGGCCGCCGGTGACGGGCTCGGCCGGCCGGCCGCCGACGTTCCAGCCCTGCACCGCCCAACCGTGCCGCTGCTCCACGAGCCACGCCCAGTGGCAGTTGTCGAAACCGCCCAGCACCGACCAGCAGCGCTGCGGCAGCCCGAGGAGACGGCAGGCGCCGACCCGCATCGCGCTCCCATGCGACACCACGACGAGCAGGTCGCCGTCGGCCATCGCCGTCACATGCCGCTGGAGGGCGCCGGCGACGCGGGCGGCGGTCTCCGCGTACGTCTCCGCACCGGGAACGTGGACGTCCTCGCCGGCAGCCAACCGCGCCATCTCGTCGGGGAAGCGGGCACGCGCCTCGGACCCGGTCAGGCCCTCGCGCGCACCCAGGTGGATCTCCCGCAGGTCCGGATCCAGGGCCGGCACCAGACCGGTGAGCCGGGCCAGGGGCTCGGCCGTGCTCGCGGCGCGCCGCAGGTCGCTGCTGACGATGGCCGTGGGCGCGAGGGAGGCCAGCACCGGCGCGGCCGCCTCGGCCTGGGCCCGGCCGAGCTCGTCGAGCTCGATGTCGCTGTGCCCCTGGTCCCTGCCCTCGGCGTTCCACCGGGTCCGACCGTGCCGCCACAGGACCAATCGGCGGTTCACGCCCGCGGGCCGTCGCCGTCGGACACCGCGGGATCCGGCGCTCGGGCGGTCTCCGGGAGTGGCACCAGCGGACAGTCCCGCCAGATCCGCTCGAGCGCGTAGAACGCCCGCTCGTCCTGGTGCTGAACGTGCACCACCAGGTCGGCGAAGTCGAGCAGAACCCAGCGGGCCTCCCGCTCCCCCTCGCGACGCAGCGGCTTGGCCCCGAGGGTCAGCAGCCGGTCCTCGACCGCGTCCACCACGGCTCGCACCTGACGGTCGTTGGCGGCGGAGCACACCAGGAAGACGTCGGTGATGACCAGTTGGTCCGACACGTCGAAGGCCACGAGATCGCCGGCGAGCTTCGCCGCGGCCGCCTCCGCCGCGGCTGAGGTGAGGTCCAGGGCGTGCTGGGTGGCGGTCACCGGGTCCCTCGCACGGGTCCGGTATGGGTCCGACTCGGGCCGGCCGCGCCGTCACCGGCGACGGCGCGCGGGTCGCCGCCGTACAGGCCGTGCTTGTTGATGTATTGCACGACTCCGTCCGGGACGAGGTACCAGACCGGTTCCCCGTTGGCGACCCGGGTCCGGCAGTCGGTGGAACTGATCGCCAGGGCCGGGATCTCGACCAGAGCCAGCCGGTCCTCCGGCAGCCCGGCCAGCTCTTGGGCCTCCAGGCGGTGCCCCGGTCGGGTGCAGCCGACGAAATGTGCCAGCGCGAAGATCTCGCCGTGGTCTCGCCAGGTGAGGATCTGCGCGAGCGCGTCGGCACCGGTGATGAAGAACAGCTCGTCGTCGGGAGCCGCCGCCCGCAGGTCGCGGAGCGTGTCGATGGTGTACGTCGGCCCCTCCCGGTCGATATCGACCCGACTCACCGAGAACCGCGGGTTCGACGCGGTCGCGATCACGGTCATCAGGTAGCGGTGCTCCGCCGGGGTGACCTGCCGATCGTCCTTCTGCCACGGCTGCCCGGTGGGGACGAACACCACCTCGTCCAGCCCGAACCAGGACTGCACCTCGCTGGCCGCGACCAGGTGGCCGTGGTGCACGGGGTCGAACGTGCCGCCCATGACACCGACCCGGCGCCGCTGCGGGGCCGGGTCCTTCTCGGCGAGACGCACGATGGTGGCGGGCCTGTCGACCGTCGCTGAGCGGTTGCCCGCTCAGGTGTGCGGGCGACCCTTGCCGTAGACGAGCAGGGCCAGCAGCAGCGCGATGAAGATGCCGAGACAGATGATCCCGATCCAGATCGGCTCGATCGGGAGCTCGCGCAGCTCTTCCTCGGCGCTGACGACGGACCTGAGCATGCCCTCAACCTAGCGGGTCGACCCCCAGTCAGCGCACATGGCCGGCACCGGTGACCACCGTGGTCGTCGTGGTCAGCTCGCTGAGCCCCATCGGGCCGCGGGCGTGCAGCTTCTGGGTGGAGATCCCGATCTCCGCCCCCAGTCCCAGCTGCTCACCGTCGGTGAACCGGGTCGAGGCGTTGACCATCACCGCGGCCGCGTCCACTCCGGTGGTGAACCGCCGGGCCGCCTCCAGGGAGCCGGTGACGATGGCCTCGGTGTGCCCGGAGCCGAAACGACGGACGTGGTCGAGCGCGGCGTCGAGGTCGGGCACGACGCGGGCGGAGAGCTCCAGCCCGAGGAACTCCGTGGCGTGATCCTCGTCGGTCACCGGGAGGACATCGGCAGAGGCCGCGTGGAACGTCTCGTCACCGTGCACGGTGACCCCGTGCTCGTGCAGGGCGGCGACCACCTTGGGCACGAAGGCCTCGGCGACCACCCGGTGCACCAGGAGCGACTCGGCGGCGTTGCACACCGAGGGCCGGTCGGTCTTCGCGTTCAGGACGATCCGCAGCGCCATGTCCAGGTCGGCCGCCGCGTCGACGTAGACGTGACAGTTGCCGACACCGGTCTCCACGACCGGCACCGTGGACTGTTCCACCACCGAGCGGATGAGGCCGGCTCCGCCTCGGGGGACGACCAGGTCGACCTGGCCGCGCGCCCGCATCAGCGCGGTCGCGGTGGCGCGGCTGCTGTCCAGCAGGATGACCGCATCGGCCGGCAGCCCGGCCGCGTCGATCGCCGCCCGCAGCGCGGTCGCCAGTGCGGCATTGGTCCTCGCCGCCGACCCGGAGCCGCGCAGCAGCACGGCGTTCCCCGACTTGAGGCAGAGTCCGGCAGCGTCGACGGTGACGTTGGGCCGCGCCTCGTAGATGATCCCGACGACGCCCAGTGGCACCCGGCGCTGGGACAGGAGCAGGCCGTTCGGCAGGGTCACGCCGCGGACGACCTCGCCGACCGGGTCCGCCAGGTCGGCGACCCCGCGAAGGCCGGTGGCCATCGCCGCCAGCCGGTCGTCGTCCAGGCGGAGCCGGTCGACGAGATGGGCCTCGGTGCCGGCGGACTCGGCCGCCGCCACGTCGGCAGCGTTCGCCTCGAGGATGCCGGCGGCAGCCGCGAGCACCTCGTCGGCCATCGCCCGCAGCGCGCGGTCCTTCTCGCCCCGGGTGGCCGCAGCCAGCCGCCGGGCGGCGCGACGGGCGCTCTCGGCGGCCGTGCCGACGGGCCCGGCCGCGACCAGCACGGGATCACCGGCCGGTTGGCTGCTCATCCCTCCAGGGTAGGCGCGCGCGGCAGCCACTCAGAACGGCTGGGGGGTGGGCCGGTGCAGACCGATCGCGACGGACCGCTCGCTGGTCCGTCGCTGGAAGGCGTCCCGCTCGAGCACCTCGAGCCCGACCACCTCCCAGTGCGGGAGTCCGGCGGTGTCCCGGTGCTCCCCCCAGACCCGCAGCGCCAGCGAGGCGGCGTCCAGCATGTCCGGCGCCTCCTCCCAGTACCGGATCTCGGCGTGGTCCGGCGCGTACCGCAGCGCGTGCAGGAACGGTCGCTCCTCGGAGAGCCGGAGCATCGCCTGCCGGACGACCTCGCTGTCGTGCTCAGCACCAGCGACCGTGACGGTCACGTGCCACAGCCGTGCTGCGTCCTCCACCAGCGACCCGGTCCTTCCGCTCCCTGCCCGAATCGCTCAGTCTGCGCCTTTCCCGTGACCGACCGCTCAGGAACGGCCACACCCGTGAGAATCGTCACCCGGCCGAGACCCGCGCGGGCAGGCAGCCGCGACCTCAGCCGGTGAGCACGACGAGATCGTCGCGGTGCACGACCTCGCGCTCGTACGACGGCCCGAGCATCCGGGCCAGCTCGCGGGTGGAGTGCCCGAGCAGGTCCGGCAGCTCGGCACTGTCGTAGTTGACGAGTCCGCGGGCGACCAACCCGCCGTCCGCGGCGACGAGGTCGACCGGGTCGCCGGCGCTGAAGCCCCCCTCGACGGCGACGATGCCGGCCGGCAGCAGCGAGGCGCGGCGGTCGGTGACGGCGCGCACCGCGCCGTCGTCGAGCACGAGCCGGCCGCGGCCCTCGGTGGCGTGGGCGAGCCAGAGCAGCCGGGTCGGGCGGCGACGGCCGGTCGGATGGAAGCGGGTGCCGACGCGATCTCCGGCCAGCGCGGCGGCCGCGTTGCCGGGCGTGGTGAGCACCACCGGGATGCCGGCGCCGGTGGCGATCCGAGCCGCCTCGACCTTGGTCACCATCCCGCCGGTCCCGGGGCCGTGCGCCGCTGGGCGGCCGAGCTCGACGCCGCTCAGGTCCTCGAGGTCGCGCACGTCCGGGACCAGGTGGGCTCCGCCGGTCCGGGGGTCGCCGTCGTGCAGCCCGTCCACGTCGGACAACAGCACCAGCAGGTCAGCATGCACGAGGTGGGCGACCAGCGCGGCCAGCCGGTCGTTGTCGCCGAACCGGATCTCGGTGGTGGCGACGGTGTCGTTCTCGTTCACCACCGGGACCGCGCCGAGCTCCAGCAGGGTGGCGAAGGTGCGATACGCGTTGCGGTAGTGCCCGCGCCGGGTGACGTCGTCCAGGGTCAGGAGCACCTGGCCGGTGACCAGGCCGTGCTGGGCGAACCGGTCGGCATAGCGGTGCACGAGCAGCCCCTGCCCCACCGAGGCCGCCGCCTGCTGGGCGGCCAGCCCGCGGGGCCGCCGGGCCAGCCCGAGTGGCGCCAGCCCGGCCGCGATCGCCCCGGAGCTCACCAGCACCACCTCGTCGCCGCCGGTCCGGGTCGTGGCCAGCACGTCCACCAGCGCGTCCAGCCGGTCGCCGTCCAGGCCACCGGTCGTCGTGGTGAGCGACGACGAGCCGACCTTGACCACCACCCGCCGGGCGCCGGGACGGGCGGTGCTCACCGGGCGTGCTCCACGGTGACCCGCACCTTGAGTCCCTCCCCCACCACGGCGTCGACCGACTGCTCGGCCGGGACGGTGCCCAGCTCGAGCACGACCGCGAGCGTCTCCCGGCTGATCATGTCCCGGTGCCGGTCCGCGGCCTCGGTGACGTCGTCACCACCGTCGATGCCGAGTCGGATCCGGTCGGAGACGGCCAGACCCGCGTCGCGGCGGGCCTGCTGCACGACGCGGACCAGGTCTCGGGCCACCCCCTCGATGGCGAGGTCCTCGCTGACCGCGGTGTCCAGCACCACGAAGCCCCCGGACGGGAGCACGCTGGAGGCGAGCCTGCCCGCGCCGTCCCGCGCCGAGTCGGCGGTCTCCACCACGGTCTCGACGTCGTACTCACCAGCCTCCAGCAGCACCCCGCCGGCGACCACCGGCCCGTCCGCCGGCGCGGACCAGTCACCGGCCTTGGCGGCGCGGATGGCCACCTGCACGTCCTTGCCAAGGCGCGGGCCGGCCGCGCGTGGGTTGACCACCAGCCGCGACGTGACGCCGACCTCCGCCCGGGCCGGGGTGGTGAGCACGACGTCGTGCACGTTGACCTCCGCCGCGATCAGCGCCGCGTACGGGTCGAGCGCGTCCGCGTCGGGAACCGCGACGGTGAGCCGCTGCAGCGGCTGGCGCACCCGCAGTCCGGCCGCCTTGCGCAGTCGCAGCACTACCGAACAGACGTCACGGACGCCGTCCATCGCGGTCACCAGATCCGGGTCGGCCGGCAGCGCCTCGGCGTCGGGCCAGTCGGTGAGGTGCACGCTGCGTTCGCCGGTCAGGCCGCGATAGACCGCCTCACTGGTCAGCGGCAGCAGCGGCGCGGTCACCCGGGTCAGCACGTGCAGCGCGGTCCACAGCGTGTCGAACGCGACCGGATCGCCGTCCCAGAACCGCTGCCGGGAGCGGCGCACGTACCAGTTGGTCAACATCTCCACGTGCTCACGCACCGTCTGGCAGGCGGCCGCGACGTCGAATCGGTCCATCTGCTCGCCGAGCTCCACCACGAGGTCGTGCACCTTCGCGAGCAGATAGCGGTCCAGCACCGACGCCGAGTCGGTCCGCCAGCCGGCTTCGTGCGACGCCACGTCGGCGTACAGGGCGAAGAAGTACCACGCGTTCCACAGCGGGATCAGCACCTGCCGGACACCGTCGCGTACCCCCTGCTCGGTGACGATCAGGTTGCCCCCGCGCAGCACCGGCGAGCTCATCAGGAACCACCGCATCGCGTCCGAACCGTGCCGGTCGAACACGCCGGACACGTCGGGGTAGTTGCGCAGGCTCTTGCTCATCTTCCGGCCGTCCGACCCGAGGACGATGCCGTGCACGAGGGCGGACTGGAACGCCGGCCGGTCGAACAGCGCCGTCGCCAGCACATGCAGCGTGTAGAACCAGGCCTTGGTCTGGCCGACGTACTCGACGATGAAGTCGCCCGGGTAGTGGTGCTCGAACCACTCAGCGTTCTGGAACGGATAGTGCACCTGCGCGAACGGCATCGACCCGGACTCGAACCAGCAGTCCAGCACCTCCGGCACCCGGCGCATCGTCGAGCGGCCGGTCGGGTCATCCGGGTTGGGGCGGGTCAGCTCGTCCACGTACGGCCGGTGCAGGTCGGTGGGGCGCCGGAACCCGTGTGGGCCGAAGTCCCGCTCGATCTCGTCCAGCGAGCCGTAGACGTCGGTGCGCGGGTAGGCCGGGTCGTCGGAGCGCCAGACCGGGATCGGGCTGCCCCAGTACCGGTTCCGGCTGATCGACCAGTCCCTCGCGTTCGCGAGCCACTTCCCGAAGGACCCGTCCTTGACGTGGCCGGGGACCCAGTGGATCTGCTCGTTCAGCTCGAGCATCCGGTCCTTGAGCCGGGTCACCTCGACGAACCACGACGTGACCGCCCGGTAGATCAGCGGGTTGTCACACCGCCAGCAGTGCGGATACGGGTGCTCGTAGGTCTCGTGCCGCACCAGCACCCCGGCGTCGCGCAGGTCCCGGGCGATCGGGCGGTTCGCCTCGAACACGTGCTGCCCGGCGTACGCCGGCACCTCGGCGGTGAACCGGCCCTGGGCGTCGACGGGGACCACCGGCTCGATCCCGGCCTCGTCGCCGGCGACCTTGTCCTCCTCGCCGAAGGCGGGAGCCATGTGCACGATCCCGGTGCCGTCGTCGGTGGTGACGTAGTCGGCCGCGAGCACCTGGTGCGCGTTCGGGCGTCCGGTGAAGAAGTCGAACGGCGGGGTGTAGCGCCGGCCCACGAGGTCCGCCCCCCGGAGCGTCTCGACGACCGGCGGCTCCGCGCCGAGCTCGCGCGCGTACGACGCGACCCGGGCGGCGGCGAGCAGCAGCCGCTGGCCGGCCCACTCCCCCTCGCGCGGCTCCACGACGACGTAGTCGACATCGGGGTGCACCGCCATCGCCAGGTTGCTCGGCAGCGTCCACGGGGTGGTGGTCCAGACCAGCGCCAGTTCGCCGGTCTCGAGCCGCAGCCCGACCGTCACGGCCGGGTCCTGCCGCGGGCGGTAGACGTCGTCGAGGCGGGTCTCGGCGTTGGAGAGCGGGGTCTCGCACCGCCAGCAGTAGGCGAGCACCCGGAAGCCCTCGTAGATGAGCCCCTTGTCCCACAGCGAGCGGAACGCCCACATCACCGACTCCATGTAGTCGGTGTCCAGGGTCTTGTAGTCGTTGTCGAAGTCGACCCAGCGCGCCTGCCGGGTGACGTACTCCTGCCACTCCTGCGTGTAGCGCAGCACGGCGCTCCGGCAGGTGTCGTTGAAGGCGGCGACCCCCATCTCCTCGATCTCGGACTTGTGGCCGATACCCAGCCGCTTCTCCGCGTCCACCTCCGCCGGCAGCCCGTGGCAGTCCCAGCCGAAGCGCCGCTCCACCCGGCGTCCGCGCATCGTCTGGTAGCGGGGGACGACGTCCTTGACGTAGCCGGTGAGCAGATGCCCGTAGTGCGGCAGGCCGTTCGCGAACGGGGGGCCGTCGTAGAAGACGAACTCGTTGTCACCGTCGGTCCCGGCGTCTCGCTGCTCGACCGAGGCGGCGAAGGTCTCGTCCGTGCGCCAGTGCTCCAGGACGGCCTGCTCGAGGCCGGGGAAGTCCGGGGTCGCCGGCACCTGGTCCGCGCCGGTCTTGGGGTACGCCATCGCACTCCTGCTCCGTCGGCACCGGGTCGGGACCGGTGCACTGGTCGGGGTGCGAGGACGACGTCTCCCGGGTCTCCCGGGTCACGCCGCGGTACCACCTCGCTTGCCGGTCCCCCCGTCGCGAGGTCGGACCGACCGCTCGTGCCCGGCTGTGACGGGCCGCTCCCGTCCGGTTCTAGTGAGGTCGCCGCCGGCGTGCGGCGCCCGTTCTTCCGGAGGCTCACCGGTGATGGCCGGGTCGACGCCTGTCCGCGCCATCGTAGCGACGGTCGGCAACCGGGAATCTGCGGCGGGGCGCTCCGCGGTCAGCCGACCCGCGGATCCTCCCCGCGCCGGCCGAGGAGCGTCTCGGCCCCGGCCTCGACCGCGGGGTCGAAGTCGAACACGACCGGGTCGTCACCCGCACCGATCGCGACCGCGTCACCGGACTGGGCGCCCAGCTCGAGCAGCCGCTCCTCGACCCCCAGCCGGGCCAGCCGGTCGGCGAGGAAGCCGACCGCCTCGTCGTTGGCGAAGTCGGTCTGGCGGACCCATCGCTCCGGCTTGTGGCCGCGCACCCGCCACACCTCGCCCTGGCGGGCCACGGTGAACTCCGGGCCGGCGACGGTCGGCGGGTGCAGCACGACCCGGGTCGGCTCCGGCGCCGGCCGGTCGGCACGCACGGTGGCCACGACCTCGGCCATCGCGTACGACAGCTCGCGCAGCCCGGCTCGGGTCGCTGCGGAGATGGTGAGCACCCGGAGCCCGCGGGCCTCGAGGTCGGGGCGGACCAGCTCGGCGAGGTCGTGACCTTCGGGGACGTCGATCTTGTTCAGCGCCACCAGCCGTGGCCGGTCGTCCAGCCCGCCGTAGCGGGCGAGCTCCTGCTCGATCACGTCCAGGTCGGTCAAGGGATCGCGCCCCGGCTCCAGGGTGGCGCAGTCGACGACGTGCACCAGCGCGGCGCAGCGCTCCACATGCCGGAGGAAGTCGTGGCCGAGGCCGCGGCCCTCGCTGGCGCCCTCGATCAGCCCGGGCACGTCGGCGACGGTGAAGGTGGTGTCCCCGGCCGTGACCACGCCGAGGTTGGGCACCAGCGTGGTGAACGGGTAGTCGGCGATCTTGGGCCGAGCCCGGGAGATCGCCGCGACCAGGCTGGACTTCCCCGCGCTGGGAAATCCGACCAGGCCGACGTCGGCGACCACCTTGAGCTCGAGCACGATGGACACGTCGTCGCCCGGCTCGCCGAGCAGGGCGAAGCCCGGTGCCTTGCGCTTGGTTGAGGCCAGCGCGGCATTGCCGAGCCCGCCACGACCGCCGGACGCCACCACCAGCTCGGTGCCTGCGCCGACGAGGTCGGCGAGCACGTCACCGCGTGGCCCTCGGACCAGCGTGCCCTCGGGCACCGGCAGCACGAGTCGGTCTCCGTTGGCGCCGTGCCGGTGTGAGCCGCTGCCGTGGCCGCCGTGGCCGGCCCGCCGGTGCGACTCGTGGTGGTAGTCGACGAGCGTGGTGACCCCGGGCTCCACCCGCAGCACGACGTCGCCGCCGTTGCCGCCGTTGCCGCCGTCGGGGCCCCCGAGAGGCTTGAACTTCTCCCGGTGCACCGACGCGACCCCGTTGCCGCCGCGACCAGCGGTGACCCGCAGCGCCACGCGGTCGACGAAGGTCGGGACCGCCACGGCTGCTCCCTCCATCAAGCCGAAAGGGGTGGACCCGCCGCGGCGGACCACCCCTTCACCGGGTGCTGTGCGTCAGTCGCTCACTGCGCGGCAGCGGACACGACGTTGACGACCCGGCGCCCGCGGCGGGTGCCGAACTCGACGGCACCCTCGATCAGCGCGAACAGCGTGTCGTCGCTGCCGCGGCCCACGCCCGCGCCGGGGTGGAAGTGGGTGCCACGCTGCCGGACGATGATCTCGCCCGCGTTGACCTGCTGACCGCCGAACCGCTTCACGCCGAGCCGCTGCGCGTTCGAGTCCCGACCGTTCCGGGTCGAGGCCGCGCCCTTCTTGTGTGCCATGCGTCCGTCCTCGCTCAGCTGGTGATGTCGGTGACCTTGACCCGGGTGTAGCGCTGGCGGTGGCCCTGGCGCTTCCGGTATCCGGTCTTGTTCTTGTACTTGAGGATGGTGATCTTGGGGCCGAGAGTGTTGTCGAGGACCTCGGCGGTCACCGACACCTTCGCCAGCTTGGTGGCGTCGGAGGTCACCGACTCGCCGTCGACGAGCAGGACCGCCGGGAGGCTCAGGGTGTTGCCGGGCTCGTCGGACACCCGGTCGATCTCGATGACGTCGCCGACGGCAACCTTCTGCTGCCCGCCGCCGCTGCGCACGATCGCGTACACGCCTGGCTCACCTTCTGCTGGTCTGGAACTCGGGGTGCGCGCCGGTGGCACGCCAGAGCGGCGTGCACCCACGCCGACCCTCGATTGTACGGACGCGCCGCCGCGGCGGTCAAAACGATCCGTCAGGCGTCCGCGGGTGCCGGCGCCGGTGGGGCAGTCTTGCGGGTCACCCGCTTGCGCGTGGCCTTCTTCCGGGGAGTGATCGCCTCCCCCAGCTCGGGACCTGATGCGGGCTGGTCGAGCGTGGGGCGAGGACCGGAACCGTCCTGCTCGGACGTGTCCGGCACCGCTGTGCCGACACTGCCGTCGGCAACCGGTGACGCTGCCGCCGCCGGGTTCTCCGCCGGGGTGTCGGCCGGGGTGTCCGGCCGGGGTGTCGGCCGGGGTGTCGGCCGGGGTGTCGGCCGGGGTGTCGGCCGGGGTGTCGGCCGGGGTGTCGGCCGCCGGCCGCTCCGCCCCCTTGCCGGTCGAGGTGGCGCCGCTGCGCCGACGGCCCCGCTTGCCGCGGTCGCCGTCACTCTCCTTGCCGGACGGCTCCACCGGCTCGGCGTGCACGATCAGGCCACGGCCGCCGCAGTGGTCGCACGACTCGCTGAAGACCTCCAACAGGCCGGTTCCGATCTTCTTCCGGGTCATCTGGACCAGGCCGAGCGACGTCACCTCGGCGACCTGGTGCCGAGTGCGGTCCCGGGACAGGCACTCGACCATGCGGCGCAGCACCAGGTCCCGGTTGGACTCCAGCACCATGTCGATGAAGTCCACGACGATGATTCCGCCGATGTCGCGCAGCCGGAGCTGGCGGACGATCTCCTCCGCCGCCTCGAGGTTGTTCTTGGTGACGGTCTCCTCGAGGTTGCCTCCGGAGCCGGTGAACTTGCCGGTGTTCACGTCGACGACCGTCATCGCCTCCGTGCGGTCGATGACCAGCGACCCACCCGAGGGAAGGAAGACCTTGCGTTCCAGCGCCTTGGCGATCTGCTCGTCGATGCGGTGGTCGGCGAAGACGTCACCGTCGCCGTCGTACCGCTTGCAGCGGTCGGCGAGATCCGGCGCGACGTGTCCCACGTACGCCTGGATGTCGTCCCAGGCGTCGTCACCCTGGACGACGAGAGTCCCGAAGTCCTCGGTGAACAGGTCTCGCACCACCTTGATCATCAGGTCCGGCTCGCCGTAGAGCAGCTTCGGTCCCTGGCCCTTGTTCTTCGCCTTGGCGGCGATGTCCTCCCACCGCGCGGTCAGCGCACCGACGTCGCGCGTCAGCTGCTCCTCGGTCGCCCCTTCGGCGGCGGTCCGGATGATGACGCCGGCGTCGTCCGAGACGACGTCCTTCAGCAGTCCCTTCAGCCGGGACCGCTCCCCCTCGTGCAGCTTGCGGGAGATGCCACTGGTGTGCCCGTTGGGCACGTACACGAGGAACCGGCCCGGCAGGCTGACCTGGCCGGTGAGCCGGGCGCCCTTGTGGCCGACCGGGTCCTTGGTGACCTGCACCAGGATGTGCTGGCCGGACGAGAGCGCCTCCTCGATCCGGCGCGGCTTGCCGTCCATCCCGAGCGCCTTCCAGTCCACCTCACCGGCGTACAGGACGGCGTTGCGGCCCTTGCCGATGTCGATGAACGCCGCCTCCATGCTGGGCAGCACGTTCTGCACCCGGCCGAGGTAGACGTTGCCGATGAGCGACGTCTGCGACTCGCGGGCGACGTAGTGCTCGACGAGGACGTTGTCCTCCAACACCGCGATCTGCGTCAGGTCGTTTCGCTGGCGGACGACCATCTCGCGCTGGACGGACTCCCGGCGGGCCAGGAACTCCGACTCGCTGAGGATCGGTGGCCGACGACGGACCGCTTCGCGACCCTCCCGACGGCGCTGCTTCTTCGCCTGGAGCCGGGTGGACCCCTCCACGCTGGTGATCTCGGCCTCGGCGGCACGGCGCTCGCGCACCCGCACGACGGTGTTGTCCGGATCGTCGTCTCCGGGGTCGGTCGGGTCACCCTTGCGGCGGCGCCGGCGACGGCGTCGGCTGCTGGCGCTGCCACCCTCCGGCTCGCTCGCCTCGTCGTCGGTGCCGGCCTTCTTCGCCCGCTTCTTCTCGGTGCGCTGCTCGCTCGTCGTCTCGGCGGGGACCTCGGTCTGCTCGACACCGCCACGCGGAGTCGGGTCGCTGCCCGCGTCGCGGTTGTCCTCGTCGGCCTCACCGGACTTGCGGCGACGGCGGCCGCCCCGGCGGCGACGCCGGCGCGGACCGGAGCCCCGCTCCTCGTCGTCGGTGTCGTCAGCGGTGCTGTCGTCGGTGCTGTCGTCGGCGCCGTCTGCGGTGCTGTCTGCGGTGCCGGCGGCGGCCGGATCGGCGGGCTTGAACAGGGGCACCACCGGCGTGCCGCCGGTGCCGGTGGCCTCGGTCGTGACCGCAGCCGGCTGGTCGTCGTCGGCCGCGACGGCCGGCGCGTCCGTGGGCGCCGCCTTCCGGGTGGACCGGCGACGTCGCGTCGGTTCGGGTGCCTGTTCGGCCTCGGCTGCGATCCCGGTCGGCTCGGTGGGAGGCTCGGTGGGGGGCTCGGTGGGGGACTCGGGGGACTCCGCGGCCAGCTTCTTGGCCGCGGACTTCGTGGCCGCGGTCTTCGCCGTGGTCTTCTTCGTGCCGGTCTTCTTCGTGCCGGCCTTCTTGACCGCTGTCTTCGTCGCGGCCTTCTTGGCGGCGGTCTTGCGGGCCGTCTTCTTGGCCGGGGCGGCCGCCGCCGGCTCCGTGGCCTCTGCAGCGCTCTGGTCACCGTCGACCGGTGGCCCCGCGGGTCTGCTGGCGCCGCGACGACGCCTGGTCGGCGCGGTCACGGTCGATTCACCGCGGGGAGTTTCCTCGTCGAGCATCTCGTCTCCTCCGCCCCCGGGCGCTTCTGCGCCGCACGGGAGCCTGTCGTTCGCCACGCTGGTCGGTTCGGAACCAGGCGGGCGTAAGCCTGTGGTGCCCTCGGTCACCGACGGGTGCCGGACCGAGCGGCGACGTCCCCCTGGTGCCACTGGGCGAGTCCGCGCTGACCGCCGCGGTCGACGCGGGGTGCCGCTCCCTGGCCGGGAGCCGGCGACTCACGTGTCGCGGTCGGATGCCAACGGATCGCCCACCGAGCCGTCCCGCGGATCGATCGGCCCCTGGGCCAGCCGCTGCGCCATCGGCGCTGAACTGGCCTCGAGACCGCCGACCGCACGGAGACCGGCGAGGACGTCGTCGGGTCGTACGGACGGTTCCCCGTGTCGCACGACCACCTCCAGTATCGCACACTGACCCTCCGCGTCCTCGGCTTCGGGCGCTGGCTCGACGGTCGGCGCGTCGCCGGCCGGCTCGACGCGCAGGCCGATCACGGCAGCGCGGGCGTCGAAGGTGCGCAGGCCGCGTTTGGTCATCCGGCTGACTTCGACACCGTCGGCCGCGAGGAAGGCGTCCACCGCCCGGGCCGCGGTCGCCGGCTCCACCCCCGGCAGCCGCAGCCGCCATCGGCTGGCCTGCAGCCGGTCGGCGAGCGACCCGGGGGTGGCGGTCACGGCGTCCAGCACGTCCAGCCCCGGGGGCATCGCGGCGTCCAGGGCCGCCCGCACCGCCTCCGGCGCGCAGTCGGCCGCCAGCGCGACCTCGAGGTACTCCGCCTCGCTCGCGGCCCCGGTCGGCGCCGCCCCCGCGTACGACAGCCGCGGGTGCGGGTTGAAGCCCGACGAGTAGGCGACGGGCAGACCCGACCGGCGCACGGCACGCTCGAAGGCGCGGCTGATGTCGCGGTGGCTGGTGAACCGCAGCCGTCCCCGCTTGGCATAGCGCACTCGCACCCGCTGCACCGGCGGCGGCTGCTGCACCGGGGGCTGCTGGGCGGGTGGAGGCGACACGCGGCGGACCCTACTCGCGCACCCGCCGCACCCCGCCTGGCACCGGTGCCACCGGTGGTGATGAGGCATACCGGTCGCCCGGGCGACGGCAATGCAGCATCGTGGCCCCAACCGAGAGGGAGACGATGACGCAGATCGACCGGGGCCGGCTGACGAAGGCGATGGCCCGCGAGCAGCGGACCTACCACGACGCGCATCCGCGGACCCGCAAGGTGCTGGAGCAGGCCGACGCACTGCTGTCCGGGGTGCCGATGACCTGGATGGCCAAGTGGGCGGGCGGGTTCCCGCTGGTGCACGCCACCGCCACGGGCGCGCTGATCACCGACGTCGACGGCCACACCTACGTCGACTTCGCGTTGGGTGACACCGGCGCGATGGCCGGTCACTCACCCCCCGAGACGGTCGCGGCCGTCGAGGACCGGGCGCTGGTCCGCGGTGGGCTGACCACCATGCTGCCCACCGAGGACGCCGGTTGGGTCGGTGCCGAGCTGGCCCGACGGTTCGGGCTGCCCCGGTGGTCGTTCGCCCTGACCGCGACCGACGCGAACCGCTGGGCACTGCGGCTGGCCCGCTTGTTCACCGGCCGGTCGAAGGTCGTGGCCTTCGCGTACTGCTACCACGGCACCGTCGACGAGACCTTCGTCGTCCGTGGCGACGACGGCGAGACGCTGGCCAGACCGGGCAACGTCGGCCCGCCGGTGGACGTCCGCGACACCACCCGGGTGGCCGAGTTCAACGACCTGCCCAGTGTCGAGGCCGCCCTCGCGCACGGCGACGTGGCCTGCGTGATCACGGAGCCCGCGCTCACGAACATCGGCATCGTGCTTCCGGAGCCCGGCTTCCTCGCCGGCCTCCGCGAGCTGTGCGACCGGTACGGCGCGCTGCTGTTGATCGACGAGACGCACACGCTGAGCGCCGGTCCCGGTGGGATGACGGCCGCCGAAGGGTTGCGACCCGACCTGGTCGTGGTGGGCAAGGCGATCGCCGGCGGCGTGCCGATCGGGGCGTACGGGGTCAGCGCGGAGCTGGCCGACCGGCTGGCGACGGCGACCGAGCGCCGCGAGGTCGACCTGGTGGACGTCGGCGGCGTCGGCGGCACGCTGGCCGGCAACGCGCTGTCGCTGGCCGCCGCCCGGGCGACCCTCGGCGAGGTGCTCACCGACGAGGCGTTCACCGCGATGGCGCGGCTCGCCGAGCGGTACACGCTCGGCGTGCAGGCAACCATCGACCGGCACGAGCTGGCCTGGTCCGTGGTCCGGCTCGGCGCTCGGGCGGAGTACCGCTTCTGCTCCCCAGCCCCGCGCACCGGGTCGCAGTCGGCGGCCGCGCAGGACGACGAGCTCGAGGACTACCTGCACCTGGCCCTGCTCAATCGCGGCATCCTGCTCACCCCGTTCCACAACATGGCGCTGATGTGTCCGGTGACGACGTCGGCCGACGTCGACCGGCACACCGACGCCTTCGCCGAGGTGGTGGCAGCGGTCGTCGGCTGACCTGGGTCATGAGCGACGATGGGCGGGTGACCCCGACCGCGCCCGGGCCCGGCGGCGTCCCCGAGTCCCGGCGCGCGAAGGTCCTGGTGCTCGCCGGGATGCTGCTGCTCGCGGTGAGCCTTCGACCCGCGGTGACCAGTCTGGGCTCGGTGCTGGGAGAGGTCCAGGCCGATCTGCGAATGGCCGGCTGGCTGGCCAGCCTGCTGACCACGCTGCCGGTGCTGTGCTTCGCCGCGGTCGGGGCCGTCACCCATCCCCTGACCCACCGGTTCGGCCTGCACCGCACGGCGCTGGTGTCGCTGCTGGCGATCGTCGCCGGCACTGCAGCACGGTCGCTGACCGACTCGGCCGCGGTGTTCACGCTGGCATCCACCGTCGCGCTGGCCGGGATGGCGGTCGGAAACGTGTCCCTGCCGCCGCTGGTCAAGCTGCACTTCCCCGCCCACATCCCGGCGGTGACCGCGGCGTACTCGTGCGCGCTGTTGAGCGGCGCGGCGATCCCGGCGGGGATCACGGTGCCGGTGGCCGACGCCGCCGGCACCTGGCGGTGGGGGCTGGGACTGTGGGCGATCACCGCGGCCGTCGCCGCGGTGCCGTGGCTGGGACTGCTCCGGCACGACGTCCGGGAACGCGACGCGGACTTCCCGCTGCGCGTGGTGCTGACCCCGGTGCGGCTGCTTCGATCACCGCTGGCCTGGACGATGGCGGTGTTCTTCGGGGTGCAGTCCGCGCAGGCGTATGCACAGTTCGGCTGGCTGCCGACCATCTACGAGGACGCCGGGCTGACACCCACGGCCGCGGCGCTGATGCTGACGGTCACCACTGCGGTCGGCGTGCCCGCCCCGCTGATCCTGCCCGCCTACACCCGCCGGACCAGCGACCACCGCGGCCTGGTCCTCGGCTTCGCCGGGTTCACGGTCGTCGGGCTCGGCGGGCTGATGCTGGCCCCGGCGACCCTGCCGTGGTTGTGGGCCGCCTGCATGGGGCTCGGCGGCGCGGCGTTCCCGTGGGCGCTGGCGATGCTCGGACTGCGGACCCGCACCCCCGAGGGCACCGCGGCGCTGTCGGGGTTCGTGCAGAGCGTCGGCTACCTGCTGTCGGCGATCGGGCCGCTCGGCACCGGGCTGCTGCACGACGCCACCGGCAGCTGGACGCTGCCGTTGCTGGTGCTGCTCGCCCTGACCGCGCCGATGCTGGTCACCGGCCTGTGGATCGCCCGCGCCGGCGTGCTCGAGGACGAGCTGGCCGGGGCGAGCCGGCCAGCGAGCGACCGCTGACGCCGGGACCGCCCGCGATCCCGCGGGCGGGCCCGGCCTGGCGTCAGGCGGCGGCGCCCAGGTAGCCGTTCGGGTCGAGGACGAACTTCTTGCTGGCGCCCTTGTCGAAGTCGGCGTAGCCCTGCGGGGCCTGGTCGATCGAGATGGCGGTCGCGTTGACCGCCTTCGCGATCTGCACCCGGTCGTGCAGGATCGCCTGCATCAGGCCGCGGTGGTACTTCATCACCGGGCACTGACCGGTCGCGAACGTGTGCGACTTGGCCCAGCCCAGCCCGATCCGGATCGACAGCGAGCCCTGCTGGGCGGCCTCGTCGGCGGCGCCGGGGTCGCCGGTGACGTACAGGCCCGGGATGCCGAGCCCACCGCCGGCGCGGGTGATGTCCATCATCGAGTTCAGCACGGTGGCGGGCGCCTCATCGGCATCCTTGCCGTGACCGCGTGCCTCGAAGCCGACCGCGTCCACCCCGCAGTCGACCTCGGGGACGCCGAGGATCTGCTCGATCTGGTCCTTGGGGTCGCCCTTCGTCACGTCGACCGTCTCGCACCCGAAGCTGCGCGCCTGCG
Organism: uncultured Actinomycetota bacterium; assembly: GCA_963695375.1. Lineage (GTDB taxonomy): Bacteria > Actinomycetota > Actinomycetes > Propionibacteriales > Nocardioidaceae > JACCVL01. Next base: position 1,734,675 of record OY968767.1, on the reverse strand, counting down.
CGAGCCGCTCCGCGTTCAGGTCACCCACGATGACGACGGCTGCCCCGAGCAGCTGCGCGGAGGCGGCCGCCGCGAGCCCGACCGGCCCGGCACCCGCGATATAGACGGTCGATCCGACGCCGACGCCGGCCGTCACGCAGCCGTGGAAGCCGGTCGGGAAGATGTCGGACAGCATGGTCAGGTCGAGGATCTTCTCCAGCGCCTGGTCCTTGTCCGGGAAGCGCAGCAGGTTCCAGTCGGCGTACGGCACGGCCACGTACTGCGCCTGCCCGCCGACCCAGCCGCCCATGTCGACGTAGCCGTAGGCCGAGCCGGGACGGTCGGGGTTGACGTTGAGACAGATCCCGGTCTGGCCCTCCTTGCAGTTGCGGCAGCGGCCGCACGCGATGTTGAACGGCACCGAGACGATGTCGCCCTGCTTGATGTACTCGACGCCGGGGCCGGTCTCCACGACCTCACCGGTGATCTCGTGCCCGAGGACCAGCCCTTCCGGTGCGGTGGTCCGTCCCCGCACCATGTGCTGGTCGGACCCGCAGATGTTGGTGGCGACGGTCTTCAGGATCGCCGCATGGGGCAGCTTGCGCCCGATGTTGTCCGGGTTGACGCCCGGCCCGTCCTGCAACTCGAAGCTGGGGTACTCGATCCCCTGCACCTCTACCTTGCCCGGACCCGCATACGCCACAGCCTTGTTGTCCGACATTCGCAACCTCCTCGTCGACCTCGGGCGGGCCGGCCGCCGTGGCCGACCTCGCACAGCGCCTCGTGACGCGGACTCTCCCGAGGATTCGAACCTATGCCTGCTGTCGGACTCCAACAACTCGGCTCCGAACGGTGCGCGGGGACCCGCGCACGGGCGTACGGAGGGTGGCCCTCCGACTACACCACGGACAGGGGAAGCAGCCGCTGACCGGTCGGACCCACCTGGATCTCGGTGCCCAGCTGCGGACAGACCCCGCAGTCGTAGCACGGCGTCCAGCGGCAGTCGTCCACCTCGGCCCCGTCCGGATCGAGCGCGTCCTGCCAGTCCTCCCAGAGCCAGTCCCGGTCCAGGCCGGCGTCGAGGTGGTCCCAGGGCAGCACCTCGGCGTAGTCCCGCTCACGCGTGGTGTACCAGTCCAGATCGACGGGCTGGTCGGCGAACGCGCGCTCGGCCGCCGCCACCCAGCGCTGGTAGGAGAAGTGCTCGCTCCAACCGTCGAACCGACCGCCGTCTCGCCAGACCTCCTCGATGACCCGCCCGACCCGGCGGTCCCCGCGGCTGAGCAGTCCCTCCACGATGCCGGGCTTGCCGTCGTGGTAGCGGAAGCCGATCGCCCGCCCGTACCGCTTGTCCGCGCGGACGGCGTCGCGCAGCTTGGCGAGCCGCTCGTCGGTCGTCTCGTGGTCGAGCTGCCCCGCCCACTGGAAGGGGGTGTGCGGCTTGGGCACGAATCCGCCGATGCTGACCGTGCAACGGATGTCGTTGCGCCCCGAGACCTGCCGTCCGGTGGCGATCACCTTCTTCGCCAGCTCGGCGATCTCCAGCACGTCGTCGTCGGTCTCGGTCGGCAGCCCGCACATGAAGTAGAGCTTCACCTGCCGCCAGCCCTGCGAGTACGCCGCGCTGACCGTGCGGATCAGATCCTCCTCGGTGACCATCTTGTTGATCACCTTGCGCATCCGCTCGCTGCCACCCTCCGGGGCGAAGGTGAGCCCCGAGCGCCGGCCGTTCCGGCTGAACTCGTTGGCCAGCGTGATGTTGAACGCGTCCACCCGGGTGGACGGGAGCGACAGCGAGATGTCGGTGCCGTCGTAGCGGTCCCCCAGCCCCTTGGCCACCTCCGCGATCTCGGAGTGGTCGGCGCTGGACAGGCTGAGCAGACCCACCTCCTCGAAGCCGGAGGCCCGGATGCCGTTGTCGACCATGTCGCCGATCGTGGAGATGCTGCGCTCGCGGACCGGCCGGGTGATCATGCCCGCCTGGCAGAACCGGCAGCCTCGGGTGCACCCACGGAAGATCTCGACCGAGTAGCGCTCGTGCACCGTCTCCGCCAACGGCACCAGCGGCTGCTTCGGGTACGGCCAGGCGTCGAGGTCCATCAGGGTGTGCTTGGCCACCCGCCAGGGCACGCCGGACCGGTTCGGGACCACGCGCTGGATCCGGCCGTCCGGGAGATGCTCCACGTCGTAGAAGCGGGGCACGTAGACGCCGCCGGAGGCGGCCAGCCGCAGCAGCAGCTCGTCCCGCCCGCCCGGGCGTCCCTCACCCTTCCACTCCCGGACCACGGCACTGATCGCGAGCACGACCTCCTCGCCGTCACCGAGCACCGCGGCGTCGAGGAAGTCGGCGATCGGCTCGGGGTTGAACGCGGCGTGCCCGCCCGCGAGCACCACCGGGTGCTCGTCGGTGCGGTCGGCGCTGTGCAGCGGGATGCCCGCCAGGTCGAGCGCGGTGAGCATGTTGGTGTAGCCGAGCTCGGTGGAGAACGAGATCCCGAGCAGGTCGAAGTCCGCCACCGGGCGGTGCCCGTCCACCGTGAACTGGGGCAGCCGGTGCTGCCGCATCACCCGCTCCATGTCCGGGAACACCGCGTAGGTGCGCTCGGCGAGCAGCCAGTCCTGCTCGTTGAGCACCTCGTAGAGGATCGCGACGCCCTGGTTCGGGAGCCCCACCTCGTAGGCGTCCGGGTACATCAGTGCCCAGCGCACCTCGGCGGCGTCCCAGTCCTTCGTGGTGGCGTTGAGCTCGCCTCCGACGTACTGGATGGGCTTGCCGACCAGGGGCAGCAGCGGTTCCAGGCGTGGCCAGATCGAGCGGCCGGCGCTGGACGCGGCGGTCTGCACGGTCGTGACGGGCATGCGCGGGTGCTCCGGGGCCGGTGATCGGGACCACTCACCCTAACGCGGTGACCCGGGCCGGCCGCGGGTGTACCGGCGGGCCGATCGGGGAAGGCTGCAGCAGGGTTGTTCCCCGAGGGTCCCGTCCAACCAGTTCGAGGAGCAGGCATGGCGAGCACGACGACACGCGAGGGCGAGCAGACGGGCGGCCAGGGCCAGCTCGGTGCCGGGCTCAAGCAGCGGCACATCACGATGATCTCGATCGCCGGGGTGATCGGCGCCGGCATCTTCATCGGCTCCGGGGCCGCGATCGCGATCGCCGGCCCCGCCGTGCTGCTGTCGTACCTGCTGGCCGGCACGCTGGTGGTGCTGGTGATGCGGATGCTCGGGGAGATGGCGATCGCGCAGCCGGACACCGGCTCGTTCTCGACCTACGCCGAGCGTGCGATCGGACCATGGGCCGGGTTCTCCATCGGCTGGCTCTACTGGTGGTTCTGGGTGCTCGTGATCCCGGTCGAGGCAACCGCGGCCGCGCTGGTGCTCGGCGGCTGGCTGCCGGACGTGCCGCAGTGGGTCTTCGCCCTGATCGTCACCGCCCTGCTGACGGCCACCAATCTGGCCAGCGTCGCGAACTTCGGGGAGTTCGAGTTCTGGTTCGCCCTGATCAAGGTGGTCGCGATCGTGGCCTTCATCGCGATCGGGCTGGCAGCGATCTTCGGGCTGCTGCCGACGTCGGACGTCTCCGGAGTGAGCCGGCTCTACGAGGAGGGCGGCTTCCTGCCGCACGGGCTCGGCGCGGTCCTCACCGCCATGCTGATCACGATGTTCACGTTCATGGGGACCGAGATCGTGACCATCGCGGCCGCCGAGTCGCAGGACCCGGCCAAGGGCATCCGACGGGCCGTGAACTCGGTGATCTGGCGGATCAGCCTGTTCTACCTCGGCTCGATCTTCGTCGTGGTGGCGCTGGTGAGCTGGCGGGAGCCGAGCCTCGAGCGGACCGGTTCGTACCAGGCAGCCCTCGACGTGATCGGGCTCGGCTCGCTGTCCTGGGTGCTGGACCTGGTCGTGCTGACGGCCGTGGCCTCGTGTCTCAACTCGGCGCTCTACACCGCGTCCCGGATGGCGTTCTCGCTGGCCCGGCGCGGCGAGGCGCCGGCCCGCTGGGCCACGACCACCGCCCGTGGAGTGCCGGCCTGGGCGATCCTCGCCAGCACGGCCTTCGGGTTCGCCGCCGTCGTCGGCAACTACGTGCTGCCGTCGAAGATCTTCGGCTACCTGCTGGCCAGCTCGGGCGCGATCGCGCTGCTCGTCTATCTCGTGATCGCGGTGTCACAGCTCCGGATGCGGCGCCAGCTGGACGATCGGGACCTGGCGCTGCGGATGTGGGCGTACCCGGTGCTGACCTGGGCCGTCATCGCGTTCATCGTGGGTGTGGTCGGGTTCATGGCCCAACGGGAGGGTTACCGGCTGCAGCTGTGGCTGTCGCTGGCACTGGCCGGCGTGATCGTCGCGATCGGCCTGGTCCGCCAGCGACGGTCCAGCCGGCGGGCGGGCGCCGCGGTCTAGCCGGGGTCGGCCCGCGGTCAGAAAGCGGGAGCGCGCCAGCCGGGAGCGCACCACGACGCCATGGCCCGCCCGGCCCGTGGTGCGCAGATGGATGTTCAGCAGCAGGCCGACCGCGGTCAGCGAGGCGAACATGGAGGTGCCGCCGTAGGACACCAGCGGCAGCGGCACCCCGGTGACCGGCATGATGCCGAGACACATGCCGATGTTCTGGAACGCCTGGAAGCCGAACCAGCAGGCGATCCCGACGGCGGCCACCCGGCCGAACAGGTCGCCCGCGTCCCGGGCGATCCGCAGCGAGCGCCACAGCAGCACCGCGAACAGCGCGACCACCACTGCCGCACCGACCAGACCGAACTCCTCACCGGCGACGGTGAAGACGAAGTCGGTGTGCTGCTCGGGCACGAACCCGGCCTGCGTCTGGGTCCCGTCGAACAATCCCTGGCCGGTGATGCCCCCGTTGCCGATCGCGATGCGGGCCTGCTGGGTGTTGTATCCGGCACCGCGCGGGTCCAGCGACGGGTCGGTGAAGGCGGCGAACCGGAGCAGCTGGTACGACGCGAGCAGACCGGACTGCACCGCGAGGACGACGACGGCGGCACCGCCACCGGCCAGCAGCAGCAGCCAGCGTTTCGGCGCCCCGGACAGCCCGACCACCCCGAAGACCGTCGCGGTCAGCACCATCAGCGTGCCGAGGTCCGGCTGCGCGAGGATGAGCACCGCCGGGACCGCCGCGATCGCCAGCGCCGGCAGCACGTCGACGGCGTTCACCCCCTGCCGCAGGTGTGCCTCGGAGCGCTCCGCCAGCACGAAGGCCATCCCGAGGACGACGCCGAACTTGGCCAGCTCCGCCGGCTGCAGCGAAAGCCCGCCGATCAGCAGCCAGGACTGTGACTCGTTGATGGTCGCGCCGACGCCGGGCACGAACACCAGGACCAGCCCCAGCACGGACGCGCCGTAGACGATCGGCGCCCACAGCCGCAGCCAGCGGTGGTCGGTCGCCGCCACCACGGTGGCCAGCACGACACCGATGCCCACGTTGACCAGCTGCTTGTGCAGGTAGGCGGTGCCGTCGCCTCCGGTCAGGTCGGTGCGGTGCAGCGTGGCCGACCACACGAGCACCAGGCCGATGGCGATCAGCGCGGCGACGGCGCTGAGCAGAACCCAGTCGACCCGCCGCCAGCCGCCGCCGGCGCTGCCGGGTCCCAGGGCCACGGTCCGCCGGGTGCTGCGCAGCGGCAGCGTCGCGGTCACGAGCGGATCCGCGGAGACCGACCACCGGATCGGCGCCCGGACCGGCCCGGTTCGCGAGCGACGCTGGGCGGAGGCTCGATCAGCCCGCGGGCGTCCACGGTGGGGAGCCCCTCCGGTGGGGTGGTGCCCGGGATCAGCGTGTTGACCGGGCGGACCTGCTCACCCTCGATGCCGTACAGCGACTCCCAGATCCGGCGCATGGAGTCACCCGAGGTCCCGGATCCGGTGCCGCCCTGCTCCACCATCATCACCACGACGTAGTCGTCGTTGTAGGTGGACAGCCACGACGTCGTCTGCTTGCCGTAGACCTCGGCGGTGCCGGTCTTGCCACGCAGCTGCACCACGTCGAGCGGGAAGCCACCCATCTTCCAGGCCAGCGTGCCGTCGACCGGGGTGCCGCGCAGCGCGGTGTCGACGTAGTCGATCACCCGTTGCGGGAACGGGAGCCGGCCCTGCACCTCCGGCTTGATCCGGCGGACCACCTCGCCGGACGGGCTGAGCAGCGCCTTGCCGACCCGGGGGGCGTACAGCGTGCCACCGTTGGAGATCGCCGCATAGCCGACCGCCAGCTGCATCGGCGTGATGATCGTGTCGCCCTGGCCGATCACGAAGTTCACCGCGTCACCGGCACGGAAGGCGTAGCCGTCGATGCAGAACTCGCGGGCGAACACGTGCAGGAAGTCGCTGCCCGGCTCCTTGCCGAGCTCGCAGTAGTAGTCCTTGTTGTCCTTCCAGTACTGCATCTTCCAGCGCCGGTCCGCGATCCGGCCGCTGGCCTCCGCCGGCAGGTCGATCCCGGTGAGGCTGCCGAAGCCGGCCGACTGGGCGGCCTCGACCAGGGGATCCTGCGTGTTCAGCGGGGCGTCCTCGCCGCCCGCCTCGAGCCACAGGTTGAAGCCGACCTGGTAGAAGAACGTGTTGCAGGAGACCTGCAGCGCCTTGTCGAAGCCGATGTAGCCGTACGCGCCGGACTCGAAGTTCTTGTACGCCCGGTTGCCCACGGTGAACGACGACGAGCAGTTCAGCCGGGTGGCCGGGCTGTAGCCGTCGGACAGCGCTCCCATCGCCATGAACGGCTTGAACGTCGAGCCGGGTGCCAGCTGCGCCTGGGTGGGCCGGGAGAGCAGCGGCTCCGCCGCGCGGGTGGAGTACAACCGGGACAGCTGCCGGTCGCTGATGCCGCCGACCCAGACCTCCGGTTCGTACGTCGGGTAGCTCGCCATTGCGACCACCCGCCCGTTGTTTGGGTCCAGGACGACCGTGGCGCCGGACGTGGCCTCGTAACGACGACCGGTCACGGTGTCGATGGTCTGCCGGGCACGGAGGATGGTCTGCTCGAGCTCCCGCTCGACCACGGCCTGGACTCTGGCGTCGAGGCTGGTGACCAGCGTGTCACCGGGCTCGGGGCGGCGGCTGCTCTCGGGTCCGAGCACCCGACCCTGCGAGTCGACGGCGAGGCCGTCGGCGCCCGGCACGCCCCGGAGCCACCGGTCGTACTGCTTCTCCACGCCGGAGCGGCCGACCAGTGAGGTCGAGGTCACCGTCGAGTCGTCGTCGGCCAGCGCGGTCTCGTACTCGTCGGCCGTGACCGGGGACAGGTAGCCCAGCACATGTGCGGCGTTCACGCCGAACGGCTCCGGATAGTCCCGCACCAGTCGCTGCTCGGCGAGCACCGCCGGGAAGTCCTCTCGCCGCTCCTGGATGTCGACGGCGACCCGCTCCCGCACGTCCTCGGCGACCGGCACCGGCTGATACGGCGAGCCGTTCCAGCAGCGTGGGGGCGGCGGCGCCCCGGACTCCCCGCACAGCCGGAGCCGGTCCCGGATGTCGCGGTACGGCACGTCGACGAGGTCGGAGACCCGGTGCAGCAGATCCTGCTGTCCCCGCTTGGGCAGTCCCGCGAGCAACGTCCGGTCGACGCTCACCACCCAGGACAACCGGCTGGCGGCCAGCGGTCGCCCCATCGCGTCGACGATCAGGCCCCGCTGGGGCTGCACGACGACGTCGCGGACCGCGTTCTCGGCTGCCTGGGCCTGGTAGGCGTCACCGGAGACCACCTGGAGGTACCACAGCCGGGCGAACAGCGTGGCCATCAGCGCGACCACCAGCACCTGGATGACGATGAGCCGGGTGCGGGACAGGTCGTAGGCCCGGGCGCGGGCCGGGCGCGGCGCGCCGCCGGTGCGTGCGGTCACCGGCTCACCACCGCACGGGCGCCGGGTCGAGCCGGCGGAGCAACAGCACCGCGAGCGGGACCACGAGCGGGGTGATCGCCACGTCGTAGAGCACCGCCACCGGCAGCACCTCCAGCGCCCGGGCCACGCTGACCCCCGGGTCGGACAGCACCAGCCCGCTGAGCGCATAGACCGACGTGGCGGTGAGCGACGAGACCGCGACGGTGACCAGGGTCGCGAAAGCGGACTGCCGGGCGTCGCCGCGCGCCTGGCCGGCCAGCCAGCCGGCAAGGGCAAGGGCCAGGGCCCATCGGCCGGCCACCCCGTCGGCCGGGGGCGCCAGGTCGACGGCCAGGCCGGCGAGCAGGCCGAGCACGGTCGCGTACGCGGGACCGCGCACGATGGCTGCGGCGACCACGACGAGCAGGGCCAGGTCGGGCACCACTCCGGCGATGGACAGGTGCGCGAAGAGGCTGACCTGCAGCGTGATCGTGACGACCAGCAGCAGCGCGGTCGCGGCGACGCGGACGGCGGTCACGGCGTGCTCCCGTCGCCGGGCGCGGCTCGTCCCAGCATGCTGCGCGGGCCGGTGCGGCTGGTGCCGACCACCACCCCGACCTGGTCGAGCGACGACATGTCGGAGAACGGCCTGACGTCGGCGGTCACGGACTGGTCGCCGGCGCTGGCCTGCACCTCCACCACCTCGCCGACCGGCACGCCGGCGACGTACGGCGCCCCGCCGCGAGAGCCCCAGGTGACGACCGTGTCCCCCTCGGCAGGGATCGACTGCGGGTCGACGAGGTCCAGCGTCAGGACGCCGTCGGAGCCGAGTCCGCCGTTGCCGCGCAGGAAACCGAGCTCCATCGACCGGTCGAGCCGGGCGCCGACCACCGACCCGGCGTCGACGGCGAGCAGCACGGTCGCGGTGTGCCGGCCGGCGTCGAGCACCCGTCCGACGAGGCCGGAGCCGTCGAGCACGGTCAGGTCGGAGTGCACCCCGTCGGCGGTGCCGGCGTCGATCGTGACGGTGCGGGCGAACGCCTGCGCCGGCCCGATCGCGACCACCCGGGCCGGGACGAGGTCGACGTCGCCGGCCGTCGCCACGCCACTCAGGGCGTCGTAGCGGGCCAGCCGGTTGCGGTCCAGCTCGCCGGTGGCGAGCTCGGCCTCGAGCACGGCGTTCTCACGCTCCAGCCGCTCGTTGTCCTCCTGCAGCCCTCGCATCCGGGCCAGCAACGACACCGCGTCCGCCACCGGGTCACCGATGGCGGTGGTGCCCGCCTCGAGCGGGCCGAACACCTCGGCCGCGGCGGCCCGTACCGGCTGCACCGGAGAGTCGGCTCCGCCGGCGGCGTCGAGCGTGATCACGGTCAGCGCGGTGAGCACGCTGAGGACCAGCGCCGTGCGGGCCCGGCGCGCCTGGTCGCGCTCGCGGTCCGGCCCGCCGGACGGGAGCGGACGCCGCAGCGGCTGCCGGATCGGCCGGCTCAACGGTCGGGAGGGTCGCAACGGCACCTCGTCACCGCCGCGACTCGGAGACGAGCACCTGCTGCAGCGCCTCGAACTCCTCCACGCAGCGCCCGGCGCCGATGGCGACCGAGTGCAGCGGGTCCTCGGCGACGTGCACCGGCATGCCGGTCTCGTGCCGCAGCCGTTCGTCCAGCCCGCGGAGCAGCGCGCCGCCGCCGGTGAGCACGAGGCCGCGGTCCATGATGTCGCCGGCGAGCTCGGGCGGAGTCCTGTCCAGGGTGGTCCGGACGGCGTCCACGATGTCGTGCAGCGGCTCCTCGAGCGCCTGGCGCACCTCGGCGGAGGAGATCGGCACGCTGCGCGGCAGGCCGGACACGAGATCACGCCCGCGAACGTCGGCCTCCGGCTCGTCGGCCAGCGGGAACGCCGAGCCGAGCGCGATCTTGACCTCCTCGGCGGTGCGCTCGCCGAGCATCAGGGAGTACTCCTTCTTCAGCCAGGAGACGATCGCGGCGTCCAGGTCGTCCCCGGCGGTCCGGATCGACAGGCTGGTGACCACCCCGCCGAGCGAGATCACCGCGACCTCCGTGGTGCCGCCCCCGATGTCGACCACCATGTTGCCGGTGGCCTCGTGCACGGGAAGTCCGGCGCCGATGGCGGCGGCCATCGGCTCCTCCACGATGTAGACCCGGCGGGCGCCCGCCTGGTAGCCGGCCTCCTTGACCGCACGCTGCTCGACGGCGGTGATCCCGGACGGCACGCAGATGACCAGCCGGGGCTTGGCGAAGTACCGCCGGCGGTGCACCTGCTGGATGAACAGCCGGAGCATCTGCTCGGTGGACTCGAAGTCGGCGATCACGCCGTCCTTGAGCGGCCGGATCGCGGTGATGCCGCCGGGGGTGCGCCCGAGCATCCGCTTGGCCTCCGACCCCACCGCCAGGATCTCCCGGCTGGTGGCGTCCAGGGCGACGACCGAGGGCTCGTTCAGCAACACGCCGCGCCCGCGCACGTACACGAGCGTGTTGGCGGTGCCGAGGTCGACGGCCATGTCCCGGCCGAGGAAGCTGTTGCCCACGCGGCCCCCTGGGTCGCAGATGTCACACGAGTGCTGTTGTGTCACAGGCTAGGCGTGACCTCCCGCTTCGCGCCGCCACGACACACCCACCCCCGGTGACGATCCGTGACCTTCTGCCGCCCCGCCACCCCCGGCGACGATCCGCGACTTTTGCAGACCGGGGCCCAGGAGCCGTCCCTCCGCGGTCTGCAAAAGTCGCGGATCGTGATTTGTTTTTGGCGGGGGGCAGGCGGGGGGTCAGCGCTCGAGCCAGCCGCAGACCGCTCGCGCCCACCGCGCCGGAGCCGTGGGGTCGGCGACGAACCACAGCGACGGCTCGGTCAGCTCCAGCTCCAGCAGCACCGGGTCGCCGTCCGGGCCGGGCACCAGGTCGACCCGGGCGTACAGCAACGCGTCGCGCGGCACCGGCGCCAGCCGGGCCAGCGCGTCCAGGACCCGCTCGGCCACCTCGAGCTCGACCGCCGAGGCCTGCCGAGCCCCGATGCTCTCCGCCAGGAACAGCTCGTCGGTCACCTCGGCACCGGGCGTGAGCAGTGCGCCCTTGCGGAAGGCGTGGCTGAATCGGTCCCCCATCCAGACCAGCCCGGTCTCGCCTGCAGTGTCCACCGCCGCCAGGTACGGCTGCACCATCACCGCCCGCCCGGCGTCGAGCAACGAGCGGGCGTGCCGCCGCGCACCGTCGGCGGCGGCGTGCCGGGCGGTGTCTCGGGCTCCGGCACTCACCGTCGGCTTGACCACCACCTCGCCGGCCGGCTCGGCGACCTCGTCGCCCGGCTGATACCAGGTGGTCGGCACCACCGGCAGCCCCGCATCGGCCAGCTGCCGCAGGTAGGTCTTGTCGCTGTTCCAGTCCAGGACGGGCGCCGGGTTGGCCAGCCGGGGCACCGACCGCGCCCAGGCAAGGAACTCGTCCCGCCTGCGGGCGTAGTCCCAGGTGGACCGGACCACCACCAGATCCGCAGCCGTCCAGTCCACGCTCGGGTCATCCCAGACGGCGGGCACCGCCTCCACCCCGGCGGCACGCAGCGCCTCGGTCGCCGGCCGGTCGTCGTCGTCACCCTCGGGCACCTCGGCGCAGGTGGCCAGCAGCACGCGTGCCATGGCGGTCAGGCGAGGCCGGGGAAGAACAGCGCCATCTCACGCTCGGCCGACTCCGGCGAGTCCGACCCGTGCACCAGGTTCTCCCGGTTGGACAGCGACAGGTCACCGCGGATCGAGCCGGGGGCGGCCGCCCGCCCGTCCGTGGCGCCGTTCAGGGTGCGCACCACGTCGACGGCCCGGTCCCCCTCCAGCACCAGGGCGACCATCGGGCCGGAGGTCACGAACTCCCGCAGCGGCGGGTAGAAGTCCCGCTGCACGTGCTCGGCATAGTGCTGGTCCGCGGTCGTCCCGTCGATAGTGCGCTGGTCCATCGCCACGATCTCCAGGCCCTTGGCCTCGTACCGGCGCAGCACCTCGCCCACCAGACCGCGGCGGACGGCGTCGGGCTTGATCAGGACCAGGGTGCGCTCTGCGTCGGACACGGGATCAACCTACCGGCGACTCGCCGCCCCGCTCCGCATGGGCCCGGACCGCCTCGACCCGGCGACCGAGGACGATCGCCAGCACCCAGAGGCCGCCGAACATCGCCCCCACGACGAACATGGCCGCGGTGACGAACCCCAGCGCGAGCGCGCCACCCTGCACGGCCCAGCCCAACGCGTACGCCCAGCGGTAGCGGAGCAAGCCGGCGGTCAGGACCGCGAGACCGGCCAGCCCCAGCCCGGCGGCGAGCGCCGGTCCCCGGTCCACGTCCGACACCTGGATCAGCACCGGCACCGACAAGGCGATCACCACCGCCTCGAACGCCAACACGGCGGCGCACATGGTGCGCACTAGTCGTCCTGGATTCCGGGGTCGGGCGACAACCCGAGCAGCGTGCGCGCCTCACCCACGGTGATCACCGAGCCGGTGACCAGCACGCCGCCACTGCCCAGCGACGAGCCGTGCGACCCGGCGCCCTCCGCCGCCGCCACGGCGACGTCGAGGGCGTCGTCGAGCCGCCGCTCCCGGTGCACCCGGTCACTGCCGAAGATGCCCTCGGCCAGGTCGGCCAGGTCGTCGGCCGGCAGCGCCCGGGCGGTGGACGCCTGGGTGCAGACGATCTCGGCCAGCACCGGCTCGAGCGCGGCGAGGACGCCCTCGACGTCCTTGTCCGCCATCACCCCGACCACCCCGACCAGCGGGCTGAACGCGAACGCCTCCTGCACCGCCTCCGCCGTGGCCTCGGCACCGCGCGGGTTGTGCGCTCCGTCGAGCACGATCGTCGGGCTCCGGCGGGCCACCTCGAGCCGCCCGGGGGAGGTGACGGTCGCGAACGCCTCTCGTACCAGCTCGACGCCCAGCCCGTCCCCGCCGCCCAGCAGCGCCTCGGCGGCGGCCAGCGCGCAGGCGGCGTTGTGCGCCTGGTGCGCGCCGAACAGCGGCAGCAGCAGCTCGTCGTACTCCCGCCCGTCGAGCCCGCGCAGGGTGAGCAGCTGGCCGCCGACGCCGGGCAGTCGCTGCACGACGTCGAACTCCACACCGGCTCGGGCCACCGTGGCGCCGACCTCGGCGGCACGCCGGAGCAGCACCTCGGCGACCTCGGCCGGCTGCTCGGCCAGCACCGCCGCTGCGCCCGGCTTCAGGATCCCGGCCTTCTCCGCGGCGATGGACGCCAGATCGTCGCCCAGGTAGGCGGCGTGGTCGACCGACACCGGTGTCACCACCGCGACCTGGCTGTCCACGACGTTGGTGGCGTCCCAGCTGCCGCCCATGCCGACCTCGACCACCGCGACGTCGACGGGAGCGTCCGCAAATGCCGCGAACGCCATCCCGGTCACCGCCTCGAAGAAGCTCAGCGGATGCGGAGCGGAGCGGTCCACCACCTGCAGGTACGGCGCCACGTCGGTGTAGGTGCGGACGAACCGCTCCTCGGTCAGCGGCGACCCGTCCACGGCGATGCGCTCGGTCATCTGCTGCAGGTGCGGGCTGGTGTACCGGCCGGTCCGCAGGCCCGCGGCGCGGAGCAGCGCGTCGATCATCCGACTGGTGGAGGTCTTGCCGTTGGTGCCGCCCACGTGCACCACCGGGCTGGAACGGTGCGGGTCCCCCAGCAGGTCGACGAGGGCGCGGATCCGGTCGAGGCTCGGGTCGAGCCGGGTCTCGGGCCAGCGGTCGAGCAGAGCGCGCTCGACCTCGCCGTACGCGGGGTGCGGGACGCGGGCTCCGGTGCCGCCGTGGTCAGCCATCACCTCCGAGTATCCCAGGCGGGCGAAAGCTGTCGGCGGCGACCGGTCCGGCTCAGCTCCCCCACCCGGGTCGCAGGTCGAAGCCGGACACCCCGGCGGCGTCGGTGCGCGACGCCAGCACCTGGTGCAGCTGGATCTGGTTGCGCTCGAACGCCAGCCGCGACCCGGCCATGTAGAGCCCCCACACCCGCGCAGTGCCGTCGCCGACGTCGGCGACGCATTCGTCCCAGTGCGTCACCAGGTTGCGGCACCACGCCGCCAGCGTCAGCGCGTAGTGCTCACGGAGGTTCTCCTCGTGCCGCACCTCGAGGCCGGCGTCCTGCATCGCGGCGATGATCCGACCCGACCCGGTCAGCTCCCCGTCGGGGAAGACGTAGCGGTCGATGAACTCGCCCACGGAACGGGACCGGTTGTCGTGGCGGGTGATGCAGTGGTTGAGCAGCCGCCCGCCCGGTCGCAGGTGGTCGCGCAGGAATTCGAAGTAGGCGGGGTAGTTGCGCACCCCGATGTGCTCGGTGAGGCCGATCGAGCTGATCGCGTCGAAGCTGGTCTCCGGCACGTCGCGGTAGTCGGCGTGCCGGACCTCCGCCAGCTCACCCAGCCCGTCCCGCTCGATCGCGGCCTGCGCCCAGGTGGCCTGCTGCCGGGAGAGCGTCACGCCGATCGCGTGCACGCCGTAGCGCCGGGCGGCATGGCGCACCATTCCGCCCCAGCCGCAGCCGACGTCGAGCAGCCGCATGCCCGGCCGCAGACCGAGCTTGCGGGCCACCAGGTCGTACTTCTCCTCCTGCGCCTGCTCCAACGTCGCGGTGGTCTCCGGATACACCGCGCAGGTGTAGGTCATCGACGGACCGAGCACCCGCTCGTAGAAGAAGTTGGACACGTCGTAGTGGTGCTGGATCGCGGCTGCGTCCCGGGTCCGGGAGTGCCGCAGGCCCTCCATCGTGCGGCGCCAGCGGGGCAGGTGCTCCTGCGGCGGCGGCGGTGGCGGTCGCAGCCGGCTCCAGCCCAGCTGGGTGACGATCCGCAGCAGCTCCGTGGCGGGCGGGACCCCGGCGTCGAAGCCGCCGGCGATGCCGCGCATCAGCTCGTACGGGTCGCCGGGATGCACTCCGGTGATGTCGAGGTCGCCGGCGACGTAGGCGCGGGCCATGCCCAGGTCGCCGGGAGCGGTGAGGACGTAGGACAGGCCGCGCTCGGTGGCGATGTGCAGGCCGATGGGCGCGTCGGGGGGACCGGCGCTGCTGCCGTCGAAAGCGGTCAGCCGGAACGTCAACCGGTTGCGGGTCAGCCCGGCGAGCGTCGGCGCCACCGGGGCTCGGGGCCCCCGGTCGCTCGGCCGGTCGGGCCCGCCTCGGCTTCGGCCCTGGGTCAGCGTCATCGTCGTCCCACCGCCTTCTCGTAGAGATCGGTCAACCGTCCGTCCGGGTCGTACCGCTTCCGCACCTCGCTGCGCGCCGGGCCCCCGTAGAGGCTGGCGAACTCGGACCGCTCGTAGTAGGCGTCGGAGTACAGCGACTTGTGCCCGCCCACCGCCGCGACCGCCCGCTCCACCGCCCGGTTGACGTCGCCGTCTCCGGCGCCGGGCGCGATCGGGACGGTCCCCCAGAAGCCGACGTTGACGTAGGTGCGGCCCGGCTCCAGCGGGTAGCCGGGCCAGCGGCGCGCGGTCCCGGGACCCCCAGGCTCGCGCAGCCGCAGCGGACAGACCCAGACCGGCCGCATCCCCACCTCGGTGTCGAACCAGGCCAGGAACTCGGCGAGCCGCTCGACCGGGACCTCGACGTCCTGCACCACCCGCTCACTTGGAGGACGGCCGCGCCACCGGTCCAGCCGGGCGGCCACGGCGTATCGGTGCTCCAACCCGACCAGCCGGTGGTAGACGTCGCTGCGGCGCCAGCGCCGGGGCCACAGCCGGCGCACCACCGGATGCTGCACGCCGAACGCCCGCGAGCACCAGAACCAGTCGGTGTCCCAGCGCCAGAGGTAGTCGTGCACGCCGAGCGCGTCGGTGCGCCGCTGCCGCAGCGACTGGTAGAACACCTGCTGACCGGTGTAGTCGCTCGTCCGCTGCACGTCCGTGGACCAGCGGCCGAGGGTCAGGTAGGCCTCGACCGGGCCGAAGACGACTCCGTCCACGAAGTCCACCGGCTGCCCGTCGTGGCTGCGGGTGGCGACGACCCGGTCGATGAGTCGGGCCAGCTCGGCGTGGTCGGTGACACGGACGTGCTCCAGCGCGACGCAGGGCTGCACCGGCGCCAGCTCGATCCGCAGCCGGGTGGCGTAGCCGAGCGACCCGTACGAGTTGGGGAACAGGGCGAACAGGTCGTCGTGCGGACCGTCCGGGGTGGCGGTGACCACTCGCCCGTCGCCGGTGAGCACGTCCAGCTCCAGCACCGACTCGTGCGGCAGCCCGGCCACGAACGAGGTCGACTCGATCCCGAGCCCGGCGACCGCACCGCCCAGCGTGATGGTGCGCAGCTGAGGGACGACCAGCGGCATCAGCCCGTGCGGCAGCGTGGCGGCCACCAGCCGCTCGTAGCTGCACATGCCCTGCACGTCCGCCGTCCGCGACTCGGGGTCGACGTGCAGCACGTCTGCGAGCCCCGAGACGTCCAGGCCGGCGACTGGCTCCGCCGTCCGCGGGCGGAACAGGTTGGAGGTGCGTTTGGCCAGCCGCACCGGTGCACCGGCCGGGATCGCGGCGTACGACTCCGTCAGCCGGTGCACGGCCGTGGCGTGCGACGCCTCGCGTGAGCGGTCGGGCACACCTGCACGCTAGTACGTCGGGTCGTCGGTCCGGTGCGCCTCCGGCCGCCCGCGCTCCGTACGATGGCGCGCCATGACCACCCCACCCGGCGCTCGCTCGGTCGCCGTTCCCGAGCGCCCGAGCCTGGAGGGCCTCGAGGACAAGTGGGCGCGGCTGTGGGAGGAGCGCGGCACCTACCGCTTCGACCGGAGCCGGGAGCGAGCCGACGTCTACTCCATCGACACGCCGCCACCGACGGTGTCCGGCTCGCTGCACATCGGGCACGTCTTCTCCTACACCCACGCCGACGTGGTGGCGCGGTTCCAGCGGATGCGCGGCAAGGAGGTCTTCTACCCGATCGGCTGGGACGACAACGGCCTGCCCACCGAGCGCCGGGTGCAGAACTACTACGGCGTGCGGTGTGACCCGACCGTGCCGTACGACGCCGACTTCGCCCCGCCCGACAAGCCGGACCCCAAGCGGCAGATCCCGATCAGCCGGGGCAACTTCATCGAGCTCTGCGAGGAGCTGACGATGGAGGACGAGCAGGTGTTCGAGGCGCTGTGGCGTCGCGTCGGGCTGTCGGTCGACTGGTCGCTGCTCTACACCACGATCAGCGACAGCTCACGCGCGGTGGCCCAGCGTGGCTTCCTGCGCAACCTGGCCCGCGGCGAGGCCTACCTGTCCGATGCGCCCACGCTCTGGGACGTCACCTTCCAGACCGCGGTCGCGCAGGCGGAGCTGGAGGCTCGGGAGTACCCCGGCCACTACCACCGGGTGGCCTTCCACGGCCCGAGCGGCCCGGTGCACGTGGAGACCACCCGGCCGGAGCTGATCGGCGCCTGCGTCGCGCTGATCGCGCACCCGGACGACGAGCGCTACCAGGGCCTGTTCGGAGGCACCGTCCGCTCGCCGCTGTTCGACGTGGAGCTTCCCGTTCTCGCGCACCAGCAGGCGGAGCCGGACAAGGGCTCGGGCATCGCGATGTGCTGCACCTTCGGCGACCTGACCGACGTGCAGTGGTGGCGCGAGCTGCAGCTCCCGGTCCGGGTCGTCATCGGACGGGACGGACGGCTGCACCGCGAGACGCCGGGGTGGCTGGAGACCGAGGGCGCGCGAGCCGCGTACGACCAGCTCGCCGGCAAGACCACGTTCAGCGCCCGCGAGGCCACCGTGGCGCTGCTGCGCGCGTCCGGCGACCTCGACGGCGAACCGTGGCCGACGCAGCGGATGACCAACTTCTACGAGAAGGGGGACAAGCCGCTCGAGATCGTGTCCACGCGGCAGTGGTACATCACCAACGGCGGACGGGACCCGGTGCTGCGCGCCCGGCTGGTCGAGCGCGGCGGCGAGCTGGAGTGGACGCCGGAGTTCATGCGGCACCGGTTCACGAACTGGACCGAGGGCTTGAACAGCGACTGGCTGATCAGCCGGCAGCGCTACTTCGGCGTGCCGATCCCGGTCTGGTACCCGCTGGACGACGACGCCCAGCCGCGCTACGACCAGCCGCTCGCGCCGGCCGAGGACCGGCTGCCGGTGGACCCGGCGGCGCAGCCGCCCGTGGGCTACGCCGAGGCGCAGCGCGGCCAGCCGGGCGGGTTCGCGGGCGACCCGGACGTCATGGACACCTGGGCGACCTCGTCGCTGACCCCCCACATCGCCGGCGGCTGGGAGCGCGACGACGACCTGTTCGACCGGGTGTTCCCGATGGACCTGTGCACGCACGCGCACGACATCATCCGGACCTGGCTGTTCTCCCGGGTGGTGCGCGCCGACCTCGAGCACGGCTGCGTGCCGTGGCGGCACGCGCTGATCTCCGGCTTCGTCGTCGACCCGGACCGCAAGAAGATGAGCAAGTCCAAGGGCAACGTGGTGGTGCCGGTCGACATCTTGGAGTCGTACGGGTCGGACGCGGTGCGCTGGCGCGCCGCGATGGCCCGGCCCGGGTTGGACAGCCCGTTCGACGAGAAGCAGATGAAGGTCGGTCGCCGGCTGGCGATGAAGATCCTCAACGTCAGCAAGTTCGTGCTCGGCCAGCCCGGGATCGCCGGGGCCGCCGCGGCTGACGGCCCCGACGTGGTGACCGAGCCGCTGGACCTGGCCATGCTGCGCCGGCTGCGTCAGGTCGTCGGCGAGGCGACCCGGGCCTTCGAGGACTACGACTACACCGCCGCGCTGGAGGTGACCGAGCGGTTCTTCTGGACCTTCTGCGACGACTACGTCGAGCTGGTCAAGGAGCGGGCCTACGGCGCCCGTGGCGAGGCGGCGGCGCTGTCCGCACAGGCCGCCCTGCTCCGGGCGTTGCACGTGCAGCTGCGGCTGTTCGCCCCGGTGCTGCCGTACGTGACCGAGGAGGTCTGGTCGTGGTGGCAGGACGGCTCGGTGCACCGCGCGCCGTGGCCGACCGCCGAGGCCGATCTGGACGCCCCGCCGCACGACCCGGAGGTCCTGGTCGCCGCCGGCGAGCTGCTCGGCGCCCTGCGCGGGGCGAAGTCGGCCGCGAAGGTGTCGATGCGCACCGAGGTGCTGCACGCCACCGCGACCGGCCCGGCGGCGACCCTGCAGCTGGCGGAGCGGGCGATCGCCGACGTCCGGGCGGCCGGTCGGGTGACCGGCGACCTGGTGCTGAGGCCGGCCGATGCGGACGGGGTGACGGTCACGACCGAGCTGGCCGACCCCGCCTAGCCCCGCCCCACCCCGCCCCCCTTAGGGGGGTGGGTCAGAGGTCGACGAGGACCTTGCCGACCGCTCCGGCCTCGACGGCGGCGTGCGCCGCGGCCGTGTCGGCCAGGTCGTAGCGGTGCAGCGGCAGGCCGTGCGCGGCCCCGACCGGCAGCGCACCGGCCGCCACCGCAGTGGAGACGTCCTCGACCCCCCGGTCCTTGGCCACCCGGGGCACCGTGTAGAGCAGCACGAACTGCCAGCGGGTGTTGAGCCCCATGAACGGCCGCACCGGCAGCTGCGCGTCGGCGGCCCCGTCGTTGGCGTACACCGCGACCGAAGCGCCCTGCGCCACCACCTCGGCGTCCAGCCCGGCGTTGACCCCCGGCGCCACCTCGACCACCAGGTCGACCCCGTCCGACGCGACCGCCCGCACCTGGTCGGCCGCGTCCGCGTCGCGATAGTTGACGACCGCCGACGCGCCGGCCGCGTGCGCCAGCTCTGCCTTCTCCGGGCCGCTGACCGTCGCGACCACGCTGGCACCGGCCCAGCGGGCGAGCTGGATCGCGGCGTGACCGACCGCGCCCGCCCCGCCGGCCACCAGCACGGTGAGGCCGTCGTGGGTGCCGGCGCCGACCCGCTCGGGGCCGCCCTCGCGCACGGTGAGGCACCGGTGCGCCGTCAACGCCGGCACCCCGAGGCTCGCCCCGACGTCGTACGAAGCGGCCGGCGGGAGCGCGACCACCTGCTCGGCCGGAACCACCATCTGCTCCTGGGCGGTGCCGTCCGCCCGCCGGTAGGCGGCCTCCCACACCCACACCCGATCGCCCACCCCGACGTGCGTGACGTCGGAGCCCACCGCCTCCACGTCTCCGGCGCCGTCCTGATGAGGGACCAGGCCGGTGTCGGCGGGGAGCGACGCGGTCACCCCGCTGCGGGTCTTCCAGTCGGTGGGGTTCACCCCGGAGACCCGGATCCGCACCCGGACCTCCCCCGGACCCGGCTCGCGGACCTCCCGGTCGACCAGCCGCAGCACGTCGGGTCCACCGGTCTCGGTGTAGACGATCGCTCGCATGCGACGGAGTCTCGCACCGGCGCGGTGACACCGCCTCCGATGCCGAATGCGACCCAAAACCGTCAAGGGGGGCATATGGCGTGCATCACGCAAGTGACCTAGTGTCGGGCACTCATCCCACCTCACCCTCAGGGGGACATGCATGTTGAGACGAACTCTCGCGGTCACCGCCGCGGTGGCGCTGACCGGGGCGATCCCCGGGCTCGGCAACACCGCCGGGGCCGCTCCCGACGCTCAGCCGCTGGCGCCGGCCAAGACCCAGCCGCGGGTTCCCGCCGGCCCCTTCGCCCTCAGCGGGGACGAGGCGGCCGCGTTCCGGCTGCCCGCCGACGTGGTCCGGGTGGACCGCACCCGGCGACCCGACGGTGGCACCTCGACGCGGTACCAGCAGATGGTCGGCAAGGCCGCCGTCCTGAACGGGCAGATCACCGTCGTCCGCGCCGCCGACGGCACCCGTGCGGCGGTGATCGGCGCCCACTACCCCGACGTCACGGCCACCAACGAGCGGCGGCTGTCGCCGCGCGAGGCGGTCGGAACCGCGGCCCGCCGGCACGGGCCCCGCGGCTCCGAGACCACGGACCTGCGCATCGACCCGCGCAACGGCCGGCTGTTCTACATCGTCGACCAGATCCGCTTCGCCGACCGCTGGGTCACCTGGGTGGACGCGGCCAGCGGCAAGGTGCGCAAGCAGTACAACGCCCTCACCGAGGGCGAGGGCCGCGGCATCGGCGTCAAGGGCGACACGAAGACGTTCGAGACCCGCCGCCGGCCCGGTGAGAAGTGGCAGCTGCGCAACGCGGACGGCAACGGCTTCGACGTCCTCGGCGACTCCCGCCGGGTGACCGAGAACGCCCACAACCGGATCCAGTACCGCGGCAACGTCATGCGCGACCCGGACAACAACTGGCGCCGGATCCGGCCTGGCTACGCCGACCCCGACCAGCGGCCGGGTGTCGACGCGCACTACTACGCCGGTGTCGTGGACTCGTACTTCGCCGACACGTTCGGGCGCAACAGCATCGACGACGAGGGCATGCAGCTCCGCTCCGTCGTGCACTTCTACGAGGGCTACTGCAACGCCTTCTGGAACGGCGAGCAGATGACCTACGGCGACGGCAACGGCACCACCTGCCTGCCGCTGTCCGGAGGGCTGGACGTGGTCGGGCACGAGCTCACCCACGGCGTCACGGAGTACACCTCGAACCTCATCTACGAGAACGAGTCCGGGGCCCTGAACGAGGCGTTCAGTGACATGCTGGGCAACTCGATCGAGTACTACGCGGACGAGGAGAACCTCGACCCCGCAGCGGCGCCGGACTGGCGGATCGGGGAGGACGTGATCACGGCCACCCGCGGCTTCCGCAACATGGGGGACCCGCAGGAGTTCAACGACCCGGACCACTACACCGAGCGCTACACCGGCGAGCAGGACAACGGCGGCGTGCACTCCAACAGTGGCATTCCCAACCACGCCTACTACCTGACCGTCAACGGCGGCCGCAACGCCGGCTGCGACGGGTCGGCGTCCGGGCACACCCACACGCTGGGGTGTGGCCGCAACGTCCAGGGGATCGGCCTCGACGACGCCGAGCAGATCTTCTACAACGGGTTCACCGGGCTCACCGAGTACGCCAACATGTGCGACGCCCGCAACGCCACCGTGGCCCTCGCCGGCTACGAGGGGCACGGCGACACCGTGCGCGACGCATGGGCCGCCGTCGGGGTCCGTGGCGGGTGCCGGCCGGGTGTTCCGCCGCCGCCGCCGTGCACCAGCGACCGCAACGCGAGCCTGCCGTTCGAGTCGCCGCACCCGTACGGCAACAACGCCGACTGCACCTGGGTGTTCGACAACGGCGAGCCGGGGTTCCGGTTCCGCTTCAGCCTGCTGGACACCGAGCAGGGCTACGACTACGTGTCCGTCCGCGACAGCAACGGCACCGTGCTGGCGACCTACTCCGGCACGTACGACACACCGGTGATGTCGCCCTGCATCCCGACCAGCGAGGGGGTCGTGCGTCTGACCTCGGACAGCTCGGTCACCGCAGAGGGCTTCACGGTCGACGCCGTCGAGCCGTGCTCGCCATAACGACCGGCTAGCACCCGGCCGTCGACTCGGTCCGGGCGCCGCGACGCATCCCCACCCATGCGCCGGCGTCCGGACCGTCGTCGTTCAGCCGACCTCCACGACCTCGAAGCCGAGCCCGGCGGTCCGCAGCCGGGCGAGCAACTGGTCGCCCATCGCCTGCACGGTGGTGACCTGGCCGGCGGTCGCGGGCAGGTCGTCCAAAGCGAGACACAGCGCCGACTCGGCCAGCATCGTCGCCGTCTCGTCGTAGCCCGGATCGCCCCCGGTGACGTCGACGACGACCCGACGCCCGCCACCGCTGCCGACGAACCGGACCTGGAACCACGACGCCGCGCGGCGCTCGGGTGACGGGCCGGTCCCCGGTCGCGCCAGCCGGAGCAGCAGGTCGCGCCCCACCGGCAGCTGGGCGACCGCGAGCATGCCCCCGAGCACGGCCGGGGTGCCGACGGCCGCCGGCAGACCACGCGCCACGGCGTAGTGGCCGTAGCGGAAGTCCGGCCCGTACCGCGGCAGCGCCGCCGCCGAGCGGAGCACCACCAGCGGGTCGATGGTCGGCAGCGGAAGCGCCCATCCCGCACCGTCCGGCGCCCGCTCGGGACGACGCGGCAACCCGTGCACCCGCCGGCCACCGACCGGCCGGGACTCCCGGCGGCGGCGCTGCGCGGACGCGGCCGCCGCCTGCCGCACTCGGGCCATCGCCCGGATCGCCGAGTGGTAGGTGCCGCCGGAGGCCGCCGCTCCCGCGCGGACGTAGCCCCGCACCGTCAGGGGGACGTCCTCGGGCAGCTGCCGCACGGTGAGCCAGGCACCGAGGTCGTGGGGCACCGAGTCGAAGCCGCACGAGTGCACCAGCCGGGCGCCGGTGGCCTCGGCGCGCGCGTGGTGAGCCAGCCACATCCGGTCCACGAACTCCGGCTCGCCGGTCAGATCCACGTAGTCGGTGCCGGTGTCGGCACACGCGGCGACCACCGGCTCGCCGTGGACGACGTACGGGCCGACCGTGCTGGCAAGCACGGCGGTCCGCTCGGCGAGGCGGCGCAGCGACGCGGGCTCGCTGACGTCCGCGGTCAGCACGGTGACGTCGGCACCGGCCCGGCCGAGGCCGGTCAGTCGCTCGCGGGTGGCTTCCAGCCGGGCCCGGTCGCGACCGGCGATGGCCCAGCGCAGCCGCTCCGGCCCGGTCGTGGCGAGGCGCTCGGCGGTGAGGCGGCCGGTGAACCCGGTCGCCCCGAGCAGGACCACGTCGAGGTCGGCACCGGCTGCTGGCAATCGGTCAGGAAGCCTTCTCGCGACGCTCCCGTTTGGGCGTCTCGTGCGGGACCAGGGTCGGATTCACGTTGCGCAGCACGACCTCGCCGGTGACGACCACCTTCGCGACGTCGTCGCGGCTGGGAACCTCGTACATCACGTTGAGGAGCACCTCCTCGATGATCGCGCGCAGCCCGCGCGCTCCGGTGCCGCGCAGCATCGCCTGGTGCGCCATCGCCCGGATCGCGTCGTCGGTGAACTCGAGCTCGACGCCGTCCAGCTCGAACAGCTTGCGGTACTGCTTGACCAAGGCGTTCCGCGGCTCGGTCAGGATCTCCACCAGCGCCGGCTCGTCGAGCTTGTCGACGGTGGCGATCACCGGCAGCCGGCCGATGAACTCGGGGATCAAGCCGAACTTGAGCAGGTCCTCCGGCATCACCTGCGAGAACGCGGTCTCCGCGGGTTCGCTGTCGCCACCGGAGCCGAGGTCGGCGGCGAACCCGAGCGCCTTCTTGCCGCTGCGCTGCTCGATGATCTGCTCGAGCCCGGCGAAGGCGCCGCCCACCAGGAACAGCACGTTCGTGGTGTCGATCTGGATGAACTCCTGGTGCGGGTGCTTGCGCCCGCCCTGCGGCGGCACGCTCGCGGTCGTCCCCTCCAGGATCTTGAGCAGCGCCTGCTGCACGCCCTCCCCGGAGACGTCGCGGGTGATCGACGGGTTCTCGCTCTTGCGGGCGATCTTGTCGACCTCGTCGATGTAGATGATCCCGGTCTCCGCCTTCTTGACGTCGTAGTCGGCGGCCTGGATGAGCTTGAGCAGGATGTTCTCGACGTCCTCACCGACGTAGCCGGCCTCGGTCAGCGCGGTGGCGTCGGCGATCGCGAACGGCACGTTCAGCATCCGGGCCAGCGTCTGGGCCAGGTAGGTCTTGCCACAGCCGGTCGGCCCGATCACCAAGATGTTGGACTTGGCCAGCTCCACCGCCTCGTCCTTGGCGGCGTGCTTGCCCGCCCCCGCCCCCGCCTGCACCCGCTTGTAGTGGTTGTAGACGGCGACCGCCAGCGCCTTCTTGGCCGGGTCCTGCCCGATCACGTAGGCGTTGAGGAAGTCGTAGATCTCCCGCGGCTTCGGCAGCGAGTCGAGGCCACCGACGTCGGCGCCCTCGGACAGCTCCTCCTCGATGATCTCGTTGCAGAGGTCGATGCACTCGTCGCAGATGTAGACGCCGGGACCGGCGATGAGCTTCTTGACCTGCTTCTGGCTCTTGCCGCAGAACGAGCACTTCAGCAGGTCGCCGCCGTCTCCGATGCGTGCCACGAAGGGTTCCCTTCCTCAGGTCCGCTGGATTGGTCGCCGCGACGGCGGCTCCGCCTTCCGGCTCGACCGTACCCCGTCCCACCCCCCTGGCGGGGAGCTACCGACCGCTGTCGCTGTCCGCCAGGGGCGAACAGCGGCCCGGCCCGGCCGGCCTCACACC
Organism: uncultured Actinomycetota bacterium; assembly: GCA_963695375.1. Classification (GTDB taxonomy): domain Bacteria; phylum Actinomycetota; class Actinomycetes; order Propionibacteriales; family Nocardioidaceae; genus JACCVL01. The sequence goes on along the minus strand of OY968767.1, from coordinate 1,709,753 downwards.
TTGGCGAGCGACGTCTTCCGCGAGCCCAGCACCTGGTCCACGAGGCCGTAGTCGACCGCCTGCTCGGCGGTCAGGATCTTGTCCCGCTCGACGTCGCGGCTGACCTCCTCGACCGTCTTGCCGGTGTGCTCGGAGATCATCTGCTCCAGCAGGGCCCGCATCCGCAGGATCTCGTTCGCCTGGATCTCGATGTCGGACGCCTGCCCGTACGAGCCCTCGGTGTAGGGCTGGTGGATGAGGATCCGGCTGTTCGGCAGGGCGAGCCGCTTGCCGGGCGCCCCGGCCGCCAGCAGGATCGCCGCCGCCGAGGCCGCCTGCCCGAGGCAGACCGTCTGGATGTCCGGCTTGACGAACCGCATCGTGTCGTAGATGGCGGTGAGCGCGGTGAACGAGCCCCCCGGTGAGTTGATGTAGATCTGGATGTCGCGGTCGGGGTCCATCGACTCCAGGCAGAGCAGCTGGGCCATGACGGCGTTGGACACGTCGTCGGAGATCGGCGTGCCGAGGAACACGATCCGGTCCTCGAACAGCTTGGCGTAGGGGTCGATGCGGCGGAACCCGTAGGAGGTCCGCTCCTCCCACTGCGGGATGTAGTAGCTCATGGTCTGGCGCCTCTCACTGCTGGGCGGGTCGGCCCTGCGCGGCGACCTCGCCGGCGCTGCTGACCACGTTGTCGATGAAGCCGTACTCCCGCGCCTGGTCCGCGGTGAACCAGCGGTCCCGGTCGGCATCGGTCTCGATCTGCTCGACCGGCTGGCCGGTGTGCGTGCTGATCAGCGTGAACAGCTGCCGCTTGATGTGCAGCGACTGCTCGGCCTGGATCTTGATGTCGCTCGCGCTGCCGCCGAGGCCGCCGGAGGGCTGGTGCATCATGATCCGGCTGTGCGGCAGGGCGTACCGCTTGCCGGGCGCGCCGGCGCAGAGCAGGAACTGTCCCATCGACGCGGCCAGGCCCATGGCGACGGTGGCCACGTCGTTGGAGATGTACTGCATGGTGTCGTAGATCGCCATCCCCGAGTCGACCGAGCCGCCGGGCGAGTTGATGTACAAGAAGATGTCGGCGCTCGGGTCCTCGGCGTTCAGCAGCAGCATCTGCGCGCAGATCGCGTTCGCGTTGGCGTCTCGCACCTCGGAGCCGAGGAAGACGATCCGCTCCTTGAGCAGGCGCTGGTAGATGTGGTCGTCGAGGCCGATCCCGTTGCGGTCGTTCTGTGCGGCTCGCGGCAGGTCCGTGCCCGTCGCAAGCTCAGCTCCGAAGGAGTTCATGCGCTCGACCCTAGCGGCGGGCAACGACGGAGCCACGCGCCGCCCGGTGCTGTTCGCGGCAGGCGTACGGGGCCGGCCTCAGCCGGCGAGCACCTCGAGCAGGGCACGGGCGTATGCGCGCTCGGCGTCGGCGTCCGCGTGTCGCCGCTCGTCCCCGCCGGCGGCGCCGGTGGCGGGTGCGCCGACGGGTCGGCAGACGACCACCCAGCCCGGCGGCACCGCCTCCAGCCGGACGAACGCGGCTCCGAGCAGCTCGCGCAGCTGGCCCTCGCGCGGCAGCCAGACCACGTCCGCGGCCGCGATGCTGTCCAGCGCCCACTCGACCGTGCCGTTGAAGCCGATCACGCGTCCACCGGGGAGGTCGTGCACGTCGACCACCATGTCGCTGACCACGAACACCTCCTCGTCCATGTCCCGGTCCGGCACGACGAACCGGTCGCCGGCACGCGGCTCCCAGCCGAGCCCGGCGGCGCGCAAGCGGTGGGCGAGGTCGAGAGTGATCACCCGACCATGGTCCCCCGGAGCGGCGATGATGCAGTGCCGTCGCTCGGGCGACCGAAACGCATCATCGCCGACCGGCGGGCGGGGAGGCGGGGGGCGCGAGCCACTCGACCAGCCAACCGGCGACGGTCGGGTGGTGCAGCAGGGACAGGTGCCCGGCCGACGGCAGGTGCCGCACCTCGGCACCGGTGAGCACCGACTCCGAGCGCCGCACCCCGGAGGCGCTGTCGACGCGGACCAGCCCGTCCCCGACCAACCGGGCCACGGGGTGGTCCTTGCTGGCGGTCACGGTCGCGGCGACGAGGTGCACCGAGGCCCCGGCGGGCAGCGCCGGACCTGCTCCTACCGGCCGCCCCCACTGCCGGAGCAGATCCGCGCCGTCACCGTCGCTGCCGAGCGTGTACCCGTGCCGCAGGTCGAGGATGCCCGGCGACCGCTGGTCCAGGATCCGGGCGAACGGCTGCGCCTCCGGCACCCACCGCATCGCGCGGACGCCGGCGGTCACCGACTTCTCCAGCACCGCCCCGCCGTGCGGGCTGCCGAGGCACACCAGGCTGCGCACCAGCCCGAACCACGACGTCCCGCCGGCCTCGCCGTGCGCGAGCGCGGCCCGGGCGACCAGACCACCCATCGAATGCCCGACGAGCGACACCGCTGTCACCGGCACCGGCCACGCGGCGACCAGCCGCTCCAGCACCTCGGCGACCGCCGCTCCGCTGTCGGCCACCCGCCGCCCGGTGTTGTAGCGCAGCAGCACCGGCGTCACCCCGCCGGCGTCCAGCACCTCGGGGTACGACGTGCCGCGACCCCGGCGGGCCCGCCGGTCCCAGGTCTCGTCGTCCTCGCAGAGCCCGTGCAGCAAGACCGCGACCCGTCCGGTGGCAGCCGGGTAGGCGGCCCGCAGCGCGGGCGCGGTCAGCCCGACGTCCCGGCCGGCCTGCCGCACCGAGCAGGTCACGGCGAGCGGGTCCCCCGCGTCGAGGAGGGACTGGCCGACGAGCCCGTTGACAGCCGAGCGCACCTGCCGCCCGCTCACGCCGCTCTCCAGCGACGGCAGCACCCGGGCACGTTCCACCAGCCGGAGCCCGCCCGCCAACCCGCGCAGCCCCACCGACACCGCGGCGTACGCGGGGCGGGACAGCGCGTCGTGCACCGCCCGTACCGGCTCGGCAACCGGACCGACCGCGCGGAACACCCGCCGCGACACCGCCCGGTGCACGTCTCGGGCCGCCCCGGCGACCAGCAGGTCGGCCTGTTCGACGGCCGTCGCCACCGCCCCGGCGTAGGTCACCTCGGGGCTGGCACCTGCCACCGGTCAGGCGCTGGTCTTGGCGGCCTCGGCTGTTTCGGCTGCCTCGGCGGGCTCGGCGGGCTCGGCGGGCTCGGAGTCCGCGCCGGTCTCGGCCGCTTCCCCCTCAGCCGGGTCGGCATAGGAGCCGTCCGGCTGCAGCGTCTTGAGCTCGACCAGCTCGCCGGCGGAGTCCTTGACCGTCGCGCTCTCCACCACGTGCGCCAGCGCCTTGCCGCGCACCACTTCGCTGACCAGCGACGAGATGTGATCGTGCTCGACCGCGTGCTTGGCGTAGTCGTCGGGCGAGACCCCGGCCTGCTGGGCTCGCCGCACGATGTGCTGGCTCAGCTCGGCCTCGGACACCCCGAGCTGCTCGCGCTGGGCGACCTCGTCGAGGACGAACTGCGCGGCGATGGCGTCGCGCACCCGCTCGGCCAGATCCGCCTCGAACTCCTCGCTCGACTGCCCCTCCTGCGCGAGATAGTCCTCCTGCGTCATCCCGGCGTAGGCCAGCTGCTGGGCGATCTGGTCCCGCCGACCCTGGGTCTCCTCCGCGACAACGGTCTCCGGCAGCGGGATCTCGATCAGGCTGAGCAGCTTGGCCAAGACGGCGTCCCGGGCCTCACCGGCCTGCTCCAGCCGCTTGCCCCGGAGCAGCCGCTCGCGCAGGTCCGCCCGGAGCTCGTCGACGGTGTCGAACTCGCTGGCCGTCTGGGCGAACTCGTCGTCCAGCTCGGGCAGCTCCTGCTCCTTGACCGCCTGCACCGTGACCTCGACGTCGACCTCCTGACCGGCCCGGCCGCCGCCCAGCAGCGTGGAGGTGAAGGTGGCGGACTCGCCGGCGGACAGGCCCACCAGAGCCTCGTCCAGGCCGTCCAGCATCGTTCCCTTGCCCACCTGGTACGACATGCCGGTCGCCTGGGCCTCCTCGATCGGCTCGCCGTCCTCGGAGGCCGCGAGGTCGATGGTCACGAAGTCGCCGTCGGCCGCGGCCCGCTGCACGTCGGCCAGCGTGCCGAACCGCTCGCGCAACGACTGCACCTGCTCCTCGACGTCCTCGTCGGTGACCTCGACGGCGGCGACCTGCGCCTCGAGGCCGGTGTAGTCCGGCAGCTCGATGTCCGGCCGCACGTCCACCTCGGCGGTGAACTCCAGCGCGTCGCCGTCGGCAAACCGGGTGACGTCGACCTCGGGCCGGCCGAGCGGCTGCAGGTCGTTGTCCTGCAGCGCCTGGACGTACAGCGCCGGCAACGCGTCGTTGACGGCCTCGTCCAGCACCGCACCGCGGCCGAGCCGCTGGTCGACGATGGCCGGCGGGACCCTGCCCTTGCGGAAGCCGGGCACCTGGATCTGGCCACCGATCTTCTTGTAGGCGGCGTCCAGGTTGGGCTGGAGCTCGTCGAAGGGGACCTCGACGGTCAGCTTGACCCGGGTGGGGCCCATGGTCTCGGCAGCACTCTTCACGGTGGGGGAACTCCTCGGATGGCGGGGATGCCGGTGCGGTCGGGGCGACAGGACTCGAACCTGCGATCTCCTGCTCCCAAAGCAGGCGCGCTAGCCACTACGCTACGCCCCGCGACGTCCGCGGGAGTCTAGTGGACCGACCACCCCCGGCCCGCCCCCCGTCCACGATCCGCGACTTCTGCAGGGCTCCGGGTCTGCAAAAGTCGCGGATCGTGACCCCTGCTGATGGGCGGGGGTCAGCGGGGTGCCTCGTACACCAGCAGCTCGGTCCCGCTGCCCTCCTCGCCGTCGTCCGGGGCGGCGAACAGCCGGATCGTGCCGCGCCCGAGCTCCATCGCCACCGGATTCCGGGTCGCGACGTGGCCGGCGGCGGAGAAGTACGGGAACGGCAGCTCGTGCAGGATCGCGTCCGACTCGAGGTCGAGCAGCGCCAGGCCGCCGAGCTCGTAGCTGCCACCGTCGGCCGTCGGAAGTCCGGTCACGCCGCTGCAGATCTGCTTCCCGCGGTCGACGTACGCGCAGTCCTGGTAGTCGAGCAGGTGGCTCCGGTTCTGTGTCGTCTCCAGCAGCTGGCCCGCAAGGGTCCAGGTGAACATCCGCCGCGACCCCCAGCTGACCCCGTGCAGGTCGCCGGTCTCGTAGTCGCGGACGATGCCGCCGACGTGGTCGGCGTAGCCGAACTCCCGGCGTACCTGGTACGTCCGCGGGTCGATGGTGTAGACGATCGCCTTGCTGTCCGGCCGGTACTGCGCCACCGGGACCCACACCCGCCGGCCGTCGAAGTCGATGCCACCCGGGTGGTACATGTGCCCGCGGCCGAGCTCGATGTCGCGCAGCAGCTCGCCGTCCCGGGTGAGCACGAGCACGTGCCCGACCCCCTTGCCGGGTGAGCGGTCATAGCCGTTCTGCGGCTCGGGATACATCACCGGCGCCTTGATCACCTCGACCGAGGACAGGAAGATCCGGTTCCCGACCAGGGCGAAGCCCTGCGGGTGGTACGTCGGGTAGTCGAGCGGCAGTCGGTCGACGAGCTCCCACGGCGTGCTGCGGTCCAGCTGCTTGAAGGCCCGGACCAGCGGCTCGTCCCCGGCGCGCGAGGAGGCCGGGTCGGCGGCCGAGGAGCCCGGTGCGCTCCCGACCAGGACCGGCACGAGCAGCGGGAGGGCGAACAGGGCGGCGAGGCGACGGCGCCAGCGGGGCATGGCGGGCTCCTGACGATGGGAAATGGGACGAATGTGATCATTCCCCTTCGCCCGGGTTCCGCAACCAGCCACCCCCAGCGCCCCGCCCACCCCCGCCCCCGCCCCCGCCCTCCCACGATCCGCGGGTTTTGCAGGACTGAGGGTCTGCAAAACCCGCGGATCGTGAGCGTGGTGCGGAGCGTGGTGCGGAGCGTGGTGCGGAGCGTGGTGCGGGTCGGTCAGCCGCCGGCCATCGCGCCGACCACCATGAACGGCTCCTCGCCGCGCGCCACCCGCTCGGGGAGCGGTTCGTCCGGCTCGGCGTGGGACAGGTCCTCCTCGCAGGCGAAGAACCGCACGAACGCCCGCCGCCGCGCCGTCGCCCGGTCGCGGATCGTGCCCAGGAGCATCGGGAACTCGGCCTCGACGGCGTCGAGCACCGACCGCTGGGTCACGGCGCCGTCGACCTCGACCCGGAGCTCCCCCTGGATCCGGGCGATGACGCGGAGATGGGCCGGCAGCAGCACCTGCACCGACTCGCTCATGACGTCCTCATCGCAGCGTCTGCACCTCCACGGACAGGACCGCCGGCAGGTCGCGGACGATCGGCGCCCAGGAGTCACCGGAGTCGTTCGAGGCGTAGACCTGCCCGCCGGTGGTCCCGACGTAGACGCCGCAGGACTCGTGCTGATCCACGGCCATGGCGTCGCGCAGGACGTTCACGTAGCAGTCCTGCTGCGGCAGCCCGTCGGTCAGCGGCTGCCACTCCTCGCCGCCGGTGCGGCTGCGGTAGACGCGCAGCTTGCCGTCCGGCGGGTAGTGGTGGGAGTCGCTGGTGATCGGGACGACGTAGACGGTCTCGGGCTCGTGCGCGTGGACGGCGATCGGGAAGCCGAAGTCGGTCGGGAGGTCGCCGCTGACCTCGTGCCAGGTGTCACCCCCGTCCTTGCTGCGCATGACGTCCCAGTGCTTCTGCATGTACAGCACGTCGGGGTTGCTCGGGTGCAGGTCGATCCGGTGTACGCAGTGGCCGACCTCGGAGTCCTGGTCGGGGATCTCACCGGACCGCAGCCCCTTGTTGATCGGCTGCCAGGTCTTCCCCCCGTCGGTGGAGCGGAACGCACCGGCGGCGGAGATCGCGACGTAGAGCCGGTCGGGGTCGGTGGGGTGCTCGAGCACGGTGTGCAGACACATCCCACCCGCACCCGGCTGCCACTGCGGGCCGGTGTCGTGCTGGCGCAGCCCGGACAGCTCCGCCCACTGGGCGCCGCCGTCGGTCGACTTGAACAGGGCCGCGTCCTCGACCCCTGCATAGACCGTCTCCGCGTCGTGCACCGAGGGCTCGAGATGCCAGACGCGCGTGAACGCCCACGGTCGCAGGGATCCGTCGTACCACTGGTGCTCGCCGGGGACGCCGTCGTAGCTGAAGTCGTTGCCGACCGTCTCCCAGGTCTGACCGCCGTCGTCGGAACGCTGGATCACCTGGCCGAACCACCCGCTGGTCTGCGAGGCATAGACCCGGTCGGGATTCAGCGGCGATCCCTTGAGGTGGTAGATCTCCCAGCCCGCGAAGTGCGGCCCGTCGACCTGCCAGTCCGTCCGCCGCTCGTCCGAGGTGAGGACGAAGGCGCCCTTCCGGGTCCCGACCAGGACACGAGTGCCAGCCATGCTGTTCCCTCCGATGCCGGTATGGCCGCGACGCTACTCGCCGGGCCCGACAGTAGGGACCCCCCAGCGCCCGGAAACTGATCGGTCGGCGCGGCCGGAACCCACGGGCGGTCCGATACTGGACCGGTGTCGCCAGCGACCGCCCTGCTCGCCGTCAGCGCGGCGCATGCCGGTTTCCAGCTCGTCGTGACCCTGGTGGTGTATCCGACGCTGACGCAGGTCGGGCCCGAGCGCTGGGCGGAGGCTCACCGGGACCACTCGCGTCGCATCGCCCGCGTCGTCGGCGTGGTCTATCCGGCGGTCGCCGCCGGCTGCCTGTGGGTCCTGCTGGCCGGCCCCGTCGAGACCGCGACCGTCGCGGCGGTGGCGGGCAACGCGATCGCCGCCTCCGCCACCGCCCTGGTGGCGGCGCCGACGCACGGCAGCCTCGGGCGCAGCGGACCGCGACCTGCGCTGCTGCGACGGCTCCTGGTGGCCGACCGGATCCGGCTGCTCGCCGCGTTGGCGGCGCTGCTGGCCGCCACGGTGGCGGTCGTCTAGCCGGACCGCTCTCAGCGCAGGACCAGCCCGGCCGGCGTGCCGGATGCCGCCGTTTCGAGCAGTACCCGATCCAGGCCCTGCCCGGCCAGGACGTCGACGAGCCTGGCCAGCGCCTCGGGTGGAGGCAGCGCGTCCGGCTGCCCGGCGTCCGACGCCAGCAGCACGCGGTCACCGGCGGCGCGCACCACCTCGGCGAGCATCGCCGGGGTGCACCCGGGCTGGTGGGACAACTGGTAGGCGGTGATCTCCACGGCGGCCCCGCGTGCGGCGAGCTCCGCCACCTCCCCCGCCGACAGCCCGGGCACGGTGTACGTGGGGTGGGTGAGCAGCAGCCGGCGAACGCCGAAGTGCCGGGCTCGCTCCAGCAGCCAGTCGCACTCGGCGCCGCTCAGGTGACCGGTCGCCAGCACGGCGTCGTGGTCGGCCACCAGGGCCAGCACGGTGTCCGCGGCGGCCGCGGCGGAGGGGTCGACCGGCGGCACGGCGTAGGTGCGTCGTCCCAGCCGCGGCTCGCCGTGGCACAGCCGGGGCAACCCGGCTCGCTCGTGGCTGTGCGCGTCCGAGGTCGGCATCCACACCACCCGGCCGCCGGCGGCGAGGGCGGCGGCCACCGCCGCGGGGTTGATGCCGCCGACGGCCGCGTTCAGGGCCACCCCACCGACGACGGTGAGTCCCCCGAGCCGCGAGAGCGCCCGCGCCCGACCCACGGTGGGCTCGTGGTGTCCCTTCAGCACGAAGCCGTCCGCGCCGGCTGCGCGGAACATCGCGTGCACGTCGGTGTCGTCACCCACCCGGTCGACGACGTCGGGAGCTGCGTGCACGTGGCTGTCGAACATGCGCCCGACCCGTCAGACCGCGGCTGGGTCACCGGCGAACGCGTCCGCCAGGAATCCGTCGACCACGTCGATGACGTGACCGAAGGTCGGGTGGTCGTCGTGCATCCACTCGGTGTGTCCACGGCCGGGCAGCAGCTCCAGCCGCTTCGGCTCACGGGCGTGGGCATACAGCTGCTCGGCCTCCTCGACCCGGTGCAGCCGGTTCTCCTCCCCGTGCACGATGAGCAGCGGCCGCGGCGACAGCCGGTGCACCACGGACTGCGGCGAGAACCTGACCAGGTAGTCGGCGGACTCCCAGGTGACACCTGTGCCGAAGCCGGGTGCCTTGCTGAGCTCGGCGCCGACGTAGCCGTCGGTGCGGGTGTCCCGGTCGAGCCGCACGATGTCCCAGGGGGTGGTGGTCGCCGAGCGGCCGTACGTGGTCCGGGCCACCCGGTCCTGCGCGATCCGGTCCAGCAGGTGCGCCCAGGTGCGGTCGTCGTGCATGGTGCGGACCGACCGCCGGCCGTCGGCGATGCCGCTGCACGAGACGACCGCGCGGACGCGCTCGTCGTCGGCCGCCTCGGAGATCACGACGCCTCCGCCCAGGCCCCAGCCCAGCAAGGCGATCCGGGCGGTGTCGAGGTCGGCATGACCGTGCACCCGGTCGACCGCGGCACGGACGTCCTCGGCCCACTCCTGCGGGACCAGCCGGCCGCGCTCCCCCTCGCTCAGCCCGAAGCCGCGATAGTCGAACGCGAGCACGGCGTAACCCCGCGGGGTCAGCGCGCGGGCGAACCGCTCGGGGTGGATGACCTTGAGGCCCTGGTAGCCGCTGGCCGGGATCACGACCGGGTACGGCGCGCGGTGCCGGTCGTCGTCGTCGGGCAGGTGCAGGTCGGCGTCTAGGCGATGGCCGCTGCTGTAGAAGGGCATCGGGACGGTTCGCATGGCGGTGAGCTCCAGGTCAGGTGCGGGTGGGGGCGTCGGACAGCAGGGAGGTGAGATGCGTAGCCGCGGCGGCGACCTGCCGGCCGGCGGCGGGCAGCCGGTCGGCGATGCGGAACGCGGGCGCGGAGATGTTCAGGGCGGCCACGACGCGCCCGCTGGCGTCGCGGACGGGGGCCGCGGCCGCGGCCTCGTCGACGTCCAGCTCGCCCACCACCGCGGCGTAGCCGGCGACCCGCGCGGCCCCGACCCGGGCGACCAGCTCGCCGGCGTCGCGGGGTGCGTTCGGACCGGTGCTCGCGTCGGGGTCGAACATCCCGCGGACCTCGGCGTCATCGTGGTCGAGGAGCAGCGCCCGGCCGGTCGCCGTGCAGTGCGCCGGGACGATCCGACCGACCCATCCCACCGCCTCCACCGAGCGGCGCGGGCTCTCCGACAGCACGGTCAGCACCCCGGTCCCGTGCAGGACGCTGAGATGCACCCGCTCGGCGACGACGGCGGTGAGGCGGCGCATGACCGGCCGGGCGGCCAGCAGCAGCCGCTGCTCACCGGCTCTGGAGGCGACCGCGAACAGCCGCCAGCCCAACCGGTGCCGGCCGTCGTCGGTCCGCTCGACCAGGCCGAGCTCGATCAGGGCCGGCAGCTGGCGGGAGACGATCGAGCGATCCCGGCCGAGCCGGCGGGCGAGCTCGGCGGCGGTCAACCCGGAGGGGTGCTCGCGGTCGCCGCCGGCGAGCGCCTCCAGCGTCGCCAGCAGCTTCGCCGCTCCGGTGCGGTCCACGTCTGCCACGGACTCCACCGTGCCTGGTCCGCGCTATGAGTGCAACAAACTGGTGCGCTCACTGCACCACCATCCGTGTGCTGCTGCCGACGGCCGGCGTGCCATCATGTGAGCCGTCTCAGTGCCGTACGGGCTGGGGCGCGCGGGTGTAGCTCAATGGCAGAGCCCCAGCCTTCCAAGCTGGTCATGCCGGTTCGATCCCGGTCACCCGCTCCACCGTTTGCGCCAAGTCTGGGCAGGTCACCCCCACATAGCGAGGGCATTCCCCCAGACTGCCGCGATCTCCACCTCAAGCGAGCAATTGCTCTCGGCAGGTCCTGGCGAACCAGCTCTCCCAATCCTGTGGCGACCAGCCTCGCCGATCGACGAGCAGCAGCCAGACATCTGGGTGGTTGAGCGTCCAGAGCAGGTCAGTGGCGCGCTCAACATCGACCCCAGGTCGCAGGGAGCCTTTGGCGGCGAGGCTCTCGACGATAGCGCGCTGGTTGGCCAAGAAGTCAGTCTGAATCAGCTCCCACAGAGCCGCGAGATCATCGTCAACGGGTGCGGCGTCTCGAATCACCCTGAGCATGGGCCCGATGCGCGTCTTGACGATTCGAGAGCTCTCCGCCGCCATCGCCAGCTGCCGGTGCGGATCCGGCTCCGACAGAAGCTCGGTGTACCAGCTACGTTCGGCGATGGGTGCATCGTCGAGATCGCCCTTGAGGGAAAGGTCCCATACGGCTCTGAGCAGGCGCGCCTTGCTGCCGTAGGCGTTGTAGACCGTCTTGAGCGAGACCTCTGCACGTTTCGCGACCGCATCCATCGTGGTTGCCGGGTATCCATCCTCGACGAAGAGATCTCGGGCGACCTGGGCCAGCGTGCGGCGCCGAGCGGAGGCCTGTTGGGCGCGCAGCGAGGAGTCATAGGTGCGAGATCCCTTGACGTCGACGGCCATGGGGCTAACCTAGCAATGTTCGTTACTCGTGGCGTGTAACGAATCACTGAGGGAGGCTCCGCGATGTCGTCGAAGACTGCTCAATCGCCAACCGCCGAGCAGATCCGCAACCGCGTGCACCAGATGTGGGGCTCGGTTGCTGAGTCCTGGGATGAGCATGCCGATCACGTCGAGCAACGCGCGGAGGCGCTCACCCGGCTCATGATCGACGCCGTCGCGCCCGCTCCCGGCGACGAGGTGCTTGAGCTCGCCTGCGGCGCCGGTGGCTTGGGCTTGGCGATCGCCGACCAGGTCACACCAGGAGGACGGGTCGTCCTCTCCGACGTGGCGCCGGAGATGGTGGCGATCGCGTCCACGCGGGCGGGGCGTCGCGACGACGTCGGTGGAGTCGCCGGACAGGTCAGCGCGCAGGTCCTGGACCTGGAGCAGATCGATATGCCCGGCGACTCGTTCGACATCGTCGTCTGCCGTGAAGGACTCATGTTCGCACTCGACCCGGTCAAAGCCGTCCGCGAGATCGCCCGAGTCCTGCGGCCAGGAGGCCGAGCGGCCATCGCGGTGTGGGGTCCACGCGATCGCAACCCGTGGCTCGCAGTGCTGGCAGACGCCGTCTCCCAGCACACCGGCACACCCGTGCCCCCGACCGGAACCCCAGGTCCGTTCTCCCTGAGCGCCGACGGTGCTCTGGAGACAACGCTGACCGCGGCCGGCCTCGAACAGGTCAGCCTGCAGCAGGTCGACGTACCTACCCACGACGCATCGTTCGACGACTACTGGCAGCTGCGAACCGATCTTGCAGGCCCGCTGAAGCAACGCCTCGCCGACCTGCCTGATCAGGACATGATCGCCATCCGGGAGATGGTCCGCGAAAGGCTGTCGCGGTATCAAACCTCAGACGGGCTGCGAATTCCCGGCCTCGCATACGTCGGATCCGCACGCCGAGGAGACACTGCCCAACGCCCCAAGGCGAGGGACTGACCTGAGGCACGTCTTGTGGCAACGGAGCCGACGCGCCGAGATCGAGAGCGCCAGCGTCCGGGTTTGAGTTCGACCGCCGCATTCGTGGGCGTGTTCCCCTTAGCCGTTCCGCTGCACCGCTAGAACCGCACCCCGCGCCGCCCCACGCGCAGGTCGACCGCCACCACCTGATCCACCTCGATGCTCGCTGACCTGCGCACCGCGTCCTTGACGGGCAGCAGGTAGCCGCCGTCCTTGGGGAACAGGGCCGTCGTGAACTCGACCTCGTTGATCCGCACCACGACCGGCACCTGACCCCAGTACTCCACCCCCTTGGCCGCGAGCTTGATGTCCGCGCTCTCGTCGTCGGGGATGCGGACGAAGTAGAACGGCGCCGGTCCTCGCCACTCGATCACCGGACCGGCGAACTCGAACTCCATGGAGTCGACCCTCGCATGATTAGGTATACGCCAGCCGACCCGAGGACGTGACCATGGCCGTATTCATGATCGAGCGTCGCTACGCCGACCAGCTCGAGGTGACCACCGACATCGCGGACGGGATCAACCGGATCAACGACGAGGAGGGCGTGCAGTGGCTGTACTCCTTCCTGTCCGCTGACAAGCGCAAGACCTACTGCCTGTACGAAGCACCGTCCGCGGAGGCGATCCAGCGGGCCGCCGAGCGGGCCGGGCTGCCCGCCGACGTGATCGTCGAGGTGACCGACACCATCGCGGCGGACGGGTCGAGCACACCGGTCCGGCAGCCGGGCTGAGCTCTCAGGTGAGCAGGCCCTGGGCGGCGGCGTAGATCGCCGCCTGGGTGCGATTGTCCGAGCCGGTCTTGGCCAGGATGCTCCGCACGTGGTTGGCCGCGGTGTACTCGCTGATCACCAGCCGCTCGGCGATCTCGCGATTGCTGAGCCCGGCACCGAGCAGCCGCAGCACCTCGGTCTCGCGGGCCGTCAGCCCGTCCGGCCGACCGCCGCCCGCCCGAGTGCCGGGGCCCGAACCGCTCAGCCGGTCCAACTGCCGGAGCGCCCGCACGTGTCCCACCGGCGCGGCCAGGCTCCGGGCCCGCTCGACCAGCTCGCTCACCCGCTGCCGCGACTCCTGCCGCTGCCGTAGGTGTCGAGCGTGCTCGAGGAGGGTGAGCGCCTGGTGCACCGGAGCCGACATCTCGGTGTCCACCTCCAGCGCCGCCGCGAACCACTCCTCCGGCGTCCCCGTCCCGAGCAGCGAGTCGATCGCCCCCAGGTACCGGTCCGCGCTGCCGAACACGGCGACGAACTGGCCCGCCACCAGGTTCAGCCCGGCGTACTCCAGCAGCGGTCCCCGCAGCCGCCTGGCCGCGTCCTCGTCCGCCAGGGCCAGGGCCCCCTCGACCAGGAACGCGAGCACGCCCGGCCACTGCGCGCTGTGCTCGTAGCGGGCGAGCTGGTGGTCCAGCAACCAGTGCAGCAGCCGGGACGCGGGCCCGGTCATCTCCAGCTCGGTGTAGAGCGCCAGCAGTCCCGGGGCCCAGTGCTCGGTGGGCAGCTCGTCGCCGGTGACGAGCCCGCGGACCGGCTCCAGCCGCCCGGTCTCGCGCCTGACCATGTAGGTCTGCACGCCGTACGGACCCTCGGTGTCGTCGGTGCCGAACGACTCCCCCATCGCCATCAGGTCGGCGCAGGTGCGCTCCGCAGCGGTGAACTCGCCGGCGACGAACTGGCGGGCGTACTGCATGCAGCCGGCCATGTACTCGAAATAGCCCTGGCCGGTCCCGCGGGCGGTGCGCACCAGGTCGGCGTGGGCGACGGCCAGGCTCGCCGCGTCCCCGCGCAGATAGGCGATCGCACCCCGGTAGTACGCGGCCGGGCCGAGCTGACCCAGGTCACCGGTCCGCTGGGCGAGCGCGGACAGCCGGCCGGCCCGCTCGAGCTTGGCCGCCGCGTCCACCGGGCGCAGGCCCTGCCAGAGGCTGGCCTGCAGGGCGTCGGCGAGCAGCCGCTCGTCGCCGAGCGCCTCGGCCATCTCGATCGCCCGGGTGCCCAGGGCACGTGCCTCGTCGGTCGACCCGGTGAACGCCAGCGCCCGGCCCAGGCTGGCGACCGCACGCACGTAGTCCGGGTCGGTCGGGTCCCGGTCGATGGCCGCGAGTGCCGCGGAGAGCAGCTCCACCGACCGCTGCCCCGGGTGCCCGGGTCGCCAGGCCGCGGCCTCGTAGCCGATCGCGGCACGGACCTGCTGCCGCGCGGACCCGGTCCCGGCGACGCGTTCGGCCAGCTCTCGCGCGCGGGCGAAGTCCGCCCCGAGCAGGTGGCTGCGTGATGCCGCGAGCAACAGCGCGCAGCGTTCGTCGACGTCCTCGGTGAGCGCCGCGGCCCGCTCCAGCGAGCGAGCGGCCTCCTCGTGCGCCAACCCCCGGTCGGCCACCCCCGCAGCCTCGATGAGGTAGCGGACTGCCTTGTCCACGAACCCCAGGGTGTGTGCGCCGGCGTAGTGGTAGGCCAGCTGCTGCACGTACCGATCCGACTCCGGCGAGCGCTGCTCGATCACCTGCGCCACCCGGGCGTGCTCGTGCGCGCGTCTCGACGAGGCCAGCATGCCGAGCACGGCCTGCCGGGCGAGGGCGTGGTGGAACCGGAACGACCCCTCCGGCCCCGGCGCCGGCTCGATCAGCCCGAACGTGACCGCCGCGTCCAGCGCCTCCAAGGTCGTGTCGTGAGTCCAGTCCGACGCCGCCACCAGCGTCGCGGTGTCGAACTCCTCCCCGATCACCGCCGCCAGCTCGAGCACCTCGCGATGCGGCGCGGCCAGCCGGTCTAGCCGGGTCTCGATGCTGGTGCGCACCGTCTCGGGGGCCTGGATGCCGGTCGAGCCGAGCGCATCCGGCCCGCCGCGGTCCGCCAGGTCCCGCCACAGCTCGCGCAGGAAGAACGGGTTGCCACCGGTCTGGTCCCGGAGCAGCCCCGCCCAGGAGCGGGCCCGCCCGGCGGACACTCCGCCCACGCGAATCAGGTAGTCGGTGATGTCGTCCGTCCCGAGCCCCGGCAGGTCGAGCCGGCCGACGCCGTCGAGACGGTACAGGGACGCGACCGCACGGGTGAGGGACGCAGAGCTGTCCGGGGCGGTGGTCCGGTGCGAGGCGAGCAGCAGGATCCGGGCGTCCGCGGTCTGCTCCACCAGGTAGCCGAGCAGCTGGAGTGCGGCCGATCCTGCCCAGTGCAGGTCCTCCAGCACCAGCACCAGCGGGCGCTCGGCGGCCGCGGCCCGGAAGGCGTCCACCGCAGCGTCGTACAGCCGGCGACGGTGCTCGGCGGGCCCCGGCGCCCCGCGACGCTGTCCGGACAGCGTGGCCAGCCGGTCCGCGAGTGAGACACCCTCCTCGCCGGCCGGAGTCGGCATCGGCAGCCGTCCGCTCGCCAGCTCGGGGAGCAAGACGTCGATCGGCTGCACGAACGGCTGGTAGGGGGGGCCGAACTCCTCGATGCAGCTGCCCAGCACGACGGCGGCACCGCGCTCGTGCAACGTGGTGGCGACCTCGGCCAGCAGCCGCGACTTGCCGGCGCCGGGTTCGCCGCCCACCAGCACGACCTGACGAGCCCCGGCGACGGCACCGGACCAGGCCTGCTCGAGCACGGCGAGCTCCCGGTTGCGCCCGACGAAGACCCGGCGCGCCCCCGTCCAGCGCACCGGCAGAGGTGGTCCGGACCAACCGGGCATCGTCCTGCCAAGGCTAGTGCCGGCCCGCGAGGCACGTCGATGACCAGTTTCAACCATGCGCGCCAGAGCGGCAAAGACAGCCAGTTCTGGTCATGCCGTGGACGCATTGGCTCCCTAGCGTCGGGAGCAGCCGACGGCTCCCCTCACGGAGCCGACAGACGAGAGGGAGACCGATGACGGCGCAGATGATCGATTCGCTGCGGGCCCGGGTAGCGAGCCCGGTGATCACCGCGGACGACGCGGGATACGACGAAGCGAGGACGGTCTACAACGCGATGATCGACCGCCGGCCGGTGGCCGTCGTGCCGGCCACCAGCACGGCCGACGTCGCCGCGGTGGTGCGGCACGCGGCCGAGACCGGAACCGACCTGGCGGTCCGCGGCGGCGCGCACAGCGTGCCCGGCTTCGGCACCGCCGACGGCGCCCTGGTCGCTGACCTCTCCGGCCTGTCATCGGTGACGGTCGACCCCTCGGGACGTACGGCGCGCGCCGGCGGGCGGCGTGACCTGGGGCGGCTTCAACGCCGCCACCGGCGAGCACGGTCTGGCGACGACCGGCGGGATCATCTCGACGACGGGTGTCGGCGGGCTGACCCTCGGCGGCGGGATCGGATACCTCGCCCGGGGGTACGGACTGTCGTGCGACAACCTGGTCTCGGCCGAGGTGGTCACCGCGGACGGGCAGATCGTCACCGCCAGCGACTCCGAGCACCCGGACCTGTTCTGGGCGCTGCGCGGCGGCGGCGGGAACTTCGGGGTCGTGACCGAGTTCACCTTCAAAGTGCACCCGGTCAGCGAGATCTACGGCGGCCCGATGTTCTTCGAGCTGTCCGACGGACCGGCCATCCTCGAGTACTTCGACGACTACATCAAAAGCGCCCCGCGCGAGTACGGCGGGTTCCCCGCCTTCCAGATCGCGCCGCCGCTGCCGTTCGTGCCCGAGGACCGGGTCGGCGAGCCCTTCGTCGCCGTCGTGTCCTGCTGGACCGGCTCCCCGCAGGACGGCGAGAAGGTCCTGCAGGGCTTCCGGGACGTCGCGGCCCCGGTCGCCGAACACGTCGGCCCGATGCCCTATGCGGCGCTGAACAGCGCCTTCGACGCCCTGGTGCCCCCGGGACTGCAGCACTACTGGAAGGCGGCGTTCGTCGGGGACCTGACGTCGGACGCGATCGCGACCCACATGGAGCACGGTCAGCGGGTGCCGGTGGTGAACTCGACCGTGCACTTCTACCCGATCAACGGCGCCTGCCACGACGTCGCGGCCGACGCCACCGCCTTCGGGCACCGGGACGCGACGTACGCCGTCGTGATCGCGGGGATGTGGCCGGATCCGGCCGACAACGAGGCGCACACCCAGTGGGTGAAGGACTACGACGCGGCGATCGCCCCGCACTCCCAGGGCGGCGGCTACGTCAACTTCGCGTCGGGCGACGACCAGGCCAAGGTGGCCGCGAACTACGGCGTCAACTTCCCCCGGTTGCAGGAGGTCAAGCGACGCTACGACCCGGACAACCTGTTCCACCTCAACCAGAACATCCGGCCCTGACCGGACGGTAGGGCGCCTGTCAGAGCAAGGGGCAGGCGCCCTCCGGAACGCTGACGTTGTTGGACAGGTCCGGGTCGACCAGCTCGGTGTCCAGCAGCCGGACCTCGACCGTCAGCTCGGCGGCGGGCGGGTCGGGACAGGGAGCCGTCACCCCGACGGATCCGCCCACGGGCAACGCGGTGCCGCTCTGCACCGGAAGCCCGTTCATCGTGATCTCGAAGCCGCCGGACTCCGCGCCCGCGACGTTGGTGACGGTGATGTCGACACCCGCCTCGGCCGAGATCGCCGTGACGGCCAGGTCGGCTCCGCCCTCCCGGTCGGTGCCGCTCGTCTCGATGGTCTCGGTGGCCCCCGGCGCCGCGGGTGCGCCACCGGTCACGGACCCGGAGCTCCAGGGAACGAGGCTGCCGCTGCCTCCGTCACCAAGCACCGGCTCGTCGGCGACGGTGTCCGCGACGAAGAAGCCGGACACCGTGATGAACAGCGCCAGCGCGCTGAGCGCACAGATCACCGCGAGCTGCACCGGCCCCCGCCCACCGCTCCACCAGGTGGTGAACGTCGCGGTCACGATCGGTCCGATCGCGGCTCCGGTCAACCGGCCGACCTGACCGGTTCCGAGCTCCGCGGTGACGACCGCACCGACCACCGAGGCGAGGACGGCGAACATGACGGCGGGGGTGGAGAAGCCCTTGGAGGCGACGACCTCGCGCGCGAGCGTCGCCTCGCCGCCGACCGCGCCGACCTGCTGATGTCCGACCACGTTTCCCCACCTACCCGATCAGCATGGCCCTGCCCTCGGACGATCGCAAGCACCTCGCGTCACGGGCAGAAGCGGGACGGCACGTCCACCGAGCCGGTCCACAGGTAGACCGCCAGCAGCGGGACCAGCCCGGCGCACATGCCGTGCGGCTGCCACGGCCGGTGGTGCAGCGCCCGGCCGACCGCCCGGCGACGGTAGCCGCCGCTGCGCGGGTCCAGCCAGTCGCCGATGGTGAGCGGGACGTAGACCTCGTCGGCCGGGTGCGCGTGCGGAGGGTAGTGCGTCCCCGGTGCGAGCAGCAGCAGCCCCACTGCGACCGCACCGCCCGCCTCGACCGCGACCGGGAGGTTCGCGGCGGGTCCGAGCAGCGTCGTCTCCGCATAGCGATCCGGGAAGTCCGGGTACGGCGGCTCCTCGACGTAGCCGGCGGTCCTGGTCCACGTGGCACGCTGCGCCAGCGATTCCAGCGGGCCGACCAGATCGCTGACTCCCGCCGCGGTGACGAGACCGAGGGCGGTGGGCAGGCACCGCACGGCCGGTGGCGCCACGCGGGCCGGGGGCGCCGACTCCCGCAGCGTCGGCGCGGTCGCGGTCAGCAGCGCGCCCTGCTCGTCGAGCCCGGCTGCGCGCAGCCGGGCCGTCATCCAGGTGACCAGCGCCTGCGCGGACGCGATCGTCTCGGCCTGCGACGTCCGGCTCACGAGGCCACGTAGACGGTGTTGGCCGACTCGGCACCGGTGAACGGGTTGGGGAAGCTCACCACGTGTGACCGCGCATCGGCGAACACCTCGGCCAGCGCGTCCTCGAAGTCGGCGTCCGGCGGATCGTCGGACCAGAGCCCGAAGACGCCACCGGGCACCAGGTGGCGGGCCAGCCGCCGCAGCCCGGTGGCGGTGTAGAGGCCGGCGTGGCTCGGGGCGAGGACATGGCGGGGGGTGTGGTCGATGTCGACCAGCACGGCGTCGAACCGACGGGTCGGCTCGCCCGGGTCCAACCCGGCGTCACCGGCGGCCAGGGCGAAGAAGTCCCCGCGCACCAGCTGGGTCCGCGGGTCGGCTGCCAGCCCGGCGGTGTCCGGCAGCAGACCGCGGCGGTGCCAGTCGATCACCGCACCGGCGGCTTCCAGGACGACCAGCGATCCGACCTGGCGGTGATCCAGAACAGCCTGGGCGGTGTAGCCGAGCCCCAGCCCGCCGACAGCGACGTGCAGCGTCGAGTCGGCGGTCCGCTTCGGGGCGACCCGCGCCAGGGCGAGTCTGGCCAGCTCGATCTCGGCCACGGTGAACAGGCTTGACATCAGGAACTCGTCGCCGAGCTTCACCTCGTAGACGTCCACGCGCAGCACCGGTTCGAAGCGGCGGCGCAGGCTGATGATCCCCATCGGCGTCTCGCTCCAGGCGAGCTCCTCGATGCGTGCGCCCACGTTTCGACGCCTCCCGGCGCTCAGCTCACCCGTCCGGATGCTGCGGCAGGCCCAGCCGAGCGAACAACCGGGTGTCGAGGAAGTAGGTGATGCCCTGGACCGCGCCCCCCGCGACGTCGACCACGTGCAGCGACCACGGCTCGTGCCGGCCGTCGGGACCGCTGGCGCGGTACTGCGCGAACCCGGGCCGGCCGTTCACGCGCACCGGCACCAGCCGCGAGCCGCGGCAGCCACTGCCGGGTCCCAGCATCCAACGGCCCAGATCCTCGCGCCCACGCAGCCACATCTCGTACGGCGGCATGCTCTGGGTGGCGTCCTCGTGCAGCAGTGCGACGAAGGCTTCGATGTCGTAGCGCTCGAAGGCGTCCACGTAGCGCGCCAACAGGTCCTCGTCGTCCGCGTCCATCGGCTGCCGACCGGGTTCAGGCGCCTGCTCGCGGGTCGACATGGTCGCCCGAGCTCGCTGCAACGCGCTGGTGACCGAAGCGACCGACGTGCCCAGCAGGTCGGCCACCTCGGCGGCCCGCATCCGCAGCACGTCGCGGAGGATGAGGACGGCCCGCTGCCGGGGCGGCAGCTGCTGCAGCGCCGCCACGAACGCCAACCGGATCGACTCCCGCGCGACTGCCAGCTCGGCGGGGTCTCCGGTCTGCCGCAGCACGTGCTCGTCGAGCATCGGTTCGACCCACATCGGATCTGGCTGTCGCGCCGCCAGACCGGCCTCGACCGGCTCCCAGGACGACGGCGACAGGTCCATCGGTAGGGCCCGCCGCTTGCGCGCGTTGAGCATGTCCAGGCAGACGTTGGTCGCGATCCGGTAGAGCCACGAGCGCAGCGCCGCGCGTCCTTCGAACCGGTCCAGGCCGCGCAGTGCGCGCTCGATCGTCTCCTGCACGGCGTCCTCGGCGTCGAACGCCGACGCGAGCATCCGATAGCAGTAGCCCACGAGCTCTGCCCGGTGCTCATGCAACCGGCTCTCCAGCCCGGGAACCGCCGCGACCGGGGTTTCCCGGTCCGTCATCACACCGGCCATCCGGCGCCTCCCCTTCGGTCATCCGCGAGTCGTCGACCCGACACGTCTGCAGCCAACCATAGGGAGCCGACAGCGGGCCGGACGACCCTTCGCCTGCTTCGGCGACGCGCCCGGCGCGCGCTTTCGCGTTGATGAGCAGCGACATCACGGGGATACTGCTCACTCGAGACGTGAGGCGGGAGTCTTGGACGACGAACGGGTGTTGGCGCACCGTGTGCTGGGACTCCCGGCACACCCGGCCAGCGCTGGACTCGCCCGCCGGCTGGTCAGCGAGACGCTCATGGGCAGCGGCATCCCGGACGACGTCGCCGACAGCGCCCAACTGCTGGTCAGCGAGGTGGTGACGAACGCCATCGTGCACGCCCGCTCCGACGTCGGTCTCACCGTCTCCGTCTCCGGCGGTGAGGTGCGCGTGGAGGTCTCCGACCACAGCCCGCACGTCCCCGCACCCCGCGCCCACGACCACTCGGCCATCACCGGACGCGGGCTGGAGCTGGTGTCCGCGCTCGCCGACAGCTTCGGCGTCCGCATCGTCGACGACACCGGCAAGGTGGTGTGGTTCACCGTCGGCGGCCAGGGCCAGGAGCGGAACAACGAGGAGCACGGCGCGACGCGGGCGAGCATCGAGCTGCGGAGGGCCACGACCGAGGTGCTGCTGCTCGGGGTTCCGGTGGTGCTGTTCAGGGCCTGGGAGCAGCACGCGGCCGCACTGCTCCGCGAGTCACTGTGGGTGCATCTGGCCTCGGACACACAGGCAGCGGAGCAGGAGATCGACGAGATCGCCGCGGTCAACGAGGCGCTCGCCGTCCTCGGCGAACAGGCCGCCCGGGCGATCGACGACACCAGCGACGACGTCAGCCGCACGCTCGACCTCGCCGTGGCGATCCCGCTGGACGTCGTCCCGCGCTTCGCGCTGCTCCCCGCGACGCTGAACCGGGCTCTCGACCTGGCCGCCGCCGGCAAGCTGCTCACCCCGACCAGCCAACCCGAGGTGGTGGCGCTGCGGAACTGGCTCTGCGACGAGGTCGTCCGGCAGGGCACCGGCCTGTCGCCGTCGCCGTGGACCGGCCTCAACGAGCACCACGCCGAGCCGCACGCCCCGCAGAAGCGGCCGCCGGACTGGGACACGGCCGCGGTCGATGCGTCGGACCAGGCGGTGATCGCGGCCGACGACAGCAACCGGATCGTGGCGGCCAGTGCGGCGGTGGCCGAGCTGCTCGGATGGACCCGTGCCGAGCTGGTGGGCCAGCGCATCGTCTCGATCGTGCCCGAGGAGCTCCGGGAGCGGCACATCGCGGGCTTCACCCGCTACCTGATCACCGGGCAGGCACACATCATCGGCAGCCCGGTGACGGTGCCCGCTCGGTGCCGGAGCGGCAAGACGGTGGACGTCCTGCTGACCCTCGAGGTCGTCGAGGCCGCCGGGGGACGGACGATCTTCGTCGGGACCCTCGAACCCGTGCTGGGCGACTGACCGGACGCCTGACCTGGCCCCGGATCAGGCCAGCGACAGCGCGGCCAGCGCGCCGTTGACGATGCTGCCCGGCAGCAGGTCGTGCAGGCCGTAGAGATCCTGCACGGACCCCGACTGCCCGAACGAGTCCACCCCGAGCGGGACGCAGGGCACCCCGAGCGCCGAGCCCAGCCAGGCCATCGCGTGCGACCCGGCGTCGTGCACGGTGACGACCGGCGCCCGCCGGTCGAAGGCCGTGCGCAGGGCGCCGGGAACGCTCGGCGCGGTCGCCGTGCGCACTCCCTGCCGCAGCGTGCGCTGCCACGCCGAGTACAGCCGGTCCAACGAGGTCACGTCGACCACGTGCGCGGCGATCCCCTCGTCGGCCAGCTCCGCCGCCGCGACGAGCGTCTCCGGCAGCACCGCCCCGGACGCAGCCAGGTGCACCACCGGCGCGCTCGGGTCGCTCAGCTCCGGGCGCTGGTGCTGCGCGTCGACCAGGCGGTAGGCACCGGCGAGCACCTGCCGGCGCAGCACCGCGTCCCCCAGCCGCGCCCGCGCGGCCTCGAACGGCGCCTGGTCCACCGGGCGGGTGCTGAGCCGGAAGTAGTAGGCGCCGTCCTCGGTCGGCGCCGCGGTCGTCGCGGCCGTCGACCCCGCCGCGATCCGACCGAGCGCGTCGCACAACAGCCAGTCCAGCGGTTGCGCGTACGCCGGCTCGACGAACGTGACACCGGGCAGCTCCAGCCCCACGGAGGCCGTGATCGTGGACTGGTGCGCTCCGCCCTCCGGAGCGAGGGTGACCCCGGACGGGGTACCGGCCACCACGAAACGGGAGCCCGAGTAGGTGCCGTAGAGGAACGCGTCCAGGCCGCGCAGCACGAACGGGTCGTAGACGGTCCCCACCGGCAGCAGCGGCTGGCCGGACAGATCCCAGGACAGCCCGAGCTGGCCGAGCAGCAGGAACAGGTTCATCTCCGAGATGCCGAGCTCGAGGTGCTGACCCTCCGGCCCCTCCGCCCACCGCAACATCCGGTCCTCGTTCCACGACCGTCGCTCCTCCGGCGCGAAGACCCCGAGCTTGTTGATGAAGCCGGCGAGGTTGGTCGAGGTGGCCACGTCGGGTGCCGTGGTCACCAGGTAGGGCGCGACGTCGGGGTCCCGGGCCAGGTCGACCAACACCCGGCCGAAGACCTCCTGGGTGCTGATCGGCTTGGTGGCACGGGGGCGGGTCTGCTCGGGCACGGTGACGGGGAGCCCGCGCTCCCGGGCCGGGCGGACCAGTGCCTCCCGGCGGCTGTTCACCCACACCCCGGCCGGGCTGGCCGGGTCGATCCGCTCCCACTCGGTCGACGGGTCGAGCCCGTGCGCGGTACGCAGCGCGTCGATCTGCTCGCCGGACAGCAGGGCGGAGTGGTTGCGCGGGTTGCCGGCGATGGGCAGCCCCCACCCCTTGACGGTGTAGGCGAACACGACGCTGGGCCGGTCGGTGACCGCGTCACACTGGGCGTAGGCGTCGAGCAGAGCGTCGATGTCGTGCCCGCCGAGGTCGGTCACCAGGGCCGCCAGCTCGTCGTCCGGGACTCCGGCGACGAGGTCGTCAACGGCGCCGGGGGCACCGTCGAGGAAGCGCTCGCGCAGTGCCGTCCCGGTCAGCCCGAACAGCGACTGGTACTGCTCGTTCGGCATCGCGTCGATCCAGTCCCGCAGCTGCTCACCGCCGGGCCGGGCATACGCGGCCTCGAGCCGGCGGCCGTACTTGACCTCGACCACGTGCCACCCCGCCGCCTCGAACTGCCCGGTCCACTGTGCGATCCGGACGCCGGGGATGACCCGGTCCAACGACTGCCGGTTGAAGTCGACCAGCCACATGACGTCGCCGAGGCCTGCGGTGGCGGGGTCCGCCACCGCCTCCCAGACGTTGCCCTCGTCCAGCTCCGCGTCACCCAGGATGGCGATGAACCGGGACCGCGGTCGGGACCCGAAGTGAGCGTCGACGTAGCGCCGGGTGGCGGCCGCGAACAGCGGAGCGGCCGCGCCGAGGCCGACCGACCCGGTGGAGAAGTCCACCTCGTCGGGGTCCTTGGTCCGGGACGGGTACGACTGCAGCCCGCCGAGGGCCCGCAGCCGGGTGAGGTAGGACCGGTCGAGGTTGCCGAGCAGGTACTGGATGGCGTGGAACACCGGCGAGGCGTGCGGCTTGACCGCGACCCGGTCCGGGGCCTCGAGGTAGGCGAACCACAAGGCGGTCATCACGGTGACCAGCGAGGCGCTGGACGCCTGGTGACCGCCCACCTTCACCCCGTCGGCGGTGTCGCGCTCCCGGTTCGCGGCGTCCACGATGCGGGTGGACAGCCACAGCACTCGGCGCTGGATCTCGTCGAGGACGGCGCGGTCTGGAGCCACAGCGGGGTCGGTCACGCGCACATGATCGACGACGGGTCGGGCGTCGCGGTCACCGGCCGTGGTAGCCGGCCGGTCTCAGGGTCGCTCGAGCAGCACGGCGATGCCCTGGCCGACGCCGATGCACATCGTGACCAGCGCGCGCCGGGCGTCGCGGTCGGCGAGCTCGACGGCCGCCGTCAGCGCGAGCCGGGCGCCGCTCATGCCCAGCGGGTGGCCGAGCGCGATCGCTCCGCCGTTGGGATTCGCCTGCTCGGCGTCGTCGGGCAGCCCGAGCTCGCGCAGCACCGCCAGCGCCTGGGCCGCGAAGGCCTCGTTGACCTCGACCACGTCCACGTCGGTCACCGTCCAGCCGGCCCGCTCCAGCGCACGCCGACTGGCCGGCACCGGGCCGACGCCCATCAGGCGCGGCGGCACGCCCGCGGTCGCCGCGCCGGCCACCCGGGCCAGCGGCGTCCAGCCGTGCTGCTCGACCATGCGCTCGGACGCCACCAGCAACGCCGCGGCGCCGTCGTTGACCCCACTGGAGTTGCCCGCGGTGACGCTGCCCCCGGCCCGGAAGGCCGGCCGCAACCGGCCGAGCTGCTCCAGCGACGTCGCGCGGGGGTGCTCGTCGGTGTCGACCGGTACGGGGTCCAGCCGGCGATGCGGCGGCCCCTGCGGCACCGGTACCGGGACGATCTCGCGGGCCAGCCGTCCGCGCTGCTGCGCGGCCACGGTCCGCTGCTGGGACCGCAGCGCGAAGGCGTCCTGGTCGGCCCGGCCGATCCCGTACTCGGCCGCGACGTTCTCCGCCGTCTCACCCATCGAGTCGGTGCCGTAGACGCGCTCCATCGCGTCGTTGACGAAGCGCCAGCCCAACGTGGTGTCGTGCACCTGGGGCGCGCGGGCGAAGGCCTGTTCCGGCTTGTTCAGCACGTACGGCGCACGGCTCATCGACTCGACCCCGCCGGCCAGCACCAGATCCGCCTCGCCGGCGCGGATGCTGCGCGCCGCGATCGCCACGGCGTCCGCGCCGGATCCGCAGAGCCGGTTGACGGTCGTGCCGGACACCCCGACCGGAAGTCCCGACAGCAGCACCGCCATCCGGGCCACGTTGCGGTTGTCCTCGCCGGCCTGGTTGGCGCAGCCGAGAACGACGTCGTCCACCCGCTCCCAGTCGACACCGTCGTGCCGTTCCACCAACGCGCGCAGTGCGTGTGCGGCGAGGTCGTCGGGGCGCACCGCGGACAGGGCACCACCGTAACGGCCGACCGGCGTGCGGACGCCGTCGACGAGATAGGCCTCGGGCATGGCGGTCGCTCCTCAGCGTCGGTGCAAGAAGACCAGCGCGCGGTCGTCGGCCGCGGAGTCGAGCCGCTCGAGCAGCCGGCGGGCGCCGTCCTCGAACCCGTCCCGGCTCATCCGCTCCGCCTCGCCGAGCAGCTTGTCGATGCCGAGGGTGTAGTCCCGCTCCGGCGTCTCGACCAGTCCGTCGGTGAACAGCATCAGGGCGTCCCCGGGCTGCAGCCGTCCGACCGTGGCCAGGAAATCGGCGTCCTCCAGCAACCCGAGGGCTGGTCCGGACGACGTCAGCACCTGCCACCGGCCGGACCCGGCGTGCAGCTGCACGCCCGGCGGATGACCGGCGGTGCGCAGCTCGAACTCACCACTGACCAGGCTGAGCGACAGGTGGGCCGCGGTGGCGAACCCCTCGCTCCACTCCTGGCGCAGCAGGTAGTCGTTGGCCGCCGGCAGGAAGCGCTCCGGCGGCAGCGCGCCGAGCAGGCCACCGAAGGCGCCCGACAGCAACAGCGCGCGGGTGCCGGCGGACAGTCCCTTGCCGGACACGTCGACGACGACCACCTCGAGCGCGGCGCCGTGCTGGGTCTTGGCGGCGGCGATGAAGTCGCCGGCGAACTGCGCACCGCCGGCCGACCGCATCACCGCCTGCGCGCTCCACCCGGGCGGCAGGTCGGGCAGCTCGCTCTGCGAGCGCAGCCGGTCCCTGAGGTCGATCAGCATCGACTCGCCGGTCAGGCCGAGCCGGTTGCGGCCGACCGCCACCGCCATGATCAGCGCCGACAGGGCGAGCACGGTGACAACGGCCAGCCGCACCGGGGTGATCCCGATGACCCCGAGGACGCCTGCGACGCAGGCGACCTGGACACCGACCAGCACGAGAAAGGGGCGCAGCGACAGCACCAGGCTGCCCAGCAGCAGCGGGACGCCGAAGGTGGTGATCGGGACCCACTGCTCCTCGGTCACCGCGAGCACCATCGCG
Source organism: uncultured Actinomycetota bacterium (assembly GCA_963695375.1). Lineage (GTDB taxonomy): Bacteria > Actinomycetota > Actinomycetes > Propionibacteriales > Nocardioidaceae > JACCVL01. The sequence continues at coordinate 1,682,817 of OY968767.1, read as the reverse complement.
CCGAAGGTGACGAAGAGCAGCCCGATCAACGCCATGGACTGCGCGTCCTGCGAGCGGGCCGGACGCGCCAACGGCCGCCCGCGCGACTCGTCGAGAGGCGCGGGGCGACCACGAGCCCTGTCGGGCAGCAGACCGACCACGCGCCGACCCTAGCCGTCGGCGCAGGTCACCGGGACTGGCACCGCGAGCACCAGTAGAGCCGGCGGGCCTCGAGCTCGTCGACCCGCACCGGCCCGCCGCAGACCAGGCAGGGCTCGCCCGCCCGGCCGTAGACGTAGTGCCGCGGCCCGGTGCGCCGGCGTAGCCCGTGCTCGGGCAGCAGGGTGCGAATCCGGCCGGTACGGACACCGTCGGCCAGCAGCCCGCCCAGGTCGTCCCACACCGCCAGCCAGCGGCTCCGGTCCAGCTCCCGACCCGCCAGATAGGGGTACATCCGGTGCCGGAACAGCACCTCGGCGCGGAACACGTTGCCCACCCCGGCGACGACCGCCTGGTCCATCAGGAGTGCCCCCACCGGGCGGGCAGACCGCGACAACCGGGTCCAGGCCCGGTCGGGGTCGGCGTCGCGGCGCAGCGGGTCGGGGCCGAGCCGGCTCACCAGGACGGCCCGTTCCGCTGCCGTCAGCACCTCGCAGGCGGTCGCCCCGCGCAGGTCGAGGTACGACGCGGCCGACTCGATCCGCATCCGGACCGCTCCCACCGGCGGCGGTGCGGGAGCGTCCCCGAGGGCGACCTTGCCGAACAGGCCGAGGTGCACGTGCAGGTGCCGGCCGGTCCCGACGTCAAGGAACAGGTGCTTGCCGACCGCCTCGGCGCGGCGCAGGGTCCCGCCGTCCAGCAGTGCGGCCCCGGCGGCGAACCGGCCCTGCGGGCTGGTGACGCGCAGCGGCTGGCCGCGGAAGCGGCGGCGCACGTCGCGAGCCAGCCGGTGCAGCGTATGGCCCTCAGGCATCGGCGGCGCGGCTCCGCTCGTAGCCCGCGAGCAGGTCGAGGCGTCTCCGGTGCCGGGGCTCGGCGCTGAACGCGGTGGCGAGGAACACCTCCACCAGGTGAATCGCCTCGTCCGTGGAGTGCATGCGGGCGCCGACCGCGACCACCTGGGCGTCGTTGTGCTCGCGCGCCAGCCGGGCGGTCTCCGGGCTCCACGCCAGTGCGGCGCGGATCCCGGCCACCTTGTTGGCCGCGATCTGCTCGCCGTTGCCGGAGCCGCCGATCACGACCCCGCGGCTGCCCGGATCCGCCGCGGTGGCCTCCCCGGTGGCCACGCAGTACGGCGGGTAGTCGTCGTCGGGGTCGTAGCCGACCGGGCCGTGGTCGACGACCTCGTGACCCTGCTCGGCCAGCCACTGCGCCAGCCGGGTCTTGAGCTCGAAGCCGGCATGGTCCGAGCCGATGTGCACGCGCATGCGGCGCAGTCTCGCAGAGCACTCAGTCGAAGATCGGACCCTGCTCACGGGTGCGCTTGAGCTCGTAGAAGCCCGGGGTGGCGGCGACCAGCCGGACGCCGTCCCACAACCGCCCCGCAGCCTCACCACGGGGGGCGGGGGTCACCACCGGGCCGAAGAAGGCGGTGCCCTCGACGGCGATGACCGGCGTCCCGACGTCCATGCCGACCTGGTCCATGCCGGCGTGGTGCGACTTCTTCAGCGCCTCGTCGTGGTCGGTCGACGCCATCGCGTCCGCCAGGCTCACCGGGAGTCCCGCGTCGCTGAGCGCCGCCTCGACCGTCACCCGGCTGCGCTCGGCCTCCCCCGGGTGGAACCGGGTGCCCAGCGCGGTGTACAGGTCGGCGAGCACATGATCGCCGTGCTGCTCGGCGGCGGCGACGCAGACCCGGGCCGGTCCCCAGGCGAACCGCATCAGCTCGGCGTAGGAGTCCGGGAGATCCCGGCCGTCGTTCAGGTAGGCCAGGCTCATCACGTGGAAGCGGGTGGTCACCGGGCGCACCTGCTCGACCTCGAGCATCCAGCGCGAGGACAGCCAGGCCCACGGGCAGATCGGGTCGAACCAGAAGTCGGCGACGGCGCGCTCGGAGGTCGCGGAGGAGAAGTTCACTTTTCAATCATAGGCGCCCCAGACAAGCCCCCGCCGGCGCGTGCGACCATTCCGCCATGCCTGGCCAGAACCTGACCCGTGACGAGGCGCAGCGACGCGCCGCCCTCCTCGCCGTCGACTCCTACCAGGTCGAGCTCGATCTGGCCGCGTCGGCGACCACCTTCCCCTCCACCACCACGATCCGGTTCTCCTGCACCGAGCCCGGAGCGTCGACCTTCGCCGACCTGGTGCACGCCACCGTGCACGAGATCGAGCTGAACGGGCGCGCCCTGGACCCGGCCACTGCCTACGCCGACAGCCGGATCGCGCTGGACGACCTGGCCGCGGACAACGTGCTCCGCGTGGTCGCCGACTGCACCTACTCCCGGGTCGGCGAGGGGCTGCACCGCTTCGTCGACCCTGCAGACGACCGGGTCTACCTGTACACGCAGTTCGAGGTTCCGGACGCCCGGCAGGTCTATACGACGTTCGAGCAGCCGGACCTCAAGGGCACCTTCGAGCTGCACGTCACCGCCCCCACCGGCTGGACCGTGGTGTCCAACGCCCCCACCCCCGAGCCGAGCGAGGTCGCGGCTCGCGACGGCGTCTCGGAGTGGCGGTTCGCCCCGACGGGTCGGCTGTCCACCTACATCACCGCGCTGGTCGCCGGGGACTACCACGAGGTGCGCGACAGCTACACCGGCCCGCACGGGACGATCCCGCTCGGCGTCTACTGCCGCCAGTCAGTGGCCGAGCACCTCGATGCCGACGACATCTTCGCGGTCACCAAGGCAGGCTTCGGGTTCTTCGAGCCGCTGTTCGACATGCCCTACCCGTTCGGCAAGTACGACCAGCTGTTCGTGCCGGAGTACAACATGGGCGCGATGGAGAACGCCGGTGCGGTGACCTTCCGGGACGAGTACGTGTTCCGTAGCCGGCAGACCGAGGCGGCCTACGAGGGCAGGGCGAACACGATCCTGCACGAGATGGCGCACATGTGGTTCGGCGACCTGGTGACGATGCGCTGGTGGGACGACCTGTGGCTGAACGAGTCGTTCGCCGAGTGGGCCGCCCACCACAGCTCCGCCCAGGCGACGAAGTACGCCGACGCGTGGACCGGGTTCACCAACGGCCGCAAGAACTGGGCGTACAAGCAGGACCAGCAGCCGTCGACGCACCCGATCGCCGCCGACAACACCGACCTCGAGGCCGTCGAGGTGAACTTCGACGGCATCACCTATGCCAAGGGCGCCTCCGCGCTGCGGCAGCTGGTGGCCTGGGTCGGCGAGGACGAGTTCGTGACCGGACTGCGGACCTACTTCCGCCGGCACGCCTGGGGCAACACCGACCTCACCGACCTGCTCGGCGCCCTGGAGGAGACCTCCGGCCGGGAGCTCGGCTCGTGGGCGAAGGAGTGGCTGCAGACCGCCGGGGTGAACACGATGCACCCGGAGCTGGAGGTCGGCGAGGACGGGCGCTTCACCTCCTTCGCGATCGTGCAGACCGCCGCCGACCACCTGCCGACGCTGCGCCGGCACCGGCTGGCGATCGGCCTGTACGACCGGGAGGGAGCCGGGCTGGTGCGCCGCCGCCGGCTCGAGCTGGACGTGCAGGACGACCGGACGCCGGTCCCCGACCTCGTCGGTGAGCGGCAGCCGGACCTGCTGCTGCTCAACGACGACGACCTGACCTACACCAAGATCCGGCTCGACGAGCGCTCGCTGGCCACCGCCGTCGACGGCATCAACGACCTCGCCGAGTCCCTCCCCCGGGCGCTGGTGTGGGGCGCCGCGTGGGACATGACGCGCGACGCCGAGATGGCCGCCGACGACTACGTCACGCTGGTGCTGCGCGGGCTGGCCACCGAGACCGACCTGACCGCCGTCAGCTCGCTGGCCCGGCAGGCGCTGATGGCCGCGACCACGTACTCCGACCCGGCACACCGCCCGGCCATGCGGGCCCGCTGGGAGTCCGGGCTTCGGGACCTGCTCGAGCGGGCCGAGCCGGGCAGCGACCACCAGCTGGCGTTCACCCGCGCCTACGCCGCCGCCGCGTGGACCGCGACCGCGACCGACGCGCTGCGCGGTCTGCTGGACGGGTCGGTGGTGTTGGAGGGGCTGGACGTCGACACCGACCTGCGCTGGTCGCTGGTGACGGCGCTGGCCCGCTGCGGTGAGTTCGGTGCGGACGAGATCGCCGACGAACTGGCCCGTGACCACACCATCGCCGGTCAGGAACAGGCCGCCGCGGCCCGCACCGTCCGGCCGGACGCCGCGGCCAAGGAGCAGGCCTGGCAGGACGTCGTCGTCCGCGAGGACGTGCCGAACGAGACCCAGCGGTCGATCGCGCTGGCCTTCCAGGAGCCCGGACAGGCCGAGCTGCTCGCGCCGTACGTCGAGCGCTACCTCGACGTCGCGGCGTCGGTGTGGGAGGCCAAGGGCACCTACCGGGCGACGCTGATCCTGACCTGGATGTTCCCGTCGGCCCTGGTCGACCCCGCCACTCGCGACCGGGTGGCCGCCTGGCTCGCCGACACCGGGGCCAACCCGGCGGCGCGCCGGCTGGTCGGCGAGGGGCTGGCCGACCTGGACCGGGCACTACGCGCCCAGGCCCGCGACGCCCGCGCCCGCTGACGCACGCGGTCAGTGCGGTCTGGTGTGCATGCTGTCCGGGCGGTGCGCGTGGTCGCCGAGCTGATAGAGCCCGTGCACGATGCCGCCGGCCAGGTCCCCGGCCGCGAAGGCGGTCTGCATCGACAGCGCGACCAGTGAGCAGGCCGAGTCGTTCAGGACGCTGGCGGCCTGGGTGCCGGTCACGACCTCGAGCGCTCGTGCGGACGGGTCGACCATCAGCAGCACCGCCGAGTGCGGCTCCGGCAGCTGTGCGTGGATCCGCTGCGCGACCGGTCGGGGATCGCCGTCGCACGCACCCACCCGGACGTGGAAGGTCAGCCCCGAGGCGCGTTCGGCGTCGACCCGGGCACGCTCGATGCCGCGGCGCTGATCGACCGTGAACACCTCACCAGCGGGCACCGGCGCCTCCTCCGCTGGTCCGGTCACCCATCCGCCGCCCCGGCGCATCTGTCTCGGCACTGCCGGAGCCGAGCTCTGGCTCGGACCCGCCGAACCACAGCGGCTTGCTCCACGAGGCGCCGTCTCGCCGGTCCCGCGAGCCGCGGGCGATCGCCGGCGCCGCGGCGAGCAGCGAGATCGTCAGCACGATCGCGAGCGGCACGCCCACGAACAGCAGCAGGGCCTGCAGCAGCGGCAGCGCGTCGGCGTCCGGCCAGGTGACGGGTGCGGCAGCGGCTGCCGAGGACGCGGAACCCACGGAGCCGACGACGAGGGTCGTGACGACCGCGGCGGCGACGGACAGCCGCGCCATGGCACGAGAGCTCGGATGCATGCGGCCACATTATCGGTCTCGGCCCGGCCGGTCGCTCGCGGACGGCCCCGGTCACACTGGCGGCCATGACCGAGCTGCACGAGTTGACCGGGCTCGACCTGGCCGCGGCCTACCGCGCCGGGGACACCGCACCGCACGAGGTCGTCGACCACCTGCTCGACCGGATCGACCAGCACGGCGACACGGTGGGCGCCTTCATCACCGTGACCCATGACCCCGCACGCGCGGCCGCCCGAGCGGCCACCGCCCGGTGGCGCGACGACCCGTCCGCAGCGCCGCCGCTGCTGGGGGTGCCGACCGGCATCAAGGACCTGAACGCCACTGCCGGGGTGCGCACCACCTTCGGCTCGGCGGCGACCGCCGACACCGTGCCCCGGGAGTCCGACGAGGTCGTGCTGCGGATGGAGCGGGCCGGGATGATCAGCCTGGGCAAGACGAACACCCCGGAGTTCGGGTCACCCTGCTACACCGAGCCGGACGTGGCACCGCCCGCACGGACTCCGTACGACCTCCGCCGCTCCGCCGGCGGTTCCTCCGGCGGGGCGGCCGCGGCGGTCGCGGCCGGTCTGCTCCCGCTGGCCCAGGGCTCCGACGGCGGCGGCTCGATCCGGATCCCGGCCAGCGTGTGCGGCCTGGTCGGGATGAAGCCCAGCCGGGGCCGGGTCAGCTCGGCGCCGATCTTCGGGGACGTCAGCGGGCTCGGGATCGCGGGGCCGCTGGCCCGGACGGTCCGCGACGCGGCCGCCGTGCTGGACGCGATCGCCGGACCGGCCGTCGGCGAGCCCAGCTGGGCGCCGCCGCTGGCCCCCGGCGACACCTTCCTCGCGCACTGCGACCGCCCTCCGGGCAGCCTGCGGGTCGGCCGCTTCGCCGCCCCTCCGATCAGCGACGGGCCGGTCGACCCGGAGGTCCTGAGCGGCTACGAGGACGCCGCCGCCCTGCTCGAACGGCTCGGGCACCGGGTCGAGGACATCGACCTGGCGCTGCCCGAGTCGACGGTGCAGTCCTTCGAGCGGGTCTGGTCGGTGGGTGCCGCCTCGTGGCCGCTGCCGCCGGAGCGCGAGGTGCTGCTGCGGCCCCTGACCCGGTGGCTGCGCGAACGCGGTCAGGCGGTCTCGGGGCCGGGCTACGCCCAGGCGCTGGTCGCGATGCGTCAGGCCGCGGCTGCGCTGCTGCGCACCCTCGCTCCGTACGACATCGTGCTGACGCCGACGCTGGCCGAGCCGCCCGCCCCGGTCGGCGGGCTGCGCGACGACGCCGACCCGGCCGGTGACTTCGCCGCACAGAAGCGGTTCACGCCGTTCACGGCGATCTGGAACGTCACGGGGATGCCGGCGATCTCGCTGCCGCTGCACTGGACCACCGTCGGCCTCCCGGTCGGGGTGATGCTGGCCGCCCGGCCGGGGGAGGACGACCTGGTCTTCCGGCTGGCCGCCCAGGTGGAGGCGGCCCACACCGTGACCGGTCGGTGGCCGCGCCCGGCCACGCCGTTCACCGAGCCCGGTGGGCGGCGTCCGGGGTGAATCGTGACACGCCCGCGCCGGGGCGGTTTGAGGCCGGCGACGTCTGTCTCTAGCGTCGACACGTCATCCCCGCGCTCCACCTGAGAGGCCTCCAGTGTCCAGCCTGCCCTTCGCCGACGGAACCCTCGACTGCGAGACCTCCGACGACCTGTGCCAGCTGGTCAACACCTACACCGGCAACGAGACGGCGGCCGAGGCCGTGCAGTGGTTCGTCGCCAAGCCGGCCGCGATCGTCGGACTGCTGGTCGTGGGCTTCCTGGCCCGTTGGCTGCTGCACCGGGTGATCGACCGGATCACGCGCAAGGCCGCGGTCGGCACCGTGCCCGGCGTGCTCCAGCGGGGCAAGTCCGCGGAGAAGCTCTCGCTCGCGAACAAGGCCAACTTCGAGCGCCGCGAGCAGCGCGCCAACACGATGGGGTCGCTGCTGAAGTCGATCGCCACCGGCGTGCTGTTCACGGTCGTCGGTTTCATGGCGATCTCGGAGCTCGGCTACGACATCGGCCCGCTGATCGCCAGTGCCGGGATCCTCGGCGTCGCCCTCGGTTTCGGTGCCCAGAGCCTGGTGGCCGACTTCCTGTCCGGCGTGTTCATGATCCTCGAGGACCAGTACGGCGTCGGTGACGTCATCGACATCGGCGAGGCGACCGGCTCGGTCGAGGCGGTCGGTCTCCGCGTGACCCGGCTGCGTGACGTCAACGGGACCGTCTGGTACGTGCGCAACGGCGAGGTGAGCCGGGTCGGGAACATGAGCCAGAACTGGTCGCGGACCGTCCTGGACATCCCGGTCGCGTACGGCGAGGACCTCGGCCGGATCCGCGGCATCTTGAAGGACACCGCGCACGTGCTCTACGAGGACCCGGACTACCGCTCGATCATCCTCGAGGAGCCCGAGGTGTGGGGAGTGGAGCGCTGGGACCCCGACTCGATCGTGGTGCGCGTGGTGCTCAAGACCGCCCCCCTGGAGCAGTGGAACGTCGCCCGCGAGCTGCGCGAACGGATCAAGGACCGCTTCGACGAGCTGAACATCGAGATCCCGTTCCCGCAGCGGGTGGTGTGGATGCGCCAGGGCGAACCGCTGGTCGATCCGGAGGGGTCCCCCGACGGCACCGGCACCGACCCGGTGGCTGGCGCCGCCGGCGGAGCCTGACGCACCCCGGTCGGCGCTGCCGCGCCCGAGCAGGGACGATGGCCGGGTGACCGCCGAGCAGCCCGACCAGCCGTTGCTCTGCCTGGTCACCGGCGCCACCGGCTACGTCGGCGGGCGGCTGGTTCCGGAGCTGTTGGCGGCCGGGCACCGGGTCCGGGTGATGGTCAGGGACGAGCGGCGGGTGCGCGGCCACCCGTGGGCCGGCGACGTCGAGGTCGCCGTCGCGGACGCGACCGACCCGGAGGCAGTGCGCAAGGCCCTGGACGGCGTCGACGTGGGCTACTACCTGCTGCACTCGATCGGCAGCGGGTCGGACTTCGCCGACACTGAGGCGCGGATCGCGCAGGGCTTCGCCGACGCGGCTGCCGATGCGGCCGTGAGCCGGTTGGTCTACCTCGGCGGCCTCGCGCCCCGGGACGAGCCACTCAGCACGCACCTGGCCTCCCGGGAGCGGGTCGGGGAGATCCTGCTCCAGTCGTCGGTCCCGGCCGCGGTGCTGCGGGCCGCCGTGGTGATCGGGTCTGGGTCTGCGAGCTTCGAGATGCTGCGCTACCTCACCGAGCGGCTGCCGGTGATGATCACCCCGAAGTGGGTCTACAGCAGGCTGCAGCCGATCGCGATCCGCGACGTGCTGCGCTACCTGGTCGGCTGCGCCACGCTGCCTGCCGAGGTGAACCGCGCCTTCGACGTCGGCGGCCCGGACGTCGTCACGTACAAGGACATGATGCAGCGCTACGCCCGGGTCGCCGGGCTCCGCAAGCGGTTGATGGTCCGCGTCCCGGTGCTCACGCCACGGCTGTCCAGCCACTGGGTCGGCCTGGTCACCCCGGTGCCGAGCGGCCTGGCCAAGCCCTTGGTGGAGTCGGTGAAGCACACCTCGGTGGTGTCCGAGCACGACATCGCCCACTACGTCCCGGACCCCGACGAGGGGCTGCTCAGCTTCGACCACGCGGTCGCGTTGGCGCTGAACCGGATCCAGGACCTCCAAGTGCCCACCCGCTGGTCGTCGGCGACGACGCCTGGGGCTCCGAGCGACCCGCTGCCCTCCGACCCGGACTGGGCGGGCGGTGACCTCTACGCCGACGAGCGCACCCGGGAGGTGGCGGCGCCGCCGGAGGCGCTGTGGCGGATCGTCGAGGGCATCGGCGGCGGCAACGGGTGGTACTCGTTTCCGCTGGCCTGGCGGGTGCGTGGCCTGCTCGACCGGCTCAGCGGCGGACCCGGGCTGCGCCGGGGCCGTCGCGATCCCCACGACCTGGTCGTCGGCGATGCCCTCGACTTCTGGCGGGTCGAGGAGGTGGACGACGGCCGCTTCCTGCGGCTCCGGGCGGAGATGCGCCTGCCCGGGCTGGCCTGGCTCGAGCTCGAGGTCGGCACGACCGGCGAGGGCAGCACCACCTTCCGGCAGCGCGCCCTGTTCCACCCGCGCGGCGCGCTCGGGCACGCGTACTGGTGGTCGGTCTACCCGTTCCACGGGGTGGTCTTCGGCAGCATGCAGCGCAACATCGCCCGGGCCGCGGAGAAGCTGCCGGCCGACCCGGCACAATGGCCCCGATGACGAACGTGCGGCAGCAGACCTTCTACGAGGCGATCGGCGGCGAGCCCACCATCGCCCGGGTGGTGGCGCGCTTCTACGCCGGCGTCGCCGACGACCCGGTGCTGCGACCGCTGTACCCCGACGACGACCTCGGCCCGGCCGAGCGCCGGCTGCGGATGTTCCTGGTGCAGTACTGGGGCGGGCCGTCGGACTACCAGGCGGAGCGGGGGCACCCGCGGCTGCGCATGCGGCACGCCCCGTTCGCGGTCACGCACGCTGCTCGGGACCGCTGGCTGGCGCACTTCCGGGCCGGTCTGGACGAGGTCGCCCTTCCACCCGAGCTGGACGCGCAGTTCTGGGAGTACGTGCACCGGGCGTCGCTGTTCCTCGTCAACAGCCACGAGGACCCGGTGGTCGACCCGCAGACCCCGACCGGCTTCCGGGTCTGAGCCCGCCCCGACGGGGCGGGTCAGCTGGCCGGGTCGTCGCCGTCGCTGAGCGCGCCGAGCACCGAGCGCTCCTCGGGACTGAGCCGCCGGGGGCGGCCGTCTCCCAGCGTGATCGGCACCAGCACCGTCGACGCCCGGGCATACACCGTCCGGGAGTCGTCGTCGTGGATGTCGAGCACCTCATACTCCACGGTGAAGGCGGCCGCGCCCACCAGGGACACCCACATCTCGATCCGCACCGGATCGGGCCGGAACACCAACGGCCGGCGGTAGTCGATCTCCGCGCGGGCGACGACGACCCCCTCGGCGAGCCGGTCGGAGCCGCGCTGCGGTGCGTGCACGAAGAACATGTCGATCCGGGCCTCTTGCAGGTACTCCAGCCAGGTGACGTTGTTGACGTGCCCGTAGGCGTCCATGTCCGCCCAGCGGGGCTTGAGCTCCACGACGTGCCTGGCCATGCCGCCCATCCTGCCGGGTCGCAGCCCTGCCTGGGTACCGTGGGACAGCCGCCCCATCGCAGCCGAACCTTTTGCCCGACATCCAGGAGACGCCATGCCCGAGGCCGTGATCGTCGCCACCGCCCGCTCACCCATCGGCCGGGCGGGCAAGGGATCGCTCGTCGACGTGCGCGCCGACGATCTGGCCGCAGCCATGGTCCGGGCCGCACTGGCGAAGGTGCCCGAGCTCGACCCGGCCGAGATCGACGACCTGTACCTCGGCTGCGGGCTGCCCGGCGGCGAGCAGGGCTTCAACATGGGCCGGGTGGTGGCCACCCTGCTGGGGCACGACCACCTGCCGGCGGCCACCGTCACCCGGTATTGCGCGTCCAGCGTCCAGACCACCCGGATGGCGTTCCACGCCATCAAGGCCGGCGAGGGTGACGTCTTCGTCTCCGCGGGGGTGGAGACGGTCTCCCGCTTCGTCCACGGCAACTCCGACAGCCACCCGGGGACGACCAACCCCGCCTTCGACCCGGCCCGCTCGCGCAGCTCCGCCGCCGCGCAGGGTGGGGTGGACTGGAACGACCCGCGGGAGAGTGGCGAGCTGCCCGACATCTACATCGCGATGGGGCAGACCGCGGAGAACCTGGCGCAGCAGCGCGGACTCACCCGGCGGGAGCTGGACGAGTTCGGGGTCCGCAGCCAGAACCTCGCCGAGCAAGCGGTCGCCGCCGGCTTCTGGCAGCGCGAGATCACCCCGGTCGAGGTGCCCGGTGGCCGGGTCGTCTCCGCCGACGACGGCCCCCGGGCCGGCGTGACCCTGGACGGGGTGTCCGAGCTCAAGCCGGTCTTCCGCCCGGACGGCCTGGTGACCGCGGGCAACTGTTGCGCGCTGAACGACGGGGCGGCGGCGGTGGTCGTGATGTCCGACCGCAAGGCCGCGGAGCTCGGGCTGACGCCGCTGGCCAGGATCGTCTCCACCGGGGTCACCGCCCTGTCCCCGGAGATCATGGGTCTCGGGCCGGTGCAGGCCTCGCGCCAGGCGCTCGAGCGGGCCGGGATGGGCATCGGCGACGTGGACCTGGTGGAGATCAACGAGGCGTTCGCCGCACAGGTCGTGCCGTCCTACCGCGACCTGGGGATCGACCTGGACCGGCTGAACGTGAACGGTGGGGCGATCGCCGTGGGACACCCGTTCGGGATGACCGGCGCCCGGCTGCAGGCCACGATGCTCAACTCGCTGGACTGGCACGACAAGCAGATCGGGTTGGTCACCATGTGCGTCGGTGGGGGCCAGGGCATGGCGTTGGTCCTCGAGCGCCTCGCCTAACCCCCCCAGACGGTCACGATCCGCGAGTTTTGCCGGCCAGGCTGGCCGGCAAAACTCGCGGATCGTGGACTGGGGTGGGGGTGTGGGGGGGGTGGGGGTGTGGTGGGGGTCAGGACTGCTTGACGGCCTGGATGGACAGCGCCAGCGACACCTTGTCACCGACCAGGAAGCGGCCACCGTCGAGCGGCATGTTCCAGTCGACGCCGAAGTCCTTGCGGTTGATCTCGCCGGTCGCCTCGAAGCCGGCGACAGTCCGGCCGTAGCCGTCGACCTGGGCGCCGAAGACCTCGAGTGCGAGCTCGACGGACTTGGTCACGCCGTTCACGGTGAGGTCGCCGGTGAGGACGTAGTCGTCACCGGACCGGCGCAGCGACGTGGCGGTGTAGGTCATGACCGGCTTGGTCTCGATGTCGAAGAAGTCGCTGGAGCGCAGGTGGTCGTCGCGCTGCGGGGTCCCGGTGTCGACCGAGGACAGCTGGATGGTGGCCGAGGCGGTGGACGCCGCCGGGTCGTCGGCGATGTCGATCTGCCCCTCGAAGTCGCGGAACACGCCGCGCACCTTGGTCATCAGGTGCCGCACGGTGAAGCCGAGCTCGGAGTGCGTCGGGTCGACGGTCCAGGTGCCGGCCTCGAGGCCGGTCGTGGTGCTGGTCGTGGTGATGCTGGTCATCGGGCTACCTCCAGGAGAACGCATGTGGTTGAAAGCTTGATCATCACGCTAGGCCCAACAAGTTCAACTGTCAACTATTCCTCGGCTAGACTGGGGCGATGCCCCAGACCCGCACCTCCGAGCAGCCCGACGTCCGCACGCCGGACCCGCCGGTGCGCTGGCTGGACGACCGCCAGCAGGCCGCCTGGCGGGCGTTCCTGTCCGGCTCGACCCGGCTGTTCGAACGGCTCGACCGGGACCTGCGCGAGAGCGCCGGCATCTCCCTGCCCGAGTACGAGGTGCTGGTCCGACTGTCGGAGAGCCCGGACCGCCAGCTCCGGATGGCCGAGCTGGCCCGGTCGCTGGCGCACTCCCGGAGTCGGGTGACCCACACCGTCACCCGCCTCGAACGGCTCGGGGCCGTGACCCGCCGGGCCTGTGCCACCGACGGTCGGGGGGTGCTCGCCACGCTCACCGACCAGGGCTGGGAGCTGCTCGGCACCTGCGCGCCGACCCACGTGCACGGCGTCCGGGACTACCTGGTGGACCTGTCCGGCGACGATGACTTCGCGGCCGTCGGGCGGGTGTTCGACCGGACCGCCGACCGGCTGGCCGAGGATGTCGCGTCCGAGCCCGCCCTGCCCGGCGAGTGAGCCCGGCGGCAGCGCTGCCGGTCAGTCGCGGGTGAGCCGGCGGTAGGTCACCCGGTGCGGCCGCGCGGCCTCGACGCCGAGCCGCTCCACCTTGTTCGCCTCGTAGTCGGCGAAGTTGCCCTCGTACCAGAACCAGCGGGCGGGATCGGACTCGTCGCCCTCCCAGGCGAGGATGTGCGTCGCCACCCGGTCCAGGAACCACCGGTCGTGCGACACCACCACGGCGCAGCCGGGGAACTCCAACAGCGCATCCTCGAGCGACTGCAGCGTCTCCACGTCGAGGTCGTTGGTGGGCTCGTCCAGAAGCAGCAGGTTTCCGCCCATCTTGAGCGTGAGGGCCAGGTTGAGCCGGTTGCGCTCGCCGCCGGACAGCACTCCGGCCGGCTTCTGCTGGTCCGGGCCCTTGAACCCGAACGACGCGACATAGGCGCGGCTCGGCATCTCGAAGTGCGCCACCTTGATGTGGTCGAGCCCGTCCGACACGACCTCCCAGACGTTCCTGGCCGGGTCCAGGCCGCCGCGGCTCTGGTCGACGTACGACACCGACACGGTGCCGCCGAGCGTGAGCTCACCGGCGTCCGGTGTCTCCTCCCCCACGATCATCCGGAAGATCGTGGACTTGCCCACGCCGTTCGGGCCGACGATGCCGACGATGCCGGCCCGGGGCAGCGAGAACGACAGGTCGTGCATCAGAGTGCGCCCGTCGAACCCCTTGGTCAGGCCCTTGGCCTCGAGCACGACGTCACCGAGCCGCGGCCCCGGCGGGATGTTGATCTCCTCGAAGTCCAGCTTGCGGGACCGCTCCGCCTCGGTGGCCAGCTCCTCGTAGCGCGCCAGCCGGGCCCGGTTCTTCGCCTGCCGGGCCTTGGGGTTGGAGCGCACCCACTCCAGCTCCTGCTCCAGGATTCGCTGCCGCTTGGCGTCCTTGCGCCCCTCGACCTTCAGCCGTTGCTGCTTGGTCTCCAGGTACGTCGAGTAGTTGCCTTCGTAGGGGAACGTGCGGCCCCGGTCCAGCTCGAGGATCCACTGCGCCACGTTGTCCAGGAAGTAGCGGTCGTGCGTGATCGCCAGGACCGCACCGGCATAGCTGGCCAGGTGCTGCTCGAGCCACTGCACCGACTCGGCGTCCAGATGGTTCGTGGGCTCGTCGAGCAACAGCAGGTCCGGCTGCTCGAGCAGCAGCTTGCACAGCGCGACTCGGCGCCGTTCCCCGCCACTCAGGTGGTCGACCGGCGAGTCCGCCGGCGGGCACCGGAGCGCGTCCATCGCCTGATCGAGTCGGGCGTCGAGATCCCAGGCGTTGGCGTGGTCGAGGTCGGTCTGCAACTCCCCCATCTCGGCCAGCAGGGTGTCGTAGTCGGCGTCTGGGTCGGCAAGCTCGACCGAGATCTGGTCGAACCGCGCCTTCTTGGCCAGGATCCCGGCAACGGCCTCCTCGACGTTCTCGAGCACCGTCTTGTCCTCGCTCAGCGGCGGTTCCTGCAGCAGGATGCCCACGGTTGCGTCGGGGTCCTTCATCGCGTCGCCGTTGTTGGCGTGCTCCATCCCGGCCATGACCTTCAGCAGGGTGGACTTGCCGGTGCCGTTGGGCCCGACCACGCCGATCTTGGCGCCGTGCAGGAAGGCCAGGGTGACGTTGTCGAGAACGACCTTGTCACCGAGCCGCTTGCGCACGTTCCGCAGCTGGAAGACGTAATCAGCCATAGCCGGCGAGCCTAGGCGGTCAGGCCGGCCCCGATCGCACCGGGCTGCCCGCCGCCGCCGGCCTCCGACGCGGTCGGCTGGACCCGGTCGGTCTGCTCGACCGGGGTGACCGCGCGTCGCAGGAACGCGCTGGTGCCGCGGTTCAGGTCGTGGCCGACCGACGTCGCCTCGACGACGTCCTGCGACCGGAGCTCGCCGTCCTCGTCCTTCCACACCTCCGCGCGCAGCCGCCCGATGATGACGACCGGCTCCCCCTTGCGCACCGACGACGCCACGTTGTCCGCCAGCGCGCGCCACACCTTGACCGTCTTCCAGACGGTCTCCTGGTCCCGCCAGGCCCCCTGTTGCCGGTCGAAGAAGCGGGGCGTGCAGGCGACGCGGAACCGCGCCCGCGGTGGAGCCCCGTCGCGGCCGGCCCGGTAGTCCACGTCGGTGCCGACATATCCGGTCAGCGTCAGCTGTGCCTCGGACATCACTCGCCTCCTCGCCCTGGCTCCTCAGGTCGCGGACAGCCTGGTCCGGCATCGATCGGGACGGGCGCTGACCCGCGCCGGCTGGGGACACCCGGCCCCGCTGCTGAGGCTGTGGATCCAGCCGACGACTTCTCAGCCGGTCGGCGGCTCCCGCGACGTCGTGCTCGTCGGTTCGGCTCGTCGGGCACCGCGCGCCCGGGTCCGGCGATGACCTCAGTGCAGGCTGGGCGTGACGCTCTGCTCACGGACGGTGATCGCTGCCATCCCGGGCACGAACCGCAATGGAGGCAGCACGACGAACGGCCGCCAGCTGTGCAGCCGGCGCAGATGCGCCTGCACCCGCTCAGCCCCGTCGGCAGGCGCCTGACCGCGCTGGACCCGGGCGTGCATCAAGGCGAGCTCGGTGGCGGTGCGCTGGTAGGCGTGCAGCGCCACCACGGCGTCCCGGCCGGCCACCTTGCCGGCGTAGCGTCGGGCCGCCGTCCGGTCGCCGAAGCGCACCAGCCAGTGCACCTCGGCCGGGTGCAGCCAGCCGCGCCTGGCGCAGTCGTCCAGGGCTGCTCGCACCGTCTCGGCCTCGGATCGCAGCGCGCGGAGCGCGAGGTAGACCGCCAGACCGAAGAGCGGAACCATGAACCCGACATAGACCAGCGGGAAGCCCAACCCGCTGAAGACCTGGGTCGAGCCGTTCCAGGTCGCGTGCAGCCCCACCGCACCAGCGAATCCCAGCAGCGGTGCCAGCACCCGCAGCCAGCGCCGCCGGGTGGCAACGGCCACCGCCATGGCGACGCCGATGGCCGTCGTGAACAACGGGTGCGCGAAGGGGCTGACCAGGCCACGGAGCGCGAACACGTTGGTGGCCGCCACCGCACCGCTGAAGTCCGGCACGAGCGACCCGGCGTAGGCGTTCGAGATGTAGAGCACGTTCTCGGTGAAGGCGAAACCGACCCCGACCAGTCCGGCGTAGATGATCCCGTCCAGCAGCCCGGCCACCCGGCGTCGGCGGACCAGGACGAGGACCACCAACAACCCCTTGGCGAACTCCTCGGTGACCGGCGCGACGCCCACGAGCAGCACGGTCAGCGACAGGTCGACGGTCCGGTCCAGGACCCACTGCACCAGCACGGCGAAGCTGGTGGAGACCACAGCTCCCCACAGCAGCGCGGCGAGGACGAACCGGGCCGGCTCCGGCTCGTACCGGTCCAGCCAGAGGTAGCCGGCCACGAGGAAAGGCACCGGCACCGCGGCCAGCACCAGTGCCAGCGCGCCGCCGTCCAGCTCACCGGACTCGATGGCCAGCCAGGTCACCGCCACGACGCCGAAGACGGCGAGCAGGCCCAACGCGACGATCAGGGTGGTTCGGCCGCGCCCGCTGTCTAGCTGCGGCCGGGGCAACCCCTGCGCGCTCCCGAGCGGTTGGGGAGTCGCGGTCCAGGACATGCCGCAAGATTACGGGCGCGGGCCGGTCCTGCTCCCCGTCGATACCCTGCGGTGTGGACGGGCGGCGCCGGCCTGCGTTTCGGCGCCCGCGTTCACAGTGGCGCTCGTAGCTCAGCTGGACAGAGCAGTGGACTTCTAATCCACCGGTCGCAGGTTCGAATCCTGCCGGGCGCACCGCGGCTCAGCGCCCGTCCAGCGGCCACCGGACCAGGCAGAACTCGTTCCCGAACGGGTCCTGCAGCACCGCCCACTCCAGCATCGGGTGGTCGTCGTCCGGGTACAGGGCGGCCGGCTTCAGCAGCACACCACCGATCTCCTCGACCTCACGAGCGGCTCCGGCGACGTCGTCGACCCGGAAGTCGAGGTGGGTCCCGGCGTGCACGCTCACCTGCCCCGCGGGCACCCGCTGGAGCAGAATCCAGGCAGCGGAGCCGGCCTCACCGTCGGCATCCCCGGCAGGTCCCGCGGCCAGAACCGAGAACTCCGCGGTCTGCCCGTGCCTGCCCCGAGGCGTCAGCCCGGACACCGCCGACCAGAACCGCTCGCCCTCGTCGAGGTCGGTCACGTTGATGACCGGCTTCCACAGCCGCGCGATCCCGGGGTGCGCCACGGTGTCTCCTCGTCTCTGTCGACCTGCAAGCAGGCACGGGAAGATACCGGTCCGCGCCGCGCCCGCAGTCACGTCAGATCGACACCTGACCCGAGCCGCACGTGCAGGGTCGCCTCGAAGGTCCGCTCCCGGTCGATGACCGGCTGACCCTCCACCTCGACCTGGAGGCAGGCCAGGCAGAACCCGCTGCGCAGGCCCTCGAGCCTGCCGGCGCGCACCACCGCCACCAGCGCGTCCACCTGCACGCTGATCGAGACCGTCACCTCGACGGTGGTCATGGTGGCGCCGTTCAGCACCAGGTCCACCTGCGGCGCGGAGGCCGAGGTGACGGTGTGCCGGGCCAGCTCGATCAGCTCCTCCCCGGTGGGCGCGGTGACGACGCTGCGCCGAGCTGCTTCGCGCAGCGCCCGGTGTGTGCGCCACCCCGCCATCAACACCTCGCCCAGATCGACGTCGAGCAGTCGGGCGATCACCGCCGCCAGCTCACGATCCAGCAGCGACCTCGTGCTCGCGTCCAGGAGCTCGAGCCCGTGGCCGACGCCGCTCAGCACCGCGCGCTCCCGCAGTGACCGGTCCAGCAGCTGGACGTCGCTGGACTCGCCGCCGAGGAAGAACGAGCGAGCTGCCAGCGAGCCGTTGCGAGTGGCGGGCGGGGTCATTGCTCGGCGTCTTCGATCGAGGACTCCGAATGACCGGAGCGGGACGCCAGCCCGATGGTCCAGCGCGGCGGCAACTCGCCTCCCTCGATGGTGACCACCGGTGGCGGTGGTGGCCGGAGCACCGCCTCGGCCCGAGCGGGCACGTACCGGCTCCGGTACCGCCGGAACGCGGCCAGCCCGAGCCCAGCCACGATGGCGGCGATCAGCAGGACCAGCCAGGCCAGGTCCGCACCGCCCATGTCGCCCGCGGGCGCCGCCGCGCCAGAGGCGACCAGCACCACGACGGTGCTCGCCCTCACCTGCGTCGGCCGATGCCGTCCTCCCCCACCGACGACACGCCTCCCTCGGTCACCCATCGCGTCGTCCAGCCTGCGCGGTTCACGTCGTTCGTCGCACGCTACGCCTAGGATCCGGCCGTGGTGACCCGATGACCCGAACACGTCGCCGGCCAGCGGGCTGCTGCGGCGCACGCGCCTCGACGAGGACGGCTGAGGCCGTAGGGTGCCTGGCGTGAACGACAAGGTGGTGTGGATCGACTGCGAGATGACGGGCCTCGACCTGCGCACCGACGCCCTGGTCGAGGTCGCGGCGCTGGTGACCGACTTCGAGCTGAACGTGCTCGGCGACGGTGTCGACGTGGTCATCAAGCCGCCCGACGCCGCCGTCGCCGGCATGCCGGACGTGGTGCGGGAGATGCACACCTCGTCGGGCCTGCTGGACGCACTCGCCGCGGGCATCACTCTCGAGGAAGCCCAGCAGCGGGTCCTGGACTACATCCGCGAGCACGTGCCGGAGGCGGGCAGGGCGCCGCTCGCCGGCAACACGATCGCGACCGACCGGATGTTCCTCGCCCGCGACCTGCCCGAGCTCGAGGGCTGGCTGCACTACCGGATGATCGACGTGTCGTCGATCAAGGAGCTCGCCCGGCGGTGGTACCCGCGCGCGTACTTCGCCGCCCCCCGGAAGCAGGGCGGACACCGGGCGCTCGCCGACATCCGGGAGAGCATCGAGGAGCTCCGGTACTACCGGGCCACCGTCTTCGTCCCACCGCCGGGCCCGGACTCCGACACGGCCAAGGGCATTGCCGCCGAGCACGGCGGCGCGCTCTCCGCCACCCCCGAGGCGCGCGCCGAAGCCTGACCCGCCGACCGCTACACTCTGCGGGCGCGTCGGCCACCGGCCGGCAGCGTCGTGGTGGGTGTAGCTCAGCCGGTAGAGCACCTGGTTGTGGTCCAGGGGGTCGCGGGTTCAAGTCCCGTCACTCACCCCACGTCGTCCGGTCCTGCGCGGCGACCACCTAGCGGGACGTCATACGACGCGCCGCCGATATCCCTCAGTACGGATGACGCTACGGGCGGCGCGGCGCGGCGAGCAGCGCCGGCAGCACCAGCAGCCCGGTGATCCCACCGACCAGCGACAGCAGTCCGTAGCTGCCGCCGGCGACGATCCCGCCGCTGGCGAGCCCCGCGGCGGCTCCCGACAGCGCGATGGCGAGATCCGCGGCGCCCTGGGTCCGGGCCCGGTCGGCCAGTGTGGTGGCGTCGGCGATCAGCGCCGTCCCGGCGATCAGCCCGAAGTTCCAGCCCAGGCCGAGCAGACCCAAGGCGACGGACAGCGCCAGCAGCGACCCGGGATCGGCCAGCGCGGCGGTCAGCCCGGCGGCGACCAGGGTGAGGCCGCCCGCGGCGAGCACCGGGCGGCGGCCGTAGGTGTCGGTGAGCCAGCCGGTCACCGGTGACGGCAGGAACATGCACGCCACGTGCACCGAGATGACCAGCCCGACGCCGGTGAGGGTGTGGTCGTGCTCGGTCAGGTGGATCGGCGTCATGGTCATCAGGGCGACCATCGTCAGCTGGGTGAGCACCAGTGCGGTCACCGCGACCACGACCGTCCGTCGGTCGCTGGCTCCGCGGGGAACGCCCGCGCCGGTCGGTCCGCCTGCACCGGGCGCCTGCCCCCCGGTCAGGCCGGCCCGAGCGGCGAAGACTGACGCGGCCAGCAGCGGGTCCGGCCGCAGCAGCGTCGCGAGCACCAGTCCGGCCAGCCCGTACGCCAGCGCGGCCAGGACGAACGGCCCGGCCAGCCGGGGCATCCCCGCGGTCGCCGCCAGGTCGCCCGTGACGGTGGTGAGGTTGGGCCCGCCGACCGCCCCGAGCGTGGTGGCGACCAGCACGAGGCTGATCGCCCGGCCGCGGAAGGCGGGATCGGCCAGGTCGGTGCCGGCATGCCGGGCCTGCAGGCTGGTCGCGGTGCCGGAGCCGTACACGGTCAGCGCCAGCAGCAGCAGCGGGACGCTGTCCAGCGCGGCGGCCAGCGCCACCCCGGCACCACCGAGGGCGCCGGCGGCGTAGCCGAGCCCGAGCCCTCGTCGTCGCCCGTGCCGGGCGGACACCCGCCCGACGAACAACGCGGCTGCGGCCGATCCGACCGTGAACAGCGCTACCGGCAGCCCCGCCAGCCCGGTCGTGCCCATCATGTCCTGCGCCAGCAGCGCCCCAACGGTGACGCCGGCGGCCAGTCCGGCGCCGCCGAAGACCTGCGCGGTCACGATCACGACCAGCACCCGGCGCTGCAGGGACTCTTGGGTCCAACTCGGGTCGAGGACGGCCGGCGCGGGCGCCTGAGACGGGCTGGTCACGGTCTCGACCGAGCGACGCCCAGCGAGAGGAAGCCGAACGCCTTGGGCCCCTCGTCGTAGAAGGTGTCGATGGACAGCACCTCCAGCGGGCTGCGAGCGAGGGACGCCGCGATCGGCCGGTCCACATGGCAGCCTCCGGCGATCGGACCCCACACCGGCTGGATCCGGTCCTGCCAGCGCGCCACCCGGCTGTCGTCGGCCCGGCCGTGCTCGAGGAAGTGCAGCCGGCCGTCCGGGCGGAGCACCCGGGCCAGCTCGCTCAAGGCCCGATCCAGGTCGGGAATCGTGCACATCGTGAAGGTGGACAGCGCCGCGTCGACGGAGCCGTCCGACAGGTCGAGGCGCTCGCCGTCGAGGCCGGCCCGGCGTACCGGCACCGCCGCCGCCCCGATCCGCGGCCGGGCCAGCTCCCACGCCAGATCCGACGGTTCGACCGCGGCGACGCTGCGGACGTCGCGTGGATAGTGCCGCACGTTGAGCCCCGAACCGAATCCGATCTCGACGACGTCACCGGCCAGCCCGGCGACCGCCCGGTCCCGCAGTTCCGCGACCTGCTCGGTGCCGAGGCAGACCTCGACCATGCGCGGCACAACCCGGTCGTGCCACCAGCCCATCGACCCGCCTCCTCGCCGGTCTCACCCTGCCACGACCGGACGGGCGGCCGCGCCGGGTCAGGTCAGCGGGACCACGTCGGCGGCACCCATCCGGGCCGCGTCCGCCGTCGCGTCGTCCGGCATCTGCTGGCTCTCTCGCTCGGCGGCGACCCGCTGTCGGTAGTGCTCCACCTCACGGTCGATCTGTCCTTGGCTCCAGCCGAGCACGCGACCCATCAGCCGGGCGGCCTCCTCGCAGCAGCCGAGGCCGCGGTCGAAGGTCTCGATCGAGATCCTGGTACGCCGGGTGAGGACGTCGTCCAGGTGCCGGGCGCCCTCGTGCGAGGCGGCATAGACGATCTCTGCCCGCAGGTAGTCGTCCGCGCCGGGCAGCGGTTGTCCCAGCGACGGATCCTCGTCGATGAGTGTCAGCAACTCGTGCACCAGCGATCCGTAGCGCCGGAGCAGGTGCTCGACGCGGACCAGGTGCAGGCCGGCCCGACGGGACAAGATGGTGCGCTGGTTCCACAGCGCCTCCCAGCCCTCGGCGCCCAGCAGCGGCACGTGGTCCGTGACGGACTCGGGCACCTGCCGGTTCAGGTCGGCGACCATCCCGTGCGCGGCCTCGTCGACCGCGTCCTTGGCCATCACCCGGTAGGTCGTGTACTTGCCGCCGGCGACGACCACGAGCCCCGGCACCGGATGCGCCACCGCATGCTCGCGGGAGAGCTTCGAGGTGGCGTCCGACTCGCCGTGCAGCAACGGGCGCAGGCCGGCATAGACCCCCTCGACGTCGGCGTGCGACAGCGGGGTCTCGAGCACGGCGTTCACGTGCTGCAGCAGGTAGTCGATGTCGTTGGCGCTGGCGGCAGGATGCGCCTTGTCCAGCTCCCAGTCGGTGTCGGTGGTGCCGATGATCCAGTGCCGGCCCCACGGGATCACGAACAGCACCGACTTCTCGGTGCGAAGGATCAGGCCGGTCTCGGACCGGATCCGGTCCCGCGGCACCACCAGGTGGATCCCCTTGCTGGCCCTGACCTTGAACTGGCCACGCTCCCCCGCCAGGCCCTGGGTCTCGTCGGTCCAGACACCGGTGGCGTTGACCACCTGCCGCGCCCGGACCGGGAACTCCCGGTCGCTCTCCAGGTCGTGCACCTGCGCCCCGGTGACCCGTTCGCCCTCCCGCAGCAGCGAGACGATCCGGGCCCGGGAGGCCACCGAGGCGCCGTAGGAGGCAGCCGTACGGGACAGGAACATCGTGTGCCGGGCGTCGTCGACCTGCGCGTCGTAGTACTGGAGTGCGCCGATCAGCGCGTCCTTGCGCAGCGACGGCACGATCCGGCGGGCGCCGCGCCGGGTGAGGTGCCGATGCCGCGGCACTCCGGCTCCGTGTCCGGACAGCATGGCCAACACGTCGTAGAGCAGCACGCCGGAGCCGGCATACAGGCGCTCCCACCCGCGTCCCTTGAGCGGGTAGAGGAACGGCACCGGCCGGACCAGGTGCGGAGCCAGCCGCTGGATCAGGAGGGCACGCTCGCGGAGCGCCTCGGCGACCAGGCCGAAGTCCAGCATCTCCAGATAGCGCAGCCCGCCGTGGATCAGCTTGCTCGACCGGCTGGAGGTGCCGGAGGCGAAGTCGCGGGCCTCCACCAGCCCCACCCGCAGGCCGCGGGTGACGGCGTCCAGCGCCGCCCCCGCGCCCACGACGCCGCCCCCGATCACCAACACGTCCAGCTCGTCGGCGGCCATGTCGTCCAGCGCCTGCTGGCGTTGCTCGGGTGACAGCGGCACTGGTTGCATACAGGTTCCTCCGGGTCAGCAGTGGGACGCGAGGTCGGGTGGACTCAGCTCAGTCCACGTCCACCCAGTCCAACGTCCGCTCGACGGCTTTCTTCCACCCGGTGTAGCCCTCCTCGCGCTGCTCGTCGCTCCACTCGGGGTCCCACCGCTTCGACTCGTTCCAGTTCTCGCGCATCTCGTCGGTGTTGCTCCAGAACCCGACCGCGAGCCCGGCAGCGTAGGCCGCACCCAGGGCGGTGGTCTCGGCCACGACCGGCCGGCTCACCGGGACGCCCAGCACGTCGGCCTGGATCTGCATGCACAGGTCGTTGGCGGTCACCCCGCCGTCGACCTTGAGCACCTCGAGGTGCACGCCGGAGTCCTTCTCCATCGCCTCCGCGACGTCCCGGCTCTGGTAGCAGATGGCCTCGAGGGTCGCCCGGGCCAGGTGGGCGTTGGTGTTGAACCGGGACAAGCCGACGATGGCGCCACGAGCGTCGCTGCGCCAGTACGGCGCGAAGAGCCCGGAGAAGGCAGGGACGAAGTAGACACCGCCGTTGTCCTCGACCTGCCGGGCGAGCGACTCGCTCTGGGACGCACCGCTGATGATGCCCAGCTGGTCGCGCAGCCACTGCACCGCCGACCCGGTCACCGCGATCGAGCCTTCGAGCGCATAGACAACGTCCTCGTCGCCGAACTTGTAGCAGACCGTCGTCAGGAGGCCGGCCTCCGACCGGACCAGCTCGGTGCCGGTGTTGAGGAGCATGAAGTTGCCGGTCCCGTAGGTGTTCTTCGCCTCGCCGGGAGAGAAGCAGACCTGTCCGACGGTCGCCGCCTGCTGGTCGCCCAGCACCCCGGTGATCGGCACCTCGCCGCCGAAGGGACCGCCCTTCGCCGTCATGCCGAAGCCGTCGGCCGTCGAGCTCGGCACGATCGTCGGCAGCATCGACCGCGGGATATCGAACATGGCGAGCAGCTCGTCGTCCCACTCGAGCGTCTCCAGGTCCATCAGCATGGTGCGGCTCGCGTTGGTCATGTCCGTGACGTGCAACCCGCCGTCGGTGCCACCGGTGAGATTCCAGATCACCCACGAGTCGGTGTTGCCGAAGACCGCATCCCCCTTCTCGGCGGCCTCGCGGACCCCGTCGACGTTCTCGAGGATCCACTGGATCTTGCCGCCGGAGAAGTAGGTCGCGGGGGGCAGGCCTGCCTTACGACGGATCGTGTCCCCGTGGCCGTCCCGCTCGAGCTTGGAGGCGATCCGGTCGGTGCGGGTGTCCTGCCACACGATGGCGTTGTAGTAGGCGCGACCGGTGGTCTTGTCCCACACGACCGCGGTCTCGCGCTGGTTGGTGATCCCGACCGCGGCCAGGTCGGAGTGGCTCAGCTTGGCCTTGTTGAGCGCGGTCTTGACCACCGACGACGTGCGCTCCCAGATCTCGATCGGGTCGTGCTCGACCCAGCCCGACTGCGGCAGGATCTGCTCGTGCTCGAGCTGGTGGCGGGCGACCTCGTTGCCGCTGTGGTCGAAGATCATGAAGCGCGTGCTGGTGGTGCCCTGGTCGATGGCGCCGACGTAGTCAGCCATGGAGGTGCTCCTTTGCGCGGGGGCGGTTGGTCCGGGGACGGACGGTCAGGCGGGCCGGGTCAGCGCTCGGCTCGGGGCTCGGACACGGTCGGCTCGCCGACCTCGTCCTCGCTGGGCAGGTAGGGCTGGACCAGGAACTTCCACAGGGCGCCACCGAGCAGGCCGCCGATGATGGGCGCGACGATGGGTAGCCAGAAGTACAGGTCTCCGTTCTGATCTCGCATCGCGTCGCCGTAGCCGGTGATCCACTGCGCGACCCGCGGCCCGAAGTCGCGAGCGGGGTTGATCGCGTAGCCGGCGTTCGCGCCCCAGGCCATCCCGATGGCGACCACCAGGAACCCGATCACGACGGGTCCGACGTTGGCCAGCGGCGGGTTGTTGGCGGCGTGGGTGACCGCCAGCACGACGAACACGAGGATCGCGGTGCCGACGATCTGGTCGAAGAAGGCGGTCGGGATCGTCACCGGCGTGCCCATGACCCCGTTGCCGGGCAACGTGGAGAACACACCCTGCGACTTGATCCCCAGCTCGGGGTCGAACGCCTTGAGCAGGTCGCCGTAGGTGAACCGCACGATGATGGCGGCGGTGAAGGCCCCCAGGAACTGCGCGACGATGTACGGCCCCACCTTCTTCCAGGGGAAGTCCATGAAGGCGGCGAGGGCGATGGTCACGGCGGGGTTGATGTGGCCGCCGCTGAGCCGGGCGGCGACGTAGACCCCCATGGTGACGCCGAGCCCCCAGCCCCATGCGATCGAGTCGTGGTCGCCCAGAGCACCCTCGCTGGTGACGACTTGGGCGACGACGCCGACCCCGAACAGGATCAGGATCATGGTGCCGAAGTACTCGGCGGCGAGTTCTCCGACCAGCACGTTCTTCTTCACGGGGCCTCCTCGATCACGTGACGGTCACGGACGTGACGCTAGGAAGCCGGTGTGACCTAGGTCAATGCGCCGCGTTCGACAATGTCAAACGGAGCCCATTAGCCTCGACGGGTGCCGGGCAGCATCCAGTCGATCGAGCGGGCCGCGGCCGTGCTCCGCCTGATCGGTGCGGCGGACGAACCGCTCGGCCTGGCCGAGGTGTCCACCGCGCTCGCCCTGCCCAAGCCGACCGTGCACGGGATTCTCCGCACCCTGCTCAGCGTCGGCTTCGTCGACCGCGCCGAGGGGCCGCATCGCTGGGGCCGGTACGTGCTCGGGGAGGGCCTGCAGCGGATGGGGGCCGTCCGGATCGACGCGCAGGAGCTGCGCTCGCAGTCGATGAACTGGGCCGACGAGCTGGCCGCGCGGACCAGGATGTCGGTCCGCGTCGGTGTCCTGACCGGTGGCGAGGTGTTGGTGGCGCACCACGTGTTCCGCCCGGACGGGAGCGCCCAAAAGCTGTGCACCGGCCAACGGCTCCCGGCGCACGCCACCGCGCTCGGGAAGGCACTGCTCGCGCGGGCTCCGGCTGCGTCCTATCCGCAGGCCGGGGTGCCCTGGCCGGCCTACACCAAGCGGACCGTGACGGCGCCTCCGCAGTTGGCGGCGGCACTCGCGGCGGTGCGGCGCGAGGGCTACGCCACCGAGGCCGGGGAGCACGTCCCCGACCAGGGGAGCATCGCCGCGCCGGTGCACGGCCCGGGCGGGTTCGTGGTCGGGGCGGTCGCGGTGGTGGCCCCGATGGACGAGGTGCTCATCGGCAGTCGCTACCGACCGCGGCGCGACATCCTGGACGGCACCCTGCACGCAGCCACCCAGATCAGCCGGGCCGTCGACGACCTCTGGGCGCCCCGCCCATGAGCAACCAGGTGATGGCCGCCATCGACCAGGGCACCACCTCGACCCGCTGCCTGCTGTTCGACCACTCCGGGCGGATGGTGTCGGTGGCCCAGCGCGAGCACCGCTCCCACCACCCGCAGCCGGGCTGGGTCGAACACGACGCGACCGAGATCTGGGCCAACACCAGCCGGGTGGTGCCCATGGCGCTGGAGCAGGCCGGCTTGTCGACCGGCGACGTGGTCGGGCTCGGGATCGCCAACCAGCGCGAGACCACGGTGGTCTGGGACGCCGCCACCGGCCGCCCCGTGACACGGGCGATCACCTGGCAGGACGTCCGCTCCTCCGGGACGGTGGATCGGCTCGTCCGGTCACCGGCCGGCGAGCGGTTCCGGGCGGTCTCCGGGCTGGCTCCGACGACCTACTTCGCCGGGCCCAGGCTGGCCTGGCTGCTGGACAACGTGCCGGGACTGCGGCGGCGAGCCGCCCGGGGTGACGTGCTGTTCGGCACGATGGAGACCTGGCTGATCTGGAACCTGACCGGAGGGCCGTCCGGCGGGGTGCACGTCACCGACGTGACCAACGCGAGCCGCACCATGCTGATGGACATCCGCGCGCTGACCTGGGACCCCGAGCTGCTGGACCTGCTCGACATCCCGGCCGCCATGCTGCCCCCGATCCGCTCCAACGCAGAGGTCTACGGGACCTGCACGCGGGTGCTTCCCGGCGTTCGCATCACCGGGGCCATGGGGGACCAGCAGGCGGCCCTGTTCGGCCAGGCCTGCTTCGCGCCGGGTGAGGCGAAGTGCACGTACGGCACCGGCGCGTTCCTGCTGATGAACACCGGCTCACAGGTCGCCACCCCTTCGCACGGGCTGCTGCCGACCGTCGCCTACCAGGTGGGCGGTGCACCGATCTATGCCCTCGAGGGGTCGATCGCGATGACCGGGTCGTTGGTGCAGTGGTTCCGGGACTCGCTGGGGATGATCGCCACCGCACCGCAGATCGAGACGCTCGCGCTGACCGTGACGGACAACGGCGGGTGCTACATCGTGCCGGCGTTCTCCGGGCTGTTCGCACCGCACTGGCGTGCCGATGCGCGCGGTGTCGTGGTCGGGCTCACCTCGTACGTCACCAAGGGTCACCTGGCCCGCGCCGTGCTCGAGGCCACCGGCTGGCAGACCAGGGAGATCGTGGACGCCATCACCGCCGAGTCCGGCGTCGAACTGCAACAGCTGAAGGTCGACGGCGGCATGACGGCCAACCATCTGCTGATGCAGTTCGTCGCCGACGTGCTGGACGTGCGGGTGGAGCGCCCGCTGGTCGCGGAGACCGTGTCCCTCGGCGCCGCCTACGCCGCCGGGCTGACCGTCGGCTACTGGTCGGACCTGGACGCGCTGCGGCACAACTGGCGCCGAGCGGCGATGTGGGAGCCGGCCATGGAGCCGGCGCACCGCGCGCGGGAGCGCACCAACTGGGACAGCGCGGTGGCGCGGACCTGAGCTCAGCCTTCGATCAGCCTCGTCGGCGCGCCGTGGACGGCGGGGATCTGACCCATCCGGCCGGCCTGGAAGTCCTCGAACGCCGTGACCACCTCGGCCCGGGTGTTCATGACGAACGGTCCCGCCCAGGCCACCGGCTCGCGAATCGGCAGCCCACCGAGGACGATGACCTCCATCGAGGGCGAGCGACTCTCCTGACCGGCGGCGGCTGCGACCTCGACGACGTCACCGGCGCCGAGCACCGCCAGCTGACCGGTGCCGATCGGCTGACCGCCCGCACCGACGGTGCCCTGGCCGGCCAGGACGTAGACCAGCGCGTTGAAGTCCCGCCGCCACGGCAGCCGCAGCCGGGCGGTCGGCGACAACGTCGCGTGCACCATGGCCATCGGCGTGTGCGTTGACCCCGGCCCGGCCTGACCGCCGACCTCACCGGCGATGATCCGCACCAGCGCACCGGAGTCGGGGGTGGTGACGAGCCCGACGTCGTTGCCTCGCAGGTCCTGGTAGCGCGGAGCAGACCACTTCATCGACCGGGGCAGGTTGACCCACAGCTGTAGCCCGTGGAACAGCCCACCGGACTGGACCAGCCACTCGGGCGGCTTCTCGATGTGCAGCAGCCCCGAACCGGCGGTCATCCACTGGGTGTCGCCGTCGGTGATCGTGCCACCGCCGCCATGACTGTCGTTGTGCTCGAAGACCCCGTCGAGCAGGTAGGTCACGGTCTCGAACCCGCGGTGCGGGTGCCACGGGGTGCCCTTGGGCTCACCCGGCGCGTACTCCACCTCGCCCATCTGGTCCAAGTGGATGAACGGGTCCAGCAGGCTCAGGTCCACCCCCGCGAACGCGCGCCGAACGGGGAACCCCTCGCCCTCGAAACCCTGGGGCGCCGTGGTGACCTGGGCGACCGGACGGGTGGCGGCGGCGGGCCCGGGGTCGGCGATCCGGGGCAGGACGGTCAGGTCCTCGACAGCGACGGCAGGCACGGCAATCGACCTCCTCGAGCGGCACTGCTGGCATACGACCACGATCAACAGTAGTTGATCCTTCAATGTTCCGCTAGGCCCGGGCTCGGCCGTTCGGACCGACGCGATCAGCCGTCGGGACGGCGCTCCCCGTCGGGCAGGGACCGGGGGGGATCCTGCCTTTAGCGTGCTGAGAGTGCGCCGTCAAGCGGGCTCGACCTCGCTGCTGACCCATCGCCAGCCGCCGCTGGCGCAGGCAGCCATGCTCGCGATCGTCGTGGTGACGCTCTGGCACACGGTGCTCGTCGCCCCCGGACTGCCGGTGCCCCCCGGCGCCGAGCTCACCCCCTGGCTGTCCGCGACGGTGTGGCTCGGCGCCACGGTGACCTGCCTGGTGCGTGCCGTCTCGGTGGCCACCGACCGGCTGGCCTGGTCGTCGATGTCGGTGGCGTTGGCGGCGTCGTCGGCAGCAGCGTTCGCGCAGGCGATGACCGGCTCCTCCGTCGACGGCGCCTGGGCCGCGGTGGCCAACGTGTCCGCGCTGGCGTTCTATCCCTTCGCCTACGCGTCGATCATGATGATGGTGCGCGCCCGGGTGGCGGAGTTCACCGCCAGCACCTGGCTGGACGGGCTCGTGAGCGGCCTGGCCGCGGCCGCGGTGGTGGCGACCTTGGCCTTCGACAACCTGACCGCCGCCAGTGACCAGAGTCGGCTGATGGTGCTGGTCCAGGTGACCTACCCCGTCGCCGACCTGCTGCTGGTTGCGCTCGTCGTGGCGTTCTTCGCCGTGACCGGCTGGCGCCCCGGCCGGGCCTGGCTCGCGCTGCTGTCCGGCCTGTTGTGCCTGGTCGGCGCGCATACCTACTCGCTGGTCCAGCTCGCTTCCGCGGATCGGACCGGTTCCAGCTGGGTCGACGGCTTCGGACTGATCGGTGCGGTCGGACTGGCGGCCGCCGCCTGGGCGTCCACGGCCGCGCAGATCACGGTGCGCACCGACTGGCGCACTCTCGCCACCCCGATCCTGTCGGTCGTCGTGGCGGTGGGGGTGCTCGCGCACCGGTCCTGGGAGGGCGGTGGCGAGGCCGCCACCGACCTCGCGCTCGCGGCGATCCTGCTCGCCACCGGCCGGGCCATGCTCGCCTTCCGCGAGCTGCGCGCACTGGCGGACACCCGCCGCGAGGCGCACACCGACGCGTTGACCGGGCTGCCCAACCGACGGCGGCTGTTCAGCGTGCTCGAGCAGCGGATCCGGCACCAGGAGCCGTTCGCCGTGCTGCTGCTGGACCTCGACGGCTTCAAGGAGATCAACGACACGCTCGGGCACTCGACCGGCGACCTGCTGTTGACCCAGGTGGCCCGCCGGCTCGACGACCACCGGCACCCCGACGACATCCTGGCCCGGCTCGGCGGGGACGAGTTCGCGATGGTGGCCACCGGACCGCTGGACGTCGAGGCCGCCCGCACGGTGGCGCGGCGGATGGCCGAGGCGCTGCTCACCCCGTTCCGGCTCGGCCCGGTCAGCGTCACGATGGAGGTGAGCACCGGTCTGGCCCTCTACCCCGACCACGCCGACAACGCCTCGGACCTGCTGTCCCGGGCCGACGTCGCGATGTACCAGGCGAAGCGGGACCGCAGCGAGCATGCCGTCTACGACCCGACCCGCTACGACCACAGTGCCGACCGGCTCGGCGTCGTCGCCGCGCTTCGGGAGGGCTTGGCCCGCGGCGAGCTGGTCGTGCACTACCAGCCGCAGGTGCAGCTCGGAACCGGAGCGCTCGTGGGCGTGGAGGCGCTGGCTCGCTGGCAGCATCCCGAGCACGGGCTGCTCGGTCCGGATGACTTCATGCCTGCCGTCGAGCACACCAACCTGATGCGCCCCTTCACCGAGGAGCTGCTCCGCATCGTGCTGGAACAGATGCGTGCGTGGCGGGAGACCGGATCGGCGCGACTGCGGGTTCCGGTGTCCTTGAACGTCGCGGCGCCCAACCTGGTGGACCGAACGTTCGCAGACACGGTGAGCAAGCTCCTCGCCGAGTACGACGTACTGCCCCGCGAGCTGGTGATCGAGGTCACCGAGAACGCCGTGCTCACCGACGCCGAGCGAGCCATGCGCGTGCTGCACGAGCTGCGGGACCTCGGGGTCGGGCTCAGCATCGACGACTTCGGCACCGGCCTGTCGTCCCTGCAACGGCTTCGGATGCTGCCGGTGGACGAGCTGAAGATCGACAAGTCGTTCGTCGGCGGCCTGCCCGACGACATCCGCGACAGCGCCGTGGTCGAGGCGTCGATCACGCTGGCCCGCCGGATGGGGCTGCAGATCATCGCCGAGGGTGCGGAGACGGAGGCCATCTGCCGCGAGCTGATGCGCCTCGGCTGCGACCGGGCCCAGGGCTTCCTGTTCGCGCAGCCGCTGTCCGCCCGGAGCCTGGAGGCCTGGGACTTCGCCCGATCCAGCACCGGCCGGCACCGGTCGACCGCACCCCGCGCCGCCGACGCGATCGGCCGGGCGGGCGGCCTGGCAGGCACCTGAGCGCGATTTCGTGGCCCCCTGGCCCGCTGCTAGAGTCGACCGCTGCACGGGCGCCATTAGCTCAATTGGCAGAGCAGCTGACTCTTAATCAGCGGGTTCGGGGTTCGAGTCCCTGATGGCGCACCACCACCCTGATCGCAACGAGGGTCAGTCGCGCGCGGCGGGAGCCAGCGGCGACGGCTCGACCCGCAGCACGCGGGCCAGCCCGGCGGGCAGCCACCAGTTCCACCGGCCGAGGACGCTGACCAGCGCCGGCACCAGCAGGGCCCGCACGATGGTGGCGTCGATCAGGATGCCGACCCCGAGCGCGGTGCCGAGCACCTTGATGTCGGTCCCGGGTGCGGAGGCCAGCGCCGCGAACGCGAAGAACAGGATCAGCGCCGCCGACGTCACCAGCCGCCCGGTCCGGCCCAGCCCGGTGATCACGGCCTCCGAGGTCGTCCCCACCTGGTCGTACTCCTCGCGCATCCGGGCCAGGATGAACACCTCGTAGTCCATCGACAGACCGAACAGGAAGGCGAAGATCACCACCGGCAGCCAGAACGTGATCGCGCCGGTCTCGGTGACGCCGAAGATCGCCTCGGAGCCGTTCCCCTCCTGCCAGAAGAACACGATGGCGCCGAAGACCGCCGTCATCGAGATCAGGTTCAAGATCACCGCCTTCAGGGGGAGCAGCAGCGACCGGAACGTCCGCACCAGCAGCAGGAACGTCACCACCGCGATGATCAGCAGGACGTACGGGAACTTCTCGTACACGGCGTTGAAGTAGTCCTCGACCCCGGCGCCGGCGCCGGTGATCTGCACGGTGCCTGCCACGGCGGACTCGACGCTGGTCCGGACCGCGTCCACCACGTCGGTGCCGGTGCTGTCGACGGTCTCCCGTGTGGGGAGCACGTCGACCACGGTGATCCCGTCCGACGAGCCGCCCTCGACGGCGGTATAGACACCGTCGACGCCGCGCGCAGCCTCGACCGCGGCTGCGGCCTGGTCGTCGGGCACCAGCACCTCGATCGGGGTGAGCACACCGTTCCCGATGCCGCCGTCACGCAGCTGCTGGGCGGCCTGGAACGACGGCCCACTGGTGGACAGCGACGAGATGCTGGTCTGACCGATCCGCAGCCCGAAGATCGGCAGGATCAGCAGGGCCAGCGCGAGCAGGGCGACCGCGGTCGCCAGGAACCGGTGCCGGACGATCTGCCGGGCCCAGGCCGACCAGCCGCGGGCGGCGACCCCCTCGTGCCGGATCCGGGGCCAGTCCACCCGGGGGCCGAAGCTCGCCAGCAGCGCCGGCAGCAGGGTCAGCACCACCGCCACGCTGACCAGCGGGATCAGCATCCCGCCGATGCCCATGCTGCGAAGGAACGGCACCGGGACGGCGATCAGCGCGAGCAGGCTGATCGCCACCGTGACCCCGGACGCGAGCACCGCGTGGCCGGCGGTCCGGACCGCGAGCACCACCGCCTCCTCGTTGTCGTGACCGTGCTCGCGCTCCTCCCGCCAGCGCGACACGACCAGCAGCGAGTAGTCGATCGCCACCCCCAGCCCGATCAGCGAGATCAGGAACTGCACGACGAAGCTCACGTCGCTGAAGGTCGTGAGACCCAGCACGATGAGGAAGGTCGTGAGGATCGAAACCGCGGCGATCAGCAACGGCAGCAGTGCCAGGAAGGACGCGTAGACGAACAACAGCACGGCGAGCGCGCCGGCCGCGCCGAACAGCGTCTCGACCAGCACGCTCGGGCCTTCGGTGTCACCACCGGCGGAGAGCAGCCCGTACGAGGTCAGGCCGACGCCGAGGTTGCGTGGTTCGGCCGCCGCTTGGAGAACCGGCAGCAGCTGTTGCTCCAGGCCGGGGCCGAAGCCGGCCGGCAGCGGCCCCTGGACCAGAGCGAACGTGCTGCGGCCGTCGTCGGACACGAACCGCTCGTCGTCCGTGCTCGCATAGTCGACGACGCGCAGCGGCGTCTCGCCACCGACCTCGCTGCGCACCTCGTCGAACA
Source organism: uncultured Actinomycetota bacterium (assembly GCA_963695375.1). GTDB lineage: Bacteria > Actinomycetota > Actinomycetes > Propionibacteriales > Nocardioidaceae > JACCVL01. The sequence continues at coordinate 1,649,415 of OY968767.1, read as the reverse complement.
CGGCCGCGATGTCGTCACGTCGCTCATCCACGGTCTGGCCGGCCGGGACCGTCACGACCGGCACGAACGTGTCGAACGTGCTGACGCCGTACTCGCTCGTCAGCACCTTCTCGGCGTCGTCGCCCGGTTGTCCGGGCAAGGAGAAGTCCAGCGTCAGCCGGTCGGACAACTGGCCGGCGGCCACCCCGCCGGCCAGGAAGAGCACCAACCACGTCGCGGCGACGACTCGGCGGTGCTGGAGCACGACTCTGACGAAGCGCTCCATGGGCCCTCCCCGGCTCGGCGTGGCTCCACCCCAACACGGCGGCCGCGACAACGCCAGCCCCTTTTCGGGCCGGCGCTGGCTGTCCGGCGCTAGCTGTCCGGCTCGGCGAGGTAGAAGTTGCGCTCCCAGCGATGCACGCGCAGCGTGGCCACCTGGTCGGCCGACAGCCTGCGCCCGTCGCTGGTCGCGGCGTTGCGCTCCACGTTCCGTACCGTGCGCATCCCGGCGATGACCGTCGAAACCGCCGACGACTCCAGCACGTACCGCAGGGCCAGGTCCGGGATCTCGTCGACGGACACCGCGAGATCCTCGGTCAGCGCGGTGACGTGCCGCTCCACCTGCGTCGGCCGGTCCCCGCGGAAGTAGCCGCTGCGGAAGTCGTCCTCGGGAAAGGTGCTGGCTGCCGTGATTTGGCCGGTGAGGCCGCCCTCGTCCAGGGCCACCCGCACGATCACGCCGACCCCGTGCTCCTGACAGGCCGGCAGCAGCCGTTCCGCCGGCTGCTGATGGAAGACGTTGTAGATGACCTGCACGGTGTCGACGACCCCGGACTCGACCAGACCGATCCCGTTGTCCGGCTGGTAGTCGTTGATCGACACGCCAAAGCACCGAATCTTGCCCTGGTCCTTGAGCGCGGTCACGGTCTCCAGCCAGTCACCCCGGCCGATCCACTCGTCGCTCCACACGTGGAACTGGAGGAGGTCGAGGGCCTCCAGGCCGGACACTCGCAGACTCTCCTCGACGCTGGCCCGGATGTGCGCACCGGGGAACGTGTCGATCGGGTCGATCCCGGACGGCGCCGGGAAGGCACCGTTGCGCGGCGGCACCTTGGTGGCGACGCAGATGCCCTCGTCCTGGTGACGCCGCACCACCTGCCCGACGATCCGCTCGCTCTCGCCGTAGCCGCGAGCGGTGTCGATGAAGGTGATCCCGAGCTCAATCGCCCGCTCCAGCGCGCGGACGGACTCGTCCTCCGCTGCGCCGACCCAGGCACCGCCGCCGATCCCCCAGGCGCCATAACCGATCTCCGAAACGGTCAGCCCGGTCCGGCCGAGGGTGCGGTACTCCACGCGGACGCCCCTTCTGGGTCGGTGGCCTGGTCGTGCGGGATCAGCATCCAGCATCACGACCACATCCGCTCCCCGGCCAGTTGTCGGCTCCGAGCCACACTTTTTGAGGGGGTAAGACCGAGATTCAGTCGTTTGCCGGATGTCTACGAAGGTCCGGACACTTGGACCCGTCACGTCGAGCGAGGAGCCTTCTTGGAGCAGATCACCGAGGTGGCCGTGGGGGATCGCAGCCTGTGCCTGCGGTTGGCCGGTCGGACCCTGCACTTCCACCACGTCTGGCTGCGGGACAACAGCTGGTCCGGCGACTCCCGGGTGACGCAGTCCGGCGAACGCAAGCTCTTCACCGCCTCGATCCCCGACGACATCGCGCCGGTCGACGTGCAGGTCCGTCCCGACGAGGGTCTGCGGATCGCATGGAACGACGGCCACATGTCGACGTACTCCGCCCGGTGGCTGCTGGAGCACGACTACTCGGATCAGACCCGCGCCACCCGGCGGCACGTGCCGGTGCTCTGGCGGTCCGACCTCGGCCGGCCCCCGACCTTCGACCACAGCGACGTCGTCGGCACGACCGACGGGCAGCTCGCCTATCTGGACGCGCTTCGCGACCACGGTGCGGCAGTGGTGCGCGGTGTGCCGTCGGTGGCCGGCGAGGTGGAGCGTTTCGCTCAGGCGATCGGCCATGTCCGGGAGGTCGCCTTCGAGCGGATCCACGAGGTGCGGCACGACCCGACCGGCTACAACGTCGCGCACACCCCGCTGGAGCTCAAGCCGCACACCGACATGCCCAGCTATCACTGGCCACCGAGCGTGCAGCTGCTGCACTTCCTCGTCAATCAGGCATCCGGCGGCGAGTCCACCCTGGTGGACGGCTGGGCGGTGCTGGCCGACCTGCGCCGGGAAGACCCCGGCGCCTTCGACGTCCTCGCCCAGACGCCGGTGAGCTACCAGCTGTTCAGCCCGAGCGAGGACACCCGCGCGACCGCCCCGATGATCCAGCTGGACACCGAGGGCGAGGTGCGCACGTTCCGCTTCTCCAACCAGCTGGCGCTGCCACTCGCCGTCCCCTACGACCGGGTCGAGCCGTTCTACGCGGCGTATCGGCGGCTCGGACGGATGATCGACGGGGACCGCTACAAGATCGCGTTCAAGTGCTCCGACGGCGACCTGATCACGCTGCACGGGCACCGGGTGCTGCACGGGCGGCTGGCCTTCGACCCGGCCAGCGGCGCCCGGCACCTGCAGGATGTCTACATGGAGTGGGACGACCTGATGGCGCGCCGGCGCGTGTTGCGCGGCGAGCACCTGCCGCTGCCCGCGGACCAGCCGGTCCAGGCGGTGAGCGCGTGACCGCGCGGACCGTGCAGTTCACCAAGATGAGCGACGGGACGGCCGAGGACTACGCCTTCCTCGGTTCGATCGAGCAGGCCGAGCTGGCCGCGTTCCCCGACCGGGTCCTCGGCTGGCTGCGGGCGATGGACGAGCCGACCGGATACCGCATCACCCGGCTCGAGCACTCGCTGCAGGCCGCGACCCGCGCGATGCGGGCCGGCGAGGACGAGGAGCTCGTCGTCTGCGCGCTGCTGCACGACATCGGCGACGTCCTCGGGCCGGCGAACCACGCGGAGGTCGCCGCGGCCGTGCTACGCCCGTACGTGAGCGAGCGGAACCACTGGATCGTCAAGCACCACGGGCTCTTCCAGGGGGTCTACTACTTCGCGCACGTCGGGTTGGACCCGAACGCCCGGGACCGCTACCGCGACCACCCCTGGTACCAGGCGACCGTCGACTTCTGCGCGAACTACGACCAGGTGTCGTTCGACCCCGACTACGACACCGAGCCGCTGGCGTCCTTCGAACCGATGCTGCGGCGGGTGCTGGCGACGTCGAACATCACCGCCTGGTAGACCTAGTCAGGCGTACGGCGCGGTGCTCAGGTAGCGCAGCCCCGAGTCGACGGCCACCGTTACCACCGTGCTGGTCGCGTCCAACGTCTCGGCGTACCGCAAGGCGGCGATGACGTTCGCCCCGGTGGACGTCCCGGCGAACAGGCCTTCCTCGCGGGCGAGTCGGCGCGCCATCGCCTGCGCGTCCGCGCTCGGGACCCGGTCCAGCCGGTCCACCCGATCGGGATCCCACAGCGGGGGCAGGAAGCCGATCCCGATGCCCTCGATCCGGTGGGCACCGGTCGGCTCCCCGGAGAGCACGGCCGACTCGGCGGGCTCGACCCCCACGATCGTGACCTGGGGGTCGTGCCGGTGCAGGGCGGTGGTCACGCCGTGGATGGAGTGCGCCGTCCCGACGCACTTGACGAACGCGTCCACGCGACCGTCGGCCTGGCGCCAGATCTCGTCTCCCATCGGCTCGTAGCCGCGGGCCGCGTCGGCGTTGGTGAGCTGGTCCGACCACCAGTGGTCGGGCTGGTGGCTGATCCGCTCCGACGTGGCGATCATCCGCTTGATCAGGTCCTCGGTGATGCGTCCCTCGTCGCTTCGCTCGTCGGTGATCTCCGCACCCAGCGCCTGCATGGTCCGGCGCTTCTCGACGCTGAACGCGTCCGAGAACACCACGTGCAACCGATAGCCCAAAGCGGCGCAGACGAAAGCCAGCGAGATCCCGGTCGTACCCGCGGTGTACTCCACCACCGTCCCGCCCGCCATCAGCCGGCCGTCGGCCGCCGCCGCCTGGATCACCTCGGCAGCCATCCGGTCCTTCATCGAGCCGGTCGGGTTGGCCGATTCGAGCTTCACCAGCAGCCGGCACCCGGAAGCCGGGACGACCCGCCGCAGCTCGACCATGGGCGTGTTTCCCACCCCGGCGAGGACCCCGGACCCGGTAACAGCGTTCATCCGCGGCACGCTAGACCACCAGCGGCTGTCGGGGCGGCCAGCTGCTGGACGGCCAGCCGGCCACCCGACAGGATCCGAGGGTGCCGATGTTCGACCTGTCGCTGCCCGAGCTGCGGGACTACGTCCCGGAGCGCAGCGAGCCGGCCGACTTCGACCGCTTCTGGGCCGACACCCTTGCCGACGCACGCAGTCACGAGCTCGCACCGCGGTTGCGACCGTACGAGCTGGACCTGCCGCTGGTGGACGTGCACGACGTGGAGTTCGCCGGCTTCGGCGGCGACCGCGTCCGTGGCTGGTTCATCTGTCCCAGGGACGAGGGACAGTCCGAGCGGCTGCCCTGCGTGGTGCGCTTCCTCGGCTACGGCGACGGCCGCGGATCGCCGTTGGACTGGCTGGCCTGGCCGGTCGCCGGCTTCGCCTTCCTGGTGATGGACACCCGCGGCCAGGGAGGGACCTCCCGGCGGGCGGGTGCGACCCCGGACCGACCCACGGCGGACCACCCCGGCGTCCCCGGCGCCCTGACCGTCGGGGTCACCGACCCCCAGCACGCCTACTACCGCCGGGTCTACGTCGACGCGGTCCGGGCCGTGGAGACCGCCGCGACGCAACCGCGGGTCGACCCGCAGCGGATCGCGGTGCACGGGGTCAGCCAGGGCGGGGGGATCGCGCTCGCCACCGCGGCCCTGTCCGGCCAGGTGGCGTCCGCACTGGTGGACGTCCCCTTCCTCTGCCACTTCCGCCGGGCGATCGAGGTGACCGACGAGCCGCCGTATCTCGAGCTGCTCACGTTCCTCCGCACCCATCGCGACCGCGCCGACCAGGCGCTCCGGACGCTGGACTACGTGGACGGGGTCAACCTGGCCGCCCGAGCGCGGGTCCCGGCGCTGTTCTCGGTGGCGTTGATGGACCAGGTCTGCCCGCCGTCGACGGTCTTCGCCGCGTACAACCACTACGCCGGACCGAAGGAGATCGAGGTGTGGCCGCACAACGAGCACGAGGGTGGCGGGGTGCACCAGGAGCTGCGCCAGCTCGGGTGGCTGCGCGACCGGCTCGGCGGCCGGACCGCCGGCTAGCCGTTCTCGCGCTGGTGCCCCTCGGCCACCGTCCGCAGGGCCTCCTCGTCCACCGCGTCGCGGTGCGCCACCGCCACCGCGCACCGGGTCACCGCCCGCAGCGTGGAGGTGCGGCGGCCGCCCTCGAGCAGGGCGCGCTCGCCCAGCACCGCGCCGGGGCCGATCTCGGCCACCACCTCGCCGTCCACGTCGACGCTGAGCACGCCGTCGAGCAGCAGGAACAGCTCGTCCCCCTCCTCGCCCTGGGTGGTGAGGGACTCCCCCACGCCGAGCCGGCGGATCCTCGGCCGCTTGCCCCCGCTCATGATCGTCCGGGACAGCTCGCGCTCCAGCGCGGTCTCCACCTCGCTCACCAGCGCCGGCGAGTCCTCGTCACCCCAGGGTGTCCAGCGGCCGAAGGCGTTGGTGCTCCAGGTGCGGTAGTCGACGACCGCCGACTTGGACAGCAGCCGCCCCTCGTGGTCGTAGACCCAGTGCCGGGGGAACGGGCTGGCTCCCTCGAGTGTGCACTCCGAGCGGCCGTCGGCGTGCACGGTGAGGCTGAGGGTGGTCCAGGCCGCGGGCGCCGCGATCTGGACGTACGGCGGGTGGTTGACCCGACGTGGCGCCGGCACCCCGGTCCGGCCCCCGGCCGTCTGCACGAAGCGCACCGCCGTGTCGCTGAGCCGCTCCGCGGACCTCCGGTCCTCGAAGCCGACCGCGGCGAAGGTCATCGCCACGCCCAGCCGCAACGTCGTCGATCCCAGCCGGCCGCCGCCGTCCTGCCCGAAGTCGACGATCCGGCCGTCCTCGACCTCCACCCAGCCGATCACCCGGTTCGCGAACCGGCAGTTGCGCGCGGAGACGAACGCGTCGACGTCCTCGATCACGTCGGGCGGTGGGTTGTCGTAGCTCGCCATCCCCACGCTGAACGGGACCTTGTAGACGAGGCCGGTCACGGCCTCGCTGGGGATCCAGGAGATCGCTGTCGCCGAGCGTTCGAGCCGCATGCCGGGAGGCTAGCCACCGCCGCCGGGGAATATCAGTCCTTTTCGGCACCCGACGCGCGAGGATGGGCCCGTGGCCGACACCGAGCGTCGCCCTCCGACCGGCACGGTGACGATGCTGTTCAGCGACATCGAGGGCTCGACCCGGATGCTCGCCCAACTCGGTGACGCCTACGCGGCGGTCCTCACCGACCAGCGCCGGCTGCTGCGGTCGGCCTTCGGGCGCTGGCACGGCACCGAGATGGGGACGGAGGGGGACAGCTTCTTCGTGGCCTTCCCGTCCGCCCGGGACGCCGTGCACGCCTGCATCGACGGGCAGCGTGCGCTGAGCGGGCACAGCTGGCCGCACGACGCCGAGGTGCGGGTCCGGATGGGGCTGCACACCGGTGAGCCGGTGCAGTACGAGGACGGATACGTCGGCATGGACGTGCACCTCGCCGCCCGGATCGCCGCCACCGCGCACGGCGGCCAGGTGGTGCTGTCCGCGGCCACGACGGCGCTGGCCGGTGGCACCCTCCCGGACGGGACCGGAATCAGGGACCTCGGCGAGCACCGGCTGAAGGACATCCCGGAGCCGCAGCGGCTGCACCAGCTCGTGCTGCCCGGTCTGCGGGCGGACTTCCCGGCCCTGCGCAGCCTCGGTGCCAGCAGCAACCTGCCGGCGAGCCGGACGCCGCTGGTCGGGCGGCACCGCGAGCAGGCCGAGGTGGCCGACCTGTTGACCGCGGCCGGACAGCGGCTGCTCACGATCACCGGCGCCGGCGGCTCCGGCAAGACCCGGCTGGCGGTCGAGGTGGCGGACGCGCTGAGCGGCGACTTCCCGGACGGGGTCTACTTCGTCCCGCTCGCCACCGTGAGTCAGCCGGCCGTCGTCTGGACCACGCTGGCCGAGTCGCTCGGTCTCACCGGCGACGGCAAGAGGCCGGCGGCACTGTTCGAGCACCTCGCCGACAAGCGGATGCTGCTGGTGCTCGACAACCTCGAACAGATCGCGGACGCGGGGGGGTCGGTCGTCGCGCAGTTGCTCGAGCTCACCACCGGACCGACCGTGCTCGCCACCAGCCGGCGCCCGCTGCACGTGCTCGCCGAGCAGGAGTACCCGCTCGGGACGCTCGACCTGCCGCCGGGCGGCACCGCCACCCGCGCTGCCGCGGAGGCGTCCAGCGCGGTGTCGCTGTTCGTCCAGCGGGCCCGGCTGGTGAAGCCGGGCTTCGCGCTGACCGACGACACCGCCGCTGACGTGGTCGCGCTCTGCCGGCACCTGGACGGATTGCCGCTCGCCCTGGAGCTCGCGGCGTCCCGGGTGCGGCTGCTGTCGCCGCGAGCGCTGCTGGACCGGCTGGACTCCAGCCAATCGCTCGGCGACTCCGCCGCGGGGCGGCCCCGTCGGCACCACACGCTGCACGCCACCATGAGCTGGAGCTACGACCTGCTGCCGCCCGGCGTGCAGCGGGTGTTCCGGCGGCTGGCGGTGCTGTCCGGCGGCGGCACCCTGGAGGCGGTCTCGGCGGTCACCGGCGACCCTGACCCGCTGTCCGAGCTCTCCGAGCTGGTGGAGGCGAGCCTGGTCCGGCTGGACGACGGACCGGACGGCGCGCCGCGGGTCCGGCTGCTGCAGACGGTGCGTCGCTTCGCCGCCGAACGGGCGGCGGAGGCCGGCGAGCTGGACGACCTGCGGAGGCGGCACGCCGAGCACTACGCCGAGCTCGCCGCTCGCGCCGCGCAACGACTCCGTGGCCCGGACGACCTCAGCGCCCGCGCGCTGCTCACGACCGAGGCCGACAACCTGCGGGCCGCCCTGGCGTGGGCGCTCGGGGAGGCCGGCAGCGCCGACCCGCCGGCCGAGCGGGTCGCGGTGGGGTTGCGGCTCTGCCACGACCTCGGCTGGTTCTGGTACGCCGGCGGCTATCTCCGCGAGGGGCGGCACTGGCTGGAGCGGGCCAGCCGACTCGCGTCGGAGGAGCAGGGCCCCGAGCTGGCCGGGCTGTTGCACAGGCTGGGCATCGTGCTGGCCCAGCAGGGCCGACACCGTCAGGCCAGGGACCTGCTGGCCAAGGCGCTGCGGATCCGGCGACGGGTCGGCGACGAGCACCAGACCGCGAGCACGCTGAACAGCCTTGGCGTGGTGTACCGCAACCTCGGTGATCCGGATCGCGCGCGCGAGAACCTGCAGGAGAGCGTCGCCATCGCCCGTGAGCTCGACCACCCACAGCGGCTCGCCTCGGCCCTCAGCAACCTCGCGATGCTGGAGCTCGACGAGGAGCATCCGGACCGTGCGATCGAGCTGATCACCGAGGTGCGGCAGACCGACCAGGAGCTCGGCGACGCCTGGGCGGTGGCCGGCGACCACGCCAACCTGTCCACCGCCTACCTGCAGGCGGGCCGGGCCGAGGAGGCGTTCGAGCTGCTCTGCGAGGTGGTCGACGACTCCCAGAGCCTGGGAGACCTCGACCTCACCCTCGGCCTGGTCGAGCTGCTCGCCGTGTGCGCCGCCGCACGCGGCGACCACCGCCGGGCCGCGGTGCTCCTCGGCGCCACGGACGCGCTGCGAGCCGACGGGGGCGTACCGCTGGCGGAGCCGGACCGCCGGATGCTCGACCGGATGCTCGCGCGCTGGCTGGACGGCCACGACCCGACCGCCTGGTCGGCCCATCGGACCGAAGGTGCGGGCCTCAGCACCGCCGACGCGGTGCGGCTCGCGACGGGCCCGTCGTGACCCCCACCCCGTCCACGATCAGAGGTGGGGTGGTGCGGACGGGTCAGCGCTCGTCGAGCAGCGTGTCCAGCTCCTCCGAGGTGGTGCCGGTGGCATAGAGCAGGTCCGCCGCCAACGCGCGGGTCTGCGCGACGACGACGGTGAGCCCGAGCGAGCCGTCGCCGGGCAGCGCGTCGGTCGCGGTCCGCACCACGTCCAGCAGCACGTCGCGGACCTCGTCGAAGCGGTCCTGCTCGGCCAGGTCGTCGGCGAAGATCCGCACCGCCGCACCGAGCTGCTGCAGCGCCGGCGCCGCGGCCACGCCGTCGGTGTCGCCACGACGCAGCATGGTGTGCACGCGCCGGGTGAGCACCCGCGCGTCCCGAACGGCGTGGTCGACGTAGCGCAGCGACCGCGCGTACAGCAGCACGTGCTCGCGCTGGCGCCAGCGCAGCGGCGAGATGCGGGCCAGCTCGCTGGAGGAGGCGGCGGTCTCACCGAGGTGCCGCAGCGGCGCCTCGAGCGCCCGGCTGCGCTGCAGCGCGGTCCACGCCACCCCGGCATCCCCCCATCGCAGCGCGGTCGCCGCGGAGGTGAGCAGGTCGGCGAGCTCGGTCAGCACCTCGCTGACCTCCTGCTGCAGCCGGCGCAGCGGGTCCGGGGCGAGCGCCGCGCCGACGAGCAGCCCCACCGCGCCGCCGACGAGCGCGTCCACGAACCGGCTGGCGGCCACCGTCTCGAGCGAGCTGCCGACCGGCGTCACGGTGACCAGCAGGATGGCCGACGTGCAGGCCTGCACGATCGTCATCCGGCCGACGTCGAGCAGCACCGCGACGATTGCGGCCAGGGCCACCACCAGCGCCAACTGCCAGGTGCCCCGCCCGATCACCGACAGCAGCAGCTCGCCGGCGAGGATCCCCACCGCGACGCCGACGACCAGCTCGACCACGACCCACCGCCGGCGCCCCATCGCGGAGGTGACCGACAAGACGGCCGAGACCGGGGCGAAGAACGGCTGGGCGTGTCCGATCAGCTCGGTGGCGATCAGCCAGGCCAGCGAGGCGGCCAGGCACACCTGGAGGACGACCGGGGCGCTGGCCCGCAGCTGTCGCGCCCGGCGGCGGTACTCCCGGCGGGGGGTCCAGGTCGCGTCGGGCAGGGACACGAGGACGGTCGCAGCCTCAGAGGTACAGGCCGGTCTGGCCGTCATCGATGCGCTCGGCGGCGACGGCGTGCAGGTCGCGCTCGCGCAGCAGGACGAACTCCTCGCCGCGGACCTCCACCTCCGCCTTGTCCTCGGGGTCGAACAGCACCCGGTCACCGGTCTGCACGGTCCGCACGTGCTGTCCGGTGGCCCGGACGTGCGCCCAGGACAGCCGGCGGCCGATCGTCGCCGTGGCGGGGATGACGATGCCGCGGGTCGACCGCCGCTCCCCGGGGTCGCGGTCCAGGCTCACCAGGATGCGGTCGTGCAGCATCCGGATGGGCAGCCGGTCGTGGGGGTCAGTCTCCGCCGACGACACGGCGCAGCACCACCACGACGGCGACGGCCCCGACCACCGCACCACCGACCTTCGCGAACTGGTCCACCCGCGGCGAGCCGTCCGGAGCGAAGAACTTCGCCTTCACACCGTCCAGCGTGCGCCGCAGGATGGTCTTCGGACTGGTGCGCTCGACGAGCGTGTCGATCGTGGTCGCCAGCTGCTCACGGGTCTGCTCGATGTCCCTGACGATGTCGTCGGGCGTGCGCTCACCCGTCGACGCCTTCGCCCCTGCAGCCACGGATCCTCCTCGGTCGGTACGTCCGGTCGGCGGGGCCAGTGTTCCACGGTGCTCGTCGCGTCCGCACTCGGCCGGTGACGGTACCGGTGCCGAGTGGGGCCGGTGAGACTCGAACTCACACTGGCACGGACCTAAACCGTGTGCCTCTGCCGGTTGGGCTACGGCCCCGCGACCGGTCAGCCTAGACAACGCCGCCGGCGGGCGTCAGGGCCCGCACCAGCGCCGGCAGCACCGCCCGCAGCGCCTGGCCGCGGTGGCTGATCGCGTCCTTGTCCCCCGGCGCCAGCTCCGCGTTGCTGCGCTCGTGCCCGTCCGGCACGAACAGCGGGTCGTAGCCGAAGCCGGCCGCCCCGCGAGGAGCCCGCAGCAGCCATCCCGTCATCACCCCGTGCTCCACCAGCTCGCCCCCACCGGGGACCGCCAGCGCCACCGCGCAGCGGAACTGCGCACCCCGCCGCTCGTCCGGCACGTCGGACAGCTGCGCGAGCAACAAGGCGTTGTTGGCGGCGTCGTCCTTGGCCGGTCCCGCCCAGCGCGCGGACAGCACGCCCGGCATGCCGTTGAGGGCGTCGACGCAGAGCCCGGAGTCATCGGCGAGCGCCGGCAGCCCGGTCGCCGCGAGCGCCGCGCTCGCCTTGAGCCGGGCGTTGCCCTCGAACGTCGGCTCGGTCTCGGCCGGCTCGGGATAGGCCGCCACGTCGTCCAGCCCGAGCACGTCGACCGCCGGCACCAGGGGCACCAGAATGCGACCCAGCTCGGCCAGCTTCCTGGGATTGCGGGTGGCCAGCACCACCTGCGCGCGATTCGGGGCCGAGCTCACCCGCGCCCCGTCGGCACGTCCAGCGCCGCGACCTGCTCGCGGGTCAGCTCGGCGCAGCCGGCCGCGGCCAGGTCGAGCAGCCGGTCCAGCAGCGCCTTGTCGAACGGCTCTCCCTCGGCGGTGCCCTGCACCTCGACGAAACGGCCGTCGCCGGTCATCACGACGTTCATGTCGGTGTCGGCGCGGACGTCCTGGTCGTAGTCGAGGTCCAGCACCGGCGCGCCGTCGACGACACCGACCGACACCGCGGCGACCGACCCGGTCAGCGGCTCCCCCGCCAGCGCGCCCCGCTCCCGCAGCGTGCTCACCGCATCGGCGAGCGCGACGTAGGCACCGGTGATCGCTGCCGTCCGCGTGCCGCCGTCGGCCTGCAGCACGTCGCAGTCGACGACGATGGTGTTCTCCCCGAGCGCCTTGGTGTCCACGACGGCGCGCAGCGACCGACCCACCAGCCGGGAGATCTCGTGCGTGCGGCCGCCGATCTTGCCGCGCACGGACTCGCGGTCCGAGCGGGTGTGGGTGGCGCGCGGCAGCATCGCGTACTCCCCGGTGACCCAGCCCAGCCCCGAGCCGCGCCGCCAGCGGGGCACCCCCTCCGTGGCGCTCGCGGCGCACAGCACCCGCGTGCGCCCGAACTCGACGAGCACCGAGCCCTCGGCGTGGTCCAGCCAGCCACGGGTGATGCGCACGGGCCGGAGCCGGTCGGGAGGTCGGGCGGTCATGGCGCCGACCCTATCCAGCGGCTCAGACGTCGTAGGTCGCGCCCGGCTCCGCGGTGGCGACCGGACCGTCGAAGGCCGGGCGAGCCTCGACCAGCACGTCCTTGCGATCCATCCAGGGCGGCACGTGCGTCAACAGCAGGCTGCCCACGCCCGCCTGCTGCGCGTGCTCGGCCGCCTCCCTGCCGGTGAGGTGCAGGTCCGGCGGTCGCTGATGCCGCTCCAGGAAGGAGGCCTCGCAGAGGAACAGGTCGGCGCCCCTGGCGAGGTCGACCAGCGCGGCACAGGGCCCGGTGTCGCCGGAGTAGACCAGCGACCGGCCGCCGTGCTCGACCCGGATCGCGTACGCCTCGACCGGGTGCGCCACCCGAACCGCCCGCAGCGTGAACGGCCCGACCGTCAGTGGCCGGATCGGCTGCCAGTCGATGAAGTCGAACACCGTGGTCAGCCCCGGCTGCTCCGGCAGGTCGTACGCCCGGGCCATCCGCGTCGCGGTGTCCGCGGGACCGACCACCGGCAGCCGCGGGAGCGGGCCGCCGGGGTGGTAGGTGCGGACCACGTAGTACGACGTCAGGTCGATGCAGTGGTCGACGTGCAGGTGGCTGAGGGCGACCGCGTCGACCTCCTCGAGCGGCACGTGTCGCTGCAGGGCACCGAGCGCGCCGTTGCCGAGGTCGAGCACCAACGAGTACGTCCGGTCGTCCTCGTCCACCTGCACGAGGTAGCAGCTGGCCGGCGAGTCGGGACCCGGGAACGAGCCGGCGCAGCCGACCACGGTCACCCTCACCGAGCAACTCCGGGCACGGAGGCCGCACCCACCCAGGCGAACTGGTCGACGTCGGCCAGCTCCGGCCCCAGGAAGCGCCGGCCGAGACCGCGGAACTCCTCCGGCTGGCCGGTGGTGAGGAAGCGGTGCGCGGGAGCGGGCAGCTCGCGGTCCCGTTGCAACCCCTGCCGTTCGAGCACCCGGTAGACCTCCTTGGCCGTCTCGTCCGCGCTGGAGACCAGCGTGACACCGTCCCCGACGACGTAGCCGATGACGCCGGTCAGCAGCGGATAGTGGGTGCAGCCCAGCACCAGCGTGTCGACGCCGGCGTCCACCAGCGGGTCGAGGTAGTCGTGCGCGGCGGCTTGCAGCTCCGGCCCGCTGGTCACCCCGCGCTCCACGAACTCGACGAACCGCGGGCAGGCCCGGGTGTGCAGTCGCACCTGCGGCGCCGCCGCGAAGGCATCGTCATAGGCCATCGACGCGGCGGTCGCGCGGGTGCAGATCACCCCGACCCGGCCGGTGCGGGTGGCGGCGACCGCCCGCCGGGTGGCCGGCAGGATCACCTCGACCACCGGCACGTCGTAGCGCTCGCGGGCGTCGCGGAGCACCGCCGCGCTGGCGGAGTTGCACGCGATCACCAGGAGCTTCACGCCCTGCTCCACCAGATGGTCCAGGCACTCCAGGGCGTACTCGCGGACGTCCGCGAGCGGCTGCGGACCGTACGGCTGCCGGGCGGTGTCACCGAGGTAGAGGACGGGCTCGTGCGGCAGCTGGTCGAGCACGGCGCGCACGACGGTGAGGCCGCCGAAGCCCGAGTCGAAGATTCCCAGCGGTGCGTCTGCCACGACGCAGACCCTACGTGCCGCTCACTCGGATTCGTCGAAGGGCAGCCGAGGCTGCGGCGGTCCGTGGGTGGGGTCGACCCCGTCGAACAGGCTGCTGACCGACTCGCCGGCGTGGATTCGGGTCAGCGCCTCGGCGAACAGCCCGGCCACGCTGCGGATGCGCAGCTCCGGCCAGGCGTCCGGCGGCGGGACGGTGTCGGTGGTCACCACCTCGGTGATGCGCAGGTCGTCCCGCAACCGGCCGACCGCCTTGCCGGTGAACAGTCCGTGCGTGCAGGCGACCGCGGCGCTGCGGCTGCCCTCGGCCTCGAGTCGGTCCAGCAGCTCGATGATCGACCCCCCGGTGGCGATCTCGTCGTCCAGCACGATGACGTGCTTGCCGGCGACATCCCCGACGATCGCGTCGATGACCACCCGGTCGTCGCCGAGCCGCTGCTTGCTGCCCGCGGCGACCGGCAGCCCGAGCAGCCGGGCGAACTGGGTGGCGGTCTTCGCGTTGCCGAGGTCGGGCGAGACGACGACGGTGTCGGACAGATCCCGGTCCCGGAAGTGGTCGGCCAGCACTCCGATCGCCGTCAGGTGGTCGACCGGCACCGAGAAGAACCCGTGCACCTGCGGGGCATGCAGGGTCATCGACAGCACCCGGTCGGCTCCGGCGGCGACCAGCAGGTCGGCGACCAGCCGCCCCCCGAGCGAGATCCGCGAGGCGTCCTTCTTGTCGGAGCGGGCGTACGCGTAGTGCGGGATCACCGCGGTCACCTGCGCGGCCGACGCCCCGCGGGCCGCGTCCAGCATCAGCAGCAGCTCCATCAGGTGCTCCTGGGTGGGCGGCACCAGCGGCTGCACCACGTAGACGTCACGCTGCCGGCAGTTGGCGTGCAGCTGAGCCTGCAGGCAGTCGTTGCTGAACCGGACGATGTCGGCCGGTGCGAGTCGCACCCCCGCCTCGGCGCAGATCGCCGTGGCGAGACCGCGGTGCGCGTTGCCGGAGAACACCACCATCTCGCGCACGGGGGCACCCTATGCCCAGAGCTGGCCCTGCAGCCGCTCCTCGGCCTCGTCGAGGGTGCCCTCGTAGGCACCGGTGGACAGGTACTTCCAGCCGCCGTCGCAGACCATCAGGGCGATGTCGGCGCGTTCGCCGGCCTGCACCGCCCGGGCCGCCTGGCCGAGCGCCGCGTGCACGATCGCGCCGGTCGAGATGCCGGCGAAGATGCCTTCCTGGTCGAGCAGCTCGCGGACCCGGCGGACCGCGTCACCCGGACCGACCGAGAAGCGGGTGTCGATCAGCGACTCGTCGTACAGCTCGGGGACGAAGCCCTCGTCCAGGTTGCGCAGCCCGTAGACCAGCTCGCCGTAGCGCGGCTCCGCGGCCACGATCCGGACCTGCGGACGGTGCTCACGGAAGAACCGGCCGACCCCCATCAGCGTCCCGGTGGTGCCGAGTCCGGCCACGACGTGGGTGACCTCGGGCAGGTCGGCCAGGATCTCCGGGCCGGTGGTGTCGTAGTGCACGCCGGCGTTGGCCGGGTTGCCGTACTGGTAGAGCATCACCCAGTCGGGGTGCTCCTCGGCGAGCATCTTCGCCACCCGGACGGCCTCGTTGGAGCCGCCCTCGGCCGGAGAGGCGACGATCTCCGAGCCCCACATCCGCAGCAGCTGGCGGCGCTCCTCGGAGGTGTTCTCCGGCATCACGCAGACCAGCCGGTAGCCGCGCAGCCGGGCGGCCATGGCCAGCGAGATGCCGGTGTTCCCACTGGTCGGCTCGAGGATGGTGCAGCCCGGCCGCAGCAGGCCGTCCTTCTCCGCGGCCTCGATCATGCTGAGCGCCGCGCGGTCCTTGACCGAGCCGGTCGGGTTGCGGTCCTCGAGCTTGGCCCACAGCCGGACCTCCGGGGACGGCGACATCCGGGGCAGGCCCACCAGCGGGGTCCGCCCCACCGAGTCCAGCAGGGAGTCGAAGCGCATGCGGCCCGGTCAGCCTCCGGCGACGGCCGGGAGGATCACCACGGTGTCACCGTCGGAGACCCCGGTGCCGAGGCCGCCGGTGAAGCGGACGTCCTCGTCGTTGACGTAGACGTTGACGAAGCGGCGCAGGTCGTTGCCGTCCACCACCCGGTCGCGGATGCCGCTGTGCCGCGAGTCGAGGTCGTCGAGGACCTCGCCCAGCGTGGCGCCGCTGCCGGCCACGGCCTTCTGGCCGTCGGTGTAGGTGCGCAGGATGGTCGGGACCTTGACCTCGATCGCCATCGGCTCTCCTGTGTCTCGGGTGTCTCGGGTGTCTGGTGGGGTCTGGGAGCGGGCATCCTCGCCCGCCATCAGCACAACTCCCCGGGCCGGGGGGTCATTCCACCCGGACCTCCTCCTCGGCGACCTCGCCGTCCACGATCCGGTACGACCGGACCTCCGGGACTCGCTCCGCGGTGTCCGCCCCGTCCCGGGTCGACACCAGCAGGTAGTGCGCGCCGGGCTCCTGCGCCAGCGCGATGTCGGTGCGCGAGGGGTAGGCCTCGGTCGCGGTGTGCGAGTGGTAGATCACCACCGGCTCCTCGTCCCGCTCGTCCATCTCCTTGTAGAGCCGGAGCAGCTCGCCCGGCTCGAACTCGTAGAACGTCGGCGACATGGCGGCGTTCAGCATCGGGACCAGCCGAACCGCCCGGTCGGACCCGGCCGGCCCGGCGACGACGCCGCAGGCCTCGTCGGGGTGGTCCCGGCGGGCGTGCGCGACGATCCCGTCGTAGATCGCCCGGTCCAGTCTCAGCACGGGGGGAGCCTACGGCGGTCGGCGGTCATCGCATCGTCCGCAGCAGGGTCTCCTGCACGAAGCCGAGCCAGTCGTACACGTCGTGCATCGCCTTGGCCGGGTCGTCGTCCGGCAGCTGCTCCCACCGCTCGTCGTCGTCCTCGGCCACCTCGAGCCTGGTGCCGAGGGCGAGCCGGATGTCGGTCAGGCAGCGCAGCCACACCTCCACGCCGGCTTGGTCCAGTTCCACCTCGAGATCACCCGTCGGCGCGGACCCGGGCTCCGCCGGTACACCGCTCAGGTCCAGCCCCGCCTGGACCAGGTCGGCGATCACGGTGGCCGCGTTCGCCGCCTTGCGGTCCCGGAGGCCGGGCTCGGTGTATCGGCGGAAGTCGGCCGCCTCGGACTCGTCGTCGGCATAGCCGTCCGGCAGCAGCCGGGCCAGCACCGGGTCGTCCGGACGCGGCAGCGGACCGCTCGCCCCGAGCCCCACCATCGCGGCGAGCGGGTCGGCCGCATCGTCGCGACCCGCGCCGGCCTGCCCTCCGGACCCGCCGCCGTCGCGCAGCAGCTCGACCACCTGGGCGGCCAGCGAGGCGAGCATCCGCGCCTCCACGTCCGCGAGGGTGGCGTGTCCGCCACCACCGCGGGAGCGCTGGAAGCCGGTGGTCACCCGCTGGCCTTCTGCAAGGTGGCCCACAGCCCGTAGCCGTGCATCGCCTCCACGTCGCGCTCCATCTCCTCGCGGCTGCCCTCCGACACGACCGCCCGTCCCTCCTCGTGCACCTGCAGCATCAGCGTGCGTGCCTTCCGCTCGGAGTGGCCGAAGTAGCTGCGGAACACCCAGCTGACGTAGGACATCAGGTTCACCGGGTCGTTCCACACGATCGTCACCCAGGGCAGCTCCGGCAGCACCGCGCCCTCGGTGTCGGGGCGCTCGAGCTCGGTCGGGGCAGGAGCGGTGGACACCCCGCCATCATCGCGCACCCCCGGCCTAGGGTGAGCACGTGCGGTCCTCGGCTCTGCTCACCGATCAGTACGAGCTGACCATGGTGCAGGCCTCGTTGCGGTCGGGGACCGCGTCCCGACGGGCCGTCTTCGAGTTGTTCGCTCGCCGGCTCCCGCCGGGGCGTCGCTACGGCGTGGTCGCCGGGACCGGGCGGTTCCTGGAGGCTCTCGAGGACTTCCGGTTCACCGCGGAGCAGGTCGAGTGGCTGCGGGCGCGGCAGGTGGTGGACGACCGCACGGCGGACTGGCTGGCCGCGTACCGGTTCTCCGGTGATGTGTGGGGCTACCCCGAGGGGGAGGCCTACTTCGGCGGGTCCCCGGTGCTGGTCGTGGAGGCGCCGTTCGCGGAGGCAGTGCTGCTCGAGACGCTGGCGCTGTCGATCTTCAACCACGACGGGGCGGTTGCCTCGGCGGCGTCCCGGATGACCTGCGCCGCGGGGAGCAGGCCGTGCATCGAGATGGGCTCGCGGCGGACGCACGAGCGGGCGGGGGTGGCGAGCGCGCGCGCCGCCTACCTGGCCGGCTTCGCCTCGACGTCCAACCTGCAGGCCGGGCTGAGCTACGGCGTGCCCACCGGCGGCACCAGCGCGCACGCGTTCACCCTCGTGCACGACACCGAGCGGGACGCGTTCGCCGCGCAGGTCGGCTCGCTCGGCAAGGAGACCACCCTGCTCGTCGACACCTACGACGTCGAGGCGGCGGTGCGGACCGCGGTCGAGGTCGCCGGCACCGACCTCGGCGCGGTCCGGCTCGACTCCGGCGACCTCGTCGAGGTGGCGGCACAGGTCCGCGAGCAGCTGGACCGGCTCGGCGCGTCCGGCACCCGGATCGTGGTGACCGGCGACCTCGACGAGCACGCCATCGCCGGCCTCGCCGCCGCGCCGGTGGACGGCTACGGCGTCGGCACGTCGCTGGTGACCGGGTCCGGGCACCCCACGTGCGGCTTCGTCTACAAGCTGGTGTCGAGGGCCGTCTCCGACGACCTCGACGCCCCGATGGTGGGCGTGGCGAAGCACAGCCCGGAGAAGTCGACCCTGGCCGGCCGCAAGTGGGCGCTGCGCCGGCTCGACCCGCACGGCGTCGCGCAGGCCGAGGTGATCGGCGTGGGCCGGATCCCTGCAGAAGTCGCGGATCGTGGGGAGGGGGGGCGGCGGCTGCTCGTCGACCTGGTCCGCAACGGTGTCCGGGTCTGGGACGAGCCGCTGGCCGACTCCCGGGACCGCCACCTGCGGTCCCGCGACGAGCTGCCGCTCGCCGCCCACCAGCTGTCCCGGGGCGAGCCGGTGCTCCCGACGCTGTACGAGACCGAGAGCGGGATGCTGCGATGACCACCGCGCTGCTCGTCGTCGACGTGCAGAGGGACTTCTGCGAGGGCGGCTCCCTGGCGGTCGCCGGTGGAGCCGCGACCGCGGCTCGCATCGGCGCGCTGCTGGCGCGTCGGGACCAGACCGGCTACGCCGTCGTCGCGGCGACCCAGGACCACCACGTCGACCCCGGGGATCACTTCTCCGCCGAGCCCGACTTCGTGGACTCCTGGCCCCCGCACTGCGTGGTGGGCACCGACGGAGCCGACTTCCACCCGGCCCTGCAGCCGCGTCCGTTCGACGCGGTGTTCCGCAAGGGCGACTACACCGCCGCCTACTCCGGCTTCGAGGGCCGGGCCGGGGCCGACTCGCTGGTCGACTGGCTGCGGGCCCGCGGCGTCGACGCCGTGGACGTGTGCGGCATCGCGACCGACTACTGCGTCCGGGCCACGGCGCTGGACGCTGCCGCCGAGGGTTTCGACACCCGGGTGCTGCTCGGCCTGACCGCGGCGGTCGTCCCGGACCTGGTGGACGAGACGCTGGGCGCCTGGCGGGCCGCGGGCGTGCGGACCGAGGGCTCGCTGCCCGACTGACGCCGCTCAGATCGCCAGCGTGGAGCGCAGCACCAGACCGAGCCCCACCGCACAGACCCCGGCGGCACCGCCGTAGGACACGGTCAACCGGGTCGCCCTGGCCCAGCCGGTGCGGTTCCGCGGCACCCACGACTCCACCCGGGCGAGCAGGTCGGCGGCGACCAGCCCCACCCCGCAGAGCGTCAGCGCCATCCCGACGCCGAAGGCGGCCACCAGCAGCGCACCGAGCCACGGCTCCCCGAGCGCCACCGCGGCCAGCAGCAGCAGCAGGGCCGACGGGCTCGGCACCACGCCGCCGGCGATGCCCAGCGTGACCAGGCTGCCCCAGCCGCGGCCGCCGGTGGCGGTGTCGTGCCCGTGCCCGTGGCCGTGCCCGTGCCCGTGGCCGTGGCCGTGCCCGTGGCCGTGCCCGTCGACCGCGTGCACCTGGCCCTGCCGGGCCCGGCGGATCAGCCCGACGCCCAGCCAGACCACCAGCACCCCGCTGATCGCCGTCAGCACCGGGTAGACCCGGTCCGAGACCACCGATGCGCTGGTGGCGACCAGCACCCCCAGCACCACGACGGAGGCGGTGTGCGCGACGGTGACCGTGAGCCCGACCCGCAGGGCGGCCCGCACCGACCGGGTCCGGCCCCCCGCCAGGTAGAACGCCATCACGGTCTTCCCGTGGCCGGGCGCGAGTGCGTGCATCGCACCGAGCCCGATCGCGGCGACGAAGGCCAGCGCGAGCCACCACGGCCCGGCGTTGTCGAGCCAGCCGGCGACCTCCTCGGTCAGCCGGTCCAGGAACCCCGCCTCCGTGCCGGGCGGTGCCGAGGGCGCCGCCGCGAGCGACCCGGCCGCGCCACCGGGATCGACGGTCAGCGTCGCGGTGCGCTGGTCCAGCGGGGACTCCAGCAGGTCGCTGGGGTAGCTGGCCAGCCGGTCGCTGACGCTGTCCTCCGGCACGTCGGAGGCGGTGAGCGTGGTCCCGTCACCGCGGGCGGTGATCTCCCGCCAGCCGATCTGCCCGCCGGCGATGTCCTCGGCGAGCGTCACCTCGGTGCCCGGGTCGAGGGGGTCGTAGCCGCCGCTCAGCAAGCACGTCACCCGGAGCACGGGCAGCCCGGCGCCGCCGGGCGACGTGCTCGCATCGGTGTCGGTCACCCGCAGCGGCACCGGCACCCCGTCGACGTCGAGGCGAAGCCCGTCGACGACGGACCCGCACTGGTCGGCCGCCACGGCGTCCAGGTCGTCGACCCGGTCTCCCAGCTGCCGGGTGGGGATCTCGGCGAGGTCGACGATGTGCTCCACCTCGACGCGGTCGGTGCCGACCAGCAGGCCGGTGTAGTGGTTCACGGTGAAGTTGCCCAGAGGGTGCGCCGACGCGGCCGCGGCCGGCCAGAGCACGAGCGCGGCCAGCGCCCCCAGCGCAGCGACGACCCGGAGCACGCGGGCCGGGCTCATCGGGCCACCTCCCGCACCAGCAGGCGTGCCTCCGCAACCTGCCACGGGGACAGGCCCGGGTCGGCCGCGAGCCCGCGGCGCAGGTGCCTGGCGGCCGGCTCGTCCAACCCGAGCGCGGCCTCGATCCCCCCGCGGTGGATCCAGAGCAGCGGGTCGCTGGTGCCGAGCCGGGTCGCCTGACGCGCCAGGTCCAGCGCGGCCCGGTCCCGGCCGTTGCGGTGCAGCGCCCAGGCGAGGGCGTCCGCGGCCCAGATGCTCGGAGCCGACCGCCAGCCGGCGCGAGCGGCGCGCAGCGCCGTGATCGGGGAGCCGTGGTCGGCTTCGTAGCGGGCGGTCTCCAGGTCGGTGTCGACCCCGTTGCCCGCCGCCAGCTGAGCGGTCGCCTCGAGCACGTCGTACTGCCGGACTGCCAGCCGCTGCCGGCCGGTCGCGTCGTAGAGCTCGGCCAACGCCAGCACGTACTCCGGCAGCGGTGCCCGCTGCACCAGTGCCGCCCAGCGTCGCGCGGCGGTGTCCAGGTCGCCCCGAGCCACCGCCAACCGAGCCCCGGAGGCGGCTGCCGCCAGGCTGTCCGGATCGGCCGCCCGCGCGTCGGCGAGCGCCTGGGTGGCGGCTCCGAGCCGGCCCGCCTTGCGGTGCAGATCGGCGAGCAGAGCCAGCAGGTAGGCCCGGTCCTCGGGCGTGGTCGCGGTGTCCAGCGCCCGCCGGAGCAGGTCGGCGGCGGCACCCGACTCGCCGCGCAGCTCGCGCGCGTAGGAGTAGCGGGCGAAGATCTGCACGCTGGGCCGCCGCCGGTCGGCCTGGTCGAGCGCGGCCAGCCCGGCACCGTAGCGGCCGAGCTCGGTGAGCGCGTCCACGCGTAGGGCCAGCGCCCCGACCTCGTAGGGGTTGACGGCCAGGGCCGCCTCGGCTGCCCGGAGCGCGGCGCGGAAGTGGTGCCGGGCGGCGGCCAGGCCGGCCCGGCCGGCGAGGGCCAGGGCGTTGTCCTCCGGCTGCTCCTCGAGCGAGCGCTCGAGCGCCCCGGCGGCCTTGGGGTAGTACGTCGGATCGCCGCTGACCCGCGCCTGCTCGACGTAGGCCAGGCCGAGCACCGCCCATGACCCGGCGTCGGAGGGTTGGTCCTGCAACCGCTGCTGCAGGGCGGTGATGATGCCACCCAGGTCGTCGGCGGTGGCGAGCGCGGCCGCGTCGACCGCGCCGCCGCCGGCAGCCGCCGGCGGCTGGTCGGGATCCCCGACCATGGCGAAGGCGCCGGAGACGGCGAGCATGCAGCCGAGCGCGCCGGCCACCAGGCCCAGCCACAGCCGACGTCGCATCACGGGCTCCCTTCTGCCGTCGGTTCGATCAAGCGGGTGGGCCACCGGCCCCGACCAGGCCGCGCCGTACGGGCGCGGGCTGGCCGGAGACCGGCGGCTCAGTTGGTGCGATCAGGCCGCGGAGACGACGCCCTTGGGACGCCGGGTCCACGCCACGACGCCGCCCGCGAGGGCCAGCAGGCCGAACGCGATCGCCGACAGCGGGGCGACCGGGAGGGCCGAGGGTCCGCTGGTCGGGTTGGTCGGGACGTTGCCACCGGTCAGCGGGGTGACCCCGCTGGCGGAGGTGTGCGGCTGAGTGTCCGACCCGGACGCCGGGAGGGCGAAGTACGGGAACGTGTCGCCGAACGCGACGTCGTTCACGTTGACTCCGTCACCCAGGTCGTTCGGGTTGCCGACGAGCTCGCCCTCGACCACCTGCAGGGAGATGTCGAGGACGTCGTCCGCGAGCCGGCGACCGTTCGGGTAGCCCTGGACGTCCCCACCGATCACGCCGAGGCGGTCGGGGTTCTCGCTGACCGGTGTGGTCATGTTCAGCCGCAGCTGCTCGCTGGGCACCACACCGTCCGGCTGGTTCAGGCCGTCGATCCCGGTGAGGAAGACCTCGACGAGGTCGTCCCGCGGGGTCTGCGGCGCCGGGATGCCGTAGATCGCCTCGATCAGCTTCGGCAGCTCCGGGTCGGTGACGTAGTCGAGGAACTGGCCGTCGCCGGAGGGCTTGGACGCGTTGAACGTGTCCTTGTCCTTGACCGGGATGACCACCTCGTTGACCAGCGGCATGCCGAGCCGTGAGACCTGGCGGTACTTGCCGTCGGCTCCCTGCTTGCTGGTCGTCGACCACACCCCGATGACGGGGTTGGCCTTGGTGTCGCGGCGCAGCGCGAGCTGGCGGCGGGTCAGCTGCAGCGCGACGCTCTGGACGCTGAAGCCGGCCAGGGTGTCGTCACCGACCTCGGACAGGTCGCCGCCGTAGAGCAGGTCGAAGACCCGCAGGTCCAGGAAGAACGAGTCCTCGGCCTGTCCCGCGAAGGCGCGACCCGAGCTGCCGGGCTGGCCGGTCCACACGGTCGCCTGGTTGCGCAGGCGCTGGTAGTTGGGCATGGACGCCTCGCCGACGAACGACGGTGCGACCCGCGCGTTGCGCAGCAGCACCTTGCCGTCGCTGCCGCCGGGCTTCCAGTTGATCCGCTCGAGCTGGTAGGTCTGGAAGAAGTTCAGGTCCTTGTCGAACAGGCCCCGGACCTCGCCGGTGTTGTAGAGGAAGGTGTCACCCGACCGGTAGTGGTCGCGGAACGTCCACCGGAAGGTGATGTCCCGGACGGTGTCGCCGTCGTTGTCGATGTTGATGTCGTAGTGCGCGTCGGTCGCGAACGTGTAGAAGTTCGGGCCTCCGGCCGGCTCCTCGAACGGGAGCCAGTTGGCGGCGAGCGTGACCGTCTTGCGGCGGTCGGGGCTCCTGAACGCGTAGACGTCGGTGGTGTCGTACTGCGGCTGGCCGGAGATCAGCGGCGCTTCGCGGTGGCTGGAGGCAGTTGCCCCCTGGCCGCCAAGGCCGATCAGTCCGGTCGTGAGCAGGACACCTCCGAGCGCCGTCAGTGCGGTCGCGGTCCGGCGGGTGCCGGTGGCTGGGCGCATCCCTGCGCTCCTTTCGGAGAACGACCCACCGGGGCAACGCCGCGGCGGGGACATCCGTACGAGACGTACGTCACCCCGCGTTCGCCACAGTCGCAGGCAGGGATGGGTCCGGGAAGCACTTGTTCCGCACCACTTCCCGGAGTGAGCGCGGAACTGCGCTGAGTCAGCTGTTGGAGAACAGCGCGGCGCCGCCGGAGCGGTCGCCGGCCCAGGTCCAGGCGTAGGCCTCGTCCTCGCAGCCGGCCCCGGCCACCCCGAGCTCCAACGGACGGAAGGTGTCGACCATGACCGCCAGCTCGTCGAAGTACTCCACGCCGAGCGACGCCTCCACCGCGCTCGGCAGCGGCCCGTGCGCGTATCCGCCGGGGTGCAGCGAGACCGAGCCGCGGTTGATCCCCGAGCCCTTCCGCGCCTCGTAGTCCCCCGCGACGTAGAACATCACCTCGTCGCTGTCGACGTTCGAGTGGTAGTAGGGCACCGGGACTGACAGCGGGTGGTAGTCGACCTTGCGCGGGCAGAAGTTGCAGATGACGAAGTTCCACCCCTCGAACACCTGGTGCACCGGCGGCGGCTGGTGCACCCGCCCGGTGATCGGCTCGAAGTCGGCGACGTTGAACGTGTACGGGTACAGGCAGCCGTCCCATCCGACCACGTCGAACGGGTGGCCGGCGTAGGTCATCCGGGTGCCCACCAGACCGCTCGGCCCGCTGCCGCGGTGCTTGACCAGCACCTCGACCTCGCTGCCCTCGACGAGCAGCGGCTCGGTGGGTCCGTGCAGGTCCCGCTCGCAATACGGCGCGTGCTCGAGCAGCTGGCCGAAGCGGGAGAGGTAGCGCTTGGGCGGGGCGATGTGGCTGTTGGACTCGATCGCGTACGCCCGGGTCGGCCCCGCGGCCGCGTCCGGCACCCAGCGGTGCGTGGTCGCCCGGGGGACGACGACGTAGTCGCCGCTGCGGTAAGGGACCACCCCGAAGACGGTCTCCACCACGCCCGAGCCGGCCTCCACGAAGACGCACTCGTCGCCGACCGCGTTGCGGTAGTACGGCGACGGCTCACCGGCCACCACGTAGCCGATCCGGACGTCGCCGTTGCCCAGCACCAGCCGGCGGTCGGTGACCGGATCGAGCGCCTTCCACTCGTTGTCCCGCACCAGGTCGTGCAAGCGCAGGTGCCGCGGCTTGAGCGGGTGGTTGGGGGTGGTGCTCAGGTCCGGCAGCTCCCACACCTCGCTGCCGACGATGGCCGACGGCACGCCCCGGTGGTAGAGCAGCGACGAGTCCGACGAGAAGCCCTCCTCCCCCATCAGCTCCTCGTAGTGCAGCCGGCCCTCGTCGTCCCGGAACTGGGTGTGCCGCTTCGGCGGCACGGCACCGACACGTGCGTAATGGGTCATCGCGGGGCTCCATCGCGTCCGGATACCGGACGCTGGTGTCCGGTGCTTGTCAGCACGATCCGCTAGCCTTCCGGGCGTGTCAATCCCGCCGCTCGTCGCCGCAATCGTCGACGACGCGGCGATCTTCCCCCCGGGCAACGCCCCGCTGCCGGCGGCCGTCGCGGCGCACCGCCGGCACGCCGGGGAGTGGTACGCCGAGATGCTCGGCCCGTTCGTGGTCGGCGACCAGCGGCTGCCGGAGCTGGTGGACCTGGTTCGCGCCGACGACCGGGGGCCGGTGCTGTCGGTGACGGTGGTGGTTGCCGGCGGTGCGGGGTCGCTCGAGCCGGCACTGACCTGGGTGCGCCGCGAGCCGGCGCTGCGGCTGCACTCGGTCGAGATCGCGGTTCGCGAGGACGCGGGCGCCCCCGGCGGGTTGGCGCACAACGCCGGCCGGGTGGTCACCGCCCTGGCCGCCGGGTCGACACCCGTGCGCGCCCACGTCGAGCTGCCCCGCCCGGACGGGGAGGAGCCGGGCACCGACTGGCTCCGGGCTCTGGACGTGCTCGCCGGTGCGGACGTGCCGGTGAAGCTCCGCACCGGTGGCGAGACACCGCAGGCACATCCGTCCGAGCCCGAGCTGGTCGCCTGCATCGACGCCGTGCTCGACCGCGAGCTCGCGTTCAAGGCCACCGCCGGCCTGCACGCGGCGGTGCGCCGGACCAGCCCGGAGGGCTTCGAGCAGCACGGCTTCCTCAACCTGCTGGTGGCGACCGGGGCGCTGCTGGACGGCGCCGGCCGGGAGACGGCCACCGGGCTCCTGGCCGAGCGTGACCCGGCGACCCTGGTGGCGGCGGTCCGCTCCTGGCCGACCGACCGGCCGCCGCCGGCCAGGCGCTGGTTCACCTCGTTCGGATCCTGCAGCGTCACCGAGCCGGTCGACGACCTGGTCGCCCTCGGGCTGCTCCACCCCGCAACCTCGGACCCGGAGGCCTCATGACCGCGACTGCCCCGCACCCGCCGACCTGGGTGGAGGGTGCGTCCGGCGGGCCGCACGACGTGGACCACCTGCCGTTCGCGGTGTTCTCGCACGACGGCGACGAGCCGCGGGTCGGGGTGCGTGTCGGTGACCTGGTGGTGGACCTCGCCCCGCTGGCCGCGGCCGAGATGCTGGAGCACGCGGCGGTGTTCCAGGCGCCCTCGCTGCTGCCGATGCTGCGGCTCGGCCCCGGCCATTGGCGGTCCCTGCGGGACTGGCTGGTGGCCCTGCTCACCGACCCGGAGGGCCGCGCCACGGTCGAGCCGCACCTGGTGCCGATGGACCAGGTCGGCACCGTGCTGCCCTTCGAGGTGGCCGACTACGTCGACTTCTACTGCTCGCTCGACCACGCCACCAACGTCGGCCGCATCTTCCGCCCCGACGGCGATCCGCTGCTGCCCAACTGGCGGCACCTGCCGGTCGGTTACCACGGCCGGGCGGGCACGGTGCTGCCCTCCGGCACCGACATCGTCCGCCCGAGCGGCCAGCGGCGCGCAGTCGACGCCGACGCCCCGACGTTCGGACCGTCCCGGCGGCTCGACATCGAGGCCGAGCTCGGCTTCGTGGTCGGGGTGCCGAGCCCGCTCGGCACCCCGGTGCCCCCGACGGGCTTCGCCGACCACGTGTTCGGCGTGGCGCTGGTCAACGACTGGTCGGCGCGCGACGTGCAGGCCTGGGAGTACCAGCCGCTGGGGCCGTTCCTCGGCAAGTCCTTCGCGACCTCGATGTCGACCTGGGTCACCCCGCTGGCCGCTCTGGAGCACGCCCGGGTGTCGCTGCCCGGGCAGGACCCGCCGGTCCTCCCGCATCTGCAGGTCGACGACCCGGCCGGCTACGACATCGACATCGGCATCTGGTGGAACGGCACCGAGGTGGCCCGCGCGCCGTACGCGTCGATGTACTGGTCCCCGGCACAGATGCTCGCGCACCTGACGAGCAACGGGGCCTGCCTGCGCCCGGGCGACCTGTACGCGTCCGGCACGGTGTCCGGACCCGAGCGCTCCCAGCGCGGCTCCTTCCTCGAGCTGAGCTGGGGCGGCACCGAGCCGGTACGGCTCGCCGACGGCACCGACCGGACCTTCCTCGAGGACGGCGACGAGGTGGTCCTCACCGCCACCGCTCCCGGCCGGCTCGGCGGCCGGATCGGCCTCGGCGAGGTGCGCGGCCGGGTGCGGCCGGCCGGCCGCTAGCCGGTCACGAGCAGGCGGCCGGCCGGCCGCTCTCGTAGAGCCAGACCCGGAACAGCCGGTCCAGCTGCCGGCCGGACTCCGCCTCCGCCAGCCGCTTCAGCTCCGCGGTGCTGCCGTTGCCCTGGGCGTACTCGGCGGCCCAAGAACGCAGCACCCGCGAGAAGGCCTGCGGCCCGACCCGCTGGCGCAGCGCCTGCAGCGCCATCGCACCGCGGTCGTAGACCGGGCGGCCGAACAGGTTCGCCGGGTGCCCGGGGTCGGCCGGCGGCGGGTGCCACAGCGGACTCCCCTCCCCCTCTGCGCACAGCTCCTCGAAGTGTCGCTGCGGTGCGCCCGGCCGGGTGCGGGCCTCCCACAGCCACTCGGCGTAGGTCGCGAAGCCCTCGTTCAGCCAGATGTCCGACCAGTCGCGCAGCGTGACGGAGTTGCCGTACCACTGGTGCGCGATCTCGTGCACGAGCAGCAACATGCCGGGGTTGGCGGTGAACACCGGACGGTTCTGCACCTCCAGCGCGTACCCGATGCTCGCCCGGTCGGTGATCAGGCCGCTGCTGTCGAAGGGGTAGGCGCCGAACCGACGGGTCAGGAAGCGCATCACCTCGGGCAGCCGGGCGACCGCCGCGTCCCCGAGCCGGGGGTCGACGTAGGAGTCCAGCGGCGTGCCGTCCAGTGCGGTGCCCCGGGTGCGGTCGAACCGGCCGATCGCCACCGTCGTCAGGTAGCTGGCCAGCTGGTCGCGGGTCCGCCACACCCAGGTGGTCCGGCGCGCGCCGGTCGACCGGCGCACCAGCTCGCCGTTGCTCACCCCGGTCAGTCCCCGCGGAACCGAGATCGACACCCGGTAGGTGGCCTTGTCCCGCGGGGTGTTGTTGACCGGGAACCAGGTCATGGCGCCGACCGGCTCGTTGACCGAGATGGCCCCGTCGTCGGTCCGGAACCAGCCCTCGCTGGACCCGTCCGGGTCCCTGATCGTGCCCGGCCGGCCGCGGTAGTCGATCCGGACCGCGTACCGCTGCCCCCGCACCAGCGAGGTGGCGGGCTCGATCCGCAGCTCGTTGCGGTTCCGGGACCAGGTCGCCGGGTCGGCTCCGACGCGCACGTCGGTGACCTGCAGCTTGTGCAGATCCAGGGTCAGGCTGGACAGCGGCTTGGTGGGCCGCAGCTGCACCGTGGCCCGGCCTCGGAGCACGTCGGTTGCCGGTGCGTAGGACAGGTCGAGGTCGTAGTGCCCGACCCGGTAGCCGCTGTTCCCGGCGTGCGGGAACAGCGAGTCCCCGGCGGTCGGGCCGCCGGGGGTCGCCCCGGCCTGTCGGCCGACGGCCGGCGCGCCGGGCAGCACGGTCACGGCGGTGCAGAGGGCGATCGTCGCGGCAGCGACGGCGGCGGGCCGCGTCGTTCTCATGGCCCCATCCTTGCTCAGAGGTTGCCGCGCCGCTCCTGCTCCCGCTCGATCGCCTCGAACAGCGCCTTGAAGTTGCCCTTGCCGAAGCCGAGCGAGCCGTGCCGCTCGATCAGCTCGAAGAAGACCGTGGGACGGTCCCCGATGGGACGGGTGAAGATCTGCAGCAGGTAACCGTCCTCGTCCCGGTCCACCAGCACCCCGCGCCGCTGCAGCTCCTCGATCGGGACCCGCACCTCGCCGATCCGGGCCCGCAGCTCGGGGTCCTCGTAGTAGGAGTCGGGTGTGTCGAGGAACTCCACGCCCTCCGCGCGCATCACGTCGACGGTGCGGAGGATGTCGTTGGTCGCCAGCGCGAGGTGCTGCACCCCCGGCGAGCCGTAGAACTCGAGGAACTCGTCGATCTGGGACTTGTGCTTGGCCACGGCCGGCTCGTTCAGCGGGAACTTGACCCGGTGGTTGCCGTTGGCGACGACCTTGCTCATCAGCGCGGAGTAGTCGGTGGCGATGTCGTCGCCGATGAACTCCGCCATGTTCACGAATCCCATCACCCGGTTGTAGAAGCCGACCCACTCGTCCATCTCGCCGAGCTGCACGTTGCCGACCACGTGGTCCAGCGCCTGGAACAACCGCTTCGGTGCCTCGGCGCGCCGCACGTAGCCCGACGTCCGCGGCACGTAGCCGGGCAGGTACGGACCGGTGTAGCCGGACCGGTCGACCAGCGAGTGCCGGGTGTCGCCGTAGGCCGCGATGGCCGCGCGCCGGACGGTGCCGTGCTCGTCGGTGAGGTCGTGCGGCTCCTCCACCACCGTCGCCCCCTGGCTGCGGGCGTGCGCGATGCAGCGATCGACGTCGGGCACTTCGAGGGCGATGTCGCTGACCCCGTCGCCGTGTCGGCGGTGGTGGTCGAGCAGGGAGCTGCCCGGAGCGACGCCGCCGGAGATGACGAAGCGGCACGATCCGCTCTTGAGCACGAACGACTTGTGGTCGCGGTTGCCGGTCTCCGGCCCCGCGTAGGCGACGAGCTGCATGCCGAACGCCGACTGGTAGTAGTGCGCGGCCTGGGTGGCGTTGCCGACGACGAACTCCACGGCGTCCCACCCGGTCACCGGGAAGGGGTCGGTGGAGGCGTCGTAGTCCACCAGGCCGACCAGCTGCCGCAGCTGGTCGAGATCGAGGTCGGCCTGGCGCTCCTGCGGGGTCAGCGTCTCGGTCATGCCGGCCAGCATGGCCGCGGCCGGGCATGATGCGCAATGATGGCTCCCGCAGCTGGACATCCTGTCCAAACATGAGCCGGATCCGTCCAGCGTGTGCTGCACAAGGTGTTCAGGAGGACCGATGCCTGCCGACCCGGCGCCGGACGAGCTGGACACCGCGATCCTGCAGCTGTTCGCCACCGAGCCGCGGATCGGCGTGCTGGCGGCGTCCCGGCGGCTCGGCGTGGCGCGCGGCACCGTCCAGGCCCGGCTGGACCGGCTGGTGACCGCGGGCGTCATCCGGGACTGGGCGCCGCAGCTGGACCCGGCCGCGCTGGGCTGGCCGGTGACCGCCTTCCTGACCCTGCAGATCCGCCAGCACGGCGGGCACGACCCGGTGGGCCGGCACCTGGCCGGCATCCCGGAGGTGCTGGAGGTGCACACGATCACCGGCTCCGGCGACCTGTGGTGCCGGGTGGTCGCGCGGTCGAACACCGACCTGCAGCGGGTCATCGACACCGTGGTCGGCTACCCCGACGTGGAGCGCGTCTCCACCGTGATCGCCCTCGCCACCCAGGTGCACCCGCGGGTGGTTCCGCTGCTCGGGCACCGCCCGGACGGCTGAGGCAGGCCGGACGGGGTCAGCGCAGCGCCTCGGCGACCTCGACCGCCGCCGCCAGCACCCGCGGGCCGACCCGGCCGGCCGCCAGCTCCCCCAGGGTGACCACGCCGACCGACGCCACCAGGCCCGGTACGCCGTGCACCGGGGCGGCCAGCCCGTGCGCACCCGGCTGGAGCTCGCCCTCGGTCAGCACGTAGCCGGGCTCCGGCGACCGTTCGCCCTCGGCCGGCAGCATCGCCCGCCCGGCGGCGCCCCGGTCCAGCGCGTGCCGGGCCCCGACCCGGTAGGCGACGTGGTAGTCGGTCCAGCTCGGCTCCACGACCGCCACGGCGAGCGCCTCGTTCCCGTCGGCGACGGTCAGGTGGGCAGTCGCGCCGACGTCCTGCGCGAGCCGGCGCAGCACCGGCGCCACCGCGGCCCGCAGCCCCGGCTGGACCGCGGCGGCGAGACCGAGCAGCCCCGTCCCCAGGCCGATCCGCGCGTCGGCGCCGCGCCGGACCAGCGCGTGCCCCTCGAGGGTCGCGACCAGCCGATGCACCACGGTCCGGTTGAGGCCGAGCTCGCCGGCCAGCTCGGTCGCGGTCATCGGACCCGCGTGCGCGGCGAGGCAGGTCAGGACGCGCAGACCCCGGTCCAGGGTCTGCGAGATCTCACCCGGCACGCAGGTGAGGGTAGTCCGCCGCCGCCTGCTCGCCTGCCGCCCGCGACGGCAGGACCCGCCGGGCGATCAGTATGGCCAGCAGCTGGACGACGACCATCACCGCGAACACGGCGGCGAACTCCCGCGCGCCGGCACCGTCCCCGGGGCTGCGCAGTGCGGCGTACAGCACGCCGCCGAGCCCCACCGTCAGGATCGAGCCGAGGGCGTCCGAGATCTGCAACGCCGCGGCGTTGGCGCCCTGGTCGGCCCGTGGGCTGAGCCGGAACAGCAGCACGCTGAGAGTGGAGAAGGTCACCCCCATGCCGGCGCCGGTGACGACCCAGCCGGGGGCCGCGACCAGCGCCGGGACCTCGTCCAGCAAGGCCAGCGAGCTGACCGCGAGACCGACCAGCACGATCGCCGCGCCGGCGACGGCCAACCGCCTGCGGTCGACGTCCGGGCCCGGCCGGCCCTGCCACCACGACCCCGCCGACCAGCCGAGCGCGGCGCCGGTCAGGCAGGCGCCGGCCACCGTCGGCGACAGCCCCCGGTGCTCGACCAGCATCAGCGGCAGGAACGCCTCGGCGCCGACGAAGGCTCCAGCCTGCACGCCGCGCAACGCGACCACCGACGGCAGTCCGCGGCGCAGCCGGAGGGTGCCGGGCGGGATCAGCCGGCGCAGAGCAGGGACGAGTGCGAGCGCGCCGGCCACCAGCAGCACCAGCCCCAGCGCGACCCGCTCCTGCTGCACCTGCTGCCCGCCGAGCTGTAGGACCGCGGCGCCGCCGGCGAGCGCCGCCGCCGGCAGCACCCGTCCGGCCCGGCGTTCGTTTGAGCCGCCCGGCCGCGCGTCGGCGAGCGGCGCGAGCAGCAGCAACACCGGCGCGACGACGAGCGGCAGCAGCCCGTAGAAGACCAGCCGCCAGCTGAGGTTCTCGGCCAGCGTGCCCGCGACCAGCGGGCCGACGACGGCGGGCAGCACCCAGGCCGCCGACAGGTAGGAGAACATCCGCGGCCGCAGCTCGTCGGGGTAGAGGCTTCCGACCAGCACGTAGACGCCCACGATCAGCGCCCCGCCCCCCAGCCCCTGGACCAGCCGGCCGGCGATGAACGGCAGCATCGAGCCGGCCGCACCCGCCAGGACCAGGCCGACGGCGAACAGCGCGACACCGACGAGGACCGTCGGTCTCGGACCGAACCGGTCGGTCAGGTCGCCGGCGACCGCCGTGCCGAACAGGCTGCTGACCAGGAAACCGGTGAACGACCAGGCGTACAGGCTGAGCCCGTCCAGCTCACGGGCCGCCACCGGCATCGCGGTGGCCACCGCCATGGCCTCGAAGGCGACCAGGGAGATGAGGGCGACGACCCCGATCGTGGTGCGGCGCAGGTCCGGGGACCACGGGCTAGTCGTCGTCGCCGTCCCCGCCGCCGGCCTTCATCGACTCCCAAATCTCCTTGCACTCGGGGCAGACCGGGAAGCGCTGCGGATCGCGACTCGGGACCCACACCTTGCCGCACAGGGCGACCACCGGCGTGCCCTCGACCATCGCCGCGGTCAGCTTGTCCTTGGGGACGTAGTGGGAGAACCGCTCGTGGTCGCCGTCGTCGGTGACCGGACGGGTCCGTGCGTCCTCGACCGTCTGGGTGCCGGGGCTCAGCGACGTGCTCACGAGCGCAGTCTGGCACGCCCGCTCAGTTGGCTGCCGGGTCCTCCGGGAAGTCCGCGAGCAGCGCCAGCCGGCCGCCCTGGCGGCGCCAGACGTGCCGCCAGAGGGCGTCCGGTGAAGCGGTCACCAGGTCCTCGGGCTGCGACGGCAGCAGCACCCAGGCCCGCTCCTCGACCTCGGCCTCGAGCTGCCCGGGGCCCCAGCCGCTGTAGCCAGCGAAGATCCGCATCGCCCCGATCGCTCCGGACACGACCTCGACCGGCGTGTCCAGGTCGATCAACCCGGTGTCGGCGAACATCCGGCGCCAACCGAGCGGCGCGGCCGGCGTCTCCGGCGCCAGCACGGCCACCCCGAGCGCCGCGCCGGTGGAGACCGGCCCGCCGCTGAACAGCACCTCCGGTGCGGCCACCTCGGACTCCCAGCCGGGAAGGACGTCGACCACCGGCAGCTCCAGCGGGCGGTCCAGGACCACCCCGAGGGCGCCGTCGTCGTCGTGGTCCAGCAGCAGCACGACGCTGCGCCGGAAGTTGGGGTCGAGCAGTGCCGGGGTCGACACCAACAGCCTGCCGACCCAGCCCCCGGGCGACTCCTCCGTCAACGCCCGGACCTGGCGGCGCCGGTGACCGCCTGGGCCACCACGTCGTGCACCTCGGGGTGGAAGACGCTGGGGATCACGTAGTTCGCGTTCAGCTCGTCGTCGCTGACCGTCCGGGCGATCGCCTGCGCGGCGGCCTCCAGCACGTCCAGCCCGATGCTGCGGCTCTGCGCGTCCAGCAGCCCGCGGAAAACACCGGGGAACGCCAGCACGTTGTTGATCTGGTTCGGATAGTCGGACCGGCCGGTGGCCACCACGGCCGCGTGCTTGCGCGCCTCGCCGGGGTCGATCTCGGGCTCGGGGTTGGCCAGCGCGAAGACGATCGGGTCCGGCGCCATCGTCGCGACGTCGTCGGCACCGATCAGCCTCGGCGCGGACAGGCCGATGAACACGTCGGCCCCGTGCAACGCGTCCTGCAGGCTGCCGGTCGCCTGCTCGGCGTTGGTGTGCTCGGCCACCCACCGCAGGTCGGGGCCGATCTCCGGGCGGCCGCGGTGCACGATGCCGTCCAGGTCGACCACGGTCACCGCCCCGGCGCCCGTGGCCGCCCCGGCGTGCAGCAGCAGCTTGAGCACGGCCGTGCCGGCGGCGCCGGCGCCGACCATGACCACCCGCACGTCCGCGAGGCTGCGGCCCACCACCCGCAGCGCGTTGGTCAGCGCCGCCAGCACCACGATCGCCGTGCCGTGCTGGTCGTCGTGGAACACCGGGATGTCGAGCAGCTCCCGCAGCCGGCGCTCGACCTCGAAGCAGCGCGGCGCCCCGATGTCCTCCAGGTTGATGCCGGCGAAGCCGGGCGACACGGCCGCGACGGTGCGGACGATCTCGTCGACGTCCTGGGTGTCCAGGCACAGCGGCCAGGCGTCGATGTCCGCGAACCGCTTGAACAGTGCTGCCTTGCCCTCCATCACCGGCAGCGCCGCGGCCGGGCCGATGTTGCCCAGCCCGAGCACCGCGGACCCGTCGGTGACGACGGCGACCGCGTTCCGCTTGACGGTGAGCCGGCGCGCGTCGTCGGGGTTGTCCACGATCGCCCGGCAGATCCGGGCCACGCCCGGGGTGTAGACCATGGACAGGTCGTCCCGGTTGCGGATCGGGTGCTTGGACGCCATCTCGATCGTGCCGCCGAGGTGCATCAGGAAGGTGCGGTCCGAGACCTTGTGCACGTGCACGCCGGGCACCGCCCTGAGCGCGGCGACGATGTCGTCGGCGTGCTCGGTCGACGACGCCGCACAGGTGACGTCCATCCGCAGCAGCTCGGCACCGGAGGCGGTCACGTCGAGTGCGGTCACCATGCCACCGGTCTGCTCGACCGCGGCCGTCAGCTCACCGACCCCGGAGCCACCGACCGGCAGCTCCAGACGCACGGTGATCGAATAGGAGATGCTCGGCGGCGCGCTCACGCGGTCATGCTGCCACGACCTCGACCGTATGCTCGCGGCATGCCCTTGGGCGCAGCGAAGGTCCCCGGGCCGGGCCGCGGCACCCGCAAGCAGTTCTCCGCGGCCACCCGCTCCTCCCTGGTGGACGAGGCCGCCGGGCTGTTCGCCGCCCGCGGGTACGCCGGGACCAGCCTGGACGAGGTGGTGGCCCGCGCCGCGGTCACCAAGGGCGCTCTCTACCACCACTTCGCGGGCAAGCAGGAGCTGTTCCGGGCGGTGTTCGAGCGCACCGAGGAAGCCGCGATGGCCGCCATCCAGGAGCAGATGGCCGTCGAGACCGATCCCTGGGAGCGCGCTCGAGCAGGGATCGGCGGCTTCCTGGCGGCATGCCAGGAGCCGGGCTACCGGCGGATCGTGCTGGAGGAGGGGCCGGTCGCGCTCGGCATCGAGCACTGGCGGGAGTCCGAGCAGCGCACGACCTTCGCCATCCTGCGCGCGGTCGCGGCCGACCTGCTGGCGGACCAGAACGTCGACGCCGACCTGGTCGAGGCGTTCACCCAGGTGTTCTTCGGCGCGCTGTCGGCTGCCGGTCAGGCGATCGCGACCGCCGACGACGTCGAGGCCACCGGCGAGCGGGTCGCCACCGTGCTGGCGGCCATCCTCGCCGGCCTGCAGGCCCTCAACGGCTGATTCGTACGCCGCCGCCCTCGGCGTCGACGGGCGCGAGCTCGACCCAGGTGTGTCCGGGCGGGACGGTCATCGGGCCGTCCTCGCCACTCAGCTGCACCGGGCTGTCCAGCCGCTGCTTGGTCCACGTGCCCCGCACGACCCTCCCGGCCGAGAACAGCAGGGCGTCGCCGCTGCCCTCGAGGAGCGTCTCCGGCACCGGGTTGCCCGCGGGGTCCTTGTATCCCGCGTCCCCGAGCTCGACCCGCAGCACCAGCACCGAGTCCGCCGCGAAGTCGTCACCCTCGGCCGCGTTACTGGCCGGCCGGACGTACGTCTCGTTCTCGAACCGCCACGATGTGGTGCTGCCCGCCGAGAACGACACGTCGACCGCCGTGGCCCTTGCTCCACCCGTCAGAGGATTGGGCCCAAACGGCAGGTAGGGCGGCGGGGGCTCGGCCTCGTCCAGCGCGTCCACCAGCTCGGGCAGCCGGACCATCAGGTCGTAGGGCGAGGTGCGGTCGTCGGCGCGGTAGAACCCGGGGTCCCCCTCGCCGTAGCTGCCGATCTCGGCGTCGGCGATGCGCGCCCGGGTCGGAGGCGCGCCGCCGGCGGCGACCAGCACCGACTCGGCCGGTGTCACGATCCCGATGTCGCTGGCCCGCATCGAGCGCACCGGACCGACCACGTCCGGGATGTCCGAGTAGTACATCGCGGCCAGCCGGGTCAGCCCGCCCTCGACCAGCTCCTCGGTGACCAGGTCGGCGGACGACAGTCCGAGCTGCGGCGCGGACGAGCCGGTGTTGTCGATCTTGACCGTCACCACCGGGTGCTCCGGCAGCGCGCCGTCCACCGGCAGCCCGGTCAGCGGCTCGGTCTGGGTGAGCGATCCCCCGTCGCGGCTGCCCGCGTCGGGGCTCGAGGCGTCCGCCCCGCCGGACGCCTCGTCGTCCCCGCACGCGGCCAGCCCGCAGACGAGAGCGAGACAGGCGAGGATCCGTCGAGCGGCCGACACGGCGGTCATGCCGACCAGTGTGTGGCGCCCGCTCCCGGCGCGGCGGCCGCCGCGCCGGTCAGCCGCGCGGGCGCAGCGTGGCGGCCTTCCACTTGCCGGTCCACACCGGCGTCCGGTGCACGCGCTGCCCGGTGCTCGGTGCGTGCAGCAGGATCCGCTTGCCGTCGCGCCACCCGACGAACATGCCGACGTGGTAGACGCCGCTGCCGCTGTAGAAGAACATCAGGTCGCCCTTGCGCATGTTCTTCTTGATGATCGGCCGCATGGCGCGGTACTGGGACGACGACGTCCGCGGCAGGTTGACACCCGTCCGCTTCTTGAACGAGAAGTAGAACAGGCCGGAGCAGTCGAACCGGTTCGGCCCGTCGGCGCCGTAGCTGTACCGGTCACCGATCTGGTTCTTGGCGACCCGCATCGCATGCCGGATCTTCTTGTTGGACGCCGCGTCGGCGTCGGGGGCGACGACCGCGGTGGTGGCCATGAGGGCCAACGTGGCGGCGAGGACGGTGAGGAACAGCGCGACGGCGCGCTGCATCCGCAGGGGTGCAGACATGAGAGGGCTTCCTTCCCACGCCTGCGTGGTCAGCTGTCGGGTTCGGGCGGAAAGGTGCCCGGTCGCGGGAGGCCCTCCTTGTGGGCGGGCTCCGCGGCTTCACCCCAAGCGCCTCCCGGTCCGTGCTGGTGCACGGGCCGGCTGGCGCGGTGACGGCCGGAGCCGTCGGTGGGTCCCCCGCTCCTGCCCGAGAGGTGTGATCGACGTCAGGTCGAGGGGCGAGAGCGGGTCGGGGCAGGACTCGGCGTCGACCGTCTCGCCTATGCAGTTGTGAGGTGGCCGCTAACCGCGGCGCGGGTGGCAACCGGGACGACCGTACGTACTTCGCCGCCCGCGCGCCACTCCAGATTCACAGGGCCCCAGGAGCTTTGCGAGGTCTGTCCGAATTCAGAGCCGGCGGCCACCATCGACGTACAGGGTCTGGCCGGTGACGAACCCGGCCTCCTCGCTGGCGAGGAAGCAGATCGCCGCCGCCACGTCCTGCGGGTCGCCCACCCGTCGCACCGGGGTCACGGCCGCGGAGGCCTCCCGGAACTCCTCCGGGCTGGCGCCGACGCGGCGGGCGGTCTCGTCGGTCATGTCCGTGACGACGAAGCCGGGCGCGACCGCGTTCGCCGTGATGCCGTACGGCCCGAGCTCCATCGCCAGCGTGCGGGTCAGGCCCTGCAGGCCCATCTTGGCCGCGGCGTAGTTGGCCTGACCCCGGTTGCCGAGCGCGGAGACGCTGGACAGGCTCACGATGCGGCCATAGCGCTGCTGCACCATCGGCTGCTGCACCGCCCGGGTGACGAGGAACGCCCCGCGCAGGTGCACTGCGACGACCCGGTCCCAGTCGTCCTCGGTCATCTTGAACAGCAGGTTGTCCCGGGTGATGCCGGCGTTGTTCACCAGCACGTGCGGGCCGCCGAGGTCGGCCGCCACCCGGTCGACGGCGGCCTGCACCGAGGCGGCGTCGGTGACATCGCAGCCGATCCCGAGTCCGGCCGTGCCCCCGAGGCCCGCGGCGGTCTCGGCCGCCTGCTCCTCGTCCAGGTCCAGCACGGCCACGGCCGCTCCTTCCGCGGCGAGCCGCCGGGCGGTGGTGGCTCCGATCCCCCTGGCACCCCCCGTGACGACGGCGACGCGGCCTGCGAACCTGTGCATCGGGCGACCCTATCGACGCTCAACGGCGGGGGTTCACCCGGAGGATCTTGTCGTTGCCGGCGCCGTTGGCCGTCGTCACGTACAGCACGTTGCCCGGCCCGAGCACCGGCGAGCGCAGCCGGCCGTAGTCCCCGTTCAGCCGTGGCGGCGTCCACATCCGCAGGAACCGTCCGCTGCGGCTGAACCGCATGATCCGCAGCGACGAGTCGGCCAGGCAGCCGACCGCCAGCGCGCCCCGCCACGCGCCCCACTTCGCGCCGCGCAGCCACACCGCGCCTGAGGTCGCGAGCGTCGGCTGACCGGACCGCCACCGGGCGCCGATCTGCGGGCCGGGCAGGGAGAAGTCCGTCATCGGCGCGGACTCGTCGTAGCCGGGGCCGGGGTCCCAGCCGTAGTTGCCGCCGCGCCGCAGCCGGTTCACCTCGTCGTCGCGGTACGTGCCGTGCTCGACCGACCACATCGTCGCGTTCCGCCCAGGACGCAACGCCAGCCCCTGCACGTTGCGGTGTCCGTAGGTGAAGATCCGGCGCTTCATCGCCCGCCCCGCGTGCGGGAACGGGTTGCTGGGCCATCCGCGGCCGGTGGCCGGCCGGACCCGCAGCACCTTGCCGCCACCGGACCGCAGGCTCTGCGGATTCCGTGCCACGGCGGCGTCGCCGGTGCCGATGTACAGCGCGCCCTCCGGCCCGAAGCGGAGCCGGCAACCGCCGTGCCGGCCGGACGTCGCCGGCAGTCCGCGCACGATCGGGCGCACCCGCACCGCCCGACGGGTGGACTGCTTCAGCCGCCACATCACCACGCGCACGTCGTGTCCGCCCGGGCGGGGCGAGTTCGCACCGTGGCAGGTGTAGAAGTGCCGGGTCCGCGCGAAGTTCTCGGCCGCCAGGATCGACATCAGGCCGGTCTCCCCGGACGACCACATGCCGGAGCGGTCGAACCGCACCGGGTGGTCCCCGCCCCCCGGCGCGCGGTAGCGCATGGTGAGCCGAGAACGCTGGGTGTAGAGCATCGCGCCGTTCGGCAGGAAGGTCAGGTCCCAGGGGATGTCCAGCCCGCGCTTGACCACCTGCACCCGCAGCGACGGCACCCGCTCCGGGTCGGCGGGCGGCTCGGTGGCGACGCCGGACGGCGCCGTCAGCGCCAGCGCGACGGCGGCGGCGGCCAGGACGGCGAGACGGCGCGTGAGCTGCATGGGGTCACCCTCCCACCACGTTCGGTGACGTGCCTGCCCAATGGTCGTAGCCCGGGGGTCCCCGTCGGCCGTAGACACGCCCAGCACCCTCCGACGATGGTCCAAGAGGGCGGCGTACCACGTGCAGGGTGCGCGTCGGGGACCCGCTCTCGGAGGTGGTGTCCGATGAACGGCACACGTGCACGGGCCGCGCTGGTCGCGGCCGTTCTGATCACCGGCGGGCTGACCGCGGCGTCGGCGGTCGCCGCCGACGATGACGACGGTGGCAGTCGCACCCGGCTGACCGGCTACCAGGAGGTCCCCGCGATCTCCACCGCCGGCCGGGGCAGCTTCCAGGTCTGGGTCGACCGGTCCCGCGACCGGATCGCGTTCCGCCTCACGTACAGCCGGATGAGCAGCGACGTGGTCCAGGCACACATCCACTTCGGGCAGAAGTCCGTCAGCGGTGGGGTCGCGGCCTTCCTCTGCTCCGACGATCCGGCGGCACCGAAGGGTCCGTGTCCCGACGCCGGCACCGTCCGGGGAACCGTCACCCCCGCCGACGTGATCGGCCCGTCCGGACAGGGCATCGACCCGGGCGAGTTCGACGAGTTGGTGGCGGCGATGCGGGCCGGGGTCACCTACGCCAACGTGCACACGACCACCTTCCCCAATGGAGAGATCCGCGGTCAGCTCCGCGGGCAGCACGACGACGACTAACCGGCCGGGCCGGCCGACGTAGGGTCGAGGCCATGGCCTCGCCCGCGTCGGTCCGCCCGTCCTCCTCGGCCGCCTCCCTCGGCGAGCTGCGCGCCGGCGGGCATGAGCATCGCTCGGTGCGGGCCGAGATCCGGGCCAACCTGCTCGACGCCCTGCGCGCGGGCCGTGACCCGTTCCCGGGCATCGTCGGGTTCGACGACACCGTGCGGCCCGAGCTCGAGCGCGCGCTGCTGGCCGGGCACGACGTGGTGCTGCTCGGTGAGCGTGGCCAGGGCAAGACCCGGCTGATGCGCACCGTGGCGGGGCTGCTGGACGAGTGGACGCCGGTGGTCGCCGGATGTGAGATCAACGACCACCCGTACGCCCCGGTCTGCCGCCGCTGCCGGGCGCTGGTGGCCGAGTGCGGGGACCGGACGCCGGTCGAGTGGCGGCATCGCGACGACCGGTACGGCGAGAAGCTGGCCACCCCGGACACCTCGGTCGGCGACCTGGTCGGTGACGTGGACCCGGTCAAGGTGGCGCAGGGCCGGACGCTCGGCGATCCCGAGACGGTGCACTACGGCCTGATCCCGCGGACGAACCGCGGCGTGCTCGGTCTCAACGAGCTGCCGGACCTGGCCGAGCGGATCCAGGTCGCGCTGTTCAACGTGCTCGAGGAGCGGGACATCCAGGTGCGCGGCTATGCCCTGCGGCTGCCGCTCGACCTGCTGGTGGTCGCGTCCGCGAACCCGGAGGACTACACCAACCGGGGCCGGATCATCTCCCCGCTCAAGGACCGTTTCGGTGCCGAGATCCGCACCCACTACCCGCTCGAGGTCGACGACGAGGTGGCGCTGATCGCCCAGGAGGCTCGGCTGGTGGCCGAGGTGCCCCGGCACCTGCTGGAGGTGCTGGCCCGGTTCGCCCGCGGCCTGCGCGAGTCGACGGCGGTCGACCAGCGCTCGGGGATCTCCGCCCGGCTCGCCGTCGCCGCCGCCGAGTCGACGGCCGGGTCGGCGCTGCGGCGGGCGGCGCTGACCGGCGAGGCGGACGCGGTGGCGCGGGTCGCGGACCTGCCCGGCGTGCTGCCCACGCTCCGCGGCAAGGTCGAGCTGGAGATGGGAGAGGAGGGCCGCGAGGCCGAGGTGTTCGACCACCTGCTGCGCGTCGCGGTCGCCAGCACCTTCCGCGCCCGGCTGGCCGGCGTCGACCTGGCCGGCTGGAGCGAACGCTTCGCCGACGGCGACACGGTCGAGACCGGCCCGCTGACCCCGGCGCAGGACCTGCTGGACGCCCTCGGCCCCGTGCCCGGGCTGGCGCGGGTGCTCGGCCGGCTCGGGGTGGACGAGGACAGCGTCTCCCCCGGCCAGGCGGCGGCTGCGGCGGAGCTGGTCCTCGACGGTCTGTGGCTGACCCGGCGGCTGGCGAAGGACACCGTCGACGGCCGCACGGTGTACGGCGGCTGAGGTGTACCGCTACGGCTCGTGGCACGGCGGCGACGACCCGCTGGCCGCGCCGTTCGACGTGCGGAGTGCGGTGGACGAGATCGGCCGGGACGTGCTCGACGGCGCGGGCCCCCGGGACGCGCTTTCCGCCCTGCTCCGGCGCGGCCACGACGGCCGACAGGGGCTGGACGAGCTGCGTCGTCAGGTCCGGCGCCGGCGCCGCGAGCTGCAGCGCCGCGGGAACCTGGCGGGGACGCTGGACCGGGTCCGCCAGCTCCTCGACCAGGCGCTGGCGGCCGAGCGGGACGCGCTGGCCGGGCGAGACGACGACGCGGCCCGGCTGGCCGAGATGCAGCTCGAGTCGGTGCCGGACGACACCGCCACCGCAGTCAGCGAGCTGCGGGACTATCCGTGGGCGAGCGACGAGGCTCGCGCGACGTACGAACAGATCCGCGAGATGCTGCGCCAGGACCTGCTGGCCGCGCGGTTCACCGGGCTGGACCCGGAGGCGAGGCAGAACGCGCGGGCGATGATCGCCGACCTCAACGCGCTGCTCGCCGCACACGCCCGCGGCGCCGACACCACCGAGCAGTTCGCGCAGTTCATGGCCGCGCACGGCGACTTCTTCCCCGAGCAGCCGCGGGACACCGACGACCTCGTCGACCTGCTGGCTCGGCGCCAGGACGCCGCCCAGCGGATGCTGCGCTCGCTCACCCCCGCGCAGCGCGACGAGCTGCAGCGGCTGATGGCCGAGACGCTGGCGGACGACCCGGAGCTCGCGAACGAGCTCGGACGGCTGCAGGACAACCTGCAGGCGCTCCGCCCCGGCCTCGGCCGCGGCGGGGCGGTGCGGATGGACGGTCCCGAACCGCTCGGCTACGGCGACGCGGTCGGCGCGGTGGCCGACCTCGCCGACCTGGAGGCGCTGGAACGGCAGCTGGCCCAAGAGCATCCCGGCGCCACGCTGGACGACGTCGACGTGGAGGCGTTGGAGCGGCAGCTGGCACCGTCCGCGGCCGTCGACCTGCGGGCACTGCGGGACCTGGAGCGGGAGCTGGCCAGGCAGGGCTACCTGACCCGCGGCGAGGACGGCCTGGAGCTGACCCCGAAGGCGTTGCGCCGTCTCGGCGAGACCGCGTTGCGCCGGGTGTTCGCCACCCTGGACGCGAACGGGCGCGGGGACCACGACGACCACCGATCCGGGTCGGCGGACGAGCGCACCGGTGCCTCGCTCCCCTGGCTGTTCGGCGACGAGCGACCGCTGGACACGGTCCGCACGGTGCACAACGCGGTGCGTCGGCGGGCGATCGCGGGGGCCGACCGCTCCCCGCTGCTGGACGTGGCCGACTTCGAGGTGGCCGAGACCGAGCGCCGCACCACCGCCGCGGTGGCGCTGTGCGTCGACCTGTCGTTCTCGATGGTCGCCGAGGACCGCTGGGGGCCGATGAAGCAGACCGCGCTGGCGCTCGCCCACCTGATCGCGACCCGGTTCCGCGGGGACGCGCTGCAGATCATCGGCTTCGACCGACTGGCCCGGCGGCTCACCCCGGTGCAACTGGCCGGCATCTCGCCCGAGTACGTGCAGGGCACCAACCTCCAGCACGCGCTGATGCTGGCCGGCCAGCACCTGCGGCGGCACCCGGAGGCGGAGCCGGTCGTCCTGGTGGTCACCGACGGCGAGCCGACGGCACACCTCGAGCCGGACCAGACCGCGTTCTTCCACTGGCCGACCAGCTCGGCCACGCTGCGTGCCACGGTGGCGGAGGTGGACACGATCACCCGGGCCGGCGCGACGCTGAACGTCTTCATGCTCGGCGACGACCCCGGGCTGGCCCGGTTCGTGGACGCGATGGCCCGCCGCTGCGGCGGGCGGGTGTTCACCCCCGAGATCGGGCGGCTCGGCGAGTACGTCGTGGCCGACTACCTGCGCACCAGGTCCGGCTGACCGCGGCTCAGCCGGACAGCAGCGACAGCCGGACCGTCCGGTCGGCGTTGTCGACATTCAGGTCGACCAGGCAGATGCTCTGCCAGGTGCCCAGCGCCAGCTCGCCGGCCAGCACCGGAACGGTGGCGTACGGGGGCACCAGGGCCGGCAGCACGTGCGAGCGACCGTGACCGGGCGTGCCGTGCCGGTGCCGCCAGCGGTCGTCGGCCGGCAGCAGGTCGGCCAGCGCCGCGAGCAGGTCCTCGTCGCTGCCCGCCCCGGTCTCCAGCACGGCGACGCCCGCCGTGGCGTGCGGCACGAAGACGTGCAGCAACCCGTCCCCGTCGCCGGCGGCCTCCCGGGCGAAGCGGGCACACCGGTCGGTCAGGTCCACGACCGTGTCCGAGCCACCGGTGTGCACCGCGAAGGTGTCGCTGCGCATGCCGCCGAGTGTGGGTCAGGCGACGAGCGCGCGCACCTCGGGACTGCCCGCTCGCACGACCGCCTTGACCGGCTCGATCCGTGCCTTGCGGACCAGCGCGGCGACGTCGCGCCGCTGCTCCTTGGTGAGCACCGTGACGACCGACCCCGCGGCGCCGGCCCGGGCGGTACGGCCGGACCGGTGCAGGTAGGCCTTCGGCTCGGTCGGCGGGTCCACGTGCACGACCAGCGCGATGTCGTCCACGTGCACGCCGCGGGCGGCGATGTCCGTGGCGACCAGGACCTTGACGCGGCCGCTGG
The DNA here is from genome assembly GCA_963695375.1 of uncultured Actinomycetota bacterium. Taxonomy (GTDB): domain Bacteria; phylum Actinomycetota; class Actinomycetes; order Propionibacteriales; family Nocardioidaceae; genus JACCVL01. Next base: position 1,605,038 of record OY968767.1, on the reverse strand, counting down.
CGAAGGCGGCGAGGTTCCGGGTGCGCACGCTCTGCGTCAGGTTGCCGTGCAGGTCGGCGGCCGGGATCCCGTTGGCGGTGAGCTGCCGGGCGAGCTTGCGCGCGCCGTGCTTGGTGCGGGTGAACAGCAGCGCCCGACCCGCACCGGAGGCCAGCTCGCGGACGACGGCGGCCTTCTCGCTGTGGTGCACCTCCAGCAGGTGGTGGGACATCTCCGGCGGCGGCGCGGACACGGTGTCGACCGAGTGCGTCAGCGGCTGGTCGAGGTAGCGCCGGACCAGCACGTCCACGCCGTTGTCGAGCGTGGCGGAGAACAGCATCCGCTGACCCACCGACGGGGTCCGGTCCAGCAGCTTGCGAACGCCCGGCAGGAAGCCCATGTCGGCCATGTGGTCGGCCTCGTCGAGAACGGTGACCTCGACGGCGCCGAGGTCGCAGTGCCGCTGGCCGATCAGGTCCTCCAGCCGGCCGGGGCAGGCGATCAGCACGTCGACGCCCCGGCGCAGCGCCTGCACCTGGGGGCCCTGCCCGACACCGCCGAAGACGGTGGCGGTGCGCAGGCCGGCCGCCGCGGCCAGCGGTGCCAGGGTGTCGCGCACCTGGGCGGCCAGCTCCCGGGTGGGGACGAGGACGAGGGCGCGCGGGCGGCGCGAGGTCCGGCGGGTGCCGGAGGTGGTGAGCCGGGCGACCAGGGGCAGGCCGAAGGCCAGCGTCTTGCCGGAGCCGGTGCGGCCGCGGCCGAGCACGTCCCGCCCGCCGAGGGTGTCCGGCAGCGTCGCGGTCTGGATGGGGAACGGCGCGGTGATGCCCTGGCGGGTGAGGATGTCGACCAGCGGGGCGGGGACGCCGAGTGCGGCGAAGCCCGGGGCGGAGCGGGGGGAGGCGGGCGTGGAGGTGCCCGGGGCACGGTGCGGCACAGGTGTCCTTCCAGGACGGGTCAGGGACGAGGTGGCCGGAGATGCTGGCTCACCGCGGCTGGCGGGTCCTGGCAGACGACCGAGGGGCGCCGGGCTGGCGCGATCCAGCCCCCAGTGTGCCGCAGCGACCGCCGACCGACCTAATCGGCGCTAGGATGTAGTTGTGGATTCAAGCACCTTCGATGCCGGCGCTGTACCTCGGTCACGGAGCTCCGCCACTGCTCGACGACCGGCTCTGGACGTCGCAGCTGGCCGACTGGGCGGGTGCCCTCCCCCGCCCCACCGCGATCCTCATCGTGTCCGCGCACTGGGAGGCCGCGCCGCTCAGCCTGACCTCCACCGCCGCGGCGACCCCGCTGGTCTACGACTTCGGGGGGTTCCCGCGACGCTTCTACGAGCTCACGTACGAGACGCCGGATGCCGGTGCACTGGCCCGGCTGGTCCGCTCGGTGCTGCCCGACGACGAGCCGGTGCACGAGCACACCAGCCGCGGCCTGGACCACGGCGCCTGGGTGCCGCTGCGAGTGATGTACCCGGCCGCGGACGTCCCGGTGCTGCAGATGTCCATGCCCACCCACGACCCGGCGCGGCTGCTCGAGCTGGGCCGCCGGCTCCGGCCGCTGCGCGAGCACGGCGTGCTGGTGATCGGCTCCGGCTTCCTGACCCACGGGCTGCCCTTCCTCCGGGACTGGCGGGTGGACGCCGAGCCGCCCGGCTGGTCCAGCGACTTCGACCTGTGGGCAGCCGACGCGCTCGGCCGGGGAGACGTGGACGAGCTCGCGGCGTTCGCCGACCGCGCCCCGGGGATGCCGTACGCCCACCCCACCGTCGAGCACTTCACGCCGCTGTTCCTCACGCTCGGCCTCGCCACCGACCCGGCGACCCCACCCGAGCCGGTGATCGACGGGTACTTCCTGGGCCTGGCGAAGCGCTCGGTGCAGGTCAGCTGACGGGGACGCCCGCTCCGCCCGCGCCGCGCGGGCCGGGCAGCGAGTCGGCCGGCGCCGCGGGCTGCGTGAGCCGCTCGGCGACCTCCTCGCCCAGGTGCCGGCCGAGCGCGAGGTAGGCGTCGAACTGACTCTGCTCGAACCACTGGTCACCCGTGCTGTCGTAGGGGAACGCCCGGTTCTGCTGGGCGTAGGTCAACACGTCGTACGGCATCTCCGCGGTCAGCCGGAGCTTGGCGACCACGATTCGGCCGGTCCGCGACGGACCGGACTCCCCGGCGACGGTGAACGGTTCCGGGTAGGTCACCGTGCCCACCGCCACGCAGGCCGCGGACAGCCGGGCGGACAGCGCCTCCAGCGAGCTCTCCGGCTGCAGCGGCGGCCCGCCGCCGGGCGTCAGCGAGAACGGGTCGTCGAGGACGATCTCGACGCCCAGCTCTTCACGGGCCAAGGTGATCGCCTCGGCCAGGACCTGGGTCGCCGGCGGGGCGTCCCCGCTGGCGTCCAGGCAGACCACCGTCCGGCAGCGGTGCCGCAGCAGCTCGACCAGGCCGAGGTTCTCGTAGTGACCGCCGTCGGTCACGAGGAGCAGCCGCTCGGTCGGCGAGTACGAGCCGAGGACCTCGCGGAGCAGCGAGGTGATGCGCCGCACGTTCGGCAGTCGCGGGGACAGCCAGTCGTTGCGCTGGTCTCGCGACGCCAGCCAGGCGGGGTTGGGCAGCCAGGTGCCGAGCCGGGCGTTGGAGATCGCCAGCAGGGTCTGCACCGCCCGCGCCTGCCGGCCCATCGCGGACGCGAAGGCCGCGCCGGAGATCGCCACCGCGCTCTGCACGGACAGGTCGCTGCTCACGGCCCCCGTCAGGTGCTGCTCCAGCGGCCGGGTGGCGACGTAGCCGACCTCCGGGCCGCCGATCCAGTCGTGGCTGAACGTGAACGACGTCGCCCGCCGACCGGGCGGGGTCCGGTCCGCCCCGGACAGGTTGGCCGCGGCCGCGAAGACGACCTGCGGCAGCCCTTCGACCGGCGTGGCGTGGGTGCTCAGCGAGGTGGGCTCGGTGTCGAAGTCGTACGGCTCGGCGGCGAGCTGGCCGTCGTCCAGCCGGACCCGCCGGACGGCGAACGCCGTCGCCAGCCGGCGCCGGTAGAACGGGTGCAGGCTGCTCCAGGTCTGGTCCAGCAGCCAGGCGGCCAGGAGGAACGTCGCCGGCGTCACGAACAGCCACACGTGCGGCCAGAGCTGGGCGTCGGCCCGGGTCCACCGTTCGACCAGTGCGTCCGAGCCGCTGCCGACCACGCCGGGACCGACCGCCAGCACGACGGCGAGACCGACCGACGCGACACCCGCCGCCACCCGGACGGCACGGGGCAGCGCGACGTGCGTCGGCGAGGCTCCGACCGCGGCGAACAGCAGCAGGCCGACCGCGGCGAGCGCCATGCCGAGCGCGAGCCACTCGGTCGGCTGCGCCGGGTAGAGCAGGAACGCGCGGCCCCGCTCGGGGACGGCGGCGGCCACCACCTGGGCGAGCAGGGCGAGGAACAGCACACCCAGCAGCAGCAGGACGGCCGACACCACCAGCTGGGGCACGATGCCCGACGGGATCCGCGAGCTGGCCGGGTCCGACCCTCCCCCGAGCAGGGTGCGCAGCCGGCCGGCCACGGTCCGGTGCCGCCACAGCATCGTGACCAGCGCGCCGACGTACGACGCGGTCACCGCCGAGATCCCGGTCCCGACCGCCCCCGGCGTCGCGACGTCGGCCTGCAACCGCTCGGCACCCCACACCAGGGCCGGGACCCCCATCGTGACCAGCAGGCTCAGCCCGGCCAGCGAGGTGACGGCGAACGCGAGCCGCAGCAGCCAGCGCACCGACCGGCCGCGCCACTGGTGCGCCACCACGTTGATCAGCCAGATGGTGACGGCGGCGACGAGCAGCGTGCCGGTGGCCAGCGCCCCGCCCGCGGTGACCCCGTCCGGCAGATCGCCGCCGGCGATCAGCGCCTGCAGGTCGGCGACCGGGGCCACCCGGTAGAACGCGCCCAGCAGCAGTCCCAGTGCCGTCACCGCACCGGCCAGCAGGAACAGCGACACGAACACCCCGCGCAGCAGCACCGCCGCCGCCACCGCCCACTCGAGGAACGAGTCGGCCAGATAGCGGCCGTGCCGGCGCAGATGGTCCACCTCGGGGGACCCGGCCGCGAACGGTGCGGGCTCGGTGGGGTCGAGGACGACCGGGTCGGCGGCGCTGCGCGGCTGCACGGCGAGCCGGAGCGCGCCCACCACGTACCCGCCGCCGGACACCGACACGAGGTAGCGCGCTCGCTGCAGCAGCCGGCGCTCCTGCAGCACCTGCAGCAGGCCGAGCGTGCTGGTCGCGGAGCGGATCCCGCCGCCGGACACGCAGATGCCGATGTCACCCGGGGGACGGCCCAGGTCCGCGTACGAGGTGACCGGCAGCCCGGTCGCCGGGACCCGTAGGCCGGTCGACGTGCACGTCGCCGGCGGTGGGTAGACGTTGGGCGCCTCCTGGCCGCGGCCACGCACCACCCAGGAGTAGTCGGTCGGCCGGATCAGCGCCCGGGACCCGACGACCAGCAGGGTGCAGGCTCCGACCGCACCGGCGACGAGCAGCAGCACGAACTTCGCGCCGGCGGTCGCGGACACCCACGGCCAGGCGGCCGAGGGGATGCCGGCCTCCAAGGCGTCCAGCCCGCGCCGGGTCAGTGCGTTCTCCGCCGCGTCCAGTCCCACGGCCAGTGTGGTCCCGACGGCGGCCAGCAGGCCGATCCGACGGCCGCGCACGCCGGCGAAGAGCAGGCCGCCGGTGAGGCAGATGCCCGCGAGGCCGCCGTAGCCGAGCAGCAGCCAGGACTCCGCGTCCAGGCTGCCCCGCAGGTCCGCGATCGAGGCGCAGCGGTCCCGACGGGTCGGGGCGCCGTTCGGCTCGCAGACCAGCTCGGCGGCCTGGGAGGGGCCCCCGGCGAGCTGGACCGCCACCACGTCCCGGCTGGACAGCGGCGCCCGCTCCTCGTACATCCGCAGCCCGGCCACGACGGCCGCGGCGAAGGTCGCGAGCAGCACGACCGCGAGCACCCGCCCGAGGGAGGTGCGGAGCCAGAGCGGCTGCGCGAACCGCCTGGTCGGTGGACGCTGCGCAACGGTCATGGCCGCCCTCCCGCGCCGGCAGCACCCGAAGGGACACCCGGGTGCCTACCCGGACTGTTCCACCTCAACCTGCACGAGGAGGCCGTTTTCGTCCATCTCGAGCCGTCGACCGAGCCGGTCGACGACGTCGAGCACGTCGGCCGCGGGCACCGGGCCGGCGAGCCAGAAACCCTGGGCGGCATCACAGCCGAGCTCGGCGAGCTGGCGCAGCGCCACCTCGGTGTCCACCCCCTCGGCCACCACCCGGAGACCCAGGTTGCGGGCCAGGTCGATGGTCGAACGCACGATGGTCGTGTCGTGGGCGGAGCCGTCCATCGCGTGCACGAAGGACTGGTCGATCTTCAGCGTGTCGACCGGCAGCTCGTCGAGGTAGGCGAGCGAGGAGTGCCCGGTCCCGTAGTCGTCCAGCGCCAGACCGACGCCGAGTCGCTGCAGCTGGTTCAACACCAGCATCGCGCGGGCGGGGTCGACCATCGCGGTGGTCTCGGTGATCTCCAGCTCCAGCGCCGAGGGAGGCAGCCGCAGGCTGGACAGCAGCTCGGCGATCTCGGTGGTGAGCTCCTCGTCGAGCAGGTTGCGAACGGACAGGTTCACGGCGACGGTCAGCTGGTGCCCGGCGGAGCGCCACTGCCGGCAGTCGCGGAGGGCGGTGGCCAAGAGCCGCATCGTCATCGGCCGGATCAGTCCGGTCTGCTCGGCGACGGTGATGAACTCGTCCGGCTGCAGCAGGCCGCGCTCCGGGTGGTCCCAGCGCACCAGTGCCTCGACTCCGGTGATCCGACCGCTCACCAGCTCGACCTTCGGTTGGTAGTGCAGGGTCAGCTGGTCCTCCTCGATCGCCCGGCGCAGCTCGCCGTAGAGCGCCAGCCGGGACGGCGTGTTGACGTCGAGGTCGGCGTCGTAGACGGCGACACCGAGGTGCTCGCTCTTTGCGGCGTACATCGCGACGTCGGCACACTGCAGCAGCCGCGCGACGTCCGGCCCGTGGTCGGGGAACAGCGCGACGCCGACGCTCACGTCCACCTCCAGCACGATCCCGTCGACGAAGAAGGGGCTCCGCAACGAGCTGATCAGCCGGTCGGCCACCACGAGCGCGTCGTCGACACCGCTCAGTCGCGGCAGCAGGACGGCGAACTCGTCCCCACCGAGCCGGGCCACGGTGTCCATCTCCCGCAGCTGGTCGCGCAGCCGGGCACCCACCGCGGCGATCAGCCGGTCGCCGATGTGGTGCCCGAGCGTGTCGTTGACCTCCCGGAAGCGGTCGAGGTCGGCGAGCAGGACGGCGGCGGCGCTGCCGGTGCGCTCCGCGCTGACGATGACGTCCCGCGCCCGCTTGACGAAGAGGGTCCGGTTGGGCAGGCCGGTGAGCGCGTCGTGCTGCGCCAGTCGCTCGTTCTCCCGGGCGTGCTCCCGCAACCGGCGGGACGCGGACGCCATCAGCTGGAACAACCCGAGCCACAGCACGGCGAGCCCGATGACGAGCCAGGCCACCAGCCGTTGGACGTCGTCCGAGACCTGTGCCTCGACCGGCCCGTACGGGAGGTAGATCTGGAACACCCCGACCACCTCGGGCGCGCCGTCGGCTCCGGCCATCTGCACCGGGACGTAGACCTCGGCGAGGCCGTCCGGTCGCGGGATCGCCGACACCTCGCCCTCCAGCGCCGACTCCAGCGCGGGCCGAGAGGCGGCGGCCGACCCGACCGGCTCGTCGAAGTCGGAGAAGAGCAGGCTGCCGTCGGTCGAGAAGATCCTGACCTCGGCGACCATGCTGTCGGCCGTGACCGTCCTCAGCGCGGAAGCGAGCCGGCCCCGCCGGGCCTCCGCGACCGCGCCGGACTCGAAGTCCGCGCGGGTGAGCAGCGGCTGCACGCCGAGGCGGGCGACGCTGATCGCGGTGCGCTCGCTCTGCTTGAGTGCCCGCTCCTGGACGGTGGAGGCCAGCACCGAGGCGAGCACCAGCCCGAGCGCGAGGACGAGCAAGGCGCTGGCGAGACCGAAGCGGACCAGGAGACTGGTGCGGCGGAGCCGGGCGAGTGCTCGGGCGAGTGCTCGGGCGAGGGGCACCGGCCGGACGTTAGTGGGAAATGCCCGCGACACGCCCACATGTGGAGCGATTCGGGTGACCGCTTTCGACCTGGCTCGTCCGGACCACGGGTGCCGTCCGGGTGGGCCACGCCGGGTGGCTCACCCGTCCAGCGACTCCACCGCCACCAGCTCGTGCACCGGCACCGGGCTGGCCGACGGCGACCCGCAGGTCAGCCGTTGGGCGACCTGCTCGCTGCGGGCCACCCGCACCCGCCAGCGCCCGCCGCGCACGGCGAAGGTCGCCTCGGTGAGCGCACCGCGCGTGCGGCGGCCCTCGAGGTGGATGGCCCGCCGCCCGGTCTCGGCCAGCGAGGAGCGCAGGTACCACTCGGCCGACTGCACCGCGAATCCGTACCCACACCGGCCCCGCAAGTGGGCCAAGTCCAGGTGGCCCGCCCGGTGCCGGCGCGCCAGCTCGGCGACACCGGCCGGGTCGACCCGGCCGTAGTACAGCCCGTCCGGCAGCACCAGCAGGTTCCCGGCGAACCGGTCGCCGCCGATGTGCGAGACCTCCCACGACTCCACCGGGTGCGACCAGGCCAGCGCCGCCGCCACCGGCCTGCCCCGCTCCGCACAGCACCGGTCGTGCCGGCCATGGGTGCAGGTGAGGAAGACCGGGTCGTCCGTGCGGCGCAGACCGGCCGACCGGCCCGCGCCCAGGGCTGCCAGGTCGATGCCCAGCAGCTGCTCGGGGTCGTCCACCACGGCGGTCTCCAGCCAGGGGTGGTGCGGGTCTGCGTACGCCGCGAAGACGGCGCCCGGCGCCGGCTCGCTGCGTCCGTGCCGGCGGATCAGCAGCGGCCGGACCCCGTGCTGACGGGCCTGGTGCCGGACCCCCGTCGCCACCGACTCGGGGAGACGTGACCCGCGCAGCGCGTCGGTCCCCCACGGCCCGGGCACCTCGATCAGCAGGAACGCCCGCACCGTCGACGCGGTGCCGTGCATCGGCTCGGCTCGAGCCTGGCTCCGCACGGCGCACGGACGGAGGTCGGTCAAGCCGTCACCCGCAGCAGCCCCTCGCGGACGAGCCGGCGCACCAGGACCAACCGGCTCTCCGGGTCGAGCCAGGGGGCGAGGTCGGCCGGCCGCAGTGTCGGCTGCTGCCGGATGTGCTCGACGGCGGCCCCGAGGGAGGCCGGCACCGTCAGCTCCCGGTCACCGAGCAGCAGCCGCAGTCGCTCCCCGGCGGGCACCGGGACACAGATGCTCCCGGGCCGGCGGGCCACGACCGACTCGTCGTGCAGGTCGGCGACGGCGAGGCGGTCGGCGAGCCCACCCCTCAACAGCGGCGGCCGGGACGTCAGGAACGAGTGCGCCTGCTCGCGCGCGGCGGCGACCGGGTCGACCCCGCGCAATGCGGTCACCAACGCCTCGACCCGCTCGCCGAGCCCGGCGGCAAGGATCGCAGGGTCGTCCACGTACCCGGCCGGCAGCGGCTCGTCCAGTGCCGGGGGGCCGTCGGCCGACGTCAGCGCGGCACGGGTCACCTGCTCCAGCAGCCGCTGCCAGGTGATCCGGTTGATTCCCACCGTGACGTGCAGGGACGCCGACTCCTGGGTGCGGGCGGCATGGGGGGTGCCGGTGGGCAGGTACATGCTCGTGCCCGGTTCCAGCAGCACCTCCTGCCGGTCGCCGGCGTCGTCGATCTCCCAGAGCTTGCGACCGAAGGTCTGGAGCACGAACACGTCGTGGGTGTCACTGTGCCGCGCGAAGCCCTGCGAGCCTGGCGGGGTCAGGTAGGCGTTGGCCTGGCACGGGTGTCCGAGCGCTGCCTCCAGCCCGCGCACCAGGTCGGTGAGCGCCGGCCAGTAGCGGTGCAACCCCTGCAGCACCACGGTGGCGCCGCCGTCGAACAGGTCGAAAACCTTGCGCGCGTCGACCAGACCGGTGAGCGCGGTCCCGGCCAGCGTCGCCGACCTGGTGTAGCGGGACGCCGGCAGGATCGCGCCTCCCTGGGCGAGGCGGAGGGCAGGTGTCCGCAACGCGCTGCTCGTGAGCAGCTGGTCGACGTCGTCCAGCGACAGCAGCGCCGCCAGGTCAGCCGGTGCGGTGCGGTGGACGTGTGGCCGCGACGCCCAGACCTTCTCGACGAAGGTCTGGGCGTCGCCGCTCAGCAGGTCGAGTGCGTCCACTCAGCGATCGGTGCCGTCAGCATCGGTGCCGTCAGCATCGGTGCCGTCCGCGTCGCTCGCGTCGCCGTCGGTCGTGTCCGTCGCGTCGCCGTCCGTGCCGTCGGCATCCGTGCCGTCAGCATCCGTGCCGTCAGCATCCGTGCCGTCGGCGTCCGTGCCGTCGGCGTCCGTGCCGGACCCGCCGGTCGTCTGCATGTCGGTGTCGCGCAGGGGCTCGTCGGGCGTCGTCGTCATCTGGTCCTCCACTCGGCTGGGTTGGCTACCTCGTAGCCTGCCCCCCCGCGTGCGAACGCGCGAGCGGGGCCAGCTCCAGCTCCAGGTCGAGCCAACGCGCCAGGTCCTCGATCTCCCGGTCGACGGCGGTCGTCATGGCCGTGCTGAAGGGCAGGTCCCGGTGGACAGCAGCGACGCGGAGCACGCCGGCGGTGCGGTCGGCACTGGCGTCGAGCTTCCCGACCAGCCGGTCGCCGTACAGGATGGGGAGGGCGTAGTAACCCCACATGCGGGCGGCAGCCGGCTTGTACATCTCGAGGATGTAGTCGAACTCGAAGACCTCGTCCAGCCGCCTGCGGTCGGCGAGCAGCCGGTCGAACGGCGACAGCAGCGCGGCCCGCCCGGCGAAGGGCTGCCCGAGCAGCGTCGGATCCACCCGCCACTCGCCACGCACCCCCGCGATCACGGCCGGTTCGCCGGCGTCGCCGACGTCGACCGGCTCGACCGGCAGCTTGGTGGTCTTGGCCCGGGCGATGCCGAGAGCGCTGAGCCGACGCCGGTCGAGCAGCCGTCGCGCCTCGTCCACCGCTGGCACCGGGTCGTCGGGATAGATGCGGCTGGCGAGGTCCCACAACCGGTCACGCCCGGTCCCGCCGGAGCTGGCAACCTCACCCCGCTGCACCAGCAGGTCGATCATCATCCGAAGGTTCCGGTTGTTGTTCCAGCCACTGGAGGCCCACGGCAGCACGCATGTGTCGGGCAGCTCACTGGCCGGCAGCGGCCCGTCCGCGCGGAGCCGTTCGAGAATGTCCCGCCGGCAGTCGCTGTTGGCCAGCACCCAGTCGCGGAGCCCCTGTTGCCACTCGCGCAACTCCCCGGTGCCGGGCCAGACGGCCATCTCCGCGCGGAACAGCGCGATGTCGTCCGCCGCCCGCAGCGTCTGGTGCAGTGCGATCAGCCGCTGCTCGTCCACGGCGTCCCACAGCTCGTCGGCCGAGAATCCCGACCCCAGCCGGCTCCACAGCACCAGCTCCGCGCTCGGAGCGACCGCGCTCGTGGGTTCGACCTGCACCATGCCGAGCTGTCGGACGGTCTCGACCAGGTCGGTCGGGCGCTCCTTGGTCAGCAGTTGCGCCCGCACCGCGATCCGGCGCGCGTCGGCGCGACTGAGCTCGTGCACCGCCGGCATGCCCGGCAGCGTACGACCCAGGCTGTCCGCGGCCGCGGCTATGGTCCACGGATGACGAGCGCACCGATCGTTCTGGTTCCTGGGTTCTGGCTCGGCGGGTGGGCCTGGGACGAGGTTGCCGCCGCCTTGCGGGCCGACGGGCACGACGTCACCGCAGTGACGCTGCCCGGCCTCGAGGCGGTCGACACCGACCGGTCGACGATCACCCTGTCGGACCACGTCGAGGCGATCTGCGAGGCCATCCGAGCGCAACGAGCCCCCGTCGTGCTCGCCGTGCACAGCGGCGCCGGGGCTCCTGGCTACGCGGCCACCGACCGCATCCCGGAGCGGATCGCCGCGATGGTCTACGTCGACACCGGCCCGGCCGTCGGCGCGCTCGATCCCAGCTTCGACGGCGTGGAGAAGCCGCTGCCCTCGTTGCAGGAGCTGGCGGCCGAGGAGAACCTCGACGGGCTGAGCCACGAGCAGCTCGCGACGTTCCAGCGCCGAGCCGTTCCCGAGCCGGGTGCCGCGTTGCGCGAGGCCGCCGAGCTCACCAATGACGCCCGCCTGGGGATCCCCAGCACGGTCGTGTGCACGGCCTTCACCGCCGAGCAGTACAAGGAGGCGATGGAGGAGGGGTACGCGTTCCTCGCTGGTCTGGCCGAGCTGCGCGACGTCAGCTACGTCGAGCTGCCGACCAGCCACTGGCCGATGTGGTCGCGGCCGAGCGAGCTCGCCGACATCATCGGCGAGATCGCCACGAGGTGACCGCCGCCCCTCGACAGCGACCTCGAGGGTTGGTGGAGCTGGCGGGAATCGAACCCGCGTCCTCCGACGTCGACTCAGGCATTCTCCGGGCGCAGTTCGTGGTGTCGTTTTCTCAGCCCCGGCGCTCGCACGAACACGTCGCCGACAGGCTCAGCCGCTGTTGATGTCCCGTCACGACCCCGCGGCCGGGTCGTGACGGTGAGCCTCCTTGATGAGGCCGGCTACCGGGACGGAGGCGCTCCCGGGCCGACCCTTCGTTCACTGCTCAGGCAGCGAGAGCGAAGTCAGTGCGCTTAGCCTTGGCACTTGTAAGGTTCCACGGATCGTTTACGAGATAACCGTGGGTCCTCGGCCCGCTTCTCCTGAACCGTACGACCGAAGTCGAAACCGTTCAGCCCCTTGTGGAGTTGTCAACGCGAGCCAGTCTACCGGGGACGGCGACCGGATTCAGGCGGCCGCCAGCAACCTGGTGAGGTGCCGCTCCATGGCACTGGCCGGAGCGAGGACTGGCGGCAGCTCCGGGAGACTGCCGGGACCGAGCGCGGACGGAGGCTCGCGGTCGTGGCTGTGCCCGGCCGGCAACGTCCACCGCACCGTCGGCGCGTGCACGCGCAACGCGTCCAGCCCGTCGTGCCGAGCCACCGTCGGCAGGACCTCCACCGCCACGCCGGGGTGGTCCTTGAGCACGTGCGCCCGGCGACCGAGCCCCTGCGCGTTGGCGGCTGCGGTCGGGCCGCCGTCGACGTAGCCGCGCACGTGGTCACGATCGGCCAGCCGGCCGCCGGTGAGTCGGCAGGTCTGGTCCCGCCAGGCCACGAACTGCCCGAGCCCGCCGGTGAACCGCCGCGCCTGGGACTGCATCGTCAGCAGCCGGCCGTCGTCCGGGTCGCAGAACAGTGCCCGAACCAGCGTGGTCCCCCCGGCCTGCTCGGCCGCGGTCACGATCTCCCGGGCCACCGACAGGGGCAGTGCGCCATAGCCGCGGAGCAGGGCCGGCTCGTCGGACAACCCGAGCAGCGCCGCCGCGGTGAGCACCACCTGCACCTCGACGCGCAGCGGAATGCGTCCCGGTGGTGGATCACCCGGCGGGTCGCCCGGCGGGTCGGCGGCGGGAGCGGGTGCCGCGTCCGGCTGAGCAATCAGATCCCAGGCCGGGTCGTCGGGCTCAGGATCGGGCTGGGGCACGGCGCTCGGTGCTGGCGACCACGGGGTCGGCGCGGGGGCCTCGCCGGCAGCGGGCTCCGAGCCGGCCCGCTGCGAGGTCGCGCTCAGTCCCGTGACCGACTCGATCAACAGGTCGCTCATCAGGTCGTCGACCGAACGCTCGTCGCCGTCCGCGCGCATCCCGCGTGCGGTGCGGTCGAGCACGCCGAACACCGCGAGCGCCTCCTCGGCCCGCAGCGTTGCCGACACGGTGGCGACACCGTCGTAGGGCTCGCTGAGGGTGACCCGCCGGCGAAGCCTGGCCCGGCGGGCTCGCTCGGCCGCCGCTCGCGGGTCCGCGGCGAGCGTGCGGCGCTGGGCCGCCACGGCGAGCTGGCCCGGCGTCCAGGCCCGGCGCTGCGCCTCGGCGGCGAGCTGCTCGTCGACCCGCCGCCGCAGTGGAGGGTCGAGCACGGCGGTCACGGCGAGCACCTTGCGCAGTCCGACCATCGACACCGCTCCGGTGCCCAGCAGGGCCAGCAGCCGGGGGTGGTGTTCGACCGCGGCCGCCGCGTCGCGCAGCTGACAGTCGGCCGTCATCGTGGCGACCCTCGTCGCCAGCGCGACCTCGGTCTCGGCGCCGCGACCCTGCAGGGCGGTGGGCACGACATCCTCGGCCTCGTCGTCGGCGAGCCGTCGGGCGGCGAACGCGGCGAGATCGCGGGCCTGCGCGGCCTGCAGCGCGTGCACCGCACGCTCGGTCGCGGCGATGCGGTCCAGCTGCTGGGCGGCGGTCAGCCGCTCGGCCGAGGTGACCGGCCCGATGGCGGCGACGAGGGCAGCGCGGTCAGAGCCCAGCGCCTCCGCCAACGCTTCGACCGCGACCTCGAACATGAGCCCATCGAAGCACCCGGCACCGACAGTCCGGCCGCTCGTTCAGCCACCCGGCGCAGGTCAGTCCATCCCCTTGATCCGCATCCCCTTGGCTCGCCGTCCGACCTCGCGCTCGGTCTCTCGTCGGGCGTCCCGCGAGGCCATCGCCTGCCGCTTGTCATAGGTCTTCTTGCCCTTGCCCAGCCCGATCTCGACCTTGGCCCGGCCACCGAGGAAGTACAGCGAGAGCGGCACCACGGTGAAGCCCTTCTCCGACACCTTCGAGGCGATGCGGTCGATCTCGGTCCGGTGCAGCAGCAGCTTGCGCTTGCGCCGCGGGGCGTGGTTGGTCCAGGTGCCCTGGGTGTACTCCGGGATGTGCACGCCGAGCAGCCAGGCCTCGCCGTGCTCGACCTCGGCGAAGCCGTCCACCAGCGAGGCACGTCCCGCGCGCAGCGACTTCACCTCGGTCCCGGTGAGGACGAGGCCGGCCTCCCACGTGTCGGCGATCAGGTAGTCGTGGTAGGCCTTCTTGTTCTGCGCCACGACGGTCCGGCCGGCCCGGTCCTGCGCCGCCTTCTTCTTGTGCTGCCTGGCCATCCGGCCATCCTCCCGTACGGCCGGAGGCGCGCCGCGGGCAGGCGTCAGAGCCAGCCGACGGGGTTCACGGTGCGGCTGCCCTCGTAGACCATGAAGTGCAGGTGGCAGCCGGTCGAGTAGCCGGTGGTGCCGACGTAGCCGATGACCTCACCACGGGTGACCTGCTCCCCGACCCGGGTCGAGAACCGGGTCAGGTGGTTGATCGACGAGGCGAGCGGGGTGCCGTTGACCGTCCCGTGGGCGATGATCACCCGGTTGCCGTAGCCGGCGTTGTAGTACTGCGCCACGACCTTGCCGTCGGCGGGCGCGAGGATCGGCGTCCCGCAGCCGGCGCCGAAGTCGGTGCCGTCGTGCAGCTTGTACACGTGCAGCACGGGGTGCATGCGCATGCCGTACGGCGAGGTGAGGTACGCGCCGGGCACGGGGTAGTCGAGGAACCCGCCACCGTTGCTCGTCGTCGTCGTGCCCAGCCGCGCCACTCGCAGCTCGGACAGCATGTCCTTGACCCGCGCGCGGTCACGCTCCATCCGCTCGAGGATCCGCAGGTCGTGCTCGCGGGCGCGCTGCGCCTCCTGCCGGTCGTGCCGCCGCTCGGCGACCAGCCTCTGCACGGCCCGGCGCTTCTCCCGCGCGCTGCGGGCCAGCTCCCGCTTGCGATCCAGGTTCTCCGCGGCCTGCTGGCGCTTGACCGCCACCTCGTTGCGGATCTGCTGGACGCGCTCCTCGTGCAGCGCCACCAGCACCTGTGCGGCGTCGAGGTCGTCCATCGTCGCGGTCTGCGCGGTGACGACGGACTCGGCCGACGACATCATCTCGGTGAACTCCATCGGGCTCTCACCGTTGAGGATCGCGTCCATGCTCATCAGGCTCGGGTCGCTGGTCGCATAGGACTGCACGGCGAACTGCTCGATGTCGTCCTGGGCCTGGACGACCGCGGCCTCGGACTCGGCCAGCTCCTGCTCGGCGTCTGCCAGCCGCTGCTCGGCGGCGACCAGCGCGCGGCGCATCACCCGGTCGAGCTGTTGGGCCGCGGCGAGCTGTCCCAGCGTGGCGGCGAGGTCGGCCCGGGCGTCGTTCAGCCGACCCTGCGACGAGCGCAGCGCAGCGGTGGCCGCCTGCAGCCGCTTGCTGGAGTGCTCGAGCTCGCTGTGCTGCTCGTCGATCCGCTCACCGATCCGGTCCCGCTTGTCCTCGAGCTCGTCCTCGCGGTCGGCGAGTGCCGGGCTCAGCGCGGCGGCCAGCAGGCTCGCGGCGAGCGACAGCACGACGACGGCGCGGGCACCGCGACGTGGCGCGGTCCGGCGCGGTCGACCGACGGGGAAGTCTCGGTCCACGGGTGGCGCCTTCGGCTGTGAGGGATCCGGTGTCGGAACGGTGTGACGGATGGTGCGCGTGGTACGGGTGATGCCTGCGGCGACCGTAACCGACCGCCCTCAGACATCCAGGTATTTGCGGGTCATCACGAGTGTCGGGATCACCGCCACGATGATTGCGAAGACCACTGTGACCGTACCCGCGAGCACCGCGTCCCCCCAATCGACCCAAGGGGTAATCGTCGTCAACCGTTCGGTCAGATAGCCCCGCACCAGGAAGGCCATGAACGCCGCCAGGACTCCGCAGGCGGCCGCGGCGCCGACGACGGCGGCGAGCAGCGACTCGAGCACGAACGGCAGCTGGATATGCCAGGACGAGGCCCCGACCAGCCGCATGATGCCGATCTCACGCCGCCGGGCGAAGGCGGCCAGCCGGATGGTGTTCGCCACCTGCAGCACGGCGGCGAGCATCAGCGCACCGGCCACGCCGAGCGCCACCCAACGCAGGTTGCCGAGCACTTCGTAGAGCGGGTTCAAGACGTCCCGCAGATCCTTCACGTCGGCGACGCCGGGAAGTCCCTGCAGCTCGCTGGCGAGGGTGTCGATCTCGTTGGGGTCCTGGAGCGTGACGAAGAACGAGGCCGGGAACGACTCCGGCGTCAGCGCCTCGAACAGCCGGCGACCGGTGTTGCTCTGGCCGAACGTCTCCTCGGCGCGCTCGTACGCCTCCTCGGAGGTCTGGAACTCGAACTCCTCCACCTGGCTGCTGCCGGCGATGACGTTCTCGATCTGCCCCTGCTGCGCGTCGGTCACCGTGCCGTCGATGCAGGTGCCCTGCAGCGAGTTCGGCGAGCACAGCTCGACCTGGATCTGCAGCCGGTCCCCCCAGTACTGCTCGGTGGTCTGGATCTGCGTCTGCAGCAGCAGACCGACGCCGACCAGCGACAGTGACACGGCAAGCGTGACGACGAGGGACACCGTCATCGAGACGTTGCGCCGGATGCCGGTGCCGAGCTCGGACAGGACGTGGGTGAAGGACATGACTTCCCAGCAGGTCGGGGGCGGTCGCTCAGGTCTGGTAGCCGTAGACGCCGCGGGTCTGGTCGCGCACGACCCTCCCGTCGGCCAGCTCGATCACCCGCTTGCGCATCTGGTCGACGATGCTCGAGTCGTGGGTGGCCATGACGACGGTGGTGCCGGTGCGGTTGATCCGGTCCAGCAGCTTCATGATGCCGACGGAGGTGGAGGGGTCGAGGTTCCCGGTGGGCTCGTCGGCGATGAGGATCATCGGCCGGTTGACGAACGCCCGGGCGATCGCGACCCGCTGCTGCTCGCCGCCGGACAGCTCGTCCGGCATCCGCTCCCCCTTGCCGTCCAGGCCGACGAGATCCAGCGTCTCCGGGACGACCCGGGAGATCACCGAACGCGGCTTGCCGATCACCTGCAGCGCGAACGCGACGTTCTCGCTGATCGTCTTGTTCGGCAGCAGCCGGAAGTCCTGGAACACGGTGCCGATCTGCCGGCGCAGCCCGGGCACCTTCCACCCGGCGAGCCGGTTGATCTCCTTGCCGGCGACGTAGACCCGGCCGGACGTCGGCCGTGCCTCCCGGAGCACCAGGCGCAGGAAGGTCGACTTGCCAGAGCCGGACTGGCCGACGAGGAAGACGAACTCGCCTTTCTCCACGTCGACGTCGATCGCGTCCAGAGCGGGTCGGCGTTGGCCGTCGTACGCCTTGGTGACGTTCTCGAACCGGATCACGAAGCCCTCGCGGCCGGATGTCGGGTGCAGGGAGAGGTGCCGCGAGCCCGGGGGCCACGGCGGTCCGGCCGATCGACGAGTCTACGACCGCCCGCGGTCAGCCGGGCAGGCAGACCACGCGGACACGCTGCGCGGAGTTGTTGGCGAAGCCGCCGCGGTTCCACTCCGCGTGCACCGGCTGGACCCGCCCGGTGTCGTCCGATGCCCGCACGACGAGCTCGTGCTCGCCCTCCCCGGCGGTCCAGTCGGCTCGCCAGCCGCGCCAGGCGTGGGGTGACCCGTCGACCGGCCCGCCCACCTCGGCGTCGGTCCAGCTGCTCCCCCCGTCGGTGCTGAGCTCGACCCGGGTCACCGCCCCCCAGCCCGACCAGGCCCGGCCCTGCAGCGGCACCGCGACCGGGGCGGACGACCCGGGTCCGGGAGTAGAAGTCGGGGAAGCCCGGGTGGCACCAGCAGCGCCCGTGGCTCGATCCGGGTGAGGGGGATCCCGTGGTCGTCCCGCTCCTGGCGGAGCCGGTACGCATGGTGCTGGAAGCCCTCGAAGCGCTCCCCCACCGCCTCGACCGAGGTCAGCCACTTGACCTGGGTCATGCCGTACCAGCCCGGGACGACCAGCCGGGCCGGGAAGCCGTGCTGCGGGAGCAGCGGCGCGCCGTTCATCCGGGTGGCGACCAGCACGTCCTCGGCGCGTGTCTCGGCCAGCGCCAGCCCGCGCTGGTAGTCCTGCTCGACCCCCCGCTCCACCCCGTGGTCGGCGCCGGTGAACACCACGTCGACGGTGGCCTCGGTCGGCGCTGGCCAGATCCAGCAGCCGGGCCAGCGGCACCCCGCTCCACTCGGCCGTGCCGACCGCCTCGACCAGCCAGGGCTGACTCTGCGCCCGCGGATCGAAGCGGGCCCGACCGTTGCCGGCGCACTCGAAGGTGACCGTGACGCTGCTGCTGCTCCATCGCCGCCAGCTCGTCCAGCCCGAGCGAGACCGGCCGCTCCACCAGGCCGCCGATGTCGAGTCGCCAGGAGGACGGGTCGACCAGGGGGATGTCGTAGTGCGTCAGCAGGTAGTGCAGCCCCGTCGGCGTCCGGTCGTACGCGAGCGCCTCCAGCGGCAGGGCGTGGTTGCGGGCGGCCAGCTGAAGCTCCTCCGCGGAGACCAGCTCGCCCGGCTCGGCGACCCGGGCCGGGGCGCTCGCGGCGGCCAGTGCGCCGGTGTCTCGCTCAGCCGGCATCGGGGAGCCCGGAGACGTCGAGCCCCTGGTCGTCCCCGATCCGGCTGGTCGGCACGGCGGGCAGCCGCAGCAGGTCGGCGACGAGGTTGCCGACCTCCGCGTTGCGGATCGGCTGGACCGGCTCGGCGTACGCCGGCTGCAGCGTGCCCGGGTCGGCCCGGTCGTCGGAGTTCAGCGCGTACAGGTCCGCGCCGGGCTCGACGTCGAAACCCCACACCAGGAACGGGATGGTGTAGTTCACCGGCTGCAGGGGGTCGGAGTGGCTGCGCTCACCGCCGCCGTGGTCGGTGGTCAGGACGACCACGGTCGACGCGGCGAGGTGCGGGTCCCCCGCCACCGCGTCGAGCAGCCGGCCGAGCTGGACGTCCATGTCCCGCACGGCCTGGAGGTACTCCGGCGACATGAAGCCGAACTCGTGCCCGGCTCGATCGGGGTCGCGCAGGTGCAGCATCGAGAAGGTCGGACGCGACGTCGTCAGCGCCTCCACCAGCTTGGTGGTCATGGTGACCGAGTCGCTGCGCCGGTAGGTGTCGATCTTGTCGGTGCCGTCGTCCGCGCCGGTCACGTCCGGTGCGCCGTTGAGGCCGTCGTAGGACCGGTCGATGAAGTCGAACTTGCCCTTGGTGGCGAACAGGGCGGTCGACCCGCCGGCGTCGTGCACGACGTCGAAGATGCTGGGGACGTAGCCACCGGCGCTGACGTGCACCGTGCTCGCGTTGTCGCTGTTGAAGGTCACCCCGGTGCCGTCCGGCAGGTCCACCCACCGGCTGGTGACCATCGAGACGTGGTTGGGCAGCGTCTCGGTCCGCTCGACCAGCGTGCGGGCGTTCAGGGTGGAGGCGCCCTCGGTGCGCATCCGGGTGAACGACGGCACCCCGGCCGGCCCCAGGTCGACCAGAGCCTGCGGGTTCAGCCCGTCCACCGAGACCAGCACCACCTGCTCCACCGCCCCGCTCGGTGGCGGTGGCGGCGGTGGCAGCGGGCAGGACAGCGCCCACTGCGTCATCGCGTCGAACATCGCCCAGCCGTCGGCGGTGTAGGACGTCGGCGCGCCGCCGACGGCGGGGAAGACCGACCGGCAGGACGGGGCGGGCGTCCCCCACTCGAGGGTGTCGCCACTGCCGATGGTGAAGACGCTCGGGTCGCCGGCGGTCTCGCCGACGACCGCGGCGTCCGCGGTCGGGTTCCCCCAGCCGACGTACCGGTTGGCGCCCTGCACGGTGACCGTGCCGGTGCGTCCGGCCGCGGCGGGATGGGCCGGGTCGACGACGGTGACCGTGCCGCCCTGCTTCTGGCCCCACTCCGAGCTGGCCGACCCGGTCAGGCCGAAGTCGTCGAACAGCGCGGACTTGGTCAGCCAGACCGGCACGTGGGCGGTGGCGAGGTCCCGGACGGCGGCGACCCTGGGCGGGACGGAGCTGGAGACGAAGACCAGGCCGTGCGCCTCAGCCGCAGCGCTTGGTGATGGTGTTGTCGTTGAGCACCTGGACGACCAGGCCGGCGCCCTCCCAGCGCTGGCGGAGCTGGTTCTCACCGGCGTTCAGGGCGGCCGGGTCCTTGACCACCAGCGCCACGCTGGTCGGCAGCACCGGCGGCGGCGCCGCGGACGTGCTGGCGAGTCCGGCGCCGAGCAGCGCCGCGCAGGCCGAGGTCGCCACGACGCGGACAGCGAGGCGGCTGGTGACGAGAGGCCTGGGCATGCCCGGAAGCCTAGACGGCGGCACCCCGCCGCGCGGGCGATATGCCCGAATTCGAGATCGGTCCCGCCGCCCGCTGCCGGGAAAGGGGCGTACGGTCGGACCGCACCTCCGCCCGACCGGCTCCCGAAGGAAGATCTCCCGTGTGCGGCATCGCCGTCCTCCACGACACCCGTGACCAGACCGCCGACCTGTCCGGGCTCGGCGCTCGGATGCTCGCCCGGCTGGAGCACCGCGGCCCGGACGGCACCGCCGCGCGAGCGGTGGGCCGGTCCTGGCTCGGCCACACCCGGCTGTCCATCGTGGACCTGGCCCGCGGCGAGCAGCCGATGCCCGACCAGGCCCGGCACCGCTGGGTCGTGGTCAACGGCGAGATCTACAACCACCAGGTGCTGCGCGACGAGCTCGACGGTCCGTTCCTGACCGCGTCGGACAGCGAGGCGGCCCTGCACGCGTCGGTCGACGGGCCGGCGGGGGTGCTGCGGCTGCGCGGGATGTTCGCCTTCTGCGTGGCGGACGAGGACGGCGGCTTCCTGGCGGCGCGGGACCGACTGGGCGTCAAGCCGCTCTACTGGGCGACCCGCGACGGTCTGGTGGCGTTCGCCTCGGAGCTGCAGGCCTTCGACCCCGACTGGCGCCCGCTGGTGCACGAGTTCCCTCCCGGCCACGTCTGGACGCCGGAGGACGGACTGGTGCGCTACGGCGAGATCGTGGCCGAGACCCGGGAGTACACCAGCCGGACCGAGGCGCAGGAGGCGATCCGTGCGGCCGTGGTGACCGGGGTACGCCGCCGGATGATGGCCGACGTGCCGGTCGGGGTGTTCCTCTCCGGCGGTCTGGACTCGAGCCTGGTCGCGGCGATCCTGGCCCGGGAGTCCGCGGACGGGCAGCCGGTGCACTCGTTCGCCGCCGGCACGGCGGGCAGCTCCGACCTCGCGGCTGCCCGGGTGGTCGCCGACTATCTCGGGCTGGAGCACCACGAGCGGGTCTACACCGCCGACGACGTGCTCGAGGTGCTGCCGACGGTGGTGGCGTCGATCGAGTCGTTCGAGCCGTCACTGGTGCGCAGCGCGGTGCCCAACTACCTGCTCTCGGAGATGACCGCCCGGCACGTCAAGGTGGTGCTGACCGGTGAGGGCGCCGACGAGCTGTTCGCCGGCTATGACCATCTGCGCGACATCGCCGACGCCGACGAACTGCGGACCGAGCTGATCCGCAGCGTCGAGGGGCTGCACAACCTCAACCTGCAGCGCTGTGACCGGGTGACGATGGCGCACGGCCTGGAGGCCCGGGTGCCGTTCCTCGACCTGGACCTGATCGCGGTCGCGCAGCGGGTCCCGATCGGGTGGAAGCTGCCGGGCGAGCAGGGGCAGGAGAAGGCGATCCTCCGCGAGGCGTTCGAGGGCTGGCTCCCGCACGAGATCCTCTGGCGCCGCAAGGAGCAGTTCGGCGACGGCAGCGGCACCGCGGCCGTGATGGCCGAGCGGGCCCGCGACCTCGCCCCGGACGACGACTGGGAGCAGGTGACCGTGCCGGGCCTGCCGCCCGCGCGGAGCCGGGAGGAGCTCGGCTACCAGCGGCTGTTCGCCGCGCACCTGGCGGGCATCCGGTCCGAGCGGGTGCTCGGCCGGTTCGCCACCGCCTGAGCTAGAGCTTCACCCCGACGTACTTGGTCTCGAGGTACTCCTCGATCCCCTCCGCGCCGCCCTCGCGGCCGAAGCCGCTGGCCTTCACGCCGCCGAAGGGCGCGGACGGGTTGGACACGATGCCCTGGTTGAGGCCGACCATCCCGGTCTCGAGCCGCTCGGACACCCCGATCGCCCGGGAGACGTCCCGGGTGAACAGGTATGCCACCAGGCCGAACTCGGTGTCGTTGGCGAGCGCCACGCCCTCGTCCTCCTCGGCGAAGCTGAACACCGGCGCCACCGGACCGAAGATCTCCTCGCGGAACATCCGCGCCTCCGGGGGGACGCCGGTCAGCACGGTCGGGTCGTAGAAGTAGCCGGCGCCGGCCCCGGCGGAGCCGCCGACCAGCACCTCGGCACCGTGCTTGACCGCGTCGTCGACGATGTCGGCGACCTTGTCGCGCTGCTTGGCCTCGACCAGCGGGCCGACGTCGACACCCTCCTCGGTGCCGCGGCCGACGACCAGGGCGCCCATCCGCTCGGACAGCCGCTGGGAGAACTCCTCGGCCACCGACTCGTGCACGATGAACCGGTTGGCGGCGGTGCAGGCTTCGCCGATGTTGCGCATCTTGGCGAGCATCGCGCCCTCGACGGCGGCCTCGAGGTCGGCGTCGGCGAGCACGAGGAACGGGGCGTTGCCACCGAGCTCCATCGACACCCGGAGCAGCTGCTCGGCCGACTGCTCGACCAGCTTGCGGCCGACCTCGGTGGAGCCGGTGAAGGTGAGCTTGCGCAGCCGCGGGTCGCGGATCAGCGGCTCCATCACCTCGCCGGTGTCGGTGGTGCCGACCAGGTTCAGCACGCCGGGCGGCAGCCCGGCCTCGGTCATGATGTCGACCAGCGCCATCATCGTGAGCGGGGTCAGCGCGGCCGGCTTGATCACCATCGTGCAGCCGGCGGCGACGGCGGGCCCGATCTTGCGGGTGCCCATCGCGAGCGGGAAGTTCCAGGGTGTGATCATCAGGCACGGCCCGACCGGCTGCTTCATGGTGAGCAGCCGGGTGGCGCCGTTCGGCGCGGTGGACCAGCGCCCGGCGATGCGCACCGACTCCTCGGAGAACCAGCGGAAGAACTCCGCGCCGTAGGCGATCTCGGCCTTCGACTCCTTGAGCGGCTTGCCCATCTCGAGCGTCATCAGCAGCGCCAGGTCGTCGGCCCGCTCGGTGATCAGCTCGAAGGCGCGGCGCAGGATCTCGCCTCGGTCGCGGGGCGGGGTGAGCGCCCAGTCGCCCTGCGCGGCGACGGCGGCGTCCAGCGCGGCCTTGCCGTCGGCGGGATTGGCGTCCGCGACGTCGGCCAGGTTGTTCCCGTTCGACGGGTCCTCGACGCCGTGCGTGCGGCCACCGCCGGCCTCGCGCCACTCGCCGTCGATGAACAGTCCGGTCGGCACCGCCGAGACGACGGCCTGCTCCTGCTCGGTCGTGGTCATGCGTTCTCCTCGCTCAGCCGGTGGCCTGGACCCGGTCGGCGCCGCGGCGCCACCGGATGCCGGCCTCGATGAAGTCGTCGATGTCCCCGTCGAAGACCGACTGGGTGTTGCCGGTCTCCTGCTCGGTGCGCAGGTCCTTGACCATCTGGTAGGGGTGCAGGACGTACGAGCGCATCTGGTCGCCCCAGGAGCCGGCGACGTCCCCGCGCAGCTCGTCCAGGGTGGCGCGCTCCTCGGCCCGCTTCACGGCGAGCAGCTTGGCCTTGAGAATCACCATCGCGGTGGCCTTGTTCTGGAGCTGGGACTTCTCGTTCTGGCAGGACACCACGATGCCGGTCGGGACGTGGGTCAGCCGCACGGCGGAGTCGGTGGTGTTCACGCTCTGGCCCCCCGGCCCGGAGGAGCGGTAGACGTCCACCCGGATCTCCTCGTCGGGGATGTCGATCTCGTCGGTCTGCTCCAGCACCGGCACCACCTCGACCGCGGCGAACGAGGTCTGCCGCCGGCCCTGGTTGTCGAACGGCGAGATCCGCACCAGCCGATGGGTGCCCGACTCGACCGACAACGTGCCGTAGGCGTACGGCGCGCGCACCCCGAACGTCGCGGACTTGAGCCCCGCCTCCTCGGCGTACGAGGTGTCGTAGACCTCGGCCGGGTAGTTGTGCCGCTCGGCCCAGCGCAGGTACATCCGCATCAGCATCTCGGCGAAGTCCGCGGCGTCGACGCCGCCGGCGCCGGAGCGGATCGTCACCAGCGCCTCGCGGGAGTCGTACTCGCCGGACAGCAGGGTGCGCACCTCGAGGCCCTCGATCGCCTTCGCGAGCCGGCCGGTCTCGGTCTCCGCCTCCTGCCGAGTCTCGGCGGCGACGTCGGCGTCGTCGTCCTCCTCGGCCATCTCCAGCAGCACCCGGACGTCGTCCAGCCGCTGGCGCAGGCCGGTGACCCGGTCGATCTCGGACTGAAGCACCGAGAGCCGGCCGGTCACCCGCTGGGCGTTGGGCTGGTCGTCCCACAGGTCCGGCGCGGACACCTGCTCCTGGAGCTCGGCGACCTCGGCGCGCATCGCGGGCACGTCCAGCACCTGCTCGATGGTGTGCAGGGTGCGGTCGAGCTCCTTCATGCGCGCGTCGAGATCGGGGCCGGCCACGCCCGTCAGGGTACGCGGGGGGTCAGCGCACCTGCACGAGGGCGGAGGCGCGACTTCGCGCGCGGCCAACAAGCAGCCGACACGTTGGCGACACCCGCGCCTACTCCCTGCGAAGCATGGTGACCCTGAAGGCCAGTGCACGCCAGGTTGCCAGTCCCGTGCTTCGCCAGGCCCCTGCTGCTCGCCCCGATAATCGCCTCTGATCATCCGCCGAGGTGTGGGCCGAGGGTCGAGCCTCGCTCGATCGCTGGCGACGGCCACCAGGCCGCCCTTGAGCACACTTCGGCGGGTGGACCATGGTCGGGTGCCGGGCGAGAACCCGGCCAGGACCGCCTCGGTGCGGACGCGGCTGACCTGAGTCACGCTCAGGCTCGCTGGATACGGCGGGACAATCATGCGTCGTCAGCGGCGATGACCTCGACTTGCGGAAGATGAGCTTCCCTTGAGGCGTTCGCAGGCACGGGACGATGTTTCGGTCGACGACTTGCCGGCCCCGAGTCTGCCCCACTCCAACGGCTGTGATTCGAAACGAAGCCGGCACCCCAGGCAATGACGAATGGGGGCCCGAGGACCCCCATTCGCAACCTCTGTGAACGTGGCTTACCTACTTTTTGAGGGTGGGGGTGGCGCGGAATACTGCGACGCGGACCTCGCCGTTGCGGTCCTCGATCTCGGCGACGAACGCCAGCTGTCCCAAGTCGTTGAGTCCCTCCTCGCAGAAGTTGAGGCCAACAACGGTCCCGCCATCTAGCCTGTCACCAGGTTCGATTACCCGGTCCTTCTTGGGGTTGGGGCCGACAAAGATGGCAGGGATTCCGAGCAGGTCCTCATCCATAGTGGCGCTGAACGCGACCGCCCCGGTGTTGTTCATGGCGTAGGCATGGAAGAGATTGAACCCTCCCGACGAGTCGACAACGTTCGTGTCCGCGCCGACGCCATCACCCTTCACGATCGCCCTGACGGCAAATCCAGTGTCATCGAGGAACTGCGTCTGCCAGATCACGGTTCCGCCATCGTTGAGAAGCGGGGGCGTATCAGCCGACGGTGGGTTGGATGCCGAGATCGTCGTGAAGCCTTGCTCCTGACCCCTGAAAATGTCCTGGCGGAAGGTTTGCTGGATCTCATCGAGGAACGCGATGTCACCGAGGTTGTTGATCGAGGGGCGATCCGACGTGGCGTTGAAGCGGGCCGGACTGCCGTCCACGGTTGCATCTACGTCGTCCCGGTAGTGGGTGGTGATTTCACCGCCAGTTCCTGAGAAGAGACCGCTTACCCCGGAGCTAAGTTGACCGTCGAAGGCCACCTCACCCGTGTCGTTGACCGATGTGTTGCGGCCGAAGGAAGTGAACCCATCCGCGCTGGTGCTGGCGATTTCCGTCAAGGGGCCGCCGTCGCCTCGCATGATGGCGTGTCCGCCGTCGGACAGACTTGCCCCGAACGAGACCTGACCGGAGTCGTTCATCGATGGGTTGCCGTTAGCGAGGAGCGTCAACCCACTTCCCACTTCGGCGATGGTCGTCACGCCTCCAGCCGCGTTTGCTCGGTGTATGCCGTCCTGTCCTCCGCGTTCGGACTTGAAGGCGATGTCTCCTGCGGTGTTGATCGAGGGACAGCTGAGTCTGAGAGTTTGCGGGTTGAAGCCGTCGGCGACGCTGTCTACCACCTTGGTGAACACGTAGCCACCTGCAGCATTGGCGGGAGCTGCGAACGCCGGCAACATCGCCAGAGCCACCAATGTGGCGGTTGTCCCGCCGACAATGCATTTGCCCGTGTGTGTGCGTCCTGGGACGCGAGGTATGAGCTTCATGAATCTCCTCCTCTGTTCAGGCCCCCAGTAGGTCGTTCCCACCCGGAGAAGGACCCTGGTCGACGCCAGGCGCGCGATGCCATCTGCACCTCAGCGCCTTGCTGAACCTGGAAGCCGGCATCGCACAACGGGTCGAGGACCCGAAGCTGTTGCGTTCTCGGTAATCACGCCGGCCGGCGTGACCCGAGCGATCGTGGCCGGTGCGGCCGTCGTGCCCTCGGTGAACCAGGTGTTTCCGTCGGATCCGGTGGTGATGGCCCGGGGGTTCGCTGTCGGCGGTTGGCACCCGGTACTGCTTCAGGGCACCAACCGGCGCGGCCTGCGCAGCCGTGACGAGCAGCACGGTCGAGAAAGCGGTCAGAAGGATCAGCCGGATGATCCGCATGCGCTCCTCCAGGTGATCGCGGCGACTCCTTCGCAGAGCGCCCCGGCCGCCGAGGCCGACACTGAACCCGCCCGACGGGCCTGTAGGAACCATCCACCCAACGAGTCTTGGGCCTCCAGTGCACTTTGGTCGTAGAACCCTGTCGCGGGCCTGGCGCTGTCGGTCGACCGTCCGGACGCCGGCGCGCTCGCGACGTTCCGCCTCGCCGAGCCCGGCACCACCTTCCGGGTCTTCCTCGACCCGGCGGGGCATTCGTTCTGCCTCTGCGTCGACTGAGCCTCAGCGCACCTCGACCACCGCGCCGGCGCAGCCGGTCACGCTCGCCAGGGTGCGCGGAGGTGGGCGTGCGGTCTCACTGCGCCTGCGTTGATCGGCCGGTCGCGTTCCGTGGTGCCGCCGGCTATCGGAGCTGGAGCTCGCCGATCTTGTTGGCCGCCATCATGGTGTACCAGGGGTCACCAGCCGCGTCGACAGTGATCCCGAACGGGTCGCTGCCCTTGACCGTCCTGGCCTCGGTGATAACGCCGTCGTTGGTGATCCTGGCGATGTTGCCCTTGGTGACCTGGGTGAACCAGACGGAGCCGTCAGGGGAGGCTGCAATGCCCTGGGGTCCGACGTTCGTCAGGGGGAACAGGGTTACGGAGTTGTTGGCTGGGTTGAGGCGCCCAACCGCTTGGGGCGTGAACCGGGCGGTGAACCAGACCTGCCCATCCGAGGCGACGGTAATGCTGCGCGGTGCAACGGTGGTTGAGCCGTCCGTGGTTGGGGTTCTGGTCACGACACCGGTGACCGCGTCGATTCGCCCGATGTTGCTGGTGCCGGGTGCCTGGACAGCACCGGGCTCGGTGAACCATGCGTTGCCTGCGGCGTCCACGGCGACGTCGCTCGGGTCTGCGGGAAAAGACGTGAACTGTCCGGTCGAGATTTGGTATCGCCAGACGACGTCATTGTTGAAGTCGGTGATCCAGACGTCGTCGCCGCCGACGGTGGTGGCGAGGTTGCCGCCAAGCGCGTTGGTGTTGGGCATCTGCACCGGTGCCATGAAGGTGTTGGTCGCCACGTTGAACCGCATCAGGGTCGGGTCGTTAGAGGTGATGTACATGATGTTGGCCGGCCCCTGCTCGATGTCGGTCAGGATGCAGCCGTTGCATCCGTCCGCGACATCGGCGGTGAACTCGGTAATCACGCCGGCCGGCGTGACCCGAGCGATCTTGGCCGGTGCGGCCGTGAAGGTCGTGCCCTCGGTGAACCAGGTGTTCCCGTCGGATCCGGTGGTGATGGCCCGGGGTTCGCTGTCGGCGGTTGGCACCCGGTACTGCTTCAGGGCACCGACCGGCGCGGCCTGCGCAGCCGTGACGAGCAGCACGGTCGGTAAGGCGGTCAGAAGGATCAGCCGGATGATCCGCATGTGTTCCTCCAGGTGATGCGGCGACTCCGTCGCAGAGCGCCCCGGCCACCGAGGCCGACACTCAACCACCCGACGGGCCTGTAGGAACCATCCACCAACGAGTCGTGGGTCTCCAAGTGGACTTTGGTCGTAGAACCCTGTCGCGGGCCTGGCGCTGTCGGTCGACTGTCCGGACGCCGGCGCGCTCGCGACGTTCTACGGCGAGCTGCTGGACTGGGAGGTCGAGGTGTCCGACGGCTGGGCCGACAATGCCTCGCCCAGTCCGGCACCACCTTCCGGGTCTTCCTCGACCTGAGCCTCATCGCACCTCGACCACCGCGGCGGCGGAGCCGGTCACGCTCGCCTGATCGACCCAGCCGGCCGGGGTGATCGGCAGGTCGAGCGGGGCGCTGACCCGGACCCGGACGACGGAGCCGGTGGTGTCCACCTGCCAGGTCAGGCCGGGGTGCTCGGCGAGCGCACCGGTGGAGCGCAGGTAGTCGGCGACGTAGGTCCGGGCGACCTGAGCATCCACCTGAGCGTGCGCGTCGAGGCCGGAGGTGTAGACCTGCTCGCCCTGCACCCCGTCGGCGGCGGCGAGCACGGCGCCGTCGGCCAGCGAGGTCAGCGCCTGCCGGCGCAGATAGGCAGCCGACGCGTCCACGACCGCCGCCACCAGCAGCGCGACGACCACGACGAACCCGACCACCAGCACGGTCACGGTGCCGCAGTCACCGCGACGACCGTGACGCGGCTGGCTCACCGCGGCTCCCGGAAGCTGCCGTACGGCTCGGCGTGGCTGCTGGCCACTCGGACCGTCGGCGCCGCCGGTCCCAGCACGCTCCCGACAACCGGCAACGGCTGCCGCACCGTGACGTCGACTGTCACCAGCGAACCCGGCGCCAGGCACGCCGCTGGATCCGGCCGACAGGAGACGGTCAGATCAGCGCTGCCCCAGTCGATCCCCTGATCAGCGAGGGCCACCTGCGCCGCGGCCGTCGCCTGCCGCTGCGCGGCCGTCTCGTCGGGCGCCAGCACGTAAGCCCGTCCGGCGGCCCGGCTGGCCGCGGTCGCCCCGTAGGCCGCCTGCTGCACCTCGGTCGCGCCGATCAGCAGGTAGACCAGCGGCACGAGCAGCAGCAGGCACAGCCAGGTGAACTCGACGACGCCGCTGCCGCGGTCATCTCTCACGGTGGCTGCTCCTCGACCGCGTGTCCCTCGACACTGACCGGAACGGCCGGGCCGAGCAGCCCGAGCGGAGGCACCTCCGCCTCGACCCGGACGACCACACCCAGTCGTCCTCCCACCGCGGCCGCCCGGGCCGTCACGTGCTGGGCGTACCGGCCGGCGAGGATCTGCCCGACCATCGCCCGGGTGTGCGCGGCACCGTCGACCGGCCGCTGGTCGGCGGTGGCCGCCCAGCGCGCCCCCTCGGACGCGGCCGCGGCCAGCGTGTTGCGGACATGCAGGACCAGCCCGAGCTGAATCACCGCCAGCACCAGCGGCACCACGAGGGCGGCCACCAGCACGAAGTCGACCACGGCGGCGCCGTCGTCGCCGGATCGGGCGACCGGCCGGCGCACGTCAGGTGACGCTCGCCAGCGCCGCGTCGAGCATGCTGCGCAGCTGCGGCCCGGCCACTGCGGTGAGCATCGCCACCAGACCGGCGGTCATCACCGTGATCATCACCCAGCCGGGCACATCGCCACGCTCGTCTCGCCGGCGCAGGATCGCTACGAGGATTGCTGTCATCTCGACCTCCCGGTCTCGGAACGGTGTTCGGTGGTCATGGCGCGGTGAGCTGCAGGCCCACCACACCGGGGAAGAACGCGAAGACGACCGTGACCGGGAGCACGAGGAAGACCACCGGCACCATCATCGAGACCTCTTTGCGTGCCCCGGTCTCGAGCAGCTGCCGTCGCCCGGCCTCGCGGACGTCCGCAGCCTGGGCGTGCAGGACGCCGACCAGCGGTGTCCCTCGCTCGATCGCCACGGCCAGCGTCGAGGCGAACCGGGACACAGCGGCGACCCCGGTGCGCGCGGCGAGGTGGTCCAGCGCGGAGACGACCGGCGTGCCGGTGGCAGCCTCACCGAGCAGCACCCGCAGCTCGCCGGCGAGGGCGCCGTGCGCGGTGCGGGTCACGCGCTCCAACGCCGCCACCGGCCCCTCCCCGGCTGCGACCGACAGCGCCAACAGGTCGGCGATGGCGGGGAACTCGGCGAGCATCGCCCGCTCGCGCGCGGCCACAGCTGCCGACAGCCGCTGGTCGCGGGCCATGACGCCGCAGAGGAACGCCGCACCGACGGCGAGGAGCAGGGCGGCGGACGGCACCGTCCCGCGGGCCGCCGCCAGCAGGCCGAGCATCGCCGCGCCGGCGGCGGCGAGCAGGCCCCAGGTGACCTGCTCGACCCGGAACTCCTCCAGCGAGAGCCGGTCACCGGCGCGGCCGAGGCGGCGGCGGGTGGCGGCGCCGTTGCCGGATACCCGGGCCAGCAGCTGGGCGAGGGCGTGCAGCCAGGGGACGACGACCACGCTGACCACGCCGAGCGGGCCGCCGCTCTGCCGTCGCGGGGCGGTCGGACCGGTCAGGTACGGCAGCACCCGGTCGTCGAGAGAGGGGCGACGACGCAGCGGTGCACCGACCAGCACCAGCAGCAGGCCGAGCCCTGCCGTCGCCCCTACGAGCGCACCGACCACCGTCGCGCTCATGCCAGCACCCTGCGCTCGGCCGGCAACCGACCGAGCCGAACCATCAGCCGATAGGCCAGGAGACAGGTCGCGGCTCCGCCGAGCAGCACGAAGGCGCCGATGGGGCTCGCATACCGGCCGATCACGTCCCGGTCGAACGACATCAGCAGCAACACCGCCCAGGGGGCGGCGACGGCGAGTCGGGCGGCGTTCACGGTCCACGCCTGCCGGGACTCCAGCTCGCCGCGGGTGCGCAGGTCGTCGCGGAGATAGCCGGACAAGGCGCGCAGCAACGCTCCGAGGTCACCGCCCCCGACCTCCCGGGCGACGCGCAGCCCCTCCACCACCCGGTCACCGACCGGATCGGCCAGGTCGGCCTTGAGGTCGTCCAGAGCAGCGCCGAACCGCCCGGTGCGCTGATAGCGGACCCCGAAGGCGGAGAACGCGGGACGCAGCGGCGCCGGCCCCCGCTCGCCGACCCGGGTGAGCGCCTCCGGCAACGACAGTCCGGCGCGAACCCCGGAGCCCAGGTCGTCGACGACGTCCGGCCACAGCTCGGCGCGCTCGCGCAGCGCGCGTCGGGCGCGTCCGCGCAACACCGCGACCGGCGCGTACGCGACGAGCAGACCGAAGGCCGCGCCGACGGCCGGCACCCCGCTGACCACGAGCATCGCGAGGCCGACGACACCACCCAGCCCCGCGCAGACGCCGAGCAGGGCCGCGGGCGTCACCCGGTCCGCACCCGCCCGCCGCAACGTCGTGCGCAGCCGGTCGATCAGCGCGGGTCGGCTGGTCGTCGACGTCTCATTCGCCTCGCCGGTGACCGCGAGCCAGACCAGCAGCAGCCCGCACCCGAGCACGAGGCCGACCGCGGCGCCCACCTCACTCGCCTCCACCCAGCAGCCGGTCGACGTCGACGCCGATGCGGGCGAAGCGCTCCGGGTGCGCCGGGCGCCCGTTGCACCGCACAAGCTCGTGGTCCTGCCGTCGGAACACGACTTCGGTCTCGATGACATCGGCCTCGACCCGACCCGGGACGGCGAGGATCTCGTCGACAGTGCGGGTCCCGTCTGGAGCCAGCGACAGGTGCACCACGAGATCGACGGCCGCAGCGACGGTGGGGACGACGAACCGAGAACCGATGTTCTCCCCGGCCAGGAGCGGGAGGGTGCAGGCCTTGACCAGCGCCTCCCGTGCGGAGTTGGCATGCAGACTGGCCATCCCGGGCAGTCCGGCGTTGAGCGCCAGCAGCAGGTCCAGGCACTCCTCGGCGCGGACCTCCCCGACCACCAACCGGTTCGGCCGCATCCGCAGGCTCTCCTTGACCAGCTGCCGGAGCCGGACCTCGCCGGTCCCCTCCAGGCCCGGGGGGCGGGTCTGTAACGGCACCCAGTCGGGGTGGGCGAAGCGCAGCTCGAAGACCTCCTCGCAGGAGACCACCCGCTCACTGCCCGGGATGGCCGCGGCCAGGCAGTTCAGCATCGTCGTCTTGCCTGCCTGGGTGCCGCCGGACACCAGCACCGACAGCCCGGCGCGGACGCAGGCGTCCAGGAAGCGAGCCGCCGCAGGAGTGAGCGTGCCCAGGGCGACCAGATCCTCCAGCCGGTGCGCCCGAGCGACGAACTTGCGGACGTTCACCGCGACGAAATCGCGGCAGATGCCATCGAGGACGACGTGCAGCCGGTGGCCTCCGGGCAGCGTTGCGTCCACGAACGGCTGGGAGAGGTCGAGCCTGCGGCCGCTGGTCTTCAGCATCCGCTCGACCAGCTCCCGGACCTCCTCGGCGTCGAGGACGAGCGGGGTCAGCTCATGCCGGCCGCGGCGGGCGACGAACACCCGGCTGGGCTCGTTGACCCAGATCTCCTCGATCTCAGGGTCGTCGAGCAGCGGCTGCAACACGCCGAGCCCGGACACCCGGGCGACGATCTCCCCCACCGCGGCCTGCTCGTCGGCGAGCGGGGCGACCGCACCGGTCAGGCTGCGCTGCTCGTGCCGCCGGGTGACCTCGCGTGCCAGCCGATGCACGGCGGCCGGGTCCCGCTGCGGATCCACCCCGGAGCTGCGCACCTCGGCCCGCACCTCGTCGGCCAGCAGCTCCGCCGGCGTCGCAGCCATCGCGGCCCCCAGATCCGGACAAAACAGTCTGAATGGCCCGGACCCTAGACCCGCATCCGCGCTGTCGGAAGGGGCCGCGGGCCTTCTGTGCACAACGGGCAGACACGGCGCTCACACCGGTCTCACCTGTCTCGCGAGTTGCTCCCTAACCCGAGGGAATACTCCCGGCGGAGCGGGGTTCGCCAGAGGTAGCCGACCTTGGAGCTCGTCATGGCTGAGACGCCCGATTTCCCGGCACCCGCTGAAGGGTTCGTCATCACCCACTTCCTGGTGGTGAGCGACCAGGACCGCAGCCGCCGATGGTACGAGCAGGTGCTCGGAGCGCGGACGGTGCTCGAGCGGGACCCGGTGATCATGCAGGTCGCCAACACCTGGCTGATCCTGAACGTGGGCGGCGGACCGACCGACGACAAGCCGGAAATCTCCCTCGACGTGCCCACCGACCCGACCCGGGCCAGCGCGTTCCTCAACATCCGCGTCGCCGACATCGCCCAGGTCTACGAGCAGTGGCGCGCCGCCGGCGCGACCTTCCTCACCGAGCCGAAGGACCGCGGCGGCGAGATCCGGGCCTACATGCGCGACCCGGACGGGCACCTGATCGAGGTCGGCCAGGCCACCGGCGTCCTCGACGCTGTCGGTGGCCGGTCCTAGCCTGCCTGGCATGGCTATCGCACAGCACCCAGGCTTCGTCATCGACTGCCCGGACGCCGGCGCGCTCGCGACGTTCTACGGCGCGCTGCTGGGCTGGAAGGTCGAGGCCTCCGACGGCTGGGCCGACATCCGCCCGGCCGACGGCAGCCAGTGCATCTCCTTCCAGCAGGTGGACGCCTACACCCCGCCGGTGTGGCCCGGCCAGCAGGTTCCGCAGCAGATCCACCTCGACGTGATGGTCGAGGACCTGGACGCCGCCGAGCCGAAGGTGCTGGAGCTCGGCGCGACCAAGCACGACCAGCAGCCCGGCACCACCTTCCGGGTCTTCCTCGACCCGGCGGGCCACCCGTTCTGCCTCTGCGTCGACTGAGCGGCGCCGGTCAAGGAGACGGCGCATGACGAACGCCCCGGCGGTCGCTGCCAGGGCGTTCGTTACGCGGCGAATCGGTGATCGCTCCGACCCCCGCGGTCAGTGCGTGGCCACTCATATCAGCCGCGTTGGGGTAATAGTGGGACGGCCGCCAAGACCCGGCAAGCGAACGCACTCGGTGATCGTCTGATCACTGTGTGCGACTGGCCGAACGGGTGAGCGGTCAGTCCAGCAGGCCGCGGGCGACCCGCAGCGCGACCGACATCCGAGCCAGGTCCGGCGACTCCTCCCGGCAGATCTCGCGCAGCGTGGCCCTGCTGCGCTGCAGCGCGGTGCCGCGCTCCTCCGCCCACTCCGACACCTGCCGCTCGGCGTGCTCGACGTCCAGGTCGCCCGCGTCGGCGAGGTCGCGCACCACCTTGTCGGTCAGCCCGGCATGCACCTGCTGGAGGTCGTCGCGCAGCGACGCGCGCGCCATCGTCTGCCAGCGGTCCAGCCGGGGCAGCTCGAGCACCCGGCCGTAGAGCGTGTCCAGGCCGAGCTGCTGACCCAGCACGCTGTGCACCCGGGCTACCCGCAGCGGGTCGTGTTCGAGCCGCTGCGCCACCTCGACGATGGCCAGCGCGCTGTAGGCAGGCGCCAGCGTCGCCACCCGGATCGCGATCTCGTCGGGCACACCGGCGTCGACCAGGTGCGCCGCATGCTCCGACAGCCGCTCGGCGTCCCGCCCGACCAGCACGTCCGGCAGGCCACGCACCACCTTCGTGACCGCGGCCCCCACCCGCTCCACCGTGGCCTCGGCGTCGTGGTGCCAGCGGTGGTTGACCAGCCAGCGGGTCGCGCGCTCGCTCAGCGTCCGGATCTCCAGCCGCATCCGGGTCTGCACCAGCGCGTCGACGTCGTGGTCGAGCTCGTGGACCAGGTCGTTGAGGTGCTCGGTCGCGAAGAGCTCGGCCGCGACCGCGTGCGCGCGGGCCAGCTCCGACGCCGTCGCCCCGGTCTCGCCGGACAGCCGCTGGAAGAAGGTGATCCCGCCGGTGTTCACCAGCTCGTTGACCACCTGGGTGACGATGATCTCGCGGCGCAACGGGTGCGCGTCCATCTGCTCGCGGTAGTCCTGGCGCATCGGGCTCGGGAAGTACCGGTACAGCCGCCCGCGCATGAACGGGTCGTCCGGCACGTTGCTGTCCAGCAGCTCCTCGGCCAGCACGATCTTCGTGTACGCGAGCAGCACCGCCAGCTCGGGCTGGGTCAGCCCGAGGTCCTGGTCCCGCCGCCGGGCGATCTCCTTGTTGTCCGGCAGGAACTCCAGCGACCGGTTGAGCATCCCGGCCCGCTCCATCCGGCGCATCCAGTCCGCGTGCACGTGCAGCAGCGACGGGGCGCCGAACGAGGCGTTGGCGAGGGCCAGGTTCTGCTCGTCGTTGTCGGCGAGCACCAGCCGGCCCACCTCGTCGGTCATCTCCTGCAGCAGCGCGTTGCGCTGCTTGCCGGTCAGGTCGCCGTCGGCGACCACCCGGTCGAGCAGGATCTTGATGTTCACCTCGTGGTCGGAGGTGTCCACGCCGGCCGAGTTGTCGATGAAGTCGGTGGTGATCCGCCCGCCGGTCAGCGCGTACTCGACCCTCCCGCGCTGGGTGAAGCCGAGGTTGCCGCCCTCGCCGACGCAGCGCACCCGCAGCTCCGCGCCGTCGACCCGGATCGCGTCGTTCGCCTTGTCCCCGGCCTCGGCGTGCGACTCGGCGCTCGCCTTGACGTAGGTGCCGATCCCGCCGTTCCACAGCAGGTCCACCGGCGCGCGCAGGATCGCCTGCAGCAGCTCGTGGGTGGTGAGCTTCTGCACCCCGTCGGCGATCCCGAGCGCCTCGCGCATCTGGGCCGAGACCTTGATCGACTTGGCCGAGCGCGGGAACACCCCTCCGCCGGCGGAGATCAGGTCGGTGTCGTAGTCGGCCCAGCTCGACCGCGGCAGGTCGAAGAGCCGGCGGCGCTCGGCGTACGAGGTGGCGGCGTCCGGGTCGGGGTCGACGAAGACGTGCCGGTGGTCGAAGGCGGCCACCAGCCGGGTGTGCTCGGACAGCAGCATCCCGTTGCCGAACACGTCGCCGGACATGTCGCCGACGCCCACGCAGGTGAAGTCCTCGGTCTGGCAGTTCACCCCCATCTCGCGGAAGTGCCGCCGCACCGACTCCCAGGCGCCGCGGGCGGTGATGCCCATCGCCTTGTGGTCGTAGCCGGCCGACCCGCCGGACGCGAACGCATCGCCGAGCCAGAAGCCGTACTCCTCCGCGAGCTCGTTGGCGATGTCGGAGAAGGACGCGGTGCCCTTGTCCGCCGCCACCACGAGGTAGGCGTCCTCGCCGTCGTGCCGGACCACCCGCGGCGGCGGGACCACCTGCTCGCGCTTGAGGTTGTCGGTGACGTCGAGCAGGCCGGAGATGAAGATCCGGTAGCAGGCCACGCCCTCGGCCGTCCAGGCGTCCCGGTCCTGCTGCGGGTCCGGCAGCTGCTTGCAGTAGAAGCCGCCCTTGGCGCCGACCGGCACGATGACCGCGTTCTTGACCATCTGCGCCTTGACCAGGCCGAGGATCTCGGTCCGGAAGTCCTCCCGGCGGTCGGACCAGCGCAGCCCGCCGCGCGCGACGTGGCCGAAGCGCAGGTGCACGCCCTCGACCCGCGGGGAGTAGACGAACACCTCGTAGCGCGGCTTCGGCTGGGGCAGGTCCTCGATCCGCTGCGGCTCCAGCTTGATCGCGATCGCGCTGCGCGAGCCGCCGTCGTCGTCACCGGGCACGAAGTAGTTGGTCCGCACGGTGGCGCTGATCGCGGTGACGAACGAGCGCAGGATCCGGTCGTGGTCGAGGCTCTCCACCTCGTCCAGGGCGCTGGTCAGCCGCGCCTCCAAATCGGCGATCATCGCCACCCGGGACTCGCCGTCGGCGGGCACGTCGTGGCTGCCCGGGTCGAAGCGGGCATAGAACAGGTCGACCAGCGTGCGGGCCACCGAGCAGTGCCGCAGCACGGTGTCCTCGACGTACTCCTGGCTGAACGGCGTTCCGGCCTGCCG
This sequence comes from uncultured Actinomycetota bacterium, assembly GCA_963695375.1. GTDB lineage: Bacteria > Actinomycetota > Actinomycetes > Propionibacteriales > Nocardioidaceae > JACCVL01. The sequence goes on along the minus strand of OY968767.1, from coordinate 1,568,303 downwards.
CATCCAGCGGGCGTACGCGCGCAGCACCGACACCTGCCGCCACGACAACCCGGCGGCGAGCACCAGCCGGTTGAAGCCGTCCGCCTCCGCGCGGCCCTGCCAGCAGGCGCGGAACGCGTCCTGGAACAGCTCGCGGCCCTGCTCGCCCGGCTCCCCGGCGTAGCGCAGCCCGAAGTCGTAGATCCACGCCACCGGCTGGGCCGCGCCCTCCGGCTGCAAGCCGTAGGGGCGCTCGTCGACCACCTCGACGCCGAGCGAGCTGAACAGCGGCAGCACCTCGGTGAGCGACATCGACGCGCCGGTCCGGTAGACCTTGAACCGGCCCTCGCCGGGTGGCGCGTCGGCCGGCGCGTACAGGTGCAGCCCGATGCCCTCCTGGCTGTCCACCGTCTCCAGCCGCTGCAGGTCACTGACCCCGACCCGCGGGCTGAAGTCCTCCTTGTACGCCTCGGGGAAGGCCTCGCCGTACTCCCGCACGGCGCGCGCGCCGTCGGCCTCGCCGAGGATGTCGTAGGCGGCCTGCGCGAGGTCGTCGGTCCACGACCGGGTCGCCTCGGCGAGCAGCGCCTCGATCCGCGGCTCGTCGATGTCGCCGACCAGCTCGCCCCGCGGCGGCCGGACCACGAAGTGCAGCCGGGCGAGCACCGACTCGCTGACCCGGGCGGTGTAGTCGACGGTGGCGCCCTCGGTGTGCCCGTCGTCGGTGAGCGCGGCGGCGAGGATCGACTCCATCCGCAGCCGGACCTGGGTGGTGTACCGGTCCCGCGGCAGGTAGACCAGGCAGGACAGGTAGCGCCGGTACGGGTCGGGGCGGACGAACAGACGGAGCTGGCGACGCTCCTGCAGATGCAGCACGGCGTGCAGGGTCGGGACCAGCTGGTCGACGGGCGTCTGGAACAGCTCGTCGCGCGGATAGGTCTCCAGCAGGTCCAGCAGCGCCTTGCCGCTGTGGCTCATGGGCTGGAAGCCGAGGTGCTCCAGCACCTCGACGGTCTTGCGCCGCAGCACCGGGATCCGGGTGACCGACTCGGTGTAGGCGGCGGAGGAGAACAGGCCGAGGAAGCGGCGCTCGCCGTTCACCTCGCCGTCGGAGTCGAAGGTCTTGATGCTCACGTAGTCGAGGTAGGCCGGCCGGTGCACCGTGGACCGGGAGTTGGCCTTGGTGATGATGGACAGCACCTTGTCGCGGGCCCGCTCCGCCACCGGTCCGGGCAGTCGCCCCGACTCGGCGGGCGGGTCCGAGCGGAGCACGCCGAGCCCGCTGCCGGGCACTGCCTTGAGCACGTCGCCGTCCGGCTCGTCGGCCCGGCCGATGGTGTACTCGCGGTAGCCGACGAAGGTGAAGTGGTCGTCGGCGAGCCAGCTGAACAGCTCGGCCACCTCGGTCACCTCGACCCCGGGCAGCGGCGGCGGGTCGGTGCGGAGCTGGTCCACGATGCTCAGCGCGCGGGCCTGCATCTTGGACCAGTCCTCCACCGACTCCCGGACGTCGCGGAGCACCGCGGTGAGGCCGCGCTCGAGCTCCGCGATCCGCTCCACCTCGTCGACCCGGTCGATCTCGATGTGCATCCAGGACTCGGGGACGGTGCCCTCCGGGGCGGCCACGGCCTCGTCACCGTCGGGCTCGAGGGTCGGGTCGGCACCGCGGTCGAGCTCCAGCAGCCGCCCGGTCACGTCCCGGCGAACCCGCAGCTGCGGGTGGACGACCAGATGGATGCCGTGGCTGTGGTGGGCCAGGAACATGGTCACCGAGTCGACCAGGAACGGCATGTCGTCGGTGACGATCTCGACGACCGTATGGCCGGCCGCGGACCAGCCGTGCTCGCCGACGGTCGGGGTCGACACCTGCACGGTGGCGGTGCCCTGCGGGCGCCGGCCGGCGAGCCGGTACTGGCTCATGGCGGCGCCGTAGATGTCCTCGGGCTCGCGACCCTCGAGCTCCTCGATGGCCACGTGCCGGTAGTAGCTGGCGAGCAGCCCGTGGACGGTGTCCGCCTCGACCCCGGAGGTGGCCCTCCGGGCCGCCGCGACCTCGTCGGCTCGTTCGAGGAGCGCGGCCAGGGCCCGGTCCTGCTGGATCCGCATGGTTCCGACCCTAGCCCTGCTCGCCGGCGCCGCATCGGGGGTGCATGATGGCCGGCCATGAAGCTGACCGAGCAGCACTCCTATTCCGCCGAGCCGGCGGCGGTGTGGGCGATGCTCACCGACCCCGCGTTCCAGACCGAGGTGTCCGAGGCGATCGGCGCAACCTCGCACGACGTCGCGATCGACGCCGACGACGACGGCGGCACGATCACGGTCACCCGGGTGCTGCCCGCCAACGTCCCCGACTTCGCGCGGAAGTTCGTCGGCGAGACCCTGACGGTCGTGCAGACCGAGACCTGGGGCCCGGCCGACGGCGACGGCAACCGGCGCGCCGACGTCCGGCTCGACGTGCAGGGCCAGCCGGCCGGGATGACCAGCGTGCACGCCCTGTCGCCGGCCGGCCGCGGTGCCGTGCTCGACATCGAGGGCGAGATCAAGGTCAAGATCCCGATCGTCGGCGGCAAGCTGGAGCGGGAGCTGCTGAAGGGCGTGTCCGCCGGGTTGCGGGTGGAGCAGGAGGTCGGGCAGCGCTACCTGTCCTGACCTCTCACCGCGGTCCGGTCACTCCTGGTCCGGCGCCATGTGCGGGTAGGAGTGGTCGACCGGAGGCACGAACGTCTCCTTGATCGCGCGGGTGGACGTCCAGCGCAGCAGGTTCTGCATCGCCCCGGCCTTGTCGTTGGTGCCCGAGCCGCGCGCCCCGCCGAACGGCTGCTGGCCGACGACCGCGCCGGTCGGCTTGTCGTTCACGTAGAAGTTGCCGGCGGTGTAGCGCAGCCGCTGCTGGGCGTCGACGATCGCCGCCCGGTCGGTGGCGATGATCGACCCGGTGAGCGCGTACGGGGTGGCGGACTCCATCTGCTCGACCACCCGGGCGTACTGCCGGTCGGGGTAGACGTGCACGGACAGGATCGGGCCGAAGTACTCCGTCGTGAACACCTCGTCGGTCGGGTCCTCCCCCACCAGGACGGTGGGGCGCACGAACCAGCCCTCGCTGTCGTCGCAGCTGCCGCCGGCGGCGACCCGGATGGACGAGGTGGCATGCGCGCGCTCCAGCGCGGTCTTGTGCTTGGCGAAGGCCCGGTCGTCGATGACCGCGCCCATGAAGTTGCCGAGGTCGGTCACCGGCCCCACCGGCAGCGACTCGGTCAGCCCGAGCAGGTCGCTCTCGATCCTGCGCCACAGGCTGCGCGGCACGTAGGCGCGGGAGGCGGCCGAGCACTTCTGTCCCTGGTACTCGAACGCGCCACGCACCAGCGCCGTGCGCAGCACGTCCGGGTCGGCGCTCGGGTGCGCCAGCACGAAGTCCTTGCCGCCGGTCTCCCCCACCAGTCGGGGGTAGGACCGGTAGCCGGCGATGTTGGCGCCCACCCGCTGCCAGAGGTGCTGGAAGGTCGCCGTCGACCCGGTGAAGTGGATGCCGGCGAGGTCGGGGTCGGCGAGCGCCACGTCGGAGACCGCGATGCCGTCGCCGGTGACCATGTTGATCACCCCGGGCGGCAGCCCGGCGGCCTCGAGCAGCCGCATGGTGTGCCAGGCGGCCAGCGTCTGCGTCGGTGCCGGCTTCCAGACCACGGTGTTGCCCATCAGGGCCGGCGCGGTGGGCAGATTGCCGGCGATCGCGGTGAAGTTGAACGGCGTGACCGCGTAGACGAAGCCCTCCAGTGGGCGGTGGTCGAGCCGGTTCCAGATGCCGGGGCTGTTGGTGACCGGCTGCTCGGCCAGCAGTCGCTTGCCGAACAGCACGTTCATCCGCCAGAAGTCGATCAGCTCGCAGGCGGCGTCGATCTCGGCCTGGGTGGCGGTCTTGGACTGCCCGAGCATGGTGGCGGCGTTCAGCGTCTGCCGCCACGGCCCGGCCAGCAGCTCGGCGGCGCGCAGCAGCACCGCCGCCCGCTCGTCGTAGGGCAGCGCCCGCCATCCCGGCGCCGCGGCCTTGGCCGCGGCCACCGCGGCCCGCGCGTCGGTGGCGGTGGCGTTCTTCATCGTGCCGAGGACGTGTCGCCGGGCGTGCGGCTGGACCACGTCGATCCGCTTGCCGCCGCCCATCTTCTGCTCGCCGCCGATGGTGCACGACAGGTCGAGGCGCTCTGACGCCAGCTGCACCAGCCGCTTCTCGAGCACCGCCCGCTCCGGGTTGCCGGGGGCGTAGCTGAGCACCGGCTCGTTGACGGGCGAGGGGACCTGGGTCGAGGCGTCCAGGGCGTGCGTCGGAGTCATGCCTGCATCTTGGCACTGCTCCCGGCGGCGTTCCCACCCGAGATCTGCCGGCAGTTCGTGGGGGTTCCGGATGGGGGGGAGGACGGCTAGGTTGAGGCGATTGAGTACGTTGGGGTAATTGGGTGGTTCGCCGTTTTAGCGGGCTGCGCACCGATCGGGAGGCAGCATCCATGAAGGGACGACTTTTCGTCGCCGCCGTGACGGCGTTCGCCGCCGCTGTACTGGGCATCGGGGTGTCCTACGGTGGCGACGACGATCGGGCGAACCGGCACAACGCCGTCGGCTCGGACCAGGCCAGGCAGTTCGCCGAAATCGCCGGCAAGGACACCGACGCCGCCAACCGGGTGCCGGGCAGCTTCGCCCGCTGTGCGGACGGCATGGCAGCTGAGTTCCCGTGTGACGGCATCGACATGCTCAGCCAGGTCAGCCGGCAGAAGCTCGGCTTGAGCTTCGTCAACGACATCTGGGGCTGGACCGACCCGCGCAGCGGCGACGACTACGCGCTCGTCGGCGGCACCGAGGGCACGGTATTCGTCGACATCACCAAGCCGCGGCGGCCTGACATCATCGGCACCCTACCGACGGCCTCGACCGAAGGCGGTGTGTTCTGGCGCGACATCAAGGTGCACCGCATGCACGCCTTCATCGTGTCCGAGCACGACAACCACGGGATGCAGGTCTTCGACCTGACCCAGCTGCGTGGCGTCCAGGGCCCGCCGGTGACCTTCAACGAGACCGCGCACTACGAAGTCGGTGGTGAGGGCAACACGCACAACCTGAACATCAACTCCGACACGGGCTACGCGTATCTGGTGGGCACCAGCACCTGCAACAGCGGGCTGCACATGGTGGACATCAGCCAGCCCACCAGCCCCACCTTCGCCGGCTGCTTCCAGGACCACGGCTACATCCACGACACCCAGTGCGCGATCTACCACGGTCCGGACCGCGACTATCGCGGGCGCGAGATCTGCTTCAACGCGAACGCCGAGTTCGTCGGACCGACCATCGAGGACATCGAGAACACGGTCTCGATCGTCGACGTCACCGACAAGGACAACCCGATCCCGCTCGCGCGGATGTTCTACGGCCGGGACGGATACAGCCACCAGGGCTGGTTGACCGCCAACCAGCGGTACTACCTGCACGGGGACGAACTCGACGAGGTCCTGCGTGGGGACCGGACGCGAACGCGGGTTTGGGACGTCCGCGACCTCGAGTCGCCCGAGGAGATCCGCTCCTTCCAGAACGAGACGACCTCGATCGACCACAACATGTACACGAAGTTCAAGCGGTCGTACCACTCGAACTACACCTCCGGGCTGCGCATCTACGACAACAGCGCGGTGGCCGACGGTGAGCTGTCCGAGATCGCGTTCTTCGACATGTACCCCGAGAACGATGACCCGACCTTCGAAGGTGGCACGTGGAGCAACTATCCGTACTACGCGGGTGAGCGCTTCGTGGCGGTCAGTTCCATGGACCGCGGGCTGTTCGTGCTCCGCCCGCAGGCTGGGCTGGGTCGCTGACCAGCGCGCCCTGAGGGACGTGCCGCGGCTTAGGCACAGGTCAGGAGCGCCATCCTGACCGGCGACTCCATCTCGGCACACGGGATCGGCGGGGCATCAGACCTGCCGATCCCGTTGTCGTACGTCGTCGTGGGTGCGGGGTGCGCGCTGGCCGGCTCGTTCGCCGTCCTGGCGCTGGCGTGGCGGACGTCACGGCTGGACGGGGAACGGACCGGCTGGGCGCTCCCCTCCTGGGTAGCCGTGGTCATCGACTCGCCGTGGCTGCGAACGGTGCTGCGTCTCATCGGATTGGTGGTCGGGGCGGTGGCCGCCTGGGCGGCAGTGTTCGGGCGGGACGCCAGCGCCAATCCGGCGCTCGGCGTGTTCTACATCTACCTGTGGGTCGGGCTGGTGCCGCTGTCGCTGCTGGTCGGCAATGTGTGGCCGCTGTTGTCCCCCGTGCGCACGCTGCATCTGGGCCTGTCGCGGCTGCTCGCGACCCCGCCCGACCGCGGGCTGGTGGCCTATCCGTCCTGGCTGGGGTGCTGGCCCGCGGCGATCGGGCTCTTCGCGTTCGTCTGGACCGAGCTGGTGGACCCCGACGCCGCGTTCGTGTCGACGGTGGTCACCTGGTGTCTCTGGTACGGCGCGACGATGCTGGTCGGGGCGGCGGTCTTCGGCGACCGCTTCCTGGCGCAGGCCGACCCGTTCGAGGTGTGGTTCGGGTTCGTCGCCAGGCTGTCCCCGTGGAGCCGTCGCGAGGACGCCGACGGTCGACGACAGGTGGTGCTTCGCAACCCGCTCGACAACCTCGACGGCCTGCGGCCGCAGGCCGGCATGCTCGCCGTGGTCGCCGTCCTGCTCGGCTCGACCGCGTACGACAGCTTCAGCAACTCGAACTGGTGGCTGCAGCAGACTGCGGTGCCGGGAGCACTCGACCCCACGCTTCGCGACACCGTGGTGCTGGTGGGCTTCGTCGCCTTCGTCGCTGTGACGTTCGTGGCGGCAGCGCTGGCGGCGCCCGGGATGTCGTGGGCAGATCGGCGGACGCTGCCGCGTCGGCTGGCGCACTCGCTGGTGCCTATCGGCGTCGGGTACATCTTCGCCCACTACCTCACCCTGCTGGTCGAGACGGGGCAGGCCTATCTGATCTTCCTGTCCGACCCGCTGGTGACCGGCGAGGCGGACTACCTCGGCACGGCGGACTGGACGGTGAACTACTTCCTGTCCACCCGACCCGAGCTGGTCGCGGGGGCCAAAGTCGCGTTCGTTCTCACCGGGCACATCCTCGGCGTCATCGCGGCACATGACCGGGCCATCCGGCTACTGCCAATGCGGCACGTGGTGTCCGGCCAGCTGGCCATGCTCGCGGCGATGCTCGGCTACACCGTGGGTGGGCTGCTGCTGCTGTTCAGCGTCTGAGTCGGGCGGCCAGATCTGCGACCTCACGGGCCACCCGATCGCTTGCGCGGGCGCGGGCTGGCGCGGCGGGTCGGCTGCTTGGCGCGCGTCTTCTTGGCCGTGTTGCCGCTCCGACCGCGCGGCGCCCGCGGCCGCTCCGGCCGGGCGGTGTCTGCCAGCTCGTCCAGCGCCTCGGTCAGGCACTGCGCGAGCACGTCGGCGTCCGGCAGCGCGTCCCGGTCGGCGTTGATGCCGTAGAACACCCCGCCGTCGTACGAGCTGGCGCCGATCGCCAGCGCCCGCGGCTCGGTCAGCGGCAGCACCGGGTAGGTGGCGAGCAGCCGGGCCCCGTGCGCGTACATCGGCTCCTGCGGGCCCGGCACGTTGGTGACCACCAGCTGGTAGGGCAGGGCGGCCTGGCTGTCGGCGACCCGCGAGCCGAGCACCTGGAAGGTGGTGGAGGCCAGGCCCGGTGTGGCCACCAGCCGGTCAGCAGAGATGGCGCGCCCGGTCTCCCGGTGCGCCTTCAGCGCGTACGACACGTGGTGCAGGCGGACCACCGGGTTCGCCTCATTGACCGGGAGGGTGAGCAGGTGGCCGGCGACGTGACTGCCCAGCGAGGTGGGCTCGGCCTCGTCGTCCCGCACGCTGAGCGGGACCATCGCGCGGATCCGGGTCGCCGGGCCCACCGGTTCCGCCCGGGTGAGCAGCCAGGCGCGCAGCGCTCCGGTCACCACGGTGAGCACCACGTCGTTGACCGTGCCACCGTGGGTCTCGCGGATCCGGCGGTGCACGTCGAGCCGGGTGTCGACGCCGACGAACCGCCGCTGGCGGCAGAGATCGGTGGCCAGTGGCGAGTGTGGCCCGCCTCGGGGAGCGCGGGGCAGCCGCAGTCCGTGGCCGACCACCAGCCGGATCCCGGCGGCGACCGGGCCGAGCAGCCGGTCCGGGTGCAGCGCGGCGTCCGCGACGGACTCCCCGACCAGCCACAGCTGGGAGGGCGCCGGCTCGGGCTGCCAGGCCACGGCCGGGAGCTCGCGCGGCTCCGGCGAGGAGTCCATCAGGAGCTGTCCCAACGCGACGGTCTCGATCCCGTCGACCAGTGCCTGGTGCGCCTTCAGCACCATCGCCACGTTGCCGTCCGCGAGGCCCTCGATCAGGTAGACCTCCCACAGCGGGCGCTGCCGGTCCAGGGGGCGCGCCACCAACCGGGACACCAGCTCCTGCAGCTGGGTCATGGTCCCCGGTCTCGGCACCGCCGACCGGCGGACGTGATAGCTGAGGTCGAACGCCTCGTCGTCCACCCACGCCGGGCTCGCGAGGCCGCCGAGCACGGACTGCACCCGCTGTCGGTAGCGCGGCACCAGACCGATCCTGTCGTCGATCAGCTCCAGCAGCCCCTGATGGTCGAAGCCCCGCTCCCCCGGGTCGAGGATCATCACGACCGCCACCTGCCGCGGGGCGCGCGGCGTCTCCGCGGCCAGGAACGCGGCGTCCTCGGGCCGCATCCGGTCTGGCATCGTTGGTCTCCTGTCGGACGCGGGGCCGGCACGCCGGGGAACCCGCATCGTGTCACGAGAAGGGATCACCTCGATGATGCCCAGGACGCTCCGCACCGCGGTCGTCGCCCTGTCCGTGCCGGTGCTGCTGGTGCTCGGCGGGTGCGGTGGCGACGACGGTTCGACCGAGGCGGCCGAGCCTTCGACAACCTCGGCGTCGCCCCCCACGTCGACTCCGGCATCGTCCGAGCCCCCCACCAGCGAGCCGTCCGACGAGCCGTCCGACGAGCCGTCCGAAGAGCCGAGCGACGACGGGGCGGTCGAGATCGAGATCGAGATCGAGGACGGCTCGGTCAGCCCGGCGGGCAAGCAGGTGCCGGCGAACGTCGGGGACAAGATCGCGCTGCTGGTGGACAGTGACACCGCCGAGGAGCTGCACGTGCACACCGCGCCCGAGGAGCACGAGTTCGCCGTCGAGCCCGGCAAGGACCAGCGGTTCGGGTTCACCGTCGAGCAGCCCGGGCAGTTCGACGTCGAGCTGCACGAGTCCGGCGCGTTGGTCGCCCAGCTGGTGGTGCGGCCCTGAGAACCCTCGCTCACGGCATCGGCGGAGCCTCCGACCTGCCGATTCCGTTGACCTACGCCGTGGTCGGCGCCGGGTGGGCGCTGACCGTCTCGTTCGCGATCCTCGCCTTCTCCTGGCGCACCTCCCGGCTGCGCGGTGAGCAGTCCGGCCGTCCCCTCCCCCGCCCGCTGGCCGCGATCGTGGACTCCGGGGCGCTGCACGGGCTGCTCCGGCTGCTCGGGCTGCTCATCGCGGCGTACGTCGGGTGGGCCGCGGTCGCCGGCAAGGACTCCCCTGCGAACCCGGCGCTGGGTGCGTTCTACATCTACCTGTGGGTCGGCATGGTTCCGCTGTCCCTGCTGGCCGGGAACGTGTGGCCGCTGCTGTCCCCGCTGCGCAGTCTGCATCTCGGCCTGTCCCGACTGCTGCGGACCGAGCCCGAGCAGGGACTGCTGCCCTACCCCGCCTGGCTCGGCTACTGGCCCGCCGCGCTCGGCCTGTTCGCCTTCGTGTGGACCGAGCTGGTCGACCCCGACTCCGCGTTCGTGTCCACCGTGCTGACCTGGTGCCTGCTGTATGTGGCGGTGATGCTGGTCGGGTCGGCCGTGTTCGGCAGCACCTGGTTCGCCCGGGCCGACCCGTTCGAGGTGTGGTTCGGCCTCGTCGCCCGGTTGTCGCCGTGGGGACGGCGCGACGGCGCCCCGGTGCTGCGCAACCCGCTCGCCAACCTGGACGCCACCCCGGTCGACCGCGGCCTGGTCGCCGTCGTGGCGGTGCTGCTCGGTTCGACCGCCTTCGACGGCTTCAGCCAGTCCAATTGGTGGCTGCAGCAGACCGCCCAACCGGGGACGCTGGACCCGACGCTGCGCGACACCCTGGTCCTGGTCGGCTTCGTGGCCTTCGTGGCCGTGACGTTCACCGCCGCGGCCGTCGCCGCCACCGGGGTGCCGTGGCGGGAGCGTCGCGCGCTGCCCGGCCTGCTCGCCCACTCGCTGGTGCCGATCGCGATCGGCTACCTGTTCGCGCACTACCTGACGCTGCTGCTGGAGTCCGGGCAGCGGTACCTGGCCTACCTGTCCGACCCGCTGGTCACCGGCGAGCACGACTACCTGGGCACGATCGACTGGACCACGACGTACTTCTTGTCGGTGCGCCCGGGGCTGGTGGCGGTGCTCAAGGTGGGCTTCGTGCTGACCGGGCACATCCTCGGCGTCATCGCGGCGCACGACCGGGCGGTTCGGGTGCTGCCCGAGCGCAGCGCGGTGTCCGGGCAGCTGGCGATGCTCGCGGTGATGCTGGTCTACACCGTCGGCGGTCTGCTGCTGCTGTTCAGCGTCTGAGGACGCCGACCTCCAGCTCGGCGGCCAGCTCGGCGTACAGCCGGTCGAGTGCGGCGCTCAGCGGCGCGGTCGGCGCCGCCTCGGGCAGCGAGCGGCCGGCGATCCACGCCCGGTCGACTGCCGGCTGGTCCAGCGGGAGAAACGCCAACGGTGCGGTGCCGGTCGCGCGGCGCACCGTGCCGGCCACCTCGTCGCGGGACCACCCGAGCCCGCGGCGCATCCGGTTGACCACCAGATGCGTCGTCGCGGTGGGCACCAGCTCGCGAAGGTCCCCGGACGCGCGCGCCAGCCGGGTCAGGCTCAGCGGGTCGGCGGAGCCGACGACGAGCACGAGGTCGGCCTGCTCCAGCGCCGTCACGGTGGCGCCGTTGCGACGCGGTGCCGCGGTGTCGAACGACAGCTCCTCGTCCTGCTCGATGCCGAAGCCGCAGTCGACGACGACCAGCGGGAAGCATCCGCGGGCCACGGCGAGCAGCTCGCGGACCGCCGCCGGCCGCAGCGCGGTCCAGCGGTCGGCACGCGGCAGCCCGGTCAACACGGCCAGGTTCGGCTCGACGGTCCTGGCGGCGGCGAGCAGCCCGGTCGGGTCCAGCGATCCGGCGGACGCCGCCCGGGTCGCGGCCAGGACACCCGACACCTCGTCCAGCACGGCCAGCATCTGGGCGGTGGCGCCGCCGTAGACGTCCAGGTCCAGCAGCAGGGTCGGGGTCGCCCGCCGGGCAGCGGCCGCGGCGAGGCCGAGCGCCACGGTGGACCGGCCCGGCGCGCCGGTGGCGCCCCAGACCGCGACGACGCGGCCGTCCACAGCGGCCGACGCCGCGGCCGCGGTCGGTGCCGGCGCCGGCGCCGGCGCCGCGATGCCGGCCGCGGCGGGTTCCCGGGCTGCGGCAGCGTCCAGCAGCACCTGCAGCAGCCGGTCCGGGTCGGTGGCGACGTCGTCGGTCACCACCGTGCTGCCGCCGATCCGCCGGGCCCGTTCGACCTCGGCCGACCCGTCGGCGACGACGACCGTGCGCACGTCGCACTCGGCGAGGCGGGCCACCACGTCGGCGTCCCAGCCCGCCACCCCCGCGGAGACCAGGGCGAGACCGGCCCGCCCGGCCGCTGCGGCGGCCACCAGGTCCGGCACGTCGACGCACCGCCGGGCCAGCCGCGCCGGGGCCCCCGGCGCGGACAGGGTGGGCAGCAGCCGGGCCTCCCAGCCGGCGCCACCCGCGGCCACCAGGACCGAGACGGGCATGGCCGGTCCCCCGGTCACCGCGCGTCGACCCGGACCAGCGCGACGGTCCCGGTGGACAGCGTCTCGAGCACCTCCGCGAGCCGGCCGGCACCGTGGTCCACGGTCACCACCACCTGCCGGGTGCTCCCGCCGAGCGCGGAGCCGGAGCGCACCGCGGCGACCGGAGCCGCCCGCAGCACCCGGTCCGCCCGTCCGGCCGGCGACCCGGTGGCGGCCGGTGCGGGCACCGACCAGACGTCCACCAGCTGCCCGGTCGCGAGGTCGACCGGAACCGCCCCGGCGTCCACCGCCAGCGGCAGGTCGACCTGGTCGGTGGCGGCCGGACCGGCGAGCGCCCCGACCGGCACCAGCTCGCCGGCGGCGAGCTCGTGGGTGAAGACCCCGGCCGGCTCGTCCGTCGCGCTCAGATAGGCGGACTCGGCCGCGCCGTCGGACAGCTGCACCGCACTCGGCACCAGCCGCACCTGATCCGCGGTCTGGCCGGCCTGCACCGGCTCTGCCGTCGCCCACACGGTCGCCGTGTGCTCGGTGTCGGAGAGCAGTCGTGCCCCGGCCAGCGTCGCGACGGCGACCAACAGCAGACCGCCGGCCAACCGGGGGTCGCGCCAGCCCGGCCGGCGCAGCCGGACCGCGGACGGGCTCTGGGACGGTTCCCGATCGGGCATACCCGACATTGTGCGCATCCGAGCGCTCTCGTCCAGGGTTGTCCACAACGCCGTCGACTCCCGCAATCTCTGCGGCCCCTGCTGGCACACTGGCCCCATGCCGCTCGGCCCGGGGGTGCCTCGCTTCCTGCAGTTGACCGACGTCGCCGAGATTCTCAACATCTCGACCACGCAGGCCTACGCACTGGTCCGGCGCAACGAGCTGAAGGCGATCAAGATCGGCGGCCGCGGTGTCTGGCGGGTCGAGGCGGCCGAGCTGGAGGCGTACATCCAGCGGCTCTACTCCGACACCCAGACCTTCATCGACAGCCACCCCTTCGGAGAGCTCCCGGAGGACGCCTCCTAGGGGTCGGTCCGGGCCACCCGCGCGGCCCGGATCGCGGTGAACGGCACCAGCACGCCCGCCGGTCCGAGCTGCACGAAGTCGGCGCCGACCGCCTGCACCACCCCGGTGACCACGTCACCGTCGCTGCGCTGGACGCGCGCGACGGCGCGGTCCCGGCTCAGCGACCGCCAGGCGGCCCGCCAGGTGAGCGGCACGCGCTCGGTCTCCGCCGGAGCGGCCCGCCCCGCCCCCTCGACGCCGACCACCGCGTGCGCGGGCACCAGCAGGTCGTCCCGGCCGGCGTCGAGCAGCACCCAGTCCGGCCCCACATAGCGGACCTCGCCGGCCAGCCGGGCCGAGCCGGCCAGCAGCAGGGTCACGGGCCGCCCGGTCCCCCCTCGCACCCGTTCCAGCCAGCGCACCGCGCCGAGCTCGGCGCGGGTGCGCTCGGCGATCTCGGCGTCCCGGTCCCGGAGGTCCAGCTCGGCGGCCTGGTCCTCCAGGTCGGCGAAGAGCCGCTCCCAACGCATCCGGGGACGGTACCGGCTGTGCACAGCCAGTTGACGGCATCGTTCACAGGCTAAAACATATAAACAGAAGCAACTCATTGCTAAAAGAGTCATCCGGAGGCAGTGCATGCCGTGGACCGCGACGATCCGGCCCGTTGCCGTCGCGCTCGCCGCCGCCGCGATCGAGCTCGGCCTCGGCTCCGCGCTGCGTGCCAGTGCCGCCGACCTGGCGGCGAGCGGCGCATCACCGGACGGACGGGTGGCCGCGGTGCTGACCATTGCCGCCACCGGAACCGGGCTGCTCGGTTGGACCGCCTGGTGTGGCACGCTGCTGGTGGCCGGCCAGCAGGCCTGGCACCGGTCCCGCCGGCCTACCGGACGGTGGCTGCGGCTGGCGGCGGCCACGCTCGGCCTCGCGACCGGGCTGGCCGGGACCGCTCCGGGCCTCGCCGCGGAGCCGCCATCGGCCGGCTGCGAGCCCGATCGCCTCTCCGCCCGCCTCGCCGGGCTGCCGCTGCCGACTCTGCCGGGACCCATCGGTGCCGTCGGTGCCGTCGCCACGGCCCGGCGCGGGGCGCCCTACCTGGTCCGCCCAGGGGACTCGCTGTGGTCGATCGCGGACCGCCGGTGGCGGCACTGGTACGCCGCGAACCGTGACGTGATCGGACCAGACCCCGACCTGATCCTCCCCGGACAACGCCTCCGCCCGCCCGCTCCCGGCTCCGCCTCCGCCTCCGCCTCCACCTCCGCCTCCCCTCCGGAAAGGCAGATCGATGACCCCTGCACCCGCACTGCACCGGCTGCCAGCACTGCCCGGCAAGCCGATCGGCTGGCCGGCGCAACGCCCATCCCCGGCCGTCCAGGGGGCCCTGGCGCTGGACCTCGAGCCGGGCGCGATCCCGGTCACGGATGCCGCACCGCTGGTCGCGGTTCCCGACCCGTCGCAGCCGGACCGCGCGATGTACGCCCGCGCCGCGCGGTTCAGCATGGCCGTGGTCGAGGCGGTGGCCGGCGACCGACCGGTGCAGCAGCTGATCCGCTGGGTGACGCCGGACGTCTACGACCTGGTGGCGGCCCGGGCGGCCGCGGTGGGCCGGTGCACCGACGCCGAGGCCCGGGCGCGGACCGAGCGGCCGCGGCTGCTCAGCGTGCACGTCGCCTCACCCGCGGAGCGGGTCGCCGAGGTGTGCAGCCACCTCCGCCATGGGGGGCGGAGCCGCGCCCTGGCCCTGCGGCTGGAGGCGCGCGGCGAGCGCTGGGTGTGCACCGCGCTGCGGCTGGGCTGAGCCGTCAGCCGCGCGCGCCGGACCGCATCGCCGGGTCGCCGTGGCAGCGCTTGAACTTGCGACCGGACCCGCACGGACACGGGGCGTTCCGCGGAACGTCGGCGTACTGGTCGTCGGGCTGATCGCCGGGATAGTTCTCGGCCGCCGCCTCGGCACCGCCGCCCTCGGTCGCGTCGCCGTCCACGCTCGGCGCGGAGTACGTCAGCCGCTGCGGCGCCCGTGGTGTGGTGAGGCCCTTGGCCACGATGTGCGGGGGCTCCTCGGCCGGCTCCTCCGCCCGCTCCTCGGCCTCCTCCGGCTCCTCCTCGACCTGCACCTCGAGGTTGAACAGGTAGCCGACCGACTCCTCCTTGATCCCGTCCATCATCGCCATGAACAGGTCGTAACCCTCGCGCTGGTACTCGACCAGCGGGTCACGCTGGGAGTACGCCCGCAGGCCGATTCCCTCCCGCAGGTAGTCCATCTCGTACAGGTGCTCGCGCCACTTGCGGTCGAGGACGCTGAGCATGACCCGGCGCTCCAGCTCGCGCATGACCTCTCCGCCGAGCGCCTCCTCGCGGGCGTCGTAGGCCGCCAGCGCGTCCTCCCTGACCGCCTCGACCAGCAGCTCGCGACTGAGCGCCGGCCGGCCGCCGCTCTGCTCCTCGAACTCGGCCAGGGTGAACGAGATCGGGTAGAGCGTCTTCAGCGCGGTCCACAGCTGGTCGAGGTCCCACTCCTCCGGGAAGCCCTCGGTGGCGCCGGTGACGTAGGCCTCGACCACCTCGTCGATCATCGTGCGGGCCAGCTCGTGCAGGTCCTCGCCCTCGAGCACGCGCCGGCGCTCGGCGTAGACGACCTTGCGCTGCCGGTTCATCACGTCGTCGTACTTGAGGATGTTCTTGCGGGACTCGAAGTTCTGCGACTCCACCTGGGACTGGGCCGACGCGATCGCCCCGGTGACCCGCTTGTTCTCGATCGGCACGTCGTCCGGCACCTTGAGCGTCTGCAGCACCCAGTCCACCCAGTCGGACTTGAACAGCCGCATCAGGTCGTCCTCGAGCGACAGGTAGAAGCGGGAGTCGCCAGGGTCGCCCTGCCGGCCGGACCGGCCGCGCAGCTGGTTGTCGATCCGGCGGGACTCGTGCCGCTCGGTGCCGATCACCGCGAGGCCGCCGACGCGGGAGACCTCGTCGTGCTCGTCCTTGACCTGTGCGCGGGTCTGCTCGAGCACGTCCGGCCAGGCCGCCTCGTAGTCCTCGGGCGTCTCGCTCGGGTCCAGCCCGCGCTCGCGCAGCGTCCGGTCGGCGAGGAAGTCGACGCTGCCGCCCAGCATGATGTCGGTGCCCCGGCCGGCCATGTTGGTGGCCACGGTGACCGCTCCCTTGTGCCCGGCCATCGCGACGATCGCGGCCTCCCGCTCGTGCTGCTTGGCGTTCAGCACCTCGTGCGGGATCCCGCGCTTGGTCAGCAGCGTGGCCAGCCGCTCGGACTTCTCCACGCTGGTGGTGCCGACGAGGATCGGCTGCCCGGTCTCGTGCCGTTCGGCGATGTCCTCGACCACGGCGTTGAACTTGGCGTCCTCGGTGCGGTAGACGAGGTCGGCCTCGTCGACCCGGGCGACGGGCTCGTTGGTCGGGATCGGGACCACGCCGAGGCCGTAGATCTTGTCGAACTCGCTGGCCTCGGTCATCGCCGTGCCGGTCATCCCGGCCAGCTTGTCGTAGAGCCGGAAGTAGTTCTGCAGCGTGATGGTGGCGAGGGTCTGGTACTCCTCGCGCACACGCACCTTCTCCTTCGCTTCGATCGCCTGGTGCAGGCCCTCGTTGTAGCGCCGCCCCTCGAGGATGCGGCCGGTGTGCTCGTCCACGATCAGCACCTCGCCCTCCATCACGACGTACTCCTTGTCGCGGCGGAACAGCTCCTTGGCCTTGATCGAGTTGTTGAGGAAGCTGATCAGCGGGGTGTTCACCGAGTCGTAGAGGTTCTCGATGCCGAGGTGGTCCTCCACCTTGTCGATGGCCGGCTCGAGCACCGAGACGGTGCGCTTCTTCTCGTCGACCTCGTAGTCCTCGTCACGGCGCATCGTGCCGGCGATGACCGCGAACTCGGCGTACCACTTGACCTCGTCCTGCGTCGGCCCGGAGATGATCAGCGGCGTCCGCGCCTCGTCGATGAGGATGGAGTCGACCTCGTCAACGATCGCGTACGCGTGGCCGCGCTGGACGCAGTCGTCGATGGCCGTGGCCATGTTGTCGCGCAGGTAGTCGAAGCCCAGCTCGTTGTTGGTGCCGTAGGTGATGTCGCAGCCGTAGGCCTCCCGGCGCTCGGCCGAGTTCATCCCCGGCAGGATGATGCCCACTGTCAGGCCGAGGAAGTGGTAGATCCGCCCCATCCACTCGGCGTGGAACTTGGCCAGGTAGTCGTTCACGGTGACGACGTGCACGCCGCGGCCGGTGAGCGCGTTCAGGTAGACCGGGAGGGTCGCGACCAGGGTCTTGCCCTCACCGGTCTTCATCTCGGCGATGTTGCCCAGGTGCAGGGCCGCGCCGCCCATGACCTGGACGTCGAAGTGCCGCTGCCCCAGCACCCGCCGGGCGGACTCCCGGACGGTGGCGAAGGCCTCCGGCATCAGGTCGTCGAGCGACTCGCCCTCCTCCAGCCGGCGGCGGAGGTCGTCGGTCTGGGCGCGCAGCTCGTCGTCGCTCATCACGGTGAACTCGTCCTCGATCGCGTTCACCTGCTTGGCGACCGTCTCCAGCCGGCGGACGATCTTGCCCTCGCCGATGCGGAGGATCTTGTCGAGCAGTGCGGGCACGGCGATGGCTCCTGAGGTCACGGGTGCGGTCGGGCAGGCGGTCTGACAGGCGTCCGGACAGGGACGTGCGGGGTCATGGTAGTCGCCCGGCGGCGGCGAGCCGGGGGGCGAGGTCGCCGGCCGGCGCCACGGCGACCTCGCCGAGACCGAGCCAGGCCGACAGCTGGCGCAGCTCGGCCGACAGCTCGGTCGCGGTCTCCGGCGGCGCGTCCGGCTCACCGTGCGCGGCCAGCACCCGCAGCACGCCGGCCGCCCGGTCCGCCTTGAGGTCCACCCGGGCCACCAGCCGGTCGCCGAGCAGGAACGGCAGCACGTAGTAGCCGTGCACCCGCAGCGGAGCCGGGACGTAGATCTCGATCCGGTAGCGGAAGCCGAACAGGTCCTCGGTCCGGTCCCGGTGGAACACCAGCGGGTCGAACGGGCTGAGCAGGGCGCGCGCGCGCACCTGGCGCGGAATGCGCGCCTGGTGGTGCAGGTAGGCCGGTCGGCGCCACCCCTGCACCGCCACCGGGACCAGCTCTCCGGCCTCCACCAGCTCGCGCACCGCCTGCTGCGACTCCGCCGGCGCGAGCCGGAAGTAGTCGCGCAGGCTGGGCTCGGTGGCCACGCCGTGCGCCTGGGCGGCGGTCCGGACCAGGGTGCGCACCGCCTCGTCGTCGGCCGGCGTCGCCGTCGACAGCACGGCGGCGGGAAGCACCCGCTCGGGCAGGTCGTAGCGGCGCTCGAACGCGCCGTTGCGGCCCGCCGAGGTGACCAATCCGGCGTAGAAGAGGTACTCGAGTGCCTGCTTGACGAGCGACCAGTTCCAGCCCCAGCCCTCGGTGCTGCGCGGGGCGTCGTGCTCGACCTCCCGGGCGGTGAGCGGGCCGCGCCGGCCCACCTCGGCGAGGACCGCGGCAACCAGGTCGGGCCGCTCCCGCGCCACCCGCTGCGGGCCGCCCCACGCCTCGGTCGCCGCCCGGGCCATGCGGAACCGCAGTGCGGGTTGCAGGTCCACCCGCACCAGCGATGCCTCGTGCGCCCAGTACTCGAAGGTGCGGCGCGGTGCCCGCGCGTACGAGCGTTCCAGCAGTCCAGGGTCGTAGGGGCCGAGCCGGGAGTACAGCGGCATGTACTGCGCGCGGACCACGACGTTCACCGAGTCGATCTGGAACAGCCCGATCCGGCCGAGCACCCGAGCCAGGTGCCGGGGTCCCGGGGACCCGGCCGGTCGCCGGTCGGTGAACCCCTGTGCGCCGAGCGCGATCCGGCGGGCCTGCAGCCGGGTCAGCCGGTGCACGCTCAGGGCACGTCCAGCAGCTTCTCGCGGACGGCGTACATGACCGCCTCCATCCGCGAGTGCAGCTGGAGCTTCTCCAGGATGTTGCGGACGTGGTTCTTGACCGTGTTCTCGCTGATGAACAGGCTGCGGGCGATCTCGCGGTTGCTGTGCCCGCGGGCGACCAGCCGCAGCACCTCCAGCTCGCGGTCGGTGAGCCGCGGCGCGGTCATCGTCGCCGGGCCGGTGCGGGACATCTGCTTGAACTCGTCCAGCAGCTTGACCGCCATCGCCGGGCTGATCAGCGACTGTCCGTCGGCGACCAGCTGGACCGCCCTGGCCACCTCGTCGATGGACGCGTCCTTGAGCAGGTAGCCGGAGGCGCCGGACTTGATCGCGTCGTAGAGGTCGGACTCCTCGTCGCTGGCGGTGAGCATCACGATCCGCACCGACGGCATCAGGGCCTTCAGCTCGGCGCAGGTCTGGATCCCGCTGCGCCCGGGCATCCGCACGTCCAGCAGGACCACGTCCGGGTCGGTGCGCACGGCGACGTCGATGGCGTCCTTGCCGTCACCGGCCTCTCCGACCAGCTCGATGTGGTCGAGCGCGCCGATCACCATCGTCAGCCCGCGGCGGAACAGCTCCTGGTCGTCCACCACGAGGACGCGGATGGCCTCGGACCGCGACATCTGGTCGCCATCGGGCTCTCCCGGCGCATTCACGCCGCCGACTATCGCAGCATTTCGGCCCGACCGGACCCCAAACCGGTCACACCTCTACCCGGATGACGCCGTAGTCGTAGCCGTGTCGCCGATACACGACGCTCGGCAGCTCGGTCTCTTTGTCGACGAACAAGAAGAAGTCGTGCCCGACCAACTCCATCTCGTACAGCGCCTGGTCCAGGGTCATCGGTCCGGCCCGGAAGTGCTTCTCGCGCACCACGACCGGCCCGTCGCCGATCACGGTCAGCGGGCCGACCTGCCGGGGAGCCGCGGGGTCGTCGTCGGCGGCGGCCACGTCGTCCGGTGGCGGCGCCGCGGCGGCCGCCGCCTCCGACAGGGACACCGGCGACCGGTTGCCGTGGTGGATCCGCCGCCGGTCCGCGGCCTTGCGCAACCGGCCCTGCAGCCGGAGGAGAGCGCCGTCCAGAGCCGCCATCTTGTCCTCGGCGGCCGCCTCCGCCCGCACCACCGGCCCCCGGGAGCGCACGGTCAGCTGGATCCGCACCGCCCGGTCGTGCTGGCGCGGATTCCGCTCCTGGGTCACCTCGACGTCGATCCGTGACACCCGATGGTCGTACTTCTCCAGGCGGGAGAGCTTCTCGGTCACGTGCTGACGGAAACGCTCGGACACCTCGCAGTGCCGGCCGGTGACGACGACGTCCACGGAGCAGGCCTCCTCGGGTCGGGGTGCCGACGGTAGTGGCCCGGCGACGCGGGGAACAGACCGGCATCCGATCGTCCTACCCCCCAGTCATCCGAGCGGCGCGTTGCCGGCGGGTGGCCGCCACCGTCACCACGGCGGCCACCGGGTGGCCCGCCGCCAGCAGCGCCCGCACCCCCTCCTCGGCGGTGCACCCGGTGGTCAGCACGTCGTCGACCAGCAGGCGGACCACGGAACGCGCGGTGGCGGGGGCCGGGCCGGCGGCGAGCGCTCCGCGCAGGTTGTGGGCGCGGTCCCGTGCCCCCAGTCCGGCCTGGTCGGCCACCCGTCGCCGGTGTCGCAGCCGCCGCTGCACCCGCACCGCCCACCCGCGCCGCCGCAGCCGTCGCGCGGTCGACCGGGCCAGGTCGGCCACCGGGTCCCGACCGCGCCGGCGCAGCCCCGCCCGGCTGGACGGCACCGGCACCAGCTCCACCGCCGCCCGGCTGCCGACGGCTGCGGTGCGGTCGTCGAGGCGGTCGTCGAGCGCGTGCTCGACGGCGGCGGCGAGGGCCCGGCCGAGCGGCTCGGCGAGACCGGCGCGGTTCTGGTCCTTGTAGGCCACCACCAGCGCACGCAGCAGCCCGGAGTACTCCGCCGCGGCGTACGGGACGACACCGGCCGCGACCAGCAGTGGCGGCGGCGGGTCGGGCCAGCACCGGGCGGGATGCACGGCGAGGGCGCCGGCGCAGCCCGGGCAGAGCAGCCGTCCGGGCCGGCCGCAGCCCGCGCAGCGCGAACCGAGCAGCAGGTCTGCCGCGGCGGCTCGCACGACCGCAGCCTGGTCCGGCCGGTGCTCGTCCGCGGCGCCCGGCCGGCGGGCCTGTGGACGCTCAGTCCGGGTGTCGCGGAGCGCGCACCCCACGCGCCAGCAGCGCCCACTCGAGCTGGCCGTCCAGGCCGTAGAGCTGGCCGTCGGCGGATCCGATCACCGTCTCGGCCCCGGAGACACCGGCCGCGGCCAGGTCCCGCGCGCCGACCGGACCGAGCAGCGCCTCGCCGGTCGCGACCCCTCCCTCGACGGTGGAGCCGTCGACGCTCAGCCGGTACGGCTGCGGGCCCACCTCGGCGAAGCGGGCGAGCACGCTGACCGCGGACACCCCGCCCCACACGGGGGCCGCCAGATCGCGCAGCCGCAGCCGCATCGGGACCGCATAGGCGGACCCGACCCGGCGGACCGTCCGACCGTCCGCGGTCCGCGCGATCGCGGCGATCACGAGAACCGGACCGGACGCCGGCGGTGACGCGACGCCACCCCAGGAGGGCCCGTCCCAGTCGTCCACCAACGCGGCCAGCCGGGCGCCGTCCGGGGACACCGCGATGCTGCGGATCGTGGCGTCGCCGAGCGGGCCGGCCGGGATCGGTCGTGGGTCACCGGCGGCCACGACGACCAGCCGGGAGGAGCCGGGCCCGTCCGCCCCGCGTTCGAGCACCCACAGCTGCCCGGCCCGGTCCCACTGCGGGTCGTGCAGCCGGCCCCGGGTGCGGTACCAGGTCCGGACGTCTTCCGGGTCGGCGACATAGGGGCCGACCAGCAAGGCCCGCCGCTGCGCGTCGGTGCCGGCGATGCGCGTCAGCAGCCGCTCCACGCTGACCTCGCCCAGCGCCGCCTGCCGGCTCCCCCACCAGCCGGTGATCCTGGTGACCGTGTCCGGCTCGACGGTGGCCACCCGGCCACCCCGCAGGCCGAACACCAAGGCCCGCGACGGCGGGCCGTTGGGGTCGTACTCCGACCACGAGCCGGGGGTCTGCACCGCGTCCGCACCGGCCACCTCGAGCGGCGCGCCGTCGGCCAGGATCCGGACCCCCTCGACCCCGGAGGCCTGCCGCAGGGTCCACACCAGCTGGGCGGACAGCCGCTCGCGCTGGCTCGCGGACAGGCCGGTCGCGGCCTCGCCGAGCTGCACCTCGGCGACCCCGTCGAGGCGGACCGGGACCGAGACGCCGGAGCCGATGCCGCCGGGCAGCGCGGTCACCGCCCGGCCACGCAGCCACGGGGTGGGACCGAGCAGCAGTCCGCGCACCAGCCGGGTGGTCAGCTGGTCTCCCAGGGGCAGCCACACCGGGTCGGCGACGAGGGCGGAGCCGGTCGGGTCGAAGAAGAACAGGTCGAACGGCCGGTAGTACTGCTCGAAGAAGCTGGCGCTGATCAGCAGCGCGTTGGGCAGGGCGGCGATCCGCCAGCCCTCGTCGGTGCGCCGCAGCCGCAGCGGCGTGACCTGCTCCTCACGGCCGGCGGGGTCCGGCCGGTAGGTGCCTCGGACGGAGAGCGCGGCCACGTCGCGGGTGCGCAGCTGGACGGTGGCCCGGTCCCGCTGCACGGCGGTGATGGTGGAGTAGACGATGGTCCGGCGGGCCGGCGCCCACCGCTCGGCCGCCGCGTCGGTCAGGAACTCCCGCGCCACGTCGGTCGACACCGGGAACGCCTTCATCGCGGTCACATAGCCGCGGACGATCTGCAGCGCGCTGGCTCCCTCGAGCGGCCCGGACGGGATCACCTGGGGCAGCACGTCGGACTCCACCCCGCGCGGTGCCACCTGCTCCACCGGGCCGCTGGTGGGAATCGTCACGCACCCGACGGACAGCACGGTCGTTCCCAGCAGGGCCGCCAGCAGCCGCGCGGTGCGGCGCCGCGTCACGGCACGGCTCCCGGGGCGGGGGTGGGCGTGTCGGTGGCGGTGGTGCCGTAGGGCCGGCCGACGGCCAGGTCGACCGGCACCAGCGGAATCGGCGACGTCCGCAGGTCCTCGCCGGCTCGGCGCGGAAGAGTGAGCCGGAACTGGCTGCCCCGGCCGGGCTCCCCCCACGCCTGGAGCCAACCGCCGTGTAACTGGGCGTCCTCGAGCGCGATCGCGAGACCCAGCCCGGTCCCGCCGCCGCTGCGGGCCCGAGCCGGGTCGCCGCGCCAGAACCGGTTGAAGACCAACGTCGACTCGCCCGGCCGGAGCCCGGACCCGTGGTCGCGCACCGCCACGGCCGCGGCGGAGTCGTCGGCGGCGACGAGCACGTCGACCCGCTGGCTGTGCGCGTGCGAGATGGCGTTGGCGACCAGGTTGCGGACGATCCGCTCCACCCGCCGCGGGTCGGCCTCGGCCACCGCGGCGCCCCTCCCGGCGTGCACCTGCACCGTCACCCCGGCCCGCTCGGCGACCGGCCGCTGCGCGTCCACGACGTGATGCGTCAGCTCGGCCAGGTCGACGTCGGTGAGCTCGAGCCGGGCGGCGCCGGCGTCGAAGCGGCTGATCTCGAGCAGGTCGGTGAGCAGCGCCTCGAACCGGTCCAGCTCGGCTTGCAGCAGCTCGGCGGAGCGAGCGGTCACGGGGTCGAAGTCCCGGCGGGCGTCGTGCAGGACGTCGGCGGCCATCCGGACGGTCGTCAGCGGGGTACGCAGCTCGTGCGACACGTCGGAGACGAATCGGCGCTGCAGCCGGGACAGCTCCTCCAGCTGACGGATCTGGCGCTGCAGGCTGCCGGCCATCTGGTTGAACGACTGGCCCAGCCGGGCGATGTCGTCCTCGCCGCGGACCTGCATCCGCTCCTCCAGCCGGCCGGCGGCGAGTCGTTCCGCGATCCGGCGGGCCAGCCGGACCGGAGTGACCACCTGCCGGGTCACCAGCCAGGCGACGCCGGCGACGAGCAGCATCAGCACGACGCCGGAGAGCAGCACCGCCCGCGCCACCAGGCCGAGGGTCTGCTCCTGCTCGGTGAACGGGTAGAGGTAGTACAGCGCGTAGTCGCTCGCGTCGTCAGGGGTCTGCACCCGGGCGCCCACGGCGATGCCGGCGCCGTCCGGCTGCGCGCCGTCGTCGAAGTCGATCCTGGTGTAGGTCCACCACGTTCCCGGCTGGCTGCGGACCTGGCCGCGCAGGTCGTCGGGGACGCTCTCGTCGCTCACCGGAACCGAGCTGCGGCGGACGCCGTCCGCCGAGGCATCGTCACCGAGCGGCCCGACCAGCAGCACCACGTACGCGGGCGGCGAGCCGCTGCGGGAGGCCAGGCTGCCGACGAGCTGGGTCACCAGCTGGTCGGTGTCGGTCTCGGCGGTGCCGCCGGCCGCGTCCAGGTCCTCCTGGACCTCGGAGAAGGCCGCCTCCGCCTGCGCCAGCGACGTCGTCCGCTTGCTGTCGATCAGCCCGGTGCTGATCTGGGTGAGCATCAGCCACGCGGTGAGCGACAGCACCAGCGTGCCGAGCAGCAGGGTGCTGAGCACCACCCGCGCCTGCAGCGAGACCCGCCAGGCGTTGAACACCGGGCGGAACGGCGCGGAGAGGGCCTGGCGCACGGCACCCGCGAGCATGGGCACGCTCAGTCGGTGCCGGCCTTGTAACCGACCCCGCGGACGGTCACCACGATCTCCGGGTTCTCCGGGTCGTGCTCGATCTTGGAGCGCAGCCGCTGCACGTGCACGTTCACCAGCCGGGTGTCCGCGGCGTGCCGGTAGCCCCAGACCTGCTCCAACAGCACCTCCCGGCTGAACACCTGCCAGGGCTTGCGCGCCAGGCACAGCAGCAGGTCGAACTCGAGCGGCGTCAACGTGATCACCGTGTCGTCACGGCGCACGCTGTGCCCGGCGACGTCGATGGTGAGATCCCGCACGGTGATCTGCTCCGGCGCCGGGTCGTCGTTGCGCCGCAACCGCGCCCGAATCCGCGCCACCAGCTCCTTGGGCTTGAACGGCTTGACCATGTAGTCGTCGGCGCCCGACTCCAGCCCGACCACGACGTCGACGGTGTCGCTGCGAGCGGTCAGCATGACGATCGGCACGCCGGACTCGGCCCGTAGCGCCCGGCAGACGGCGATCCCGTCCATGCCCGGGAGCATCACGTCGAGCAGCACGATGTCGGGGCGGTGCTCGCGGAACGCCGGCAGCGCCTCGTCGCCGGTGCCGCACACCACCGGCTCGAAGCCCTCCTGCCGGAGCACGATGGTGAGCATCTCGGCCAGGCTGGAGTCGTCGTCGACGACCAGCACCCGCCCCCGGTGCAGGCCGGCCGACGACGCCGCCCGGGCGGTGCTCTCGGTGTCGGTCACGTCCGCCTGCACGCGGCCAGCGTAGTCAGTAGCGGTACTCGTCGGACTTGTACGGCCCGGCGACGTCCACGCCGAGGTACTCGGCCTGGTCCTTGGTCAGCTCGGTGAGGCGGACTCCGAGGGCGTCCAGGTGCAGCCGGGCCACCTCCTCATCGAGGTGCTTGGGCAGGGTGTGCACGCCGAGTGGGTAGTCCTCGGCCTTGGTGAACAGCTCGATCTGCGCGAGCACCTGGTTGGTGAACGAGTTGCTCATCACGAACGACGGGTGTCCGGTCGCGTTGCCGAGGTTCAGCAGCCGGCCCTCGCTCAGCACGATCACCGCGTGTCCGTCCGAGAACGTCCACAGGTCGACCTGCGGCTTGACAGTGGTGCGCCGCACGCCGGGGACCTCGGCCAGACCGGCCATGTCGATCTCGTCGTCGAAGTGGCCGATGTTGCCGAGGATCGCCTGGTGCTTCATCGCGGCCATGTGCGCGGCGGTCACGACGTCGCGGTTGCCGGTGGCGGTGATCACGATGTCGGCGCTGCCGACCACGTCGTCGAGCCGGGCGACCTGGTAGCCGTCCATGGCCGCCTGCAGCGCGCAGATCGGGTCGATCTCGGTGACGATGACTCGCGCTCCCTGACCGCGCAGCGACTCCGCACAGCCCTTGCCGACGTCGCCGTAGCCGCAGACGACGGCCACCTTGCCGCCGATCAGCGTGTCGGTGGCCCGGTTGATGCCGTCCACCAGCGAGTGCCGGCAGCCGTACTTGTTGTCGAACTTCGACTTCGTCACCGAGTCGTTGACGTTGATGGCCGGGAACAGCAGCGTCCCGGCGCGGGCCCGCTCGTAGAGCCGCAGCACGCCGGTGGTCGTCTCCTCGGTCACGCCCTGGATGCTCTGGCCGATCTCGGTCCAGCGGGTGGCGTGCTCGCCCAGCGAGCGGCCGAGCAGCGCCAGCACCTGCTTGAGCTCGGCGTTGTCGGTGCTGTCCGGGGAGGGGACCGCGCCGGTCCGTTCGTACTCGGTACCGAGGTGGACCAGCAGCGTGGCGTCGCCGCCGTCGTCGAGCACCATGTTCGGTGTCCCGCCGTCCGGCCAGCGCAGTGCCTGCTCGGTGCACCACCAGTACTCCGCCAGCGTCTCGCCCTTCCAGGCGAAGACCGGCACCCCTCGCGGGTCGTCGGCCGACCCGTCCGGGCCGACCGCGACCGCGGCGGCCGCATGGTCCTGCGTGGAGAAGATGTTGCAGCTGGCCCAGCGCACCTCCGCGCCCAGCGCGACCAGGGTCTCGATCAGCACCGCGGTCTGCACGGTCATGTGCAGCGATCCGGTGATCCGGGCGCCGGCCAGCGGGCGGCTGGAGCCGAACCGCTCGCGCATCGCCATCAGGCCGGGCATCTCGTGCTCGGCGAGCCCGATCTCGATCCGGCCGAAGTCGGCCAGCGAGAGGTCGGCGACCTTGAAGTCGGGGGCGGCGGTGGATGGCGGCTCGAGGGTCATGCGCCCAGCGTACGGGCCGTGTCGCCGGCCTCAGCCTCCGTCCGCGAGCAGCCGCGCCGTGGATCCGAGCCCGACGGCGAGATAGGTGGCGGCGTAGGAGCCGATGGCGAGCAGCGTGCCGTAGCGGGCGATGGGTGGGCCCTCGGTCCCCGCGACCCGATGCACCCGCACGTCGTGCTCCTGCGCGCGGGCCATCAGCCGGCCCCGCTGCTCCCGGGTCACCCTCCCGTCGCTGGCGTCGTCGAGCAGCACCAGCGCCGGCCGCGGCCCGCCGCCGGCGTCGCCCGACCGGTCGGCGAACGGGTCGGCGAACGGGTCGGCGAACGGGTCGTGCTGGCTGGTCGCGGCCAGCACCGGGAGCAGCTGGTCGGCATCGGCGGCGAGCGCGGCGCGACCGGACGCCCGGCGCAGGGCCTCCGCGACCCGGCGTGCCGCCCGGGCGGCGAGGACCGAGCCTCCCCAGACGAGCGGAGTGGCCTCGGCGAGCACGATCGCCAGCTCCTTCGCCGGGTTGCCGGCGAGGTCCTCGTAGGGCGAGCAGGACACCGCCACCGCGTCCAGGGCGGCGGCCACCTCCTCGGCGTCCACCGCCGGCCCGAGCCCGGCCCGGTGCAGCGCCTGCAGCACCACCACCGCCACCGCCAGCGAGTCGGCGGACACGGTCGGGAGCAGCGTGGTCGACCGGCTGGCGCCGATCTCGGCCAGGCTGGAGTGCGGCGGGCAGGCGAGCAGCAGGGTGCAGCCCCGGCGAACCGCCTCGAGGACGGCCGAGGTCGCCGCCTCGTCCCCGCTCAGCGGCGCCAGCACGACGACGGTGTCCAGGCTGCCGGTCCAGCCCGGCAACCCCGGACCCGGCCAGGCGACGAACGGGACCGGGCACCACGGCTCGAGCACCGCCCGCAGCAGTCGTGAGTCGGCCCCGGCCACGACCAGGGCGCGTGGCCGCCAGTCTGCGGCGGAACCGGCCGCCGGGTCGCCCAGGGTGTCGGCCGCCTCCCGGGTGGAGTCGGCCTCCCGGCGGACCCGGGCGCCGGCCTCGGCCAGTCGGCGCAGCACCGGATCGGCCGCGGCGAGCGCGCCCGCGTCGTCGAGGGCCGCGTCGTCGAACATCAGGCCTCCGGATCGTGTCCGGGGCGACGGGCCTCCTCGACCAGCAGCACCGGGATCTCGTCGCGGATCGGGTAGGCGAGGCCGCAGGCGGTGCAGACCAGCTCCGGCCGGTCCGCGTCGGCCTCGTCCAGCCGCAGCACGCCGTGGCAGGCGGGGCAGGCGAGGATGGCCAGCAGCCCGCTGTCGAAGTGCATAGATCCTCCGGAAGTGGGCCGCGGCGTGCTCTGGTACACATCGTGGCATGACGCCGGTGCGGCTCGCCGACCTGCGCGCGGTGGTGTTCGACCTCGACGACACCTTGGCCGCCTCGAAGCAGCCGGCGCAACCGGTCATGGCCGGCGCGCTCGTCGAGCTGCTCGACCGGCTGGACGTCGGCATCGTCACCGGCGGCCGGTTCGAGCTGATCGACCGCCAGCTGCTGGGGTTGCTGCCCGACGACGACGAGGTGCTGCGCCGACTGCACCTGCTCCCGGCCTGCGGCACCCGCTACCTGGTGCGCCGAGCCGGCGCCTGGTCGCCGGTCTACACCCGCGACCTGGACCGGCCCGAGCGCGACCTGATCGTCGAGGTGCTGACCCGCACGGCGCGATCGCTGGGACTCTGGCCGTCGAACCCCACCGGGGACGTGATCGACGATCGCGGTGGTCAGATCACGTTCTCCGCGCTCGGCCAGCAGGCGTCCGGTCCGGCCAAGGCGTCCTGGGACCCCGGCCACCACAAGAAGCGGCAACTGGCCGCGGCCGTGGCCGCGCAGCTGCCCGACCACGACGTCCGCAGCGGGCGGTCCACCTCCGTCGACGTCACCCGGCACGGCGTCGACAAGGCCTACGGCGTCCGCCAGCTGGCCGAGCGGCTCGGCCACCCTCCCCTGCGGATGTTGTTCGTCGGCGACCAGCTGTTCGAAGGCGGCAACGACCACTCGGTGTGGGCGACCGGCGTGCACTGTCGGCCGGTGCGGTGCTGGCAGGAGACTGCCCGGCTGGTGGACGCGCTGCTGGCCGGACGGGCGGTCTGAGCGGGTCAGTCGGCTCGGGAGCGCAGCACCCGCAGGTGGCCGCGGCGGCCGACCTCGACCGCGGCGCCGGTCGGCTCCGACGTGGTCCCCTCGAGCGGCCGTGCTGCCTCGCGGACCGCGTCGGCGAGGGCCAGCAGGTCGTCGTCGCTCGGTCCCCCGGCCGCGGGGTCGGGCGCCAACCGGACGACCTCCCACCCCCGCGGGGCGGACAGCGTCTCCGCGTGCGGCACGCACAGGTCGTAGCTGTGCGGCTCGGCGAAGGTCGCGAGCGGGCCGAGCACCGCCGTCTGGTCGCCGTAGACATAGGTGAGCGTGGCCACGGCGGCCCGGGTGCACGCGGTCCGCGAGCAGCGGCGGGTGGAACTCACGAGCAGACCGTACCCCCCTAGGCTCCGCCCGTGTCCGCGCCACGCTCCGCCTCCGCACGGCGAGACCGGCGGGGGCGCGGGGCCCGCGGCCCGCGCTCCCTGCCCGGACCCCTGACCCCCGCCGGCACCCCGCCGGGCCCGACGCCGGCGGACACCTTCGACGACTGCGTCACCGCGGCGGTCGACCGGCTCCGACGGCACGTGGGGGCCGATCTCGACCGAGTGCACGTGGGGGTGGAGGAGACGCCGCTGCTGCCCGACGACTGGGACCAGGAGGTGCCGCTGAGCACCCGGCTGCCGGCCACCGCCCGGACTCCGGCGACCGTGGTCGTCTACCGGCTGCCGGTGGCGGGCCGGGTCCGCGGCCGGGTCGAGACCGCCGGCCTGGTGCTGGACCTGCTCGTCGAGGAGGTCGCCGAGCTGCTCGGCCGCGACCCCGACACGCTCGACCCGCGGCTGGGCTGAGCCCAGCCGGTCAGGTCCCCGGCGGGACCACCCTCGGCACCAGCGCGGGGATCGTGACCTCGGTGACCAGTGCCTGCAACGGCAGCACCGCCAGCCCGGCCGGCCCGCGCAGCGTCACCGCCCCCACCAGCGGCACGGCGGCCGCACCGGCAGCACCGGGCTCGACCAGCAGGTACGCCAGGTCGCGAAGCCGGCCGCGGGGCAGGTCGAGCGCGCGACCCGGGTCGAGCTCCAGCGACGTGCCCGCCGGCACCTCGACCCGGCCGGCACCGAGCTGCTGCCCGTCCTCGGTGAAGCCGCCGAGCCGCACCGACCGTGACCGCACCGCGCGCGTGTCCGGGTCGACCAGCACCGCGGCCAGCGTCAGGGTCGGTGCCGCCGGCACGGCGCCCAGGCCGAGCGGCACGGCCGCGACGCCCGCCAGCGGAGGGGCACCGGCGGGAAGCCCGACGTCGGAGCCGTCGTCCAGCCGGACCGCGGCGGTGACGGGGCCGTCGGCACGGAGCTCGACGCTGGTGCCGGGGTCGACCCGCCTGGGGAGCGGCACGGTGGCGACGCCGCCCGCCGGCACCTGCACCGACTCGGCCCCCGGCACCGACGCCCGGCCGTTCCCGGTCACCAGCGCGGGGCGGGCCACGACGGACTGCTCCTGCGGGTTGGCCACGACGAGCAGCGGTGCGGTCCCGGTGCTGACGATCCCCGGCACCAGCACGGTGCGGGCCGGCGCGGCAGCGGCGGGCAGCCAGTCGGTGCCCTGAGGCCTCAACCCACCACCCCAGGTGTCGGCCAGCGCCGCCACCACCCGGCCCTGGCTGGCCTCGACCTCGACCGCCACGTCGTCGGTGCCGGCGACGACGTCGCTCAAGGTCAGGGCGACGACGTCGCCGGCGTCGACGCGGAGGTCCTCGGTGCGCACGGCGGGCAGCACCCCCTCGGGTCCGCGCAGCACCACGTCGACGACGGCATCGGTGCCGGCCGGTGCGGACAGCAGCAGGGTGCCGTCCCGCGACGGGGTGCTCCCGGCGCCGACGAACCACCACCGGCGGGCCGGCTCCGCGCAGCGCTGCACGGCGAGTCCCCCGCCGGACCCGTCCAGGGCCAGGCTCGCCTCGACGGCGGACACCGTCGGGGCGGCGGCGCCGGCGGCGGCGAGCTGGACCAGCGGCGGCCCCGCGCGGCCGGCCCCGGGCCGGTCGAGCACCGCCCAGCCGCCGGGCTCGTCCAGGCGGATCCCCGGTCCGCGCACCGTCGCTCGCCCCGCCTCGGCACCGGCGGCGGGCAGGTCCGGGGCGCCGACCGCGAGCACGCGGGACCGCGCGCCGTCCGGCAGCGCGAGACAGCTCAGCGTGCGTTGCTGCACCGGGATGGTGGCCGACTCGGCGGGCTGGCCGGCGCTGTCCGGTGCCCGCGCCGCCACCACCCCGAGGGCCAGCGCGACCAGCAGCACGACCACCAGCGCGGCCAGCATGAGCGCGACCGGGCGGGTCGCCTCGCGCGCCGTCACGGCGACCTCCGGCGGGTCGGAGCGGCGAGGACCACCAGCAGCCCGAGGCCCACGAGCTGGCCGGCGACCAGCCACCCGCGGCGGTCCTCGTACTGCACCTCCAGCCCGGCACCGGAGCCGGCCAGGTCGAAGCCCTGCACCGCGTCGCCGAGCACTTCGGTCTCGGCCAGACTTTGCCCGTCGACGCGGGCGGACCAGGCCGGGTCGGGCAGCGCGGCGACCGTGAGCGGGCCACCGGCACCGGTCGGCAGCGCGGTCCGCCAGGGCGGTCCGCCGTCCGTGCCGGCGGCCTCCACCGGCAGGGCGGTGCCACCGGCACTCAGCGCTCCGCCGGGCGAGTCGAGCCGCCAGGCGCGGTCGCCGACCGGTGCCCCGGCCCGGACCAGGCCGGGGGCACTGTCCAGCGCGCCGGCGAGGTCCGGGTCCACCGGAGCGGGGAGGTAGACGTAGCCGACGCCGAACGCGGCCACCGTTGCCAGGTCCTGCTCGCGAGGCGCCGCCAGCAGCCCCGAGAGGGCGTCGACCAACCGGGGCGCCGCCGCCGCGGCGCGCATCGGCTCCTCACCCAGCCGCCAGCCGTCCGCCCGCACCAGGGTCGTCGCCACCTCACCGCCGTCGGTGGCGAGGACGAGCGCCGACGGGTGCGCCCCGGTGCGCGCGTCCTCGGTCATGTAGGCGGGGACGGCGGTGGGCGCGTCGCGTCGCAGCGGTCCGTCGACACCCGGCAGGACCTGCCAGGCCAGGGCCGCGAGCGGCCCGGCCACGGCGGCCGTCGCGACGAGCAGGACGACCGGCTGCTGCCAGCCGAAGCTGCGTCCGGTCAGCACCGCCGGCAGGTCGTGCGCCGCGACCGCCGCCGCGACCAGCAACCCGCCTGTCCACAGCACGAGCGGGAAGCCGACCCAGACGGTGGTCACCGCGTCGTCCCCCCAGCCGCCCGGGTCGGCGGCGACGCCGACGGCGGCGGCCAGCAGTGCGCCGGCGGACACCGTCCACGCCGCGACGACCTGCCGGCGCCGGTCGGCACGGGCCAGCGCCAGCACGCCGGCGACCAGCACCCCGGCTCCCAGCCAGGCGGGCGAGGCGCCCGGACCACCCGGCGCACCGAGCGCCACCTCCAACGCCCCCGGGTCGAGGGCGCCGACGTCGGCGTCGGGCAGTCCGGCCTCCTCCCACCACCGGCCGGGGTCGCGGACCCGGCGGAGCAGCCACCACGGTCCGAGCAGCCAGGGGACGGCCAGCACGACGACTGCCGAGACGGCCGCGGCGGGCACCGACCTCCGGTCAGAGACGGCGGCGAGCAGCACCAGGACGAGCGCGGCCACCGCGAGCATCGGCAGCGCGACCGGGACCACCGCCACCAGCGCGGACGCGGCCAGACCGGCTCGGGCGCGCCGGATCCAGCGCTGCAGCGGCGGGACCTGCTCGGTCAGGGACACGACGGCAGCGGCCGTCAGCGGGAGCAGCACGGTTCCGAGCACGGTGCCGAGCCGGCCCTGCGCGACCGCCCCGGTCGCGAGCGGCAGCACGCCGTAGGCGGTCGCCGCCCAGATCGCGGCGAACGGCCCGGCACCCACCCGCCGGAGCAGCCGGTGCGCGGCCAGCGCCGCCAGCACCGGGCTGCCGAGCAGCAGCACCGACACCAGCAGGCCCGCGTCCCCGAGCGTGCCGACCCCGGCGACGCCGAGCAGCAGGACGTACGGCGGCGCGGGCACCGTGGAACCGACACCCACCGGGTGCCACCCCGCGGTGTAGGCCGCCCACCAGTCGGCGATCCCCTCCGGCGCGGGCAGCAGCGCGCCGCCCTGCAGTTCTCCTCCGGTCAGCACGCCGCGCGCGGCCAGCAGGGACAGCACCGCGAGCAGCAGCACCGCCGTCGCCCACGGCCGGGCCAGCACCCGGGCAAGGGGGCCCGGCTCGGGTGGCAGCTCCTCGGCCTCGTCGGCGACCGGGCCGGGCTCGGCGACCGCCCGGGGGATCGCCGCCGGGGCGGTGGCCAGGACGCCACCTCCCACCTCCAGCACGACGGCGGCGCCGTCTCGGTACGGCCGCAGCGGCGACGGGAGCAGCGGGCGGACCGCGGCGGGAGCCACCCGGGCGGTCCGCCGCCGCTCGCGCCGGCCCGCGGCCAGCACCCGCGGCCGGCCGAGGACGGCGGCCGCGGCGGCCACCTCGTCGAGCGCGTCGCGGGGGGCCTTCAGCAGCAGCAGCCCGACCGCGCGCAGCAGCGAGCCGGTGAGCAGCCGGACGTACTGCGGGAGCAGCGCCCGGGAGCGGCAGTTCGCGAGCAGGACGAACAGCGCCGCCCGGCGCTGCTCGCGGCGCACCGTGGCGGCCAGGGCCCCGCCGGACCGCAGCCCCCGGGTCGCCGCCTCGGCGTGGAACAGCACCGCCTCCGGCACGACTCGGACCCGCAGACCGGCGCGCGCGACCCGCCAGCCGAGGTCGAGGTCGTCGCCGAACAACGGCAGTCCCGGGTCGAGGCCACCGAGCTCGTCCCACACCCGGCGTCGGATCAGCATTCCGGCGGTGCCCACCGCGAGGACGTCCCGGGCGTCGTCGTGCTGGCCCTGGTCCGGCTCACCGCGCTCGAGCCCGGTCTCCCGGCGACCCGTCCCGGTGATCGACACCCCCACCTCGAGCAGCCGGCGCAGTGACGGCCACTCCCGCACCTTCGGCCCGGCGACGCCGATGTCGGCCTGCTCGGTGGCGGCGTCCAGCAGCCGCTCCAGCGCGTCCGGAGCCGGCGCGCAGTCGTCGTGCAGCAGCCAGACCCAGCCGTCGTCCGGCGGCGGCGGCGTCCGGCCGGCCAGCACCTCCAAGCCGGTCCACACGGCTGCGCCGAAGCCGGCGTCGACCGGCGCGCTGGTGACGGCGTCGGCACCGAGGGCCGCTTCGAGCAGGCGAACCGAGTCGTCGGTGCTGCCGGTGTCGACCGCGACCAGCGCGTCCGGCAGCCGGGTCTGCGCGCCGAGCGCATCAAGCGCCTGGGGCAGCCAGCGGGCACCGTCGTGGCTCACCAACACGGCGGTGACGTGCGGCGAGGCGGCACTCGTCGCAGGGACCACGGGCATCCTTCACCGGGTGGAGCAGGCGGTCAGCGACCGATGGACCGGCTCACTGTAGCCACCGCCCGCTCCCACCGGCCCGCCCCCGGGGACGGCTCAGACGGCGCGCTTCTTCAGCTTGCGCCGCTCCCGCTCGGACAGCCCGCCCCAGATGCCGAAGCGCTCGTCGTGCTCCAGCGCGTACTCCAGGCAGTCCGCCTGGACGTCGCACGTGAGGCAGACCCGCTTGGCCTCTCGGGTGGAGCCGCCCTTCTCCGGGAAGAACGCCTCGGGATCCGTCTGGGCGCACAGCGCCCGCTCCTGCCAGTCCGGCTCGGCCTCTGCCTCGCCGTCGAGCACTAGGAAGTCCGGCACGGTCTGCCTCCTTCGACCCTGGTACCGCGCGTCGTGTGCCCGGCTCGGAAACGACTGCCGGCACGGGGTCGCGGGCCCCGGTCGCGGCATCCGAATGACACGTGTGGAATTACATGCCTGTCAATCCACGAAAGTCAAGCCAATGCCTGGTATTGGGACCGATCGGCCCATGCCGGGTCGGCGCTGCCACACTTGCCGACCATGCGGGTGACTGCTGTGTCGGGAGGGATCGGCGGCGCCCGCTTCCTCCGCGGCCTGCTGCACGTGCTCGGGCCGGACGACGAGGTCGCGGTGGTGGGGAACACCGCCGACGACATCTGGCTGTTCGGGCTGAAGGTCTGTCCCGACCTGGACACGGTGATGTACACCCTCGGCGGCGGGATCGACGACGAGCGCGGCTGGGGCCGCCAGGACGAGAGCTGGCGGGCGAAGGAGGAGCTGGCGGCCTACGGAGTCGAGCCGACCTGGTTCGGGCTCGGTGACCGCGACCTGGCGACGCACCTGGTCCGCACCCAGATGCTGACCGCGGGCTACTCGCTGTCCACCGTCACCACCGCCCTGTCGGCGCGCTGGCTGGCCGCGCTGCGGCCCTCGGTGCGACTGCTGCCGATGTCCGACGACCGGGTGGAGACGCACGTCGTCATCGACGACGGCACCGGCCGGCGGGCGGTGCACTTCCAGGAGTACTGGGTGCGGCTGCGCGCGGACGTCCCGACCCACGACGTGGTGGTGGTCGGCCAGCAGCAGGCGGGCCCCGCGCCCGGGGTGCTCGAGGCGATCGCGGACTGCGACGTGCTGCTGCTCCCGCCCTCCAACCCGGTGGTGTCGGTCGGCACGGTGCTCGGGGTGCCCGGCATCGGCGAGGCGGTCCGGACGACCCCCGCCCCGGTGGTCGGCGTCTCCCCCATCGTGGGCGGCGCGGCGGTCCGCGGGATGGCCGACCCGCTGCTTCGTGCGCTCGGCGTCGAGGTCTCGGCGGATGCCGTCGCCGCCCGGTACGGGGCGCGCAGCGCAGGCGGCCTGCTGGACGGCTGGCTGGTGGACACGGTGGACGCCGGCAGGACAGCCGCGGTGCAGGCGGCCGGCATCCGCTGCCGCGCGGTGCCGCTGCTGATGCGAGACCTCGACGCGACCGCGGCCATCGCCCGCGCGGCGCTCGACCTGGCCGGGCGATGACGCCGGTCCGCCGGTTGACGGTGCGCGCGGTAGCCGGCCTGCCCGACCTGGTCGCCGGCGCCGACCTGGCCGGCCTCGTCGCCGCGGGCGAGCCCGCCGACGGCGACGTCGTCGTGGTGTCGAGCAAGGCGGTGGCCAAGGCCGAGGGCCGCACCCGCGCCGTCCCGCGGGAGGAGGTGGTCGCCGACGAGACCGCCCGGGTGGTGGCCGCGCGAGGTCCGCTCCGGATCGTGCGCACCCGGCACGGCCTGGTGCTCGCGGCAGCCGGCGTCGACGAGTCGAACACCGCGCCGGGCACCGTGGTCCCGCTGCCCACCGACCCGGACGGGTCCGCCCGCCGGCTCCGGGCGGACCTGCTGCGGCGGACCGGCCGCAACGTGGCCGTCCTGGTGACCGACACCGCGGGCCGGCCCTGGCGGATCGGCCAGACCGACATCGCGGTCGGCTGCGCCGGTCTCGCCCCGCTGCTCGACCTGGCCGGCCACCGCGACGGCTGGGGCCGGCCGCTGGCGGTGACCGCCCCCGCCATCGCCGACGAGGCGGCCGGTGCCGCGGAGCTGGTGCTGGCCAAGGCGGCCCGGACACCGGTCGCGGTGCTGTCCGGACTGGCGGCGCACGTGCTGCCCGTCGGCGAGGAGGGCCCCGGCGCCGCCGCACTGGTCCGGTCCGACGCCGAGGACCTGTTCGGTCTCGGGAGCCGCGAGGCCGTGCACGCGGCGACGCGGCGCGGTCCCGGCGATGCCTCCGGCTTCGCCGCCGGGGCAGCGGAGGGACTGCGGGGCGACCGGCTGCGGGAGCTCGCCGGCGCGGCCGGAATGGGGCTGGCCGCGGTCGAGGTCTCCGTCACCGAGGGCCCGCCGCCGACCGCGACCGTGCGACCGGCCCAGGGCCGCGGGGCCCGGGACCCCGAGGTGCTGCTCGCCGCCGGTGCGGTCGGGGAGCGGCTGCGGGCGCTGGCCTGGGCGGATCGGATCGCGCTGGTCACCGCCGATCGTGCTCCGGGCACGGTGCTTGCGCTGTGCCCGGAACCGGCTCCGTAGACTGCCCTCGTGGCCAAACCCAGCAAGAATCGTGAGCGTGCCGCCCGGATCGAGGCGATGCGGCGCGAGTCCGCCCGCGCCGAGCGGCGCCGCACCCTGCTGGTGGTGCTGGTGGCCGGCGTGGTGGCGCTCGCGATCGTCGGCGGCACCGCCTGGAAGCTCTACGACGACGCGCAGCGCTCCAAGCAGATCGCCGGCACCGAGCTGACGGCCCTCGGAGTGGACAGCGGGGCCGCCGGGTGCGGCGACGTCATCACCGCGGGCGCGGAGGGACAGGGCGAGCACCTCGACGGGCAGGAGATCGACTACCCCGACGCGCCACCGGCCTTCGGCGCGCACTGGAGCAACCCGACGGAGTTCGGCCGCACGTTCTACACCGACGCCGACCGACCGGACCTCGAGCGGCTCGTCCACAACCTCGAGCACGGCTACACCGTGCTGTGGTACGACCAGACGATCGCCGACGACGCCGCGGCCATGCGCACGATCGAGGACCTGGCCGCGAAGTTCGACGTCGACGACCCCGGGTCGGTGACCGACATCGAGGCGTACAACGAGAGCAAGTTCATCGCCGCCCCCTGGACGGAGGAGGACGGCGAGCCGTTCCCCGACGGCAAGCACGTCGCCCTCACGCACTGGGCGATCGACGGCGACGACGCGGTCGAGGGCGTCGGCATGGGTGCCTGGGAGTACTGCGACCAGCCGAGCGGGGAGGCTCTGGGGGCGTTCATGGCCGACTACCCGGCCAGCAACAGCCCGGAGCCGCAGGGCCAGTGACCCGGGAGGGTCGTTCGCACGTCAGCCGGCGCTGAAGCGCACGCCCTCGTCCGGCAGCCGGACGTCGCAGCCGACCCGGACCCCGCCGAGCAGCTCGCAGCGGGCACCCACCCGCGCGCCGTCTCCGAGCACCGAGCCCTGGAGCACGCAGTCGGCGCCCACCCGGGCTCCCGGGCCGAGCACCGAGTCCACCACGGTGGCCCCCGCACCGACCACGGCGTCGGCCATCAGCACGCTGCCGTCCACGAAGGCTGCGGCCTGCACGTCCGCCCCCGGGCCCACCGCGGAGCCCCCGACCACCCTGGCGGTCCCGTCGACCCGGGCGGTCGGGTGCAGCAACCGCTCTCCCGGCGGGTCGGGCAGCGCCGGCGAGGCGGCGAGGCCGCGGACCAGGTCGCTCGAGGCCTTGACCAGCGCGGCCGGGGTGCCGACGTCCATCCAGTAGCCGTCGGCGCGGTAGCCCACCAGCAGCCGACCGTCCCGCAGCAGCTGTGGGAAGGTCTCGCGCTCGACCGACACCGGGACGCCGGCCGGGATGTCGGCGATCACCTTGCGCCGGAACACGTAGCAGCCCGCGTTCACCTGCCGGGTGACCGGGTCCGGCGACTTCTCGACGAACGCGGTCACGCGTCCATCGGCGTCGGTCGGCACGCAGCCGTAGCTGCGCGGGTCGGCCACGACCACCACCTGCAGCGAGACGTCGGCACCGGCCGCGGTGCAGGCCGCGACCTGCGCGGCCAGGTCGTGGTCCGACAGCTGGTCCCCGTTCAGGACCACCACCGGGTCGTCGAGAGCGCCCTCCAGCAGTTCGGCGGCGTTGCGGATCGCGCCGCCGGTGCCCATCGCCACCTGCTCGTGCGCGTAGGACAGCCGCACCCCGAAGGCCCCGCCGTCGCCGAGCGCCTCGGCCAGCTCGCTCGCCCGGTACGAGGCGGCCAGGACGACGTGCTGCACGCCGACCGCGGCCAGCCGGGCCAGCTGGTGGCCGAGCAGCGGGACACCGGCCACCGGCAACAGGTGCTTGGGGTGCCGTTCGGTCAGCGGGCGCAGCCGCGACCCCAGCCCGCCCGCGACGATGACCGCCTCCATGACCGGAATCCTGCCACGGCCGGACCGGCGGCTACGGTGCCCCGATGCCCGTACCCGCCGGACCGGACCGGACCGTGCCCGCCCTGGTCGAGCGGCTGGCTCGCGGCGACGCGAGCCGGCCGCTGGTGACCTGGTTGGACGTCGGGTCCGGGTCCCGGGTGGAGCTGTCGGTGGCGACCGTCGCGAACTGGGTGGCCAAGATCGGCGGGCTGCTGCAGGACGGCCTCGACCTCGAGGCCGGTGACCGGGTGCGGCTGGCGCTGCCCGCGCACTGGCTCGCCGTCCCCTGGGCGCTCGGCTGCTGGACCGTCGGCGCCGTGGTGGAGGGTGCCGACTGCGCCACCGGCGACCCGCCCGCCGTGGAGGTGTTCGGCGCGGACCGGTCCCCGGTGACCACCGGCCGGCCGGTCGTGGTGGCACTGGGGCCGTTCGGGGGGCCGGTGCCGGGCGGCCCGCCGTCCGGCGCGCTGGACTCCGGCGCGGAGGTGCTGGGACACCCCGACGAGCTGTGGGTGCCCGACCCGCCGGGCCCGTCCTCACCCGCGCTGGTCCGGGCCGGATCCGTCCTCGACCACGCCGGGATGCTGGCCGCGGCGCGGGAACTGGCCGACCGGCTCGGCGTCGGAACCGGCGACCGGCTGCTGACCACGACCGTCCCGGCGACCGCCGACGGCCTGCTGGAGACCGTCCTGGTGCCGCTGGTGACCGCCGGCTCGGTGGTCCTGGTCAGCGGCGGCGCGCCGGACCGCGCGGCGCTGGCCGCCCTCGCCGATCGGGAACGGGCCGACGTCGTTAGGGTCACCGCATGACGTGGATGGTGACGGGCGGCGCGGGCTACATCGGAGCACACATAGTGCGCGCCTTCCAGGCCGTGGACATCCCGGTGGTGGTGCTGGACGACCTGTCCAGCGGACACCCGCACTTCGTTCCCGAGGACGTTCCCTTCGCGGAGGGCACCATCCTCGACACCGACCTGCTGCGGCGGACGTTCCGCGAGCACGGCGTCGTGGGGGTGGTGCACACCGCCGCGTTCAAGTACGCGGGGGTGTCGGTGCAGCGGCCGCTGCACACCTACGAGCAGAACGTCGAGGGCACCCGCCGACTGCTGGTCGCGATGACCGACGCCGGCGTGCAGAGCATCGTCTTCTCCGGCAGCGCCGCGGTGTTCGGAACGCCGGACGTCGACCTGGTCACCGAGGACACTCCCAAGTCACCTGAGTCGCCGTACGGCCAGTCCAAGCTGATCGGCGAGTGGCTGGTCGCCGCGACTGCGCGGGTGACCGGGCTCCGGCACACCAGCCTGCGCTACTTCAACGTGGTCGGCTCGGCCTACGACGACCTCTACGACACCAGCCCCCACAACCTGATCCCGTTGGTCCTGAAGGCGCTGACCGACGGCCGGACGCCGCACATCAACGGCGACGACTACGCCACCCCGGACGGCACCTGCGTCCGCGACTACCTGCACGTCGGCGACCTGGCCGACTGCCACGTCGCGGCAGCCCGGGCGCTGGCCGACGGTCGGCAGCTGCAGCCGGCCTACAACCTCGGCAGCGGC
Organism: uncultured Actinomycetota bacterium; assembly: GCA_963695375.1. GTDB lineage: Bacteria > Actinomycetota > Actinomycetes > Propionibacteriales > Nocardioidaceae > JACCVL01. Next base: position 1,528,142 of record OY968767.1, on the reverse strand, counting down.
GACGGCATGTCGGTCGCCGAGATCATGGCGGCGGTGCGCCGGGTGACCGGCATCGAGTTCGACCCGGAGGTGCAGGCCCGCCGACCCGGCGACCCGGACCGGATCGTGGCCTCCGGGGCCGCGGCCGCCCGGGACATCGGCTGGCGGATGTCGTACACCGTCGACGAGATGATGGCCAGCGCCTGGAGGGCCTGGTCCGCCGCCGCCACCGCCGCCTAGCCGAGCGTTCCCGGGACCGGGCCGGAGCCGATCGGCACCCGGTGCGCCAGCCCGCGGCGCTGTCCCGGGATCAGGAACAACCGGTCGTTGCTCGCCAGCCGGCCGACGAGGTCGGGCTGCCCGTCGCGGTCCAGGTCGCCGACCCCGATCAGGGCCGCATAGCGGTCCATCCCGGTGCCGATCGTGACCGGGCCCCGCAGCCCACCCGGGCCGTTGCCCGGCCACAGCAGCAGCGTCCCCGCTGAGGTGCGGGTCATCAGGTCGGGCGCACCGTCGGCGGTCCACCGCCCCACGCCGAACATCGTCTGCGGCGAGCCGATGTCGCCGCGGGCGGGGTAGGCCGCGGCGAAGCCGGCGCTGCCACGGCCGGGGTGCACCCACGCCGTCCCGTTCGCGGTGCGGGAGATCAGGTCGGGGCGGCCGTCCCCGGTCCAGTCGCCGACCGCGGCGATCCCGACCCGGTCGCCCCATCCGGACCAGCCGCCCACCGGCGCGCCGAAGCGGCCGTCACCGCGTCCGGGGAGGAGGAACATCTTGGAGTCCCGCCGCGCCAGCACGTCGTCCTCGCCGTCGCCGTCCCAGTCGCCGACCACCCGGACCCAGCCGTAGCCGGACCAGTCGGCGGCGCCCGACGGCACCGGGTGCACCCACGCCCCGTTTCGGCCGGGATGCACCGACACCGCTCCCCCGGGCCCGCGCAGCACGGCGTCCATCCGACCGTCGCCGTCGGCGTCGCCCAGCAGGCTGACCCGGGCGTCGTCCCAGCCTGCCCAGCCCCGCAGCCCCCTGGCGTACCGGCCGTCGCCGAGGCCGGGGCGGATCTGGGTCCGCCCGGCGCCGGTGCGCACCAGCAGGTCGGGCCGGCGGTCACCGGTCATGTCGAAGCCGCCGGTGAGCAGCATCCGGCCGTCCGCCCACTGCTCGACCTGACGAGGCTGCCCCACCACGCCGCCGTCCTCCCCGGGGAGCAGCACCAGCTGGTGCTTGGCGGTGAGGACCAGCAGGTCGTTGTCGCCGTCGCCGTCGGAGTCCCCGGCGCCGGTGACGGCCAGTGCCTGACCGAAGGCGTCGGACACCTCGAGGTCCCCGGCGAAGGTGCCGTTCCGGCGGCCGGGGGCCACCCGCAGCATCCCGGAGGCGTCCCGGTGCACGACGTCGGGCACCTGATCGCCGGTCAGGTCTCGGGCCCCGGCGACCAGCGTCGAGCCGGCGAACCGGCGGCCGACCGGCACCGCGGTCCCGAAGGCGCCATCGTCCTCGCCGGGGACGGTGGACGCGGTCCCGTCGGCGGCCACGACCAGCAGGTCACCCCGCCGGTCACCGGTGAGGTCGCCGATGCCGACCACGTCCCTGGCCCCCTTCCAGGCCGTGCTGGAGGCGATGGCGGGCCGGAAGCCGGGGCCGGCGTCCCCGGCGAGCACGACCGTCCGGTCCCCCTGCCGGACCAGCAGGTCGGGGCGACGGTCGGAGGCGACCGATCGGGCCAGCCGGCGGCCGCGCCAGTTGTGTTGCGCGGCGTCGGCCTTGTTGCGGATCCGGCCGAGCCGCGCATACAGGTTGCGGCCCGGGCAGGCGGTGGCGGCGGCGTCTCGATGCCCGTTCACCGTGCGCAGCCGGGTGCCGTCGACGGTCACCGACGCGTCCGGGTCCACACCGTGCAGGCTGAGCTTCCAGGCGAACAGCCGGCCGTAGGCCCGCAACATCCGGGTGGTGGGGCGAGCCGTCTCGAAGTTGCCGATCGCCGACATGGCGAAGGCCTCCTCGTTGAAGCCCAGGGTGTGTGCTCCGATCACCGGCCGGGCGATGCCGCCCCAGCGGCCCTCCCAGACCCGGCCGAAACGGTCGACCAGGAAGTTGTAGCCGACGTCGCTCCATCCCTGGGACTGGGTGTGGTAGGCGTAGATGCCGCGCAGGATCGCCGGCACCTCGGCGCGGGTGTAGTCGTTGGCGTTGACGGTGTGGTGGACGAAGGCGGCGCTGATCTCGCCGTAGCCGGCGAAGCCGTCCCGCATCGACTCGTTCGCGCCCCACTGCGCCCGGGAGTAGATCCCCGGCCGCGGCGTGACGCCGCCCGTGCCGTCGGTCGCCGGGTACGCGGGGCTGCCGAGCCGGGCAGCATCGCGCGGCCCCGGGCTGCCAGGGCTCGCCTGTCCCGGATCGATCACGGAGAGGGTCAGCCCGGCCGGCACCCTGCCGGCGGGGGTGGTGACCTTGACCTGCACCGCGTCGACGGCACCGACGGCCACCGGCTCGGTGCCCGGGAGCGCGGTGGCGGCCTCGCCGCCGCCGGGACTGGGCGCGTGGTCGGCGTCGGCGTGCATCGGCTGCCAGCCGGACCAGGCACCGTCGGTCCGGGTCCGCACGGCGAACGGCTGCCCGGTGACCGCGCCACCGGTCCACGTGAGCCCGACGGTGGCGTACCCGTCGGCGGGGACCGCTGGGGACAGCGCAGTGACTCCGGTCAGCGCCCGGCCGCGCAGCAGCCGGGACCCGGCCGGGTCCACCCCGTCGATGGGCACCTCACGGACGACCGGGTCGACCACGGTCTGCGTCGCCGGCACCGGAGCCGTCGACGGGCGTGCCGGGGCTGCGGTGCTCGTCGCGAGCGGGGCGACCAGGGCGCCCGCAGTCAGCACCGCGCCGACCAGGACCGCTCCGGTCAGCCGAGTGGGGTGCAACCAGGACAATCGGTGCATCGAAGATCCTCACTGCGCGGGGTCACTTGCGCACCGATTGTCACAGGCCTCTCAGCGAGCGCCGCCGCCGTGCCGCCGATACCAGCCGTCCGGACGATGCGGCGGTGGCACTCTCGGGCGGCTCAGAGCTCGCCGCCCTCGCCGTCCTCGTCGTCGTCGCCGTCGGCGTCGTACTTGAGGTAGTGCACGGCGTCCTGCACCGGCCCGTCGAAGGCGAGCTGGCCGCCCTCGAGCACCAGCGCCCGGTTGCAGAGCCGGCGGACCTGGGTGGTGTTGTGGCTGACGAACACGATCGTGCGGCCCTCGTCGCGCACCTCGCGGATCCGGCGGATGCACTTCTTCTTGAACGGCGGGTCCCCGACCGCCAGGACCTCGTCGATGATGAAGATGTCGGAGTCGGCCGACACCGCGACCGAGAAGCCGAGCCGGGCGAACATGCCGGAGGAGTACCGGCCGACCGGGGTGTCGAGGAAGCGGGCGATGTCCGCGAACTCGACGATGTCGTCGAACTTGCGGTTCACCTCCTCCTCGCTCATGCCGAGGATGGCGGCGTTCAGGTAGATGTTCTCCCGCCCGGTCAGCTGCGGGTGGAAGCCGGCGCTGACCTCGATCAGGCCGGCGATCCGTCCCCGGGTGAGCAGTTTGCCGCGGTCGGGACGCAGGACGCCGGAGATCAGCTTCAGCAACGTCGACTTGCCCGAGCCGTTGAGCCCCATCAGGCCGATCGACTCGCCCTGCTCGATCGTGAAGGACAGGTCGTCCAGGGCGAGGAACGTCGGATTGGCCAGCTCGCCGCGCCGGGCCCGCACCAGGCGCTGCTTGAGCGTGCGGGCGTTCTGCATCACGAAGTGCTTCGAGACGTTCTCGGCCACCACCGACTCAGCCATGGGCGATCAGAGCTTCTCGGCGAAGGAGGACTCGAGCTTGGAGAAGATCAGCTGGGCGACACCGACCAGCAGCACGCAGACCACGAGCATGATGCTTCCCCGCAGCAGCAGGTGCTCGGGCATGAAGCCGGTGGTGTCCTCGTCGATCGCCGGGATCCAGAACGCACGCTGGTTCAGCAGGGTCGCCACCGCGACCGGGTTGGCCAGGTAGACCTGCTCCCAGACGGTTCCACCGAGCACCCGCTCGACGAACTCCCACGGATACAGCTGCGGTGCCGACCAGAGCACCATCATGCCGATCGTCTCCACGAAGTTGCCGATGTCGCGGAACGACACGTTCAGGGCGCTGAACGCCAGCGACACGGCCAGCGAGACCGTCAGCATGATCGCGATGCCGAGCGCGGCTGCGACGAAGGCGGCGGGGTCCGGCGACCAGCCCAGCAGCAGGCAGGCGATGACGAGGATCGCGTACTGCGGACCCATGTGATAGGTCGTCACGGTCACCGATGCGACCGGGAACATCTCCCGCGGCACGTTCATCTTGCGCACCAGCGACTTGTTCTTCACCACCGACTTGGTGCCCGCGTTCAGCGTCTCGGTGAAGAAGCTCACCATGATCATCGCGGCGAAGATGTGCAGGGCGAACAACGGCGTGCTGTCCCGCAGGCCGAGGAGGACGCCGATCACGAAGAAGTACATGGAGAACCGGATCAGCGGCTTCATGTACGACCAGCCGAGGCCGAGCAGGGACGCCTGGTAGCGGACCCGGAGCTCCTTTTGCACCAGCAGTTTGAGGAGGTAGCGCCGGCGGAGCACGCCGAACAACCCCGTCGTGTCGCCGGGGGGCCGCAGCGGACCGAGGGGAGGATGCTCCTCCCCTAGTGCCGCCTGGGTCATGCGTCCACCCCACCGCTCTCCAGGTCCTCGCCCTGGGCGAAGTGCGGTTTCAGCTTGTTGTCGTACATCGACAGCGCGGCGCCGATGGCCATGTGCATGTCGAGGTACTTGTAGGTGCCGAGCCGGCCGCCGAACAGCACGTCCGGCTCCTTGCGGGCCCGGTCGCGGTACTGCAGCAGCCGGGAACGGTCCTCGGCAGTGTTGATCGGGTAGTACGGCTCGTCGTCCACCTCGGCGAAGCGCGAGTACTCCCGCTGGATCACCGTCTTGTCGCTGGGGTAGCGGTCGGTCCGCTCCGGGTGGAAATGCCGCGGCTCGATGATGCGGGTGAACGGCACGTCCTCGTCGGCGTAGTTCATCACCGACGTGCCCTGGAAGTCGCCGACCTCCTCCACCGAGGTCTCCAGGTCGATCGTGCGCCACGACAGCCGACCGAGCTCGTTGCCGAAGTACTGGTCGACCGGACCGGTGTAGACCACCGGAACGTTCCCGACGATGTCGTCCTTGAGATCGAAGAACTCGGTGTCCAGCCGGACCTCGATGTTGTCGTGGTCGGCCATCTGCTCCAGCCAGGCGGTGTATCCCCCCGTCGGCAGGCCCTCGTGGGTGTCGTTGAAGTAGCGGTTGTCGAAGTTGTAGCGGACCGGCAGCCGGCTGATGATCTCCGCCGGCAGGTCGGTCGGGTCGGTCTGCCACTGCTTGGCGGTGTAGCCGCGGATGAAGGCCTCGTACAGCGGCCTCCCGATCAGCGACACCGCCTTCTCCTCCAGGTTGGTGGCGTCCTTGCTGTCGATCTCCCCGGCCTGCTCGTGCACCAGGGCGCGAGCCTCGGTCGGGCTGAGGGCCTTGCCGAAGTACTCGCAGATCGTCGCCAGGTTGATGGGCATCGGGTAGACCCGGCCGCGGAACGTGGTGAAGACCCGGTGGCTGTAGCCGGTGAAGGAGGTGAACCGGTTGACGTAGTCCCACACCCGCTCGTTCGAGGTGTGGAACAGGTGCGCGCCGTACTGGTGCACCTCGATCCCCGTCGCCGGGTCGGGCGCCGAGTAGGCGTTGCCCCCCACGTGCGGACGGCGATCGAGCACGAGCACCTTGCGGCCCAGTTCGCGGGCACACCGTTCGGCGATGGTGAGGCCGAAGAGGCCGGAGCCGACGACGACGAGGTCGGTGTTCACGCACTGTCTCCAGAGGTTGGGGGCGGGGGGAGTCTACTGAGCGGGCCGACCGAAGCCCCGGTGGGCGATCAGGCGTCGGTACGCCATCCGGCGCAACCGGGTCGGCACCAGCCGGTAGCCACCCCGGATCACCACGTTGCGGAGGAACTGCGTGCGGGTGGTGATGCCGAGCGCCAGGAACTGCCGCTGCAGCGCGATCTCGGACCGCAGCAGCTGGCGGCCGCCCCGGCGCGCGTAGGCACCGGCACCGACCCGGTAGTACACCAGGGGTTCGGGGGTGTTGGCGGGACGCGCGCCGTCGGCGAGCATCCGGGCGAACAGCAGGTAGTCCTCCATCAGGGGCAGGTCCTGGTAGCCGCCCGCGGCCTGCACCGCGGTGCGCCGGTAGACCACCGTGGGGTGGTTGAACGGGTCGCGGAACCGGGCGGCCGACCGGATCCACTCCGGGTCCGTGGGCGGGATCCGGACCTCCACGACGTCGTCGACGCTGTCGGTGAACTCGAACAGCGCGGAGCCGACGATGTCCGCCCCGGCCTCGATCAACGGCAACTGCACGGCGAACCGCTGCGGCAGGGAGACGTCGTCCGCGTCCATCCGGGCCACGACGTCGTTGCTGCAGGCGGCGAGGCCCCGGTCCAGCGCCGGCCCGAGCCCCTGGTTGTGCTCCAGCACCAGCTGCCGCGCCGGAACCGGGCTGCCCGCCAGCAGAGCGGCCAACCGGCCGGCCAGCTCGGGCCCGATCGGACCGTCCTGCACCACGACGACCTCGTCCGGTCGCCGGGTCTGCTCGACGACCGTGCTGGTCCACGCCAGGGCCAGGTGGTCGGGGTCGTCCCCGGACCACACGCTCATCAGCAGCGAGAAGCGCTCAGCCACCGAGCACCTCGGCGTTGGAGCGCGGTCCGGCTCGCAGCCCGTCGCGCAACCCGCGCAGCAGGCCGCGGCGCAGCGTGCCCCGGTCGGAGCTGGACCGGAAGGTCCGCACCCAGCGCCGGGTGGTCGACGCCGCGTAGAGCGCCTTCTCCGTCGGCGACAGCCCCCGGCTGCGGGTGAACAGCCAGGTCTTGTTGCGCACCTCGTAGTAGAACCGCTCACCCGGGTCCGCGTCGGCAGCGCCGAAGGTCGCGGTGCGGTGCTCGACCAGGCTGGACGGGCAGAGCAGACCGGTTCGGCCGCGCAGCAGCCGGGTGCTGAACTCGAAGTCGTCGTTCCACAAGAAGTAGTCGGCGATCGGCAGCCCGCGCTCCCGGACGGCGGCGGCGTCGCAGAGCAGCGAGACGAACGACGCGGAGCGCACCGGCAGGCACCCGATCGCGGCCGCGGCCCGGCGCTCCCGCCGGCCGGCGCCGGGTCGGCGGCGGGGGGTGTTCATCGGGTGCTCCCGGCCGTCGGTCCAGACCACCCGGCTGGCGACCAGCGCGGGGCGCGGACCGCCCGGCTCCCCGCGGTAGGTGGTGTAGGCCCGGAGCAGCTCGGCCAGCGCACCCGGCTGCGGCACGGTGTCGTCGTCCATCAGCCACAGCGCCTCCGGCGCATGCCGGTCCAGCGCGCGGGCCATCCCGGCGGCGAACCCCCCGGCGCCACCGGTGTTGTCCGCGCGGACCACGAGGTCGGCCTCGGGGAAGCGGTCGCGCACCGCGTCGGCGGTGCCGTCCGTCGACCCGTTGTCCACCACCACGACCGTGGCCGGTGCCGGCCGCTGCCCGACCACGGCGGTCAGCGACTGCAGCAACAGCTCGCGCCGGTTCCAGGTGACCACGACGGCGACGACGTCGTGCGCGCGGGTCATCGGGATCCTCGGTCGTCGACGGATGTCAGGAGGCGACCTGACAGGCTAGCGCTCAGCAGGCGGCACCGAGATCCCCGGACTGGTTGGCGGCCTGCACCGCCTTCTCGGTGCGCTGCTCCCGCCGCGGCCGGTTCGCGGAGTCGGCACTGCCGTCGCCCTCGGCCTTGGCGATCGCCGCGAGGACCTTCTCCCGGATCAGTGCGTAGTCGGGGTCGCTGGTGTTCACCATCGGTGGCACGAAGGACACCGTGGTGAGCGGCTGCGACCGGGCCTTCAGCGCGAGGTCCACGAAGGTGTCCAGCTCGCCGTGCGGGATGTCGGTGCTCAGCAGCTCGGCACTCGCCCGGGCGATCTCCTGCACGTGCAGCAGCACCTTCTGCGGGCTGAGCTGCTTCAGCATCGCGGCCATCACGCACTTCTGCCGCGCCATCCGCGAATAGTCGTCGTCGTAGGCACGGCTGCGCGCGTACCACAGCGTCTGGTAGCCGTCGAGGTGCCGGACACCGGGCTCGATCGTGTCGGTGATCTCGCCGCCGATGCCGCCGATCGCGATCGGTGTGCGCACCCGCAGGGTCACCCCGCCGACCGCGTTCACCAGGTTCTGGAAGCCCTGCATGTTGACCATCGCGTAGTAATGCACGGGCAGCCCGGTGATCTCCTCGACCACCTGGGTGGTGGCTTCCAGGCCGGGGTTCTTGACGTCGGGGAACAGCTCCGGGTGGTCGAGGGCGTAGGTGTAGACGCCGTTGAAGTAGCAGCCCTCGCAGTCGAAACCCTCGGGGAAGGCCTCGTCCATCGGGCTGCCGTCGGGGAACGGGACGGAGGCGAGGTTGCGCGGCAGGCCGAACAAGACGGTGCGGCCGGTGTCCGCATCGATGCTCGCCAGCGTCACCGAGTCGGGCCGCAGCCCCCACCGGGTGGCGCCGGAGTCACCGCCGAGGAGCAGGACGTTGTACCGCCCGGCGGCGGCGTCGACGGCAGTGCCGTCGCCGAACACCTCGAGCAGCACGTCTCGCTGCACCGCGACCACGTGCGCCGAGAACAGCAGCGACCCGGCCAACACGCCGGTCAGGGCGGTGCTGACGCCGGCCAGCGCCAGCCGCCGGCGTTGGGGCAGTGCCGGCGGGTCGCCGAGCCGCCAGGCGTCGAGCAGCAGCAGCACCCAGCCGATCGCGCCGACGGTGAGCCCCCCGCGGACCACGAGCAGCGCGACCGGGTCGGTGAACAGCCGCAGCGCCACCCCGGTGTCGATCCAGATGGCGAGGGCCAGCAGCACGAGGAGCACCGCCACCGCCGCCCAGGCGCGCACCGCCAGCCGGCCGACCCGCCGGTCGCCGCAGAGCAGCTGGGCCGAGCCGGGCACGAGCACGGTCATCACGAGCAGGGACAGAGCGCGGCGGAAGCGGATCCGGTCGCTGTCGGCGCGCAGCCGGTCCGAACCGGAGCGCGGCGGGGGAAGGTCGCCGGGCACCCGCCGAGTATCACCAGCCCCAGGCGTCACAGCCCGGCGGCGCGCCGAGGCGTCCCCGCCAGGCCTTACCCTCCCTGCATGGCAGATCGACCAGGGCGAGGCTCGGAGCGGCCGGACGACGACCAGTACTCCTGGCTGTCCGACCCCGGCTCGCGCCGTCCGGACGGCGGCCCCGCGCCGGCCCAGGACCCGGACGCCACGCAGGCGATGCCGGTGACCGGCGACTCGGACCGTCGCTCCGCACCGGCGGAGCACGACGCCGGCGAGGCCACCCAGGCGATGCCGGCCGCCCAGCCGAGCCCGAGCGACCCGCTGCCACCGCCGGTCCTCCCTCCCCCCGGCCAGCGGTCCGCCGCGCCCCCGCGGGCGCCCCGCGGATCCGGGGGCGGCGGGTCCGGCTCCAGCGGGTCCGGCCAGCGCCCGCCCCGCAGACCCCGACCGCGGCCCAAGGGCCGGACGGTGCGTCGGGTGCTGCTGGTGCTGCTGCTGGTCTGGGTGGCCTTCCTGATCGCGGTCCCGATCTGGGCCTGGTCCACGATCGACAAGGTGGATGCCGACCCGAGCGGCCAGCGGCCGGGCGACCAGCCGGGGCAGACCTACCTGGTGGTCGGCTCCGACAGCCGCGAGGGCCTCAGCGACGAGGAGAAGCAGGAGCTGGCCACCGGCAGCGTCGGGGGGCAGCGCACCGACACGATCATGCTGCTGCACACCGGGGAAGGCCCGACCCTGCTGCTCTCGATCCCCCGGGACTCGCCGGTCGAGATCCCCGGTCAGGGGAGCAACAAGATCAACGCCGCCTTCTCGATCGGTGGTCCGGAGTTGCTGGTGGCGACGGTGGAACAGAACACCGGCATCCGGGTGGACGGCTATATCGAGATCGGCCTCGGCGGCTTCGTCAACATCGTGGACGCGCTCGGCGGCGTCGAGGTCTGTCCGGACGAGGCGATCCAGGATCCCAAGGCCGGTCTGGACATCGAGGCCGGCTGCCAGGAGCTGGCCGGCCCAGACGCGCTCGGCTACGCGCGGACCCGGGACTTCGCCACCGCCGACCTGCAGCGGGTCCAGAACCAGCGAGAGGTGGTCAGCGCGATCGGCGACTCGGCGGTGTCACCGTGGACGGTGCTCAACCCGTGGCGCTACTTCCGGCTGGCGTCGGCGGGGGCCGACTCGCTGCGCATCGGCGAGGACGTCGGGCCGATCGACCTGGCGCGCTTCGCGTGGGCGATGAGCGGGGTCAGCTCCGGCGGGCTGACCTGCACCGTGCCGCTGGCCAGCGGGGACGCCACGTGGGACTCCGAGCGGGCGCCGCAGCTGTTCGACCTGGTGCGGGACGACCGCACCGACGAGATCGACAACGACCTCTGCCGCTCGACCGGTCTGCAGTAGTACGTCGAGGTTTGTCCGCGGCGACACTCGAGACGAGCCCGCTTGCTCCCTTGTGAAGCACGGCGACGCCCTGCGAGGGTGCCAAGCGGAGGGGATCCGCGATGCACACGTGGCTGAGCCGACTGGGAACCCTCGCGGCCCGCAGGCACTGGGCGGTCCTGACCGTCTGGGCAGTGCTCCTCGGGGGCCTGGTCGCTCTCGGTGCCGCGTTCGGCGGGTCCTACGTCAACGACTACACCGTCTCCGGCAGCGAGTCCGCCCGCGGGCTGGACCAGCTCACCCGCCGGTTCCCCGCGCAAAGCGGCTACGCCGGTCGCATCGTGTTCCACGCGAGCGACGGCACCGTGGCCGACCACGCCAAGGCGGTCCAGCAGTCGATGACCGCCGTGGCCGGCCTGCCGCACGTCGTGTCCGCCTCCGACCCGCTGGCCACCAAGGACGCCTCCTCGGTGTCCAAGGACGGCAGCATCGTGATGGCGCCGGTGTCGTTCGACGTGGTTCCCGCCTCGCTGGACAGCAGCTACCTCGGCGAGCTGGACGATGCGGTCGACCCGGCCCGCGCGGCCGGGCTCGAGGTCGAGTACGGCGGTGCGGCCGGGGAGATCGCCAAGCAGCCCGACGACCGGACGTCCGAGGCGATCGGCATCGGGCTCGCGCTGCTGCTGCTGCTGCTCATGTTCGGCTCCGTCGTCGCCGCGGGGATCCCGCTGCTCGCCGCGGTGTTCAGCGTCGGCGCCGGCCTCTCGCTGGTCGGCCTGCTCGCCGCGGCCAGCAACTTCCCGACGACCGCACCGACAGTGGCCACCCTGCTCGGTCTCGGGGTCGCCATCGACTACGGGCTGTTCCTGGTGGCCCGGCACCGTGAGCAGCTCGATGAGGGCGCCGGCCTGGTGGAGTCGATCGGCCGGACCGCCGCGACCTCCGGCTCGGCGATCGTCGTCGCCGGCTCGACGGTCGTGATCGCCATCCTGGGGCTGTACGTCGCCGGGGTCCCGTTCGTCGGAGCGCTGGGCGCCGCATCCGCCGTCGTGGTCCTCGTGACCATGCTGTCCGCACTGACCCTCGTGCCGGCGCTGCTCGGGTTGGCCGGCCGGCGCGTCCAGCCGCGGTCCGCCCGCGGTGCCCATGCCGCCTCCCACCACGGGCAGAGCGACCGGGCGCACGAGCGCAGCGCGTTCGCCCGGTGGGGGAGCAAGGTGAGCGGACGGCCGTGGCCGTGGACCGTCGGGGCGGTGGGCGTGCTCGTCGTCTTGTCGATCCCGCTGTTCTCGCTGCAGCTCGGCCAGCTCGACGCCGGCACCGACCCGACGACCGACAGCAGTCGCAAGGCCTACGACCTGATCGACCAGGGCTTCGGCCCGGGGGCCAACGGACCGCTCACCGTCGTGGTGGACCTCCCCGGCAACAGCCAGTCGGCCGACGACAAGCTGCTGAAGAACCTCGGCACGGAGCTGACCGGGACCGCCGGCGTCGCCTCGGTGTCCGCCCCGGTGCTGAACAAGGCCGGCAACACGGCGGTCATCACCGTCGTGCCGACCACCAAGCCTCAGGACTCTGCGACGCAGGATCTGGTGGACACCGTGCGCTCCGACGTGCTCGCCGGGGTCTCCGCCCGGACGTACGTCGTGGGGACGGTCGCCGGGTACGCCGACTTCACCGCCAAGGTGGCGCAGCGGATGCCCTGGCTGATCCTCGCCGTCGTCGTGCTGGCGCTGATCCTGCTCACCGCGGCGTTCCGCTCACTGGTCATCGGGGTCAAGGCCGGGGTGATGAACCTGCTCTCGGTCGGGGCGGCCTACGGCCTCGTGGTGGCGGTGTTCCAGTGGGGCTGGGGGTCGTCGTTCGTCGGCATCGACGAGACGGTGCCGATCCCGTCGTTCGTGCCGATGCTGATGTTCGCCATCGTGTTCGGCCTGTCGATGGACTACGAGGTGTTCCTGCTCTCCCGGGTGCACGAGGCCTACCTGGCCACCGGGGACAGCCATCGGGCCGTGGCCATCGGCATCGGAGCCACCGCGCGGGTCATCACGACGGCGGCCGCGATCATGGTCGCGGTGTTCAGCAGCTTCGTCCTGAACGACGACCCCACGATCAAGATGCTCGCGGTGGGCATGGCCGCCGCGGTCCTCATCGACGCCACCATCGTCCGGATGGTGCTCGTCCCCTCGGTGATGTCGTTGCTCGGCGACCGGGCCTGGTGGATCCCGCGCTGGCTGGACCGGGTGCTGCCGAACCTGCAGCTCGAGGGACCGTCCACCGCTGGAGGAGGGCGCAGCCACGACGCGCGGCTGCCGCAGCCACGGCCGGCGGACACCGAGCCGGACCGCACCGAGGTGAAGGGCTGAGGACCGGGCACCGGGTGACGTTGCTCACGTGCGGGCCTGATCGGGAGTTTCACGCTGGCTCAGGGTGCTGATACGTGCGTACGCTCCATTCACTGCCACTCCGTTTGAATCAGGTGTTCCCATGTTCGTCCTGCTCGCCGTGATCCTCGCGGTCGCCGCCGTCGTCGCCGCCACGTACTCGCGGCAGTTCTACAACCCCGACGACCCGACCTACGCGACGCTCGGCTTCGCTGCGCCGCCGATGCCACGGCGGTCCGGCACCGCGCCGCTGCCGTACTGAGCCGCGCGCGGGGCGGGTCCCTCGTCGGGTTGCTCGCCCTCTCTCTAGCGGTCGGCTGCACGGCCGAGAGTCCGAGCACCGACCCGGGCGTCCCGCCGACCACCACTCGGTCGACCCCGGCCCCGACCTCGTCCGGCTCCGCGTTGGACGTGGTGGCCGCCGGGGACATCAGCAACTGCACGCCGGACGTCTGCGCCGCGGTTGAGACCGCCGAGCTCGTCGCGGGCCTCGACCCGGACCTGCTGCTCCTGCTCGGCGATCTTCAGTACCCCGATGGCGGGCTGGACGACTTCGAGGCGGAGTACGACCGGACCTGGGGTCAGCTGTCCGCCGACAGCCGTCCGGTGCCGGGCAACCACGAGTACGGCACGCCCGGCGCGACCGGCTACTTCGACTTCTTCGGGACAGCCGCGTCCCCGGACACCGACGGCTACTACTCCTTCGACGCGCAGGCCTGGCACTTCGTCGGGTTGAACAGCAACGACGAGTGCACGGTGGTGTCCTGTGCCGACGGCTCGGCCCAGCAGGAGTGGTTCGCTGCGGACCTGGCCGACACCGGCCGCCGGTGCGTGCTGGCGTACTGGCACCACCCGCGGTGGTCCACCGGCGAGCACTCGGACACCGAAGAGGTGGACGCCCTGTGGCGGACCGCGGTGGCCGGCGGCGTCGACGTCGTCGTGTCGGGACACGACCACGACTACGAGCGTTTCGTCCGGCTCGACGCCGACGGTGCGGCGGACCAGGCGGGGACGGCGGCGTTCGTCGTCGGGACCGGTGGGGCGGAGCTGCGCTCGTTCTCCGAGCCGCAGCCGGACGAGTCGGCGGTTCGGGTGGAGCAGACCTACGGCGTGCTGGACCTGGAGCTCGGTCGGGACGCCTACTCCTGGGAGTTCGTCGGGGTGGACGGCGAGGTCCTGGACCGGGGCGGACCGGTTCGGTGTGACTGACCGGCGCGGACCCGCCGAGCCATGAGCCGCCGGGCCAACCGGCTGCGCTCCCCCAGGCGCAGCACCGCGAGCCGAGCCCGGTAGACCGACGCCCGCCGGTTGCTCGCGAGCTGTCCGAGCCCGGTGGCCCCGTCCGCCCGTTCCCTGCGCCGGTTCCGCCACCACGAGTCGCCCAGCTGGCTGGAGACCGCGGCGAGCGCGTCCAGCGCCGCCTCCGCGACCGCAGCCTCAGCGGGGACGCCCGGCTGACCGTCCGGCACCGGTCCGGGGTCACCGGGCAGCAGGTCGGCCAGGTCGCCGGACACGGCGTAGCCGCGCTCCTGCAGCGTCCGCACGGTCGCCCGGGACGTCTGCACCGCCCAGTCGTGGTGCTCGGACGGGAACGGCACCGGCGGCTGGTTCCGCTCCTGCAGCACCGGATGCACCCCGCGCTTGACGACCCGGACGTACTGTCGCTCGTTCAGCGTGCCGTCGAGGCGCTGGTTCAGCCGCCGCAGCACCTCCGCCTCGGCCACCCCCACCGTCGTGTTGGCGACCTCCTGGTCGACCCGGAGGGCGTCCCGGGGCGCGTCGACGGCAGCCGCGAAGCGGTCCAGCAGCAGGCCGCGAGGCGCGCCCTGCGGGGGCACCGTGACCAGGTGCAGCCGGCTCCGCGGCACCGCCCGCTCCCAGGTGTCGAGCACCCGGACGACGTCCTGGCGCAGCCAGAACGACACGCCGGCGGTGCCCTCCCCCTCGGCCGGCTCCCGGACCGACGCCAGGTAGTCCCGCAGCGACCAGGTCCGACCCTTGACGAGCTCCTGCTGCCAGGCCCCCACGACCACCCGCTCCAGATCCCGGACGGTGACGACCACCTCGACCCGCGCCGGCTCCAGGGCGCGGACCGCCCGGGTCGCCTGCCGCGCGGTGGCCGCCGCCAGCAGCTCCTCGGAGACCACGACGCCGGCGCCGGACCAGCCGCGGACGGCGTCGACGAGAGCCGTCCACGAGCCGGCGACACCGGGCTGCTCACCGTCGCGGGGCCGGCGCCCGAGCAGGTCCCAGACCGCGAAGGACTGGTCCATCCGGGCCGCGCCGGGGACGAGGACGCCGGCCTCCCGCAGCCGGTCGCGGCTGTCCCACAGGGCGTGCTGGAGATAGGTGGTGCCGGTCTTCGGCAGGCCGATGTGCAGGTAGACCGTGGGCGTCGCTGCGACCGGCGACGCCTCGTGCATCCGGTGATGGTACGCCCGGCCCGGACCGCTGTGGCACGCTGCCGCCCATGACCCGGCGGCTCTTCCTGCACATCGGTCTGCACAAGACCGGCACGACGTACGTGCAGCAGCTGATGCGCGCCAACCGGGAGCCGCTGCGGGCGCAGGGCGTGCTCTACCCAGGGGGCAAGGGCTTCCCCAGCCAGGTGTTCGCCGTCTGGGACCTGCTCGGCCGCCGTCCCCGCGGCACCGGTGCGGACGGGCGGATCACCGGGGCCTGGCAGGCGCTGGTCGACGGGGTGGGCGCCGCCGCGGAGGAGACCGTGCTGGTCTCGGACGAGCACCTGTCCCTGGCGAGTCCCCGGCAGGCCCGTGCGGCCGTGTCGGCCTTCCCCGACCACGAGGTCCACGTCGTCGCGACCGTCCGCGACCTGGCCCGGATCCTCACCTCTGCCTGGCAGGAGGAGGTGAAGAACCGCGGCGCCTGGGGCTGGTCCGAGTTCGCCGAGGCGGTGCAGGACCCCACCCGGGTGGGGACGAACCCGGCCCGCGGCTTCTGGGCCCGCCAGGACGTGCCGGCGATCCTGGCCACCTGGTCCGCGGTGCTGTCCACCGAGCGCGTGCACGTGGTGACCGTCCCGCCGTCCGGCGCTCCCCCCGAGCTGCTCGTCCAGCGGCTCGGCTCCCTGGTCGGCTTCGACCCGGACGGGCTGACCGAGCCTGCCGCCTGGGCGAACGAGACGGTGGGTCTGGTCGGCACCGAGGTGATCCGGCGGGTGAACCCGATGCTGGCGGGGCTCAACCAGCGCCAGTTCGACCGGGCGATGAAGCTCACCATGGTCCGGCTGATGGCCGAGCGGGCGAAGCCGGTGCCCTTCACCCTGCCCCCGGCGGACCTGGAGTGGGCGACCGCCCGCGGGGCCGAGATGACCGAGACGGTGCGACGCGCCGGCTTCCCGGTGGTCGGCGACCTGGCCGAGCTGACGCCGACCCCGGGACGGGGCCGGCTGCCGCAGGACGTCAGCGACACCGAGCTGCTGGACGTGGCGCTCGGCACCCTGTCCGGGCTGGCCGAGCTGTACGCCACCACCTGGTGGGCGAACCGGCGGCCCGAGGACGAGGTGGACGCGTCCGGCCTGGCCCGGGGGGCGAGCGCGGCCCGCGCGCTCGGCTTCAGGGCCAAGCGGGCGGCGGCCCGGGCGGCGGACAGCAGTCCGCTGGCCGGCCGGGCGCTCGGCGCGTACCTGCGCCGCCGACGCAGCACCTGACCCCCCAAGAGAGCGAACCCCACATCCCCAGCGAACCCCACAAACCCCACGATCCGCGACTTCTGCAGGTCTGCAGAAGTCGCGGATCGTGGTGGGTGATCGGGTTCGGGTTGAGGGTTGTCAGTTGTAGTCGACGAGGCCCTTGGCGAACACCTTGACCGTACGGCTGCCGTCGGCGCGGGTGTGCAGCTTGATCCGCCGGTAGGCCGCGTTGTTGTCGTAGTCCGACTCGTAGAGGTTGCCGTCCGGGTTCGCCATCACCTCGACGTAGTAGATCCCGTCCGGGACGGTCTCCACGCGGAAGGACTGGCCGGGCTGATACTGGTAGTAGGTGTCGCCGTGCCCGACCGGCAGCACCTCCCGCACCGCGAGCGACGAGAAGCCGCCGCAGGCGGTGTGCAGGTCGGTGTTCCACGGCTGGAAGACCGCCCCCGGCAGGGTCAGGTCGATCGCGTCGGTGGCGGCCAGGCAGAACGCCTCCTTGGTGCTGCGCACCACGTTCACCGGCTCGCCGTGCACGAGCCGCACCAGGCGGTAGCGGGCGAAGTCGGTGAAGTGCCAGTGCGTGTGGCCGTCGCGGGCGTCCCACTCCATCGTCCCGACCTCCTCGTGACCGCGCGGCTTGCCCTTGGGCCCGTAGAAGTACTGGTAGGCGTTCATCAGGTCCGCGTCGGTGTCGTCACGGAACCCGTCGACCACGAGCGACGAGGGGCCGGCGTTCCACGCGTTCGCGGCGAACCGCAGGTAGTTGCCGTTCTCGGACAGCTCGATCCCGAAGGCGGGCAGCGAACGCAGGTCGGGCAGCGGGGTCCCCGGATCCGGGGCCGCCCCCGGCCCGCGGGGCTCTTCGGACCGGGGGTGCAGCGGACGGTCCCGGGGCCGCTCGGCCTCGGGCCGGCACCCGCGGCAGTCGTCTCCGCGCACGACCCGCACGCTGACGGTGCGGGTCGCCGCCGGTGCGCGGATGCCGATCAGCTCGCGCCAGGCAGCGGTCACCGCCACCTTGACGGTGTACCGGCCGAGCTCGATCCCACTGACGGATCCGCCCCGGACAGGTACGCCCCAGCCGGCCGTGACGCCCTGCAGTTGGCCGAGCGCGAACGGGTTGGCGCGGCAGCCCCACGGCCACTCGGCGGTGTCCGGCGCGTCCGGGTGGCTGCGGACCCCGGTGCGGTTCAGGCAGTAGTCGGTCGTCCGGTCGAGCACCTTCTTCCCGGTGCTGTCCCGCCGCATCGTGACGCGGACGAAGTCGGTCAGGGGGCCGAACCCGTCCAGCCGCGCCGGCACCACCGTGCCCGCACCGTCCTGGATCGTGGTGACCGGTTCGCTGCGGTAGCCGGACCGGGTGGTGTGCACGACGAAGTCCTCCGCGCCGGCGACGAGGTAGGCCCCGAGGTCGAGGTGCACCCGGTTGCCGTGCTTGTGCACCTCGATCGAGTCAGCCGCCGTCTCCACGCGCAACGGCGGCTCGCCGGCCAGCTCGGTGCCGGGCGCCGCGGAGTGCACCGGGGCGGCGACGCTGGCCCCCCCGGCGAGCCCGGCCGCGACCCCGAGCACGGTGGCGGCCGCCAGCGTGACCCGCCCGTTGATTCGCATGGTGATCTCCTCGTCGTCGGGCGGACGTGCGCGTCCACGGCTGCACAGACTGTGACGCGCAGCGGACCCCGCAGGTTGCTTCTCGGCCGATATCGTCGAGAAGCGCTCAGAACCCCGCGCGGCCGGCGCCCGGCTCGGCCAGTCGCGCGGCGGCGGACCGCACCGTCTCACCCTTGGCGCGAGCCGTGTCGGCGAGCCTCCGCTGGAAGCCGGACATCGCCTCCAGCAGCGCACGGTCGCCGGCGGCGAGGATGCGGACGGCCAACAGCCCCGCGTTGCGGGCGGCGCCGACGGCGACCGTGGCCACCGGCACCCCGGACGGCATCTGCACGATCGACAGCAGCGAGTCCAGGCCGTCCAGGTGCCGCAGCGGGACGGGCACGCCGACCACCGGCAGCGGGGTGACCGAGGCCAGCATGCCCGGCAGGTGCGCGGCCCCGCCGGCCCCGGCGATCAGCACCTGCAGCCCGCGGCCGTGCGCGCGCCGGCCGTAGTCGATCATCTCGTCCGGCATCCGGTGTGCCGAGACCACGTCGGCTTCGTACGGCACCTCGAACTCGGCCAGGGCCTCGGCCGCCGGCTGCATGGTCGGCCAGTCGGAGTCCGACCCCATGACGATCCCGACCCGCGGGGCGGGGCCGGTGGGTGGCTGCTCGGTCATCCGTCCTCCTCGTCGTCCACCCCGGTGGCGAACCACCCGGCGGCATGTCGCGCCCGCGCCCGCACCTGCTCGAGGTCGTCGCCGTAGGCGGTTACGTGGCCGACCTTGCGTCCCGGCCGGACCGGCTTGCCGTACAGGTGCACCCGGACGCCCGGGTCGCGGGCCAGGACGTGCCGGTAGCCGTCGAACAGCCGGCCCACGTCGCCCCCCAGCACGTTCACCATCACCGTCCAGGGCGCCCGGGCGCGGGCGCTGCCGAGCGGCAGGTCGAGCACGGCGCGCAGATGGTTCTCGAACTGGCTGGTCACCGCGCCGTCGATGGTCCAGTGCCCGGTGTTGTGCGGGCGCATCGCCAGCTCGTTGACCAGCACCCGGCCGTCGGCCGTCTCGAAAAGCTCGACGGCGAGGACACCGACCACGCCCAGCTCGCCGGCGATCCGCAGCGCCGTGCGCTGCGCCTCGACCGCCAGCTCCTCGTCGAGACCGGGGGCGGGGGCGACGACCTCGTGGCAGATCCCGTCCCGCTGCACCGACTCGACCACCGGGTAGACCGCCGTCTGGCCGGACGGCGAGCGGGCGACGAGGACGGCGAGCTCGCGGACGAACGGCACCCGCTGCTCGGCGAGCACCCGGATGCCGGCGCCCGCCGCGTCGGCGGCGTCGAAGGCGGGCTGCCCGGCAGCTGCCGAACCGACCTCCCAGACGCCCTTGCCGTCGTAGCCGCCCCGGGTGACCTTCAGCACCAGCGGGTAGCCACCGAGCGCGGGCGCGACCGCATCGAGGTCGGCGACCGACGTCACCAGGCTGGAGGCCGGGCAGTCGACCCCGAGCTCGGCCAGCCGGGTGCGCATCACCGCCTTGTCCTGCGCGTGCACCAGCGCGTCTGGGCCGGGCCGGCAGGGCACCCCCTCGGCGGCCAGCGTGCGGAGGTGGTCGGGAGGGACGTGCTCGTGGTCGAAGGTCAGCGCCGCACAGCCGTCGGCGACCGCGCGCAGCGCGTCCAGGTCGCCGGCCGCACCGACGGCGGATCCGGCCACCACCTGCGCGGCGGAGACGTCCGGGCCCTCGGCCAGCAGCCGCAGCGGCACCCCGAGTCCGATGGCGGCCTGCTGCATCATCCGGGCCAGCTGCCCGCCCCCCACGACGGCGACCACGGGACCGTCCACCGGGCTGGACGTCAGCCGGCGCTGTGGCGGTCGGGCCGACGAGGTGGCGGTCACCGCGGCAGCCTAGTCAGGCCCGCCGGGCTAGCCTTGGCCGACCATGACCCGTCCCCCCCAGCTTCGCTCGCTGGGCCGTGAGGTGGCGGCGTTCGGCGTGGTGGGGTTGACCGGCTACACCGTCGACGTGGGCCTGTTCAACCTGCTGCGCTACGCCGGGGAGCCCGGCCCGCTGCAGGACCGGCCACTCACCGCGAAGGCGATCTCGGTGGTGCTGGCGACGCTGGTGACGTTCGTCGGCAACCGGTACTGGACCTGGCGGCACCGCAGCGGGGACCAGGCGCCGCGACAGGTCGCGCTGTTCTTCCTGTTCAACGGCATCGGGATGGTGATCGCGATGGTCTGCCTCGCGGTGTCGCACTACCTGCTGGGCTTCGACAGCGCCCTGGCCGACAACGTGTCCGCCAACGGGGTCGGCCTGGTGCTCGGCACGACGTTCCGGTTCTGGGCCTACCGCACCCACGTGTTCCGCGACGACGTCGACCGCTCCGCCGGACCGGTGGTGTGAGGCCGGGTCAGGGGCCTGCCGTCCAGTGCCGGCGCACCGTGATCGGCTCGACCGCCCCGAAGCCGCGCATCGGCCGGGCCGGCAGCACCCGGGTCTCGTAGGTCTGGGCCGGCAGCGCGGCCACGGTCACGGCGTCGGCGATCACCCGGTTCCTCCGGGCCACGGTGGTCAGCCGGGCGGCCAGGTTGACCGGGGCGCCGAACACGTCGCCGAGCCGCATCACCACCGGCCCGGTGGCGATCCCGACCCTGACGTCCGGCAGGTCAGGGTCGTCCCCGATCGTCTCGACCACGGCCAGGGCGATCTCCGTCCCGACCAGCGGATCGTCGGCGACGAACAGCACCGAGTCGCCGAGGGTCTTCACCACCCGGCCGCCGCGCGCCGTCACCAGGTCGCCGCAGCGGGTCTCGAAGCCCTCCACGAGGGCGGCCAGCTCGGCGTCCTCCAGTCCGTTCGACAGCACCGTGAACCCGACGAGGTCGGCGAAGCCGACCGTCTGGGTGGCGGTCTGCGGCTCGGCCTCGGTCGCCCCGTTGCTCCCCACCCGGGCGGACGCCGCGTGCAGATGCCGGCGCCAGGCGTAGACCAGCAGCTGCTCGAAGGCCGGGCTGGAGTGCAGCGCCGCGGTGGCCGGGGCGCCGGACTCCGCCAGCGTGGACACCTGCCAGTCCGCCAACCGGGACATGGTCCGGCCGAGCGCCCGGACGAGTCGCAGCACGGTGTCCAGGTCGACGCCCTCGTCCCGCACCAACCGGGCCACCAGGGACAGCGCCGCGAGATCCTCGGCCGTGAACGCCGCGTCGTCGCCCGCGTCGGGGAAGCCGAGCGCGCGCCACAGGCGGCGCGCCTCGCCCAGCGGCACGCCGGCCGCCTCGGCGACCTGGCGGCTGGTGAAGGTCATCGACCGTCCGGCACCCCGGGGAGGCGGTCGGCCGGCGCACCGTCGTCGTCGCGTCCGTCGTCCCGGTCGAAGACGAGGCCGGTCAGCCGCCGGTGCACGGCCTCGACCTGCGGGACGTCGTGCAAGGTCATCCCACCCTGCTCGCTCGCCTCGCTCACGATCAGGGTGCCGCAGCCGAGGACCCGGTCGAGCAGACCCTTCTCGTACTGCACGTCGTTGACCCGGGTCAGCGGAATCGCCCGGCCGGTCCGGGTCAGCAGGCCGCTGGTGGACAGGATGCGCCGGTTGGTGAACGTGTACTGCGTCGTCAGCCAGCGAGCGAACGGCAACACCGACCAGACCAGGATCGCGGCGCCGGCCGCCACCCAGATCCCGACGACCACCCAGCGCGCGACGTCTCCGGCGCCGACCACGGCGGTCAGGTAGCCGCCGACGCCGGCCAGCGCGATCAGGACGACGGCCGGGAGGACCAGCGCCTTGGCGTGGGTCCGCATGGTCAGGACGACCTCTTCGCCGTCGATGAGCAGCTTGCGGGACGAGGCCATGCCGTGATCGTGTCAGATCGCGGTGCGGACGTGTACGACGTCGCCGGCGCCGACCACCACCCGGCCACCCGCGGTCGCCACCACCAGCCGGCCGGTGGCGTCGACCGAGTCGGCCCGACCGGTGTGCGCCGTCCCGTCCGGCAGCTCGACCCGGACCTGTCGGCCGAGCGTGCTGCACCGGCGCACGTACGACGCGTGCAGGTCGGTCCCCTCGGGTGCCTCCTGCCGGACCCAGGCCAGGTAGAGCGCCTCCAGGGTGCGCAGCAGCTGGACCAGGACGATCTGCCGGTCGGTGCTGACGGCTCCCTCCAACGCCAGCGAGGTCGCGGTCGGGACCGGCAGCTCGGTGCGCGTGGCTGTCACGTTGACACCGATGCCGAGCACGGCGGCGGGGCCGGCGGCGGTCTCCACCCGCTCCAGCAGCACCCCGGCCAGCTTCCGGTCGCCGACCAGGACGTCGTTCGGCCACTTCAGCGTCGCGTCCAGACCGCAGGCCCGCCGGACCGCCTCCACCACCGCCACCCCGGTGAGCAGCGGCAGCCAGGGCCAGCGGACGGCCGGCACCCCCGGCCGGACGAGCACCGACAGGGTGAGCGCCGAGCGGGGCGGCGCCTCCCAGCCCCGGCCGAGCCGACCCCGGCCGGCCCGCTGGTGCTCGGCCACCAGCGCCGCGGCCTCGGGCGCACCGCCGGCCGCCGAGGCAGCCAGGTCGGCGTTGGTGCTGCCGGTGGCGGCGACCACGTCCAGCCGGCGCCACCAAGAGCCCTGGTCCCCCACCCGCAGCGCCCGCCGGACCGCGGTCTCGTCCAGCGGCGGCCGGTCGAGGTCGCTCCACTGCCCCGCGCCGGTGCTCACGGGCACTAGTCTCCCGTGCGTGAGCGAGGCAGCGGCAGAGCCCGGAGAGCAGATCGACATCCACAGCACCGCGGGCAAGCTCGCCGACCTCGACCAGCGGCTGGACGAGGCGGTGCACGCCGGGTCGGCACGGGCGGTGGAAAAGCAGCACGCCCGCGGCAAGCTCACCGCCCGCGAGCGGGTCGACCTGCTGCTGGACGAGGGGTCGTTCGTCGAGATCGACGAGCTGGCCCGGCACCGCAGCACGGCGTTCGGCCTGCAGTCGCGGCGGCCGTACGGCGACGGGGTGGTGACGGGCTACGGCACCGTCGACGGACGGCAGGTGTGCGTCTTCGCGCAGGACTTCACCGTGTTCGGCGGCAGCCTGGGCGAGGTCTACGGCGAGAAGATCTGCAAGGTGATGGACCTGGCGGTGCGGACCGGCAGCCCGGTCGTCGGCATCAACGAGGGGGCCGGGGCCCGCATCCAGGAGGGTGTGGTGTCGCTCGGCCTGTACGGCGAGATCTTCCGCCGCAACGTGCACGCCTCCGGCGTCATCCCGCAGATCTCGCTGATCATGGGCGCCTGCGCCGGCGGGCACGTCTACTCCCCCGCCCTCACCGACTTCACCGTGATGGTCGACCAGACCTCCCAGATGTTCATCACCGGACCGGACGTGATCAAGACGGTCACCGGCGAGGACGTCACCTTCGAGGAGCTGGGCGGCGCTCGCACGCACAACACCAAGTCCGGCAACGCGCACTACCTGGCGGCCGACGAGACCGACGCGATCGACTACGTCAAGGCGCTGCTGAGCTTCCTGCCGAGCAACAACCTCGAGGAGCCGCCGGGGTTCGACGAGGAGGTGCTGCTGGAGGTCACCGACGACGATCGAGCGCTGGACACGCTGGTGCCCGACTCGGCCAACCAGCCCTACGACATGCACACCGCGATCGCCGGCGCCCTCGACGATGGCGACTTCCTCGAGGTGCAGCCGCTGTTCGCGCCGAACATCATCATCGGCTTCGGTCGGGTGGAGGGGCACGCGGTCGGCGTCGTCGCGAACCAGCCGTCCCAGCTCGCCGGCACTCTCGACATCGACGCCAGCGAGAAGGCGGCCCGCTTCGTGCGCACCTGCGACGCGTTCAACCTGCCGGTGCTCACGTTCGTCGACGTCCCCGGCTTCCTGCCCGGGACCGGCCAGGAGTGGGACGGGATCATCCGGCGCGGCGCCAAGCTGATCTACGCCTACGCGGAGGCGACCGTCCCGCTGGTCACGGTCATCACCCGCAAGGCCTACGGCGGCGCCTACGACGTGATGGGGTCCAAGCACCTCGGCGCCGACATGAACATCGCCTGGCCGACCGCCCAGATCGCGGTGATGGGGGCGCAAGGAGCCGTGAGCATCCTCTACCGGGGCGAGCTGGCCGACGCCGACGACCCGGAGGCCCGCCGGGCCGAGCTGATCACCGAGTACGAGGACACCCTGGCCAACCCCTACATCGCCGCCGAGCGGGGCTACGTCGACGCCGTGGTGCAGCCGCACGAGACCCGCGTCGAGGTGATCCGGTCGCTCCGGCTGCTGCGCAGCAAGCGGGCGACGCTGCCGCCGAAGAAGCACGGGAACATCCCGCTGTGAGCGAGCAGCCCGGCCGGCCCCTGCTCCGGGTGGTCCGCGGCGAGCCGACCGCGGCGGAGCTGGCGGCACTGGTCGCGGTGCTGGCCGCCCGGCAGGCGGCCGAGGCCGCCGCCGCCGACCGCGCCCGCCGCGTGCCGCGCTCGGCCTGGGGCGACCCGGCCACCGCGGTGCGCCGGCCGGTCACCCCCGGGCCCGGCGCCTGGCGGCGGTCGGCACTGCCCGGCTGAGCCATTTCCGGCCGTTTCCCGCGCGGGCGGTCGTCGCCACGCTTACGCTCCGCTGGCCAGCCCTGGCGCGCCAGACAGGAGCCCCCTCCATGCTCGCTCTGCGACTCCTCGTCACGGGCACCGTGCTTCCTCTGCTCCTCGGCCTGGCTCCGGCCACCACCGCGTCGCCGGTCGCGACTCCGCTGCGGGCCAAGGCCGGCACCACCCTCACCGCGGCGGTTACCGAGCCGACCGTCGACTACGGCGCGTCGGCGGTCGTGACCGGGACGCTGACCAAGAGCGCCGCCGGCACCGGGATCAAGGGCCGGAGCGTCACCCTGCACGGCCGGCGGACCGGCACCACCAGCTGGACCCGGCTCGCGGCGACCAGCACCCGCTCCGGTGGTGCGTACCGGTTCACGGTCCCGGACCGCACCGCCAACTACGACTTCCAGGCCCGGTTCGCGGGGACGGCGACGCTCGCCTCCGACACCTCTCCCGTCTCGACGCTCCGGGTGCGGGCGCCGCTCACCGGGGTCCAGGTGGACCCGCCCGGGCCGAACGCGATCGTCGGCGACACCCGCACCTGGACGGCGTCGACGCTGGCCGGCCTGCAGGGCACCGAGGTGACGCTGCAGTCGGCCGCGCCGGGAAAGCGGTGGAACTACGAGACCTCGGACTTCGTCCGGCAGGACGGGTCGATCGAGCTCGCGACGACGCTGTATGCCGACGGGGTGCGGGACTACCGGCTGCAACTGGCCGGCAGCGCCCGGCTGGTCGGCAGCACCTCGGAGCCGGTGCGGATCACCACCCGCAAGCTGACCATCACCACGACCGCGCTGCCGGAGGCGACCGTCCAGCTCCCGTACGAGGTGGCGCTGCGGACCACGGGGGCAGACGAGCCGGTGGTCTTCTCGGTCTCCGCCGGCGAGCTGCCGGCCGGGATCACCCTGTCGCAGTCCGGGGTGCTCTCCGGCCGGGCCACGACGGTGGGCTCGAGGACGTTCACCGTGCAGGCGTACGACGAGCGCGGACAGTTCACCCAGCGCCGGTTGACGCTCGCGGTCACCGAGCCGACCGACCCGGTGCTCGCCGACACGGTGCTGCCCGGTGCCCAGCTCGGCGTCGGCTACGCCTACCAGCCGCTCCGAGTCGGCGGGACGGCGCCGTTCACCTGGGCGCTGACCGGCGGCGCGCTGCCCGCCGGGCTGACGCTGAACCCGGCCACCGGCCTGATCTCCGGCACCCCGACGACGCGGCAGACCAGCTCGGTCACCCTGCGGGTGACCGACGCGGACGGTGACGCCACCTCGGCCACCTGGCCGCTGGTGGTCGGCCCGGCAGCGGACTGGGCACAGGCCGGTGCCGACGGCGCGCGATCCGGCTTCAACCGGGCCGAGTCGACGCTGACCGCGCAGACCGCGGACCGGGCGCGGCTGGAGTGGAGGCTGCCCGGCGGTCACGCCGACGTGGTCGCCGCCGGCGGCGTGCTCTACACCGGCTCGGCGATCCCGGGCTCGGTCGAGCAGGGCATCACCGCCCGTGAACTGGCCAGCGGACGGGTGCTGTGGACCCGGCCGGTGGTCGACGCGAGCGGCTCGTCCCCGGGCTGCCAGCGGCTCGCGGTGACTGCCTCGAGCGTGCTCTGCGACACCGGATTCGAGGTGCTGGCCGTGGCGCGCGAGGGGGCGCACCAGGTCCGCTGGTCGACCGCGCAGACCGACCCCGGCGTGCAGAGCCGGGACCTGCTGGTCGTCGGCGACCGGGTGCTCGTCGCCAGCTACGGCGACCCGTCCGTGACCGCGTACAGCCTCGCCGACGGCCAGCTGCAGTGGCGGCGCCCGCTCGCCGGGGACTTCATGGGGATGGCCGTCGGAGACGGCACCGTCTACGTGCTCAGCTCCGACGGCATCAGCGTCCCGTCGCTACAGACCTTCAGCCTGGCCGGCACCGGCACCCCGGGCTGGACGAGGTCCGTGCCCGGTGCCCACTTCGCCCTGGTCGCCGTGCCCGGTGCGGTGGTGGTCACCGCCGGCCGGGTCGCCCAGTGGCGGTCGGCCGCCAACGGTGCGGTGCTCCGCTCCTACGAGTCACCGGTGCCGATCTTCGGGACCCCGCTCGCCGACGACCGCCGGCTGTACCTGCCGACGGCTCGGTTCGACGAGTTCGGCGGCTGGTCGGGCACCGGGGTCACGGCGGTCGGGCTCGCCGATGCGGGCAGGAAGTGGTCGGTGGACACCGGCTACCCGATCCGGGCCGGGACGGCGGTCGGCGCCGACGTGCTGTGGGTGCACGCCAGCCACCTCGGCAGCAACCGGATCCCCAGCGAGGTGGTCGCCGTTCGCACCACCGACGGTCGGGTGCTGCGCCGCTACGCCCCGGACGACACCGGCTTCGCCCCGCCCATCGTGGCCGGCGGCCGGGCCGTGATCCGCACCGCCTACTCCGCCGACGTGCTGGGCGTGATGGCCCCGGCGGTGCGTGTCCCCGAGGCGGTGCTGCCGGTCGGCTGGACCGGGGCGGCCTACCGCACCCGGCTCACCGCCGAGCAGGGCCGCGCCCCCTATCGCTGGACAGTCGTCGGCGGCGCGCTGCCCGCCGGGCTGACCCTGTCACCAGGAGGTGTGCTCTCCGGCACGCCGACCACCGCCGGAGCAACCTCGGTCCGGGTCCGCGCGACCGACGCCAACGGGCGCAGCGCCACCCAGCAGTTCGGCGTGGCCGTGCGCACCGCGAGCAGCAGCACCGAGTGGCGCACGCTCGGCGGCGGCGCGGCCCGCGGCGGGCTGGCGGCCGGGGAGGCGGGCATCACCGCCGACACGGCGGCCGGCTTCGCCATGCGCTGGTCGACGCCCGAGATCCCGGTCCCGTTCGGATACCCCCCGGGCTACTGGGCCGAGGAACCGCTGGCGGTGGGCAACCGGGTCTTCGGCGTCGGTGGCGACGGGTTGCTCCGGGCCTGGAACAGCGGCGGCGGGCTGAACACCCCGCCGCTGTGGACCACTCCCCTGCCGGGGGACGAGCAGGTCGTCGGCACCCCCACCTTGGCTGGCTCGGCGGCGACCGGGACGCTCTATGCCGCAACGACCGCTGGCCGGCTGCTGGCCGTGCGGGCCGGCGCGGGCACGGTCGCCTGGTCGACCCCGCTGTTCGACCCGGCCGAGACGCTCGCGCAGGGCGGGGTGTCACCGACGGTGGTGGGCGGTCTCGTCGTGGTGCAGACCGGCGACGAGGTCACCGCCGTGCGCACCGCCACCCACGCCGTGGCGTGGAGCGAGCCGCTGCCCGGTGCGGACTACTACGACCTGTTCGCCCCGTCCACCGACGGCAGCCGGATCTTCGTCTACAGCCGGTGCGCGGTCGTCGCCCTGGACCCGGCCGACGGCAGCCAGCTGTGGCGGTCGACGATCGCCGCTCCGACCAGCTCCTGTGAGCGGGTGGTGGGAACGTTCGGCAACCAGGAAAGGGTGGCCCCGGTCGTCGACGACGGCGTCGTCTACGCGAACGGCATTTTCACCGGAGCCGCCGCCTTCGACGCAACCACCGGTGCGGTCCGCTGGCGCGCCCGGCTCGCCTCGACGACACCCGCCCCGGTCGTCACCGAGCACTGGCTGGTGTTCGCATCGGGGTACGGCGACACGCTGACGGTGGTGGACAAGGCGACCGGCACGATCGTGGCCACCGGGTCCGGCTACGAGGTGAACTCCTCGCTGACCGTGGCCGGGGACCTGGTGCTGTTCCGCAGCAACGAGAGCCGGATCCGGGCGGTGGACCTGACCACGATGGAGTCGGTGTGGACGTCGTCCTCCCTCGACCCCACCAGCGGTTGGTTCTTCAACCCCGGGCCGGTCGCGGTGAGTGGCGGCCGGGTCTACGCCTACACCGGGCACGCCAAGGTGGTGGCCTTCGGCGGCCCCGGCTAGGCGCGCACCCAGCCGACGGTGTCCAGCCGCCGTCGGACCCGGTCGCGCAGGTCCGCGTCGGCGAGGGCGGCCACCGTGCCCGCGGGGTCGGCCAGCGGCAGCAGGCCGGCCAGCTCGGGGTCGGCGGAGAGCACGGCGTGGACGGCGGGCTGCGCAGCGGGCGGCAGCGGCGTGCCGTGCGGCGCCAGCACCCCCCAGCGGGAGAGGTACGCCTCCGCCCCCGGCGGCGCTCCGGCCACGGAGGCGGGCAGTGGGGTGCGGGCGTAGTTCGGCTCCGTGCGGTCGATCGCGTCGAGCGCGTCCGGCTGCAGCCAGCAGGCCACCGCCCGGCACCGGGCCCCGGCGGCAACATAGGGCGTGACCGGCAGGTAGCCACCCGGGCTGACGTGGGCGGAGTGCGCGACCCCGAGCCCGCTGACCACGACCGGCAGCATCGGCACCTCGGCGCGCACCCCGGCCGCCGCCAGCTTGGCGTGCAGCACCGCCGGCGCGGCGTTGGCGCCCACGCCGAGGACGCAGACCCGACCGGTCAGCAGGCCCGGCAGCAGCCGGTCCGGCGGGCCGCCGGTGAGGGGGGTCCAGCCCCCGTCGGCAGCCAGCAGCCCCGCGGTCGCTGCGGCCGGGCCGGGGTAGTCCAGCGCGTGCACCCGCC
Source organism: uncultured Actinomycetota bacterium (assembly GCA_963695375.1). GTDB lineage: Bacteria > Actinomycetota > Actinomycetes > Propionibacteriales > Nocardioidaceae > JACCVL01. The sequence goes on along the minus strand of OY968767.1, from coordinate 1,498,904 downwards.
TAGAGTCCTCCAGTGGCCGCCTCCGCACCCAACTCGGGGACCGAGCGTCTCGTCGACGCGCTCGCCGACCGCTACGTCGAGCGGTGGGCGGCGAGCGACCCGGTGGGCGCCACCGAGGCGGGCATCGCCGGCCACGACCACCGGCTCACCGACCTGTCCCCGGACGGCTTCGCCGCCCGGTACGAGCTGCTCGAGGAGACCCTCGCCGCGCTGGACCGGCTGCCCGCCGCCGACGACCGGGAGCGGGTGGCGAAGGCGGCGATGCAGGAGCGGCTCGGCATCGACCGGGAGCGGCACCGCGCCGGTCTGGTCGACCGCGAGCTGTCGGTCCTGACCAGCCCGCTGCACGAGGTGCGCCAGGTGTTCGAGCTGATGCCCACCGAGGGCGAGCAGGCGGCCGTCGACATCTCCAGCCGGCTGGCCGGGGTGCCCGCGGCGCTGGCGGACTGGCGCCGGACGCTGACCCGCGCGGCCGACGAGGGCCGGGTCGCGGCCCGGCGGCAGGTCATCGGCGCCGCGGCCCAGGCGCGCACCTGGGCGGACGCCTCGGCGGTCACCGGTCCGGACGTCTTCACCGGACTGGTGGACGGCCTGGCCGTGTCCGGGTCGCTGCGCTCGGACCTCGACCGGCACGCCGCCGCGGCACGGGCGGCGGTGCGGGACACGGCGGAGTTCCTGGAGTCCGAGCTGGCGCCCCGGGCGCCGCAGCGGGACGCGGTCGGGCGGGAGACCTACCAGCTGGAGTCGCGGTACTTCCTCGGTGCCGCGGTCGACCTGGACGAGACCTACGCGTGGGGGTGGGCCGAGCTGCACCGGATCGCCGAGGAGAAGCGAGCGGTCGCCGGCCGGATCGTGCCCGGCGGCACGCTGGACGAGGCGGTGGCGGCGCTGGACGCCGACCCGGCGCGCTGGATCGAGGGCGGGCCTGCGTTCCGGGACTGGATGCAGGACCGGGCGGACGAGGCCATCGAGGCGCTCGCCGACGTGCACTTCGACATCCCCGAGCCGGTCCGCCGGATCGAGTGCCGACTCGCGCCGACCCATGACGGCGGCATCTACTACACCGGCCCGAGCGAGGACTTCAGCCGGCCCGGCCAAATGTGGTGGTCGGTGCCCGCGGACGTGGACCGGTTCTCCCCGTGGCGCGAGCTGACCACGGTGTTCCACGAGGGGGTGCCCGGCCACCACCTCCAGGTCGGCCAGACGGCGTACCGGTCCGGGCTGCTGAACCGCTGGCAGCGCCGGCTGTGCTGGGTGTCCGGTCACGGCGAGGGCTGGGCGCTGTACGCCGAGCGGCTGATGGACGAGCTCGGGCACCTCGCCGACCCCGCGGACAAGCTCGGGATGCTGGAGAGCCAGGCGCTGCGCGCGGTCCGGGTGGTGGTCGACATCGGGATGCACCTGCAGCTGTCGATCCCGGCCGACAACCCGGTCGGCTTCGCCCCGGGCGAGCGGTGGACCCCGGAGCTGATGCTGATGCTGATGGCCGAGCACTGCCGGCTGGACGCGACGACCCTGCGCTTCGAGCGGGACCGCTACCTCGGCTGGCCGGGCCAGGCCCCGTCGTACAAGGTCGGGGAGCGGATCTGGCGGCAGGCGAGGGCGGACGAGCAGGCACGCCGCGGCGCCGGCTTCGACCTGCGGGCGTTCCACCGCGCCGCGCTGGACCTGGGCGGCCTCGGGCTGGACCCGCTGCGCGCGGCCCTCACCGCCGCCGGCTGACCGTTTCCCTAGCGCGACGGGCAGCGCCGCCAGGCGCAGGCGGTCAGGTCCCAGTACTCCCCCGGGTGCGGCTGCTCCGCCGTGCGGGGCTCGGGCAGCCGCTCGGACGCGGCGGCCGGGCCGTTCGCGTCGGCCGGAGCCGACCTGGCGATGTCGGGCATGCGAATCCCTCCCGGACCGCACTCTGCCATCGATCGCCGCTTCCCGGTACGGATTCGCCCGGCCGGGTCGGTGACAATGGGCGCCGTGTCCGGGTCTCCAGCAGCGCCGCCGCGAGTCGTGCTGGCCTCCGCGTCGCCGGCCCGGCTGGCGACGCTGCGGGCGGCCGGGCTGGACCCGGCCGTGGTCGTCGCCGGCGTCGACGAGGACGACGCGTCCGCGGCGACACCCGCCGACCTGACCCTGCTGCTGGCCGAACGCAAGTGCGCGGCGGTCGCCAGCCGGCTTCCGGTCGACGACGGGCCCACGCTGGTGGTGGCCTGCGACTCGCTGCTGGAGCTCGACGGCGAGGCGCACGGCAAGCCCGCCGACGCCCAGACCGCGATCCGGCGCTGGCGGTCGATGCGCGGCCGGGAGGGGGTGCTGCACACCGGGCACTGCGTCCGGCTGCTCGACGGCGCCGCGGGCGACGGGCAGCCCGTCGTGGGGCAGCGCAGCGCGGTCGCGTCGACGACGGTGCGCTTCGCCGACCTGGCCGACGAGGAGATCGCGGCCTACGTCGCCACCGGGGAGCCGTTGGCGGTGGCCGGGGCGTTCACCCTGGACGGGCTCGGCGGCGCCTACGTCCGCGGCGTCGACGGGGACCCGCACACCGTCGTCGGCATCAGCCTGCCGCTGCTGCGCGAGCTCGTGGCCGCGCTCGGCACGCCCTGGCACGCCCTGTGGGCTACTCCACCGGCAGACCGAGTCCCCGGGCGATGACCATCCGCTGGATCTCGCTGGTCCCCTCGCCGATCTCCAGCACCTTCGCGTCCCGGTAGAAGCGGGCGACCGGGTACTCCTCCATGAAGCCGTAGCCGCCGAAGACCTGCGTCGCGATCCGGGTGCCGGTGACGGCGGACTCGGTGGCGAACAGCTTGGCGATGGCGGCGGCCTGCTTGAACTCCGCGTCCGGGGCACCGGCGTCCTTCAGCGCGGCCGCCTTGTAGGTCAGCAGCCGGGCCGACTCGGTCATCACCTGCAGGTCGGCGAGCTGGAAGGCCACCCCCTGCTTGGCCCCGATCGGGACGGTGAACGTGGTGCGCTGGCCGGCATAGTCGGTGCTCAGCTCGAGACAGGCCTGCAGGCAGCCGACGGCCAGCGCGGCGATGGCGACCCGGCCGTCGTCCAGCGTGGCGAGGAACTGCGCGAAACCGCGACCACGCTGCCCGAGCAGGTGGTCCTCCGGCACGGTGACCTCGGTGAACGTCAGCGGGTGGGTGTCCGAGGCGTGCCAGCCGAGCTTGTCGTAGGCCGGCTCGACGACGAAGCCGTCGGTGCCCGACGGGACGATGATGGTGGAGATCTCCGGCCGGCCGTCCGGGCGCTCACCGGTGCGCGCGGCGACGTTGACCAGCGACGTCAGGTCGCTGCCGGCGTTGGTGATGAACTGCTTGGCGCCGTTCAGCACCCAGCTGCCGTCCCGCAGCTCGGCCCGGGTGCGCAGCCCGCCCGCGTCGGACCCGGACCCGGGCTCGGTCAGCCCGAAGCCGGCCAGCGCCCGGCCGGCGACCAGGTCGGGAAGGTAGCGCCGCTTCTGCTCGGCCGTGCCGAACGCCAGCAACGGGTTGATGCCGAGACCGACCGCGGCCTCCAGCGTGATCCCGAGGGACTGGTCCACCCGGCCGATCTCCTCGATCGCCACGCACAGGCTGGTGAAGTCGCCGCCGGCGCCGCCGTACTCCTCCGGTGCGGTCAGGCCGAACAGTCCCAGGTCGCCCATCTCCCGCACCACGTCGACCGGGAAGTGGTGCTTGCGGTCCCACTCGGCGGCGTGCGGGGCGATCCGCTCGGCGCCGAAGTCGCGCACCGACCGGCGGAACTCCTCGTGCTCGCGGGACAGCTGGAACGACGTCATGCGGGAACCTCTCGAGACCGACCGAAGACTTTACCTTTACGTCAACGTAAGCCATGCTGCCGGGGTGGGCAAGCCGGAACGGACCGACGACGCTCCCTGGAGCATCGGCCGGGTCTCCGCGGCGTTCGGGGTCACCGCCCGGACGCTGCGGTTCTACGAGGACCGCGGACTGCTCTGCCCGCGCCGGGACGGCACCCGGCGGCTCTACTCCGGGCGGGACCGGGTCCGGCTCGCGCTGGTGTTGCGCGGCCGCCGGCTCGGATTCACGCTCGACGAGATCGCCACCATCGTGGACATGTACGACGCCGAGCCCGGGGAGGCCGGCCAGCTGAGCTACCTGCTCGAACAGATCGAGGTGCGCCGGGCCGGGCTCGAGCAACGCCGCCGGGACATCGACGAGACGCTGGCCGAACTGGACGCGGTGGCGGCCCGGTGCCGCGACGACCTGGCGCGGCTCGACCACGCGGGCTGAGGCCGACGACCACCCCTAGACTCCCCCCGTCCAGCTGCGACGGGAGCCTTCGTGACCAAGCACGCCGCACCGAACCTGCGCAAGGTCCTGGTGGCCAACCGGGGCGAGATCGCCGTCCGGGTGCTCCGCGCGTGCCGGGACGCCGGGCTGGCCGGCGTCGCCGTCTACGCGGAGGCGGACCGGGACGCCCTGCACGTCCGGCTCGCCGACGAGGCGTACTCCCTGCAGGGCAGCACGCCGGGCGACTCCTACCTGTCGGTCGAGAAGCTGCTCGACGTGGCGCGGCGCTGCGACGCCGACGCGGTGCATCCCGGCTACGGCTTCCTGGCCGAGAACGCCGGCTTCGCCCGCGCCGTGATCGAGGCGGGCCTGACCTGGGTCGGTCCGCCGCCGGAGGCGATCGACGCACTGGGCGACAAGGTGCAGGCCCGGCACATCGCCGAGAAGGTGGGCGCCCCGCTGGTCGCCGGAACGCCCGAGCCGGTCAAGGACGCCGACGAGGTGGTGGCCTTCGCGGAGGAGCACGGGCTGCCGATCGCCATCAAGGCCGCCTACGGCGGCGGCGGCCGCGGGCTGAAGGTGGCCCGCGAGATGAGCGAGGTCGCCGAGCTCTACGACTCCGCGGTCCGGGAGGCGGTCAGCGCCTTCGGCCGCGGCGAGTGCTTCGTCGAGCGCTACCTCGACAAGCCGCGGCACGTGGAGACCCAATGCCTGGCCGACCGGCACGGCACCGTCGTGGTGGTGTCGACGCGCGACTGCTCGCTCCAGCGTCGGCACCAGAAGCTCGTGGAGGAGGCGCCGGCGCCGTACCTGTCCGAGGACCAGGTCGGCACGCTCTACGACAGCTCCAAGGCGATCCTGCGCGAGGCCGGCTACGTCGGTGCCGGCACCTGCGAGTTCCTGGTCGGTCAGGACGGGACCATCAGCTTCCTGGAGGTGAACACCCGGCTGCAGGTCGAGCACTGCGTCAGCGAGGAGGTCACCGGGATCGACCTCGTCCGGGAGATGTTCCGGGTGGCGGCCGGCGAGGAGCTCGGCTACGACGACCCGGAGGTCCGCGGCCACTCGATCGAGTTCCGCATCAACGCCGAGGACGCGGGTCAGGGGTTCCTCCCCGCTCCGGGCACGCTCACCCGGTGGCACGCCCCGGCCGGGCCGGGGGTGCGGCTCGACGGTGGCTACGACCAGGGCGAGACCGTCCCCGGTGCCTTCGACTCGTTGGTGGCCAAGCTCGTGGTCACCGGTGCCACCCGGCAGCAGGCGCTGGAGCGGTCGCGGCGGGCGCTGGCGGAGTTCGTCGTGGAGGGGATGCCGACGGTGATCCCCTTCCACCGCGCCGTGCTGGACGACACGGCGTACGTCGCGGCCGACCGTCCGGGAGGTGCCGGCGAGTTCGCCGTGCACACCCGGTGGATCGAGACCGAGTGGGACAACACCGTCGAGCCGTACGCCGGCGGCGCCGAAGCCGCGGAGCCGGCGGAGCGGGAGGCCGTGACCGTCGAGGTCGGCGGTCGACGGATCGAGGTGGTGCTTCCGGCCGGCCTGGGGGCCGCGGCGGCTGCCGGGCCGGGGGCGAAGAAGGCCAAGCGCCGGGCCGGGTCGGCCGGCGGTGGCGGGGCCGCCGGCGGCGACGCGCTGACCTCGCCGATGCAGGGGACCATCGTCAAGGTCGCGGTCGAGGAGGGTCAGCAGGTGGCCGAGGGCGACCTGGTGGTGGTGCTCGAGGCGATGAAGATGGAGCAGCCGCTGAACGCCCACAAGGCCGGCACCGTCACCGACCTGAAAGCGGAGCCCGGGGCGGGCGTCACCTCCGGTGCCGTGATCTGCACCATCGCCGACGCCCCGGCCGACGACGTCTGAGCGCCGTGTTCGGCAAGGTCCTGGTCGCCAATCGCGGCGAGATCGCGGTTCGCGCCTTCCGGGCGGCCTACGAGCTGGGTGCCCGCACCGTCGCCGTCTTCCCGTACGAGGACCGCAACTCGGAGCACCGGCTGAAGGCCGACGAGGCCTACCTGATCGGCGAGAAGGGACATCCGGTCCGGGCCTACCTCGACCCGGGCGAGATCGTGCGGGTCGCCGTGCAGGCCGGGGCGGACGCGGTCTACCCGGGATACGGCTTCCTGTCGGAGAACCCGGCGCTCGCCCAGGCATGTGCCGACGCCGGGATCACCTTCGTGGGTCCGTCGGTGGACGTGCTGCGGCTGACCGGCAACAAGGCGCGGGCGGTCGAGGCGGCGGCCGCCGCCGACGTCCCGGTGCTGGCGTCGGTGCCGCCCACCGACGACCTGGACGAGCTGGTCCGCGCCGCGCAGGGCCTGGACTTCCCGCAGTTCGTCAAGGCCGTCGCCGGTGGTGGCGGGCGCGGGATGCGCCGGGTCACCGGCCCGGACGGGCTGCGCGAGGCCGCCGAGTCGGCGATGCGGGAGGCCGACGGCGCGTTCGGTGACCCGACCGTCTTCCTCGAGCGCGCCGTCGACGAGCCGCGGCACATCGAGGTGCAGATCCTCGGCGACCGGACCGGGGCCGTCGTGCACCTGTTCGAGCGGGACTGCTCGGTCCAGCGCCGGCACCAGAAGGTGCTCGAGATCGCCCCGGCGCCGAACCTCGACGCCCACCTGCGGGACCGGCTGTGTGCCGACGCGGTGCGGCTGGCCGAGTCGATCGACTACTCCTGCGCCGGCACCGTGGAGTTCCTCGTCGACCGGGATGGGCAGCACGTCTTCCTGGAGATGAACCCGCGGATCCAGGTCGAGCACACGGTCACCGAGGAGGTGACCGACGTGGACCTGGTGCAGTCCCAGCTGCGGATCGCGGCCGGCGAGACCCTCGCGGACCTGGGGCTGGCGCAGGACACGATCCGGCTGCGGGGGGCCGCCGTGCAGTGCCGGATCACCACCGAGGACCCGGCCAACGGCTTCCGGCCGGACACCGGGCGGATCACCACCTACCGCTCGCCCGGCGGGGCCGGGATCCGCCTGGACGGTGGGACGACCTTCACCGGGGCGGAGGTCAGCGCGCACTTCGACTCGATGCTCACCAAGCTGATCTGCCGGGGGATCGACTTCCCGGCCGCGGTGGCACGCGCCCGCCGGGCGGTGGCCGAGTTCCGGGTCCGCGGGGTCACCACCAACATCGCCTTCCTGCAGGCGCTGCTCGACGACCCCGACTTCCGCGCCGGCCGGCTGACCACCTCGTTCATCGACGAGCGGCCACACCTGGTCACCCGGTCGCTGTCGGCCGACCGTGGGACCAAGCTGCTCAGCTGGCTCGCCGACGTCACCGTCAACCGGCCGCACGGCCCGCCCCCGGCGCTGGTCGATCCGCGGGAGAAGCTGCCCGACCTCGGCCCCGACGCGCAGCGGGAGCCACCGGCCGGCTCTCGCCAAGCGCTGGCCGAGCTCGGACCGGAGCGGTTCGCCCGAGCGCTGCGCGAGCAGGCACCCGTCGCGGTCACCGACACCACCTTCCGGGACGCGCACCAGTCCCTGCTGGCGACCCGGGTCCGCAGCATCGACCTGCTGGGGGTCGCCGGCCATGTCGCCCGGACGGCGCCGCAGCTGTGGTCGCTGGAGGCCTGGGGCGGTGCGACCTACGACGTCGCGCTCCGCTTCCTGCACGAGGACCCGTGGGAACGGCTGGCGGCGGTGCGGGCCGCGGTGCCGAACCTCTGCCTGCAGATGCTGCTGCGAGGCCGGAACACGGTCGGCTACACCCCCTACCCGACCGAGGTCACCGACGCGTTCGTGGCCGAGGCCGCCGACACCGGCATCGACGTGTTCCGCATCTTCGACGCGCTGAACTCCGTCGAGCAGATGGTGCCGGCGATCCGTGCGGTCCGGGAGACCGGAACAGCCGTCGCCGAGGTGGCGCTGTGCTACACCGGCGACCTGTCCGACCCGGACGAGCAGCTCTACACGCTGGACTACTACCTGCGCCTCGCCGAGCAGATCGTCGAGGCCGGCGCGCACGTGCTGGCGATCAAGGACATGGCCGGACTGCTCCGCGCGCCGGCGGCGCGCCGACTGGTGCCGGCGCTGCGCGAGCGGTTCGACCTGCCGGTGCACCTGCACACCCACGACACGGCCGGCGGCCAGCTCGGCACGCTGCTCGCGGCCATCGACGTCGGCGTGGACGCCGTCGATGCCGCCTGCGCGTCGATGGCCGGCACCACCAGCCAGCCACCGCTGTCCGCGCTCGTCGCCGGCACCGACCACACCGAGCGGGCGACCGGGCTGTCCCTCGCCGCCGTGAACGACCTGGAGCCGTACTGGGAGGCGGTGCGTCGCGTCTACCAGCCGTTCGAGGCCGGACTGGCCGCACCGACCGGCCGGGTCTACCGGCACGAGATCCCCGGCGGCCAGCTGTCGAACCTGCGGCAGCAGGCGATCGCGCTCGGCCTCGGCACCCGGTTCGAGCAGATCGAGCAGATGTACGCCGCGGCCGACGACATCCTCGGGCACCTGGTGAAAGTGACGCCCAGCAGCAAGGTCGTCGGCGACCTGGCGCTGCACCTGGTCGCCGTGGATGCCGACCCGGACGAGTTCGCGGCCAACCCGCAGGCCTACGACGTCCCGGACTCCGTCGTCGGCTTCCTCTCCGGCGAGCTGGGCGACCCGCCCGGCGGCTGGCCGGAGCCGTTCCGCACCCGGGCACTGGAGGGCCGCTCTCGCTCCCGGGCGCAGGCCGACCTCGACGACGACGCCCGGCGCGGGCTGGCGGGATCGCCCGCCGGACGGCGGGCGACGCTGAACCGGCTGCTCTTCCCGGAGCCGACCGCGGAGTTCGAGCGCGCGTTCGAGACCTACAGCGACCTGTCGGTGCTGCCGAGCCACGCCTTCCTCTACGGCCTGGACCCGAACACCGAGACCGCCGTCGAGATCGAGGAGGGCAAGACGCTGATCCTCGGCGTCGAGGCGCTGGGTGAGCCGGACGCCCGCGGCATGCGCACGGTGATGTGCACGATCAACGGCCAGCTGCGTCCGGTCTCGGTCCGGGACAGGTCTGCCGGGTCGTCGGCGGCCGAGGCGGAGAAGGCCGACCCGCAGCAGAAGGGGCAGATCGCGGTGCCCTACGACGGCACCGTCACGCCGACGGTCGAGGAGGGCGACCGGGTGGCCGCCGGCCAGACCGTGGCCACGGTCGAGGCGATGAAGATGGAGGCCTCGATCACCACCCCGGTCGCCGGGACGGTCACCCGGCTGGTCCTGACCGGTCCTCGACCGGCCGAGGGCGGCGATCTGGTGTGCGTCGTCGACGTCGACGGCTGACTCAGTCGCCGCGGACGACGACCTCCACCTCGCGGGTGTCCCGGAGCCAGGTGATCCGGCCGTGCTCGAAGCGGACCCGCCGCCCGACCTCGATCCGGCGGACGTCGGTGGTCGGGTAGCCGAGCGGCCCGCGCACGGACCCGTGCCGGCGGTAGGCGGCCAGGATGGCGCCGGTCACGGCATGCGTGCCGGTCCGGTCGTGCGCGACCACGACCCCGCCCTGGAAGGCGGCCTTGCGTCCGCCGTCATAGGTCCGGTCCAGCCGTCCGGTGGGGAAGCCGAGGAAGGACTGCACCCCTCCGGCCCGCAGGTAGTACGCCAGCACGGCACCACGCAGCGCCCGCGCCCCGGTTCGCTTGGACCAGTACATCCGGCCGTGGCTGAACTCCTGCCGGGCACCGGTCAGACCGCGGGCGTTGCTCGCGCGGGTCTCCGCCCGCTGCGGCGCACCGACCGGACTGGACGTCGCTCCGCCCTGCCGCTTCCAGGCGCGCATGATCGGGGTCAGCTGCATCGTGAACCAGCTGGACCGCAGCCCGAGCGCGTAGCGGAACGCCTCACCGCTCATCGCCACGTCACCCTTCGTCCCGGACAGCACCACCTGCAGCACCCGGCCGCCCCAGTCGCCGTGGCCGTCCCGCTTGGTGACCGCCACCGACTCCAGCCGGCCGAGCTCGGGGAAGGTGCGCTCGAGGGTTCCGGTGTCGACCCGGGCCTGCCAGTCGTGATTGGGGTTGCCGGCCCAGTCGTCGTACGGGTCCGCCTTGGCCGGGAGGTAGGGCTGGCCGCCGTGCACCGTCCAGCCACCCGACGAGCTGGCGAACTGGGTGAACGCCGGCCGGTCGTTGAACAGCAGCACCCGGCGGGCCGTCGCCGAGACCGCCTGGTTGCCGCGCTCGGTCTCCGCGTCGACGCCGCCGTAGACCTGGCAGGACGTGGTGTCGCAGACGTGCCAGTAGCGGGTGCGGTTGGCGTGCCGGCCGAAGGCGGCATAGGTGCGGGCGGCCACCGCCTGCGCCTTCAGCGCCGCCATCGACCAGGACGTCGGCATCTCCCGAGGCAGCACTCCACGGACGTAGTCGTCGAGGGAGACCACGTTGACGGTGTCCCGGGACGACGCCCCGCGAAACGGTGACGCCGCCCGGAGCGCGCCCCGGTACTGCCGGACCGTGCCGCCGGGGAGCACCAGGCCGACCGGCTTCCCGCCGGCGGCGAACTGCCCGTCCCCGCGGAGCACGGTGCGTCCGGGCACCTGCCAGCGATGCCAGCCCTTCGCGTCGTGGAACTGCACGGCGGAGACGGCGGCATCCTCCCGGCTGGGGGCGATCCGCCACTGGTCGGCACCGTTGTCGGGCAGCGTCCACGCCTGCTTGTCCCGGCGGTCCCGCACCACCAGTCCGGGTCGCGCCCGGACCGTGAGCTGCGGGCTGGTGTCCGCGGTGATCAGCACTCGCAACGGCCCCTCGAGCTCCGCGGGTCTCGTCCCCGGGTAGTAGAAGTCCAAGATCTCGCCCGTGGAGCGGCCGGCGCGGGCGGCCCCCTCGGCGCCGTACTGACTCATCCCGCGCCCGTGTCCATAGCCGTGCCCGTCGATCACGACGACGCCGGAGTAGGGCACCCAGTAGCGCTTCGCCGCCACGGGGGCGGCCGTGGCGGCGACCACGCCGGACGTGACCGTGATCAGCACGGCACCGACGGTCGCCGTCAGCCGGCGCGCACGGCGCGACCCGCTCACCGCCACTCCACCCGCACCGTGTCCGTGCTGCGGTCCCAGCGGGCGACGCCGTGCCGGAACGTCGCCCGCGCGCCCCCGGGCACGGCGCGGATGCTCGACGTGGGCAGCCCGAGCCGGCCCTTGGCGTAGTGCAGCCGCGCATAGCGGTCCAGGATCCGGCCGTACAGCACCCGGACCGCCTTGCCCGGTGGGACGTAGGCGCGGCCACGCTCGAAGCCGATGACGCCCACCCGGCGCACGGTCGACGCGCCGACGTCGGTCCGTGGCCAGCCCAGCCGCCCGGTCACCCCCCCGGCGTTGCGGTAGCGCTTCAGCACCCGCCCGGTCAGCCAGTGCGCGCCCAGCCCGGGCTTGACGTACATCCGGCCCTTGGCGAAGCGGGTGATCCGCCCCCCGTGGCTCCACTGCTCCCCGACGAAGACCGGGCCGGTCCGGGCCGCGCCGAGCTTGCGCGCCTTGCGCTCCGCCTTCGGGTGGTACCGGGACAGGTAGCTGGCGACCCGCTTGCGGATCCGCGGCAGCCGGTCGTAGACGTTGCTCCCCGGGCAGCTCGTCGACATCGCGTCCCGGTGCCCCGAGATCCGGGCGAACTGGCGACCGGCGATGGACGTGCTGCCTCGGACCGGCGTGAAGCTCGAGCCCAGCCGCCAACCGGCGAAGCGGACCAGCGCGTTCAGGATGCGCCGGGTGGGCTCGGCCCGCTGGAAGTTGCCCATCAGCGAGACACCGACGGCATTGGTGTTCCAGTCGCCGGCATGCGCGCCCCGCACCGGCTTGCGGATGCCGCCTCGACGCCCCTCATAGATGTTGCCGAAGCGGTCGATGAGCGCGTTGTAGCCGATGTCGCACCAGTTCTGGCCCTGGGTGTGGTAGGCGTAGATGCTGCGCACGATCGCCGGCGACTCGCGCGGCGAGTAGCGGCTCGAGCCCGCCGTGTGGTGGACGAACACCATCTTCGCCGAGCTGCCGTAGCGCGGTGCCCAGCACGGGTCGCCCATCGACGGGTTGGCTCCCCACTGACGGCGGCTGATGACCCGCGGGATGTTCGGGAAGCGAGGCGCCGACCTGATCCGGTCGCCGCTCTTCGGGCGCCGCTTGGCCACCGAGCGGGACTGGCGCGCGTCTGCGGCCTGCTCGGCGGACACGGTGACGACGCGCGGGTCCAGCGGCGCGGTCCCGTCGCCGGATCCGATCCGGACCGCGACCCCGTCGGCCGCGCCCACCCACAGCGGGGCGGTGCCGGCGCGTGCGTCGGAGTCCTCGCCGGCCGCCGGCCCCTCGTCCCCCGCGTACTCCAGGTGCTCCCAGGCCCCCCACCCCTCCGGTCCGTGCAGCCGGACCTCGACGTCCACGCCGGCCGGTGTGCTCGCCGGGTCCCAGGTGACGCCCAACAGCGCGAACGGTGCAGTGCGGACCGGAGCCAGCTCGGCGACCCGGCCGGTCCGGCGGGCGGTCTCGTCGGTCGCCACCGGAATCGGCAGCGCGGACACCTCGGACGACTCGACGGCCGGCGCCGCCACAGCGGCCGGCCCGGGGGTCGCCGCGCTGGACGTGCCGGGAGTCGCGGCGACCCCCAGGAGCAGGCCTGCGGTCGCGACCGCCACGCCGATCTTCATGTCCGGACCCTCGCCTCACGCTGGGAGATGTGTGACAGGTGGTTCTGCTGTGACTGGAGGGAGGATTATGGTCACAGAAAAAGGCGTGCTGCCAGCACTGCGTGACATTCCTTGAATGACACCGATGGAAATACACCGGTGTTATTCGGAGCCGGATCGCGGCGGCACCCGAGCGGTCGCCGCGACCGGGGTCCAGTGTCGTTCATGCAGGTCAGCGGCCGTGATCGGCCGACCGGACGAAAAGCCGTCGGCCGAACGGCGGGTTTACCCGGCTGCGCGTCCCCCCGGTTTCAGGACCGGGTGGTGAAACGCCGGGCCAGCGCCTTTACCCGGGAACCGACCGACCTGGCGAACGAGGACGTCCCGCGGTCGGGCTTGGCGGCGGCGGCCAGCTGCGCCCGCACCGCCTTGAGCTCGGTGCGCAGCTCCACGTTGCGGGTGCCGAGGTGGCTGACCAGGCCCACGATCGCGTCCTCGGCGGCGGCGAGCACCTCCGCGTCCGGCACCTGCTCGGGCGGCAGCGGCTGCTCGGCGGGGGGACCGGGCGGCGACACCGGCACGAGGTCTGCCAGGTCGCCGACCACGGGATAGCCGGCGCTCCGCAGCGCCGCGACGATCTCTTCGGCCCGCTCGACGGCCCAGGCGTGCTGGTCCGGCGAGAGCACGATCGGTCGGGGGTTGGGCCGGCCGGCGAGGCTCTGCCGGGACATCAGGTTCTTGACCGAGTGCGCGTACACCGGCCACTCCACCCGGTCCATGATCCGGTCGTTCACCCGACGGAGCAGCTCGGCCTCGGCGGCGCCGATCGACTCGTTGAGGCGGTCCACCTCCGGGTCCCACCGGGCGGCGTCGGAGCCGACGACCTGGCCGATCCGCCGCAACAGCAGTCCGCGGGGCGCCCCCGGCGGGGGCACGGTCACCACGTGGATCCGCTCCGGGGGGACGTGCACGGCCCATCGGCGCAGCACCGCCGGGAGGTCCTGCTGCCGCCAGAAGCCCCGGGCCGGCGACGCGTCCACCCGGGCGGGGTCCATCAGCGCGGCCACGAAGTCCGGCCAGGCCACCGACTTGGAGTTCTTCATCCGCTCCTGCCAGGCGGCCGGGATCACCCGGGCCAGGTCGCGGGCGGTGAGCACGACGTGCAGCTCGGCCGGGGCCAGGTCGGCGACGAGCTGGCGGATCTGGGCCGGCTTCGCCAGCGACAGGAACTCCATCGACATCACCGCGGTCGGCCCCGACCAGCTCGCGATGGCGTCGGTGAGGCGGCCCCACCCGCCGGCCACGTCGGGCGACTGGTAGCCGGCCCGGCTGGCGTCCAGCAGGTCCCAGGCGGCATTGGCCTGCTCCGCGCGGGACTTCCGGCCCGGGATCAGGATCCCTTCGGTGCCCAGCAGCGCACGGTTCTGCCACAGCACGTGCTGGATGTAGGTGGTGCCCGTCTTGAAGGCGCCGATGTGCGCGAAGACGGTCTGCGTCATCGAGCCTCCGTGGGTCGGGAGAGGGACCGGCCTGGAAGCCTACGCGGCGGAGCTCCGCCCGCCGAGCGGTTCACGCGCGGTGGTGCAGCCGGCGGGCGGCCTCGGCCACCGAGCCGGTCATGGACGGGTAGACGGTGAAGGCGTGCGCGACCTGGTCGACGGTGAGGTTGCAGGTGACGGCGACGGCGACCGGGTGGATGAGCTCGCTGGCCTGGGGCGCCACCACGACTCCGCCGGCGACGATGCCGGTGCCCGGGCGGCAGAAGAGCTTCACGAAGCCGTCCCGCACCCCCTGCATCTTGGCCCGCGCGTTGCCCGCCAGGTCCAGCGTCACCGTCTCGGCATCCACGTCGCCCGAGTCGACCACCTGCTGGGTCCAGCCCACGGTGGCGATCTCCGGCGCCGTGAACACCGTCGACGACACCTGGGACAGGTCCAGCGGCCGGACCGCGTCGCCCAGCGCATGCCACATCGCGATCCGGCCCTGCATCGCGGCGACCGACGCCAGCATCAGCACCCCGGTGCAGTCGCCGGCGGCGTACACGCCCCGTGCGGTGGTTCGCGACACCCGGTCCACCTCGAGGAATCCGCGCTCGTCCACCGCGACGCCGGCCGTCTCCAGGCCGAGGTCGTCGCTGTTCGGGACCGAGCCGAGGGCGAGCAGGCAGTGCGACGCGTCCACGGTGCGGCCGTCGGTCAGCGTGACCCGGACTCCGTCCCCGCCGTCCGTGTCACCGCGGCGCTCGACCGAGGCCATCCGGGAGCGGGACAGCACCGTCATCCCGCGCCGCTGGTAGACCTCCTCGACCACCCGCGCGGCGTCGGCGTCCTCGCCGGGCAGCACCCGATCCCGGCTGGAGACCAGCACCACGTCGCAGCCCAGTGCGAGGTAGGCGCCGGCGAACTCCAGACCGGTGACCCCCGAGCCGACCACCACCAGCCGCTCCGGCAGCTCGGTCAGCTCGTACACCTGCTGCCAGGTCAGGATCCGTTCCCCGTCCGGGCGCGCGGCGTCGAGCACCCGCGGCCGGGCCCCGGTCGCCACGAGCAGCACATCGGCCTCCACCCGCTCGGCGTCCGCACCGCTGCCGGCCAGCACCGCCTGCGGTCCGTCGAGGCGGCCCGGCCCCCGTACGATCCGCACCCCCTCCGCCTCCAGCCGGTGGCCGACGTCGCCGGACTGGGCGGCGGCGAGACGCTTCACCCGACCGTTGACGATGCCCACGTCGGCGACGACCCGGGAGCCGACGCAGACACCGAGCTCGTCCGACCCCTCCACCGCGCTCATCAGCGCCGCGGTCGCGACCAGCGTCTTGCTGGGGACGCAGTCGGTGAGCACCGCCGCGCCGCCGAGTCCGTCCCGGTCGACGACGGCCACCTCCGCGTCCAGCTGGGCCGCGACGAGCGCGGCCTCGTAGCCACCGGGTCCGCCGCCGAGGATCGCCACGCGAGTCACGCCGCTCATCATGTCCGACGCACGAGGGTGGCGACGAGCCACCCACCCTGGCCACTAGGCTGTGCGGTCGTGCTGTACGCCGCCTACGGCTCCAACATGGATCCGGCCCGGATGGCGCAGCGCTGCCCGCACTCGCCGCTGCGCGGCACGGGCTGGCTGGACGGCTGGCGGCTGACCTTCGGCGGCGAGGAGCACGGCTGGGACGGGGCTCTCAGCACCGTCGTCGAGTCCGCCCCCGACGAGCCGGCCGGCCAGGTGTTCGTCGCGCTTTATGACATCACCGACGAGGACGTGAGCTCCCTGGACGACTGGGAGGGCGTCGGGATCGGCCTCTACCGCAAGACCCGGATCCGAGTGCAGACCCTCGAGGGCGCGCAGCTCGCCTGGCTCTACGTGCTGGACGCCTATGAGGGCGGCCTGCCCTCGGCCAGCCACCTCAGCATCCTGGCCGAAGCGGCGCTGTCCGCCGGCGCCCCGGCCGACTACGTCCGGGACCTGCAGCACCGTCCGTGCCGCTCGCTCGGCGACTGAGCAGACGAGAGGAGCGCGCGATGGAGGTGCTGGTCACCGGTGCCGCCGGGTCCATCGGGCAGCCGCTGTGTGCCGGGCTGGCTCGCCTGGGACACCGGGTCCGCGGCCTCGACCTGGTCCCCGAGCCGACCGCGACGGCGGGTGCGGTCACCCGCTGGCTGGTCGGCGACTGCCTGGACCCGGCCGCCGTGGACGCGGCCGTGGCCGGGACCGACGCCGTCGTGCACCTGGCGAGCAACCCGTTGGAGGCGGCGCTGCCCGACTGCCTGGAGTCGCACGTGCACACCACCGGCCGGTTGCTCGACGCGATGGTGCGCCACGAGGTGCCGCGGCTGGTCTACGCCAGCTCCAACCACGCGGTCGGCCTGACCCGGCGCAGCGCGCTGCCCCCGCGGCAGCACGAGGACAGCCGCGGACTGCTCGGCACCGACGTGCCTCCTCGGCCGGACACCTTCTACGGCGTGGCCAAGGTGGCCGCCGAGGCGCTGTTGCAGCGCTACGCCGACCGCTCCGGGATCGTGACGTTCGCGCTCCGGATCGGCAGCTTCGGCGAGCGACCGCAGACCCGCCGCCAGCTGAGCACCTGGCTCTCCCCTGCCGACATGATCCGCCTGGTCCACGCCTGCCTGACCGCGCCGGTCGACGACACCGGGCCGACCGGCCGGCACACCGTGGTGCACGGCATCTCGGCCAATACCCGGGCGTGGTGGGACCTGGCCCCGGGCCGCGCGATCGGGTACGCCCCGGTCGACGACGCCGAGGAGTGGGCGGCCGACCTGCCCCGCCGCGTCGAGGACCGGGCCGAGGCCGACCTCGTGGGCGGTCCGCTCGCCGGCGCCGGCTACGACCGGCCGGCATTCGAGGACGGCGCATGACCGAGGCAGCGGCCGCCGCCGCGCGGGACTGGCTGGCGGCGGACCCAGACCCGGTCACCCGAGCCGAGCTCGCCGGCGTCCTCGCCGCCGCCGACGCCGGGGACGAGGCGGCCCGCACCGACCTGGCCGACCGGTTCGCGGGCCGACTCGCCTTCGGCACCGCCGGTCTGCGCGGCGCGCTCGGAGCCGGCCCGAACCGGATGAACCGGGTGGTGGTCACGCAGGCGGCGGCCGGGCTGGTGGCCTACCTGCGGGACGAGGTGACCCCGGCGCCGCGGGTGGTGGTGGGCTTCGACGCGCGCCGCAACTCCGACGTGTTCGCCGTGGACACTGCCGAGATCGTGGCCGGTGCCGGCGGCGACGCGCTGCTGCTCCCGGCGCCGCTGCCGACCCCGGTCCTGGCGTACGCGGTGCGGGCGCTCGGCTGCGACGCGGGCGTGATGGTGACCGCGTCGCACAACCCGCCCGAGGACAACGGCTACAAGGTCTACCTCGGCGACGGCAGCCAGATCGTGCCGCCGGCCGACGAGCGGATCGCGGCCGCGATCGGGCGGACGGCCGAGACCGAGGTCGGCACCCTTCCGCGCAGCGACGCCTACACCCGGCTCCGGGACGAGGTGCGCGCCGGGTACGTCGAGGCCGTGCTCCGGACGCTGCCCGACCCCGGACGGCGGGCCCCCCGCACCCTGCGCGTCGTGCACACCGCCCTGCACGGGGTCGGCGCCGCGGTGCTCGACGAGGTGCTGGCACGCGCCGGCTTCACCGACCGGCACCAGGTGCCGGAGCAGGCGCGGCCGGACCCGGACTTCCCCACCGTCGCGTTCCCCAACCCGGAGGAGCCCGGGGCGATGGACCTCGCCCGGGCGCTCGCGGCCGAGGTGGGAGCCGACCTGGTGGTGGCCAACGACCCGGACGCGGACCGGTGCGCGGTCGCGGTGCCGGACCGGCTGGTGCCGGACCGGTGGCGGATGCTGCACGGCGACGAGGTCGGAGCGCTGCTCGCGGACGCCTTGCTGCGGGCCGGCCGCCGCGGGAGCTATGCCGCCACCATCGTGTCCAGCTCGCTGCTGCCCGCGATGGTCGCCGCCCGGCGGACGGCCGGCGACGACGTCGCGTCGGCGGAGACGCTCACCGGCTTCAAGTGGCTGACCAAGGTGGACCGGCTGGCCTACGCCTACGAGGAGGCGCTCGGCTACTGCGTCGCGCCGGACCTGGTGCGAGACAAGGACGGGATCAGCGCCGCGCTGCTGGTCTGCGACCTGGCCGCACGGCTGCGCGCCGAGGGCCGCGACCTGGTCGATCGGCTGGACGACCTGGCCCGCGAGCACGGCCTGCACGCCACCGACCAGCTGTCGGTCCGGGTCAGCGAGACGGCGCAGATCACGGCCGCGATGACCCGGCTGCGCGGCGGTCCGCCCCGGATGCTGGGCGGACTGCCGGTCCAGCGGGTGGACGACCTGAGCCTCGGCTCGGTGGGGCGCACCGGGCTGCCTCCCACCGACGGGGTGCGCCTGGTCCTGGCGGAGGGCGGCCGGGTGGTGGTGCGTCCGTCGGGCACCGAGCCGAAGCTGAAGGCCTACCTCGAGGTCGTCGTCCCGGTGGAGCCGGACGCGGACAACGCGGTCGGCGCCGCCCGGATCGCCGCAGCCGGCCGGCTGGACGCACTCAAGGCCGACCTCGCCGGGGTGCTCGGGCTCTGAGCGGCGCGCCGCCGGTGCCGCTCAGGCGAGCAGCAGGAGCACGAGGAACACCCCCGCGCCGAGCACCAGGGCCACCACCTCGGGCCAGGCCACCTGCCGCACCACCCGGCCGGTCGGGTGTCGCTCCCGGGACAGCGCGGCTCGGCTGCGGGCCAGGTCGAGAAGCCGCGTCTCCAGCGGGGGCCGGGAGGTCCGGGCCTGCTTCCGGCGCCAGCGGCCGGACCCGGTGCCGTAGTGCACGTCGTCGCCGACGAACACCTTGGTCGTGTGCCGCCGGACCGCGACGTCGTCCACCCGGTGCCACGGCACGGTGGTGTCGCTCAGCATGTTGCGCAGCAACAGGTGGTCGTCGTGGACGGCCAGCAGCGGCCGCAGGAACATCACCCGGATGACCAGCAGCGCCTCGACCAGCCCGGCGGTCGCCGCCGTCGCCGCGGGCGAGTCGCCCCGCCACGCGGTGAGGCCCGCTGCCAGCGCCAGGGCGCCCGCGTAGCAGACCCCCACCACCCGGGCGGCGGGAGGCGGGAAGCGCTCGGTCGGCCGCTCCCGCACCTCGCCCACCCCGGCATTGTGCCCGGCCAGGCGCCGGGCTCCTACACTTCGGGTGTGACAGCGCTGTCCACCCATCCGGTCGGCGACCCCGGCCTCGCCCTGTCCGAGGTCACCGCCTCGGAGTCGTCGCTGCGACGGTTCCTGGCCGGACTGCCCGGGGTGGACCAGGTGGGCGCCGAGGCCCGGGTCGGTGCGCTCGCGACCCGGAGCATCAAGACCACCGCCAAGGCGTACGCGATCGACCTGGCGATCTCCATGATCGACCTCACCACGCTGGAGGGCGCCGACACGGCAGGCAAGGTCCGGGCGCTGGCCGCGAAGGCGCTGCGACCGGACCCGACCGACCCGACCTGCCCGTCGACGGCTGCGGTCTGCGTCTACCCGGACATGGTGCCGCTGGTCCGCGAGGTGGTCGGGGACCGGCTGCACGTGGCCAGCGTCGCCACCGCCTTCCCCTCCGGCCGGGCCTCGCTGGAGGTCAAGCTGCGCGACACCGCGGACGCCGTGGCCGCCGGCGCCGACGAGATCGACATGGTCATCGACCGGGGCGCCTTCTTGTCCGGCCGGGTGCAGCAGGTCTTCGACGAGATCGTCGCGATCAAGCAGGCCTGCGGTGGCGCGCACCTCAAGGTGATCCTGGAGACCGGTGAGCTGGTCACCTACGACAACGTCCGACGCGCCTCCTGGCTGGCGATGCTGGCCGGGGCCGACGTCATCAAGACCTCCACCGGCAAGGTGCAGCCGGCGGCGACGCGGCCGGTCACGCTGGTGATGCTCGAGGCGGTCCGCGACTTCCGGCAGGCCACCGCCCGGCAGATCGGGGTCAAACCCGCCGGGGGGATCCGCTCGGCCAAGGATGCGGTGCGCTACCTCGTCCTGGTCAACGAGGTCGCCGGCGGCGACTGGCTGCACCCGGACTGGTTCCGGTTCGGGGCGTCCAGCCTGCTCAACGACCTGCTCCTGCAGCGGCAGAAGCTCGCCACCGGGGCCTACTCCGGCCCCGACTACGTCACCTTGGACTGACATGGCCGACATGTTCGAGTACGCACCGGCGCCGGAGTCGCGGGCCGTGGTCGACCTGGCCAGCTCGTACGGGCTGTTCATCGGAGGGGAGTTCACCGAGGGCGGCGACTCGACCACGTTCAAGACCGTGAACCCCGCGACCGAGGAGGTACTCGCCGAGGTCACCGAGGCGGGCCGGGCCGACGTGGACCGCGCGGTGGCAGCCGCCCGCCGCGCCTACGACCGGGTCTGGGGCCGGATGCCGGGGCGGGAGCGGGCCAAGTACCTCTACCGGATCGCCCGGCTCGTGCAGGAGCGCAGCCGCGAGCTCGCGGTCGCGGAGAGCCTGGACAACGGCAAGCCGATCCGGGAGAGCCGAGACGTCGACCTGCCGCTGGTGGCCGCCTGGTTCTTCCACTACGCCGGCTGGGCGGACAAGCTCGAGCACGCCGGCTACGGGCCGGACCCGCAGCCGGTCGGCGTTGCCGGCCAGGTCATCCCGTGGAACTTCCCGCTGATGATGCTGGCCTGGAAGATCGCGCCGGCGTTGGCCTGCGGCAACACCGTCGTGCTGAAGCCGGCGGAGACCACGCCGCTCACGGCGCTGCTGTTCGCCGAGATCTGCCAGCAGGCGGAGCTCCCCGGCGGCGTGGTCAACATCGTGACCGGCGCCGGCGCCACCGGCCAGGCACTGGTCACCCACCCGGACGTGGACAAGGTCGCGTTCACCGGCTCGACGGACGTCGGCCGCCGGATCGCCACCTCGCTGGCGGGCACCGACACCCGGCTGACCCTGGAGCTCGGCGGCAAGGCCGCCAACGTCGTCTTCGACGACGCGCCGCTGGACCAGGCGGTGGAGGGCGTGGTCAACGGGATCTTCTTCAACCAGGGACACGTCTGCTGCGCCGGCTCCCGGCTGCTGGTGCAGGAGAGCGTGCACGAGGAGGTGCTCGACCGGCTGAAGCAGCGGATGGCGACGCTTCGGGTCGGGGACCCGCTGGACAAGAACACCGACGTCGGCGCGATCAACTCCGCCGCCCAGCTGGCGAGGATCCGCGAGCTGTCCGACACCGGTGACGCCGAGGGCGCCGAGCGGTGGTCCGCCCCGTGCGAGCTGCCCGAGCACGGCTTCTGGTTCGCCCCCACGGTGTTCACCGGCGTCACCCAGGCGCACCGGATCGCCCGCGAGGAGATCTTCGGCCCGGTGCTGTCGGTGCTGACCTTCCGCACGCCGCAGGAGGCGGTGGCCAAGGCCAACAACACGCCGTACGGGCTGTCGGCCGGTGTCTGGACCGAGAAGGGGTCCCGCATCCTGTGGATGGCCGAGGCGCTGCGGGCCGGGGTGGTGTGGGCGAACACGTTCAACAAGTTCGACCCGGCCAGCCCGTTCGGGGGCTACAAGGAGTCCGGCTACGGCCGCGAGGGCGGCCGGCACGGGCTGGAGGGGTACCTGCGATGAGCACCGACCGGATCGACGTGCGCAAGACCTACAAGCTCTACGTCGGCGGTGCCTTCCCGCGCAGCGAGTCCGGCCGCTCGTACGTCGTGACCGACGGCAAGGGTCGGTTCCTCGCCAATGCCGCCCAGGCCAGCCGCAAGGACGCCCGGGACGCCGTCGTCGCGGCCCGCAAGGCGCAGGCCGGCTGGGCGGCACGGACCGCCTACAACCGGGGGCAGGTGCTGTACCGGGTGGCCGAGGTGCTGGAGGGACGACGCGGGCAGTTCGTCGACGAGGTCTCCCGCGGCGAGGGGTTGAGCGCCCGCCGGGCGGAGGCGGTCGTGGACGCGGCGGTGGACCGTTGGGTCTGGTACGCCGGCTGGACCGACAAGCTGGCCCAGGTGCTCGGCAACGCCAACCCGGTCGCCGGCCCGTACTTCAACCTGTCCACCCCGGAGCCGACCGGCGTCGTCGCCGCGGTGGCACCGACGGAGTCCTCGCTGCTGGGGCTGGTCAGCGTGCTCGCGCCGGCGGTGGCGACCGGCTGCACGACGGTGCTGCTGGCCGCCGAGCAGGCGCCGCTGCCGGCGATCACGCTGGCCGAGGTGCTCGCCACCTCGGACCTGCCCGGCGGGGTGGTCAACCTGCTCACCGGCCGGGTGGCCGAGGTGATGCCGTGGCTCGCCTCGCACCGCGACGTCGACGCCGTCGACCTGACCGGTGTGGCCGAGCCGGACCTCGCCCGGGAGCTGGAGGCGGCCGCGGCCGAGACGCTGACCCGGGTCCGGCGGCCCGAGCCGGACGCGGACTGGACCGCCACCCCCGGGATCGAGCGGCTGAGCTGGCTGCTGGAGACGAAGACGGTCTGGCACCCGATCGGCGTCTGACCCTCCCCCCAACCCTCCACCCCCACCCCCACCCCCACCCCCACACGATCCGCGACTTTTGCAGGCCGCGGCGGCGGGCGGCCCCCGGCTGGCTAGGGTCGCGCGGGTGCACACCTTCGACTCCCCCCGCGCGACGCTGGACGCGGTCGGGCAGGCCTTCGGGCCCGGTCCCTGGCTGGAGATCACCCAGGACCGGGTGGACGCGTTCGCGGACGCGACCGGCGACCACCAGTGGCTCCACGTGGACCGGGAGCGGGCGGCCGCCGGCCCGTACGGCGGCACGATCGCGCACGGCTACCTCACGCTGTCGCTGCTGCCGCTGCTCGGCGCGGACGTGCTCGGCTACGACCGGTGCTCGGCGCGGATCAACTACGGCACCGAGAAGGTCCGCTTCCCGCAGCCGGTACGGGTCGGCGGCCGGGTTCGTGCGCACGCGCTGATCGCCGGAGCCCGGGAGACCGCGGCCGGCGTACAGGCAACGGTGCGCTGGACGGTCGAGATCGAGGGCGCGGACAAGCCGGCATGCGTGGCGGACGCGGTGGTCCTGCTCGTGCCCTGACCGCCCGGCCCCCCGGCCCCCCAGCCCCCCGGCCGCACCGCCCACGATCCGCGACTTCTGCAGGAACTTCGCCTGTGGACGAGCGGCTCAGGAGGCCCTCGTACCGCCATCGTGGCCCGGTGCCCGACCTCATCCACGACGGACAGCCGTTCCTCGGCCGGGACGCCGCCCGGCTCGGGCTGTCACGCCATCGGCTGGGCCGGCTGCTGGCACGAGGCGTCCTGCGCCGGCCGCTGCAGGGCGTGTGCATCGACGCACAGGTGCCGGACAGCCGGGACACCCGGTTGCGGTGCGTCCGGCTGCTGCTGCCCGAGCGAGCCGTGCTGTGGGGACGCACGGCGGCGTGGGTGTGGGGGATCGACGCGTTCTCGCCCACCGAGCGGGATCGGGTCGCTCCCGAATGCGCCGTCCCGCACCACCGCGGCCGCCCCGCACACCCGGCCGTCCGGGTCGTGGAGGCTCGGCTGCCGGCCACGGCCGTCACCGAGCACGACGGGGTCCGGTTGACCACACCGCCGCGGACCGCCGTGGACCTCGCCCGCTGGTCGGACCGGCCGACGGCACTGGCCGCACTCGACGCGTTCGCGCACGCCGGCCTGGCGAGCACGGACCAGCTTCGTGCCGAGGTCGGAGCGGCGTACCGGCATCCGGGCGTCAGGCAGGCCCGCGCGCTCGTGCGCCTGGTCGAGCCGCGGACCGAGTCCCCCGGCGAGTCGTGGACGCGACTGCGGCTGGTGGACGCCGGGTTCCCGGCCCCCGAGGCGCAGATCACGATCTGCGACCAGGCGGGCCGGCAGGTCTGGCGGATCGACCTCGGCTATCGCGAGCACCGTCTCGGGCTCGAGTACGACGGCGCCGGCCACCACGAGGGCCGGGCGGCCGAGCAGCACGACGCCCGCCGCAGGTCCGACCTGCTGCACCGGTTCGGCTGGGAGGTGTACGGGTTCGACCGCGGCGCCGTGCTCGGCCGCCGCCCGGCGCTCGAGTTGTTCGTCGGCGGACTGCTGGGCATCGAGCCGCGGCTGCCGCGTCGGTGGTGAGTTGGTCCGCGCCCTGCAGAAGTCGCGGATCGTGGGGGTTGGGGTGGGGTGGGGGGTAGGGGTGGGGGTCAGGCGATGCGGTCGATGACCAGCGGGGGCTGCAAAACCCGCGGATCGTGGGCGGAGGGGGCGGCGGAGGGGGCGGAGGGGCGGAGGGGGAGGTGATGGTGAGGGCGCCGTCGAGGGCGGCTCGGGCCCGCGCGAAGCGCGCCGGCTCGTCGGTGTGCAGCGTCAGCAGCGGCTGGCCGGCGCGGACCTCGTCCCCCGGCCGGGCATGCCACTCCACGCCGGCGCCGGCCTGCACCGGGTCCTCCTTGCGGGCGCGGCCGGCCCCGAGCCGCCAGGCGGCGACTCCCACCGCGTACGCATCCAGCCCGGACAGCACCCCGTCGGTCTCGGCCAGCACCTGCTCGGTCTCCCGGGCGACCGGGAGGGCCGCGTCCGGGTCCCCGCCCTGCGCTCGCACCATCCGTCGCCACACGTCCATCGCCGACCCGTCCGCCAGCGCGACGGCGGGGTCCACACCCGTCACCCCGGCGGCCAGCAACATCTCCGCGGCGAGCGCCAGGGTCAGCTGCACCACGTCGTCCGGGCCGCCACCGGCGAGCACCTCCACCGACTCGCGGACCTCCAGGGCGTTGCCCGCCGTCCGGCCGAGGGGGGTGGCCATGTCGGTCAGCAGGGCCACCGTGCGGACGCCGGCATCGGCGCCGAGCGCCACCATGACCTCCGCCAGCTGCCGCGCGGTCCCGGCCTCCTTCATGAACGCCCCGGACCCGACCTTGACGTCCAGCACCAACGCGCCGGTGCCCTCGGCGATCTTCTTGCTCATGATCGAGCTGGCGATCAGCGGGATCGCCTCGATGGTGCCGGTCACGTCCCGCAGCGCGTACAGCTTGCGGTCCGCCGGCGCCAGCCCGGCTCCGGCCGCGCAGATCACCGCCCCCACGTCCTCGAGCTGGGCCATCAGCTCGCGGGTCGTGAGCGCCGCCCGCCAGCCCGGGATCGCTTCGAGCTTGTCGAGGGTGCCGCCGGTATGCCCGAGCCCGCGGCCGGACAGCTGCGGCACGGCCACCCCGCAGGCGGCCACCAGCGGGGCGAGCGGCAGCGTGACCTTGTCGCCGACGCCCCCGGTGGAGTGCTTGTCGGCCGTCGGCCGGGACAGCGCGGAGAAGTCCATCCGCTCCCCGCTGGCGATCATCGCCGCGGTCCAGCGCCCGATCTCGGCTCGCTGCATCCCTCGCAGCAGGATCGCCATCGCCAGGGCGGCCATCTGCTCCTCGGCGACCACCCCGCGGGTGTACGCGTCCACCACCCAGTCGATCTCCGGCCCGGCCAGCACGCCACCGTCCCGCTTGGTCCGGATCAGGTCGACGGCGTCGAAGGGTTCGCTCACGGTGTGCTCCCGAGCTCGACGGGGATCGCTGCGTAGCCGCGGAGGACGAAGGTGTCCCGCCGCGTCGGCTCGCCGGCCAGCCGCAGCCGGGGGTGGTGGGTGAGCAGCCGGTCCAGGCTGACCGCCAGCTCCATCCGGGCCAGCGGCGCGCCGAGGCAGAAGTGCACCCCGAGACCGAAGCCGAGGTGCGGGTTGGGTGTGCGGGCCAGGTCGAGCCGGTCCGGGTCGGGGAACACCGCCGGGTCCCGGTTGGCGGCACCCAGCAGCGCGGCCACCTTCGTTCCGGCCGCGACCACGGCGCCGCCGAGCGAGACGTCCGCGGTCGCGGTGCGCTCGAACAGCTGCAGCGGGGCGTCGTGCCGGAGCAGCTCCTCCAGCGCCTCCTCGACGGGAACGGCGCCGGCGGTCACCCGGGCCAGCTCGGCCGGGTGCCGGAGCAGGGCGACGAGACCGTTGCCGAAGGCGTTCACCGACGCCTCGTGCCCGGCGTTGAGCAGCAGCACCGCCGACGCCACCAGTTCGTCCTCGCTCAGCGCCTCCTGACCGGTGTCGGAGACGTGCACCAGGTCGGTGAGCAGGTCCGGTCCCGGGACCCGGCGGCGCCGGTCGACCAGGTCCCGGACGTAGCCGGCGAACTCGGCGCTGGCCCGCACCGCAGCCGCCTCCAGCGCCGGGCTCCGGTCGTACTCGTACATCCGAACGATCGCCTGTGACCAGTCCCGCAGCAGGCCCCGGTCCCGCTCGGGCACGCCGAGCAGGTCGGCGATGACGGCGACCGGCAGCGACTCGGCGTAGCCGGCCACCAGGTCGACCCGCCCGTCGGCGTCCGGCGCGAGCCGGGACAGCAGGTCGTCGGCGATCCGCTGCACCCGCGGTCGCATCCGTTCGACGTGACCGCGGGCGAAGGCGGCCGCGACCAGTCGGCGCAGCCGAGTGTGCACCGGCGGCTCGTTCTCCATCATCTGGTGCCGGTGCAGGGCGTTGAACGGCGCGAAGGTCTCGGCCGGCTCCCGGTCCTGCCAGACCCGGCCGAGCCCGCGGTGCCGCAGCGTCTCGCTCACCGCCGCGTGCGTGGTCGCGAGCAGCAGCCCGGTCGCCCGGTGCCGCACCAGCGGACCCAGCCGCCGCAGTCCGGCCAGCGCCGGATACGGGTCGGCGACGAAGTCCGCACCGGCCAGGTCGAGGTCGGTGTCCGGGAGGGCCGTCGTCGACGCCGTCACGCCGGGCTCACCTGGTGGCGAGGTCGTCGGCGCCGAAGGCCTCCGGGAGCACGTCGCTCATCGGCCGGATGCCGGTCGGCGTCTCCACCAGGCAGTGCGGCCCGCCGTTCTCCCACAGCAGCTGGCGGCAGCGGCCGCACGGCATCAGCGGGCTGCCGCTGCGGTCCACGCAGGCCACCGCCACCAGCCGGCCGCCGCCGGTGGCGTGCAACTGCGACACCATGCCGCACTCGGCGCACAGCGCCACTCCGTAGGCGGCGTTCTCCACGTTGCAGCCGACGACCACCCGGCCGTCGTCGACGAGCCCGGCGACCCCGACCGGGAAGCCGGAGTACGGCGCGTACGCGCGGCGCATCACCTCGCTCGCGCGGGCCCGCAGCTGGTCCCAGTCGACGGAGCTCTCCCCGCTCACCGGGCTCATCCCGCCTCGCCCCGCCGGTACGGCTGGCCGTCCGCGGCCGGCATCCGCAGCCGCTGGCTGGCCAGGGCCAGCACCAGCAGCGTCGTCACGAACGGCGTCATCTCGGTGAAGTCGGCGGGCACCACGTCGGTCGAGAGGTACCACCAGACCGCCGCCAGCCCGACCGCGCCGGACAGCGCGGCCGAGACCCGCTGCCCGCGGTACAGCTGCCAGGCGGCGAAGGCCAGCAGGCCGATCGCGACCAGCAGCAGCAGCGCGTGCACGAGCTCGCCACCGCCGCGCAGCCGGGCGCCCTCGCTGTAGCCGAACAGCAGCGACCCGGTGAGCAGCCCGCCGGGGCGCCAGTTGCCGAAGATCATCGCGGCCAGGCCGATGTAGCCGCGGTTGCCGGACAGGCCGTTGGCATAGCCGGACGAGGCCACCACCGCGAGGTAGCAGCCGCCGAAGCCGGCGAACACGCCGGACAGCGTCACCGCGATGAACTTGTAGCGGTAGACGTTGACGCCCAGGGTCTCGGCCGACGAGGGCGACTCGCCGCAGGAGCGCAGCCGCAGTCCGAAGGGGGTGTACCAGAGCAGCCAGCCGGTGCCGAAGATGACCGCCAGCGCCAGGAGCGTGAAGACCGACAGGTCCTCGGTGAGCGCGTTCACCACCGCCGCCAGGTCCGACAGCACAAACCAGCCACGATCCGCGACTTCTGCAGACGCGGCGGAGAGGCCCGGCACCGTGATCTCCGGGGGCCGGTCCAGCGACGGTGACTGGGTCGGTCCGCCGCCGGGCAGACCGGCGAAGAACACCTCGGCGAGAAAGGCCGCCACCCCGGCCGCGATGATGTTGATGGCGACGCCGGAGACGATGTGGTCGACGGCGAACACGACGGTCGCCAGCGCGTGCAGCGCACCGCCGATGGCGCCGAACATCATCGCGCCGAGCAGTCCGACCCAGACTCCCTGGTAGTAGGTGTAGTAGCCGGCCCCGAGGGTGCCGAGGATGAGCATCCCCTCGAGCCCGATGTTGACGACCCCCGCCCGCTCCGACCACAGGCCGCCGAGGCCGGCCAGCGCGATCGGGATCGCCGCGATCATCGCCGCCCGCAGCGTGCCGGCCGAGCTCAGCTCGTCGTTGCCGGTGATGATCCTGACCGCGGACACGACGAGCACGGCGGCCAGCGCATACAGCCACAGCCGGGCCCCCCGGCTGATCCGGGCCGCTGCCGCGGGCGGTGCCCCGGCCGGGCGGCCACGACGCTGCGCGGTGGCGCTCATGCCGGCACCTCCTGGCCCTCGGCGCGGTCGCGGCGCAGCGCCTGCGCCACCTGTGCCTGCTCCAGGCGCGCCCGGTAGCGACGAGTCACCTCGTACGCGATCACGACCGACAGCACCACCACCCCCTGGGTCACGGCGATGATCTCCGGCGAGATGCCGGCCTCGATCCCGAGCGGGCTGGCCTGCTGGGCGAGGTAGGCGAAGACGAGAGCACCGACGGCGATGCCGATCGGGTTGTTGCGGCCGAGCAGCGCGACGGCGATGCCGGTGAAACCGATGCCGGTCTGGACGGTGGAGCCGAACGCGTGCGACGCCCCGAACAGCTCGGGCATCCCGATCAGCCCGGCGAGCGCGCCGGACAGCAGCATCGTGTAGACGACCATCCGGCGGACGCTGACGCCGCTGGCGACGGCCGCGGACTCGGACTGGCCGGTGGCCCGCAGGTCGAAGCCGAAGCGGGTACGGCTGAGCAGCACCCCGAAGGCGATGCCCGCCACCACGGCCAGGACCGCCAGGCCGTAGACCTCGGTGTCCTCGCCGGGAACCAGCGGGAAGCTCGGCACCCAGGACGACTCCTGGATCTGGTCGGTGACGATCGTCTGGCCCTCCAGGCTGCCGAACCGGCGCAGCAGGTAGGCCACCAGCGACACCGCGATGGCGTTCAGCATGATGGTCGAGATGACCTCGCTGATCCCGCGGGTGACCCGCAGCAGCGCGGCGATGCCGGCCCAGGCGGCACCGACCGCCATGGCCACGACGATGGTGGCCGCGGTGTTCAGGTAGCCCGGCAGCAGGGCCTCGCCGGCGAACAGGGCGGCGACGAACGTGGCCACGCGGTACTGCCCCTCGACGCCGATGTTGAACAGGTTCATCCGGAAGCCGATGGCCGCGGCCAGCCCGGACAGGTACAGGATCGCCGTGACGTTGACAATGTTGACGAACTGGCGGCTGTCGGGGACCGACAGCACCACCTGCCAGAACTCCGCCGGCGAGTCTCCCGAGCCGAGCAGGACCACCGAGGTGGCGACGGCGGCGACGACGAAGGCCAGGGTGGGCGCGGCCGCGCCGAGCAGCAGCCTGCGGAGCACGGTCACGACGCGGCTCCGGCCTCGTCCGCGGCCCCGGTCATCGCCGAGCCGAGCTGCTGCGGGGTCACCGTGCGCGGGTCGAACTCGCCGCCCAACCGGCCGCGAAGCACCACCCGGATGGTGTCGGACAGCCCGATCAGCTCGTCCAGGTCGGCCGAGACGAGCAGCACCGCCAGGCCCTGCCGGCGGGCCTCCCGGATCTGGTCCCAGATCGCTGCCTGGGCACCCACGTCGACCCCGCGGGTCGGGTGCGCCGCCACCAGCAGCACCGGGTCGCCGCTCATCTCCCGACCGACGAGGAACTTCTGCTGGTTGCCGCCGGACAGCGCGCCCGCGTGGGTGTCGATGCCGGGGGTGCGGACGTCGTAGGTCGCCACGATGCGCTCGGCGTCGGTCCGGGCGCCGGAGCGGTTGATCCAGTGCCCGCGCACGCTGGGGGGACGGGTCTGGTGGCCGAGGATCCGGTTCTCCCACAGCGGGGCGTCGAGCAGCAGACCGTGTCGGTGCCGGTCCTCCGGGATGTAGCCGACCCCTGCAGCCCGCCGCCGGCGGGTCCCCCACCGGGTGACGTCGGTGCCGGCGAGGACGACGGTGCCGGTGGCGGCGGGTCGCATCCCGAGCACCGCTTCCACCAGCTCGGTCTGACCGTTGCCCTCCACGCCGGCGATGCCCAGCACCTCCCCGGCGTGGATGACCAGCCCGACGTCGTCCAGCAACGGCCGCCCGGAGTCGCTCTCCACCCGCACCCGGTCGATCTCGAGCACCACCCGGTCGGTGACGGTGGACTCACCGGTGCTGGGGCTCGGCAGCTCGGCGCCGACCATCAGCTCGGCCAGGTCGTGCGGCGTGACCTGGCTGGGCGCGACGGTGTCGACCGTGGTGCCGCGGCGAAGCACGGTGATCTCGTCCGCGATCTGCAGCACCTCGTCCAGCTTGTGGGAGATGAACAGCAGCGTGTGCCCCTCCCGCTTGAGCTCGCGGAGGTTGTCGAACAGCGCATCGACCTCCTGCGGCACCAGGACGGCGGTGGGCTCGTCCAGGATGATGATCCGCGCACCCCGGTAGAGGACCTTGAGGATCTCGACCCGCTGCCGCTCCCCGACCCCGAGCGACTCGACCAGCTCGTCGGGATCCAGGTCGAAGCCGTACGCCGCCGAGATCCGCTCGATCTCCGCCCGGGCGCGGTCGCCGATGCCGTGCCGCTTCTCCGCGCCGAGCACGACGTTCTCCAGCACGGTGAGGTTGTCGGCAAGCTGGAAGTGCTGGAAGACCATGCCGATGCCGCGGGCGATCGCGTCGGTCGGCGAGGAGAAGCCGACCTGCTCGCCGGAGACGGTGATCGTCCCCTCGTCCGGCTTCTGCACGCCGTAGAGGATCTTCATCAGGGTCGACTTGCCGGCGCCGTTCTCGCCCACGAAGGCGTGCACCGTGCCGGGCCGGACGTCGACCGAGACGTCATGGTTGGCGACCACGCCGGGGAACCGCTTCGCGATTCCCCGCAGGCTGACCGCAGCCTCGGCGGCGGTTGCTCCGGTCCCCGCCGCCGAGGTCGTGCTGGTCATCGCGCCCTCCATCGGCGGCCGTCATCAGTGGGCTCGGGGACGACCGGAGCCCGAGGGCACGCTATCGCCCCCGGGCTCCGCGTCACCGCGACGTCAGCGGACCGTCGTCGGCACCTCGATGTCGCCCGCGACGATCTGATCCTTGTAGTCCTCGATCTGCGCGACCACGTCCTCGCTCATCAGGTCACCGGACGTCGAGTAGCCGACGCCGCCGCTGGCGAGGTCGTAGGTGACGTAGCCGCTCGGCGGCTCACCCTCGCTGACCGCCTTGGCGTACTCGAAGACGCCGGTGTCCACCCGCTTGAGCATGGAGGTGAGGATGAACGGCTGCTGGTCCTCGTCGACCGTGAGGTACTGGTCGGAGTCGACCCCGATCGCCCAGTTGCCCTCCCCCGCGGCCGCCACCGCGTCGAACAGGCCCAGCCCGGACTTCCCAGCCGCGTGGTAGATCACGTCGGCGCCCTTGTCGTACATGCCGGTCGCCGCGGTCTCGCCGCCGGGGGGGTTCTCGAAGCCCTTCACCGCGTCGCCCTGCGAGAGGTACTGACTCTGGATCTCGATGTTGGGGTCCACCGCCTCGACGCCGGCGACGTAGCCCGCCTCGAAGCCCTCGATCAGCGGGCCCTGGACGCCGCCGATGAACCCGACGTTGTCGGCCTCGGTGGTCAGCGCCGCGGCCACCCCGACCAGGAACGAGCCCTCGTTGGCGGCGAAGTTGATGTTGGCGACGTTCGGCAGGTCCTCCTGGGACTCGGTCGGGTTGAACCCGTCGATGATGCCGAAGTTGACGTCGGGGTAGTCGGGGGCCACCTCGTAGGTGGCAACGGAGTAGATGAAGCCGACCGAGATGATGGTGTCGTAGCCGGCCTCGGCCAGCTCGATCAGCCGGTCCGCGCGGTCGGCGTCGCTCTCACCGGCGCCCGCCTCGGCCTGCGTGCAGGTGGCGTCCAGCTCCTCGACCGCCTGCTCCAGGCCGGCATAGGCCGAGTCGTTGAACGACTGGTCACCCCGCCCGCCGACGTCGTATGCCAGGCCGATCTTGGGGCCGTCCCCGTCGGCGCTGTCGCAGATGTCCTCGCTGGCGCTGCTCGTGTCCGACTCGTCCGACCCGCCGCTTGCGCAGCCGGTCAGGACGAGGGCGGCGGCACCGAGGCCTGCGACAAAGCGTGCCCTGAGACGCACTGTTCCTCCAGAAGTCGTGCCCCCCGGTCCGGGGCGCATGTCGCGTGCATCCTAGGGAGGTCCGCCGGTGCAGCGGTGACCGGCAGGCCGCTCGGCCGGAGTCGTTATCCGATCGGTAAGGACACCGCCGCGGCGCCGAGCACCTTGGCCGCCACGACGGTGGCCCGCTCGTCGACGCGGAGGTCGCCCTGGTGCAGATCGAACGTCGGTCCGCCGGGCGTCCGGGTGCCGAGCCGGCCCATCGCACCGGGGACGTTCTGGACGTACCAGGCGAAGTCCTCTCCGCCCAGGCTCTGGCTGGTGGGCACCAGCGCGGCGCTCCCGAGGGTGGCCGTCACCGCCTCCCCCAGCTCCATCGTCGCCTGCCGGTCGTTGACGACCGGCGGGACGCCGCGTACGTAGTCCACGTCCGCGGTCACGCCGTAGGGCGCGACCAGGTCGCGCACCAGCCGGCGGACCAGATGCTCGGCGTCGTGCCAGGCGCTGGCGTCCAGCATCCGCAGCGTGCCGCCGAGACGGCCGCGGGCGGGGATCACGTTGACCGCCTCGCCGGCGCGCACCGCGCCCCAGACCAGGCTGGCCCCCGCTCGCGGGTCGAGCCGGCGCGACAGCACCGACGGCAGCTGGGTGACGAGCACGCCCAGGGCGAAGGTGAGGTCCTCGGTCAGGTGCGGCCGGGAGGTGTGCCCACCCCGCCCGGCCAGCGTGATCGTCAGCGAGTCCGAGGCGCCGGTGAGCGGGCCCACCCGCAGTCCGACCTGGCCCACGTCGAGCGTCGGGTCGCAGTGCAGGGCGTAGATCCGCTCCGCGCCCTCCAGGGCCCCGGCCGCGATCAGCGACTTGGCGCCGCCCGGCATGACCTCCTCGGCCGGCTGGAACAGCAACCGGACCCGGAACGGGAGCGGGGCCCGGGCGTCCACCGCCGCGAGCGCCTCGCCCACGCCGGTCAACGCGGCCGCATGCACGTCGTGACCGCAGGCGTGGGCGACGTCGGGGACGACGGACCGCCACGGGTCGCTGGTGGTGTCGGGGATGGACAGCCCGTCCAGGTCGGCGCGCAGCGCGATCACCGGCCGACCATGTGGTCCGACCTCGGCGACCAGCCCACTGGTGTCCAGCCGCTTGACCGTCAGCTCGGCCGCCTCCAGCCGGGAGGCGATCGCGTCGGTCGTGCGCCCCTCGTGCCAGGCCAGCTCCGGGTGCGCGTGCAGGTCGCGCCGGAACAGCACCAGCTCGCGGGCCCGGGCGTCCACCTCGTCCACCACGGCGCGGACCAGCCCGGGGCTGCGTTCGGTGCCGGCGGGGAGCATCGGGTCAGGATAGTCGTCGCGGGGCCGGTGCCGCGGCGACTGCGGCCAAACCACCGACCGCAGCGGCCACCACGACGACCAGCAGTGCCCGCAGGATCCCCACCGACTCGGCGAGCAGACCCACGACGGGCGGCCCGGCCAGGAACGCCGCATAGCCGATCGAGGTCACCACCGCGACCCGGGCGGCGGCCCGGTCCCGGTCGTCGGCGACGACGCTGATGCCGACCGGGAAGCCCAGCGAGGCACCGATCCCCCACACCACGGTGCCGACGAGCACGAGTGGGAGCTGCTCGGCGACGATCACGGTGCCGGCGCCGAGCAGCGCGAGCACGGCGGTCCAGCGCAGCACCAGCACCCGGCCGTACCGGTCCAGCAGCGACCCGCCGGTCAGCCGGCCGACGGTCATCGCGGCGACGAACAGACCGAAGCCGAGCGCCCCTTCGGTCTCCGACCGGCCGTGTCCGTCGACGAGCGCGAGCGCCGTCCAGTCGTTGGCGACACCCTCGATGAACGCGAACGCGCAGACCACGACACCGACCAGCAGGGTGCGGGGCTCGCGCCAGGCCCGGGCCGAGCCGAGCAGCGCACCCTCCGGGCCCCGGTCGGGCAGCGCGGCGCCGTCCGGCTCGGCGGGAATCGGCACGGTCGCCGGCAGGAACGCCCGCACCGACAGCGCGACGCCTCCGGCGCACAGGACGGCCACCAGGGTCAGCTGGAGCGGCAGGTCGAAGTCCCCCCAGGCAGCGGCTGCGCCGAGCAGCGCGCCGGCGATGGTGCCGATGCTGTAGCCGGCGTGGAAGCGCGGCATCACGGTCCGCCCCAGCCGGGCCTCCACGTCGGCGCCCTCGACGTTCATCGCGACGTCCCAGGTCCCGGTGCCGGCTCCGTAGACGGCGAGCCCGACCGCCACCGCCGGAACCGCTGGGACGCTCAGCCCGGCGGCGACGACGCCGAGGCCGGCCGCGGCGACCAGCGTGCCGCCGAGCACCGCGCGGGCCGCGCCGACCCGGTGCACCACCGCCCCGGACAGCAGCAGGGCGCTGAGCGCGCCGGCGGACAGCGCGAGCAGCAGCAGCCCGACCTGCGCGACCGACAGCGCCAGGATGTCCCGCACGGCCGGGACCCGGGAGACCAGGGCGGCG
Source organism: uncultured Actinomycetota bacterium (assembly GCA_963695375.1). Taxonomy (GTDB): domain Bacteria; phylum Actinomycetota; class Actinomycetes; order Propionibacteriales; family Nocardioidaceae; genus JACCVL01. The sequence goes on along the minus strand of OY968767.1, from coordinate 1,463,932 downwards.
AAGGTGAACCCGTTCAGGGCGAAGACGACACCCACCCGTACGCGTGCCCGCTCGGCGCCCCTCACCCGGCGTCCGGCGGGGTGTAGACGCCCCAGACCTCCCGCAGCGCGTCGCAGACCTCGCCGACGGTCGCGCGGGCCCGCAGCGCGTGCTTCATCGGCACCAGCACGTTGCTGTCCTCGCCGCCCGGCCGGTCGGCCGCCATGCGCAGCTCGTCGAGGTGCTGACCGACGGCGGACTCGTCCCGCTCGGCACGCAGTCGAGCCAGCCGCTCGCACTGCTGGGCCTCGATCTCGGGGTCGACCCGCAGCGGCTCGTACGGGTCCTCGGTGTCGGACCGGTAGCGGTTCAGCCCGACGACGACCCGGTCGCCGGAGTCGATCTCGGTCGCGATCGTGTAGGCGGACCGCTCGATCTCGTCCTTCTGGAACCCACGCTCGATGGCGTGCACCGCACCGCCGAGATCCTCGACCCGGCCCATCAGCTCGCGGACCGCCTGCTCGACGTCGTCGGTCAGGGCCTCCACCGCGTACGAGCCGGCGAACGGGTCCACCGTCTCGGTCACGTCGGTCTCGTAGGCGAGCACCTGCTGGGTCCGCAGGGCGAGCCGGGCCGCCTTCTCGCTCGGCAGCGCGATCGCCTCGTCGTAGGCGTTGGTGTGCAGCGACTGGGTGCCGCCGAGGACCGCCGCGAGGCCCTGCACCGCCACCCGGATCAGGTTGACCTCGGGTTGCTGGGCGGTGAGCTGGACGCCTGCGGTCTGGGTGTGGAAGCGCAGCATCTGCGACTTCGGGTTCCGCGCACCGAACTCGTCGCGCATCAGTCGTGCCCAGATCCGCCGCGCGGCCCGGAACTTGGCCACCTCCTCCAGCAGCGTGGTGCGGGAGACGAAGAAGAAGGCCAGCCGCGGGGCGAAGGTGTCGACGTCCTGGCCGGCGGCGATCGCGGCGCGGACGTACTCGATGCCGTTGGCGAGGGTGAACGCGATCTCCTGTGCGGGCGTCGCGCCCGCCTCCGCCATGTGATAGCCGGAGATGGAGATGGTGTTCCAGCGCGGCAGCTCGCTGCCGCAGTAGCGGAAGATGTCGGTGGTCAGCCGCAGTGACTCGGCGGGCGGGTAGATGTAGGTGCCGCGGGCGATGTACTCCTTCAGCACGTCGTTCTGGATCGTCCCGGTCAGGGCGGCGGCGTCGACGCCCTGCTCCTCCGCCACCAGTTGGTAGAGCAGCATCAGCAACGCCGCCGGTGCGTTGATCGTCATCGAGGTCGACACCTCGCCCAGCGGGATCCCGTCGAACAGCAGCCGCATGTCGTCGATCGAGTCGATCGCCACCCCGACCTTGCCCACCTCGCCGTGCGCCACCGGGGCGTCGGAGTCGTAGCCCATCTGGGTCGGCAGGTCGAAGGCCACCGACAACCCGGTGGTGCCGTGCCCGATCAGCTGGTGGTACCGCGCATTGGACTCGCGGGCGGTGCCGAACCCGGCGTACTGGCGCATGGTCCAGGGCCGGCCGGTGTACATCGACGGGTACACCCCGCGGGTGTACGGGTAGTCCCCCGGTCGGCCCAGCTGCCGCTCCGGATCCCAGCCATCGAGGGCCTCCGGCCCGTAGACGGGAGCGAACGGCCGGCCGGACTCCGTCTCGCCTTCCATGAGCCGAGAGCGTACGGGCAGCCGCCGGTCCGCGGCGGACCTAGGTGCCGGGGACGACGCTGCGCGACGGCGAGGTGAGGAGGCCGGCGCCGGTGCCCGCGACCGTCCAGGCGGCGTAGGGCAGCCACCCCGGGGGGCTGGTGACGAGGACACCGACGAACAGCGACGCGAACGCCGCGCCGACCAGCGCGACACCGAGCGCCTGTTCACGACCGCGGCGCAGCGCCCGGCGCCGGGAGACCCACCGCCGGGCGAGGACCACCGCGCTCCAGGCGGCGGCGAACAGCAGCAGGCACGCGATCAGCTGCACGGCCCACCTCCCGGCTCCCCGGGCGGCACCGTACCGTCAGCGTCCCGCCGTGCGCCGGACGAACGCCCAGACCGCGCCGACGAGCGCGGCACCGAAGGCGAGGCCGCGGACGAAGGCGCCGAGCTCGTCCTCGTCGGTGCGGGTCCGCGCCGCCGCCGGCGACCGGGGCGCGGCTCCGTGCAGCGGCATCGGTGGCAGCGGCGAGGTGGCCTCCGGCGAGGTCTCGCCACGCCCGGCACGGACCTCGGCTCCCACCGCCGCCCACGACGCGCCGTAGAGCACCAGCCGGGAGAAGTAGTTCATCCAGACCAGCAGGACCAGCGAGACGCCGAGGGTGGCGAAGGCGGGGTTGCCCAGCGTGGCCGCGACCAGGGTGGCGGCCAGCAGCTTCATCACCTCGAAGCCGATGCCGCCGAGCAGCGCCGCCTCCCACCGGTCGCGCCGGGTCACCTCGGCGGTGGCCGCCAGCAGGCGGAACATGATGAGGAACAGCGCCGTGCTGGAGGCGACGCCGAGCGCGACGCCGATGGCACCGAACAGCAGGCTCATGCCGGGCACGTCGGCCAGCTCGAGCAGGCCGAGCAACTCCGGGATCAGGGCCGCCACCCCGCTGGACACGGCCACCGACACGATCAGCGTCAGACCCAGGGCCACCAGCGCGGCCAGGTCCACCGCCTTGCCGATCAGGAAGCTGCGCCGCTCGGTCCGCGGCACGTCGAACACGTCCGCCAGCGACGTGCGCAACCCGGACAGCCAGCCCAGTCCGGCGTAGAGCAGCCCGACGACGCCGAACAGCGAAGCGGCAGTCGCGGCGTCGCGGAAGGTGTCCAGCGCGATACACCCGGTCTCGCCGCCGCAGTCCTCCTGCACGATGCCGGGAAAGGCCTGCACGAGGGCCGTGGACAGCGAGTCGCGCGCCTCGGGGTAGACGCCGGCCACGAAACCGACCGCGGCGAAACCGAGCGCCAGCAGCGGGAAGAAGGACAGGAACGCGAAGTAGGTGATGCCGCCGGCCAGCACCGACCCGTCGACGCGACCGTAGTGCTGCACCATCGCGATGAGCTGCTCGACCACGCGGGACCGGGCCTGCACGGCACCGGCGGTCTTCTTGACCGAGTCGATGGCGTTGCTCATCGGGGTGTGCCCCGCAGGACCAGCCGGCGGAACTCCTTCCAGCCCACCGCCGCGTCGTGCACGTACAGAACGAAGTCGTGGACGCCGAAGTCGCAGCGGTAGTCCGCGAGCGTGTCGAAGGCCCGGTCCAGGGCCGCCTCGTCCACGTGGTGGGCCACGGTCACGTGCGGGTGGTAGGGGAACTCCGGCTGCACGGCCAGCGGGCCGGTGCGCACATCTCGGGCCAGCATCTCGCAGCGCGAGATCCCCTCCGCGACCGCGACGAACACCACCGGAGACACCGGGCGGAAGGTGCCGGTCCCCCGCAACCGCATCGTGAAGGCCGGGTGCCGCTCGGCGACCGCCGTCAGGTGCTGCTCGATGTCCGGCAGCGCGGCGGCTGCCACCTCGGTCGGCGGGACCAGCGTGACGTGCGTGGGGACGGTCCCCGCCTGGTCGTCCCCGAACGAGGCGCGGTGCGCCTGCAGTCGGCTGGCGTACGGCTCCGGCACCGCGACGGCGACCCCGATCGTGAGTGCGCCGTCCCGGCTCGCCCCCGTCTCGGATGCCATGCGGGAAACCCTAACGACAGCCGCCCGAACCGGCCCGCTCAGCCCGGCCCGCTCAGCCCGGCCCGCTCAGCCCGGCCGGACGAACCCGACCCGGTCGTAGACCTCCGACAAGGTGGTGGCGGCCACCGCACGGGCCCGCTCGGCGCCGCGGGTGAGCACCTTGTCGAGCTCGGCGCGGTCGTCGAGCAGCTCGAGCGTGCGATCACGGAACGGCGTGGCGAACGCGGTCACCGCGTCCGCCACCTGCTGCTTCAGGTCGCCGTAGCCGCTGCCGACGTAGGCCCGCTCCAGGTCGGCGATGGAGGTGCCGGTCAGCGCGGACTGGATGGTCAGCAGGTTCGACACCCCGGGCTTGTCGGCGTCGTAGCGCACCTCCCGTCCGGAGTCGGTCACCGCCGAGCGCAGCTTCTTGACGTTGACCGCCGGCTCGTCGAGCAGCAGCAGGCACCCGGGGCCGGGCAGGGACTTGCTCATCTGCTTGTCCGGGTTCTGCAGGTCGAGGATCTTCGCCGTGTCCTTGGCGATGAACGGCTCGGGCAGCACGAAGGTGCGGCCGAACCGGTGGTTGAAGCGTCCGGCCAGGTCCCGGGTGAGCTCCAGGTGCTGACGCTGGTCCTCGCCGACCGGCACCTGGTGTGCCTGGTAGAGCAGGATGTCGGCGGCCTGCAGCACCGGGTAGGTGAACAGCCCGACGCTGGCGCGGTCGGAGCCGGCCCGGGCGCTCTTGTCCTTGAACTGCGTCATCCGGCCGGCCTCGCCGAAGCCGGTCAGGCAGCCGAGCACCCAGGCCAGCTGGGCGTGCTCGGGCACCTGGCTCTGCACGAAGAGGGTGGCCCGGTCGGGATCGATGCCGGCGGCCAGCAGCTGCGCCGCCGCCCGGTAGCTGCGCTCGCGCAGCAGGGCCGGGTCGTGCTCGACCGTGATCGCGTGCAGGTCGACCACACAGTAGAAGGCGTCGTGGTCGTCCTGCAGCGGCACCCACTGGCGAAGCGCACCGAGGTAGTTGCCGAGGTGGAACGAGTCGGCGGTCGGCTGGATCCCGGACAGCACCCGGGGCTGGTCGACGGACATGCCCGGCATTGTGTCAGCCGGTCACACCCTCCGCGGCGCGCACCCGGACCCGTTCGATCCGGCGGCCGTCCATCGTGACCACGCTCAGCACGTGGCCGTCCACCTCGCACTCGTCCCCGGACCGCGGCAGCCGGCCGAGCGTGGCGGTGATGTAGCCGGCGACGGTCTCGTACGGCCCGTCCGGCAGCTCCAGCCCGGTCTCGTCCTCGAAGTCCTGCAGGTTCAGCAGTCCGTCGACCTCCACCTCGCCGCCGACGAACCGCTGGGTCTGCGACTCCTCGTTGTCGTACTCGTCGCGGATGTCACCGACCAGCTCCTCGACCAGGTCCTCCATCGTGACGATCCCGGCGGTCCCGCCGTACTCGTCGACGACGATCGCCAGGTGCACGCCCTCGCGCCGCATGTCGGCCAGGGCGGGCAGCACCTCGCGGGTGCCGGGCAGCATCAGCGTGTCCCGGGACAGCTCACCGACCCGCACCGCCCGACCGCTGATTCCCTGCTGGAACAGGTCGCGGACGTGCAGGAAGCCGATCACGTCGTCGGACGAGCCACGGATCACGGGATACCGCGAGTGCGGTCGCTCCGCCGCGAACGCGGCCGCCTTGAACGCCGGCATCGAGGCGTCGACGAAGTCCACCTCGGTGCGCGGGATCATCACCTCGCGGATCTGCCGGTCGCCGGCCTCGAAGACCTCCTCGACGATGCGCCGCTCCTCGTCGGTCAGCGTCTCGTGGCTGCTGACCAACTCGCGCAGCTCCTCGTCGCTCATCTGCTCCCGCTGTGCGGCCGGGTCGCCGCCGAGCAGCCGGAGCACCACGTCCGTGGAACGGCCGAGCAGCCAGATCACCGGCCGCAGGGCGGTCGCGATCTTGTCCACGACCGGCGCGAGCAGCAGCGCCGCCCCCTCGGCGCGCTGCAGGGCCAGCCGCTTGGCGACCAGCTCGCCGAGCACGATCGACACGTAGGAGATCACCAGCGTGATCAGCACCAGCGCCAGCACGTCGGCGACACCGGGTGACAGGTCCAGGCCCTCCAGCTCCGGCGCCAGCTCCTTGGCCAGTGTCGCGCCGCCGAACGCCGCGGACAGGAAGCCCATCAGCGTCACGCCGATCTGCACCGCGGACAGGAAGCGGTTGGGGTCGGCGGCCACCCGAGCCACCGCCTGCCCGCGCTTGCCGCGCTGCGCCAACGACCGGATCTGGCTGTCGCGCAGCGACACCAGGGCGATCTCCGCGGCGGCGAAGAAGCCCCCCAGGATCACGAACAGCACGATCAAGGTGATGTTCAGCCAGGCGGAGTTCACGGGTCACCGCCGCCCGGCGAGAGCGCGTCGGCGACCCGATCGTCTGACGCTGTCGGCCATGCGGCTGAGCCTAGCGGCGGGCGGCGGGGGGCCCGGCGGCGATCCGCCACCAGGCCTCGTGCCGACGGCCGGGGCGCAGCACGACCAGGTCGGTGCCGGTCCGGAACGCGTCCGGTGGGCAGCTCATCGGCTCGACCGCTACCCCGTGCGGCGCGCCGGGCCCGGCCGGCGGGCCGGGGGTGTGCACCTGCACCCAGCGGGCCCAGCCGCCCCAGGTGAGCGACACACCGGGGTGACCCGCCCGGGCTGCCGGCGACGTGCCGCGCAGCACGGCGAGCGGGTGGCCGTCGCCACCCGGCGCGAGGTCGGTGAAGCAGTGGTCGAGCGAGCGCGCCCCGATCACCGCCGGGTGCCGGAAGTCGGCCGCCACGTCCTGCACCGGCGCCGAGCCGATGGGCAGCAGCCGGCCGTCGATCTCCAGCCGGGTCGCGGCCGGCAGGGTCAGCTCGGTGTCTGCCGGCGGGTCTCCCGACACCAGGTAGGGGTGCGCGCCGCACCCGTACGGCAGCGGCCGGTCGCCGACGTTGGTTCCGACGAGCCGGACGCCCAGCCCGTCGACGGCGAGCGTGTAGGTCACCGCCAGATGCAGCCGGAACGGCCAGCCGGGGCCGGTCGGGACGTCCAGCTCCAGCGCGACCCGCTCCGGCCGGCTGTCCACCACCCGCCAGCGGTGGCTGTGCGCCAGGCCGTGCAGGGCGTGCCCCCGCCCGGGCTCGGTCACGGGCAGCCGGAGCCGCTCCCCGCCGAAGGTGTAGCAGGCGTCGCCCACCCGGTTCGGCCAGGGCGCGAGCACCGAACCGCGGTGTCGGTCGTCCGGTCCACCCGGCGCCGGCTCCACCAGGTCGGCGTCGTGGTGGCTGAGCCGTCCCAGCCGGGCGCCGAACGGATGCACGAGCGCTCGGTAGGGCCCGTGTCGCAGCGGGACCGCGTCGGTCTCGATGGTCACGCGCGGACCGACCCCGCCGCGGTCACCCGCAGCACGGTCGCCGACTCCGGCAGCAGCGGCGGCAGCGTCACGCCGAGGTCGGTGAGCACCGAGCCGGCCAGCCGGACCGGGCCGTGCTCGGTCCACGACGCCGACAGGGCGCTGCGCGGCGGGCTGTCCGCGGGCGGCGGGCCGACCACCTGGACGTCATAGCGCCGGTCGGGGTCGAGGCCGGGCAGTCGAACCGGCGCCGGCACCGCCTGGGCCGAGCTGGCCAGCCCCACCACCGCGAACAGCCCGCGGTCGCGGGTCGGGGACACCACGCCGTGCACCCACTGGGCGGGGTCCGAGGAGTCGGCGCGCACCGTGCGCCCGCTGTGCAGCAGGCCCCGCTCGGCCTGGTACAGCCGCACCCAACCGGCGAGCTCCTCGGCCTGCGCCGGGCTGAGCTGCCGCACGTCGCACTCGATCCCGAAGTGGCCGAACAGGGCGGTCGCCGCCCGGAACGACAACCGCTGCGCCCGCCCGGTGGTGGGTGCCGGCGATGCGCCGACGTGCGCGCCGACCAGCTCGGGCGGCAACAGCAGCCCGGTCCAGCGCTGGATGTGCTGCCGTTCCAGCGGGTCGTTGCAGTCGCTCGCCCAGACCCGGTCGGTCCGCTCCAGCACGGCCAGGTCCACCCGCGCGCCCCCCGAGGCGCAGCTCTCGATCTCCAGACCGGGCTGGGCCTCCCGGAGCTCGTCGAGCATCCGGTAGACGGCCAGCGTCTGCTCGTGCACCGCCCCGGCGGTGTCCACCAGGTCCCGGTTCATGTCCCACTTCAGGAACCCGATCTCGTACTCGTCCAGCAACGCCAGCAGCGCCTGCACGACGTGCTCGTACGCGGCCGGGTGCCGCAGGTCCAGCAGCTGCTGGTTGCGCCAGGACGGCGGATCCTGGTCGCGGCCGCGCAGCAGCCAGTCCGGGTGCGCCCGGGCCAGGTCGGAGTCCGGGTTCACCATCTCCGGCTCGACCCACAGGCCGAACTCCATCCCGAGGTCGCGGACGTGGTCCACCAGCGGGTGCAGGCCGTCCGGCCACACGGTCGCGTCCACGGTCCAGTCACCGAGCCCCGCCCGGTCGTTGCGCCGGCCGGAGAACCACCCGTCGTCCAGCACGAAGCGCTCCACCCCCAGGCGGGCGGCCGTGCCGGCCAGCTCGCGCAGCCGCTCGACGTCGTGGTCGAAGTAGACCGCCTCCCAGGTGTTCAGCACCACCGGCCTCGACCGGGTGGGATGCCGGGGCCGGGCGCGCACGTAGCGGTGCAGCCGGTCGGTCAGCCCGTCCAGCCCCCGGTCCGACCAGGCGGCGACCAGCCACGGCGACGCGTACTGCTCGCCCGGGTCGAGGACGACCTCGCCGGGTCCGAGCAGCTCGCCGCCGCCGAGCACCCCTTCGCCGGTCGGCAGCCGCTCGGCCCAGGTGCGGTGGTCACCGCTCCAGGCCACGTGCACGCCCCAGACCTGACCGTGCCCGAAACCGAACCCGGGCGTGCCGGCGACCAGCAGCAACGACGCGTCGTGCCCGGTCCGCCCGTGCCGGCCGTCCCGGACCCAGGCGCCCTGCTGCAGCGCCCGACGCTGCGGGTGTCGCTCTCGGCACCACCGGCCGGTCAGGTCGAGCAGCTCCGTGGCGGGCGCGGCCAGCGGCAGGCTGGCCAGCAGCCCGGCCAGCGCGTACGGCTGCTCGCCGACGTTGGCCAGGACGTGCCGGACCCGCAGCACGCCCTCGAAGGTCAGCTCGACGGTGCTGGTCACCTGCAGGCCGAGCCGGGCGTCCTCGGCACGCACCGTGCAGGTGGAGGTGGCCGACGCCTGGTCGACGTCGACGGCGACGGTGGCGAGCAGCGGGTCCACCGGGGGCGGGCGGTCGGAGCCGACACCCAGTCGGTGGCCGCTCAGCCCGGGCCGCCCGGTCCAGCCACGGGCCGCCTCCGGCAGCAGTCCGCTCCGGGCCGGCCGGTCCAGGGCGCTGTGCGGCACCGGCGGCACCGTGACCGCGACCGCGGCCTCCTGGTCGGCCCGGTCCAGGTCCCCGAGGTCGCTGCCCCAGTGCACGATCCCGAACGGTTCGGCACCGCCGCCGGCGAGGAGCAGGCTGGTGCCGGCGCGCCGAAAAAGCACGGTGCCGGGCGTGGGGGGCATCCGACGATCATCGCGCACCGCGACACTGGGCGGATGGGATCGCGACCGCGTTGGGGCTGGTCGGCCCCCGGCCGGGTCAATCTGATGGGCGAGCACACCGACTACAACGACGGGTGGGTGCTGCCGGTGGCCATCGACCGGCGCACCCGGGTGGCGCTGGCCCTGCGGTCCGACGACCTGGTTCGCGTCTGGTCGGCGCAGGCGGATCGGCCGGACTGTCCGGTGGAGACCACGACGAGCACCCGGCCGGGCGACGTGACCGGCTGGGCGGCGTACGTGGCCGGAGTGGTGTGGGCGCTCCGCTCCGACGGACACTCGCTGCCCGGCCTGGACATCTGGGTGGACAGCGAGGTGCCGATCGGTGCCGGGCTGTCCTCGTCGGCTGCCCTGGAGTGCGCGGTGGCCGTCGCCATCGACGATCGGCTGGCGCTGCGGCTGGGTCGGGACCGGTTGGCCACACTGACCCGGCGGGCGGAGAACGACTACGCCGGCGCACCCACCGGCGTGATGGACCAGGTGGCGTCCCTGCACGGTGAGGCGGGGCACGCGCTGCTGCTGGACACCCGGACGATGCAGCGTCGGCAGGTGCCCTGCGACCCGGCCGCGGCGGGCGTCGTGCTGCTGGTGGTCGACACCCGGTCCGCGCACCAGCTGTCCGACGGGGGTGGTTACGCCGCCGTGCGCGAGCAGTGCGAGCGGGCTGCCGAACTGCTGGGCGTGTCGGCGCTGCGGGACGCGTCGCGGACCGACCTCGACCGGCTGCCCGGGCTGGCTCCGGACGGCGCGGTCCTGCACCGCCGGGCCCGGCACGTGCTGGCCGACAACGCCCGGGTGCACGAGGCCGTCGAGCTGCTGGCCGCGGGCGACTGGGAGGCGCTCGGGCGGGCCTTCGTCGCCTCGCACGCGTCGCTGCGCGACGACTTCGAGATCAGCTGCGCCGAGCTGGACGTGGCGGTCGCGACGTCCGTCGACGCCGGTGCCTTCGGGGCCCGGATGACCGGCGGGGGCTTCGGCGGCAGCGCGGTCGCGCTGGTTCCGTCCGACGCGGTGCCACGGGTGACCGACGCCTGCCGCTCCGCCTTCGCCGCTCGCGGCTGGAAGGAGCCGCAGGTGTTCGCGGTGCAGCCCGGCGACGGCGCCGGTCGGGTCTGACCGGCGGCAAACCGCTTTGCGGTGCCCACCGCACACGCCCGAGGATGACGGATGGCCATGACGAGCAAGCCGAGCGACGACGCACTGGTGCCGGTGCTCAGCGACGGGGTGGTCACCCTGCGGGCCCACGCGCTGGACGACGTGGACGCCATGACCCAGATGTGCCGGGACCCCGAGTTCGCCCGCTGGACCACTGTCCCGGTGCCGTTCGCGCGCAGCGACGCGGAGGAGTTCGTCACCGAGATCACCCCGGCCGGCTGGCGGGACGGGACCAGCTGCGGCTGGTCGATCGACCTGCTGGACGAGGGGGTGCCGCGGTTCGCGGGCACCATCGACATCCGCAGCACCCCCCGGCCGGACATCGGCTACGGCCTGCACCCCTGGGCACGCGGCCGGGGCGCGATGAGCCGCGCGGTGCGGCTGGCCGCCCGGTGGGCCTTCGACGTGCTCGGGATGCCGGTGCTGCACTGGGTCGCGCACAAGGGGAACCTCGACTCCTGGCGGGTGGCCTGGGCGTGCGGCTTCACCTTCGGCGCCGAGCTGCCGGCGTACGCGCCGCAGCGCGGGGAGCTGCGCGACGCGTGGACCGCCTCGCTGCGCCCCGGCGACGAGACCCGGCCGAGCTCACCCTGGTTCGACCCGCCCGTGCTGGCGGACGAGCGGGTGCGGTTGCGCGCACACACCCAGGCCGACCTGCCCCGCATCGTCGAGGCGTGCACCGATCCCACGACACGGCACTGGCTGATGGCGCTGCCGACCCCGTACACCCTCGACACGGCCCGCGACTACGTCACGACGTGCCGGCTCCAGGCGTCCCTCGGCCGGGCGGTCACCTGGGCCGTGGCCGACCCCGCCACCGACCGGCTGCTGGCGAACCTCACCCTGTTCGGGCTGGCCGACCGGCGCTGTCCCGGCGGCGCCGAGGTGGGCTACTGGGCGCACCCGGACGCCCGGGGTCGCGGCGTGGTCACCGCGGCGGTCGAGCTGGCGCTGGCGCACGCGTTCGCGCCGGTCGACGCCGGCGGGCTCGGTCGGCACCGGGTCCAGCTGGGTGCGTCCTGGACCAACGCCGCGAGCCGGCGGGTCGCCGAGCGCACCGGCTTCACCGAGGTGGGGCGGTTCCGGCTGGACGGGTTGGTCGGCGCCGACCCGGAGCGGCGGACGTACGACGACGGTGCCTGGTACGACCGCCTCGCGGAGGACGGGGGTGGTTCGCTTTCACGGGGTACCCCGTGAAAGCGGCGCGGCCCGAGGGTCACAACCCTGGGGCAGTGCGGACGACCCGGGGTCAGTGCGCGCTTAGCCGGCCCGCCGGCGGAGCTCCTCGTTGATCGCCGGCACGATCTCGTGCAGGTCGCCGATCACCGCGTAGTGCGCTCGGGTCACCATCGGCGCGTCCGGATCGGTGTTGATCGCGAGGATCGTCTTGGCGCTCTGGCAGCCGGCCCAGTGCTGGATGGCACCGCTGATCCCGCACGCGAGGTAGAGGTCCGGGGTGATCCGGCTACCGGTCTGCCCGACCTGCTCGTGGTGCGGCCGCCACCCCAGGCTGGTGACGACGCGCGACACCCCGAGCGCGCCGCCGAGACGCTCGGTCAGCTCCAGCAGGTCGGCGAACCCGTCCGCGCTGCCCGCACCCCGGCCGGCCCCCACCACGACCCGGGCCGAGGTGAGCGCGGCCGACTCGTCCACCGCCTTCTCGCCGGTACGCATCACCCGGGCGACCAGGTCCGCATCGGTCAGGGTCACCGGCAGCTCGACCACCTCCGGCGTCGTCGGTGCATCCGCGGCGCGTGGCTCACAGGCGTGACCGGCCACCGACAGAACCGCGACGGGACCGTCGAGTCGCATCTCCTCCAGCGCGGCTCCCCCGACCACCTGCCGGGTGACGACCAGCGGCCCACCCTCGCCGTCGCGCGCCGGCACCGACTCGATGCCGACGACGTTGGCCGCCATCGCAGCCTCACACCGGACCGCCACATGGGCGAGCACCTCGTTGCCGCGCGCGGTCCCCGCCGCCATCAGGACGGAGGCACCGGCGGACGTCGCGGTCTCGACCAGCGCCGCCGCCCAGGCCGCAGCCGAGTACGCGGACAGCCGCGGCTCGGTGGCGTGGTGCACCCGCGCAACTCCGAGCTCGCCGAGCCGGGCCGCCAGCCCGGGCCCGACGGCGCCGCCCAGGACGACGGCGTGCACCGGCTGACCCGACCGCGCGCCAAGATCGCGGGCGAACGTCAGCGCCTCCTGCGACACCTCGATCGCTGCGTCACCCTCGGTCTCGACCAGCACGCCGATCATCGCGCCACCACCCCCAGCTTCTCCAGCAGGTCGACCACGACCGGCGCGGCTGCCGGCCCCTCGCCGAGGATCTCCACCTGGCTCGGCTGCTCGGGCGGCAGTCGGAGCCCGACCCGGCCGGACCCGACCGGCTCCCGCTTCGCCGGCACGGTCTCGACGGGCACCTTCTTCGCCTTCATCCGCCCCATCACCGACGGGTAGCGCGGCGCGACGCCGCCCTCCATCACCGCCACCACGGCGGGCAGGGGCAGCTCGAAGACCTCCGGCCCCTCCGGCCCGTCACCGTGCGCCTCCGCGACCCCGTCGTGCACCTGCACGGTCGAGATCCCGGTCACCACCGGCCGGCCGAGCAGGTACGCCAGCCGCACCGGGACCTGGAAGTCGCCCGTATCGGCCGCGTCGTTGCCGAGCAGCACGAGGTCGTACGTCGTGCCGTCGACCTGCGCGGTCTCGACCACGTCCGCGATCGCCGTGGCCACGTCGACGGGGCCGAGCCGGTCGGTGTCGGCCTCGACCAGCAACGCGTGCGCGCAGCCCACTGCCAGCGCGTCGCGCAGCTGTTCGACCGCGTCCGTCGAGCCGACCGTCAGCACGGTGGCCTCGCCCCCGGTGGCTGCCGCCACCTGGATGGCCAGCTCGACCGCACACTCCTCGTGCGCGCTGACCGTGAACCCGACGTGCCGGGCATCGACCGACTGGCCGTCGGGGCTGAGCAGGATCTGACCCGACACGTCGGGCACCCGCTTGATGCAGACCAGGACATTCACCACGGCACTACCCCCGGATCCGGTCGTTGGCGGGGTCGAACAACGGAGTCGCGTCGGCGGCGGCCACGGTGACCGGATAGCGCTCCTCCATGTAGCTGACAGACAGGTCGGTGCCGACGACCGCCTGCTCCGGTGGGAGGTAGGCCATCAGCAGGTGCCGACCGAGCGACGGCGCCGAGCCGGCCGAGGTGACGTACGGACGGTGCCCGTGCCCGTCCACCAACGGCTCGCCCTCCCGGGTGAGGATCGGCTCGCCGCCGAGCATGAACCGCCGCATCCCCGAGGACGACGTGTGGTCGTCGACGGTCAACGTGCACAGCACGCTGACCGGGTCCTCCGAGCGCTGTTTGAGGTAGGCCTCCCGGCCGACGAAGTCCGCGTCCTTGACCCGCGGCCGCTGCATGCTCGCCTCGACGATGGTGCGCTCGCTGTCGAGCTCGAAGCCGAGGGCGCGGTAGCCCTTCTCGAGCCGCCCGGTGGTCGCATAGACACCGATCCCGACCGGGACCGCGCCGTGCTCGCGGCCGGCACCGTGCAGAAGCTCCCACAGCCGGCCGCCCTGCTCCATCGGCACGTACAGCTCCCACCCGAGCTCGCCGACGTAGGAGATCCGCGACGCGAGCACGGACAGCGAGTCGACCTCGATGCTCCGGCACCGGCCGAAGCCGAAGCCCTCGTGGCTGATGTCGGCGGCGGTGAGCGCCCCGAGGATGTCGCGCGCCCGCGGACCCCACAGGCCGATCGTGGTGTACGCCGACGTCTGGTCCACCACCTGGGCGGAGCCGTCCGCCGGCATCCGGTCGCTGAACCACTTGCGGTCGACCATGCCGTGCGCGCCGCCGGTGACCACCCGGTAGTGGTCGTGCGCGAGCCGCATCACGGTCAGGTCCGAGCGGAAGCCGCCGCGCTCGTCGAGCACCGGGGTGTAGACGACCCGGCCCGGCGGGACGTCGGCCTGGGCGACGACGATCCCCTGCACCGCCTCCGCCGCCCGCGGGCCCACCACGTCGAAGATGGCGAACGCGGAGAGATCCACGACACCGGCTCGCTCGCGCATCGCGAGGTGCTCGGCGTTGATGATCGGGGACCACCACCGGGAGTCCCACTCGTGCTCGCGGGGCAGCACCCGGTCGCCGTAGTCACCGAGCAGCGACTCGTTGCACCCGTACCAGAACGGGCGCTCCCAGCCGACCGCCTCGAAGAACTCCGCCCCCAGCTCCCGCTGGCTGGCCGCCATCGGTGCCCAGCGCTTGCCGCGGTCGCTCGACCACTGCTCGCCTGGATGCACGATGCCGTAGGTCTTGTTGAACGCCTCGCCGGTGCGTGCGCGGATGTGCGTGCGAGTGGTCTGGTGCGGGTAGAACCGGGCGATGTCGGAGTGGCTTGCGTCGATCTCGGGGTTGCCGTGGGTCATCCACTCGGCGACCAGCCGGCCGACCCCGGGGCCCTCTTTGACCCACACCGCGGCTGCGGACCAGAGCCCGGCCAGCTCCGGGGACTCACCGAGGATCGGCGCACCGTCCGGGGTCAGCGAGAGCAGTCCGTTGATGGCGTACCGGATCTCGGCCCCGTCAGCGCCGAGGGCATCGGGCATCAGCTCGAAGGCCTGCTCGAGCTGCAGGTCGAAGTCGTCGGAGGTGAACGGCATCTCGGTCGGGGAGAGCTTGGCCTGGTCGATCGACGGGATCTCCTCCGCATCGTGCAGGATCGCCCGGTGGGCGTAGGAGCCCACCTCCATGTCGCTGCCGTGCTGACGTTCGTAGCAGAACGTGTCCATGTCCCGGACGATCGGGAACGAGATCTCGCCGGGCCGCTCGGTGAGCTGCGGGATCGGGCCGACGCTGATCATCTGGTGCACGGCCGGCGTCAGCGGGATGTGCACCCCGGCCATCGCGGCCACCTTCGGACTCCAGACGCCGCAGGCGACGAGGACCGTGTCGGTCTCCACGTCGCCGCCGTCGGTGCGAACCCGACGGATCCGGCCGTCCTCGACGTCGATCCCGGTCACCTCGACGGTGGAGACCACGTGCAGCGCGCCGAGCTGCTGCGCCTCCTCCCGCATGATGGTGCCCGCCCGGACGGAGTCGACGACGCCCACCGTCGGCGTCCAGAACGCGCCGACGATGACGGAGGGGTCCAGGAACGGGACCTGCTCGACCACCTGCTCGGGGGTGACCAGCTCGGACTCGATGCCCCACGCGCGCGCCGACGACATCCGGCGCCGGAGCTCCTCCATCCGCTCCTCGGTGCGGGCCACCTCGAAGCCGCCGGACTGGGTGAAGACGCCCATCTCCCGGTACTGCCGGACGCTGTCCAGGGTGAGGTCGGTGATCTCGCGGGAGTGGTCCACCGGGAAGATGAAGTTGGACGCGTGCCCGGTCGAGCCGCCGGGGTTCGGCAGCGGCCCCTTGTCGATCTGCACGATGTCGCGCCAACCCAGCCGGGCCAGGTGCGCGACCACGCTGTTGCCGACGATGCCGGCTCCGATGACCACCACGCTGGCGCTGTGCGGGACGGTTGCCATATCGATCCTTCGCCTCACGGTCTCGGGCTAACTGTTGCGTCCTGTGCAACGGGGACGCGCTATGCGGAACAGAGCCTACCGTCCTCCCCTGCCGTCGCCGTTGTCAAGCCACCCTCCCCACCACCCCCAAAACGGTCACGATCCGCGACTTTCGCAGACCAGGGGCCTGCAAAAGTCGCGGATCGTGGGCAGGGGGTGGGTGGGGGTGGGGCGGGTCAGGGGAGCCAGGCCTGCACCTTGTCCGGGTTGTCCTCGATCCACTTCTCCGCCGCGTCCTCCTGCGCCATCCCGTCCTCGGCGATGTACTTCGCCACCGTGTTCTGGTCGTCGTTGGTCCACTCGAAGTTCTGCACCAGCTCGGCGGCCGGGCTGCCGGACTCCATGAACTCCGCGCTAGCGATCTTGTCCAGCACGTACTCCGGGTAGTCGCAGTCGACCTTCTCCGGGTCGGCGTCGCAGCCGGGCTCGTACGGCGGTAGCGACACCTTCTCCAGCGGGACCTCCGACATGAACCACTGCGGCTCGTAGAAGTACCCGATCACCCACTCCTTGTTGGCCTCCGCCTGGCGGAACGCCTGGATCAGTGCCGCCTCGCTGCCGGCGAACACGACCTCGAAGTCGAGGTTCAGGTTCTCCACCAGCGCCTCGTCGTTGGTCACGAACGACGGGTCACCGTCGAGCAGCTGACCCTGGCCGTTCGACTCCGAGGTCTCGAACTCGTCGGCGTAGTCGTCCAGGTTCTGCCAGTCCAGGACGTCCGGGTACTCCTCTGCCAGCCACGGCGGCACGTACCAGCCGATCAGCCCGATGTTGCCGTTCGGGCCGACCCGCACGGCGGTGCCCTGCTGCTCGATGTACTTCTTCTTCAGGTCCTCGTGCCCCCAGTTCTCGATCACCACGTCGACCTCGCCGGTGCCGAAGCCCTGCCAGGCGATCTCCTCCTTGAGGTCCTTGTACGCGACGTCGCAGCCGAGCTCGTTGGCGGCCACCTGACCGACCACGTAGGCGGACGCCTCGTAGCCGACCCAGGGGTTGATCGCCATGTTGAAGTCGCCGCAGTCCGAGTCGCCAGAGCTGCTCGTCGACTCGATGTCTCCGCCACCGCAGCCCGCGAGGGCCAGCCCGGCGACCGCGCACAGCCCCACCAGGCGCTGCGTCTGTCGTCCCACTCCTGCCACGTCCGTCTCCTGTCCTGCTGTTGCTCCGGCGGCCGCACCATGCGGCCGCCGGTCGGTCATCTGGTGGCTGCCCGCCCGTAGCGGGCCGCCGTGTGCTGCGTGATCCGGTCCAGCATCACGCCGAGCGTGGTGATCGCGATCCCCGCCGCCAGTCCCTTGCCGAAGTCCTCGGCCTGGGAGAACCCCGACACCACCAGGAATCCCAGGCCGCCACCGCCGACCAAGCCGCCGATCACGACCATCGCGAGCACGAAGAGCAGACCCTGGTTGGCCGCGAGCACGACCGCCGCGCGGGCCATCGGCAGCTGCACCTTGGTGATCATCTGCCGGCTGCTGGAGCCGGCCGAGTCCGCTGCCTCCACCGTCGTCGCGGACACCCCGCGGATGCCGTCCGCCACGATCTTGATCGCGACCGGGGCGGCGTAGGCGATCGCGGCGGCGATCGCGGTCAGCCGGCTGGCTCCGAACAGCGCCAGCGCCGGCACCAGGTAGACGAACGGCGGCAGCGTCTGCAGGGCGTCCAGGATCGGCCTGACCGCGGTGTCCACCCGCCGGCTGCGGCCCATCCAGACGCCGACTACGACGCCGAGCAGCATCACCGCCGCGGTCGCCAGCAGCGTGGTCGCGAGCGTGTTCATCGACTCGTTCCACAGCCCGGTGCCGAGGATGATCAGCAGGCAGACCGCCGTCGCCAGCGCGGCTCGCGCACCGCCGAGCAGCGAGGCGATCGCCAGCAGGGCGGCGGCCGCGAGCCACCAGGGCGACTCGGCCAGCACCGACTCGAGCGGGTTGATCAGCCCGTTGGTGACGAAGTCCTTGAAGTCCTGCGTCGCCTGACCGAAGGCGTCGATGAACGCGTCGGTGGCGCTCGACACTGCGCGGGACAGCGGGTCGCCGAGGTCCGGGCTGGTCGGGAACTCCGCGAACCTGGTGTAGGTGCGCGACACGTAGACGGCGACGACGGTGAGGACGGCGCCGACCGCGAGGACGACCTGACGCAGTCGCGGATCCTGCCGGGACCGGGCGGCTGCCTCGGAGCGCTCGCTGACCGCCGTGGTGGTGCGGTCGAGCATGATCGCCATGATCACGATGCACAGGCCGGCCACGAACGCGTCCCCGACGTTCAGGCTCTGCAGCGCCGTGACCACCGGCCCGCCGAGCCCGGGACCGTCGATGAGCGCGGCGATCGTTGCCATCGACAGCGCGGCCATGGTGGTCTGGTTGAGTCCGACGATGATCGTGCGCCGGGCCATCGGCAGCTGAACCTTGCGCAGGATCTGCCCGGAGGTCGAGCCGAGCGAGGTCGTCGCCTCGATCGTCGCCGGTGACACGTTGCGCAGCCCGTGCGCGGAGATGCGCACCAGCGGTGGCAGCGCGTAGATCAGCGTCGTCATCACCGCCGACGCCGGGCCGATGCCGAAGATCAGCACCAGTGGCACGAGGTAGGCGAACGACGGCATCGTCTGCATCACGTCCAGCACCGGTGTGAACGCGATGGTCGCGCGTCTGCTCCGGGCCATCCAGATCCCCAGCGGCAGCCCGATCGCGACGCAGACCGCGACCGCGACGCCGGTGACGATCAGCAGGTCGATGCTGTCCTCCCAGTAGCCGAGGAAGCCGAAGGCGAGCATCGAGGCTGCGACCAGGGCGGCGATCCGCACCCCGGCGAAGACCAGGGCGACGTATGTCGCGAGCGCGACCACCCCGAGCCACCCGACTTCGGGCACAGGCCGCGGGAACGCCGGGGCGCTGAACAGCTCCTGCAGCGTCTCGACCGTCCAGTCCAGGCCGTCGCTGATCGTGCCGACGACGTACTGCAGCACCCAGTTGTCGTCACGGGCGGCGTCGAAGTCGTCGCGGAGGCCGTTCAGCCAACGGTGGAAGTCGGTGTTCTCCGAGACGCCGATCTCGAGCGTCTGCCGGCCCTTGAGCAGCGCCCAGCCGGCCAGCCACGCGGCGAGCACGCCCACCAACGCGTACCACCGGCTGGACCCCGTGGACGACGGCCGGCGCGCCGACCGCTCCGGAGGTCCGCTGTCGGGGGCCGGGGCGGGTCGTGCCGGGGTCGCGACGCTCACGCCGGCGCGCCCTCCTCGGCCACGATGACGCGCAGGATGTCGTCGTCGTCCACCAGCCCGAGCAGCCGGTCACCGTCCATCACCCGCACCGGGTGCTCGGAGTCCAGCGCGGTCCTCGCCGCGAGCTGGACGATCGTGTCCGGCGGCATCGCGGGCCCCTCCAGCGACTCGCCCGGACGCGGGTCGCGCATCACCCAGCGCAAGGTCACCACATGCGAGCGCGGCACGTCACTGACGAAGTCCCGGACGTAGTCGTCGGCGGGGGCCGCCACCACCTCGTCCGGCCGTCCGACCTGGACCATCTCGCCGTCGCGCATGATGAGGATCCGGTCGCCGAGCTTGAGCGCCTCGGCCAGGTCGTGGGTGATGAAGACCATCGTCTTGCCGACCTCGTGGTGCAGCCGGATGACCTCGCTCTGCATGTCCCGCCGGATCAACGGGTCGAGCGCCGAGAAGGGCTCGTCGAACAGCATCACGCTCGGGTCGACCGCGAGCGCCCGGGCCAGCCCGACCCGCTGCTGCATGCCCCCGGAGAGCTGGTCGGGGTAGGACTGCTCGTTGCCGGTCAGCCCGACCAGGTCGACCATCTCCTGGGCCTTGGCGTGCCGCTCCTTCTTGCCCACGCCGCGGATCTCCAGGCCGTAGGCCACGTTGTCGATCACCCGCCGGTGCGGCAGCAGGCCGAAGTGCTGGAAGACCATCGACACATGGCTTCGGCGCAGCTCGCGGAGCCGTCCCTCGGACATCGTCCGGACGTCCTCGCCGTCGAGCAGGATCTCACCGGCGGTCGGCTCGATCAGCCGGGTGAGGCAGCGCACCAGCGTGGACTTCCCCGAGCCGGACAGCCCCATGACGACGAAGACCTCGCCCGGGGCGACGTCGAACGACACGTCCTTGACCGCGGTCGTGCAGCCGGTCTTCGCCAACAGCTCCGGACGGGGCAGGTCGGCGTCCGGCGAGCCCACGATCTTGTCCGCCTTGGGACCGAAAACCTTCCACAGCCCGCGGACCGACAGCGCGGCCTCCTGGGCACCGCCGTCGGAGTGGCGCTGTTGAGGCACCCCGGCCTGCGCGGACGTCTCGTGCTTCGCAGTGGCACTCATCGACGGTCTCCCTGACCGCTAGGGGGCACCCCGTTGCGGGGGTCACCTGGAGGGTACGTCGGCGACCCGTCCCGGTGTCGGTAGAACGGCGCATCCGACGGCGGCAGCGGGGTGTTGCCCGCGATCAGATCGGCGGCCTTCTCGGCCACCATCATCACCGGCGCATAGATGTTGCCGTTGGTGACGTACGGCATCGACGACGCGTCGACGACCCGCAACCCCTCCACGTCGTGCACCCGCAGGCTGTTCGGGTCGAGGACCGACATGTCGTCGACGCCCATCCGGGCAGTGCAGGACGGGTGCAGCGCGGTCTCGGCGTCCGCCGCCACCCACTCGAGGATCTCCTCGTCGGTCTCCACCGACGGCCCCGGTGACAGCTCACCGTCGTTGTACGGCGCGAAGGCCGGCTGGTTGAGGAGGTTTCGCGCCACCCGGATCGCCTCGACCCATTCCCGCCGGTCCTGCTCGGTCGACAGGTAGTTGAACCGCAGCGCCGGGTGTTGGGCCGGGTTGGTGCTGCGGATCTTCACCGTGCCGCGGGCGTCGGAGTACATCGGGCCGACGTGCACCTGGTAGCCGTGCCCCTTGGTGGGCGAGGTTCCGTCGTACCGGATCGCGATCGGCAGGAAGTGGAACATCAGGTTGGGGTAGTCGACCGCCTCGTTGCTGCGGGCGAAGCCGCCGCCCTCGAAGTGGTTGGTCGCGCCCAGTCCCTTGCGCTGGAACAGCCACTGCGCGCCGATCATCGGCCGGCGCCACATCTTCAGCCCAGGCGCGATCGACACCGGCAGCCTGCTCGCGTATTGGATGTAGACCTCGAGGTGGTCCTGCAGGTGCTCACCGACCCCGGGCACGTCCGCGACCACGTCGATGCCGAGCGCGCGCAGGTCCTCGGCGTTGCCGACCCCGGACAGCTGCAGCAGCTGTGGGGAGCCGATCGCCCCGGCAGTCAGCACGACCTCACCGGCGCGGACGTGGCGGCGAGCCCGTCCGGCCCGCAGGTAGTCCACCCCGACAGCACGGCGACCCTCGAACCGGATCCGGGTCGTGCGCGCCAGCGTCTCCACGGTGAGGTTGGGGCGGCTCATGACCGGGTGCAGGTAGGCCCGGGCCGCGGAGAGCCGGCGCCCCCGGTGCAGGTTGCGGTCGAACCGAGCGAAGCCTTCCTGCCGGTAGCCGTTCACGTCGTCGGTCAGCAGATGGCCGGCCTGCACGGCGGCCTCGAAGAGCGCACCGAACAGCGGGTTCTCGGCCGGGCCGCGCTCAAGCACCAGGGGCCCGGACCCACCGCGCCACTGGTCGGCGCCGGCCAGGCAGGTCTCCATCCGCTTGAAGTAGGGCAGGCAGTGCGCGTAGTCCCACTGGTCCATGCCCTTGTCGGCGGCCCAGCGCTCGTAGTCCAGCGGGTTCCCGCGCTGGAAGATCATGCCGTTGATGCTGCTCGACCCGCCCAGCACCTTGCCGCGGGCGTGGAACACCTTCCGCCCGCCCATGTACGGCTCGGGCTCGGACTCGTACCGCCAGTCGTAGAGCCGGCTGCCGATCGGGAACGGCAGCGCGGCGGGCATGTGGATGAACGGGTCGGCGATGAAGTCGGAGCGACCCGCCTCCAGGACCAGCACGCTGGTGGACGGGTCGGCGCTGAGTCGGTTGGCCAGCGCGCAGCCTGCCGAACCGCCGCCGACGATGACGTAGTCGTAGCCGGCGCCCGGCGGGCTCATCCGCCGAACCATCGCTGCGGAGTGGGCCGGATGTTGTGCCACACGTGCTTGGTCTCCCGGTACTCGTCGAGGCCGGCCTGGCCGAGCTCACGCCCGACCCCGGACTGCTTGTAGCCGCCCCACTCGGCCTGCGGAACGTACGGGTGGTAGTCGTTGATCCACACCGTGCCGGTGCGCAGCCCGGCGGCGACCCGCTGCCCGCGACCGGCGTCCGACGTCCACACCGCCCCAGCCAGCCCGTAGTGGGTGTCGTTGGCGATCCGCATCGCGTCGGCCTCGTCGCGGAACGTCTCCACGGTCAGCACCGGACCGAAGGACTCCTCCTGCACCACGCTCATCTCGGCACTGCAGCCATCCAGCACCGTGGGCAGGTAGTAGTAGCCGGCCTCCAGCGCCGGGTCGTCGGGCCGGCCGCCGCCACACCGCAGCACCGCACCCTCGGCCAGCCCGGCGGCGACGTATGCCTCGACCTTGTCCCGATGCGCCGCGGAGATCAGCGCCCCGGTCTCCGCCTTGTCGTCGAAGGGACCGCCCAGCCGGATCGACTGCGCCCGCCGGACCAGCTCGTCGACGAACTCGTCGTGGATCGACTCCTCGACGACCAGCCTGGCCCCGGCCGAGCAGACCTGGCCTGAGTGCAGGAAGACCGCGGTCAGCGCCATGTCCAGCGCGGTCTCCCGGTCGGCGTCGGCGAAGACGATGTTCGGGTTCTTGCCGCCGAGCTCCAGCGCCACCTTCTTGACCGTGCCGGCCGCGGCCGCCATCACCCGCTTGCCGGTCGCCAGGCCACCGGTGAAGGAGACCAGGTCGACGTCCGGGTGCTCGGCCAGCGGGGCACCCGCCTCCGGCCCGGCTCCGAGCACCAGGTTCGCCACCCCGTCCGGGAGTCCGGCCTGGGCGAGCAGGCGGAGCAGCCAGATGGCCGTCGACGGCGTCAGCTCGCTCGGCTTGAGCACGAAGGTGTTGCCCGCGGCCAGGCACGGCGCGACCTTCCACGAGGTCTGGAGCAGCGGGTAGTTCCAGGGGGTGATCAGTCCGCAGACGCCGATCGGCTCGTGCACGACCCTGCTGACCACGTCGGGCTGGCCGGTGTCCACCACCCGCCCGGCCTCGGCGCCCGCCAGCCCCGCGTAGTGCCGGAACACCCCGACGACATCGTCGATGTCGTACTGGCTCTCGACCAGGCGCTTGCCGGTGTCCATCGACTCGGCCCGGGCGATGTCGTCGCGCTGCTCGAGCAGCAGGTCGGCGACCCGCCCCAGCAACAGGCCGCGCTGCTGCGCCGGCGTCGCCGGCCAGGGGCCACGGTCGAAGGCGGCCCGGGCGGCGGCGATCGCCGCGACCGTGTCGGCCGGGCCGGCCTCGTCCACGGTGCCGACCAGCCGACCGTCGGCGGGGCAGCGAATCTCGCGCGTCGCACCCGACTGGGCTGCGACCCACTGTCCCCCGACGAACAGGTCCGGCATCGTGTCCGCCGCCTTCAGTTCGACGCGTTGCGCCCTGCGCAACTGGAGACTGCCTTTCGCAACAGCATGGCCCTGGGTTGCGAACGGCGTCAAGCACCTAGGCCGGAGCGGCCGCTCCGCCGGCCCCGGCCGCCACCGGGCCACGCCACCCCAGCCGCCGGGACAGCTCGTCGGCCGCCTCGACGGTGGCCGTCGTGGCGGCGTCCAGTCGCTCCCCGGTGAGCCGGAAGGTGGGGCCGGACACGCTGACCGAGGCCACGACATCGCCGTGTGCGTTGCGGACCGCGGCGGCGACGGCCGTCAGGCCGACCTCCAGCTCGTCCACGGCCACGGCGTAGCCGCAGCCCCGCACGTCCGCGAGCTGGCGGACCAGCTCGGCCGGCGAGGTCACGGTGCGGTCGGTGTAGGCACGCAGGCTGTGCCCGACGACCCCGACGGCCTCCTGGTCCGGCAGGTCGGCCAGCAACACCTTGCCGTTGGACGTCGCGTGCAGCGGGATGCGCTGCCCCACCCAGTTGTGCGACTGCAACGCCGACGACCCGGCCACCTGGTCGACATAGAGGGCGGCACCGTCCGAGAGCACGGTGAGGTTGACCGTCTCCCCGGTGGTGACGGCCAGCGCCTTGCACAGTGCGCGCGACTCCTGCACGAGATCGAGCCGAGCCGTGGTCGCGCCGGCCAGCCGGAGGATGCCCAGACCCAGCCGATACTTCCCGCGGTCGGTGTTCTGCTCGACCAGGCCGCGACTCTCCAGGGCGGCGACCAGCCGGAACGCCGTGGACTTGTGCACCCCGAGCTCGCCGGCGATCTCGGTCACCCCGCACTCCCCGGCGTGCGCGAGGATCTCGAGCACGCTGATGGCGCGGTCGACCGACTGCACCGTGCTCGCGGCAACGGCCGGTGTCCCCTCCTGCGCACCGCTGTTGCTCATGAGGGAACACAGTAGGCCCTGGTCCGACTCTCCCGGGAGCGGGACACTGCGGTGCATGGACGTGACCACCGAGACCGTCATCGACCGTCCGCCCGCCGAGGTGGCGGCCTACGCCGGCGACCCGGTGAACGCACCGGAGTGGTACGTCAACATCGAGTCGGTGCGCTGGCACACCGACCCGCCGGTGGCGGTGGGGTCACGACTCGACTTCGTCGCGCACTTCCTCGGCCGTCGGCTGGCGTACACCTACGAGGTGGTCGAGCTGGTCGCAGGTGAGCGACTGGTGATGCGGACGGCCGCCGGTCCGTTCCCGATGGAGACGACGTACACCTGGGCCGGCACCGGCGACGGGCGCACCCGGATGACCCTGCGCAACCGGGGCGAGCCGGCCGGCTTCGCCCGGGTCGCCGCACCGGTGGTCGCCACCGCCGTCCGCCGGGCCAACCGGAAGGACCTCGCAGCCCTGAAGCACCGGCTGGAGGGGAGCTGAGCGACGCCGAGGGACGCCGAGCGGCGGCTCAGTCCCCCAGCTCGTGCCGGCGGCGGGCCACGTAGTCGGCCAGCTCGGCCCGGATCCCGTCGTCCAGCGGCGGCTGCTCGTAGGCCTCCAGCCTGGCGGTGCAGATCTGCCCCGCCCGGGCGGCGGTGTCCAGCCCGCCGTTCTTCATCCAGCGCTCGTAGTTGTCCGAGGAGTTCAGGAACGGCCGGTAGAAGCAGGTGCGGAACCGCTCCATCGTGTGCATGGCCCCGAGGAAGTGCCCGCCGTGACCGACCTCCTGGTGCGCACCGAACGCCAACGACTCCTCGGTGATGTCCAGCGGGGTGAACTCGTGCTGCAGCATCTCCAGGATCTGCGCGTCGACGATGAACTTCTCGTAGCCGGACACCAGGCCGCCCTCGAGCCAGCCGGCCGAATGCATCACCCAGTTCGCGCCGGCCAGGAAGGTCGGGAGCATCGTCATCAGGGCCTCGTAGCCCGCCTGGGCGTCCGGAACCTGCGAGGAGGTGAGCCCGCCGCCGGTCCGGAACGGCAGGCCGAACGAGCGGGCGATCTGCCCGGTGCACAACAGTCCCATCGCGGACTCGGGCGTGCCGAAGGTCGGGGACCCGGACTGCATGTCGATGTTGGACAGGAACGAGCCGAACACGACCGGGGCGCCGGGGCGGATCAGCTGAGCCAGCGCGATCCCGCTGAGCGCCTCGGCCATCTGCTGGACGAGCGCGGCCGGAACCGTGACCGGGGACATCGCCCCCATCAACAGGAACGGCGTCAGCACGACCGGCTGGGCCGCGGAGACGTACTCGAACATCGCCTCCAGCATGCGGTCGTCCCAGCGCAGCGGGGAGTTGCAGTTGATCAGGGAGATCGAGGCCGGGGTCTGCTCGATCACCTCCCGACCGCCGAACAGGATCGCGCCCATCGCGACCGTGTCCGCGGCGTTGACGCCGGACACCACGTTGCCCATGTAGATCTTGTCGGTCAGCGTCATCAGCGCGTAGGTCATGTCGAGGTGCCGCGAGTCGAGCGGGGTGTCGTTGGGCTCGCAGACGACGCCGCCGGCCGAGTCGAGCACGTCGAAGCCCTGCGCGAGCCGGCTGAAGTTGCGGAAGTCCGCCATGGTGGCGTCGCGACGGATCGCGCCCTCGCGGACGAAGGGCGGGCCGTAGACGGCGCCGAACGCCATCGCGTCGCCGCCGATGTGCACGGTGTTGGCCGGGTTCCGGGCCTGGATGTCGAACTCGCGCGGCGCCTTGGCCACCTGCGCCAGGACGAACTCCGGGTCGAGAAAGACGGTGTTGTCCTGCACCCGCTGGCCGGCCTCCCGGAACAGCTCCAGCGCCCGGTCGGACATGAACTCGACGCCGATCTCGGTGACGATCCGGCGCCAGCCCGCGTCCAGCGTGGCCATCGCGTCCTCGGACAGCACCTCGTAGCGGGGCATCCGGTTGCGGAACATCCGCGCTCCTCCTTGACCTCGGGATGGGCCGGATCTTAGCCTCATCATGTGGGATAGTGGTTCCAGATCATGGAACACATCGCCATCCACCGGAACGGACCCATGACCACCGCCACCAGCAACGGCACCCAGGCCATCGACCGCGCAGCGGCGCTGGTGGCGTTGGTGGTGCGCGCGGACGAGCCGATCAGCTTCACCGACCTGGCCGAGGAGAGCGGGCTGGCCCGGTCCACCACGTCCAGGCTGCTGGCGGCCCTGGAACGCAACCAGCTGCTGGAGCGCGACGGCGGGGGCAACTTCTGCTCCGGGCCGCTGTTCGCCCTGTACGCGACCCGGCACGACCCGTGGGCCGAGGTGGTCCGCCTGGTGCAGCCCCTGCTGCAGCGGATCGGCGACTCGGTGCGGGAGAGCGTCTACTTCACCATCCCGCACGGCAGCAGCACGCTGCAGGTCGCCCAGGTCGACGCGTCGTACGTGCTGGGGGCCCGGGACTGGGTGGGGGTCGAGGTCCCACCGCACTGCTCCGCGGCCGGCAAGGTGCTCTACGCGTACGGCTGCCTGGACCTGCCCGAGGGCGCCGGACCCGAGCGGGCCCTGCCCCAGATGACCGCCCAGTCCATCGGCACGCGGGCCGAGCTGGAGCGTCAGCTGACCCAGATCCGGCGCCGCGGCTACGCCGTCACCGCGGAGGAGCTGGAGGTCGGGCTGGACGCCGTCGCTGCACCGGTGCGGGGACGGGACGGAGGCGTCATCGCGGCCGTCGGGGTGCACGGTCCCACCGCCCGGATGACCGAGCAGCTCGACGACGTGGGACAGCTGCTGGTCGAGCGAGCGGCGCAGCTGTCCGCCCTACTCCGCCGACACACCCGAAGGGAGGGCGCCGCATGACGCCCGAGGAGATCCTGCAGGCCCTCTACGACGAGACGCTGGTGGGCAACGCGCCCGAGGTGCTCAGCCTCACCCACTCCGGGCTGGAGCTCGGGATGGGGCCGGAGACGATGCTCTTCGACGCGCTGATCCCGTCGCTGGAGGAGGTCGGCGCGCGCTTCGAGCGCGGCGACTTCTTCGTGCCGGAGATGCTCATCGCCGGCCGGGCGATGAGCGGTGCCATGGAGGTGCTGCGCCCGCTGCTCGCCGAGACCGGAGCGAAGACCGTGGGCACGTTCGTCATGGGCACGGTCAAGGGCGACGTCCACGACATCGGCAAGAACCTCGTCAACATCATGCTGGAGGGCGCCGGCTTCAACGTGATCGATCTCGGCGTGCAGGTGGCGCCGGAGAAGTTCGTCGAGGCGATCCAGGAGCACCAGCCCGACATCGTCGGGTTCTCCGCGTTCCTCACCACGACGATGCCGATGTTCAAGGCCAACATCAACGCGCTGCAGAAGGCGGGCATCCGCGACGACGTCATCGTGATGGTCGGTGGCGCCCCCGTCAC
The DNA here is from genome assembly GCA_963695375.1 of uncultured Actinomycetota bacterium. Taxonomy (GTDB): domain Bacteria; phylum Actinomycetota; class Actinomycetes; order Propionibacteriales; family Nocardioidaceae; genus JACCVL01. The sequence goes on along the minus strand of OY968767.1, from coordinate 1,436,127 downwards.
CCAGGAGTATGCGACGGCGGTCGGTGCCGACGGCTACGCCGCCGACGCCTCGTCCTGCGTCAAGAAGGCGAAGGCACTGATCGCCGACCGCGGCGCCCCGGTGTCCGCCTGACGCCGACCGTCGAGACCGACACCCCACCCTCCCCCAGACCCTCCGAAGGAATCTCGATGCCGCTCCTGCACACGGTCCTGCGTTCGGCCACCCGCGAGGTCGTGCTCGGCCACGACCGGCCCTTCACGGTGATCGGCGAACGGATCAACCCGACCGGCCGCCGGCTGTTCCAGGAGCAGCTGCGGGCGGGGGACCTGTCCGCGATCGAGCGCGACGTCGAGTCCCAGGTGGCCGGCGGAGCCGACGTGCTGGACGTCAACATGGGCGTTCCCCTGACCGACGAGCCCGAGCTGCTGCGCCGGGCGATCGAGCTCGTGCAGGCGCGCACCGACCTGCCGGTGTGCATCGACTCGTCGGTCGTCGAGGCGCTGGAGGTCGGGCTGGCGACCTACCAGGGTCGCGCCCTGGTCAACTCGGTCACCGCCGAGGACGACCGGTTGGCGGCGATCCTGCCGCTGGTCAAGCGGCACGACGCGGCGATCATCGCGCTGCCCAACGACGAGGACGAGATCCCGATGGAGGCGGACAAGCGGCTGGAGCTGACCCGCAAGATCGTCCACGTCGCCACCACCGAGTACGGCATCGCGATCGAGGACATCGTCATCGACCCGCTCGCCATGCCGATCGGTGCCGACACCGGCGTGGTGGCGACCACCTTGGACACGATCAGCCGGATCCGGCAGGAGTTCGGCCTGAACATGACCCTGGGCGCGTCGAACGTGTCGTTCGGCATGCCCGGCCGGCACACGCTGGGGGCGACCTTCCTCCCGATGGCGATGGTGGCCGGGCTGACCAGCGCGATCATGGACGCCCGGACCCCGCAGATCGTGGAGGCGGTCAAGGCCGCCGACCTGCTGCTCGGTCACGACGAGTGGGGCGGCTCGTGGATCGCCTCGCACCGGGCGAAGCAGGCGGCGGCCGCGGCGGCCGCCCCGGTGCCGTGACCGGGGCCGCAGCCTCCGACCCGGCGAGCGGGTCGCCGGACCGCGACTCGCTGCCCGGCGGGCTTGCGCTGGACCTGGATGCGCTCGCCCGGGAGGGGTTGCGCGAGCCGCAGGCGCACGTCAGCAAGGCCGAGCCGGTCGACCACGACGGGACCGGCCGGGTCCGACTGCACTTCACGCCGGCCGACCGCTCGTACGCGGTCCCGCCGGGGGTGACGGTGTTCGACGCGGGCAGCTGGAACGGCATTGCGATCGACTCCACCTGCGGCGGGCACGGCACGTGCAAGAAGTGCAAGGTGCAGATCACCGACGGCTTCGTGCCGGCCAGTCGGCTCGACGCCCGCGCGTTCACGCCCGAGCAGCTGGCGGGCGGCTGGCGGCTCGCCTGCCGCGCCGCCGCCGCGGGCGACCTGTCGGTCTACGTGCCGCCGCTGGCCACCCGGCCCAAGGCGGCGACCGTCGGAGTCGGCCGGCAGGTGATCCTGCGGCCGGCGGTGCAGAAGCGCTACGTCGAGCTGGACGAGCCGACCCTGGCCGACCAGCGCCCCGACCTGCTCCGACTCACCGACGCCATCGACGACCTCGAGGTCCGCCCGGCCCTGCACCTGCTGCGGCGGCTGCCGCGGGTGCTCCGCGACGCCGGCTTCGCGGTCACCGCCGTGGTGGTGGACGACGTCCTCATCGACGTCGAGCCCGGCGACACCACCGCGTCGCGGCACGCGATCGCCTTCGACCTTGGGACCACGACCGTGGTCGCCACCCTGCTCGACCTCGGGACCGGGACTCCGGTCGCGGTCGCCTCGATGCTGAACGCCCAGCAGCCCTATGGCGGCGACGTGATCACCCGGATCTCAGCGACCATGCTGGATCCGACCAGCCTCGGCCGGTTGCAGGCGCTCGCCGCGGAGACGCTCGACACGTTGGTCGGAGAGGTCTGCGCCGAGGCCGGCGTGGACCGCGGGACGGTCTACGAGGTGGCCGTCGCCGGCAACGCGACGATGACCGCGCTGCTGCTCGGAGTGGACCCCGAGCCGCTCGGGGTGGCGCCGTTCGTCCAGACGACCGACGCGTTCGCCGGCATCGACGCGGCCGACCTCGGCATCACCGTGCACCCGGCGGCCCCCGCCATGCTCTTCCCCGCCCTCGGCGCGTACGTCGGCGGTGACATCGTGGCCGGGATGCTCGCCTCCGGGATCGACCGGGACAAGCGGCTGCGGCTGTTCATCGACGTCGGCACCAACTGCGAGATCGTGCTCACCGACGGCAGCACGATCCTGGCCACCGCGGCCCCGGCGGGTCCGGCCTTCGAGGGCGGGGCGATCCGGTGCGGGATGCGGGCGGCACCGGGTGCCGTCGAGGTGGTGCGGATCGGCACCGACGACGTCGAGGTGCAGGTGATCGCGGCCGACGACGACCCGGCCGGGGCGGAGCCCGCCCCGCGCGGGCTGTGCGGGTCCGGTCTGGTCGACGCGGTGGCCGAGCTGGTCCGTGTCGGGCTGCTCGACGCCAGCGGCCGCTTCGTCCCCGACCCGGTCGCGGCCGAGCAGCACCCCGGTCTCGCCGACCGCTTGACGCGGGTCGGCGAGGAGCGGGTGTTCGTGCTGTCGTGGCTCGGGCCGCCGGGGGACGTGGCGCAGTCGGTGTACGTGTCGCAACGCGACATCCGCGAGCTGCAGTTCGCCAAGGCTGCCATCGCCACCGGGTGGTCGCTGCTGTGCGAGGAGCTCGGCGTCCCGCCGGAGGACCTGCAGCAGGTGCTGCTGGCCGGGTCGTTCGGCTCGTACCTCGCTCCGGGCAACGCCGTCCGGATCGGGCTGGTCCCCCGGCTGCCGGTGCTGCGCATCGTCAGTGCCGGGAACGTCGCCGGCGAGGGCGCCAAGATGTCGCTGCTCAGCCTGCCGGAGCGGGCGGGGGCGGCCGCCCTGCTGCGTGAGGTGCGCTACGTCGAGCTGTCGGACCGCACCGACTTCAACGACCGGTTCGTCGACCAGCTGGCCTTCCCCGCCGAGTCCCCCGTCAGCGGGGCGGCACGGACGCCAGCAGCTGACGGCGCCAGCGCTCGGTCTCGGCCACCTGGTTGAACGTGAACAGGTGCAGCCCGGCCAGCCCGCCGACCGGGTCGTCGAACAGGTCGGCGAGCTTGCGCAGCAGCCGCTCCGGGCTGTAGCCGCCGGGCGCCGCGATCCGGGCGAAGACCGAGGCGTTCTTGGCGAGAAAGCGGCTGGACTCGCCCACGCCGATCCGGGTCGCCATGGTCAGCAGCTTGGCCCGCTCCACCGGACCGGGCAGCCCCAGCAGCACCGGCAGGGTGACCCCACGTGCGCGCATCCGGGCCACCCAGGTCCGCAGCTGCGCCGGGTCGAAGCACAGGTTGCCGACGACGTACGTCGCGTGCGCGCGCTTGTCCCACATGGCCTGGATGGCGAGGTCGTCGGAGATGGCCGGGTGGCTCTCCGGATAGCCGGTGATGCCCACCTGGGGGAACGGCCGGCCGAGCTCGGTGAGGTCCCGCAGCAGCTCGAGCGATCCGGGGTAGTCCCCGGCCGGCGGGTCGGCGTCCCCGGCCGGCACGAACACGTTCTGCACCCCGTGGGCGACCAACCGGTCCACGATGTCGCCCAGGTGCGAGCGGTCCCGCACCATCCGGGCGGCCAGGTGCGGCACCACCGGGTACCCGTGCGCGCTGAGCCGCTCGGCGAAGTCCAGCGTCGCGTCCAGCCCCTTGCTCGGCGAGGCGGTCACGGTGAGCGTGGTGCTCACCGGCACCGTCTCGACGACCACCGCCTCCACCTTGGCCGTCGGCAGCAGTTCGTAGCGGGCGGTGGCCAGCGCCGACTGCAACCCCGACGACCGCACACTGTTGCGCATCGCACAACTCATCTCTGATAGCGCGTCAAGACTGCGGCCGAGCGTACGGCCGGGCGGCAACCGCCACAAGCGCCGGGGAACGGCGACGCCGGTCGGGGCGTCGTACCGTCATGAGGCTGTTCCCATCCCGGCCGCGACGACGCCGCACGGCGCCGGTCGGTGCCCTGCTGGCGGCGGCGCTGGCCGTGCTGACGGCGGGCTGCGGCGACACCGATGCGGGCCCCGGCAGCGGCGACTCGGGTCGGCCGGCGGCCGCCGTCGACGACGACCTGGCGACCCGCGTCTTCGTGTCCACGGGTCTCGTCGGACCGGCCGCATCGCAGTTGTCCACGACCAGGGTCAGGCTCGAGTTCGGCACCGACTCGATCAGCGCGCAGGCCGGGTGCAACACCCTGTCGGGCAGCGCCGGGACCGTCGACGGCCGGTTGCGGGTCGAACGGCTGGGCGGCACCGAGATGGGCTGCGACCCGGCCCGGATGCGGCAGGACTCCTGGCTCGCCAGCTTCCTGGCCGCCGACCCGGCCTACCGGCTGGAGGGCGACCGGCTGACCCTGTCCGGCGACCGCGGAACCCTCACCCTGGTCGACGCCGCGGCGGTCACGCCGGTCACGCCGTTGGTCGGGACCCGGTGGGTGCTCGACGGCGTCGTCACCGGCAGCGGGCCGACCGGCACGGTGGCGAGTGTGCCCCGGTCGGCGCGCGCCACGCTGCGGGTGGACAACGGGCAACTGCTGCTGCGGCTGGGCTGCAACGTCGGGAGTGCCCCGGTGCGGATCGACGGGCACCGGTTACTCGTCGGACCACTCGCACAGACGTTGCGCGCCTGCTCGGGAGCGGCAGCCGAGGTCGAGGAGGCGATCGTCGCCACCCTGCAGGACGCGGTCCGGCATCGGGTCGACGGCGAGACGCTCACCCTGTCCCGGGCTGGGCGCGGTCTGGTGTACCGCGCCCGACCGGCCGGCACCGGCCGGTGAGCGCGGCCGATCAGCCGACCGGCAACCGCCACTCGCGCCCGGCCGTCCCGTCCCACCGCCGACAGCAGACCGCCTCGGCGTCGGTCTCCTCGCTTCCCTCCAGGGCTGCCACCGCCGCACCGACCTGCTCGGCGGTCAGCCGCCTGGCCAGCGTGACGTGCGGGGTCCAGCGACCCGGCGCCAGCGTGCGCCGGCGGCCCGGATCATCGTCGGGGCCCAGCACCGCCGCGACCCGCGCGTGCAGGGCGAGCAGCTCAGCGTCCACCACCACCAGCCGCACCAGCACGTAGCGTCGGCGACCGAAACAGGCCAGCGCGCCCAGTCCGAGCGGCCTGGGCAGACCCGCGACCGCGGCGGAGAGGGCAGCCTCGCACTCGGCCGGGATCCGGTCCCGGACGGCAACCGTGACGTGCGGCCGGTTGGAGGTGCCGCGGTGGCGGCCCTGGTTCGGGAGCCCGGCGGCGGCCAGCCGGTCCCACTGCCGGCGCAGCGCAGCGTCCGCCGCGTCGTCCAGCAGCAGCTCGACCGACTGGACCATGGTGTCCCCGGGCTCAGCCGATCCGGGCCGCGAGGTTCTCGTCGAGCGCCGCCAGGAACTCCTCGGTGCTCAGGAACGCCTGGTCCTCGCCCACCAGCAGGGCCAGGTCCTTGGTCATCTTCCCGTCCTCGACGGTCTTGATCACGACGTCCTCGAGGGCGTCGGCGAATCCGGTCACGTCGGGCGTCCCGTCCAGCTTGCCCCGGTGCGCGAGCCCGCGGGTCCAGGCGTAGATCGACGCGATCGGGTTGGTCGAGGTCGGCTTGCCCTGCTGGTGCTGGCGGAAGTGCCGGGTGACCGTCCCGTGCGCGGCCTCCGCCTCGACCGTCCGGCCGTCGGGCGTCATCAGCACCGACGTCATCAGGCCGAGCGACCCGAAGCCCTGGGCCACGGTGTCGGACTGCACGTCCCCGTCGTAGTTCTTGCAGGCCCAGACATAGCCGCCCTCCCACTTCAACGCGGCGGCGACCATGTCGTCGATCAGCCGGTGCTCGTAGGTGAGCCCGTTGGCGTCGAAGTCGGTCTTGAACTCCTCGTCGAACACCCGCTGGAAGATGTCCTTGAAGGCGCCGTCGTAGGCCTTGAGGATGGTGTTCTTCGTGGACAGGTACACCGGGTACCCGCGCTGCAGCCCATAGGACAGCGAGGCCCGGGCGAAGTCCTCGATGGACGAGGTGAAGTTGTACATGCCCATCACCACACCGCCGTCGTCGGGCATCTGCACCACCTCGTGCTCGATCGGCTCGCCGCCGTCGGAGGGGGTGTAGCTGATGGTGACGGTCCCCGGACCGGGCACCTTGAAGTTGGTGGCCTTGTACTGGTCGCCGTGGGCGTGCCGGCCGACGATGATCGGCTGGGTCCACCCCGGCACCAGCCGGGGGATGTTGGAGATGACGATCGGCTCGCGGAAGATCACGCCGCCGAGGATGTTGCGGATGGTGCCGTTGGGCGACAGCCACATCTTCTTCAGCCCGAACTCCTCCACCCGCGCCTCGTCCGGCGTGATGGTGGCGCACTTGACGCCGACCCCGTGGGTGCGGATCGCGTGCGCCGCGTCGACGGTGACCTGGTCGTCGGTGGCGTCGCGGTTCTCGATCCCGAGGTCGTAGTACTCGAGGTCGACGTCGAGGTAGGGGTGAATCAGCCGGTCCTTGATGAACTGCCAGATGATCCGGGTCATCTCGTCGCCGTCGAGCTCGACGACCGGGTGCTGCACCTTGATCTTGGCCATGGGGGAGGGACTCCTGCCCGGTACGGGGGTGGATTCTCGACGTCAAGATAACGGACCCCGACGGCGCCGCCCGGGACTACCCTGGAGGGGTGAACAATGCCGTCATCTACGGCGTGCTCGGCGGTCTCGCCTGGTTCGTGCTGGGCGTCCTCGTCGGCCATTACGCCTGGACCTGACCGCGAGCCGGAGGGCCTCCCCGCCCGGGCGCAGCGCCGGGTGGGGCACCGCGTCGCGGCTGCTAGCGTCCGGCGCGTCGTCCACCCGCCGTCGTGAGGAGCCAACGCGTGAGCACACCGGTCAAGGTCGCCGTCACCGGAGCCGCCGGGCAGATCGGCTACAGCCTGCTGTTCCGCATCGCGAGCGGAGGGCTGCTCGGCCCGGACACCCCGGTGGAGCTGCGGCTGTTGGAGATCGAGCCCGCACTGCGCGCGCTCGAGGGCGTCGTGATGGAGCTGGACGACTGCGCGTTCACGACGCTGGCCGGCGTGCAGATCGGCCACCGGCCGGAGCAGGTGTTCGACGGCGTGAACGTGGCCCTGCTGGTCGGCGCCCGCCCGCGCAGCAAGGGCATGGAGCGAGCCGACCTGCTCGAGGCGAACGGCGCGATCTTCACCGCGCAGGGACGGGCCTTGAACGATCACGCCGCCGACGACGTGCGGGTGACGGTCACCGGCAACCCGGCGAACACCAACGCTCTGATCACGCTGACCAACGCCCCCGACATCCCGGCGGAGCGGTTCACCGCGCTCACCCGGCTCGACCACAACCGGGCGCTTGCGCAGCTGTCCGCCCGGACCGGGCACCCGGTCGCCGACATCCGGCAGCTGACGATCTGGGGCAACCACTCGGCGACGCAGTATCCCGACCTCTTCCACGCCGAGGTCGGCGGGCGCAACGCCTACGAGCTCGTCGACGACCACGCCTGGGTGACCGACGAGTTCATCCCGACCGTCCAGCAGCGCGGAGCGGCCATCATCGAGGCCCGCGGTGCCTCATCGGCGGCCTCGGCGGCGAACGCCACGATCGACCACGCGCGGGACTGGCTGACCGGCACCGCCGACGGCGACTGGACCTCGATGGCGGTTCCCAGCGACGGCTCGTACGGCGTGTCGGAGGGGCTCGTCTCGTCCTTCCCGGTCACCACCGCGGACGGGAGCTGGCGGATCGTGCCCGACCTGGACATCGACGACTTCTCCCGCGAGCGGATCGACGCCAGCGCCGCCGAGCTCGCCGACGAGCGCGAGGCCGTGCGCGGCCTCGGCCTGCTGGGCTGACGCCGCTCAGATCCGCGGCTGGTCCGGCACCAGCAGTGCCAGCGCGACGATCCCGGCGCCGAGCAGCGCCATCGCCAGCACGTCGGCCGGTGCCCGGCGGACGTGCAGCAGGCCGGAGTGCCGCTCCGGCAGCAGGGTGCGGGCGATCGCGCTGACGACCAGCGCGACGCCGAGCACGCCGACGCCGAGCCGCCAGGGTCCGATCGCCACCAGGACCAGGCCGCTCGCCGCGGCGACCAGCGCAGCCGCCAGCACGAGGGTGCCGAGGGGCCGGAGACCCTCCGGCGCTGGGGTCACGCAGCCGCCTGCCGCTCGGCTGCCTCGACGACGTTGGACAGCAGCAGCGCCCGGGTCATCGGACCCACCCCGCCCGGGTTGGGGGACACCCAGCCCGCGACCTCGCGGACGTCGTCGGCGACGTCCCCCAGGATGCCGTCCGGGCCGCGGCTGACCCCGACGTCGAGGACGGCCGCGCCGGGCTTGACCATCGCCGCGGTGATGATCCCCGGCACGCCGGCCGCGGCCACCACGATGTCCGCGCGGCACACCTCCGCGGCGAGGTCGACGGTGCCGGTGTGGCACAGCGTCACCGTGGCGTTCTCGGAGCGCCTGGTGAGCAACAGCCCGAGCGAGCGCCCGACGGTGATGCCCCGGCCGACGACGGTCACCCGGGCACCGGCGATCGGCACCTCGTGCCGGCGCAGCAGCTCGAGGATGCCGCGCGGGGTGCACGGCAGCGGCGCCGGCCGGCCGAGCACCAGCCAGCCGAGGTTCGTGGGGTGCAGCCCGTCGGCGTCCTTCTCCGGGTCGATCCGGGCGAGGACGGCGTGCTCGTCCCGACCCTGGGGCAGCGGGAGCTGGACGATGTACCCGGTGCAGGAGGGGTCGGCGTTCAGCCGGTCCACCTCGGCCTCGATCTGGTCCTGCGTGGCGTCGGCCGGCAGGTCCACCCTGATCGACTCGATCCCCACCTGGGCACAGTCTCGGTGCTTGCCGGCGACGTACCACCGGCTGCCCGGGTCGTCGCCCACGAGGACGGTGCCGAGGCCCGGAGTGACTCCGCGCTCGCGCAGCCGCGCCACCCGGGTGGTGAGGTCGTCCTTGATGGCGGCCGCGGCCGCCGTGCCGTCGAGGATCTGCGCAGTCACGACTGCGGAGTCTGTCACGCCGCCCGGGCGCCGACGGATCGGGCACCTACTCGGCGTGCTGGCCGGGTTTATCCCGGTTTGACCTGGGGTACTCCTTCGACGATTGGTCGCCGCCCGGTGACCCTCCGAGAGGAACCGATGATGACGAGGCGTGCAACGAGCCTGCTGGCGGTGACCGTCGGCACTGCGGCCGTCCTGGCCTGGCTGCCCTCCGGTGGCGCCGCCGCCGGACCCGCCGGCACGGCCGGGGCCGGCGACGTCCGCGTGCACGAGGCGGCCACCACCGCCTCCGAGCACCGGCGGATCGTCGACTACTGGAGCCGGCACCGGATGCGGACGGCGGTTCCGGCGGAGCGGCTGGTCGCCGACCGGTCCAAGGACTCGGCGACCGGTGTGGTCGAGCGCGGCGCGCCGACCGTGGTCGGCCCGACGGCGAAGGGCCAGCCGGGCGCGGCCGGCTTCACCGGCGGCTACTACACCGGCGGCGGTGAGGTGACCGAGACGACCGGCAAGGTGTTCTTCACCCTGTCCGGCACCAACTACGTGTGCTCCGGCAGCTCGACCTCCTCGGCCAACCGCGATCTGGTGCTGACCGCCGGGCACTGCGTGCACGAGGGTCCCGGTGCCTACGCGACGAACTGGGCCTTCGTCCCGGGCTACGACGACGGGGTGCGCCCGTTCGGGACCTACACCGCCCGGCAGCTGGTCACCACCGGCCAGTGGGCGTCGTCCGGGGACTTCGACTACGACGTGGCCTTCGGGGTGATGAACACCCTCGGCGGTCAGCACCTCACCGACACGGTCGGCGCGCAGGGCATCGGGTTCAACCTGGCCCGAGGCGAGCAGATGTACGCCTTCGGTTACCCCGCGGCGCGGCCGTACGACGGCACGGACATCGCCTGGTGCCACGCCGTGGTCCAGCAGGACACCTATGGCGGATCGCAGGACCAGGGGATGTCCTGCGACATGACCGGTGGCTCGTCCGGCGGTCCGTGGTTCATCGACTACTCCGAGGCGAGCACGCTCGGGACGCTCAACTCGGTCAACAGCTTCGGCTACCGGGGCGTCAAGGACATCATGTGGGGTCCGTACTTCGGGTCGGTGGCGCAGTCGCTGTACGGCAGCGCCGCCGCGCTCTGACTCGGCTCGCCCGGCGGCTCGCCGTCAGTGGGCGAAGTGCCGCACCCCGGTGAGGTACATCGTCATCCCGGCAGCCTCCGCAGCGGCGACCACCTCGTCGTCACGGACGGAGCCGCCGGGCTGGGCCACCGCGCGGACACCGGCGTCGGCCAGCACCTGCAGCCCGTCGGCGAAGGGGAAGAAGGCATCCGACGCGGCCACCGAGCCGGCGGCCCGGCTCCCGGCTCGGCTGACCGCCAGCCGGGCCGAGTCGACCCGGTTGACCTGGCCCATGCCGATGCCGACGGTGGCGCCCCCGGCGGCCAGCAGCACCGCGTTCGACTTGACCGCGCGGCAGGCACGCCAGGCGAAGGCCAGGTCGGCGAGCTGGTCGTCGGCCAGCGCCGGCCCGGCCACCCGCTGCCAGCCGGCCGGTTCGTCCCCGGGCTCGCGGACGAGGTCGGCCGACTGCAGCAGCAGCCCGCCGCTGACCGGCCGGGACTCCAGCTGGACACCATACGAGGGCAGCCGCAGCACCCGCAGGTTCTTCCGGGCGACCAGCAGGTCGAGGGCCGGCTCGTCGAAGCCCGGAGCGACGATCACCTCGGTGAAGACGGCGGAGACCTGCTCGGCCATGGCCGCCGACACCGGCCGATTCGCGGCGATCACGCCGCCGAACGCGGACACGGGGTCGCAGGCGTGTGCGCGGCGGTGCGCCTCGGCGACGTCGGCGCCGACCGCGATCCCGCACGGGTTCGCGTGCTTGACAACCGCCACCGCGGGCTGGTCGAAGTCGTGGGCGGCGCGGAGCGCGGCCTCGGTGTCCACGTAGTTGTTGAACGACATCTGCTTGCCGTGCAGCTGCTCGGCCTGCGCCAGCCCGGGCTGCGGCGCGAAGCCCGACCGGTAGAGAGCCGCCCGCTGGTGCGGGTTCTCGCCGTACCGCAGCGCCTCGGCGCGGTCCCAGGTCGCTCCCACCCACGCCGGCCAGCCGGTGCCGTCGCCGGTGTCACTGAGCACACTGCCCAGCCACGACGCGACGTGCACGTCATAGGTCGCGGTGTGCGCGAACGCCTCCGCCGCCAGCCGCTGCCGAGCGGCGAGGGTGAACCCGCCGGCCCGCACGCTCGCCAGCACCTCCGGGTAGCGCGCGGGCGCCACCACCACCGCGACACTCGGATGGTTCTTGGCGGCCGCGCGCACCATCGACGGCCCGCCGATGTCGATCTGTTCGACGCACTCGTCCGGTGCGGCGCCGGCCTGCACCGTGTCGGCGAACGGGTAGAGGTTGCACACCACGAGGTCGAACGGCGCGATGCCGAGCTCCTCCAGCTGGGCCCGATGACTGTCCAGCCGGCGGTCGGCCAGGATCCCGGCGTGCACGCGGGGGTGCAGCGTCTTGACCCGGCCGTCGAGGCACTCGGGGAAGCCGGTCACCTCCTCGACCGGGGTGACCGGAAGCCCGGCGGCGGCGATTCGTGCGGCCGTCGAGCCGGTGGACACCAGGGCGACCCCGGCGTCGTGCAAGCCGCCGGCGAGCTCCTCCAGCCCGGTCTTGTCGTAGACGCTCAGCAGGGCCCGCCGCACCGGCATCAGGACCTCGCCGGACGGCTCGGGACGCTCCGGGACTGCACTCACGGCACGGTGACCTTCCTGTCGTCGACGGTCCAGCCCGCACGCGCCATCCGGCCGAGGTACTCCACCAGCTGACGCTGCTCGGCGGCCTTGATCCGGGCGGTGAGCGACTCCTCGTCGTCGTCGGACAGCACCGGCACCGCGACCTGCGCGACGATCGCCCCGGTGTCCATGCCGGCGTCGACGACGAACAAGGTGGCGCCGCTGACCTTGACGCCGTACTCCAGGGCGTCTCGGGGACCGTGCACGCCGGGGAACGCCGGCAGCAGCGCGTTGTGGGTGTTCAGGTAGGTGCCGCCGAAGCGGCGGAGGAACACCGGGCCGACGAGCTTGAGGAACCCGGCGGACACCACCAGGTCGGGTCGGTGCGCAGCGACCCGCTCGGTCAGCGCCCGATCCCAGCCGTCCCGGTCCGCGTAGTCGTGCACCGGGCAGACGAAGGTGGGCAGCCCGGCCCGCTCGGCCCGACGGACGCCGCCGGTGCCCTCCCGGTCGGCGCCCACGGCGACGACCTCGACCCCGTACGACGGGCGCGCGGACGCCTCCAGCAGCGCCTGCAGATTGGTCCCGGAGCCGGACACCAGCACCACGACGCGGGCGGGGCCGGGGGTGAAGGGTCCGAAGCGATCGGGCACGGCCGGTCACCCTAGCGAGCGGGGTCGGCCGGCTGTTCAGCGGCGCTCAGCGGCGCAGCCGGGACCGGACCGCAGACCACCCGGTCGAGGCCCTGGCCGGGACCCCCATCGCTGCCGGAAGGACCCCTGCGGGCAGCAGCCGCCGGCCGCGCAGCGCCTGGCGGGCGACCGCTCCGGCGGCTGCCGCCACCGTGAGGGTGAGCACGACCGCGACCGACGCGGCGGTGAGCGGGCCGGTGTCGGCCATCCGACCGGGCCCCACCGCCCCCCCGGACAGCGTGAGCGCCAGTGCGAGCATCCCCCCGGCCAAGAGCCCCGCGGCGGCACCGGTCAGGCCCGGCCGCAGCCACCCGTCCACCGCCAGGCTGCGGGCCGCGGTCACCCCCGCGAGCACCCCCGCCAGCACGGGCAGCAACAGCAGCGCGTCCCCCCAGGCCGGACCGGCGCCGGCGGCGGGCAGCGCGCCGAGCAGGGGGAAGGCGGGGAGCGGGCCGAGCAGCACGCCCCCCGGCGCGACGGCCGTGCCGGTCCCGACGGCGAAGCCGGGCCCGGCGAGGTAGCCGGCCGTCCACAGCACCGCGTTCGGCAACACGATGGCGCAGACCAGCGTCAGGGCCAGGACGCCACCGATCCCCGGCGACAGCTCGCGGCCGACCGTCAGGACCCGGTCGGCGTGCACCGCCAGCACGGCCAGCAGCAGCAGCGCGGCCGCGCCGAGCACGGTGACCAGGCCGGCCGCAGCACCGCGGACCGCCGCGGCGACCTCGACCGGCGACCGGTCCGCGAGCGCTCGCCAGCTGCCGGCGGCCCGACCGAGGCCGACCGCGAGGGCGAGTCCGGCGCCGCCGAGGGTCAGCCCGACAGCGCGGGCGATGTCGGTGCCCAGCACGCCGGGGTCCCCCGACAGGCGGACCGCCCCGCCGACCAGCCCGACCAGCACGGCATAGCTGCCGGCGCCGGCCGCGACGGCCGCGACGACCGCGCCGTCGTGCACCGGCGGGGTCGGCGGCAGTCCCGAGCGGTGCAGCACCCACCGCCCGGTGCGGGCCAGGGCGGCACCGAGCAGCAGCGGGACGAGCAGCGGGACGAGGGACAGGGTCACGCCTCCGACGGCCGGCGATCCGCCGTGCGCGGTCAGCCACAGCACCGCGCCGGTGCGGACTGCCTCGCTGCTGGGCCCGGCGCCGCCGGCGGCGAACCAGAGCACGACCGCCGCCCCGGCGGCCAGTACCAGCCCGGCGGCCGCCACCGCCATCGCTGCCAGGCAGGCCGGCAGCACCAGGGCCCACCCGGCCCACGGAGTCGGCGCACCGGTGTCGTGGCCGGCGACGACGGGAGCCTCAGGAACACGGACTGCGGGCATCGTGATCCATCGTGCGGCACCGCGACCGGTTCGCCGCGCTGCCGCGCCGTCGCGTACCGTCGAGCTGCCCCACCGGCCCGCCCCGTCCAGAGGAGATCCGCAGATGGCGCGCGCGGACGAGTTCGACGCGTTCTACGCCCAGACGCGCCGGCACGTGTTGCTGCAGACCTACGTGGTGACCGCGGATCTCGGGGCCGCGGCGGCGGCGACGCGGGACGCCTACACCCACGCCTGGCAGCGCTGGCGGGTGCTGCGCCGGCGGGACACCGAGGCGGCGGTCCGGCACGAGGCGTGGCAGCTGGCCGCGCTCCGGCACACGGCGCACCTGCGCCGACGGCTGGACGACTCGGGCACCGACCGGGAGCTGCTCGGGGTCTTGGGTGAGCTGCCGACGGTCGGGCTGCGGCTGCTGGTCCTGCAGACGCTCGCCCGCAGGGACCTGCCGGCCGCCGCGCGCGAGGTCGGGGTCACCGACGACGTGGCGGTCCGGTCCACCGACGACGCGCTCGCGCACGTCCAGAGCCGGCTCGGGGCCGACCGGTCGGCGCTGGCGTCCCGGCTGCGCGCCCTCCAGCGGGTCACCGACCCGCTGGCGGCACCGATGCCGTCCACGGTGCGCCGCCAGGGCCGCCGCCAGCAGCGCCGCGGCGCGGTGCTGGTCGCGGCTGGCACGGCCGCGGCGCTGGCCGGGGCGGGGCTCTTCGTGACCACCCCCGCACCGGCCGGTGAGGACACCGTCGTCGCCCCGGAACGCCGGCAGATCGGAGAGAGCGTGCTGCCGGTGAGCGAACCGGACCCGCCGGTCGTCGACGCCGGTCAGCTGCTCGACTCCGACCAGATCAGTCGGCTCGACCGCAGCGCGCGATGGCGGATCGCGTCGACGAGCACCCGGCCCGGCGCGGGTGCGGTCTACCCCTCCTGCAACCAGCAACCGGCCGCAGACCTCCGCCGGGAGGCGGCGTACGTACGGACCTTCGAGACCGTCGGGGGGCCTGCCCAGCTCGCGGTGGAGGCGGTCGAGGTCTCTCGCACCCGCGCGGCGGCGACCAAGGCCTACGACCGGCTGGTGCGCTGGTACGCGGGCTGCCAGGTGCCGCGGGTGCAGCTGCTGGAGAGCTACACCATCCCCCGCGACGGCACCGACGTGACGGTGCTGGAGCTGCGGCAGTGGTCGGACCCGGTCCGGTCGGTCTCGGTGGCACTGACCCGCTCCGGGCGGGTGACCACCGTGTTGGCGCACGAGGTGGAGCGGCGCACGGCGGCGGACCCGGTGACGATCGCGCAGAGCATGCGGGACGCGCTGGCCATGCTGTGCGGTCTCCGGGGCACCGGGGACGACGAGTGCCCGCCGCGGGCGCGCATCCGGCCGGCACCGCTGCCGCCGACCGGCGAGGTCCGCGGGTTCCTCGGCGTGGTCGACCTGCCGCCGGTCGGTCGGCTCACCACCCCCTGGGTGGGAACCGACCCGGTGTCCGCCGACCCGAATGTGGCCGCCACCTTGTGCGACCGGACCGATTTTTCCGGCAGCGGGGTGCGTGGCGAGCGGTCCCGGGCCTTCGTGATGCCACGGGGCGACCTCCCGACGCGATTCGGGATCACCCAGACGCTGGGAGTGCTGGGCTCCGCCGCCGCGGCGGCCGACTTCATCGCCGACACCGCCGGGCGGATCCGCACCTGCCCCGACCGCCAGCCCTCGGCCTCGGTGGACAGCTCCGGGACCGTGCGGGCCGGCGACGTCGTGGGGCGGGTCTGGCGGCTCACCTACGAGCTGCCGCGGGGCAAGGTGTTCTACCGGGTCGGCCTGGTGCGCAACGGCCGGGCGCTGACGCAGCTGACGTTCTCCCCGACCGCACAGTCCGACGTCACCCCGGGAGCGTTCGGCCGGCTGCTGCTGCGTGCCGGTGAACGGCTGGACGAGCTGGGCTGACCGCCCGGACCAGGATCAGCCCAGCTGCTGCACGACCTCGCGCATCAAGGTGGCGGTCTCGCTCGGCGTCTTGCCCACCCGCACGCCGGCCGCCTCCAGCGCCTGCTTCTTGGCCTCGGCGGTCCCGGACGAGCCGGAGACGATCGCCCCGGCGTGACCCATGGTCTTGCCCTCCGGCGCGGTGAAGCCCGCGACGTAGCCGACGACGGGCTTGGTGACCTCGGCCGCGATGAACTCGGCCGCCCGCTCCTCGGCGTCACCGCCGATCTCGCCGACCATGATGACCGCGTCGGTGTCCGGGTCGTTCTGGAAGGCGCGCAGGCAGTCGATGTGCGTGGAGCCGATGATCGGGTCGCCGCCGATCCCGACCGCGGTACTGAACCCGATGTCGCGCAGCTCGTACATCAGCTGGTAAGTCAGCGTGCCGGACTTGCTGACCAGCCCGATCCGGCCCGGCCCGGTGATGTCGGCGGGAATGATGCCGGCGTTCGACCCGCCGGGCGTGATGACGCCCGGGCAGTTCGGCCCCACGATCCGGGTGCCGCCGGAGGCCTGTGCGGCCGCGAAGAACGCGGCGGTGTCGTGCACCGGGATGCCCTCGGTGATGACCACCACCAGCGGCACCTCGGCGCCGACGGCCTCCAGCACGGCGTCCTTGGCGAAGGCGGGCGGGACGAAGACGACCGACACGTCCGCACCGGTCGCGGCGACCGCCTCCTCGACGGTGCCGAACACCGGCTGCTCGGACCCGTCGACGTCCACCGTCGTCCCCGCCTTGCGGGCGTTCACGCCCCCGACGATCGCGGTGCCGGCGGCGAGCATCCGCCGGGTGTGCTTGGAGCCCTCGGCGCCGGTCATGCCCTGCACGATGACCTTCGAGCTCGCGTCCAGAAAGATCGACATTCGGGTTGCTCCTCGTCCCTCAGCTCGCGGCCAGCTCGGCGGCCCGGTGGGCGGCGCCGTCCATGGTGTCGACCACCGTCACCAGCGGATGGTCCGCCTCGGCGAGGATCCGCCGGCCCTCGTCGACGTTGTTGCCGTCGAGCCGGACGACCAGGGGCTTGTCCGCCTCGTCGCCGAGCAGCTCCAGGGCGTGCACGATCCCGTTCGCGACCGCATCGCAGGCGGTGATGCCACCGAACACGTTGACGAACACGGTGCGCACCTGGGGGTCACCGAGGACGATGTGCAGCCCGTCGGCCATCACCTCGGCGGAGGCGCCGCCACCGATGTCGAGGAAGTTCGCGGGTCGTTGGCCCGCCCCGTCGGCGCCGGGGAAGTCCGCTCCGGCGTACGCCACCACGTCCAGGGTGGACATCACCAGCCCGGCGCCGTTGCCGATGATCCCGACCGACCCGTCGAGCTTGACGTAGTTGAGGCCCTTCTCCCGCGCCTGCGCCTCCAACGGGTCGGCCGCCTCCTGGTCCTCGAAATCGGCGTGGTCGGGGTGCCGGAAGTCGGCGTTGGCGTCGAGCGTGACCTTGCCGTCCAGCGCCTCCAGCGTCCCGTCCTCGAGCCGGGCCAGCGGGTTCACCTCGACCAGGCTGGCGTCCTCCTCCACGAAGACCCGCCACAGCTGCTGCACCATCTCGACCGCCTGGTCGGCCACCGCGGCGGGGAAGCGGGCGGCGGCGACGATCTCCCGTGCCTTGGCCTGGTCGACCCCCGCGCCGGGGTCGATGGCGATCTGCGCCACCGCGTCCGGGTCGGTCTGGGCGACCTCCTCGATCTCCACCCCACCCTCGACGCTGGCGATGCAGAGGTATGAGCGGTTCGACCGGTCGAGGACGAAGGAGAAGTAGTACTCCTCGGCGATCGCGGCCGTCGGGGCGACGAGGACCCGGTTCACCGTCAGACCCTTGATCTGCATGCCGAGGATCTCCTCGGCCCGCGCGGCGGCCTCGGCCGGGTCCTGGGCGAGCTTCACGCCGCCCGCCTTGCCCCGGCCGCCGGCCTTGACCTGGGCCTTGACCACCACCCGGCCGCCGAGCTCCTCGGCTCCGGCCCGTGCCTGCTCCGGCGTGGTGGCGACGACCCCGAGGGTGGCGTGCACACCGTGCTTGGCGAACAGCTGCTTGGCCTGGTACTCCATCAGGTCCACGTCGGGCCGTCCTTCGTCGGTTCGGGGGGCCGCCGCGCGACCAGTCCGACGCGGCGCCCGGGCGCCAGGGACTCTAGCCCCGGCTGAGCGCATCCGGCACCCGGGGCCGGTGCAGGATGCGGCGCATGCGCTCGCTCACGGTCGGCTCCGGTTCCGGCGCCGACGCGGTCGACCTGGCGGTCTGCGTGCACGAGCCGCGGGAGATCCCGACGGTGGGTCGGCCAGCCGGAGCGGACGTCCCCACCGTGCTGCTCGTGCACGGCTACCCGGACACGCAGACCGTCTGGGATCCCGTGGTCGAGCGGCTGGTCCCGCGGCACCGGGTGGTGACCTACGACGTCCGCGGCGCCGGCCGGTCGACGGCCCCGCGGCGCACCGCCGGCTACCGGGTCGCCCGGCTGGTGGACGACCTGGTCGCCGTCCTGGACGCGGTCGACCCGGCCGCCGGTGTGCACCTGGTCGGTCACGACTGGGGGTCGACGGC
Organism: uncultured Actinomycetota bacterium; assembly: GCA_963695375.1. Classification (GTDB taxonomy): domain Bacteria; phylum Actinomycetota; class Actinomycetes; order Propionibacteriales; family Nocardioidaceae; genus JACCVL01. The sequence goes on along the minus strand of OY968767.1, from coordinate 1,417,774 downwards.
CCTGTGGGACGCGGTCTGCCTCGAGCGCGACGACCCGCGACTGCACGGCCGGCTCGCCTCGTTCTGCTCGATCAGTGGGCCGGGTCTGGACCACCTCGCGGAGTTCGCCCGCACGGCCCGCCGGGACGGTCGCGCCGGCCTGCTGCGGGCGCAACGGCGACGGTCCTGGTATGCCGCCGCGTTCCACCTCCCGGTGCTACCGGAGCTGGCGTGGACGCTGTTGGCCCGCCCGATCCGGACCCGGCTGGCCGCGGCCGAGCGGCTCTCGGACGGGGGCCACTGGGCGGACACCTTCGGCCGCGACGCCCGCCGCGGGCTCGCGTTGTACCGGGCCAACCTGCGACCGCGGCTGCGCACACCCGCCGGCGACGGCAGCACCCGGCTGCCGGTCACCCTCGTCGTGCCCCGGCACGACGCGTTCGTCACCCCCGCGCTGGCGGGCGCGGCCGCGGCGGCGAACCCGCACCTCGAGCGGGTCGACGTCCCGGCCGGGCACTGGGTGCTGCGGACGCACCCGGACCAGGTGGCGGCCATCGTCGCCGACACGGTCCGGCGGGCGCGCGGAGCCGGTGCGCTCGAGTAACCCGCCGCCTCGCTGCTCGTTGGACCCGAGGACGTCTTCTCCTGGAGGTTCCATGCGTTCGATCCGCAGACCCGCCGTCCTGGCCACGGGACTGGCTACCGGAATGCTGGGGACGCTGCTCGCCGGACTCCCGGGCGGCACCTCGGCCGCCGCCGAGCCGGTGGCCGCCGCCGGCCAGACCGGTGCCACCCGGGTGGTCGGTGAGACGCCGGGCTACTCGGTGCGGTCGCTGCGCGTCCGGACCCGGGTGGGACCGCAGCGGGAGCAGCGCTGCACCGTCGTGGCCGACCTCTACACCCCGGACGGGGTCGACCGGCGGCACCGTGCCCCGGCGATCCTCACCACCCACGGGTTCGGCGGCGCCAAGGACGACAGCAACCAGCGCGCGGTCGGCCGCGGCTTCGCCCGCGCCGGGTACGTCGTGCTGTCGTACTCCGGTCTCGGCTTCGGCGGGTCGGACTGCAAGATCCACCTGGACGATCCGGACTGGGACGGCGTGGCGGGAGTGCAGCTGCTGGACGTGCTGGCCGGGGACAAGCCAGCCCGGACCGATGCTGGTGACCGGTTCGTCGTGCGCACCGTCGCCGACGAGGCTCCCGGTGACCCGCGGGTCGGCATGATCGGTGGGTCGTACGGCGGTCAGATCCAGTTCGCCATCGCCGGTCAGGACGACCGGCTGGACGCGTTGATCCCGCTGATCACCTGGAACGACCTCGCCTACTCCCTGGCGCCGAACAACACCAGCAACCGTGCCGGGCAGGTGCGCTACCGCACGCCGGGTGTGTTCAAGAAGGAGTGGTCGGCGTTCTTCTTCGGGCTCGGGATCTCCGACGGCGTGCAGGGGTCCACCGTGGACCCCGACCGGAACACCGGGTGCCCGAACTTCGCCCGGGCGGCGTGCCGGGCGATGGCCCAGATGAACGCGACCGGGTATCCGGACGGTCGGACCCTCCGGTTGGCCCGGTCGGCCTCGGTGGCGACCTATGCCGGGCGCATCGACGCGCCGACGCTGCTGGTGCAGGGTCAGAAGGACACGCTGTTCAACTTGCAGGAGGCGGTGGCGACCTACCGACAGCTGCGCCGTGGCGGGACCGAGACCCGGATGGTCTGGCAGTCCTGGGGCCACTCGGACGGCGGCACGCCGGCACCCGGTGAGCTGGATCTCGGCAGCGGCAACCTGCGCGACTCCTTCCTCGGCGAACGCTTCCTGGACTGGATGAACCACTGGGTGCGCGGCCGCGACCAGGCGCCGGTGGGCCCGCGGTTCGCCTACTTCCGCAGCTGGGTCGACTACGACACGGACCCGGCCGACGCCGGGTCCGCCATCCGCGGGGCCTACGTGTACCGGGACCGGCTCGGTACCCGGCCCACCGAGCGGCTGTTCCTGTCCGGCGACGACCGGCTGGTGACCCGGCGAGAGCAGGTGCGGCGCGGTGCGGCGACCTACGCCAACGCGGCCGACGGGCCCACGTCGTACTCCGAGACCTCCGCGCTGGAGGGCGTGCTGGTGCACAACCCGCCGAGCGACGGTCCGGGCACGTACGCCGCCTGGTCGACGCGGCCGCTGGCCGAGCCGGCCGTCCTGGTCGGCAGCCCGCGGCTGACGCTGCGGCTGGATGCGCCGGTCGCCGAGCAGGGCCAAGACGGTGAGCCCGCGGGCAAGCTGGTGCTGTTCGCCAAGCTGTACGACGTCGCCCCGGACGGGACCGTGCGGCTGAAGAACCGGCTGATCAGCCCGGTCCGGGTGACCGACGTGACGCAGCCGGTCCGGGTCCGGCTGCCCGCCGTGGTCCAGCGGGTGCCGGCCGGGCACCGGCTGCGGGTCGTGGTGGCGGCGAGCGACACCGCGTACAGCGGGAACGGCGAGGTGCAGCCGGTCACGGTGCACACCGGACCGCGACGTCCGGGAGTGCTGCGGCTGCCGCTGACCGGAGACGCCCGGCTCGACTGAGCCCGCAGCCCGCCGGTCAGGCGCTGGTGTCGGGGACGTTCTCCGCCACCCAGGAGGCGATCTCCGACGTGGTCGCCCCCGGCGTGAACACGGTCGCGACGCCCGCCTCGCGCAGCGGGGCGCGGTCGTCCTCGGGGATGATGCCGCCGCCGAACACCACGATGTCCGAGGCGTCCCGCTCGGCGAGCAGGTCGACGATCTTGCGGAACAGCGTCATGTGGGCGCCGGACAGCACCGAGACGCCGATCGCGTCGGCGTCCTCGGCGATGGCGGTCTCCACGATCTGCTCCGGCGTCTGGTGCAGGCCGGTGTAGATCACCTCGTTCCCGGCGTCGCGCAGGGCCCGGGCCACCACCTTGGCACCGCGATCGTGCCCGTCGAGCCCAGGCTTGGCCACCACGATCCGTCTCGGCATGATGCCGCGCAGGGTAGCCCACCGCTGACCGCGCGGAACTCGCACTGCCCGAGGGTCGTGAGTCTCGGGCAGTGACGCTTTCACGGGGTACCCCGTGAAAGCGACGGGCGCGGCGCGCAGGCGAGGTGAAGGTCACGTCCGCGGCGGCCGCACGGCGACCCCACCCCTCCACAAAAGCGACTTTTTGTACGTCTCGGACACCCCCGTGCCCTCGGGCTTCCCCGTTCGTTTTCCCTCCCGACACCGGCTCCGTTAGTCTGCTGAAGTTGTCCGTCCCCGGTAGAACCGAGAGGATTCCCCCGCTGTGGCACCAGGTTCAGGCTCCGACCATCGGTCGGGACGACGGCGCGCGAGCGCGCCGACGCCGGGTCGTACCGACCCGGCCACGGGGGCCGTTCCCGGACGTCGCCGCGCCGAGCGCTCCTCGGCAGCGGCCCGCATCACTCGACGCGCCGGCTCGTCCCGGCTCGCCCGGCTGCTGCCCGCACCCGCGATCGTCGGCGCTGCGGCGCTGGTGCTCGCCGGTGCCGGTGCGGTCGTCGTCAGCTCCACCGGCGGTACGACTCCGCCGGCCGCCGCACAGGCTGCGGGCGGCTCGCTACAGGCGCTGTCGGTCGACCTGTCCGCCGACCGCGGTGAGGAGGACCGGCAGCAGCAGGTGGCGCGCACGCACCTGGTTCGCGACCGCAGCGGCGCGCTCGTCCGGGTCAGCCGTGACGTCGGCCGGGACGAGCTGCAGCAGCAGGCCGAGCTGCAGGCCCGGCAGCGGATGTCAGCGCTGCAGGAGCTCGCCGAGGCGGCCCAGGACCAGGCCGACGAGATGCGCTCCGACCAGTGGGTGCTCCCGCTCGCGGGCTACTCGATGAGCGCCAGCTACGGCGCCTCGGGCTACCTGTGGTCCAGCGGCTACCACACCGGCCAGGACTTCTCCGCCGCCGAGGGCACGCCGATCGTCGCGGTCGCCCCGGGTGTCATCACCCAGGCCGGCTACGACGCGGCCGCCAGCTGGGCCGGCAACCTCACGGTGCTCGAGCTCGAGAACGGCGACGAGATCTGGTACGCCCACCAGAGCAGCGTGACGGTCAGCAGCGGTGACACCGTGACCCCCGGTGAGGTGATCGGGTACGTCGGCAGCACCGGGAACTCCACCGGCCCGCACCTGCACCTCGAGGTGCACCCGGACGGGGGCGACCCGATCGACCCGGTCTCGGTCCTGGAGGAGCACGGCGTCTCCCCCTGACCCGGCCAGGTCAGATCCCGAACAGCCCGATCACGAGGGCCATGACCAGCACGGTGACCAGCTCGTGCGCGGCGTTGAGCAGCGTCAGCGCCGGTGGGCGGCCCTCGAAGGCGTCGTGCGTCGCCAGCCGGGCGGCGGTGAAGCCGGCCCAGAGGATCACGGCGGTGACCAACGCGTTGCCCAGGTAGCCGCCGCCGTAGAACTCCTGCGCCAGCGTGACCGACCCGGCCAGGACCAGCGCGGTGACGAAGCTGACCGCGACGGTCAGCACGATCGGGCCAACCGCGCTGCGCTCGGCGGCGGGGTCCACCCCCGCGAGCCGCATCCAGGTGTTGCCGAAGACCTTGGGGGTGTACCAGACCGACCCGACGACCAGCGTCGACGCGGTGGCGAGCAGGACGGCCAGGATGTTGATGTCGGGTGCCATGCCGCGATGGTCCCGCCGGTCGGGCTCACCCCCGCCGGCGACGCGCCGCGCGACACGCCGCGCGACACTCGCCGACCGGCTAGAGCTTCTCCAGCGGCGCATACCGCAGCAGCAGCCGCTTGACCCCCTGGGACCCGAAGTCGACGCTGGCGACGCTGCGGTCTCCGGCGCCCTCGAGCGCGACCACCGTGCCCATGCCGAACGTGTCGTGGACGACGCGGTCCCCGGGGTCCAGAGCGGGCACCGTCCGGCCACCGGTCGGACGCGGCTGGAGGCCGGCGCGGCCGTTCGGGGCGGCCTGCGTCGGCCGCCGCGGGGTCCACCGGGTCTGGTCGGCCTCGGTGCGCCGCCAGTCGACCAGCGGGTCCGGCAGCTCGTCCAGGAAGCGCGAGGCCGGGTTGTGGCTCGGCGCCCCCCAGGCCGAGCGCATCGTGGCCCGGGAGAGGTACAGCCGACGCTGCGCCCGGGTGATTCCGACGTACGCGAGCCGGCGCTCCTCTTCCAGCTCGCGCGGGTCGCCGAGCGACCGCAGGTGCGGGAAGACGCCGTCCTCCAGCCCGGTGAGGAACACGACCGGGAACTCCAGCCCCTTGGCCGTGTGCAGGGTCATCAGCGTCACCACGCCCTGCCCGTCGTCGCCGTCGCCGGCGTCGGGGATCTGGTCCGCGTCGGACACCAGCGCCACCCGCTCCAGGAAGGCGTCCAGCGAGCGCGGGTCCGGCGCGTCCGGGTCGGGTGCCTCGTCTCCGGCGTCGTTGACGAACTCCCGGGCCACCGCGACCAGCTCGGCGAGGTTCTCCACCCGGGTCTCGTCCTGCGGGTCCGGCGAGCCCTCCAGCTCGGCGAGGTAGCCGCTGCGGGTCAGGCAGGCCTCGAGCACGACGTCGGCGGGCTCGCCCACGTCCACCAGCGCGCGCAGGTCGTCGACCATCGAGACGAAGGCCCGCACGGCCGTGACCGAGCGGGTCGCGATGCCGGCAGCCTGATCGCACCGACGCAGCGCCTCCATGAAGTCGATGCGCTCCCGGTCGGCGAGAGCGGCCACGCACGCCTCCGCCCGCTCCCCGATGCCGCGCTTGGGGACGTTCAGGATCCGCCGGAGCGACACCGTGTCGCGCGGGTTCACCAGCAGCCGGAGGTACGCGAGCGCGTCCTTGACCTCGCGCCGCTCGTAGAAGCGGACCCCGCCGACCACCTTGTACGGCAGGCCGACCCGGATGAACACCTCCTCGAACACCCGGCTCTGCGCGTTGGTGCGGTAGAACACCGCGACCTCACCCGGCCGAGCCGCCCCGTCGTCGGTGAGCCGGTCGATCTCGTCGGCGACGAACTGGGCCTCGGCGTGCTCGTCGTCGGCGACGTAGCCGACCAGCAGCTCACCGGCCCCGGCGTCGGTCCACAGCTGCTTGGCGTTCCGGCCGGCGTTGCGCGAGATCACCGCGTTGGCGGCGGACAGGATCGACTGGGTGGACCGGTAGTTCTGCTCCAGCACGACCGTGGAGGCGTCGGGGAAGTCCCGCTCGAACTCGAGGATGTTGCGGATGTTGGCACCGCGGAAGGCGTAGATGGACTGGTCGGAGTCCCCCACCACCATCAGCTCGGCCGGTCCCACACCGCTCGACCCGCCGGCCGGGCCCTGGTCGGGGTCGGGGGCGCACAGCTCCCGCACCAGGGCGTACTGGGCATGGTTGGTGTCCTGGTACTCGTCGACCAGGACGTGCCGGAACCGCCGGCGGTAGGCCTCCCGGACGTCGGGGAACGCCTGCAGCAGGTGCACGGTGGTCATGATCAGGTCGTCGAAGTCGAGGGCGTTGGCCGCCACCAGTCGGGACTGGTAGCCGGCGTACGCCGCTGCGTAGGAGCGCTCGAGGTCGTTGTCCACCTGCCGGGCGGCCTGCTCGTGGTCACGCAGCTCGTTCTTGTGGTTGGACACCCAGCCGAGCACCGCCCGCGGCGGGACCCGCTTGGGGTCGAGCTCGAGGTCGCGGCAGACCAGCGTCATCAGCCGGCGCGAGTCGGCGGCGTCGTAGATCGAGAACGACGAGGAGAAGCCGAGCCGACCGGCCTCGCGACGCAGGATCCGCACGCAGGCGGAGTGGAAGGTGGAGACCGTCATCACCCGGGCCCGGCCGCCGACCAGGGCGGCCACCCGCTCGCGCATCTCGGCGGCGGCCTTGTTGGTGAACGTGATCGCCAGGATCGACCCCGGGTGGGCGTCCCGCTGCGAGATCGTCCACGCGATCCGGCGGGTCAGCACCCGGGTCTTGCCCGACCCGGCCCCGGCCACCACCAGCAGCGGGCTGCCGGCGTGCGTCACCGCCGCGCGCTGGGAGTCGTTCAGCCCGTCCAGGAGCTGCTCGGCCCGCTCCGCCCGGGACGGCCGGCCGGTCGCCGCGGGCCGACCGGCGCCGGGCTCGGTCGGGTCGGGGGCGGGCACGGTCGGGACCGGGAAGGACGCGCTCATCTCAACCGTCAGCCTACGAGAGGCACCCGACACCACCCCGCCCCCACCACTCCCCCCCCCCCCCCCCCCCGCGCACGATCCGCGACTTCTGCCGCCCCCCGGTCGCGATCCGCGACTTCTGCAGCGACCAGGTTTCGGATCCGCCACCGCGGGGAAGAATGCGTGACCTGACGGGAACGGGGTCGTTGGGCGAGTCAGACCCCCGCCGCGAGGCGCCGGTCCACAGGCTCTGACCTGGGAGGGCTCGATGCGTCGAACCACACTGGCACCACCCGTTCGGACCAGCCGAGATGGTCACCTCTGCGGCACCTGTCGCAATCCCGTACCGACCCGCACATCCGCGACCTACGGTTGTTGACGTGGAGTGGTGGGCGGTGGCAGCTGCCGCGAACGTCATCGTGGCCGTCGTCTACCTCGGCATCGCCGTCCTGGTCGCACGTCCGTTGTTCCGGCTCGGGCAGCTGCGCTCCAACCCGCTGGCGACCGCGACCGCGCTGCTGTTCCTGAGCGGCGCGGTGCACCACGGCCTGCACCCCCTGGACCTGCTGCTGCCGTCCTTCGGCCTGGACGCGGACAGCGGCCGGGTCGCCCGCGACGCCTTCGGCTGGCCGTTGGCGATCTCCGACGTGTTCGCCGCCGTCGTCGGAGGCTTCTACCTCAGCCTGCGGCGCAGCTACGGCCGGCTGCTGGAGAGCGGTGAGCTGTACACCGGAACCGTGCGCCGGCACCGCGAGGCGCTGGAGATCAACGACACCGTCGTCCAGGGGCTGGTCGCCGCCCAGCTGGCTCGGCGGCTGGGACGCGACGAGGAGCTCGACCACGTGCTCGACGCCACGCTGCACTCCGCCCGCAGCATGGTCGACCGGCTGCTCACCGAGGTCGAGACCAAGACGTCCGGCCAGGGCGAGTTCGTGCGCAGCGAAGCAAGTCGGCTCCGGCAGCCATGACCTCGGCACCGGTCCGTCCCACGCAGCCGACCGACCCCAGTGACAGCGCCGCGATCCGGCTGGTCGTCGTGGACGACAGCGACGAGGTCCGCCTGCTCGCCCGACTGGCGCTGGACGGCACCGACGGCCTCGCGGTGGTGGCCGAGGCCGCGGACGGAGCGGCGGGCCTGGACGTGGTGGAGCGGACCAGACCGGACGTGGTGGTCCTGGACGTGGCGATGCCGGTGATGGACGGGCTGCAGACGCTGACCGAGCTGCGCCGCCGCCACCCGGAGCTCCCCGTCGTGATGTTCTCCGGGTTCTCCGAGAGCCACCTCGCCGACCGTGCCCTCTCCCTCGGCGCCGCGGCGTACGTGGAGAAGAGTGGTGACCTGGACGCGCTGACCACCGAGATCCGGCGGGCCGCCGGCTCCCCGCCGCTGTAGCGGCCCGCAATTGACTGGCCGCGAGGCCGGTCGGCTCCCTACCGTGGCGGATGCCATGAGAGCCCTCCCACACGCCGACCCCGGCGTCCCCGACACCCGCTCGTCCGGCCGTCTGCTGTGGTGGCTCGCCCGGATGCAGTGGCGGACGTTGCTGGGCGGAGTCGTCTTCGCGACCGTGTGGATGCTCGCCCAGGCGGTGATGCCGGCTTTGATCGGCCGGGCCATCGACGACGGCGTGGCCGCCGGGGACGCGTCCGGTCTGATGTTCTGGGCCGGCGCGCTGCTCGCTGTGGGCGTCGTGCAGGCCGGCAGCGGGGTGATGCGGCACCGGTTCGCCGTCAGCAACTGGCTGAGCGCGGCGTACCGCGTCGTGCAGCTCGTCGCCCGGCGCAGCGTCGCGGTCGGAGCCGCGGTGCCGCAGCGGATGCCCACCGGTGAGGTGGTCAGCATCGGCGCCAACGACCTGTCCCACTTCGGCAACTCGATGGACATCATCGGCCGCTTCACCGGCTCGGTCATCGCGTTCGTGGTCGTCGCCGTGATCTTGCTCCAGACCTCCACCGTGCTCGGCCTGGTCGTGCTGGTGGGCGTTCCGGTGCTGCTGTTCGCCGTCGGGCCGATGCTACGGCCGCTGCAGCGACGGACCCTGGCGCACCGAGAGATGACCGGTGCGCTGAACAGCCTGGCCTCCGACATCGTCGGCGGCCTCCGGGTGCTGCGCGGGATCGGCGGTGAGGCCACCTTCTCGATGCGCTACGCCGCGGAGTCGCAGCGGGTGCGGGACGCCGGCGTCCGGGTCGGCCGGCTGCAGTCGGTGCTGGACGCCCTGCAGGTGCTGCTCCCCGGCCTGTTCGTCGTGCTCGTGGTCTGGCTCGGCGCGCGGCTCGCCGTGCGGGGCACGATCAGCCCCGGTGAGCTGGTCGCCTTCTACGGCTACGCGGCGTTCCTGATGGTCCCGCTGCGGACGGCGACCGAGTTCGCGAACAAGCTGATCCGCGGACACGTGGCGGCCGGTCGGTTCTGTCGACTCTGGGCCGTCCAGCCCGTGCTCAGCGACCCGGACCGACCGGTCGACCTGCCGGACCGCGGAACGCTGGTCGACCACGAGTCGGGACTCGTCGTCCCGCCGGGCCGGTTGCTCGCACTGGCCGCGGACGACCCCGCGACGGCCGCCGCGGTGGCCGACCGGCTGGGCCGGTACCGCGCCGGCGCGGTCACCTACGGCGGGGTCGACCTGGCCGACGTGGCGATCGCCACCGTGCGCGAACGGGTCCTGGTCAGCGACTCCGCGGCCGCGGTGTTCTCCGGCCGGCTGCGCGACGTCATCGCCCCCCACCGCGAGGCGGACGACGACCGACTGCGGGAGGCGATGCACACCGCGTCGGCTGCGGACGTGCTCGAGGCCGGTGTCGACGGCTACGACGCACGCGTGGAAGAGCGCGGCCGGTCGCTGTCCGGCGGCCAGCGTCAACGCGTGGTGCTGGCCCGGGCGCTGATCGCCGATCCCGAGGTGCTCGTGCTGGTGGAGCCGACGTCGGCCGTGGACGCCCACACCGAGGCCCGGGTGGCCGAGCGGCTGGGCGCGCACCGCCGCGGACGCACCACCGTGGTGGCCACCACCAGCCCGCTGCTGCTGGACCGGGCCGACGAGGTGGCGTTCCTGTCCGGCGGGCGAGTGACCGCCACCGGCACGCACCAGGCGCTGCTGGCCGACTCTGCCGCGTACCGCGACATGGTGACCCGGGGGGAGGGATCGTGAGCACGCTGCTGCCGGTCGCCGACACCGCGCAGGTGCGGCGCTACGCCCGCGACCTCGCCGTGCGGCACCCGCGCGACCTGCGGAGCGTGATCATGCTGCACGGGCTGGCCGCCATCGCCGGGCTGGCAGCGCCGTGGCTGATCGGCGACCTCGTCCAGAGCGTCGAGGACGGCACCACCGTCGGCCACGTCGACACGGTCGTGCTCTGGCTGGCGGGCTTCCTGCTGGCGCAGACCGTCCTCACCCGGGCTGCGCGGTTCGCGTCCTCACGGCTGGGTGAGAAGGCCCTCGCCGAGCTGCGCGAGGACTTCGTGCACAGCGCACTGCGGCTGCCCGTCGGCACTGTCGAGCGGGCCGGCACGGGTGACCTGCTCACCCGGTCGTCGCGAGACGTCGACCAGCTCGGCTGGTCGTTGCGCTACGCGGTTCCGGAGACCCTGATCGCCGTCATCACCACCGTGTTCACCGTGGTCGCCTGTCTGCTCGTCGGCGTGTGGGTGGCCGTCCCGCTGGTGATCGGCGTGCCGGTGCTCTGGGCCGGCACCCGGTGGTACCTGCGCCGGGCCAAGCCGGCCTACCTGGCCGAGAACGCGACCTACGGCGTGATCAACGCCGAGCTGGCCGAGACTGTCGACGGCGCCCGGACCGTGGAGGCGCTGCGGCTGCAGCAGCGCCGGGTCGACGGCATGGACGCGGCCGTCGCCTCGTCGTACGCCGCGGAGCGACGCACGCTGTTCCTCCGGTCGGTGTGGTTCCCGACGGTGGAGGTCGGCTACCTGGTGCCGACCGTCGCCACCTTGCTGGTGGGTGGCTGGCTGCACAGCCGGGGGCAGGTCTCCCTCGGCCAGGTGACCGCGGCCACGCTGTACGTGCAGCAGCTGATCGACCCGGTCGACCGGCTGATCTCGTGGCTGGACGAGCTGCAGGTGGCCGGCGCCTCGCTGGCCCGGCTGCTGGGTGTGGCGAACGTTCCGGACGACCGCTCACCGACCGGCCGGCAGCCGGCCGACGAGCAGGTCGCCGCCGACGACGTCCGCTTCGCCTACGTCGACCGGGACGTCCTGCACGGCGTGGACCTGAGGTTGCGGATGGGCGAGCGGCTGGCGGTGGTCGGCCCGTCGGGTGCCGGCAAGTCCACCCTCGGCCGGCTGCTGGCGGGCATCCATCCGCCGCGTACCGGATCGGTCACCGTCGGCGGCGTCGGTCTCACCGAGCTGCCGCTGGACGACCTGCGCGGGCACGTGGCGCTGGTGACCCAGGAGCACCACGTGTTCGTCGGAACGCTGCGGGACAACCTGGTGATGGCGCTCGACCTGGACCCGGCCGCGGTCGGGTCGGTGGACGGCGCCGGACGGGACGCGCAGCTGTGGGAGGCGCTGGACGCGGTGGACGCGCTCGGGTGGGCCGAGGAGCTCCCGAACGGGCTGGACACCCGGCTCGGCAGCGGGGGGCACCCGCTGACCGCGCCGCAGGCCCAGCAACTGGCGCTGGCCCGGCTGGTGCTGGTGGACCCGCACACGCTGGTCCTCGACGAGGCGACCTCGCTGATCGACCCGCGGGCGGCCCGACACCTGGAGCGCTCGCTCGCCACCGTGCTGCACGGCCGGACCGTGGTGGCGATCGCGCACCGGCTGTTCTCCGCGCACGACGCGGACCGGGTCGCGGTGATGGAGGAGGGAGTGGTGAGCGAGCTCGGCACGCACGACGAGCTGGTCGCCGCCGGCGGCTCGTACGCGGCGCTGTGGGCCTCCTGGCACGGGACCGCCGCCCCGGCCGAGCCGCTCACTGCCCGCTGAGGGGCGGGGGCGACACCGCGACGGCGCCGGTCCGTCGCGGATCGCCGGCGGCGGTGAGCCCGTCGGCCGGTGACCACAGCGCCGCGCCCACGCCGCCGAAGTACATCGACGAGGCGTGCATGGTCTCGATCGGCAGGCCGAGGTCCGGAGGCAGCGCCAGGTCCTCCTCGTGGTCGATGCGCACCGGCGGGTCCTGCCCGGGGCGCACCCGAACGTGCAGCCGCGGGTGGGCGATCGCGTCGGCCAGGTCGAGCCCACCGTTCACGTACAGCGCGAGGACCTGGGCGAGGGCGGTGATGATCCGGTCGGAGCCCGGCGAGCCGATTGCCAGCACCGCGTGGTCGCTGGCGCGACGACCCACCGTCGGGGCCATGTTGGAGTTCAGCCGGGTGCCCGGCTCGAGCCCGTGCACCCCGGCCAGCACGAGCTCCTGCTCACCCAGGCAGTTGTTCATCCAGATGCCGGTGCCGGGGACGAGCACGCCCGAGGAGTAGCCGGAGGACACGGTGACGGCACACGCCCCGCCGTCGTCGTCCACCGCTGACACGTTCGCGGTGCTGGCGGACCCGAGCGTGCGCGCGAGCAGCCGCCCGGCCTGCGCCGCGCGGTCCCGCTCGTCCTGGTGCGCGCCGAGCCCCAGCCCCAGCACGTCGCGCTGGCTGCGGACCAGGTGCCGCAGCTCGTCGGGGTCCCAGCCACCTCCGGCCGGACGGCCGTCGAGCAGCCCGAGCAGGGCCGCCGTCGCCACCCCGCCGACGGCCGGCGCCGGGTTGGTGGCCAGCCGCCAGCCGCCCTGCTCGACCACCAGCGCCGGTCGCTGCACCGCCCGGTAGCCGGCCAGGTCGGCCGGGGTCAGGATCCCGTCGTGCGCCTCGAGGTCGGTCGTGATCGCAGCCGCCAGGTCACCGGTGTAGAACGCGTCGGCGCCGGCGGTCGCGATCAGCTCGAGCGAGTCGGCCAGGTGGGGCACCCGGATCCGGGTCCCGCGCGGGTAGACCACGCCCGCGTCGTCGTGCAGCACGGCGTAGCTCTCCGGCTGCCAGCCGAACACGTCCAGGTGCACGAAGTCGAGGTAGTACGACGTCGCCTGGCTGAGCGGGTAGCCGGCTCGCGCCGCCTCGACGGCCGGCGCGAGCACCGCGGCCCACGGCGCCTGCCCGAACCGCCGGTGCGCCAGCTCCAGCGCGCGCAGCGTGCCCGGCGTGGCGACCGAGCCGTAACCGACGGTCATCACCGTCCGGCCGCCGTACGCCGTGACGATCTCGTGACAGCCACGACCGAAGCGGTCGGCGGGCAACCCGCGACCTGGCATCTCCACCGAACCGTCCACGGTGACCGGGGCGCTGCCGTCGGCGGGTTGGACGGTGACGAACCCGCCCGAGGCCAGCGAGACCAGGCCGGGCTCGGTGGCCATCGTCACCAGCGCCGCGGCCAGCGCGGCGTCCACGGCGTTGCCACCCTCGACCGCCAGTCGGATCCCTGCCGTCGCGGCGGTGTCGTTGGGCGCGGCCACCGCCACCCCGGCCAGCCGCGACGTCATGGCGCCACCGTAGTGAGCCTCGGCCGCGATGGCCGACCGACGGGGAAACGCCGTGAGCGTGGCCGACCGGTCGGGGGAGTCCAGCCGGCCACGCACGGCCGCCGCCGACAACTCGGTCGACGACGTTCCCATCGTCACCCAGCCGGCGTGCGCAGGGCGTCATGCACAGGCATCGCGACGTGAAGACGGCGTGAAGGCAAACCGGACAGAGCCTCTCCGCCGCGGACGGCAGGCACGTAGGTTGAGACACATGCCGCGCTTGCTGGTCGTGGACGACGAACCACAGATCGTCACCGCGGTGGTGCGTGGTCTGTCCGGCGAGGGCCACCAGGTCACCGACGCTCGGACCGGAGCGGACGGACTGGCCCAGGCCGCCTCCTGGCTCCCGGACCTGGTGGTGCTGGACCTCGGGCTGCCCGATCTGGACGGCGTCGACGTGGTCCGCAGGCTCCGCTCGTGGAGCGAGGTCCCCGTCCTGATCCTGTCCGCCGCGGGCGCCGAGAGCCGCAAGGTCTCGGCCCTCGACGCCGGTGCGGACGACTACCTCGAGAAGCCGTTCGGGCTGGCCGAGCTGCGCGCCCGGGTCCGCGCGCTGCTCCGCCGCACCGTTCCGGCACCGCGGGTGCCCGTCATGGCCATCGGCGAGCTGCACATCGACCCGGTCAGCCGGACGGTGACCAGGTCGGGGGAGGAGGTCCGGCTCACCCCCAAGGAGTGGCGACTGCTCGAGGTGCTGGCCGCGAACCCCGGCAAGCTGCTCACCCATGCCTGGCTGATCCAGGAGGTGTGGGGCCACCAGCACGGCGACGAGACCCGCCAGACACTGCGGACGCACCTGCGTTCGCTGCGGGCCAAGCTCGGCGACGACGCGGAGGCGCCGCACCTGGTCCGCACGGAGACCGGGTCCGGCTACCGCTGGCTCGTCCCGACGGCAGAGGGCGCCTCGTGACCGAGACCCGGGTGGACGAGGCGCTGGCGCTCGAGCTGCGCCAGCACCGTGCGATCGTGGACGGCGCCCCGGCGAACATCTACGTCAAGGATCTCGACGGGCGTTACCTGTTCGTCAACCAGCCGCTGGTGGCGCAGACCGGCATCCCCGCCGAGCGGTACCTCGGCCACACCGACGAGGAGGTCTTCCACGGGCGGTTCACCGAGGACTGGCGCAGCAACGACCAGCGAGCCCTCGAGGGCCGGCTGGAGACGATCGAGGTGATCGGCGACCCGATCCGGTACGTGTACCGGTCGCTGAAGTTCCCGCTGCGCGATGCCGACGGCCGGCCGTACGCACTGTGCGGGATCTCGATCGACATCACCGAGGAGCACCGCGCGGACCGGGCTCGGCGGGTGGCGGAGCGCCGGGTCACCCAGCTGGAGGCCATCGACAGTCTGGGCCGGTTCGCCACCGGCATGGCGCACGACCTCAAGAACACCCTCGGCGCCGTGCGTGCCCTGGTCGAGCTGGCGATCGAGGATGTCGAGCGGCTGCCGGAGAGCAAGACCGTGACGCTGGGCGAGGTGCTCGGCGAGGCGCGGGACGCCGTCGTGCGGGCCACCGACCAGATCGCGCGGATGATGGCCGCCAGCCAGCCGCAGCAGCAGGATGCCGAACCCTGCGCGGTCGGGACGCTGCTGGACCGGCTGCGGCCGCTGCTGCAGCAGATCGTCCCGGCCGACCGGCTGGTGGTCCAGGTCCCGGATGGCCTCAGCCCGGTGCTGGCCGACCCCGGCGACCTCGAACGCATCCTGGTCAACCTGGTGACCAACGCCGCCGAGGCGACCGAGACCACTGAGGAGCCTGCGCAGCCGGTGCTGCTGTCCGCCACCCAGGTGGTGCTGGAGGAGCGGATCGACACCGACACCCCGCCGTACGGGCTCGACCTCGATGCCGGGACGTACCTGCGGATCGACGTCACCGACCACGGCGTGGGCATGCCCCCGGACGTGCTCGTCCACGCGGTGCAGCCGCTGTTCACCACCAAGCCCGAGGGCACGGGCGTGGGGCTGTGGTCCGCGCACGCGTTGGCCCTGCGCAACGCCGGTGCGCTCACGCTGCGGTCGGCGCCGGGCGCCGGCACCACGGCCAGCGTGTGGATCCCGGCGTCGTTCGCCCGCCGCTGATCGAGCGCGGGCGTCAGGCGCGAGCCGCGGTGAGGCGGGCGACCGCCCGGTCGGCGGCCCGCCGTACCCGTGGCACCGGGTCGGCGCGGAGTGGCGCGACCGCGCCGAGCAGTGCGCCGACGAGGTGCCGGGCGACGACCTTGGCGGCCATCTCGCGCACCCGCCAGGCGGAGTCCTCGAACGTGGTCGCGACGGCGTCCTCGGCGTCCACGGCGTCCACGGCGTCCACGGCGGCGTCCTCCCACACCCAGAGCAGGCCGCGCAGTGCCCACACCCGCGTCCAGTACAGCTGGTCCGGCGGCAGCCCGCGGCGCAGCAGGGCGTCGGCGTGCGGTCCACCGAGCACCCGGAGCAGCGGCACGTCTTCGACGGGGTCGCCCTCACGGAGCAGCCGCACGCAGGCTGCGACGAAGGCGGGCCGCCCGGTCCGCGCGGCTTCGGATCGAATCCGCTGCCGCGGCGTGGTGCCCGACGGGTCGCCCGGTCCCGCTGTCACGGCTCTCCGGCAGGCTGCCGGCACCGGCCGGGCAGGCCGTGCAAGCCGTGCAGGCCGTGCAGCAGGCCCCGAATGTGCACCCGCATTGATAGCACGCCCCTCCCCGCCCCCCTCCGCCCCCCTTCCCCACGATCCGCGACTTCTGCAGATCCGCGCCCACCCGGACCGGGTGGAGTCGGCGGATCGGCTGCGCGACAGCGGGCGCACCGGCAGGCTGAGCGCACCCCGCCGTCCCCGACCGAGGAGGTCTCCATGGGCAGGTTGTTGGTCCACGTCACACACGGCCCGGAGGCGCCCACCAGGGCGGCGCTCGGGCTGCTGGTCGCCAAGGCCGCGGTGGCCGAGGGGCATGACGTCGACGTCTTTCTCGCCGGCGACGCCGTGCAGCTGATCCGCGGACCAGTGCTCGACGCGCTGGGCGGGCTCGGCACCGGCTCGCTGCGGGAGTCGTTCGACGCGGTGGCGGGATCCGGCGCGCGGATCTTCGTGTCCGGCATGTCCAGCAAGGCCCGAGGCGTCACCGACGCCGACCTGGAAGGCAAGCCGGCCGAGTTCGCGATGCCGGAGCGGCTGGTGCAGCTGACCTTCGAGGCGGACCGGGTCCTGACCTACTGACCCTCCCCGCCGCCACCCTCCCCACGATCCGCGGGTTCTGCAGGTCCGAGGCACGGCAGTGGCCTGCAAAAGTCGCGGATCGTGGGGGGTGGGGGACGCTGGGGGCGTGGGGGACGCCGGGGTGGGGGGCGTGGGGGCGTGGGGGCGCGAGGGGTTGGGGTGGTTACTCCCACTCGATGGTGCCGGGGGGCTTGCTGGTGACGTCCAGCGCCACCCGGTTCACCGCGGCCACCTCGTTGGTGATGCGGGTCGAGATCCGCTCCAGCACGTCGTACGGCAGCCGGGCCCAGTCCGCGGTCATCGCGTCCTCGCTGGTGACCGGGCGCAGCACGACCGGATGCCCGTACGTGCGGCCGTCGCCCTGGACGCCGACGGAGTGCACGTCGGCCAGCAGCACCACCGGGCACTGCCAGACCTCCCGGTCGAGCCCGGCGGCGGTCAGCTCCTCGCGCGCGATCGCGTCGGCGTCCCGGAGGATGTCGAGCCGCTCCCGGGTGACCTCCCCGATCACCCGGATGCCGAGGCCCGGGCCGGGGAACGGCTGGCGCCAGACGATGTCGGCCGGCAGCCCCAGCTGCTCGCCGACCCGGCGGACCTCGTCCTTGAACAGTGTGCGGAGCGGCTCGACGAGGGAGAACTGCAGGTCGTCGGGCAGCCCGCCCACGTTGTGGTGGCTCTTGATCGTCGCCGTGCCGCCGCCGTCGGCCGCCGCGCCGCCGGACTCGACGACATCGGGATAGAGCGTGCCCTGCACGAGGAACTCGACCGCCTCGCCGTGCGCCCCGGCGTCGGCCACGACCTCGCGCTCGGCGGACTCGAACACCCGGATGAACTCCCGGCCGATCACCTTGCGCTTGTCCTCGGGGTCGGTCACCCCGGCGAGCGCGGACAGGAACCGGTCCTGCGCGTCGACGACCTTGAGCGAGACACCGGTGGCGGCCACGTAGTCCCGCTCGACCTGCTCGGCCTCGCCCTTGCGCAGCAGGCCGTGATCGACGAACACGCAGGTCAGCTGGTCGTTGATGGCGCGCTGGACCAGCGCCGCGGCGACCGCCGAGTCCACCCCGCCGGACAGCCCGCAGATGGCCCGCTTGCCGCCCACCTGGGCGCGGATCCGCTCCAGCTGCTCCTCGACGATGTTCACCATCGTCCAGGTCTGCCGGCAGCCGGCGATCTGGACCAGGAACCGCTCCAGCACGTCCTGCCCGTGCTCGGTGTGCAGCACCTCGGGGTGCCACTGGACGCCGGCCAGCCCGCGGTCCACGTCCTCGAACGCGGCGACGGTGGCCCGAGCCGAGGTGGCGTTGACGGTGAACCCGGCCGGAGCGCCCACGACCTCGTCCCCGTGCGACATCCACGACCGCATCCGGGCCGGGAGCCCGTCGAGCAGGGTGCCGGGCTCGGTGACCGTCACCTCGGTCCGTCCGTACTCCCGCTTGCCGGTGTGCGCGACCTCGCCGCCGAGGGCGGCAGCCATCGCCATGAACCCGTAGCAGATGCCGAGGACCGGGGTGCCGGCGTGGAGTAGCGCCGGGTCCAGTTGCGGAGCGCCCGGCTCGTAGACCGACTGCGGGCCGCCGGACAAGATGATCGCCCGCGGCCGCCGGGCCAGCAGCTGCTCGACCGGCATGGTGTGCGGCACCAGCTCGGAGTAGACCTTCGCCTCGCGGACCCGCCGGGCGATCAGCTGGGCGTACTGCGCGCCGTAGTCCACGACGAGCACCAGGTCGTGATCCGGGAGCTGGTCCTCGACGCGGCTCGTCACCGCCCGAACTCTACCGAGAACGTGCCGTAACCCCGCTCGAGCGTCGTCGTTGAGCGCGACAGGACCCGGTCCCTCCGCTCCCTCCCCGGACTCGGGTCTGGGCTGGCGCAACGCCAGCCGGCTCGCGGGCCCGACCACCTCCCTCCCCCGGTCGGGCCCGCGGCCTGTCTAGGCGGAGTCGACGGCCGCCGAGCGTCCCGGCGGTATGCCGCGCTGCGCCCGACCGGCGCCGATGCATCTGCGCCGTCCGAGCGACGGAAATGCCTCGTCGCCGGCCGGCGGGGCCTACTGGACGACGACCTCGACCCGCTGGAACTCCTTGAGCTCGGTGTAGCCGGCGATGGCCAGCGAGCGCCGCAGCGCCCCGATCAGGTTCATCGTCCCGTCCGCGGTCCGCGAGGGGCCGAACAGGACCTCCTCCAGCGTCCCGACGGTGCCGAACTCGACCCGCTCGCCGCGCGGCAGGTCGGGATGCCACGCCTCCGCCCCCCAGTGGAAGCCGCGACCCGGCGCCTCCTGGGCGCGGGCGAACGGCGAGCCGACCATCAGCGCGTCCGCGCCGCACGCGATCGCCTTGGCGACGTCGCCGCTGCGGCCGACCGAGCCGTCGGCGATGACGTGGACGTAGCGCCCGCCCGACTCGTCGAGATAGTCGCGCCGCGCCGCGGCCACGTCCGCCACGGCGCTCGCCATCGGCACCGCGACGCCGAGCACGGACCGGGTGGTGTGCGCGGCGCCGCCGCCGAAGCCGACGAGCACGCCCGCGGCACCGGTCCGCATCAGGTGCAACGCGGCCTGGTGGGTGGCGCAGCCGCCGACGATCACCGGCACGTCCAGCTCGTAGATGAACTCCTTGAGGTTCAGCGGCTCGGCGGTGCCGGACACGTGCTCGGCCGACACCGTGGTGCCGCGGATGACGAACAGGTCCACCCCGGCCTCGACCACGACGCTGGCGAGCTGCTTGGTCCGCTGCGGCGACAACGCGCCGGCGACGGTGACCCCGGAGTCGCGCATCTGCTGCAGTCGGTCCCGGACCAGCTCGGGACGGACCGGCTCGGTGTACATCTGCTGCAGCCGGCGGGTCGCCTCGTGGCCCCGCAGCCGGGCCACCTCGGCCAGCATCGGACCGGGATCCTCGTACCGGGTCCACAGCCCCTCGAGATCGAGCACCCCGAGGCCCCCGAGCTTGCCGAGGGCGATGGCCGTCTCCGGTGACATCACCGAGTCCATCGGTGCGGCCATCACCGGGATCTCGAACCGGTAGGCGTCGATCTGCCAGGCGACCGAGACCTCCTCGGGGTCGCGGGTCCGCCTGCTGGGGACGATCGCGATGTCGTCGAAGGCGTAGGCCCGCCGGCCACGCTTGGCCCGTCCGATCTCGATCTCCACCACGCGGTGACCCTATCGGCGGCGTCCCTCAGCCGGCCGAGTAGTTCGGGGCCTCGACCGTCATCTGGATGTCGTGCGGGTGGCTCTCGCGGAGACCGGCCGAGGTGATCCGGACGAAGCGACCGCGCTCGCGCAGCTCGGGCAGGGTGCGGGCACCGACGTAGAACATCGACTGGTGCAGCCCGCCGACGAGCTGGTGGGCCACCGCCGAGAGCGGACCGCGGTACGGCACCTGCCCCTCGATCCCCTCCGGCACGATCTTGTCGTCGCTGACCACATCGGCCTGGAAGTAACGGTCCCGCGAGAACGAGGTCCGCCCGCGGGACGCCATCGCGCCGAGCGAGCCCATCCCGCGGTAGGTCTTGAACTGCTTGCCGTTGACGAAGATCAGGTCACCCGGGCTCTCCTCGCAGCCGGCGAGGAGCGAGCCCAGCATCACCGTGTCCGCTCCGGCGACCAGCGCCTTGGCGATGTCGCCGGAGTACTGCAGGCCGCCGTCGGCGATGACCGGGACACCGGCGGGACGGCACACCTGGGCCGCCTCCCGGATCGCGGTGACCTGCGGGACGCCGACCCCGGCGACGATCCGGGTGGTGCAGATCGACCCCGGCCCGACACCGACCTTGACGGCGTCCACCCCGGCATCCACCAGCGCCCGCGCACCTGCCCCGGTCGCGACGTTGCCGCCGACGATCTGCACGTCTCGGGTGGCGGGGTCGGCCCGCAGCCGCCGGACCATCTCGAGCATCGACCGGGCATGGCCGTGCGCGGTGTCCGCGACCAGCACGTCGACACCGGCCTCGACCAGTGCCCCGGCCCGCTCCCACGCGTCGCCGAAGAAGCCGACCGCGGCGGCGACGCGCAGCCGTCCCTCGTCATCCTTGGTGGCCAGCGGATACTGCTCGGACTTGACGAAGTCCTTGACCGTGATCAGCCCGGTCAGGCGCCCGTCGTCGTCGACGAGCGGCAGCTTCTCCACCTTGTGCTTGGCCAGCAGCGCCGCCGCGTCGTCGCTGCTGATGCCCACCGGAGCGGTGATCAGCGGCATCGAGGTCATCACCTCGCGCACCGTGCGGGTGGCCCACTGCGAGGCCGGGATGAAGCGCAGGTCCCGGTTGGTGATGATGCCGAGCAGCACGCGGTCCTCGTCCACCACGGGCAGCCCGGACACCCGGTACCGGCCGCACAGCTCGTCCAGCTGCTCGAGGGTCACGTCCGGACCGACCGTCACCGGGTTGGTGATCATCCCCGACTCGGACCGCTTGACGAGGTCCACCTGCGCCGCCTGGTCGGCGACGGACAGGTTGCGGTGCAGCACCCCGATGCCGCCCTGCCGGGCCATCGCGATCGCCATCCGGGCCTCGGTCACGGTGTCCATCGCGCTGGACAGCAGCGGCAGCCGGACCTCGAGCCCCCGGCTCAGCCGTGCGGTGGTGTCCACCTCGCTGGGCACCACGTCGGTCTCGCCCGGCAACAGCAGGACGTCGTCGAAGGTGAGCGCGAGCGGGGCGAACTCCTGGGGTGCCATGCAGACCTTTCGCTGGCGCAGTCCGGGGCCGGCAGAAGCCCAGCGTAATGGGTCCGACGCCCGCAGTGGGCGGGGCGGGGCGGCGGGGTCCGGCCGGTCAGGAACGCCCGCGCAGCAACTCACCCAGCCGCTCGGCCGCCACCGCCAGGTCGGGGACCACCTCGTGCGCGCGATCCGGCGAGAGCCGGACCTCCGGGGCGGAGACCGAGACGGCGAACAGCGCCGGCTCGCTCGGGACCGCGACGGCGACGCAGCACACCCCCAGCTCCTGCTCGCCGTCGTCCAGGGCCCAGCCCCGGGCGCGGGTGGCCGCCAGATCGCGGTGCAGCACCCCGGTGCCGGTGTGGCTGCGCGGTGTCGCCGGCCGCAGCACCAGCCGGTCCACCACCTCCGCCTGCGCCGGCTCCGGCAGCGCCGCCAGCACCGCCTTGCCGACACCGGTGCAGTGCAGCGGCACCCGCCGGCCGACCTGGGTGAACATCCGCAGCGAGTGCGCCGAGGGTGCCTGCGCGACGTACACCATCTCGTCGCCCTCGAGGATGGCGAGGTTCGAGGTCTCGCCGGTCGCGGCCGTGAGCTCGGCGAGCACCGGCCGGGCCCAGGTGCCCACCATCCGCCCGGCCAGGTCGCCGAGGGCCAGCAGCCGGGGGCCGAGCCCGTACCGCCGGGAGTCCCCCTGCCGGACGTAGCCGCGGGCCTGCAGGACACCCAGCAGCCGGTGGATGGTCGCCGGCGGCAGCGCCGCCGAGCGACCGAGGTCGCTGAGCCGCGCCTCCCCGCCCGCCTCGGCCAACAGCTCGAGCAGGTCCAGCGCGCGGTCCAGCGACTGCACGCCGCCCGATGCCGCCACGGCCGCCTCCTGTTGTCGGAATGCGCGGGTTGTTCTAGGTTCCGGTCCGACACCCTTCCATCTGCCAGAACCAAAAGTCCACCATACGGAAAAGTCAGGAAAGAAGACTGCCGGTGAACCACCACCTGCCCACGGGAACGACCGTCACCGTCGACCGCGACACCCTCGGCGACCCGACCCTGCTGGACCGGGTGCTCACCCGGCCCGCGCTGGAGCTGATCGCCGACCTGCACCGGACGTTCCAGCCCCGCCGGGAGCAGCTGCTGGCCGCTCGCGCGGCCCGGGCCGCCGAGCTGGAGGGCGGGGCCACGCTCGACTTCCTCCCCGAGACCCGGGAGATCCGGGCGGATCCGGGCTGGACGGTCGCGGCGCCCGCGCCCGGCCTGGAGGACCGGCGAGTGGAGATCACCGGCCCGACGGACGCCAAGATGGCGATCAACGCGCTGAACTCCGGCGCCAAGGTGTGGCTCGCCGACTTCGAGGACGCCAACTCGCCGGTCTTCGAGAACATGCTCGCCGGGCAGGTGAACCTGCGGAGCTCGGTCGACGGGTCGCTGTCGTTCACCAACCCCGACGGCAAGCAGTACGCGCTGAACGACGGCCCGCTGGCGGTGCCGGTGGTCCGGCCCCGCGGCTGGCACCTGCCCGAGAAGCACGTTCTGGTCGACGGCCAGCCGGTGTCCGGTGGCCTGTTCGACTTCGCGCTCTACCTGTTCCACTCCGGACAGGCACAGATCGACGCCGGCCGCGGGCCGTACTTCTACCTGCCGAAGATGCAGAGCCATCTCGAGGCCCGGCTGTGGAACGACGTGTTCGTGCACGCCCAGGCGGCGGTGGGCATTCCGCGCGGGACCGTCCGCGCCACCGTGCTGATCGAGACCTACCCCGCGGCGTTCGAGATGGACGAGATCCTCTACGAGCTGCGGGAGCACTCGGCAGGGCTGAACGCCGGCCGGTGGGACTACCTGTTCAGCGTGATCAAGACCTTCCGCACCCGCGGCCGCGACTTCCTGCTGCCGGATCGGAACGCGGTGACGATGACCGCCCCGTTCATGCGGGCCTACACCGAGCTGCTCGTCCGGTCCTGCCACCAGCGGGACGCGCACGCGATCGGGGGGATGGCGGCCTTCATCCCGAGCCGCAAGGACGCCGAGGCGAACGAGAGGGCGCTCGCCAAGGTGCGCGAGGACAAGACCCGAGAGGCCGGCGACGGCTTCGACGGCTCGTGGGTCGCCCACCCCGACCTGGTGCCGGTGTGCCGCGAGGTCTTCGACGAGGTGCTCGGCGACAAGCCCAACCAGCGGGACCGGCGCCGGGAGGACGTCTCGGTCACGGCGGCGGACCTGCTGGACGTCCGCTCGACCCCGGGCGAGATCACCGAGGCCGGCCTGCGCAACAACGTGAGCGTGGGGCTGCAGTACCTCTCGGCCTGGCTGCGGGGCAACGGGGCGGTCGCGATCTTCGGCCTGATGGAGGACGCCGCCACCGCCGAGATCTCCCGCTCCCAGGTGTGGCAGTGGCTGCACCTCGGCGTCGAGCTGGCCGACGGCCAGACGGTGACCAGAGACCTGGTCGAGCGGGTCATCACCGAGGAGCTGGACACGATCCGCGAGGCGGTCGGAGACGAGATGTTCGACAAGGGGCGGATGGACGAGGCCACCGAGCTGTACCGGCGGATGGCGCTGTCCGACGACTTCGCCGACTTCCTCACCCTGCCGGCCTACGAGCAGCTGTCGTGACCGCGCTGGCCGAGCTCACCCGCCGGGTCCGGGAGACCCTGGACGCCGACGCCGTGATCACCGACGAGGCGCGGCGCCGCACCTACGAGTGCGACGGCTTGGCCGCGTACGCGGTGATGCCCGGGCTGGTCGTCCTCGCCTCCAGCACCGAGCAGGTCCGCACCGTCGTGTCGCTGTGCCACGAGCTCGGCGTGCCGTTCGTGGCGCGGGGCTCCGGCACCGGCCTGTCCGGCGGGGCATTGCCGCACTCGGAGGGCGTGCTGATCGTGCTGTCCCAGATGCGGCGGATCCTCGACGTCGACCCGGCGGCGCAGCGGGCCACCGTGCAGCCCGGCGTGATCAACCTCGACGTGACCGCGGCGGCCAAGCCACACGGCTACTACTACGCGCCCGACCCGAGCAGCCAGCAGATCTGCTCGATCGGCGGCAACGTGGCGGAGAACTCCGGCGGGGCGCACTGCCTCAAGTACGGCTTCACCACCAACCACGTGCTGTCCCTCGAGGTCGTCACCCCGGACGGCGAGCTGACCCGGCTGGGGACGACCGCACCGGACGCGCCGGGATACGACCTGCTCGGGACGGTCGTGGGCTCGGAGGGGACGCTCGGGGTGGTCACCGAGGCCACCGTCCGGCTCACCCGGGCGCCGGAGGCGGTGATGACGCTGCTGGCCGGCTTCCGCAGCACCGACGACGCGGGCACCGCCACCTCGTCGATCATCGGCGCCGGCGTCGTGCCGGCCGCGATCGAGATGATGGACGCGCTCGCGATCGAGGCGGCCGAGGAGGCGGTGCACTGCGGATACCCCGCCGGGGCCGGCGCCGTCCTCGTGATCGAGCTCGACGGCCCCCGGGCCGAGGTCGAGGCGCAGCTGGACGACGTGATCGGGCACTGCGAGCGGGCCGGCTCGTTCGAGGTCCGGCAGGCGGCCGACGACGCCGAGCGGGCACTGATCTGGCGCGGGCGGAAGTCCGCGTTCGCGGCCGTCGGCCGGATCAGCCCGGACTACATCGTGCAGGACGGGGTGATCCCGCGGACCGCGCTGGCGTCGGTGCTGCACCGGATGGGCGAGCTCGCCGACGAGGCCGGCGTCCGGGTGGCCAACGTGTTCCACGCCGGGGACGGCAACCTGCACCCCCTGGTGCTCTTCGACGGCGACCGGGAGGGCGAGACGGAGCGGGCGGAGAAGCTCTCCGGCCAGATCCTCGCGCTCTGCCTGGAACACGGCGGCTCGATCACCGGTGAGCACGGCGTCGGCGCGGACAAGGCGAGGTACATGGGCGAGATGTTCACCGCCGACGACCTGGACACGATGCAGCTGCTCCGGTGCGCGTTCGACCCGCGACACCTGTCCAACCCGGGCAAGGTCTTCCCGACCCCGCGGCTGTGCGGTGAGCGACCCGGCCGGCACAAGGGCGCGCACCCGCTGCAGGAGGCCGGTCTGGCGGAGGTCTTCTGATGGGCTCCGCCCCGGCCGGCACGAGCGTGCTCGACGACCTGGCCGACGCCGTCGACGGGGCTGCCCGGGAGGCCACCGCACAGGACGCCGTCGCGGGGGTCCAGCCCCGGTGGGTGGCCACCCCGGACAGCACCGAGCAGGCAGCCCGGCTGCTCGCCGTGGCGGCTCGGCTCGGCTGCACCGTGACGGTCCGTGGCCGGGGCACGGCGCTGCACTGGGGGCCGCCGCCGCGCTCGGCGGACCTGGTCGTGAGCACGGAGCGGCTGGCGGGCATCGTCGAGCACGAGGCGGGCGACCTGGTCTGCACGGTCGGGGCGGGCACCCGGATCGACGACCTGAACGCCGCCGTCGCCGAGGCCGGCCAGCAGCTTGCTCTCGACCAGCCGGTGCGCGGCGCGAGCGTCGGGGGCACGCTGTCGACGACCCGAAGCGGGCCGCGGCGGATGCTCTACGGCACGCCGCGGGACCTCGTGCTCGGGGTGACCATGGTCCGGCCCGACGGCGTCAGCGCCAAGGCCGGCGGCAAGGTGGTCAAGAACGTCGCCGGCTACGACCTCGCCAAGCTGCTCGGCGGCGCCTACGGCACGCTCGGGCTGGTCACCCGCATGGTGGTCCGCCTGCACCCACTGCCGGTGGCCAGCCGCTGGCTGGTCGCGGGCTACGACGACCCGGCGGCGGCCGCCGCCGCCGCGCTGCGCGTCGCCGGCTCACCGATCGCGCCGAGCGCGGTCGAGGTGGCTCGCGCGGCGGACGCCGCGGTCACCGAGGTGCTGGTGCTGCTCGAGGGGACCGAGCGCGGGGTGGAGGAGCGCCGGACGGCTGCAGCGGTCCTGCTGGAGACCGGCGCTCGGGGGACGCCGGTCGACGGCGAGCGGGACAGCGCGGAGGTGGCAGACCTGGACACCGGACCGGACGACGCGGTGGTCAAGCTCGCCGTCCCGCTGACCGGCGTCGGTCCCCTGCTGGTCGGCGCGGCCCGGCTGGAGCAGCGGCTCGATCTGCCGTGCCGGATCCAGGGCAGCGCCGGCGCCGGGGTCCTGTACGCCGTGCTGCCCCAGGTCGCCGGCCGAGAGCAGGCCGTGGCCGAGGCGGTGAGCGCGCTGCGGTCGATGACGGCCGGCGGGAGCACGGTGCTCCTCCAGGCGCCGACCCCGGTGCGTCAGCTGGTCGACTCCTGGGGCCCCGTCCCGGCCTTGGACCTGATGCGCCGGCTCAAGCACGAGTTCGACCCTGACCACCGCTTCGCACCCGGCCGCTTCGTCGGAGGAATCTGAATGACTGCCGCATCCCACGACGCGGACGTGCTCGGCGCGACCGCCCGCTCCCTCGACGACCTGCTCGGTGACTGCGTGCACTGCGGGTTCTGCCTGCCCACCTGCCCGACCTACGTCTTGTGGGGCGAGGAGATGGACTCACCGCGCGGTCGCATCCACCTGGTCGACCAGGTGCAGAAGGGTGCCCCGATGAGCGACGAGGTGGTGCAGCACCTGGATGCCTGCCTCGGCTGCATGGCCTGCGTCACCGCGTGCCCGTCCGGCGTCCAGTACGACCAGATCATCGAGATCGCCCGGGCCAAGGTGGAGGTCGAGCACGACCGCTCCCCGGGACCGCGGCTGCTCCGGGAGGCCATCTTCTCGGTCTTCCCCTATCCCCGGCGGCTCCGCGCGATGCGCGCGCCGCTGGCCGCCTACCAGCGCAGCGGGCTGCAGCGGCTGGTCCGGCGCAGCGGGTTGCTGGGCCGGTTGTCGCCGAGGCTGGCGACGATGGAGGCGGTCGCGCCTCCGCTCGGGCGGCGGACCCGGCTGCCCGAGCGGGTGACAGCACGCGGTACCCGTCGCGCGGTGGTCGGGATGCTGACCGGCTGCGTCCAGCGCGAGTTCTTCCCCGACGTCAACGCCGCCACCGCCCGAGTGCTGGCGATGGAGGGGTGCGACGTCGTCATCCCGGCGACCCAGGGCTGCTGCGGCGCGCTGTCGGTGCACACCGGCCGGCGAGACGAGGCCCGGAGGTTCGCCCGCGCGCTGATCGACTGCTTCACCGACACCGGCGTGCAGCACGTGGTGGTCAACTCCGCGGGCTGCGGCTCCTCGATGAAGGAGTACGCCGAGCTCCTCGTCGACGACCCCGACTACGCCGAGCGGGCCGCAGACTTCGCCGCCCGGGTCCGTGACGTCACCGAGCTGCTGGTGGAGCTCGGTCCGGTCGCCGAGCGGCATCCGCTCGAGATGGCGATCGCCTACCACGACGCCTGCCATCTGGCGCACGCCCAGGGGGTCCGTACGCCGCCGCGCGAGCTGCTGGGGGCGATCCCCGGCCTGGAGCTGCGCGAGATCGCCGAGGGAGCCGTCTGCTGCGGCAGCGCAGGAGTCTGGAACATCCTGAACCCCGAGCCCGCGGCCGAGCTCGGGGACCGCAAGGCGGGCAACGTGGCGGCCACCGGCGCCGACCTGCTCGTGACCGCGAACCCCGGCTGCCTGATGCAGATCGCGTCGGGTCTGCGCCGCGCCGGCGCGCCGATGGCGACCGCGCACACCGTCGAGGTCCTCGACGCGTCGTTGCGCGGCAGGCCGGCGAACCACCTCACCGACCGCGACCCCTCCACCGAAAGGTAGGCCCGATGTACCAGCCCGTTGCGGACGCCGTCGGGGGGTCGCTCACCGCGACCGCCCTGATCGCGGCGGTCCCCCTCGTCACCTTGTTCGTCATGCTGGGTGCCCTCCGGATCACCGCGTGGATCTCCGCGCTGGTGGCGCTGGCCGCCTCGCTGCTCGTGGCGATCGCCGCGTACTCGATGCCGGTGGACCAGGCGCTGCTAGCCGGAACCGAGGGTGCGGCCTTCGGGTTCTTCCCGATCATGTGGATCGTCATCAACGCGATCTGGGTCTACAACATGACCGTCGTGACCGGGCACTTCGACGTGCTGCGCCGCAGCTTCGCGACGGTCAGCGACGACATGCGGGTCCAGGCCATCATCATCGCCTTCTGCTTCGGCGCGCTGCTCGAGGCGCTGGCCGGGTTCGGCACCCCGGTGGCGATCACGAGCGTCATGCTGATCGCGCTCGGCTTCCGGCCGCTCAAGGCGGCGACGCTGGCGCTCGTCGCCAACACCGCGCCGGTGGCCTTCGGCGCGCTGGCCGTGCCGATCACGACGCTGGCCACGATCACCGGCTTCTCCGTCGACGAGCTGGGTGCCCTCGTCGGGCACCAGACCCCGGTGCTGGCCCTGTTCGTCCCGCTGGCCCTGGTGTTCATCATCGACGGCCGGCGCGGCGTCCGGCAGACCTGGCTGCCGGCGATCGTCTGCGGCGCCGCGTTCGCCGTGGCGCAGTGGCTGACCGCGACCTACTTCTCGGTGCCGCTGACCGACATCGTGGCCGCGCTGGTCGGCGCGCTCGCGACCGTCGCGCTGCTGCGGGTGTGGCAGCCGGCCGAGCACTACACCGAGCCGGTGGAGGAGCGCGCACCGGCGGCGGGCGGCCACGCCGCCGTCGGCGCCGGCTCCGGCAGCGGCACCACCACGACCGCCACCGCGGTCGGTGGCGGGAGCTCGGAGCTGCAGGAGCGCGACAGCGGCGTGGAGGTGGCCCGCGCCTACGCGCCGTACCTGGTGATCATCGCGATCTTCAGCCTGGTCCAGATCCCGGCGCTGAAGGAGATGCTGGCCGAGGCGCCGTTCTTCTACAGCTTCCAGTGGCCGGGTCTCGAGCTGCTGACCGCGACCGGCGACCCGTCGACGCTGCCGACGTACAACCTGAACTGGCTGGGAGCCGCGGGCACGTTGATGATCGTCGCCGGGCTGGTCACCATGCCGCTGATCGGCATCTCCCCGGCCAAAGCGTTCAAGGCCTACGTCGACACCTACCGGCAGCTGGCGCTGGCCATCGTCACCGTGATGGCCGTGCTGGCGCTGGCGTACGTGATGAACGCGTCCGGTCAGACGGTGTCGCTCGGCACCTGGATGGCACAGGCCGGATCCGCCTTCGCCCTGCTGTCCCCGGTGCTGGGCTGGCTGGGGGTCGCGGTCACCGGATCGGACACCTCGTCCAACTCGCTGTTCGGCGCGCTCCAGGTGACGGCGGCCACCCAGGCCGGACTGGACCCGGCGCTGATGGCGGCGTCCAACTCCTCCGGTGGCGTGCTGGGCAAGATGATCTCGCCGCAGAACCTCGCCATCGCGGCCGCCGCGGTCGGGATGGCGGGCCGCGAGGGCGACCTGTTCCGGAAGGTGGTCGGCTGGTCGATCGGGTTCCTGGCGATCATGTGCCTGCTGGTTGTCGCGCAGACCACCGTGCTGGAGTGGATGCTGCCGTAAGCGGCTCGGCATCGACGACAGACGACCCCCCGCCGGCGGTGCGCCGGCGGGGGGTCGTCATTTCGAGCGGTGTGGCGGGAGCCCTCCGGCTCAGTGCCCGTGACCGTGACCGTGGCCACCGGCCCCGGACTCGTCCTCGTCGGCCGGCTTGTCCACGACCAGCGTCTCGGTCGTGAGCAGCATGGCGGCGATGGACGCCGCGTTGGCGAGCGCCGACCGGGTCACCTTGACCGGGTCCAGCACGCCCTGCGCGACGAGGTCGCCGTACTCGCCGGTGGCGGCGTTGTAGCCGGTGCCGGCGCCTGCCTCGCGCACCTTGGAGACGATCACCAGGCCGGGCTCTCCGCCGTTCTCGGCGATCCAGCGCAGCGGCTCGACCGCGGCTCGGCGGACGATCCGGACACCGACGGCCTCGTCACCGGTCCGACCGAGACCGTCCTCGAGGCCGGCGGCCGCGTGCACGAGGGCGGAGCCGCCGCCGGCGACGATGCCCTCCTCGATGGCCGCACGGGTCGCCGAGACGGCGTCCTCGATCCGGTGCTTCTTCTCCTTGAGCTCCACCTCGGTCGCGGCACCGACCTGGATCACGCAGACGCCACCGGCCAGCTTCGCGAGCCGCTCCTGCAGCTTCTCGCGGTCCCAGTCGGAGTCGCTGGCCTCGATCTCGGCCTTGATCTGCGCCACCCGGGCGTCGACGTCGGCCTGCTGGCCGCCGCCGTCCACGATGGTGGTGGTGTCCTTGGTGACGACGACCCGGCGGGCCTGACCCAGCACCTCGAGGCCGACCTGGTCGAGCTTGAGCCCGACCTCGGGCGCGACCACCTGGGCACCGGTGAGGGCGGCCAGGTCCTGCAGCATCGCCTTGCGCCGGTCGCCGAACGCCGGGGCCTTGACCGCCACCGAGGTGAAGGTGCCACGGATCTTGTTCACGACGACGGTCGACAGCGCCTCGCCCTCGAGGTCCTCGGCGACCACGAACAGCGACTTGCCGGCCTGGACGACCTTCTCCAGCAGCGGCAGCAGGTCGGAGACGGACGAGATCTTGCCCTGGTGCAGCAGCACGTAGGTGTCGTCGAGGACCGCCTCCATGCGCTCCGCGTCGGTCACCATGTACGGCGAGATGTAGCCCTTGTCGAACTGCATCCCCTCGGTGAACTCGAGGTCGGTGCCGAGCGTGTTGGACTCCTCGACGGTGATGACGCCGTCCTTGCCGACCTTGTCGAACGCCTCGGCGATCAGCTCGCCGATGTGGGCGTCACGGGCCGAGATGGTCCCGACGTGCGCCATGTCCTGCTTGTCGTCGACGTCACGAGCCATCTCACGGAGCTGCTCGGAGACGTACTCGACGGCGGCCTCGATGCCGCGCTTCAACGACACCGGGCTGGCGCCGGCGGCTACCGCGCGCAGGCCCTCGTGCACCATCGCCTGGGCGAGCACGGTGGCCGTGGTGGTGCCGTCACCGGCGATGTCGTTGGTCTTGGTGGCGACCTCCTTGGCGAGCTGGGCGCCGAGGTTCTCGAACGGGTCGTCCAGCTCGACCTCACGGGCGACGGTCACACCGTCGTTGGTGATGGTCGGAGCGCCCCACTTCTTGTCGAGGACGACGTATCGGCCCTTGGGGCCGAGGGTCACCTTGACCGTGTCGGCGAGCTTGTCGACTCCGCGCTCGAGGGCGCGGCGGGCGTTCTCGTCGAACTCCAGGATCTTGGGCATCTGTAGCGGTTCCTTCCGGGGACGTGCTCGAGGTGGTGCCGGTTGAGTCCACCGCCCCGGCGCCCGAGGCGGGCGCCGGGGCGGTGCTCAGCGGGGATGCGCGCTCGAGATCACTTGTTGACGACGGCGAGCACGTCACGTGCCGAGAGGATGAGGTACTCCTCGCCGTCGTACTTGATCTCGGTGCCGCCGTACTTGCTGAAGACGACGACGTCTCCGACGGAGACGTCGAGCGGGACGCGCTTGTCCCCGTCCTCGTTGAAACGGCCGGGACCGACCGCCAGGACCTTGCCCTCCTGGGGCTTCTCCTTGGCGGTGTCCGGGATGACCAGGCCGGAGGCGGTGGTCTGCTCGGCGTCCAGCGCCTGGACCACGATGCGGTCCTCGAGCGGCTTGATGTTGATCGACACGGTGTCGCCTTTCGCGGGACGTGTGTACGGGTCGGACAGGATGTCTGGGCAGCGATCGGGCCACACGTCGTCGCGGGTGCCGTGCGGCCGGTCGCTGGCACACTCACCTGGAGAGTGCCAACACCGAATCTAGGACCGCGTTGGCACTCGGTCAAGCCGAGTGCCAGCAGATGGCGGCCGACGGCTGCCCGGCAGCCGGTCGTGCAACCAACCGACCGCCTCGGTGCATCCGGGAGGTGTCCACGCTTCCACACCGAGGAGCCCTCGTGCGCATCGACGCGAGCACCGTCGGGCTGCCGCCGGCCGGCACCAGCCCAGCGGTCGGGTGCGCGCGGGAGGGCCTGTGGCAGGCTCGCCGCGCCTCCGGCGGGAGGCTCGGAGCGGGAGGTGGCATGGGCGGGGATGCCGACTTCGCGGAGTATGTGGCCGCTCGACAGCACGCGCTGCTCCGGACGGCGTACGTGCTCACCGGGGACCGGCACAGCGCGGAGGACCTGTTGCAGACCGCGCTGGCCAAGGCCTACCTGACCTGGGGCCGGTTGCGAGATCCCGGCGCGGCCGACGGCTACGTGCGCCGGATCATGATCAACGAGCACACCAGCTGGTGGCGGCGGGCGTGGCGCCGGCGGGAGACCAGCACCGGCGAGCTGCCGGAGCCGCGTCAGGACGGCGGGAGCGCCGCGGCCGGGTTCGGCCGGGCGGGCGTCGACGAGACCGACCGGTCCGGCGAGCGGGACGCGATGTGGACGCTGGTGCAGACGTTGCCCCCCCGGCAGAAGGCGGCAGTCGTGCTGCGCTTCTACGAGGACCTGTCCGAGGCGGACACCGCCGCGGTCCTCGGCGTCTCGGTCGGCACGGTCAAGTCGCAGACCAGCCGCGCGCTCGGAGCGCTGCGCGAGCGACTGGCCACCGAGCAGGCAGGAGGCCGATGATGAACCCGCACGAGGAGCAGCGACCGGTGGAGGATCGGCTGCGGTCGTCGCTGCGGCGAGAAGCCGACGCGCTTCCCTACGCTCGAGACCTGACCGAGCCAACCTTGGCGCGGGCGCGCGGGATCCGGCGCCGGCGGCGGGTGGCCGGTGGGGTTGCCGCCGTGGCGGCCGTCGCGCTGACGGTTCCGGTGGGGCTCCGGGTGGGCGCCGACGTCCTCGGGAGCGACCCCGCCCCGGTGGCCCAGCAACCGACCGGTGACCCGCAGGTGAGCCTCGACCTGTCCGCGCTCCCCACCGGAGCGGCTCCCTCGACGCCGTGGTCGGAGAGGCGGACCGCGCACCTGGGCGGCGCGAACGTGCAGCTGCCGGAGTCGCCGGACGGTCTCGAGCGGTCGCTGACCGGCGCGGTGCCGGTCTTCGAGGACGGCCGGGGCTTCACGCTCATCCAGCCGCCGGATGCCGAGATGCTGTCGCTGCAGTCGGACAACTCCGCCCTGGACAGCGTCGCATCGGCACCCAGCGGCGCCTACACGGCGGCGGTGTCGTCGCAGCTGACCGACCAGGGAGACGTCGTTCCCGACGCCGCCCGGGTGCTGTGGGTCCACGACGCCAGTGCGACCGCTCCCGACGCCGACGTCGGCGTCTTTGGGCTCCCGCTCGACGGGCGGACCCGGGTGGTCGCGGTCGGCGAGGACGGATCGGTCGTGTTGCAGCCGGAGGCCGGCCGGCAGCCGGCGCTGCTGGTGGACGACGGCGAGACCACCGAACTCGAGGTGTCGGAGCTGACCGCGTGGTCGTTCACCGCCGACCTGCTCGCCACCATCACCGAGGTGAGCGACTTCGGCAGCTGCAGCGACGTGCGCCGCACCGACGAGACCGGCCAGGTCGGGGAGACGGCGTGGAGCACGTGCGACTGGCAGATCTCCGGCTTCAGCCCGGACGGTCGCTGGGCGTACGGCACGCCGGCCTATGCCGACGGCTACGGTCCGACTGCAGTGGCGGTCCTGGACGCGAGCTCCGGCGAGGTCGTCCGCACGCTGCGGTTCGGCACCGGCCAGCGGCACCCCGGCACGTTCATGGACGCCGCGTGGGAGTCCGAGGACACCCTGCTGCTGCGGGTCGAGTCCGACGACGGCCGGACCGCACTGGTCCGGCTGGACGTGCTGACCGGGGCGGCCGAACTGGCCGCCGGGCCGGTCCCGTTCGACGGCTTCAACCAGTTCGGCCCCCCGCCGCTGCAGATCGGCTGACGTCAGGCCAGCACCGTGGTCACCGGCATCGACGAGTCGGCGGACAGGTCCAGCCGCGACGCCGGCCGGCCGCGGGCGACCAGCTCGGCACCGAGCGCAGCCACCATGGCGCCGTTGTCGGTGCACAGTCCGGGCCGGGGGACGCGGACCGCGATGCCGGCCGCCGTCGCCCGCTCCTCGGTCAGCGCCCGCAGCCTGCTGTTGGCGGCCACCCCACCTCCGATGAGCAGGTGCTCGATCCCGTGCTCGCGGCAGGCTGCCACCGCCTTGCGGCTCAGCACGTCGCACACCGCCTCCTGGAAGGACGCGGCGACGTCGGCGACCGGCACCACGTCGCCGGACCGCTCGCGGGCCTCGACCCAGCGCGCGACGGCTGTCTTGAGCCCGGAGAAGGAGAAGTCGAAGCGGTGTCGCTCCTGGTCCCGAGGGCCGGTGAGTCCGCGCGGGAAGTCGATGGCGACGGCGTCCCCGCCCCGAGCCGCTCGGTCGATGTGCGGCCCGCCAGGGAACGGCAGCCCGAGCACCCGGGCCACCTTGTCGAACGCCTCCCCGGCCGCGTCGTCGATCGTCGCCCCGAGCGGGCGCACGTCGCGGGTGACGTCGTCGACCAGCAACAGCGAGGAATGCCCGCCGCTCACCAGCAGAGCGAGGCAGCCGTCCGGCAGCGGGCCGTGCTCCAGCTGGTCCACCGCCACATGCGCGGCGAGATGGTTCACGCCGTAGAGCGGCCGGTCCAGGCCCAGCGCCAGCGCCTTGGCGGCCGCGACGCCGACCAGCAGCGCACCGGCCAGACCCGGACCGCTGGTCACTGCGATCGCGTCCACGTCGCGCAGCCGGACTCCCGCCTGCGCGCAGGCCCGATGCAGCGTCGGCACCATGGCCTCCAGGTGCGCCCGGCTGGCCACCTCCGGCACCACCCCGCCGAAGCGGGCGTGCTCGTCGACGCTGGAGGCGACCGCGTCGGCGAGCAGAGTGGTCCCGCGGACCAGGCCGATCCCGGTCTCGTCGCAGGAGGTCTCGATACCGAGCACGAGTGGGGCGTCGTCGACGGGGAGCGGGGCGGCGGACACCGGCCCATCGTGCCGCAGCCGGCGACAGATGAGGGGTATTGGCACTCTCCGCCCTCGAGTGCTAAAACTGGATCGAGCACAGCAGCCGCCCGTCACGGTGGCGGGCGGGACAGATCCCAGGGGGTGAGTCTCGTGCTTCGTTTCGACCCGTTCCGCGACCTCGACCGCCTGACCGAGCAGGTCCTGGGCGCCCCGGCGGGCTCGGCCCGCGCACCGCGGTTCATGCCGATGGACCTGTACCGCGCCGGTGACCACTACGTCCTGCACGCCGACCTGCCCGGTGTCGACCCCGGCTCGATCGACGTCAGCGTCGACGGTGGCACCCTGACCATCCGCGCCGAGCGCACCGCCCGCACCGAGGAATCGGTGCAGTGGGTGGCCAGCGAGCGGTTCTCCGGGCGCTACATGCGTCAGCTCGCCCTGTCCGACGACGTCGACCCCGGCGGGATCGACGCCACGTACGAGAACGGCGTGCTGACCGTCTCGCTGCCGGTGGCCGAGCGGGCCAAGCCGCGCAAGATCCAGGTCGCCGCGCGCGGCGGGCGGCAGATGATCGAGGAGAGCACGGGCACCGGCAGCTGACGCCGCCCCGGTGCTACCCGCCGGCCGCCTGGGAGCGGCGCCGGACCGCTCGGTCCCGCCGCTCCTGGGCGTCCAGGCGGGCCGCCTCCTCCAGCGTCGGCGCGGTGCCGCCGTACGACGCCGGTGCCCACCACTGCCCCTCGGGCGGCTCGGGATAGCGCCGGATCGTCTGATCCAGGAGGCGGGTCAGCGCGGCCTTGAGCTCCGTGGTGTCCGCGATCGGGCTGGCGCCGGTCGGATGCAGCGGGCTGCCCACGGTGATCGCGATCTGGTGACCCCGGGAGAAGTCCTTGGGGTGATCCTTGGTCATCATCCGCTGGGTGCCCCACAGCACCACCGGGATCAGCGGCACCCCGGCCTGGGCGGCCAGCCGGGCCGCTCCGGTCTTGATCTCCTTCAGCTCCATCGCCCGACTGATCGTGGCCTCCGGGAAGATGCCGACCACCTCGCCGTCGGCGAGGTAGCGCAGCGCCTCCTCGTACGACCGGAGCCCCTCCCCGCGATCGACCTCGATGTGGTGCAGCGACCGCATCAACGGCCCGGTGAGGCGGTGCGTGAACAGCTCGCGCTTGGCCATGAACCGGACCAGCCGCCTGCTCGGCTGGGCGGCGAAGCCGCCGAACACGAAGTCGACGTAGCTGACGTGGTTGAACGCGAGCATGGCCGGGCCGTGCTCGGGCACGTTCTCCGTGCCACGGAGGTCGAAGCGCACACCCAGCAGCCGGAAGGCGGTCTTGGCCGCGGCGATGACCGGCGGATAGGTGAGGTCGCGCACCCGGCCACGCTACGGCGTCAGCCCGACCGGCCGCAGGTCGAGTCTCAGGACCAGCGCGTCCTGCTGAGCCGCGTAGTAGCCGCGCCGCCGGGAGATCTCGACGAAACCGTGCCCGGTGTAGAGCCCGACCGCAGCCGTGTTGCCCTCCCGCACCTCCAGCAGCACCTCCTGACAGCCGCGGTCGCGAGCCCGGTCGAGGAGGTGCTGCAGCACCGCGTGGCCGAGACCGTGCCGCCGGTGCTCGGGATCCACCACGACCCGTTGCACGTCGGCCGTCCCGGCCACGACCAGCAGCGCGCCGTACGCCAGCAGGCCGGCACCGTCCGGTGCGGGGACCACGATGACGACCCGGGTGTCCGGGACGCCGGCCAGCTCGGCCGCCAGCGCCGCCGTCCCCCAGGCGTCGGCGCCCATCCCGGCAGCCTCCAG
Organism: uncultured Actinomycetota bacterium; assembly: GCA_963695375.1. Taxonomy (GTDB): domain Bacteria; phylum Actinomycetota; class Actinomycetes; order Propionibacteriales; family Nocardioidaceae; genus JACCVL01. Next base: position 1,380,797 of record OY968767.1, on the reverse strand, counting down.
CCGGGCCAGCTCGTCGACGTCGCCGCCGGTCGCGGGCCGCGGCGGCGCGGTCATGACACCGGCTTGCGGCGGCCGGGCGGGGTGGCGTCGGGCCGGCGCAGGTACATCGGGTCCGGCGGCAGCAGCTCGAGTCGGCCGGCGACCACGCCGGCGGCGAGCACACCGGCGTCCGGGTCCAGCGGCCCCTCGACCGCCGGGAGCAGATCCGGATAGAGCCAGGCCCCCCGCCCGACGCACACCGCCCCGGGTTCGAGGCTGGCTGCCAGGTCGGCGGGCCGGTCCACCGCGGGACCGGCGATCCGCCGCCCGTCCCCTGCGTAGGACGACCAGTGCACCTCCCTGCGCCGGGCGTCGGTCACGACGACGAAACCGCCCGTCGGGCCGGACTGGCGCCGCCACTCGGCGGCCAGCACGTCGTGGCTGCGCACCCCGGCCAGCCGGGCGCCGGTCACCGCGGCGAGAGTGCGGACGGTCACCAGCCCGACCCGCAAGCCGGTGAAGGGGCCGGGCCCGACACCGACGGCCAGGTCGGTCAGGTCCCACGGGGCGGCGTCGGCCTCGGCCAGCACCTGCCGGACCAGCGGCGCGACGAGCTCACCGTGCCGGCGGGCGTCCACGACGCTCGCGGTGGCCCGCAGCCGGTCCTGGTCGTGCACCGCCACGGTCACCGCCGGGGATGCGGTGTCGAGCGCGAGCAGCAGCACGACGTCGCAGCCTAGGCGCAGGTCGATGTCGCCGGCTCAGTCGCCCAGCAGGGTGGACCGCAACGGAGCGGTGGCCCACCGTGGTCCGTGCGGGCGCACGCTGAGCACCCGCGGGCCCGCCGCCGAGTCCTCGGCAGCGGCTGCCGGCGCGGCCGGCTTCTCGCGGGACCGGGCTCCCCCACGGTGCGGACCGGCGGCCGCCAGCGCGGCCTGCCCCCGGTCCGCCGCGGTCTCCAGCGAGACCTCCAGGTAGGAGTCGGCCAGGCTCTCGGCCAGCCCCTCCCCCCACTCGACCACCGTCACCGACTCGTCCAGCGATGCGTCCAGGTCGAGGTCGTCCAGCTCCGTCCCCCCACCGAGCCGGTAGGCATCGACATGGACGAGGTCGGGACCGGTGCCGGTGGACGGGTGCACGCGAGCGATGACGAAGGTCGGCGACGTGACGGCACCACGCACCTGCAGCCCGCGCCCGAGCCCCTGCACCAGCGTGGTCTTCCCGGCGCCCAGTGCGCCGGTGAGCACCACCAGATCGCCCGGCCGGGCGAGCCGGGCCAGACGCTCGCCCGCGGCACGGGTCTGCTCCGCCGTCCCGGCCGGCAGCGCCACCCACAACGCCTTCGACAGCTCCCGGAGCGGGCCGGTCCGCGCCGTCTCGACGTACCCGCGGCGGAGCCAGAACACCTCCGTCGCGGGCAGCTCCTCGCGGACGGTCACCCAGACGCCGTCCAACCCGCGGCGCTCGGCGACGTCCTCGGCGACGCCCACCATCGCCGAGGCGACCCCGTGCCCCTGGTGTGCGGGGTCCACCGCCACCCGGCGGAGCCCGAGCATCCCCGGCCGGCTGGTGTCGAACAACAGCCCACCGACCGGGACGCCGTCGCGGCGGACGAGAAGCCCGCCGGCGCCGGCGAGCGCTGCGGCCACGGACCGGGCGGTCTCGTCGGTGGCCGTGCTCGGCGGGTCGAGGCGCGGCCGAGCGGCGAAGGCGCGGTGCACGACGCCGAGCAGCGCCTCGGCCTCGACGGGACCGGCCTCACCGACCTGGAGCGAGGTCATCAGCCGGACCCGTCTCCCCCGGAGCGGGTGGACGGATCGGCGAGCAGGTCCGCCGCCAGCCCGAGGTCCGCCGCCAGCGCCTCCCGCGCCGCACCCGCCGGACCACCCCGCAGCGCGGCGGCCGGGTGGTAGGTCGGCACCAGGTCCCACGTGCGGTGCGCCAGGCCCGGTCCGGCGGCGGGCAGCCGCAGCGCGTGCACCCGCCCCCGCTCGTCGCGGAGCCGCCGGCCCGGCCCGAGCGCCCAGGCCAGCGCCGAGCCGCCCAGCGTCACCACCACGGCGGGATCGACGACCGCGACCTGCCGGTCCAGCCAGGGCCGGCAGGTGGCGGTCTCCCGTCGGTGCGGCGTCCGGTTGCCCGGCGGGCGGCACTTCACCGTGTTCACCACGGCGATCGCGGTCCGGTCCAGTCCGGCGGCGGCGAGCAGCTCGTCCAGCAGCCGGCCCGACCGGCCCACGAAGGGCAGGCCGCCCAGATCCTCCTCCCGGCCGGGCGCCTCGCCGACGAGCAGCAGGCGCGACCCGGGCGGCCGGACGCCGGGGACCACCTGGGTGCGCGACTCCGCCAGCGCACACGCCACGCAGCCGGACATCTCCGCGGCCAGCTCGGCCCAGCCGGTCGCTGCCGGCTCGGGCCGGCTCACGAGACCCCCGCCCACAGGCCGCGGCCGCGGTCCACGAGGTCCTCGATCGCCGCGGTCACCTCGTCCGGACGCTCCAGCATCACCATGTGCCCCGCTCCGGCCAGCTCCAGCGGTGCCGCTCCGCCGAGCTCGGCGGCCAGCCGGGCGGTGTGCCGGGCCGGCAGGATGGCGTCCGACCCGCCCGCGACCACCAGCGTCGGCACCCCGGCGAACGCGGCGAGCGCGACGTAGCGGTGGTGCAGCCGCAGCGCCGGCAGGAAGTCCCAGATCACCTGGGACGGGGTCTCGGAGATCATCTGGTCGACGAACACCACGTACGAATCCGGCACCGGGCCGCCGAAGGCAAGCCGGCGGGTCATCGCGAACGCGGTGTTGCGACGGCCGACCTCGACCACGCTCGACAGCTTGGCCAGCGATCCCACCACCAGCGGCTGCAGCGCGTCCAGGACCTGGCCGGGCGGGCCGGGCAGCAGCTGGCCGACGTCGCCGGCGCTGGTCGCGATGAAGGCCACCCCCACGACCCGGTCGGACACCACCTCCGGCAGCTGCTCGGCCAGGCTCATCAGGGTCATCCCGCCCATGGAGTGCCCGACGAGGACCAGCGGGCCGGTCGGGGCGACCTCCTCGAGCACCACCCCGAGGTCGCGGCCGAGCTGCTCGAGCGTGCAGTGGGCGGCGTCGGAGCGACCCGACCGACCGTGCGAGCGCTGGTCGTAGAAGACCATCCGGTAGCGATCCCGAAGCGCGGCCCGTTGGAAGTGCCAGCACGCCGACGTCAACAGGTAGCCGTGCACGAAGACCAGCGTCGGGCTCCCCGGCTCGGCGCCGGGGCCGGGCTCCTCGACCTCGACGTGCAGCGGCAGGTCGTCGTCGGCCCACACCGTGCTCCCGGGCGCGCGCTCGGTCGCGAACGGCGAGCGCCCCTCGCGCCGGACCCGGTTGCGCGCCACGGTGCGCTGCGCCGCGAGCCCCGCCGCGGTGGCCGCCGCTGCCGCGCCGGCGACAGCCGCCCCCACCTCCAGCGTGCGCAGCCAGCGCCGACTGCCCCGGTCGCGCGTCACCGCTGCCCCTCGACGTACCGGCGGCCGAGCCGGCCGCCGAGGCGGGCCACCACCTCGTAGACGATCGTGCCGGCCGCCGTCGCCCAGTCCTGGGCGGTCGGCTCCCCGTCGTCACCCGGCCCGAACAGCACCACGTCGTCCCCGGGTCGTGCGCTGGCGACACCGCCGGCACCGAGGTCGACGACGAACTGGTCCATGCACACCCTGCCGACCTGCGGACAACGCCGGCCGCGCACCGCGACCGCGCCGTGGTTGGAGGCGGTGACCGCGATCCCCTCCCCGTAGCCCACCGGCACCAGGCCGAGCGTCGTCGGCACGTCGGTGACGCAGGTGTGTCCGTAGGAGATCCCGCGACCCGCCGGAACCCGCCGAACCGCCGCCAGCCGGGCCCGCAGGGTGAGGGCCGGCCGCAGGTCGAAATGCTGTGGATCGCCCACCTCGGGCAGCGGAGACAGGCCGTAGGCGGCAAGACCGACCCGGACCAGGTCCCGGTGGCTGCTCGGCCGGGTCAGGGTGGCCGGTGAGTTCGCCAGATGGGTCAGCTCCGGCTCGAGGCCGGCGGCGCGCACCACGTCGAGCGCCGCGTCGAAGGCTCGCTCCTGGCGGTCGTTGGCGGGGTGGCCCGGCTCGTCGGCGCAGGCGAAATGTGACCAGACCGACACCACGACGACGCGGCCGTCCGCCTGGGCTCGTCCGGCGGCGGCCACCAGCTCGGGCCACCGCTCGGGCGGGCACCCGTTGCGCGACAGACCGGTGTCGACCTTCAGGTGCAGCCGGGCCCGGCCGCCGTGGGCACCCGCCGCCGCCGCGATCTCGGCCAGCTGGTCCACCGACGAGGCGGTGACGTCGATCCCGGCGTCGAGCGCGGCGCGGTAGTCCTCGCCCGGGGCGGCGAGCCAGCAGAGGATGGGTCCGGTGTCGCCGCCGGCGCGCAGCGCCAGCGCCTCGTCCACCAGCGCCACCCCGAGCCAGCCGGCACCGGCGTCCCGCGCGGCCCGGGCGCACGCGAGCATCCCATGCCCGTAGGCGTCCGCCTTGACCACCACCATCACGGCAGCAGGCTCGGCCAGCCGCCCCAGCCTGCGTACGTTGTGGCGGACCGCGGCCAGGTCGACGACCGCCTCACCCATGGGCGGCACCGAGGTCATCCGTCGGCCCCGTCCAGCAGCCGGCCGATCACGCCCGGCAGGGCCGCCGCGACGGCGGACGCCACGACCGGTCCGTGCCGGCGCGCGGAACGCCCGGCCGCGCCGTGCAGCCACGCGCCCACCGCGCCCGCGTGCACCGGCGGCAGGCCCGCCGCCAGCAACGTGCCGCACAGGCCGGCCAGCACGTCTCCCGTGCCGGCGGTGCCGAGCCACGGGGTGCCGGTGCCGTTGACGTAGACCGGCCCGCGGCGGCCGCCGTCCCGAGGCGGGACGACCACCGTGCGGTCGCCCTTGAGCAGCACGACCGCGGCGTACCGGTCCGCCGCCTCGCTCGCCGCGCCCAACGGGTCTGCCTCGACCTGCGCGCGCTCCCGCCCGAGCATCCGGGCCAGCTCACCGGCATGCGGCGTGAGCACGGCCGGGCCGCCCACCGGCCCGTCCAGATGGCCGAGGGCGTCGGCGTCCACCACCAGTGGAACGCCGTCTCGCCGCGCGCGGCCGAGCGCGGTCCCGGCCTCACCGCCGCCGCCGGACCCGACCACGGTCGCCTGCACCTGCCCGGCGCCGACGACGACCTCGGGATGCCGGCCGCGGACCAGGTCCGCCACCGCCGCGGGGCCGGTGTAGCGCACCATCCCGGCCAGCCCGCAACAGGCCCCGGCGACCGCCAGCAGGCCGGCACCGGTGAACTCGCTCGACCCCGCGGCGACCCCCACCACACCGCGGGTGTACTTGTGATCGGACGGCCCGGGCACGGTCGGGGCCAGCAGCTCGGCGACGGCGTCGGCCGTCAGCGAGACGACCGGGGGTGCACCCAGGTGGGGGCCGAGCCCGATGTCGACCAGGTGCACAGCGCCGGCGGCTCGGGCCCCCGCTCCGACGAGCAGGCCGATCTTCAGGGCACCGAAGGTGACGGTCAGGTCGGCGCGCACGCAGGGACCATCGATGCCCCCGTCGTCCACTCCCACGCCGCTCGGGACGTCGACGGCGATCACGGGACAGCACAGATCCTCCACCGCCCGCCAGGCAGCGACCGCGTCGCCCCGGAGCCCCGGAGTGCCGCCGAGGCCGACGATCCCGTCCAGCACCAGGTCCGGTGGGCTGCCGCCGCCGACCGCCGGCGGAGCGTCGACGACGGTCCCCCCGGCCGCGCGGAACGCTGCCAGTCCGCCGGGGTGCACGCGGTCGGGACGGAGCAGGACCGCCTCCACGCGGGCGCCTCGAACGGCCAGCCGCGCCGCGGCGTGCAGCGCGTCGCCGCCGTTGGCGCCACTGCCGGCGAGCACCAGCACCCGGCGGCCGTAGACCCCGCCGAGGTAGAGCGCGCAGCTGGCGGCCAGCCCGCCGGCCGCTCGCTGCATCAACAACCCCTCGGGCTGAGAGTCCAGCAGCGGCTGCTCGGCGCGCCGCACCTGCTCGGCGGTGTACGCGCGGCGGGCCGCGGCCGGCACCGGTGTGCTCACCTGCTCACTCCTCGAGGACGACGACCGCCGAGGCGATGCCGGCGTCGTGCGACAAGGAGACGTGCACCTGCCGGACGCCGAGCGACTCGGCACGGGCAGCGACCGTACCGGCCATCGCCAGATGCGGCCGCCCGTCGTCACCGGTGACCACCTCCGCGTCGGTCCAGTGCAGCCCGGCCGGGGCACCGAGCGCCTTGGCCAGCGCCTCCTTGGCGGCGAACCGGGCGGCCAGCGACGCGATCGGCCGCCGCCGCTCGGTGTCGGTGAACAGCCGGGTGCGCAGACCGGGCGTGCGCTCGAGGGTCTGCTCGAAGCGGCCCACGTCGACCACGTCGATGCCCACCCCGACGATCACCGGGGGCCCCGGGGCGGCGAGCTCACTCGACGGTGACCGACTTCGCCAGGTTGCGCGGCTGATCCACGTCATGCCCGAGGGCGGCGGCGACCTCACACGCGAACAGCTGCAGCGGAACGGTGGCGACCAGCGGCTGCAACAGCGTCGGAACCCTCGGCAGCCGGATCAGGTCGTCGGCGTACGGCACGACGTCGTCATCGCCGTCCTCCGCGAGCACGATCGTGCGGGCACCACGAGCACGGATCTCCTGGATGTTGCTGACCACCTTGTCGTGCAGCACCTTGCGGCCGCGGGGCGGCGCCACCACGAAGACCGGCACGCCGGGCTCGACCAGCGCGATCGGGCCGTGCTTCAGCTCACCCGCGGCGAACCCCTCCGCGTGCAGGTAGGCGAGCTCCTTCAGCTTGAGCGCCCCCTCCAGCGCCACCGGATAGCCGACGTGCCGGCCGAGGAAGAGCACGGAGGGGCTGCCGGCCAGCGCGCGAGCCAGCTCGCGCACCTGTCCGCCCCCGTCGAGCATGCGCTGCACCGCTGCCGGGATCTCGTGCAGCTGGTCCAGGATGGCCGTGACCTCGTCGCCGTACTTCGTGCCCCGGGACTGCGCGAGGTAGAGCCCGAGCAGGTAGCAGGCGACGATCTGCGCGAGGAAGCACTTGGTGGACGCGACCGCCACCTCGGGCCCGGCGTGGGTATAGATCACCGCGTCGGACTCCCGCGGGATGGTCGCGCCGTTGGTGTTGCAGATCGCCAGGACGCGAGAGCGCTGGGCGCGCGCGTAGCGAACCGCCATCAAGGTGTCCATCGTCTCGCCGGACTGGCTGATGGCGACGATCAGCGTGGACCGGTCGAGCACCGGGTCGCGGTAGCGGAACTCGCTGGCGAGCTCCACCTCGCACGGCAGCCGGGTCCAGTGCTCGATCGCGTACTTGGCGACCAGACCGGCGTAGAAGGCGGTGCCGCAGGCGAGGATGATCACCTTGTCGACCGACCGCAGCTCGTCCTCGGACAGCCGCATCTCGTCCAGCTGCAGGGTGCCGGTCGGGCTGTGCCGGCCGAGCAGCGTGTCGGCGACGGCCTGCGGCTGCTCGTCGATCTCCTTGAGCATGAACCACTCGTAGCCGCCCTTCTCGGCGGCCGACGCATCCCAGTCCACGTGGTAGGCGGTGCCCTCGACCGGCTCCCCGGAGAAGTCCGTGATGCGCACGTCGTCCCGCGTCACGACGACGACTTGGTCCTGACCGAGCTCGACCGCCTCACGGGTGTGCGCGATGAACGCGGCGACGTCCGAGGCGACGAAGTTCTCCCCCTGCCCGCGTCCGACCACGAGCGGTGAGCTGCGCCGGGCGGCCACGACGGTGTCGGCGTCCCGGGCGTCCACCGCAACCAGCGTGAAGGCTCCCCGGAGCCGGCGGCAGACCGCCCGCATCGCGGCGGCGAGGTCCTCGCCGTGCTCCGGCAGCGCCTGCTCGAGCAGGTGCGCCACGGTCTCGGTGTCGGTCTCGGACACCAGGTCGTGGTCGGCGCGCTCCAGCTCCCCGCGCAGCTCGGCGAAGTTCTCGATGATCCCGTTGTGGATCACCGCCACTCGGCCGCTGCAGTCGGTGTGCGGGTGCGCGTTGACGTCGTTGGGTGCGCCGTGCGTCGCCCACCGGGTGTGACCGATCCCGACCGTCGCCGCGGCCGGCGGGTCCTCGGCGAGTGCCTTGTCGAGGTTGGCGAGCTTGCCGGCTCGCTTGGCGACGTGCAGCGAGTCGCCGGTCACCAGCGCGATCCCCGCCGAGTCGTAGCCGCGGTACTCCAGCCGCCGCAGCCCCTCCACCACCACGTCCTGGGCGTCCTGCCCCCCGACGTAGCCCACGATGCCGCACATGGCCGCCAGCGTAGCGATCCGGCGGTCCCGGCAGACTGATCGCCATGACCGACGCGTCGCCGTACGTGGAGCTGGACCGGGACACCTGGTCCCGGCTCGCGACGGCTGCCCGGGTGAACAGCGCCGAGGCCGGTGCCGTCGGCGCTCCGCACGGCGAGCTGACCGACGAGGAGCTGACCCGGATCCGCGGGCTGGGCGACGCTCTCGACCTGGCCGAGGTGCTGGAGGTGTACCGCCCGGTGAGCGACCTGCTCAGCCTGCAGGTCCGGCACGCCGGGCAGCTGCACCGGGCCACCGAGCGCTTCCTGGACCGGCCGCAGCCGGAGCGCACTCCCTTCGTCATCGGCATCGCCGGCTCGGTGGCGGTCGGCAAGTCGACCACCGCCAGGCTGCTGCGCGAGCTGCTGGCCCGCTGGCCCCAGCACCCGCGCGTCGAGCTGGTCACCACCGACGGCTTCCTGCTGCCGAACGCCGAGCTGGAGCGACGAGGACTGCTCGAACGCAAGGGCTTTCCCGCCTCCTACGACCGCAAGGCGCTGCTGCGCTTCGTGATGGAGGTGAAGTCCGGCGTCGACGAGGTGAGTGCCCCGGTCTACTCGCACCTGCGCTACGACGTGACCGACGAGCAGGTGACGCTGCAGCGCCCCGACATCGTGATCGTCGAGGGGCTCAACGTGCTGCAACCGGCCGGGATCCGGCACGACGGGCGGACCGGGCTGGCGATCAGCGACTTCTTCGACTTCAGCGTCTATGTCGACGCCGCCACACAGGACATCCGGGCGTGGTACGTCGAGCGGTTCCTGCGGCTGCGGGAGACCGCGTTCCGCCAGCCCGAGTCGTACTTCCGGCGCTATGCCGACCTGGACGTCGAGCAGGCCACCGAACGGGCCGGCCGGCTCTGGGACACGATCAACGGCCCGAACCTGGAGCAGAACATCCGCCCGACCCGGGCGCGTGCCACGCTGGTGCTGCGCAAGACCAACGACCACGCGGTCCGCTGGGTGCGGATGCGCAAGCGCTGACCGCGGCCGGGCCGAACGGCTGAGCGGAGGGCCGGCGACCTGGCAGTATCCCGGTGTGCTGCACGTCCGCGTCGTCACTCCCAAGGACCGCTCGGACCAGCTGGTCCAGCGGCTGCAGTCCGACGACACCATCGCCAACCTCGTCGTGCTGCCCGACGTCGCCCGGCAGTGCGGCCCGGTGCCCGGTGACCTGGTGATGTTCGACCTGGCCCGAGAGAACGCCAACCCCGTCCTCGACGACCTGCGGGCGATGAACCTCGAGCACGACGGGTCGATCGCGTTCGACGAGGCGGAGACGGTGATGTCGGCGGCTGCGGTGCGCGCGGAGCAGGCTGCGCCCGGCCGTCCCTCGGACGGCGTGATCTGGGATGCGATCGAGGCGCGGGTCGACGACGACTCCCAGCTGTCGTGGTCGTTCGCGAGCTTCCTGCTGCTGGCGACGCTGATCGCGGGTGTCGGCCGCTACCTCGACCAGCCGATCCTCATCGTCGGCGCCATGGTGGTGGGGCCGGAGTTCGCCCCGGTCGCCGCCATCTGCTTCGGACTGGCAACCCGCAACTGGTACCTGCTCCGGCCGGCGGCCACCACCCTCGTCGTCGGCTTCGTGGTGGCGGCGGCCATCGCCACCGCGGTGTGGTTCCTCGCCTACCTCGCCGGCTGGGTCGACCCGCAGCAGGCGGCCACCGGGCCCGACACCCAGTTCATCGTGCAGCCGGACGCCTGGTCGTTCGTGGTGGCGCTGCTGGCCGGCACGGCCGGTGTGCTGTCGATGACCGCCTCCAAGTCCGGTGTCCTGGTGGGCGTGTTCATCTCGGTCACGACGGTGCCTGCCATCGGAACGTTCGCGCTCACGCTCGGCACCGGTATCTGGCACGAGGTCGGAGACGCGCTCCTGCAGCTGGGCCTGAACCTGGCCGGCATCCTGCTCGCCGGCACCATCACGCTGATCGTGCAGCGAGCGGTCTGGGACCGGGTCCTGCCGCACCAACGGCAGGCACACGAGGACACCGAGGAGACCCCGACCGCGACGAGCTGACCGTCAGGCGCTCGCGGGCTGCCGCTGCCACTCGTCGGTGAGCTCCACCGGCCGGAAGCCGAGCCGACGGTTGACGGCGATCATCGGGGCGTTCTCCTCGGCGTTGTAGGTGTGCACGAGCGCCGGCACGCGGTGATCGCGTTGCAGCTGCCGCTGGTTCGCCAGCTTCATCGCCAGCCCGAGCCGGTGCCCCCGGTGCTCGGGCAGAACGAGCGTCCCGCTCTGGTCGATCCCGCGCCGGAGGGTGCGGTCCACGACCAGGACGGAGTTCCCGACCAGGGTCGCGTCCCCGGCCAGCGCCACCGTGGTGAGCACCCGCATCCCGCGCCGGTGAGCCCGCTCCTCGTACTGGCGCAGTCGCTCCGGCGGCCACGCCTCCGATTCGACCGCCAGGTCGCCCAGCGGCGCCTCGGACACGAACACGGCCTCCAGCGCGCAGAACCCGGCGACGAACTCCTCCGGGCAGGTGCCGGTCCACGAGACCAGCCGGTAGCCGCCGAGCCCAGCGTCGACCTCCGCCTGCAGCTGGTCCAGCACCCCGTCGTCCACGGGGCTGCCCAGCACGTAGTGCACCTCGACCTGGGCCCGGCAGAAGCCGTGCCGCTGGACGAAGCGCACGCCCGGGACCTCGGACGCCGGGCCCTCCAGTGGCCGGGGGACCTCCATCAGCAGGGAGTCGCGGCCGCGCTGCGCCAGCTCGGCCTCCAGCGCCGTCAGCAGCGCCGTGCCCACCCCACGGCCGCGTGCCGGGGGGATCACCTGCACGTCGACCATGGCCATCGTGCGGTTGTCCGCCATCGGCAGCCTGGCGATCGCGGTCCCGACCACCTCGTCGGCCAGGTGCGCGGACCAGGCGAGAACCTGCTCGAAGTCACCCGGGTAGAGGTGCAGCGCCCGCATCGACACGGCGTCGCTGGCGTCGGCGAAGGGGCCGCGGGACAGCACGGACTCGGCCGTGGCCCGGTGGTAGGCCGCCCACTGCAGGTCGTCGTGCGGGTCGAGCCGGGTGATGTGCACGGCCCGACGCTAGGGCGAGGCGGCCCGCGGAGTCGAACGGATTCAAGAGACGGCGAGCCGCGAGCGGACGGTGTCCGCCAGCCGGCCAGCGACGGCGTTGGCCTGCTCGGCGGTCGGGGCCTCGACCATCACCCGGATCACCGGTTCGGTGCCCGACGGCCGCAGCAGCACCCGGCCTTCGCTCCCCAGCTCGGAGACGGCGGCGTCGAGCGCGGCGGCCACGTCGGGGTGCGCGGTGGCGTCGCGGTCCACACCGTGCACGTTGACGAGGACCTGCGGCAGGGCGGTCATCACGTCGGCGAGCTCGGCCAGCGTGGCCCCGGTCTGCGCCATGCGGGCCAGCACCTGCACGGCAGTCAGCACGCCGTCACCGGTGGTCGCGTGGTCGCGCAGGATGACGTGTCCCGACTGCTCACCCCCGAGGGACCGGTCGCCCCGGTTCATCGCGGCGAGCACGTACCGGTCGCCGACCGGCGTCTGCTCGACGTCGATCCGTTCGCGCGACATCGCCTGAAGAAAGCCGAGGTTGCTCATCACCGTCGCGACGACCGTGTTGCCGCGCAGCCGGCCGTTGTCGCGCAGGGCGACAGCCAGGATGGCCAGCAGGTGATCGCCGTCGATGACCCGTCCGGCGGCGTCCACCGCCAGGCAGCGGTCGGCGTCCCCGTCGTGCGCGAAGCCGAGGTCGGCCTCCATCTCGAGCACCGCCGCCCGCACGTCGTCGAGGTGGGTGGACCCGCAGTCGCGGTTGATGTTGAGCCCGTCCGGCGAGGCGTGGATCGGGACCACGTCGGCACCCAGCCGAGACAGCGCCCGCGGCGCCACCTCGTACGCCGCGCCGTTGGCGCAGTCGACGACCACCCGGAGCCGACCCAGCCGGGCCGGGTCGGCGTCCTCCGGCAGCGTCGCCACCAGGTGGTCGACGTAGCGGTCGAGCCCACCGGGGAAGGGACGGACCCGGCCCACCGCGGCGCCGGTGGGACGCTGCCAGGGCTCACGGAGCCGCTGCTCGACGGCCGCCTCGGTGGCGTCGTCCAGCTTGACGCCGCCCCGCGCGAGGAACTTGATCCCGTTGTCGGGCATCGCGTTGTGGCTCGCCGACAGCACCACCCCGAGGTCCGCACCGGTGTCGGCGGTCAGGTGCGCGATACCCGGGGTGGGCAGCACGCCGACCTGCAGCACGTCCACGCCCGCGCTGGCGAGGCCGGCGACGACAGCCGCCTCGAGGAACTCCCCGGACGCTCGTGGGTCGCGTCCGACGACGGCCACCGGCCGGGCACCGGGATGGTCGGCGTCGCCGAAGGCCCCGGTCTCCGCGAGCACATGCGCCGCGGCCACCGACAGGTCGAGGGCGAGCTCGGCCGTGAGGTCGACGTTGGCGACGCCTCGGACCCCGTCGGTCCCGAAGAGGCGGGACACCGCGACGGTCAGCGCTTGGAGTACTGCGGAGCCTTGCGGGCCTTCTTGAGCCCCGCCTTCTTGCGCTCCTTGACACGCGCGTCCCGAGTCAGCATGCCGGCCTTCTTCAGCGACGGTCGATTCGCCTCTGCGTCGAGCTCGTTGAGGGCGCGGGCCACGCCGAGCCGCAGCGCACCGGCCTGGCCGGTCATCCCGCCACCGTGGATCCGCGCGACGACGTCGAACCGGTCCACCAGGTCGGTGATGACGAACGGCTCGGAGACCGTCTGCTGGTGCACCTTGTTCGGGAAGTACTCGTCCAGCGACCGGCCGTTGATCCCCCACTGGCCGGAGCCGGGGACCAGGCGGACGCGGGCGATGGCCTCCTTGCGCCGACCGGTGGCCCCGGCGGGGCCGACCGTGGCGGGGCGGGGCGGCGCGTCCGGGGACGGGGCGCTCTCCGAGCTGTACGCGACACCCTCGGCGTCGGTGCGGTACTCCCCCTCGGTGGCGGAGTCGGCGTCGGCGGTGGCGTCGGCGGTGGCGTCGGGGGTGCTGTCGACGGCGTTGTCGGGGGCGGTGTCAGGGGCCACGTCGTTCCTCACTGGGCGATCTGGGTGATCTCGAAGGCCTGCGGCTGCTGAGCGGCGTGCGGGTGCTCGGGCCCGGCGTACACCTTGAGCTTCTTCAGCATCTGCCGGCTGAGCCTGTTCTTGGGGAGCATGCCGCGCACGGCCTTCTCCACCGCGGCACGCGGGTCCTTCTCCAGCAGCTCGCCGATGGTGGTCGACTTCAGCCCGCCCGGGTAGCCGGAGTGCCGGTAGGCCAGCTTGGTCTCCCGCTTGTCGCCGCCGAGGGCGACCTTGCCCGCGTTCACGATGATGACGAAGTCACCGCCGTCGACGTGCGGCGCGAACGTCGGCTTGTGCTTGCCGCGCAGCAGAGTCGCGGTCTGGACCGCCAGCCGGCCGAGCACGACGTCGGCGGCGTCGATGACATGCCACTGACGGTGCACATCGGCAGGCTTGGGGCTGAACGTACGCACGGTGACAACCTTCGTTCTGGCTTCGTTCTGGCGTGGTGACCGGGGTGGTCGATGCTGGTCCGCCGGCGGCAGACACGAAATCCCGCAGACGACCGCCCAGGGTACCGGCGGACCGCCGGGAGGGTCAAAACGTGCCGACGGGGCACGGCCGGCGGCCGTACCCAGATTCGACGCGTCGGCGGCGTCGCCGTAGGTTTGCCAGCGTGACAGACTCCCTCACCGTCCGCGACAACCGGACCGGCCGCGAGTACGAGCTGCCCCTCACCGACGGCACCGTCCGGGCCGCCGACCTGGGCGGCATCAAGACCGCGGACGACGAGCCGGGGGTGGCGGTCTACGACCCGGGGTTCACCAACACCGCGTCGTGCCGCAGCTCCATCACCTACATCGACGGGGACCAGGGGATCCTGGAGTACCGCGGCTACCCGATCGACCAGCTGGCCGAGCACTCCACCTTCCTCGAGGTGGCCTACCTGCTCATCCACGGCCAGCTCCCCGACCGGCAGCAGTACGACACGTGGGTGCACGAGATCACCTACCACACCTTCGTGCACGAGAACGTCAAGAGCTTCATGCAGGGCTTCCGCTACGACGCGCACCCGATGGGGATGCTGCTGGCGTCGGTCGGCGCGCTCTCGACGTTCTACCCCGAGTCGCGGTCGATCACCGACCCGGCCAACCGGCACATGCAGATGGTGCGGCTGATCGCGAAGATGCCGACCCTCGGGTCGTGGGCGTTCCGGCACGCGCAGGGCAAGCCCTACGTCTACCCGGACAACGACCTGTCGTACACCGAGAACTTCCTGTCCATGCTGTTCAAGATGAGCGAGCAGGACTTCCGTGCCGACGAGCGGCTGACCCGCGCGCTCGAGATCCTCTTCATCCTGCATGCCGACCACGAGCAGAACTGTTCGACCAACGCCGTCCGCTCGGTCGGCTCCAGCCAGGTCGACCCCTACTCCGCCGTGACGGCCGGCATCGCCGCGCTGTACGGGCCGCTGCACGGCGGCGCCAACGAGGCGGTGCTGCGGATGCTGCGCCGGATCGGCTCGGTCGAGAACGTGCCGGACTACATCGCCGGGGTCAAGAACGGCGACGAGCGGCTGATGGGCTTCGGGCACCGGGTCTACAAGAACTACGACCCCCGGGCGACGATCATCAAGAAGGCGTGCGACGACGTCTTCGAGGTGACCGGCGTCAACCCGCTGCTGGAGATCGCCGTCGAGCTGGAGAAGATCGCGCTGGAGGACGAGTACTTCATCAAGCGCAAGCTGTACCCGAACGTCGACTTCTACTCCGGCCTGATCTACGAAGCGCTCAGCTTCCCGCCGGAGATGTTCACCGTGCTGTTCGCGATCCCGCGCACGGCCGGCTGGCTGGCGCAGTGGCGCGAGCTGGTCGACGACGACGACCAGAAGATCGCCCGGCCGAAGCAGATCTACACCGGCGAGCGGACGCTCGACTTCATCCCGCGCGACAAGCGCTGGGCCTGACCCCCCGCCCCGCCCCTACACCCGTTCACGATCCGCGACTTTTGCCGGCGGCAGAAGTCGCGGATCGTGGACGGGGGTGGCGGGGTCAGCGGGCGCGCTGCACCCGGGTCTCGTCCCAGACCGGGGTGTCGGACTCGTACACGGTGCCGTCGGCTCCGAAGACCAGGAAGCGGTCGAAGCCGCGGGCGAACCAGCGGTCGTGGGTGACGGCGACGACGGTCCCCTCGAACCGCTCCAGCCCCTCCTCCAGCGCCTCGGCCGACTGCACGTCCAGGTTGTCCGTCGGCTCGTCGAGCAGCAGCAGGGTCGCCCCGGACAGCTCGAGCAACAGGATCTGGAACCTCGCCTGCTGCCCACCGGACAGCGACTCGAACGGCTGCTCGGCCGCGTGGGCCAGCTCGTAGCGGTCCAGCGCCCGGGAGGCCGGCTCCCGGGGCATCCCGTCCCGGTGCTCGTCACCGCGGTGCAGGATCTCGAGCAGCGTGCGGCCGACCAGCTCCGGGTGCGAGTGGGTCTGCACGAACCACCCCGGGCGCACCCGGGCGCCGAGCTTGGCCCGCCCGGTGTGCCGGACCGGCTGCACCTCGACGTCACCGACCGGCCGGTGCCCGACGTCGGGATCGGTCCCGCCGGCCGCCAGCAGCCGGAGGAAGTGGCTCTTGCCCGAGCCGTTCGACCCCAGCACCGCGACCCGCTCGCCGAACCACACCTCGAGGTCGAACGCGTCCATCAGACCGGTGAGCTCCAGGTCCTCGCAGACGACCGCCCGCTTGCCGGTGCGCCCGCCGCGCAGCCGCATCGACACCTGCTGCTCGCGCGGCACGGTCTCCGGCGGGCCGGCCTCCTCGAACTTGCGCAGCCTCGTGGTCGCCGCCTGGTACTGCGCGGCCATGTCGGCGTTGTAGGAGGCCTTCTGCTTGTACATCAGCATCAGGGCACGCAACTTCGCGTGGTCCTCGTCCCAGCGACGGCGCAGCTCCTCGAGCCGGGCGAAGCGGTCCCGCCGGGCGTCGTGGTACGACGCGAAGCCGGCCGGGTGGGTCCACACCCCGTTCCCTCCGGCCCGCAGCTCGATGGTGACCACCCGGGTCGCCGTCCGGGCCAGCAGCTCCCGGTCGTGACTGATGAACAGCACGGTCTTCGGCGAGCCGGCGAGGCGACCCTCGAGCCACCGCTTGCCGGGCACGTCGAGGAAGTTGTCCGGCTCGTCGAGCAGCAGCACCTCGTCCGGCCCGCGGAGCAGCGCCTCGAGCACCAGCCGCTTCTGCTCGCCGCCGGACAGCGTCGTCAGGTCTCGGTTCCGCGCCCGGTCGTAGCTGATGCCGAGGGCGGTGGTGCAGCAGGTGTCCCACAACACCTCGGCGTCGTAGCCCCCGGCGTCGGCGTAGTCGGCGAGGGCGGCGGCGTAGCGCAGCTGCAGCGGCTCGTCGTCTCGCTCCATCAGCGCCAGCTCGAGCCGGTCGACCCGGGCGGTGGCCTCCTGGACCTCCCGCGGGGCTACCGAGAGCAGCAGCTCCCGCACGGTCCAGCCGCCGGACGCCGGTGCCACCAGCTGCCGCATCACCCCGAGACCGCCGCTGCGCACGATGCTCCCGCCGTGCGGGGCCAGCTCCCCGGAGATCAGTCGCAGCAGGGTGGTCTTTCCCGCCCCGTTCGCTCCGACCAGCGCCACCTTGGCGCCGTTCCCAACGCGGAGGGAGACGTCGTCGAGCAGCACCCGGCCGTCCGGGAGCTCGAAGCGCACCCCGGCGCACTCAACGTGTCCCACGGGGTCTGAGTCTCCCGTACGGGTCAATCCGATTATCGCCGCGCCGGGCGGGCCACCTCCAGCACCCGGTAACCCTTCGCGCTGGCGAGCCGCACGCAGGTCCAGCCCTGCTCGGTGAGCCAGCGCTGGTAGGTGTCGGCGCCCAGGTTGCGGGCGATGACCAGCACCGCGCGCCCGGTCCCGGAGAGTCTGGGCAGCCAGCCCAGCAGCAGCTCCTGGACCGCGGGCTTGCCGATCCGGATCGGCGGGTTGGACCAGATCTCGTCCAGTGCCAC
This sequence comes from uncultured Actinomycetota bacterium, assembly GCA_963695375.1. Taxonomy (GTDB): domain Bacteria; phylum Actinomycetota; class Actinomycetes; order Propionibacteriales; family Nocardioidaceae; genus JACCVL01. Next base: position 1,363,442 of record OY968767.1, on the reverse strand, counting down.
CTCGTCGGGGACGTCAGCCGGGCCGCCGACGTGCACCCGCGCGGCCACCCCGTGCCGGTCGGCGTTGGCCCGGGTGAGGTCACGAGCGCGCTGGTTGACGTCCACCGCCCACACCTCGGCCGCGGGCACCGCCAGCGCCAGCCCGACCGTCAGCACCCCGGTCCCACAGCCCAGGTCCAGCACCCGCCGAGACCCGGGCCGCGGCCGTTCGGTGCGTACCAGCACCTGCGTCCCCAGGTCGAGCCGGCCGTGCGAGAAGACCCCGGACGCCGACTGCAGGACCAGCTGGTGCCCCCAGACGGTGGCGTCGAAGGTGGCCCGGCGAGCCGGTGACGCCGGGTCCGGGCTGAAGTAGTGATCGCTCACGGCACCCGCCGGTTGCGGGTCCGCTCGACCCGCGCGCGCAGCTGGTCATCCGGGGGGTAGCCGACCTGCTCCAACGTCAGCCCGTGTGCCGCGGCGACGGGCGCGGTGGCGTCGCGACGCCCCGTGCGCAGCAGCTCGCCCGGCCAGCCGACCGGCCGGCGGCCCTCTCCGACCGCGATCAGAACACCGGTCAGACCGCGCACCAGGTGGTGACAGAAGGCATCCGCCTGGACGTCCAGGACCGCCAGCCGGTCCGGGTCCCGCCCCCACTGCACGCGCTGCAACTGCCGCACGGTGGTCGCCCCCGGCCGAGAGCGGCAGAAGGCGGCGAAATCGTGCTCCCCCAGCAGGGTCTGGGCCGCGGTGTTCATGGCGTCGACGGCGAGCGGCCGCGGCCAGCTCAGGACGTGCCTGCGCCGCAGCGGGTCGTCCGTGTCCGGCGAGTCGCTCACCCGGTAGGCGTAGCGCCGCCACAGCGCGGCGAACCGGGCGTCGAAACCGGGGGCGGCGGCACGGCAGCGCCGCACCCGAAGGTCGCCGGGCAGGATCCGGCTGAGCCGGCGGACCAGGGTGTCCGGCCAGTCCTCGGGGGAACCTCCGCGGACAGCGGGCAGCCGGGCGGCGTCGACGTCGCAGTGCACGACCTGACCACGGGCGTGCACACCGGCATCGGTCCGACCCGCACAGGTGGTCACCACCCCCGTGGTCCGCAGGACGGTGTCCAGCGCGCTCTCGAGGCATCCCTGGACGGTGCGCAGGCCGGGCTGCCGGGCCCACCCGGCGAAGTCGGTCCCCTCGTAGGCCAGGTCGAGCCGGACGCGCACGAGCCCGCCACCGACGGTGGTGGCGGGCTCGGACGTCATCGGCTGCGGCCGGTCAGGCCTTGTCCTCGGCCGCCGGTTCCTCGGCCGGCACCTCGGCGTCGTCGGTCGCGGCGTCGTCGGTCGCGGCGTCGTCGGTCGCGGCGTCGTCGGTTTTGTCCACCTCGCCCGCCTCCTCCTCGCGTACCTCGCCGTCGACCGGCTCGCCCTCGACCGGCTCGGTCTCGCTGGAGCCACCCTGCGCCGTCTCGGTGGGCGTGGCAGCCGGTGTGGCTGCCGACGAACGCGTCGCGGAGCCGTCGCGCGCCGCGAACTCACGCGCCTCGACCAGCTCGATCACCGCCATCGGGGCGTTGTCGCCCTTGCGCGGCCCGAGCTTGGTGATCCGCGTGTACCCGCCCGGCCGGGTGGCGTAGTTCGGGCCGATCTCGGTGAACAGGGCGTGCACGACGCCCTTGTCGCGGATCACCTGCAGCACCTGACGGCGCGCGTGCAGATCGTCCCGCTTCGCCTTGCTGATCAGCCGCTCGGCGAACGGGCGCAGCCGCCGCGCCTTCGCCTCGGTGGTGGTGATCTTGCCGTGCTCGAACAGGCTCGTCGCGAGGTTGGCCAGCATCATGCGCTGATGCGCGGGGCTTCCGCCCAGGCGCGCACCCTTGGTGGGAGTGGGCATCTCGTGTTCTCCTCGGTCTCGCCGCCGGTCCGGACGGGTGTCAGTACTGCTCGTCCTCGACGAAGCTCTGGTCGTCGTCGCCATAGGCCTCGATGGCCGCCTGCGGGTCGAAGCCGGGCGCGCTGTCCTTGAGCGCCAGCCCCATCTCGACCAGCTTGGCCTTCACCTCGTCGATCGACTTGGCCCCGAAGTTGCGGATGTCGAGCAGGTCCTGCTCGCTGCGGGAGATCAGCTCGCCCACCGTGTGGATGCCCTCGCGCTTCAGGCAGTTGTACGACCGCACCGTCAGGTTCAGGTCCTCGACGGGCAGCGCCAGGTCGGCCGCCAGCTGCTCGTCGACCGGCGACGGGCCGATGTCGATGCCCTCGGCGTCCACGTTCAGCTCGCGGGCCAGGCCGAACAGCTCGACCAGGGTCTTGCCGGCGCTGGCGATCGCGTCCCGCGGTCGCATGCTCGGCTTGGTCTCGACGTCGATGATGAGCCGGTCGAAGTCGGTGCGCTGCTCGACGCGCGTCGCCTCGACCTTGTAGGTCACCTTCAGCACCGGGGAGTAGATGGAGTCGATCGGCAGCCGGCCGATCTCCCCGTCACCGGGGTTGTTCTGGACCGCCGAGACGTAGCCGCGACCGCGCTCCACGACCATCTCCATCTCGAGCTTCCCGCTGTCGTTCAGGGTGGCGAGGTGCAGCTCGGGGTTGTGGATCTCCACCCCGGCCGGCGGCGCGATGTCCGCCGCGGTGACGGCGCCGGGCCCCTGCTTGCGCAGGTACATGACGACCGGCTCGTCCTCCTCGGAGGAGACGACGAGGTCCTTCAGGTTCAAGATCAGCTCGGTGACGTCCTCCTTCACACCCTCCACGGTCGAGAACTCGTGCAGGACGCCGTCGATCTTGATCGACGTGATGGAGGCTCCCGGAATCGACGACAGCAGGGTCCGCCGGAGCGAGTTGCCGAGGGTGTAGCCGAAGCCCGGCTCGAGCGGCTCGATCGCGAACCGCGATCGGTGGTCGCCGACGACTTCCTCGGACAGGGTGGGGCGTTGGGCGATGAGCATGGTGTCTTTCCTTTCCGCGCCGACCGCTATTTGACGACGCGAACGTGGGGACCCCGCGGCGATTCGCCGCGAGGGACCCGGGGGGTCACTTCTTGGAGTAGAACTCGACGATCAGCTGCTCCTGCACCGGAACGTCGATCTGCTGGCGGACCGGGAGCTGGTGCACCAGGACCCGCATCTTGTTGGGAAGCACCTCGAGCCAGGCCGGGACGACCCGCTCGCCGTGCGTCTCCCGACTGACGATGAAGGGGGTCTGCTCGATCGACTTGGCCCGGACGTCGATGACGTCGTGGGTGCCGACCTGGAACGACGGGATGTCGACCTTGCGCCCGTTGACCAGGAAGTGGCCGTGCACCACCAGCTGCCGGGCGTGCCGACGGGTCCGGGCGAGGCCGGCGCGATAGACGACGTTGTCCAGGCGGCCCTCGAGCAGGGCGAGCAGGTTGTCACCCGTCTTGCCGGGACGGCGGCTGGCCTCGTCGTAGTAGCGCCGGAACTGCTTCTCCAGCACGCCGTAGGTGTACCGCGCCTTCTGCTTCTCCTGCAGCTGCAGGCGGTACTCGCTCTCCTTGACCCGGCCTCGGCCGTGCTGGCCGGGTGGGTATGGGCGACGTTCGAAAGCCTGGTCTCCACCGACGAGGTCTACCCCGAGTCGGCGCGACTTCTTCGTCATGGGTCCGGTGTATCGGGCCATGTGAGTCAGGTGCTCCTTGTACGTACGGCTGGTCTCAGCGGGATGGGTCGGCCGGATCTCAGACGCGGCGGCGCTTCGGTGGCCGGCATCCGTTGTGCGGTGAGGGCGTGACGTCGGAGATGGTGCCGACCTCCAGGCCGACCGCCCCGAGGGAGCGGATGGCCGTCTCCCGGCCGGAGCCGGGGCCCTTGACGAACACGTCGATCTTCTTCATGCCGTGTTCCATCGCGCGCCGACCGGCCGCCTCGGCGGCCATCTGGGCGGCGAACGGCGTGGACTTGCGCGAGCCCTTGAAGCCCACGGTCCCCGCGCTCGCCCAGGCGATGACGGCACCGACCGGATCGGTGATCGTGACGATGGTGTTGTTGAACGTCGACTTGATGTGCGCCTGGCCGGCGCTGATGTTCTTCTTCTCCTTGCGGCGCACCTTCTTGGCGCCGGTGGCCTGACGGCTCTTGGGGGGCATTGTCTGGGGTGCTCCTTGACAGGGTGGGGAACGAGGCGGGGGTCGGGCGGGTCAGCGCGGCTTCTTCTTGCCGGCCACGGTGCGCTTCGGGCCCTTGCGGCCCCGCGCGTTGGTCCGGGTGCGCTGGCCGCGCACGGGCAGGCCGCTGCGGTGCCGGCGGCCCTGGTAGCTCCCGATCTCGACCTTGCGCCGGATGTCGGCGGCCACCTCGCGGCGCAGGTCGCCCTCGACCTGGAAGCTCGCCTCGATGAAGTCGCGGAGCTTGACCAGCTCCTCGTCGCCGAGCTCGTGCACCCGGCGGGCGGGGTCGATGCTGGTCTCGGCGAGCGCCTGCTGCGCGCGGGTGCGACCGATGCCGTAGATGGACGTGAGTGCGATCTCGACCCGCTTGTCACGGGGGAGGTCGACGCCTACGAGACGTGCCATGCGCCTGGCGTCCCTTTCTCGTTCACGGAGGTGTCGTGCGTGCCGCGTCCCGGTCCTTCCGAACCGGGCCCTGGCCTCCGACCGGGGGTGTCACGCGAGGAGCTCGGGGACCGAGCCCCCGCGCGAGCGGTCACGCTGGAGGGGTGCGCTGCTCAGCCCTGCCGCTGCTTGTGGCGTGGGTTGGAGCAGATCACCATGACCCGCCCGTTGCGGCGGATCACCTTGCACTTGTCACAGATCTTCTTGACGCTGGGCTGAACCTTCATCGATCTCTTTCACTTGTAGCGGTAGACGATGCGTCCGCGGGTGAGGTCGTAGGGCGAGAGCTCCACCACGACCCGGTCCTCGGGGAGGATCCGGATGTAGTGCTGGCGCATCTTGCCGCTGATGTGGGCGAGGACCTTGTGCCCGTTGGTCAGTTCGACGCGGAACATCGCGTTCGGCAGCGCCTCGACCACCGAGCCCTCGATCTCGATGACCCCTTCCTTCTTCGGCATGTCCTCCGCAATCTGGTCGTGAACGTTCGGCTCCGGCCGGCCCGGTCGTGTCAGGTGGGCAGCCTCCGGCGAACCCGCCGACAGTGTGCAGGCGGGCATCCGGGTGCCGACCGACGAGTGTACGGGAGAGGGGCGGCCCGAAGCCAATTCGACCGCGGCAGCGACCCGCCGCCGAGCCGACCTCTCGGGGGTGCCCCGGCACCCGCTCAGTCGCCCCCGTACGGCCGACCCAGCGCCGCCAGCCGGCCGCGACCGCCGTCGGTCGCGGTCAGGACCCACGGGCCGCTCGCGGTGACGGCGACGCTGTGCTCGAAGTGCGCCGACAGCGACCCGTCCACGGTGACGACGGTCCAGTCGTCGGCCAACACGGTGGTCTCCGGGCTGCCGGCGGTCAGCATCGGCTCGACGGCGATGGCCATCCCCTCGACCAGCCGGGGGCCGCGACCCGGCCGACCGTAGTTCGGGACGTTCGGCGGCTGGTGCATCGCCGACCCGATCCCGTGCCCGACGTAGTCCTCCACGATCCCGAGCGGCGCCCCCTGCTGCGCGCGGACGTGCGCCTCCACCGCCGCGGACACGTCGGTCACCCGGCCACCGGCGCAGATCGCGCCGATCCCGGCCCACAGCGCGTCCTCGGTGACCCGGAGCAGCCGCTCGACCTCCGGCGCCGGCGGGCCGACCGTGAGGGTGAGCGCCGAGTCGCCGTGCCACCCGTCGACGATCGCGCCGCAATCGACCGACACCACGTCCCCGTCGCGCAGCACCGACGGGCCGGGGATGCCGTGCACGACCTGGTGGTTGACCGAGATGCACAGTGAGGCGGGGAAGCCGTGGTAGCCGAGGAAGGACGGCACCGCGCCGCGGTCCCGGATGTGTTCCTCGGCGAGCGCGTCCAGCTCGCGGGTGCTGATGCCCGGCCGCACGCTGTCACGAACCAGCGCCAGCGTGTCGGCGACGACCAGCCCCGCCCGCCGCATCGTGGCCACCTGCTCTGGGGTCTTGACCTCGACCCCCCGTCCGCCGAACACCGGTCAGGTGACCGACGCGTCGAGGGCGTCGATGGCGCGGCGGGTCACGTCGTCGACCTTGCCGGTGGCCACGATCTGCCGGAGCAGCCCCTGGGAGCGGTAGTGGTCGGCCAGCGGAGCGGTCTGGTCGGCGTACACCTCGAGCCGGCGCTGTACGGTCTCCGGAGCGTCGTCGTCGCGCCGGAACAGCTCGCCGCCGCAGTCGTCGCAGACCCCCTCCTCCGCCGGCTGGTCGAACTCGACGTGCCAGACCTTGCCGCAACCGCGGCAGGTGCGCCGCCCGGACAGTCGCCGGACGACCTCGTCGTCGTCGACGGACAGCTCCAGCACCGCGTCGAGCCCCGCGTCCAGCTCGGCCAGGATCTTCGCGAGCGCCTCGGCCTGGCCCACCGTGCGGGGAAAGCCGTCCAGCAGGAAGCCCTCTCGTGCATCGTCCTCGCCGAGCCGCTGCTGCACCATCGCGATGGTCACCTCGTCGGGCACGAGGTCGCCGGCCTCCATGTACCGCTTCGCCTCCCGGCCCAGCTCGGTCTGCCGGGTGACGTTGGCGCGGAAGATGTCGCCGGTGGAGATCTGCGGGATCCCGTAGTGCCGCGCGATGTACGTCGCCTGAGTCCCCTTCCCGGCACCGGGGGGACCGACGAGCACGACACGCATCAGCGCAGGAACCCCTCGTAGTTCCGCTGCTGGAGCTGGCTCTCGATCTGCTTCACGGTGTCGAGACCGACGCCGACGATGATGAGGATGGTGGCTCCCCCGAAGGGGAAGTTCTGGTTCGCGTCGACCAACGCGATCGCGATCAGCGGGATCAGGGTGACGAGGCCGAGGTAGAGCGCCCCCGGCGCGGTGATGCGGGACAGCACGTAGGCGAGGTACTCCTCAGTCGGCCGCCCGGCCCGGATGCCGGGGATGAACCCGCCGTACTTCTTCATGTTGTCCGCGACCTCGGTCGGGTTGAACGTGATCGAGACGTAGAAGTAGGTGAAGAAGATGGTCAGGGCGAAGAACAGCGCCATGTAGAACGGGTGGTCACCGATCACGAGGTAGCGGGTGACCCAACCGGACCACGACGCGTTCGGATTGAACTGCGAGGCCAGCGCGGGGAGGTACATCAGGCTCGAGGCGAAGATGACCGGGATGATGCCGGCCTGGTTGACCTTGAGCGGGATGTAGGTCGAGGAGCCGCCGAACATCCGGCGTCCCACCATGCGCCGGGCGTACTGCACCGGGATCCGCCGCTGCGCCTGTTCCACGAAGATCACCGCGGCCACGACCGCGAGACCGATGAGCACCACGATCAGGAAGGTGAACCAGCCCTGCGCCACCCGGATCTGCCACAACGTCCCGGGGAAGGTCGCGACCACCTGGGTGAAGATCAGGATCGACATGCCGTTGCCGATCCCACGGTCGGTGATCAGCTCGCCCAGCCACATGATGATGGCGGTGCCCGAGGTCATCGTGATCACGATCAGCACGAACGAGAAGATGCTGTCCTCGTTGTAGAGCAGCGAGCGCCCCGTGTCGGTGCCGAAGAGCTGGCCGCTGCGGGCGAGGGCGACGATCCCGGTCGCCTGCAGCACGGCGAGGCCGAGCGTGAGGTACCGGGTGTACTGCGTGATCTTGGCCTGCCCGGACTGGCCTTCCTTCTTCAGCGTCTCCAGGCGCGGGATCACCACCGTGAGCAGCTGCAGGATGATGCTCGCGGTGATGTAGGGCATGATGCCGAGCGCGAACACGGTGAGCTGGAGCAGCGCGCCGCCGGAGAACAGGTTGATCAGGCTGAACAGGCTCTCGCCCTCGACCGACTCGACGCTGGCCTGCACGTTCGCCACGTTCACGCCGGGCGCGGGCACCGTGGATCCGAGCCGGAACACCGCGATGATGAACGCGACGAACAGCAGCTTCCGCCGCAGGTCCGGGGTCCGGAACGCGTTGACGAAGGCGCCTAGCACCTGGTCCTCCCAGCAGGCTCCGCTGTCAGGGGGAGCCCGGTCGTGTCCTGCAGCGACGCCGTCGACGATGCCGCGGGGACTCTAACTCACAGCAGTGTCGCGCTGCCTCCGGCCGCCTCGATCTTGGTCCGTGCGGAGCCGGAGAACGCGTGCGCGCTGACCTGGACGGCGACCGTGAGGTCACCCTCCCCCAGGATCTTCACCGGCCGGCCGCTCCGGACCGCGCCGCGCTCGGCCAGGTCGTGCGCGGTCACCTCGCCACCCTCGGGGTACAGCGCGGTGATCCGGTCGAGGTTCACCACCTGGTACTCCACGCGGAAGGGGTTCGTGAAGCCCTTCAGCTTGGGCAGCCGCATGTGCAGGGGCATCTGGCCGCCCTCGAAGGACGCCGGGACCTGACCGCGGGCCTTGGTGCCCTTGGTGCCGCGCCCGGCGGTCTTGCCCTTGCTGCCCTCGCCCCGGCCGACCCGGGTCTTCGCCGTCTTTGCGCCCGGCGCGGGGCGCAGGTGATGCAGCTTCAACGTCATCTCAGTCAACCTCCTCGACCGCGACCAGGTGCGGCACCGTGGCAAGCATGCCGCGAATCTCCGGGCGGTCCTCCTTGACGACCTCGTCGCCGATCCGCTTCAGTCCGAGCGAGCGCAGGGTCTCCCGCTGGTTCTGTTTGCGTCCGATACCCGAACGCACCTGCCTGACCTTGAGCCTGGCCATCATCCGCTCACCTCTGCACGGGCCTTGAGCAGCGCCGCCGGAGCGACCTGCTCGACCGTCAGCCCGCGGCGGCTGGCGACCGACTCGGGCGTCTCCAGGGCTCGGAGCGCGGCCACCGTGGCGTGCACGATGTTGATCGCGTTGCTCGAGCCGAGCGACTTGCTCAGCACGTCGTGGATGCCGGCACACTCCAGCACGGCGCGAACCGGTCCGCCGGCGATGACGCCGGTACCCGGTGCGGCCGGGCGCAGCAGCACCACCCCGGCGGCCTTCTCGCCCTGGATCGGGTGCGGGATCGTGCCCTGCACGCGGGGAACCCGGAAGAAGCTCTTCTTCGCCTCCTCGACGCCCTTGGCGATCGCCGCCGGCACCTCCTTGGCCTTGCCGTAGCCGACTCCCACGGTGCCGTCCCCGTCGCCGACGACGACCAGGGCGGTGAAGCTGAACCGCCGGCCACCCTTGACGACCTTCGCGACCCGGTTGATGCCGACCACGCGCTCGATGTAGGCGGTCTTGTCCGCCGCGCCGCGACCCCCGTCACGTGCCCGGCGATCGCCGGCACCGCCACTGCGGCGCTGGGTTCCGCTCATCAGATGTCCTCTTTCCTGTTCAGCGTCATCAGAAGGTCAGGCCACCCTCGCGGGCACCGTCGGCCAGCGAGGCGACCCGCCCGTGGTACCGGTTCCCGGAGCGGTCGAACACGACGGACTGCACGCCCGCCGCCTTCGCCCGGTCGGCCACCAGCTCGCCCACCCGGCGCGCCTTGGCCGACTTGTCGTCGGCCACCGAGCGCAGCTCGGCCTCCATCGAGCTGGCGGATGCCAGCGTGCGCCCCTGCAGGTCGTCGACGACCTGGGCCACGATGTGCCGGCTGGACCGGGTGACCACGAGCCGCGGCCGCTCGGACGTGCCGGCGACCTTCTTCCGGCCGCGGACCTGCCGCCGGAGCCGGTGAGCGGTCCGCGAGGACAGTCGCTTGCCCTGCCTGAGTGCGATCGCCATCACTTACCAGCCTTCCCGACCTTGCGCCGGATCTGCTCGCCGGCGTAACGGATGCCCTTGCCCTTGTAGGGCTCCGGCCGGCGGACCTTGCGGATGTTGGCCGCCACCTCGCCGACCGTCTGCTTGTCGATGCCCGACACCGTCAGCCGCGTCGGCGACTCGACGGTGAAGGTCACGCCCTCGGGGGCGTCGTAGACCACCGGGTGGCTGTAGCCCACGTTGAGCTCGATCTGCTGCGGGCCCTTGGACAGCACCCGGTAGCCGACGCCGACGATCTCCAGCCGCTTCTCGTAGCCGGTCGTCACCCCGGTCACCATGTTGGCGATCAGGGTGCGCGACAGTCCGTGCAGGGCCTTGCTGCGCCGCTCGTCGTCGGGCCGCCGCACCTCCAGCGCGCCGTCCTCACCGCGCTGCACCGAGATCGGCTCGGCGACGGTGTGGGCGAGCTGCCCCTTGGGGCCCTTGACCGTGACGTGCTGGCCCTCGACGGTCACGTCCACGCCGGACGGGACGGTCACGGGCAACTTGCCGATGCGTGACATCTCGTACTCCTCCCGTCACCAGACGTAGGCGAGGACTTCCCCGCCGACGCCTCGATGGTTGGCCTGACGGTCGGTCAGCAGGCCCTGGCTGGTCGAGATGATCGCGACGCCGAGGCCGCCGAGCACGCGCGGCAGCTGGGTGTGCTTGGCATAGACGCGCAGACCCGGCTTGGAGATGCGACGCACCCCGGCCAGGGAGCGCTCCCGGTGCTCGCCGTACTTGAGCGTGACGGTCAGTGTCTTGCCGACCTCGCCCTCGGCCGGCTCGACGACCCGCCAGGAGGCGATGTAGCCCTCCTGCTTGAGGATCTCGGCGACGCCTGCCTTCAGCTTGCTGTGCGGCATGGTCACCGAGTCGTGGTACGCCTGGTTGCCGTTGCGCAGACGGGTCAGCATGTCTGCGATCGGATCGGTCATCGTCATGGTCGGGTACTACTTTCCCGCCGTGGTTTCCGCCGGCCGCCCGGAGGGGGCGACGCTTCGGGACCTTCGGCGATCAGGAGATGGTCACCAGCTGCTCTTGGTGACGCCGGGAAGCTCGCCGCGGTGTGCCATCTCGCGAAGGCACACCCGGCAGAGGCCGAACTTGCGGTAGACGGCCTTGGGCCGCCCGCACCGCTGGCAACGGGTGTACGCGCGGACCTTGAACTTCGGGGTCCGCGCGGATTTGACGATCAGTGCGGTCTTGGCCATGGGTCAGGACTCCTTGAACGGGAAGCCGAGGTGCTTGAGCAGGGCCAGGCCGATCTGGTCGTCGGTCGCGGTCGTGACCACGGTGACGTCCATTCCACGCGGGCGGTCGACCTTGTCCTGGTCGATCTCGTGGAACATGACCTGCTCGGTGAGCCCGAAGGTGTAGTTGCCGCGCCCGTCGAACTGGCGGGGTGACAGCCCGCGGAAGTCCCGGATGCGCGGGAGCGCCAGCGACAGCAACCGGTCCAGGAACTCCCACATCCGGTCCCCGCGCAGCGTGACGTGCGCGCCGATCGGCATCCCCTCCCGCAGCTTGAACTGCGCGATGGACTTGCGCGCCCGGGTGACCGAGGGCTTCTGGCCGGTGATCGTGGTGAGGTCGCGGATCGCGCCCTCGATCAGCTTGGAGTCGCGGGCAGCCTCGCCCACGCCCATGTTGACGACGATCTTGGTCAGCGTGGGCACCTGCATGACGTTGCCCAGCGCGAACTCCTGCCGGAGGGCGGGGGCGATCTCGTCGCGGTACCGCTGCTTGAGCCGCGGCGACGCCGCCGGCTGGCTGCGGGACTCGGTCGAGGTGGTGCTCATCAGATCTCCTTGCCGGTTCGCTTGGCGACCCGGACGCTGCGGTGTGCGGTGTAGGTGGTGCCGTCCGGCCGGGTCTTGGTGACCTCGTCGCGCCGGTAGCCGACGCGGGTCGGGACCTTGGAGCCGTCCACCTCGACCAGGAGCATCACGTTCGACACGTGGATCGGCGCCTCCTGGGTCACGATCCCGCCGCTGGTGCCGCCTCGACCGCCCTGCTGGACGACCTTGGTGTGTCGCTTGACGCGGTTCACGCCCTCGACGATGACCCGGCGCTCCTCGGTACGGACCCCGATCACGCGGCCTTCCGCGCCCTTGTCCCGGCCGGCGACGACCCGGACCAGGTCACCCTTCTTGATGCTCAGGTCGTGCGTCATCACAACACCTCCGGTGCCAGCGAGATGATCCTCATGAACCGCTTGTCGCGCAGCTCGCGACCCACCGGGCCGAAGATGCGCGTGCCGCGGGGCTCGCCGTCCGTGCGGAGGATGACCGCCGCGTTCTCGTCGAAGCGGATGTACGAGCCGTCGGGCCGGCGGCGCTGCTTCACGGTGCGGACGACGACCGCCTTGACGACCTCGCCCTTCTTGACCCCGCCGCCGGGGATGGCGTCCTTGACGGTCGCGACGATCACGTCGCCGATCCCCGCGTAGCGTCGCCCGGACCCACCGAGCACCCGGATGCACAAGATCTCCTTGGCACCGGTGTTGTCGGCGACCTTGAGCCGCGACTCCTGCTGGATCACTTCGCCTTCTCCAAGATCTCGACCAACCGCCACCGCTTGGTCGCGGACAGCGGCCGGGTCTCCATGATCAGGACCCGGTCGCCGGTGCCGCACGCGTTGTTCTCGTCGTGCACCTTGAGCTTGGAGTCACGGCGGAGCACCTTGCCGTACAGCGGGTGCTTGACCCGGTCCTCGACGCTGACGACGACGGTCTTGTCCATCTTGTCGCTCACCACGAGACCCTCACGGGTCTTGCGCGGACCACGCCCGTCGCTCGCTGCGGTCACGTTCATGTCCTTCGCCTCACTCATGCGCTGTCCGCCTCGGTCTGGATGATGCCCAGCTCGCGCTCGCGCAGGATCGTGTAGATCCGGGCGATGTCGCGGCGCACGCTGCGCAGCCGTCCGTGGCTCTCCAGCTGGCCGGTGGCCGCCTGGAACCGGAGGTTGAACAGCTCCTCCTTGGCCTCGCGGAGCTTCTCGGCGAGGTCGTCGGGGTCGAGCGTGCGCAGCTCGGCTGCGGTCGTCGTGGCCATCACTGATCACCTGATTCCCGGCTGACGAAGCGGCACTTCATCGGGAGCTTGTGGATGGCCCGGCGCATCGCCTCGCGGGCGATCGGCTCCGGGACACCGGAGAGCTCGAACATCACCCGTCCGGGCTTGACGTTGGCGATCCACCACTCCGGCGAGCCCTTGCCGGAGCCCATCCGAGTCTCCGCCGGCTTCTTGGTCAGCGGGCGGTCGGGGTAGATGTTGATCCACACCTTGCCGCCACGCTTGATGTGCCGCGTCATCGCGATTCGCGCCGACTCGATCTGGCGGTTGGTCACGTAGTGACCCTCCACCGCCTGGATGCCGTAGTCGCCGAACGCCAGCGTGGTCCCCCCCTTGGCCACGCCACGACGGGTGGGGTGGTGCTGCTTGCGGTGCTTGACCCTTCGCGGGATCAGCATGCGTCAGCCCTCCTGTCCGGTCGGAGTGGTCGGAGTGGTCGGAGTGGTCGCGGTGGCGGGCGCGGCGGCGGTCGAGGCCTCCGCCGCAGGCGACCCCTCGGTGCCGGCGCTGCTCCCGGACGCGTCGGTGCGCGCCGGGCGCCGGTCGGCCGCCGCAGCGGTCCCGGTCGCGGCCGGGGCACCGCTGCGCTCGGGCCGGCGACCACGCGTGGCCGGTCGCTGCCGGCCGGCTGCCGCCGCACGGGCCGCGGCCTGCGCCTCGCGCTCCGCGCGCGAGCCGGCCACCTCACCCTTGTAGATCCAGACCTTCACGCCGATGCGCCCGAAGGTGGTCTTGGCCTCGTAGAAGCCGTAGTCCACGTCGGCGCGCAGCGTGTGCAGCGGGACCCGACCCTCGCGGTAGAACTCAGAGCGCGACATCTCGGTGCCACCCAGACGGCCGGCGCACTGCACCTTCACGCCGAGCGCGCCGCTGCGCATCGTGGTCTGCAGGGCCTTGCGCATCGCACGCCGGAACTGCACCCGGCCGGAGAGCTGCTCGGCGACGCCTTGCGCCACCAGCTGCGCGTCCAGCTCGGGGTTCTTGACCTCGAGGATGTTCAGCTGCACCTGCTTGTTGGTCAGCTTCTCCAGCTCACCCCGGATCCGCTCCGCCTCGGCGCCGCGGCGACCGATGACGATGCCCGGTCGGGCGGTGTGGATGTCGACGCGGACCCGGTCGCGGGTGCGCTCGATCTCGACCTTGGAGATGCCGGCGCGGTCCATGCCCTTGGACAGCAGGCGCCGGATCTTGACGTCCTCACCGACATAGGCCTGGTAGAGGTCGCCGGCGTACCAGCGGCTCTTGTGGTCGGTGGAGATGCCGAGCCGGAACCCGTGCGGGTTGACTTTCTGTCCCACTTAGCGGGCCCTGCCCTTCTTGCTCGACGATGCACCGTTGGTCGTGCCGGCCTCCGGCCGGGGGGTGACCACGACGGTGAGATGGCTGGTGCGCTTGCGGATCCGGTACGCACGACCCTGCGCGCGCGGACGGAACCGCTTCAGCGTGGGTCCCTCGTCCACCGTGATCCGGGAGACCACGAGGTCTCTCCGGTGCAGGTCCTCGCCTGCCTCCGCATTGGCGACCGCGCTCTCGAGGGTCTTGTAGATCGTCTCGGCGACGGCCTGTGGGGCGAAGCGCAGCATCGCCAGCGCGTCCTCCACCGGCCGCCCGCGCACGAGGTCGACGACTCGACGTGCCTTCTGCGGGGTCACGCGCACGAATCGCGCCACCGCGAAGGCGCCCGGCTGGTCGCCCAGCAGGCTCTCGCGACGGGCGCTCACGCGCCTCCGCTCTGCAACACTCATCAGTTCGTTCTCTCTCGTCGTGGTCGGCCGTCAGCGACGGCGGCTCTTGCGGTCGTCCTTGTCGTGCCCGCGGAAGGTGCGGGTCGGCGCGAACTCGCCGAGCTTGTGCCCGACCATCGCCTCGGTCACGAAGACCGGGACGTGCTTGCGCCCGTCATGCACCGCGATCGTGTGCCCGAGCATCGCCGGCACGATCATCGATCGGCGTGACCAGGTCCTGATCACGTTCTTGCTGCCCGCCTCGTTCTGCGCGTCCACCTTCTTGATCAGGTGGTCGTCGACGAAGGGACCCTTCTTCAGGCTGCGTGGCATCGGTCAGGCCCCTCTCAGCGCTTGCCGGACTTGCGGCGACGGACGATCAGCTGGTCACTGGCCTTGCGCTTGCGCGTCCGGCCCTCCGGCGCGCCCCACGGCGACACCGGGTGGCGGCCACCGGACGTCTTGCCCTCGCCGCCACCGTGCGGGTGGTCGACCGGGTTCATCGCGACGCCGCGGACGGACGGGCGCTTGCCCTTCCACCTCATCCGGCCGGCCTTGCCCCAGTTGATGTTGGACTGCTCGGCGTTCCCGACCTCGCCCACCGTGGCCCGGCAGCGCACGTCCACGTAGCGCATCTCGCCGGACGGCAGCCGCAGCTGGGCGCGGCTGCCCTCCTTGGCGACGAGCTGGGTCGAGGCGCCGGCCGACCGCGCCATCTTGGCCCCGCCCCCGGGCCGCAGCTCGACGGCGTGCACGGTCGTGCCGACCGGGATGTTGCGCAGCGGGAGGTTGTTGCCCGGCCGGATGTCGGCAGCCGGCCCGGCCTCGACCTTCCCGCCCTGCCTGAGGTGCTGCGGAGCGATGATGTAGCGCTTGTCCCCGTCGGCGTAGTGCAGCAGCGCGATCCGCGCGGTCCGGTTGGGGTCGTACTCGATGTGCGCGACCGTGGCCGGCACACCGTCCTTGTCGTAGCGACGGAAGTCGATCAACCGGTAGGCACGCTTGTGCCCGCCGCCCTGATGCCGGGTGGTGATCCGGCCGCGGTTGTTGCGGCCGCCCTTCTTCGGCAGCGGACGGACCAGCGACTTCTCCGGCGTCGACCGGGTGACCTCCACGAAGTCGGCGACGGACGAACCGCGCCGACCAGGGGTCGTCGGCTTGTACTTGCGAATGGCCATGAGTGCTCAGTCCTCGTCGTCTCGGTGCCCGCTCAGCCCGTCGGCCCGGCGAAGATGTCGATGCGCTGGCCGGCAGCCACGCTGACGACCGCGCGCTTGGTGTCCGGGCGCCTGCCCCAGCCCAGCCGGGTTCGCTTGCGCTTGCCGGCCCGGTTCGCGGTGTTGACGGCGGTGACGGTCACGTCGAACACCTGCTCGACGGCGATCTTGATCTCCGTCTTGTTGGCGTCCGGGCGCACCAGGAAGGTGTACTTGTTCTGGTCGAGCAGGCCGTAGCTCTTCTCGCTGACGACCGGCGCGATCAGCACGTCGCGCGGGCTCTTGTGCAGGGTGCTCACGACGGCGCCTCACTCTCGCTGGTGGTGGCCGCCCGGCCACGCCCGGGGCGGCGCGAGCCGGCCTGCCGAGCGACCAGGGCGTCGTAGGCGGCGCGGCTGAAGACCACGTCGTCGCTGGCCAGCACGTCGTAGGTGTTCAGCTGGTCCACGGCGACCACGTGCAGGGTGTCCACGTTGCGCAACGACAACCAGGTCGACGCGTCGGCGCGCTCCAGGACGACCAGCGCGCGCGGTCGCTCCGACACCCGGCGCAGCGCGGCGACCGCCTGCTTGGTGGACGGGATGTCACCGTCGAGGAACGACTCCAGGACGTGCACGCGGCCACCGCGGGCGCGGTCGGACAGCGCTCCGCGCAGGGCGGCCGCCTTCATCTTCTTCGGGGTGCGCTGGTCGTACGAGCGCGGAGTCGGACCGTGCACCACGCCACCACCGGTGAACTGCGGCGCCCGGATGGACCCCTGCCGGGCGCGCCCGGTGCCCTTCTGCCGGTACGGCTTGGCGCCGCCGCCGCTGACCTGGGCACGCGTCTTGGTGCTCGCGCTGCCCTGCCGGGCCGCTGCCTGCTGGGCGACGACGACCTGGTGGATCAACGGGACGTTCACCTGCACGTCGAAGATCTCGGCCGGCAGCTCGAGCGAGCCGGTCGTCTCGCCGGCCGCGTCGCGGACGTCGATGGTGGTCATGCGTCGGTCCCCTTCGCCTTGACGCCGGAGCGAACGAGGACCAGGCCGCCCCGCGGTCCCGGCACCGCGCCGGTGAGCAGGATCAGGCCCTTGTCCACGTCGACGGCGTGCACGGTCAGGTTGAGCGTGGTCACCGTGTCGCTGCCCATCCGGCCGGCCATCCGCAGCCCCTTGAACACCCGGCCCGGCGTGGCGCAGCCGCCGATCGAGCCCGGCTTGCGGTGGTTGCGGTGGGCGCCGTGCGAGGCGCCGACGCCGGAGAAGCCGTGCCGCTTCATGACGCCGGCGAAGCCCTTGCCCTTGCTGGTGGCGGTCACGTCCACCTGCTCGCCGGCCGTGAAGAGGTCGGCGCCCAGCTCCTGGCCGGGCTCGTAGGAGGCGGCGTCCTCGGTGCGGATCTCCACCAGGTGGCGGCGCGGCGTGGCACCGGCCCGCTCGAAGTGCCCGGCCTGGGGCCGGGTCACCTTCCGGGCCGCGATCTCCCCATAGCCGACCTGGACGGCGGAGTAGCCGTCGGTCTCGGCCTTGCGGATCTGGGTCACCACGTTGCTGTCGGCGGCGATCACCGTCACCGGGACGACGCGGTTGTCCTCGTCCCACATCTGGGTCATGCCGAGCTTGGTGCCCAGCAGCCCACGAACGGTGCGCTCGTGCGTACTCGGGTGCGAACTCATGGCTGCAGGCGTCCTCAGAGCTTGATCTCGATGTCGACACCGGCGGGCAGGTCGAGCCGCATCAGCGAGTCGACCGTCTTGGGCGTCGGGTCGATGATGTCGATCAGCCGCTTGTGCGTGCGCATCTCGAAGTGCTCGCGGCTGTCCTTGTACTTGTGCGGCGAGCGGATGACGCAGAACACGTTCTTCTCGGTAGGCAGCGGCACCGGGCCCGCGACCTGCGCACCAGTACGGGTCACCGTGTCGACGATCTTGCGCGCCGACGAGTCGATCACCTCGTGGTCGTAGGCCTTGAGCCGGATGCGGATCTTCTGTCCCGCCATCGCTCTCGTCTCGTCCTTCTCCTCGGTACAGCTACGGACTGGGCGGCCTCGTCGGAGTCCGCCCGCACTCCCCCGCGTCCGACCCCCGAGGTCGGGCGTGTCGGACGCTTCGCAGCGTACGAGCACTTCCTCGATCGGAGGGGGTCGTGGACGGGAACCCGGCGAGACCGGGCCGGTGCGGGACTCCTGGTGCGGCACCCGGCGCAGCGGCGCGGGCACCCCGGCGTCCCTGCCGGAGCAACTTGTCTAGTATGCCAGAGGGCGGGACCCGCAGGCCAATCGACCGTGTCGACCGGCCCCGGGCCCCGCACCCGGCGAGATCACTTGATGATCGTGGTGACCCGACCGGCGCCGACGGTGCGGCCGCCCTCGCGGATGGCGAAGCGCAGGCCCTCCTCCATGGCGATCGGCTGGATCAGGTCCACCTTCATGTCGGTGTTGTCGCCCGGCATGACCATCTCGGTCCCGTCGGGCAGGGTGACCACACCGGTCACGTCGGTGGTGCGGAAGTAGAACTGCGGGCGGTAGTTGTCGAAGAACGGCGTGTGCCGGCCGCCCTCCTCCTTGGACAGGATGTAGACCTGCGCCTCGAACTCGGTGTGCGGGGTCGTGGTGCCGGGCTTGATCACCACCATGCCGCGCTCGACGTCCTCGCGCTTGGTGCCTCGCAGCAGCAGGCCCACGTTCTCCCCGGCCTGGCCCTCGTCCAGCAGCTTCCGGAACATCTCGACGCCGGTGACGGTGGTGGTCTGCTTGGTGTCGCGGATCCCGACGATGTCGACGGTCTCGTTGATCTTCACGACGCCCCGCTCGATCCGACCGGTGACGACCGTGCCCCGACCGGTGATCGTGAAGACGTCCTCGACGGGCATGAGGAACGGCTTCTCGATGTCGCGCTCGGGCTGCGGGATGTGCTCGTCGACGGCGGTCATCAGCTCGCCGATCGACTCGCCCCACTTGTCGTCGCCGTTCAGCGCCGGGTGCGCCGCGACCCGGACGACCGGGGTGTCGTCGCCCGGGAACTCGTACTCGCTGAGGAGCTCACGCACCTCCAGCTCGACCAGCTCGAGGATCTCCTCGTCGTCGACCATGTCGCACTTGTTCAGCGCCACCACGATCGCGGGCACGCCGACCTGGCGGGCCAGCAGCACGTGCTCGCGGGTCTGCGGCATCGGGCCGTCGGTCGCGGCGACCACCAGGATGGCGCCGTCCATCTGCGCAGCACCGGTGATCATGTTCTTGATGTAGTCCGCGTGCCCCGGGCAGTCGACGTGCGCGTAGTGCCGCGACTCCGTCTGGTACTCGACGTGCGCGATCGAGATCGTGATCCCGCGCTGCTTCTCCTCGGGCGCCTTGTCGATCTGGTCGAACGCCGACGCCTCGTTGAGGTTCGGATACTTGTCGTGCAGCACCTTGGTGATCGCCGCGGTCAGCGTGGTCTTGCCGTGGTCGATGTGGCCGATCGTGCCGATGTTGACGTGCGGCTTGGTCCGCTCGAACTTTGCCTTAGCCACTTCTGGCTCCTCCTGGTCTGTCGTGTCGTACGCCTGTGCGCGAGGCTGCCGTCAGGCCGGGCTCACTCGCCGCGCGCCTTCTTGATGATCTCTTCCGCCACGGCCTTCGGGACCTCGGCGTACGAGTCGAACTGCATCGAGTACGACGCGCGCCCCGAGGTCTTGGACCTCAGGTCGCCGACGTACCCGAACATCTCGGACAGCGGTGTCAGAGCCTTCACGACCTTGGCACCGCTCGGACCCTCCTCCATGGCCTGGATCTGGCCGCGGCGGGAGTTGAGGTCGCCGATGACGTCGCCCATGTAGTCCTCAGGGGTGATCACCTCGACCGCGAACATCGGCTCGAGCAGCACCGGGTCAGCCCGGCGTGCCGCCTCCTTGAAGGCCATCGAGCCGGCGATCTTGAACGCCAGCTCCGAGGAGTCGACGTCGTGGTACTGCCCATCGGTCAGCGTCACCTTCACGTCGACCATCGGATAGCCGGCCAGGATGCCGAACTCCATCGCCTCCTGGGCGCCCTCGTCCACCGACGGGATGTACTCGCGCGGGATCCGGCCACCGGTGACCGCGTTGACGAACTCGTACCCACCGTCGCCGTCACCGCCGGTCGGCGCCAGGTCGATGATCACCTTGGCGAACTGGCCCGAGCCGCCCGTCTGCTTCTTGTGGGTGTAGCTGACCTTCTCCACCAGCCGCTTGATGGTCTCGCGGTAGGCGACCTGGGGCTTGCCGACGTTGGCGTCGACGCGGAACTCGCGGCGCATCCTGTCGACGAGCACCTCGAGGTGCAGCTCGCCCATCCCGGCAATGATCGTCTGGCCGGTCTCCTCGTCGGTGCGGACCTGGAAGGTCGGGTCCTCCTCGGAGAGGCGCTGGATCGCCATCCCGAGCTTCTCCTGGTCGCTCTTCGACTTGGGCTCGATGGCGACGTGGATCACCGGGGCAGGGAAGTTCATCGACTCGAGGACCACCGGCGAGTCCTGTGAGCACAGCGTCTCGCCCGTGGTGGTGTCCTTCAGACCCATGACGGCGACGATGTGCCCGGCGCCGATGCTCGCGATCTCCTCACGCTTGTTCGCGTGCATCCGGTAGATCTTGCCGATCCGCTCCTTCTTGCCCTTTGTCGGGTTGAGCACCGAGCTGCCGGTGTCGAGCCGGCCGGAGTAGACGCGGAGGTAGGTGAGCTTGCCGAGGTGCGGGTCGGCCATGATCTTGAACGCCAGGGCCGCGAACGGCTCGTCCTCGCTCGGTCGACGCGTCTCGACGACGCTGTCGTCCTTGACGGCGTGGCCCTGGATCGCCGGGACGTCGACCGGCGACGGCAGGTAGGCGACGACGGCGTCGAGCAGCGGCTGCACACCCTTGTTCTTGAACGCGGTCCCGCACATCACCGGAGTGATCGCGCTGGCCAGCGTGGCCCGCCGGATGGCCGCCTTGAGCGCGTCGTCCGACGGCTCCTGACCCTCGAGGTACAGCTCCATCATCTCGTCGTCGGCCTCGGCGATGGTCTCCAGCAGCCGGTCGCGCCACTCCCGGGCGGTGTCCACGTGACTCGCCGGGATCTCCTCGACGGTGTAGTCGTCGCCGATCGCGGTCTCGCCGCGCCAGGTGAGTGCGCGCATCTCGACGAGGTCGACCACCCCGATGAAGTCCGCCTCGGTCCCGATCGGCACCTGCAGCACCAGCGGCGTGGCGGCGAGCCGGTCGGAGATCATGTCCACGCAGCGGTGGAACTCCGCGCCGGTGCGGTCGAGCTTGTTCACGAAGCAGATGCGCGGCACCTTGTAGCGGTCCGCCTGACGCCAGACCGTCTCCGACTGCGGCTCCACGCCGGCGACGCCGTCGAACACCGCGACCGCTCCGTCCAGCACTCGCAGCGACCGCTCCACCTCGACGGTGAAGTCGACGTGCCCGGGAGTGTCGATGATGTTGATGGTGTGGTTCTTCCAGGCGCACGTGGTCGCGGCGGACGTGATCGTGATGCCGCGTTCCTGCTCCTGCTCCATCCAGTCCATCGTCGCCGCGCCCTCGTGCACCTCACCGATCTTGTAGTTGATGCCGGTGTAGAACAGGATGCGCTCGGTCGTCGTCGTCTTGCCCGCGTCGATGTGCGCCATGATGCCGATGTTGCGCACACGGCCCAGGTCGGTCGTGATGTCGACAGCCACGGTGGACGTACTTCCTCTGCTCTCGGGATGGGGGTGCGGATCGTTCTCCCGCCGCTACCGGTGGAACCGGGGGCGGGAGCAGGTCACCAGCGGTAGTGCGCGAAGGCCTTGTTCGCCTCGGCCATCTTGTGCGTGTCCTCGCGCTTCTTGACGCTGCCGCCGAGCCCGTTGGACGCGTCCAGGATCTCGTTCATGAGCCGTTGCGCCATGGTCTTCTCCCGGCGCTCGCCGGAGTACTTGACCAGCCAGCGCATCGCGAGCGTGGTGGACCGACCGGCGCGGACCTCGATCGGCACCTGGTAGGTGGCGCCACCCACACGACGGCTCTTCACCTCGATCGCCGGCTTGACGTTGTCCATGGCGCGCTTGAGCGTCACCACCGGGTCGACACCGGTCTTCTCCCGGGCGCCCTCCAGCGCGGTGTAGACGATCCGCTGCGCGACGGACTTCTTGCCCTCCAGCAGGACCTTGTTGACCAGCTGGGTCACCAGGGGGCTGCCGTATACCGGGTCGACCTCGACCGGACGCTTGGCTGCGGGTCCCTTGCGCGGCATCAGCTCTTCTCCTTCTTCGCGCCGTAGCGGCTGCGAGCCTGCTTGCGGTTCTTGACGCCCTGGGTGTCCAGCGAGCCGCGGATGATCTTGTACCGGACACCGGGCAGGTCCTTCACCCGGCCGCCGCGGACGAGCACCATCGAGTGCTCCTGCAGGTTGTGGCCGACGCCGGGAATGTAGGCGGTGACCTCGATGCCGCTGGACAGCCGGACTCGGGCGACCTTCCGCAGCGCGGAGTTCGGCTTCTTCGGGGTGGTCGTGTAGACGCGCGTGCACACACCGCGCCGCTGAGGGGATCCCTTCAGAGCGGGCGTCTTGTTCTTCGACACCTTGTCCTGGCGGCCCTTGCGGACCAGCTGCTGGATGGTGGGCACCGCGTACTTCCTTCTGATTCGGGGAGCATCTGCCGGATCTGCTGAGCCGGGTGACACCGCCGACGGGGAGCGACCCCCGTAGTCGGGCGTGTCGGAGCCTGCAGGACGGCACACGTGAGGCCTGGGACACCCCAGGCACGGCTAGGAAGATTACCCGAGCACCTGGGGAGGGTCAAAACGCGGGGGCCCCGCCGTCAGCCCCGCCGTCAGCCCCGCCGTCAGCCCCGCCGTCAGCCCGGGTCACCACAGCTGCACCGACCGCTGCAGGATCCGTTCGAGGTCGTCGTCGGTCGGCTCGCGCGGCGCGATCGCCAGCAGCCGCTGCTGCTTGCGCGCGCCGTCGACGAGGTCGCCGACGTCGCGCTCCCCGAAACCGACCGCGCCGATGCCCGCCGGCATGCCGACGGCACGCATCAGGTCGGTGAGGACGCGGGGCAGGAAGTCGGCCGGGTCGTCCGGCCGGTCCGCGTCCGGGGAGAGCAGCTCGGCGGCGCGCAGATGCCGCTCCGGGGCGGCCGGGAACGTGAACCGGAACGCCTCCGGGGCGGTCAACGCGACCGACATGCCGTGCGGCACCATCGGATGGTCGTCGGGGTAGTCGGGCGGGCGGTAGTCCCGCACCCGACCGGCGATCGGGTAGGCGTTGGCGTGCGGGATGTGCACGCCGGCGTTGCCGAACCCGAGACCGGCGAAGGTCGAGGCCATCGTCATGTTCGAGCGGGCAGCCCGGTCCTCCCCGTCGCGTACCGCTGAGCGGAACGACGAGGCGAGCAGTTGGAGCGCACGCTCGGACCACAGGTCGGCGATCGGGTTGGAGCCGCAGTAGGGGACCCGCTCCTCGGGCCGCTTGCGGGCGAAGGACCGGTACGGCCGGGCGGTGTAGCTCTCCAGCGCGTGGCAGCAGATGTCCATCCCCGCGCTGGCGGTCACCCCGGCCGGCTGGGTCAGGGTCACCTCCGGATCGATCACGGCGAGGGTGGGCCGAAGGGCGGGGTGGCTGATACCGGTCTTGACCTGCAGACTGAGCACGTCGAGCACGCAGACGGTGGTGCTCTCGGCGCCAGTGCCGGTGGTCGTCGGCACAGCGACCAGCGGCAGCAGCGGCTCGACCGGCGCCCGGCCCCCGCCCACCGGTGGGTTCACGTAGTCCAGCAGCTCACCCGGGTTCGTGGTGAGCAGGTCGACCGCCTTGGCGGTGTCGATGCTCGACCCCCCACCGACGGCCACGTAGGCGTCCCAGGGGCCGGTCGACCGGGCGTGGTCCACGGCCGCCGCGATGCTCTCGTCGGTCGGCTCCACGCGGGTGCCGGTGAACACCGCCGCCTCGACCCGGTAGTCGGCCAGCCGGTCCGCCACCCGCTGCGGGACCCCGGTCGCCGCCACGCCGGCGTCGGTGACGACCAGCGCGCGCCGCACCCCGCGGGCCGCGAGGGCGTGCCCGATCTCGTCCGCCGCCCCCGGACCGAAGGCCAGCTGTGGCGAGGCGTAGGTGAACACGGTCTCGGGGTTGCTGGGCGTCGGCACGCGCCAGACGCTAGCGCCGAGTCAGCGCCGGCGCAGCGCCCAGGGCACCAGGTCCACCACCGGCAGTCGCTCGGTCGTGACGTCTGCCACCAGCACCCATCGGGCGTCGGCGGTGGTCCCGTCGCGCTCCAGCACCCGCGGCGCAGGAGCGCGCAGCGAGACCGAGCCTGCGAACACCAGCCGGAGGGCGTGATAGTCCTCGAGCACGCCGGTCGGTGAGGTGCCCCGCAGGTGCAGCGAGTTCACGTCCAGGAGCCTGCCCAGGGTGACGACGAGACCGGTCTCCTCCTGCACCTCGCGTACCGCGGCGGCTCT
Organism: uncultured Actinomycetota bacterium; assembly: GCA_963695375.1. GTDB lineage: Bacteria > Actinomycetota > Actinomycetes > Propionibacteriales > Nocardioidaceae > JACCVL01. The sequence goes on along the minus strand of OY968767.1, from coordinate 1,339,283 downwards.
CGGGTCCTCACCGTGGTGGACGCCGCCCCCGGGCAGCGTCCACGCCCCCGGCCGCGTCGTGGTCTCCGACAGCTGGGTGAGCAGCACCCGGTCCCCGTCCGGGCCCGCCCGCACGACCAGCGCGTACGCCGCCAGTCGCTGGCGACGTACCGGACCGGAGGTCACCGGCAACCCCGGCTCAGCCGCGGAACGACCCGAAGTCGAAGTCGTCCAGCGCCACCGACTGGGTGGCCGGCTGGCCGAAGTCGTAGTCGTAGGTCTCGTAGCCGGTGAGCGAGTAGGCCGCGGCTCGCGCCTCCTCGGTCGGCTCGACCGTGATGTTCCGGTACCGCTCCAGGCCGGTGCCGGCCGGGATCAGCTTGCCCAGGATCACGTTCTCCTTGAGACCCATCAGCGAGTCCGAGCGGCCGTGGATCGCCGCATCGGTGAGCACCCGGGTGGTCTCCTGGAAGGAGGCGGCCGACAGCCACGACTCGGTGGCCAGCGACGCCTTGGTGATCCCCATCAGCACCGGCCGGCCGGAGGCCGGCTGACCGCCCTCGGCGACGACCCGGCGGTTCTCGTCCTCGAACCGCAACCGGTCGACGAGGTCGCCGGTCAGCAGCTGGGCCGCGCCCTGCTCGATGACCGTCACCCGGCGCAGCATCTGCCGCACGATGATCTCGATGTGCTTGTCGTGGATCGACACGCCCTGGGAGCGGTAGACCTCCTGCACCTCGTCCACCAGGTGCTCCTGCGCCTTGCGGACGCCGAGGATGCGGAGCACGTCCTGCGGGTCGGGCGTCCCGTGCGTGAGCTGCTCGCCCACGTCCACGTGGTCGCCGTCGCCGACGAGCAGTCGGGCCCGCTTGCTCACCGGGTAGTCCTGCTCGTCCGAGCCGTCGTCGGGGATGACGACGACCTTGCGGGACTTGTCGCTCTCCTCGATGCGCACCCGACCGGCGCTCTCGGTGATCGGCGCCTTGCCCTTGGGCACTCGGGCCTCGAACAGCTCCACCACGCGAGGCAACCCGTGCGTGATGTCGTCACCCGCGACACCGCCGGTGTGGAAGGTCCGCATCGTCAGCTGGGTGCCCGGCTCGCCGATCGACTGGGCGGCGATGATGCCGACCGCCTCACCGATGTCGACCAGCTTCCCGGTCGCGAGCGACCGCCCATAGCACTTCGCGCAGGTGCCGGTCTTGGCGTCACAGGTCAGGACCGAGCGCACCTTGACCGACTCGATACCGGCCTCGACGAGCTCGGCGATCTTGACGTCACCGATGTCGCCGCCGGCCGGAACCAGCTCCTCACCGGTGTCGGGGTGGACCACTGCGGTGGCCGCCGCTCGCGCGTACGCCGAGGTCTCGGCGTTGTCGGCGACGACCAGCCGGCCGTCCTCGAGCCGGCTCCCGATCTGCTTGGGCAGACCGCGCTCCGTGCCGCAGTCGTCCTCGCGGATGATCACGTCCTGCGACACGTCCACCAGGCGCCGGGTCAGGTAACCCGAGTCGGCGGTGCGCAGCGCGGTGTCCGCCAGGCCCTTGCGGGCGCCGTGGGTCGAGATGAAGTACTCGACCACCGACAGGCCCTCCCGGAAGTTGGCCTTGATCGGCCGCGGGATGATCTCACCCCGCGGGTTGGCCACCAGCCCACGCATGGCGGCGATCTGCCGCACCTGCATCATGTTTCCGCGGGCACCGGAGTGCACCATCATGAAGATCGGGTTGGTCTTCTCGAACGTCGCCTCCATCGCCTCGGAGACCTCGTTGGTCGCCCGGGTCCAGATCTCGATGAGCTCCTGGCGGCGCTCCTCGTCGGTGATCAGGCCGCGGTCGAACTGCTTCTGCACCTTGGCGGCCTGGTCCTCGTAGCCGGAGAGGATCTCCTGCTTGCCGGGCGGCGTCACGACGTCCTCGATCGACACGGTGACGCCGGACCGCGTGGCCCAGTGGAAACCGGTGTCCTTGAGGGCATCCAGCGCCGCGGCGACCTCGACCTTGGTGTAGCGCTCGGCCAGGTCGTTGACGATGGTGCCGAGCTGCCGCTTGCCCACCTCGTGGTTGACGTAGGCGTAGTCGGCCGGCAGTGCCTCGTTGAACAGCGCCCGTCCGAGCGTGGTCTCGATCAGGGCCGGCTGACCGGGCTCCCAGCCGTCCGGGACCGGAGTCATCGGCGACGGGACCAGGTCGGTGAACCGCAGCCGGATGGGGGACTGCAGCGAGATCTCCTCGCGGTCGAAGGCCATGATCGCCTCCGCCACGGACCCGAACGCCCGCCCCTCGCCCGGCTCTCCGTCCTTGTCGACGGTGAGGAAGTAGATCCCGATGACCATGTCCTGAGTCGGCATGGTCACCGGCCGGCCGTCGGCCGGCTTGAGGATGTTGTTGGTCGAGAGCATCAGGATCCGGGCCTCGGCCTGCGCCTCCGCGGACAGCGGCAGGTGCACCGCCATCTGGTCACCGTCGAAGTCGGCGTTGAACGCGGTGCAGACCAGCGGGTGGATCTGGATGGCCTTGCCCTCGATCAGCTGCGGCTCGAAGGCCTGGATGCCGAGTCGGTGCAGGGTCGGCGCGCGGTTCAGCAGGACCGGGTGCTCGGCGATGACCTCCTCCAGCACGTCCCAGACGACGGGGCGGGCCCGTTCGACCATCCGCTTCGCGGACTTGATGTTCTGCGCGTGGTTGAGGTCGACCAGCCGCTTCATCACGAACGGCTTGAAGAGCTCGAGTGCCATCTGCTTGGGCAGGCCGCACTGGTGCAGCTTGAGCTGGGGACCGACCACGATGACCGAGCGGCCGGAGTAGTCGACCCGCTTGCCGAGCAGGTTCTGGCGGAAACGGCCCTGCTTGCCCTTGAGCATGTCCGACAGCGACTTGAGCGGCCGGTTGCCCGGGCCGGTGACCGGCCGGCCGCGACGGCCGTTGTCGAACAGCGAGTCCACGGCCTCCTGCAGCATCCGCTTCTCGTTGTTGACGATGATCTCGGGAGCGCCCAGGTCGAGCAGCCGCTTGAGCCGGTTGTTCCGGTTGATCACGCGGCGGTAGAGGTCGTTCAGGTCGCTGGTCGCGAACCGGCCACCGTCGAGCTGCACCATCGGCCGCAGGTCCGGCGGGATCACCGGGACGCAGTCGAGAACCATGCCGCGCGGGCTGTTGCTGGTCTGGCGGAACGCCGAGACGACCTTGAGCCGCTTGAGGGCGCGAGTCTTGCGCTGCCCCTTGCCGTTCTTGATGACGTCGTGCAGCGAGGCCGCCTCGGCCTCGAGGTCGAAGCTCTCCAGGCGCTTCTGGATCGCCTCGGCGCCCATGTAGCCCTCGAAGTACTTGCCGAAGCGGTACCGCATGTCACGGTAGAGCACCTCGTCACCCTCGAGGTCCTGCACCTTGAGGTTCTTGAACCGGCTCCACACCTCGTCCAGCCGGTCGATCTCCCGCTGGGCACGGTCGCGACGCTGCCGCACCTCGCGCTCGGCTCCGTCCCGGACCTTGCGGCGCTGGTCGGCCTTGGCACCCTCGGCCTCGAGAGCCGCCAGGTCCTCTTCGAGCTTGGTCATGCGCTGCTCGATCTCGGCGTCCCGACGCTGCTCCACCTTCTGCCGCTCGAGGTCGATCTTGCCCTCCAACGACGGCAGATCGCGGTGCCGGGCGTCCTCGTCGACCGAGGTGATCATGTAGGCCGCGAAGTAGATGACCTTCTCCAGGTCCTTCGGCGCCAGGTCGAGCAGGTAGCCGAGCCGACTCGGCACGCCCTTGAAGTACCAGATGTGCGTGACCGGGGCGGCCAGCTCGATGTGCCCCATCCGCTCCCGGCGGACCTTGCTGCGGGTGACCTCGACGCCGCACCGCTCGCAGATGATCCCCTTGAAGCGCACCCGCTTGTACTTGCCGCAGTAGCACTCCCAGTCCCGGGTGGGACCGAAGATCTTCTCGCAGAACAGGCCGTCGCGCTCGGGCTTGAGCGTGCGGTAGTTGATGGTCTCCGGCTTCTTCACCTCACCGTGCGACCACTGACGGATGTCGTCGACCGTGGCCAGGCCGATCCGCAGTTCGTCGAAGAAGTTCACATCCAGCAAAGCAGTTTCCTTCGGTAGTCGCCCGCTGGGTGCGGCGGGCGGGTGGGTCGGGGACTGAGGACGCCGGCCGTGGCGCGGATCCTCAGACCTCCTCGACGCTGCTGGGCTCGCGACGGGACAGGTCGATACCGAGCTCCTCGGCTGCCCGGAACACGTCGTCCTCGGTGTCGCGCATCTCGACGCGGGTGCCGTCGCTGCTGAGCACCTCGACGTTCAGGCAGAGCGACTGCATCTCCTTGACCAGCACCTTGAACGACTCCGGGATGCCGGGCTCGGGCACGTTCTCGCCCTTGACGATGGCCTCGTAGACCTTGACCCGTCCGAGGACGTCGTCGGACTTGATCGTGAGCAGCTCCTGCAGGGCATAGGCGGCGCCGTACGCCTCGAGCGCCCAGACCTCCATCTCGCCGAAGCGCTGGCCGCCGAACTGCGCCTTACCCCCCAGCGGCTGCTGGGTGATCATCGAGTACGGCCCGGTGGAGCGGGCGTGGATCTTGTCGTCCACCAGGTGGTGCAGCTTGAGCATGTACATGTAGCCCACGGCGACCGCCTGCGGCAGCCGCTCTCCGGAGCGGCCGTCGAACAACTGCGCCTTGCCGTCCGGCCCGACCAGCCGCACCCCGTCGCGGTTCGGACGGGTGGACGCCAGCAGGCCGGAGATCTCGTCCTCCCGCGCGCCGTCGAAGACCGGGGTGGCGACGTTGCTGTCGGCCGGCGCCGACGCAGCGCCGATCGAGTGCAGCCGCTGCTGCCAGTCCTCGCCGACCTCGTCGACCTCCCAGCCGGACTTGGCGACCCAGCCGAGGTGTGTCTCGAGCACCTGACCGATGTTCATCCGGTTGGGGACACCGAGGGGGTTCAGCACGATGTCGACGGTGGTGCCGTCCTCGAGGAACGGCATGTCCTCGACCGGCAGGATCTTGGCGATCACGCCCTTGTTGCCGTGCCGGCCGGCCAGCTTGTCGCCGTCGGAGATCTTCCGCTTCTGCGCGACGTAGACCCGCACCAGCTGGTTCACCCCCGGCGGCAGCTCGTCGGCCTCCTCCCGGTCGAAGACACGCACGCCGATGACGGTGCCGGACTCGCCGTGCGGGACCTTGAGCGACGTGTCGCGCACCTCACGCGCCTTCTCGCCGAAGATCGCACGCAGCAGCCGCTCCTCCGGCGTCAGCTCGGTCTCGCCCTTGGGCGTGACCTTGCCGACGAGGATGTCGCCGTTGCCTACCTCGGCGCCGATCCGGATGATGCCGCGCTCGTCCAGGTCGGCGAGCATCTCGTCGCTGACATTGGGGATGTCGCGGGTGATCTCCTCGGGACCGAGCTTGGTGTCGCGGGCGTCGACCTCGTGCTCCTCGATGTGGATCGAGGTGAGGATGTCCTCCTGCACCAGCCGCTGGGACAAGATGATGGCGTCCTCGTAGTTGTGCCCCTGCCACGGCATGAAAGCCACCAGCAAGTTGGTGCCGAGCGCCATCTCGCCCTCGTCCGTGCACGGGCCGTCGGCGATCGGCTGGCCCTGCTCGAGCCGGTCCCCCTCGGCCACCAGCGGACGCTGGTTGATGCAGGTTCCCTGGTTGGAGCGGCGGAACTTGGCCAGTCGGTAGGACCGCACCACGCCGTCGTCCTGCAGCACCTCGACCAGGTCGGCGCTGACCTCGCGAACCACGCCAGCCTGCTCGGCGACGACGACGTCACCGGCGTCGACGGCGGCCCGGAACTCCATGCCGGTGCCGACCAGCGGGGCGTCGGACCGGACCAGCGGCACCGCCTGACGCTGCATGTTGGACCCCATCAGGGCCCGGTTGGCGTCGTCGTGCTCCAGGAAGGGGATCAGTGCGGTGGCGACCGAGACCATCTGCCGAGGCGAGACGTCCATGAAGTCGACCGCCGTACCGTCCACCAGGCCGACCTCACCGTCGCGCTGGCGCACCAGCACCCGGTCGTCGACGAAGGTGCCGTCCGGGTTGAGCAGCGCGTTGGCCTGCGCGACGACGTACCGGTCCTCCTCGGTCGCCGTGAGGTGTTGCACCTCGTCGGTGACCCGGCCCTTGACCACCTTGCGGTACGGCGTCTCCACGAAGCCGAAGGCGTTGATCCGGCCGTAGGTCGACAGTGACCCGATCAGGCCGATGTTCGGGCCCTCCGGCGTCTCGATCGGGCACATCCGGCCGTAGTGCGAGGGGTGCACGTCGCGCACCTCGTAGCCGGCGCGCTCACGGGACAGGCCGCCCGGCCCGAGCGCCGACAGCCGGCGCTTGTGGGTGAGCCCGGCGATGGGGTTGGTCTGGTCCATGAACTGGGACAGCTGCGAGGTGCCGAAGAACTCCTTCAGCGCCGCGACCACGGGCCGGATGTTGATCAGCGTCTGCGGCGTGATGGCTTCGACGTCCTGGGTCGTCATCCGTTCCCTGACCACCCGCTCCATGCGCGCCAGCCCGGTGCGGAGCTGGTTCTGGATCAGCTCGCCGACGGTGCGCATCCGGCGGTTGCCGAAGTGGTCGATGTCGTCGGCCTCCACCACGACCTGCCCCAGCGGGCCGGTCACCTCGGTGGCACCGTCGTGCAGCGCCACGATGTAGCGGATCGCGGCGACGACGTCGTCCACGGTCAGCGTCTGCTGGTCGAAGGCGGCGTCTAGGCCGAGCTTGGCGTTGATCTTGTGCCGCCCGACCTTGGCGAGGTCGTAGCGCTTGGGGTTGAAGTAGTAGTTGTCGATCAGCGTCTGAGCGGCCTCGCGGGTCGGCGGCTCACCCGGACGCAGCTTGCGGTAGATGTCCAGCAGCGCGTCGTCCTGGCCGGTGGTGTGGTCCTTCTCCAGTGTCTGGCGGATGGATTCGTACTGTCCGAACTCCTCGCGGATGCGCTCCTCGGTCCAGCCCAGAGCCTTCAGCAGGACGGTGACGTTCTGCTTGCGCTTGCGGTCGAGACGGACCCCGACCATGTCGCGCTTGTCGACCTCGAGCTCGAGCCAGGCGCCGCGGGAGGGGATCACCTTGGCGGTGTAGATGTCCTTGTCGCTGGTCTTGTCGGCAGAGCGCTCGAAGTAGACGCCCGGCGAGCGGACCAGCTGCGACACGACGACCCGCTCGGTGCCGTTGATGATGAACGTGCCCTTGTCCGACATCAGCGGGAAGTCGCCCATGAAGACGGTCTGGCTCTTGATCTCGCCGGTCTCGTTGTTCATGAACTCTGCGGTCACGAACAGCGGGGCCGCGTAGGTGAAGTCCTTCTCCTTGCACTCGTCGACCGAGTACTTCGGCGGCTCGAACCGCGGCTCGGCGAACGACAGCGACATCGTCCCGGAGAAGTCCTCGATCGGGGAGATCTCCTCGAAGATCTCCGCCAGCCCGGACTTGGTGGACACCGGCCGGCCTGCCTCCTGGTCGGCCTTGACCCGGCTCGCCCAGTCGGCGTCGCCGACGAGCCAGGAGAAGCTGCGGGTCTGGAGGTCGAGCAGGCGGGGGACTTCCCGTGGCTCGGCGATCTTGGCGAAGGAAACTCGGCGGGGTGCGCCGGTCTGTCCGGTGGTGCTGGTGGTGCTGGTGCTGCTGGACGTGCGGGCGGCGGTGCGCGAGGCGGCCAAGAGGGGTCCTTCCGAGTGCTCGCGAAGACATCTCAGTCCGGGTCGGGGCTGATCCGGGGCGCGACCTCCGGGCACTCCGAACGACCCCGGTCAAGGGGCGGGCAGGGTGGAAGGCAGCGCAACTGAGAAGTTTAGCCTGTCGGCGCACGGCTGTCGACCCAGGGGTTCGTGCTCACCCCAGGCTGCGGGTCGAGGATGGCTGCTGGACCGGGCTGCGTCAAGCATCCGGGCCGGTCACAGCGGGACGACGTCGTCCACCAGCCAGCGGTCGGCCTGCTTCTCCATGCTGAACACGACCCGGTTGAGCGCGGTCTGTGGCTGCTTGCTGGCGCTGGTCCGGGAGACCTGGTCCACGAACACCAGCACGTCCACCCGGGTGTCGGAGCAGCCGTCTCCGCACGGGACGACGGCCACCGCACGCACCTCCGCGGTGACCGACCCCTGCGTCTGCTCGGCGGCGTCGCTGACCAGCGACTCGATGCCGGCCCGGTACTTGTCGGCGTAGTCGTCGGTCAGGTAGGTCGCTGCCTCGGCGGAGTCCTCGTCCAGCGTCCGGTAGTCGAACGTGAGGACGGCCGCCGCGGCGTCCCTGGCCGCCGCAGCCGCGGCGTCCCGGGCCGGATCGAGCCCGGCCGCGTCCTGTGCTCGCAGGCCCAGGACCGCGGCGAGAGCGACGGCGACGGCTGTGAGCAGCACCATCGGCGTCAGCCACCACCAGTAGCGACGGGTTCGGGGGCGCTGACCGCGAGGAGCCGGTGGCCGGTCCGGCAGGGTCTGCCGGCTGCCGGCAGGACGGGGCGATCGGGGTGCCGGCTCCGAAGACGCCGGCTGTCCCGGTGCCGGCGATCCCGGCTCGGGGCGGCGGCCGCGCTCCCCGGCGATCCGGCGGCGTCGCTGCTGCCCGGGCTGGTCACTGGTGGCTGTCATGTCGGCTCCTACGCGACCGGGGTGAAGTTGTCGACCAGCCATTCGTCGCCGGCACGCACCAGCTCGACCTCCCAGCGAAAGTGCCGGACGCGGGTCTGGAACACCGAATCGACGGTGGCGTCGGCGACCACGAGCACCCGGGCGGAGTCGTCGCCCACGCTCGCGACGCCGGTGCGCAGCACGGTGCCCTCGGACTCGATCTCGGCCGCCCGCACCTGGTCGACCAGACCCTCGAGGGCGTCGTTGAACGAACCGGAGAAGTCCTCGGTCAGCTGGGCGGACACCCGGTCGGCGTAGGTGTCGATGTCCGCGGCGGAGTAGGTGTTGACGTCCACGGCGAACTGGCTGGCCACCTGGGCGACCTCGTCCCGGCTGGCCTCCTCCGCCTCGACGTCGCTGATCTGCTCCGACCAGAGGAACGCGCCGAGCACCGATCCGGAGAGCGCCAGCGCGAGCAGCACGGTCGTCACGACCACCCATCCGGGGGCGCCGCCGGGACGAGGCGTCACCGGCTGCCCAGCGGACCCAGCAGCAACCACTTCCAGGCATCCTCTCCGAAGACGCGGGCACCACCCCCGACCGTCACCGTCCCATGGTCGGGTGCGCGCGACGTCGCCCGCAGGGTGCCGGACTCGGGATCGTAGGCGCCGACCACCGGTGCCCGGTTGTAGGCCGGCGCGTGCTGGGCCCCGCGCGCGTTGGAGACCGCCTGCGGCTCCTCGCAGTGCGCATCCTCGTTGATGGGAGTCTCGCGCAGGTCGGCGGGTGGTCGCTTGTCGGTGCCCTGGTATCCGTCGTTGCACACGTGCGGCGCGGAGGTGAAAACGAGGCCGAAGTGGGCGTCGTACAGCCCGGTGTAGCGGTCCTTGGCGACGACGGTGTAGCCACCCTCCACGGCGTAGGGGTACAGCACGAACACCGAACGCAGCCCGTCCACCCGCGCCGACACGATCTCGTTGGTCGTCGTCAGGTTGCCGATCAGCGACGCCAGCTCGTCGGCGTTGTCGTCGATCAGCTCCCTGACCGCGTTGGCGGCGCCGCTGCCGTTGTCGATCACCGCGCGCAGGTCGTCGTCGCTGCCCGCCAGCGTCTCGGAGAACAGCGCCAGGTCGCGGGCGAAGGAGCGGATGTGCGGAGCCGAGTCGATCTGCGTGTCGAGCACCCGCCGGGACTCGCGGATCAGCCGCGCGGTGAGTCCGAAGTTGCGATCCGCCGCCTCGATGAACGCGTTGCCGGTGTCGATGATCGTGCTCAGGTCCTCGCCGGCGCCTCCGAACGCCTTGCCCAGCTCGGTGACGGTGGTGCGGAGGTTCGGCCGATCCACCGAGTTGACGAACTCGTCCAGGTCGATCAGCAGCGTGGTCGCGCTCAGCGGCACCGACGTCCGCTCCAGCGCGATCTCGTCGCCGCCGGAGAGGTACGGCTCGGAGTCCGACTGCGGCTGCAGGTCGACGTACTGCTCGCCGACCGCGGACTTGTTCGCCACGACCGCCTGGAGGTCCGCGGGGATCTCGTCGTTGCCGTTCTCGATCTCCAGCGCGACGTCCACGCCCTCGTCGGTCAAGGTCAGGCCGCCGACGCGGCCCACGCCGACGCCTCGGTAGGTCACCTCGGCGCCGGTGAAGATGCCGCCGGATGCCGCGAAGTGACCGGTGACGGTGTAGGTCTGGTCGCTCACCAGCTTGTCGAGCTGGGCGTAGCGGGCACCCACGAACGCGACCCCGACCAGCGTGAGAGCCACGAACAGGGCCAGCTGCAGCTTCACCTTGCGGGCGATCACGGCGCCACCACCCCCTGCAGCAGCAGCGCCATCAGGCCCGGGTCGTAGGTGACGTCCTCGGCGGTCAGCGACGAGGGGTCACCGTCGACCGCCCAGGAGTCCGAGCCTGGCTGGGCCTGGAGCGGCGCGGCCCGACAGAGCAGGATCAGCGTGCAGCCGCCGTTGCCACCCCCGCCGTTGCCACTCCCGCCGTTGCCGCCGCCTCCGTTGCCACCGCCTCCGTTGCCGCCGCCTCCGTTGCCACCGCCGCCTGCACCGGAGCCGGGCAGGCTCGGCAGGTTCGGCAGGTTCGGCCCGCCACCCCCACCGCCTGGGAGGTTCGGCCCGCCCCCACCGCCGGGCGGCACGGGACCGTCGCCACCGCCGCCACCGCCGCCACCACCACCACCGCCGCCGCCCGGCAGGCTCTCGCACACGTCCGGCAGCGGCGGCGGCAGCTGCTCACAGACCTCGTCGACCGGTGCGTCCGGGTCGTTGCAGATCTCCGGCAGCGGCTCGGGCAGGTCCTCGCAGACCGGGTTCAGCGGCCCACCGTCCGGCGGGTCGGGCAGCCCCTGCAGCACGGTCGCCAGGTTGACGTCGAGCTGTGCCTCCAGGTTGGTGTAGTCGCCCTGGTGGAAGTTGCGCGCCTCGACGGCGGTGGTGCCGACGACGGCATCCACGAACGGGTAGGTCAGCGCCAGTGACAGCGCCTTGGGAATCGCGTCACCTGACCGGTTCAGCTGGGTGAGGATGGGGACCAGGTTGCGCAGGTTCGTGATCGTGTCCGCCTTCGACTGCCGGATCACCCGGGTGCCGACACCGCTGAGCCGGTCCAGCGACGAGAGCATCCGGACCAGGGCCGAGCGCTGGTCCTCGAGGGACTTGAGGGCGGCCGGCATGGTGTCGAGGGCGCCCTCGATGGCTCCGGTCTGCTCGCGGACGGACAGGGCGAGCCCGTTCACCTTCCGGATCGCGGTGATGATCGCCTGCTTGTTCCTGTCCAGCTGGCCCATGAACGTGCGCAGCTCACCCAGCACCGAACGAACCTCGGGCTCGCGACCCTCGAGAGCGTTGTTCAGCTCCTGGGTGATGGTCTTGATCCGGGCGATCCCGCCGCCGTTCAGCAGCAGCGACAACGCGCCGAGCACCTCCTCGACCTCGGGGTTGCGTCCGCTGCGGTCCAGCGGGATGACGTCACCGTCCTCGAGCAGGCCGGTGCCGCCGTCCGCGGGCGGGGCGAGCTCGACGAACTTCTCTCCCAGCAGGCTGGTCTGACGCAGCTCCGCGACCGCGTCCGCCGGCAGTTCCACCTCGCTGTCGAGCTCCAGCGTGACCTCGGCCGTCCAGCCCTGGAGGTCGACGTCCGTCACTTTCCCGACGGACACGTCGTCGACCTTCACCGAGCTCTGTGGCACCAGGTCGAGGACATCGCGAAACTCCACGGTCACGACGTACGGGTCCTCACCGGTGTCGGCTCCTCCGGGGAGCGGCAACTCGTAGGCGGAGAACTCACAGCCGCTGAGCACGGTCGCCAGCGCGGCGACCATTCCCACGGTCCGCAGCCCTCGCCCGGCCCTCATCGCGGCGCCTCCACGAGCCCGCCGAGGGTCAAGTCGACGTTCTCGACCTCGACCCGGCGCCGGTCTCCGTCGTCCCGGCCACCGGCGAACGGCTCGGCCCGGGGCAACGGCAGTTCGGGGGCACCGTCGTCGGACAAGATCTCGGTCAGCACGCCGCAGAGCTCGTCCTGCTCGTCCTCGTTGAGCAGCGTGCACAGCAACAGGGCGGGATCCTCTTCGGCGATCTCGAGGTTCTCGCCGAAGTTGCTGCGCTGGTCGAGCGTTCCCGTGCGGGTGTTGTAGGCCAGGGCCAGGTTGCCCAGCGCCGTCGGCGCGACCTCGAGCGCCTCCGCGAGCGCATCGCGCTGGTCCACCAGCACCTTCGTCACCCGGACCAGGCCCTGGACGTTGTCGGCGAGCAGTTCCTCGTTGCGCTGCACGAACCCCTCGACGTCGGACAGCGCGCCGCCGAGCGTCTCCAGCGTCAGCGCCAGCTGGCGCCGCTCACCCGCGAGCACCCCCGCCACCTCGGCCAGGCTGTCGTTGAAGCCGCGCACCGCGGCGTCGTTGGCGTAGAGCGCGTGCACGAACCGGCTGACCTGCCGCAGGCTGCCGAACAGCTCCTCCTTGTTGTTCGAGAGCGTCCCGGTGAACAGGGACAGGTCGCGGATCATCTGCCGGAAGCGATCGCCGTTGCCGCGGAGATTGGCCGCGGACGCGTTCACCAGCCGGCTGAAGGCGCCCTCCGAGTTCGCGCCACGCGGACCGAGGGCCACCGAGAGATCGTCGATCGACTGGTAGATCTGGTCCAACTCGACCGGCACGGCGGTCTCGGTCTGGTCCAGCCGGGCACCGTCCTCGATCTCCGCTCCTCCGGTGTACGCCGGGGTCAGCTGCACGAACCGGTCGCCCACGACGGCCGGCGACACGATCACCGCCCGGGCGTCCGCGGGGACGTCGTACTCGTCGTCGTACCACAGCTCGACCTCCACGGTGGTGCCGGCCGGAGTGACGGTCTCGACCTCGCCGACCTTGACTCCCAGCACCCGCACGTCCGAGCCCTCGTAGAGCGACACCGTCCGGGGGAAGTCCACCGTGAGCCGCCGACGGTCCTCGTCCGGCAGCAGCGCGATCGTGATGGCCAGCAGCGCCAGCACGACGGCCGCGATCCCCAGCGTTCGTGGCACCCCGGACAGCCCGGACAGCCCGGACCGCCCCGTCGTCCGCCTCGACCCCGCCATCAGGACCGACCGCCCCGGACCGGCAGCTCCGGCAGCTCCGGCAACCCCGGAACGGCCGGAACCGGGGGCATGTTCTGGATGTAGGTGTCGAACCACGGGCCGGTGCCGAGCGTGTTCGCGAAGACGCGGTAGAACGGCGCCATCAGGCGGATCGTGCTGTCCAGCTCGGACTGATTGCGCTCCAGCGTGTCCACCACATCCGACAGGTTGGCGAGGGCGGGCGCCAGATCGGCCCTGGTGTCGTCGATCAGGCCGGAGAGCTCGGTGGACAGCTGCCGGCTGGCGACCAGCAGGTCGTGGATCGCCGCCCGGCGCGCTGCCACGGCGCGGAACAGGACGTCACCGTCCTCGAACAGCGTCACCAGCTCGGTGTTGCGATCGGCGATGACGCCGCTGACCTGTTCGAGGTTCCGCAGCAGGCGATTCAGCTGCGCGTCCTTCGACGCGACCACGCGGGACAGCCGGGACAGCCCGACCAGCGAGCCGCGGACCTCCTGCGGAGTCTTCTCGGCGACACCGGCCAGCGTGTCGAACGCCTTGGCCAGCCGTTCGGTGTCGATCCGCTCGGTGGTCGAGGACAGGTCGCTGAACGCGGACACCACGTCGTACGGGGCGTCGGTGCGCGCCACCGGGATGGTGCTGTCCGGCTCGAGCTGACCGACGCCGTCCGGCTCGAGCTGGATGAACAGCGCCCCGAGCAGGGTCTTGATCCGGATGGACGCGGCGGTGTCCTGGCCGAAGTCGGTGCCCTTGTCCACCCGGAACGTGACGAGCACCTGGTCGCCGTCCAGGGCGATCTCTTCGACCTGCCCGACGCGGACGCCGGCCAGCCGGACCTCGTCGCCGACCTCCAGCCCGCCGGACTCGGCGAAGGCGGCGTAGTAGACGTCACCGCCGCCGATCAGCGGTAGCGACTCGGCGCGGAAGGCGGCGAGCATCATCGCGGCCACGACGGCGAGGCTGGCGAACCCGATCACGACGGGGTTGCGTTCCCGGAACGGCTTCATTCGAGGTTGCACCTCGCTGTGTTCACGGCGTAGTCGATGGGAATCGCGCCGTTCTCGCCGATCTCGACGCCCGCCTCGGCCAGCAGCTCGGCGAGCTCGGAAGGGATCTCGATGTTGCCTTGGAAGTTGCAGACGTAGAAGTTGAACCACGACCCGTAGGTCGCCGTCTTGCCCACCTTCTTCAGCTTCTGCGGGAGGATCTTCAGCGCCTCGTCCACCTCGGCCCGGTGCTCCGACAGCGTCCCGGCGAATCCACGCAGCTGCCGGATGTCTTCGGTCAGCGCGGGCCGGGCGTCCGACACCAGGTCCGCCGTCTGCACCGACAGGTCCGAGATCGACGTCAGCGAGCCGAGGATGGCGCGACGGTCGTCGTGCAGGCCGCTGACGAACTGCTGAAGCCGCAGGATCGTCGCGGACAGCTCCTGGTCCCGCTCACCGAGCGTGCTGAGGACCGCGTCCAGGTTGTCGATCACATCGCCGATCAGCCGGTCCCGGTCGGCGAGGCTGTTGGTGAGCGAGGCGGTCCGGGCGACCAGGGACTCCACCGTGCCGCCCTCGCCCTGCAGGACGCGGATGATCTCGTAGGCCAGCTGGTTCACGTCCTCGGGGGACAGCGCCTCGAACAGCGGCTTGAAGCCGTTGAAGAGCACGGTCAGGTCGAGCGCGGGGGTGGTCTGCTCGACCGGGATGGTGCCGTCCTCGGGGAGCACCTCGCCGCCACCTGCCCCGGGGCTCAGCGCGATGTAGCGCTGGCCCACCAGGTTGCGGTAGCGGATCAGCGCCTCGGTGCTCCCGGTCAGCGCGATGTCGGAGTCGGCGTCGAAGGAGACCAGGGCGAGGTCCTCTCCGGTGACCTCGATCTCCTCCACGGACCCGACCCGGACACCGGCCACCCGGACGTCGTCGCCGACGTTGAGCCCGGTCACGTCGGTGAAGACCGCCCGGTACGACGTGGACGAGCCGAACGTCAGGTTGCCGATCGTGATTGCGAGCAGAGCGGTCGCCAGCGACGTCACGACCAGGAAGATCACCAGCTTGACCAGCGCGGCGATGGTCAGCTTGTCCAGACCCCTCATCGCAGGCTCACCTCGGTGCCCCGTGCCAGCGGTCCGAGCATCAGGGTGGTCAGGCCGGGCACCTGGTCCGGGGCCACGCCGAGCACGGGTCCCGCGACCGCGGACAGCAGGTCGCGCTCGGCGGCCGTGCCGGCGAACCCGCTGGTCGGGTCGAACACCGGGGACACCCGGTTCTTGTGATAGCCCTCGGTCCCGGTGCTCTCGACCCGCTCCGGAGGGAGCGGTGGCGCCGGCGTGCCGTACTGCGAGTACGGCGGATTCGGCAGCGTGGCACAGCTCGGGCCGATCCCCTCGGGGTCGTACCGCGGGTTGTCGGCCGTGGTGTAGCCGGTGGGCTGGTTCGGCAGCAGCTCCAGGTTGATGTGCAGCTTGTAGTCCCGGTATGCCTGGCTCATATGGGGGATCCAGTTCAGCATCCCCCGGCTCAGGCAGGGGTAGATCGGCGAGTACTCCGCGAGCGCCGCCGTCACCGGCACCGAAACCTCGCCGAGCCGCACGATGTCGTCCCCGGTCTGCTGCAGGAAGTCCCGGGTGGTGGAGGCGAAGCCGGCGACGTCCACGAACAGGTCGTGGATCTGCTGCTCCTTCGCGATCACGGTCTGCCCGGTCACGACCTGGTTGCGCAGCAGCCGGCCGAGCTCCGGCATCACCGAGGAGTACACGTCCGACACCTGACCGAGCCGGTCCAGGTCCCCCACCAGTGCCGGCACCTTCGGATTGAACTTCTCGAGGTAGCCGTTCAACCGCTCCAGGTTGTCCCCGAGCCGGTCGCCTCGACCCTCCAGCGCCGTCGCCAGCGCGTTCAGGGTCATCGACAGGTCTTCCGGCGGGACCGTGCGGAGCAGCGGGTAGATGTCGGCCAGGACCTTCTCCACCTCGATCGGCACCGATGCCTTCTCGATCACGTCGCCGGCCTGGAGAGGGTTTTCCGGACCGGCGCCGCCCACGGTCGCACCGGCTGGCACCTGCAGCGCGACGTACTTCTCGCCGAACAGCGTCTTCGGCACGATCAGCGCCGTGACGTCCGCGGGGATTCCGTCGGCGAGGTCGGGGTCGAGTGCCAGCTGAACCGATGCGCCGGACCCATCCGCCGACACCGAGCGAACCTCACCGACGATCAGCCCGCGGACCTTCACATCAGCGGCGTCCGGCAGCTGGAGGCCGATCCGGGACGCCTGCATCGTGACCGGCACCGCGTCCACGAACACCTTGGTGAACACGGCGTAGGTGAACCACCCGCCGGCGGCCAGCAGGCCGGCGAGCAGCACACCGAGCACGCGGCGTTGCAGCGTCACCATCGCCAGGGGAGTCGTCCGGTCGGCCATCAGCGCTACCCCGCCAACCGCACAGTGGTGGTGGCACCCCAGATCGCCATCGACAGGAACAGGTCGATGACGTTGATCGCCACGATGGAGGTGCGGACCGCCTTGCCCACGGCCACGCCTACCCCGGCGGGCCCGCCGGAGGCGTAGTACCCGTGGTAGCAGTGGATCATGATCACGACGACGGCGAAGATCAGCACCTTGCCGAACGACCACAGCACGTCGCCGGGCGGCAGGAACAGGTTGAAGTAGTGGTCGTAGGTCCCCGAGCTCTGCCCGAAGAAGGTCGTGACGGTGAGCCGGGTGGCGAAGTACGAGGACAGCAGCCCGACGACGTACAGCGGGATGATCGCGACCAGGCCGGCGATGATCCGGGTGGTGACGAGGAACGGCAGCGACGGGATCGCCATCACCTCGAGGGCGTCGACCTCCTCGCTGATCCGCATCGCACCGAGCTGCGCGGTGAAACCGCAGCCGACCGTCGCCGCGAGCGCGATCCCCGCCACCAGCGGCGAGATCTCCCGGGTGTTGAAGTAGGCGGACACGAACCCCGAGAACGCCGCGGTGCCGATCTGGTTCAGCGCCGCGTATCCCTGGAGCCCGACCTCTGTCCCGGTGAAGAACGCCAGCGCGGTGATGACACCGACGGTCCCCCCGATCACGGCGAGCGCCCCGGATCCCAGGGTGACCTCGGCCAGCAGCCGGAGGATCTCCTTGCGGTAACGCCGTAAGGTCCGCGGCGTCCAGGCGATCGCCTTGACGTAGAACTCCAGCTCGTGTCCCAGCTGGTCGAGCATCGAGAGGGGTCGCTGGTAGACAGCGCGCAGCCCGGTAGCGGTCGCCATCGTCAACCCCCCTTCGGAGGCACGAGCTGGAAGTAGATCGCGCTCATGACGAAGTTGACGATGAACAACAGCAGGAACGTGATGACCACCGACTCGTTGACGGCATCACCGACCCCCTTGGGGCCGCCGGCGGCGTTCATGCCCTTGTAGGACGCCACGACCGCGGCGATCGCCCCGAAGACGACCGCCTTGAGCATCCCCTGCCACAGGTCTGGTAGCTGCGCGAGCGCGGTGAACGAGGCCAGATAGGCCCCCGGTGTGCCGTCCTGCAGCACCACGTTGAAGACGTATCCCCCCATCACCCCCACGACGCTGGTCAGGCCGTTCAGGAACACCGCCACGAGCATCGCCGCCAGGACCCGCGGGACCACCAGGCGCTGGATGGGGTCGATCCCCAGCACCATCATCGCGTCGAGCTCCTCGCGGATCTTGCGCGCGCCGAGGTCGGCGGCGATGGCGGAGCCACCGGCGCCGGCGATCAGCAGTGCGGTCGCGATCGGGCCCGCCTCGCGCACCACGGCCAGCACCGCCGCCGACCCGGTGAAGGACTGGGCACCGAACTGCTTGATCAGCCCGCCGACCTGCAGCGCGATGACCGCGCCGAACGGGATCGCCACAAGTGCCGTCGGGATGATGGTCACCGACGCGATGAACCAGGCCTGCTGGATGAACTCCCTGAACTGGAACGGGCGCCGGAACAGCCCGCGGAACACGTCGAGCGCGAACGCGAACAGCTTGCCCGCCGTGGCCACCGGGCGGGTGAGCGTGGCAGCGCTCACCCGACCGGCTCCCGTGCGGTCGTCGCCCCGGGGGTCATGGACAGGTCGGCCTCGAACGAGCCGGGCGGCGGGGTGATGCCGTTCTCCCGGCACCACTGGCCGGGTTCACGCTGGGTCGGGCGCATCGAACCGTCGGAGCAGGGCAGCTGCACGGGGATCGGCGGCAGCGGCGGCAGCTCCTGGTCACCCTCGGCCGCGAGCTCGTCGGCGTCCTTCTCCTCGCTCATCCCGATCGGGCCGACCCGCTGGGCGTTCAGGAACTGCCGGACCACGGGCTCCTCGCTGGACAGCAGCATCTCCCGGGGGCCGAACATCGCCAGGTGCTGGTGGAACAGCAGCCCGATGTTGTCCGGCACGGTGCGCGCGGTGTTGATGTCGTGAGTGACGATCAGGAAGGTCGCCTCGATCTGCGCGTTCAGGTCCACGATGAGCTGGTTCAGGTACGCGGTGCGCACCGGGTCGAGCCCCGAGTCGGGCTCGTCGAAGAGCACGATCTCGGGGTCGAGCACGAGGGCCCGGGCGAGCCCGGCGCGCTTGCGCATCCCCCCGGAGATCTCCCCGGGCAGCTTGGCCTCGGCGCCGACCAGCCCGACCATCTCCATCTTCTCCATGACCACGTCACGGATCTCCGACTCGGACTTGCGGGTGTGCTCGCGCAGGGGGAAGGCGACGTTGTCGTAGAGCGTCATCGACCCGAACATCGCACCGTCCTGGAACAGCACGCCGAAGAGCTTGCGCACCTCGTAGAGGTCACGCTCGCTGCAGGTGGCGATGTCGGTGCCCTGGATGTGCACGTGCCCGCGGTCCGGCTTCAGCAGCCCGATCAGGGTCTTGAGGAACACCGACTTCCCGGTCCCGGAGGGCCCCAGCATCACCGATATCTCGCCTCTGGGGAGGGTCAGGCTGACGTCGCCCCAGATCAGCTGCTTGCCGAAGCTCTTGGTGAGCTCCTCGACCCGGATCTCGACTCCCACGCCCTGCCCTCCTCCGTCGTCTCAGCCGCTCCCCCGAGCCGGTCGATGCGCCGGACGCCCGCCTCGCGGCCCGACTCCTGCACAACGACCGGGACCCGGCGCGGTTACGCCCCAGTAGTGCCCGGACCAGGGCGGTCCGGGCACTCAGCGGGTGCGAGCGACGGCGGAGTGTGGCACGAGGACCCCCGCCGATGTCCAGGCCGGAGCGGCGGACGCGACGAGGGCGGCCACCCCGGTTCGGGATGGCCGCCCTCGGCGTGCCGCGACGTCAGTCGGTCACTTGACGGAGACGCTGGCACCGGCGGCCTCGAGGGCCTCCTTGGCCTTGTCGGCGGCTTCCTTGGTGACCTTCTCCAGCACAGCCTTGGGCGCGGCCTCGACGAGCTCCTTGGCCTCCTTGAGGCCGAGGCTGGTGAGTCCACGGACCTCCTTGATGACCTGGATCTTCTTCTCGCCGGCACCCTCGAGGACGACGTCGAACTCGTCCTGCTCCTCCTCGGCCGCGGCCTCACCCGCGGCGCCGCCGGCGCCGGGTGCGGCGGCGACGGCGACCGGTGCGGCCGCGGTCACGCCGAAGGTGTCCTCGAACTCCTTCACGAACTCGCTGAGCTCGAGCAGCGTCATCTCCTTGAACGCGTCGAGCAGGTCTGACGTGGCGATCTTCGCCATGATGGCGGTCCTTCCTTTCGGGCCGGTGTCTCGGGTCAGCTGTCGGCCGGAGCCTCGGCCGCGGTCTTGCTCTGCAGGGCACCCATGACGCGAGCCATCTGCGCCAGCGGTGCGTTGAACAGGGATGCGGCGTTCTGGAGCGAGGCCTGCATCGCGCCGGCCATCTTGGCCAGCAGGACCTCGCGGGACTCCAGGTCAGCCATCTTGGTGATCTCGGCGGGACTGATCGGCCGGCCGTCGAGCACGCCGCCCTTGATGACGAGAGGCTGGTTGGCCTTCGCGAAGTCACGCAGGCCCTTCACCGCCTCGACCGGGTCGCCGGTGATGAACGCGATCGCCGAGGGGCCGGACAGCAGCTCCTCGAACCCGTCGACCCCGGCGTCGCGCGCCGCGAGCTTGGTCAACGTGTTCTTGACCACCGCGTACGAGGCGTTGTCACCGAGGGCACGCCGCAGCTCCTGGAGCTGCGGCACGCTGAGCCCGCGGTACTCGGTCAGCACAGCACCCGACGACGCGGAGAACTGCTTGCTCAGCTCGGCGACGGCTGCCGCCTTGTCCGGGCGCGCCATGGCACTCCATTCCTCGGGGGACCGCGCGGATGCACGGCTGGGTCGCGATGACCGGTCGGTGCGGACAGGCTGCCCACGAGATCCCGGGACGACGAACGCCCCGGCGCAGGAGGCACGGGGCGTGGTCACAGCGGACTGCGACTGGCTCGTTCCACCTGCGCGGGTCGCCCGCTGACGCGGGACCTTCGGCCGGGCACCCGGAGGGCCCGACAACCGGCGGTCTTCGGCTCGGCCGAGCGTACGGCACCCGCGACGTCGCGGCCAAATCGGGGACGGGTCAGCTGGTCTCGTCCGCCGCCGCGACGTCCCTGGTCCGACTCGGGTCGACCGGGATGCCGGGGCCCATCGTCGTGGACATCGTGATCCGGCGCAGGTACCGGCCCTTCGAGCTGGCCGGCTTGAGCCGCAGCACCTCCTCCAGCGCGGCGGCGTAGTTCTCCGCCAGCTGCTCCTCGGTGAACGAGCACTTGCCGATGATGAAGTGCAGGTTGGCGTGCCGGTCCACCCGGAACTCGATCTTGCCGCCCTTGATGTCACCCACCGCCTTCGCGACGTCGGGGGTCACCGTGCCGGTCTTGGGGTTGGGCATCAGCCCGCGGGGGCCCAGCACCCGGCCCAGCCGGCCGACCTTGCCCATCATGTCCGGCGTGGCCACCACGGCGTCGAAGTCCAGCCAGCCACCGGCGACCTTCTCCACCAGGTCGTCGGCACCGACGTGGTCGGCACCGGCCTCACGGGCGGCCTCCGCCTTGTCCGCGGTGGCGAACACGAGCACCCGCGCCGTCTTGCCCGTGCCGTGCGGCAGGTTGACCGTGCCGCGAACCATCTGGTCCGCCTTGCGGGGGTCGACGCCGAGCCGCATGGCGACGTCGACGGTGGAGTCGAACGACGTGGTTGCGGACTGCTTGGCCAGGCTGACCGCCCGGTGCGGCGAGTAGATCGCATCCTTGTCGATCCGGCTCGCGGCCTCGGTGTACTTCTTGCTGTGCTGCATGTCTGGTTCCTTCCCAGAGTGTGGTCTGCGGGCGCCAGCGGGCCCTGCCACGGTGTGCGCCCGGACGCAGTCGTCGGGGCGGGAGCCGAGCCGGAGGCTCAGCCGTCGATGGTGACCCCCATCGAGCGCGCCGTCCCCTCGACGATCTTCATCGCGGCGTCGACGTCGTTGGCGTTCAGGTCCGGCAGCTTGGTGGTGGCGATCTCACGCACCTGGTCGCGGCTCAGCCGGCCGACCTTGTCCTTCTGCGGCACCGCTGAGCCCTTGGCCAGGCCGGCCGCCTTCTTGATCAGCTCCGCCGCCGGCGGCGTCTTCGTGACGAAGGTGAACGACCGGTCCTCGAAGATCGTGATCTCGACCGGGATGACATTGCCGCGCATCGCTTCGGTGGCGGCGTTGTAGGCCTTGCAGAACTCCATGATGTTGACGCCGTGCGGGCCCAGCGCGGTGCCGACCGGCGGGGCCGGGGTGGCCTGACCGGCCTGGAGCTGCACCTTGACGAGTGCGGCGACCTTCTTCTTCGGGGGCATGTCCTGTCCTTTGATGGTGCGTGCGGTCGTGCCCGAGCTGCTCGGGCGCGAGGATGGCGGGCTGTCAGACCCGCTGGATCTGGGCGAAGCTGAGCTCGACCGGCGTCTCCCGGCCGAAGATCTCGACGAGCGCCTTGACCCGCTGCGCGTCCACGTTCATCTCCGTGATGGTGGCATGCAGCGTGGCGAACGGGCCGTCGACGACCATGACCGAATCGCCGGTGGCGAAGTCGGCGAACTCGATCTTGGGCGCCTTCTTGGGCTGGTCCGGCGAGCCCTGCTCGCCGACCGCGGCCGCCTCGGCCTCGATCGCCGGCGCGAGCATCGCCTCGACCTCTTCCAGGCTGAGCGGCACCGGCTGATGGCTGTGCCCGACGAATCCGGTGACCGACGGGGTGTGCCGGACCGCCGCCCACGACTCGTCGGTGAGATCCATCCGGACCAGCACGTAGCCCGGCAGCACGGTGCGCTTGACCATCCGGCGCTGACCGTTCTTGATCTCCGCGACCTCCTCCACCGGCACCTGCACCTCGTGGATGAAGTCCTCCATGTTCAGCGAGCCGATCCGGCTCTCGACGTTCGCCTTGACCCGGTTCTCCATCCCGGAGTACGTGTGCACGACGTACCAGTCGCCCGGCTGGGACCACAACGTCTCGCGGAACTCCGCCAGCGGATCCGCGGGTGGCTCGTCGACCGCCACGTCAGCGGTCGCTGCGGCCTCCGCCTCCGCCGCCGCGTGCACGTCCTCGTCGGTCGTCTCAGTGGCGACCGCCTCGTCCTCGGCCGCCCGCTCGAGGTCGTCCGCGGCTGCGTCCAGCCCGGTCTGGACCTCGGTGAGGACCGCCTCACTCTCGGAGTCGTCGACGGACTGCTCGGCGGCGCGCTCGAGGAGCGGGTCGGGCTCGTGCGTCTCGGGGGACTGCTCGGACACCTGTGTCTCCGCCACCTTCACTCGTCTACCTGTCGGGTCTGGGTGCACTCCGCCGTCAGGCGAAGATTGCGAACATGGTCTTGCCGAAGCCGAAGTCCAGGCCGGAGACATAGGCCATCATCACCAGCACGAACACCAGCACGACGAAGAAGTACGTCACCACCTGCTGCTGCGTCGGCCAGACGACCTTGCGCAGCTCGGCGACCACCTGTCGGACGAACAGTCCGGGAGAGGTCCGACCGCGGTCGCGGCCCCTGCTCACCGGGGTCGTCGAGCGGGTGTCGCTCACGGTGTCCACCTGCTTCGTTCGTCGGTCGGGTCACGGTCGTCGGCGGCCCGGTGCTCCGGGCCTCGCAGGGCACGAGGGACTCGAACCCCCAACCTTCGGTTTTGGAGACCGATGCTCTGCCAGTTGAGCTAGTGCCCTGAGCGGCGGACCTCCCCCGCCCGGCGACCCGGCCGCGGGCATGCCGAACAAGGGTGTCGAATCCACCAAACACCGAAGTGTACGCGGAGCCTCCGCGCGGCGTCGAACCGCGTGCCCGGCCGACGGTGCTCGTGACCCGGCCGGCCCCGGGGTGCCACGATGGGCCGATGGCCGAACCGACCACCACCCGCCCCGAGCCGACCTCCCCGCCGCGGCCCCCCGCCGTCTCCCGGGTCTCGGCGCGCATCGGCGGGATCGCCGAGTCGGCGACCCTCGCGGTCGACGCCAAGGCCAAGGCACTGAAAGCGGCCGGCCGGCCGGTGATCGGCTTCGGCGCCGGCGAGCCGGACTTCCCGACACCGACGCCGATCGTGGCCGCCGCGGTCGAGGCCTGCCGCGATCCAGCCAACCACCGCTACACCCCCGCGGGCGGACTGCCCGACCTGAAGCGGGCGATCGTGGACAAGACCGCGCGCGACTCCGGTCTCGCGCTCACTCCCGACCAGGTGCTGGTCACCAATGGCGGCAAGCAAGCGGTCTACGAGGCGTTCGCGACCCTGCTGGACCCGGGCGACGAGGTCGTGCTGCCGGCGCCGTACTGGACGACCTATCCCGAGTCGATCCGGCTGGCCGGGGGGGTTCCCGTCGAGGTGCTCGCCGACGAGACCCAGGACTACCTGGTGACGGTCGCTCAGCTCGAGGCTGCCCGGACGCCACGGACGAAGGTGCTGCTGTTCTGCTCGCCGTCCAACCCGACCGGCGCGGTGTACCCGCCGGACCAGGTGCGGGCGATCGGCCGGTGGGCCGCGGACAACGACCTGTGGGTGCTCACCGACGAGATCTACGAGCACCTCGTCTACGACGGCGCCGAAGCGGTGTCGCTGCCAGTCGCCGTGCCCGAGCTCACCGACCGGTGCGTGGTCGTCAACGGGGTGGCGAAGACCTACGCGATGACCGGTTGGCGGGTCGGCTGGCTGGCCGGGCCGCCGGACGTGGTCAAGGCCGCGACCAACCTGCAGTCGCACGCCACGTCCAACGTCTCCAACGTCGCCCAGCGGGCGGCGGTCGCCGCCCTGAGCGGGGGGCTCGACGCGGTGAGCGAGATGCGGACCGCCTTCGACCGCCGACGACGGACGATCGTGCAGCTGCTGAGCGCGATCGACGGGGTGGTCTGCCCGACTCCGCGGGGCGCCTTCTACGCCTACCCCAGCGTCAAGGGGTTGCTCGGCCGGGAGTTCGGGGGCGGCACGCCGCAGACGTCGACCGCCCTCGCCGAGCTCGCCCTGGACGAGGCGGAGGTGGCGGTCGTCCCCGGTGAGGCGTTCGGGTCCCCGGGATACCTGCGGCTGTCCTATGCGCTCGGCGACGACGACCTGGTCGAAGGCGTCACCCGGCTGCAGCGACTGTTCGGAACCCGCCGGAGCTCCGGCTGAGCGGCCGGCCGCCGGCCCGATCCGGGTGAGCGGGGAACCTGCGGGCCGGCCGCGACCGCTGCGCCGCCTGCCCAAGGCGCACCTGCACCTGCACTTCACCGGGTCGATGCGGCACGCGACGCTGGTGGAGCTCGCCGACCGCGACGGCGTCCGGCTGCCGGCGGCGCTGCGTGCGGACTGGCCGCCGGTGCTGTCGGCCGCCGACGAGAAGGGCTGGTTCCGGTTCCAGCGGCTCTACGACGTCGCCCGGTCCGTGCTCCGCACGCCGGACGACGTGTACCGGCTGGTCCGGGAGGCGGCCGAGGACGACGTCGCCGACGGCTGCGGGTGGACCGAGATCCAGGTCGACCCCTCCGGCTACGCGGCCCGCTTCGGGGGCCTCACCGCCTTCACCGAGCTGGTGCTGGACGCGGTCCGCGCCGCCCGGTCGGCGACCGGGCTGCCGCTGGCCGTCGTCATCGCCGCGAACCGCACCCGGCACCCGATGGACGCCCGGACGCTCGCCAGGCTCGCCGCGCAGTACGCCGGCAGGGGGGTCGTCGGCTTCGGCCTGTCGAACGACGAGCGTCGGGGCCGCACCGACGACTTCGCTCCCGCCTTCGCGATCGCCCGCCGGGCCGGGCTCGCCAGCCTGCCGCACGCGGGCGAGCTGCGCGGGCCCGACAGTGTCGCCGGCACCCTCGCCACGCTGCGGCCGCATCGGCTGGGCCACGGCGTCCGCAGCGTCGAGGACCCGGACGTGCTCCGCCGAGTGGTCGACGCCGGCGTGACGCTGGAGGTGTGTCCGGTGTCCAACGTCGCGCTCGGCGTCTACGACACCATCGAGGAGGTGCCGCTGCCGGACCTGCTGGCAAGCGGTGTACCGGTCGCCCTCGGCGCCGACGACCCGCTGCTGTTCGGGTCCCGCCTGGCCGGGCAGTACGCGGTGGTCCGGGCCGCCCACCGGCTCGACGACCGGACCCTCGCCACGCTCGCCCGGATGTCGGTGACCGGCTCGCTGGCACCGGACGAGCTGCGTCGCGAGCTGCTGGCCGGCATCGACGACTGGCTGGCCTGCCCGGCTTAGAGCGTGCAGTTCACGAGCACCGGCTCGTTGACCAGCAGGACGCCGGACCGGGCCCGGACGCCGTCCCGCACCTCGCGGGCCAGCTCGAGCAGCTCGGCGCTGGTGGCGCCACCGCGGTTGGTCAGGGCCAGCGGATGCTTGGTCGAGATGCGCGCCCGGCCGGTGCCGTAGCCGCGGCCGAAGCCGGCCTGCTCGATCAACCAGGCGGCGCTGGTCTTCACCCTGCCGTCCGGCTGCGGCCAGCGCGGCGCGGACGCCGGCAGTGCCGCCGCCTCGTCCGGGGGAAGCAGCGGGTTGGTGAAGAACGACCCGGCACTCCACGTGTCGTGGTCGGCCGGGTCGAGCACCATGCCCTTGGCCGCCCGGAGCGCGAGCACCGCCTCGCGGACCTCGGCGAGCGGCCGCCGGGCACCGGGCTCCGTCCCGAGCCGGCGCGCCAGCTCGGGGTAGGCGATCGGAGTGGACAGGTCACCGAGCCGCAGCTGGAAGCAGACCTCGAGCACCAGCCACCGGCCTGGCTCGGTCTTGAACCTGCTGGTGCGATAGCCGAAGCCGCAGTCCGCCGCGGCGAAGGTCTGCAGCCGCCGCTGGACCCGGTCCCAGGTGCGCACCCAGGCCACGGTGTCCGACACCTCCTGCCCGTAGGCGCCGACGTTCTGGACGGGGGTCGCCCCCACGGAGCCGGGGATGCCGGCCAGCGTCTCGATCCCTACCCAGCCCGCGCCGACCGCACGGGCGACGAGGCGGTCCCAGTCCTCCCCCGCGGCGACCCGCACGAACGCCCCGCCGCAGGTGTCGGACTCCACGTGCACGCCCTGGCTGCGCACCAGGACCACCCGGCCGGGCAGCGGGTCGTCGGCCACCACCAGGTTGCTGCCACCGGCCACGACCAGGGCCGGCGACCCGGCGGCGTCGGCCTCGGCGACGGCCGCGACCAGTCCGTGCTCGTCGGTCGCGACGACGACGTCGTGCGCGGGACCACCCAGTCGCAGCGTGGTCAGGTCGGCCAGCCGGGCCGCCGGTGTCGGCTCAGCCATCGCGGCGGGCGGACGGGCCGGACGGCACCGACGAGACCCGGATCACCGCGCGGGCCTGGCCGAGCACGGCGGTCTCACCGCAGCTGACGGTGAGCGCGACCCGCACCAGGTCGCCGTCGCGCGCGCCGACGACTCCGCGCACCTCGATGTCCACCCCGTCGTCGTCGTCGGGCACCACCACCGGGCGGGTGAACCGGACGCCGTACTCGACCACCCGGGCGGGGTCGTCCGCCCAGGAGACCAGCGCCCGGCCACCGAGGGCCATCGTGTACATCCCGTGCGCCACGACGCCGGGCAGCCCGACCGCGGTGGCGACCCGGTCCGACCAGTGGATCGGGTTCTGGTCGCCGCTGGCGCCCGCATAGGCGACCAGGTCGGCGCGGGTCACGCGATAGCGCCGTGCCGGAAGCTCGGCCCCGTCGGTCCAGACGTCGCTCACGCCGGCTCCTGGTCGGACGTCGGGGCCCGGTGCGCGAGCGTGGCGTAGGCCGTGCACACGTGCTCCCCCGCGACGGTCGTCACCTCGCTGCGGGTGGCGACCAGGTCGGTGCCGGCGGCGGTGCGCACCGACTCCACCGTCAGCGTCGCAGTCAGCTCGTCGCCGGCGTAGACCGGCCGGCCGGCGACGAAGCGCTGCGCCGAGTGCACGACGTCGCGCAGCCGGACGCCGACGGCGGGGTCGGAGAGCAGGGCGCCGATCGCCTCGAAGGCGACGACGATGGCGAACGTCGGCGGGGCCGGCAGATCCCGGTGCCCCCGCTGCCGGGCGACCTCCAGGTCGTGGTGGACGGGGTCGTCCTCACCGATGGCGGCGGCGAAGCGGGAGACCTCCGCCCGGCTGACGTCGTGCGGACGGGTCGGCGCGAAGGTGCGACCGGCGAGCGTCGAGACGACGGGCACGAGGTGCAGCCCCGGGGTCAGCGGGTCTCGCGGTGCGCGGTGTGCTTCTTGCACCGCGGGCAGTACTTGGCCAGCTCGAGGCGGTCCGGGTCGTTGCGCCGGTTCTTCTTGGTGATGTAGTTGCGCTCCTTGCACTCGGTGCAGGCCATCGTGATCTTCGGGCGGACGTCGGTGCTCTTGGCCACGGTGCTGCCTTCTTCGTGCGGAGGGAACGTGCCGGTCGGACGTGCGTAGCGGGGGCGGGACTCGAACCCGCGACACCACGATTATGAGCCGTGTGCTCTGACCACCTGAGCTACCCCGCCACCGGGCGCGAACCTCCGGGACGGACACCGCGACGTCGACCACGGCGCTCACCTCGGATGGACAGCACCCAGAGCCCCAATACGGAATCGAACCGTAGACCTTCTCCTTACCATGGAGACGCTCTGCCGACTGAGCTATTGGGGCAAGCGACCTCAGAGGATACACAGCGCCGCGACGCCGATGAAATCCCGCGGCCGGCACCGCAGGCCCCGGAGACGACGAAGGGCCCGCGGCGTCGGGCCCTTCGGGTGGCAGGTGCAGGATTCGAACCTGCGAAGGCTGTGCCGGCTGATTTACAGTCAGCTCCCTTTGGCCGCTCGGGCAACCTGCCGGGTGCCGGAGGATCGGCGGGGAGCACAATAGCGCAGCCGTGAGGTCGCTCCGTCGCCGCGGGGCGCTACCTGAGGGAGGACAGCGTGGCCGCTGAAGCCAGCTTCGACATCGTGAGCAAGGTCGACCGCCAGGAGGTCGACAACGCGCTGAACCAGACCCAGCGTGAGATCGCCCAGCGCTTCGACTTCAAGAACACCGGCGCGTCGATCGAGTGGCAGGGCGAGCTCGCGGTCGAGATCGCCGCCAACGCCGAGGACCGTGCCCTGGCGGTGCTCGACGTCTTCAAGCAGAAGCTCATCAAACGGGGCATCTCGCTCAAGACGCTCGACGAGGGCGACCCCCGGCAGTCCGGTCGGGAGGTCAAGGTGGCGGTGTCGCTGAACCAGGGCATCAGCCAGGAGCAGGCCAAGAAGATCGGCAAGCTGATCCGCGACGAGGGTCCCAAGGGCGTCAAGGTGCAGGTGCAGGGTGACGAGTTGCGGGTCTCGGGCAAGAAGCGCGACGACCTGCAGGAGGTCATCGCGCTGGTCAAGGCGCAGGACTACGACTTCGCGGTGCAGTTCACCAACTACCGCTGAATCGCTGCATCCGTCAGCGGAACAGCTCGACGCCCTGTCCGCTCTGCTCCTCGATTCCGTGGGCGTCGATGTAGCCCCAGCAGTCGGGGCGGGAGCCGTCGTTGTCGGTGACGTCGTAGGTATCGGCCAGCTGCCGGGAGGTGAGGACGCGGCCGGCGAACCTCGAGGCGTGCTCGTCGCCGACCAGAGCCGCGATGCCTCGCGCGACGTAGGTGGGTGATTCCGAGATTGCGAACCCTGGGGTGTCTCTGCAGGCCTCGCGCCAGTTGTCCTCGCTCACGCCGAACCCCTCGAGCATGTTCTCCGAGCGCAGCCAGCCCGGGGTGACGCCGAGCGCGGTGACGGTGTGGTCCTTCAGTTCTGCGGTCAGGCTCGCGACGATCCGGTCCACACTTGCCTTGACCAGGTCGTAGTAGAACCCGACCCCGTGGCGGTAGCGGGCATTGAACTCCGAGGTCCCGTCGGTCATCTCCACCAACAATCCGAGTCCACCGCTGCGAAGCATCAATGGGAGCGCGGTCGCTGCGGTCACGAGGTGGGTGTCGACGCCCATCCGCAGCATCCGCAACCCGCCGGACAGATCGTGCTCCCACAGTGGCCTGTCGAACTGTGCGTAGCGGTCACCGCCGAAGATGTCGTTGATCAGCACGTCCAACCTGCCGTGGTCGGCCTCGATGCGTTCCACCAGATCGGCGACCGCCCGCTGATCCTCATGGTCGATGACGAGCGCGGCACCCTCACCGCCGGTCCCGGTGATCAGGTCACCGGTCTCCTCAATCGTCTCCGGCCGGTCGATCTCGGACCGCCCCTCCGTGCGACTGCTGCGTCCGGTTGCGTACACGTAGGCGCCTGACCGTGCGAGCTCGACGGCGATCGCGCGACCGGCGCCACGGGTGGCGCCCGCGACCAGGGCCACCTTCCCGGCAAGTGGGGTGCCATCAGTCATGGGGCTCGTCCCTTCGCGTGATCCAACCCGACAACAGCGCGTCAAGGTCTGCTGTGAGTCGGCCGATCAGAGACCCCTCGGGGTGCACCGACCAAGCCAGGCAGCCGCCCTCCATCGCGGTCATCACGATCCGAGCCAACTGGGGCGGCGGGGGGGCGCCGGCCAGCTCACCGTCAGCCACTGCCGAAACCGCGTGACACTCCAGGTGCCGGCGTACGTGCCCCCATCCGACGTGCAGCCAGCCGCGCATCTCGTCGTTCTGGAGATCGATGGCCAACGCCGCGAGTTGTTTGGAAGCAGTCAGCGGGTTGTCGAGGTCGTGGTAGTTGAACAAGGCCGCGACGCGCAGCCGTTGCAAGGGCGAGTCCACGCCTCGTGTCGCCTCCGCGAGCCCTTGATCGAGCGAAGCAACCCAGCGCTGGGAGAGCCGCAGGAAGAGCCGTTCCTTCGAGCCGAACCGCTTGATGAACGTCGCCGGCGACACCCCGGCGGAGTCTGCCGCCTTGGCCAGGGTGAAGCCTGA
Organism: uncultured Actinomycetota bacterium; assembly: GCA_963695375.1. GTDB lineage: Bacteria > Actinomycetota > Actinomycetes > Propionibacteriales > Nocardioidaceae > JACCVL01. The sequence continues at coordinate 1,308,912 of OY968767.1, read as the reverse complement.
GGGACCGAGTGTCATCAAGACCCGATCGGCGGCGTCCAACAGGGCATCATCAGGGGTGCCGATCGGCCGCGCCACCGTGAACCGCCGCTATCCCTGCCACGCTTCCTCGCGGCCCTCGCCGTAGTCGACGAACGCCTGTCGCAGGCCGCCGAGAACCTCTGCTCCAGTCTCCAGGACCGCCCTCAACTGCGGTTCCTGGACCCGGCCGACGGACGCGCGCATGTCATCGCGCAGGCTCGCGAGCTGTGCCGCCGTCGCCTCCGCCTGCCCGGTGTCGTGCGAAGTCGTCATCTCTGCCTCCTCGTGCCCGGAGTCAGTCTCGGAGTAGTTAGTAAACTGCGGTTCAGTAATGAAGTCAACCGGCGTTCCGCCTTCATCACGAGCACATCTGCTCTCCGCTGCCGAACCCGCCATCCCAACGTGGGATGCACCGCGGGTGCGATCAGTAGGACCGGCTCTCACCGCTCTCGGCGGCGTCACGGGTCCGACACATGCAGGGGAGCTTGGGGGAGGGCGAGGTACCGGAGCACGTCGGCTGCCTCGGCTTCCAGCGCGGTGAGCTCTGCTGGCGTGAGTCGCCGCAGCGGGTTGAGCGTCACCACGCCGTCGGACATGGTCCAGGTCCCCGCGACGCGGCCGTCGACGAGCGCGGTCGCACGGAAGATGCCGTTCACCGTCACAACGTCCTGGTGAGCCCCGGTCACGAACGATCGGTCCGCCCATCCGTGCAGGACGGGATCGAACATGCCCAGCAGCCGCGGGGGTGGCAGCATCTCTGTCTCTGCACCGTCGAGCAGCGTGCGCATCGTGTCGTCGACCGGGCGGGTCTCGGCCGCGATCATCTCGAAGCCGCGCCGGGCGTCGGTGAGGGTGATGCCCGCGTAAGCGGCGAGGTCGGCGGGGGATGCGGGGCCGTGCCCGGCAAGGTAGCGCCGAGCCAGCATCTCCAGGCAACCGTCACGGTCGGGAACCGGCGGTCGGTCCAGCCACTGCTCGGCGTCGACATAGCAGTGTTCTCCATCGCGAACCGACCCGCGGATCAGGTGCCCGTGCACGCTAGCGGCGACCAGGACGTATACGAGGGCCTGACCGGCGGTCGGCACATCCGCCGCGTCGAGGGCGACCCGCAGCTCGGCTCGAGTCCTCGGAGCGTCGGCGACCGCCTCACGTACCGCCTCCAGACCTCGCCTGGCCGTCGACTCGTCGACCCCCACCTGCGCCAGCCGGCGAGCGTTTCCGGCGACCATGCGCGGCGCGGTGAGCGTGTGCAGCCACCAGTAGTCGACCGACCTCACCAGGTGCAGCGTCCCGCGAAACAGCCAAGACACCACCAGCGTCCGCCGTTCGCTGAGTGCTGCGTCCACGTCGCTGGCAGAAGTGCCACGGCTGCGGGCGCGCACCGCGAGGCGGCAGCCCCGCGCGTCCTGGGCCTGCAGTGCCAGGAGCCGGTCGGCCACCTCCTCCACGCCCCCGGGGCGCGGGGGCAGGAGCAACTGCGCAGAGAGCCGGGTGGCCAGCAGACCGTTCGCCACTGTCATGACGACCGATCCTGTCGTAGCTCTGCGCTGCCCGAACGCAGCAGGACGCCGTTGCTTCGAGCCCGCTGGAGGTCAGCGCCTGGACTCGTAGTGGGACAGGGTCACGCCGTCCGGGAAGGTTCTCGTCTCCACGAGGCGCAGGTTCACCCAGGTGTCCAGTGCGCTGAAGAACGGCGTGCCGCCGCCGACCAGCACCGGGTGCGTGACCACCTGGTAGTCGTCGATCAGGCCGGCGCGCATCGCCGCGCCCGCGAGGCCGGCGCCGCCGATCTCCATCGGGGCGCCGTCCTCGGCCTTCAGCCGGGTGATCTCGGCCACGGCGTCGCCGGTGACCAGGCGCGCGTTCCCGCTGACCGCGTCGAGGGTCGTGGAGAACACCACCTTCGGCGTCTGCTGCCAGACGCGGGCGAACTCGACCTCCACGGCCGTCGCGTCCGGCTGCTGGTCGGCGGTCGGCCAGTGCGCGCTCATCACTTCCCACAGCTTGCGGCCGTACAGCGAGACACCGATCTCGCGAGCTCGGTCGTTGAACCACTGGTGCAGCTCGGCACTGGGCACGCTCCAGCCGATGTCGTCGCCGCGCGCGGCGATGTAACCGTCCAGGCTCACGTTCATCGAGTAGATCAGCTTCCGCATGGTGTCCGCCTCCCGTCAGCTGTGTCGGTCTCCTGTGTACCGACCGCGCTGACATCGCAAACCCATCGGTGGTTCACCAACTATCGCTCAGCCGCTATCGCTCAGCCGCTCTCCGCCCAGCCAGTCGGTGAGCCGCTCCCGCTCGTGCAGCAGTGCCCCCGGCTGCTGCTCGGAGTAGCGGTGCTCCGGCGCCCAGGCCAGCGCATCGAAGGGGCACACCTCGACGCAGATCCCGCAGTACATGCACAGCGACCAGTCGATGGCGAAACGGTCCAGCACCGCATCGGTCCGTGGCCGGCCGCCGGGTCCGGCCGGCTCGGTGGTCTCCGGGTGGGAGTCGATGTGAATACACCACGAGGGGCACTCGCGGGCGCAGAGCATGCACGAGGTGCAGGCGTCCGCTATCAAGGCGATGACGCCACGGGCCTGCTCCGGCACCGGCGGACCGGTCACCGGTCGCTCCCGCGCCCGGATCGACGAGTCGGTGTGACAGGGGCCAGCGGGTCCGGGGCGGGGCTTCCGGGCGCACGAGGTCCCCACGTGTCCGGGTCAGGCACACCCGGGGGCCGGCTCCGCCGCCGGCCCGCCCGTCCCGGAGCGTCTCCGGCCGACCGGGCGGCGAGTGATGCATCGGACTCCCCCGGCTCCTTCGCGCCCGGCCAGCCGACGGCGGCGCGGGAGGCCAGCACGAAGTCCTTGCGCAGCGGGTGGCCCTCGAACCCCGCCGGCAGCAGCAGGCCGTCGGCGGCAGCCCCGTGGCCGGCGAAGCGGACGCCGAACATCTCCCGCACCTCGCGCTCGTGCCAGGCGGCACCGGCGAACACACCGGCCACCGACGCGACGACCGGGTCGTCCCGCGGCACGGACGTCCGGACCAGCAGCCGGCGCAAGGGGTCGTCGCCGGCCGGGAGCGCGGCCAGGTGGCACACCAGGGCGAAACCGTCGTCCAGCTCGTCCACCGCGGTCAGCCAGTCGAAGAACCGGCAGCCCAGCCTCGTCGCCGCGGCCTCCACGGCGGGCCGCCAGTCGGCGCGGGCGACGTCCACCCGGACCGTCCCGAACTCGACGAGGACGCGAAGCGGCGGCAGGTCCGCGAGCCGGTCGGCGACGGTGTCGACCCAGGTCGGGCGGCTCACGTGTCGGTCCCTGTCAGCTGTCGGCGGAGCTGGGCCAGGCCGTCGAGCAGCGCCTCGGGCCGAGGCGGGCAGCCGGGGACGTAGACGTCCACCGGGAGCAGCTGGTCCACCCCCTTGGTGACGCAGTACGAGTCCCAGTACGGCCCGCCGGAGTTCGCGCAGGAACCGAAGGACACCACGTGCCGTGGCTCCGGGAGCCGGTGCCACAGCGCCAGCACGGCGGGCGCCAGCGCGTCGGTGACCGTCCCGGACACGACCAGCACGTCGGCCACCTCGGGAGCGCCGGCCAGCAGGTCGACGTCACCGAGGTCGGGCGCCGTCGCGACCGGGTCGCGCAGCGCGGCGGCGGCGTACTCGAGCGCGCAGCAGGCGAGGGCGAGGTCGTGCACCCGCCACCGGGCGCCGCCGACGCGGACCTGGGACACCCGCACCTGCGGTCCTGCCATGTGCGGAGTCTAGGGACCGGGGTGGGCAGCCGCCCCGAGTCGCCGTTCCCGGACCGGCTGCCTAGCATCGGGAGGTCACCGCAGGACCAGCGATCGGACGGAGCCAGGCGTGGAGCAGCGAGTCATCGGGGACCTGAAGGTGTCCGCGATCGGCCTGGGGGCGATGTGGTTCTCCGTCGACCCGATCCCGGACGACGACCGGGCGGAGGCAACGGTGCACGCCGCCCTCGACGCCGGCGTGACTCTGATCGACACCGCGGACGCGTACACCCCGTCGGCCGTCGGCTGTGTCCACGGGCACAACGAGGAGGTCGTCGCACGAGCGCTGCGCTCCTACGGCGGCGACACCGACGCCGTTCTGGTCGCGACCAAGGGCGGGCACGTCCGGGATGACGACGCGAGCTGGGACGTCGACGGGCGGCCGGACTACCTGCGGCGGGCCTGCGAGGCGTCGCTGCGCCGGCTGGACGTGGACGCGGTCGGCCTGTACCAGCACCACCGGCCGGACCCCTCGGTCCCCTATGAGGAGACGATGGGTGGGCTCAAGGACCTGCTGGACGCCGGCCTGGTGCAGCGGGTCGGCATCTCGAACGCGGACCCTGACCAGATCCGCGTCGCCCGCTCGGTGCTGGGCGACGGACTGGTCAGCGTGCAGAACCAGCTGTCGCCGGCGTTCCGGAGCAGCCTTCCCGAGGTGACGGTCTGCGACGAGCTGGGCATCGCGTTCCTGCCCTGGCGCCCGTTGGGCGGGTCCGGCGAAGCCGCGCGGCTGGGCGCGCAGCACTCCGCCTTCGCGCGGGTCGCGGAGGCCCACGACGTGAGCCCGCAGCAGGTCTGCCTGGCCTGGCTGCTCGGGCTGTCGCCCCGCGTCATCCCGATCCCCGGAGCCAGCCGACCGGAGACGATCCGCGACTCCGCTGCAGCCCCGCTGCTGGAGCTGACCGACGAGGAGCGGGCGCTGCTCGACGCCGCCTGACCCGAGGGTGGCGGACGCCACGCGGCGTCCCGCTCGGACGGACCTACGATGGACGGTGGCGCGCCGGGCGCCGGACCGCTTCACCACCGACCGAGAGAGGACCGCGTGAGCAAGCAGGTCAAGCAACTCGACCGCGTCATCATCCGTTTCGCCGGCGACTCGGGCGACGGGATGCAGCTCACCGGCGACCGCTTCACCCAGGAGAGCGCCGCGTTCGGGAACGACCTCTCGACGCTGCCCAACTTCCCGGCCGAGATCCGGGCGCCGCAGGGGACCATGGCCGGTGTCTCCAGCTTCCAGGTGCACTTCGCCGACCACGACATCCTCACCCCCGGCGATGCGCCGGACGTGCTGGTGGCGATGAACCCCGCCGCGCTCAAGGCCAACGTGGGGGACGTCCCGCGCGGGTCCACCGTGATCGTGGACACCCACGACTTCGGTGCCCGCAGCCTGACCAAGGCGGGATATGCACAGAACCCGCTGGAGGACGGCACGCTCGAGCAGTTCCAGGTGCACGCCGTGGACCTGACCACGCTCACCGTCGAGGCGGTCAAGGAGTTCGGACTCAGCCGCAAGGACGCGGCCCGCGCCAAGAACATGTTCGCACTCGGCCTGCTGAGCTGGATGTACGGCCGACCCGGCGAGCCCACGATCGACTTCCTCACCACTCGCTTCGCCGCCAAACCCACCCTGCGGGACGCCAACGTCACGGCATTCCGCACCGGGTGGAACTACGGGGAGACCACCGAGGCGTTCGCGGTCCGCTACGAGGTCAAGCCCGCGGTGATGCCGGTCGGGCGGTACCGCAACGTCACCGGCAACACCGCGCTCGCGTACGGCTTGATCGCGGCCGCCCAGCAGTCGGGGCTGGAGCTGTTCCTCGGCGCGTACCCGATCACGCCCGCGTCCGATGTGCTGCACGAGCTGAGCAAGCACAAGAACTTCGGCGTCACGACCTTCCAGGCCGAGGACGAGATCGCCGGCGTCGGTGCAGCGCTGGGCGCCTCCTTCGGCGGTGCGCTGGGCGTCACCACCACGTCCGGCCCCGGCGTCTCCCTCAAGTCCGAGACGATCGGACTGGCGGTGATGCTCGAGCTTCCGCTGGTGGTGTGTGACATCCAGCGCGGCGGGCCCTCGACGGGACTGCCCACGAAGACCGAGCAGTCGGACCTGCTGCAAGCGCTGTTCGGCCGCAACGGGGAGGCACCGCTGCCGGTCGTCGCACCGCGGTCGCCCGCCGACTGCTTCGATGCCGCCCTGGAGGCGGCCCGGATCGCGATCACGTACCGCACGCCGGTGATGCTGCTGTCCGACGGCTACCTCGCCAACGGCTCGGAGCCGTGGCTGCTGCCGGACGTCGACGACCTGCCGGTCATCGAGCCGGGCTTCGCGACGGTCAGCAACGCGACCGAGGACGGCGGGGACTTCCTGCCGTACAAGCGGGAGCCGGGGACGTTGGCCCGCCCGTGGGCGGTCCCGGGAACGCCCGGCCTGATGCACCGCATCGGCGGCCTGGAGAAGGCTGACGAGACCGGTGCCATCTCCTACGACCCCGACAACCACGACACGATGGTCCGACTCCGCCAGGCGAAGGTGGACGCGGTCGCCGACACCCTGCCGCCGACCGAGGTCGACGACCCGGGCCGGGCCGACGGTGCGGGTGCCCGGGTGCTGGTGGTCGGCTGGGGGTCGACCTACGGCACGATCGGCGCTGCCGTCCGGCGGGTCCGCCGGGACGGGCTGCGGGTGGCCCAGGTGCACCTGCGCCACCTCAACCCGCTGCCCAGCGATCTCGGGGACGTGCTGCGCCGCTACGAGCGGGTGGTCGTGCCGGAGATGAACCTCGGCCAGCTCGCGCTGTTGTTGCGAGCCGCCTACCTGGTGGACGCGCGCAGCGAGAACCAGGTCCGCGGCCTGCCGTTCAAGGCCGCCGCGCTCGCCGAGATGCTGCGCGACCACCTGCGGGACATCGGCGCCGCGGACGCCGCCGAGGACGCGACAGCCCCGGAGGTGCGCGCATGACCACGGTCGACCTGCCTTCCCCCACGGGCCTGGCCCGGGCGGGCCTGTCCGGGGTGCCGACGAGTGAGGCCGAGCAGACCCGCAAGGACTACGCCTCCGACCAGGAGGTCCGCTGGTGTCCCGGGTGTGGCGACTACGCGGTGCTGGCCGCGGTCCAGGGTTTCCTGCCCGACCTCGGACTGCGCCGGGAGAACATCGTCTTCGTCTCCGGCATCGGATGTGCCGCCCGGTTCCCGTACTACCTGGACACATACGGCATGCACTCGATCCACGGCCGCGCCCCGGCGATCGCCACCGGTCTCGCGGTGTCCCGGCCCGACCTGTCCACCTGGGTGGTGACCGGCGACGGCGACGCGCTCTCGATCGGCGGCAACCACCTGATCCACGCGCTGCGCCGCAACGTCAACATGACGATCCTGCTGTTCAACAACCGGATCTACGGGCTGACCAAGGGGCAGTACTCACCCACCTCGGAGACCGGCAAGGTGACCAAGTCGACGCCGGCCGGATCGGTCGACAGCCCGTTCAACCCGGTGTCGCTCGCTCTCGGTGCGGAAGGCACGTTCGTGGCCCGCACCGTGGACTCGGACCGGCGACACCTGACCGCGGTGCTGCGCGAGGCGGCTGCTCACCGGGGGACCGCCCTGGTCGAGATCTTCCAGAACTGCCCGATCTTCAACGACGGCGCGTTCGACGCGGTCAAGGACAACGATCGCAAGGAATCCGCCTTGATCCCGCTGGAGCACGGTCGGCCGGTGCGGTTCGGACCGGGCGGCGGCCTGGGAGTGGCCCGGGTGCCAGGCTCCAGCGCGGTGCGGGTGGTGCGCGTCGCCGGCGCCGGCGCGGACGACGCGGGCGGTGCCGGATTGGAGCTGGTCGACGAGTCCGATCTCGTGCTGCACGACGCCCACGCGGACGACCCGACCACGGCCTTCGCCCTCTCCCGGCTCACCGACGCGGGCGCCATCACGCAGGCTCCGGTCGGGATCTTCCGGCAGGTGGAACGGCCGACCTACGACGACCTCGCCCGGGCGCAGGTGGACACGGCGATCGGAACCAGCGGGCGCGGCAGTCTCGCCGATCTGATCGCCGGCAAGGACGCCTGGGCCGTCGGGCAGCCTCGCGGGTGAGCGAGGAGAGACGCGGCTTCCTCTTCGGCCTCGCCGCCTTCAGCATCTGGGGAATCTTCCCGCTGTACTGGCCGCTGCTCGATCCCGCCGGCGCGGTCGAGGTGCTGGCGCACCGGATCGTCTGGTCGCTGGTCGTGGTCGGGCTGCTCGTCGTGGTGCTGCGGCTGCGCGGTCGACTCGCCCTCGTCATCCGCGACCGGCGTCGGCTCGGGCTGCTGGTGCTCGCCGCCGGCGTCATCTCGGTGAACTGGGTGACGTTCATCTGGGGCGTGACCCACGGCCACGTGGTCGAGACGGCCCTCGGCTACTTCATCAACCCGCTGGTCCTGGTGCTGTTCGGCGTGGCACTGCTCGGCGAACGGCTGCGACCGTGGCAGTGGGTCGGGCTCGCCGTCGCCGGGATCGGCGTCATCGAGCTCACCGTGGACTACGGGCGACTGCCGGTCGTCGCGCTCGTGCTGGCCGCGTCCTTCGGGACCTACGGACTGCTGAAGAAGCGAGCCGCGGTCGGTGCCGTCGAGGGCCTGGCGGTGGAGACCATGCTGCTGACGCCGGTCGCGCTGGTCTACCTCGTCGTGCTGCAGGCTCAGGGACTGGGGTCGCTGGACGCCGGCAGCTGGCTGCACCCGGTGCTGCTGGTCGGCACCGGGGCGATCACGGCACTGCCGCTGCTGCTGTTCGGTGCCGCCGCCCCCCGGGTGCGGCTGACCACCATCGGGATGCTGCAGTACGTCGCGCCGGTGATGCAGTTCGTGCTCGGGCTGGTCGTGTTCCAAGAGCCGATGACGGCGGCCCGGTGGGTCGGGTTCGGACTGGTGTGGACCGCGCTGGTCGTCGTCACCGCCGAGGCGGTCGTCCACAGCCGGCGGACCGCCCGCGCGGCCCGTGAGCCGGTCTGCGTCGCCGCTGAGGGTATGGCCTGATACGTCCATAACGGGCAGACTGCCCCCGGACACCCGACCGTCGGTCCGCGTTCACCTGCCGGCCCGATCCCGCTCCACCGGTCTGCGTAGCCTCGCGCCGGCAGCCCGTCGCCCCCCGACCTGGAGGACCTCATGTCACCTCGTCTCCTGCCTCTCGTGGCCGTCCGCGGCCCGCACGGCTCACGCAGCCGCATGACCTGCACGTACCGCTGCGGCAACGCCTGCGACCATCCCGAGCCGAACACCTCCGGCAACCCGCACATCGGCGACGTGCTGCAGCGGGCGATCGCTCGCCGGTCGCTGCTTGGCGGCGTCGCCACCGGCTCGGCCGCGCTGCTGGTGGGGGCGCTGGCCCGGCCGAGCACCGCGGACGCGGTCACCGGAGAACGGTCCCGCCCGGGCGCGCTGAGCTTCGACCCGGTGGCGCCGAACACCCGGGACAACGTGACCGTCCCGGTCGGCTACGACTACGACCTGCTGATCGGCTGGGGCGACCCGGTGGAGGCCGGAGCGCCCGCCTTCGACGTGTACCGCCAGACCCCCGCGGCGCAGGCAAAGCAGTTCGGCTACAACTGCGACTACGTCGGCGTGCTGCCCGTCCCCGGGCGGCGGGGGCGGTTCGTGATGGCGGTCAATCACGAGTACACCGACGAGAACCTGATGTTCCCCACCGATCGCTACTCGGCCGACGAGGTCCGACGGATCTCGATGATGGCGCACGGGATGTCCGTCGTGGAGATCAAGCGCGGCGACCGGCTCGGGTCGTACGAGCGGGTGCCGGTCGAGCGGGCGACGCTGAACCGCCGGTACACCGCGCACACCCCGTTCGAGGTCACCGGACCGGCCGCCGGGACACGGCGGTTGCAGACCCGCCGCGACCCCAGTGGGACCCGGGTGCTCGGCACGCTGAACAACTGCGCCGGCGGGATCACGCCCTGGGGCACGGTGCTGTCCGGCGAGGAGAACTTCAACCAGTACTTCGAGGCGAGCAACGGGCGGGACCCGGCCTACGAGACCAGCTACGACCGGTACGGCATCACCGGCTCCGCCGGTCGAGGCTGGCACAAGGTGGACCCTCGCTTCGACCTGTCCAAGGAGCCGCACGAGCCGTTCCGCTTCGGCTGGGTGGTCGAGATCGACCCACTGGACCCGACGAGCACGCCGAAGAAGCGCACCATGCTCGGCCGGCTCAAGCACGAGACCGCGAACCTGACCTTCGCCCCCGACGGCCGGGTGGTGGCCTACACCGGCGACGACGAGCGCGGCGACTACATGTACCGGTTCGTGTCCCGCAAGCGGTACCGGGACGGCGGTTCCGCCGCCGACCGCGCGCACAACCTGTCCATCCTCGACTCGGGGACGCTGTCGGTCGGCCGTTTCGTGGACGAGGCGCGCGACCCCCGGCCGGAGTACGACGGCGTGGTGGAGTGGGTCCCGCTCACCAGCGACACCGAGTCCTACGTCGCCGGCATGAGCGTGGCGGACGTGCTGATCGACACCCGGCTGGCCGCGGACGCGGTCGGTGCGACCCGGATGGACCGGCCCGAGGACGTCGAGGTCAACCCGGTCAACAACCGGCTGTACGCCGCGCTCACCAACAACTCCGACCGCGGCACGGAGTACCCGACCGACGAGGCGAACCCGCTGGGATCGAGCCACGTCCGGGAGTCGCTGGACGGGCCGCTGGTCCGGGAGTCGGGCAACCGCAACGGCTATGTGCTCGAGCTGACCCCGCGCAACGGGAACCACGCCGCGCCCCGGGCGGACTGGGTGCTGATGCTCGTGTGCGGTGACCCGGAGGCTCCCGAGACCTACTTCGCCGGCTACCCCAAGGAACAGGTCAGCCCGATCTCCTGCCCGGACAACGTGGCCTTCGACAAGCACGGCCACCTCTGGATCTCCACCGACGGCAACCAGCTCGGCTCGCACGACGGCATGTTCGCGGTGCCCACGGCCGGGACGCAGCGGGGCAAGGTGCTGCAGTTCCTCACCGTCCCCACCGGGGCGGAGTGCTGCGGGCCGCTGATCTCGCGGGACCAGCGCACCGTGTTCGCCGCGGTGCAGCACCCGGGCGAGATCGACGGAGCGACGTTCGAGGACCAGGCGAGCACCTGGCCGCACACGAAGCGCTACCCGATCCCCACCGTCGTGGTCGCCTACCGCGTCGACGGCGGCCGCATCGGCGGCTGACCCGCGGCGTCCGCCGCGGCGGGTCAGGCAGCGCGGCGGGTCAGGCAGAGCGGGTGACCACCAGGTCGCAGAGCTCGTGCAGGGCCCGCCGCGGCGGCCCGTCCGGGAGGTCCACCAGCAGCGAGCGGGCCTCCTCGACGCGGTCGCGGACGAACGCCCTGGCCTGCTCCAGCGCCGGGTGGGACCGCAGGAGTGCCAGCGCATCGGCGTGCACCTCGTCGTCGGCGAGGTCGCCGCCGAGCAGCTCGAACAGCCGCCTGGTGGCGGGGTCGTCGTCCGCGTGCCGCCGGGCCAGCAGCACGGGCAGGGTCGGGACGCCCTCCCGCAGATCGGTGCCGGGCGTCTTGCCGGACTCGGCGGACTCGCTGGCGACGTCGAGGATGTCGTCGGACAGCTGGAAGGCCGCGCCGACCCGCTCGCCGAACCCCGTGAGCAGCTCCTGCGTCACCCGGCCGCACCCGGCCGTCAACGCGCCGAGCGAGGCGGAAGCGGCGATCAGCGAACCGGTCTTGTCGGCCACGACGGACAGGTAGTGGTCCAGCGGGTCGTCGTCGGCGGCCGGCCCGCGAGTCTCGCGGATCTGGCCCTGCACCAGGCGGGCGAAGGTGCGCGCCTGGATCCGGACCGCCTCGGGGCCGAGGTCGGCCACGATGTCCGAGGCTTGGGCGAACAGGAAGTCGCCGGTGAGGATCGCGACGGTGTTGTCGAAGCGGGCGTTCGCCGAGGGCGCCCCCCGTCGCAGCGGCGCGTCGTCCATCACGTCGTCGTGGTAGAGCGTCGCCAGGTGGGTCAGCTCGACGACGAGCGCCGCCGGGACCACGCCGGTGGCCTCGCGGTCCCCGAACTCCGCGGCGAGCAGCACCAGCAGCGGCCGGAACCGCTTCCCGCCGGCGTCCAGCAGGTGCCGGGCCGCGGCGGTGACGAACGCGGTGTCGCTGGACACGGCTCGGGTGAGGCCGGCCTCCACCTCTTCGAGCCGGGAGCGCAGCCCGGCCTCCAACGACACGTCGCTGACCCTCACCCCGAGACTGGTCAGCGCCACGACGTCCCCCGGCTCAGCGGACGAAAGCGCCGGCCTGCTGGGCCAGGTCGAGGACGGGCCCCGGGACGATGCCCAGCAGGACGGTGGCGACCACGGCCACCGTGATGACCGACGACGTCAGCACGCTCGGCACGGTGACCGCCGGGCCGTCCCCGACCGGGTCGGAGAAGAACATCAGCACGATCACCCGGACGTAGAAGAAGGCCGCCACCACGCTGGCCACGACGCCCACGATCACCAGCGGCCAGGCACCCCCCGCCCAGGCGGAGGTGAACACCGTCCACTTGCCCATGAAGCCGCTGGTCAGCGGGATGCCGGCGAAGGCGAGCAGAAAGAACGCGAAGGTGCCCGCGGTCAGCGGCGCCACCCGGCCGAGACCGGCCCAGCGAGACAGTGCCGTGGTCTCCCCCCCGGCGTCTCGCACCACGGTCACGACCGCGAAGGCGCCGAGGGTGCTGAACCCGTAGGCGGTCAGGTAGAACAGCACGCTCGACAGGCTGGTGAACCCACCGCCCTCGGCGCCGGCGTACAGACCGGCGAAGCCGACCAGCACGAACCCGGCGTGCGCGATGGAGGAGTAGGCGAGCATCCGCTTGATGTCGGTCTGGGTGATCGCCACCAGTGAGCCGACTGCCATCGTGGCGATGGCCACGATCCAGATCAGGGGCCGCCAGTCCCAGGAGGCACCACCGAACGCGACATAGAAGACCCGCAGCAGCGCGCCGAACGCCGCGACCTTGGTGCAGGCGGCCATGAACCCGGTCACCGCCGTGGGCGCCCCCTGGTAGACGTCCGGCGTCCAAGCGTGGAACGGCGCAGCCCCGACCTTGAACAGCAGGCCGACCGCGATCAGCGCCACCCCGGCCAGCAGCAACGGCGTGCCGGACGTGTTGGCCGACACGGCCTGGTCGATGGCGGCCAGGTCGAAGGACCCGGCATAGCCGTAGACCAGCGCGATGCCGTACAGGAAGAACGCGGACGAGAACGCGCCGAGCAGGAAGTACTTCATCGCCGCCTCCTGGCTGAGCAGCCGGCGGCGCCGCGCCAGTCCACAGAGCAGGTAGAGCGGCAGGCTGAAGACCTCCAGGGAGACGAACATCATCAACAGGTCACCGGAGGCCGGGAACAGCATCATCCCGCCGACGGCGAACAGCATCAGCGGGAAGACCTCGGTGTGCTCGATCCCCCGGGTCGACGCCTCGCGCTCCGCGTCGGTGCCGGGCAGCGCCGCGGCCTGGCCGGCGAAACCGGTCAGGCCCCCCTCGAGCCGGCGCTCCGCGAACAGCAGGGCGCTGACGAGGGACAGCAGGAGCAGGACTCCCCACAAGAACACGGTCGGTCCGTCGACGACGATGGCGCCCTCGACCACCAGGGCACCATAGGCAGCGCCGCCGGCCAGCTCGTCGAGCCCGGTCGCGACCTGGACCGTCGAGGCGAGCGCGGCGATGAGCGTCACCACGGCGAGCCCCACCTGCACCGGGTACCGCCAGGCTCGCGGAGCGAACGCCTCCACCAGCACCCCGAGCACCGCGCCGCCGAAAACGATGAGCAGCGGCAGGACCAGGGAGTACTCGACCTTGGGGACGTCGAACTCGAGCGGGCTCACTCCTGCGCCTCCTCGGGCTGGGACTCGTCCAGTGCGGACACCGGCACGTCCGGTTCAGGCTGCTCGACGCCGACCTGGTCGAGGGTGGCCGACACGGCCGGGTCGATCACCTGCAACAGCAGTTGCGGGAACAGTCCCAGCACGAGCAGCAGCGCCAACAGCGGACCGAGCGCCAGCCGCTCACGCAGCCGCAGGTCGGGTAGGGCGGCCGCACCCGGTCGAGGAGGCCCGTTCATGGTGCGCTGGTACATGATCAGGATGTAGAGCGCGGCCAGCACGATGCCGAAGGTGGCCACGACCGCGGCCGTGATCGAGACGCGGAACGTCCCGGCCAGCACCAGGAACTCGCTGACGAACGGCGACAGGCCGGGCAGCGACAGGCTGGACAGGCCGGCCACGAGGAAGACGCCGGCGAGCACCGGGGCGGCCTTCTGCACGCCACCGAAGTCGCCGATCTGCGCCGATCCGCCGCGGGCGATGAGCATGCCGGTGACGAGGAACAGCGCCGCGGTCGACAGGCCGTGGTTGAACATGTACAGCGTCGAGCCCGATCCGCCCTGGCTGGTGAACACGAAGATCCCGAGGACGATGAAGCCGAAGTGCGACACCGAGGTGTAGGCGATCAGCCGGCGGATGTCGGTCTGCCCGATCGCGAGCAGGCCGCCGTACAGGACGCTGAACGCCGCCAGCGCGATCACCACCGGCGAGGCCCACTCCGATGCCTCGGGGAACAAGCCGAGGCAGAACCGGATCATCCCGAAGGTGCCGATCTTGTCCAGGATGCTCACCAGCAGCACCGACGTACCGGGCGTGCCGGCGGCCGCCGCGTCCGGCAGCCAGGTGTGCACGGGGAACATCGGCGCCTTGACCGCGAAGGCGACGAAGAAGCCGAGGAACAGCCACCGACCGGTCGACTCGTCCATCGCGACCTGCATCAGGTCGGTGAGCAGGTAGCTGGGCGTCCCGGCATCGGCCGACACGACGTAGAGCCCGACCACCGATGCGAGCATCAGCAGTCCGCCGACCAGTGAGTAGAGCAGGAACTTCACCGCCGCATAGGACCGCTGCGCGCCGCCGAACCCGCCGATCAGGAAGTAGACGGGGATCAGCGTCGCCTCGAACAGCACGTAGAACAAGAACACGTCGGTCGCGGCGAAGACGCCGATGGCGAGCCCCTCGAGGCCCAGCATCCAGGCGAAGAAGGCGTTCCGGCTCCACCGTCCGTCGTCACCGTCGTGCCACGAGGCGAGCACGACGATCGGGGTGAGGATGACGGTCAGCAGGACGAGGGTGAGGCCGATGCCGTCGACCCCGAGGGCGTAGTGCACCCCGAACGCCGGGATCCACTCCACCTGCTCCTCGAGCTGGAAGCCGGACCCGCCGACCTCGAACTCCAGGGCGGCAGCGCCCCCGATCCCGGCGGTCACCAGCGACGTCCCGAGTGCGAAGCCGGGGGCCAGCGCACCGCGTCGGCGCGGCAGCAGGACCAGCAGGACCGCCCCGAGCAGCGGCAGGCCGGCGAGGACGCTCAACCAGGGGAAGCTCATGACAGCGTCACCGCCAAGGTGGCCACGACGGCGATCAACGCGCCGCCGAGGAAGGTGAGCGCGTAGGAGCGGACGAAGCCGGTCTGGGTGCGGCGCACCTGGCTGGACGTCCCGCCGACCAGTGCCGCCAGGCCGTTGACGGCGCCGTCGATGATTCGGGTGTCCACGTAGACCAGCATCCGGGTGAGGTACTGGCCGGGGCGCATGAACACCGCCTCGTTGAACGCGTCACCGTACAGGTCCGCCCGCGCCGCCCGGACCAGCAGCGACACCTTCTGCGGCGGGGTCGCGGGCACCTCCCGGCGGCCGAACAGCGACCAGGCCACGGCGACCCCCACCACCACCACCAGCGTGACCAGCCCGGTGAGCACGAGCGGCGACACGAACAGCTCGTGCTCCTCCTCCGGGCCGGTCACCGGCTCCAGCCAATCGGTGATCCAACCGGCCAGCAGCAGCACGCCACCGACGACGCTCAGGGCGGCGAGCACGACGAGGGGGACGGTCATGACCGCCGGCGACTCGTGCGGGCTGACCTCGGGGCGCCACCGGCGCCGGCCGAGGAACGTCATCAGCATCACGCGGGTCATGTAGAACGCGGTGATCCCCGCTCCGAGGAGCGCGCCGACCCCGAACACCCAGCCCTCGGCGAACGCCACCTCGATGATCTTGTCCTTGCTCCAGAAGCCGGAGAAGCCGGGGAAGCCGATGATCGCCAGGTAACCGGCGGCGAAGGTGGCGAACGTGATCGGCATCGCCCGGCTGAGGGCGCCGTAGCGGCGCATGTCCACGTCGTCGTCCATGGCGTGCATCACCGACCCGGCGCCGAGGAACATGTTCGCCTTGAAGAAGCCGTGGGTGAGCAGGTGGAAGATCGCGAACGGGTAGCCGGCCGGGCCGAGGCCGGCGGCCAGGTGCATGTAGCCGATCTGGCTCATGGTGGAGGCCGCCAGCGCCTTCTTGATGTCGTCCTTGGCGCCACCGAGGATCGCACCGAACAGCAGGGTGACGAGACCGACGATCATCACGGCGGTCTGGGCCACCGGCGTCTCCGCGTAGACATACGCGGATCGGACGATCAGGTAGACACCTGCGGTGACCATGGTCGCCGCGTGGATCAGCGCCGACACCGGCGTCGGGCCCTCCATCGCGTCCAGCAACCACGACTGCAGGGGCACCTGCGCGGACTTCCCACAGGCGGCGAGCAGCAGCAGCAGGCCGAGCGCGGTGGCGACCGCGGTCGATGTCTCCGGCATCCCCGCTGACACCGCCACGAAGCTGGACGTGCCGAAGGTCGTCACCATCAGCATCACCGCCAGGGCCATGCCGAGGTCGCCGACCCGGTTCACCACGAAGGCCTTCTTGGCCGCGGTCGCGGCGGAGTCCTTGTGCGCCCAGAATCCGATCAGCAGGTACGACGCCAGGCCGACGCCCTCCCAGCCGAGGAACAGCACCAGATAGTCGTCGGCGAGGACGAGCACGAGCATCGCGACGACGAAGAGGTTCATGTACCCGAAGAACCGGCGACGGCGCTCGTCGTGGGCCATGTAACCCACCGAGTAGAGGTGGATCAGGGTGCCGACACCGGTGATCAGCAGCACGAACAGTGCCGAGAGCGGGTCGAGCATGAACCCGACCGACACGGTGTAGTCACCGACGTCCAGCCAGGTCCACAGCTCCTGCGCCACCTGGCGCTCCTCGGCTCCGCGGCCGAGCAGGGTGACGAAGAGGTAGACCGCGACCGCGAACGACGCCGCGGGCATCGCGACTCCGAGCAGGTGGCCCCACCGGTCCACCCGGCGTCCGCCCAACAGCAGGACCACGGCGCCGAGCGCCGGCAGGGCGACGACGAGCCACAGCAGCGAGAACGCCCCGGTTGCCTCGACCGGCAGCACCGGGACGGCTCCGGTGTCGCCCGCGCTGAGCGGGCTGACGACGAGTGGGCTCACGTGGGTCTCAGCGCTCCTCAGTACTTCAGCAGGCTGGCGTCGTCGACCGAGGCCGACCGGCGGGTACGGAAGATCGCGACGATGATCGCCAGGCCGACGACGACCTCGGCGGCTGCGACGACCATGACGAAGAACGCTGCCACCTGGCCGCTGAGGTCACCGGTCTGCTTGGCGAAGGTGACCAGCGCCAGGTTGCAGGCGTTCAGCATCAGCTCGACGCACATGAACACGACGATCGCGTTGCGGCGGACCAGCACGCCGACGGCCCCGATGCTGAACAGCAGGGCGGACAGCGTGATGTAGGCGTCCGGGTTCACCGACCGGACCCCCGCTCGGTGAGGTCCGCGGCCGGCGCCTCGGGGTCGAGGGCCGCGGCGGTGCGGTCGACGTCGGAGCGCACCCGGCGGACGTTGCCCCGCTCCCGCAGCGACCGCGACACCGATCCCTCGGCTGTGCTGCCGTCGGGGAGCAGCGCCGGGGTGTCCACCGCGTTGTGCCGGGCGTACACGCCGGGGGTCGGCAGCTGGCCGGGGTGCTCGCCGTGCTCGGCGTAGCGCCGCATCCGGGCCTGCACCAGGTCCCGCTGGGTCGGCTTGGCGACCAGCCGCTCGCGGTGCGCCAGGACCATCGCCCCCAGCGCGGCGGTGATCAGCAGGGCACTGGTGAGCTCGAACGCGAAGACGTACCGGCCGAACAGCAGCTGCGCCAGGGCCGGCACGTTGCCGTCGGCGTTCGCCTCGCCGAGACCGACGACCTGCGCCGTGGCCGCCTGGGCCACCCCGACGGCGAGCAGCGCTCCGAACAGCAGGCCGAGCACGATCGCTGCCAGCCGCTGTCCCTTGATCGTCTCCACCACCGAGTCCGAGGCGTCCACGCCGACGAGCATCAAGACGAACAGGAACAGCATCAAGATGGCGCCGGTGTAGACGATGATCTGCACCGCGAACAGGAAGGGCGCCTCGAGGGCGGCGTAGAGCACCGCCAGCGACACCATCACGAACGCGAGCAGCATCGCGGAGTGCACCGCCTTGCGCACCAGGACCATGCCGACCGCGGCCAGCACCATCGGCGGCGCCAGCAGCCAGAACACCGTCATGTCCCGGTCCCCTCCGCGCCCTGCCCGGACTGGGTCGCGGGATCCGACCCGCCCCGGCCCTGACCGGCGCCGAGGTAGTAGTCCTTCTCGTCGTCGCCGAGCCGCATCGGGTGCGGGGGCTGCTCCATGCCGGGCAGCAGCGGCGCGAGCAGGTCGGACTTCTCGTAGATCAGGTCGGCCCGGTTGTCGTCGGCGAGCTCGTACTCGTTGGTCATGGTCAGCGCTCGGGTCGGACAGGCCTCGATGCACAACCCGCACAGGATGCAGCGCAGGTAGTTGATCTGGTAGACGCGGCCGTAGCGCTCGCCCGGCGAGAACCGACCCCCCACCTCGTTGTCCGCGCCCTCGACGTAGATCGCATCGGCGGGGCAGGCCCAGGCACACAGCTCGCACCCGATGCACTTCTCCAGGCCGTCCGGCCAGCGGTTGAGCTGGTGCCGGCCGTGGAAACGGGGCGCAGTCGGCTTCTTCTCGTACGGGTAGCTCTCGGTCACCACCCGCCGGAACATGGTGCGGAACGTGACGCCGAAGCCCGCGACCGGGTCCCAGAGCTGCTCCTTCAGGCTAGGCACGCTCGTCCTCCCTCTCGCTGCGCAGGCTGCCGGTGGTCTGCTCGTCCGGCGCGACCACGCCGCCGACGGCGGGCAGCGACCGGCCCGGCATCGGCGGCACCGGGTAGCCGCCGGCGAAGGCGTCGAACTCCTGCTCGGCCGGTTCCTCGTCGGCGGCGCCGCGGTCCGGCATGAACGCCGACGCGGCGAGCAGCACGAACAGCACGCCACCGCCGGCGATGATCCAGCGCTGGTCGAGACCACCCTCGAGCCGGATGACGCGGACCACGGAGACGGCGACGATCCACACCAGCGATGCCGGGATCAGCACCTTCCAGCCGAACTTCATGAACTGGTCGTAGCGCATCCGCGGCAGGCTGCCCCGCAGCCAGATGAACAGGAACAGGAACAGCGCGACCTTGCCGAGGAACCACAGGACCGGCCAGTAGCCCGCATTGGCGCTCTCCCAGATCGACAGCGGCCAGGGGGCGTGCCAGCCGCCGAGGAACAGGGTGGTCGCCAGCGCCGAGACGGTGACCATGTTGACGTACTCGGCGAGGAAGAAGAGCGCGAACTTGAGCGAGGAGTACTCGGTGTGGAACCCGCCGACCAGCTCACCCTCGGCCTCGGGCAGGTCGAACGGGGCCCGGTTGGTCTCGCCCACCATCGAGATCATGTAGATCACGAAGCTGGGTGCCAGGATGAAGGCGAACCAGACGTCGTCTTGTGCGGCCACGATTCCCGACGTCGACAGCGTCCCGCTGTAGATGAAGACGGCGACCAGCGCGAGGCCCATGGCGACCTCGTAGGAGATCATCTGTGCCGAGCTGCGCAGGCCGCCGAGCAGGGCATAGGTCGAGCCCGAGGCCCACCCGGCCAGCACCAGACCGTAGATCCCGACCGCCGCCACGGCCAGCACGTAGAGCACGCCGACGGACAGGTCGGTCAGCTGGAGCGGGGTCTCGCGGTCCGTGAACGGGATGCCGACGACGGGGCCCAGCGGGATCACGGCGAACGCGGCGAACGCGGCGGTGGCGGAGATCACCGGGGCGAGGAAGAAGACGACCTTGTCGGCAGCGGTCGGGACGATGTCCTCCTTCAACGCCAGCTTGATGCCGTCGGCGAGGGACTGCAGCAGCCCGAAGGGGCCGTGGTACTTGGGACCGACCCGGTGCTGCATCCGGGCGACCACCTTGCGCTCGGCCCAGATGGTGAACAGCGTCATGAGCACGAGCAGGACGAACACCAGCAGGGTCTTGATCCCGATCACCCACCACGGGTCAACGCCGAAGACGCTCAGGTCTTCGTTCATGTCGTCCCTCCTGCCTCGCCGGTCTCGACCCGGACCATCTGACCGACCTCGGCGCCGAGGGCGGCGCGCAGCGCGACCCCGCCGGAGTGCAGCGGTGCCCACACCACGCCGTCGGGGAGGTCGGCGACCTCCACCGGCAGGCGCACGGCGCCGCTGTCGGTGCGCAACGTGACCGAGCCCCCGGGCCCGACGCCGAGCCGCTGCAGGGTCGGCGCACTGAGCCGGGCAACGGCACCACGGCCGGTCGCGCGCAGGTACTCGTCGCCGTCGAGCATCCGGCCGTCGTCGACCAGCTGCTTCCAGCCGTCCAGGACCAGCTGCACCCCGGCAGCGGGCGTCTGGTCCGCCTCGGTGAGCGGCTCGACGGCGGGCGGCCGGGCGCGATCGCCGTCCCAGTCCCCCAGCTCGGCCAGCTCGGCCCGGGCCTGCTCGACGGTGCGGAAGCCGAGTCCGGGACCCATCTCCTCGGCGATTCCGGCCAGGATCCGGACGTCCGGCAGCGCGGTGCCCGAGGCCAGGACCGCGCCGAACCGACGGTCACGGCCCTCCCAGTCCACGAACGTCCCGGGCTTCTCGGCCACCGGCGCGACGGGCAGCACCACGTCGGCGCGCCGGGTCACCTCGCTCGCGCGTACCTCGAGGCTGACCAGGAACGGCACCGCCTCCAGCGCGGTGCGGGCCACCGAGGGCTCGGGGAGGTCGACCGGGTCCACCCCGCCGACGACCAGCGCGCCGAGCTCGCCCCGGACGGCGGCGGTGAGGATGCCGGCGGTGTCGCGGCCAGGGCGGGCCGGGAGGGCCGGCAGCCCCCAGGCGGCGGCGACGTCGGCGCGGGCCGAGGGGTCCTCGACCGGCCGGCCGCCGGGCAGCAGCGGGGGCAGGCAGCCGGCGTCGACCGCTCCGCGCTCGCCCGCCCGGCGCGGCACCCAGGCGACTCGGGCCCCGGTCGTCCGGGCGAGGGACGCGACCGCGCTGAGCGCACCCGGCACGGTGGCCAGCCGCTCTCCGACCAGGACGACGCCCCCGCCGTCGAGGGCCACCTCGCCGTCGTCGGCCAGTCCGGCCAGCCTGGCGGCCTCCGCGCCGGGGGCCGTGCGCAGCAGCCGGCCGCGCAGCTTGGCCAGGCCGCGACTGGTGTGGCTGGCCACGGCGTGCACCCGCAGGCCGCGCTTGCGGACCGCCTTGCGCAGCCGGAGGAACACGATCGGGGACTCGTCCTCGGGGTCGAGTCCCGCCAGGACGACGGTGTTGGCCCGCTCGAGGTCGGCATAGGTCACACCGCGCCCGGTGCCTGCCACGAGAGCGGCGAGGAAGTCCGCCTCCTCGGCCGAGTGCGGCCGCGCCCGCTGGTCGACGTCGTTGGTGCCGACGACGGCACGGGCGAACTTGGCGTAGGCGTAGGCGTCCTCACGGGTGAGTCGCCCGCCCGGGAGCACCCCCACCCGGCCGCGTGCCTCGGCAAGTCCGCGAGCGGCGACGGCGAAGGCCTCCGGCCAGGACGCCGGACGCAGCTCCCCGGAGACCTGGTCGCGCACCAGCGGCCGGGTCAGCCGGTCCTCCTGCCGGGCGTAGGCGAACCCGAAGCGGCCCTTGTCGCAGTTCCACTCCTCGTTGACCTGCGGGTCGTCGGCGGCCAGCCGCCGGGTCACGGCGCCGCGGCGGTGGTCGGTGCGCAGCGCACAGCCGCTGGCGCAGTGCTCGCACACCGAGGGGGTGGACACCAGGTCGAACGGCCGGGCACGGAACCGGTACGAGGCGCTGGTCAGTGCGCCCACCGGACAGATCTGGATCGTGTTCCCGGAGAAGTAGGACTCGAACGGCTCCTTCTCGTAGATGCCGACCTGCTGCAGCGCACCGCGTTCGATCAGGGCGATGAACGGATCCCCGGCGACCTGCTCGGAGAACCGGGTGCAGCGGGCGCACAGCACGCAGCGCTCCCGGTCGAGCAGCACCTGCGCCGAGATGTTGATCGGCTTGGCGAAGGTGCGCTTGGTCTCGGCGAATCGTGCCTCGCCGCGACCGTTCGACATCGCCTGGTTCTGCAGCGGACACTCGCCACCCTTGTCGCAGACCGGGCAGTCGAGCGGATGGTTGACCAGCAGGAACTCCATGATCCCCTGCTGCGCCTTGTCGGCCACCGGTGAGGTTGCCTGGGTCCGCACCACCATGCCGGGGGCGACGGTCAGCGTGCAGGAGGCCTGGGGCTTGGGCATCGACCGCCCGTTGCCCGCGTCGGGGACCTCGACCAGGCACTGCCGGCAGGCACCCACGGGGTCGAGCAGCGGGTGATCACAGAACCGCGGCACCTGGACGCCGATCATCTCGGCGGCCCGGATCACGAGGGTGTTCTTGGGGACGCTGACCTCGACGTCGTCGATGGTGAGGGTGACGAGGTCCTCGCGCTGGTCGACGGCGCTGTCGCCGGTCGTGACGGTCATCGGACCCCCGCTCCGGCAGTCGCCGGCTGCGCCGGCACGTGGTGCAGCGCGGACGCCTCGTAGGGGAACAGCTCCCACGCGGGCGTCCGGGTGCCGGCGACGAACTCGTCCTCGAAGTACTGCACGGCGCTCTGCACGCAGGCCGCGAGGCCGTCGGCGAGCGCGCAGAACGAGCGGCCGGCGATGTTGTCACACATGTCCATCAGGGTGTGCACGTCGTCGTCGGTGCCCTTGCCGGCCTCGAGCCGGCGCATCACCTGGACCATCCACCAGGCGCCCTCCCGACACGGGGTGCACTTGCCGCAGGACTCGTGCTTGTAGAACTCCACCCACCGCAGCGTGGTGCGGACCACCGAGGTGGTCTCGTCGAAGACCTGCAGCGCCTTGGTGCCGAGCATCGACCCGGCGTCCATCATCCCCTCGTAGTCCAGCGGAACGTCGAGGTGCTCGGCGGTCAGGATCGGGGTGGACGATCCGCCGGGGGTCCAGAACTTGAGCTCGTGTCCGGCTCGCACCCCGCCGGACAGGTCGAGCAGCTGCCGCAGGGTGATGCCGAGCGGCGCTTCGTACTGGCCGGGTCGCTGGACGTGACCGGACAGCGAGTACAGCGTCATGCCCTTGGACTTCTCGGTGCCCATCGAGGAGAACCAGTCGGCGCCGCGGTCGACGATCATCGGGACCGACGCGATCGACTCGACGTTGTTGATCACCGTCGGGCTGGCGTAGAGGCCGGCGATGGCCGGGAACGGCGGCCGGAGCCGAGGCTGGCCACGGCGCCCCTCGAGGGAGTCCAGCAGCGCGGTCTCCTCGCCGCAGATGTAGGCCCCCGCGCCGGCGTGCACGATGATGTCGAGGTCGTAGCCGGAGCCGTGGATGTCCGTGCCCAGATGGCCGGCGAGGTAGGCCTCCTGCACCGCGCGCTGCAGCCGGCGCAGCACGTGCAGCACCTCGCCGCGGACGTAGATGAACGCGTGCCGCGCCCGGATGGCGTACGACGAGATGATCACGCCCTCGATGAGGGTGTGCGGTGCGGCCATCATCAGCGGGATGTCCTTGCAGGTGCCCGGCTCGGACTCGTCGGCGTTCACCACCAGGTAGTGCGGCTTGGCGTCCGGACCGTCGTCGGTGGGGATGAAGCCCCACTTCATGCCGGTGGGGAAGCCGGCGCCGCCGCGGCCTCGCAGGCCGGACTCCTTGACCAGCTCGATCACCTCGTCGGGCGCCGAGCGAAGCGCGCTGCGCAGCCCGCGGTACCCGCCGGAGGCCTCGTAGGTCTCCAGCGTCCAGGACCGGTCCTTGTCCCAGGTGTCGGACAACACCGGGGTCAGCCTCGCCGGGACCGGCGGCGTGGGGGTCTCGGTCACGTCGCTTCCTTCCCGTCGGTGCGCTCGGTCTCGTCGACGACGTCGGCGCCGGACTCGTCGATCCTGGTCTCCTGGTCACCGCGGGTGTAGGCCGACCCGGCCTCGGAACGGGCCGGGTCTGCGGCCACGGCGTCACCGCCCCCGGTCCGCTTCTGCTCCGCCGCCCGTCCCTGCTCGTCGGTCGGCTCGGGTGCGGTCCAGCCGTTCTCCCGGGCGAGCCGCAGGCCCGCGAGCGACGCCTCGCCCGCCCCCGGCCCCTCGTCCGCCAGGTCGTCGGGGAATCCTGCCAGCAACCGCTCGGCCTCCCGCCAGGTGCACACCCGTGGTCCGCGGGTGGCGGTCACCGGCTCACCCGCCCGCAACCGGTCGACGAGCGCCACCGCGGAGTCCGGGGTCTGGTTGTCGAAGAACTCCCAGTTGACCATCACCACGGGGGCGTAGTCGCAGGCTGCGTTGCACTCCACGTGCTCGAGGCTCACCCGGCCGTCCTCGGTGGTCTCGTCGTTGCCGAGGCCGAGGTGGTCCTGCAGCCGGTCGAGGATCGCGTCACCGCCCATGACGGCACACAGCGTGTTGGTGCACACGCCCACGTGGTAGTCGCCGACCGGACGCCGCTTGTACATCGTGTAGAACGTGGCCACGCCGCTCACCTCGGCGGCACTCAGTCCGAGCACGTCGGCGCAGGCCTCGACGCCGCGGGGGGTCACGCAGCCGTCGACGCTCTGCACGAGGTGCAGCATCGGCAGCAGGGCCGACTGCGCCTGCGGGTAGCGGCCGGCGAGCTCGCGCAGCTCGGCCAGGGTCTCCGCGGGCAGCGGGCCGTCGCTCACCTCGGCCGGGGTGCCCGCCTCCACGGTGGGCTTGCCGCTGTGCGGGCCGGCGGTGGATCCGATCGAGACGTCCGGAGGTGCCATCAGCGGTCCACCCCGCCCATCACCGGGTCGATGCTGGCGACCGCGACGATCACGTCGGCCACCATGCCGCCCTCGCTCATCGCCGCGCTGCACTGCAGGTTGACGAACGACGGGTCGCGGAAGTGCGCCCGGTACGGCTTGGTGCCGCCGTCGGACACCACGTGACAGCTGAGCTCGCCGCGAGGCGACTCCACCACGCCGTACGCCTGGCCGGCCGGGACCCGGAAGCCCTCGGTCACCAGCTTGAAGTGGTGGATGAGGGCCTCCATCGACTCCCCCATGATGTGCCGGATGTGGTCGAGGGAGTTGCCCATCCCGTCGCTGCCGACCGCCAGCTGCGCCGGCCAGGCGATCTTCTTGTCGGCCACGATGACCGGGGCGTTCTCCAGGTCGGCGAGCCGGTCTGCGCACTGCTCCACGATCCGCAGCGACTGCCACATCTCCTCGAGCCGGATGCGGAACCGGCCGTAGGCGTCGCAGGTGTCCCAGGTGACGACGTCGAAGTCGTAGCTGTCGTACCCCCAGTAGGGCTGCGTGCGGCGGAGGTCCCAGGGGTAGCCGGTCGCCCGCAGCACCGGCCCGGTGGCTCCGAGCGCGAGGCAGCCGGCCAGGTCGAGGTGCGCGACGTCGACGAGCCGGCCCTTGAAGATCGGGTTGGCGTTGCAGAGCGCGGCATACTCCGGCAGCCGCTTGCGCATCAGCTTGACGAACTCACGGATCTGCTCCAGAGCACCGGGCGGCATGTCCTGCGCCACGCCGCCGGGGCGGATGAAGGCGTGGTTCATCCGCAGGCCGGTGACCAGCTCGAAGAGGTCGAGCACCAGCTCGCGCTCCCGGAAGCCGATCGTCATCACGGTGAGCGCGCCGATCTCCATCCCGCCGGTCGCGATCGCCACCAGGTGCGAGGAGATCCGGTTCAGCTCCATCAGCAGCACCCGCATCACCTGGGCCCGCTCCGGGATGTCGTCCTCGATGTCGAGCAGCCGCTCGATGCCTCGGACGTAGGCGGCCTCGTTGAAGAACGGGGCGAGGTAGTCCATCCGGGTGCAGAACGTGGTGCCCTGCGTCCAGGTGCGGAACTCCATGTTCTTCTCGATGCCGGTGTGCAGGTAGCCGATCCCGCACCGGGTGTCGGTGACGGTCTCGCCCTCGAGCTCGAGGATCAGCCGAAGCACCCCGTGCGTCGAGGGGTGCTGCGGGCCCATGTTGACGATGACCCGCTCCTCCTCGGCCTCCGCCGCCCCGCTGACCACGGAGTCCCAGTCCTGGCCGGTGACGGTGAAGACCGGTCCGCTGGTGGTGTCCTGGGCCGGGGCGTAGGGGTCCGGACCGGGCCCACGGGTGCCGGTGCCGCCGCCGGTGCCGCCGGTGCTCGTGCTGGTCATCAGCTGTACGTCCTCCGGGTGTCCGGGGGTGGGATGGTGGCGCCCTTGTACTCGACCGGGATGCCGCCCAGCGGGTAGTCCTTGCGCTGAGGGTGGCCGGGCCAGTCGTCCGGCATCATGATCCGCGTCAGCGCGGGGTGGCCGTCGAACACGATGCCGAAGAAGTCGTAGGTCTCCCGTTCGTGCCAATCGGCGGTCGGGTACACCGAGACGACCGAGGGCAGGTGCGGATCGGCGTCCGGCACCCCGACCTCGAGCCGCAGCCGCCGGTTGTGGGTCATCGACAGCAGGTGGTAGACCGCGTGCAGCTCGCGGTCGGTGTCGTCGGGGTAGTGCACGCCGGACACGCCGCTACAGAACTCGAAGCGCAGGCCCGCGTCGTCACGCAGGTGTTGGACGGTGCTGAGCAGGTGCTCGCGGCGCACGAAGATCGTCATCTCACCGCGATGCACGACGACCCGCTCCACCGCCGCCGCGGCGTCGGCGCCGAGCACCGTGCCCAGCCGGTCCGCGACGTCGTCGAACCAGCCGCCGTAGGGGCGCGGGGACGGACCGGGCATCACGACCGGTCGGCGCAGCCCGCCGTAGCCGGAGGTGTCGCCACTGCCGTGCACGCCGAACATCCCCTCGCGGACACCGACGACCTCGAGGCTCGCGGCCCCGGCGGGGACGACGGTGTTCTCCGGCATGTCCGCCTGCACGCCGAGGTCCTCCTCCGGCGCGTGCGGGCTGGTGCCGACCTGCGGCTCCTGCGGACCGGTTCCCGCCTCGGTCGTCCGGCTGCCGGCTCGGAGCCGGTCGTCCTCGGTGCGTGGCTCGTCGGGAGGCGTCACCGCAGCAGCCCCTTCAGCTGCGAGGTCGGCTGCGCGGTCAGCGCGGCCTGCTCCTGAGTCTCGATCTCCGCCCGACGGTGCGGTCCGAGCTTCTCCGCCTTGATGTCGTCGTGCAGCTTGAGGATCGCGTCGATGAGCATCTCCGGCCGCGGCGGGCACCCGGGGAGGTACATGTCGACCGGCACCACGTGGTCGACGCCTTGGACGATGGCGTAGTTGTTGAACATGCCGCCACTGCTCGCACAGACCCCCATCGCCAACACCCACTTCGGGTTGGCCATCTGGTCGTAGATCTGGCGCAGCACCGGCGCCATCTTGTTGCTCAGCCGGCCGGCGACGATCATCAGGTCGGCCTGCCGCGGTGAGGCGCGGAAGACCTCCATCCCCCACCGGGCGCTGTCGTAGCGCGGCGTCCCGAACGTCATCATCTCGATCGCACAGCACGCCAGGCCGAACGTCGCCGGCCACAGCGAGGCCTTCCGGAAGTATCCCGCCACCTGCTCCACCGATGTCAGCAGCACTCCGCTCGGGAGCTTCTCCTCGAGACCCATCAGCCCATCCCTCCCAGGATCAGTCCCACTCGAGACCGCCACGGCGCCAGACGTACGCGTACGCCACGAAGACGGTGAGGATGAACAGCACCATCTCGACCAGCCCGAACAGCGCCAGCGAGTCGAAGGCGACGGCGTAGGGGTAGAGGAAGATGATCTCGATGTCGAAGACGATGAACAGCATGGCGGTGATGAAGTACTTCACCGGGAACCGCCCGCCACCGGCGGGTTGTGGGGTCGGCTCGATGCCGCACTCGTAGGCGTCCAGCCGGGCCCGGTTGTACCGCTTGGGCCCCGTGATGCCGCTGACCACGACCGAGAAGGCCGCGAACCCGAAGCCGAGGGCCAACAGGGTGAGGATCGGTATGTACCCGGCCACGTCGGTTGGTCTCCTCTCCCTCGTCGCGAACGAGTCGTCATCCTAGGACCCCGGTTCCCGGGGCCGGCGGTCAGGCAGCCGGGCTGATCCGGCTCAGGGCGTTGATGGCCCGGTCGGTGGCGTCGCCGCCGCGCGGGTCGGTCAGGTTGGCGAGCAGCTTCAGGGCGATCCGCATCAGCGCCGGGCGCTTGATGCCGTGCCGGGTGGCGGCCCGGATCACCTCCGGGTGCCCGATCAGCCGGACGAAGAGCCGGCCGAGGGTGAAGTAGCCGCCGTACCGCGCGTCGAGCGCCTGGGGGTAGCCGCGCAACACCCGCTCCCGCTCCTCGGCGGGCCGGCCCAGCGCCTGCGCGATGACCTCGGCGGCCATCTCCCCCGACTCCATCGCGTAGGCGATGCCCTCGCCGTTGAACGGGTTCACCATCCCGCCCGCGTCCCCGACCAGCAGCAGGCCGCGGTCGTAGTGCGGCTTGCGGTTGAACGCCATCGGCAGCGCGGCCCCGCGGACCGGGCTGGTCCGGTGCTGCTCGCGGAACCCCCACTCCTCCGGGGTCTGGTCCAGCCACCGGCGGAGCAGATCCTTGTAGTCGACGTTCTGGAAGGCGGCGGAGGTGTCCAGGATGCCGAGTCCGACGTTGCAGGTGCCGTCGCCGACGCCGAAGATCCAGCCGTAGCCGGGCAGCAGGCTGGAGCCGGGCTGCTGCCACGGCCCGTCCCACAGCTCGAGGTGGCTCTCCAGCCAGTCGTCGTCGTGCCGGGGGCTCTCGTAGTACGTGCGGACCGCCACCCCCATCGGCCGGTCCTCGCGCCGGTGCAGTCCGAGCGACAGCGCCAGCCGCGCCGAGTTGCCGTCCGCGGCCACCACGACCGGCGCGCGATACTCCTGCTCGGCGCCGACCCGGCGGCCCCGCTCGTCCACCGCCCGGGCGGTGACCCCGGTCACCCGGCCGGTGTGCGCGTCGATCACCGCACCGGTCACCAGCTGCTGCTCGCGCAGCCGGGCGCCGGACTTCTCCGCGTGCCGGGCCAGCAGCTCGTCGAAGTCCTCCCGGGTGCGGACCAGGCCGTACGACGGGTAGTCGGTCAGGTCCGGCCACGGCAGCTCGAGGACGTGGCCGCCGCCCACGATGCGCAGGCCCCGGTTCCGGATCCACCCGGGGGCCTCCAGGTCGACCCCCATCCGCAGCAGCTGCCGGGTCGCCCGCGGGGTCAGCCCGTCCCCACAGACCTTCTCCCGCGGGAACGCGGTCTTCTCCAGCACCAGCACGTCCACGCCGGACCGGGCCAGGTGGTGGGCGACCGCGGAGCCGGCCGGGCCCGCGCCCACGACGATGACGTCCGCCTCGGTATCGGTGGTCGGGCGCGCGGTCATCGAGTCATCCCTGGCGACGGTACGTGCGGCTGCGGTCGGGCTGGTCCGTGTTCGTGAAGGCGTTCACGAACTCCTGCTTCGGAGTCTAGGTGGTCGCCGGAACCCCCGCGACCGCCGCCGGGCGGCTCACGCGGGGCGGCTCGCGCAGTGCAGGGCGACGACGCCGCCGGAAAGGTTTCGCCAGGTCACCCGATCCCACCCGGCGGCGGCGATCGTTGCGGCCAGCGCGGGCTGATCCGGCCAGGCCCGGATCGACTCGGCCAGGTAGACGTAGGCGTCCGGACTGGACGACACCCGCCGCGCGACCGGGGGGAGCGCCCGCATCAGGTACTCGGTGTAGACGGTCGCGACGACGGGCAGCACCGGTCGGCTGAACTCGGCGACCACCAGTCGACCCCCCGGCCGGGTCACCCGAGCGAGCTCGGCCAGCGCCCGGGCCGGCCGGACCACGTTCCGCAGCCCGAACGAGACCGTGACCGCATCGAAGGCGGCGTCGGCGAACGGCAGCCGGGTGCCGTCACCGGCGATGAACGGCAGCTCCGGCCGGACCCGCTTGCCGGCCCGCAGCATTCCCAGGGAGAAGTCACAGGGCACGACGAGCGCCCCCGCGTCGGCGAACGGAGCGCTGGACGTCCCCGTGCCCGCCGCAAGGTCGAGCACCCGGTCGTCCGGACGGGGGTCGACCGCCCTGACCACCGCCCGCCGCCACCGGCGGTCCTGGAACAACGACAGCAGGTCGTTGGTGAGGTCGTAGCGCGGCGCCACCGCATCGAACATCGCCGCGACCTCGTCGGGCCGCTTGTCCAGGGTGGCGCGGGTCACAGGCGACAGGTTCGCACGCCCGGCCGATCAGGCATCGGGCCGGTCGGCTCCGTACCCTCGTCGCCGTGAGCATCGCCGCCATCGTCGACCCGGGGGCCGGTCCGCTCGTCGTCCGCAGCACCGAGATCGAGGACCCCGGCGACCTGCTGGCCCTGCTGCCCGACGACTCCCCGCTGGCCTGGATCCGGCAAGGCGAGGGTCTGGTCGGCTGGGGAGTCGCGGCGCAGGTCGGCTCGGACGGTCCGACCCGCTTCGCCGACGCCGACGCCTGGTGGCAGCGGGTCGTGGACCACGCGGTGATCCGGGACGAGGTCGGCGTCCCCGGCAGCGGGCTGGTGGCGTTCGGATCGTTCGCGTTCGCCGACACACCCGCCATCGCGGGTGTCACCGCGGGTGTCACCGCCGGCTCCGCCCTGATCATCCCCCGGGTGCTGGTGGGTGTCCGGCACTACGACGGGCGGCGGCGGGCCTGGGTGACGGTGGTCGGGGTCGACGGCATCGCGGGCGTCCCGTCGCTGCGACCGGCGGCCGCGGCGGATCCCCCGCAGGGACTGCGGTTCTCCGACGGCGCGCTGAGCGGAACGCAGTGGATGTCGGCCGTCCAGGACGCGGTCCGGCAGATCGCCGACGGCGCGCTGGAGAAGGTGGTGCTCGCTCGCGACCTGCTGGCGCAGGCTGACGCGCGGATCGATCCGCGCTGGCCGCTGCGCCGGCTGGCCGCCGGCTACCCGGGCTGCTGGACCTACTACGTCGACGGGCTGGTCGGCGCCACTCCGGAGCTGCTGGTCCGACGCGAGCGGGGACTGGTGACCTCCCGGGTGCTGGCGGGCACCATCCGGCGGACCGGGGACGATCAGCACGACCTCGCCCTCGCCGCCGCGCTGGCACGCAGCAGCAAGGACCTCGAGGAACACGAGTACGCCGTCCGCTCGGTCGCGGAGCGGCTGTCGCCGCACTGCAGCACGATGTTCGTCCCGGAGACCCCGTTCGTGCTGCATCTGCCCAACGTCATGCACCTGGCCACCGACGTGACCGGCGTGCTCGGGTCGCCGACCGACGCCGGCGCCGGGTCGCTGCCGCTGGCGGCGGCGCTGCACCCGTCGGCCGCCGTGGGTGGCACTCCCTCCGGGGTGGCGCTGGACCGGCTGGCCGAGCTGGAACAGATGGACCGTGACCGCTACGCCGCGCCGGTCGGGTGGACCGACGCTGCCGGTGACGGCGAGTGGGGGATCGCGCTGCGGTGCGGCCGGCTGGAGGGGAA
Source organism: uncultured Actinomycetota bacterium (assembly GCA_963695375.1). Taxonomy (GTDB): domain Bacteria; phylum Actinomycetota; class Actinomycetes; order Propionibacteriales; family Nocardioidaceae; genus JACCVL01. Next base: position 1,277,496 of record OY968767.1, on the reverse strand, counting down.
CCGGGCCCGCCTGTTCGCCGGCTGCGGCATCGTCGCCGGCTCGGAGGCCGAGGCCGAGCTGGCGGAGGCGCAGGCGAAGTTCGTTCCCGTCCGGGACGCGCTCGACCCCGACCCCGGCGCCGCCGGGCGGCTCGACGCGGGCTAGCCCAACCCGTCCCCCGTCACCGCGATGTGCATCAGCGCCCGGAGCAGGGGCTCGGCGGAGAACAGGCCGGTCGACGTCTGCGCGTCGCCGTAGAGCTCGAGCAGCCACGACCGGCCGCCGGCGTCCACGTCGCCCGCCGCCAGCAGCGACACGTACCCCAGCGAGGCGAGGAACTCACGCTCGGTCGGGTGCCCTGCCGTCAAGGTCGCGAACATCGAACCGCCGGCGAGGCAGTGGTCGGTCGCCGGGAAGGTCGCGGCGTCGATCTCGCTGGACGACATCTGGGCGATCCGCTGCAGGTCGCCGCTCGAGCTGGCCCGCTCCACCCGGCCGAGCACGTCACGGATGACCGAGCCGCTGACCTGGCAGCTCAGCCACCAGGCGGCGCAGCCGTAGGCGGTCAGCATGGTGTCCGCCACGACGGCGACCCGCTCCTCCAGCTCCTGCTCGGGGTGGCCCGCGCACTCGTGCAGTCGGGCGAGTGCCACGTCTCCGACTCCGCTGGCCTCCAGGGGCAGCTGCGCCGACACGGGGAGCTCGCCGGTGCGGACGGCGTCCGCGGTCACCTGAGAGGTGCGCTTGTGCCGGTACTGCGCCGCGTCGGCCAGCCGCAGCAGCACCCGGGCGGCGGCTTCCGGGGTGGACCCGGAGGCCGGCCTCGTCGTCATCGTCGCCGCCCCGACCGCGAGGCTGCTGTCGTGCGGGAGCTCGAGCCGGCTCAGCCGGTTGGCGAGGGCCGCGATCTGCTCGGCGTCCGCCCCCTGGGCGAGCAGCAGGAACTCGTCACCCCCGACCCGCGCGGCGACGGCGTCGCCGAGCTCGACGGCCGCGCTGGCCAGCGCTGCGCCGACCATGCGGATCAACTCGTCACCCGCGCCATGACCGAGCCGGTCGTTGACGGCCTTCATCCCGTTGATGTCGCAGAGCACGGCGCCGACGGTCGGGAACGGCTCCGGCGCGATCAGCCGCTCGTTCAGCCAGTCGTCGGCGGCACGCCGGTTCACCAGGCCGGTCAGCGCGTCGGTGTAGGCCAGCCGGGACAGCTCGGACAGCAGCTCGAGCCGGGCCAGCGCGGACGACAGCAGGCCGGCGAGGATGATCGCGATCCACTCCCGCTCGGCGTCGAAGGCCGGGTCGTGCTCGCGCGTCGCGTACAGCTGCCCCCAAGGCCGGCCACCGACCTGCAGCTGGACGACGAGCGCGTGCCGGCGACCGAGCCGGCCGAGCCGGCCGCGCTCGACCTCGCTCAGCGAGGCGTCGTCCGCCGAACAGCGCCGGGCCCGGGTCGCGGAGTCGGGCACCAGGAGGGTGCCCGGCAGCTCGTCCACGGCGTAGGTCTCGTCGGTCGGCCAGGCCTCCTCGGACCCGCCGCGGTGGCCCGCGTTGTGCAGCACCCGGACCTGCGCACCGGAGTCCTCCAGCCGGCAGACGGCTGCGGAGTCGGCGCCGAGCAGGTGCAGGGCGGCCTGACCGGCGGCGGAGACCGCCTCCGGGACCGTCCCGCACGACTCGAACCGGACGGACAGCTCCCCCAGCTCGAGCAGCAGCACGTCGTCGGTCATCGGGCCTCCCGCACCGCGAGGTGCACCAGCACCCGCAGCAGCGGCAGCCCGACGAACAACCCGCTGGAGGTGTGCGCGTCGCCGAAGATCTCGACCAGGTAGGCCGCGCCGGTCGGGGACTGCTCACCCGCCGCGAGGGATGACACGTAGCCCATCCGCGCGAGCAGGGCGCGTTCGGTGGCGTCGCCCTCGGTCAGGCTGGCGTAGTAGCCGCCGCCCGTGAGCGCGGCCAGCGTGGCCGGGTACGCGACCGGCTGGAACTCCTGGCCCGAGACCAGCTCGAGGGGCACCAGCCCGCTCGCGGTGTGCCGGATCATGCACCCGAGGACGTCGGTGAGCGTCTCACCGTCTTGGCGGCTGACCCACCACGAGGCGGCGTCGAAGGCTCGCGCGACACCGTCGGCGACGATCCCCAGCCGGCTCTCCGGCGACTGGTCCGCGGCCGCGGCCAGCGCGGCCAGGATCCGGTCGGTGAGGTCGGACTCGCCGGACGGCAGCAGCACCGAGATCGGCGCCGCCGCTGGCGAGAGCGCGTCGGTGGACAACCGGCGGGTCTGCTTGTGTCGGTACTGAGCCGCGTCGGCGAGGCGGAGCAGCGCGCGGGCCGCGGTCTTCGTGCTGTTCGCGCCGGCCGGGCGGGCGGTGGTCGTCGCCGCACCGACGGCGACGCCCGCCGAGTGCGGCAGCTCGGTGCTCGCCAACCGCTGGACCATCTCCTCGACCTGCTCCTGCGCCACCCCGTCCAACAACACGACGAACTCGTCTCCGCCGATGCGGGCGATCAGCGTCCGAGGCAGCTCGCCGGCCAGCGTCACCAACTGCGTGCTCACGATGCGGATCAGCTCGTCACCCGCCCCGTGCCCGAACAGGTCGTTGATCCGCTTCAGCCCGTTGATGTCGCAGAGCACCACCGAGACCGGCGGGAACGGCTCCGGGCGCGCAAGCCGTTCCTCGAGCCAGTCGTCGGCGGCGCGGCGGTTGGCGAGACCGGTGAGCGGATCCGAGTACGCCAGGCGGGACATCTCGGTCAGCAGTTCCAGCCGGGACAGCCCGGCCGAGAGCAGTCCGGCCAGCGTCAGGGCGGTGGCGACGTCGGTGTGGTCGAACTCGTCGTCCTCGGTCCGGGTGAGGTAGATGTCGCCCCAGATCGCGTTCCCCACGACGACCTGGCACGAGCCCGCCCACCGCTTGCCGAGCCGGCGGAGCAGGTCCCGGTCAGCGGCGTCGGTGCCCGGGTCGTCGGCCGATCCGGACCACCAACGCCGCAGTCCACCCACGGTCGTCATCACCTGGGGGTACTCGCTGAGCTTGTAGGTCTCGTCCTCCGGCCACGGCTGCTCCCAGCTCGCCAGGTCACCCGCGTTGTGCAGGATCCGGATCCGCGCGTGCGAGCGTTCGAACCGGCACACCGAGGCCGAGTCCGCTCCGATCAGGGTGAGCGCCGCCCCAGCGGTGTGCTGGACCAGCTCGTGGACGGTCGCGCTGGTGGCCACAGTCTCCGCGAAGGCGCTCAGCCCGCGCAGCCGGTCCCCAGCTCCGGTCACCAACGTGCTCCCCTCACCCCTCGGAATTCCTCGGCGGGGCCGGACGGCGACCTCACCCCCCGTAACACGATCATGACAGAGCGGTGGTTGCCCTTCGCGTCGTTTCACCGCCGGGTCCGGCCGATCGGTCGAGTCCGGACCGTCCGTCGGGCCACCGCTGATCAGCCGAGCCGCAGCGGGTGCAGCGTCTCATCCGCGGCGGTTCGCAGCGCCGCGGCCAGCTCCCGGCGCAGCGCCCGGTCCACCCGTGCCTCGAGCACCCGCAGCCCGCCGCTCGGACGTTCCAGCAGGGCGGTGAGCTCGGCGACGTCCGCGACGCTGGCGTGCTCGGTCCCGGTGGCCGCGCAGAGCGCGGCGAGGTCGGTGCCGGTGGGGGTCGCGAACACCCGCTCGAAGGCGCCGGCGTGCCTGCCGGCGCCCTGCTCCAGGGTGGCGAACACGCTGCCGCCGTCGTCGTTCGCCACCACCATGGTCAGGTCCGGGCGGGGCTCGTGTCGACCGAGCACGAGCCCGGTCGCGTCGTGCAGGAAGGTCAGGTCCCCCATCAGCGCCAGCGACCGGGACGAGGCCCGGCCGAGCGCCGCCCCCACCGCCGTCGAGACCGTGCCGTCGATACCGGACAGGCCGCGGTTGGCCACGATCAGTCGGCGCTCACCGACCGGGTTCGGCCGGGCGACGAGGTCGAGGTCCCGTATCGGCTGGGAGGAGCCGACGACGAGCAGCCCGCGGGGCGGAACCGCGGCGCTGACCGCCCGCGCCACCTCCGGGCCGAGCAGGGTGCCCGTGGGGAGCCGCCCGGCCAGCGTCGCGAGCACCTCGTCCACGGTGCCGCCGACCGCGCGGTCGGCACGTCGCCAGGTCTCCACCCAGTCCGCTCCGGCGCGGTCCGGCGCGGTGGCGTCCGGCACGGTGGCCGCCCGGACCACCCGCGCCGCCTGGGACCCGGGGTCGGACCACCGGGCCCCGGGGGCGAGCACCACGACCTCCACGTCCGCCCGGCCGAGCAGGTCGGTCACCGACCGGGACAGCGTCGGTCGGCCGGCGACCACCACCCGCTGCACCCCGGCCGTCAGCGGCTGGTGCCCCAGCAGCAGCGTCCCGCAGCGCAGCGCGGCGGCGCCCGTACGGGCTCCGGACGTGGGCTCGGCGAGCAACGGCCAGCCGGCCCGTTCGGCCAGGACGCGGGCCGGCTGGCCGGCGTCTGCCCCGGCGACCACGACCGTCCGCGGCCCGACGGGGAGGACCACCGGCTCGGTGTGAACCGGTTCCGGCGGCACCGTCCACGGCGCCCCGGCCGGCCGGCCCGGCGGGTCGGCGCCGTCGTCGTCCTCGTCCGGCACGAGCGGGAGGTCGAGGCACACGTTCAGGTGCACCGGTCCGGGATCGGCGGACGCCGCTCCGGTCGCGGCCAGCACCCCCCGGGACAGCTGCGCCCGCCAGGCGGCGACCGGCTGCGTCCCACGGGCGGGCGCCACCGCGTCGGCCGGCACATCGGCGGCCCAGCGGACCGCGGTGCCGAACAGCCGTACCTGGTCGGTGGTCTGGTTGGCCCCGCTGCCGCGCAACTCGGCGGGCCGGTCGGCCGACAGCACCAGCAGCGGCAGACCGGAGTGGTGCGCCTCGAGCACGGCGGGGTGCAGGTGCGCCACCGCGCTGCCGGAGGTCGTGACCACCGGCACCGGATGCCGAGAGCTGCGGGCCAGCCCCAACGCCACGAAGCCGGCGGTCCGCTCGTCGACCCGGACGTGCAGCCGCAGCCGTCCCGCCGCGTCCGCCGCATGCAGCGCGAGCGCCAGCGGCGCCGACCGCGAGCCGGGCGCCAGCACCGCGTCTCGGACGCCGTGCCGGATCAGCTCGTCCACGACGAGCCGTCCCAGCCGGGTGGACGGGTTCACGAGGTCCGATCCTGCCCGGTGCGGTCCGCCCGCGCCCGCACCGCCTGCAGCCGACGCGCCCACCGGTCCCGGGCCACCGGGTCCGCCCGGGCGCGTCGCAGCGGCTCCGGATCGACAACCACCGGCCGCACGGTCAGCACGCCGCCCGTCGGCAGCAACGGGTGGTCGGTGAGGTCGCGGGCCAGCAGCGTCGCGGTGCCGAGGCCGCAGGCGTACGGCAGGTCGGGCAGCGCCGCCGCCAGCGCCAGCCCGGCGGCCAGCCCGACCGAGGACTCCAGCGCCGAGGAGACCACGACTGGCAGGCCGATCCGCTCGGCGATCCGCAGGCAGGCGCGGACCCCTCCGAGCGGGGCCACCTTGAGCACCGCCACGTCGGCCGCCCGCAGCGCGGCCACCCGGTAGGGATCATCGGCGCGCCGGATCGACTCGTCCGCCGCGACCGGGACGCCACCGCGACGCCGGACCACGGCCAGGTCCTCGACCCGGGCACAGGGCTGCTCGACGTACTCCAGGCCACCGGCGGCCCGGTCGAGCCGGGGCAGTGCGTCGAGCGCCGTGCCCACGTCCCAGGCGCCGTTGGCGTCGACGCGGATCCGGCCGTCCGGACCGAGGGCATCGCGGACCGCCGCGACCCGGTCCAGGTCGTCGTCGAGGGTCTGACCGGGCTCGGCCACCTTGACCTTCGCCGTCCGGCAGCCGTGCCCGGACCGGACCAGCTCGCCGGCTCGCTCGCTACCGACCGCGGGAACGGTGCAGTTCACCGGGACCTCGCTGCGCACGGGAGCCGGCCAGCCACGGTCGGCGGCCTCGTCGGCGGCGAGCAACCAGGGGACCGCGGCCGGATGGTCATAGTCGGCGAAGGGTGCGAACTCGGCCCAGCCGGCCGGGCCCCGCCACACCATCCCCTGTCGGACGGTGGTGCCGCGGAACCGGGCGCGCAGCGGCAGCGCATAGGTGACCGGGTCGGTCCCGAGCGAGGTGGCGGCCACGCACGCAGGCTAGGACGCGTCCGGCGCGGGTGGTGGCACCACCCGGTCGGCCGCCAACGCTCGTACCGCCAGCCGGTCGGTCTTGCCGCTGGGCGACAGCCGCGGCACCTCGTCCACGAGGACCAGGGCTCGCGGCGCCCAGCTGCGCGGGAGGGTCGCCCCGACGTGGTCGCGCAGCTCGGCGAGGGTCGGTGCCCGATCGGCGGCGCGGGCCACCACGACCACGCGTGCCCCCCACTCCCGGTCGGGCAGGGCCACGACGGCGGCGTCGGCGATCGCCTCGTGTCCGCGCAGCGCGTTCTCCACCGCCGGCAGGCTGACGTTGACACCGCCGCTGACCACCACGTCGTCCACCCGACCGAGCACCTGCAGCCGGCCGTCGGCGTCGAGCCGCCCGACGTCCTGCGTCCGCAGCTCGCCGTCGACGAGAGCCGCCGCCGTGGCCGCCGGGTCGTCGGGGTAGCCGTCGAACAGCATCGGCCCGGCCAGGTGCACCCGCCCGTCGGCTGCCAGTCGGACCGTGACGCCGTCGAGCGGCTCGCCGTCGTACACGCACCCGCCGCAGGTCTCAGCCATCCCGTACGTCGTCACGATGCGGACCCCGGCGTCGGAGGCGGCCCGCCGCAGGGACTCGTCCGTCGCGGCGCCGCCGACGAGGACGGCGTCGAAGCCGGCGAGGGCGCCGAGCCGACCCGCACGGACCAGACGGTGCAGCTGGGTGGGCACGACCGCGGTGCACCGCAGCCGAGCCCCGCCGGCAGCGGCCGACCTGCTCGCGGCCGTCAGCGCGGCGGTCCAGTCACCCGCGTGGTCGGCGAGCAGCACCGGGCTGGTGCCGGCGACGACGGAGCGCACCAGCACCTGGAGGCCGGCGACGAACTCCACCGGCAGCGCGAGCACCCAGGCCGCCGGGCCACCGAGCCGACGCTCGGTCGCCGCGGCCGAGGCCGCCAGCGCACCGGCCGCCAGCGCGACGGTCCGGGGGGCGCCGGTGCTTCCCGACGTCCGCACCAGCAACGGCTGCTCGGGCGCCGCCCACCACCGGCGGAGCTCGTCGAGCACCGCCGTCGGCTCGCCCCGGACGGGTCGCAGGCTCACGGCCGGTCACGCTAACGCGGCCGGGGGTGGTCCGGCGCGGCTGGTTGGATGCAGCCGTGGCCGACCTCGCGCAGTGGCTGGCGGCCAGCCGGCCGCGCACCCTACCGGCGGCCGTCGCGCCGGTGCTGGCCGGGAGCGGTGCCGCCGCCGCCGTGGACGGCTTCGTCCCCGGGCGGGCGCTGCTGGCTCTCGTGGTCGCACTGGCGCTGCAGGTGGGTGTCAACTACGCCAACGACTACTCCGACGGGATCCGGGGGACCGACGACGACCGGGTCGGCCCGGTCCGGTTGGTGGGCTCGCGGCTGGCGGCGCCGGAGGCGGTACGCGTCGCAGCGGTGCTGTCCCTCGGGGTGGCCGCCGTCGCCGGTCTGCTGCTGGCCGCGCTGACGACCTGGTGGTTGCTGCTCGTCGGGGCGGCCGCCCTGACAGCCGCCTGGGCGTACACCGGGACGGCGCGGCCGTACGGCTATCTGGGTCTGGGCGAGCTGTTCGTGTTCGTCTTCTTCGGGTTGGTGGCCGTCGTCGGGACCACCTATGTTCAGGCCGGCACGGTCACGGCGACCAGCCTGCTCGCCGGCGTCGGGGTCGGCTCGCTGGCCTGCGCGATCCTGGTGGCGAACAACCTGCGCGACGTGCCGACCGACGCGGCTGCCGGCAAGCGCACGCTGGCGGTGCGGCTCGGGGAGGACCGGACCCGGGTGCTCTACGTCGGGCTGCACCTGTCCGCGCTGGCGGCGCTGGCCGTGCTCGCGGCACGCTCCCCGGAGGTGCTGCTCGGGCTGGTGGCCGTCCCGCTGCAGCTGCGCGCGGTCCGTACCGTGCTCCGCGGCGCGCGCGGGGTGGCGCTGGTGCCGGTGCTGCGCGACACCTCGCTGGCCGAGCTCGCCTGGGCCGGCGGGGTCGGCCTGGCCCTGTTCCTCTGACCCCCGCCCCCCTACCCCCCAGTTCACGATCCGCGACTTTTGCAGGTCCGGCGGCTCGGTTCCGGGTGTGGCGGCGGTCGGAACTGACGGACCGGCGGGTCGGAACTGACGGATGGGCGGGTCGGAACTGACGGATCGGCGGGTCGGAACTGACGGATCGGCGACCTACGGCCGCGCCGCCGCGGCGTCACTGCTCACCGGCGTCGTCCTCCGTACGCCGGGACCGCTCGAACGAGGCGCTCAACCGCCGCGCACGTCCCTGCACCTGCTCGGCCAGCTCGGCGCGCAGCCCGCGCAGCAGCAGCAGCGACGCCACCGCCGAGAGCGCCAGCGCCACCACGGCGGTCCACAGCACGGTCAGCTGGTCACGGGCGAGCCAGGTCCAGCCGATCGCCCACACCACCAGCCACGCGAGCAGGAACAGGGCGAGCCGGGCGAGGGTGTAGCGCACCCAGATGCCGGGGCGCAGGGATCGCATCAGGACCATCCCTCCCCGATCGCCGCCGTGAACCAGGCCGGGTCGACGTTGCCGCCGGACACCACCACGACGGTACGTCCGGCGGGCAGCTCCTCCGGCCGGCTCAGCAGTGCCGCGGCGGCGACCGCACCGCTCGGCTCGACCACCAGTCGGGAGCCGGTGGCCAGCGCACGCACTGCGTCGCGGATCGCCTCCTCGGACACCGTGACCACGCCGTCGACCAGCGCTCGCACGTGCGGCCAGGTGAGCTCACCGAGCGAGGTCGCGCGGAGCCCGTCGGCGCTGGTGCGCGCCGTGTCGGCCTCCGGCCAGGTCACCCGCTCGCCGGCCGCCAGGCTCGCCGCGGCGTCGGCCGCCAGCGCCGGCTCGCAGCCGATCACCCGTACGTGCGGGAGCAGGGCCCGTAGCGCGACGCCGACGCCGGACACCAGCCCACCGCCCCCGATCGGGACCAGCACCGCCTCTACCTCCGGCAGGTCCTCGGCGATCTCGAGACCGACCGTTCCCTGACCGGCGATCACGTCGGGGTGGTCGAACGGCGGGATCTCCACCGCCCCGGTGCGGGCCGCGATCTCCGCACACGCCGTGGCGCGCTCGGACACGTCGACCCGGACCAGCTCGGCACCTGCCCTCGCGATCAGGCCGACCTTCACCTCCGGTGCGCCGTACGGCACCACCACCGTCGCCCGGACACCTGCCCGCCGGGCGGCGTGCGCGAGCGCGCTGCCGTGGTTGCCGGACGAGTGCGTGACCACGCCGCGGGACCGCTGCTCCGCGTCGAGGCGGGCCACCGCGTTGCTGGCACCGCGGAGCTTGAACGCGCCGGTGGGCTGCAGCGACTCCGGCTTCAGCCAGGTGAGGTCGGCGGCCGCCCAGTGCGCCGGCAGCAGCGGGGTCCGCACGCAGCTGTCCTCGATCCGCCGGGCGGCGGCCCGGACGTCGGCCAGCGTGACCAGCGACTGCATGCCGCCAGCCTGGCACGGCGCCCCCGACCCCATCGCCTCGCCCGTGCCCGCGACGGCTCCGCCGCGGTGGTCCGGTCGACCGATCCGCACCCGCGCCGTGGAACGACCTACGCTGGTTCCGTGCTGAAGGGACTGGCCGTGGTCGTGGCCGTGGGGTTGAGCGTCTACTGCCTGTTCGACATCGCCCAGAGCGACTCCCGCTCGGTGCGGAACCTGCCCAAGGCCGCCTGGTTCGCGGTCGTCCTGGTGCCGGTCGCCGGCCCGTTGGCCTGGTTCCTCGGGGGCCGGGCCCGCCGCCGCCGTCCACCGCCTCGCCAGGCGAAGCCGCGGGTGGTCGGTCCGGACGACGATCCCGACTTCCTGTGGCGGATCGAGGAACGAGAGCGTCGCCACCGACGGCGGGGCACCGGGGACGAGCCGCAACCGGAATGACCGTCTCAGCAGTGGCCGCGGCCGTCAGAACGCGTACGAGTGCAGCCCGGACACGAACAGGTTGATGCCCACGAAGTTGAACAAGAAGGTGGCGAAGCCGACCAGCGCCAGCACGGCCGCCCCGCGACCGCGCCACCCGGCCGTCGCGCGAGCGTGCAGGTATCCCGCGTAGACGACCCAGGTGACGAACGCCCAGACCTCCTTGGGGTCCCAGCCCCAGTAGCGGCCCCAGGCGGCTTGGGCCCAGATCGGGCCGGCGATCAGCGCAGCGAAGGTCCACAGCGGGAACGCGAACGCGTGCACCTGGAACGCCAGCCGGTCCATCGCCCCGGTGCTGGGCAGCCGTCCGAGCAGGCCGGTGGCCACCGGCTCCCCGGCTCGGCGCTCGGCCCGCTCCTTGACCAGGAACAGCACGGAGGTTCCGGCGCCGACGACGAAGGCGGCGCCGGCGATCGCGGCGGCGGCGACGTGCACCACCAGCCAGTACGAGTCGAGAGCCGGCACGAGCGGCCCGGCCGGGACGTACACCAGGATCGACAGGCCGAGGACGACGACGGCGAAGCCGGTGACCAGCGGCCCGAGCCAGGCCACGCCGGCGCGCAGCACCAGCGCCAGGTAGCCGAGCAGCAGCGCCAGGGCACCGACGACGGCGAACTCGTACATGTTCCCCCACGGCGCCCGGCCGGCGACGATCCCGCGGCCGAGCACGCCGGCGGCGAGCAGCGCGGTCGCGAGCACGGTGAGGGACAGCCCGATCCGGCCGAAGACGTCGGCTCGCTCCGACTCGGAGCCCGACTCGGAGCCCGACTCGGAGCCCGGCTCGGAACCCGGTTCGGAGTGCGGCTCGGAGCCGGCCGGCAGCTCGGCCGCCGTCTCCCGCACCCCGGCGGTCGGCACCAGGGCGGCATCGCGACGCGCGGGCCGGACCTGCCGGGCGGCGGCCCACTCCACCAGGTGGCTGAGCCACGCCAGCACCAGCACGACGGTGGCCGCGGCGACGGCGGCATTCGCCAGCCGGGCCAGGGTCTCGCTGGTCTCGGGGCTCATGCCCGGTCTCCCTCTGCCTGTGTCGGCGTCCGGTCAGGACCCGCTTCGGACGCCCGCAACGCGGCCACCAGGTCGGCGAGGTCGCGCGGCGCATCCGCCCGGGCGGCCCGGTCGAGCAGCGCCACCTCGACCACCGTACGTCCCCCTTCCGGCCGAGCGCGTACCCAGATCCGCCGGGGCCGCACGTACAGCGACAGCAGCAGGCCGGCGACCGCGACCACCAGGCCGGTGAGCGGCAGCCAGGCGAGCGGCGCGGAGGACACCTGCAGCCGGGCGAACTCGGCGACGCCCTCGAAGGTGACGGTCCCGAGGCCGTCCGGCAGGCCGCTGGTCTCGCCGGGTCGGAGCAGCACCCGCACCGGTTCGCCGTCGGCCGCCTGGACCACCTCGAGCCCGTCCTTGTCGAGGCTGTAGACCGACTGCGGCACCCCGTCGTCCAGCCCGAGGTCCCCGCTCCACGCGAACAGCGACAACGCCGGGTTCAGCGCCTCGGGGAAGACTGACACCGGGACTCCGTCGCCGTCCCGCGCCGCCGTGGGCAGCAAGAAGCCCTCCAGTCCGAGCTGGCTGGGCGCGGCGTCCGGGACCTTGACCACGCCCTCGCTCACGTAGGAGGCGTCGGTCGGCAGGAACGGCACCGGCCCGGAGGACACCACCGCACCGGTCCCGTCGCGCACGGTGATCACCGGCGCATAGCCGCTGCCGACGAGGAACACCGAGGTGCCGTCCACCGTCAGCGGGGAGTTGACCCGGAGGTCGAACGGCTCCGCGGACCGGCCCGGCGCGGGGGTGACGGTCCCCTCGGCCTCGAAGGTCTTGGGCTGGCCGGCCTGCGGGCCCTCGGTCTGGAAACGCGCCGTCATCTGCTCGAGGGTCAGGCTGAACGGAGGCAGCGAGTCGCCGCCGGTCAGCGGACCCGCCGTGAACTCGTCGTACTGGGTGAGGGTGTTGGAGAAGCCGCTCCCCTCCACCACGATGACGTTGCCCCGGTAGCCCCACAGGCTGCCGACCGCGACCCCGACCAGCACCGCCACCAGGCTGACGTGGAAGACCAGGTTGCCCGCCTCCCGCAGGTAGCCCCGCTCGGCTCGCACCGCGTCGCGGTCGGTGTCCACCCGGAACCGTCGGCGACGGAGCAGCTGGCCGGCGTCGTCGAGGACGGCGGCGGCCGCACGGTCGGTCGGATAGGTGGAGTGCGCCGGGATCCGCTCCAGCCGGGCCGGAGCCAGCGGCGGCCGGGCCCGCAGCGCCCGTGCATAGACCCGCGTCCGCGGCACGATGCAGCCGATCAGCGAGACCAGCAGCAACAGGTAGACCGCGGAGAACCAGGCAGAGGTGTAGACGGAGAACATCCCGAGCCGGTCCAGCCACGGGGCGAGGTCCGGGTGCTCGATCCGGAACCGGGCGACGGCGATCGAGTCCACGCCCTGCTGCGGCACCAGCGAGCCCGGGACGGCGGCCAGGGCGAGCAGCAACAGCAACAGCAGCGCGGTCCGCATGCTGGTCAGCTGACGCCAGGCCCAGCGGCCGAGCGCGCGCGGCGACAGCTCCGGCGGTCGGCCCGGTCTGTCGTCCTCGAACCGGCCGCCGCCGGGCGGCGCCGCGGCGGGCGGGGGATCGGTGCGGGTGGTCACAGCGCGGTCTCGAATCCGGGCACCCAGCCCCGCATCTGCGCGACCCAGAGATCCCACCCGCCGGTGAGCAGCAGCACGCCGACGGCGACGAGCATCAGCCCACCGGCGCGCGAGACCCAGGCCTGGTGGCGCCGGGTCCAGGCGCTGGCCCCGAGCACCCGGCGGAAGGCGAGCCCCGCGAGCACGAACGGCACCCCGAGCCCGAGGCAGTAGGCCAGGCTGAGCAGCGCGCCTCGTCCGGCGCTGGCCTGGTCGAACGACAAGGCGAGCACGGCGGTCAGGGTCGGTCCCAGGCACGGCGTCCAGCCGAGCCCGAACAGCACGCCGAGCAGCGGGGCCGCCGCCACCCCCACGTCCGGCACCCGGTGCACCCGCACGTCTCGCTGGAGCAGCGGAACGAAACCCACGAAGGCCAGTCCCACCAGCACCACCAGCACGCCCAGCACGACGTTGATGCGGTCCTGATAGGTGAGCAGCCAGGTGCCGACCGCACCCATCAGCGTCCCCAGCGACACGAACACGAAGGAGAAGCCGAGCACGAACAGGCCGGTGCCGAGCACCATCCGGCCGCGCCGGTTCGGCGCCCCGTCCATGGCGGCCTGCAGGTCCGCCCCGGACAGCCCGGTCACGTACGACAAGTAGCCGGGCAACAGCGGCACCACGCACGGGCTGAAGAAGCTCACCAGGCCGGCGATCATCGCGACCGGGATCGCGAGCGCGAGCGACCCCGACAGCGCAGTGCCGGCGAACCACTCACCCACCGGACTCGACCTCGTCGACGAGGTCCACCAGCGTGGTCGGCGAGGTGATCTCGTCGACCACCCGGGCGGCGACCCGGCCCTCTGAGTCGATCACCCACGTGGTGGGCACGGCCGCCGACGGCAGGCTGTCCCGGAAGCCGAGCAACTGCGAGCTGGACGGGTCGAAGATGCTCGGCCAGCCGATGTCGAAGGCCCGCTGGAAGGCGGCGGCCCCGTCGGCGTCGTCCCGGATGTTCACCCCGAGGAACGACACCCCATCGGGCGCCAGCCGACGCTCCGCCTCGACCAGGTCGTCGGCCTCCTGCCGACACGGCGGGCAGTCGGCGAACCACACGTTCAGCACCACGGGATGACCGGCGAGGTCGGCCAGCGCCACCTCGTCACCGTCGACCGTCTCCCCCGCCACGGGCGGGGCCGGGACCCGCTCCGCCTCGGGCAGCACCGTGATCCCGATGTCACCGCGCACGTAGCCGCCGTCCGCCCGCTCCGACGAGATGCCACCACAGCCGCCGAGGAGAAGTCCGGCGGCGATCAGCCCGGCGGTGGTCCCGCGCACGGCCGTCGGTGTCATCAGGCTCCGAACTGCTGGTCGTCCGCCGGCACCAGCAGGTCGGCGGCCGGCTCGGTGTAGGCGACCGACTGCACCGCGTCGCCGACGTAGCTGATCGAGGTCACGCTGGTGAGCGCACACTGCCGGCGACGGGGGTCGTGCACGAACCGTCGCCCCTCGACCGCACAGCGCGCGATCCAGACCGGCAGCTGGTGCGACACGATGACGGCCTCGTGCCCCCGTGCCGCATCCCGCGCGTCACCGGCGGCGGCCAGCATGCGGGCGGCGATCTGTGCGTACGGCTCCCCCCACGAAGGCCGGAACGGGTTCCGCAGCCGCCACCACACGCCGGGGTGCCACAGCGCCCCGTCCCCCACGCCGAACGTCTCGCCCTGGAACGAGTTGCCGGCCTCCACCACCCGCTCGTCCAGATGGACGTCGAGGTCGAGGGCGGCGGCGGTCGGGGCGGCCGTCTCCTGCGCCCGCTCCAGCGGCGAGGACACCAGGTGCGTGACGTCGCGGGCGGCGAAGAAGCCGGCGACCCGCTCGGCCATCTTGTGCCCGAGCTCGGACAGATGGAAGTCGGGGAGCCGGCCGTAGAGGATGCCACCTGGGTTGTGCACCTCGCCATGCCGCAGCAGGTGCACGACGGTGCGTTCGCTCACGGCCGGTCTCCTCGCTCGGTGTCTGCGGCCGCGGCGGCCCGGGCCGCGTGCGGCAGGGCCGCGGCGATCCGGTCGAGCGCGTCGGCGTCGATGGCGGTGTTGACGAACCAGGCCTCGAAGGCGCTCGGAGGCAGGGCCACGCCCCGCGCCAGCATCGCGTGGAAGAACGCCCGGAAGCGGTGCAGCTCCTGCCGCTGCGCGGAGGCGAAGTCCAGCACCGCCGCCGGCGCCGGGTCGGCGAAGAAGACGCTGAACATGTTGCCCGCAGCCTGCACCAGGTGCGGGACAGCGGCGGCGCTGAGGGCGTCGGTGACGAGTGTGCGCAGCGACCCGGCGGTGTCGTCCAGCCGGGCGTAGGTCGCGTCGGTGGCCAGCCGCAGTGCGGCCAGCCCCGCGGCCGTGGCGACCGGGTTACCGGACAGGGTCCCGGCCTGGTAGACCGGCCCGTCCGGTGCCAGGGCGGCGAGCACGTCCGCCCGGCCGCCGAACGCCGCGGCCGGGAAGCCACCGCCCAGCACCTTGCCCAGGCACACCAGGTCCGGTCGCCAGCCCTCGCCGGCCCCCTCCAGACCCCACCAACCCGACCGGTGCACGCGGAAGCCGGTCATCACCTCGTCGCTGATCAGCAACGCCCCGTGCTCCCGGCAGGACTCGTGCAGGAAGCGGTTGAACCCCGGCAGGGGCGGGACCGCGCCCATGTTGCCGGCCGCCGCCTCGGTGATCACCGCGGCGATGCGTGGCCCGTGCTCGGCGAACGCCCGCTCGACCGCGTCCCGGTCGTTGTACGGCAGCACGATCGTGGCCGCGGCTGCCCCCGGCGGCACCCCAGGCGTGCCCGGCAGCCCGAAGGTCACCACGCCGGACCCGGCGGAGGCGAGCAGCGCGTCGACGTGGCCGTGGTAGCAGCCGGCGAACTTGACCACCAGGTCGCGACCGGTGAAGCCCCGGGCGAGCCGCACGGCAGACATCGTCGCCTCGGTGCCCGACGACACCAGCCGCACCATCTCGACCGGCACCCGGGCGACGATCTCCTCGGCCAGCTCGACCTCGGTCTCGGTCGGGGCGCCGTACGACGTGCCGCGCGAGGCAGCTTCCCGCACCGCGTCCAGCACGACGGGATGCGCGTGCCCGTGCAGCAGCGCCCCCCACGACGACACCAGGTCGACGTACTCCCGCCCGTCCGCGTCCGTGACGTAGGGCCCGCGCCCGGCCGCGATGAACCGCGGTGTCCCCCCGACGGCGGAGAACGCACGAACCGGCGAGTTCACCCCACCCGGCACCACCGCGCGCGCCCGCTTGAGCAGCGCCTCGGACGCGGGCGCATCGAAGGGATGCGGCACGGGGGTGGCGGTCACCTGCTCATTGTCCCCGACCGCCGCGGACCGGTCGCGGCGGCCCGATCCCTGCGCCGCATCGGCCGAATCGCGCCTCCGCCCACCCGGACGTCATCGGACAGAGCGTGACGAACACCACGACGGCGTGTGGGTTCGGTGACGGTGCCGTAACCTGCCGTGGTCCTCCTCGTTGGACCAGCCGACGGTGCGCGCCGGGATCTACGGCGCGTGGGGAGGCCGGAGGGATCGATGGATCTGCGTTTCACACGACACCGAGGTGAGCCGCGACCGCTGCGGCGCTGGCAGCGGGCCACCGCGATCGTCCCGTTGGCGATCCTGTCCGGTGCCTGGACCACCTCGCTGACCGGCCCCGGTCTTGCCGCCGCCTCCGGGTCGGTGGACGGCCTCGGCGTCCCCGCGGTCCCGACCACGCCGTTCGAGCAGCCGGCCAGCCTGAGCGTCCCCGGCGCCGCCGGGTCCGCCTTCCCGGACTCCGAGCCGGACCTCGCCGGACCTGGGTCCGCCAGCACGTCCGGATCGGTCGACGGAATCCCCACCGCCGCCTTGCTGGCCTACCAGACGGCCGAGGACGTCCTGGCCAAGGCCGACCCAGGGTGCCGGCTCGGGTGGCCGCTGATCGCCGCCATCGGCAAGGTCGAGTCCGACCACGGGCGATACGCCGGCAACACCATCGGCGCCGACGGCGTGTCGCGTCCCGGCATCTACGGCGTCCCGCTGAACGGCAGCAGCAACACCGCGCGGATCACCGACACCGACGACGGTGCCTTCGACAACGACACCGACTACGACCGCGCGGTCGGGCCGATGCAGTTCATCCCCGGCACCTGGGACCTCGTCGGCGTCGACGGGGACGGCAACGGCGACGCGAACCCCCAGGACATCGACGACGCATCGGTGGCGGCCGGGGTCTACCTGTGCGCCGGCTCGCACGACGTCTCCACCGACGGCGGCGCCGCCGCAGCGGTCTTCAGCTACAACCACTCCGACGAGTACGTCGAGCTGGTGCTGTCGATCGCCGCGGACTACGCGAACGGCGGATACAGCGCGGTTGCCAACGGCACCGGCGCGCCGGCCGTCGTGACCACCGAACCAGGCGGCGGCACCGGCGGCGGCGGCACCGGCGGTGGCGGCACCGGCGGTGACGACAACGGGACCGGCGGCGGTGGCGGCACCGGCGGCGGTGAGGGTAACGGGGCCGGTGGCGGCGGCGGGAATGGCGGTGGCGGTGGCGGCACCGGCGGCGGCGGTGGCGGTGGCGGCACCGGCGGCGGCGGTGGCGGTGGCGGCGCCGGCGGCGGCGGTGGCGGTGGCGGCGGTGGGGGCGACCCGACCCCGCAGCCCCCGACTCCCGATCCGCCGAACGACCCGCCGGGCGGCGGCGGACCGGTCGACGAGGCGGAGGACGGCGTCAACGACGCCGCTGAGGCGCTGGAGCAGGCCACTGCCTACTGCCAGGACGCCCTCACCGACTCCGGTCTGCCCACCGGCGGCGGGAACCTCGACGACTGCGTCCAGGCCTACCTCGACGGCGGCCAGGCGGCCGCCAATGCGGTCATCGCCGGCCTGCTCGACGCCCTGGACGACCTGCCCGGCACGGGCGGCGGCGGTGGCGGCGGCGGCGGTGGTGGCGGCGTCGACCTTCCGGGCTGAGCCTCAGTCTCGCCCGGTTCGGACCCGACGTCCGGGCACTCTCAGCGAAGCAGGGTGGCCGCCTCCGTGGCCCAGTAGGTCAGCACCACGTCCGCGCCGGCTCGGCGGATGCCGGTGAGGATCTCGAGCACCGTGCGCTCGCGGTCGATCCACCCCCGCTCGGCAGCCGCCTCGACCATCGCGTACTCCCCCGAGACGTTGTAGGCGGCCACCGGGACGTCGACGCTGTCGCGGACCGCACGGACGACGTCCAGGTACGCCAGCGCCGGTTTCACGAGGACCACGTCAGCGCCCTCGGACAGGTCGGCGTGGACCTCGCGCAGCGCCTCGCGCAGGTTGCTCGGATCCTGCTGGTAGCTGCGCCGGTCACCGGTCAGCGAGCTGTTCACCGCCTCCCGGAAGGGTCCGTAGAAGCCGGAGGCGTACTTCGCGGCATAGGCGAGGATGCCGGTCTGGTGCTGCCCGGCGCTCTCCAGCGCGGCCCGCACCGCGGACACCTGTCCGTCCATCATGCCGCTCGTCCCCACCTGATGGACCCCGGCAGACGCGTGCAGCACGGCCATCTCGGCGTAGCGGACCAGCGTCGCGTCGTTGTCCACCCGGCCGAGGTCGTCCAGCAGGCCGCAGTGGCCGTGGTCGGTGAACTCGTCGAGACACAGGTCGCTCATCACGACCAGGGCGTCCCCGGCCTCGGCGACCGCGTCCCTGATCGCGACCGTGAGGACGCCGTCCGGATCGGTGGCCCCGGACCCGATCGCGTCCTTGCGCTCGGGGACCCCGAACAGCATCACCCCTCCGAGCCCGGCGTCCGCGGCCGCGGACACCGCCGCCCGCATCGAGTCCCGGGTGTGCTGCACGACACCCGGCATGCTCGCCACGGGTGCTGGTGCGGCCAAGCCCTCGCGGACGAACAGCGGCAGCACCAGCTGCCGCGGCTGCAGTGACGTCTCGGCGACCAGGTCACGCACGGCCCGGGAGACCCGGAGCCGGCGTGGTCGCTGTGCGGGATACCCCATCGGACCGGTCGGCCCGGCTCAGGTGGCCTTGCGCCGGACGGCCGCGCGGCGCTCCGAGGGACGGGTGACCGGCTCGCCGGCCTCCAGTGCGGCCATCCGGCGCTGCATCCCGAAGTCGGCGAGCGCCTCGGCGAGCACCTCGGCCGACGGCGATTCCGCCAACACGTCGACGCGCAGCCCGTGCTCCTCGGCGGTCTTGGCCGTCGCCGGCCCGATGCAGGCGATCACGGTCGCCGGATGTGGCTTGCCGGCGATGCCGACGAGGTTGCGCACGGTCGACGAGGACGTGAAGACCACCGCGTCGAATCGGCCGGCCTTGATCGCCTCCCGCACCGGCGCGGGCGGCGGAGCGGCGCGCACGGTGCGATAGGCGGTCACATCGTCGACCTCCCAGCCGAGGTCGACCAGCCCGGCCACCAGCGTCTCGGTGGCGATATCGGCCCGGGGCAGGAAGACCCGGTTGATCGGGTCCAGCACCTCGTCGAACGGCGGCCAGTCCTCGAGCAGGCCCCGCGCGGACTGCTCCCCTGACGGCACCAGGTCGGGCCGGATCCCCCAGGTGCTGACGGCCTCGGCCGTGGTGGTTCCGACGGCTGCGACCTTCAACCCGGAGAAGGCGCGGGCGTCCAGGCCGTACTCGTCGAACTTCTCCCGGACCGCACGGACCGCGTTCACGGAGGTGAAGGCGATCCATTCGTACCGGCCCTCGACCAGCCCGCGCACCGCCTTGTCCATCTGTTGCGGGTTTCGCGGCGGCTCGACCGAGATCGTGGGCACCTCGTCGGGAATGGCGCCGTGCGCTCGCAGTCGGTCGGACAGCGCCGCCGCCTGCTCCTTGGTGCGGGGCACGAGGACCTGCCAGCCGAACAGCGGCTTGGTCTCGAACCAGCTCAGCTGGTCGCGCAGGTCGACCACGTCACCCACCACGACGACGGCGGGTGCTGTCATCGACGTGGCAGCCACGTCGGTGGCGACGTCGTCCAGCGTCGAGACGACCGTGGTCTGGGCGGTGGTGGTCCCCACGCGGGTGACGGCCACCGGAGTGTCCGCAGGTCGGCCCGCCGCCACCAGTGCCTTCGCGACGTCACCGATCACGTCCAGGGCGGACAGCAGGACGAGGGTGCGGTCGGTCCCGTAGGTCGACCAGTCCACCCGCCCCTCGGCCACGTTCACGAACGAGACCTCCCGGTGCTTGCGGGTGGTCAGCGGTACGCCGGCGTAGGCCGCGACCCCGGTCGCCGCCGTGACGCCGGGCACGACGTCGAAGGCGACCCCTGCCTTGGCGCAGGCCAGCGCCTCCTCGGCGCCGCTGCCGTGCAGCCACGGGTCACCGGCGATCAGCCGGACCACCAGGTCGACACCCTTGGCGTGCCTGACCACCAGTCGGCCGCGGGCTGCCGGGGTCAGGGCGGCCCCGGTGTCGGCGAAGGCACCGTCGACGACGACTGGCGCCTCGACATCGGTCGTCGGCACCGGCGTCGCGGAGCGGATCGCCGCGACGAGCGCCTCATGCTCGGCCGACTCGGTGACGACGACGTCAGCGGCGCGGATCAGCTCGACGGCGCGCACCGTCAACAGTCCGGGGTCGCCGGGACCGGTGCCCACGAAGGACACCCGACCCGGTCGGCGCGCGGCGCGGGCGGCGGCGGTGCTGGTGCTGCGGGCGTTGGCGGTGCTAGTCACGTGGTCCTTCTTCTCGGGTCTCGACTGCATACGTCGGGTCTGGGCGCTGTTCGGTCGTTTCGGGGCGGTCACGGCTCACCTCCGGCGGCGGTCGCGATCAGGTCGGCGGCACCCTCGGCCAGCATCTCGGCCGCGAGCTTGTGCCCCACGGCCTCGGGCTCCAGCGGCGAGCCGGTGGTGGACGCCCGGAGCAGCGGCCGCCCGGACGGGTCCACGACCACGCCGCGCAGCCACAGCTCGTCGGAGTCGACGGCCTCAGGAACCGGGCCGGGACCCGGCTCGTCCGGACTGGTCCACACCCGCTCGGCGAGCGCGCCGAGCGGCGCGGAGCAGCCCGCCTCGACGGCTGCCAGGAAGGCCCGCTCGGCCGAGACGGCGAGCCGCGAGTCCGCATCGTCCAGGACCGCACGCAGCTCCGCCGCCAGCGGATCGTCGGCTCGGCACTCGACGGCCAAGGCGCCCTGGCCGGGCGCCGGCAGCATCTGCAGCGGGTCCAACACCTCGGTGGCCTCGTCGAGCCTGCCCAGCCGGGCCAGCCCGGCCCGGGCCAGGACGACCGCGTCCAGGGAGCCCTCGGCCACCCGCGCCAGCCGGCTGTCCACGTTGCCGCGCAGGTCGACGACCTCGAGGCCGAGGCCGAGCGCGCGCAGCTGCGCGGCCCGGCGCGGGGAGCCGGTGCCGACGGTGCTCCCGGTCGGGAGCTCGCCGAGGGTGAGCCCGGCACGCGCCACCACGACGTCACGCGGGTCGTCGCGCGGAGGCACGGCGGCCAGCACCAGACCGGGGGCCGGTGCGGTCGGGAGGTCCTTCAGCGAGTGCACCGCGACGTCGACGTCTCCGGCCAGCAGTGCGTCCCGGAGCGCGGAGGTGAACACGCCGGTCCCGCCGATGTCGCGCAACGGACCGCGGTCGACGTCGCCGCGGGTGGTGACGTGCACGAGCTGGACGAGGCGGGCGCTGGCGGCGGCCAACCGGTCGGCGACGACCGTGCTCTGGGCCCGAGCCAGTGCGCTGGCCCGGGTGCCGATCCGCACCGGGACGGTGCCGGTGGCGGTCATCGTGGGCCGCCCTCGCCAGGCTCGCGCTGCGGCTCGACGTCGGCGCGCAACACTGCCTCGACGGTGCCCGACGGCAGCGAGAACAGCTCGGCGAGCACCTCGGCGTAGGTCAGCCCGGCCGGCTCACCGGTCAGCTCCTTGACCCGGGTCGTGGGCGCGTGCAGCAGCTTGCCGGCGACCCGGCGGACGGTCTGCTCGACCTCGGCGCGGGCGGGCTCGTCGAGGTCGGGCAGCCGGGCCAGCAGTCGGCCGAGCTCGGCGTCGACGACCTCGGTGGCCATGGAGCGCAGGGCGATGACGGTGGGCGTCACCCGGGCGGCGCCGCGGGCCGCGAGGTAGGCCGCGACCTCCTCGGCGACGATCCGCCGCACCTGCTCGACGTCGACGGCCACCGGCCCCCCGGCGAGCTGCTCGGCCAGGGCGGCCAACCCGACGTGCCGGACGGCCGGGTGCGTCGCGAGGACCGGGTCGACGTCATGCGGCAGGGCCAGGTCGATCACGCCGAGCGGCCGGTCCGGGGTGCGGCTGGACAGGGCGGCGAGCAACGGGTCGGCGTGCACCACCACACCGACCGCACCGGTGCAGGAGACCAGCACGTCGGCTCCGGCCAGCTCGCCGGGGAGGCTCGCGAACGACGCGGCTCGGCCACCCACACCGGCGGCCAGCCGCCGCGCGCGGTCCGGGGTCCGGTTCACGACCACGATCTCCGCGGCGCCTCGGCGGCTCAGGTGGGCGGTCGCGAGGCCGGCCATGGCGCCGGCGCCGACCACCACCGCCCGGGCGCCCGAGACGCCGACACCGGAGGCGTCCAGCCGGTCCAGCGCGGCGGTGACGGCCGACGGCCCGGCCTGGTCGATCCCGGTCTCGGCATGCCCGCGCTTGCCCACGCGCAGTGCCTGCTGGAACGCCCCGTTCAGCGCCGGACCCACCGACCCGTGCTCCTGTCCGCGCTGGAGAGCGGCGCGCACCTGGCCGAGGATCTGGCTCTCCCCCACCACCATCGAGTCGAGTCCGGCGGCGAGGGCGAACAGGTGGGCCACAGCCGCGTCGTCGTAGTGCACATACAGGTGCGGCACGACCTCGTCCCGGACACCCCCCGCCAGTGCGGCCAGCAGGTCGGACACGTCCTCGACGCTGCCGTGGAAACGGTCGACGTCGGCGTAGACCTCGACCCGGTTGCAGGTGGCGACCACCAGCGCCTCGTTGACGTGCTCGGTCTCGCCGGCGGCGACCGCCAGCTTGCCGGCCCGCTCGGCGTCCACCGCCACCCGCTCGAGCAGGGCGACCGGGGCGCTGTGGTGGGAGATGCCCACGACGAGGATGCTCATGCCGGCTCCGCCGCCCGCCGGGCGGCCGGCGCCGTGGCGACGGATTTGCGCTGCTCGTGGTAGGCGAGGATCTGCAGCTCGATGCTCAGGTCGACCTTGCGGACGTCGACGCCCTCGCCCACGACCAGCACGGACGGGGCGAAGTTGAGGATGGACGACACCCCGGCGGCCACCAGCCGGTCGGCCACCTCCTGCGCCGCCGGGCCGGGCGTGGCGATCACCCCGATGGAGACGCCCTCGGAGTCGACCACGCTCGCGAGCTCGTCGAGATGCCGGACGGTCACGCCGCCGTACGACTCGCCGACCCGCCGTGGGTCGTTGTCGACGAGCCCGGCCACCCGGAAGCCGCGGGAGGCGAACCCGCCGTAGCCGGCCAGCGCCTGGCCCAGGTTCCCCATGCCGACGATGACCACCGGCCAGTCCTGGGTGAGCCCTATCTCGCGGGCGATCTGGTAGCGGAGGTACTCGACGTCGTAGCCGACCCCGCGGGTGCCGTACGAGCCCAGGTGCGACAGGTCCTTGCGCAGCTTCGCCGAGTTGACCCCGGCAGCTGTGGCCAGATCCTCGCTGGACGAGGTGGTGACGCCACGATCCGTCAGCGCGGTCAGAGCCCGCAGGTAGACCGGGAGCCGCGCGACCGTGGCCTCGGGGATGCCTCGGCCGGCCTCACGGGGCGCTCGGTCGTGGGTCACGATGGGGGTCACGGTCCTCGACCCCGGGGCGCACCGGCGCGCTCCCGGATGTCAGCATCGGCGGATCTGGTTGAGCCGGCGGATGGGACCAGCCCTCGTCCGGCCGGTCCGCTGTGACCACTGTAGGAACTTGTGAACGCGGGAACAAAATCGGCGAGCTGCGGCTCAGCGCCGCAGGGCGGCCCGCAGCCGGTCGGGATCGACCTGCCAGAAGTCGTGCTGCCGGCCGTCGACGAAGCACACCGGGACCTGCTCGGTGAACGCCGCGACCAGCGCCGGATCGGTGTCCACGTCGATCTCGGCCCAGCCCGTGCCGGTGTCCGCGCAGACCTGCTGCACCACCTCCCGAGCCACGGCGCACAGGTGACACCCGGCCCGTCCGTACAGCACCACCCGGGCGACCGTGCTGTGCGGGACCGGCTGGGGACCGGTCACCGGCCGCTCCTCACCCGAATCCCAGCGCGGCACTGCGGGCCTGTGCCCGCAGGAGTCCCTTCGCGACCTTTCCCGTCGCGGAGTGCGGCAGGCCCTCGACGACCGCCACCTCGCGCGGCCACTTGTAGCGGGCCAGTCGGGACTCGCAGTGCGCCCGGACGGGTTCGCTGAGGGCGCCGGACAGCCCGTCGCGACCGGCCACCACGAACGCGACCACGGCCTCACCCGTGGAGTCGTCCGGCACCCCGATCACGGCGACCTCGGCCACCTCGGGCAGTTCGGCGATGACCTCCTCCACCTCGGTCGGGTAGACGTTGAAGCCGTTCACGATCACCACCTCCCGCAGCCGGTCCACGAGCACCAGGTCCCCGTGCCGGTCCACCAGCCCCACGTCACCGGTGGGCCACCACCCGTCGGCACCGGGACCGTCCTCCCCGTCCGGCCAGTAGCCGGAGAACAGGTTGTCCCCATGCACCCACACCTGGCCGGGGTCGTCGTCGACGACCGGGCGACCGGAGCCGTCGCGGACCTGGATCCGCACCCCCGGGATCGGCCCCCCGACGCCGGCCGGATCGGATGGCAGTCCCTGCGCGCGCGCCCGCGAGGACAGGGTCGACGCGACCACCGGCGCGGTCTCGGTGAGGCCATAGCCCTGCTCGACGACCAGACCCGTCGTCTCGGTGAAGCGCCGGCTCACGTCGGGATCGAGCGGTGCGGCCCCGGACAGCACGATCCGCACTCCGGAGAGCCGTTCGGCGGCGTCCGGGCGCTCGGCCCACGCGGCCACGACGGGTGGAGCCACCGGGAGGTTGGTGACCTCGAGGTCGGCGACCAGTCGCAGCGTCGCGGCAGGGTCGAACCGGTCGGCCAGCACCAGCGTCGCGCCCTGAGCCAGCACCTGCCCGAGCACCGCGTTCAGACCGTAGATGTGGAACAGCGGAAGCAGGCCGAGCACGACGTCGTCGGCACGGGTCGGCGCCGGCTCGATGGCCCCGACCTGGGCGATGTTGGCCAGCAGCGCCCGGTGGCTGAGCATCGCTCCGCGAGGGCGTCCGCTGGTGCCGGAGGTGTAGAGCAGGACGGCCAGATTCTCCCGGTCGACGGGGCTCACCACCCGACCGGAGCCACCGGCCATCAGCTCGAGGTACGACCGCTCGCCCGGGCCGGGTGGGACACCGTCGACGGCCAGCGCCGGCATCGGGTGCCGGCCGCGCAGCTCGGGCTCCGAGCCTTCGATCGCCTCCTGCACGCCGCTCACGGCGGTCCGCAGTGCCTCCACCGTGCCGGTGTCCCCCACCACCAGCCGGGAGCCGCTGTCGGCCAGCATCCGGACCAGCTCACCGGTGGCCGACCGCGGGTTCATCGGCACCGCGACCAGGCCGGCGCGGGCCACCGCCAGGTACGTCACCACCAGCGACGGCCCGTTCGCGAGCGCGAAGGCCACCCGCTGGCCAGCCACCAGCCCAGCCGCTGACAGCCCGGCGGCCAGCGCGTCCACCGCGCCGTCCAGCGCGGCCCAGGTCACCTCGGCGGACGTCCCGGCGGCCGTGCCGTGCACCAGCGCGACCGACTCCGGCTGGCGGAGGGCGTGCGCCCGCACCAGGTCCGCGACGTTGACGGTGTCCGGTGGCGGGACGGGCCGCTGGGTCACGCTCGGCAGTCTCGCACAGCGATCCCGGGGCTACGCTGCGGCGCGTGGCCCGTCCGCACCCTCGCCGGATCGACCTGCGCGCCAGGTCGGTTCTCGCCGGCGAGGCAGCTGCTGCCGCCGCCGAGGTGGAGCGTGCGCTCACGGTGCCTCCGGACGCCACCGGGGCCGCGTTCTTCGACGTCGACAACACGATCATGCAGGGCGCGTCGATCTTCCACCTGGCCCGCGGACTCCATCGCCGCCGGTTCTTCACCACTCGGGACATCCTCGCCGCCGGCTGGCAGCAGGCCCGCTTCCGGCTGGTGGGCGTGGAGGACCCCGACCACGTCGAGCAGGCCCGCACCAACGCGCTGGCCTTCATCGCGGGGCACCGGGTGGCCGAGCTGGAGGCCCTCAGCGAGGAGATCTTCGACGAGGCGATGGCGCACCGGATCTGGCCGGGCACCCGGGCGCTGGCCCAGCAGCACCTCGACCGCGGCCAGCGGGTGTGGCTGGTCACCGCGGCTCCGGTCGAGATCGCCCGGATCCTCGCCACCCGGCTCGGACTGACCGGGGCCCTGGGCACGGTCAGCGAGCACGACGGTGGTGTCTACACCGGCAGTCTGGTGGGCGACCTCCTGCACGGCCCGGCGAAGGCGGAGGCGGTGCGGGCACTGGCGCAGCGAGAGGGGCTCGACCTGGAGCGGTGCGCGGCCTACTCCGACTCGGCCAACGACCTGCCGCTGTTGCAGCTGGTCGGCCACCCGTGCGCCATCAACCCCGACGCCAGGCTCCGCGACCACGCCCGTGGGCAGGGTTGGCAGGTCTACGACTACCGCACCGCCCGGAAGGCGGCTCGGCTCGGCGCCGCCGGCGCCGCCGTCGCCGGCGCCGTCGCCGGCGGAGCCGCGGCGGGCCTGGCGCTGCGCCGGCGCCTCGGCTGAGGACCCCCGCCGCGAGGAATGTCCCCGTCGACTTTCCCGAGAGTGACCGCGCGCTTACCCTGTCCGGATCACCCACCGGCACCTGGGGAGGACGTGGGCATGACGGCGGCGTCGCGATCTGCGCGCGACACCTCCTCGACCGGCCTTCGCACCGGCCTCGACGTGCTGTGCGACCTGGTCCGTCAGCTGGCCCGCCTCCCGGAGCTCGCCGACGGACCGCTGCCGGCCGGCTTCGATCTCGCGCTGAGCCAGGTACACCCTCCCGCGACGGCAGGCCGTGGCGCAGCTCCCGCGGGGGGACGCACCGGCACCCCCCGCGGTGACCGGGAGCCGACTGGTGGCGCCGACGACGATGCCCGCGCGGTCGTCGTCGACCTGGTGCGCCGGGCACAGGCGGGAGACGCGACCGCGTTCGGCAGCCTGTACGACCGCTACGTCGACGGGGTCTACCGGTTCTGCTACCACCGCACCTCGAGCGTGCAGCTGGCCGAGGACCTGACCAGCGAGACGTTCTTCCGCGCGCTGCGCGCGATCACCTCGTTCCGCTGGCAGGGCCGCGACTTCGGCGCCTGGCTGACCACGATCGCGCGGAACCTGGTGACCGACCACTACAAGTCCAGTCGCTCCCGGCTGGAGACGGTGTCCGACGACCTGCCGGATCGTGGTGACGACTCGTCCGACCCGGAGCGTGCGACGCTGGCCCGGCTCACCCACGAGGTGCTCGCCGAGGCCCTGGGGCGGCTGCCCGACGAGCAGCGGGACTGCGTGGTGATGCGCTTCCTCCAAGGCCTGTCCATCGCCGAGACCGCCGAGGCGCTGGAGCGCACCGACGGGGCGGTCAAGCAGCTGCAGCTGCGGGCGATCCGCAACCTGGCCAAGTGGCTCCCTGAGGATCTGCGATGACGCGCGAGACGCGCGGGGCCGGGCGCCGACCTCGTCTCCCGGATGCCGTAACCCCGACGGTCGGCCGGTCGTTGCCCGCAGTGAAGACGGGGACCGCCACGAGTCCCCTGCACGAAGGACCGGGGACACGATGACGCCGCTGCTGCCGACCCGCCGCCAGGCGGTCGCGCTCGCGGACGCCATCGACGGGCGCCGCGACCGGAAGCCGGCCGATGAGGCCGAGATCGACGCGCTGGTCGCGGTCGTCGGGGCGGTCCGGGCACTGCCCGAGGTGCGGCCCTCGGACGCGTTCAGCGAGGCCCTTCGGACCCGGCTGGTCGCGGCCGCCGAGCGCGACCTGCTGCCGAGCCAGCGGGACCGCCGGTCACCGCGCGAGGAGGGCCGGGCCGGCGCTCCGCTGCGCCACCGGGTCGGACTGGCGGCCGCGGCCGGCGCGCTCGTCGTCACCGGTGGCGGAGCCGGCATCGCCTCGGCCAGCGCTGCCGCGATCCCCGGTGAACTGCTGTACCCGGTCAAGCGCGGCGTGGAGCGCGTTGACGTCGCACTAGCCGGCGACGACGGCGCGGCAGGCCGCGCCGAGATGGAGCACGCCGGCACCCGGCTCGACGAGGTCGGGGCGCTGCTCGCCACGGCAGACCCCACCACCGGCCGCCGGGTCGTCGACACACTGCGGGACTTCACCAGCACCGCCACCAGCGGCGGGACGCGCCTGGTGGCCTCCTACACCGAGACGAGCGACCGGGCCGACATGACGGTGCTGCACGAGTCGGCGGTCGCGTTCGACGCCGCTCTCACCGACCTCGCCACCGCGCTGCCGGCGGAGGCTGCCGATGCCTTCGCCGCGGCTGCCGCCACCGTGTCGACGCTGGACGAGCAGGCGACCGAGCTGTGTCCGGACTGCGCAGGCGGCGCCGAGCCCGTCTCGGTCCCCACCGACCTGGTGGCTGCCACCTCCTGGCAGACGATCATCTCGCCGGCCGACGGCGCCGGACCGATCGCCGTCGGAGACACGACCTCCGCCGGCGAGGCACCGTCGGCGGCGGACCCGGCAGGAGTCGGCGTGCAGTTGCCCAGCGTCGACGCCGCCGACCTCGACGGTGCCACCGGCGGTCAGCCGTCCGGCGGGACGCCACCCGTCGAGGAGCCGGACGGGCTGCCTCCTCCCGGTGAGAGCGACGATCCGGAGGTGGACGTCGAACCCCCCGATCCCGACGGGACCGTCGAGGACACCGTGGGCGCGGTGGACGTGACGGTCAGCGCCGTCGTGGACGACCTGCTCGGTGCCGGGCCGGCGGGTGCCGGCGGGCCACTGGACGACCCGCTGGACGACCCGCTCGACGAGGTGGACGACGTCGTCGACGACGTCCCGGTGTCGCCGCCCACACTCGACCTGCCACCGACACCCGGCGGCTGACCGACCTAGCCGAACACCGGGCCTCGGTGCTCGAGCAGCTCGTACAGCGTCTGCTGGACGGTCTCCCGCACCTGGTCGGTCACGTCGAGGACCAGCATGGGGTCGTCCGCGCCGCCGGCGGGATACGAGTCGGTCCGGATCGGCTCCCCGAACTCGATCACCCACTTGCTGGGCAGCGGCACCAGGCCGAGTGGTCCGAGCAGCGGGAAGAACGGCGTGATCGGGACGTAGGGGACCCCGAGGACGCGGGCCAGCGTCGGCAGGCCCCCCACCAGCGGGTAGATCTCCTCGGCGCCCACGATCGAGCAGGGCACGATCGGGACGCCGGTGCGGATCGCCGCGGAGACGAAGCCGCCACGACCGAAGCGCTGCAGCTTGTACCGCTCGGAGTAGGGCTTGCCGATCCCCTTGAAGCCCTCCGGCCAGACGCCGACCAGCTCTCCGGAGCCGAGCATCCGCTCGGCGTCCTCGTTGCACGCGAGGGTGACGCCACCCTTTCGTGCCAGCTCGGACACGAACGGCAGCCCGAACACCAGGTCGGCGCCCAGCGCACGCAGATACCGCTGCGCGTGGTCGTGCACGGCGAGCCCGGTCACCAGGGCGTCGACGGGAACGGTGCCGGAGTGGTTGGCCACCAGCAGCGCGCCGCCGTCCTGCGGGATGTTCTCGATGCCACGGACCTCCAGCCGGAACCACCGCTCGGCCAGCGGTCGCAGCAGCGACATGAACACCCCCGAGGTCAGCTCGGGGTCGAAGCCGAGCTCGTCCACCTCGTAGTCGCCGGTCACCCGCCGGCGGACGAAGGCCAGCGCCTGCGCCAGTCGGTCGTCCGCGGTCGCCTGGGTATCGCTGACGACCTCGCCGACGACCCCGCCGACGACCTCGCCGACGACCTCACGGTCGGGCTCGACCTCGGGTTCGACGAGGCGCACCGGCTCCGGGTCCGGGACCGGTGTCGGCCGGCGCGGCTGCGCCGGGCGGGACCGGGGCCGAGGTGGCGGAGCCAGCGTGCGGGCGGCCCGGCTGGGCGTGGAGCCACCGTTGCCCCGGCCCGGGCGGCCGCGCACCCCCAGCGGGATGACCTCGGCGTCAGCCACGGTCGGCTCCACGGGCGGACAGTCCTGCGACCAGCGCCTCCTCGACGCGGCGCAGCCGGGTGTGGTCGATCGGTCCGGTGCCGACGTCGTCGCCGAACTGCGCGAGCGTCTGCGCCGTGCTCCAGCGTGGCGAGTAGCCGAACCGCTCCCGCAGCGCGGTCGTGTCCACGACGCGACCGTACGTCAGGAAGTCCAGCTGGTCGGCGGTGACGTCCAGCCCGGCCGTGCGGCGCACTGCCTGACCGACGGCCCCGACGCTGATCGACGGGACCCGGACGACGGCGCGGCCGAGCCGGCGGACGACCTGCGCCAACGTCAGCACCCCGGCACCGGCGACGTTGAAAGTGCCAGGCCGGTCGCCGATCGCAGCCTGCTGCAGCACCTGCAGGGCGTCGTCCGGATGCAGCAGCTGCAGCCGCGGGTCGA
Source organism: uncultured Actinomycetota bacterium (assembly GCA_963695375.1). GTDB lineage: Bacteria > Actinomycetota > Actinomycetes > Propionibacteriales > Nocardioidaceae > JACCVL01. The sequence continues at coordinate 1,247,177 of OY968767.1, read as the reverse complement.
AGCCCAGGACGGTCGGCACCACCGGCAGCCGCAGATACTGCCCGAACGGCGTCTCGAGTCCGCCGCCGAGGATGTTGGCGCAGCGCAGCACCGTGATCGCCACGTCGCCGCGACGGCGGGCGAACCCCCGGACGTAGCCCTCCACCTCCGAGCAGTCTTTGGCATAGCCGGACCGCGGCAGCCGCTTCGGCTCGGTGTCCTCGGTGAAGATGGCGGGGTCCCGCGGGGAGGCGCCGTAGACGGTGGTGGAGGACTTGAGCACCAGCCGCCGGATTCCGGGAGCGCGCTGGCAGGCCGCCAGCAGCTGCATGGTGCCGATGACGTTGGCCTCCTTCATCGAGCTCCGGCCACCGGCACGCCCCGGAGCCGCCAGCACGCTCATGTGCACCACGGTGTCGACGTCCTCGACCGCCAGCACCTTGGCGATCACCGGATTGCGGATGTCGGCGCGGACGAACCGAACCCCGCTGATGTCCCCCCTCGGCGGGAGCACGTCGACGCCGACCACCTTGTCGACGGCGGGGTCGGCGGACAGCCGTCGAGCCGCCTCAGACCCGAGCTGGCCGGCGACGCCGGTGACCAGCACCACCCGGCCCATGGGTCACTTGCCGGCGCGGCGACGCTGAACGCGGGTCTTCTTCAGCAGCTTGCGGTGCTTCTTCTTCGCCATCCGCTTGCGACGCTTCTTGATGACAGAACCCACGGTGTACCTCTCGAGAGCGGACAGGATCGCCGCGAAGGCGATGCGACGACCGCGTCAGCCTAGCGGCGCACCGGACCGGCTCTCGCCGGGTCCCGCGTCAGCCGGCCTGGAAGTACGACTTGCGCAGGTAGTCGTCGACGGCCGGCTCGGGGACCCGGAACGACCGGCCGACCCGGACCGCCTCCAGCTCGCCGGAGTGGACCAGCCGATAGACCGTCATCTTGGAGACCCGCATCCGGGTCGCCACCTCGGCGACGGTGAGGAACCGAGCATCGGAGAGGCTCGCGTCCCCCGGCGTGTTGGGAGCCATGGCGCACCGCACTTCCTGCACGGGACGCTCTTCGGCTTCCCCACCGAAGACCTGGCGTACGTGCTTGTCGGGAGGGTAGTGCCTGCTGGTGCGCGTGGGAAAGGGGAGAAAACCGCAGGTGGGAGGCAGGACTGACCGATCGGCTGAGGTCCCGTAGACCCCCCGCGCGCGGCTTCGAACCGGTCCCGACCCGGCATCGGAGCAGGTCAGGGCAGGGGGTCCAGACCCAGCGCGGGGAAGGCGGCTGTCCGGGTGGCGTTGATCGAGCGGTCCAGCCAGCTGCCGGGGTCGTACCCCTCCTCCCAGTCCCGGTAGTCGGCGTCGTAGCCGTCGGTCATCCGGGTCGGCGCCCGCCCGCCGACGTGCTCGGCCACGTGCCGGCGCCACGGCTCGGGAACCGCTGTGCCGGGATCCAGGGGCCGCCCGGCGACGATGGCCAGCAGGTGCGTCCACGCGCGCGGGACCACGTCGGCGATCGAGTAGCCGCCACCCCCCGTCGCCAGCCAGCGGCCGCCGCAGAGCTCGTGCGCGAGGTCGTGCAACGCAAGGTACGAAGCCCGTTGGCCGTCGATGCTCAGCATCAGGTGCGCCAGCGGGTCGGTCATGTGCGTGTCGCAGCCGTGCTGGGTGACCAGGACCTGAGGCCGAAAGGCGCGGAGCGCGGCGGGCACCACGGCGTGGAAGGCCCGCAGCCAACCCGCGTCGTCCGTGCCCGGAGGCAGCGCGACGTTGACGGCGCTGCCCTCGGCTCCCGGCGCACCGATCTCCGTGGGCAGGCCGGTCCCGGGAAACAGCGTCTGCGGCGACTCGTGGATGCTCACCGTGAGCACCCGCGGGTCGTCGTAGAACACGTGCTGCACACCGTCCCCGTGGTGCACGTCGACGTCGACGTAAGCCACCCGCTCGGCGCCCTGGTCCAGCAGCCAGGCGATCGCCACCGCGACGTCGTTGTAGACGCAGAAGCCGCTGGCGGAGTCCGGCATCGCGTGGTGCAGTCCGCCGCACACGCTGGCGGCGTGCAGCTGCTCACCGGCCCAGACCCGCCGGGCCGACTCGACCGTCGCGGCCACCACCCGCGCCGAGGCCTCGTGCATGCCGGGGAAGACCGGGTTGTCGGGCGTGCCGAGCCCGTGCGTCAGGTCGGTGCGACCCGGCTGCCCGCTCACCCGCCGGACCGCCTCGACGTACGCGGCTCCGTGCACGAGACCCAGCACCGCATCGTCCGCCGGCGGGGTGCCGACCTCGGGCAGCGGCTCCGGCCCGTCGAGAGCGCCCACCACGCCCAGGGCACGGGCCAGCATCATGGTCAGCTCGATGCGCGCCGGCGCCATCGGGTGCCCGACACCGAAGTCGTACGCGGTCATGCCGTCGTCGTAGACCGTGCAGGCCACGCACCCGGACATGACCGGGACCCTACCCGGCGGACAGGTCCCGAGATCGGTCGCGGGCGGCTTCCATGGCGGTGAGGAAGGCGGCCCGCACCTTGTGGTCCTCCAGCTCGCGGACCGCCGCCGCTGTGGTGCCACCGGGCGAGGTCACCTGCTCGCGCAGCACGGTCGGGTGCTCACCGGTCTCGCGGAGCAGCTTGGCCGAGCCGACGACGGTCTGGACCACCAGCTCGCTGGCGGTGGTCCGCGGCAGTCCGAGATGCACGCCCGCCTCGATCATCGACTCGACCACGAAGAACAGATAGCCCGGCCCCGAGCCGCTGATGGCGGTGACCGCGTCCTGCTGCTGCTCCGGCACTCGCAGCACCCGCCCGACCGAGGACAACAGCTCCTCAGCCTCGCGCAGGTGTGCCTCGTCGCAGTGCGCGCCGCGGGAGATGGCCGCCATCCCCTCGTCGACGAGGGCCGGCGTGTTGGGCATCACCCGGACCACCGGGATACCCGCCGGCAGCCGCTCCTCGATGAACGCGGTGGTGATGCCGGCCGCCAGCGAGACGACGAGAGTGCCGGCGGTCAGGTGCGGTGCCAGCTCCTCGAGCAGGTCGCCCATGTCCTGCGGCTTCACCACGATGGCCACCGTGTCGGCCTTGGCAGCCGCATCGACGGTGCCGACGACGTCGACCCCGTAGCGCTCCCGCAGCTCGGCCGCCCGGTCCGCCCGGCGCTCGGTCAGCAGCAGGTCGGCCGGCGGACGGCCCGCTCGCAGCAGGCCCGAGACCAGCGCCTCGCCCATCACCCCGGCGCCGAGCACCGCGACCACACCCATGACGACCTCCTCCGGCCGGCTCCGACAGCGACGCCGGCCGACCCATTCTCACCGATCCGCGCAGCCGCGGATCGGTCGCGTCCAGCGGCCGGCCGGGCCTACGCCGTCCGGCGCCGCAAGGTGGCAGCTCCGACGGCGAGCGAGATCAGGGTGAAGGCGGCGATGACGCCGACGTCCAGCACGAGCTCGGCGGTCCACGACGACGCCGACTGGACCTGCTGCATGGCGTCCACGGCATAGGACAGCGGCAGCGCGTCCGACAGCAGCGACAAGGTGTCCGGCAGCGCCTCACGCCGCACGAACAGGCCGCACAGCAGGACCTGCGGCAACACCAGCGCGGGCATGAACTGCACCGCCTGGAACTCGGTCTCGGCGAACGCGGACACGAACAGGCCGAGCGCACAGCCCAGGACGGCGTCCAGCACGGCCACGAGACCGAGCACCCACACCTCGCCGCGGACGTCGAGCCCGAGCAGGCCGACGCTGAGCAGCACCGCCAGCCCGGCCTGCACCAGGGCCACCGCGCCGAAGGCGAGGGCGTAGCCCACCAGCAGGTCCGCCTTGCCCATCGGCGTCGTCAGCAACCGCTCGAGGGTGCCGGAGGACCGCTCCCGCAGGGTGGTGACCGAGGTGACGAGGAACATCACGATGAACGGGAACATCGCCAGCAGCGGCGGACCGAACCGGGCGAACACCGCCTCGTCGCGATCGAACATCCACCACAGCAGCGTGAGCAGCAGCATCGGGACGGCGATCAGCATCGCCATCGTGCGGTGGTCCCGCCGCAGCTGGGTCAAGACCCGCCCGGCGACGGCCAGCGTCGTGCGCGGGCTCATGCCCTCACCTCCTCGGACTCCCCGCCCTCGGCGGTCTGTTCCACCACGGCGAGGAAGGCCGCCTCCACGTCGTCGGTGCCGGTGCGCTCGAGCAGCGCTGCCGGGGTGTCGTCGGCAACGAGCTCACCGTCCCGCAGCAGCAGCAGCCGGTCGCACCGGGTCGCCTCGTCCATGACATGGCTGGACACGAGCAGGGTGGTGCCGCCGTCGGCGAGCCGGTGGAACAGCGCCCACAGATCCCGCCGCAGCACCGGGTCGAGGCCGACCGTGGGCTCGTCCAGCACCAGCAGATCCGGGCTGCCGAGCAGTGCCACGGCGAGCGAGACCCGGGACCGCTGGCCACCGGACAACCGGCCCACCAGAGCCGATGCACGGTCGCCGAGGTCGACCTGGTGCAGCACCTCGGTGACCTGCCGGTCGGGGGCGCGCAGCACCCGGGCGAAGAACCGGAGGTTCTCGGTCACGGTCAGGTCGCCGTAGACGCTCGGCGCCTGGGTGACATACCCGACCTTGTCCCGCAGCGCGGGGGACCCCGCCGGCAGTCCGAGGACCTCGACGCTGCCGCTGCGCACCCGCTGGACCCCCACCAGAGCCCGCATCAGCGTGGTCTTGCCCCCGCCGGACGGCCCCAGCAGGCCGGTGACCTGGCCGGGCGGCACGGCGAAGCTCAGGTCCCGCAGCACCCGTCGACCGCCCCGCACCACCTCCAGCCGGTGCACCCGGACACTCGGCCCCGTGGTGGTCGGCTCTCGCGCACTATTGACCATGTGTTCAATATTGCGGTCCGGCCCCGGCCGCGGTCAAGACCCGGGACCGGCCGGCTCCCCGAGCAGGTGGTGCTGCAGCGCCGGGCCGAGCCGTCGCGCCAGGTCGTCGGCCGGCAGCGAGGCCACCGGCTCGGTCCCGATCAGGTAGCGCAGCACCGCCACCCCGAGCAGCTGCGCGAACGTCAGCTCCACCCGCAGCGTCGCGTCGGGAGCGGTGACGTAGTCCCCGAGCTCGCCGAGCGCGATGCTCGGCATCCCACTGCGGACCAGCGCCGCCACCGGCGGACTGGTCATGGCCGCGCGCAGGAAGGCGAGCAGCGGCTCGCGCTGGACGTCGTCGTCCCAGGCGTGCAGGAACGCGGCGGCGAGTCGCTCGCCCAGACCGTCCGGCGGTCCCGTCGCCGCCGACCTGAGAATGCGGCGCGGATCGAACGGCACCGCGAGCGCCTCGAGGAAGAGGTCGTCCTTGGCGCCGAAGAAGTGATGCACCAGGCCCGGCGTGACCCCCGCCGCGGCAGCGATGCCGCGCATCGTGGTCCGCTCGAAGCCCCGATCGGCGAACGAGGTCCGGGCCGCGGCCAGGATCTGGCCGCGGGTGTCGGGCGTGCCCGGCCGGCGTCCCGGCCCGCGCCCGGCGACCACGGATCAGCCCTTGCTCACCAGCGAACGGGCGAAGAACGCGAGGTTCTGCGGTCGTTCCGCAAGCCGCCGCATCAGGTAGCCGTACCACTCGTCGCCGTACGGCACGTAGACCCGCATCGTCTTGCCGATCGCCACCAGCCGTTTCTGCTCGTCGGGCCGGATCCCGTACAGCATCTGGAACTCGTAGCTGCTGGCGTCCCGCTCGGCCCGGCCGGCGAGCATCTCGGCGATGCGGATCAGCCGGGGGTCGTGGCTGGCGACCATCGGGTAACCCGACCCGTTCATCAACACCTTGAGACAGCGCACGTACGACGCGTCGACCTCGGCGCGGGACTGGTACGCGACCGACTCCGGCTCCTTGTAGGCCCCCTTGCACAGCCGCACCCGCGACCCCGGGTAGGCGAGGTCCTTGCAGTCGGCCTCGGTCCGCCGGAGGTAGGACTGGAGCACCGCGCCGGTCTCGGGGAAGTCCTGCCGGAGCGAGGCCAGCACGTCAAGGGTCGCGTCGGTCGTCGTGTGGTCCTCCATGTCCAGCGTCACGGTCGTGCCGGCATTGCGCGCGGCGAGGCAGATCCGCCGAGCGTTGTCGAGCGCCATCGCCGCGCCCTCGGCCCCGAGCGCCTGGCCGACCGCGGACAGCTTCACCGACACCTCGGCAGCGGGAGTGAGCCCCGCATCGGCCAGCTCGGTCAGCAGCTCCACGTAGGCGTCCACGGTCGCCTCGGCCTGCGCCCGGTCGAGCGTGTCCTCGCCCAGGTGGTCGAGCGTGACCTGCAGGTCGTCAGCGGCGAGGGCGGCGGTGGCGGCCACGGCGCGCTCGGTCGTCTCACCGGCGACGAACCGGGCGACGATGCCGCCCGACACCGGCATCGTGCTGACCAGCTGCTTGACCCTGCTGCTGCGGGACAGGGCCAGCAGCGACCTCCTCAGCACCCGTTCACCCTCCTGCGCTCGACCGTCGGGGTCGAACTCTACGGCTCACGGTGCGGCACCCTCGACCCGCCGGGCGGCCAGGTGCAGCCGGGTGAACGCCAACGCCTCGGCGAGGTCGGTCTCCCGCTGACCTCGGTCCTCGGCCCGGCGGGTGCTGATCTCGACCACCACGTGGCCGGAGAACCCGTCGGCTGCCAGCAGCTCGCAGAACGACGCACACGGCTGGCTGCCCCGCCCCGGCACCAGGTGCTCGTCGCGGCCCGACCCGGTCCCGTCGGCCATGTGCACGTGCGCCAGCCGGCTGCCGAGGGCCCTCGCCATCGCCACCGGGTCCACGTGCGCGGTGGCCGTGTGCGACAGGTCCAGCGTCACGTTGGCGTACTCGTGTTCGACCGGGTCCCAGCCCGGCGCGTACGCGTGCACCTGTCGGCCGCGGGCCCGCCAGGGGTACATGTTCTCGACCGCGAACGTCAGACCGGTGCGCGACTCGAGCTCGGCGATGCCGTCCACGAAGCCCCGGGCGTAGTCCCGCTGCCACCGGAACGGCGGGTGCACGACCACGGTGTCCGCCCCCACCGCGGCCGCCATCTGCGCGCTGCGTTCGAGCTTCTCCCACGGATCGGTGCCCCACACCCGCTGCGTGATCAGCAGGCACGGGGCGTGCACCGCGACGACCGGGACCTGGTGCTCGTCCCGCATCCCGAGCACGGCGTCGAGATCCTGACTGCTCTCCCCGATGCCGACCATCACCTCGACGGCGTCGTAGCCGAGCGAGCTCGCCAGCGCGAAGGCCACCTCGGGCGGCTCGGGATAGACCGACGCCGTGGACACTGCGACCCGCGCCTCGGGCACCGTGACCGGCGGGTCGGTCGGTGCGGGTCGGGACGCGGGCACGCTCCGAGAGTAGGGGCGGCGGTCCCGCGGGTCAGGTGCCGGTCGTGGTTCACATCAGGTCGAGCCGCTCCAGGATGACGCCCTCACGAAGGGCCCACGGGCAGATCTCCAGCTGCGTCAGCCCGAACAGTTCCAGCACGGCGTCAGCGACGTACGCGCCGGCCACGATCTGGTGCGCCCGGTTGGCCGAAACCCCGGGCCGCTCGGCGATCTCCGCCACCGGCATGGCGGCGAGCTCGGGCAGCCGGTCCCGCAGCTCCTCGTGGACCAACAACCGGCGCACGTGCGGTCCCTCCGCCGACGGCGCTGCGCCGCAGATCCGCGCCAACGATCGGAACGTCTTGCTGGTCGCCACCGCGTGGTCGGCCGCCCCCCAACGGAGCACGTCGCCCGCGTCCTGCGCAATGGTGCGCCGGACGTGCCGACGCAGCTCGCTCCCGACCTCGGGGCCATCCCCGGCAGACACGAAGTCGCGGGTCAGCCGGCCGGCGCCGAGCGGGAGGGACTGCACGACGTCGGGACTCTCACTGCGGCCGGCGGCCACCTCCAGCGACCCGCCCCCGATGTCGAAGACCAGCAGCCGACCGGACGACCAGCCGAACCAGCGGCGGACGGCGAGGAAGGTCAGCCGTGCCTCGTCCGCGCCCGGCAGCACCCGCAGCTCGACCCCGCTGCGCCGCCTGACCTCGGCCAGCACCTCGTCGGCGTTGCTCGCGTCCCGGACCGCCGAGGTGGCGAAGGCGATCACCGACGCACAGCCCTTGTCGTCGGCGACCTTCTGCGCCTGGTCGACGAAGTCCAGCAGCGCCTGCACCCCGGCGCTGTCGATCGCCCCGTCGGCGTCGAGGTGCTCGGCCAGCCGCAGCGCCTGCTTGAACTTGTACGCCGGCAGCGGAGCGGCGCCACGGTGTGCGTCGACGACCAGCAGGTGGCCGGTGTTCGACCCGATGTCCAGCACGCCGGTACGCATGGAGGGACACGCTAGCCCGATGGTGCGGCCACCGGGCTACGGTTGCACCGTGGCCGAGCTCAGCGTGTCCGCACCCCGCGCCTGGGTGGAGTTCACCGACCCCGCCGACGACGACCAGGTGCTGCGCTGCGACCTCACCTGGCTGACGTCGCGCTACCTGTGCATCTTCGGCAACGGCTGCCCCGGCATCTATGCCGACCGCCCGCACGACGGCTGCTGCACGCTCGGCGCGCACTTCTCGGACAAGGCCGACGAGCGGCGGGTGGCCAAGGTGGTGCGCACCCTCACCGACGAGGACTGGCAGCTGCGCGGCGTGGGCCGCAAGGACTGGGTCGAGGTCGACGACGACGGCGAGCGCAAGACCCGCGTGGTGGACGGCGCCTGCGTGTTCCTCAACCGGCCCGGCTTCGCCGGCGGCACCGGGTGTGCCCTGCACGCCTACGCGCTGGCCCACGGCGAGGAGCCCCTCACCACCAAGCCCGACGTCTGCTGGCAGCTGCCGATCCGCCGCCGCTACCGCGACGTCGACCGCGGCGACGGGACGTCGTACCTGGAGATCACGATCGAGGAGTACACCCGCAGCGGCTGGGGTCCCGGCGGGCATGACCTCGACTGGTACTGCTCGTCGAACACCGACGCCCATGTGGCACCCGACCCGTTGTACGTGACCAACGCCGCCGAGCTGGTCGAGCTGATCGGCGCGGCCGCGTACGACGTGCTGGTGCCGTTGTGCGAGGAGCACCTGTCGCGGCGCGACCTGCTCACGCTGCACCCGGCCACCGCCGCCCGCCAGGCCTGAGCGCCGCGCCACCCCGGCGTCCGGCCGGCCACCCCGCAGGTCCACAATCGGTTGGCATGCACCTGGACCACCTCTCCTTCGCGGCCGGGCCCGACGGGCTGGATGCGACCGCGCGTCAGCTGTCCGCGTCGATCGGTGAGGAGTTCCTCGACGGTGGCATCCACCCTCGCTTCGGCACCCGCAACCGGGTGTTGCCCCTGGCCAACGGTCACTACCTCGAGGTGGTCGCCGTGCTGGACCACCCGGCCTCCGACAAGGCTCCGTTCGGTCAGCTGGTCCGGCAGCGGTCGGCACAGGGCGGCGGCTGGCTCGGCTGGGTGGTGTCCGTCGCCGACATCAGGCCGGTCGAGGAGCGGGTGGGCCGCACGTCGGTGCCGGGCAACCGCCGGCTGCCGGACGGGTTCGAGCTGCGCTGGAAGCAGCTGGGAGTCAAGGATCTGCTGACCGACCCGGAGCTGCCGTTCGTGGTGGAGTGGGAGACCGACGGCACCCGGCACCCGTCCTACGGCGCCAGTGGAGCCGTCGCGCTGCGCGCGGTCGAGATCGCGGGCGACCCCGCGATGGTGGCGGACTGGCTGGGGCAACCGGCGCTGGACGCGCTGGAGGAGATCGACGTCGAGTGGGTCGACCCGGCCGGCCGGCCGGGCATCGTCGCCGTGCTGCTGTCCACCCCGACCGGGACCGTCCGGCTCTGAGGGGCATCGCGGCCGGGGCGATCCCCAGCCCCAACATCTGGCAGCACCCGGCGACCTACGAGACCGAGAACCGGGCGGTCGACCCGGACGGCCACATCGAGCGGGCGCTCCGAGCGGTCCGGGACTGGTCCGGGGCGCGGGTCCTCGACATCGGCTGCGGCACCGGCTTCCACCTGCCCCGGTTCGCAGCCGACGCCGCGGGCGTGGTGGGCGTGGAGCCGCACCCCGATCTGGTTCGCATCGCCCGGCGCCGATGTCGAGGTCTGCCCGGCATCCGCGTCCTGCGAGGCACCGCTCAGTCGGTCCCGTTGCCGAACGCGAGCACCGACGTCGCGCACGCCCGTTGGGCGTACTTCTTCGGGCCCGGGTGCGAGCCCGGGCTCGCCGAGATCGACCGGGTGCTCGCGCCGGGCGGCGCCGCGTTCGTGATCGACCACGACGTCCGCAGCGGCACGTTCGCCGGGTGGTTCCGCCGGGCACACCCGGACTACGACCCGGACACCGTCGAGCGGTTCTGGTCCAGCCACGGCTGGACCCGCCGGCCGGTCGCCACCTGCTGGCGCTTCGAGCGTCGCGCGGACCTCGAGGCGGTGCTGCGGATCGAGCTTCCGCCCGCCGTGGCAGAGCCCGCCCTCGCCGAGCATCACGGCCTCGAGATCGACTACGCGGTCAACCTGTGGTGGCGCCGCCGCGATGTCGGCCGGCTGGCATAGCGTCGGGGCCGTGCGCGAGACCTCTCGACGACCAGCTGGGCAGCCAGCCGCGGCGCCCTCCCCTGAGCTGCCGACCCGCGGGGCTCGTGGCAGCGGCACCCACCGCTGCGTCGAGTGCGGCTGGCACACGCCGAAGTGGGTCGGTCGGTGCGGTGAGTGTCAGGCCTGGGGAACGGTCGAGGAGGCCCGCCCCGGCGCCCGACGCACCGGCACCAGCCCGGGCGCGGTGACTGCCGCGGCACGGCCGATGACCGAGATCGGCGCCGAGCTGACCCGGGCGGTCCCGTCGGGGGTCGACGAGCTGGACCGGGTGCTCGGTGGTGGAGTCGTGCCGGGTGCAGCCCTGCTGCTCGCCGGCGAGCCCGGCGTCGGCAAGTCCACGCTGCTGCTCGCGGTCGCGGCCCGATGGGCGGCGTCCGGCCGGCGCACGCTCTACGTCACCGGCGAGGAGTCGGCGGCACAGGTCCGGCTGCGCGCCGAACGCACCGGCGCGGTCCACGAGGAGCTGTACCTGGCGGCCGAGACCGACCTCGCCGCGGTGCTGACCCACGTGGATCAGGTCCGCCCGAGCCTGCTCGTGGTCGACTCGGTCCAGACGATCGGGTCCGGTGAGGTCGAGGGCACCCCCGGCGGGATCACGCAGGTCCGCGAGGTCGCCGGCACCCTGGTCCAGGTCGCGAAGCGTCGCGACCTGCCGATCCTGATGGTGGGCCACGTGACCAAGGACGGCGCGATCGCCGGCCCCCGGGTGATGGAGCACATCGTCGACGTGGTGCTGCACTTCGAGGGCGAGCGGGCGTCCCGGCTCCGGTTCGTCCGCGCGGTCAAGAACCGGTTCGGACCGGACGACGAGGTCGGCTGCTTCGAGCTGTCGGCCGACGGCATCGTGCAGATCACCGACCCGACCGGGCTGTTCGTCTCCCGGCACGGCGAGCCGGTGGCCGGCACCTGCGTGACGGTCACGATGGAGGGACGCCGACCCCTGCTCGCGGAGGTGCAGGCCCTGGTGGCACCCAGCCCGCTGCCCACTCCGCGGCGGGCGACCAGCGGTCTCGACCCCGGACGCACCGCGATGGTGCTGGCCGTCCTGCAGCGGCGGGTGCGCCTGCAGCTCGGGTCCGCCGACGTCTACCTGGCGACCGTCGGCGGCGCACGGGTGTCCGAGCCGGCAGCCGACCTGGCGGTCGCCATCGCGACCGCCTCCGCCGGGTCCGACACCGTCGTCGCCACCGACCTCGTCGCCCTCGGCGAGGTCGGCCTGGCCGGTGAGGTCCGCCGGGTCCCGAACCTCCCCCAGCGGCTGGCAGAGGCGGCCCGTCTCGGCTTCCGGACGGCCCTGGTGCCCGCATCCGGAGGCACCGACGAGCAGCCACGTGTCGAGGGACTGCGCACCATCGCAGTTGCCGACGTCCGTGCCGCGCTGGAGGTGGTGGGACTGCTCGACGGGCCCGCTCCGGCCACGGTGGCACCGAACCACGGTCAGCCGCGCGTTCCCCGGCTCAGCGTGGTCCCGCAGGAGAGTCCGACGCCCTAGACTCCGACCGGGACATCAGCCCACGCAGGCGCCTGAGCGCGGGAGGGACGGACGTGGCGAGCATCGATCGGCCCGTCGAGCGATCCACCGAGGAGGTGCGGCTGCGCTCCACCCTGATGTCGGTGGCACCCGGGACGGCGCTGCGGGAGGGGCTGGAACGCGTGCTGCGCGGCCGCACCGGAGCCCTCGTCGTCCTCGGGCAGGACCGCATCGTGGAGTCCATCTCCACCGGCGGCTTCGCCCTGGACGTGCCGTTCACCGCCACCGGTATGCGCGAGCTGGCCAAGATGGACGGCGCCATCCTGCTGGACAAGGACGCCACCCGGATCCTCCGGGCGGCGGTGCACCTGATGCCGGACCCGTCGATCCACACCGACGAGGCCGGCACCCGGCATCGGACCGCCGATCGGGTCGCGCGGCAGACCGGGCTTCCGGTGATCTCGGTCAGTCAGTCCATGCAGATCATCGCTCTGTACGTCGGCGGCACCCGCTACGTCCTCGAGGACACCGGCGCGATCCTGTCCCGGGCCAACCAGGCGCTGGCCACCCTGGAGCGCTACAAGATGCGCCTGGACGAGGTGTCCGGGGCGCTGTCCGCGCTGGAGATCGAGGACCTGGTCACCGTGCGCGACGTGGCGGTGGTCGCGCAGCGGATGGAGATGGTGGTCCGCATCGCCCGGGAGATCGACGGCTACGTGCTCGAGCTCGGTGCGGACGGTCGGCTGCTGTCCCTCCAGCTCGAGGAGCTGGTCGCCGGCGTCGACGTCGACCAGCTCCAGGTGGTCCGCGACTACGTACCGAACGGGCGCCGCGGGACACCGGTGGAGTCGGTGCTGGAGGCGTTGTCCGCGCTCGATCCCAGTGAGCTGGTCGACGTCGCGTCGGTGGCGCGGGCGGCCGGTCTGGGGGTGAGCGAGCACCTGGACACCGCGCTGTCCCCCCGCGGGTACCGGCTGCTGGCCAAGGTGCCCCGGCTGCCCGCTCCCGTCGTCGAGCGACTCGTCGACCATTTCGGCAACCTGCAGAAGCTGCTCGCCGCCAGCACGGAGGACCTGCAGCGGGTCGAGGGAGTCGGTGAGCTGCGGGCCCGGACCGTGCGGGAGGGGCTGTCCCGGCTGGCCGAGTCGAGCATCCTCGAGCGCTACGTCTGAGGTCCTTCCTGCGCCCGCCGGTCGCCCGGTCCCTGTCGCCGCTCGTCCCGGTCCTTGTCCCGGTCCCTTGTCCCGGTCCTTGTCCGGCTCCGGTGCCGGCGACAGCAGCAGCTCGGCCGCGGCCGGCTCGCCGCCGAGCAGGGCGGCCCGGACCTCGTACCGCCCCGGCTCGGCGGACGGCGCCGACTCCGAGCAGCGCCGGCCGACGGCGGTGCCCGACCAGGTCACCGGCAGCGCGTGCTGCCAGCCCGGCCGCAGGGTCAGCTCGCGATCGGGCAGGTCGCCAGCACAGGCGGCGGCGTCCCACACCACCTCCTCGCGCGGCCCGATGACCTGCAGCAGCAGGTTCTCCGGCCCCAGCTGGACGCGGCAGGCGAGGTCGGCGGTGGTGCGGACCGCGAGCTGCAGGCGGGCCGGACTCCCGGCGATGCTGCGCCCGGTGACCGAAGGCACGACCAGCACCGAGGCTGGCGCACAGTCGGTCACCGGTGCCGGCAGCACGGCGGTCACGACGGCGGCACGCGAGACCTGTCCGCCGGGTCTCGTCGACGCGTCGGCCTCGTCCACGGACTGCTCCTCGACCGGTCCTGTCACCTCCGGTTCGGACGCCGCTCCGGCCGTCGCCGTCGACCCGGCACCGACGGCCGCCTCCGGGGGGACCTCGTCACCGGTGGACACCAGCGCGAACACCGCTGCCGCGACGAGACCGAGCAGGCCGAGCGCGAGTCCCCGACGGACCCAGTAGACCCGGGCCGGGAGCCGCCGCGCGGGGCGGCGGCCCGGCGGTCGTCGCGGCGGTGCAGGCACCCCAGCACGCTAGCCGGGCGGCTCACCCCGATCCGCCTGCCACACCGCTGGCGTGCGATCCTCACCGGCGATGCCGCAGCCTCCCTCCGGCCCGACCAGCGCCGTCGTCGACTGGTACGCCGCCAATGCCCGGGACCTGCCCTGGCGCCGGGCCGGGACCACCGCCTGGGGAGTGCTCGTCTCCGAGCTGATGCTGCAGCAGACTCCCGTTGCACGGGTCCGGTCGGTGTGGCAGGAGTGGGTCGACCGCTGGCCCACCCCGGCCGACCTGGCCGCCGCCACCCCCGGCGACGCGGTACGCGCCTGGGGCCGCCTGGGCTACCCGCGCCGGGCGCTCCGCCTGCACGAGTGCGCCGCCGCGCTGGTGCGCGAGCACGGTGGCGAGGTGCCCTCCGACCTGACCACGCTGCGCACCCTGCCCGGGGTGGGCGACTACACCGCGAGCGCGGTCGCGGCGTTCGCCTACGGCCGGCGCGCCGTCGTCCTGGACACCAACGTGCGGCGGGTGCTCGGTCGGCTGCTCCGGGCCGAGGAGCAACCGGCGACCGTGGCGGTGAGCGCGGCAGAGCGGGCAGCGGGTGAGCGGCTGCTGCCGGTCGATCCCGCGCGAGCGGCTCGGTGGTCGATCGCGGTGATGGAGCTCGGGGCGCTGGTGTGCACCGCCCGCGGTCCACGGTGCGGCGGCTGCCCCGTCGCCGACAGCTGCGCGTGGCTCGCCGCCGGCCGGCCCGGTGGCGGGCGCCCGACTCGACGCCAGTCGTACGCCGGAACCGACCGGCAGTGTCGCGGCCGGTTGCTCGCCGCCCTCCGCGCCAGCGCGGACCCGGTCCCGGCGGCCGTCCTGGTCGACACGTGGGACGACGACGGGCAACGCGCCCGCGCGTTGGACTCGCTGGTTGCCGACGGACTCGTCGAGCGGGTCGGCGACGAGCACTACGCGCTCCCCGGCTGACCGGGCTCCCCGGCCACCCGCCCTCAGCCGGGGGGCGGTTCGGCGGCCAGCCGCTGCACCGTGTCGGCGAGATCCCGGACCACCCGGTCGGTGGCGGTGGTGTCCTCGTCGACAGGCTGGTCCAGCCACAGCCCGAACAACGCCGCGTCCACCAGCTCCCCGATCCGCCCGGCCCGCCGGGTCGGAACGCCGCTGCGGTCGAGGTAGCCGGTCACCGAGCGGGTCCACGCCGCGTTGGCCCGCCGGGCAGCACCCAGGTACGGCTCGTCGCCGAGCAGGCCCAGCGCCGCCGACTGCGCGTAGACGCGCAGACAGCGGTCCACCGCGGGGCGCTGCCACAGCTGCCAGAGCTCCAGGACGGCCATCCGGCCGGAACGGGTCGCCGGCAGCTGCTCCAGCACTGCGACCACGCGCTGGTTGCTGCGCTCGATCACCTCGGCGACCAGCGCGTCCTTGCTGCCGAAGTGGTAGACGAGCATCCGGTCGCTGGTGCCGAGCGCGGCGGCCAGCGGCCGCAGGCTCAGCCCGGCGATGCCGTGCTCGAGCACATAGTCGGTCGCCAACTCGGCGAGCTGGTCGCGCCGCGTGGCGCCCGGCGCTGCAGCCAACCCGCACTCTCCTCTGATGGCTTCCGCGATCAGTGTAGCGAGTGCTACAGTAATGGTGTGTAGCGACCGCTACAAAACGTGGACCGGAGGACACCATGCTCGTCGCGTCGGCGCTGCTGGCTCTCGCCATCGTCGTCGAGGTCGCGGCCACCGCGGCCCTGCCCCGAACCAGCGGCTTCACCAACCCGGGCTGGACTGCCTTCGTGCTGATCGGCTACGCCGTCTCCATCTGGCTGCTGTCCAAGGTGGTCGAGACGATGCCGGTGTCGATCACCTACGCGGTATGGGCGGGGGCGGGCACCGCCCTCGTGGCCGCCATCGGCGTCTTCGTCCTGGGCGAGCACCTCGACACGGTGCGGGTCCTCGGGCTGACCGCCATCGTGGTGGGTGTGGTGCTGCTCAACGTGCAAGGTGCCCACTGACCGCTCCGGAGCCCGAACGGCGACGGTCCACGCCCACCCCCGAGGGGCGGACGCGGACCGTCACCGTCGACCGGATCACTCCGTGGTGCTGGGCTCCTCGACCGGCGGCAGGTCGGGTAGCGCCTGCCTGGCCTCGCCGCGGAAGGTGAAGGTCGCAGTCGGCCCGTCCCCCTCCACGCCGACCAGGACCAGCTGGCCGGGACGCACCTCGCCGTAGAGCAGCTTCTCGGCGAGGACGTCCTCGATCTCCCGCTGCACCGTGCGCCGCAGCGGCCGGGCGCCGAGCACCGGGTCGAAACCGCGCTCCGCGAGCACCCGCTTGGCGTCGGACGTCAGCTCGAGGGCCATGTCCTTGTCCTTGAGCCGACCCTCCACCGAGGTCAGCATCATGTCGACCATGGAGATGATCTCGTCCTGGGTCAGCGGCGGGAACACGATCATCTCGTCGACCCGGTTCAGGAACTCGGGGCGGAAGTGCTGCCTGAGCTCCTCCGACACCTTCGCCTTCATCCGGTCATAGGAACCGGCCAGGTCACCGACCTGCGCGAAGCCGAGGTTGACACCCTTGGCGATATCGCGGGTCCCGAGGTTCGTCGTCATGATGATGACGGTGTTCTTGAAGTCGATCACTCGACCCTGGGAGTCGGTGAGCCGACCCTCCTCCAGAATCTGCAGCAGCGAGTTGAAGATGTCGGGGTGCGCCTTCTCCACCTCGTCGAACAAGACCACCGAGAACGGCTTGCGACGCACCTTCTCGGTGAGCTGACCGCCCTCCTCATAACCGACGTATCCGGGCGGCGAGCCGAAAAGCCTCGAAACGGTGTGCTTCTCCGAGAATTCGCTCATGTCGAGCTGGATCAGCGCATCGTCCTCGCCGAACAGGAAGTTCGCCAGCGCCTTGGACAGCCAGGTCTTTCCGACCCCCGACGGCCCGGCGAAGATGAACGATCCCCCGGGACGGCGCGGGTCCTTCAGACCCGCCCTCGTGCGTCGGATCGCCCGGGACAGCGCCTTGATCGCCTCGTCCTGGCCGATCACCCGCTTGTGCAGCTCGTCCTCCATCTTGAGCAGCCGGCTGGACTCCTCCTCGGTCAGCTTGACGATCGGGATGCCGGTCGCGTTCGCCAGCACCTCGGCGATCAGCTCCTCGTCGACCTCGGCCACGACGTCCATGTCGCCGGCCTTCCACTGCTTCTCCCGCTCGGACTTGGCGTGGATCAGCTTCTTCTCCTCGTCGCGCAGGGAAGCGGCCGCCTCGAAGTCCTGCGCGTCGATGGCCCCCTCCTTGCGACGGCGGACATCGGCGATCTTGTCGTCGAACTCCCGCAGGTCGGGCGGCGCCGTCATCCGACGGATGCGGAGCCGGGCGCCCGCCTCGTCGATGAGGTCGATCGCCTTGTCGGGGAGGAAGCGGTCGGAGATGTAGCGGTCGGCGAGCGTCGCCGCACCGATCAGCGCTTCGTCGGTGATCGTCACCCGGTGGTGCGCTTCGTACCGGTCCCGCAGCCCTTTCAGCATCTCGATCGTGTGCGCGATCGACGGCTCGTTGACCTGGATCGGCTGGAACCTGCGCTCGAGCGCGGCGTCCTTCTCCAGGTGCTTGCGGTATTCGTCCAGCGTGGTGGCGCCGATGGTCTGCAGCTCGCCGCGGGCCAGCATCGGCTTCAGGATGCTGGCCGCGTCGATCGCACCCTCGGCCGCGCCGGCGCCGACGAGAGTGTGGATCTCGTCGATGAACAAGACGATGTCGCCCCGGGTGCGGATCTCCTTGAGGACCTTCTTCAACCGCTCTTCGAAGTCACCGCGGTAGCGCGAGCCGGCCACCAGCGCACCGAGGTCGAGGGTGTAGATCTGCTTGTCCTTCAGCGTCTCGGGCACGTCGCCGCGGACGATGTCCTGGGCCAGGCCCTCCACGATCGTCGTCTTGCCGACGCCGGGCTCACCGATCAGCACCGGGTTGTTCTTGGTGCGTCGCGACAGCACCTGCATGACCCGCTCGATCTCCTGCTCCCGGCCGATGACCGGGTCCAGCTTGCCCTCGCGGGCACCTTGGGTGAGGTTCCGGCCGAACTGGTCCAGCACCAGCGAGCTGCTCGGTGCGCCGGTCTCGCTGGGAGCGCCGGCGCTGGCGGTCTCCTTGCCCTGGTAGCCGCTGAGCAGCTGGATCACCTGCTGGCGCACCCGGTTGAGGTCGGCCCCGAGCTTGACCAGGACCTGGGCGGCGACTCCCTCACCCTCCCGGATCAGCCCGAGCAGGATGTGCTCGGTGCCGATGTAGTTGTGGCCCAGCTGCAGCGCCTCCCGCAGGCTCAGCTCGAGCACCTTCTTGGCCCGCGGGGTGAAGGGGATGTGCCCGCTCGGCGCCTGCTGCCCCTGCCCGATGATGTCCTCGACCTGAGCGCGAACCGCCTCCAGCGAGATCCCCAGGCTTTCCAGGGCCTTGGCCGCGACGCCCTCGCCCTCGTGGATCAGACCCAGGAGGATGTGCTCGGTGCCGATGTAGTTGTGGCTGAGCATCCGGGCCTCTTCCTGAGCCAGGACGACAACCCGACGCGCGCGGTCGGTGAACCTCTCGAACATCGAACCTCTCCTCGCTGGACCAACTGCCGTCCGGCGTCGCCGCCGACCGGGAGCGATGTCTTGCCATGCTAGTCGCGTTCGCTGACAACGTTCAGCCGACCGGTGGGTGTTCCTGGTCGCGGTTCACCCGTGGCGAACGAGACGCCGCCCCCGCGGCGTGGGCACGGGGGCGGCGCGGTCGCGCGAGGAATCGGTCAGTGCGCGGCGCGGTAGGCCTCCATCACGGTGCCGGAGACCCGGCCCCGCTCGGACACGTCGTGGCCGTTCGCGCGGGCCCATTCGCGCACGGTCGCGGCGTCCGTGCCGCCCCGGGCCGAGCGGCCGGACCGCTTGCGCGCCTGGCCGCGCCCGGGGCCACGGCGGGCCTCGCCGAGGTACGGCGCGAAGGTATCCCGAAGCTTTTGCGCATTCTTCTTGGACAGGTCGATCTCGTAAGACACCCCGTCCAGACCGAACTGCACCGTTTCCTCGGCGGTGCCACCGTCGAGGTCGTCGACCAAGATGACCTGAACCTTTTGTGCCATTGGAGCGGCCTGCCCTTCAGAGAATGCCCGCTAAGGCCGATGCGAAGTGATTACCGGAGAGTAGCATAACCAATAGCTCCGTTATACCACTGCTATTTCTGATGCCTTTTCTGCACGGGCGGTTCATGTCTGCGGGCGGAGCAGCGGAAAGAGGATGGACTCGCGGATCCCGGTGCCCATGAGCAGCATCAGCAGCCGGTCCACGCCGAGCCCGAGCCCGCCCGCCGGTGGCATCCCGTGCTCGAGGGCGCGCAGGAACACCTCGTCCACGTCGTTCGCCTCGGGGTCGCCGGCGGCGCCCTGCCGGGCCTGCTGCTCCAAGCGCTCTCGCTGCAACACCGGGTCGTTCAGCTCGGAGTACGCCGGTGCCAGCTCGACGCCGTTGACCACCAGGTCGAAGGCCTCGACCAGTCCCGGCTCGCTGCGGTGCGCCTTGGCGAGCGGCTTGACCCGGGTGGGGAAGTCGCAGACGAAGGTCGGCTGGATCAGCGTCTCCTCGACCAGCTGCTCGAACAGCTCGACCAGCACCTCCTCCGGCCCCCAGTGCTCGCGCAGCTCGACGTCCCGGGCGTCCGCACAGCGGCGCAGCGTGTCCAGGTCGGTGTCGACGGTGACCTGCTGACCCACCGCCGCACTGACCAGCTCGAGCAGTGTCGCGCGCCGCCAGTCCGCCTCGAGGTCGATCTCGGTGCCGTCCCGACCCGGCACGACGGTCCGGCCCACCGCCCGAGCGGCCTCGACCACCAGGCTCCGGACCAGCTCCATCATCGACTCGTAGTCGCCGTATGCCTGGTAGGCCTCGAGCATCATGAACTCGGCGTTGTGGGTGGAGTCGATCCCCTCGTTGCGGAAGGTCTTGCCGATCTCGTACACCTGGTCGATCCCGCCGACAAGTGCGCGCTTGAGATCGAGCTCCAGCGCGATGCGGAGCAGCATGTCCTGGTCGAAGGCGTTGAGATGGGTCCGGAACGGCCGCGCGGCCGCCCCGCCGTTGGTCAGCTGGAGCACCGGCGTCTCGACCTCGACGAAGCCGCGGCCGTCCAGGGTGGCCCGCAGCGAGCGGAGCAGGGTCGCCTTCGCACGCACCATGTCGCGCGGCTCGGGCCGCAGGACCATGTCGAGGTAGCGCTGCCGGACCCGTGCCTCGTCGGACAGCAGGTGATGGGCCGCCGGCAGCGGCCGCAGCGCCTTGGCCGCCATCTGCCAGGCGCGGGCCCGGACCGACAGCTCACCTCGGCGGCTCACCACCACCCGGCCCTCGACCGCCACGTGGTCGCCGATGTCCACGAGGGACTTGAGCGCGTCGAGCCGCTCCTGCCCGACGTCGGACAGCGACACCATCACCTGCAGCTCGGTGCCGTCGCCCTCGCGCAGCCGGAGGAAACACAGCTTCCCGGTGTCGCGGAGGAAGATCACCCGACCGGCGACCGCCACCTCGTCGTCGGTCTCCGCGCCGGGCTCGAGACCCGCCTCGTCGTACTGGTCCCGCACCGCGCGCAGCGTCCGCGTGCGTGGCACCGCGATCGGGTAGGCCTGTCCGCCGGCGTCGATCAGCCGTTGCCGCTTGTCCCGGCGCACCCGCTCCTGCTCGGACAGGTCGTCGGCGCTGTCGGGCTGATCATTCGGGTGGCGCTCGGTCATGGCGCCCAAGGCTAGGTCCAGCACCCACCAGCGGGAGGGCGGGGACCGGCGGGTCAGCAGTTGCGCTCGAAGACCAGCCGCAGCCCGATCAGTGTGAGAGCCGGCTCGTGCTCGTCGACCTGGGTGCACTCGGCGATCACGACCGGAGCCAGGCCCCCGGTGGCGACGACGGTCACCGCGGATCGAGGGACCCCCAGCTCGCGGACCATCCGCGAGACCACCCCGTCGATCTGCCCGGCGAAGCCGAACACGGCGCCGGACTGCAGCGCCTCGACCGTGTTCTTGGCGATCACCGACCGCGGCCGGGTCAGCTCGACCCGGCGCAGCTGGGCTCCGCGACGGCCCAGCGCCTCCAGCGAGATCTCCAGCCCAGGGGCGATCGCGCCACCGATGTACTCGCCGCGCTCGCTGACCACGTCGAACGTGGTCGCGGTGCCGACGTCGACGACGATCGCCGGACCACCGTAGAGCGTGGCGGCGGCGAGCGCGTTGACGATCCGGTCGGTGCCGACCTCCTTGGGGTTGTCCATGTGCACGGGGACCCCGGTGCGGACTCCCGCCTCCACGACGAGGTGCGGAACGGTGCCGAAGGACAGCTCGAGCACCTGGCGGATCTCGTGCAGGACCATCGGCACGGTGGAGCACACCGCGATCCCGGTCGCGGGCAGCCCGTCGTGGTCGAGCCCCGTGGCGTCGTAGGGCTCGCCGACCTCGCGCAGCAGACCGCGCAGCAGGACCATCCACTCGTCGGCCGTGCGCCGTTCCTCGGTCGCGACGTGCCAGGTCCGCACCAGCCGGTCGCCGTCGAACAGACCCAGTGCCGTCCGGCTGTTCCCGACGTCGACACACAGCAGCATGGTCGGCTCCCCTCGTCAGCCGGTGCCCAGGACGAGGGCGGTGTTGTCGATCAGCCGGGTCCCACCGACTCGGGCTGCCACCAGCAGTCGGGCCGGTCCCGCGGCCGGTGCCGGTCCCAGCTCGGGGTCGGTCACGCGGACGTAGTCCGTCGTGAGACCCGGGGTCTCCGCGAGCAGCTGGGCGGCGGCGGCGCCGACCGACTCCGCACCGGCACCTGCTCGCGCGCATCCCTGCCGGAGCGCCGCGGACAGGGCGCGCGCGGTGCGCCGCTCCTCGGCGTCCAGATAGGCGTTCCGCGACGACAGCGCCAACCCGTCGCTCTCCCGCACGATCGGCTCCCCGACCACCCGGACCGGCAGGCACAGGTCGCGGGCGAGGCGCCGCACCAGCACCAGCTGCTGGTAGTCCTTCTCCCCGAACACGGCGACGTCCGGCCGCACCAGGCCGAACAGCTTGGCCACCACGGTGAGCACGCCGCGGAAGTGGGTCGGGCGTACCGCCCCCTCCAGCTCGCCGCCGAGCGGACCCGGGTCGACGGTGACACCGGCGCCGGGGCCCTCGGGATAGACCTCGTGCACCTCCGGCACGAAGACCGCGTCCACGCCGTGCTGGGCGGTCACCGCGACGTCGGCCGCCAGCGTGCGCGGGTATCGCTGCAGATCCTCGCCCGGTCCGAACTGGGTCGGGTTCACGAACACCGAGGCGACGACGACGGCGGCCTCCTCCCGGGCCCGGCGCAGCAGCGCCTCGTGCCCGGCGTGCAGCGCACCCATCGTCGGGACGAGCGCGACCCGGCGCCGCATCGCCCGATGCGCGGACAGGGCGGAGTCCAGATCCAGCTGCGTGCGGGTCAGCTGGGGCCGCATCAGCGGTCGCTGCTGACCCGGCCGTCGTCGGTGCGCGCGTCGCCCGCCACGAGCCGGGCGAGGTCGGCGGCCGCCTCGGGGTCGAGCCGTCCGGCGCGGACGGCGCGCGCGGCGGTCACCGCTGCCATCGTGGCGTACGCGGCTCGAACGTCGTCGGCGCCGGGGACGGCGCGGCCGTCGAGGTCCCGTAACGCGGCCAGGTGGTCGGCCACCGTCTGCGCGTCGCCGCGGACGACCGGGCCGGTCAACGCGGCGTCGCCGTAGTTCAGCGAGTTGTCCAGCGCCGCTGCCAGCAGCGGGCGGAGGGTGCCGGCGGGGTCGGTCGACCCGGTCGCCCGCAGCAGGTCCATGGCCTGTCCCACCAGGCTGACCAGGTGGTTCGCCCCGTGCGCCAGCGCGGCGTGGTACAGCGTGCGCTGCTCTTCGGGGATGACCACCGCCCGTGCACCGAGGTCGGCGACCAGCTGCACAGCGACCTGCTGCCCGGCGGCGCCGGCGGTCAGCCCGAAGACGCAGCCCGCCAGCCGGTCGAGGTCGAGGTCGGTGCCGGTGAAGGTCATCGCCGGGTGCAGGGCCACCGTCGTCGCCCCCCGGCGCTCCGCGGCAGCCAGCACCGCGACACCGTGCCGGCCGCTGGTGTGCACCACCACCTGCCCGGCCCGGATCGTCCCGGCCGCCACGAGCCGGTCGACGAGCGTGCGCAGCCGGTCGTCGGGAACGGTCAGCAGCAGCAGGTCGGCGTCGGCGGCCACCTCCACCGGTGTGCGAGGCGGCAGCGCGGACAGGTGCGGGAGCAGGGTGTCGATGCGGAGCCTGGAGGCGGCGGAGGCACCGGAGGCGGCGGCCACGTCGTGGCCGGCGACGTGCAGCGCGGCACCCAGGACCGCGCCGACGCGGCCGGCACCGATGACACCGATGCGGTGCCGGTGGAGCCGCGCCGAGGGGGGCGCAGGGTGAGGTCGTCCGTGCGGACGGGGCATGCGCTGCACCTTTCGTTCCAGTCCCTGGACGGGTACCAGACGGTGGGGCCGTGCCCGTCGAGCCTACGTCGGCGGCCCGCGTCGTGACCACCAGCCGCGGCGGTGCCGTCGGTCACATCACCGTGGCGGTCAGCCCAGCCGAACGGCGAGAGCCGCCACCGCTGCGTCCACGTCGGTGAAGTCCTCGGCTCCGGGTGCCGGCTGCTCCCAGCCGGCGACCACGTGCACCGGCCGGCCGGTCCGAACCGCCAGCGCGATCTCGCTCTGCGTGCCCCAGCTGCCGCCGACTGCCAGCAGGGCGTCGCAGACCCGGACGACGAGCCCGTTGCGCAGCTCGCCGAGTCCGGTCGGGAGCACCACGGTGTGGCCGGCGCTGGCGGCGAACCGGTCGTCACCGGGCAGCAGCCCGACCACCGTCCCGCCATGCGACGCGGCGCCGGCCGCGGCACCCGCCATCACACCCGTCAGCCCCCCGGTCACGACCACCCAGCCGCGATCGGCCAGCGCCTCGCCCGCGGAGCGGGCCAGCGCGACGAGGTCCGGGCCGGCCTCGCTGGGTCCGACCACGGCGACGTACGGCGGGTGCCTCATCGCCCGGACGCTAGGCCGTACCGTCGGGACGTGCACGCCATGCCGACTCTGGAGCGGGCCTGGCGGGCGGCGCTGTACGCCACGCCCGGTGCCGGCTTCTATGCCCGCGAGTGGCCGGCGGCACACTTCGTGACGGCCCCCCAGCTGGGGCCGGAGGTGGCCGCGGCCGTGGTGGCGATGGCGCGCGAGGCCGGGCTGGACACCGTGGTCGACGTCGGCGCCGGACGTGGAGAGCTGCTGGCCGCGGCGCACCTGCTCGACCCCGGGCTTCGGCTGCTGGCGGTGGAGCTGCGGACCCGGCCGCCCGAGCTGCCGGCTGCGATCGGCTGGCGGTCGGCGCTGCCCGACAGCGTGCAGGGCCTGCTGGTGGCCCACGAGCTGCTCGACACCGTTCCCTGCCCGGTGGTCGAGGTCGACGGCTCCGGCCGGGTCCGGGAGCTGCACGTCGACCCGCGGACCGGGGTCGAGCACGCCGGCGCGCCGGTGGCCGGGGCGGACCTGGCCTGGCTGCGGCGGTGGTGGCCGGTCACGGCGCCCGGCGACCGGGCCGAGGTGGGACGGTCCCGGGACGACGTCTGGGCGGACCTGGTCGGGCGGGTGTCTCGCGGGCTGGCGGTGGCGGTCGACTATGGGCACGTGCGGTCGGGTCGCCCCGTCGGCGGATCGCTGCGTGCGTACGCGGCCGGCCGTCGGGTCCGGCCGCGGTACGACGGCAGCGTCGACGTGACCGCGGACGTGGCGCTGGACGCCGTCGCCGACCGCGGTGGCGGGACACTGCACCGGCAGCGCGACCTGCTCGCCGGTGGGGGTGAGCCGACCGGTCCGGATGGGTCGCTCGAGCCGGCCGGTCCGGCGAGTCCGGCCGGCCGGCTAGCCGCCCTGTCCCGAGCCGGTCGCGAGGCGCAGGCTCGGGCGGCGGGCGGGCTGGGCGAGCTCGGCTGGGTGATCACCGACCGGCGATGACGCATTTGCGTCGCGCGGGCTACCGGAATGCATCATCGCTGGTCGAGGGCTGGGCCGCGCCGGTCAGGGTGATCTCCCAGGCCTCCGTCACGGACCGGTGTACGGCCCTCGGCGCGGTCGGACCCGATGGCAGGTGCAGCCCCACGGTGGCCAGCCCGAGTCGGCGCTGCAGCGGCCCCTGCCGCAGGCCGCAGGACTGCACCGCCCCCCGCGGCACGATGTCGACCCGGCGGGTCAGCACGCCGCGCCGGGTCGCGACGTGCTGCGGGTCGCCGCCGTGACCGAGCACCGGCCACGCCACCGGGTCCAGCCGCCGGGCCACTCGCGGCGGACGGGTCAGCCGCAGCCGGCCCAGGTCGAGGCCCGGCACGACCTGCTCGACGAGCCGCTGCGCATCCACCCGCCGCGCCACCGGCAACAGCGTCGTCGACAGCCGGTGATCCTCCTCGCCGCGGACGACCACTCCGGCGACGGTCACGTGCACGGCGACCCAGCCGAGCCTCCGCCAGACCATCGGCTCGGTCAGCACCAGGCCACGGATGCGCTGGACCGGCAGCGCCGCGGCCCGCACGCCGAACAGGCCGGCGCGGACGGACACCCCCCGCGCCGAGCGTCGGACGGTGAAGTCGTAGCCGGACACGAAGCCCTGCACCACCGGCGTCGCCGCGGCCAGTCCGAAGGGGATCAGTGCCGCCAGCGAGAGCGGCTGACCGGCGGCTGTCCCGACGATGGCGATCAGCACCGCCCCGATCGCCGACAGCAGCGGGCCGGTGCGCAGCAGCTGGGACGCCAGCAGCAGGCCGGGATCCACGCGGTGCAGCAGCTGGTCGGGGACCCGCTCTGCGGTATCGCCGGTTCCGGCCTCGAGACCGCCCTCCCGACCGGCCTCGACGAGCAGGTGCCGGCGCAACCGGTTGGCCTGCGCGAGCGTCAGGTAGGACAGGGTCGCCTCGCTCTCCGCGCCACCGGCGGTCTCGATCGCGAGCGATGCCATCCCGAACAGCCGGGCAAGGAACGGCTGCTGGACCTCGATAGCCTGGATCCGGTCCAGCCGGATCCGGCGCGAGCGCCGCAGCAGCACGCCGGTGTCGATGCGCAGCTCGTCGGCACCCACCCGGTACCGCGTGAACCACCAGGAGACCGCGCCGAGCAGCAGGCTGCCCAGCAGCGCCAGCGGGACCAGCCACCACTCTCGGGACAGGTCGGCGCCCTCCGCCAGCTGCCGGCCGGCGGCCACGGCCAGCGCGACGAGCACCAGGCCGCCGCGCAGCAGCGGGGACAGCGGGTGCACCCGGGAGAAGCCGGGTTCCGGGGCGTCGCTCACAGCCCGGTGGCCTGGACCTCGCCGCGCCTGGTCAGCCGGTCCCGGAGCCGGGCCGCCTCGGCCGGGGCCAGGCCGGGGATCCGGCCGCTCGTGGTCGGCGACGCCGTGTGCAGCCGCACCGTGGCCAGCCCGAACATCCGATCCAACGGGCCGGAGCTGACGTCGACCATCTGCATCCGGCCGTAGGGGACCACGTCGATGCGTCGCCAGGAGACGCCGCGGGTGACGATCACGTCGTCGTCCCGCTCGGCGTACCCCCAGGCCCGCACCGAGCGGTCGATGACCCGCCATGCCACGCCGAGCAGCAGCAGCACGAGCACGGCCAGCCCGCCCCACCAGCCGGCACGCTCCGGTCGGAGCACCGTCGCGACCCCCAGCCCGCCGAGCAGCAGCCCGGCCAGCAGCACCACCACCAGCCGGCGCTCCCGGATCAGCCCCGGGCCGAGACGTACCCACGCCACTCCCGGCACATCGAACGGGTCCGCGCTGGTCACAGCCCCGAGCCTACGGTGGCCGGCCCGCCGGTCCGCCGGCCCGTGACCTCTGCCCGCGCGAGTCGTTGTCCCTGCGTACGCCGACTCGTCAGGAGCCCCCGCATGCGCCGTCAGGTCCTTGGAGCCGGTGTCGTCACCGCGCTCGTCCTGCTTCCCGCCAGCCCCGCCGCCGCGCACGGGGCCGGCGACCACCCGTCCGCGAGCCTCGGCGAGCAGCTGGCCACCGAGGGCGAGTCGGCGTCGATGCAGGCGGTCGCCAACGTGCAGTACGACGACACCGGCGAGGCCCAGCGGGGCTCGGACATCGAGTTCGTGCGGATCGGGCACCGCGACTTCGCGCTGGCCGGCACCCTGCGCAAGGGGATGCAGATCGTCAACATCGACGACCCGCGCAACCCGCGCAAGGTCGCCGAGTACGACTGCGACGTGAGCCAGGGCGACATCCAGGTCTGGCCGAAGGGCGACCGGGTCCTCGCCTCGTACACCGCGGACGGCACGTTCGGCGCGGCCGGTGCCGCCTCACAGTGCGCCAGCGACCTCGGCCTTGGGCCGGACGCCTCCGGCACCGTGATCGTGAACATCACCCACCCCGCCAACCCGCGGACGGTCGGCTTCGCGCCGGTGCCCCGGGGGTCGCACAACATGACCGTGCACCCGAGCGGGAACTACCTCTACAACTCGAACTCCGACCTGATCAGCAGCACCGAGCCGACGATCACCATCTACGACATCCGGCGACCGGCGCAGCCGGAGAAGGTGCGCGACTTCCGGATCCCGTTCGTCCCGGCGTCGCTCGGCTCGGAGTCGCACGACATCACGTTCAACCGCAGCGGCACCCGGGCGTACTCGGCCGCGCTGTCCCAGACGCTGGTGCTCGACACGTCCAACCCACGCCGCCCCGAGATCATCAGCGGCTTCACCGACCCGGCGATCAACGTCGTGCACCAGTCCGACCCGGTGACGATGCGGACGAGCGACGGTGACCGGCGCCGGTTGCTGGTGGTGACCGACGAGCGGGCCGGTGCGGCCGGCAGCGTCGAGTGCCCCGGCGGCGGGCTGCACGTCTACGACATCACCGGCGACAAGGTCCAGGACCCGCTGGCGAACAAGGTGGGCACCTGGTTCATCCCCACGGTGCAGCCGCAGGCCGGCGGCACCTGCACCTCGCACGTCCTGCGCATCTACCCGCGCCAGGAGATGCTGACGATCGCCTGGTACACCCAGGGCGTCCGGGTGCTCGACATCTCCGGGCTGGCCGACTACCAGGGATCGCCGGACGACGTGGCCGTCGGCGACGGGATCGGCATGCGGGAGATCGGGCACTACGTCTTCCCGGACGCGGACGCCTGGTCGTTCAAGACCAACGAGATCCGCCCCGACGGGTCGTTCTTCGGCTACGCCAACGACCTCACCCGCGGGCTGGACGTGTACCGCTTCTCCGGTGGCGACCGGTCGGTCCCGGCGCTGCACCCGCAGGATCCGCGCGGCCCGCAGTTCACCCGGCCGGACCAGCCGATCGCCGCGCCGGCTGGGCACGGAGCGGCCACCGACGCCGCGCTGTCGCCGGCCCTGCTGCTCGCTGGCGCGCCGCTGCTCGTGCTGGCCGGGGCGTTGCGGATCCGGACCCGCCGGCAGGACTGAGCCCTCCGGTCCGGCCCGGCCCCCAGCCCCCGGCCCCCCTGGACCACGATCCGCGACTTTTGCAGCCACCCCGGACGTCATACCGATGGCTGCCCATAGCCGGCGCGTCGTCTGACGCTCGACGAGACGTCATCCGAGCGGTTGCCTATCACCGGCGCGTCGTATGACGTCCTGCGTCTCCGGCCTCGTACCGGCCCCGCCCGCCCGCGCCCGCCCCCTGGCCACGATCCGCGACTTCTGCAGCCGCCCCGGACGTCATACCGATGGCTGCCCATAGCCGGCGCGTCGTCTGACGCTCGACGAGACGTCATCCGAGCGGCTGCCTATCACCGGCGCGTCGTATGACGCTAGCCGGGCCGCGCGTGCGTCAGGCGGCCAGCTCGCGACCGCGCTGCCACCTCCGGTAGCCAGCAGCGAGGACGAGCAGCAGAGCCGACCCGCCGGCCAGCCCGGCGTTCATCGCCGCCGTGTCGGACGACCGGGCCGGCGGCGTGCTCCCCATCGGATTCGGCTGACCGGTCCAGCTCACCACGTCGATGCCCCGGTGGATGTCGTCGGCAGCGATGAAGTAGGTGCGCGACCCGTTCGCGTTCTGTCGGATCTTGAAGTGCTCCGCCGACCAGGTGTTCGCGTTCGGCAGCGTGAACGAGGCGCGCTCCTCGAAGACCAGGTGTCCTGCGGCGTCCACGTAGTAGTCGACGATCTTGATGCCCTGCGAGTAGTAGGCCGCGATGAAGCGCTGCTCACCCGGGAACTGCTCGATCACATGGATGTCGCAGAACGTCTCGGCCGGCACCACCGCGTCACTGATGTAGACCGACCGCTCCCCACTCGGCGTCGTCGCGTACTCGATGTTGCCCGGGTCGCTGATGTCCAGGGCGTGCGCACCGCCGTTGCCGTACGGGTTCTCGATCCCCGGCGTGCACGACGCTCCGGGCGGGACGATGCCGCCGCCGCGCTCGTCGGTGACGAACATGAACTGCTGGTTCGGCGTCGGGTCCGCCTCGTGCGAGACGGCCACACCCTGGTCGGAGCGGACCTGGTTGTTGGAATTGCAGGTACGGACGTCGGTCCCTGGTGCGCCGCAGTCCCGGCCCGGGTGCTGGTACGTCCCGAGGAACTGCCAGCCGGACGCCTGCTCCGTCCGGTCGCCCTCCATCTGGCTGCAGTCGGTGACCATGGCGGCGGTGCGGGTGCCCGCGACCACCGGACAGGGGAAGGGGGTCCCGCGAACCGCCCCGCCGGCGTTCAGGATGTTGGACACGTCCAGGATGAGAGTGGCGTTCAGCGCAGCGCAGTAGAGCCGGCCACGCGCGTAGGTGATGTCGTGACAGGTGGCCGAGCCGTCCTCCAGCTCACCGGTGTTCTGGTCCCGCTGCTTGGTCCAGTTCGGCTGCAGGTTGATCCGGAACACCTGCGGCCGGCACTCCTGGCGACGCTTGGCGTCGGTCCAGTTCACGGTGCCGAAGCAGGACCTCATGTCGACGACGTCGATCCAGTTGCGTCCGGCGAAGTCGGAGCTGCTGTTGTAGACGATTCCGGGGTTGCGCAGGTCGGCGGTGTGCGTGTGCGAGTACCCGGCGAACCGGATCAGGTGCGCCTCCCGCGGCTTGAACCGCCGGTTGGCCATCTTCGACACGTTCACGATCTCGATGCCGCCACCGTCGGTGTCGTGGCAGCGCCCGAGCGCGTCGGTGGTGTCGGTGAGGAGCCGGACCCGGCCGCGCGTGCTGACCTGCGAGTCGTGCTGTAGACCGGTGACGCTGGTGTTGTCGGTCTCGCAGTGTGCCGACCCGTGGTCGGCGACCCAGGTCGGACGCACCTTGCCCCGGTGGGTGAGCCGGATGATCCGCTGTCCGATGCTGCCCGCCGGGTCCTGACCGAGCGTGCCGAAGGCGCCGAAGATGTCGCCGCTGCGCTGCGGCTTGAAGAACTCCAGGTCGGTGCCACCCCCGGTGAGGGCGTTGTTGGCGCCGCCGGGGAAGTTGGCGATGTGTCGCCACACGCCGTCGCCGCGCTCGATGCCGTCGACGACGACACCTTCGGTCGGGGCCAGTGGCTGGCGTGGATCGGTGTGGTCGGCCACTGCCGGTGGAACCACCGCAGCGCTCAGGACCAGAGCAGAGACGCTCGTCGCCACCGCAGCCAGCTTTCGCATCACCGTCTCCTCACCGCGGCAGCATCGCCCGGTCGCCGCCCGCGTCTCGCAGGGATGATGCGACGAATCACCCCATCTCGCAACCGGAAGATGCGCCACGCCTGGGCGCGGCACGCCCCCGTACGGAAGCGCCGCCCGGCCGTATGCTGCCGCGATGCCGCCGCTGGCCCAGATCCCTCCGGCGGCCGACCTCGTGCTGGCACACCCCGTGCTCGAGCACTCCGGCCTGGGATTCCCCCCGCTGTTGATGGCCTCGATCACCGCCTGGCTGGTGTTCCTGGTGGCGTTCGCGCTGCCCGATCCGGTGGATCGGCCGGCTCAGGTCTCGTCCGAGCCCGGGGAGCCGCCGCCACCGGCCTCCTGGTCCGGCGGCCTGTCCGGCTCGCAGCTCACCGGCCGGGCGATCGGGGTGGTCCTGTTGCTCGTCGCGGTCATCGCAGGCCGGGTCGGCGCGGACGACCAGCTGGAGAACCTCGCACCCGCCCTGATCGTCGGCAGCGCCTGGCCGCTGCTCGTTCTCACGAGCGTGCTGCTCGGCCCGGTATGGCGCTGGCTCGATCCGTGGGACAGCCTGGCCCGGCTGTTGGAGCGGTCGGCGTCGCCGTCGGACGGCTCGGTCGACGCCGCCGTCGACGCTCCCCGTCGACGCTCCCGTCGACGCTCCCGTCGATGTCCGCGGTGACGTCCGGCTGGGGCCGACGGGAGTCTGGCCGGCGGCACTGCTCGCCCTGCCGTGGGTGTGGTACCTGAGCGCCACGGCGGACCCGCTCGACCCACGGTCGGTCGGCGCGGTGCTCAGCATCTACACCGCGGTCACGCTCGCCGGGTGCCTCGCCATCGGCCGCGAGCGGTGGCTGTCCCGGGCCGAGCCGCTCGGCATCGTCTTGTCCTGGTTGGCGCTGGTCCCCCGCGGACGACTGCCCCGCTGGGACCCGCCGCCGGGGGCCGAGGGGCTGCTCGGCGTCCTCATCGGCGGCGTGGCCTTCGGGGCGGTACGCCGCTCGCAGCAGTGGACCGGCGTCGACGCCGCGACCGGCGCGTGGGCGTACGCGGGCCTCGCCCTGCTCGGCTCGTGCCTGCTCGTGACGGCCCTGCTCGTCGGGGCGCGTGCGGCGGCGAACCGGGTGGCCGGGGCCCCCGGGGTGGCTCGAGCGGCCGTGCCGGTCGTCGCGGCGGTGGTGGTCGCCGTCGCCGTCGGGCGGAACCGGCTGACGTCCAGCCTGCAACTGCTGCCAGGACTGGTCGGAGACCCGTTCGGGCGCGGGTGGGACCTGCTCGGCCCGGCGGTGAACGGTCTGGACCCCGCACCGTTCGGTGTGGGCGGTCTGCTCGCCCTCCAGGTGGGCCTGCTGGTGCTCGGGCACCTGGCCGGTGCGGTGGTCGTCGCCCGGGGGCTGGGACGCCGGGCCCGGATGCCCGCGGTGGTGATGCTCGCCGTCCTGATGGCGGTGACCACGGCCACGGTCCCCTCGCACTGACCGTCCCTGACCGTCCCCCTCCCCCTCCAGTGTCACGATCCGCGACTTCTGCAGGGGACAGTCCGGGACCCCGCACAACGTCATACGGACAGGTGCCTATTGACGGCGCGTCGTATGACGTCCGGGGGGCGCCGTACGCTGCCGCGATGCGCGAGCTCGTGGTCGGCCTCGGAGCTGCCGCGGCCGGACTGCCCGATCCGGCGGGGGTCGAGACGCACGTCTTGTCGCTCGGCCCGTACCACCCGTCGGCACACGGGGCGCTGCGGCTGCGGCTCACCCTGGACGGCGAACGGATCGCCACCTGCGAGCCCGAGGTCGGGTTCATGCACCGCGGCGCGGAGAAGTTGTTCGAGGTCCGCGACTACCGGCAGATCATCATGCTGGCCAGTCGGCACGACTGGGTGTCCGGGTACTCCTCGGAGCTCGGGGTGGCGCTGGTCGTCGAGCGGATGCTCGGCATCGAGCCGCCGATCCGCGCGGTGTGGACGCGGACGCTGCTCGCCGAGCTGACCCGCGCGCTGGCCGGGCTCGCCTTCCTCGGCGGACTCCCGCGCGAGCTCACCGGAGCGGTCGACCCGGTGCCGCTGTTCGCGCAGCGGGAGACTCTGCAGGACGTGATCGAGCAGGCCGCCGGCGGCCGGGTGCACCTGATGATCACCCGGGTGGGCGGGCTGCTGGACGACATGCCCGAGGGCTGGCTCGACCGGGCCGCCGCCGCTGTCGCGCGGGTGCGGGACCGGCTGACCGATACCGGCGCCGCGCTGCTGGCCGACCCGCATTTCGCCGACCGGACCCGGGGAGTGGGCGTCCTGGACCGCGAGACGGCGCTGGCCCACGGCGTCACCGGCGCCGCCGCCCGGGCGTCGGACGTCGACCTCGACCTGCGTCGCGACGAGCCGTACCTGGCCTATGTCGAGCTCCGGACCGACCGCCTGCTGCGAGTGCCCACGCGGACCACGGGGGATGCGTACGCGCGGTTGGAGCTCCTGTACGAGCAGACCGTGATCGCGCTGGACCTGGCCGACGCCTGCATCGACCGGCTGCGGGCGCTGCCGCCGGGGCCGGTCGGCGTCCGCCTGCCCAAGATCCTGAAGGCGCCGGAGGGCTCCGCATACGGCGCGGTGGAGAGCCCGATCGGAGTCAACGGCTACTACCTGGTCTCACGGGGCGAGAAGGTGCCCTGGCGGCTCAAGCTGCGCACGGCGTCGTTCGGCAACGTCTCCGCGCTGCCGGCGCTGGTCGCCGGAGGCACGGTGGACGACCTGGTGGCGGTGCTCGCCTCGATGCTCTTCGTGACCGGCGACATCGACCGCTGAGCGGTCCGTCAGCCCAGCAGGCCCTGGTCCTCGAGGTACTGCTGCGCGACGTCGTCGGGCTTCTGCCGCTCCAGGTCGACCGCGGCGTTCATCTCGGCCAGGTCCTCGGTGGTGAGGACGTCGGACAGCGCATTCAGCGTCTCTTCGATGTCCGGGTTGGCGTCGAGCGTCTCCTGTGACACCACGGGAACGAGGTTCTGCGACACCTGCAGACCCTGGTCGTCCTCGAGGAGCACCAGTCCCAGCTGCTCGAGGCTGCCGTCCGACGTGCCGACGAGTCCGGCCTGGGACTCGCCCTCGAGCACCGAGTCCTTCGTCTGCTGGCTGCCGAAGCCGAGCGGCAGCACCTTGTCGATCTCGATGCCGTACACCTTCTCCAGCCCGATCGCGCAGTCCTGACGCTTGGCGCAGTCCTCGGAGGCGGCCAGCGTGATCGGCTCGTCCAGGTCGCCGAGGTCACTGAGCGTGCTCAGGTCGTTCTCGGCGGCGAAGTCCTCGGTCACGGCGAAGGCGTTCTGGTCGGTCGCCTCCGCCGGCGCCAGGGCGACCAGGTTGAGCGGCTGCAGCAGCTCGTTCAACGCGTCCATCGTCTCGTCGATCTCGTTCGAGCTCACCTGCGGCGCGTCCGGCCCGTTCACCTGCGCCTGCAGCTCGTCGGTGATCGACCCGGCGTACTCCGGGACGACGTCGATGTTGCCCTGCTGGAGGTCGCGGATATAGACGTCGCGGGTGCCGACCAGCTCCGCGTCGACGGTGTAGCCGGCTTCCTCCAGCACCAGCTCGTACATCGACGCCATGATCTGCATCTCGGTGAAGTCCTGGCCGCCCAGGACCAGCGAGCCCTTGTCCGCACTGGCGGAGCCGTCCGAACCGGAGCCGGAGTCGTCGGCCAGCGGGTCGTCACCACCGCAGCCAGCCACGAGGACGAGGGACGACACCGCGAGCCCGGCGCAGAGCCGGCGCAGGGGGATTCTGGCCATTGGTGCGCACCACCTTCTGTGTCCCGCGAGCCGTGCCCGGCTCCCGCGTTTCCGGTGGGGCACCAAGGCGCCCCAGTCAGGGTCAGCCCATCACCCCGCCGCCAGGTCCGCAACCACTGTCGCCAACAACTGGGACACGATCGGGTCACAAGGTCACGAACGCGTCGCGGCCGCCGGCTCGGAGGCTCCGGCCCGGCCGAGCTGGGCAGCCTTGCGGGCGGCGCGACGCGGGTCCACCAGCCGCTCCACGCCGGCCATCACCCCCTCGAGGGCGACCGCGATGATCGCCACCAGGAAGGCGCCGGCCACGACCTGAGCGGTGTCGCTGGTCGCGAAGCCCTCGGTGACGATGTTGCCCAGGCCGGGCCCGGCTACGAGGGCCGCGATCGTGGCGGTGGCCCACACCTGGACGACGGCCAGCCGCAGGCCGGTGATGACGAGCGGCAGGGCGAGTGGCAGCTCGACTCGACGGAACACCTCGCCCCCGCGCATGCCCATCCCCTCGGCCGCCTCGACGACGTCCCGGTCGACCTCGCGCATCCCCACATAGGCGTTGGTCACGATCGGGGGCAGCGCGAACAACAGCAGCGAGGCCAGCGTGGCCAGCCCTGCCCGCCCGTACGGCCCGAGCTCGTCGATGCCCAGCGGCCCGACCGACAAGATCACCAGCACCGCGAACGTCGGCACCGCCCGACCGATGTTGCTCAGGTTGATCGCGAGCACGCCGCCGCGGCCCACGTGGCCCAGCCACAACGCGAGCGGCAGGCCGACCAGCGCGGCCACCAGCACGCTGGTTCCGGTCAGCAGCAGCTGTTGGACGAGATAGGCGGCGATGCCCTGCTGCCCGCTCCAGTTGGCGCCGTCAGACAGGTATGCCCAGACGTCGACGACGTTCATCGGCCGCTCCCGCGTCTCATGCGCGGGCCCGTTGCCACGGCGTCAGCAGGCGCTGCAGACCCAGCAGCATCAGGTCGAACACCACGGCCAACACCACGCACAGCACGCTGGCGGTGAAGATCTGCGCCTTGAAGTCGGTGTCGATGGCGAGGATCAGCAGGTTGCCGAGGCCGCCGTAGCCGAGGATCGACCCGACCGTGAGCAGCGCGACCGTGCTGACCGTGGCCACCCGCAGGCCGGCCATGATCACCGGCATCGCGAGCGGCACCTCGATCTTGAGCAGCAGCTTGGTGGGGCCGTACCCAAGCCCCTGCCCGGCCTCGCGGACGTCGGCCGGCACCGCCTCGAGACCGGCCAGGATGTTGCGGACGAGGATGGTCAGCGTGTACAGCGCGAGCCCGATCACCACGCTCCACGCGCTGATCCCGGTGATCGGCAGCAGCAGCGAGAACATCGCGAGCGACGGGATGGTGTACAGGATCGTGCTGGTGCCCAGCACGGCGCCGGCCGCCGTGCGGCTGCGCCGGGCCAGCAGTGCCAGGGGGAATGCGAGGGCGGCCCCGAGCAGCACCGAGACGACGGTGATCCAGATGTGTTCGGTCAGCTCGGTGGTGATCTCGGTGCTGTAGTCGCTCAGGTACGCGGGACAGAACCAGTTGTTCGCGGGGAAGGTGTAGCACTCCCGTGACGTGTCGATGCCGGCCAGCGGGGCTAGGGTCGCCGCATGACTCGCGAGCACGCTCACGAGGTCGACGCTATCGAGGATCCGATGATCCGGCTGGATGCGGTCGGCAAGACCTATCCCGACGGGACCGTCGCGGTGCAACAGCTCGACCTGGACGTGGCCCGCGGCGCGCTGGTCACCCTCGTCGGCCCGTCCGGCTGCGGGAAGTCCACCACGCTGAAGATGGTGAACCGGCTGATCGAGCCGACCTCGGGGACCATCGTGCTGGACGGTGCGGACGTCACCCGCGCCGATCCCGTCCAGCTCCGTCGCCGGATCGGCTACGTCATCCAGCAAGTGGGGCTGTTCCCGCACCAGACCGTGCGGACCAACGTCGCGACCGTGGCCAGCCTGCTCGGCTGGAACCGCAAGCGCACCGACGAGCGGGTGGACGAGCTGCTCACCCTGGTCGGCCTGGAGCCGGGCCAGTACGCCGACCGGTTCCCGAGCCAGCTCTCCGGCGGCCAGCGGCAACGGGTCGGCGTCGCCCGGGCCCTGGTCGCGGACCCGCCGGTGCTGCTGATGGACGAGCCGTTCGGGGCGGTGGACCCGGTGGTCCGCAGCCGGCTGCAGGACGAGTTCGTCGCTCTGCAGGAGCGGCTCGGCACCACGGTCATGTTCGTCACCCACGACATCGAGGAGGCGGTCCGGCTCGGGAACCGGGTAGCCGTCTTCGAGCAGGGCGGTCGGCTGGCGCAGTACGACACGCCGGCGCGGGTGTTGGGGGCGCCGGCCGACGAGTTCGTCGCCGACTTCGTGGGGTCGGACCGCGGGCTGCGCCGGCTCGCCGTCACCCCCATCAACGACTCCGACCTCGAGCTGCCGCCGATCGTCCGCGAGGACGACGGTCTCGCCGACGCCCGCGCGGTGTTGGACCGCGAGCAGGCCCGCTGGGCGGTGGTGGTCGACTCCGCCGGCGACCTGCGTGGCTGGCTGGGCGCCGACGAGGCGACCGGCAGCGGCACGGTGACCGAGCGCGGGCACCGGATGGACGCCTGGGTCCCCCGGAGCGCCTCGCTCAAGGACGCGCTGGCCCGCATGCTCCAGCACGACGCCGGCTGGGTGGCCGTGCTGGATGGCTCGAAGCTCTGCGGCGTCCTGACGCCGGCGACCCTGCACGGGGCGCTGCGCCGGTCGGTCGAGGCCGACGACCGGGGTGTGGAGCACGCGAGTGTCGAGGTCGACTCAGCCGGTCCCGTGCACGCCTGAGGGCGGTGCGACTTTCACGGGGTACCCCGTGAAAGTCGCACTGCCCGGGGGTCACGAGCGGTATGGAGTGCGCCTTACCCGGGGAGGGTGGCCGCGAAGCCTCACCCCCACGCCGTACGAGTCACGTCAAGCGGCCCGTACGCC
This sequence comes from uncultured Actinomycetota bacterium, assembly GCA_963695375.1. Classification (GTDB taxonomy): domain Bacteria; phylum Actinomycetota; class Actinomycetes; order Propionibacteriales; family Nocardioidaceae; genus JACCVL01. The sequence goes on along the minus strand of OY968767.1, from coordinate 1,209,859 downwards.
CAACGCCTGACCGAATCGGGCCGCCGCCGCATCGAACGCGAACAGCTCGGACCAGGTCACCCGGACCACGCGCCAACCCAGCCAGCGGAGCCTGTCCTCACGCACCTTCTCCCGGAACACGACATCGCCCGGGTCGTCGTGGGCCCCCAGGTCGCGCTGATACTTGCGCCGGCCGTCGAACTCACCCACCACCCACCGGTCAGGCCAGGCGAAGTCCGCATACGCCAGGAAGTCACCGTCGCGGATCTGGTACTGCAACTCCGGCGCCGGGAGCCCCCACCGCCGCAGCCGCACCCGGGTGAGGCTCTCGCCTGCACTGGCAGCGCGGCCGTCGAGCCGGGGGATCGTCCAGCGCAACGCACGCGAGCGGGGGACATTGCCCCACCCGTCGGCGCAGGCGCGAAGCCTCCTCGGGTCGGTCAGCTCCTGCCTCAGCGCTGAATCACCCAGCACCACCGCGCGATCGTGGTCTGCCAGCAGCATCGCCCCCGCGATCACCGAGGTGGGAGGGCCGACCAGCAAGCCGTCCGCCGCGCTGCAGGCCGACCAATCCAGCGGACCTTCGTGACGGTTGACGCCATACTCGATGCGTCCGCTGCGGGTGCCGAGGTGGGTGACGTGCACCGTGTCCAGATCGGGGCGCCAGGTCTCCACCCCGAGCGCGAGCGCGCCGGTGATATGCGTCAGAGCCACCGGACCGCCGGCCTGCATCTGAACGGCGCGCGCCAGCAACAGGTGCCGATGGGCGGGGCTAGCCCCCTGCCACTGCTCCCTCGAGACGTACGCGCCGCGGCGCAGCCGGTGCCACCGGTGGCGAGCGATCTCGCGAGCGATGTCACGAGCGTCGTAACCAGCGTCCCGGGCATCCGCCGTCAGGAACAGCCCGGACTGAGCCGCAGCCCGAGCGGCGAGCTCCTCGTTCATACCCGGAGCCTGGTCGTGCCCACGTCGGTCGAGGGCCCTGGTCGGCGGAGCTGTGGATAGCCGCGGAACTCACAAGGGGATGCTCACTCCCCCAGGGTTGGGCGCGCTTTCCCCGAGTTGTGAACCACGGGCAGCGACACTTTCACGGGGTACCCCGTGAAAGCGACGGAACCCGGGGCGGCGGCGGGGTCAGGCGTGCTTTCGCGTGTCCTCGGCCGGCTCACCCACGGACTCCGCCGCCCGCTGGTCCCAGCCCATCAGGTCGACCACGGTCGGAGCGTCACCGTCCCAGAACGCGAGCGCGTCGGAGGTCTCGGCGTCCGGCTCGGCCGGGTCACCGAGCTGGGAGTCCAGCCGGGTCCGCAGGTCGTGCACCGTGGCCTGCAGCTCGGCGACCACCCGCGCCTCGCGGCGGACCCGGTCCTCGGCCTCGTCCACTCGACGCAGGGCCACCCGCAGCGCGCGGCGCAGCCGCAGGATGATCGCGTCCCGGTTGGCCATCCGGGCGGCCATCCGGGCGGAGAAGGCGGTGTGCTCGCGCACCCGCTCGGCCGCGAGCGTCTGGTAGTCCATCGCCTGCTTGGCGCGGTCCCGCGCAGCGTCGCGGCGCGCCTGGGCGAGCTCGTTGGTGACGATTCGCGTCGCGGCCGCTCCCGCAACCAGGGCGACGACCGCCGCGGTGGCCAGCGCCCACGTCTCGCCTGTCACCAGTGCCGCGGTGACCACCACGGCGGCGACGGTGAGCAGGCCGACCGCCACCGCCATCCGCACGCTGCGCTGCCGTCGCCTGTCTGCTACCCCGATGCTCGCCACGACGGCACCGTACGGCCGCCGGGCCCGGTCACCGAGGAGGCGCGCCGCGCTCCGTACCATCTGACTCAGCAGTCCCATCCGTACCATCGCGGTCGTCCGGGACCCGGCAGGCGCGCTCGAGAGCCAGCCCACCGGCGGCGAGGGCGACCGCCGCCGCGGCCGCGAGCAGGCCGTGGACGAGGCGCTCGCGAGGCAGGGCGGCCTGCGTCTCGCCGAGGAAGGTGAGCGCGAAGGCGAAGTAGCCGCCGGCGAAGGCGGCGCCGGTGAGCGCCGAGGCCTTGCCGAGGACGAGCAGGTTGACCGCCCGCTGGCTGTCGATCCGCTGCCGGCGCCGGTGCAGCGTGCGCCAGGTGGTCCAGGCCAGCGCGCCGAGCACCACGGCGACGAACAACAGCGCCAGCACCGACAGCCAGGACACCGTCGGCACCGTGCCCCCGGACCGCTCCACCAGTGGCGGGACCGCTCCGCCGACCAGCGCCCCCAACAGCGCGGAGACCGCCAGGGTGGCGGCTGAGGTGGTCCGCACCCGGCCGGGCGGTGGCGACGGGCCGTCCGGCCCGGTCCCTCCGCCGCGGTCGCTCACCGGACCGCTCAGTCCAGGGTGACGACGCGGTCGTCCCGCCGCTGGACGCCGGAGGCGTCGGGACCACTGGTCAGGCCGGCCAGCAGGTCGACGACCCAGCCGTGTCCGGGCAGGTACGCCTCGGGGTCGATGTCGTGCCACGGCTGCAGCACGAAGACCCGCTCGTGCGCCCGCGGATGCGGCAGCACCAGGTCCTTGTCCTTGGTGGCCTGGTCGCCGACGATCACCAGGTCCACGTCCAGAGTGCGGGGGGCGTTTCGCTGGACCGGGCGCTCCCGGCCGTAGGCGTCCTCGATCGCCAGGCACCGTTCGAGGAGGGTGTGCGGGGACAGCGTGGTGTCGGCGGTCAGCACCACGTTCAGGAAATCGCCTGCGTCGGCCGGGCCGCCCGCCGACGACGACTCGTAGACCGGCGACACGTCCACCACGGTGACGTCCGGGGTGTCCACCAGGGCGGACACCCCGCCTTGCAGGTTCTGCTGCCGCTGCCCGAGGTTCGAGCCCAGGCAGAGCACCACGCGGCGGATCGGGCGCATCTCGCCGGTCATCGTGTCCGCGTCGACGATGTGCGGGTTCGGTGTCTCGGTCACGGGCGGCTCCGCTCTATCGTGACGGCGACGTCGGTCACCGTCACCGGGACGGGTGCGTGCGGCTTGTGCACCGTCACCTGCGCCCGGTGGACCAGCGGGTCCTCCAGGCACAGCCGGACGATGCGGTGTGCAAGCGTCTCGATCAGGTCCACCGGGTCCGACGCCACGGCGTCGTGCACCCGCTGGGCCAGCTGGCCGTAGTCGACAGTACGGGACAGATCGTCACTCTCCCCAGCGGGTCCCAGGTCCACGTCCAGCGCGAGGTCGACGACGAACGGCTGCCCGTCGCGGCGCTCGTGCGGCAGCACCCCGTGGTGGCCGTACGCCTCCAGCCCGCTGATCACGATGCGGTCGCTCACCCCGCCACCGTCCTCGCCACGACCCGGACCGCGTCCGCGCTGCCCCGCACCTCGTGCACCCGCACGCACCACGCGCCGGCGGCGGCGGCCAGCACGGTCGTCGCCACCGTCGCGTCGTCCCGCCCGTCTGGGGGTCGATCCGCGTCCGCGGCGTCGGCCAGCAGCCGGCCGAGGAAGGTCTTCCGCCCGGCGCCGACGAGCACCGGCCGGTCCAGCTCGTGCAGCCGGTCCAGCTCGGCAAGCAACCGCCAGTTGTGCTCGGGGGTCTTCGCGAACCCGAAGCCCGGGTCCACGACCACCCGCTCGTCGTCGATGCCGGCAGCAGCGGCTGCCTCCACCCGGCCACGGAGCTCGGCCAGCACGTCCGACAACACGTCGTCATAGACCGCGAACGCCTGCATGTCGGCCGAGTGCCGGCGCCAGTGCATGATCACGTACGGAACCCCGGCAGCCGCGACCAGCGGCAGCATGTCCGGGTCGGAGAGCCCGCCGGAGACGTCGTTGACGAGCACGGCCCCGACGTCCAGCGCGGCCGCAGCCACCCGCGGCCGCATCGTGTCGACGGAGACGAGCGCTCCGGCCGCGGCCAGCTCCCGGACCACCGGGACCAGCCGGGCGAGCTCGTCGTCCTCGGCCGGGCGCTGCGCACCTGGCCGGGTGGACTCCCCGCCGACGTCCAGCAGGTCGGCCCCGTCGGCCAGCAGCCGCAGCCCGTGCGCGACGGCGTCCGCGGGACGCAGCCACATCCCGCCGTCGGAGAAGGAGTCCGGCGTGACGTTGACGACGCCCATGACGAGGCAGCGCCCGGGGGTCGGCAGCCCGGGCACGGTACGGACCGGGCCCGCGCGCACGCCGCAAACCTATCGGGCCGCGGCGGTCGGCCGACCCGGGGTGAGCACCGGGGTCAGCGCAGGATCAGGCTCATCGCCTCGCCCCGGGTGGCCGGGTCCCGCAGCTGCCCGCGCACCGCGCTGGTCACGGTCCGGGACCCCGGCTTGCGCACCCCTCGCATGGTCATGCACAGGTGCTCGGCCTCGATGACGACGATGGCCCCGCGAGGCTGCAGCTGGGCGATCAGCGCGTCCGCGATCTGGGTGGTCAGGCGCTCCTGCACCTGCAGCCGGCGGGCGAAGACGTCCACCAGCCGAGCCAGCTTCGACAGCCCGGTGATCCGGCCGTCCGCGGCCGGAATGTAGCCGACGTGTGCCACCCCGGTGAACGGCACCAGGTGGTGCTCACACATCGACCACAGCTCGAGGTCCTTCACCAGCACGAACTCGTCGTGCCCGAGGTCGAAGGTGGTGGTGAGCACGTCCTCCGCGGTGCACCGCTGCCCGCTGGTCAGCTCGTGCCAGGCCCGCGCCACCCGGTCCGGCGTCTCTCGCAGCCCCTCACGATCGGGGTCCTCGCCGATCGCGATCAGCAACTCGCGGACGGCCGCCTCGGCCCGGTCATGGTCGTAGTGACCGGCCGGCTGGTCGCCTCGCAGCGAGATCGGATCGACCACGGTCAGGCGCCGCTGTCCGATCCCAGACCGGGATGCGGGCCGGGACCCGGGCTCGGCGCGCTGCCCGGCCCGTCGCCGCCGCCGTGGATGTCGCCGCTGCCGCCAGGGGCGAGCACCACCCCGCCTTCCTCCTCCGGCCGCGTGCCGTTCGCCGACCCGGGCACCACGACGGGGGGCTTGTCCGAGGGCACCCGCTCCGGGGACCCGGTCCACGCGGGCCGCTTCGACCGGCGGCGCAGCTCCTTGAACACCTCCGCGACCTCGGCCTGGTCGAGCGTCTCGCGCTCGAACAGCGCGAGCACCAGGTCGTCGAGCACGTCCCGGTTGTCGTTGAGGATGTCGAAGGCCTCCTGGTGCGCCTCGGTGATCAGCGCGCGCACCTCCTCGTCGACCATCGCGGCGATCTGCTCCGAGTAGTTGCGGTTGTGGCCGATGTCGCGACCGAGGAAGGGCTCGCCGTTGCCCTCACCGAACTTGATCGCGCCGAGGCGCTCGGTCATTCCGTACTGGGTGACCATCGCCCGGGCCAGCGCGGTGGCCTTCTCGATGTCGTTGGCGGCGCCGGTGGTCGGGTCGTGGAAGACCAGCTCCTCGGCCGCGCGGCCGCCCATCATGTACGCGAGCCGGTCGAGCATCTCGCTGCGGGTGGTGGAGTACTTGTCCTCGTCCGGCAGCACCATGGTGTAGCCGAGGGCCCGGCCACGGGGCAGGATCGTGATCTTGCGCACCGGGTCGCTCCCGGGGAGCGCCGCGGCCACCAGGGCGTGCCCGCCCTCGTGGTAGGCGGTGATCTTCTTCTCCTGCTCGCTCATCAGCCGGCTGTGCTTCTGCGGACCGGCGATGACGCGGTCGATGGCCTCGTCCAGCATCTGGTCGTCGATCAGCTGGTGGTTCTTGCGGGCGGTCAGCAGCGCCGCCTCGTTCAGCACGTTCGCCAGGTCGGCGCCGGTGAAGCCGGGCGTGCGCCGGGCCACCGCGCCGAGGTCCACCCCGGGAGCGATCGGCTTCCCGCGGCTGTGCACCTCGAGGATCTTCTTGCGTCCCGCGAGGTCGGGGTTCTCGACGCCGATCTGGCGGTCGAAGCGACCCGGGCGCAGCAGCGCCGGGTCCAGGACGTCGGGCCGGTTGGTGGCTGCGATCAGGATGATCCCGCCACGCACGTCGAACCCGTCCATCTCCACCAGGAGCTGGTTCAGCGTCTGCTCGCGCTCGTCGTGGCCGCCGCCGAGGCCGGCACCGCGGTGCCTGCCGACCGCGTCGATCTCGTCGATGAAGACGATGGCGGGTGCGTTCTCCTTCGCCTGCTCGAACAGGTCACGCACCCGGCTCGCGCCGACACCGACGAACATCTCGACGAAGTCGGACCCGGAGATCGAGTAGAACGGGACCCCGGCCTCGCCGGCCACCGCCCGGGCCAGCAGGGTCTTGCCGGTGCCGGGCTGGCCGTACAGCAGCACGCCCTTGGGGATCTTGGCGCCCACGGCCTGGAACTTCGCCGGCTCGGCCAGGAACTCCTTGATCTCCTCGAGCTCCTCGACCGCCTCCTGCGCGCCGGCGACGTCGGAGAACGTCGTCTTGGGCATGTCCTTGGTGATCAGCCGCGCCTTGGACTTGCCGAACTGCATCACCCGGCCGCCGCCGCCCTGCACCTGGTTGATGAGGAAGATGAACAGCAAGAAGATCAGCACGAACGGGAGCAGCGTGGCGAGGATCGACCCGAGCAGGCTGGGCTCGGTCGGAGCGTCCACGGAGTACTGCTCGATCGTGCCTTCCTGCATCTGCTGGTCGACCAGCCGGACCAGGTCGATGCCCTGGTCGGTCACCCACTGGGCGCGGATCTCCGACCCGTTGTCGAGGGTGATCTGGATCTCCTGGTCGCCGTCGACGAAGAACACCGACTCGGCCGAGCCGTCCTCGATGGCGGCCACCGCCTCGGAGGTGTCCACCTCCTCGCCGGAGCCGCTGCTGGACAGCACCTGGAGGATGGTGATCACGGCGAAGACGCCGAGCACGATCCAGACCCAGGGGCCGCGGAAGATGCGCTTCATATCCATGACGCGGGGCGGACCGCCCCGTCCCTCCTGCTGTCCGACGCCGGCTCCTGGGGGGTGGAGCCGACAGCCCGACGGGTCGGGCGATCACTGTGAGTGGGTACGACGGTACCGGCCCGCGGAACCGCGGATGTAGCCAGTCACGAAACCAACGAACGGGACCGGCCGCCGGTTCCCCGCCCGATCAGGCGTAGACGTGCGGGGCGAGGGTGCCGATGCAGCGCAGGTTCCGGTAGCGCTCGGCGTAGTCCAGCCCGTAGCCCACGACGAACTCGTTCGGGATGTCGAAGCCGACATACCGGACATCGACCGTCATCTGCTGCGCCTCCGGCTTGCGCAGCAGCGTGCAGATCCCGACCGAGGCGGGGCTGCGCGTGGTCAGGTTGCTGACCAGCCAGGTCAGCGTCAGGCCGGTGTCGATGATGTCCTCGACGACCAGCACGTGCCGGCCGGTGATGTCGGTGTCGAGATCCTTGAGGATCCGGACCACACCGGACGAGGTGGTCCCGGACCCGTACGACGAGATCGCCATCCAGTCCATCTCGACGTGCCGGTCGAAGCTGCGGGCCAGGTCGGCCATCACCATCACCGCTCCGCGGAGCACGCCGACGAGGAGCAGGTCGTGTCCCTCGTAGTCGGCTTCGATCTGCTTGGCCAGCGCGGCCAGCCGTTCGCGGATCTCGGTCTCGGTGACGAGCACGCGGGCCAGGTCGTCCTCGACGTGCTCGGCGTCCATTCGGGTCAGCGTGCCACACCGCTGTTGCGGATTCGCAGCGTGTCGCCGCGCCGGTCCGCCGTCAGCCGGCCAGGGAGGTCGACGCCGGTCTGGCCGTGCCAGCCGGTGACCAGCCGCTCGACCGCCAGGACGTGACCGGCGTTCAGGTCGGTGGCCGGGGCACCGGCCGTCAGCGCCCAGCCGCGCAGCGCCCGGCGGCGCAGTGCGGGTGGGGCGGCCGCCAGGACGCCGACCAGGAGACCGCCGTCGACGGACGCCGCGTCCGTCACCTCCGCCGCCAGGGCGTCGAGCAGGTCGGCGTCGTCGCGCAGCAGGACCGCGGTCCGCGCCAGCGCGGCGGCGACGCCGGGACCGAGCTGTTCCTCGAGCAGCGGGAGCACCCGGGTGCGCACCCGCGACCGGGCGTACGCCGGATCGGCGTTGTGCGGGTCCAGCCACGGCACCAGCCGCTCCACGACACACACCTGGGTGGTCTGCTCCCGGGTCAGCTCCAATAGCGGGCGGCGCAGCAGCCCCGCCCGGGGCGGCATCCCCGCGAGCGAGCGTGCCCCGGACCCGCGGGCCAAGCCGAGCAGGACGGTCTCCGCCTGGTCGTCCCGGGTGTGCCCCAGCAGCACCGCGGCGGCCTCGAGCTCGGCGGCGGTCTCGCGGAGGGCGGCGTACCGGGCCGCTCGCGCGCTCGCCTCCGGCCCGGCACCGGCGACCGCACCCGGCCGGGCGCGGATCACCCGGACCGGGTCGGCCCCGAGCCTGCCCACCTGCTCGGCCGCGGCCGCGGCGACCCGGTCAGAGCGCTGCTGCAGCGCGTGGTCGACCACCACCGCCCCCCAGCGCAGACCCAGGCGCGGGGCGACGAACGAGGTGGCCACCGCCAGCGCGAGGCTGTCGGGGCCGCCGGACGTTCCGACCAGGACGACGGCACCGGCCGGGAGGTCGGCGAGACCGCGGCGCACCAGCAGGCGCGCCTGCGCGACCGCCGGGTCCAGCCGCCGCCCCACCGAGAGCCGCCGGTCAGCCGAGGACGCGCGCGCACCACCGCGCGGGATCTGCGATCTCCGCCGGGGACGGCAGGTGCTCCGGCGACTCCCAGACCGCGGCGAAGCCCTCGTGGCCGGCACGCGCCACGACGGCGCGGACGAATACGGCGCCGTCCCGGTACTGCCGCATCTTCGCCTCCAGCCCGAGCAGTCGGCGCACCGTCCGGTCCACCGGGCCGCGACCCTTGCGGCGCTTCGCGAACCGTTCGCGCATCACCGCCACGCTCGGGACGACCTCGGGGCCGACGCCGTCCATCACGACGTCGGCGTGGCCCTCGAGCAGCGACATGACCGCGGTGATCCGTTCGACCACCTGCCGCTGCTCGTCGGACTGCACGAGGTCGAGGAGGCTCGCCTCCTGGTCCCCCCGCACCATCCGGCCGAGCAGGCTCAGTGCCTGGTCCACGAAGCTGGTCAGGTCGGCACCCTCGAAGTCGGCGGTCCTCGCCAGCAGGTCCACCTGGGCGCGGAGGTGGTCGGCGAGCCACGGCACGGCACCGAACTGCAGCCGGTGCGTCTCCTCGTGCAGGCACACCCACAGCCGGAAGTCCTCGGCCGGGACGTCGAGCTCACGCTCGGCCGTGACGATATTGGGGGCCACCAGCAGCAGCCGGCCGGCATCGCCGCTGTACGGGTCGAACTGACCGAGCACCCGGCTGGACATGAAGGCGAGCATCCCGCCGACCTCGAGGCCGGTGACCTGCGCACCGGTCAGCCGGACGAGGGGGGTGACGGCCTTGGACTCCAGCAACCGCCGCTCCAGCGGCTCCGCGAGCACTGAGAAGCCGTCCGCGCTGGCCCGGATCCAGCTCTTGCGGTCCACGACGAGCACCGGCGTGCGGTCCGGGTCGGCCGCCATCCCGGTGTACGCCGACACGTGCTCACGGGCGTCCGTCGCGGCTTGCCGCAACCCGTCCACCGCAGCGGTGGCATCCTCCGCGGAGATGTCCGGGCCGGGACGGACGAACGACTGACCGGTCTTGACCGCGAGGTCCCAGTCGATGGCGGACCGGCGCCGCAGCTGTCCCATGCCCACCACGGTACGGGCAGCGTCGGCGGCGCGACGCCCCAGCCGCCCGGGTCAGCGACTGCAGCCGCAGCCGGCCAGTCTGGCAGCGAGCTCGTCCAGCAGCGCCCGCGCGTCGAGGGTGTCCTGGAGCGGGACGGCGTCGGTGAGCAGGGCGAACCCGAGCAGGGTCCCGTCGCGGGTGACGACGGTTCCCGCCAGCCCGTGCACTCCGGACAGCGTCCCCGTCTTCGCCCGGACCACTCCGCGCCCGGCGGTCGCGTCGGGCAGCAGGAAGCGGGAGGCGAGGCTGCCGGTGAAGCGCGCCACGGGCAGGCCGGCAATCACCATCCGCAGGTCGGCGTGGTCCGGGTCCGCCCCGAGCTGCAGCACCTCGACCAGAGCCACCCGGGTCACCCGGTCGGCACGCGAGAGCCCGCTGCCGTCGAAGGTCCGAACGCCCGCGTACGGGACGCCCAGACCGGTGAGCAGCTCGCGAGTACCGGCGACACCACCCGCGAAGGACCCGGCCCGGCCGGTGCCGAGGCCGACATGCCGCAAGAGCACCTCGGCGCCCTCGTTGTCGCTGACCTCGAGCACGTGCTCGACCAGGGTGTCCAGCGGTGCGCTGGCGACCTCCGCCAGCACGTCCCCCGAGGCGGGGGCCGGCCGGACGCCGACCCCGCCCCGCATGGCGACGCCCCGTGCCTCCAGAGCCGCCCCGAAGGCCGCCGCGGCCGCCGCCGCCGGGTCGGCCGACCGCTCGACCTCGGTGGGACCGACCCGACCCTCCTCGACCCACAGCGCCGAGACCGGACTGACGATGTCGCCGGGGACGTAGTCGTTCTCCCAGCTCGGCGCGACCGCCGGTCCGGTGAACAGGCCGGCGTCGTACCTCAGGCGGACCCGGCGGACACCGTCGGCGCGCAGCGTCCGGACCGTCTCCGCGGCGAGCTGGGTGAGGGTGGCGCCGGCGGGCAGGCCGAGATCGTCGGCCGCCGCCGGCGAAGAGGCGAGGAACGGGTCCCCACCCCCGACCAGGACCACGGTCGCCGTTCCCCGGCCACCGCTGGACGCGCGCAGCACGCTGGTCGTGAACCGGTGCTCCGGCCCCAGCGCGGCGAGGACGGCCGCCGCGGTGAAGAGCTTCAGGGTCGAGGCCGGGACGTACGGGTCGGCGTCCCCCATGGCGACCACCTGCCGGTCGCGGACGAGGTCACGGACCAGCACCCCTGCGTGCCGGCCGAGGTCGGCGTCGGCCAGCACCGGGGCCAACCGCGCGCGGACGGCGGCGGCGTCCGCGCGCGGGCCGCTGGCCGCGGTCAGGACCGGGCGCTCGGGCCCCGGGCCCGGGAGCACCAGCCCCGGGGGCGGCTCGACCGCGAGCGGGCCGGCGTCGGCCTCCGGGCGATCGCCCGCCGACTCCAGCCACCGGCCGCTGGGGACGTCGACGACCCCGGTGACGTCCAGGGCGACCATGCCCCCGGTGACGACCACCAGGGAGCCCGCGACGCCGAGGGCGATCGCCCGGGACCGGCGCATCGGACCTCCCCTCGCCGCTGTGGTTGCCGGGCACCGGGTGCCCGGTCAGATGTCCTGCGGGCGATGCTCGACAGATGCGCGACACTAGCCGGGGACCCCAGCCACAGCAGGAGGCGGACAGCCGTGCAGTTCGATGTGACCGTCGAGATCCCCAAGGGCCAGCGCAACAAGTACGAGGTCGACCACGAGTCGGGTCGGATCCGGCTCGACCGCACGCTTTTCACGGCCACCCAGTACCCGGCCGACTACGGCTTCGTCGAGAACACGCTGGGACAAGACGGTGACCCGTTGGACGCGTTGGTGCTGCTCTCCGAGCCGACCTTCCCCGGCTGCCTGATCTGCTGCCGGGCCATCGGGATGTTCCGGATGACCGACGAGGCGGGAGGCGACGACAAGGTGCTGTGTGTGCCGGCAGCGGACCCGCGGCAGGAGCACCTGCGCGACATCCACCACCTCCCGGAGTTCGACAAGCTCGAGATCCAGCACTTCTTCGAGGTCTACAAGGACCTCGAGCCCGGGAAGTCGGTGGAGGGAGCGACCTGGGTGGGCCGCACCGAGGCAGAGCAGGAGATCACCGACTCCAAGCGCCGCTTCGAGAAGCCCGGGGCGGACGGTCACTCGGCGGCCGAGCAACCGCGCCCGGGCCGCCAGCACTGAAACCGGCAGCTCCCACCGGGCCCGGTCACACCCGGCTGAACAGGTCCGGCGGGATCCAGTAGTACATCGAGACGATCTCCACGTCCCGCCCCGTGCGCGGCGCGTGGATCATCTGGCCGCCTCCGAGGTACAGCGCCACGTGGTAGATCGAGCTCGCCGACCCGGAGCTGCTCCAGAACAGCAGGTCGCCGGGCTGGAGCGATCCTGACGAGATCGGCGTGGTGGCGGCGTACTGCGCCACGGAGTAGTGCGGCAGATACTCGCCGGCCGCTGCCCACGCGCGCATCGTCAGACCGGAGCAGTCCCACGCGTCCGGACCGGCCGCTCCCCACACGTACGGCTCGCCGAGCTGCGCTCGGGCGAAGGCGATCGCCGCCTGGGCTCCCCCGGCCGGAGCCGGCGGGGGCGCCGGCGGGTCCGGCGCCGGTGGGTTCGGCGCCGGCGGGGTCGGCGCCGACGGCGGGTCCGGTTGCGGCTCCGGCTCCGGCTGGGGATCGGGCTGCGGCTCGGGCGGGGAGCCGGCACCGTTCCCGCCCGCACCCTGCGGCGGCTGCTGTTCCTGCTCGGTCTGCTCGGCGGCCTCCTCGGCGGCTTCTTCGGCCGCCTGCTCCGCCGCCTGCTCGGCCGCCTCCTGCTCGGCCGCCTCCTGGGCTGCCTGCTCCGCTGCGGCCCGCTCGGCCGCCTCCTCGGCGGCCTGCTCGGCCAGCGCCTGCTGGCGCTCCTCGGCGAGGGAGACCGAGATGCCCTGAACGCGCGCCAGCTCGCGCACCAACCGGTCGGTCTCCGCCTCCAGCGACGCCTGCTCCACCTGCGCCTGCTGCACCGCCAGCTCCGCGGCCTCCCGAGCCCCCTCGGCCTCGCGAGCGGCGGCCTGCCGGCGGCCGAGGGCCGCGTCCGCCTCGGCCTGCAGCACCTCCGCGACGGTGCGCGTCGCATCCCACGCGTCCAGGTCGACCTGCAGCGCCGAGGTGGTGCTGGACCAGGAGCCGTAGTCGACCAGCAACTGCTCCGGCCCGGCGGCGGACAGCACGGTGCCGAGCTGGGCCATGTCGGTGGCATCGGTGGCGGTCCCGACCGCGAAGGACTCCAACTGCCGGCGCTGTGCCTCCACCTGCCCGGCCGCCGTGTCGGCGCGGTGCTGCGCGGCGCGGGCGACGGTCCGCGCCTGCTGCAGCCGGTACCTGGCCCCGTTGTAGGCCTCGGCCGCCTGGGCTGCCTCGATCATCACGGTGGACAGCTGGTGGCGCGCCATCTCCAGCCGCGCCTTGATCGCCCCCACCGCCTCCGCGGTTGCGGCGGCATCGGCCCGCGCCTCCCGGACCTCCGTCCGGGACGGGAAGGTCTCCTCGTCGGCGAGCACCGGAGCGGGCACCGCGGCCAGCAGCGTCAGACCCAGAGCGCAGGGCAACAGGGCGCCGCGCCACGAGCAGCGCCGGTCGCTGGGCCGGTCGCTGGGCCCATCGCTGGGCCGGTCGCTTCGCCATCCACCCCGCCGGGATCCAGCAGCCACCCGTCCACCCACCGTTCTCCGGACGCGCACTCCTCGTGCACACCTGCCCCATGAGTCTCTGTGACCCCGTCAGCCACACAGGGAACAGGAAAACGGGATGTAATGCCAGCGATCCGGCGTGTCCGCTTGCAAATTACAACCGTGTAGTACTCACGGATGCCCGGTTTGTCGCGAGATCCACGCCCGCGGCGACACGGTCACTCCGCCAGCGCGTCCGCCACGACGCCGCGCGCCTCGGACTGCACCCGCGCCAGGTGGTCGGGTCCCCGCAGTGACTCGGCGTAGACCTTGTAGACGTCCTCGGTCCCCGACGGCCGCGCCGCGAACCACGCGGAGGCGGTGGTGACCTTGAGCCCTCCGATCGCCGCACCGTTGCCCGGCGCCTCGGTGAGGGTGGCCTCGATCGGCTCGCCGGCGACCTCGGTGGCCGTCACGTCCTGCGCGGACAGCGACGCCAGCCGGCTCTTCTCCTCGCGGCTGGCCGGCGCGTCCTCGCGGGCGTAGGCCGGGTCACCGAAGCGGTCGGTCAGGTCGGCGTAGAGCGAACTCGGACTGCGCCCGGTGGTCGCGCGAATCTCGGCCGCGAGCAGGGCGAGCAGCAGGCCGTCCTTGTCGGTGGTCCACACGGTGCCGTCCCGGCGCAGGAAGCTGGCCCCCGCGCTCTCCTCACCGCCGAAGGCGACGCTCCCATCGAGCAGGCCGGGCACGAACCACTTGAAGCCGACCGGCACCTCGAGCAGCCGCCGGCCGCGAGCAGCGACCACCTTGTCGATGAGGACCGACGACACCAGCGTCTTGCCGATCGCCACTCGCTCCGACCAGGGACGGGTCGCCAGCAGGTAGTCGATCGCCACGGCGAGGAAGTGGTTGGGGTTCATCAACCCGTGATCCGGGGTGACGATCCCGTGCCGATCGGCGTCAGCGTCGTTGCCGGTGGCGACGTCGTAGGCCTCCCTGCTGCGGACCAGCGACGCCATCGCCGACGGTGACGAGCAGTCCATCCGGATCTTGCCGTCGTGGTCCAGCGTCATGAACGCCCACCGCGGGTCGACCTCGGGGTTGACGACCGTCAGATCGAGGCGGTGCCGGTCGGCGATCTCGGCCCAGTAGGCGACGCTCGCTCCACCCATCGGGTCCGCGCCGATCCGCACTCCAGCCTCGCGGACCGCGTCCAGGTCCAGCACCGCCGGCAGGTCGTCGACGTAGTGACCGAGGAAGTCGTAGCCGCGCGCCGCCTCTTGCACCCGTGCCGGACTCGCCCGCCGGACGCCGGCCAGACCCGCGCGCAACAGTTCGTTCGCGCGCTCGGCCACCGCCGCAGTGACGGTGCCGTCGGCCGGGCCGCCGTGGGGCGGGTTGTACTTGAACCCGCCGTCCCGCGGCGGGTTGTGCGACGGGGTCACCACGATCCCGTCGACCGCACCGCCGCCGCCGGGCTGACGGTTCAGCCTGAGGATGGCGTGCGACAGCGCCGGTGTCGGCGTGTATCCGTCCCGCTCGTCGCACAGCACGGTGACGTCGTTGCCGACCAGCACCTCGCGTGCGGTCTGCCAGGCAGGCAGCGACAGTGCGTGCGTGTCCCGCGCCAGCAGCAGCGGACCGGTGACACCGGCTGCCGCCCGGTGCTCGACGATGGCCTGCGTGATCGCCAGGATGTGCGCCTCGTTGAAGGCACCGTCGAGGCTGGACCCGCGGTGGCCGGACGTGCCGAACGCGACCTGCTGGGCAGGGTCGTCCGGGTCCGGGGTGACGTCGCCGAAGGCGTCGAGCAGGGCGCCCAGGTCGACCAGGTCCTCGGGACGGGCCGGCTGACCGGCTCGGGCGTGCATGCCGCCGACCATAAGCCACCCGCGGCCCCATGCCCCGCGGGGACCGCTGCCCCGCACTACCGTCGGCGCATGACGACCACGAGCCCCGGGACGGCGGACGCCCTGCACCGGGCCGTCACCCCGCAACCGGCGCTGGCCGAGGCGCTGCGGGCCGCGCTCGCCGGTCGGTGGTCGCACGTGCGCGACCGAGCCCGCGGCTCACTCACGGCCGGCGACCTCGCCCCCGTGGCCGGGCTGTCCAGCGCGGAGCATCGGGCCCGGGTGGCGAAGCAGATGCGCCTGCTCGTCGAGGCCGGGCACTCCGCGTCGGGTTTCGCGGTGGAGCACGGGGGCGGTGGCGACCTGGGCGCCTCGGTCACGAGCTTCGAGATGCTGGCGCACGCCGACCTGTCCCTGCTGGTGAAGGCCGGGGTGCAGTGGGGCCTGTTCGGCGGCGCGGTCGAGAACCTCGGCACCGAGCGACACCGTCCGCTGATCCCGCAGATCATCGACCTCCGGCTGCCCGGCTGCTTCGCGATGACCGAGACGGGGCATGGCAGCGACGTCCAGTCGCTCGGGACCACTGCCACCTACGACCCCCTGACCGAGGAGTTCGTTGTCCACACGCCCGACCTGTCGGCGCGCAAGGACTACATCGGCGGGGCGGCCCGCGACGCGGTGCTCGCGGTGGTGTTCGCCCAGCTCTCCACCGGGGGGACCTCGCATGGGGTGCACGCGCTGCTGGTGCCGATCCGCACCACGGCCGGTGACCCTTGCCCAGGGGTCACCATCGAGGACTGCGGCTGGAAGGCGGGGCTGAACGGGGTGGACAACGGCCGGCTGTGGTTCGACCACGTCCGCGTGCCGCGCGAGGCCCTGCTCGACAGGTATGCCTCGGTCGCCGCGGACGGCACGTACACGAGCCCGATCGAGAACTCGAACCGCCGCTTCTTCACCACGCTGGGCGCACTGGTGCGGGGGCGGATCAGCGTCGCGGCCGGTGCGGGTGCCGCGACCCGGACCGCGTTGACCATCGCGATCCGGTACGGCGAACGACGACGACAGTTCCGGGCCCCGGACGGTGCCGAGGTTCGGGTGCTCGACTACCGGGCGCACCAGCGGCGGCTGCTGCCCCGACTGGCCCGCTCGTACGCCCTCGCCTTCGCGCAGAACGAGCTGACCGCCCGGATGCATGACGTTCAGACCCCGCTGCAGACCGGCGCTGCGGTGGACGAGCACGCCCAGCGCGAGCTGGAGGCGCGCGCCGCGGGCATCAAGGCGATCACGACCTGGCATGCCACCGACACCATCCAGGAGTGCCGGGAAGCCTGCGGCGGCGCCGGATACCTGAGCGAGAACCGGCTCCCGGAGCTGAAGGCCGACACCGACGTCTTCACCACCTTCGAAGGTGACAACACGGTGCTGCTCCAGCTCGTGGCCAAGGAGCTCCTGGTCGGCTACGGATCCGACTTCGCCGGTCTCGACACGTGGGGGATGGTGCGCTTCGCGACCCGGCGGATCGCCGGGACGGTGATGGAGCGGACCGCGGCGCGGGACCTGATCCGACGCCTGGTGGACGCGGCCCGACGAGACGAGGACACCGACCTGCTGCACCGCGGGCAGCAGTTGTCCCTGCTGGAGGATCGCGAACAGCACGTGCTGGAGACTCTGGCGCGGCGGCTTCGCCGGGCCACGTCCGACGACGCGGCCTCGTTCGAGATCTACAACGACGCACAGCCGCACGTCCTCCGGCTGGCCACGGTGCACGTCGAGCGGGTCGTCCTGGAGGCGTTCGTGGCGGGGATCGACGCGTGTGCGGATCCCCGCGCCCGCGACCTCCTCGGCAGCGTCTGCGACCTCTACGTCCTGGACTGCGTCGAGCGGGACAAGGCGTGGTTCCTCGAGCACGGCCGACTCACCCCGGCTCGGGCGAAGGCGGTGAGCGCGACCGTGGACGAGCTGTGTCGCGGGCTCCGGCCGCAGGCCAGCACGCTGGTCGACGGGTTCGGCATCCCGGAGCAGTGGCTGGGCGCCGAGCTGCTCGCCCACTGACCGGCAGGTCAGCCGGCGCGCAACCGCCCGTGTGCCTGCCGGTCTCCGATCTGGCCGTCCTCCGGCGTCCGGACCTCGCCGACTATCGCGTTGTACGAGCGCGGCCAGGACAGGTACCGCGACCCGAGGTTGACCATGGTGGCCACCCGGTTCCGGCTGCTGAGCAGGGAGAACACGTGCACCCCGAGCCAGGCGACCCAGGCCGGGAAGCCGGTGATCGTGGGCAGGTGGGCGACCTCGGCAACCGCCGAGCTGCGACCGATGGTCGCCATGATGCCCTTGTCGAAGTAGGAGAACGGCTGCGACTCCTCGCCCGCGAGCAAGCGGGCGATCTGCCGGCCCGCGTGCCGGCCGCCCTGGAGGGCGGGCTGGGCGAGCTGCGGCAGCGGGTCCGGTCCGGCGGCGACGTCACCGACGGCGAAGACGTTGTCGAATCCGCGGACGCGGAGGTCCGGCCCGACCTCGATCCGACCCCCCTCGCCGCGCGGCAGGCCCCACCCCGCCAGCTCCTCCGGTGCCTTGACACCGCTGGCCCAGATCACCAGCCCGGCCGGGATGAAGTCACCACCGTCGACGACGACGCCGTCGGAGCGGACCTCGGTGACCGTGGTCTCGAGCCGCAGCTGCACGCCGCGGTCGCGGAGTGCGCGGGTGGTGTAGCGCTTCGCCCTCGATCCGAACGGCGCCAGGACCTCCGGAGCCATCTCGACCAGCGTGATGTGGGTACGGTCGGCATCGAGCTCGGGATACAGAGTCGCCAGCCCGCTGTTGCGCAGCTCGGCCAGGGTGCCCGCCATCTCCACCCCGGTGGCCCCGCCGCCGACGACGACGACCCGCAGGTCGTCGGGCTGGCCGCGCCGAACGGCGCGCTCGAGCCCGCTGAGCATCCGGTCGCGAACGGCGAGGGCCTGGTCCCGGGTGTACAACGCGAGGGCGTGCTCCTCGGCTCCAGGGACGCCGAAGTAGTTCGTGGTCACGCCGGTGGCGACCACGAGGTAGTCGTAGTCGAGCGCCGTGCCCCCTTCGAGCCGGACGCTCCGGGACCCCGGGTCCACCGATGCCACCCGGCCCTTGCTGAACCGCATGTTCGGCTGCCGGGCATGCACCGAGCGTAGGAAGTAGGTGATGTCGCCCGGGTTCAACCCGGCGGTCGCCACTTGGTACAGCAGTGGCTGGAAGGTGTTGTACGCCTGCCGGTCCACCAACGTGACGTCGACGGGGGCGTTCCGCAGCGCGTGGACCGCGGCCAGACCGCCGAACCCGCCGCCCAGCACGACCACGTGCGGACGTTGCGTGCCGGTCTTCTCGTGTCCTCTGGCTCGTCTCACGTCGACTGCAACAACACCGCCGGTCACGATGATGCCGCCGGCGAGGTGATCTCACCCACCACCCGGCCCCGGCTGGCAGTGCGGGCACCACCAGGTGGCACGGCGGCCGGGGTCGCCCGGCACCTCGCGGGCGTAGCGCACCGGGGTCCGACAGCGCCGACACGGCTGGCCGCTGCGTCCGTAGACCCAGTGCTCGTGCCCGCGCCGCGGGTCTCCGGTCGTGACCTGGCCGTTCCCGCGAACGCGGATGCTCTGCTGCAGCATCCGAGCGGCAGTGCGGACCAGCGCGGTCAGGTCGACGTCCCCGGCCGGTGTCCACGGGTTGTGTCCGCGCACGAACAGCAGCTCGTTCACCCACAGGTTGCCCAGTCCAGCGAGCAGCCGCTGGTCCAGCAGCGCGCTCACCAGCGGCCGCGCCGGGTCGGCGCCGAGCCGGTCGACCGCCTCGGCCGGCTGCCAGTCGGCCCGCAACGGATCCGGGCCGAGCGAGCCGGTCACCCGGTGCTCCTCGTCGGTCGGCAGCAGCTCCACCACCGGCATCCGCAGCGCCAGCCCGAGCCGGTGCTCGTCGGTCTCCAGCAGGACACGCACGTCGTCGGCCAGCCGGGAGGGCAACCGCTTGCCGCTGCCGAGGACGGTCCACTCCCCGTCCATCCGCAGGTGGGTGTGCAGCGTCAGCCCACCGCCGAAGCGGGTCAGCAGGTGCTTGCCGTGCGTGTCCGTGCCGAGCACCTCGCGTCCGGCGAGGTCGGCGACCGCGTGCCGGGGCACCCGGAAGTCGGTCCGCAGCAGCATCCGGCCGGCCAGCCCGCGGTCGAGGCGGCGGGCTGCCCGCCACACGCTGTCTCCCTCCGGCACCCGAGCAGCGTAGGCAGCCCGCCGCGGGCCCGGTCGGGCTCGCTCCTCGAGGCCAGCCCTTGACGGGATCGACAGGCGTGGTTTGATGCCAAGAATCCCATTTCCTTCCCACGCAGGAGACCCCATGCGGAAGAAGATCATCGGCGCCGCGCTGGCCGCGGTCGTCATCGTTCCGATGACGCAGCTACCGGCTGCGACGTCGGCTGTCGGCGAGAAGGCGAGCCGGCTCCAGAACGTCCCCACCGAGGAGTTCCGCGACGCTGTGACCGTCGGCGGCATCCTCGCCCACCAACGAGTGTTCCAGCGGATCGCGGATCAGAACGAGGGCATCCGTGCCTCTGGCACCGCGGGCTACAACAAGTCCGCGCGGTACGTCATGCGCCGACTGGAGAACGCCGGTTACCGCGTGCGTCAGCAGTTCTTCACCTTCCCGTTCTTCCGGGACCTGTCCGAGCCGCAACTCGACCGGGTCGCCCCGAACCCGAAGTCGTTCGAGACCGCGACGTTCACGTACTCCGGCGCCGGCGAGGTCGTCGGCCCGCTGGTGCCGACCAACGACATCCAGGTGCCGCCGCCGGCCGAGCCGGGCTCCACGTCCGGCTGCGAGGCGTCCGACTTCGAACCCGCTCCGACCGGCGAGCCGGCCGTCGCGCTGATCCAGCGCGGGACCTGCTTCTTCGAGGACAAGGCGGCCAACGCCGAGGCGGCCGGCTACGACGCGGTCATCATCTTCAACGAGGGCCAGGAGGGCCGCACGGACCTCCTGACCGGGACCCTGGGGCGTCCGTTCGACATCCCCGTGGTCGGGCTGAGCTTCGAGGACGGCGCCGCGCTCTACCGGCAGACCCAGCGCCGTGAGGTCACCATGCGGGTGTTCACCGACACCGTGACCGACCTGAACGCTCGGACGTCGAACATCCTCGCCACCTCGCCGTCCGGCAACCCGAACAAGACGTTCGTCGTGGGCGCCCACCTCGACTCGGTGGTCGAGGGTCCAGGCATCAACGACAACGGCAGCGGGTCCAGCACCATCCTCGAGATCGCAGAGGAGCTCGCCGAGTCCGACACCGCACTGCGGCAGCGGGTCCGGTTCGCGTTCTGGGGTGCCGAGGAGGCCGGCCTGCTCGGATCGGAGCACTACGTGGACTCGATCTCCAACCGGAACCTCAGCCGGATCTTCGCGAACCTGAACTTCGACATGGTCGGCTCGCCGAACTACGTCCGGTTCGTCTACGACGGTGACGGCTCCGACAGCGACCCGGCCGGTCCGGCCGGCTCCGGCGCCATCGAGGACCTGTTCACCGGGTACTTCGACAGCCAGAACCTGGCATCCGACCCGACTCCGTTCAGCGGTCGGTCGGACTACGGCCCGTTCATCGCCGTCGGGATTCCCGCCGGCGGGTTGTTCACCGGCGCCGAGGGCATCAAGACCGAGGAGCAGGCGGCGGTGTACGGCGGGCAGGCCGGAGTGGCCTACGACCCGTGCTACCACCAGGCGTGTGACACCTTCGACAACGTCAACGTCCAGGCGCTCGACGAGATGTCCGACGCCGCGGCGCACGCCACGCTGACGCTGGCGCGCTCGCGCACCGGCTTCTTCGACGACGGCAGCTTCCGGCACACACCCGGTGACCGGTCGCAGCGGTCGTCGGGTCACGGGCACCTGGTGCTTCGCTGACCAAGCCGTAGCAGCAGCACCGACACCGGGGCCGGTCCCAACGGGGACCGGCCCCGGTGTCATCCGCGCACGTCCTCCCGACCCGGGACGGGATCGAGCACGTTGCCCGCCGTGGCAGGCACCTTGGGCCCCGAGGTGGCGAGCATCCGGAACATCGGCCCGACCAGCAGGTCGAACAGCGCCGGTGTCGCGGAGAAGCCGAGCCGCATGATCGGGTTGGCGAAACCGACAGCGACCCGGTTGCGCGGCCGGTCCAGGGTCTTGACCACCGCCGCGGCCACCCGCTCGGGTGAGTAGACCGGCGGCGGGGGGCTCCCCGCGCGGCCGAGATAGTTCGCCGCCTGCGCGTAGATCGGGGTGTCGACGCCGCCGGGTGACACGACGCTGATGTGCACGCCGCGCCGGTCCCGGTTGTCGAGCTGGAGCTGACGGCCGAGGGCGCGCACAGCCCACTTGCTCACGGCGTAGGCGGACATCCCCGGCGCACCGATGTTTCCCAGCACCGAGCCGAGCAGCACGAGCACGCCCTCGTTGCGCTCGCGCATCTCCGGGAGGACGGCCCGGGCGACGTTGGCCGCACCGAGCACGTTCGTGCGCAGCACGCCGTCCCATACCTCGCGCGGCACCTCGTCGAACCGGCCGTAGGCGACCACTCCGGAGCTGTGCACGACTGCATCGATCCGGCCGTGTGCCGCCAGGATCGCCGCGAACACCTCGTCCACTGCCTCCCCGTCCCGCACGTCCAGCAGGTGGTGGCTGGCCGACGCCGCACCCGCCTGCTCGCACTCGGCCACCGCCGCCAGCAGCGGCGCCTCCGCGCGGGCCAGCAATACGACGTGATCACCTCGACCGGCGACGATGTGCGCCACCGCCCGACCGATGCCACTGGAGCCGCCGGCGATGACGACGACGCGGGTCACGGCGTCAGGACGACCTTGAGGCAGCCGTCCTCCTTGGCCTGGAACATGCGGTAGGCCTCGGCGGCCTGCTCCAACGGCAGCCGGTGGGTGGCGAGCTGCTCGAGCCCCAGGGGGTCGCCGTCCGCCTCGACCACCGGGATGATCTCGTCGGTCCACCGCCGCACGTGGCACTGCCCCATCCGCAGCTGCAGAGCACGGTCGAACATCTCCATCATCGGCATCGGGTCCATCTCACCGCCGTAGACCCCGCTGATCGAGACCGTGCCGCCACGCCGGCAGGCCTTGATGGCGGTGTGCAGGGCAGCCATCCGGTCGATCGCGACCTTGTCCATCAACGGCTTCGCCGCAGCGTCGGGCAGCAGGCCCACCGCGGCATGGGCCGCCTTGCTCAGCGGTGAGCCGTGGGCCTCCATGCCGACCGCCTCGACGACCGCGTCCGGCCCACGTCCGCCGGTCAGCTCGATCAGGACGTCGGCCATGTCGTCGGCAAGGTCGACCGACTCGATTCCGTACGACGCGGCCGTGGCCCTGCGCTCCGGAACGGGGTCCACCCCGATCACGCGCTGAACACCCTGGTGCTTGGCGATCCGACAGGCCAACTGGCCCACCGGTCCCAACCCGAGCACCGCCAGGGTGCCGCCGGCCGGCACGTCGGCATAGGCCACCGCCTGCCACGCCGTGGGGAGGATGTCGGACAGGTAGAGGAAACGCTCGTCCGGGACGTCGTCGGGCACCTTGATCGGGCCGAAGTGGGCTTGCGGGACGCGCAGGTACTCCGCCTGTCCGCCGGGAACCTGCCCGTACAGCTCGGTGTAGCCGAACAGCGACGCGCCCTTGCCGTGCGCGGTGTTCTGCGTCGTCTCGCACTGGGCGTACAGGCCCCGCGAGCACATCCAGCACGAACCGCAGGAGATGTTGAACGGCACGACCACGCGGTCGCCGGGCGCGATGTGGGTGACGTCGGACCCGACCTCCTCCACCACGCCCATGGTCTCGTGCCCGAGGACGTCACCCGGGCTGAGGAAGGGACCAAGCACCTCGTACAGGTGCAGGTCGGACCCGCAGATCGCGGTCGACGTCACCGAGATCACCGCATCGGTCGGGTGCTCGATCCGGGGGTCGGGCACGTCCTCCACCCGGACGTCCCGCCTGCCCTGCCAGGTCAGTGCTCTCATGATCCTCCTCGGTCGATGGTGTCCGCCCACCGTACGGAGGCGTTTGCACTTCGCCAGTCGAGCGGCAGACTGATCCGCCGGGGCGCGGGGCTCGCCGACGCCCGCAAATCCGCTAACGGAGAGGTCCGCCAGGTGACCGAGCACCTTGACCGCGACGACGTCGCGGTCGTCGAACGACACGCGAACGTTCCGCCGGAGGCGGTCTGGGCGGTGCTCGCCGACGGCTGGCTCTACTCCACCTGGGTCGTCGGCGCCACCCGCATCCGGGAGGTGGACGCGGCCTGGCCCGCGGTGGACAGCCGGATCCATCACTCGTTCGGACTGTGGCCCGCCGTCATCGACGACACCACGCACGTCCTCGAGAGTGAGGCCGACCGGCTGCTGGTGCTCGCGGCGCGAGGCTGGCCGGTCGGGGAGGCCGAGGTGCGCATCCGGCTCACACCAGCCGGGGACGACGGCACGACGCTGACCATCGAAGAGGCACTGACCGGCGGGCTGGGCCGGCTGCTGCCCACCCGGCTCGAACAGCTGGCGGTACGGCCGCGCAACGGCGAGGCGCTGCGCCGGCTCTGCATGCTCGCCGAGGGCCGGTACCGGCACGACGCCGACGGCGCCGGCGACCTCAACCCTGACTGAGCAGGCGTTGCCACACCGTGTTGTTCAGTGCGCGCCGCACCTGGCCGGTGCGCCCGGCAGCCCCGAGGGCGGCCGAGGCGGCGTTCCATCCGCAGGCCCCGTGCACGCCACCTCCGGGGTGGGCCGACGCACCGGCCAGGTAGAGCCCGGGCACCGGCGTCTCCGGGCGGCCGGTGCCCGGCGTGGGGCGAAAAATGAGCTGCTGGTGCACCGCGGCCGTGCCGCCGTTCACGGCGCCGTAGGCGAGGTTGCCGTCCACCCGCTCGAAGTCGCTGGGGGACTGCACGTTACGGGCCAACACGCTGGCGCCGAACCCCGGCGCGAGCCGCTCCAGGACCGCCTCGACCCGTCCGACCTGTTCGTCGAGCAGGTCACCGGACCAGTCCAGCGTTCGCGGGACATGGGTGTACGCCCAGGCCGACTCGGTGCCGGTCGGCGATCGGCTCGGGTCGGCCGTCGTCATCTGCCCGAACAGGAGGAACGGCTCGGTCGGGACGCGGCCGACCGAGAGGTCCGCCGCGAAGTCGACGAACCCGTCGATGTCCACGCCCGCGTGCACGGTGCCCGCCCCGCGGGCCTCGGCGGACCGCCAGGGCACCGGCCCCCCGAGCGCCCAGTTGACCTTGATCGTCGCCGCGTCCCAGTGGAACCGGTCGAGATCGGCGCCCATCCGATCCGGGAGATGCTCCAGCCCGACCAGATCCCGGTACAGCGTCGGCGCGTCGACGTCGGCGAGCACCGCCCGCCGGGTGTGCACCACGGTCCCGTCTGCGATGCGGACCCCGCGGGCCCGTCCGCCTGAGACGTCGACCGCAGTGACCGGCGCCGAGGTCCGCACGGTGCCGCCCGCGGCCAGGAAGCGCCCCTCGAGGGCCTGCGCGAGCCGGTGGGCCCCGCCGCGGGGGACCGGGTAGCCGACGTCCTGGGCCAGCATCGTCAGCAGCCAGCCGAACACCCCGCTGCCGGCTGCGTCGGGGCCGATGTCGGTGTGCATGGCGTTACCGGTGAGCAGCAGCGGGCCGCCCTGGCCGCGAAAGTGCTCGTGGCCGAACCGGCGCACCGGCAGCACGCCGAGCCGGGCCAGGTCCACCGCACCGGCGGCACCGAGCCGGCGAAGCAGCCGGGCGACGGCCTTGACCGGGGGAAACGGCGTGAACAACGCGTCCAGCAACGGGTCCCGCACCCGCTGCCACTGCGCGTACATGTCCTGCCAGGCGTCTCCGTCACCGGCGCCGAACGCCTCGACACTCGCTGCCGTCTCGTCGACCGCTGCAGCCAGCCGGACGCAGCGCCCGTCGTCCAGCGGATGTGCCAACACGGTCGGCGCCCGCACCCACTCCAGCCCGTAGGCGTCCAGACCCAGCCCCTGGATCACCGGGGACGCCGCGGCGAGCGGGTAGAAGGCGCTGAACACGTCGGTCGCGAACCCCGGTGCCGTCAGCTCCGCGGTGCGGACCGCCCCGCCGGTTTCCGGCGCCGCCTCGAGCAGTAGCACCTCCCACCCCGCGTCGACCAGTGCGTTGGCCGCGACCAGCCCGTTCGGCCCGGCCCCGATGACGACTGCGTCGACGGTGGTCACGGCTTCCCCATGTCCGAGAGTCTGACAAGTCCGACGGATTCCCGCAGCCGACCCCTGCTGCTTCTCGACGCGCGGCCTACCCAGCCAGGCGAGCGTGCCGGCGGGGTGCCGGGAGGTGGCCGTCCTGGTGCACCACGACGACTGGACAGGCAGCCTCCCGAAGCACCACCCGGGCCACGGGGCCGGGCACGGCTCCGATGGGGTGGAAGCGGCGGCCGCCCAGCACCAGGACCCGCGCGGCGCGGCTCTCGGCCACCAGCGCCTCGGGACACGCACCGTGCCGCGGTTCGAGCACGACGTCGACGTCGGGATAGGCCGCCGACAGCTTGCCGACCGCGTCCAGCAGCGGGCGCGCCTCCTGTTCGGGCTCAGCGGAGGCCCGGCTCTCGACGTGGACGACCCGCAGCTCGGCATCGTCTCGTCGGGCGATCTCGAAGCCGTACCGGAGGGCGTCCGCGCTGGTGGCCTCGTGGTCCCCGGCCATGGCGACGAGCACCGGCCGGCCCGCATCCAGCGCCGGGTCCCAACCGCTGGGGACGATCGCGGTGGGCCCCGGAGCCCGGCACACCACCGTCGCGGTGACCGCGGCCAGTCCGGGCGCCTTGGGGTTCCCGGGGTCCCTGCGGCCCAGGACGAGCAGGTCACCGCGCTGCACCGACCACGCCAGCTCGACCGCGGGTGGTCCGGTGGCGACCAGCCGCTGCACGGATGGGGCAGCGTCCACGACCGTGGCCTCGGCCCGGTCGAAGACCTCGTCCACGACCCGCCCGAGGCCGCTGATGTCCTCGGCCACCTGCAGCAGGTCGTCGTCGACGACGTGCAGCAGTGCCAGGGGGACCCCGCGACAGGCGGCCTCGTGCGCGGCCCAGCGGACGGCGCCCCGGTCGACCTTGCTGCCTTCCACACCGACGACCACCGCCGTGGCGGGACGGCGCCTGCGGGTCGCCTGCTCGGTGTCGGCAGACGGGACGGCGCGCACGGGCATGGGTCGGTCCTCCGGTCTCGATGGTCTCCAGCCTGGCTTCGACGAGAGAGCCCGCGGCAGGGGCGGAGGTCCGGCGGGCCGGGACCAAAGACCTCTCCGACGACGGTGCCGCCCGGTCGGCCGGGGGGTCAGCCGAGCAGCTTCGCTGCCAGGACCGCCGCTTGCGTGCGTCGCTCCAACCCGAGCTTGGCCAGCACACTGGACACGTAGTTCTTGACCGTCTTCTCGGCCAGGTACATCCGTTCGGCGATCTGCCGGTTGGTGAGCCCCTCGGCGATCAGAGCGAGGATGCGGCGCTCCTGCTCGGTCAGTCGGCGCAGCTCGGCGGGCTCGTCGTCTCCCTCCGACCGCATTCGCTCGAGCACCCGGGCGGTGACCGCCGGGTCGAGCAGCGAGCCGCCCTCCGCGACGTGGCGCACGGCGTCGACGAGGTCGTTGCCCCCCACCTGCTTGAGGACGTAGCCGGCTGCGCCGGCCATGATGGCCGCGAAGAGGGCCTCGTCGTCGTCGTACGACGTCAGGATCAGCGCACGCGTCGAGGGGTCGCGCGAGCGCATCTCGCGGCACACGTCGATCCCGCTTCCGTCGGGGAGCCGGGCGTCCAGAACGCAGACGTCGGGCCGCAGCGCCGGGATGCGGCGAGTCGCCTCGGCCGCCGACCCCGAGTCTCCGACGACGGTCATCTCGCCGGTGGCCTCCAACAGGTCACGCAGGCCCCGGCGCACGACCTCGTGGTCGTCGAGGATGAAGACCCCAATGGTCATGCTCCACCCCCGGAGGACTGCTCGGCAACGGCCGGGGCCTCGAGCGGCGCGACCCAGCGAACCTGCGTGCCCCCACCCGGCTCGGACGACACGGTGAAGCTGCCCCCGGCCGACTCTGCGCGGCGCCTCAGGTTGGCCAACCCGCTCTGCGGGCTGTCTGTGCGGATGCCACGACCGTCGTCCCACACCTCGACGACGACCTGGCCACGCTCGACGGCGACGGAGCCGCTGACCTGCTCGGCGCCCGAGTGGCGGACAGCGTTCGACAGTGCTTCTCCCAACACCGCCACCAGGTGCAGCCGCAACTCGTCGGGCACAGCCGAGTCGAGGGGTCCTCGGAGCTCGACCCGCGGTGCCGCCTCGGTGGCAGCAGCCGCCGCCTGCACCACGTCTCGCAGCTGCCCTCGCAGATCGGTGCCGGCATCGTCCCTGCCCAGCTCGAAGATCGCCCCCCGGATGTCTCGGATGGTGGTGTCCAGGTCCGCCACGGCCGCCGCCACACGCTGTTCGATCTCGGCGTCGCCGGACCGGCGCGCCGCACCCTGAAGGGAGAGACCGACCGCGAACAGCCGTTGGATGACCACGTCGTGCAGGTCCCGGGCGATGCGGTCGCGATCCGCGAAGACGGCGAGTGCGGCTCGGTCCTCCTGCGCCTGGGCGCGGTCGAGTGCCAGTGCGGCCTGTGCCGCGAACCCGCTGAGCGCCTGCACATCGTCCACCGCCGGCCAGGCAGCCTCTCGCAGCTGTCCGATGCCGACCAGGAGTGCGCCACCCGCCCCGGCTGGTCCGGTGAAGGGGACGATCAGCGCCGACTCGATGCCGTCCACCCCCGCGACCGACACACCAGCCGCGAGCTGGACGGTGGCCCCGCGGTCGACCACGTCCACGATCGCGCCGGATCGCGGCAGTCGGGTGCCCACCGCGGGGGCGGCGCCACCGGCGACCGCCTCGACGCACAGCGCACCGTCGTCCTGGTCGAGGACGACGAGTGCGAGGTCCGCACCTGTCACATCCCGTGCGCGGGTGCAGACGAGGGTCAGCGCCGCGTCACGATCCACGTGTCGCAGCAGCACCCGCTGGATCTCCGCGGTGGCCGCCAGCCAGCGCTCGCGCCGCTGCGTCTGGTCGAACAGGCGTGCGTTCTCGACCGCGACGCCAGCAGCCGCGGCCAGCGCCACCACGGCTCGCTCGTCGTCGTCGGTGAAGTCCCCTCCGCCGCGCTTCTCGGTGAGGTAGAGGTTGCCGAACACCCGGTCCCTGACGCGGACCGGCACGCCCAGGAAAGAACGCATCGGCGGGTGACTCTCGGGGAATCCGTACGACATCGGATGCGTCCGCAGGTCGTCCAGCCGCAACGGGTGCGGATCGGTGATGAGGAGACCGAGGATGCCGTGCCCCTTCGGAGGCGGTCCGATGGCCAACCGACCCTCGTCGTCCACCCCATGCGTGATGAAGTCCGACAGTTGCTCACCCTCCCGGTCGATCACACCGAGGGCTGCGTAGCGGGCGTCGGCGAGATGGGCAGCCGATGCCGTGATCCGCTGCAAGGTGGCGTGCAGCTCCAGGTCTCCGCCGACAGCGAGCACCGAATCCAGGAGCGCGCGGACTCGCTCTTCCGCGGCGACCACGTCCTTGACGCGGTCGACCACCTGCCGCAGCAGGTCGACCAGCGGTTGCGCCTCCGCCATGGACGGAGTCTAGGCCGCGTACCACCACATCAGGCGGGACGGATCCGACGCCCGGTGATCCGCTCCGGAGAGATGGCCATGTAGAGCGTTCGCGTGCCCGGCGCCCAGGGCTTCGGGCCCTCGTGCCGCCACACCTCGACGAGTTCGTCCGGTTCGGTGATGGGGCGGGCCATACCCACGACCAGCACGCTCCACCCGGTTCGCGTGGTCTCGTCGATTTCGTCCGCCTCGAAGGCGACCCTGCTGCCGCGCACGTAGCCGGCGATGCTGTTGTAGGCAGCGGTCCGAAAGACCACCTCGCGCCCGCGAACAGCGTGGTTGATCGGAAGGATCTGCGGACCGCGGGGCCCGGTGAAGCCCAGCCGGCCGACTGTCCTGCCCGCCAGCAGATGGAGGCACTCGGCGGCGGACAGTTCGTCGAAGCGCTGGTGGGTTGAGGCGGCTGGGCTGTCGTCGTGGATGCTCATGCGTCGTTCCCTTCGTGTCACACGCGTGTCATGGCGGTCGGCTGGACGGTGGGACGGCTGTGGGCGCTCACTGCCTCGCCCTGCGCCCGTTCGGCTTCCTCCCTCGATGCAGCCGAGAGCGACGCCGACCAGCTGGACGGACCCCGGTCCAGGCCGACGACGGTGACCGCCGCTCGCGACTGCCGCATTGCTGCTCCCGTTTCGAGTGTGGCCGGCGCCTACTCGTCCCACGGTCGACGCGCGCGCTCACCCCAGGTCAGGGCCGCGGGTCCCGGCCGCGTGGGACCTTCGACCCTCGCCGGGTGTGCGCTGCCCCCGCCACGATCGAGCCAGCCCCACATCCATCGAAGGGACCGAGATGAGCAGCCCAGGCATGACCATCACCGTCGGGATCGACGGCTCGGAGCAGAGCAACGAGGCCATGGACTGGGCCTTCGAGCATGCCCGTCGCAACGATGCCGACGTCCGGCTCCTGCACGTCGCGTTCGACTACGCGTACAAGGACTTCATCGACACCGCCATGCGAGATCAGTTCGCCTCGGCGGCACAGTCCGTCGTCGACGCGGCTCGGGACCGCGTTCCCACCGACCTGGTTCACAGGGTCACGGCCGGATGGTCGTGGGGGGCTGCGGCCGGTGTCCTCGTGGAGGAGTCGGCCGAGGCCCAGCTGGTCGTCGTCGGAACTCGCGACCGCACGGGCATGGCGACCACGCTGGGTTCGGTCAGTCACCACGTGGCAAGGCACGCGCGCTGCTCGGTGGCCGTCGTGCGCCCACCCCTCCAGGCTGGTCAGCGCGTAGTCGTGGGTATTGACGCGGCGATGGCCGAACCGGCGTTGCCCGTGGCCTTCGGTGAGGCGGCGTCGCGGGGATTGCCACTGACCGTGCTGCGCGTGTGGCACGTCCCCGCGATCGCCGGCCCGGGGCTCGGGGTGCCCGGTGCCGGCTACGACCTCGACGAGCTGCTCCGCGCCGAGGAACACCTGACTCGCCAGCTGGTGGAGCCATGGGCGGCCAAGTTCCCCGACGTGCAGCTCCGGATCCAGCTTGTCCGCGGGCACCCAGCGGAGCTGCTCGTGGAGACGTCGCGCCGCAGCGACCTGGTGGTCGTCGGGTCACACGGACGTGGGTGGTTCAGGGGGCTGCTGCTGGGATCCACTGGTAGCAACGTCGCCGCGCACGCGCACTGCCCCGTCCTCATCGCTCGCTGACAGGGGGCAGCCCGGCCGAGACCTCGTCGGGCCGACACCGCGGATCACGAGTCGCGACCAGGCATGTCCACCACACCGAGCCGGATCGCCTCCGTGACCACCTCCACCTGCGAGCGGGCGTTGAGCTTGTGGTGCAAGCGTTTGATGTGGCCGCGGCAGGTGTTGATGCTGATGCCCAACTCGCGTGCGGTCTGGCGGGCATCCAGGCCACGCACGAGACTCTGCAGCACCTGACGCTCTCGCTCGGTGAGCGCTGCGTGCACCCGGGTCGGAGGAACGCCGGAGTCTGCGTCGGCGACGAGGCAGATCCGGACCAGTCGGTCACCTCCTGACGGGCGGAGCACTGCGTCCAGGAGCCCTTCCGCAACACGACCGCTGGTCACCGGCACGTGCTGCCACCCAGGTCTGATCCCGCGTGCCTCCTGGGCGGGGTCGTCGGTGCTGAGCGCGACGACGGAACGCGTGGGCCGGGCGCCGTCGTCGACGGTGAGGGACTCGAACCATTCATCGTCGACACCTCGCTCGATCAGCACGACCACGTCCGGTCGGTCAGCACCGTCGTGTAATGCAGCCGGCACATCGCTCCGGCGAGTGGTGCAGGTACAGCTCACGCCGGAATGAGCGTCGAGGGCGAAGGCTGCGAGCTCCGCCGTGATCCGGTCCTCAGCGAAAACGAGCACGCGGAGTGGTTCGTCGCGGCTGTCCGAATCCTCCGTCACAGCACCCCTCCGCAGTTATCCGGCGAGGAGACTAACATTGCTCACCCTGATGTCCCCGCGTCGATTTCCCTTGCAGGCTTAGTTATCGACCGAGTTGTCGTCTTGGTTCCGCGCAAAGGACTAGACGCATGAGTAGTCACCCAGCCCGTGTTGTCAACGCAGGGTTGTGCTGGGTTGACGGTGAGTTGGATGGCCGCACCCCACTTCCCCTCAACCACTGCCCATTCAGGCAGTCACCAGTCCCTCATGGGCAGGTTTTGTGACCCGTCGTGATCGGTCGGCTCCCCCTGTATTGGGCCGGACTAGTTCCCGGGCATTCGGCTGCAACAAGCCGACGATGGTGCGCAGCATGGTCACGGTCGATGGCACACCACCGACCCGGTGGCGCAACGTCATCGCAAAATGTTCCGAGTGCCACAGCATCGGGACTGACCACACGACGGAGTGACCGACATGCGTCAGCCTTCAGTTGCTCGACGCGCGCCGGGTGATCGGAGGAAAAAGTCGTGACGAGCGGCCACGGAGGTCGGGTCGAGATCCGCTTGCTCGGACCGACGACCGTACGACGCGCGGACGGCAGCCTCGTCGCGTCGAGGGAGTGGCGGACGGCCAAGACCCTCGACCTGTTGCGGTTGCTCGCTCTCGAACACGACGTGCCGGTCCGCGCGGAGCGTCTCGTCGACCTGCTCTGGCCAGATGTCGACTCGTCCCGTGGCCGGGCCAGTCTGCGCACCGCGGCCTCCCAGCTGCGCCGCGTACTCGGACCAGAGTGTGTCGAGCGGACGACCATCGGGCTCGTCCTCCATCACGCCTGGGTCGATGCCGTGGCGTTCCGCAGCCTGGCCAGCCATGCGCGCGATGCCCGTCGCGCCGGCCTGCCGGCGCGGACGGTGGCAGATGCCTGGGAGGCTGAGGGCCTGTACCTCGGGGACTTCCACTGTCATGACGACGACAGCGACTGGGGCCATGACACTCGCAGCGGTCTGCTCAACCTGCGCCGCTCACTGCTCGGCGACGCGGCGGAGGCTGCCGTGGAGCTCGGCTGGTTCCGGGACGCGCTCGACCTGGCCACTCGGCTGGTGGCGCTCGAGCCGACGCACGAGGGTGCGCACCGGGCCCTGATGGCCGCCCACGCCGGACTCGGTTCGAGGGACGAGGCCCTGCGTACCTACGAGACTCTCCGCTCTCGGCTCGACGAGGAGCTGGGCGCAACACCCTCAGCGCCGTCGCGGGAGCTGCACGCCCGGGTGCTCGGCGGCACGACCCACCTCAGGCCGTCCCGAGCCGGCGTGGGGAATGAGGCGCCGGCCGCCGAGCTGGCACAGCTCCTGGTCGAACCGGCGAAACCGTCGGTGGTGCTCGTGCTGGGCCGTCCCGGCAGCGGACGCGAGCACGTCGTCAGGGCGGCCTGCACCACCGCAGGGCGTCGGTTGAGCCGGATCGACGGTCACGGAGGCCAGGGCTCCAACCAGCACCGACCCAAGCAACACACCACGACCCGTGAGCGGTCGGCGTGCGACGTGGGAGTGCTCCTGCTCGACGATCTGCAGCCCGACGAGCGGGCGCACCGGCTGGAAGCCGTGCTGAGCGGGCCTGGCGCACCGCGGACGACGGTCGTCGTCGTGGAAAGCGACACTGGCCTCCGTCGGACCCTCGACCATCTCCCACCCCCCGTTGGACACGTTGCGGTCGATCCGCTGACGGACTCCCAGCTCACCGAGCTCGCTGCGCAGGTCCTCGGCGCAGAACCCCACGACGACCTGATGCGCAGCGTCCGGACGGAGACCGACGGACTCGCAGGCGCCGCCGTTCGGCAGCTCGAGAGCCTGCTCCGGGCGGGACGGGTGCGCTGGAGCCCAGAGGGGGTGACGCTGCTCGACGCCGAATCGTCCACGACGTCGACGGGTGAGATCAGCGGACTGCTGCGCCTGGCCGTCGACGGTGCCGACGATCGCAGTCTCGACCTGATCCAGCTGATGGCCTGTGTCGACGCCCCGATGCCGGTGGAGTCGCTGTCCGTCCTGCTCGCGGACGTCTCCGGGAACAACCGGGGCCCGGTGGACATCCGCGCCACCGTGGAGCGTCTCACCGACCTCGGCCTGCTGCGCATGGTCGAGGCAGGTGTCGCCTTTCATTCCCAGGCGGTGCGGGCCGCCACGGCCGTCTGGATGCGGCCGATGGTGCGCGCCCACCTGCATCACAAGGTGGCCCAGTCCGAGGTGCTCTCCAGCCCGGCCCGGTTGCAACACTGGCTGACCGCCGGCAGTCGTTTCGAGGCTGCCGAGTTCGCCATCGTCGCGGCGACGCGGGCACTTGCCGACGCCGACCTCCCGCTGGCCAGGGAGCTCGTACGACGCACCGACGAACTGCTCAACGACGGCACCCTCCCAGCTCCGAGAATCGGCCCGCTGCGCGAACGGCTGGAACACCTGCGGTCCACGCTGTCAGGAGCGCCGGACACGGTTGGGCCGGCGGACGACACCGCCCGGCACCCCGCCCGGCCCGCGGTCGATGCGGCGGAGCTGTCCGCGTCGATCGAGGTGGCCGACCAGTCCGGGCCGAACACCGCGCGCGTTCAGACCCGACTGGACTACGTCGGTGCGGTGCTGCTCCCGGTCCGTGCACTCGACCGCGCCCACCAGCTGCTGCGCGAGGCGGAAGGTCTGGCCACCGGTCGGGAGGAGGTCGCTCGGGCCGCCTCCTGGCGGCATCTCCCGGACGTTCTGCTCGGACACGCGACCGCAGCCCAGGCACCGGTCGCCCGACTGCGGGCCTGGAGCAACGAGCTGGCGCCGGACGTGGCCCACGACATCACGATGCTGGACTGCTTGGTCGCCCACCAGGTCGGCCGACACGACCTGGGCGAGCTGCTCAACGCGCTGCGGAAGCCGGGGTGCGGGGCGCTAGGGATCGATGCCCAGACGGTGACCGCCCGCGTGCTCCTGATGCGCGAGCGGCTGAGCGAGGCCGAGGCCGCCCTCGCCGACGCCCCGATCCCCCCGAGCCCGCTTGGGGGCCAGTTCCAGGCGCTGGTGCGCGGTGCCGTGCAGGCCCGCCGCGGACACCGCGAGGCGGCGACCGCGACCCTGCGTCGTGCCCAGGAGACGGCTCTGGAGACGGACTGCCGCTTGTTGCTTCCGGAGATCCTCGGCCGGCTCATCGTGCTGACAGCCGCCGACGACATCGAGGCCGCACGGCGCGACTTCGAGCTCTTCGACGAGGTCGTGGACGGCGGGCGGACGGTCGGGGCCGAGGTCGTCTACCGGCTGGTCGCCCGCTCCGCGATCCGGCTGGCCACCGGTCAACCCGATCGGGCCATCGACCCGCTGACCACGGCCACCGAGGTTGCCGCCTCCCTGGAACACCCGCTGCTCGCCGCGCACTGCCATCTCGCGGCGGCCGAGTGCCTCGACCACGTCGGCCGGGGCGGGGAGGCACAGGTGCACCGCAGCCTGGCCGGCCGCTACTTCCGACAGGCCGGCCTCGCCCACGGTCCCACCCGGTCGTTCGACGGCCCACACCGACAGGTGCAGCCGACCCGGACCGCAGCTGCCGCCGTCGGCTGAGCGGCCCAGCCGGCACGAGCCCCGACGCACACCGACCGGCGCGGCGCGGACCCCACCGTCAGCGGCGGGGTCCGCGCCACTTCCCAGCCCTTCCTACCGGCTGCTGTTCGGCCGACCGTTCCGACTACCGAGAATGCGGCAGTGCGTGCTCCGGACTCGAAGCACGCACTGCCGACTCTCGATCTCGCGATTCCGCTGCTACCCCCTCACGGCGCGGTCCTGAAGACCCAACTGGTGGTGGCCAGAGGGATCCCACCGTTGGCGGACCGGATCGCTCCCGCCCCGCCGGTCAGCGTGGCACGGAACTGGGTGTTGCGAGCCAGCGCATTGTTGGGGTTCAGCACGGCGCGGGTTCCGGCGTTGTTGACGGTGACCACGGCAGCAACCACCGCGTTGGTGGTGGTGTTGCGCAGCTGGAACGTGGTCCCGTTGACTCCGATCACCGGCTGGCTGAAGTTGCCGATCGCATTGGTTCCACGAGCCACTCCGGTGGCCCCGGCCACCGGGGTGGTGGTCGTCACCGTCGGAGCAGTGGCGCCCTCGGTGGTGAAACTCCAGCTGGTGGTGGTCAACGGCACCCCGGTGGCACTGCGGATGGCGGCTGGGCCGCCGGTCAGCGTCACCGTGTACACCGTGTTCGTCGCCAGGTTGGCGCTCGGGTTCAGCCGCACCCGCTGCAGGGTGGCGTTGTAGCCCACCGTTGCTGCGATCTGCTGGCCGGCCGGGTTGCGCAGCACCACCGTTGCGGTGGTGAAGCCGCCCGCGGTCATGGGCTGGTCGAAGAACGTGTCGACGTTCGTCCCGACCGGAACGTTGGTGGCGTTCACACCCGGCGACCTGCTCGTGATCTGCGGGCCGACCGGCGCCGTGGGTGTGACCGAGTTCGATGCGTCGGACAGTGGCCCGGCACCGATCACGTTCACGGCCCGCACCTGGAAGGTGTAGGCAGTCCCATTGGTCAGACCGTTGACCACCCGGCTGGTGGCACCGGCCGGGATGCCCGTGATCACACGACCGTCGCTGACGACGATGTCGTAGCTGGTGACCGCCGGCGACCCGTTGGGGGCAGGCGCCGACCAGTTCACCGTCGCCGACCCGTCACCGGCGGTGGCCGTTCCGATCACCGGCGCCGCCGGCGTCTCCAGCACCACCGTCTGGTCGGTGAACTGCAGCCGCTCGACGTTGCGCAACGTGTCGATTCCGTCGGCTGCGTTGCCACGGGTGTGCGTCACGACCACCCGGTCACCCGGGAAGGTGATGTCGTAGTCCGCCCGTGCCGCGGAGAACACCGCGGTGTCGACGTCGCTCGGACCTGGTGTGTACAGGATCTCGCGGACGATCACGATGTTGCCCGGGTCGACCTGACCCGCGAACACAGCCTGCTGGAGGGTGGTGGTGCTCCCGTTCAGGTAGGGCTTGTTCATCCCGTCCGCGGAACCGATCTCGGTCGTGGGGTCGGCCGGGTCGGTGCGAACACTGAGCCGGACGTTCAGCCAGGCGTCACCGTCGATGATGTCATCGGCGCCGCGGCCCTCGATCAGGTCGCTGCCCGCACCGCCCATGATGATGTTGCCGGCGTTGAACGAGGTGGTGCCCGCAGGCAGCAGTCCGTCCAGGCCGACCACTCGGTCGATGCCCTCCTGGGTGAGCTCGTGCTCGACGCCGAGGTCGGCGACGCCCCGGTCGTCCCCGCGCAGGGTGTCGTCCCTGTTCCATCCGGACAGTGCCTCGACCAGGTCGAAGCGGTCCCGGTTCGTCTCGACCGAGGGCGGGAGCAGGCCGGTGAAGTCCATGTCGGAGTCACCGGGCAGCGGGTCGTTCTTGTGCGTCACCCAGTCGAAGCCCAGCATGCCTTCGTTGCGCTGGATGCCAGGTCCGGCGAGCATCACGTCGTCACCGCCCTCACTGTCGTAGTCCTGCTCACCTCCGTCACCGTCGAGGACGTCGTGCCCGGGCTCGTTCGGGTCGTCCTGGAACGGAGCGCCGTTGTCGCCCTGCAACAGGTTGAACGGACCCTTGCCGGCCTCGATCCAGTCGTCACCGTCGTCACCGAAGACGGTGTCCTCGGCGTCGCCGGCGAAGATGAAGTCGTCTCCCGGCCCACCGAAGGTCTCGGTGATGTCGTTGCCGCCGACCACGAAGTCGTTGCCGCGGCCGCCCTGGTTGAGGTCACCGCCGAACCCCTGTCCGGACGAGATGGCGTCGTCGCCGTCGCC
Source organism: uncultured Actinomycetota bacterium (assembly GCA_963695375.1). Classification (GTDB taxonomy): domain Bacteria; phylum Actinomycetota; class Actinomycetes; order Propionibacteriales; family Nocardioidaceae; genus JACCVL01. The sequence continues at coordinate 1,172,895 of OY968767.1, read as the reverse complement.
GCCCTTGATGGTGTCGTCACCGAAGAGGTCCTGCAGGATGTCGTCGCCGAGGCCACCGATCAGGTTGTCGACGCCGTCTCCACCCTGCATCCAGTCGTTCCCGTCGTTGCCGCGCATGGTGTCGTCACCCTCGCTCGACCACAGCCGGTCGTTGCCCGACGTCCCGTTGAAGACGACGTGCTCACCGCCCGCGAACCGGATGGTCCCGTTCGGCATCCGGGTCAGGAGCTGGTTCTCGTTCCACTCGGTGTCCGGATCGTCGGGCACCGGACCGGTGGTCCCGAGCTTCGACACGTCGAACACGTAGTCCGGCCGGGAGAACGTGTCCGCCGGCAGCCCCTCGACGTCGGTGTTGCGCATGACCAGCTCGGCGAAGGAGTTGCCCTCCAGCTGGGTGAGCAGGTTCAGACCGGCGGTTCGGGACAGGTAGTAGAACCGGTCACCGTCCTGGAGGTCCTCCATCTGGGTCTCGAACACGTAGTTGAACGTTGAGCCCAGCATCCCTCCGAAGACCATCGGCTTCTCGGCCAGGCCACCCATCCACAGGTCGATGTCGTCCACCCCGGTCACCGTGACGCCGTTGGGGTTGTTGGCCCACGGGCCGGTGCTGTTGACGAAGTCCAGCGCGTCCTGCTGGACGGCAGGGTCGACCGGAGCCGGGTCCGCGGCGTCGTCCAGCAGCTGCTGTGCTGCTGTCCTCCGGTCCGCCACTGCCGTCACGGCGGTGATGGACGGGTGGGTGCCGTACGCCGCGATGAAGTTCACCAGGGAGTCCGGATTGCGCAGGCTGAAGCCCAGGTCCGCCCAGCTCTCGTACGGAGCCAGCGCCGAGTTGTTGGTCTCCGCGTAGAACGCGCGCCGGGCCCGGTTGAACGGAGGCACGCCGGTGTCCCGTCCACGCGCCATGTTGATGGTCGCGAGGTCGAGCGGGAGGCCGAGCAGGTTGTTGCGGAGGGCCTCCGTGACGAACTCGTCGATCTCGTTGCCGACCTGGCGGGACATGCCGCGCACGATGCTGCCGGCCGCCTGGTCGGCGGTCAGTGTCCCTGCCGGTCCACCGTCGAAGAACTCCGGCGGGTTCAGGAAGGCCTCGATCAGGCCGATGTCGTTCACCGAGCCGTCGGCGTTCTTCCTGGCGACCGTCTCGGTCAGCATCGAGTGCCCGAACCGGTAGACGGCGTGGGCGAACTCGGCGCGGATCGAGGGGTCGATGCTGCTGTGGTAGCCGGTTCCGCCCTCGCCGAAGACGTTGACCATCGGCTGCACCTTGCGCGCGAACTCTTCGAACACCAGGTGCTGGTACTCCATCTCGGTGACGAAGCGGGCTGCCTGGAAGAGCCGCTCGCCGTACTCCCACGCCGGACCGGTGCTGTCGTGCCAGGCAGCGATGTTCGCCGGCGTCTCGGTGGTGTTGATCAGGTTGTCGATGTCCGCGACCAGCCGGTTGTGCTCGGAGTGGAACACGTGGTGGATCGCGGTCAGGCCGATGTTCTCGTTGGCCCGGCCGTCACCGCCGACGAAGTGCGCGTTCAGCATCTCGTCGTCGTAGGTGGCCCGGTTGCCGTCGTCGGTGGTGCCGGGGTCGCTGTCCGGCGACAACGGCACGATCGGTCCGGGTCCGTCGCTCGGGTCCAGGTCCCCGACCGGCACCGCGTGGTGCGCGATGTCGTCGAGGAAGGCATGGCCGGTGCGGCGGGTGTTCCCCGGCAGCGCGGTGCCGGCCGCGCTGCCCTCGACCAGCCCGGTGGCGGTCACGATCTGCGGGTAGCCCTCCGGGCCCGGCACGAAGTTGCCGTACGCGTCAGTGGCGAGCAGCGGGACGTTCAGCACATCGGCGTCGCTCAAGATGATCCCGAGCTCGTCGCGTGCCTGGGTCTTGACCGCCTCCCAGGTGGCAAGGCCGTCGTCGCCCGGCCCGGTGAGCAGTCGACCGTTCTCCACCGGGTCACCTGCGGTGTCGAGCTCGTACTCCCGCAGGAACACCTGGTGCGCCGGGTGCGAGGTGTAGGTCTGGTTCTGGTCGACGAACGGCGTCGTCGTGTTGGTCGCGTCCTGGACGTCGTCGTTGGTGCCCAGCACGCCGTCCTGACCGGGCTGGTTCGTGGCCCGGGTGAGGACCATGAAGTTCGTCGGGCTGCCGGGGACGTACAGCGGGTCGTCCGGCTGAAGCGGCATGAAGACCGTCCCGCCGCCCTTGGTGGTGAGGTCGAGACCGTGGTCGAAGAACTGCCCGAACAGGGTGAAGACCGAGTTGAAGGGCGCCGACAGCCCGACGTCCGGAGCGACGTTCGGGATCGGCAGCGTGCCGGAGGAGTCCGGGGTCGCACCACCGGAAGCAGTCACCGCGGCCGGGTTGGTCTCGGTCTGGTCGACGATCAGGTTGCTCACCGTGCGCGGTTCGGTGTCGAAGACGACGCCGCGGCGCTGGGTGTACGACGTAGGGCCGGCCGCGGCTGGACCCGGGCCGTCCGGGTCCCCTGCTTGCGCGTCGCGGAAGAAGGCGGGCGCCGAACGGGGGAAGACCGTGTCCGCGGCGCCGAACCTCTCCTGACCGGGGATCAGGTTGTTGCAGGTGCCGTCGACGGTGCGCAACCCCCACGGCAGGTCGTAGCCCGCCTGATTCCCGTTCGGGATCTGGTCCGCCCCGGGGCCGAGCAGCGTGCTGCACGGCTCCTGCGGCGTCGCCGAAGCTACGTGCGCCTCGGAGATCCGGATCTGCTTGAGGATGAACCTCAAGTCTGACCGGTTCAGGTTGAACCCCTGTCCCACCGGCGCCAGCGGGGCCACCGTCGGCTGAGCCGAGGCCGCAGAGGCCGCGGCCGCCGACGACAACGGCGCCGCGAGGCTCCCCGCGACGACGGCCGCACAGAGCGTCGGTGTCACCGTCCTGCGTACCACGGCTGCAATCGTTCGCTTCATCGAAGAACTCCCCTGCTCTGGCGGCTCCGCTGTTTGGCCGCACCGCGTACGGCCGACTGGGCCGTCGTGTCCGTACGGAGGCTCCCGGCCGGGCGTCACGTGGGTGTGAAAGCGATCGGAGGGCCAGCCGGGCCGGAGGAGGGCTGCCCTTGTGGGCAAGGTGACGGACGATGTGCGCGCGTCCGCACCGGCCTAGCGTGGTTTCGTGCCCAACGTGGTGACCACGATGTTCGTCGTTCCCCGCTTCCCTTCCACCTGGGGAGCGCGGCGCGCGCTTGCCGTGCAGACGCTGCCCGACCTGATGCAGCGCTGGGGCTTGCTGGCACTGCCGATCCCGCGCGCGCTCTATGTCCTGGTGTTCCGGCCCGAGCAGCTCGGCCCCAGCACTGCGGCCGCGACCCACCGGGCCGACCAGATGGCCGCACTCGTCGCTGATCGGGGAGGCGCGGGGGTGGCTGTCTCGCTGTCCGACACTCGAGCGGATGTGGAGGACTACGTGGTGGTCACGCTGGTCTGCAGCGGCCGCCCGCCCGCCCCCTACCAGGAGATGATGACCCGCCCCACGAGGTTCGACAGTGGCACCGGCCCGTAGTCACGGGAGTCCTCGGCCCCGGCACGGTTGTCACCCAGCAGGAACACGGTTCCGGCCGGCACCCGGACGGGACCGAAGTACAACCCGTCCACCGTAAGGTGGTCGAGGTAGGGCTCGGCGACGCGCTCGTTGTTCACGTACAGCCTGCCGTCCCGGATCGCGACCCGGTCGCCGGGCAGGCCGGACACCCGCTTCACCGAGAGATCGCCGGAGTCGAACTCGCGGAACGTGACGAGCGCACCTCGCTCCGCGCCGCCGGGAAGCGTGACCGTCTCGGTGACGACGTGGTCCCCCGACCGCAGGGTCGGCTCCATGCTGTCGGACACGACGCGCAGCGGCTCGATGGCGAAGGCGCGCAGACCGATGACTGTGCCGACCAGCAGCACGATGCCCGTGACGGCGGCCAGCCGGCCACGAGAGCGGCGGAGCGGAGGGGTCGGCTGGCTTGTCGTCGCCATGTCAGGTCAGGAAGCCGGTGGCTCGCAGGCCCCAGGCCACCACTCCGCACAGGCAGAGCAGGTTGACGAGCCACCGGCGCTGCCGGGCGGATACGAAGGCCAGCAGGATGACGACGAGTGCCAGCTCGACGAGCGTCGTGCTGACGTCGAGGGGTCGGGCCGGCTCCGGCGTCCAGCGGTGCCACCCGACCGGCACCCCGGTGGTCCGGCTCATGACGTAGACGCCGATCACCGCCAGGTTTCCGGCGATGCCGATCACGGCGAACGCCGAGCGGGTGGACGGGAGCAGGAACAGCGGCGCGAAGGTCAGCTGGGCCGCGGCCACCACGACGAAGAAGACGCCGGCCCACCACCACTCGGCGAAGTGGTGGTTCGCCTCGGCCAGGTGAACCGCTCCGGCGCTGCTCGAGAGCACGACCACGAGCCCGACCAGCCACCCCGACGTCGCAGTCCGATCCTCGCGGGTCGGTGCGGGTGTGGCGGGCGCGAGGGTCGAGGCGGTCACGGGTCCAGCTCGGGGAAGTCTTTCGGGGGGTCCGCCCAGATCGGGTCGTCTCCCTGCTCACCGTCGGGACCCTGGACCCAGAACTGGTGCATCATGTCGTGGTCCTCGTGCACCAGGTTGTGGCAGTGCAGCATGTAGCGACCGGGGTGCGGGCCGAAGCGCATGATGACGCGCACCCGCTCCTCCTCGCCGACATAAGCGACGTCCTTGGGACCCTGCTCGTACGGCTCCGGCGGCCGGTCGTTGCGGCTGATGATCCGGAAGTCGACGAGGTGGATGTGGACCGGGTGGAACCATCCCCCGGAGGGGTTGCGCAGGTTCCAGATCTCGGTGTCGCCCAGTCCCGGCTTCGCGATGGTCTGCCGGAACCCGCTGTCCTCGACATCGGCCCAGGTCTTTCCGTTGATGGTCCAGTGTCCGTTTGCGCGCTTGAACCGGATGTTCCGCTCGGCTGTCGCGTCGTCCTCGAGCAGTCCCATCACGTTCATGTTGTCGTTCAGGACGTCGGGAACGGCATTGTTGCTGCTCTCGGTCGACTCACTGACCACGTCGAAGGCCATCACGTTCCGGGTGGTGGAGAAGCCGACGTTGTTCTTCAGCGAGAGGTTCCTCAACACCACCCGCTGGCCGATCTCGTTGTCGGCGAAGTCGATCACCACCTCGTAGCGCTCGCCCATCCCGTGCCGGAAGCTCTGGACCTGCTGCGGGTGTGGCATCAGGCCGCCGTCGGTCCCGATCACCGTGAACGGTTGCTTGGTGTTCAGCTCCAGCCGGTAGCCGCGCGACACCGACGCGTTCAGGATCCGGAACCGGTACTTGCGCCGCTCGACCCGCATCACCGGCCATGGCCGTCCGTTGACGAGGATCACGTCGCCGAAGAAGCCCGACTCGTCGCGGTCGTTGTAGATCAGCGATCCATCGGTGCCGAACATCGCGTCCTGGATGGTGAGCGGCTGGTCGTAGGACTTGCCCTCGAAGTCGGTCCCCTTGGGCAGCGGTAGTGCGCGCTCCGCGGAGTCGAAGAGGTGGTACTGCGCGACCAGCCCCATGTAGACGTTCGAGGCGGTCCGGTGCACGCCGTGGTCGTGGTACCACATCGTCCGCGCCTCTTGGGTGTTCGGCCAGTGGTAGTCCTTGTACTGCTGCGGGCCGGTGATGTCGCTCGCGTAGCCGTCGTACTGCGGCAGCGTCGGCGAGCCGTGCAGGTGCACTGAGGTCCAGGGGCGGTAACCGAGCTGCGGATGCGTGTCGGGCAGGTTGTTGACCTGACGGACCACCACCGGGACACCGCGCCGGGCGTAGATGGTCGGGCCCGGCACGGCGCCGTTGTAGCCCCATACCGGGGTCTGCAGACCGGGGATGATCTCGGTGTTGAACTGGGTCATCTCAATCCGCTGGTAGGGCGAGCCGCCCAGTGTCGGGACCGATGGGTCAGTGAGGTCGATCACCGGCGGTGCCGCGTAGGGAACGGTGAAGGGGGCCGGCAGCATGCTCTCCGGCAGCCGGTTGGCCAAGGCCATCCGGGCTCGCACGACCCTCTCCATGGGCAGCACGACGGCCGCCCCCGACAGCACCCCCAGCTTCAGTGCGTCGCGACGATTGACTTTCATCTGGACTGGGCTCCCCTGTAGCCAGCACGGCATCGGGTCCGCGCGATGTGGTTCTGTCACTTGGCGGTCTCGCCGTTGCGCAATCTCCTCCGCGGCCGTCAACTCGTCGTCAAACAGCGCGTCAAACGGGGGCCGGGGAGCGCCGCCCAGGACGCCGCTTTCCCAACAGCCACAGAGGTGCACGCACGTTCCAACCTGGTCGCTCGCCGTGCTCAGCCAGAGCTGCGCGAGCATCGCCACGCTTGTACGGAATTGCCCTGCACGGGCAGTCGGTCGTTCGGATGAATCGTGAGTGAGGATCGAGTCACGGTGTGTGACCTTGACGGATGCTTGGAGGCGAGAACGTCGGTCGAGCACGACCGCGCGCCGATCTGAGCTGGGGATGACGCATGGCACGCAGGGCCCGCTGGGCGAGACTGCTGGTCCGCTCCGCCGTCGGCGGAACGGCCGCGCTGGTGGCAGTCGCGTCGCTCCCGCCACTGACGCCGCCTCCTGCGGAGGCGGACCTCCTGGACCCGCTGACCGGCATCCTCAGTCACCTCGGGCCGACGGGGTGGTTGTTCGACGACTCGCTGGCCACCATGGACCACGTCACCACGGTCATCGGTGCGGACGCGATGTGGAGCCAGGGCTGGACCGGTGCCGGCGTCGGTGTGGCGCTGGTGGACACCGGCGTGGTCCCGGTCCCGGGCCTGGACTCGGGCAACGTCGTGCTCGGTGCCGACCTGTCCTTCGAGAGCCAGTCGCCGAGGCTGCGGCACTACGACACGTTCGGCCACGGCACCCACATGGCCGGGATCATCGCCGGCAACGCGGCTGGCACGCTGCTGGGTCTGAACCGCTTCCAGGGAGTCGCGCCCGACGCCACGCTGACCAGCGTCAAGGTCGCGGCTGCCGACGGCGCCGTCGACGTGTCCCAGGTGATCGCCGCCGTGGACTGGGTGGTGGAGCACCGCAACGACGACCCGGACAACCCGATCCGCGTCCTCAACCTGTCCTACGGCACAGACGGGGTGCAGGACTACCGCTCCGACCCGCTGACGCACGCGGTGGAGAACGCCTGGCGCGCCGGCATCGTCGTCGTCGTCTCCGGCGGCAACGAGGGCTACCTCCCGGGCAAGCTCAACAATCCCGCCTACGACCCGTACGTGCTGAGTGTCGGCGCGGCCGACACCAAGGGCACCAAGATGACGCTCGACGACACCGTGCCTGACTTCAGCAGCCGAGGCGACGCCGATCGCACCGTCGACGTGACCGCGCCGGGCCGCTCCATCGGCTCCCTGCGCAACCCCGGCTCCTACCTCGACACGGCGCACCCCGAGGCTCGCGTCGGCGACCGGCTCTTCAAGGGCAGCGGCACCTCACAGGCCGCCGCGGTCGTGTCCGGCGCGGTCGCGCTGCTGCTCGAGCAGCGGCCCGACCTGACCCCTGACCAGGTCAAGGCGCTGCTGACGTCGACCGCGGCGCCGATGCCGTTCGCCGACGCCACCGGCAAGGGAGCCGGCGAGATCGACCTCGTCGCCGCCAGCCGCGCGGACGTCCCGACGGGCGTGACTCAGACCTGGCCGACCTCGACCGGGACCGGGCTGCTCGAGGCGGCGCGCGGCAGCCAGCACGTCGCCGACCATGAGGTCGAGCTGGTCGGCGAGCGCGACATCCTCGCGCAGTGGCGGCCGCTTCGCTGGGCGCGAGCCAGCTCCGAGGGCACCTCGTGGAACGGGCCGCGGTGGAATCGGCAGATCTGGACCGGCAGGTGCTGGTGTGGGACGTCGTGGTCCGGAGCGGCGTGGTCCGGCCGGAGCTGGGCCGGCACGTCGTGGTCAGGGCGCAGCTGGGCGGGACGGAGCTGGGCCGGCGGCAACTGGGCGGGCAACGGCTGGGAAGGCCGGAGCTGGGCCGGACGCAGCTGGGCCGGTCGCAGCTGGGCCGGCAGCGGCTGGAACTAGCGCCCGGGCCATGCGAGCGACCGCCGGGACGGGACCCCGCGGCGTCTGGGGGCTGATCGCGGCCACCGGCGCGGCGGCCGTCGGGCTGTACGCGGCCTTCGTGGACCCGGTGATCGACACCGCTGCGCCGAGTCATTCGCAGCTCGTCGGGCTGCTGGTTGTCACGGCCGGCTTCGTCGTCGCCGAGATGCTGGTCGTGCACCTCCGGCTCGGGCGCGATGCCTATGCCTTCTCGTTGAGCGAGATTCCCCTGATCGTCGGGCTCTACTTCGTCCGGCCGGACCTGCTCGTGCTGGCGCGCATCGTGGCCGCGCTGCTGGTGTTCGGCTGGCGACGCCCGCGGCTGCGCAAGGGTGCCTTCAACCTCGCTTTGTTCGCCCTGGAGGTCGTGGTCGCGGTCGTCGTGTGGCAGCTGATCATGGGGGACGGAGAGCCGCTGGGGCCTCGTGGCTGGCTCGCCACGGCAGTGGTGGCGCTGGTGACGAGCATCCTCGGCTCCGGGCTGGTCAGCCTCGCCATCGCCATCGACAGCGGCGAGCGACCGTCCATGGCGTCCGACGTCTTCAGCCTCGGGCAGGTCGTGGACCTGATCAACGCCAACTTCGCACTCGTCGTCGTCTACGTCGTGAGCGTCGACTGGCGAGCCGGCTGGATGCTCGCGGGCGTGGTCGTGGTCCTCGTCGTGACCCATCGAGCCTACGAGCGGCTGCAGCGGCGCACCGAGAGCCTTGAACAGCTGAACCGCTTCACCCGTGAGATCGGCCGCCAGCTGGACATCGACGCGGTGGTGCACGCGGTGCTGGTCGAGATCCGCGACGCGGTCGGCGCCGAGACGCTGCAGATCCGGCTCGCCGACCACGAGGGTGGCCACCGGTGCTGGAGTCTGACCGGGGCACGAGGGGAGGCGGCGCTCGCCGAGACCACCGACGTGCTCGACGCCTTCTCCGGGTTGACCGTCGACGGCTCACTGCTCGTTCCCCGCAACACCAAGGACGAGCGCCTGCGGGATGCGCTGCGCGCTGCCCGGGTGCGTGACTTCCTGGCTGTGCCCGTCCGCGTCGACGGCGAGCCGATCGGAACGCTGGCCGTGGCCGACCGGGTCGGAGATCTGGACACCTTCACCACCGACGATGCCCGGCAGGTGCAGGCGCTGGCCAACCATGCCGGGGTCGCCCTCGCCAACGCCGGTCGGGCCGACCAGGTGAGCCGCCAGGCGGCGGAGCGGGAGTACCAAGCCACGCATGACGAGCTCACCGGGCTGGCGAACAGGCGGAGGTTCGGGGACGTGCTGGGCGGCACTCTCCGGGACGGTCCGGCCTGCGTCCTGCTGCTCGACCTGGACCGGTTCAAGGAGATCAACGACACCCTGGGGCACCAGACCGGTGACGATCTGCTCTGCCTGGTCGCCCAGCGGCTGAGCAGCGTGGTCCCCGGTGAGGCGTTGGTGGCGCGCTTCGGCGGGGACGAGTTCGCCATCCTGCTGCCCGGTGAGGGGCGGCCGGGGGCGCTGGCCTGCGCGTCCCTGGTCACCGCGGCACTCGCGCGTCCCTTCGATCTCGGCGGCCTGGCGGTCTCGGCCGACGCCAGCGTCGGGATCGCCGCGGCCAATCGCGGGATCGACCCGGTGACCGTCGTGCGGTGGGCCGACGTCGCGATGTACGCGGCCAAGTCCAACCGCGGTGGCGTCGAGGTCTACCGGCCGGACCTCGACAGCTACGACCCGTCCCGGGTCGGGCTGCTCGCCGACCTTCGGGACGCGGTCGCCACCAGGACGCTCACCGTGGCCTACCAGCCGAAGGTGTCCGTCGGTGACGGTCGGGTCCACGGCGTCGAGGCCCTGCTGCGCTGGAACCACCCGCGACACGGGCCGGTCGGACCGGACGAGTTCATCCCACTGGCCGAGCACGGCGGCCTGATCACTCCGCTGACCATGTTGGTGCTGCACGCTGCACTGGACCAGTGCCAGCGGTGGCGGGCCATCGACCCCGAGTTCGGAGTGGCGGTCAATATCTCCCCGCGCTCGTTGCTCGACCCGGGCTTCGTCGACGAGGTCGCGTCCGCCCTCGGGTCCGCCGCCCTACCCGCTGCAGCGTTGACGCTGGAGATCACCGAGAACAGCCTGATGTCCGAGCCCGAACGGGCGATCGAGGCGCTGGACCGACTGCGCATGCTCGGCGTCCGGCTGGCCGTCGACGACCTGGGCACCGGCTACTCGTCGCTCGCCTACCTGCAGCGGCTGCCGGTGCAGGAGGTGAAGATCGACCGATCCTTCCTCCGCGCGATGCCCGGTCACGCGGCCGACACCGTGGTCGCGGCCATCATCGACCTCGGGCACCGGCTGGGTCGGCACGTCGTGGCCGAGGGGGTCGAGACCGAGGCGGCCTACGACCGGCTCCGCGAGCTGAGCTGCGACAGCGCCCAGGGCTTCTGGATCAGCCGCCCCATCGCCCCCGAAGCGGTCCCCGGCTTCATGCAGAGCTGGCAGCGGGGACGTACCGGCGCGTTGCGGATCATCGGCTGATCCCCTCGACTCTGCTCACGGGCGCCGGTTCGCACCGATCCCTAGGCTGAGGCTGCCAGCTCCGCGACTGAGAGGACCGGCTGTGTCCGCTTCGACCAGCAGCAGCACCACCGCTCAGTGGTGGACCGAAACCGACTGCCGCCTCGACGAGTTCGCCGCTCTGGTCGAGCAGGAGACCCGGCTCGCGGACTACCCGCTCGCCGACTCGGTCGCCCAGAACGTGCTGGTCTACGACTGCTCCGACCTGCGCACGCGGGTGCGGACACCGACGGGGCGCCGAGACGTCCAGGCGGAGCTGGTCCGAGCCCTGTCCGAGGGACCAGGGGTGCTCGTGTTCGCACGGGCGTTCACCGACCGAGAGGTGGTGGACCGCGCGACCGCCGTCTTCGAGGCGATGATCACCCGCGAGCGCGACGCCGGGGTCGCCGCGGGAGACCACTTCGCCAAACCCGGTGCCAACGACCGGGTCTGGAACGCGCTGGAGAAGCTCGCCGTCGACGCGCCGCACGTCTTCGCCGACTACTACGCCAACGAGATCCTCGCGCTGGTGGCGACGGCCTGGCTGGGGCCGGCCTACCAGGTCACCTCACAGGTCAACGTCGTGAACCCCGGCGGGGCGGCGCAGAGCCCGCACCGCGACTACCACCTGGGCTTCATGTCCGACGAGCAGGCGGCTCGCTACCCCGCCCACGTGCACCGGCTGTCCCCGGCGCTGACGCTGCAAGGAGCGGTCGCGCACTCGGACATGCCCGTGCACAGCGGGCCGACGATGTACCTCCCGTACTCGCATCAGTACGGCCCCGGCTACCTGGCCTGGCGGCGACCGGAGTTCGCCGAGTACTTCGCCCGGCATCTCGTGCAACTGCCACTGCGCGCGGGCGATGCCGCCTTCTTCAACCCGGCCGTGCTGCACGGCGCGGGGCACAACGCGTCCAGCGACATCAAGCGGATGGCGAACCTGCTGCAGGTCTCGTCCGCCTTCGGCCGGGCGATGGAGACCGTCGACCGGGCGCGGGTGTCAGAGGCGGTCTTCCCGGTGCTGCGGCAGCGTCGGGCCGCCGGTGTCCCGGAGGAGGACCTGTTGAACGTTGTCGCTGCGGCCGCGGAGGGCTACGGCTTCCCGACCAACCTCGACCGGGACCAGCCGATCGACGGGCTAGCCCCGGAGACCCAGGCGGAGCTGCTGTGGCGGGCGGTGCGGGACCAGCTGCCCGACGGCGTGTTCGAGCGTGAGCTGGCGGCCCACTCCAAGCGCCGCACCGCCACCCCCTGACCCTCGGGTCGGAATCCGCCGGTGGCGCCGCCGGTCAACCCACGGCCAGCTCGCGCCAGGGGATGCGGACTACCTCGTCGCGGTCCGGCGAGGACAACCATGCCCCCGTCTGGTCCGTCACCACGTCCACGTTGGTGTCCTGCACTCCACCCAGGTCGTCGACCGCGACCCGTACGGCGGGCGTCGGTGCGGCAGGGTCGGACACGTCGACGACCACCACCGCGGGACCCGCCTGCTCGGCCACGAGCACGGTCCCCTCCTGGCCGGCCACCACGGCGTCCGGCGCCCGCAGCCCCACGACCTGGCCCACGGGCTCCAGGCTGGACGCGTCCAGCCCCAGCAGGTCTCCGCTCAGGGTGCACGCCACCCAGAGGACGTCACCCGCTACGGCCATCCCCTGCGGTCCCGCACAGACGTCCGCAGCCGCAGCCACGCCGGCGTCGACGGGGTCGACCCGCACGACCCGGTCCTCGTCGTAGACGCCGACCCAGAGTCCGTCCGAACCGTCCGGCAACGCGGCGTCGACGGCCAGGCGGGGTCCGAACCCCACCGGCACCCGATCGGTCACCGTCCCCCGCTCCATGCGGACCAGGGCCCCTCGCGCCTGGTCGACCACCCACAGGTCACCCTCGGCGACGGCCAGACCCTCCGGCTCGCGGCCGAGACGCACCGACGAGACGACCTCGCCGCGGCCCGGGTCCACCTGAACGACTCGACCGTCTCCGAACACGCTGACCCAGAGGTCACCGTCGAGCTCCTGCAAGCGCAACGGCGCCGCGCCGACCTCGACCGCCGCAGCCCCCGCCGCCACCGGCTGGATCGCGTCGTCGCCCACCAGGGTCACCCACGGCTGATCCGCCACGATCGCCAGCCCGACGGGGGTGTCCCCCGTCGAGATCCGCGTCCCCCGGATCGTGGTGGTCTCGATGTCTGCGGCATCGCCGGCGCCCGGCAGCCGGCCGGTGGCGCTCGGCTCGGTCGGCGACGCGGTGCCGTCGTCCGCGTCCGCCGGAGGGTCGGCCCCGCACCCGACGGCCAGCACGGAGACTCCCAAGAGGGATGCCACCACTGCCGCGAGCCGCATCCGCCGCATGCTAGCCAGCGGCCGACCGCAAGCTCCGGACTTCGTCAGTGCGGCGTCCGTGCCGCGTCAGTGCGGCGTCAGTAGAGCGGGGCGAGCATCGGCCGTGCTCCGGCCCCGTCCGCCGGTGACTCGGCATCGACGAGGTGCGGCGCGACCTCGACCGGGCAGCGAGCGTGCTGGATCAACGTGCGCGCCATCGACCCGAAGCCGCGTGCGGCGCGACCGGCCGCCGAGGTCCCGTGACCTCGACGACCCACGACCAGCAGATCCGCGGTGTCGGACGCATGGACGAGGGCGTCCTGGGCCCGTTCGTAGCGCAGGTCGACCTCGACCGGCACGTCCGGGTAGTCCGCCCGCCAGCCCGCCAGGATCTCGGCCATCAGCGGGAGGGACCGGCTGCGCCAGTGCTCTTCCGCGCCCACCGGCTCCAGCAGGTCGTCGTACGCGAGCGGCGGCCGCCAGGCGTACATCACCCGGAGCGACGAGTCGCGGGCGCTGGCGGCGGAGAAGGCGGCGGCCAGCACCGCGGGCGAGGCCGGTGAGCCGTCGACGGCGGCGATCACCCGACCCCACCTCTGGCGCGGCTGCCAGGCCTCCGAGACGCTCACGACCGGGCAGCCGGCGCGAGCCGCGACGCCCGCGACCGTGGAGCCGGACACGATGCGTCCCAGCACGTTCAGGTCGCGGTGACCGAGCACCAGAAGCCGAGCGTCGGCGGCGGCCTCGACAAGGGTCGGGACGGTGGCACCGGCGTGCACGACCGACTTGATCTCCAGCTGTTCGTCGGTTGATCGTTGCGCCGCAGCGACCGCCTCGGTGATGACCCGGGTTCCGGTCCGGTCCAGCGACTGAGCGCTCAGCAACGTCGCCATCGGCGGCAGGGGCACGTGCTGCGCGTGCACGAGCCGGATTCCGCACTGGGCACGGAGCGCTTCCTGCACTGCGTAGTCCACCGCCCGCAGTGCGTCCGCGGAGCCGTCCACCCCCACGACCACCGGTTTGCGAGACCCATGCGCGCCATTGCTCACCGGAACCACCTCCGGTGTCCACGCTCGGCCCTCGCCACGCCACCGGACGAGAGCCCTTCGTCCCCCGGTCGAGGGCCGGGGGGCCCGGTCGGACCGCCCGGTCGGTCAGGACCAATGCCTCTGACCGACGGGCCGTCAGCTTGTCGAGGCTCGAGCCATGACGACACCTGAGCACGCCGTCCTGGTCGGCTACGACGGATCTCCGGACAGCCACCGAGCACTCGACTGGGGGATGGACGCCGCCCGACAGCGCGGCTTGCCGCTGCATGTCCTCGTCGCAGGAGGCAGCGGATCACACCTGCCGCCAGAACAGCAGGGCACCTACGAGATGCGGATCACCGGCCTGGAACGGGAGGTCCGACAGGTGACGGCTGCCCTGGGGTCCCGTGCCTCGACCGCCGTCTCCACCGCAGCGGCGGCACCGGCCCTGCTCGAGGCCGCCGAGAACGCCAGCATGATCGTCCTCGGCGCCCAAGGTCATGGCCGGATCGCCGGAGTCCTGGTCGGCTCCGTCAGCCAACACGTCAGCCGGCACGCACCCTGCCCCGTCGTCGTGGTGCGCCACCGACACACCCGGGACTCCACCCGCGTGGTGGTGGGGGTGGACGGGTCAGCGGACAGCAGCGCGGCAGTCGCCTTCGCCTTCGACCACGCCGGTCGGACCGGCGCTGCCCTGCAGGTCGTCTACGCGTTCCGGCCGCACGTCCTGCCGCCCGGAGAGGTCGGTGTCACCGCCCATCGCGGCCTGGTCGACGAGACAGCTGTCGGGGAACGGTTGCTGGCCGAGGTCGTCGCCGGGTGGTCGGAGAAGTACCCCGACGTGCAGATGTCGACGGAGACGGTCCCGGTCCCCCCGGCGCGAGCGCTGACCGATGCGTCCGACCGGGCGGCGCTCGTCGTCCTGGGCTCCCGCGGCCGCGGGGCCTTCTCCGGGTTGCTGCTCGGCTCGGTGAGCCAGGACGTGCTGCACCACGCACACTGCCCCGTGGCCATCGTTCGCTGACGGCACGCCCGCGCAGCAGCACCGCACGGTCTGCTGTCGTACGGTCGGTCACATGGACGGGTCCGCGCACCAGCGGCACCGGTCGCGGTTGGCGGTGCTGGCCGCCGGAGGACACCTGGACGCCGCGGCCGCGGCGGCAGAGCAGCTCGGCGCCACGGTCGCGGAGCGACCCCGGGTGTTGCGCGCCGGCCTGAGCACCGACCCGGACCTGCTGGCCACGCTCGTGCTCGCGGTCGGCCCACGCCCGCGCGACGCCGTGCACGTCGCCTTGTCGCCGGATCGCCCGTCGGGTCAGCCGCCGTACCTCGGGCGACTGCCCGACCTCGGCTGGCTGGCGGTCTGGCCGGTCACCACCGACCCGGTCGCAGCGACGGCCGAGCAGCTGGACGGTGACCGCCCGATCACACTGGTCCGCTACCACCCGCACAAGCGCGCCACGGTCCGGATCGGACCCCGACCCGGCGACGGCAGCGAGTCGGTGCGGTACGCCAAGGTGTTCAGCGACGACCGTGGCCGGGCGCGGCACCGGCTGGCCGAACAGTTGTCCGCCGCCGCCGCGGACGGCCGGTTGCGGTTCCGCGTGCCCCGACCCGAGCGCTATGACGGCGAGCGGTTCGCCCTCTGGCAGCACCCCCTGCCCGGTGAGCCCAGCACGGCCCTGCTGCAGGGCGCCTCCGGACCGGGGCTCGCCCGGCGGCTGGGCGCGGCTCTGGCGTCGTTGCCGCCCAGCGGGCTGGGCCCGCCGCGGACGCTGTCCGAGCAGGATCTCGTCGCCCGGGTGCACCGGGGAGCACTCGACCTGAGCGTCCTCGTCCCACCGCTCGTGCAGCGTGTCGAGCGGCTGCTCGACCGGCTCCGCGCGGCCCGAACCCCGCCGGACCCTCCGCCGGCCACGGTGGTGCATGGCTCGCCGGACCCGTCGCAGTGGCTGGTCGTGGCGGCGGACGGCGACGGGCTCCCCGGTCTGCTCGACTTCGACCGCTGCGCGCGAGGGGACCCCGAGCACGATGTCGCCTGCTTCCTCGCCGCCGTCGAGGCCAGCAACCATCCACAGCTCGACGCAGCGGCCGTGGGGTCCGCGTTCGTGGCGGGCTACGAGGACACCTTCGGGTCGCTCGATGCCGACCGGCTGGGGCGGTATCGCACCCTGCGACGGCTCGGCAGGGTGATCCGCCACGCGCGCTCCCTCCGGCCCGACGGTGACGACCGGGCGGCACGGGCGCTCGCGACGGCCGAGCACGGCGCCGGTTGAGATCCGCAGATGTGGGTGCCGGGGCTGGCTGACACCGAGTGGGTGGCGACCGTGCTGCGTACCCACCACCGAGAGCTGGGGCTGCCGGCACCCCCGGCACGGGTCGAGCTCCTCGACGTCCGGATCAGCAACCCGCACACACCCACGTCCGCGCGCTGCCACGGCTGGGCGACGGTGCGGGTGGACGAGCACGACGACCCGGGCTCGGGCGCTGCCGTCGTGCTGCTGCTCCAAGGGTGGACCGAGTCTGTGACCTCGACCGCACCCGGCGGACGTCAGGTGCCGGGGCTGCCCTTGCTGGTCTGGCGATTCCCCGCCGACCCGGGCCTGCCCGCGCTGCGTGAGCTGGTCGACCCCGACGCCCTGCGGCAGCGGGTTCCCTACCAGCGGGCCGGCCTCGACCCCGATCTGGCGTACGACCTCGAGGCGCGCTGCGTGCGCTGGCAGCCGGGCGCGAGCGCCACCGTGTCCGTTCGGGTCGATCACCGGGCGTCGTCGACGGAGCTGTTTGCGAAGGCGCTCGCCGGCGGCGGGGCCGGTGCGATCGACGACGCCCAGCATTGGCTCCACGAGACCGCACCCCGCCCGCTCCGGGTGGCCGAACCCCTCGGCACCGACGAGGCGGGGGCCGTGCTCTGGACCAGGGCGGTGGCCGGCCCCCCGCTGCTCGACCGACTGCGCACGGGCTCCCCCGGCCAGGTCACGCAGGCGGCCAGCTCGGTCGGCGCCGCCGTGGCCGCGGTGCATGCCAGCGGGCTGCGCCCCGGCCGGACAACGACCTGGGCCGCCGTGGCCGCGGAGGCCGAGAAGAAGGCGGCCAAGGTACGCCGGGCCCAGCCCGGGCTCGACACCGCCGTCGCCGCCGTCGCCGCCGTCGCCACGGCCGCCCGCGACCCCCACCCCGGCGGCGAACGCCGGGCGCGGCCGCTGCACGGGGACTTCCATGTGCAGCAGTTCCTCGACCCGCCCAGCGGGCCGGTGCTGCTCGACCTGGACGAGATGTCCTGCGGTGACCCCGAGGCCGACCTGGCCGAGTTCGCGGTGGACGTGTGCCTGCAGGATCTGCCGGCCGAGACCGTGCGTCGCGTGCTCGTGACGCTGTGCACCGCCTATGCCGCGACCGGCCTGGCAGTGGATGCCGGGCTGATGCGGTCCTACGCCGCGGCCGAGTTCCTCAACCGCTGCTATCGGCACCTGCGCCGACCCGTGACCGGCTGGCAGCAGGAACTGGGCCGCGAGCTGGATCGGTTCCCGGTCGTGCTGGCCGCGGTGGACGCGGCGACCTCGACCGGTCCGGCCTGACGGCGGCACCGGTACTACGACCTACGCGCAATGGTGGTCGGGTAGGTGAACGTTTAACACTGAACGGGTGACCAGAAGCCGCGGAACGCCGCCCGCACCCGGTTGCGGCGCGGTGGGCGAACGGGACGCGCGGTGAGCAGGTACCTGTTCTTCTCCCACGACGGCTTCGGCCTCGGCCACGTGCGGCGCAACACGTTGATCGCCCGCGCCGTCCTGGCCCGCGAGCCTGACGCCAGCATCGTGCTGGTCACCGGCGTCGCACGCCGAATGAACTGGATCGGCGACGACCCCAGGGTCGAGGTCGTCCGGGTGCCGCCGCTGTTGAAGGACTCCTCGGGGAGCTACCGCAGCACCGGCGTCCCGTTCGAGCAGGCCCTCGGCACCCGCGCCAGCAGGTTCCTCGAGCAGATCGTCGTGTCACCGCCGGACGTCGTGATCGTCGACCGGCACCCCTACGGCACAGCCGGGGAGCTGCTGCCCGGGTTGCGCGCGGCGCACGACGTCGGCAGCAAGCTCGTGCTCGGCCTGCGTGACGTCCTCGACGAGCCGGACGTCGTGGTCGAGGAGACCGCCGGGCACGGCTGGGAGGGCGTCGCCGAGCTGTACCACCGCACGCTCGTCTATGGCGCCGCACACGTGGTGGACCACGTCGCGGAGTACCGGCTCCCCGTCGAGCCGCACTACTGCGGCTGGGTGGTGCAGCCGGTGTCGCCCATCCGGCCGGAGCAGTCGCTGCTGGCCATCGCCGCCGGTGGAGGTGGGGACGGCAACCCGGTCTTCAGGCTGGGCAGCGATCTGGTCCGGCTGCGAGCCGACTGGCGCGGAGTGCTCGCCCCTGGCCCGTACGCCGACCGGCCTGCCGACATCGACGCGCGAAGCGACGGCCGGCTCCTCGTCCTCGACGATCCCTCCTCCTGCGGGGAGCTGTTCGCTCGCGCCGCCGCCGTGCTCTGCATGGCGGGCTACAACTCGACCGTCGAGGCACTCGCCGCCGGACGCCGACCGATCCTGATGCCCCGGCGCAGCCCACGAAGGGAGCAGGCCATCCGCGCCTCGCGGCTGGCCAGTCTCGGCCTCGCCGACGTCGTCGACGAGGGTGCGGCCGCCGGTGAGGTGGCCTGGTTGCTGGACCGGGACCGCGACCTGACCCCCGGCGAGCTGGACCGGGCAGGGATCGCGCTGAGCGGGGCGGACACCGCGGCAACGCTGCTCGTCGAGCTCGCGCGGGAGCGGAGCCGGCGATGAACCGACGGTCCGCGCCGGGCGCGACGCCGGCACCCGAGGTCGACCCCGCAGGACGGCGGGGTACGTGGCGCCTGCTACGGCCGTTCCTCTTCCAGCACTGGCGCACCCTGGCCGGGGCGATGCTGCTCACGGTCACGATGACCGCGGCCAGTCTGGCGACGCCGTGGCCGCTCAAGCTCGCCATCGACCACATCACCGAACGGGCCGGGTCAGGGTCGTTCACGTTGACTCGGGACGACTGGCTGATGCTCGCCGGCGTGGTGGCGCTGGTGCTCGTCATCGCCGCCGTGGACGCCGCGTCCTCGTACTACTCCGAGTACTGGCTCAACCGGGCCGGCGAACGCATCGTGCACGCCCTCCGGGTGGCGACCTACGCCCAGCTGCAACGACTGTCACTCGCCTTCCACTCCCGCCGCCAGAAGGGTGACCTGGTCACCCGCGTGACCGGCGACGTCAACGCCGTCGGCTACCTGTTCGCCGAGACGCTGGGGACGTTGGTCTCCGCCGTGCTGATGCTCGGCGGCATGTTCGTGGTGTGCCTCGTGCTCGACCCGCTGCTCGCAGCAGCGGTGTTCGTGCTCACCCCACCGCTGTACCTCGTCATCCGGTACTACCAGGGCGCGGTGAAGGAGGCCGCCCGCCGGCAGCGGATGAAGGAGGGGGAGATCGCGTCGCTGGCCACCGAAGCCCTGGCTGCCATGCCGGTCGTGAAGGCCTTCGGCACCGAGCGCTTCGAGCACGAACGGGTGCAGCGCAGCAGCGAGGAGCGGCTGCTCGTGGGGGTGGAGGCGGTCCGGCTGGAGGCGCGCTTCGGCGGCCTGGTGGACATGATCGGCGCACTGTCCACGGCCCTGATCCTGGGACTCGGGGTGGTCAGCGTCGCCGCCGGCCGGATCACCCCGGGCACCCTCGTCGTCTTCGCCGCCTACAGCGTCAAGCTCTACAAGCCGCTGCGTGACATCGCCCGCCAGTCCACCCGGCTCGCCCGGACCATGGCCCGGCTGGAGCGCATCGGCGAGATCCTGCACTGCGACGAGGTGCTCGAGGAACGCGGGCACTATGCCGGCGACCAGCCCGGCGAGCAGCCCGGCGAGCAGGCCGGCGAGCAGACCGGCGAGCAGACCGGCGAGCAGACCGGCGAGCAGACCGGTGACCGGGCCGGCGGTGACATCCGGCTCGAACGCGTCTCCTTCCGCTACGGCACCGACCGGTGGGCGCTGCGCGACGTCAACGTGCACCTTCCCGCGGGCCGCAAGGTGGCCGTCGTCGGGGCGTCCGGAGCGGGCAAGTCGACCGTCGGCGCCCTGGTGGCCCGCTTCTACGACCCGACCTCCGGACGGGTCACCATCGACGGTCGGGACGCGCGGGACTGCTCACTGCCCTGGCTGCGGGGGCAGGTCGGTGTGCTGCTGCAGGAGACGATCCTCTTCAGCGGGACCGTGGCCGAGAACATCGCGTACGGCCGGACGGCGTCGGCAGCCAGGGTGGCGGAGGCGGCTGCCCGGGCCAGCGCTGCGGAGTTCATCGCCGAGCTGCCGCAGGGCTACGACACGCCACTCGGCCCCGGGGGGATGGGCCTGTCCGGAGGCCAGCGGCAACGCATCGGCATCGCCCGGGTGCTGCTGCGCGACCCACCCGTCCTCGTGCTCGACGAGCCCACCACCGGCCTCGACGCAGACAGCGAGCGCCGTGTCCTGGACGGAATCTTCTCGCTGATGCGGGGACGGACGACGCTGGTGGTGACGCACTCCATGCCCCTGGCCCGCAGCGCCGACCTGGTCGTCGTGCTGGCTGGGGGCCGGGTCACCGAGGTCGGACCCCCGGCCGAGCTGCTGGCGCGACAGTCCGTCTTCCGGCTGTTGTGGTCCACCCAGCAGCAGCCGGGAGACCTCGACCCGCGGGACCCGCCCCTGCCGACGGCCGAGCCGACGCCGCTCCGCGTCGGCTCCCCACCTCTGCGGGGAGCGTCGTGAGCACCGGCCGAGACACCGCCGTCGTCACCGGTGCCGCCGGGTTCATCGGCTCGCACCTATGCGAGCTGCTCGTGGCCGAGGGCTGGCGGGTGCGGGGCGTGGACGCGTTCACCGACTACTACCCCCGTGCCGCCAAGGAGCACAACCTCGCCCGGCTGGCGGACGAGCCGGCCTTCTGCCTAGTCGAGGCAGACCTGGTCGGAGGCGGCTGGCAGTCCGCCGTGGCACCGAACGCGACCGTGTTCCACCTGGCCGCGCAACCCGGTGTGCGCGGCAGCTTCGGCACCGGCTTCGCCCGCTACGCACGGGACAACCTGGTGGCCACCCAGCAGGTGCTGGAGACCGCGCACACCAGGGGCTGCCGGCGCGTGGTCTGGGCCTCCTCGTCGTCGGTGTACGGCGACGCGACTGGCTATCCCAGCCGGGAGGACGGGCCGACCCTGCCCCGGTCGCCGTACGGCGTGACGAAGCGCGCATGCGAGGACCTGGCCCGCGTCTACGCCGGCCTCGGTCTGTCGACCGTGGGGTTGCGCTACTTCACGGTGTACGGACCGCGGCAGCGCCCGGACATGGCGATGCGCCGGTTGTGCGAGGCGGTGTTGACCGGCGCGCCGTTCGAGGTCTACGGCGACGGGCTGCAGTCGCGTGACTTCACCTACGTCAGCGACGCGTGCGCGGCGACCCTGCGGGCGGCCGTCGCCGACGCTCCCGCACCGCTCTACAACATCGGAGGCGGGACCGAGACCACCTTGGCCCAGGTGGTCGATCAGGTCACGACGCTGGCCGGGCGGCGGCTTCGGTCCGGCCGCGTGGCCGAGCAACGCGGCGACGTGCGGCGGACCGCGGCCGACACGACCGCCGCCCGCACCGACCTCAGCTGGCGACCACGCGTCGACCTGGCCACCGGACTCGCCGCCGAGCTCGCCTGGGTCCGGTCGGTGCACGTCGACGGGCGAGTGGCATGACCGTGCAACTGGCGGTCGTGACCAGCGGCTTCCCCCGCGTGTCCGAGACCTTCGCGCTGAACGAGCTGGTGGCGATGCAGGCCCGCGGGATGCTGGCGGGGATCTTCGCCACCAAGGCCGGAGACCGGGCCGCGGTGCAACCGCAGGTCGGTGCGCTCGAAGGACTGGTGACGCAGCTGCCGGCAGGTGACGCGGACGAGCAGGCGGCCGCGCTGGTCTGCCTGCTGAACGGCCGGCCGGTCAGTGCGGTGCACGGCTACTTCGCCCACCAGCCGGCGGCGGTGGCCGCGCGAGCGGCGACCCGGCTTCGCGTCCCGTTCGGCTTCGGCACGCACGCGGTGGACGTGCGCCGGACCCCGAGGCCGGTCCTGGTGGAGCGGGCCCGCGCCGCCCGGACGGTGCTCACCTGCAATCACGAGACCGCCGCCGAGCTGCGCGCCGCCGGTGTCGAGCCGGCGGTGCTCCCGCACGGCGTCGACCTGTCCCGCTTCGCGCCGGCCACCGGACCGGCAGCGGCAGCCCCCGGGCGAGCGATGCGGGTGCTCGCCGTCGGCCGGCTGGTGGAGAAGAAGGGCTTCGGGGTGCTGGTGCGGGCGCTGCACCAGGTCGACGACGCGACGGCGCGGCTGCTGGGCAGCGGCCCGCTCGAGGGCCCGCTCCGCACGGCGGCGGCCGCGCTGGGCGACCGGGTCGAGCTGGCCGGGGTGCGCACCCATGCTGAGCTGCCGGTCGAGTACCAGACGGCGGACGTCGTCGTCGTTCCCAGCGTGGTCGACTCCGCGGGCGACCGCGACGGGCTCCCCAACGTGCTGCTCGAGGCGATGGCCAGCGGCTGCGCCGTGGTGGCCAGTGACGTGGCCGCGGTCGGCGACGCCGTGCGGGACGGTCACAGTGGCCTGCTCGTCCCACCCGGGGACGCAGCCGCGCTGGCGGCCGCACTGCGCCGGCTGCGGGACGACGAGCAGCTGCGCGTCGCTCTCGGCACGGCCGCCCGGGAGCGGGTGGTGGAGCAGTACGACCTGGCCCGGTGCACCGACCGGCTCTGCCGGCGACTGGCGGCGAGCTATGGCTGAGACCGGCACGGCCCGGACGTCGTACTCCGCCGAAGTGGCCTACCTGCTCAAGGGATACCCGCGCATCTCCGAGACCTTCATCGCCAGTGAGGTGTTCCGACTCGAGCAGCTCGGCGTCCCGCTGCGGCTGTTCGTGCTCAAGCCACCCGACGAACCCGCCCGCCACCCGGTGGTGGACCGGATCCGCGCGACCCCGGACTACCTGCCGGTGACGACGTCGCTGTCCGGGACGACCGCCCCGCGCTGGCTGGCCCGCAACCTCCGGCCCTTCCTTCCCAGCCTGGTGGCGGTGGCCCGGTGGAGACCTGCCGGTCTGGCCCGGGCGGCGGGTCGCGCCGTCGCCCAGGCGGTCCGGGCCCGCCGGCACCGCTTCGCCGCCCCGCGCACGATCTACCTCAAGGAGTTCCTGTACGCGGTGACCCTCGCCGACCGGCTGCGCCGCGCCCCCACGGTCCGGCACCTGCATGCCCACTTCGCGCACGGGTGCACCACGGTCGCCTGGCTCACCGCGACCATCACCGGGCTGCCGTTCTCGTTCACCGGCCACGCGAAGGACATCTACACGACCGATCTGAACCCCGCGGGGTTGCTCGGCCGCAAGATGCGCGCGGCGACGTTCGTGGTGACCTGCACCCGGGCCAACGCCCGGCACCTGGCCACCGTCGAGCGTCGCACCCCGGTGCACGTGGTGCACCACGGTCTGAGCGTCGACGTCGCCGACCAGCTCGCCGGCGACGCCGGGCACCGGTCGACCGGTGCGCCCCCCCTGCGGCTGCTGGGCGTCGGCCGGCTGGTCCCGAAGAAGGGCTTCGACACGTTCGTCCGAGCCTGCGCGGTGCTGCACGACGCAGGCGTCCCGTTCCGGGCCGAGATCGCCGGCGAGCCGGGCGTCCACGGGACGGTCGTCCGGGCCCTGGTGGCAGAGCTCGGGCTCGCCCAGCACGTCCGGCTGCTCGGGACCCGCAGCCCGGCGGAGCTCGCCGAGCTCTACCGCCGGGCCGACGTCTTCTCGCTCGCCTGCCGGGTGACCGAGACCGGGGATCGCGACGGCATCCCCAACGTGCTGGTCGAGGCGATGGCCTGTGCGGTGCCGGTGGTCAGCACCGATGTGTCGGGAATCCCGGAGCTCGTCCGCAACGGTGAGAACGGCCTGCTCGTGCGCCCGGACGACCCGCAGGCACTGGCCGGCGCCTGGCACCGGCTGGCCGACGATCCCGCCCTCGCTCGCCGGCTCGGAGCCGCGGGGCGCGAGACCGTGGTCCGCGGCTTCGACGGGTCCGCGTCGGCCACCGCGCTGGCGGCGCTGTTCGCGCCGCTCCTCGACGGCGTCCCCGTCCGAGCCGGCGCCCGACACCCGGAGCCGGTCCGTTGACCGGGCAGGCCGGACTGGCCCACGAGTCGCTGGGCCCGGACGATGCCGCCGCTTCCGGCCCCTGGTCCGGCCCGAGGCCGGTGTTCTGCGTGATCGAGCACCTGCACCGCGACCGGGTCGTCGCAGACGACGCCGTCGCCGGCCGGTTCACGAACGCCGGCGTGCGGCTGTCGCTCGGCCCGCGGCCGGACTGGCGCCGCGACGGGCTCGCCACGGACGAGGAGTGGCAGATCGAGTGGAGCAAGTTCTACTTCGGCCTCGACCTGGCCGCGGCCTACCAGGCGACCGGTGACCCTGCGTACCTGCGCGCGTGGGAGGAGCTGGTCACCACCTGGGTGGCACAGGTCCCCGCCGACGCCGACCCGGCGGACGTGATCGGCCGCCGGTTGCAGAACTGGGTGTACGCCTGGCAGGGATTCGTCGCTCCGGGCGGCCGGCCTCGACGAGGGCTCAGCCCGGCGACCACCGACCTGCTCGTGCACAGCATCGACGAGCAGGTGCGGCATCTGCGGGCCACCCTCACACCGGAGCGCAACCACCGGACGCTGGAGCTCTACGCCCTGCTGGTGGTCGCGCTCGCACTCCCCGGCCTCGACCCGACCGGCGAGCAATGCCGCTTCGCCTGGCAGCAGCTCGACGACAACCTGCGCCGTGACGTCTGGCCGGACGGCGTGCACCGCGAGTGCTCCACGCACTACCACCTGATCGCGCTGCGGTCGTTCCTCGGCGCCCGGGAGAACGCCCACCGCTTCAGCCTGCCCGTACCACCGGGGTATGACGACAGGTTGCGGCTGGCCTGCCGGTTCGCCCTGCACGTCCACCGGCCGGACGGCCAGCTGCCGGCGCTGTCCGACTCCGACAGCGGGGACCATCGCGACCTGCTGCTGCTGGCCGACCGGCTGCTCGACGTCCCGGAGCTGCGCTGGGTCGCGACCTCGGGCAGGGCGGGCGAACCCCCGGCCGAGCGCGGGGTGGACTTCCCCGTCGGGGGATACCACGTGCAGCGAAGCGGCTGGGGGGAACGCGAGACCGCCTTCGCGGACGAGCGCTTCCTGGTCCTCGACGCGGGCCCGGTCGGCGACGGTGGCCACGGCCACTACGACATGCTCGCGATCGAGGCGTACGCCCACGGGCGGCCGTTGCTGGTCGACCCCGGCCGCTTCACCTACGCCGAGATCGCGTCGCCGGGCGAGCGGAACTGGCGGCACTGGTTCAAGGGGACGGCGGCGCACAGCACCGTCACCGTGGACGGGATGGACCAGACGCCGTACCGGCGCGGGAAGCCCCGCAAGCAGACCGCTGCCACCGCTCGGCTGCTGGCCCGGCACCGCACCGACGGCCTCGACCTGATCCGCGCCCAGGTCGTCAGCACTCAGTACTCCGCGGTGCACACCCGCGACGTGCTGTTCGTGGCCGACGAGTACTGGGTGGTGGTCGACGACCTCGAGGACGACCGTCCGCACGACTACGTGCAGCGCATGCAGCTGGACGCCGCGGCCTGGCAGCGGACCCGCGTGCACACTCGACACGACGACGTGGTGGTCCGGGCCCCCGGCCTCGCGCTGGTCTACCCCGCGACCGAGCGGCCGCAGCTGCAGCAGGGCTGGCTCGCCCGGCAGTACGGCGTGCGGACGCCGGCGCCCGCGGTGACCGTTCGTCACAGCGGAGCGGACGCGACCCGGTTCGCAACGGTGCTCTACCCGTTCGCGGACGCGGACCGGCAGCGGCCGGCGCCGCGGCTGCGGTGCGACCTCCGAGGCCGATCACGAGCCGTCCTCGTCACCGGCGTCGGCCCGGACGGGACGCAGGTGGACCACCTGTGCTGGTCCGCCGACCCGATGCCGATGCGGCTCGGGGCCTGGCAGCTGACCGCCCGGGTCGGCTGGTTGCGCACCGACAACGGGGGCCGGCCAATGCGGCTGCTGGCCTACGACGTGCGTGCCCACGCCTGGTGCGGGCGCGACCCCGCCCCGGTGACCAGCGACGCGGGTGGCGGCTGGCGGTCCTTGTCGTGAACGGACCCGCGAGCCTGGCGTTCGACCCGGCGCTGCCGGCCCGCGACCTGCTGCTGGACACCGACACGGCCGGGCCGCGGTTGCGCGAGGCACTCGACCTGCCGGCCGGCCACGGCGCCGACCCGGTCGTGCGGGTGCGGGCGAAGTACCGCCCCGGCCGGAGCCTGCGGGTGCTGCACCGGGTGTCGACCGGGGACACCGTCACCCTGGTGTCCACCCGGATGGCCACGCCGGACCGGGCCCCGCGGTTGGCCGCGCGGGCCGGGATCGGGGGCCACGACGCCGGACCCCGAGTGGTCGGCTTCGACCCCGAGCTCGGGGCGGTGTCGTGGCGCTTTCCACACGATCGCAAGATCCACACCCTGCACCGACTGACCTCGCCCCGCCCGGACGTCCGCCGGCTGGTGCCGGGGTGGACGGCCAGCGAGCTCGTCGCGTACGTCCCGGAGAAGGCGGCCACGGCCCGGCTGCACGATGCCGACCACAGGACCGTCGGCTATGCGAAGGTCTACGCGGACGCGGCCGCGCTGGCCGACGCGCTGGCCCGCGCCGCCGCGGTGACCGTCGACGAGCCGGCCACCCTGCTGCCGGCGGTGCTCGGCGTATCGGTGGCCGACCGCACGGTGCTGCTGCAGGCGCTGCCGGGCACCCGGCTGGATGCGCTCGCCCCGGCTCGGCTCGGAGCCGGCCTGGCCGCACTGGGGCGCAGCATCGCCGCGGTGCACCGGCTGCCGCCCGGCGGGCTGCCGGTCACCACCCGGCTGGCACCGGACCGGCTGCACGCCGCCGCGGCGGTGGTGACCTCGGTCCGGCCGGACGTCGGTGCGGTCGCGACGGACCTGGCCGCCCGGCTCTGCGTCGACCCGCCACCAGCACGTACGGTCCTGGTCCACGGCGACCTGCACCTCAAGAACGCCCTGCTGGGGGACGACCGGCTGAGCCTGCTGGACCTGGACCAGGCCGGCGCCGGACATCCGGCCGCGGACCTCGGCAGCCTGCTGGCGTCGCTGCTGCACGCGCGGGTGGCGGGTCGGCTGACGCGCCCCGACGAGCGGCGGCTCGGCGAGGTCCTGCTGACCGCGTACGCAGGTGCGGGCGGCCGCGTGGACGAGGACGAGCTGCGCTGGCACGTCGCCGCAGCCCTGCTCGCCGAGCGCGCCCAGCGCGCGGTCAACCGGGTGCTGCCCGACGCGTTGCCGCACCTCGGTGCGCTGCTGCGCGCTGCCACCCGACGCGTCGACGCACTGTCGGGGATGCGGACCCGATGAGCGGCGGGCGTCCGCGACTGCTGTTCTACTGCCAGCACTCGGTCGGCATGGGCCACCTGGTGCGGTCGCTGGTGCTCGCCGAGACCCTGGCCGAGCGGTTCGACGTGGTCCTGGTCAGCGGCGGTGAGTTCCCGGCGGAGCTGGCGGTGCCGGACGGCGTCCGGCTGGTGCCGCTCCCTCCGCTGGGTCTTGCGGCGGACTACTCCCTGATCGCCCGGACGGGCGACTGGACGGTCGAGCGGGCGCAGCAGGAGCGGGTCCGGCTGCTGCTGGAGTCCCTGCGGGCGGTCGACCCGCAGGTGCTGCTCGTCGAGCTCTATCCGTTCGGCCGGCGCAAGTTCGCCTTCGAGCTGCTCCCGCTCCTCGAGGCAGCGACCGGTCGGAGTCGTCCCCCCGCGGTGGTCTGCAGCGTTCGCGACATCCTGGTGCAGTCCCGCCGGGATCAGCTCCGGCACGACGAGACCGCAAGCCAGGTCGCCAACCGCTACTTCGACGCGGTCCTGGTGCACGCCGACCCACGGTTCGCCCGGTTCGAGGAGTCGTTCGCACCGACCACGCCGCTGACCGTGCCGGTCCACTACACCGGCTTCGTCCGCCGCGGTTCGGGCAGATCGTCGATGGGAGCACGAGCCAGCCGCTCCCGGGTGCTGGTCTCCGCGGGCGGCGGTCTCGTCGGCCAGCCGCTGTTCACCGCGGCGGTGGACGCGGCGCCCGCGCTGCAGGCCGGCTGTGGCCTGCACACGGCGATCGTCACCGGCCCGTTCCTCCCGGCCGAGGCGCGGGCAGACCTGCTCCGCCGGGCGGCGGACCGGGACGCACCCGTGCACGTGGTCGACTTCGTCCCCGACCTGGCGGCGGCCATCACCGAGTCGGCGGTGTCGGTCAGCCAGTGCGGCTACAACACCACGATGGACCTGCTCACGGCCGGAACCCCGGCTGTCGTGGTGCCGTACGCAGAGGGACGGGAGGACGAGCAGACCCGCCGGGCCGAGCGGCTGCAGCGGCTCGGCCTGGTGGACGTCCTGGCCGCCGACCTGCTCTCCGGACCCGCGCTGGCGCAGGCAGTGCGGGCTGCGCTCGACCGCCCGGCTGCCCCGTGCCGGCTGGAGCTCGACGGCGCAGAACGCACGGCCGAGCTGGTCGAGGCCGTGCGCGCCCAGCCCCGGCGGGACCGGGCGGCGGCGCGATGAGCGCGTGGCTCAGCCCGCTCCGGGAGGCCCTGGACGGGGCCGACCGACCGGTCCCGTTCTTCCTCCGCGACGACGACGCCGGGTGGGGGGACGCGGCGCTGTGGCCGTTGCTGGACCGGCTGCGCGCGGCACTCGTGCCGGTCGACGTGGCGGTGATCCCCGCGGCGGCCGGGCAGGCGCTGGTCGCCGGACTCAACCGCCGGCGGGCGGAGGTCGCCAACGGCCGGCGGCTGCTAGAGGTGCACCAACACGGCTGGACGCATCGCAATCACGAGCCGGCCGGCCGCAAGTGCGAGTTCGGGTCGGCTCGGCAGCGCTCCGAGCAG
Source organism: uncultured Actinomycetota bacterium (assembly GCA_963695375.1). GTDB lineage: Bacteria > Actinomycetota > Actinomycetes > Propionibacteriales > Nocardioidaceae > JACCVL01. The sequence goes on along the minus strand of OY968767.1, from coordinate 1,143,975 downwards.
CTGACCGATCTGGTGAGCGGCCGGGTCGTCATGACGGACGCGTTCGGCCCGGACGCTGTCCAGATCTTCGTCCCGCCGTGGAATCGCTGCACCAGTCTGACCGCACAGCTCGTGCACGAGCTCGGCTTCACGGCGCTGTCGCGCGACGTCACCGCCGGGCCGGCCGGCATCGCCGGACTTCGGGAGCTGCCGGTCACGGTCGACTGGTTCGCCAAGCGCCGCGGTGGCGGCGCGATCGACCGCGAGGGTCGCGGTGAGCTGCTCGCCGCCGCCGTCCGCTCCTGTCTCGGCCACGGCGACGAGGCGGGGACTGCGTCCGCGGTGGGAGTGATGCTGCATCATGCGGAGGCCGGCGCGGCAGACCTGACCGACATCTCCGAGCTCGCCGTGCTGCTCGCTGCGCACGACCGGGCCGTGCCCACCTCGATGACGGAGCTGCTGAGCTGAGCCACCGACGTCGGCTCAGGCCGGCGCCGTCGCCGGCAGAGTCGCAAGCACTTCGGCGACCTCGCCGGGCTGCGCTCTGCCCTTGACCAGCCTGCGGGCCAGGTAGCGCAGCGTGGCCACGGTCAGGAACCAGCGCCAGCGCACTGGGTCGAGGTCCCGGCCGGCACGGCGCAGGTACCCGTCCAGGTAGGCCGCCCGCAGGGACTCGGCGCGGGCCCCCTCGGGCACGGACAGCTCCCGCGGCAGCGCCGCGTACAGCGCGGCGACCTCCGCGTGCGGGTCGGAATAGTGGCCGTCGTCCAGATCGAGGACCGCCCAGCGCTCCGGCCCACACAGGATCTGGGAGGGGACGAAGTCGCCCTGGCAGAAGGCGAGCTCGTCGTCGACCGGGCAGCCGGCGACCAGCTCGGTCTCGAGTAGCCGCAGCTGTGCCGTCGCGGACGGTGCCAGCAGGGCGATCTGGTCAGCCGCGACCCGCGCCGCGGCCAACCAGTCGGCACAGGACCGGATCCCGGCGCCGGTCACCGCGAGCTCGTGCAGCTCGCGCTGGACCAGGCCGAGCCGGCTCAATGCCGGACCGTCCGCCAGCTCGTCCAGGACCTCGGACAGCGGGTCGCCGGGCAGCTGGTCCAGATAGAGCAGCCGGCGGTCGATGTCGAGCCCGACCGGCCGCGGGACGACGAAGCTCTGGATCCCCGCCCTCGCGACCGCGCGCTGCGTGGCCACCAGGATCCGGGCGGCTCGCCGCAGGCTGGTCTCCCGCTTGGTCTTGGCGATCACCGGCGTCGGCAGGCCGGCAGCGCCGTGCAACCGGAAGGTCACCCGGCGCAACGGGATGTAGCGCAGCACCTCGATCCTGGCGCTGCCGCCGTGCGCGCGCAGCGGGCCGGACGGCTCGGCGAGCCACTGCATCACCGGTTCCTCGGGGAAGTCGTACGTCCGGGGTTCCGGCGCCTTCTCGTGCACGTGCAGCGTCCGCGCCGCGAAACCCAGCGGCAGACGCCGGTCGGCCCGGCGGGCGGACCAGTAGAACCTGCGCAGCACCACCGACCCGTCGGCGCGGCGGCGGGGCAGCAGCTCTGCCCGGACCTCGGGTGCGTCGCGCAGCACCGGGTCATGAGCGACGATGGCGCGCAGCTCGAGCAGCTGGGGGTAGACCGCGGAGGCCGGTTCCACCGCCGGAAAGACCGACTCGGGCACCGACTTCTGCACCGTCGCAGCGTAGTGCGGACGAGAGGGGGCCGGGTCTGCCAGCATGAAGCGTGTCCCCGGGCAGCCGCGTGGTCGTCGTCGGCCAGGGCTACGTCGGCCTACCGCTGGCGATGCGGGCCGTCGAGGTCGGTCACACCGTCATCGGCTACGAGATCGACGACAGCCGGGTCCAGCGGCTGACGGAGGGCCGCTCGTACGTCGAAGACGTCTCCGACGCCACGCTGGCCGAGGCGCTGGCCTCGGGCCGGTTCACCCCGACCACTGAGGCCCGGCGCTGCGCCGGCATGGACGTCGCGGTCGTCACCGTCCCCACGCCGCTGCGAGACGGCGCCCCGGACCTGAGCTTCATCGAGGAGGCGGCGCGAACCCTGGCCCGGTACCTGCGGCCCGGGGCGCTGGTCGTGCTCGAGTCCACGACCTATCCGGGCACCACGGAGGGCTTGTTCGGGCAGGCGCTGGAGCAGGGATCCGGACTCCGGATGGGGATCGACTTCTCCCTCGGCTTCAGCCCCGAGCGCATCGATCCCGGCAACCCGACCTGGACGTTCGTCAACACGCCGAAGGTGGTCTCCGGGGTGGACGCCGCCTCGCTGGCCGCCGTCCAGGAGTTCTACGCCGACCTGGTCGAGCGCACGGTGCCGGTGAGCTCCCCCCGGGAGGCCGAGCTGGCCAAGCTGCTCGAGAACACCTACCGGCACGTCAACATCGCGTTGGTCAACGAGCTGGCGATGTTCGCCGCCGACCTCGGCATCGACGTGTGGGAGACGATCGAGGCAGCCTCGTCCAAGCCCTTCGGCTTCATGCGGTTCACCCCGGGGCCGGGCGTCGGCGGCCACTGCCTGCCGATCGACCCCAGCTACCTGTCCTGGCGGGTCAAGCGGGCGCTGGGGCACAGCTTCCGCTTCGTGGAGCTCGCCAACGACGTCAACGACCACATGCCCGACTACGTGGTCCGCCGGCTCACCCTGGCGCTGAACCGGCACCGCAAGCCCGTGCACGGCAGCCGGGTGCTCGTCCTCGGGCTCGCGTACAAGAAGAACGTCGGCGACGCCCGGCAGTCGCCGGCGTCGATCGTGGTCAACCGGTTGCTCGACCTGGGCGCGGAGCTGCGGCTGGCGGATCCGCATGTCCCGGACGGACGATCCGACCCGCGGGTTGCTCGAGTCGCGTGCACCGCCGACGAGGTGGACGCGGCTGATCTCGTCGTGGTGCTGACCGATCACGACGCCTTCGACTGGCAGATGGTGGCCGAGCGGGCCGCGCTGGTGCTGGACACCCGGCACCGACTAGAGCCGTCCGACCGCGTCGAACCCCTCTAACCCGCGATCCGTCAGTCTCGACCCGCCGATCCGTCAGTTGCGGCCCGCCGATCCGTCGGTTGCCGCCCGCCGATCCGTCAGTTGCGGCCGGTCGACCGCGCGGTCAGGCCGCCTCCGGCAAGGCGACCTCGAGGAGGTCGAGCAGCATCTCGGCTCTGGCCGGCTGCGCCCGTGCCCAGCTGCGGACCACGCTGCCGATCAGATCCAGGCACTGCCAGGTCGTGGCGCGTGCGGCGGACAGCGGGGCGTGCTCGCGGTACCGCTCGACGAACGTTCCCCCCAAGGCACGTTGCTGGTCCAGCGCCGCACCGTCGCCGGCCGGCGACGCCACCAGCCAGAGCTCACCGAGCCGCGCGGTGAATCGGCCGACATCGAGGGCAGCCTCGCCGATTCCCGCGCTGTCGAAGTCGATGAAACCTACTGCTGGACCGTCCACCAGGACCTGGGCCGGCCGGAAGGCGCCGTGCACCACACCCGGCTCCGGCAGACCGCCTCGGCCCGCACGCTCGACGAGCGCGTCGAGCAGCCCGCCAACCGCGCTGGCGGTGTCCTCGGGCAGCGTCCGCGCAACGCGCGCGAACAACCGGCGGACGACGGCGATCTCGGCGGGCGCGTCACGTGCAGAGCGCATCGGCGCACCGCATCGATGCACGGCGGCCAGTCCAGCTGTCGTCTGGATCAGCGCCGCCTCGAGGCCGCCGTCCGCCAGCCGCGTTGCGGCCCGCCCCGGCCCAGTCCGGTCGGCGCCGGCGGCCCGCTGGATGACCTGGGTCAGTGTCCGCTCGCCGGGCACCAGCCCCTGCAGCAGCGTCCGCGTGGCCGGCAGGTACGCGAGCGGCTCGGCCAGCACCGGCAGTGCCGCACCCCCACCCGGACGCACCGACCACAGCGCCCGCATCGCCGCGAATGCGGTCGCGCCCTCGTCTCCGCGGTAGGTCTTGGCGACCACGGCCCTGGGCCAGCTGGGATCGGCACCGGGCGGATACTCCAGCTGGTAGACCAGCGTGGCGCGGCGGTCGGGCTTGTACCGGGCCACCCGCGGTCGGACGGCGACCAGGCGCAGGCCGGGCCGAGTCGGGCCGCGCAGCGCCTGCTCCAGCCGCACCCGGGCGGCAGTGGGATCGGCCAGCGCAGGCAGGGCCGGCAGCCCGGGATCGGCACCGACGGCCCGCACGGTCAGACCGATCCCTGGCAGCGTGATCGCCGGGCCGGTGGCGGGCGATGACCGGCCCGGTGGCCGCAGCTCCGCGATCAGCGACACCTGTTGGTGGCCCTCGCCGGTGGTGACCTCCGCCGAGTAGCGCATCGCCCACCGCCAGCTGCGCGCCCGTGCGGACTCGACGGTGACCCGATGCAGTGCCTCGGCCCCGGGCACCAGCTCGCCGATCCGCCCAGCCAGTGCAGCGGCGCACTGCTCGGGGTCGACGGCGTCGAGCAACCACCCCGGCAGCTGTCGCCGCCGCAGGACATCGAGGTGACGGTGCAGGTCGGTGGACGGCCAGGCCGTACTCATCATGGCTGCTGCAGCCTGCCGATCGCCCGATAGGTCCACCCTGCTCCGCGCCAGCGACTGACGTCGAGGCAGTTGCGCCCGTCCAGGATCGACCGGCGCGCGACCAGCGATCCCAGCTCCACGGGGTCCGCCTCGCGGTAGAGCGGCCACTCGGTGAGGTGCAACACCAGCTCGGCTCCGCGGACCGCGTCGACCAGGCTCGGCGCGTACGTCAGTGTGGGCTGCACGCGGCTGGCGTTCGGCATGGCCGCCGGGTCGTGCACGCGAACCTGCGCCCCTCTGCGTTCGAGGTCAGCAGCCACCGCCAGCGCCGGAGAGTCGCGGACGTCGTCGGAGTTCGGCTTGAAGGCGGCGCCGAGGACAGCGATCCGGCGGCTGCGCACGTCCCCCCCGCAGTCGGCGACGGCCAGCTCGACCAGCCGTCCGCGCTGCCCCACGTTGATGGCGTCGACCTCGCGGAGCAACGTGACGGTGTGGTCGGCGCCGAGCTCCCCGGCGCGGGCGATGAAGGCGCGGATGTCCTTGGGCAGGCAGCCGCCGCCGAAACCGATCCCAGCGCCGAGGAACTGACTCCCGATTCTGGTGTCGTAGCCGAGCGCCTCCACGAGCGGGGCGACGTCCGCGCCGACGGCCTCGCACATCTGCGCCATGGCGTTGACGAACGAGATCTTCGTTGCCAGGAAGGCGTTCGCGGACATCTTGACCAGCTCTGCGGTGGGCAGGTCGCACACCACGAGCGGAGTCCCCGCATCGAGGCAGTCGCGGTACACCTCACGGAGCACCTTCTCGGCTCCGGTGGACTCGACCCCGAACACCAACCGGTTTGGGGCCAGCGTGTCCTCGACCGCATGCCCTTCACGGAGGAACTCGGGGTTCCACGCCACCTCGATGGTCGGGTCGGTCGCGACTGCTGACGGGTGCAGTTGGTGCACCCGCTCGACAAGTCGCCGTGCGGTCCCCACCGGGACTGTCGACTTGCCGACGAGCAGGGACCCGCGGCGCAGGTGTGGGACCAGGGCATCCACGGACTGATGCAGGTATGTCAGGTCGGCGGCGTCGCCGTCGCGGCTCTGGGGGGTGCCGACGCAGAGGAAGACCACGTCACCGTGACGCCCGGCCTCGACCGCGGAGGCGGTGAACCGCAGCCGGCCGGCCGCGATGCCGGCCCGCAGGACCTCGGTGAGTCGCGGTTCGTGGAACGGCAGATTGCCGGCGGCGAGAGCCGCGAGTCGGCCCGGGTCGACGTCCAGCCCAACCACGTCGTGGCCGAGGCGTGCCATGCACGCCGCATGCGTGGCGCCGAGGTAGCCGACGCCGACGACGGTGATCCTCATGGGCCCGACTCGTCAGCCGTCATCTGTCGAGTATTGGTGAGCTCGTCGCGACAGGGCAGTGGCCGATGGGGCTACGACCAAGGTCCGTTCAAGCCCGCTCACCGTGTGTCCCACACGTCCCGGGGGGCCCTGGGGGCCGGCTAGATGTAGATGTTGTCGTGCTCCTCGAAGAACGCCTGCCGCTCCTCCGGGCTCGGCGTCCACCTGCCCGCTGCCATCTCGACGAGACCCTCGAAGTACGCCTCGCGCGGAGCCCCCGGTGCGAACAGGATCAGCAACGAGACCGGAGCTCCGGACTCGTTGCGGAAGCCGTGCACCCCACCCTCGGGTACGTAGTCGAAGTCGCCCGGGGAGGCGTCGAACCAGTGCGTCCCGTCGTACAGCTGCACGGCGCCGGACAGCACGAAGAACGACTCGCTGAAGGTCCGGTGGAAGTGCGGCTCCGCACCCGCGGGTTGCGGCCCCATGTCCCAGCGGTAGAGCCCGAACCGCCCGGCCGTGCCGGCGCCGGTGGCGAGGTAGCTGGCAGCGCCACCCGGTCGCGGCAGCTCGGCCGGGGTGTCAGCGGGCCGGAATCGCGCGGACTGCTCGCCACCATTGCCGTGATAGGTCGGTTCCGGGTAGGACATAGCGAGACGCTAGCGAGCCGACGCCCGCTTGGCGATGAGTTCCTCGAACCCGAACAGTCCTAGGGACGAGAGCCGGCCGACCTGCACGAAGGAGCATGCGATGCCCACCCGTCTCAACCCCTACCTCAGCTTCGACGGCAACGCCCGAGAGGCGATGGAGCACTATCGGCACGTCTTCGGCGGCGAGCTGAACCTCAACACGTTCGGCGAGTTCGGGTCCGCGGAGGCACCGGGCGCCGACAGGATCATGCACGGCCAGCTCGAGACCGACGGCGGGCTGGTGCTGATGGGCGCCGACACGCCGCCAGGGACCGACCACAAGCCCGGCAACAACCTCGCGGTGAGCCTGAGCGGCGACGACCACGAGGCACTGCGCGGCTACTGGGAGCAACTGTCGCACGGTGGCAGCGTGCCGGTCCCGCTGGAGAAACAGATGTGGGGGGACGAGTTCGGCATGTGCGTGGATCGGTTCGGCGTCACCTGGATGGTCAACATCGTCGCGCCGCAGAGCTAGCGACGCGACCACTCCCGCATCGTCGCCTCAGCGCACGGCACCTGGGGGAGACGTCGGTGGCGCGCCGGCCAGCCGGTACGACTCGCGCAGCAGCTCGTCGAGCTCGTCGAGGGTCAGCCGGTCCAGCCGGGCCAGCACCAGCATCGGCGACCGTTCGTGGTGCGGGGTCCAGTAGTAGGTGTCCGGATCGGTCCCGGCGAGGGCCGCTCGCTCGTCCGTCTTGACCGTCACCACCCCGTCCTCCCAGATCCGCGCCATCAACGTGCGCGCGAACCAGGCCGGCCGGCCCCAGCTCGGTCGCTCGGCCACGCCGGGCAGGTCCAGGCAGATCCGCCGGACGTCGTCCTCGCTCGCCATGCCGACACGATGCCGGGCGGGCGCCCTCCGGTCCACCGGTGCAGCGGTCAGTGCGCGCCGGGGAGCGGGACGCCCCGCGCCGGCGCCTGGGCTGACGGGCGCACCGGCCGGATCACCAGCAGCACGACGACCAGGCAACCGACGCTGAGCAGCAGCAGGTATGCCACGACGACCTGCACCTCGGCGAGCAGCCCGATCCGGGTGGAGGCGAGCACTCCGGCCACCGCCAGCCCGGCATTGCCGCCGAGCAGCCGGCAGGTCAAGTTCAGCCCGGCGGCAGCCCCGCTCTCGCTCGCTGGAGCCGCGGCGAGCGCCACCGCACCGACGGGTGTCCAGACGAACGGGATCCCGACACCGACGACCGCGAACACGACGAGCACGGCCGGCAGCGGAGTCCGGGACCCCAGTGCAAGCAGGGCGGCGAAGGCGACCACGCACAGCACCGAACCGATCAACAGCGGAAGGTACGGACCCCGAGCAGCGGTCATCGCCCCGGCTCGGCGCGAGCTGAAGAAGAAGGCCACCGTGAAGGGCAAAAAGGCCAGGCCCGCACCCAGGGCGTCGTAGCCGCGCAGTTGTTGGAAGTACAGCGAGAACCAGACCACGAACGGATAGGTGATGCCGAGGATCAGCACCGCGAGCACGGCGGCGCCGCTGAAGGACCGGATCCGGAACAGGCCGAGGTTTGCCAGTGGGCTCCGCGCCCGGCGCTCCACCAGGACGAAGCCGGCCATGAGCAGGGCGGACGCCGCCAGGACGAGCAGGAAGGCGGTCGAGCCCCAGCCCCACTCGGGCCCCTCGAGCAGGGCCAGGGTGAAGCAGGCCAGCGCGGCCGACAGCAGCACGGCACCGGGCACGTCCAGCCGCTCCCCCGTCCGGGTCGGCCGCGAGCCGGCCACGAAGCGGGCGGCCAAGGCCAGCCCGGCGACGCAGAGCGGCAGATTGAGCGCGAAGATCAGCCGCCAGCTCTGCGCCTGCACCAGCCAGCCACCGAGGACCGGGCCGAGTCCGAGGCCGACGCCGGCGCACGTTCCCCACCATCCGACCGCACGCGCCCGACTGCCCGACGGGAAGGTGCTGGCCACGACGGCGAGGCTGGAGGTCACCGCGAACGACGCCCCCGTGCCCTGCACCAGCCGGGCGAGCAGGAAGGTCGTCCCGCTGGGCGCCACCGCGGCGAGCGCGGAGCCGAGCGTGAAGAGGCCGAGGCCGGCCAGGTACGTGCGCCGGTGCCCGTACAGATCCGCGACCCGGCCGGAGACCAGGACGAACAACCCGTAACACAAGGCGTACCCGTTCACCGTCCACATCAGACCGCTGCGGTCGAGGTCCAGGCCACGCTGGACCGCGGGCAACGCCACCGCCATCGCGAGCACGTCGACGGAGCTGAGCAGGGGTGCGACACAGGCCGCGGCGAGGCTGAGCCGCTGCGGCGTCGTCCAACGCTCCGCGGTCGCGGCCCCCGGGGCGGTCACCGGACCAGCACAGGCTGTCCACACACGCGCGACGACATGACCGCAGCGTATGGACCGGCGGCCGATCGTGCCGCGGGTTTGCGTTCAGCGCGCTGCTCGTAGCATCACCGAATGCCCGCTGGTCGCCGTTCCGAGGCCGAGGGACACCTGCGTGCGCTGGTCGGACGCGACGACGCCGTGCTGCGTGACGACCAATGGACGGCGATCGACGCGCTGGTGACGGGCCGCCGCCGCGCGCTGGTGGTCCAGCGCACCGGCTGGGGGAAGTCCGCGGTCTACTTCGTCGCCACCGCGCTGCTGCGCCAGCCCGCGCAGGGCGCGGCTGCGGGTCCCACGGTCATCGTCTCGCCGTTGCTGGCGCTGATGCGCAACCAGGTGGCCGCCGCCGAGCGCGCCGGGATCCACGCGGTCACGATCAACTCCACGAACCCGGAGGCCTGGCGGGAGATGTACGCGGCCATCGGCCGGGGTGAGGTGGACGTGCTGCTGGTCAGTCCTGAGCGGCTGAACAACCCCGAGTTCCGGGACCAGGTCCTGCCGGACCTCGCCCGCGGCGCCGGTCTCGTCGTGGTCGACGAGGCGCACTGCATCTCGGACTGGGGTCACGACTTCCGCCCGGACTACCGACGGATCCGCACCCTGCTGGCCGAGCTGCCGGAGGGCATTCCGGTGCTGGCCACCACCGCCACGGCGAACGCCCGGGTCACCGCGGACGTGGCCGAGCAGCTGTCCGTGTCCGGTGACCGCACCCTCACCGACGTGCTGGTCCTGCGGGGGAGCCTCGACCGCGAGTCGCTGCATCTCGGCGTGGTCGACCTGCCGTCACAGCCGGCCCGGCTGGCCTGGCTGGCGGAGCACCTGGACGAGCTGCCCGGCTCGGGGATCGTCTACTGCCTGACGGTGGCCGCGACCCAGACCGTCGCGGACCACCTGCGCGCACACGGCCACCGGGTGGCGGCCTATTCGGGCCAGACCGAGCAGGCGGAACGGCTGGCCGCCGAGGACGACCTGCTCCAGAACCGGGTGAAGGCGCTGGTGGCCACTTCGGCGCTCGGGATGGGGTTCGACAAGCCCGACCTGGGGTTCGTCGTCCACCTCGGCGCGCCACCGAGCCCGATCGCCTACTACCAGCAGGTGGGCCGGGCCGGCCGCGGCGTGTCGTCGGCGACTGTCGTGCTGCTGCCGGGCCGCGAGGACCGGGACATCTGGGACTACTTCGCCTCGCTGGCCTTTCCGCCGGCCCATGACGTGCGTCAGGCGCTACGCGTGCTCACCGACCATGGCGCGCCGATGTCCACCGCCACGCTGGAGACGTACGTGCCGCTGCGGCGCACCCGGCTGGAGGCGATGCTGAAGGTGCTCGACGTCGACGGGGCCGTCCGCCGGGTGCGCGGCGGGTGGGAGGCAACCGGGCGCGAGTGGACCTACGACGGCGATCGGTTCGCCCGAGTCGCCGAGACCCGGGCCGCCGAGCAGCAGGCAATGCTCGGCTACGCCGAGGGCACACGGTGCCGGTTGCAGTTCCTGCGCGAGGCGCTGGACGACCCGGAGGCCGGTCCCTGCGGGAGGTGTGACCGCTGCGGTGGGTTGGTGCTGGACGGCAGCGCAGGCCAGGCGGCGGTCGAGGAGGCGAACGCGCGGCTTGACCGGCCGGGGGTGACCCTCGAGCCCCGCCGGATGTGGCCGACCGCGATGGGCAATCTCGGCATCGACCTGCGCGGCCGGATCGACGCCGACGACCAGTCGCAGCCGGGTCGCGCCGTGGGCCGGTTGACCGACCTGGGCTGGGGACAGCAGTTGCGCGCCCTGCTCGACGGGCCCGACTCCGAGGTGCCGGTCCCGCTGCGGCACGCCCTCGCCGAGGTCCTGTCGGCCTGGGAGCTGGACCCCGCCGAGCGGCCGGACGGCGTCGTGGGGATCGACTCGGTCAGCCGCTCCGTGCTGGCCGGCCACCTGGTGGACGGGCTGGCTCGCTTCACCGGGCTGCCGGTGCTCACCCGGTTCGCGGTGACCGGCGCCGCTCCGCCGGGTGCGGGGGCGATGAACTCCGCGCAGCGGCTGGCCGCTGTCGCGAGCCGCTACTCGCTGCTGGACCCGGAGGCGGTGTCCGGCCGGCGGGTGCTGCTCGTGGACGACCAGGTGGTCACCGGATGGACGCTCGCCGTCACGGCACGGCTGCTGCGACGCGCCGGCGCGCTGTCCGTGCACCCGCTCGTGCTGGCCACCCAGACCTGACCGGGCGGATCAGCCGAGTGCGGGCACGGCGGCCGCGCAGAAGTCGTCCGAGCGGCCGGTGGAGCCCTTGACCAGGCCGAGGAACTCGAGGAACTCGTCGTCGGCCGGGTCCTGAGGAGTCCCACCGTTGTCGATCAGGATCCTGAAGCGCACCTGACCGGGGTTCCGGGCGATGGCCTTGCCGCTGTCGTCGTACGTCGTCGAGTTTCCGGTCGCCAGCACCAGGATCGTGGACGTCCCGTCGCCGTTGTCGGTCACCCGGTGGTCCTTGTCCAGCACCCGCTCCACGGTGCGGACCGACCGCCCGGTGGCCGGGTTGGTGTCGACCAGCACGCTCGAGACGTGCTCCATGTAGTACGGCAGCCGGTTCGGACCGCGAGACCCGATCCTGAACCGCCCGTCGACGACGACGTCGCGGTCGATGGTGAGACCCTCCACGCCGCAGAAGTCCGGCACGACCTCGGAGAACTCGTCGTGGAAGGTGCCGGAGGCAAGCGGCTTCGCCGTGCTCGGACCCACGCCGAGAGTCAGCGCGAGGGCGAGGCCGACGGCGCCGGTCACGGTCAGTGTCGGTACGCGGGTCATGGTCATGGCACACCACCAGAGTCGGGTCGGCCGAGGCGGGCCGGGTCCCCGCCAGGCTGGCCGTGCCACCGTGGCCCGTCAATGGCTCGTTATAACCACTGCCGCTGGCCAGGCGGGCAGTCACATGGTGAGACGGCGGTCAGCGACCGGCTGCTCGCCTACGGTGTCGCTGCTGGACGCGTCCGCGCCCACCTGCGCGCCCCGAGGAGAGCCGCCGATGACCGTCACCGACGAGTACCTGACGAACAACGAGGCATACGCCGCGAGCTTCTCCGGCCCGTTGCCGCTGCCGCCGGCCAAGCAGATCGCTGTCCTGGCCTGCATGGACGCGCGCATCGACGTCTACTCCGTGCTCGGCCTCCGCGAGGGCGAGGCACACGTCATCCGGAACGCCGGCGGGGTGGTGACCGCCGACGTGATCCGCTCGCTCGCGATCAGCCAGCACCTGCTCGGGACCAAGGAGATCGTGCTCATCCATCACACCGACTGCGGCATGCTGACCTTCTCCGACGCCGAGTTCGCCGACAAGCTCGAGGAGGCGGCCGGGGAGCGTCCCCCGTGGCAGGCACAGACCTTCACCTCCCTGGAGGACGACGTGCGTGCGTCGGTCGCTCGCATCTCCGACAGCCCGTTCGTGCCGGTGACCGACTCGGTGCGGGGGTTCGTCTTCGACGTGGCCACGGGCAGCCTCACCGAGGTCGGCCCGGGCTGACTCATCCCGCCAGGTCGAAGACCGCTCTGAAACGTTGCAGTGCGCGCTCGGTCGAGCCGCTGGCCCAGGCCTCGAGGCCGACCGTGCCGCGGTACCCGCCGTCGGCGAGGGCCCGGGCGATGGACGGATAGTTGATCTCACCGGTCCCGGGCTCGCAGCGCCCGGGCACGTCGGCCACCTGGACCTCACCGATCAGGTCGCCGGCGCGGCGGACCAGCTCGATCAGGTTCCCCTCGCCGATCTGGGCGTGATACAGGTCCAGCATCATCCGCAGCCGCGGGCTGCCGACCGACTGCACCAATGTCAGCACCTCGGCGGCACGACCGAACGGCACCCCAGGGTGATCGACCTCGCGGTTGAGATTCTCGAGGACGAACGTGACCCCCTCCCGCTCGCCCAGCGCCGCGATCCGCCGCAGCGTCTGCTCCGCCTGCCGCCACATCGCCCCGGTCGTCTCGTGCGCCGGCACGACCGGCAGCCCGCGTCCGTCCAGCCCGGTCCCGTGCAGGTTGAGCAGCGGGTCGCCCAGCCGGTGCGCGACCGCGACCGACAGCTCCGCGGTGCGCAGCAGCTCGTCGGCGCCCTCCGGGTCGGCAAGCCGGCCGGTCACGTATCCGGTCATCGAGGTGAAGGTGGCTCCGGTGTCGACCAGGGCGTCGATGTCCTTCTCGGTCCAGTCCCAGATCTCGACCGCGAAGCCGAGCTCGTGCAGCCGCCGGACTCGCTCCAGGTGTGGCCGGTCCAGGAAGACCATCTCCGAGCACACCGCGAGCCGGAAGCACCCTGGTGCCACGGCGCCCACCTCCCTGCCTCGTTACCCCGGCTGCCAGCCGACACCGGGCCACGATTCCACCCCCGGCCGCCGAAGCTGTGCTGAAGTGTCCCGATGGACGCCAGTGCCCTTGCCGACCGGTTCGCACTTGGCGGTGCCGCGACGGTCTCGGACGGGCCGGTCGCGCGCGGCAAGCAGGGCGTCGTCTGGCGGTTGGAGACCGCGGACGGCCGGTGGGCGGTGAAGCAGCCCTTCACTCCGACCGACGAGCGTGAGGCGGCGCTGGCGACCGCGTTCCAGGAGGCGGCGCACCGCGCCGGGGTGCCGACGCCGCAGGTGCGGCGAACCCCCGAGGGCTGCGTGTTCGCCATCGTGGACGGTCGGCAGGTCCGGGTGTACGAGTGGGTCGACCTGCACCCACCCGATCCGGGTCTCGACCCGGCGCTGGTCGGCACCGTCGTGGCCGGCTGCCACCTCGTCCCCAACCCGCGCAGCGATGCCGGCGACGCGCTCGACCCGTGGTACCGCGAGCCGGTCGGGGCTGACCGCTGGGACGAGCTCGTCAATCGACTGACCACGGCGGGAGCGCCGTTCGCCGGCCGGCTCGCCGACCTGCGCGACGAGCTGGTCGCGCTGGAGTCGTGGATCGAGCCGCCCGCCACGCTGCGGACCTGCCACCGTGACCTGTGGGCCGACAACCTGTTGCCGACCAAGGACGGCGGTGTGTGCGTCCTCGACTGGGAGAACAGCGGCCCGGCCGACCCGAGCCAGGAGCTCGGGTACGTGCTGTTCGAGTTCGGCCGCACCGACGTGGGCCGGGCTCGGGCGCTCACCGACGCCTACCGGGCGGCGGGAGGGCCGGCGATTGTCAGCTCCCACGGGCACTTCTCCATGCTCATCGCCCAGCTCGGCCACATCACCGAGATCGCCGCCACCGACTGGCTGACGCCGAACGTGCGCTCACCGGACCGGGCTGACTCCGCGGCCTGGATCAGCGAGGTCTTCGACGAGCCGCACACCCGACAGCTGCTGGACACCCTGCTGGCGTGGGTTCGCCCGCAGGCACCGTCAGGCTGACCTGCGTCCCCGAGTCGGCCCGCACTCAGTTGCTGGGGTGGCCGCAGCCCTCCCCGCCAGGGGACCCGACAGTCAGCTCAGCCGGTCAAGGAAGTCGCGCGAGCGCTGCAGGACCAGGGCCGTCGAGTGAGTGTCGTACGAGGGCAGGGAGCACGTCGCCGCCGACGCTCTGGACGAGGGCCACATCGTCGTCCATGGTCGCGGGTCGTTCGGCGTCGAAGGATGCACGACCGGCGAATGGCCCTGCGGTCGGGGTCACCGGCCGGGTTGGCGACCCAGCAGCGCGTCGACGTCCGGCAATTCCTCGAAGCGGGAGACCGTCCCCGCCTCAGCGATCTCCTGCGCTGCCTGCAGGAAGCCAGCCCAGGCCGTGCGGGCGAGCGTGCCCCCCACGCTGATCCGACGCACTCCGAGTGCGGCTGCCTCCGCGACGGTGATGAACGGAGCGTTGATGAGCAGGTTCACCGGCTTGGGTGACACGGCGGCGACGATCGCCGCGACCTGCTCGACGGTCCCGATCCGTGGTGCGTAGAGACAGTCGGCGCCGGCCTCGGCGTACGCGCGCAGCCTGCGGATCGTCTCGTCGAGGTCGGGACGTCCGACGACGAACCCCTCGGATCGACCGGTCAGGACCACTCCGGTGCCGCTGTCGTCGATCGCCTCGCGCGCGGCCCGCACGCGCTCGACGGCCAGCTCGAAGTCGTAGAGCGGACGACGCTCGTCTCCGGTGGAATCCTCGATCGAGAGCCCGGCGATCCCCGTGGCGACGGCGCGCTTGACGTTCACGTTGACCTGCGGCGGCTCGACCGCGTAGCCGGACTCGAAATCGGCGTTCACCGGCACATCCACCGCGTCCGCGACAACCTGCAGATGGTCGATCGTCTGATCGAGCGTGGCGTGGCCGTCGGTGCGACCCAAGGTCCAGGCGAATCCCGAGCTCGTGGTCGCCAGCGCCTCGAACCCAAGCTGCTGCAGAGCGCGCGCGCTCCCCGCATCCCACGGGTTGGGCATCACGAAACAACCCGCAGAGTGCAACTGGTGAAAGGCGGCAACCCGATCGCTCTGCACGTTCACTGTCACACCTCATTGTTAGGGCGGGCCTTCGGCACCCTAGTGCCGATCCGTTGTGCCACTCCGTCAGCCGGTTGCTGTGCCGACCGTCGCCTGCACCAGCGCGCGCACCTCGTCAGGGCCGGGCAGGGTGAGGGCCTGTTGCGCCAGCTGCACACACTGCTCGACATCGAGCTCCCGGACGGCGGCCTTGACCCGGGGAACTGCGGACGGGGAGACGCTCAGCTCCCGGACGCCGAGTCCGACGAGGAGCGGGACGGCGAGGTCGTCCGAGGCCGACTCGCCGCACACCGCGACATCGACCCGACCTGCCGCCGCGCGCCCGACCCGGTCGATCAGCTGCAGGACCCCCGGGTCCAGGGGGTCGGACAGGCTCGCGACCGCGCCGTTGCCGCGCTCGGCCGCCAGCACGTACTGCGTCAGGTCGTTGGTGCCGATGCTGACGAAGTCGAGGTGCGGCAGGAAGGTCTCGATCTTGAGCGCGGCCGCGGGGACCTCGACCATCATGCCGACGCGCAGGTCGTCCGGAGGGCCGGCCGGGCCGGCCGCGTCGGTCAGCACCTGACGAGCCGCGATGAGCTCTCCGACCGTCGAGATCATCGGGAACATGACACTGACCGGGGAGCGCCGCGCGGCCTCGCAGATCGCCCTCAACTGGGTTCTCAGGAGCTCCTGCTCGTGCAGGCTGAGCCTGATGCCGCGGCTGCCCAGGAACGGGTTGGGCTCGACCGGCATCGGCAGGTACGGCAGCGGCTTGTCCCCGCCGACGTCGAGCGTTCGCACGGTCACCCGGCGGCCGGTCATGGCCTCGCCGATTGCGACGTAGTCGGCCTGCTGCTCCTCGCGGCTCGGCGCGTCGTCCCGTCCGAGGAACAGGAACTCGGTGCGGACGAGTCCGATCTCGTCCGCACCGGCAGCGCGAGCGGCCCGGGCGTCGGCCACCGACCCGACGTTCGCGGCCACGGTGACGGTCGTCCCGTCTCGGGAGACCGCCGGCTCTTCGGCCGCTGCGAGGTGCCGGCTGGTCCGCTCCGCCAGGTCCGCGGCGCGGGTGGTGAACTCGTGCAGCACCTGCGCGCCCGGGTCGACGTGCAGCTCGCCGGTGCGGCCGTCGAGGACGACCGTCGCGCCCTCCTCGGTGTCCAGCACGTCCGCGCCGGCAGCCGCGACCATGGGGATGCCACGGGCCCGCGCGAGGATGGCCGCATGCGCCGTCGGGCTGCCGTGCGCCAGCACGATCCCCGTCACCAGCGCGGGGTCGAGACCCGCCACCTCGGCGGGGGTGAGGTCGCCGGCGACGAGCACGCCCTCGGCCACCGTCTGCCTGGCCGGCGTGCCGGTGAGGGTGCGGAGCACCTGGTCACCGACGGCGCGGACGTCCGCGGCGCGCTCGCGCAGGTAGGGGTCGGGAAGCTCGGCCCACTCGCTCTCGACCCCGGACAGGGTGTGTGCCCAGGCGACGGCGGCGCCGTCCCCGGCTGAGACGCGTGCCTCGACGTCGGCGAGCAGCTCCGCGTCCGAGAGCAGCGACAGGTGGGCGTCGAAGATGCTCGCCTCCGACGTGCCCGCCGCCCGCGCGGTGACCTCCCGCGCCTGCTCGATCTGGGCGTGCACGGCCGCGATCGACTCCACGACCCGGCGCCACTCCGCCGCCGGCTCACCGACCTCCGCAGCGGCGAGGTCGACGGGGACGGATACGAGCCGCCGGGCGGGGCCGATCGCGACGCCGGGGCTGGCCGGCAGCGGCCCGTCCCGGCGATCCGTCGCCGGGGCCGCGGGGAGGGTCGGCGCCGGAGTCGCCGCTGAGGCGGCCGCCGGCTCCGTCGGCGCGTCGAGCGGTTCGTCGAAGCGACGCCCGGCGAGGGCGATCAGGTGCGCGACCGCCTCGTCGGCCTGCGGGCCAGAGGCGCGCACCTCGACCTCGTGGCCCACCAGCGCGGCCAGGGTCGCGACGCGGCTCAGGCTGGTCGCGGGCACCGGCCCGGCGCCGGTGGTCAGGTTGTGGAGCTGAACGGTGGCGTCGAGTCCGCGCATCTCGGCGACGAGCCGGGCGGCCGGTCGCGCGTGCAGGCCGTGCGGGTTGGTGATCGACATGGTGCCGACGACCTCGTCCTCGGCCGCCGGTGCACTGCCGGACCGCTCGTCCGGCTCCGGCGACGACAGCTGACCGGTCTTGCCCAGCAGTGCACCCTGCGCCTCGCTGGCGACCTCGGCCCGGCCGGCTCCACCCGCCGCTGCCACGGCGGCGACGATGAGGCCCTCCACGATGGGGGCCGGGGACAACGTCACCCGGTCACGTGCCGACGGATCCGCCAGCAGGTCGAGAGCGAGCTCGGCGCTGAGGACCGCGCTGCCGAGGTCCATCAGGACCACCACGCCGGCCGACCCGTCGGCCCGCTCGATCGCGTCCTTGATGCTGACGGCGTCGGTGCCGAAGGTGGTGTCGTCCAGGCCGGCGGCGATCTCGACCGTCACTGGGCGGCCGTGCAGCATCTCCCCCGCGAGCTGCACCGCGGCACGGGCCAGGTCGCGACTGTGCGACACGACGACCAGGCCGACCAGGTCGCCCTCGCGCTGCGCTCCTGGGGCGGCCGTGTCAGCCGTCATCAGCTCTGCGTCGGCGTCGCGGCCTCGAAGAGCAGGGCCACCGTGGTCGCCCCCGGGTCCTGGTGCCCCACGCTGCGCTCACCGAGGTAGCTGGCCCGGCCCTTGCGCGCCAGCATCGGCGTGGTCGCGTCCCGGCCCGCCCGGGCCGCCTCGGCGGCCGACTCCAGGGCGGCTGGCAGCGCCGAGCCGGAGTCGAGGGCGGCGTCCAGGGCGTCGACCGCCGGTGCGAGCGCGTCGTACATGGTCTTGTCGCCGGCCTCGGCCTTGCCCCGAGCCACGACGCCGTCGACGCCGGCGCGCAGGGCAGCCGCGAAGTCCCGGGGCGACCCCGGGTCGCTGTCGCCGAAGCTCGTGCCCATCCGGAGGAAGAACGTCCCGAACAGCGGCCCACTGGCGCCGCCCACGGTGGAGATCAGCGTCATCGCCACCTGCTTGAACAAGGCGCCCGGCGTCGCCGGCGGGGTCTCGTCCAGCGCGGCGAGCACCGCCTTCATGCCCCGCTCCATGTTCGACCCGTGGTCGGCGTCCCCGATCGCCGCGTCCAGCTCGGTCAGGTGGTCGCGGTTCTCGGCGACCAGCGCGGCGAACCTGCGCACCCAGTCGTCGAGCACGGCGGTGGTGACGGACTCGGCCATGGGTCACACGCCCCAGCGGAGCCCGGGGGTCCGGACCGGCGCGTCCCACAAGGAGAGCAGGTCGTCGTCGACCTTGAGCAGGGTGACGGAAGTCCCGGCCATCTCCAGCGAGGTGATGTAGGAGCCGACCAGGGAGCGGGCCACCTGCACGCCGTGCCCGGCGAGGATCTGCTGCACCTCGTTGTACATCACGTACAGCTCGATCATCGGCGTGCCGCCGAGTCCGTTGACGAAGGCGATCACCGGGTCCCCGGAGGTGAAGGGGAGGTCCGCGAGGATCGGCTCGACCAGCATCGCCGCGATCTCCTTCGCCGGCGCCAGCGGCAGCCGCTCCCGGCCCGGCTCGCCGTGGATCCCCACCCCGAGCTCCATCTCGTTCTCGGCGAGCTCGAACGTCGGCTTGCCGGCGGCCGGCACCGTGCAGGAGGTCAGGGCGACCCCCATGCTGCGGCCGTTGGCGTTGACGGTGCGAGCCACCTCGGTCACCTGGTCCAGGTCGCGTCCCTGCTCGGCGGCCGCTCCGGCGATCTTCTCCAGCAGGACCGTGACGCCGACCCCCCGGCGGCCGGCCGTGAAGGTGCTGTCCTGGACGGCGACGTCGTCGTCGGTCACGACGGCTTCGACCCGGCTGCCGGTCTCGGCGGCCGCCAGCTCGGCTGCCATCTCGAAGTTCATCACGTCGCCGGTGTAGTTCTTCACCACATGCAGCACCCCGGCGCCGCCGTCGACCAGCTTGGTGGCGGCCTGCATCTGGTCCGGCACCGGCGACGTGAACATCTCTCCGGCGCACGCGGCGTCGAGCATGCCGGGGCCGACGAAGCCACCGTGCAGTGGCTCGTGTCCCGAGCCACCCCCGGAGATGATGCCGACCTTGCCGCTACGCGGAGCGTCGGCCCGGTAGATGATCCTGTTCTTGTGGTCGACCTTGAGGTCGCCATGGGCGGCCTCGATGCCGAGCAGTGCCTCGGTGACGACGTCGTTCGGGTCGTTGATCAGCTTCTTCATGAGGTCCCTCTCCAGGTCTGGTCTCGGCTGACTCTGCCGAACATCGCGGGCGCACGCCAGGTGCGGCTCAGTTGGCGGGCAGGTCCGCCCGGCCGGGCTACCCGCGTCCGACCGGCGCCGGGGCACCGGCAGCGTCCTGACCGGGCCGCAGCGCTCACCGTTCGACGGAGAACGACACCCTCCCCACCGACTCGTACTGGTCGGTCAGCAGGTAGTGCACGACGTAGTCGCCCGGGGGCAGCGGCCACGGCCGTCCCTGGGCGGAGTCGTCCAGGGTCATCTCGCCGGACACCGACGGCGGCAGGGCACCCGACTCGTGGCCGCCGGTGTACCCCCAGAGCAGGTAGTCGTCGACGTCGGGGTCCGCGGCTCCGCTGCGGTACAGGCCGATCCAGTCCCAGCGGTTGGCCGGACCGTCCGTCCACTGCACTTCGACGGGCTCACCCACTCGGTACGTCGAGCGGTCGGTGCGGAGCTCAACGTCGGCCTCGCGAGAGCGGACCCAGAACGCGTTGCGTGCGATCTCCTCGCCGGCCTCGTCGAGCAGCACCACCTCGTAGCCGCCCGGCGCGAGCTCACCGGTGTCGACCGCCACCGGGCCGGTGCCGTCGCCGGCCGGCTGGGACATCTCGGCGGCCGAGGGATCGTCGCCCTCCGGCACCACTGCGACGGTGTCCGGCGAGCTGTCGGGCGCATGCGGCGAGACTTCGAGCCGCTCCCCCGCGGTCAGCAACCGTCGGTCCAGCGACACCGTCGTGGGCAGCGCCGTGGGTGTGAGCTCGACCGTCGTCAAGACGGCACGGTGGTCGGAGGTCCATCGCTTGAACCCGATGTCGACATCGGGGTCGCCCGTTGCGCCGACCAGCTGGCTGTCCAGAGTGTCGACCGGTCCACCGGCGTAGACATAGTCGATCCGGTCGCCACCCCCGCCCTGCCTGAAGTCGGGGTTGTCGTGAGTCAGGCCGGGATTGGCCACCGGGTCGGGGTGGACCTCTCGGAAGGTGTCGGCCAGGCCGATGCCGAACAGCCGCTCACTGACCGGCCACGGCACGACCTCGTCGACTCCGTCGCGGGTCCCGATCGTCTCGGCGGTGTAGTCGAGACTGGACGGTTCGTTGAAGTCACCGGTCAGGATGGTCGGATAGCCAGCACCGACGGTCGCCCGCAGAGACGGCAGCAGGATCTCCATCGACGACGTGCGGACCTCGTTCTCCGAGGCGATAACGTCCGAGACGGACATGCCGTTCGCCAGCAGCTTCGGACCGTAGGCGACGTAGTCGAGGTGGGTGTTGAAGAACGCCACTGCGAGCCCGGGCTGCACCTCGATCAGGGCGTAGAGGCCGTCGGCGCCCGACGGCTCGTGGATCGGGTACTTCGACAGCATCTGCAGACCGACGTTGTAGTAGGGGTAGCCCGTCTGCTCGGCGATCTGCGGGAGCCGGTTGTACGACTCGAGCACGCCGACGATGTCGGCGTCGAGCGACCGCATCACCCGGTCCGTCGAGGCGTCTCCGCCGTACTCGACGTTGTAGACGAGGACGTCCAGCTCGATCGGGTCACCGGTCTCCGGCTGGGCGACGGTCTCGGCCGCCGGCTCCGAGTCGTCCGTGCACCCGGCGGCCGCGATCGCGCCGAGCAGGAACAGGGCAAGCAGACTGCGCCCCGTGATGGATCGAGGTCCGATCACGTTCCTGACCCTAGTGCAACCGCCGGGCGGCCGACCGCGCGCTGCGTCCGCCGGTTAGCGTTCTCGGATGGCATCAGACGAGGGCGACGACCGCACCCGCATGCATCGAGAAGGCCGCTGCGAGGTGGTGGTGGAGATCCCGCGGGGAAGCCGCAACAAGTACGAAGCCAACGACGACGGACAGATCTGGTTCGACCGGCGGCTGGGTGGACCGGCCGGATTCCCGGGCGACTACGGGTACGTCGTCGGGGCCGAGGGCGAGGACGCCGACGCCTTGGACGCGCTCGTGCTGCTCGACGAGGCGACGTTCCCCGGGGTGCACATTCCCTGCCGGATCATCGGCGCCTACAGCCTGGAGGTCGGGGAGATCGTCGAGACCAAGCTGATCGTCGTCCCCGAGTCCGACCACCACGCCGACCATGTGCAGGACCTGGCGGACCTGCCCAAGGCGTTCCTCGACGAGCTCGACGCCTTCTTCACCGCCTACCGGATGCTGGAGTCGAAGACCGTCACCGTGCGCGAGCACCTCGGCAGGTCGACCGCCGTGGACGTGCTGACCGGCGGTTGAGGTCGCGGCCCGGGTCGCCGGGCCGGTGCACCGTCATCGTCGCGGGAGCGGGCGGAGCCCGAGGAACCCCATTGCGGCGGCAAGCGTCAGCCCTGTCGCCGCCACCGGAGTCTCGACCGGGTCCCACCCGCCCGGGCTCAGCCGCTCGCGCACGACGCGTTCGCCGAGGTATCCCCCGACGTAGGCCGCGCCGAGACTGCCCAGGATCGCGGGCGCGAGCGGTCCCGCCACCGATGGCGAGCCGGCCGAGCGCCGCGGCTTGCAGGCTGAGCATGGTGATCGGGGCCGACAGGGCGGTTCCCATGCCCCAGGCGTCCCGGCCCACCGCGTCCGGCTCCCCGCGCATGCCGACGATCTCGACGTTGTAGGCCAGTCGGCGACGAAGCGCGACGGCCAGACCAGTCAGCTGGGCGACCAGCTGCGCGCCTGCAACCACCACCAGAGCCCGACGATCGGTCATGGCCAGGATGATCGTTTCCCACCCGCGCAAGACGCAACCGTGCCGGCCACGCGAGCAACCTTCCGGGTCCGGCGATGCCTCTGGGTACTCGGTTCACGTTGGACGACATGGTCGCGCCCGTGGTGACGGAACGTGTTGGTCTCAACCCCTTGTGGGCCGTAACAGCTCCGGAGGATGGTCGGGGAGGCGGGACCGGCGTCCCTTCTGTGGCGCCCCTCTGGAGATCCCCCCCGATCCGTTCAGTGTCGGACGGCTACCCAGGCGTTGCAGCACCGGCCCGCACCGAACTCGATGCGTCGCCTGAGGCGCGCAGGAGAGGAACTGTCATGAATGGTCGCAGGATCGTTGGGATGAGCGCAGCAATCGCCGTGGCGGCCACTGCCGCGTGGGTCGGGGTGGCAGGTGCGACTGCGGGTGAGGACAAGGCCTCACCTCGGCTCGAGCAGGCCATGTCCATGGGGAACTGGCCGGTCAGGACGGTGAGTTCTGTCGCAGCGGGCGAGCGCCTCGCGGCCTCGTCCGCCACGCAGGGGCGCACTCTGACCCTCGTCACTCGTCCATTGCGCGATGCCGACGTCGACGTCCCACCGAGGGGTTTCTCTCCCGGTGACTTCTTCGTCTTCGAGGAGGCCGTGTTCAACAGGAACGCGAATCGGGTCGGCGAGGACTCTGGGCGCTGTGAAGTCGGTCTTCGGACGTTCACGTGCGAAGCCACGGTCAGCATCAATGGCAAGGGCAAGATTCGCATCGCGGGGGCACTGTTCGACCGCCACGACTCCACCTTCCCGGTGACCGGTGGCACCGGCCGGTACAACACGGCAGCTGGTTCGTTGACCGTCTTTGACCTCCGCGGCGGCAGGTCGGTGCTGGTGTTCAACTTGACTCGGTAGTCGCCGACGCGGGGCGCCGGGCGAATGCTGCCGACCGGCCGGGAAGGCGAACTACTGGCTTGGGCGGACGCCGGAGCCGTTCAGCCTGGCTGCCCAGACGCCGCCACCGTCGAGGTAGATGGTCCAGGTCGGCCGGTGGCTGGTGTCCATCGAGAAGTGCGCGATGTCTTCGAGCGCGATGTCCGCCCGGCGCACCACGGCGTCGGCGATCTCCTCGACCGCGTCGGCGCTCACGACGGTCAACCTGGGGGCATCATCGGCGCCGCCCCCGGTCGATGTGTCCATCACGTCGCCGTCCGCAGTGACCACGACCAACAGGTCGCCACCCTTGGGCACCGAGGCGTTCGCCTTCAGCGACCGCTGCTCGATCTTCAGGTCGACCCTGGTCCGCGGACCGACCTCCTCGCGCAGTGCCGCCAGCGCGGGCTCGAGATTCGCCGACCGGTAGAGCGACTCCTCCTCCGACACGTCCGCGCCGGAGATGTCCTGAAAGAAGTCCACGCCCGAGTAGATCGCGAAGCTGCCTGCGGCAAGCACCCCGACCAGCACGAGCACCATCAGCCGTCCGATCACAGACCGAGGCTAGGGAGGCATGGCCCGAGTCCCCGCAGGCTGGAGCGAGGGTTGTCCTATTCACGAGGAGGTTCGGCCAAATGGGCCACTCTGCGGCCTCCGACGGCCTCCCCGTCCTCCACCTGCGGGGCACATCGTCTCGGCTACGACGACGCGAGAGCCGCCTGTCGGAATCGAACCGACGACCTACGCATTACGAGTGCGTTGCTCTGGCCAACTGAGCTAAGGCGGCGAACCGCCGCGGGCCGGATCCGGGCCGCGGCGACCGGGGAAGTATAGCGACGGGCGACCTGCCCCTGACCGCCGCGATCGAGGCCTCGGAGGTCAGCACCGCTTGCCGTCGGCGGGCACCTCGCCGTCCACCAGATAGGCGTCCACGGCGCTGTCGATGCAGTCGTTCCCCTGGGCGTAGCCGGTGTGTCCGTCCCCGTCCCGGGTCAGCAGCACGCCGGACTCCAGCTGCTTGGCCATCGCCTGCGCCCACCGGTACGGAGTCGCCGGGTCCCGGGTCGTCCCGACCACGAGGATCGGGGCGGCCCCCTCGCCGTCCACCTCCGGCACCGGGTCCGCCGCGTCGACCGGCCAGAGCGCGCACGCCAGCACCGACCAGGCGAAGCTCCGGCCGAAGGTGGGCGCCGCCTGCTCGTACTCCGGGATCGAGTCCCGGATCTCCGCGCCGGTGGTGCGCACCGGGTGGTCCAGGCAGTTCACCGCATAGATCGCCTGCGCCATGTTGCCGGTGTAGCCGGTGTCGGTGCGCCGCCAGTAGGCGTCCGCCAGCGCGAGCAGGGTCGCCCCGTTCCCGTCGAACGCCTGGGTCAGCGCCTGGTCGAGCAGCGACCAGTAGCTCTTCACGTAGAGCGGCAGCGCGATGCCGTAGAGCCCGAGCGCCTCGGTGAGCTCCCGGTCGGTGCCGGTCGGCAGCGGGTTGGCGTCCAGCTCGGCCAGGAAGTCCTGCACCCGCCGCACGCCCCTCTCCACGTCGGAGCCGAGCGGGCAGTCCGGCTGAGCCACGCAGTTCGACACGTACGCGCGCAGCGCGGTCTCGAAGCCGGCCGCCTGCTGCTGGTTCAGCTCCTCGGAGTCCAGCGACGGGTCGACGGCGCCGTCGAGCACCAGCCGGCCCACCTGCTCGGGGAACAGCTCGGCGTAGACCGCGCCGATGTAGGTGCCGTAGGAGGCGCCGTAGTAGGTCAGCCGCTCGTCGCCGAGCACCGAGCGCAGCACGTCGAGGTCGCGCGCGACGTCGACCGTGGACAGGTGGGGCAGCAACGCGCCCGCGTCGTCGACGCAGCCGGAGGCGAACTCCTCCAGCAGGTCCTCGGTGTCCGACGCCTCCTGTGCCGTGTCCGGGTCAGGGTCGGTGGCGAGCAGCCGGTCGACGCCCGCGTCGTCGAAACACTCCACCGGCTCGCTGGCCCCGACGCCGCGCGGGTCGAAGCCGACCACGTCGTAGCCGGCCAGCACCTCGGGCCCGAGCTGCGCGGCCGCCTGCGGCGCGTACTCGACCCCGGAGGCGCCCGGTCCGCCGGGGTTCACCACCAGCGAGCCGGTCGCCGGGCCGCCCTCCGCCGGCAGCCGGTTGACCGCCAGCCCGAGCGTCTTGCCGGTCGGCTCGTCGTAGTCGACCGGCACCTCGACGATGCCGCACTCGAAGTCACCGTCACACGGTTGCCAGTCGACCTGCTGGCTGTAGAAGCGCTCCAGCCCACGCCCTGCGTCGGTCGGATCGGGCTCCGTGGGCGTCGGTGACTCCGGCGTCGCGGCGGTCGCCGACTCGTCGCTGGTCTCGTCGCCGGACTCGCCGCCGGTGCAGCCGGCCACAACCAGCGTCAGGAGGACGAGGCCGGTGAGGGCACGCCTCGCTCGGCGGCCCGTCCGGGCGTGTGGGGTGGTCATCGGGCAGGTCCCCCCGGGTCGCCGGTCATGCCTCGGTGTCGCGATCCGCCCGGCCGGTCCGCTCGGTGCTGCGCCGACCGGTCCCGCCGCTGCCGTAGGCGTCGTCGTGCGCCGCCCGGGACGCGCAGGTGTCGGCCCGGTTGCACGCGCTCACCGCGCCGGACCCGTCGAGGCGGACGACCACCTGGTCGGCCGGCACCTTGTGGTCCACCACGGTCCCGGAGCCCTCGGGGGTGTCCACGGCGCAGCCGATCCCCGGCGCCGACGCGGCGAAGTCCTCGTAGAGCGGGTGCTCGTACTTCAGGCAGCACATCAACCGGCCGCAGGCGCCGGAGATCCGCAGCGGGTTGTTGGGCAGCTGCTGGGCGTGCGCCATCCGCACCGAGACCGGCTCGAACTCCTTGAGGAAGGTGCTGCAGCACAGCTCACGACCGCAGCTGCCGATCCCACCCACCAGCCGGGCCTCCTCCCGCGGACCCACCTGCCGCAGGTCGATTCGGGCATGCAGCGACCGGGCGAGGTCACGCACCAGCGCGCGGAAGTCGACCCGGCCCGGTGCGCTGAACCAGATCCGCACCAGCCGGTCGACGTCCGGGCGACGGTCGAGGTAGTCCACGCCGAGCACCTTCATCGGCAGCTCGTGCTGCCGGATCAGCCGCCGGGCGGTCACCCGGGCCCGAGCCCGAATCGCGCGGTTGGTCTCGTCCCGCCGCACGTCGGCCTCGCTGGCCGGGCCGGCACACGTCGGCAGACCGTCGACGGTGTCGCCGACGTGCTGCGGCGCCCAGACGCACTCGGCCACCTCGGGACCGTCGTCGGTCGGCACCAGCACCTTGTCCCCCACCTGGACGTCCAAGTCGCCGGCGTCGAGGTAGTGCAGCCGCCCGTACTGGGCGAACCACACCGCCATCACCATCGTCACCTGGTCAGGGTAAGCGGGCGAGCCGCTCAGGCGCGCGCAAGCCGGAGGAACGCCTGCTCCAGGGCCAGCAGCGGCGGCACGTTCAGCGTCATCGCCTCCCGGCAGGCGAGCAGCGCCTCGATCCGCCGCAGCGTCCGGGCGGGGTCGCTGCGAGCCGCCACCTCGGCGAGCTCGGTGCGCATCTCCTCGTTGACCAAGCCGACGTCCGGGTCACTCTGGAGCCGGAGCACGTCGCGCTGCACGCTGAGCAGGTCCAGCAGCGCCCGGTCGACCGAGTCGCGCACCATCCGGGTGCGGCGCCGCCGGTGCATCTCCTTGAGCGCCTTCAGCGCTGCCTGCTCACCGCGGGCCTTGGCCCCGCGGGTGCCGGTCCCCCACTCCGAGCCGTGCGCGGTCAGCTCCGCCTGCTCCAGCGTGGCGGCGACCGCCTCGGACTCCTCCTTGGCCGCCTCGTGCACGTTCGCCGCCGCCCGCAGGCAGTCCCCGGGGTCGCGCAACAACTGGGGAAGCGCGAGCACCTCGTGCCGGCGGTTGCGGACCGCCTCGTCCCTGGCCAGTGCCCGGGCCCGTCCGATATGCCCTTGCGAGGCCCGGGCGGCGAAGGCCGCCAGCGCCGGCTGCACTCCGGCGGCCTCCAGCGAGCCGGTCACCGCGGCCGCCGGCGGGGTCCGCAGCGACACCTGGCGGGACCGGGACCGGATCGTCGGCATCACGTCGTCGCTCGTGGGGGCGCACAGCAGCCACAGCGTCCGGTCCGGCGGCTCTTCGATGCTCTTGAGCATCGCGTTGCCCGCCTGGTCGGTGAGCCGGTCGGCATCCTCCACGATGATCACTGACCAGTGCCCGACGCTCGGCGCCATCGCTGCCTTCAGCACCAGCTCCCGGACGTCGTCCACCCCGATCGACAGCCCCTCGGTGTCGACCACCGTCACGTCCGGGTGCGAGCCGGCCAGGACCTGGCGGCAGGCGTCGCAGTCCCCGCAGCCCGCGTCCGGGCACTGCAGCGCGGCGGCGAACGCCCGCGCCGCGGTCGACCGGCCGGAGCCGGGCGGCCCGGTGAACAGCCAGGCGTGCGTCATCCCCGAGCCTGCCACCCCGCGCCGCCAGCCGTCGGCGGCGGTCACCGCGGGGCGGAGCACGTCGACCAGCGGCTGCTGCCCGACCAGCCTCGACCAGACGTCGACCGCTCCCGGCACCCCGAGCGGGAGCCGCGCCGGAGCCTGCGCTGAGGAAGGCGTCACGGCGTCACCGCCGCAGCGGTGAGCGCCACCCGGACCCGCGCCACCAGCCGGGCGTGCACCTCGTCGGGGGGTTGCGTCGCGTCGAGCACCAGGTAGTGCTCCGGGTCGGCCTCCGCCCGGGCCAGGAAGTGTCCACGCACGCGCTCGTGGAAGGCCAGCGGCTCCTGCTCGATCCGGTCCGGGCTGCCGGCTCGGACCAGGCCCTGGTCGGCGGGCAGGTCGAGCACAACGGTCAGGTGCGGCCGCAGCTGCTCGGTCGCCCAGCGAGCGACCTGTTCGACCTCGTCGACGGTGAGCGCCCGGCCGGCACCCTGGTAGGCCAGCGTGGAGTCGACGTACCGATCGGTGATCACGACGGCACCGCGCTCCAGCGCGGGCCGCACCACCCGGGCGACGTGCTCGGCCTTGTCCGCGGCGTACAGCAGCGCCTCGGTGCGCGCGGACAGCTCCCCGGTGGCGGGGTCGAGGACGATGTCGCGCACCGATCGGCCGACCTCGGTGGCACCTGGCTCCCGGGTCAGCACCACCTCGAGGCCCTCGGCCTGCAGCGCCTCGGCCAGCAGCCGCGCCTGGGTGGACTTACCCGCGCCTTCCCCGCCCTCCAGCGCGACGAACAGCCCCCGCGGCGCGTAGACGCCGTGCGCCCGGAGCTGCTCGCGCAGCTCGGCCGCAACGGAGACCCCGGGTCGGTCGTTCATCGACCGGAAGGATGCCACCCCCACCCCGACAGCCAGCAGGCCGGCGACGAGGAAGGCGAGCTGGATCCCGCCGAAGGTGATCCCGACGCCCTCGGTGAGCTGCAGCCGGTGCCGGCCCACCAGTCCGGCGGCGAGCGGGGCCAGCGCGAGGGACAGCGAGAGGGACAGCCGGACGAGTGACTGCACCAGCGCGAACGTGCGCCCGCGCAACTCCTCGGCCACCTCCAGCCCGAGCAGCGTGTAGCCGGTGATCCAGGCGACCCCGGCTGCGAAGCCGAGCGCCGCACTGAGCAGCGCCGCCAGCACCATGTCCGAGACCAGGGAGATCACCAGCAGCACCACCCCGGCGCCGACCAGGGCGAGCCCGAAGAGCCGGCGCCGGGTCACCCTCCGCAACAGCCGGGGGCCGCGCCACATGCCCGCCCCCAAGCCGGCGAAGACCGCGCCGAACAGCACGCCGTAGCCGGGATCACCGGCGCCCATGTCGGCGACGAAGACCCGGGCCAGGCCGATCACCACGCCACCGGCGGCGAACGCGCCGACGATGCCCGCCACCAGCCCGCGCACCAGCGGTGTGCGCACCGCGTACGCCCAGCCGTCCAGCACCGCCCGGAACACCCCGACCCGGTCGTCTCGGCCCAGCGCCGGCCCGGGCGGCAGCACCGCGCGGATGCTCAGCAGCAGGGCGGCCGACACCGCGAAGCTCAGCCCGTTGGCGTACAGCGCGAGATCGGCGCTGGCGCCCGGATGCCAGCCGACCGTCGACCCCAGCACCTCGGTGCCGAGCGACAGGCCGGTGAACAGGACGGCGGCCGGCAGCGCCGAGCCGTAGGTGGTCGCGAGCATCAGCCGGTTGGCCGCCTCCAACCGTGCCGGCGGGACCAGGTCGGGCACGGTCGCGTCCTTGGTCGGCAGCCACACGACGTTCACGACCTCGACGAGCACGGTCGCCACCAGCAGCCAGGTCAGCGTGCCGACGAGCGGGATGCTGACGAAGATGCCCGCGCGCAGCAGGTCACCGACGACCAGGACGAGGCGGCGGTCGAGGTGGTCGGCCAGGTAGCCGCCGAGCGGACCGATGACCAGGGCCGGCAGCACCCGGAGGAAGAGCACGCCGGCGATGGCGAAGTTGCGGTCGGCGTAGTCCGCCCCGGCCAGCTCGTTGGCCAGCGCGGTGAGAGCCAGCAGGCCGACCCAGTCACCGAGACTGGACAGGCCGAGCGCGACCCAGAACCGGCGGACGCCGGGCAGCGTCAGCACCGCGGCGACGCTGTCCGACGGGGCGGCGATCCCGCCCCCGGGGGAGGCGCCGGGGCTGGTCATCCCTTCTTCGCCGCCGCCTTCGCGGTCGCGGTCTTCTTGGCCGCGGCCTTCTTCGTCTTCGCGGCGGCCTTCTTCGCCGGCGCCTTCCGGGCGGTCGTCTTCTTGGCGCCGCGCTTCTTCGGCGCCGGGCCGCGCGCCCGCTTCTCGGCCAGCAGCTCGGCGGCCCGCTCGATCGTCACCGACTGCGGGTCGTCCCCCTTGCGCAGCGTCGCGTTGGTCTCCCCGTCGGTGACGTACGGCCCGAAGCGACCGTCCTTGACGGTGACCGGCTTGCCCGTCCCGGGGTCGGCGCCGAGCTCGCGCAACGGTGCCTGAGCGGCCTGCCGGCCACGCTGCTTGGGCTGGGCGTAGATCGCCAGCGCCTGGTCGAGGGTGAGCGTGAACAGCTGCTCCTCGGACTCCAGCGAGCGGGAGTCGGTGCCCCTCTTGAGGTACGGGCCGTAGCGACCGTTCTGCGCGGTGATCGGCTCCCCGGACTCGGGGTCGGTCCCGACGGTCCGAGGCAGCGACAGGACGCGGAGGGCGTCGTCGAGGGTCACCGAGTCCAGCGTCATGTCCTTGAGCAGGCTGCCGGTGCGCGGTTTGGCGCCCTTGGGGGCGTCCTCGGGCAGCAGCTCGGTGACGTAGGGGCCGTAGCGTCCGTTCTTCGCGACGATGGTGTGCCCGCTGTCGGGGTCGGTGCCCAGCTGCAGCTCGGCGCCGGCCGGGTTGGCCAGCAGCTCGCGCGCGACGTTCAGGGTCAGCTCGTCCGGTGGCAGGTCCTCGGGCACGTTGCCGCGGTTGCTCTCGGCGTCCTCGACGTAGGGGCCGAACCGGCCGACCCGCAGCACGATGCCGCTCTCCTCCCCGGCGTCGTCGCGGACCGCGAAGGTGGCCAGCTGCCGGGCGTCGATGTCACCGAGCTCGCCGACCAGCCGCTTGAGCCCGGTCCCGGCGTCGGCTCCGGCGGCGGCTTTCTCACCGTCGCCGTCGCCGTCGCCGAACCAGAACCGGCCGAGCACCCGTTGGGCGTCCTCGCGACCACCGGCGACGGCGTCCAGGACGTCCTCGAGCCGGGCGGTGAAGTCGTAGTCGACCAGCCGGGCGAAGTGGTCCTCCAGCAACCGCGTCACCGAGAACGCCAGCCAGCTGGGGACCAGGGCGGTGCCCTTCTTGTAGACGTACCCGCGGTCGAGGATGGTGCGGATGATCGACGCGTACGTGGACGGCCGCCCGATCTCCCGCTCCTCCAGCTCGCGGACCAGCGACGCCTCGGTGAACCGGGCCGGCGGGCGGGTGTCGTGGCCCTCCGCGTCCATCCGGGCCACCGCCACCGGCTCGCCCTCGGCCAGGTCGGGCAGCCGGGTCTCGCGGTCGTCCCGCTCGGCGTCCGGGTCGTCGTGGCTCTCCACGTAGGCCCGGAGGAAGCCGTGGAAGGTGATGACGCGTCCGGAGGCGGCCAGCTCGGCGTCCACTCCGTCGGCGGTGGTCGCCCCGAGCCGCACCTGCACCGACCGGCCCTGCGCGTCGCGCATCTGCGAGGCGACCGTGCGCATCCAGATCAGCTCGTAGAGCCGGTACTGGTCGCCGGTCAGCCCGGTCTGGCCGGGGGTGCGGAACTGCTCGCCGGAGGGCCGGATCGCCTCGTGCGCCTCCTGGGCGTTCTTGACCTTGGAGCTGTAGGTGCGCGGGCTGTCGGGGAGGTACTCCCCGCCGTACAGCTCCCGGACCTGGTCGCGGGCCGCGGCGACCGCCGCCTCGGACAGCGTCACCGAGTCGGTCCGCATATAGGTGATGAAGCCGTTCTCGTACAGCCGCTGGGCGAGCTGCATCGTCACCGAGGCGCCGAAGCCGAGCTTGCGGCTCGCCTCCTGCTGCAGGGTGGTGGTCCGGAACGGCGCGTACGGCTTGCGGGTGTAGGGCTTGGCCTCCACCGACCGGACCGTGAAGGTGCGGTCCCGCAGCGCCTCGGCCAGCGCGCCGGTCCGGGCCTCGTCGAGATGCACGACGTCGCGACCGGCCGCGAGCTGGCCCGCGGGCGTGAAGTCCCGCCCGGCCGCCACCCGGGTGCCGTCCACTGCCACCAGCCGGGCGGGGAACTGTGCCGGCACCTTGCCCCGGCTGCCGTCCGGGTCGGCGTCCATCGTGGCCTGCAGGTCCCAGTACGACGCGGAGCGGAACGCCATCCGCTCCCGCTCCCGGTCGACCACCAGCCGGGTCGCGACCGACTGCACCCGGCCCGCAGACAGGCCGGACATCACCTTCTTCCACAAGACCGGGCTGACCTCGTAGCCGTACAGCCGGTCGAGGATGCGCCGGGTCTCCTGGGCGTCGACCAGCGACTGGTCGATCTCGCGCGGGCTCTCCACCGCGGCCCGGATCGCCGCGGGCGTGATCTCGTGGAAGACCATCCGGTGCACCGGGACCCGCGGCTTCAGCTCGTCGTAGAGGTGCCAGGCGATCGCCTCGCCCTCGCGGTCCTCGTCCGTCGCGAGGTAGAGCTCATCGGCGTCCTTGAGCAGCTTGCGGAGCTTCGCGATCTGGCTCCGCTTGTCCTGGGGCACGACGTAGACCGGCGAGAAGCCGTTGTCGACGTCGACCCCGAGCCGGGCCCACGGCTGCCCCTTGTACTTGGCCGGCACCTCCGCGGCCCCCTGCGGCAGGTCACGGATGTGGCCGATCGAGCTCTCCACGACGTAGCCGCTGCCCAGGTAGCCCGCGATGGTGCGCGCCTTGGCCGGCGACTCGACGATGACGAGCCGGGTGCCGGATGCTGCGTCAGCCACGGTTCTCCTGCGGTGCTGGGAATGAGATGAGTTGCTCGGTCTGCCCGGTTTGCCCCGCTCGGGCATGCCTCGGCGCGTCGGGCGGGCACCGAACGCCGCACACGGTAACGCCTGTGACCGACCGCCCCGTTATCCCGCCCCGCGCGCGAGAGGACCGGTCGCCGTCTGCACCAGCGACCTCGGTGTTCCGCGGACCCGGGGTCGGTCCGGTCCGTACCGTGGTCCGCATCATGACGACGTCGCGCCCGGGGACACGGATCCTGACCATCTGGCTTGCCATGGCGGTGGCCGCGGTGCTGGCGGTGACGCTTGCCCCGCCCGGCGTCGCCGCCTCCGGGTCGGGGGCCGGAGACCGCGGGTCGGGTGGATGCTCGGTGTACCCGATCGTGCACCGCGGCGAGCACCGCAACCACGACGAGAACACGATCGCTGCGATCACTGCCGTCCGGCGGGCGGAGATCGACCTGCGGCTGACCCGCGACCACCGGTTCATCCTGATGCACGACGCCAAGCTGAACCGCACCACCAACGGCACCGGGTACGTGCACCGACGATCGTGGCGCTACATCTCGTCGTTGCGGACCGAACCGCACGGCGACCGCGTGCCGACCTGGGCGCAGGTGGTCTCGGCGGCGGCCGCGTCCGGAACCCGGCTGGTCGTGGAGATCAAGCAGTACAACGCCTACTGGTCGCCGCGCCGGCTGCGTCAGGTCGCGCGCCAGGTCCGCGGCGAGCAGCTGGTCGGGCGGGTGCACTTCGGCGGCTACGGCGTGGTTCGGGCGATGGCGGACGCGACACCGCGGATGCAGACGTACTGGCGCCCCGACCGCAACGACGAGGTGACGGCCGAGGAGGTGCGGAGACGGTCGGCGAACGTCGCGCTGGTGCTGCCGGACCGGCTGTCCCGGGCCATCGTGCGCTCGGTCAACGACGGTGGCTTCCCGGTCTGGGCCCGCCGCGGCAAGCGCCCCGCCGGCCTGACCCAGGAGGAGTACTGGACCCGGATCGCGCGCACCGGCGTGCAGGGCATGTACACCGACCGGCCGCAGGCGTTCCGCGCCTGGTGCCAGGGCTGAGTCGGACCCGGTCGCGCCGCCGCGTCCCGGCCTAGCCGACGGCGCTGCTCCGATACGCTCCCGTCGCCGCACCCCCTCCGGAGGAGCCAGTTGACCGAGCGCGTCTACCTGCACATCGGGGCTCCGAAGACCGGCACCACCTACCTGCAGGCCGTGCTGTTCCAGAATCGCGCCCGACTGCGGGCGGCCGGCGTGCTCTACCCGGGGGACACCGCGGACGCGCACTTCCGCGCCACGCTGGATCTGCGCGGGCTGACGTTCGGCGGCTACGACGATCCCGCCGTGCGCGGGGCCTGGCAGCACCTGCGGCGCCGGATCCGGGACTGGGACGGCCCGGTCGCCGTCGTGTCCCACGAGCTGCTCGCCGGGTCACGCCCGGAGACGATCGACGAGTTGCTGGCGCACCTGGCGCCGGCCGAGGTGCACGTGCTGCTCACGGCGCGCGACCTGGGTCGCCAGGTCCCCGCGGTCTGGCAGGAGATGGTGAAGAACAGCCAGACGCTGCCGTACGCGAGGTATCTCGCCCAGGTGACCGGGGCCCGGCAAGGGCGCGGGGCGAACGTGTTCTGGCGCCAGCAGGACACGGTCGCGGTGCTGGCCCGCTGGGGAGAGCGGCTGCCGACCGAGCGGTTGCACCTGGTCACCGTGCCACCCACCGGGGCCCGGTCGTCATTGCTGTGGGAGCGGTTCTGCTCGGTGCTGGGCGTCGACTCCTCGGCGTACGACGCGGAGGTGCGGCGCGCGAACGTGTCGCTGGGTCTGGCCGAGGCGGAGGTGATCCGGCTGGTCAACGGCGCCCTGGACGATCGGCTCGAGTGGCCCGACTTCGCCGCCCTCGTCAAGGGCGGGCTCGCGGAGCGGCTGGCCGCTCGGCCGGGCAGCGGCCGGGCCCGGGTGCCGGACGAGCTGCGCGGCTGGTTCGACGATGCCGCGGAGCGGATGGTCGACGACCTGCGCCTGGGCGGCTACGACATCGTCGGTGACCTGGCCGAACTGCGACCGGAGTACGGCGAGCCCGGGGCTGTCGCCGTGCCCGAGCCCGAGGAGGTCGGGGCGGCTGCTGCCTGGGCCCTGGCCGAGCTGCTCGTCGAGCAGGCCGCCCGTCGCCGGCGCGGGGGGCGCCTGGCGGCGTCGGCGTCGGCGCGACTCACCGGCGGCTGGCGGCGCGCCGTGCGCCGACTACTCCCGTGATCCGTCAGTTCCACCCCCGCGATCCGTCACTTCCAACCCCACGATCCGCCAGTTCCAACCCTGCGATCCGTCACTTCCAACCCCACGATCCGTCAGTTATGACCCCACAATCCGTCCGTTGTGACCCGCGACCCGTCCAGAACTGACGGATGAGCGGGTCGCAACTGACGGATGGGCGGGCCGAAACTGACGGATTGCGGGGTGGGTGGGGTGGGGCGGGTGGGTCAGGCGGTGGTGCTCACCGAGGCGGTGTCGCCGCTCGCGGTCTCGTCGAACGACACCGGGCGCCGCTTGGTGACCCACAGCGCGCCGGCGATGACACCGGCTGCCACCAGGGCGATGCCGATTCGCAGCACGTCGCTGGCGTCCTCCCCGATCGACAGCTGCACGATCGCCGGGGCGATCAGCAGCGACACCAGGTTCATCACCTTGAGCAGCGGGTTGATCGCCGGGCCGGCGGTGTCCTTGAACGGGTCGCCGACGGTGTCGCCGATGATCGTCGCCTCGTGCGCGGGCGAGCCCTTGCCACCGTGGACGCCGTCCTCGACCAGCTTCTTCGAGTTGTCCCACGCACCGCCGGAGTTGGCGAGGAACACCGCCATCAGGGTCCCGGTGCCGATCGCACCGGCCAGGTAGCCGGCCAGCGGGCCGACTCCCAGGCCGAACCCGACGGCGACCGGCGCCAGGATGGCCAGCAGACCCGGGGTGGCCAGCTCGCGCAGCGAGTCCCGGGTGCAGATGTCCACCACGCGGCCGTACTCGGGCCGCCCGGTGCCCTCCATGATCCCGGGAATGTCGCGGAACTGTCGGCGCACCTCGAACACCACGGCCCCAGCCGCCCGGGAGACGGCGTTGATCGCCAGCCCCGAGAACAGGAACACGACAGCGGCGCCGATGAGCAGGCCGACCAGGACGTTCGGGCTGAACACCTGGGTGGCGAAGGCGTTCACGCCGCTCGTGTCGGCGCCGGACTCGAGCACAGCGATCGCGATCGCGTCCGTGTACGAGCCGAACAGCGCCGTGGCGGCGAGCACCGCGGTGGCGATCGCGATCCCCTTGGTGACCGCCTTGGTGGTGTTACCGACGGCGTCCAGCTCGGTGAGGATCGACGCACCGTTGCCGTCCACGTCACCGGACATCTCCGCGATGCCCTGGGCGTTGTCGCTGACCGGACCGAAGGTGTCCATCGCGACGATGACGCCGACCGTGGTGAGCAGGCCGGTGCCGGCGAGCGCGACCGCGAACAGCGACACCGTCACGGAGGCGCCGCCGAGCAGGAACGCGCCGAAGACCGCGGCGCCGATCACCAGAGCGGTGTAGACGGCGGACTCGAAGCCGACCGCGAGGCCGGACAGGATCACCGTGGCGGGACCGGTCAGCGCCGTCTTGCCCACGTCCTTGACCGGGCGGTGCTCGGTGCCGGTGTAGTAGCCGGTGAGCGACAAGATGACCGCCGCGAGCACGATGCCGAGCAGGACGGCGATCACGGCGATCACGGCGGGGCTGCCCTCACCGTCGATGCCACCGTCGAGGTCGGCGAACGAGGTGGGCAGGTAGACGAACGCGGCAATCGTGCACAGCACCGCTGACACGGCCGCCGAGATGTAGAAGGCGCGGTTGATGGTGGTCAGGCCGCCCTCGCCGGCGCGTGGCTTGGTGATGTAGACGCCGAGGATCGCGGTGAGCGCGCCGATGGCGGGCACGATCAGCGGGTAGACCAGGCCGGACGAGCCGAACGCCGCCGAGCCGAGGATCAGCGCGGCCACCAGCGTCACCGCGTACGACTCGAACAGGTCGGCCGCCATGCCGGCGCAGTCGCCGACGTTGTCGCCGACGTTGTCGGCGATCGTGGCCGCGTTGCGCGGGTCGTCCTCTGGGATGTTCTGCTCGACCTTGCCCACCAGGTCGGCGCCGACGTCGGCCGCCTTGGTGAAGATGCCGCCGCCGACCCGCATGAACATGGCGAGCAGGGCGGCGCCGAAGCCGAACCCTTCGAGCACGCTGGGCGCGTCCCCGCCGTACAGCAGCACCACCACGGCGGCACCGAGCAGGCCGAGACCGACGGTCGCCATGCCGACGACGCCGCCGGTGCGGAAGGCGATGCGCATCGCGTCGTCCCGGTCGTCACCACGCGCCGCAGCGGCCACCCGGACGTTGGCCCGGACCGCGAGCCACATGCCGAGGTAGCCGATCGCCGCGGAGAAGCCGGCACCGATCAGGAAGAACAGCGAACGACCGATCCGGACGTCGAGGTCACCGGGCAGGGCGAACAGCGCGACGAAGGCCACCGCGGCGAAAACGCCCAGCGTTCGGAACTGGCGGGTGAGGTACGCCGACGCACCTTCCTGCACGGCCAACGCGATGGTCTTCATCTTCTCGGTGCCCTCGTCGGCAGCTAGGACCTGCCGCCGGAACACCGAGGCCATGACCAGCGCGATGAGCGCGATCACGGCGACGACGATCACGACGGAGGTGTTGCCGCCGTCGAGGGTGACGTCCACGCCGGAAGCGGCGAGGGGTACCCGCGACATTGCGTACTCCTCCAGCAGATGTTGTGGCCCACGCCGACGCGTGGGTGGACGCACCGTACCGGGGCCCGGCGGGTCAGTCCTCGGTGCCCCAGCCGAGCTCGATGCGCGTCCCGTCCTGGCCGGTGCGCACCGACACCTGTTCCGCCAGCCCTTCCAGCAGCGCCATCACCGCCGGCGCCGCGTCGATGTCGGATTCCGGCGACTGGCCGTCCGGTCCCGCAAGCAGCAGCCGCACGGCGTCGTCGCCACTCGCCTGTGGCAGCGCGACCGCGTCGACGACCGTGACCCACAAACCGGGTCCACCGTCGAACCCGAGCCGGACCGGCTCCTCCACACCGTGTCGCCGGTGCGCGGCCACGGCCCGGCCGCACGCCTCACCGACCGCGAGGCGCACGTCCTCCACCACGTCCTCATTCACCCCGTTGAGGCGGGCCAGCGAGACCGCGACCAGGCGTACGACGCGAACGTGCGCGGCATCTGGCACCACGTCGATGCGGACCTGCGGCATGGAGATGGTCAGGCGTCTGTCGCAGTCGCGACGGAGTCGTGAATGGCGAACACCTTGGTGAGCCCGGTGATGCGGAAGATCTTGAGCAACCGTTCCTGCGTGCAGACCACCCGCAGATTGCCGTCGTTGGCTCGGACCCGCTTCAGCCCGCCGACGAGCACCCCCAGCCCGGTCGAGTCCAAGAAGTCGACCGCCTCGACGTCGACCACGATGTGGTACCGACCGGCGTTCACCAGATCCACCAGTGCTTCACGCAGCTTGGGGGCCGTATAGACGTCGATCTCCCCCCGGACGGCGATGACCGTCCACTCCCCTTCGTTGCGCGTGTCCAGCGACAGGTCCACAACGTCTCCTCGTCGTCCCGGGCGACGACCGTCTCGACCCCCGGCCGATCCGGACGCCTCCGTCCGCTCCGCATTCAACCACGACCCCGTGCCGGCAGGGCAGAGGTGCTTCAGCCGCGCGCCCGGGTAGCCGCGGCGCAGCCGACGGTGGTCAGACCGCGTCGTCCGCGGGTCAGCCCAGCCGGTCGAGGAATTCCCGCGACCGCTGCCGCACCTGTGCCGTGGCGGCTGCGTCGTACGACGGCAGTGAGCTGTCGGTGAACAGGTGCCGGTCCCCGGGGTACACGAACAGCTCGGCCCGCTCGGCGCCGACCGACTCGACCAGCTCGCGGGCCGCGTCGATGTCGCCCTCCAGCCCGAAGAACGGGTCCCGGTCCATGCCGTGGATCTGCACCGACACCCCGTCGGGCCACGGCCCGAAGGCCCAGTCACCGGTGATCGGGATGCACGCCTCGTAGAGCAGCGCCGCGCGGGCGCCGGGCCGGGTCTGTGCGAGTTGCTGCGCCGTGCCGGCACCCCAGGAGAAGCCCGCGTACACCAACTCCGCGGGCAGCTCGGCCAGGCTCTGGACGGTGCGCTCGCCGAGCACCTCGCTGCCGATGCTGCGGACGTACGCCACCCCGTCCTCGACGGTGCGCGGCCGTTCGCCGTCGAACAGGTCCGGCGTGTGCACGGTGTGCCCGCCGGCGCGCAGCTCCTCGGCGAACGCACGCACCCCGTCGGTCAGTCCCTGTACGTGGTGGAAGACCACAACCTCGGCCATCTCTACACTCCCTCATTGAACGGCTATCATCGAACGATCCAGAATACTAGAATGGTCTAGAGATGCCGGTCAATCAACAGATCCCCGACTACGACCTCGACGACCTGGTCGTGGTCACGGCTCCCGAACAGCTGCGCGCACTGGCCGATCCGCTACGCGCCGCCGTGCTGGAGCTGCTGCTGGAGCGGGCCGCCACGGTCAGCGAGCTGGCACACGCGGTCGATCGACCCAAGAGCACGGTCGCTTATCACGTGAGCCTGCTCGTCGCGGTCGGCCTGCTGCGCGTGGTCCGCACCCGGCGGGTGCGGGCGATCGACGAGCGGTACTACGGCCGGGTCGCCCGCACGATCTACATCGGCGTGCTCGACCGCCCCGAGGACAAGAAGATCGCCGCCGCCGTCAACGGACTCGCGGAGGCGGCCGCAGAATCGGCTACGGCTCACGCGGCCGACGAGCTGCGGTGCCTGCTCGTGCACGCGCGCGTCCCGATCGAGGAGGTGCGGAACTTCTGGGCGGAGGTCCAGGAGATCGCCCGCCGGTTCGCCCAGCTCCCCCGGTCCGGCGATCAGGTCTACGGATTCGTCGCCGGCCTCTACCCCACCGACGCTCCGACCCTCCCCGACGCGAAGCGCAGCCCGGACGAGTGATCCGACGTCCTCCGGCTGCGTGCCAGCGGCACAGCGCACCATCGGCGACTCACGTCGCGGGTTCGCCTCCGGCCGTGGCGAGCGCCGCCTCGAGCGCATCGAGAATCAGGTCGAGCCCGAACGCGAACTCGTCGCCGAAGTCGTAACCCGGCTGGAGGTAGTAGGAGCCGGCCATGTCGACGAGGTGCGGATAGGCGCCGGGTGGCAGGTCGGCCAGGATCGGCTCGGCAACGTCGGCCACGGTGTCGGGGCCCTCGAAGGCCAGAGTCGCCTCCTGCACGGCGAAGCCGTAGATGAAGCTGTCCAGCAGCGCGTAGGCGTGGGCGGTCAGCTCCCGCGAGAAGCCGGCTGACCGCAGGATGCCGAGGACGGCGTCGTGGTGACGGAGGGTCTCCGGGCCGGGGGTGGTCCGTGACTCCAGCAGGCCGACCGCCCAGGGATGTCGCCGGAGCACCCGGCGGGCCGAATGCGCCCGCTGCGCCATCGCCTCGCGCCAGTCGTCACCCGCCGCGGGGACGTCGATCTCGCTGAAGACCCGGTCGACGATCCCGTCGAGGATCGCGTCCTTGTTGGCCACATGGTGATAGACCGACATCGGCTTGACACCGAGCGCATGCGCGAGCGTCCGGATCGTCAGCGCTGCGATCCCCCCGGCATCGGCCACGTCGACCGCAACGCCGAGCACGCGCTCCCGGCTCAGTCTCGCTCGCCCCTGATCGGGCACCGCCGCTGACTCCGACATCCCTCGACCCTTCCGTCACTGGCGCTCCCTTACATTGTACGGTAGCCTCTCGTACTTAGTACGGACACCGCGTCCGTCCCCGAAACTTCGGAGCACCTCATGACCTCACCCGTGCGGCTGGCCCGGACCGCCGGCGCCTATCACCTGGCCATCGCGAAACTCGGTGGCTTCGCGCACGGCTACCTGCGCGCCGGCGGCTACGTCCCCGGCGATGCCGCCCCCGGAGCCTCGGACTGCTCCTGATGGCGGCAACCGTCAGCTATCTGATTGACGTCGCACGTCAGTTCCTGGCTCCGGACGTAGCCAGCGTTGCGCACGCCGCCCGCATCCGAAGACATCCCGCGCGACGACATCGAGCTCGTCGCGCACTGACCTGCACGGCCCGACCCACCGCGTGAACGGAGAGCACACTGTGAACACCATCCCCGACTCGACCAGGAACACAGCCAATACCGTGGACCACCAGACCTCGATGCAGGCGATCGTGCAGGACCGCTACGGGTCGGCCGAGGACCTGCGACTCGCTGCGGTCCCACGC
Organism: uncultured Actinomycetota bacterium; assembly: GCA_963695375.1. Lineage (GTDB taxonomy): Bacteria > Actinomycetota > Actinomycetes > Propionibacteriales > Nocardioidaceae > JACCVL01. The sequence continues at coordinate 1,103,110 of OY968767.1, read as the reverse complement.
CCCGAGATCGCCGACCACGAGGTGCTCGTCCGCGTCCACGCGGCGGGTCTGGACCGTGGCACCTGGCACCTGATGACGGGGCTTCCGTACCTGCTGCGGGTGCTCGGCTTCGGTGTGCGCCGGCCGAAGAACCCAGTGCTCGGGGTCGACGTGTCGGGGACCGTCGCCGAGGTTGGGTCGGCGGTGACCCGGTTCAGCGAGGGCGAGGAGGTGTACGGGATGGCCAGTGGTTCGTTCGCCGAGTTCGCCGTGGTCCGCGAGGACAAGCTGGCTCCCAAGCCGGTCAACCTCTCGTTCGAGCAGGCTGCGGTCGTGCCGATCTCGGCAGGCACCGCCCTGCAAGCCATGCACGACGTCGGCCGGGTCCAGCCCGGGCAGCGGGTGCTGGTCACGGGAGCCTCCGGCGGGGTCGGCAGTTACGCGATCCAGCTTGCGAAGGCATCCGGGGCGCACGTCACCGGTGTCTGCAGCACCGCGAAGCTCGACCTCGTTCGTGCCCTCGGAGCAGACGACGTCATCGACTACAACCGGCAGGACTTCGCCGACGGCAGCCAGCGCTACGACCTCATCGTGGACATCGCCGGCAATGCCAGCCTGACCCGACTGCGGCACGCGCTGACCCCCACCGGGACGCTGGTGATCGTCGGTGGAGACGGCGACAAGTGGACCGGCGGCTTCGGCCGGTCACTGCGTGCACCGATCCTGTCGCCCTTCGTCGGCCAACGGATGACGATGCTCGCCTCCAAGGAGCGGGCGAGCGACCTGGAACGCCTCGCCCCCCTGCTGACGGCGGGAACGCTGACCCCGACCCTCGAGCGGACATACCCGCTGCACGAGGTGCCCGAGGCGATGCGCCACCTCGAGCACGGTCTGGCGCGCGGGAAAGTGGCCATCACCGTTTGAGTGTGAGTGGACCGCCGCCTCCCGCACGACGCCCACCTGGGGTGGGCGTGGACGGTCGACCGCGTGCCAGACTCGCAGCATCATGCCGACGCAGGCCCGGACACCGCACTCCCTGTCCGGTGCACCCGATCCGGTGGCGCTGCTGGAGCGGCTCGCCGGACAGGCGGGGCGCGAGGGCCGGCTGACCCACCTCGAACGCCTCCCGGCCCGGGCCGCGCAGCCCACCGGCTGGCCGACGTGGGTCCCGTCGGAGCTGGTGGAACGGCTGCGCGCGACCGGTCTGGAGTGGCCCTGGAGCCACCAGGTCGAGACGGCCGAGCGGGCCTGGGCGGGTCGACACGTCGTGGTGGCCACCGGGACCGCCTCCGGCAAGTCGCTGGGCTACCTGCTGCCCGGGATCAGCACGGTGCTCAGCTCAGCGGCGCCCACCCGCGGACGGGACCGGACGCCGACCGTCCTCTACGTCGCACCGACGAAGGCGCTCGCCCACGACCAGCTGGCCGCGCTGCGGGAGATCACGGGCGGTCCTCCCGAGGGACTCCGGGGGGTGCGCGCCGTTGCCGTGGACGGAGACACCCCCCGCTCCGAGCGGGACTGGGCCCGCGACCACGGGACCTGGGTGGTCACCAACCCGGACATGCTGCACCGGTCGGTGCTGCCCGCCCACAGTCGTTGGGCACGGCTGCTCGGCGGGCTGGCGTACGTGGTGGTGGACGAGTGCCACCACTACCGGGGGGTGTTCGGGTCGCACGTGGCGCACGTGCTGCGTCGGCTCCGTCGGTTGGCGGCGCACTACGGCGCGCAGCCGACGTTCGTCCTGGCGTCGGCGACCATCGCCGATCCGGAAGGCTGTGCGTCCACGCTCACCGGATTGCCGGTGCAGGCGGTCACCGACGACGGATCTCCACGCGGACCCGGCGCGCTGGCGTTGTGGGAACCACCGCTCACCGAGCTGGAGGGCGAGCAGGGCGCCCCGACCCGGCGCTCAGCGACGGCGGAGACCGCCGACCTGCTCACCGACCTGGTGGTGGACGGACTCCGCACGCTGGCGTTCGTCCGGTCCCGGCGAGGGGCGGAAACCGTCGCGCTGACCGCCCAACGGCAGCTGGCCGACATCGACCCGGCCCTCGCGGGCACGGTGGCCGCCTACCGCGGTGGCTATCTTCCGGAGGACCGACGCGCGCTCGAGGCGGATCTGCGGTCCGGTCGACTGCTCGGGGCGGCAGCGACGAACGCCCTCGAGCTGGGCATCGACCTGGTCGGGCTGGACGCCGTCCTGGTGGCCGGCTTCCCCGGCACGCGGGCCGCGCTGTGGCAGCAGATCGGTCGGGCCGGGCGGCGGAGCCGGTCGTCGGTGGGCGTGCTGGTGGCCCGGGACGACCCACTGGACACCTACCTGGTTCGACACCCGGAGGCGCTGCTGGGCGTCCCCCTAGAGGCGACCGTCAGCGACCCGGACAACCCCTATGTGCTCGGGCCGCATCTCTGCGCCGCGGCGCAGGAGCTAGCGCTGACCGACGAGGACCTGACCCTGTTCGGCCCCCGCGCCCGCGAGGGCGTGGAGGCACTGTCGGCCGATGGGGTGCTGCGGCGCCGTCCGCGCGGCTGGTTCTGGACCCGCCGCGACCGGGCCTGCGAGCTGGCCGACATCCGCTCCAGCGGCGGCTCGCCGGTGCAGGTGGTCGAGCGGCCGGACGGCCGGGTGCTCGGCACCGTCGACGCGGCGTCCGCGCACACCAGCGTGCATGACGGAGCGGTATACCTGCACCAGGGTCGCACCTACCTCGTGCACGAGCTCGACCTCGACACCGCCGTGGCGCTGGTGGACCGGGCCGACCCCGACTGGACCACGACCGCCCGCGACGTCACCGACATCGAGGTGCTGGCCGCAGGGCGCCGACAGAGCTGGGGATCTGCCGAGGTCGTGCTCGGGACGGTGCAGGTCACCAATCAGGTCGTCGGCTACCTCCGCCGGCGGGTCCTCACCGGGGAGGTGCTGGGAGAGGAACCGTTAGAGCTGCCCGCCCGGCACCTCACCACCACGGCAGTCTGGTGGACGTTGGGCGCCGCCCAGGTCGCGGCCAGCGGTGTGGACGCGCGGGACGTCCCCGGGGCGGCGCACGCGGCGGAGCACGCGGCAATCGGCCTGTTGCCGTTGTTCGCCACTTGCGACCGGTGGGACATCGGCGGGGTCTCGACCGCCCTGCACCGCGACACCGGACGGCTCACGGTCTTCGTCTACGACGGGCACCCGGGGGGCGCGGGCTTCGCCGAACGTGGCTTCGCCGTCGCCGAACAGTGGCTACGGACGACCCGGGAGGCGATCGCGTGTTGTGACTGCACGGGCGGGTGCCCGTCGTGCGTCCAGTCACCCAAGTGCGGCAACGGGAACGAGCCTTTGCACAAGCACGGCGCCGTCCGTCTGCTCGACGTGCTGCTGGCGGGTTGAGGGCCCAGAGTGCACCCTGGCAACGAGGAGTTCTCGACGCTTCGACTGGAGGACCGATGGCTGTTCTCGGCGTGATCCTGCTCATCGTGGTCGCCGTCGTCGCGGTGACCGTGATCAGCCAGGGTGGCGATCCGGTCATGCTGGAGCTGCCCGGATTCAGCATCGACACCACCGCCGCGGGTGTCTTCGGAGTCGGCGCAGGCAGCAGCGCACTGGGGCTGCTCGGTCTGATCCTGCTCCTCGGTGGAGTCCGCAGGGGCACCAAGCGGCGCAAGGAGGTCCGGCAGTTGCGGCGGGACGCCGGGCACGAGCCAGGAGCGGGCGGAGACGCCGGACCGACCGACGATCGGCCTCAGGGGCCCGGGTCTGGCCCACCATCGGCACCCGGCGAGTCCCGCCCGCATCGGCGCCGCGGTGGCGACGAGGAGGGCGAGCATTTCGGCTCGGTGCCTCGAGACTGATCGCAGCCGGCGGTCTCGCCGACTGCCCAGCGGAATGCGTGGTGCGCATCGGGTTCATGGCGCCGGGCCGGCACGCGCCCGGGCAGCGGGCGCCCAGGAGCTCCCCAACAGCGGCGCGGTCCGCACCTGCGCCGCCACCAGCACGTCGGCACCTTCGGTCGCACACTGCACCAGCCCGGCGCCGTTCGCAGCGACGACCCGAGCGGCCGCCGTGCAGGGATCGGTGCCGGCAGCGAACGCTGCAGCGCCTGCCAGCGCACCGAGGTCCGCCGCCGCGGCCGCCGCGTGTCGGGCGGCGACCACCCGAACGAGGCCGATAGCGACCACCGCACTGATGACCAGGAGCACGGTCATCCCCAGGGCGAGCGCGGTCGCGACACCGCGCTCGTCGCGGCGGTGAGCTCGCCTGGTCACTGCGGCTCCCGTGCCGCGACCGCGTCGGCCGTCAGCTCGACCTGCCCGACCGAGCCGATCAGCGGCAGTCGCGGCCCGACGACCGTCGTGACCGACGCGGTGACGACCCCGCCGTGTTCGCCCGCCTCCCAGTGCGCCGGACCCGGCGCCAGCCTGGAGACGACCGCGTCGACGGCGTCGGGCGGCTCGCCCCGCGCGGTGAGCCGAGCCGCCTCGCGGGCCGCGTCGAGACAACCCACCTGCGCGGCCCCGACCAGCACCAGCCAGGCGAGCGCGACGGCGACGACAACCAGGACCGGGAGCACCAAGGCGGCCTCGGCCGTCACCATCCCCCGGTCACCGGTCGAGCGCGCGCGCCAGAACCGCCGGCGGGGGGTCATCCCGCTCCTCCGTTGCCGGCTCCGAGGGCCCCCGCGAGCAGTCCGTGCACCAACCCGGACCAGCATCCCTGCTCGCCCAACCACCAGATCGCACAGCCAATGCACAGGGTCGCCGCGCTCCCGACCGCGTACTCGCACGTCAGCAGCCGGCGAGGCGAGTCTGGCTGAGGGCACGGCGGGTCCGATCGCGGGGAGCTCCCGGAGAGGGCCGGGGGACGCCCCCTCCGGGAGAGACGGGATGGTCAGAACGGCAGCAGGTCCACGACCCCGCCGATCACGTCGGTGAACAGCGAGGTGAAGAAGCCGGAGTTGGCGAGCTGGTACAGCACCCCGGCCACCCCGCAGGCGCCCACGGTGCCGACCGCGTACTCCGACGTGGTCATCCCCCGCTCGTCCCGCCGGTGCCACTGCGCGGCACAACCGGTCGAGACAGCCCGGCGGAGGAGGACGGTCGAGGGAGTCGGTGGTGCGAGCATGTGTGGCCTCCGGGAGACAGCGCCCTGTCGGGCGAAACGTGACGGACGTCTGCACCCTGGGCTGCTGACGGCGGTCCTGAGGAGCGCCGACGAGTCACCTGTGCACCGCGACCGGCAGGCTGGGCACCTGTGCACGGTCGCGGATTTTCGGGCCCTGGTCACGCCGGCCGGATCACACCCGATCAGGCCAGCACCGTCGTGAAGGCGCTCAAGACGGTCGGCGCGACGCCGACAAGCACGAAGGCCGGCAGGAAGCACAGCCCCAAGGGGCCCGCCGAGCGCACCTCGACCCGGCGGGCGACCTGGTCGGCGTCCGTGCGAGCCGCCTGGTGCAGGTCGTCCGCGACCCGTTCCAAGGCGTCCGCGAGCGGTGCGCCCAGGTCGGCCGCCCGGACCACCGCCCGACCCACTGGGCCGAGCACGGGATGGGACGCGGCTTCGGACCAGACGGTGCCCTCGTCGGTGCCGAGGGCCAGCCGGGCCGCCCGGCGGTCGAGGTCAGCACCCAGCGGACCGCCCACCGCCGTCGCGACCACGGCCAACGCCTGGCCGACCGGCCGACCGGCCCGTAGCGCGACGACGAGCAGGTCGATCGCCAGCGGCAGGTCGGCGGACACCAGCTGGCGTCGGCGGCGATCGTGGTCGCGCTCCAGGCGGGACAGCCAGCGCGGCACCGCCACCGCCACACCGACCGCGCCGAGAACCCCCGGCAGACCGCCGAACATCCACCCCACCTGCCACCCGAGCAGCAGCCCGACCGCGATCCGCGCAGCGGTCGTTGATCCGTAGCCCGACAGCGACCGGGGGTGGCGGCGATGGTCACCCGCCAGAGCTCGAAGGCGCCGACCGGCGACGCTCACGACACCGCTCCGTCGGCCAATCGCTCCACCCATAGCAGTCCCAGGCAGGCCAGGGTGGTGCCGATGAGCAGGCACCACGCCCCCGCCGGCGTCGACGTCATCACCGCCAGCGGGTCGGCGTCCATGCCCTGTCCCAGGACGATCCCGAGGACCGGAAGCACCGCGAACAACCGGGCAGTGGCCCGGGCGCCAGCGACGGCTGCCTCCACCTGGCGGCAACGGGCTTCGTCGGCTCGCACGCGCTCGGCGATCCGGGAAACGGCGCCCGCCAGTCCTGCGCCGGTCCGGCCGGCCACCTCCCAGGCCGCGGCCAGCAGGCGCAGCCGCTGGGCCCCGGGCGTCGACGACGCACTCACCCGGCAGGCCTCGGCCACGTCTCCCCCCAGGCGCGCGGTGCCGGCAGCCGGCAGGAACAGCGACAGGTCGGCACCCACTCTGGCGAGCACCCGTTCGGGGGCGAGACCCGCCCGGAGTCCGGCCGCGAGTGCCTCGCAGCCCTCCACCACCTCCGCCCCGACTGCCCGCACGCGGGCCCGGGCGCGGCTGCGACGCAGCAGCGCCGCCGCGGTTCCGGCGGCGATGAGCGCGGCCCCCGCCAGTGGCGCCGCCACGTCCACCGTCGCCCCGGCCACCATCCCGGTCCCGCCCAGCCCGCAAAGGGCGAGCACCACGAGCCAGCCGATGGGGAGTTCGCGTTCGGTGAGCGGCCGCACGCTCCCGTCGTCGGCGGAGGCCCGTCGGCACAGGCGGTGTGCCCGGGCGGGGGACGCTCGCTGCACCAGCAGCCAGCCGGCACCGGCCGCACCCATCGCTGCCACCAGCAGCGAACCAGACACTGGCGGCCCGCCGGTCACGGCGCCGGTCCGTAGAGCAGTCGCTCCAGACCGGGCGCCGCCGGACCCGGCCGGAGCCGGCCCGACCGATCGAGCCGCAACGCGGGTTCACAGACCAGACCACCCGGCCCGGGTGACAGCACCCCCACCTCCGCAAGTCGGCGCAGCCGAGCCGTCCGGCGCAGGTGCACCACCACGCGGAGTCCGGCCAGCACCTGAGCGTGCACCGCGACACGGTCCAGGCCCGCGGTGATGCCCAGAGACTCCAGCCGCGCCGGCACGTCGGAGGGCGTGTTGGCGTGCAACGTGCTGCACCCACCCTCGTGACCGGTGTTCAGCGCCGCCAGCAGGTCGACCACCTCCGCTCCGCGGACCTCTCCCACGACGAGCCGGTCCGGCCGCATCCGCAGCGCCTGACGCACGAGGTCGCGCAGGCTGATGGCGCCGGCCCCCTCGACATTGGTCGGTCGGGACTCCAGAGCGACGACGTGCGGATGTTCGGGGCGCAGCTCGGCCGAGTCCTCGACCAGGACGATCCGCTCCGCAGCCGGCACGCGGGACAGCAGGGCTGCGAGCAGCGTCGTCTTGCCCGACCCGGTACCGCCGGTGACGACGAACGCCGCCCGGGACGCCACCAGATCGGCAAGCACGCGTGCGCCCGAGTCGTCGAGCGTGCCCGCTCGCACCAGCTGGTCGAGACTGAATGCCTGCCGGGGCGGCACCCGGAGGCTCAGCAGCGTGCCCGGACTGGCCACCGGTGCCAGCGCCGCGTGCAGGCGGGTGCCGTCGCCCAGGCAGACATCGACGAACGGGCTGGCGTCGTCGAGCCGACGCCCGCCGGCGGCGGCCAGCCGCTGGGCCAGCCGGCGTACCGCCGCGTCCGATCCGAACCGCACCGACGTCAACTCCAAGCCAGCACCTCGATCCACGAACACCTGCCCAGGCCCGTTGACCAGCACGTCGGTGACACCGGGCTCGCGGAGCAGCACGTCCAACGGCCCGGCGCCCGCACTCTCCCGGTCGAGAGCGTCGACGAGAGCCATCACGCCGGCCTCACCGACGACCCTCCCCTCGGCCCGCAGCACCCGTGCGACCTCCACGGCATCGACGCGGGCGCCGCTGGCGGCCAGCGCCGACCGGACGTGCTCGAGCAGGGCTGCGTCCGGACCGGTCATGCCGTCCCGCCCGGCACGCCGACACCGCACGCGTCGAGCGTGACCGAGCAGGCCCGCGCCAGCGGGCCCCGCGACCGGCGGCGCGGTCCGAACCCCTCATCCAGCCAGGATGCGAGACCCCGCTCGGACCGCATGCTGGCGAGCAGCGGCAAGCCGAGGGAATCAGCGGCGGCGTCCGGGTCGAAGGCGCGTCCGTCCACCTCACGCACCAGCACCGCGACGTCGGTGCTGGCCCGGCGCAACCACTGCACGCGGGTGTGCGCGGCCGCCACCGCACGGAGCTGGTCCGGCAGCACCCACACGACTCGCTGCGCCATCGCCAACGCGGCCAGGGCGGCATCGTCGTCTCGCCGAGGGAGGTCGACGACCACCAGCCCGAACCCGCGGCGTGCGGCGGTGAGCACGCTGCGCATCGCCGCCGCCGGCAGCGGCGCAGACGGCTTGCGACTCCAGGACAACACCGTCACCCCGTCCACGACCGGCAGCACGTCGCGCAGCGACGCAGCGCTCACCCGCCCCGTCGTTCCGGCCAGGTCGGCCCAGCGCAGGCCGGAGACGTCCTCACCGCCGAGCAGGACGTCCGCCCCGCCACCCCACGGATCCGCGTCCACCAGCAGGCTGGCGACACCGGCGGCGCACCCGGCAGCGGCGAGCGCGGCCGCGAACACCGAGGCTCCCGCCCCTCCGCACGCCCCCAGGACGCCGAGCAGCACACCGGAGGCGGGGTCGCCGAGGTTGGACTCGAGCAGGTCGACGATCCGGTCCCCGTCGTCCGCCACCGACAGGACTGCCTCGGCTCCGACAGCCACCGCATTGCGCCAGGCGTCCGGACCGATCTCGTCCGGCACCACAACGACGACGCCGGCGCGGCGAGGGAGCGCCAGCGCGGCGAGCTCGGCAGCGCGGTCGGCTCCGACCAACACCACTCCCGCGCCGGACCAGACCGTCCGCACCGCAGGAACGTCGGCAACGACCTGAGGCTCGGCGCCGCCGGTGACCGCGAGGCGGCGAACCTCGGACAAAAGTCGCGGATCGTGACTCGAGGAGGGCGGGCTGGTCCGGACCTGGCGGGTGCGGGGTGGGGAGGCACGGCGGCAGCCTGGGCCGACCGGCAGGTGCGGCGCCGATCCAGCCTGCCGGGCTGGGGACGACCGCACCCGCGCGACCGGCTGTGGACGACCACTCGCGCTTCCCCGCGGGCGGGCCCCGGCGCGGTTAGGGTCACCCGGGTGAGCGACGCCGACGTCACGCGCTCCCCCGGCCGACCGGCCGCCTTCTTCGACCTGGACAAGACGATCATCGCCCGGTCGAGCACGCTGGCGTTCAGCCGGGCCTTCTTCGAGGGCGGGCTGATCTCCCGTCGCTCCGCCCTGCGCGGCGCCTACGCGCAGCTGATGTTCGGCCGCTCCGGAGTGGACCACGCCCAGATGGAGCGGTTGCGGGCCCAGCTGTCGTCGCTCAGCGCCGGCTGGGACGTCCAGACGGTCCGCGACATCGTCGCCGAGACGCTGCACGCGATCGTCGACCCGATGGTCTACGACGAGGCCGTCCAGCTGATCGAGGAGCACGCCGAGGCCGGCTGCGACGTGATCATCGTGTCCACGTCCGGCTCGGAGGTGGTCGAGCCGATCGGCGAGATGCTCGGCGTCGACCACGTCGTCGCGACCCGGATGGTGGTCGAAAACGGCCGCTACACCGGCGAGATCGGCTTCTACGCCTACGGCCCGCACAAGGCGACGGCGATGCGCGAGCTCGCCGACCGGCACGGCTACGACCTCGCCGCGTCGTACGCCTACTCCGACTCCGAGACCGACCTGCCGATGCTGGAGTTGGTCGGCCACCCGCACGTGGTCAACCCGTCCCGAGCCCTGCGCCGGGTCGCCGCCGAGCGCGGCTGGCCGGTGCTGCGGTTCAGCACCCCGGTCGGTCTGCGTGCCCGCGTCGGGCTGCGCGGCCGTCCGACGTCGGTCGCCGTGATCGGCGTCGGGGTCGCGTCGGCGACCCTGACCGTGTGGGCGTGGCGGCGACGCGCCAGACGCCGACGGGCATGGACACGCCGACTGGCCCTTCCGCTGATGCGGTGAACCCCTGTACAAAGGAACCACAACTCCAGACGACACGGCACCCGGGTACCCACGCGGCGATCCACCCTTCCTACAGGGCAGTCGTCACCGGGGCACTCCCGAGGCGACGGTTACGAGAATGCACGCCTGGTAGCCCAGCGCGCCGTGCCAGCGAACGGTGTCACCCGAGCGGTGACGCCGTTCGCACGTCTGGGCCCGGTCAGCTCCCGGTCAGCTCAGCGGGCTGCTCAGCGGGCTGCTCTCGACCCCGTACGCGTAGGCGGCCGCCGCGTGCAGCAGCCAGCCCACGACACCGGCCTGCCCGCCGTCGCGGTAGCCCGCCAGCACCCGCTGGTACGCCTGCACCGAGCGGGCGTGCCCGGCCTCCGGCACGGTGACCGCCGCCGGGTCGACACCGGTGTCGACCAGCACCAGCCGCTCCGCCGCGCGGGCCACCAGACCGTCCCGGGATCCGAACGCGGCGGCACTGACGATCTCCGCGTGCACCACCGCGGCGAGCACCATCGCCGGCGCCGACGTGCCGGTCCGCACCAGGTCGCCGACGGCAGTCAGCCGCTCCGCCCCCGACACCGACCGCGGCCGGCCGCGTCCTTCGTCGTCCTCGTCGGCGGCGAGGGTGTGCAGCCGGGCCAGCGCCTGGACGGGGCTGTGCTGCCACACCGGCAGCAGGCCCACCAGCTCGGTGGAGACCCGCAGCGCCGCCGCGGCGGCCAGGTCGACCGAACCGGTGCGCAGGTCGTCCAGGCTGCGATCGCTGCCCTCCAGCCGCGCGCTCGCGGCTGCCCCGCGCAGCAGCGACTCGACCGTGTCGGTGGCCGTGCTCCGCCGCAGCCCGCGGTCGCGCAGCAGCAGGTCCACCGCGTCCCGGGCGGCGGCCATCGCGGAGGGGACGCCCTCGAGTCGGGCCAGCACCGCCAGCGGGTCCCGGCCCGAGGAGGAGCCGTCCGGCGGGACCGGCGTCCGGTCCGGGGCGGCCACCGGCGCAGCGTAACCCGTTAGCCTCGCGCCGGTGGAGGAGCAGCGGCGGGTGCAGCAGGCCCGGGTTTTCGGGTCGGTCGCCGACGCCTACGACCGCGGTCGACCCGGCTACCCCGAAGAGGCGGTCCGCTGGATGGTCGGGGACACCGCGCGCCGGGTGCTCGACCTGGCCGCCGGGACCGGGGCGCTGACCCGGCCGCTGCTCGCCGCCGGACACGTCGTGCTCGCCGCCGATCCGCTGCCTGCCATGCTCGCGCACCTGGTGCGTCGCTCCGGGACCGCCACCCTGGCCGCGGTCGCGGCCACCGCCGAGCAGCTCCCGCTCCGGGTGGCCGCGGTGGATGCGGTCACGATCGGGGCTGCCTACCACTGGTTCGACCCCGACCTCGCGGTCCCGGAGCTGGCTCGGGTGCTGCGACCCGGTGGCGTGCTGGCGATGGTCTGGAACGTGCGGGACGAGTCCGTGCCCTGGGTCCGGCGGCTGTCGGAGATCATCGGCCACGATGCGGAGCTGCCCGATCCCAGCGGCACCCTCGGCCTGTCCGGCGCGTTCGGCCCGGTGGAGTGGCAGCGCTACCGGATGTACCAGCCGCTGGACCGGAGCCGGCTGCTGGACCTCGTCGCCTCCCGGTCCTACGTCGCCGTGCTCGACCCGACCGAGCGTGACCAGGTGCTCGCCCGGGTGGGCGAGCTGTACGACCAGCGGCGCGGCGACGCGATCGGCCTGCAGATGCCCTACGTCACCCACTGCCTGCGCACCACCCGCCTGCCGCGATAACGAGCGCTGGCGACGTGGACGAGCTGCAGGTCATCGGCGTCCTCGTGGCCGCGTCGGCAGCCGTGGCCCTCACGATCTGGCTGCTCCGACACCGGCGTGACCTCGGGACCCCCGCCGACCGGGCCACCTTCGCCACCCTGCACGCCGCCTCGCTGGCCTCGCCGCCGCTGCGCAGCGGGCTGAACGTGGGCAGCGCGGAGCGTTCGGTGCGGCACCTGCGGGCCCTGCTCGGCACGCCGGCCGTGGCACTCGCCGACGACCAGCGGGTCCTCGCCTGGGACGGCGGTGCGCACCACCACGCCGACCAGCTGCTCGAGCTGTCCCGCCGCACCCTCGAGTCCGGGCGCACGCACGCGCACGGTGCCGGCGAGGTCGGCTGCCCGCGCGCCGGCTGCGAGCTGCGCGGGGCCGTGGTCGCCCCCCTGGTGGTTGAGCACCGGGTGGTCGGAACGCTCGTCGCGCTGACCGAGACCACGTCGGCCGGGCTGGTCCGGGCAGCCACCGAGGTGGCCCGCTGGGTCTCGGCGCAGCTGGAGCTTGCGGAGCTGGACCGCTCCCGGACCGCCCTGGTCGAGGCCGAGGTCCGCGCCCTGCGCGCGCAGATCTCGCCGCACTTCGTCTACAACTCGCTGACCGCCATCGCGTCGTTCGTGCGGACCGATCCCGAGCGGGCCCGCGAGCTCCTCGTGGAGTTCGCCGACTTCACCCGCTACTCGTTCCGCCGGCACGGGGACTTCACCACGCTGGCCGAGGAGCTGCGGTCGATCCGGCGGTATCTGGTGCTCGAACGGGCCCGGTTCGGGGAGCGGCTCGTCGTCACGCTCCGGATCGCCCCCGAGGTGCTGACCGTGCAGCTGCCGTTCCTGTCGGTCCAGCCGCTCGTCGAGAACGCCGTGCGGCACGGGCTCGAACGCAAGACCGGTCTGGGCCACGTCACGATCACGGCGGAGGACGACCGCACCGACGCCGTGATCACGATCGAGGACGACGGGGTCGGTGAGGACCCGGAGCGGATGCGGCTGATCCTGGCCGGCGAGGCGGGAGACGACTCCGTCGGGCTCGGCAACGTCGACCAGCGGTTGCGGACCGTCTTCGGCGACGAGTACGGGCTGGTGGTCGAGACCGCCGTCGGCGCTGGGACGAAGGTCACGGTCCGGGTGCCCAAGTTCGCCCCCGGTGTGACGTCCTGACCGGCACCCTGGGGCGATGGCGCAACGGCCCCGGCCCGGCATGGACGACCCGCAGGTGCACGTCGAGACCCGGCAGCAGTGACGGGTAGCGTGCGCTGACGTGCGATTCCTGGACGGCCGCGCGCCGGCGTACGACCTCACCTACGACGACGTCTTCATGGTGCCGTCGCGCTCGGCGGTGACCTCTCGCTTCGACGTGGACCTCACCCCGCCCGACCGTGTCGGCACCACCCTCCCGGTCGTGGCGTCGAACATGACCGCGGTGTCCGGCCGCCGGATGGCCGAGACCGTCGCCCGGCGAGGCGCGGTGGCCGTGCTGCCGCAGGACATCCCGATGGAGGTCGTCGGCCGGGCGATCGGCGCGGTGAAGGCGGCGCACCCGGTCTACGAGACGCCGATCACGGTGGGCCCCACCAGCACCGTCGGCGAGGCGCTCAGCCTGATGCCCAAACGCGCGCATCGGGCCGTCGTCGTGCTCGACGAGGGGACGCCGGTGGGGGTGATGACCGAGCACGACGGGACCGGCGTGGACAGGTTCGCCCAGGTGCACGAGGTGATGACGGCCGACCCCGTGACCTTGACCGTGGGCGTCGACCCGACGGCGGCCTTCGACGTCCTGGCGTCGCGGCACCTGGCGGTGGCGCCGGTCGTCGACGGTGACCGGCTGGTCGGCGTGCTCACCCGGACCGGGGCACTGCGTGCGACCGTCTACCGCCCCGCCCTCGACCCGACCGGCCGACTGCTCGTCGGGGTCGCCATCGGCATCAACGGCGACGTGCGCAGCAAGGCGGAGGCCGCGCTCGCGCTCGGGGCCGACGTGTTGGTGGTGGACACCGCCCACGGCCACCAGGACCGGATGCTCGAAGCGGTCACCGCCGCCGCCGAGGCCCGAGCTGCGGCCAGCGCTGCCACCGGCCGGTCGCCGCGGGTCGTCGCCGGCAACGTGGTGACCGCCGAGGGCACCCGCGAGCTGGTGGCCGCCGGAGCCGACATCGTCAAGGTCGGTGTCGGGCCGGGGGCGATGTGCACCACCCGGATGATGACCGGGGTCGGCCGCCCGCAGTTCTCCGCCGTGCTCGCGTGCGCCGAGGCCGCCGGCGACCTGGGGGCGCACGTGTGGGCCGACGGCGGCGTCCGGCACCCGCGCGACGTGGCCCTCGCGCTGGCCGCCGGTGCATCCAGCGTGATGGTCGGCTCCTGGTTCGCCGGGACGTACGAGAGTCCGGGAGACCTGTCGTTGACGGCGGACGGGACTCCGTACAAGGAGTCGTTCGGGATGGCCTCGGCGCGAGCGGTCAGCTCACGCACCCGGGACGCCGCCGGTTTCGACCGGGCCCGGATGGCGTTGTTCGAGGAGGGCATCTCCTCGGCCCGGATGTTCCTCGACCCCGCGAGACCGGGCGTGGAGGACCTGCTGGACGCGATCACCGCCGGCGTCCGGTCCGCAGCGACGTATGCGGGCGCCCGCACGGTCGGTGAGCTGCACGAGCGGGCGGTGGTCGGACTGCAGAGCGGCTCCGGGTTCGACGAGGGCCGCCCCCTGCACGCGAGCTGGTGACCCGGTGTCTGCTGCCGCCGGCCCCTCGGGACCAGGGCTGCACGTGCTCGTCGTGGACGACGAGCAGCCGGCCCGTGAGGAGTTGGCCTATCTTCTCGGCGGCGACCACCGGATCGAGCGGGTGGACACCGCCGACTGCGGCGCGGAGGCGCTTCGGGTGCTGGAGACCTCGGATGTCGACGCCGTCTTCCTCGACGTCGCGATGCCCGACCTGACCGGCATGGACGTGGCCCGCGTGCTGGCCAGGTTCCGGACCCCGCCGGGGATCGTCTTCGTCACCGCCCACGACGGCTTCGCGGTCGACGCGTTCGACCTGCACGCGGTGGACTACCTCCTCAAGCCGGTGAGCATCGACCGGCTCACCGAGGCGGTGCGCCGGCTCGTCACCGAGCGGGCCACGCCTGCACGCGGCGCCCCGAGCCCGACCGCTGCCGCCGCTCCAGAGTCGGCGGCTCCCGACGACGAAGTCATCACCGTCGAGCGCGCGGGCGTCACCCGGTTCGTCCGGCGCAGTGCCGTGGTCTGGGTCGAGGCGCAGGGTGACTACGCCCGCCTGCACACCGAGGACGACAGCCATCTGGTGCGGGTTCCCCTGACCGCGCTCGAGGAGCGCTGGGCCGGGGCCGGGTTCGTCCGCATCCACCGCAGCCTGCTGGTCGACGCCCACCGGGTGCTCGAGGTCCGCACCCTGGCCGGCCGGACCAGCGTGCTCGTTCCCGGACCTGAAGGGCCGGTCCCGCTCCAAGTCGCGCGGCGACACACCCGCGATCTCCGCGCGCTGCTGGTGCGTCGCGGTCGCGGCTGAGCAGCTCCGCCCAGCTGGCGGCAGGATGACGCCATGCTGACTCTCGACGAGGCGCTCGCCCTCTGTGCCGCCGCCCGCACCGCCGCGGAGGACACCGGTGTCCCCATGTCGGTCGCCGTCATGGACGACGGCGGCCACCTGCTCGCGCTGACCCGGATGGACGGGGCGCCGTGGATCAGCGCCGACGTCGCACAGGGCAAGGCGTGGACGGCCGCTGCCTACGGGGCACCCAGCTCCACCCAGCGGCAGAAGATGGAGGCGATGCCGAACTTCGCCACCGCGCTGGTGGGGATGACCGACGGCCGCTACACCCCGCAGACCGGCGCCGTCCCGGTCTACCGCGACGGCACGCTGTTGGGGGCGGTGGGTGCCAGCGGTGGCACCGGCGACCAGGACGAGGCGGTCTGCGCCGCCGCGGTCGAGCAGCGCGGCTACGCCACCGGGGGTTGACGGCCACTCTCCCTGCCGCCGGAGCCCCTGACGTCGGAGCCGGCGGCAGCCGGCGCAGTACGGTGCCGCCCGTGGAGGAGCCCCCGCAGCGGGTACGCGTCACCAGCCCGCGGACGTCGGCCCGCACCTCGCGGCCGACTCCCGGCACGCAGGAGATCGACGCGCAGACCAAGCTGGGCGAGGTCTACATGCGCTCGCTGCTGCAGACCCAGCTGCGGCTGTCCCTGACGGTGCTCGCGGTCGTGATCGGCCCGCTGGCCACGCTGCCCTGGGTGTTCGCGCTGGCGCCTCAGCTGCGAGCGGTCACGGTGGGCATGGTGCCGCTGCCTTGGCTGCTGCTCGGCGTCGCGGTGTACCCGGTCCTGGTGTTCGCCGGCTGGTGGTACGCGCGACGGGCCGAGCAGGCGGAGGTGCAGTTCACCGAGCTGGTGGAGCGGTCGTGAACCCGGCCGCCGGCTGGACCGCGGTGATCCTGGTGTCGCTGGTGACGCTGGGCATCGGTGCCTTCGGGCTCCGGGTCAGCCGGACGACGTCGGACTTCTTCGTCGCCTCCCGTTCGGTCCAGCCGCTCTGGAACGCCTCCGCGATCGGCGGTGAGTACCTGTCGGCGGCGTCCTTCCTCGGCGTCGCGGGGCTGGTGCTGGCCTTCGGCGCGGACATGCTCTGGTTCCCGGTCGGCTTCGCGACCGGCTACCTCGTGCTCCTCGTCCTCGTGGCCGCGCCGCTGCGACGCTCCGGGGCGTACACCATCCCGGACTTCGCCGAGGCCCGGCTGGAGTCACGCACGGTCCGCTCGGTGGCCAGCGTGCTGGTCGTCGTCGTCGGCTGGCTCTACCTGCTGCCGCAGCTGCAGGGGGCGGGGCTGACGCTGCGCACCGTCACCGGCGCCCCTGGCTGGGCCGGAGCCGCTCTGGTCGCCGGCGTGGTGGTGCTGAACGTCGTGGCCGGCGGCATGCGGAGCATCACGTTCGTCCAGGCGTTCCAGTACTGGCTCAAGCTGACCGCCCTGCTGGTGCCGCTGGTCGTCTTGCTGACCGTCTGGCGGGCCGACGGCTCACCGTCCCCCACCGACGCGGCGGGGACGGGCGGCGGCTGGTTGCTGCCGCTGGACGGCAGCCACCCGCAGGACCTCTACCGGACCTGCTCGCTGATGGTCGCGACCTTCCTCGGCACGATGGGGCTGCCGCACGTGCTGGTGCGCTTCTACACCAACCCCGACGGCCGCGCGGCGCGCCGCACCACGGTGATCGTGCTCGCGCTGCTGGCCGGCTTCTACCTGCTGCCTCCCGTGTACGGCGTGCTGGGGCGGGTCTATGCGACCGACCTGGTGGCGAGCGGCCGGAGCGACGCCGTCGTGTTGGAGCTTCCCGGGCTGATGCTCGGCGGCGTGGCCGGCGACCTGCTCGGCGCGCTGCTCACCGCAGGGGCCTTCGCAGCCTTCCTGTCCACCGCCTCCGGTCTGGCGGTCTCGGTCGCCGGCGCATTGAGCCAGGACGTGCTCACCCGGCTGCCGTTGCGCGCCGGTCGCCGGCTCGGCGGGGTGGCGGCGTTCCGACTGGCGGCGGTCCTGGCGCTCGTCGTGCCGCTGACCATCGCGCTGGTGACCCAACGGCTGGCGGTGGCGAGCTCGGTCGGGTTGGCCTTCGCGGTCGCCGCATCGACGTTCTGTCCGTTGCTCGTCCTCGGCATCTGGTGGCCGCGGCTGACCGACCGCGGCGCGGTGGCGGGGCTGCTCGCCGGCGGGCTGGCCTCGGGCGGTGCGGTGACGCTGGTCATCCTCGATCCGGAGCGCAGCGGCTGGACCGGGACGTTGCTCGCCCAGCCAGCCGCCTGGGCGGTGCCCACCGCCTTCGCCGTCATGATCGCCGTCTCCCTGCTCACTCCGGGTCGGGTGGCTCCTGGGGTGACCCGGACGATGGTGCGACTGCACGCCCCCGAATCGCTCGACCTGGACCGCGGATCCTGGCAGCCCCGCTGACCGACGCCGCTCGACGCAGCAAACCCACCGTTCGTCGCGCGCCGGCGGCGCCGGCCGGACCGTCTGCCGCAGCAGTGCGCTCGCCCGCCGCACCACACCCACCAGACCCTCGCCCCGTGCGCGGGGCGGTTCGTACCCTCCCGGACGCAGCACAGTGACGCCCGTCACGCCCCGATCCGGCTCCGGCCGGGCGACCGACTGAGGTGAGCGCACGGTGGAAAAGGTCACGACCGCGCAACACGAGGCATACCTGCGAATCCACGCCAGCGAGGACTTCGGCACCCTGCGCCGACGGTTCCGCGGTTGGGCCTTCATCGCGACCGCGGCCTTCATGTCGTGGTATCTGCTCTACGTCCTGATGTCGACGTTCGCCGCTGACTTCATGAGCACCAAGCTGTTCGGCAACATCAACGTCGCACTGGTGTTCGGGCTGCTGCAGTTCGTGTCCACCTTCGGCATCGCCTGGATGTACGCGGGCTACGCCAACCGCGAGCTGGACCCGATCGCCGGCAAGCTGCAGCGCGACTACGACAGCGTGGCCGGCCGATGAGCGCGGTGCAGGGCAGCGTGCTCGCGCTGTCGGAGAGCGCGACCCAGGGACTGACCACCGGCCTGTTCATCGCGGTGGTCGGGCTGACGATCGGGATCACGGTCTGGGCCAGCAGGCACACCAAGGGCGCCACCGACTACTACGCGGCCGGCCGCAACATCACCGGTTTTCAGAACGGGCTGGCGATCTCCGGTGACTACATGTCTGCTGCCTCGTTCCTGGGCATCTCCGGCTTGATCGCCTTGTACGGCTACGACGGCTTCCTGTACTCGATCGGGTTCCTGGTCGCGTGGCTGATCGCCCTGCTGCTGGTCGCCGAGCTGCTGCGGAACTCCGGCCGCTACACCATGGCCGACCAGCTGGCGTACCGGATGCGGCAGCGGCCGGTTCGCACCGCCGCGGCCACCTCGACCGTCGTGGTCTCGATCTTCTACCTACTCGCGCAGATGGTGGGTGCCGGCACGCTGGTCGCCCTGCTGCTCGGCGTGGACAGCGACGCGCTGAAGAACCTCACCATCGCCGCGGTCGGCGTGCTGATGATCTTCTACGTCGTCTTCGGCGGGATGAAGGGCACCACCTGGGTACAGATCGTCAAGGCGGTGCTGCTGATGACCGGCACCGTGCTGATCACCGTCCTGGTGCTCGGCAAGTTCGGCTTCAACCTGTCCGACCTGCTCGGCGAGGCCGCCACCGAGTCCGGCAAGGGCGAGGCGTTCCTCGAGCCCGGACTGCGCTACGGCACCGACCTGACCGCCAAGATCGACTTCCTGTCGCTCGGGCTCGCGCTGGTCCTCGGCACCGCGGGCCTGCCGCACATCCTGATCCGCTTCTACACAGTGCCGACGTCCAAGGACGCACGGACGTCGGTGCTCTGGGCGATCGGCCTGATCGGCAGCTTCTACCTGATGACGCTCGTCCTCGGCTTCGGCGCCGCCGCGCTGGTCGACACCGGGCCGGACAGTCAGGTGGCGGCCAGCACGGGCAACCTGGCGTCTCCGCTGCTGGCCGAGGCGGTCGGAGGCGGCGAGGGCAGCACCGGCGGTGCGGTCCTGTTGGCGCTGATCTCCGCGGTGGCGTTCGCGACCATCCTCGCGGTGGTGGCCGGCCTCACCCTCACCTCAGCCTCCTCGGTGGCGCACGACCTCTACGGCAACGTGATGCGCAGGGGCGAGGCGACCGGCGACGAGGAGGTCAAGGTCGCCCGGATCGCGGCCTTCGTGATCGGCGCGATCGCGATCGCGCTCGCCATCCCGGCACAGAGCCTCAACATCGCCTTCCTGGTGGCCCTCGCGTTCGCCGTCGCCGCCTCGGCGAACCTGCCGTCACTGCTGTTCAACCTGTTCTGGCGCCGCTTCAACACCCGCGGCGCGGTCTGGAGCATCTACGGCGGTCTGGTGATGTGCGTCGGCCTGGTGTTCTTCAGCCCGGTCGTGTCGGGCAGCGAGACCGCGTTGTTCACCGGCAGCGACTGGTCGTACTTCCCGCTGAGCAACCCGGGCATCGTGTCCATCCCGTTCGGGTTCTTCATGGGCTGGCTGGGCACCGTCACCGCCCGGGAGCGGACCTCGGAGGACCGCTACCCGGAGCTGGAAGTGCGGTCACTCACGGGGGCCGGCGCCGAGACCGCCGTGCACCACTGACCGGCATCCACTCGCCGATCACCCACCGCAGGCCCGGCCCCAGCCCGCCGGGCCTGCGGTGGTGTCCACCCGGCACCCCCTCCCCACCACGGCTCCTCTTGCGGCCCGTCGCGTGCGGCGGTTGGGTGCCGGTAGGGCCTCAACCCGGACGACGAGTCGAGACGAAGGAGTCCTCGTGAGCGAGCGGGCGACCAGCGACACCGGCACCGACACCGGCACCGACGACCACGCCGACCAGGGCCTGTCGAACCTGCTGCGGGAGAACCGCCGGTTCGAGCCGCCCGCGGAGTTGGCAGCGGCCGCGAACGCGACCGCCGAGACCTACGAGCAGGCCGCCGCGGACCGGCTGGGATTCTGGGAGCAACAGGCGGAGCGGCTGACCTGGGGCCGCCGGTGGGATTCGGTGCTCGAGTGGGAACCGCCGTTCGCCAAGTGGTTCGTCGGCGGCACCCTGAACACGGCGGTCAACTGCGTCGACCGGCACGTCGAGGCCGGACTGGGCGACCGGGTCGCCCTGCACTGGGTCGGTGAGCCCGCCGACGACACTCGCACGATCACGTACTCGGATCTGAAGGACCAGGTCTGTCAGGCGGCGAACGCCCTCACCGACCTCGGAGTCGGCACAGGTGACCGGGTGGCGATCTATCTGCCGATGATTCCCGAGACGGTGGTCGCGATGCTCGCCTGCGCCCGGATCGGGGCCCCGCACACCGTCGTCTTCGGCGGCTTCTCGTCCGACGCCCTTGCCGACCGGATCGACGACCTCGGCTGCGAGGTCGTGATCACCGCCGACGGTGGCTACCGACGGGGGAAGCCATCGGCGCTCAAGCCGGCCGTCGACGACGCGGTGAAGCGCTGCCCGGGCGTCCGGAGCGTGCTGGTGGTCCAGCGCACGGGTGAGGAGGTGGCCTGGGACGGTGACCGGGACCGCTGGTGGCACGAGGTGGTGGACGCGCAGTCGACCGAGCACCAGCCGGAGCAGTTCGACGCCGAGCATCCGCTGTACGTGATGTACACCTCTGGCAGCACCGGCAAGCCGAAGGGCATCCTGCACACGACCGGCGGCTACCTGACCCAGGCGGCGTACTCGCACTGGTCGGTCTTCGACCTCAAGCCGGAGACCGACGTCTACTGGTGCTCGGCGGACATCGGCTGGGTCACCGGCCACAGCTAC
The DNA here is from genome assembly GCA_963695375.1 of uncultured Actinomycetota bacterium. Lineage (GTDB taxonomy): Bacteria > Actinomycetota > Actinomycetes > Propionibacteriales > Nocardioidaceae > JACCVL01. The sequence goes on along the minus strand of OY968767.1, from coordinate 1,081,974 downwards.
ATCGTCTACGGCCCGCTCGCCAACGGCGCCACCTCGGTGATGTACGAGGGGACGCCGGACACCCCGCACAAGGGCCGCTGGTGGGAGATCGTGCAGGACTACGGGGTCACGCTGCTCTACACGGCGCCCACCGCGATCCGGACCTTCATGAAGTGGGGCTCGCAGATCCCGGCCGACTTCGACATGTCCAGCCTGCGCATCCTCGGCTCGGTCGGTGAGCCGATCAACCCCGAGGCATACGTCTGGTACCGGCACCACATCGGTGGCGACCGGACACCCGTGATGGACACCTGGTGGCAGACCGAGACCGGGGCGATGATGATCAGCCCGCTGCCCGGTGTCACCGCCGGCAAGCCCGGGTCGGCGATGAAGGCGCTGCCGGGTGTGAGCGCTGACGTCGTGGACGACGCCGGCGAGCCGGTTCCGAACGGGTCGGGCGGCTACCTCGTGCTCACCGAGCCGTGGCCGGCGATGCTGCGCACGCTCTGGGGTGACGACGAGCGGTACAAGGACACGTACTGGTCGCGCTTCCCCGGCCGCTACTTCGCCGGCGACGGGGCGAAGAAGGACGACGACGGCGACATCTGGCTGCTCGGCCGGGTGGACGACGTCATGAACGTCTCGGGACACCGGTTGTCCACGACCGAGATCGAGTCCGCGCTGGTCTCGCACGAGAAGGTGGCCGAGGCGGCGGTGGTCGGCGCGGCCGACGAGACCACCGGCCAGGCCGTGGTCGCCTTCGTGATCCTGCGCGAGCGGGCCGGGGACGGCGGGCCGGACGTCGTGCAGGAGCTGCGGACCCATGTCCGCAAGGAGATCGGCGCCATCGCCAGCCCGCGGCAGATCATGGTCGTCCCCGAGCTGCCCAAGACCCGGTCCGGCAAGATCATGCGGCGGCTGCTCCGCGACGTCGCGGAGAACCGGGAGATGGGTGACGTCACGACGCTCACCGACTCGACCGTGATGGACCAGATCCGTACCGGCATCGACGCCGGCGGCACCGACGACGAGTAGCAACCACCCCCACCCCCACCCCCACCCCCAACCCCACCCCACCCCCCTCCCACGATCCGCGACTTTTGCAGCCCCCAACGCCCGCCATCGGCGGAGGTGGGCACCCTGCAAAAGTCGCGGATCGTGGCCGTCGGTGGTGGGGGGCGGGGGCAGTCGTAGGCTCCGGTCATGCACGCCGCCGACCTCGCCGAGCCGTTCCCGGTCGTCCATCTCGACGACGACGCGCTGCCGGCCACCAGGATGCTGGCAGAACAGGGCCTGCCCGGACTCGTCGTCGTGGACGACGACGGCGGGCCGCTCGTCGTCCTGCCCGCTTCCCAGGTGCTGCGCTTCGCGCTCCCGGAGTACATCGAGGAGGACCCTCGACTTGCGAGCATGTACGCCGAACAGGAAGCCGACGCGTTCTGCCGCGCCCTCGAGGGCCGGACGGTCCGCGAGCTGATGCCCAGCAAGCAGTACCTGCCGCAGCGGGACCGTGACCGGCCGGTGGTCAGAACCGACGACACGCTGATCGAGGTCGCCACCCAGATGACGAGGCAGCACTCGCCCGTCGTCGCCGTGGTGGACGAGCGGCAGGCAGTGGTCGGAGTGATCACCGTGCACCGCCTGCTCGGCACCGCGCTGCGTCAGTCGTGAGCGCCGAAGCCTGGCAGGTCGTCGCCGCGATCGTCGTCTTCGTCGGCGCCTACGTGGCGATCGCGACGGAGTTCGTCCATCGGGTCAAGGCGGCGCTGGTCGGCGCGGCGCTGATGCTGGTGATCGGTGCGAGCAACGGCGAGGTCGCGTTCTTCAGCGAGGAAGCCGGTGTCGACTGGAACGTCATCTTCCTGCTGTTCGGGATGATGGTCGTGGTCAGCGTCGTCAAGCAGACCGGCTTGTTCGAGTACGTCGCGGTGTGGGCCGCCAAGCGCGCCCGCGGCCGCCCGTACCGCGTCCTGGTGCTGCTCTGCCTGATCACCGCGGTCGCCTCGGCCGCGCTGGACAACGTCACCACCGTGCTCCTGATCGCCCCGGTGACGTTGCTGGTGTGCGACCGCATCGGCGTCCGACCGGAGGGCTTCCTCATCGCCGAAGCGATGGCCTCCAACATCGGCGGGACCGCGACGCTGATCGGCGACCCGCCCAACATCATCATCGCCAGCCGCGCGGACCTGTCGTTCAACGACTTCATCATCAACCTGGCCCCGCTCGTCGTCGTGCTGATGGGGGTCTTCCTGCTGCTCATCCGGTGGCTGTTCCGGGCCTCGTTCACCTACGACGCACTGCGCGCAGCAGCCGTCATGGACCTGGACGAGCGACGGGCGATCAAGGACCGCACGCTGCTGATCCGCAGCCTGATCGTGCTCGCCCTGATCCTCGTCTTCTTCAGCCTGCACACCCTGCTCCACGTCGACCCCAGCGTGGTGGCGCTGCTCGGCGCCGGTGCCCTGGTGCTCGTGTCCGGCCTCACCAGCGGCGAGTTCCTGGAGGACGTGGAGTGGGAGACGCTGGTGTTCTTCGCCGGCCTGTTCATCATGGTCGGCGCACTGGTGAACATCGGCGTGATCGAGTTCCTCGGCGAGCAGGCCGTGGACGCCGTCGGTGGTCGCTACCTGCTCGCGGTGACCGGGCTGCTGTTCGGGTCGGCGGTGCTGTCCGGGATCGTCGACAACATCCCGTACGTCGCCACCATGTCCCCGCTGGTCTCCGACCTCGTCGACTCCGGCGGAGGCTCCACTCAGGCCAACTCGCTGTGGTGGGCGCTGGCCATCGGCGCCGACCTGGGCGGCAACAGCACCGCCATCGGCGCCAGCGCCAACGTGGTGGTCACCGGAATCGCCGCCCGCAACGGTTACCCGATCTCCTTCTGGCGGTTCACCCGGTACGGGCTGGTGGTCACGCTGGTCACCGTCACCCTGTCCTGGCCGTACCTCTACCTGCGCTACTTCGCCCTGGCCTGACCCGGGTCGGCACGCACCGATGTCGCCCCGATGGGCGCTGGTTAGGCTGCTCGCAGGTGTGCCGGGAAGCCTGGTCGGCGTTCCGAACCGCGCCGACATCCGGAGGTGCACGATGACCGTGCCTGCCCCCGCCCCTGCCCGCCGTGCCTTCCATCGGCTCTCTCAGGCCGAGTTCACGACGGTCACCGACGAACTGCGGCGTGAGACCACCGGCGGGTTCCTGCTGCTAGTGGCGACCGCGGTGGCCCTGGTGTGGGCGAACTCCCCGGTGGCCTCGGCCTACGAGTCCCTGCGCACCACCACCCTGGCGGTGCCGGGTCTGCTCGAGCTGGACCTCGAGCACTGGGCGGGTGAGGGCCTGCTGGCGGTGTTCTTCTGCGTGGCCGGGCTGGAGCTCAAGCGTGAGTTCCTCGTCGGGGACCTGTCGGACCGCCGCGAGGCCGTGCTGCCCGTCGTCGCGGCCATCGCGGGGATGCTGGTGCCGGCGCTGGTCTACGTGCTGATCAACCTCGGTGCGGACGGGCGCCCCGGCGGCTGGGCAGTGCCGGTCGCCACCGACATCGCGTTCGCCCTGGCCGTCCTCGCGCTCGTCGGCGAGCGGCTGCCGACCGCACTGCGGGCGTTCCTGCTGTCCCTGGCGGTCGTCGACGACCTGCTCGCGATCACCGTGATCGCGGTGTTCTTCACCGACCAGCTGAACCTGGCCGCGCTCGCGGTGGCGGGTGCGCTGCTCGGCCTGTACGCCGCGCTGCAGCACCGGCGGGTCCAGGCCTGGTGGGTCTACCTCCCGATCGCGCTCGCGGTCTGGTTCTTCGTGCACGAGGCGGGGGTGCACGCCACCGTGGCCGGCGTCGCTGTCGGCCTGCTGACGCGGGTCAGGCGGGACACCGGTGAGGACGACTCCCCGGCCGAGGTCCTCGAACACCGCCTCCGCCCGTTGTCGGCGTCCCTGTGCGTCCCGGTGTTCGCGCTGCTCGCCGCCGGTGTCGAGCTGTCCACCTCCGCCCTGACCGGGCTGGTGACCTCGCCCATCGCGGTCGGCATCGCCGCCGGGCTGGTGGTCGGCAAGGTGCTCGGCGTGGCGGGCGGCGCCTGGCTCACGGTTCGCCTGACCCGAGCCGAGCTCAGCCCGCAGCTGGCCTGGTCCGACATCGTCGGCGTCGGCCTGCTGGCCGGCATCGGGTTCACCGTGTCCCTGCTGCTCGCCGACCTGTCGTTCACCAACGACCCGGCCGGTGCGGAGACCGCGAAGGCGGCCGTCCTGTTCGCCTCGGTCCTCGCCGCGCTGCTGGCCACCCTCCTGCTCCGCCGCCGGCAGGCGGTGCACCAGGCCCTGTGTGCCGAGGAGGAGCGGGACGAGGACCGGGACGGGGTGCCCGACGTGTACCAGACGTCCGACCGGCCCGAGGCGGACAACCCGGACACCCTCTAGGGTTGGCGGACCGGCACCAGACGGCGAAAGGAACCCGATGTCTGCCCAGCCCAGCGGCTCGTCCAGCGGCGCCACCGACGACCGGGACACTCGGCCGACAGCGGCGGCCACCGGCCAGCACCGTGCGGCGGCCGACGCGGAGGAGCCGACGATCGGCCGGCTGGTCGCCGACACCAGCAAGCACCTGTCGACACTGGTCCGGTCCGAGATCGAGCTGGCCAAGTCGGAGCTGAAGGTCAGCGTCAAGGCCGGCGGGATCGGTGCCGCGCTGTTGCTGGTGGCGGTGTTCCTGCTGGTGCTCGGCGTCATCATGCTGTCGGCCGCGTTCGCGTTCGCCCTGGTGCGGTGGTTCGACCTCGGAGCCGACTGGGCGTTCCTGATCGTGTTCGGTGTCTACCTCCTGCTGGCGCTCGTGCTGGGCCTGCTCGCAGTCAGCCGCTTCAAGAAGGTGTCCGCGCCTCAGCGGACGATCGACACCACCAAGGAGACGGTGGCCGCCCTCAAACGGCGCTGACGCACGGCGGCGGACGGTCAGGCACACCCCTGCGTCGAGACCTCTGCGGTGGCCCCCCGGCCGCGGGCGGCCAGCTGGGACACTTGGTCGGCGGTGAGGACGTAGCCGGTGGACGCGTCCGCCACCGACGCGGCGAACACGACGCCGTAAACCCGCCCGGACCGGGACACCAGCGGTCCGCCGGAGTTGCCCGGCAGCACCTCGGACCGCACCGAGAACACGTCGCGCACCGACGTGTCCTCGGCGTAGATGTCCGGGCTGCGCAGCCGCTGCTCGGCCCGGATCCGCGCCGGCACGGCGGAGAACGGCCCGCTCTGCGGATAACCGAGCACGGCCGCCGGGTCACCGGATCTGCCGGACCGGTCGAACCTGAGCGCCGCTGCGTCCAGTCCGTCGACGGCCAGCACGGCCACGTCCAGGTCGCTGTCGAAGACGACGACCGTGGCGGGCAGCCGGTCCCCGTCCACCTCCACGCTGACGTCCGAGACGCCGGCGACCACGTGCGCGTTGGTCATCACCCGGCCGGGGGCGTACACGAAGCCCGAGCCCTCGAGTCCGCGGTTGCAGGCCACCGCCTCGCCGGTGATCTTGACGACGCTCGCGCCGGCCCGGCCCACGTCGGGGTCTCGCAGGACGCTCGCGTCGGGGGGAGCGACCGGCACGATCTGCTCGGGCACGAACGGCTCGAGGAAGCGCGGGAACAGGTCGGAGCCCACCACCTGGTCGAAGCTGTCCAGCAGGTCGGTCAGCGCGGGCGGGACCACCGTGTCCACCGTCGACAGCACGCTGGAGCTGCGCACCTGGTTGCCGAGCCAGGGAATCCTCGCCCCGCTGGCGGCGTACCCGAGCGCCCACATCACCAGGAGCGCCGCGACCACCGAGAGCGCGGCCCCACCGACCGCGTCCACGGCCCGCGCCGGACGCCAGGTCACCTGCGAGCGCAGCAGCGATCCGAGCAGCCCGCCGAGCACCTGACCGACGGAGGCCAGCAGCAGCACCGCCGCCAGCGCCCCCACAGTGACCGTCAGGGAGCCTGCCACCCCGTCGAGCAGCCGCGGGGCCAGCAGGATGCCGGCGAGCCCGCCGCCGAGCAGTCCCAGGGTGGACGAGATCCCGACCAGGAAGCCCTGCCAGTAGCCGGACAAGGCGTAGCCGAGCAGCAGCGCCACGAGCACGAGGTCGAGGACGTTCACGCCCGGTCCTCCGAACCGGTGCCCGGCACCGGCACGGTACGGTCGGGGTCCCAGGGACGGGTCAGAGCGGCGTGTTCGAGGATCCGGTCGACGACTCCCGCGGTGAAGCCCCACAGCACCCGCGGTCCGACCAGGAAGCCGGGGCCGCGGTAACCCGTCGGGTGCACCACGGTGACCCGCCGGTCCGGGTCGACCAGGTCCGCCAGCGGCACCCGGAGGACCGAGGCGACCTCCATCGGGTCGACGACGCCGATCGGAGACTCCTCCCGCCACCACCCCAGCACGCAGGTGACAGCGAAGTTCGTGGGAGGCAACCACAGGGCGGGCAGCTCGCCGAGCACCTCCACCCCGGCGGGATCGAGACCGATCTCCTCCCGTGACTCCCGCAGGGCAGTCTGTACGGCGTCCTCGTCGTCGTCCGCGCCGCCGCCGGGGAAGGCCAGCTGTCCGGCATGCGAGCGCATGTCGTGGGCCCGCTCGATCAGGGTCAGGTCCGGCCCGGCCGTCCCCTCCCCGAACAGCACGAGCACCGCCGAGCGCCGTGCGGAGTCCGGAGGCGGCAGCAGCAACCGCGACAGCTGGCCGGCGGTCAGGTCCTGGGTGGCGTCGACGATGTGCCGCAGCCATGCCGGTGCGGTCGTCACACCCGGACCCCCAGGTGCTCCCGGACCGCGCCGACGAGCTCGGCGTAGGAGGTGAACTCCTGCGCCAGCCGGGCGGTGACCCGCCCGTCCGCGTCGACGAACACCGTGGTCGGCATGCCGGCCACGCGCAGCGGCGCGCGCAGACTGCCGTCGACGTCGGCGACCGAGGGGTAGGAGACACCGCTCTCGGCCGCCAAGGACAGCGCCAGCTCGGGCTGGGTGTCCTGGAAGTCGACGCCGAGGACGTCGACGCCGGCGTCGTGCAGCCGCGCGAAGTACGGCAGCTCGGCCCGGCACGGCAAACACCACTGCGCCCACAGGTTGACCACCAGCGGACCGCGGAGGGTCGAGAGGTCGAGGGCAGGACCACCCCCGAGACAGGGCAGCGTGGTGGCCGGCAGGCCGCCGTCGACGGGGCCGGACCCGATGCGGAGGCCCGCGGGACACTCCGGGATTCCGGCGTCGTCGCGGAGCTGCTGCAACCGTGCGCTGTCCACGTCCACCTCACCGGCCCCGCCGCCGAACGGGGACGGTGGCGCGTCGGCACCGCCCGAGCAGCCCGCGGCCACGGCGACCACCGCGAGCAGGCCGAGCAGCATCGCGGCCGTACGCAGCCGGCCGGTCATGCCCGCCCGCCGTTGCGGACCAGCGCGGCCGCCTCGGCCGGGTCGGTCGGGCCCTCGCCGAACGCCGGGCACCACCGCGCGACGCTGCAGACGCCGCACGCCGGCTTGCGGGCATGGCAGACCCGCCGGCCGTGCCAGATCAGGTGGTGGCTGAGCATGGTCCAGTCCCGCCGGGGGAACAGCGCGCCGACCGCGTGCTCCACCTTGACCGGGTCGTCGAGGGCGGTCCAGCCGAACCGGCGGGCGAGCCGGCCGAAGTGGGTGTCGACGGTGATGCCGGGGACGTCGAAGGCGTTGCCGAGCACGACGTTGGCGGTCTTGCGGCCGACGCCGGGCAGCGTGACGAGGTCGTCGAGCCGGCCCGGCACCTCGCCGCCGAAGCGCTCGAGCAGGGCGGCGGAGAGCCTGAGCAACGCCTCGGTCTTGGCCCGAAAGAAGCCAGTCGGCTGGATCAGCGCCTCGAGCTCGGCGCGGTCGGCGGCGGCCATCGCGGCGGCGTCCGGGTAGGCCGCGAACAGCGCCGGCCGGACCGCGTTCACCCGGCGGTCGGTCGTCTGCGCGGAGAGCACCGTGACCACGAGCAGCTGGAACGGGCCGTCGAAGTCGAGCTCGCAGCGGGCGTCGGGATAGGTCTCGGCGAGGACGCGGTTGATCTTGCGCGCCCGGCGCACCAGCGCGGTCGGCGGCGCGGTCGGCGGCGCGGCGGGCGGCGCGGTCGCGGCCTTGGCGGACGCCGAGGAGGACGCAGCGGCTGGCACGCTCGCCAGCGTACGGGCCACGGACCGACCCGGCGCCCGACCCGGCGCCCGACCCGAGCGCCCGACCCGACGCGCCCGACCAGCCCCCGGACGGGCCGCCCGACCGGCGATGATGCATTCCTGTCGCCGGAGCGACGCACATGCGTCATCGCTCGTCGGGAGGGGTGCGGCGCTACGCTGCGCGCGTGAACACCGACGTGCTGCGCCAGACCCCGCTGTTCTCGGGCCTCGACGACGAGGCGACCGAGTCGCTGGCGACGTCGATGAGCGAGACCCACCTCGACCGGAGCGAGGTGCTGTTCCGTGAGGGCGACTCCGGCGACCGGCTGTACGTCGTCACCGAGGGCAAGATGAAGCTCGGCCGCAGCTCGGCCGACGGCCGGGAGAACCTGCTCGCGGTGCTCGGACCCGGTCAGATGTTCGGCGAGCTGTCGCTGTTCGACCCCGGCCCCCGGTCGGCGACGGCCACGGCGGTCACCGACTGCCGGCTGGCCAGCCTCGGCCACACCGAGCTGCAGCGCTGGCTCATCGACCGGCCCGACGTCGCCCGCGGGCTGCTCTTCCAGCTGGCCAACCGGCTGCGCCGCACCAACGAGGTGGTCGCCGACCTGGTCTTCTCCGACGTGCCGGGCCGGGTCGCCAAGGCGCTGCTCGACCTGTCCACGCGCTTCGGTCGCCAGGCCGACGACGGCATCCACGTGCACCACGACCTCACCCAGGAGGAGCTGGCCCAGCTCGTCGGCGCCTCCCGGGAGACGGTCAACAAGGCGCTGGCCGACTTCGCGAACCGAGGCTGGCTGCGGCTCGAGCCGCGCTCGGTCGTGCTCGTCGACGCCGAGCGGCTCCGCCGCCGGGCCCGCTGACCGACCCCCCTGCCCCCCGGACGCCGACCGGAGGGCTAGGGCGCGTCGCGCAGGTAGGCCAACTGTGCCGCCACCGACAGCTCGGCGGCCGGCCACACCGCGGGGTCGACCTCGGCGTACACCCGCTCGACCACCTCGCGCGGCGTGGTCGCACCGGCCGCCACCGCCTCCCGGACCTGCTCCAACCGCTCGTGCCGGTGCGTCAGGTAGCCCGCCAGGGCTCCGGCGGCGTCATCGAGGGCAGGGCCGTGGCCCGGCAGCACCCGTCGCACCACCGCCGACTGCGCCAGGTCGTGCAGCCGGCGCAACGAGTCGAGGTAGGCCCCCAGCTGGCCGTCCGGGTGCGCGACCACGGTGGTCCCGCGCCCGAGGACCGTGTCACCGGTGAGCACCGACCCGTCCGCGGGCAGCACGAACGACAGCGAGTCCGAGGTATGCCCGGGCGTCCCGAGGACCCGCAGCTCGAGTCCGTCGACCTCCACCACGTCACCGTCGGCGAGGCCGTCGGGGCCGAGCCGGTGCTGAGGGTCCAGCGCCCGGACCGGACAGGACACGTCGCTCGCGAAGGCCGCGGCGGACTCCGAGTGATCGGCGTGCCCGTGCGTCAGCAGCACGACGGCCACGTCGCCGGCCAGCTCGCGCACCGCGGCGAGATGACCGGGGTGCCGCGGGCCGGGGTCGACCACCACCGACCGCGACCCCGGCGCGGACCGCAGCACCCAGGTGTTGGTTCCGTCCAGCGTCATCGGGCCCGGGTTGGGCGCCAGCACGCAGGTCGCGTACGCCCCGACCGGGCCGCCGGTCCACGACGAGCCGCCGGTCGTCACCCGGGCCCCCGGGCCGCGGTCTCGAGCCACAGCTGGTCCCCGTCGAGCACCAGCCGCGGCTCCACCCGGACGATGCTCCGGCGGGCGGCCGCGGACAGGGCGTCGGCCGCCCGGCCCAGCGCAGCCACCTCGACGCAGGTGCGCACCGTCGGCGGCAGCATGTCCAGCGTCCCGCGCTCGTGCGCGGCCACCGCAGCGGCCGCGGGCAGCCAGCTGACCGCGTCGGACTCGGTGGACACGTCCCGGGTGCGCTGTCCCGGCGGCAGCACCGCGACGAAGAACCGGGTGTCGTACCGGCGGGGCTCGAAGTCCGGCGTCACCCAGTGCGCCCATGCCGCCAGCAGGTCGGTGCGGAGCACCAGCCTTCGCCGGGTGAGCACCTCGGCCAGCGAGACCTCCTTGGCGACCAGCGCCAACCGGTCGTCCTCCCAGTCCGCGCCGGTGGTGTCCGCGACCACCGTGTGCCGGTCCGTGCCGGCGAGCAGCACCCCGGACTCCTCGAACGTCTCCCGGACCGCCGCGCAGACCAGCCCACGCGCGGTGGACGCGTCACAGCGCAGCCGCTCGGCCCAGCGGGTCAGGTCCGGACCGACCCAGGCACCGGCGCCGAGGGTCGCCTCCCGGTCCCGCTCGTCCACCCCGCCGCCGGGGAAGACCGCCATCCGCGGGGCGAACTCCATCCGGGAGTGCCGGCGCAGCAGGTAGACCTCGGGGCCGGCGTCGCCGGACGTCCGCGGGCCCTGAGGATCGCGCAGCAGCACGACGGTCGCGGCGTCCCGCGGCGGCACCGGGGTCCGCTGCCCGGTCGCGAACTGCTGGGCGACCTCCCGCAGTGCGGACGGCAACGGCACCCGCTCCGGCGGGGTGCCGGTCCCGGGCACCTGGTGCACCGCTCAGCCGATCTCGACGACCAGCTCGACCTCGACCGGGGCACCCATCGGCAGTGCCGCCACCCCGACCGCGCTGCGGGCGTGCCGACCAGCGTCGCCGAAGACGTCGCCGAGCAGCTCGCTGGCACCGTCGGCCACCTGGGGCTGGCCGGTGAAGTCCGTGGCGCTGGCCACGAACACGACGACCTTGACGATCCGGCGCACCCGCTCCAGGTCGCCGACCTCCGCCTTGACCGCCGCGATCGCGTTCAGCGCGCACTGCTGGGCGCACATGACCGCCTCCTCGACGGTCACGCTGCTGCCGACCTGGCCCTCGGCGATCAGCTCGCCAGCGCGGCGGGGCAGCTGCCCCGCGGTGAACAGCAGTGATCCGCTGGTCACGGCGGGGACGTAGGCGGCCACCGGCGGCGGCGTCTCCGGCAGCTCCAGCCCGAGCGTGGCCAGCCGCTGCTCCGGCGCTTCGGTCGGCTCCGCAGCCATCAGGCGCTCCGCGGCCGCTTGAGATAGGCGACGAGGTTCTCCGGGTTGGCGCCGGGAAGGACCGTCACCAGCTCCCAGCCGTCCTCTCCCCAGGTGTCGAGGATCTGCTTGGTGGCGTGGATGAGCAACGGGACGGTGGCGTACTCCCAGGCGGTCATGGCCGCGATGCTAGCCGGGGAGGAGCCGGCCCGAGCGGGCACTACCGTGAGCGGGTGGTCGACCACCGCGACGTCCTGGACCGGCCGGCCGAAGGCCCCGACGTCGTGCTGCGGTGGGCCGACCACGACGACGGCGTCGCGGACGTGTGGCTGCCCGCCCGGCGGCTCGGGGAGCCACCGCCGGCACCGGCGCCGTTGGTGTACGCCTTGCACGGCGGCTTCTGGGAGCAGGCCTACGACCGCCGGCACCTGAGGCCGCTGGCAACCGCGCTCTGCGCGCTGGGCTGGGCGGTGGTCGTGCCGGAGTACGCCCGGGTCGGCGGCCCACGGACGGCCGCCACAGCCGCCGGCGACGCCGGCCCGTGGCCGCTGCTGGCCGAGGACCTGCGCAGGATCCGCCGCCGCGTGCCTGGTCTGCTGGCCGAGGTGGCGCCCGGCCGGGTCACCACCGACCGGCCGGTGCTGCTCGGCCACTCCGCCGGCGGTCAGCTGGTGCTGTGGTGGGCCCTGGACGCCGTGGCGGACGGGGATTCGACCTGCCTGCCGGCGCGGGTGCTCGCGCTGGCCCCCGTGGCCGACCTGGCGCGGGCGCGCGCCGAGGAGGTCGGCGACGGAGCCGTGGACGCCCTGATGGGGCACCCGGCCGGCAGCGACCGGCCCCCGGACGCAGCGGCAGCTGCCGACCCCGCGGCCCGGCTGCGGGCCGGGGAGCTGCCCCACGGCGTCGAGCTGGTCGCGCTGCACGGACAGGACGACGCCCAGGTGCCGGCCGGCCACACCGTCGACCTCGGGCGCGACGTCCCGGCCCTGGAGGTGCGGCTGCTGCCGGACACCGACCACTTCGCGCTGATCGACCCCACGTCGGCGGCGTGGCCGGCGGTGCGCGCCGCCCTCCCCGGTGCCGGTCGGGCACGTCCCCCCCGCCACTAGGCTCGGCCGGGTGAGTGACTGGCGGCGGGTGCGGCTGCACGTCGTGACGGGCAAGGGCGGCACCGGCAAGACGACGGTGGCCGCCTCGCTCGCGCTCGCACTGGCCCGCGACGGTGGCCGGGTGCTGCTCTGCGAGGCGGAGGGCCGGCAGGGGATCGCCCGGCTGTTCGACGTCGCCCCGCTTCCCTACGAGGAGTGCCAGATCGCCGTGGCACCCGGTGACGGCGAGGTCTTCGCGCTCGCGATCGACACCGAGGCGGCGCTGATGGAGTACCTCTCGATGTACTACCGGCTCGGCCGCGCGGGCCGGATCCTGGACCACTTCGGCGTCGTCGACTTCGCCACGACCATCGCCCCGGGGGTGCGTGACGTGCTGCTGACCGGGAAGGTCTTCGAGGCCTTCCAGCGTCGGGGCAAGGACGGCGAGCACGTGTACGACGCGATCGTGCTGGACGCCCCGCCGACCGGCCGGATCACGCGCTTCCTGAACGTCAACACCGAGGTCGCGGGCCTGGCCAAGGTCGGTCCCATTCGCAAGCAGGCGGACGGGATCATGTCGGTGCTGCGCTCCCGCGGCACCGCCGTGCACCTGGTCACCCTGCTCGAGGACATGCCGGTCCAGGAGACGGCCGACGCGATCGAGGAGCTGTCCGGTGCCGAGCTGCCGGTCGGCGGCGTGGTGGTGAACCAGGTCCGCCGCTCTCCGCTCGACCCCACCACCCGCAAGGCGGTCACCGCCGGCACGCTGACCGCCGCCGACCTGCGCCCCGGGATCGAGGCTGCCGGTCTCGACGCGGAGCGGCTCGACCACGTCACCGACGACGAGGTGGTCGTGGCGGCGCTGCTCGCCGCGGCCGCCGAACACGTCGAGCGACTGGACCTGGAGGAGCAGCTGCTCGCCGAGGTGGAGGCGCTGGACCGGCCGATCTACCAGCTGCCGTACGCCACCGAGGGCATCGACCTGGGGGTGCTGTACGAGTTCGCCGACGCGCTGCACGAGCAGGGGGCGTGGTGAGCGCCGCCGGCCGCGCCGCCACCCGCAGCGGCTCGCGGCGCACCGCCGCCGGCCGCGGCCGGCGACCGCACGACCCCCCGCGCGGGAGCACCCGCAAGCGGTCAGCCCGGGCCCCGAGCCTCGACGTCGACGGCCTGATCGACGACCCCGCGACCCGGATCATCGTGTGCTGCGGCTCGGGCGGCGTGGGCAAGACGACGACGGCTGCGGCGCTGGGGCTGCGGGCCGCAGAGCGGGGCCGGTCGGTCGTGGTGCTGACCATCGACCCGGCGCGCCGGCTGGCCCAGGCCCTGGGGCTCAGCGAGCTGGACAACACCCCCCGGCCGGTCGCCGACACCGGAGGCGCCGGTCGGATGGACGCGATGATGCTGGACATGAAGCGGACGTTCGACGAGGTGGTCGAGACGCACGCGAGCCCGGCGAAGGCACGGCAGATCCTGGACAACCCGTTCTACGTCGCCCTGTCCAGCTCGTTCGCCGGCACCCAGGAGTACATGGCGATGGAGAAGCTGGGACAGCTGCACGCCCACGCCGCAGCCGCCGACGACGGCTGGGACCTGATCGTGGTCGACACCCCGCCGTCCCGCTCAGCATTGGACTTCCTGGACGCTCCGGAGAACCTCTCCTCGCTCCTGGACGGCAGATTCATCCGGCTGCTGCTCGCGCCCGCCCGCGGACCCGCGCGGCTGCTCACCGCCGGCTTCGGAGTGGTCACGGCGGCGCTGAACAAGGTGCTCGGTGCGCAGGTGCTGACCGACGTGCAGACGTTCGTCGCCGCCCTGGACACGCTCTTCGGCGGGTTCCGGCAGCGGGCTGAGCGGACCTACGCGCTGTTGCAGGCGTCGGGGACCGCCTTCGTGGTGGTGGCCACCCCGGAGCCGGACGCGCTGCGGGAGGCGACCTACTTCGTGGAGCGGCTCAGCGCCGACCGGATGCCGCTGGCCGGGCTGGTGGTGAACCGGGTTCAAGCCGACCGGCTGCCCGCCCTGGGCGCGGTGCACGCGGAGCAGGGGGCCCAGTGGCTGGTCGAGCACCACCCCGGCGAGCACGACGCCGTGGCGGAGGTGCTGCGGGTGCACGCCGAACGGGCGCGGATCCGGCACCGACAGGACCGGCTGCGCAAGGCCTTCGCGGGCGCACACCCCGAGGTGCCCACCGTGGACGTGCTGGCGCTGCCCGGTGACGTGCACGACCTCGACGGCCTGCGTCGGGTCGGCGAGCTACTCGTCGCCGGCTGACCGTCGGCTCGGCATCGGCTCGGCATCGGCTCGGCCTCAGCTCGGCCTCGGCTCGGAACAGGCAGGACGGCGGACTCGCAGGCCCGCCGTCCCGACCCCTGTCGTTCCCCTCGTCACCAGAAAGGACGTCCCGACGGCGCGGTCGGTTGCCTCGGCGACGAAGGACCGCCCCCATCCACGGCTGTCAGCGTCACACCGCGACGGCGCTGGGCACCTCGGTCTCGACCGGCGTCTCCGGCGTGGTCACCCGCCGGTGCTCGGCCTGCGCCGCCTCCAGCAGCCGACGCCAGGACCGCACGTTCGGCCGGCGGCGCAGCAGCGCCCGGCGCTCCCGCTCGGTCATGCCTCCCCAGACACCCCACTCGATCTCGTTGTCCAGCGCCTCCGCGAGGCACTCGGTCCGGACCGGGCAGCCCGTACAGACCTGCTTGGCCCGGTGCTGCTCGGCCCCCCGGACGAACAGCTCGTCGGGCCGGCTCGCCTTGCACGCGGCCACCGCGGCCCAGTCCTCGATCCACGTCATTTCGGCTTGTCCCCGTCTCTCGTCCCCGTGCCCCGTGCCGGACGGCCACCCGTGCAGTCCGAGCCGTGTCGACGACGGTACGGATCCTGGTGGCCCACGCGTCAGAGTCGAACGGGTGAAACCCACCTAGTCATTTCGGGCCATTGCGCAGGGGGGCCGACCGGTGACGGCTGGTAGTCGCCCGAGCCGGGCGTGGACCGGACCAGGCCGGGCCCTGCCGTAGTCTGGAGGCCATGTCCGACCCCCGTGTGGCCGCCGGCGTGGCGGCGCTGCGCCGTATCGCGGCCCTCGTCCTGGTCAGCGCCCTGGCTGGGGTGCTCGTCGCCGGGCTGGCCCTGCCGCTCGCCGGACTGACCGGTTTCGCGGCGCGCAACGTCGCCAACGGCATCGAGAACCTGCCGGCCGAGCTGGACGAGGTGCCGATCCCGCAGCGGACCACCGTGCTCGCCGCGGACGGGACCCCGATCGCCTACTTCTTCGACGAGAACCGCGTGGACGTCCCCCTGCGAGACGTCGCACCGGTGATGAAGCGGGCGATCCTGGCGATCGAGGACTCCCGCTTCTACGAGCACGGCGCGCTGGACATCCAGGGCACCGTCCGGGCGTTCGTCAACAACGCGCTCGGCGAGCCGCTCCAGGGTGGTTCGAGCATCACCCAGCAGCTGGTCAAGCAGATCCTGGTCTCCCAGGCAGACTCCGACGCCGAGTACGAAGCGGCGATCGAGCCGACCATCGCCCGCAAGCTGCAGGAGTTGCAGTACGCGATGGCCTACGAGCAGGACCACACCAAGAACGAGATCCTCGAGTCGTACCTGAACATCGCCTTCTTCGGCGACGGGGCGTACGGAGTGGCGGCCGCGTCGCGACACTTCTTCTCCGTCGAGCCGAGCGAGCTCAGCCTGCGCCAGGCGGCCACCCTGGCCGGCCTGGTGCAGAACCCGACCACCTACGACCCCACCGACAACCCGGAGGACGCCCGCGAGCGTCGCAACCTCGTGCTGCGCCGGATGGCCGAGCTGGACATCATCAAGCAGAAGCGGGTCAAGAAGGCGGTCCGGTCCGAGCTGCGGCTGGACGTCACCGACACGCCGAACGGCTGCGTCAACACGGTGGCCCCCTTCTTCTGCGACTTCGTCAGCAGCTACCTGCTCAGCAGCGACATGCTCGGCCCCACCCGTTCCGCCCGCGAGGCCCGGCTGGACACCGGCGGACTGACCATCACCACCACCATCGACCTGCGGATGCAGAAGGCGGCCGACGCTGCGGTGCGCGACCGCGTGAACGCCACCGACCAGGCGATCGGCGGGATGGCGATGGTGGAGCCCGGCACCGGCGAGGTCCGCGCCCTCGCTCAGTCCCGGCCGATGGGCGGCGACGTCCGTGCCGGCGAGACCTACCTCAACTACCTGGTCCCGAAGAAGTTCGGCGGCGCCCGCGGCTTCTCCGGTGGCTCGACGTTCAAGGCGTTCGTGCTCGCGTCCGCGCTGAAGCAGGGGCTGCCGCTGGACACCAGCTTCAACGCGCCGCCGACGATCACCATCGGAGCCGGGTCGGTGCGGACGTGTGACGGCTTCAACGCGGAGGCGTGGACGCCGAGCAACTCGACGAACTCCGGCTACTTCGACATGTACGAGGGCACCCAGCTCTCGGTGAACACCTACTTCGCCCAGCTGGAGCGGCTGACCGGCGTGTGCCCGCCGGTCACCCTGGCCCGCGAGATGGGCGTGACGGTTCTGGACGACCAGGAGGTGCCGCCGTTCACGCTCGGCGTCACCGACATCGACCCACTGACGATGGCCTCGGTCTACGCCAGCTTCGCCGGGCGCGGACAGTACTGCGCGCCGAACCCGATCCTCGAGATCGAGGACCGGGACGGTGACTCGGTGGAGGTGCCGGACCCCTCGTGCAAGCGGGTCTTCAAGCGAGCCGTCGGTGACGCGGTCAACGACGTGCTGCGCGGCGTTCAGGAGCCCGGCGGCTTCGGCTACAGCAACGGCCTGCAGCTCGAGCAGGCGTCGGCGGCCAAGACCGGAACCACGCAGAACAACCAGGCCGTGTGGTACGCCGGCTACACCCCGAACCTGTCGACGGCGGCGATGATCGCCGGGGCCAACGAGGCGGGCAGCCCGCAGAGCCTGGTCGGACGGTCCGTCGGCGGCACCGTGCTCAGCTTCGACGCCGTCGCCGGCTCCGCGCTGGCAGGTCCGATGTGGAAGCGGGCGATGGGGGTCGTGCAGCGATGGCTGCCGAACCAGAACTTCATGCCGGTCGACGAGACCAAGATCGGTGGCGCCGCGGTGAGCGTGCCGGCGGTGGCGGGCATGTCGGTTCCCGAGGCGTCCGAGGCGATGCGTGACCGCGGACTGGTCCCCGTCGTGTCGTCGACGGTCGACTCCAGCTACGCCTACGGCACGGTGGCCTATACCTCTCCCGGCGCCGGGGGCGAGGCGGTCTCCGGCCAGCAGATCTACCTCTACATCTCCGACGGCACACCGTACGTGCCGCCGACCACCTCCTCGCCGCCGAGCAGCCCCCCGAGCAGCCCGCCGAGCAGCCCCCCGAGCAGCCCCCCCAGCAGCCCGCCGAGCAGCCCCCCGGATCCACCGCAGACGCCGCAGGAGCCCGGTGACGGCAACCCCGGTGGCGGTGGTGGGGACGCTCCCGGAGACGGCGGCAACGGCAACGGCGGCGGCCCGGGCACCAACGGCGGCGGGAACGGCAACGGGAACAACGGGAACGGCAACGGCAACGGCGGCTGACCCGCCATCGCCGGCCGGTCGAGCTACCCGGTCAGCTGACGGCGGACCTCGGCCGCCACGACCGCCCCGTCGGCACGGCCGGTGACCTGGGGCTTGAGCCGGCCCATGACCGTCCCCATCGCCTGCATCCCCTGACCCGCGACTCCCAGCTCGTCGACGGTGGCGGCGACCAGCGCCACCAGGTCGTCGTGGTCGAGCGGGGCGGGCAGGTAGCCGGCGAGCACCTCAGCCTCGGCCCGTTCCTTGTCGGCCAGCTCGCGGCGGCCCGCGCGGTCGTAGGCCGCAGCGGCCTCGCGGCGCATCTTCGACTCCGCGACCAGCACTGCGGTCACCTCCTCGTCCTCGAGCTCGCGCGCCTGCCGGCCGGCGACCTCCTTGTTGGTGACGGCCGTCAGAGCCATCCGCAGGGTGGAGGCGCGCAGCCCGTCCCGTGCCTTCATCGCCGACGTCAGGTCGGCGCGCAGCCGGTGCTTGAGCTCCGCCATGCCACCAGTCTGACAGCCTGTGCGGGTGCTTTCTCCCGCCGACGACCTCCGCATCGCCCACCCGCTGCTCCGGCTTCTGGCCGGCACAGCGGCGCTCGGGCTCGCCACCATGGCCTACTCCGTCGCGGAGACGCGCTCGTTCGTGCTGAGGACCGCGAGGGTGCCGGTGCTGCCTGCCGGACAGCCGCCGTTGCGGCTGCTGCACGTGTCGGACCTGCACCTCACCCCGAGCCAGGCCCGCAAGCAGGCCTTCGTCCGCGGGCTCGCCGACCTGCAGCCGGACCTGGTGGTGGTGACCGGCGATCTCCTTGCGCACCGGCGGGCGGTCGGGCCGGCACTGGCCTGCCTGGACGCTCTCCTCGACCTGCCCGGCGCCTTCGTGCTCGGGTCCAACGACTACTACGCCCCCGTGCTGAAGAACCCGGCCCGCTACCTGCTCCCCGGTGGCCAGAACCGGAGCCGGGTCGGCGACCTGCTGCCCTGGCGAGACCTGGTCACCGGCCTCACGGAGCGCGGCTGGGTCGACCTCGACAACCGGCGGGCGCAGCTGCGGGTCGGAGACCGCACGGTGTCGCTGGCGGGAGTCGACGACCCGCACCTGGGCTACGACGACCTGGACGCGGCAGGCGGGCCTCCCGACCCGGGAGCCCACCTCGCCATCGCGGTCGCGCATGCGCCGTACCTGCGGGTGCTGGACCGGTTCACCACCGACGGCTGGCCGCTGCTGCTGGCCGGGCACACCCACGGGGGGCAGTTGCGCGTCCCCGGCGTCGGCGCGCTGGTCACCAACTGCGACCTGGACGCAGCCCGCTGCCGGGGGCTGAGCACGCACTCCGCGGGCGGGAAGACCGCCTGCCTGCACGTCTCCGCCGGGCTCGGAACCTCGCCGTTCGCCCCGGTGCGGTTCGCCTGTCGGCCCGAGGCATCGCTGCTGACACTTGAGGCCCCTCCGGACGCGGCCTGACCGTCGCGTCCGTGTACGCTGTGGCTCCCGTTCGGGCTGTGGCGCAGCTTGGTAGCGCGCCTCGTTCGGGACGAGGAGGCCGCAGGTTCAAATCCTGTCAGCCCGACACATGTGACGAGGACCCCGTGCACTGACGGCACGGGGTTCTCGTCGCGGGAACCGCGCGGTGCGGCAGGATGCGGGGCCATGGACGAGCAGCGCGACCGCAGCGGTGACCCCGCCGTCGCCGACCCTGCCGTCGAGCGGGCGGACCCGGTCGAGCCAGGGCGGCGCAAGCGCCGGCCGCCCGGCCTCGCCCTGCCGGACGTGCCGTTGTGGGTGGCCGCGACTGCGACCGGGATCATGGCCGGTCTCGGCGCCGTCCTGCTGGTGGGTCTCGGGCTGCTCGGCTGTGAGGCGGTCCGCGGCGCACCGTCCTGCGGTGGCAGCGGCTACCCGCTGCTGCTGCTGATCATGGTGTTGGTCGGGCTCGGCGCCGCCGCGCTGCTGCGGCTGGTGGGTGCGGACAGCCCCGGGACGGTGAGCTTCCTCGGCGTCTGCCTGATGGTCGTCGTGGTGCTGGCCCTCCTCGTCGAGTCGGCCTTCTCGACCTGGATGTGGGCGGTCATGCCGCTGGTCGGCGCCGGCTGCTTCGTCACCTCGGCATATCTGGTCCGCGTCGGCGAATCCACCGACGGAGTCGAACGATGAGCGATCTGCTGTGGGCCCCGGCGGCAGACGCGCGCGCGGCCACCCGGATCGGGCGGTTCCTCGCACAGGTCGAGCGTGCCACCGGTCGTTCGTTCTCGGACTACGCCGAGCTCTGGCAGTGGTCGGTGGAGGACCTCGAGGGCTTCTGGGGTGCGGTGCTGGAGCACTTCGCGGTGCCCCACGACGGGGACGCGGCCACCGTGCTCCCCGACCGCCGGATGCCGGGAGCCCGGTGGTTCCCCGAGATCCGACTCAACTACGCCGAGGCCATGCTGGCGATGCCCGGCCGCGCCGACGACGACGTGATGGTCCTGGGCCGCAGCCAGAGCGGTCCGCCGCACGACCTCACCGCGGCCGAGCTGCGCGACCAGGTGGCCCGGGCTCGGGCGGGCCTGGTCCGCCTCGGCGTGCAGCGCGGCGACCGGGTGGCGGCGTACCTGCCGAACGTGCCCGAGGCGCTGGTGCTGCTGATGGCCACCGCCAGCCTGGGCGCGGTGTTCTCCTCATGTGCGCCCGAGTTCGGCACCCGCAGCGTCGTCGACCGGTGGAGCCAGATCGAGCCGGTGCTGCTCGTCGCCGTCGACGGCTACCGCTATGGCGACAAGCCGGTCGACCGGCGCGACGAAGTGGCCGCGATCGTCGCGGCGCTGCCCAGCCTGCGTCACGTCGTCCACGTCCCGTACCTCGACCCGGAGGCACCGGCCGTTCCCGACGCGACGACCTGGGCGGACCTGGTCGCCGAGCCGGCCGAGCCGGCCTATGAGCGGCTGCCGTTCGACGCCCCGCTGTACGTGCTCTACTCCTCCGGCACGACCGGGCTGCCGAAGCCGATCGTGCACGGCCACGGCGGGATCACCCTGGAGCACCTGAAGGCGCTCGCCCTGCAGATGGATCTCGGACCCGCCGACCGGTTCTTCTGGTTCTCCACCACCGGCTGGATGATGTGGGACTACCTGGTCTCCGGCCTCGGCGTGGGAGCCGCGGTGGTGTTGTTCGACGGCAACCCGGCCTGGCCGGACCTGACCGCACTGTGGCGGTTGGCCGAGGAGACCGGCACCACCTACTTCGGCACCAGCGCCCCGTTCCTGCTTGGCATGCCGCAAGCAGGGCCTGGTCCCCCGGGAGGTCGCCGACCTGGCCCGGATCCGCGGGGTCGGCTCCACCGGTGCGCCGCTGCCCGCGGAGGGCTTCCGCTGGGTCTACGACGCGGTCGGCTCGGACCTGGTGCTGTCCAGCTTCTCCGGCGGCACCGATGTGTGCTCGGGTTTCCTCGGCGGTGCTTCGCTGCTGCCCGTGCGCGCCGGCCGGATCGCCGGGCGCTGCCTGGGCTGCGCGGTGGAGGCGTACGACCCGGAGGGCCGGTCGGTGGTGGGTGAGCAGGGCGAGCTCGTCATCACCGCCCCGATGCCCTCGATGCCGGTCGGCTTCTGGGGGGACGAGGACGGGTCCCGATACCGCGCCGCCTACTTCGAGGACTTCCCCGGGGTGTGGCGGCACGGTGACTGGATCACGATCGACGCGGACGGCTCGTGCGTGCTGTCCGGCCGCAGCGACGCCACGCTGAACCGGGGCGGCGTCCGGCTCGGGACCGCGGAGTTCTACTCGGTGGTCGAGGCGATGCCACAGGTGGCGGACAGCCTGGTGGTGCATCTGGAGGACACCGAGGGCGGCGCGGGCGAGCTGCTGCTCTTCGTCGTGCTCGCGGAAGGGGTCGAGCTCGACGACGCGCTTCGCCGCGACATCGCCCGCGAGCTGCGGACGCATTTGTCGCCGCGGCACGTCCCGGACGCCCTGCACGCCGTGCCGGCGCTGCCGAAGACGCTGTCGGGCAAGAAGCTGGAGGTGCCGGTGAAGAAGATCCTGCGCGGTGCCGCCGTCGACGACGCAGCCGCCAAGGGGGCGCTGGCGAACCCCGAGTCGCTGGACGCGTTCGCGACCTACGCCCGCCGCTGAGCAGTCAGAGCCGGCCGGCCACCAGCTCCGCGATCTGCACGGTGTTCAGGGCCGCACCCTTGCGCAGGTTGTCGTTGCTGACGAACAGGGCCAGCCCGCGGTCCCCGTCCACGCCCGGGTCACGCCGGATCCGACCGACGAAGCTGGGGTCGCGACCGGCCGCCTGCAGCGGCGTCGGCACCTCGGAGAGCTGCACCCCCGGCGCCCCGGCGAGCAGCTCGGTGGCCCGCTCCGGTGTCAGTGACCGCTCGAACTCGATGTTGAGCGACAGCGAGTGCCCGGTGAACACCGGCACCCGCACGCAGGTGCCGGACACCCGCAGCGCGGGCAGGTCCAGGATCTTGCGAGACTCGTTCCGCAGCTTCTGCTCCTCACCGGTCTCCGCCGACCCGTCGTCGACCACCGCCCCGGCCATCGGCAGCACGTTGAAGGCGATCGGCGCGACATAGGCCGACGGCTCCGGGAAGGAGACCGCCGTGCCGTCGTGGGTCAGCTCGCTGGCCCGGTCCACCACCTGACGGACCTGCTTGTCGAGCTCGTCCACGCCGGCCAGCCCGCTGCCGGAGACCGCCTGATAGGTCGACGCGACCACCCGGACCAGCCCGGCCTCGTCGTGCAGCGGCTTCAGCACCGGCATCGCGGCCATCGTGGTGCAGTTGGGGTTGGCGACGATCCGCGAGCCACCGGGGGCCAGCGCCAGGTCCAGCGCGCCGGGGTTGACCTCGCTCACCACCAGCGGTACGGACGGGTCCATCCGCCAGGCGGAGGAGTTGTCGACGACCACCACCCCGGCGGCGGCGAAGCGGGGTGCCTGCACCCGCGAAGTGTCGGCGCCGGCGGAGAACAACGCCAGGTCGAGCCCGGACGGATCGGCGGTGGCCGTGTCCTCGACCTCGACCTGCCCGCCGCGCCAGGGCAGCCGGCTCCCGGCCGACCGGGCGGACGCGAAGAACCGCACGCCGGCCAGCGGCACGTCCCAGTCGGCGAGCAGCCGCCGCATCACGGCGCCGACCTGGCCGGTCGCCCCGACGACGCCGACGGAGAGCCCGCGCTGCGCCGCGCTCACCGGCCGCTCCCGCCGTAGACCACGGCCTCCACCTCGTCGGCGTCCAGCTCGAAGGCCGCGTGCGCGGCGGCGACCGCGTCGTCCACCTGGCCCTCGTCGACGACGACCGAGATCCGGATCTCCGAGGTCGAGATCATCTCGATGTTCACTCCGGCGGTGGCCAGCGCGGTGAAGAAGCGTGCCGTCACACCCGGGTGGGTACGCATCCCGGCGCCGACCAGCGACACCTTGCCGATCCGGTCGTCGAAGAGCAACTGGTCGTAGCCCACCTCGTCCCGCAGCCGGGCCAGCGCGGTCATCGCGGTCTGCCCGTCCGAGCGCGGCAGGGTGAACGAGATGTCGGTCCGCCCGGTCGACGCCGCGGACACGTTCTGCAC
The DNA here is from genome assembly GCA_963695375.1 of uncultured Actinomycetota bacterium. Lineage (GTDB taxonomy): Bacteria > Actinomycetota > Actinomycetes > Propionibacteriales > Nocardioidaceae > JACCVL01. The sequence continues at coordinate 1,058,635 of OY968767.1, read as the reverse complement.
GATCATGTCGAGATTGATCTGGGCGGTGGCGAGGGCGTCGAAGATGCGGGCGGCCTCGCCGACCTTGTCGGGCACCCCGACCACGGTCACCTTGGCCTCGCTCCGGTCGTGGGCGACACCGGCGATGATCGGCTGTTCCACAGCGCCTCCTGAGGTCTGCTCGGGTCGGTCGGTGACCCAGGTTCCCGCCCGGGTGGAGAAGCTCGACCGGACGTGGATCGGCAGGTCGTGCCGCCGGGCGTACTCCACACAGCGCAGATGGAGGATCTTGGCGCCCGAGGCGGCCATCTCCAGCATCTCCTCCGACGACAGCGTGGTCAGCCGCCGCGCGGTCGGCACGATCCGCGGGTCGGCGGTGAAGACGCCGTCGACGTCGGTGTAGATCTCGCAGGCGTCGGCGCCGAGCGCGGCGGCGAGGGCCACCGCGGTGGTGTCCGACCCGCCCCGGCCCAGGGTGGTGATGTCCTTGCTGTCCTGGCTGACCCCCTGGAACCCGGCGACGATGGCGATCGCGCCCTCGGCCAGCGCTCGCTCGATGCGGCCCGGGGTCACGTCGATGATCTTGGCCTTGCCGTGCGACGAGTCGGTGATCACACCGGCCTGCGAGCCGGTGAACGACCTGGCCTCGTGTCCCAGGTTTCCGATCGCCATCGCCAGCAGCGCCATCGCGATCCGCTCGCCCGCGGTCAGCAGCATGTCCAGCTCGCGGCCGGGTGGCAGCGGCGCGACGTCGTGCGCGAGATCCAGCAGCTCGTCGGTGGTGTCCCCCATCGCGGACACGACGACCACGACGTCGTCCCCCGCCTTGCGGGTGGCCGCGATCCGCTGGGCGACGCGCTTGATCCCGGTCGCGTCGGCGACGGAGGAGCCGCCGTACTTCTGGACGACCAGGCCCACGGCTGTCCTCCTCGGTCCGTACCGGTCGGGGACGGTCCCGGCGAGTCTATCGACGCGCGGCCCTGGTCAGCCGGACCCGTCCGCGAGCCGCTCGGCGGCCGCGATCCGCTCCAGCTCGATGGTCTCCAACCGGTCCTCGTCGAACCGGTCGTGCGCGACCACCGCCTGCAGCGCCCGCAGCACCGCGCTGGCCTCGGCCCCCCACGACGAGACGTAGCTGAACTGCCACCACCACAGCGCCTCGTCGATCCGGCCGGCCCGGTGGTGGGCCAGCCCGTGCGCCAGCCGCTCGGCGATCGCGGCGACGTCGTCGGAGATCCGGCCGGGCACCAGCTCGGGCGGCTCGGCGTACGGGTCGAAGACCTCGATGTACTCGTCGGCAGGTCCGAGCAGGCCGGCGAGCTCCTCGCGGATCCGGTCGAGGTCCGGGTCGGGGCCAGTCTCGGCCTCGAACTGCTCCTGCGGGACGAGGTCGGTCATCACGCCCAGCCGGGCGCCGGCGAGCAGCAGCTGGCTGACCTCCAGCAGCAGGAGCGGGACGGTCGTCGCCGACTTGCCCCGGTTGGCGAGCTCGCGCACCGCCAGCAGGAAGGACGCGACCTGGTCGGCGACCGCCTGCGCCAGGTCCTCCATGTCCCCGTCGACGTTCCCCGGGTGCAGCGTCGCGGGCGCGGGACCCGCGGTGGTCACGTCACCGTTGTCAGCCATCGACACTCCGCCTCCCCTCGAACGCCCTGCCCAAGGTGACCTCGTCGGCATACTCCAGGTCACCGCCCACCGGAAGTCCACTAGCCAGCCGCGTCACGCGCAAGCCCATCGGCCGCAACAACCGGGTGAGGTACGTCGCGGTGGCCTCGCCCTCGAGGTTCGGGTCGGTGGCGAGGATGACCTCCGTGACCTCCTCGGCGGCCAGCCGGGCCATCAGCTCGCGGACCCGCAGCTGGTCGGGCCCGATGCCCTCGATCGGGGAGATCGCCCCACCCAGCACGTGATAGCGCCCGCGAAACTCGCGGGTGCGCTCGATCGCCACCACGTCCTTGGACTCCTCCACCACGCACAGCAGGGACAGGTCCCGCCGCGGGTCGCGGCAGACCCGGCACTGCTCGTCCTCGGCGACGTTCCCGCAGATCGAGCAGAACCGGACCTTGTCCTTGACCTCGGTGAGCACCTGGGCCAGCCGCTTGACGTCGACCGGGTCCGCGTCGAGCAGGTGGAAGGCGATCCGCTGCGCACCCTTGGGCCCCACGCCCGGCAGCCGGGCGAGCTCGTCGATGAGGTCCTGGACGACTCCTTCGTACACGGCGGCTCGCTCGTCCTCAGAAGCCGGCCGGAGGCCCGCCGGACCCGCCGCCGGACCCGCCGCCCAGGCCCTCGAGGCCACCGGCCATCGGCCCGAACTGCTCGGCCGCGAGGCGCTCGGCCTGCTCGCTGGCGTCGCGCACCGCGGCCACCACCATGTCGCCGAGGGTCTCGGCGTCGTCCGGATCACAGGCCTCCGGCTTGATCGTCACCGACACCAGGTCACCGGTGCCGGTGACGGTCGCCGTCACCAGACCGTTGGCCGCCGATCCGGTCACCTGGGTCTCGGCCAGCCGGTCCTTCGCGGCCATCAGCTGCTGCTGCAGCTGCTGGGCCTGGGCGAGCAGCGCGGACATGTCCGGTGCGTCACCTGACACCACGGGGCCTCCTCGGAAGCGGGGCACCGACCGGTCGGCCGGGGCAGGCGGACGGATCGCTCGACTCCGGCCGCTCGGTCGAGCCTAGAGCAGCCGGCACCGGTCACCGTTCGTGCGGGATCTCCTCGATGACCGTGGCCCCGAGCTCGCGGGTCAGCAGCTCGTGGGTGTCACCGGCGGTGTCGACGTCGGGGTCGTCCGCGGACGCCCCGCCGGCCAGCGATTCACCGTGAGCGGCCGGGTGCGCGGCGGGCTGGGCCGGCTGCGCAGCGGATCGGGACGATTCCCGGCGGGACTCCGCCGCGCCGCCGCGGGCGGGGGCCGGAGGCCGCGCCGCGACGCCACCCTCGCCCGACCCGGCGCCGGCGGGGCCGCCGCCCGCTGCACGCGACGACGGGTCGATGACGAGCTCGACCTGCCACTCGCCCCCGAGCACGGTGCCGAGGGCGGCCGCCACGGTGGCGAGCCGTTCCGGCTCCCGCAGGTTGTCGAGGTTTCCCTGGGTCTTCACACCGAGCGTCACGACACCCGCCGAGGCGGCGACGACCTGCGCCTGCTGAGTGACCAGCGACCAGACGTACCGGGACGGCTTCAGCGCGTTCAGCACGTCCGGCCACAGGGTCCGCACCTGGTGCAGCTCGTTGCCCACGGCGGCACCGCCGACCGCTGGCTCCGCAGCAGGTTCGGGGGCCGACGCCGGCACCGGCTCGCTGACCGGCTCGGCGACCGGCTCGGCGACCGGCGCCGCCACCGCCTCGGCGACCGGCTCGCTGACCGGCTCATGGGCCGGTACGGCGACCGGCGCGGAGGCAGGTGGCGGCGGTGCGGGCACGGACGGGCCGGCGCCTGATCCGGCGCCGGCGGGGATCACGCCGACCGTCAGCCGCCGCTCCAGCCGGTCCAGGCGTGCCTGGACGCCGGCGGTCGAGTCGTCGGCTGCCGGCAGCAGGACCCGCGCACACATGATCTCCAGCAGCAGCCGCGGCGCGGTCGGCCCACGCAGGTCGGCCAAGGTCCCGGCCACGACCTCCGCGGCGCGGACCAGGTCCGCCGCGCCGAACCGGGCCGCCTGCCCGGCCAGCCGCTCCGCCTGGTCCACGGTCACGTCGAGCAGGGTCTGGCCGGCATCGGGCACGTGGGCGAGAACGAGCAGGTCGCGCAGCCGCTGCAGCAGGTCCTCGACGAACCGCCGCGGCTCCCGGCCGCCCTCGACGACCTGGTCGACCAGGCTGAAGACCCCGGCACCGTCGGCCGCCGCGAACGCGTCCACCACCGCGTCGATCAGCGTCTCCGGCGTGTAGCCGAGCAGCGCGGTGGCGAGGTCGTAGGTCACCCCGTCCGCTCCGGCGCCGCCGATCAGCTGGTCCAGCGTGCTCAGCGAGTCGCGGGCGGACCCGCCGCCGGCCCGCACCACCAGCGGCAGCGCCTCCGGGCTGATCGTGACGCCCTCACGGCGGCAGATGTCGGACAGGTAGTCCGCCATCAGCCGGGGCGGCAGCAGCCGGAACGGGTAGTGGTGGGTGCGGGACCGGATGGTGCCGATGACCTTGTCCGGCTCGGTGGTCGCGAACACGAACTTGACGTGCGGCGGCGGCTCCTCGACCACCTTGAGCAGCGCGTTGAAGCCTTGCGGCGAGACCATGTGCGCCTCGTCGATGACGTAGACCTTGAACCGGCTGCTCATCGGCGCGAAGGACGCCCGCTCGCGCAGCTCGCGGGTGTCGTCCACGCCACCGTGGCTGGCGGCGTCGATCTCGATGACGTCGAGGCTCCCGGGGCCGCCGCGAGACAGGTCCCGGCAGCTCTGACACTCGCCGCACGGCTCCGGGACCGGGAACCTCTCGCAGTTCAGCGTGCGGGCCAGGATGCGGGCGCTGGTCGTCTTGCCGCAGCCGCGCGGTCCGGAGAACAGGTAGGCATGGTGCACCCGGTTGTTCGCCAGCGCCTGCCGCAGCGGCCCGGTCACGTGGTCCTGGCCGAGGACCTCGGCGAAGGTCTCCGGCCGGTAGCGGCGGTACAAGGCCAGCGGGGCGTCCACGTGCGCACCCTAGTGGCGGCTCGGACAGCCGACCGGGCGTCCCTCTGGCCCCGGTCCGAGACGCCAAGGACCCCTCGCGCACCCGGCAGAGCCTGCTGACCCTTGCTGCCTTCCGGCCCTGGGGGAGTTGGGCGGGATGCCGCCGCGCGAGGGGCTGTCGCCATCGTAGAGGGACGGTCCGGCGGCCGGTTCCGGGGCCGGTACCCTGCTCGGCGGAGGATTCGCCTAGTGGCCTATGGCGCTCGCTTGGAAAGCGGGTTGGGTTAACGCCCTCGCGGGTTCGAATCCCGCATCCTCCGCCAGGACCGGCAGCGTCCGGCACCCGCCGGGGGACGTCGACTCGGACACGTCAGCGTCCAGCAGCACGTCGGCCTCGCCGCAGGGGGCGACCACCCCGGAGACGGGGCGGTGCGGGGTGAGCGCACGCGATGATCGCTTATCGGCAACTCGAGCGATCGGCTTCCGAGGGAGTCGCACGGCCAACTTGGCTCGATAGGTCACGCTCTGCGCCTCGCCGTCGACTGTGTAGTTGACGTCGACCAGTTGGCGCTTCGCCTGTCCCTCGGAGACAACCCGATACCCGAATAGACCTCGGCTCCCCGTCTCTCCCCCCACCCTCCTGCGGGGATGTGGAACCCTGATACTGCGGACATCTCGCCGAACATCCTCTTCGTGGGTGGAAAGTCCACCGCAAACTGCGTGCCGACGAATCGCCTATCCGGCCCCGCTATGACGACGCCCAGAGGCTCCAGCGACCCGCCGTCGATCTCCTGCTCGACAGACTCCAGCGTGACATCGGCATCCGGAGCGGAGGTGTTGGACAGGACGAGCAATCCCTCAGTGAACACCGTGCCAACTGCCTTGCATGTCCGTGACCCGAAGGCGGGAGCTCTTGCAAGGCAGTTGACCCAGTGTCTTCTCGCAATTGGTCGTTCGTGCAGCCGACAGCGACGATTGTCGCGACGACAGCTGCCACAGTGAGCGGCCGGCCGCATCGATGCCCGACACTCATCGCGCACACTCACGCTTCGGACGCTCACGCTGAGTGGGGAAAAGTGCCACAGATCGGTACCTGATTCCGGTCGGGTTCGATTGTCGGCTCGTGGTTCACCCACCGGGTTGATGGAGTGAGCGTTCCCCTGCAGTGTGGTCGATGTGGACAGATGTACACGGTAGGTGAACCGCGCGCAGAGATCATCCGCTGATTTTTTTCCGATATCGATGCTGGCGCCACTGCTATTTCCCCCGGATGTGGTGATCCACCGATCGCTGAGTCCGTCTGCTCCGCGTGAGCGCCACGCGGACGGCAGCGTGGCGGTCACGGCACGGGAGTTGCGAACTGCCTCCGCCACGCCGGGCAGGCGTCCGGACACCCGCCGGGGGGACGTCCGGTCTCTCCTACTATCGGCGCATGATCTTCCGGCGGGTGGGCGACGGTCGCCCCTACCCCGACCACGGGCTGAGCCAGCGGGAGTGGGCCGCGCTGCCGCCGCAGCAGATCCGCCTGGACCAGCTGGTCACGACCAAGGTCACCCTCGACCTCGCGACGCTGCTGGACGCCGAGTCCACCTTCTTCGGCGACCTGTTCGCCCACGTCGTGCAGTGGCAGGACGAGCTCTACCTCGAGGACGGCTTGCATCGGGCGCTGCGGGCAGCGCTGCAGCAGCGCACGGTGCTGCACGCGCGAGTGCACACGGTGGCAGGCTCACCGACATGAGGCCGGGATGAAGGCGCGCACACCGGTCACGCTGCTGGTGTTGCTCGCCTTCGTGGTCGGGGCCGGCTGGTACGGCTGGGAGCAGTTCAACGAACCGTACGACGACCTGTTCGGCGACTCGTCGGGCTGTGTCGACGAGTCGCTCGCCAAGGGCACCCGGCTCAAGGCGCGGCAGGTGACCGTGAACGTCTACAACGCCGGCAACCGTGACAACCTGGCCGGCCAGACCATGCAGCGGCTGCAGCGCCGCGGCTTCCGCTCCGGGACCGCGGAGAACGCCCCCACGAGGATCAGCGTCGACCGGGTGGCGATCTACGACTCCGAGCCTCGGTCGGCCGAGGTGACCCTGGTGCGGCGGCAGTTCACCGGCACGGTCCGCGTCCTGCGCAAGCCGGACATCGCCGAGGGCGTGGACGTCGTCGTGGGCAGCGGCTTCCGCGGCATCGAGCGCGGCGCGAAGACGGCCCTGCAGCTGTCGTCGGCAGAGGACGTCTGCCTGCCCGATCGACGCTGACCGCTCACAGCAGCCGGCGGCGGAGCGGCCGGGGCGCGGACGGGGTCGTCCAGCCGGCTAGCCGGCCGCGTTCGGCCACCGCGTGCAGCCGCGCTTCGGTGTCTGGGCGCGCCCCGCGCGGGGTGACGACGAGGACCTCGTCACCGTGGACGAGCCGGGTGGTCCGACCGGGGACGAACGACTGGCCGGCGCGCACGATCAGCGAGACCGACGCCCCGGCCGGCAGTCTCAGCTCGCCGACCTCGACGCCGTGCAGCCGCGAGTCGTCCAGCACGCGGACGTGCAGCAGGTCGGCGGCGATCCCGTCCAGCGGCGCCGCCTCCACGTCCAGCACCTGCGGCTGGCCGTGCGTCGAGACCCCCAGCCGGTCGGCGGCCCAGGGCAGAGTGGGCCCCTGGACGAAGGTGTAGACGAGCACGAGCACCAGCACCAGGTCGAACAGGTCGGCGGCACCTGGGACCGCCTCGGCCAGCGGGATGGTGGTGAGGACGATCGGCACCGCGCCGCGCAGCCCGGCCCAGGACAGGAAGGCCTGCTCCCGCCCCGGCACCCCCAGCGGCGTCGCGCAGACCACCACGGACAGCGGCCGGGCCACGAGGACGAGCACCGCGCCGGCGAGCAGGCCGGCCCACACGTGCCACCAGTCCAGGCGACCCGGCGACGCCAGCAGCCCGAGCATCACGAACAACCCGATCTGTGCCAGCCAACCCACACCCTCGGCGAAGGACTTCGTCGCCGCCCGGTGCGGCAGGTCGGCGTTGCCGAGCACGAGCGCGGCGGCGTAGACCGCCGCGAAGCCGCTCCCGTGGGCGACCACGGCTGCGCCGTACGAGACCACGCAGAGCGACAGGATCGCCAGCGGATACAGACCGGAGGCCGGCAGGGCGGCCTTCGCCAGACCGCGGGCCCCGGCCCAGCCGAGCAGCACGCCGATCACGCCGCCGAGCACGAGCTCGCCGGCGACGATGGCCAGAACGACGTACCACGCGTGCTCCGCCGCCTCGCCGGTGCTCACCATCGTGACCAGCAGCAACGTCGGGGCGTCGTTCAGCCCGGACTCGGCCTCCAGCGATCCGCGGACCCGGCTGCGCAACGGCAGCCGGCGCAGCACCGAGAAGACCGCGGCTGCGTCGGTGGGAGCGGTGACCGCCCCGAGCAGCAACGCGAGCTGCCAGTTCAGGTCCAGCACGTACCTGCCGAACAGCGCCATCACGGTGATGCCGACAGCGATCCCGAGCGTGCTGAGCAGCACACCGAGCGGCATCACCGGGCGAACCTGCGACCACCGGGTGGTCAACCCACCCTCGGCGAGGATCAGCACCAAGCCCACGATCGCGAGCACGTACGCCAGGTCGGCGTCCTCGAAGTCGATCCCGATGACCGACTCGCCGAGCACGAGGCCGATGAGCAGGTAGAGCAGCAGGCTGGGCAGACCGGCGCCGACGCTGACCCGGACGGCGAGGATCGCGGCCAGCAGAACGGCCGCGCCCACCAGCAGGAGGACGCCGATCTCGTCACCCTGCACGCGTCGCCTCCCGCCTGGTGCGCCCGCCCAGACTAGTGGGACTGCGGGGACGACTGATCCCGCTAGCGTGGCGGGCATGAGTGTCGGAGTGAACGACGACGTGCCGACGGTGTGCCCGATCTGCGGCACGCCCTACGACTTCGGCTCCACCGGGGTACGGGTCAGCGACGCCCAGCGCGACGCCGGTCCGGGGGCCACGACCGGTCCCGCGCCGGACGTGGTCGACGAGGCGGTGGCCTACTGCCCGAACCCGGACTGCCCGAGCCACGCCGGCGACCGGGTCGAGGATCCGGGCGGGGCCTGAGCGCCGAGCGGCGTGGCGGGCCGCTCAGCCGGGCCGCACCGCGCCGGGGCGTCCGGCGTCTCGTGCGGTGTGGTCGCGCTGCGCCGGGAGCTTGGCAGGGCTGGTCCACCCGGGGAGCGGGCGGCCGACGAGCTGCTCGAGCAGCTGGACGTCGGGGCGGAAGTACGCCCGCAACTCTGCCTTGGTCTCCGCGGAGACCTGCGGCTTCTCGTCTGGGCGCCACAGCAGCCGCTTCCGCAGCGCGACGGCCGTCGGGTTGCGCCAACCGCGGGAGCGGACCCTGAGCTGATGGATCGGCTTCTCCAGCACGCTCGGTGGGCGCTGCACCAGCCGCCACAACCTCGGGTACCGGTTCGCCTTCTGGCTGACGTTGAAGGCGCGGAAGTCCGGAAGCGAGCCGCTGTCGATGTCCAGGAAGCGGGTCAGCCGCACCCAGACGGCGAGCGGATCGGTCACCAGGTCGTCCAGCAGCACGACGTGCAGCCGGTCGCGCGGGACCAGGTCCGCCACCCGCTGGAGGGCCGCGCCCAGGGAACCGACGAGGGGGTAGTCGACCAGCTTCGGGTCGAGCGCCGTCTCGCAGCTACGACCGGCCAGGGCCCGCCGCCAGGCGGTGCGGAAGTCCCGCTCCTGCTCGTTCAAGGTGAAGACCTGCGACCGGTGGTAGGAGACGAGCAGGTCGACGGGGTTGCGGATCGCGACCACGAAGCGCGCGTCGGGGACCTCCGCGAGGATGGTGGCGATCGCGGTCTGCGAATACACGTACATCGTCGACCCGTCGACCCGCCGCCGAGCCGCCTGCGCCGCCGGGGAGGCGAACAGCGCCTCGTACGCGGCTCGGGTGTCGTAGCCGTGGTGGGCACGCAGCCGCGGATAGTCCCCCGCCCAGTAGTAGGTCTCCTTCGGGTCGGAGACGTACACCTGCGGGTGCGAGCTGAGCCACCGGGACAGTGACGTTGTCCCCGCCTTGGGAGCCCCGATCAGGTAGACGTCCGGGATCGACATGGCGGTGCCTCCTTGCGGCGACCGCGGGGGGGTCGCTGGGAGTGACGCTAGAAGTCCTTTACGCCGATTTCAGGCGATCGCGGAAGTCTTCAGCCGACGGTCAACCACCGGTCACCCAGGGTGCACGAACGACCTCCCCGGCACGTTCGGATCATCGCTCTAGGCTCTCTCGCCATCACCCGAGGTCTACTTCCGGATCGGCGCTGCCTTCGATCGTTCCTCGCACAGGCTGCCCACGACCCCGACGTCCGCTGATCGAGTGTTACCGGCTGGCCGGTGCCGCGAACGTCCATCGACCTGCCGGGCCGGCACTGCACGATGTCTGCATGCAACGCGGACGGCTGCACGTGACGGGTGCCAGTGGTGCCGGCACAACGACTCTTGCTCGAGCGGTGGCCGACTACTGGTCCGTTCCCCATGCGGACGCTGACGACTACTTCTGGGTGCCCAGCACGCCGCCGTTTGCTGACAAGCGACCCGAGGCGGATCGGATCACGCTGATGGGGAATGTGTTCCTGCCGCGCGAAGCGTGGGTGCTGTCCGGATCGATGCTGGGTTGGGGCGAGAGCGTCGTTGCTCTGTGCGATGCCGTGGTGTTCTTGACGCTCGACCCTGAGGAGCGGCTGAGTCGACTGCAAAGCCGCGAAACCGTCCGGCAGGAGGGCCGTGACGTGGATACGGCAGCCTGGCGGGCGTTCCTGCAGTGGGCGCAACGCTATGACGACCCGACCTTCGAGGGCCGGAGTCGAGTCACTCACGAGGCGTGGCTGCGCAGCCTCGACCAACCGGTGCTGCGACTGGATGGTGCGCTGACCCGCGAGGAGCTGCGGGACGCCGTGCTCGATTGGCAGCCGTCCGCCTGATCGGGGTAGCACCGCCGGAGGTCGATAGTGTCCCGCCCGGCTGGAAGGATGAGACATCAGCGAGACTCACTGGACCAGCAAGATCCGGGACGCCCACGCGGGCGACGTGCCCGGAGTCGTCGCCCTCTACGCCGACGACCTCCTCGGCCAGGAACGGGAGCGGGTCGTTGACCCGCTGCCCGCCTCGTACTGGACCGCGTTCGAGGCGATTCGAACTGACCCCCGGCACCGGCTCGTGGTGATCGACGATGGTGAGATCGCGGCGACCCTGCAGCTGTCCTTCCTGCCGCATCTGGTCCGCGCGGGCACCGAGCGCGCCCAGATCGAGGCGGTGCGAGTCGCCTCTCACCGTCGCGGCGCCGGGCTGGGGCGAGCGATTCTCGAATGGGCCATACAGGAGGCACGCCAGCGTGGCTGCGGAGTCGTCCAACTGACGACCGACGCAAGCCGACCCGAAGCCCACCGCACCTACCAGGCGTTGGGTTTCGCCGCGACTCATGTCGGCATGAAACTCACCCTGGATCAGGCAGGGCACTGACCAGACGGGACGGGCACGGGGAGGGCTCGGACCGCAACGCACCAACGCCGACCCGCGAATCGCGTCTCCGGGCCACGAGACGGCGTCGTCGGAACCTTCGTCTCTCGGCCTCCAGATCTCGACGGGAGGCCGCTCAGTTGACTGGCGGTGGCGGTGGGATTTGAACCCACGGAGGGCGCGAACCCTCACACGCTTTCGAGGCGTGCTCCTTAGGCCGCTCGGACACGCCACCGCGGAGCAGGGTAACCGACCCCGGTCGGCGGTCAGGACGCCGGCGTCGCTCCCGGCATCCCACCCGGCGACCGGCCGGGATCGACGTCAGCGACACCGCCCGGGTCGGAACTGCGCTGCCCGGCGAAGAACGCGGTCAGCAGGGCGGTGGCCTCGTCGGCACGGATGTCGGGAACGACCTCGGGTCGGTGGTTCAGCCGGCGGTCGCGGACGACGTCCCAGAGCGAGCCGACGGCGCCGGCCTTGGCGTCGTAGGCGCCGAACACCAGACGCGCGACTCGGGCCAGGACCAGGGCGCCCGCGCACATCGTGCACGGCTCCAGCGTCACCACCAGCGTGCAGCCGTCCAACCGCCAGCTGCCCCGGCCCCGCGCGGCCTCCCGCAGCGCCACCACCTCGGCGTGGCCGGTCGGGTCGTCGTCGCGCTCCCGGATGTTGTGCCCGGTCCCGATGACGCGGTCGTCCCCGTCCACGACGACCGCCCCGACCGGGACGTCGCCGGACGCCAGCGCCGCACCCGCGACCTCGAGGGCAGCCCCCATCGGCGTGTGCCAGCGGCCGGCGGCCCCCGCTCCAGGGCTCAGACCGCTGCCCTCTCGATCGCGTCCTCGAACTGACTGCCGAAACCCAGCCGCTGGGCGACGTCGGACAGCATCTCGTCCGGGTAGAGGTCGGAGTCGTCGCAGAGCACCGCCATGTCCATCGCGCTCAGACCGAAGTCGGCGAACATCGCCAGCTCGCCGGCGGGCTGTGGGTCGTCCTCGTCGTCCGGCTCGGGCAGCTCCAACCGATCGACCACCTCCGAGGCGAGCGGCCAGTCGGTGGCCGCGGTCACGTCGGACAGCAGCACGTGGACATCGGCACCGAGGACGCGGACCAGCACGAAGAAGTCCTCGTCGACCGAGACCATCCCGACCGACCCGCTCTCGCTCGGCAGCGGCCGCAGCGACGCGACGAGCGCCTCGAGACCGTCCGCGACCCGGGTCGGCAGCGGCTGCACCTGCCACCGGCCCTCCTCGCGGTAGGCGGCCACGACGAAATCGACACCGTCCTGCGCCATCTCGCCTCCGCCCGCACGTCCACCGGTGGCCCGGGTAAGCCACTCGGCGATCGTGGCAGAGCGGGAGCCGCACCGGAAGGCCCGGACCGCGCCGGCAAGAGGGGTCGGGCCGATCCACTAGCGTGCCGCGCATGCGGATCCACGTCGCCGACCACCCGTTGGTGGCCCACAAGCTCAGCCTGTTGCGCGACGAGCGGACCGAGTCGCCGACGTTTCGGCGCCTCGCCGACGAGCTGGTGACGCTGCTGGCCTATGAGGCGACCCGGGACGTGCGCACCGAGCCGCGCACGGTGCGGACCCCGGTGGCCGAGGCGGCGGGCGTGCGGCTGTCGTCGCCGCGCCCGCTGGTGGTGCCGATCCTCCGGGCCGGGCTGGGCATGCTCGATGGCATGCAGCGGCTGCTGCCCACCGCGGAGGTCGGCTTCCTCGGCATGATCCGCGACGAGGAGACGCTGCTCGCCTCGACGTACGCCGAGCGGCTGCCGGCCGACCTGGCCGGGCGGCAGTGCTACGTCCTGGACCCGATGCTCGCCACCGGAGGGACGCTCGCGGCCGCGATCGACTTCCTGGTGCGCCGTGGGGCCGACGACATCACCGCGGTATGCCTGCTCGCCGCACCGGAGGGGATCGAGCGGGTGGAGCGCGACCTCGAAGCGCGCGACGTCCGGGTGCCGGTCGCGCTGGTCACCGCCGCCGTGGACGAGCGGCTGGACGACCACGGCTACATCGTGCCGGGCCTGGGCGACGCCGGCGACCGGCTGTACGGGGTCGCGGGCTGACCACCCACCCGGCACCGCCACGGCTCAGCGCCAGCTCACCTGGCCGGTCGCGATCGCGACCAACACGACCGCGGCGAGCACCGCCAGCAAGACGAACGTGCCGGCGCGGCTGCGGGTCTCCTCGCGATCCTCGGGCTGGTCGTACGTGCGCTTGTCCATGAACTCCTCGCTCTCAGCAATTGACATACCGAGAGTACGCCAACCGGGAGCGCCCGGCCTCGTCGTGCCGGTGTGATCCTGCTCGCGCCCGGCTCGGACGGTCAGCTCACAGCGACTTCACCGCGTTCAGCAGCTTGCTCATCGTCTGCTTGGCGTCGCCGAACAGCAGCGTGGTGCGCGGGTCGAAGAGCAGCTCATTCTCGATCCCGGCGAAGCCTGGCCGCATCGACCGCTTCATGAAGACCACCTGGCCGGCCTGGTCGGCGTTCAGGATCGGCATGCCGTAGATCGGGGCACCCGGCGTGGTCCGCGCGGCCGGGTTCACCACGTCGTTGGCGCCCACGACGAGCACCACGTCGGCCTGCTTGAAGTCGCCGTTGATCTCCTCCATCTCCTTGAGCTGCTCGTACGGGACCTGCGCCTCGGCGAGCAGCACGTTCATGTGCCCCGGCATCCGGCCGGCCACCGGATGGATGGCGTAGTCGACCTGCACGCCGCGCTCGCCCAGCAGGTCGACCAGCTCGCGCAGCGTGTGCTGCGCCTGCGCCACCGCAAGGCCGTAACCGGGGACGATCAGCACCCGGTGCGCGTAGCCCAGCAGGATCGCCACGTCCTCGGGGCCGCTGGACCGCACCGGCCGGTCGCTGGCCCCCCCGGCGCCGAGGGTGGAGCCGCCCTTCAGCGCGCCGAACAGGGTGTTCAGCAGCGACCGGCCCATCGCGGCGGCCATCATCCGGGTGAGGAAGGTGCCGGACGCGCCGACGAGGGTCCCCGCGACCAGCAGCAGCGTGTTGTCCAGCACGTAGCCGCCGGCCGCCACGGTCAGGCCGGTGAACGCGTTCAGCAGCGAGATCACGATCGGGACGTCCGCACCACCGACCGGCAGCACCAGCAGCACCCCGCCGGCCAGCCCCAGGACGGCGATCACGACACCCGGCCACACCGCGGGCTCGACGACCAGCAGCACCGACAACGCCACGGCTGCCAGGAACGAGCCGCCGAACGCCACCGGCAGCCCGGGGAACACCACCGGGCGGGTGGTCATCAGCTCGTGCAGCTTGGCGAAGGTCACCATCGAGCCGGCGAAGCTGACCGACCCCACCAGCACCGTGAACGCGGTCGCCGCCAGGTCGAACTCGGCGATGTCGACGACCTGCCCGGCGGCGCTGATCTCCTGGAGCTCCAGCAGCGCGACGAGCGCGGCCGCGCCGCCGCCGACGCCGTTGAACAGGGCGACCAGCTGCGGCATCTGCGTCATCTGCACCCGGCGGGCGCCCACCGCGCCGACCGCGCCGCCGACCGCGACCGCGGCGAGGATCGGGAGCACGTGGTCGAGCTCCCGCTCCCAGAACACGACCACGGTGGCGATCACCGCGCCGGCGGCGCCGATCAGGTTCCCGCGGCGGGCGGTGCGCGGGCTGGACAGCCCCTTCAGCGCGACGATGAAGCAGACCGCGGCCACCAGGTACGCGAGCTGCACCCAGGTCGGGATCACGCGCCGTCCCCCTCGTCGGACCGGTCCGCGGCCGGCTGCGGCCGGCGCCGCGCGCCGAACATCTCCAGCATCCGGTCGGTGACCACGAAGCCGCCGACCATGTTCAGCGTGGCCAGGACGACCGCCACCAGGCCGACGGTCAGCTCGCCCGCACCCTCGGCGGTGCCGGTGACGAGCACCGCGCCGACCAGGATCACGCCGTGGATCGCGTTCGCGCCCGACATCAGCGGCGTGTGCAGGGTCGGGGAGACCTTGGAGATCACCTCGACGCCGACGAACACGCTGAGCACGAAGATGGTCAGCCAGACGACGGAAGCATCCAGCGCGAGGTCCATGTCAGCCCTCCTCCTCCAGCAGCTGGCGGGTGGGGGCATGCCGGACCTCGCCTGCGTGCACGACGCAGCACCCGGCCACCACCTCGTCGTCGAAGTCCGGCGCGAACCGGGGGCGGTCGTCCTCGACCGGCACCGTCATCAGGGTCAGCAGGTTCACGATATTCGTGGCGAGCAGCCGACTCGCCGGCCCGGGCATCTGGCTGGGGACGTTGCGACCACCCCAGACCTGGGCCTGGCCGATCCGCACCGTCTCCCCCGGTGCCGACCCCTCGACGTTCCCGCCGGACTCGGCCGCCAGGTCGACCACCACCGAGCCGGCCCCCATCTGCTCGACCATCGACCGGGTGACCAGCATCGGCGCCTGCCGGCCGGGCACCGCGGCGGTGGTGATCAGCGCGTCCGCAGCGGCGATGTAGGGAGTCAGCAGGTCGCGTTGGCGCTGGGCCCGGTCCTCGGTCATCTCCCGGGCATACCCGCCGGAGCCTTCCAGCGACTCCAGGTCCAGGTCGATGGCCTTGGCGCCGAGGGACCGGATCTCCTCGGCCGCGGCCGCCCGCACGTCGTACGCACGCACGACCGCACCCAGCCGCTTGGCGGTCGCGATGGCCTGCAGGCCGGCGACCCCGGCGCCGAGGACGACCACCTCGGCGGGCGGGACCGTGCCGGCGGCGGTCATGCTGAGCGGGAAGAACCGCCGGAGCATCCCGGCCGCGACGATCCCGCTGCGGTAGCCGGCGACCAGTGCCTGGGACGACAGCGCGTCCATCGACTGCGCCCGGCTGATCCGCGGCACCAGCTCGAGGGCGAACGCCGTCACCGCGCAGTCGCGCAGGTCGCGGACCCGGTCGAGGTGCTGGGCGACGGGCAGGAACGAGATCGTTCCGGTGCCGCTGCGCAGCTGGCGGATCTGGTCGATCCGCAGCGGCTGCACCGAGACCACCACGTCGGCGTCGTCGAGCCGGTCACCGTCCAGTGCGGCCCCGGCGTCGACGTACTCCTCGTCGGCGATCTCCGCCATGCTGCCGGCGCCGGGCTCCACACCGATCTCGTAGCCGAGGGCGACCAGCTTGCGTACCCCGTCCGGGCTCAGGGCCACCCGGCGTTCGCCGTCCTGGGACTCCCTGACCACCGCGATCCTCACGGCCGCACCCTAGGCCGCGGCCGCGGCCAGGCGCACGGACACGCCCCGCCCCCTCCCACGATCCGCGACTTCTGCAGCCCCCCGCGCCCCCCTCTCCCACGATCCGCGACTTCTGCAGCCCCCGCGCCCCCCCTCTCCCACGATCCGCGACTTCTGCAGCCCCCCGCGCGCACCCCCCTCGCACGACCCGCGACTTCTGCAGCCCATCCACCGCCGCCGAGCCGAGCGACCCCTGCAAAAGTCGCGGATCGTGGAGGTGGGGTTGGGGTGGGGTGGGGTGGGGGTGGGGTGGCGCGAGGGAGGGGTGTTGGGGGTCAGTAGTGCCAGGGGTAGTCCGACCAGTCCGGCTCGCGCTTCTGCAGGAACGCGTCCCGCCCCTCGGCCGCCTCGTCGGTCATGTACGCCAGCCGGGTCGCCTCCCCGGCGAACAGCTGCTGCCCGACCAGCCCGTCGTCGACGAGGTTGAACGCGTACTTCAGCATCCGCTGCGCGGTCGGGCTCTTGGCGTTGATCTCGGCCGCCCACTGCAGTGCGGTGGCCTCGAGCTGGTCGTGCGGGACGACGGCGTTCACCATGCCCATCTCGTAGGCCTGCTCGGCGTCATAGGTGCGGCCGAGGAAGAACACCTCCCGGGCCCGCTTCTGCCCGACCTGCCGGGCGAGGTACGCCGAGCCGTAGCCGCCGTCGAAGCTCGCCACGTCGGCATCGGTCTGCTTGAACCGAGCGTGCTCGGCCGACGCCAGGGTCAGGTCGGCCACCACGTGCAGGCTGTGACCGCCGCCGGCGGCCCAGCCGCCCACGACCGCGACGACCACCTTGGGCATGAAACGGATCAGCCGTTGGCACTCCAGGATGTGCAGCCGGGCCAGCCTCGCCCGGTCCGCCGGTGCGGGCGCCTGGCCGGCGGGCGCTCCCTCGGCGTACTCGTAGCCGGTGCGACCGCGGATCCGTTGGTCCCCGCCGGAGCAGAACGCCCACCCGCCGTCCCGCGGCGACGGGCCGTTGCCGGTCAACAGCACGCACCCCACGTCGGACGTCGCGCGGGCGTGCTCGAGGACGCCGAGCAGCTCGTCCACCGTCTGCGGGCGGAAGGCGTTGCGCACCTCGGGCCGGTCGAAGGCGATCCGGACCGTGCCGGTGACCGGCCCGGAGCCCACCGCCCGGTGGTAGGTGAGGTCGGTCAGCCCCTCGAAGCCGGGCACCGCGCGCCACGCCGCCGGGTCGAAGGTCGCCGACACCTGGTCGGTCTGCTCGCTCATGGGCTCAGTCTGTCGGCCGACGCCGGCGGGGCACCCTCGGGCCGCCCTGAGCGGGCAGGCCCGGGTTGGCCAGACCGGTCAGACCCTCCCGGGCGGCGCGACCCCGGCGCGGATCGAGCCGGCCAGACCGCCGAGATGCCCGAGCCGGGCGAGCTCGGAGTCCAGGATCTCTGGCCCGCCCCGCCGGCCGAAGACCAGCGCCACGTCGTCGGCCAGCGGGGCCGCGGCGAGCACGGTTCCCTCCCAGGCGGAGTGCTCGACCAGGCGTCGGGTCCGTGTCACGCCGAACCAGCCGCCGACGTCGGCGGGGAGGTCTGGAGCGCTCGCGGTGGCCACGACGACCTCCGCGGCGGCGACCTCGGTGGACGGCCGGTCCGCCCCGTCCACCGCGGTCTGCCGGATGTCTGCCCGGACCACCATCGCCCAGTCACACCGCAGCGTCTGCGGCAGCAGCTCGACCAGGCGTTCCACCGCGCGGGACGGGTCCTGCGTCATCGCCTCGACCAACTCCAGGTCCATCCGCAGGCTGGCCCCGGCGGTGTAGCGGGAGATCCACAGCACCCGGACGCTCTCCAGCTGGTTACACGCCGACACCAGGGCGTCCGGCAGCACCGTGCTGGGGAGGTCCAGCAGCACGTCGTCGACGGCGTTGCCGGGCGACCGGTGCTCGACGATCTCGATCGCCTGGATGTCGGCACCCGCGGCGCCCAACGTCGTGGCCAGCGCACCGAGCGAGCCCGGTACGTCCGGCAGCTCGACCCGCAGCAGGAACGACATGACCTCATCGTCGCAGTGCCGGACCCGCCCCCCGGCTAGTGGTCACGAGCCGGTCATCGAGCCGGTCTCGCCGGCGTGGTCAGGGCTCCGGCCGGCTCAGCGGACGATGCGCAGGTTGAACTGCGGCGTGCCCAGCGTCTGCATCAGCCGAACCCACAGCGGCAGCCACATCTCCAGGCCGCGCGCCGCGGTCAGGTCACCGAGGTCCAGCACGTCGCGCCAGCCGAGCTGGCCGAGCAACCCGGCCACCACGTCCCGGGCAGCGGGGTCGTCGCCGGCCACGAACACCGTGGTGTCGCCCGCACCGACGGCGGCGGGGTCCACCATCACCGCAGCGTTGACGGTGTTCAGCGTCTTGACGACCCGGGCGGCTGGACAGGCCCGCTGGACCTGTTCGGCGAGCGAGTCGGTGTCCTTGACGCGCAGCGTCGGCGGCAGGCCGGCGGAGAAGTCCAGCGGGTTCGCGACGTCCAGCACGACGGCACCGGCGAGCGCGTCACCCAGCTCGGTGAACACCGCCACCGCGTGCTCACCGCTCAGGGCATCGACGACGACATCGGCCCCGTCGACCGCCTCGCGGAAGGGCGCCAGCCGAAGCGGAGTCAGCGCCTGCCGTCTGTCCGCGGCCAGGGCGTCGGGGTCACGCGTCCCGACGACGACGTCGTGACCGACGCCGGCGAGCGCCCGGGCCAGCGTGCTGCCGACCGAGCCGGTGCCGAGGACGGCAATCCGCTGCGACGTAGCCGAGCCGGCCATCTGTCCTCCCTCGGAAGGTGGGCGGCGCACGCGGTCGAGGATGCGCGGGACACCACGGCATGATGGTGGCATGGACGCGATCGCCCGGCCGCCGATCACCGACCGCGGGCCGCTGCGGACCGCGCGACTGCGCCTGGGCGGTCGGTCGCTGCCGCTGCTCCGGCCGACCCGGATGTACGTCTGCGGCATCACGCCGTACGACGTGACCCACCTCGGGCACGCCGCGACCCTGGTCTGGGCCGACGTGGCGCTGGCGGTGATGCGGTTGGCGGGTGCCGAGGTGGTGACCGCGCGGAATGTCACCGACGTCGACGACGTGCTGACGCGAGCGGCCGCCGAGTCCGGCCAGCGCTACGACCGGTTCGCGGCGGTGCACGAGTACCAGTTCGGGCACGACCTGGCAGCACTGCGGGTGCGCGAGCCGGACCACAGCCCGCGGGCGGCCCGGCACGTCGAGCACGTGGTCACGCTGGCCGCGGCGCTGTTGGCCGCCGGCGCGGCCTATGAGCGGGACGGGTCGGTGATCTTCCGCGGTGACGACGTGCCGGCGGCCGCGGGGGTCGGGCCGGACGAGGCGCGGCGGCTGCTGCGCGAGTTCGGCGGAGCGCCGGACCACGACCGGCACGACGGCGCCTTCGACGTGCCGGTGTGGCAGCGCTCCGGCCCGGACGACCCGGCCTGGCCGAGCCCGTGGGGCTGGGGCCGGCCGGGCTGGCACGCCGAGTGCTCGGCGATGACGGTGGCCACGCTCGGAGCCCGGATCGACGTGCTGGCGGGTGGGGCGGACCTGGCCTTCCCGCACCACGCGTACCAGGAGGCGATGGTGGCGGCGGTCAGTGGCGTGCCGCTGGCCCGGGCGCACCTGAACGTCGGCACCGTGAGTGTCGGCGGCGCCAAGATGGCCAAGAGCACGCAGAACCTGGTGCTGGTCGACGAGCTGCTGCACGAGCACTCCCCGCAGGCCGTGCGGCTGATGCTGATCGACCGGCGCTGGGACCAGCCCTGGGAGTACGCGCCGGACGGGCTGCGGGCCGCGGCAGACCGGCTGGAGCGGCTGCGGGTGGCGGCTGGCCGGTCGGCCGGCTCCGACAGCGGCGGCGACACGGCCGGTGACGCGGCCGATGACGCGGCCGATGACGCGATGCTCGAGGCGCTGCTGGACGACCTGGACGTGAGCACCGCGCTGGGGATCGCCGAGGAGCAGGGCGGGGGCACGGCCCACCGGCTGCTGCACTGCCTGCGCCTCGACTGACCCCCGCCCCACTCTCATCGGTGACGATCCGCGACTTCTGCCGCACCGCCCGCCCCCCGACGCCACGATCCGCGACTTTTGCAGACCGGCTTGCCGGCAAAAGTCGCGGATCGTGACCTCCTTCTTCCTTGCGGGGCCGTGGACGCGTTCTTGCGTGAGGGGTTAGTAGACGCTGACGCCGTAGACGCTGAGCGCCTCGGTCACCGGCTGGAAGTACGTCGTGCCGCCGACCGTGCAGTTGCCGTTCCCGCCAGAGGTCAGTCCGAGCGCGGTGCTGCCGGCGAACAGCGAGCCGCCGCTGTCGCCACCCTCGGCGCAGACGGTGGTCTTGATCAGCCCGTAGACGGTGCCCTGCGGGTAGTTCACGGTCGCGTTCAGCGCCTGCACCGTGCCACTGCGCACGCCGGTGGTGCTGCCGCTGCGGGTCACCGACTGGCCGACGTAGGCGTTACCCGCGCTGGTGATGTCCCGGTACGTGCCGTTGTAGAGGTACACGTTCCCCGGCCGAGACACCGTGCTGTCGTACCGGACGATGCCGTAGTCGTTGCCCGGGAAGCTGGTGCCCGCGCGCGGACCGAGGTAGGTCGTGGCACTGGACCACGACGACGACAGGTTGGTGCAGTGGCCGGCGGTGAGGAAGTACTGCGTGCCGCTGGAGCTGCGCACGTTGAAGCCCAGTGAGCAGCGGCTGCCTCCGCCGTAGATCGCCTCGCCGCCGGAGATGGTGGTGCGGAACCGGCCGTCCACCCGGCGGACGGTCGCGGCGTCGCCGAACCGGGAGGTGACGGCGCGCACCCGAGCGAGCTCGGCGCGCTGCACCGTGCGGTCGGCGGCGACGACCACCCGGTTCGTGACCGGGTTGGTCGCCCACGCGGTCCCGGTGATCGAGGCCCGCCGGTCCAGCGCGCGGCGGACGCGAGCCAGCTCGGCGGCGCTGTGCTCGACCACCCTGGCGACGGCGCCGGCACTGCGGACCCGCTCGGCGGCGGCGCGGCCGGTGACTGCCACCACCATCCGGCCGCTGGCGCGGTCCCGGTACACACCGGCCGAGCGGGAGCCCAGCTGGCGGGACAGCGCGGTGGCCTCCTTGGCGCTGACGCGGGAGTCGTCAGCCTTGGCCGAGGGTCCGGCCGGCGCCGCGCTCACCTGGGGTGCGGTGAGCAGCGCGGCGCCGGTCAAGGCGGTGATGGCGACGGCCGTAGCGGCCCGGCGCGGTGACAGCGGTGTCGACCTCACGGGGGTGTCCCTTCGTCGATGGATGAGCCCACCGGTCGGAGGGCCCGACTCGGGATGTCGCCGCGAGGTGCAGCAGGTCAGCCGTGCTGGCCCCCCGAGCCATCGAGGAGTCTGGACCGGCTGCCAAAATATGACAAGGGGTAGTCAAATCGTCACTTAGTGCAAATCAGTCGTTCGAGGCAGACTGCCCGGCATGGACCTGTCTCGAGCCGTGCTGCATGCCGGCGATGCGGTGACGGCCGACGGGCAGGTGGTCGCCGGTGCCGAGGGCTGGTGGCTCGCGCCAACGCTCCCCGTGCCGCTCGGCGACTCCGACTCCGGCGCGCGGCCACCGTTCGGGGTCCCGCTGCGGGGCGGCCACCTCACCCCGGATGCCCGGATGCGCGTCGAGGGTGAGTGGCAGGTCGAGGCCGTGCAGGTACGAAGGCTGCTCGGCCTCCCGCCGACCCCGGCCCCGGACCTCGCGCCGTTGCTGACGCGGCCACCCTGCCCACCGCCGCCTGGCGGCTGGCCGACCGGGGACGGCCCGCTGCCCGGCCCGCCGGAGGACCTGCTCGCCTCCGGGGCGGTGAGCAGCCTCGCGGTGTTCCGGCCGGCCGGAGCGCAGCCGGTGGTGGTGGTCGCGGCGATGGACCCCGCGGCCGTCGTCGCGGCGCTGACCGCGCGGTACGGCGACCGGCTCTGCCTGGTCCGCAGCCGGTACAGCGCCGAGCAGATCCGAGCGACGCGGCGCGTGCTCGACGACACGGCAGCGGTGTGGGGCGTCTACGAGGTCGCGACCTCGGTCGGGGCCGACGGGCAGCCCGTGGTCCGGGCCGCCGTCGTCCGGGTCCTGCCTGAGCTCGCCGCGTGGGTCGCGGCTCAGCCGAACGGCCTGGTCGACGTCACCCCTTGGCTCACCCGCCTCGGCTAGATGACCCTGTGCGACCTTCGATCACTTTGTGTCATCTCCTGCCCGGGTGTATAACCCTCCGTTACTGATCGATCACAGAGGATCACCGATGGGGCGCCCAGGCAGGCGCGCAAGGAGCCACTGAAATGCGACGGATCACCCGGATCACCCGGATCACCCGCCCCGCCCTTGCCCTCGTCGCGACGGCCGCCCTGGCTGCCGCAGGTGCCGGCGCAGCGAACGGCGGCGGAGGGCCGGCCGGTGCGAACGCCGGGCCGCCGTACAACTTCACCACCGAGCTGATGGGTCAGGGCACCTTCATTCCGCTGAAGGACAAGGCCATGCTCACCCGCACCAGGCTCGGGTACCTCTTCCGCACCGGTCAGCAGGACAGCCACCTCGAGGTGAGCCTGGTCAACGGCAAGCTGCGTTTCGTCGACACCGGCACCGAGTCGTTCAAGCGGCGTACGCCCGCCTGTCAGCGGAAGCGGGTCAAGGTGGGGATCGCCGCGGTGTGCCGGGTCCCCGGCGACATCAGCGAGCGCCGGCCGTTGCTGATCGAGATCTGGCCGCGGCTGGGCAACGACTACACCGACGTCTCCACCCTGCCCGCCACGTTCGCCGTGACCGTGCTGGGCGACAAGGGCCACGATGTCGCCCGCTTCGGGGCGGGACCGGACTTCTTCAACGGCTACTCCGGTCGCGACCGCGTCTGGGGTGGTGGCGGCAACGACTGGATCCGGCCCGGGCTCGGCAACGACGTGGTGCTGGGCGGCTCGGGCAACGACGACGTTGTCGCCGTCGAGGGGCGCGACCGGGTCCACGGCGGGGAGGGAGCCGACCGGCTGTGGGGCGGGGACGGGAACGACCGGCTTCGAGGCGGTGTGGGTGCCGACTTCGTGCTCTGCGGGAACGGCCACGACCGCGCGATGGCCGACGGCGCCGACCGGATCGCCCAAAGCTGCGAGTCCGTCGACCACCTCTGAGGACACTGTCCCCCAGGAGCGCACACGGCTCGCGCCCCCTCAGAGGTCATGACTCCGGCATGGGACGCTGCACCGGCGGCTCAGCCTGATCGGTCGGGTCACGACACGCGAGCGCCGCGAGGGTGTGCCCGGCTGTCGAGGAGCGAGCAGATGCGCAAACTGGTCGTCGTGGAGTTCCTGACTCTCGACGGAGTCATGCAGGGACTGGGATCGGCCGACGAGGACCGCGACGGCGGCTTCGAGCACGGGGGGTGGGCGGCGCCCTACTCCAGTGCCGACCAGCAGCGCAGTGCCTCGGAGAGCCTGCAGTCCACGTCGGCCTACCTGTTCGGACGCAGGACGTACGAAAAGCTGCGCGGCTTCTGGCCGACCCAGCCGGACACCAACCCGATGGCCGCACACCTGAACGCAACCCCGAAGCACGTGGCTTCGCGGACGCTGACCACGCTCGACTGGGCCAACGCCACCGTACTTGAGGCGGACCTCGAGCCGGCCGTGCGGGAGCTGAAGCTGCACGGCGAGGGCACCATCGTGGTGCTCGGCAGCGGCATGCTGGTGGCCGAACTGCTGCACCGCGATCTCGTGGACGGCTTCAGGCTGTTCGTGCACCCACTCCTGCTCGGCACCGGCAAGCGGCTCTTCCGAGACCTGCCGCAGCCTCGACCGCTGCGGCTGACCCGCTGCAGCCAGACGGTCACCGGCGTCGTGCAGCTCGACTATGAGCCGGCGTGACGGCCGCGGTCTGCTGGCGCGCTCGGAGGGATTCGAACCCCCAACCTTCTGATCCGTAGTCAGATGCTCTATCCGTTGAGCTACGAGCGCTGGTCGGGCTGACCGGCCTCGCACTCTAGCGCGACTGCCGGACCGCTCCGAAACGCGATCCCGGGGCACCGCTTGTGAGCATGTTCACCAGCCATCGACTCGCCCCGCTCCAACTGGCGGGTCTACGGTGACCCCCAACAGTCCGTCACGTGCACGGAGTCGACCTAGAGCCGCGAGCGCGGGGCCGGTCTCCTCAGCTGGAGACCCCCGTCCAGCGCCGCGGACTGCGAAGGGGACGAGCAGGGATGACCGCCGAGACCGCCACCGGCACGGGCAGCAAGCCCGCCGGCACCACGGAGGCGGCCGGCCAGCCGCAGAGCAACTCCCGCAGCTCCCACCCTGGACTGCAGGCCTGGGTCGACGAGGTGGCGGCGCTGACGCAGCCGGACCACGTGCACTGGTGCGACGGCTCCGACGAGGAGTGGAGCACGCTCACCGAGGCACTGGTCGCGAGCGGCACGTTCACCCAGCTCGACCCGGCCAAGAAGCCGAACTCGTTCTGGGCCGCGACCGACCCGACCGACGTCGCCCGGGTCGAGGACCGCACCTACATCTGCTCGGCCGACGAGGCCGACGCCGGTCCCACCAACAACTGGATGGACCCGGCCGAGATGAAGGCCACGATGACCGAGCTGTACCGCGGGTGCATGCGCGGCCGGACCATGTACGTCATCCCGTTCGTCATGGGCCACCTGGAGGCCGAGGAGCCGAAGTTCGGCGTCGAGATCACCGACTCGGCCTACGTCGTCGCCTCGATGCGGGTGATGGCCCGGATGGGCCGCCGTGTCCTGGACCGGATCGAGGAGCTGGAGGCGCCGTTCGTGCCCTGCCTGCACTCGGTCGGCGCCCCGCTGGAGCCGGGCCAGGACGACGTCCCGTGGCCGTGCAACGACACCAAGTACATCAGCCACTTCCCCGAGGAGCGGGCGATCTGGTCGTTCGGCTCCGGCTACGGCGGCAACTCGCTGCTCGGCAAGAAGTGCTACGCCCTGCGGATCGCCTCCGCGATCGCCCGCGACGAGGGCTGGCTGGCCGAGCACATGCTGATCCTGAAGCTGACCTCCCCCGACGGCGTGGTCAAGTACGTCGCCGCCGCCTTCCCCAGCGCCTGTGGCAAGACCAACCTGGCCATGCTCCAGCCCACCCTCACGGACTGGAAGGTCGAGACGCTCGGCGACGACATCGCCTGGATGCGTTTCGGCGACGACGGACGGCTGTACGCGATCAACCCCGAGTACGGCTTCTTCGGCGTCGCCCCGGGCACGAACCACAAGACCAACCCGAATGCCGTCCGCACCCTCGACCGGGGCAACTCGGTGTTCACCAACGTCGCGCTGACCGACGACGGCGACATCTGGTGGGAGGGCATGGAAGGCATGCCCGACCACGCCACGTCGTGGAAGAAGAAGGACTGGACGCCGGACTCCGACGAGCCGTCGAGCCACCCGAACAGCCGCTACTGCACGCCGATCAAGCAGTGCCCGATCCTCGCGCCCGAGTACGACGACCCCAAGGGCGTCCCGATCGACGCGATCCTCTTCGGCGGCCGACGCAAGGACACCGTCCCGCTGGTCACCGAGGCGAGGGACTGGACACACGGCACCTTCATGGGCGCGACGCTGTCGTCGGAGACCACCGCCGCCGCCACCGGTGAGGTCGGCGTGGTGCGGCGCGACCCGATGGCGATGCTGCCGTTCATCGGCTATCACGCGGGCGACTACCTCGGGCACTGGATCGAGACCGGCAAGACCCACGACGCCGCCAAGCTGCCGCGGATCTTCTACGTCAACTGGTTCCGTCGCGACGACGACGGTGGCTTCCTCTGGCCGGGCTTCGGCGAGAACGGCCGGGTGCTGAAGTGGGTCGTCGACCGGATCGAGGGCCGCGCGGACGCGGTCGAGACTCCGATCGGCTACGTCCCCACCTACGAGAGCCTGGACACCGACGGGCTGGACGCCGACGAGGCGGACATCCGCGGCGTTCTCGAGGTGGATGCGGAGGAGTGGCGCAAGGAGCTGCCGCTGATCACCTCATGGTTCGAGAAGATCGGTGACAAGCTGCCGGCCGTGCTCTGGACCGAGCTCGACGGCCTGCGCGCCCGGCTCGGCGGCTGACCGCGGCTCAGCGCCAGCGGCGCCGCTGCCGCGCGTCCCTCACGGCGAGGACCACCACGCCGGCGCCCAGCAGCAACCACCCGCTCAACGCGAGCACGTCCCGCGGGTTCGGCGGGCCGAAGCCGGAGGTCGGCTCGCTCGCCGCCGTGGCGTCCGGGTCGGCGTCGGGCTCGGCCGGCGTCTCCCCGCGGTCCGGCAGTCCCGGCACCGGGGGCCCGGCGGCAGCGCCGGTCGATCCGCCGTCGTCACCGCCCTCGCCCTGGTCGGCCCCGCCTGCTGAGTCACCCGGGGGACCGTCGGCACTCCCGGAGCCACCCGGATCATCCGAGCCCGGCGACGAGGTGCCGTCGCCTCCGGAGCCGACCCCGGAGCCGGCACCGGAGCCGGCACCGGAGCCGTCAGCCGCGTCCGTCCCGGCACCCGGCCCGTCGCCGGAGCCGGTGCCCGACCCGTCCCCGCCGTCGTAGTCCGGCGCGATCACGTCGTCCGGGTCGGGAGCGCCGCCGGCACCGCCGCCGTTGTGGGCCGGCCCGGTCGCCGGGACGACGGTGACGAGCGTGCACGCCTGATCGTCGAGCTCATACCCGTCCGAAGCCTCCCCCAGCACCGTCGGCGTCGTCACGACGCCGCCGTCCGCGTCAGGCAGCATCACCGGGATCTCGATGGTGACGGTCTCACCCACCTGGACGGGTCCGAGGTCGAGCAGCCCGGTGGCCGGGTTCAGACCATCGACCGGCGACTGGGGGACGGCACCCGCCGGGATCGCCTGGGTGACCTGGACGCCCGGGTCGGTATCGGGACCGGCGTTGTGCACCACGATCGCGATCGTCACCACCTCGCCCTGCGTCACCGTGGCGGGGCTGGAGGTCACGTCGAGGGACAGGTCGGACAGCACGTCCCCCAGCGGTCCGGTGTTCGTGCTGTCGGACGGCAGGTCCGAGGAGTCACCCGGGCCTGTGTCGGTGGGACCGTCGGTCGGCTCGTCGGGAGGCGGTTCGGCCGGACCGTCGGGCAGGTCCTGAGTCGGGTCCTGGGTCGGATCCTGGGTCGGATCCTGCGTCGGGCCGACAACCCCGTTCACCGGGGCGGTCGGGTCGGCCAGATCGAGCCGGTCCATCCCCGCCACCCGTGACCGCACCACCGCGCCGGCACCGGCAGCCGACGGCGCGGTGCGGGATTCGACCGGGCCCCGGGGCGGGCTGCCGGTACAGCTGAAGTCGGCTGCCGCCGGCGGCGCAACCGGAAGCATGACGAAGAGGGCCCCCACCAGGAGGCCCGACAAGACTGCAATTCGCACACCCGCGCGGGGGAGGCGACCATTTCCGCTCCGCACACTGCAAGGCTAGGGAGGACGAAAACGACACAGCGCCGCATCGGCACATCTCGTCCCGACAATCACCCGTCTGGCTGAGGGACATGGTCCGAACGGCCCATTGCGGGACCGCTTTGCTGGCGTCTCGGTCACACGGGTACCGTGACGCCTCGTTGCACGCCGATGGTGGGCGACGTGGAGGTGTCGCCTAGTCCGGTCTATGGCGCCCGCCTGCTAAGCGGGTTGAGGGTTCATCCCCTCTCGCGGGTTCAAATCCCGCCACCTCCGCCACCGTTGCCATCGCCGCCACCGCGCGCAACGTCGTCCCGCCCCAGCCGACGCTGCCGATGTGCACCGTCGAGTCGCGCGCCCAGAGCGGCCGCCAGCGCTGCGCCCCCCTCGGCGATCATCCGCTCCGCCAACACCGTCCGGCCGCCGTCCGCGTGCACCACCACCAGGCACGCCCCGCCCGCCGGTCGCACCCGGCGCACGGTGCGGACGTCGGGCCAGGCGAGCCTCCGGCCTCCCCAGCCGCGAAGGACACGCACCTCGATGCCGGTGGCGTCCAGGCGCACCAGCACCGGAGGGCGCAGCACGCGGACCGCGGCCGCCACCGTCAGGACCGCGGCCGTGACGCCCAGGGCGCCGAAGCTCCACCCGGCCACTGATCGCCACAGGCCGGTGTCCAGCACCGACACCGAGACGACGGCCGCAAGCACCGCTCCCCCCGCGAGCACCGCGACCCGCCCGAGCACCGCGACCGCCTGGCCGCGGGCGAGGTGGAAGTCGGTCGCCCCGGTGGGGCCGTTCGCGGGCACGTCGCTCCTCGGGATCGGTGCGTGGGCGGCCGCCCGGAGCGGTCCGGGCGACCCGTGGCAGAGGGGGCGGGATTCGAACCCGCGGCTGACATCGCTGCCAGCGACCGCTTTCAAGGCGGTTCCGATAGGCCACTCCGGCACCCCTCCGGGGTGCCGGGATTCTCGCATCAGCGGACGACCGCGAGCACGTCCCCCTCTTGCACCACGTCACCCTCGTCGACGCGGACCTCCAGCACGGTGCCGGCGAACTCGGTCAGGACCGGGATCTCCATCTTCATCGACTCGAGGATCACCACCGTGTCGCCTGCCTCCAGCCGCTGGCCCTGGCTGGCCACGACCTTCCAGACGTTCGCCACCATCTCCGCGACGATCTCGGTGCCCCGGTCGGCGCCGCTGCCGTTGGCCACTGGACGTCTCCCTCCGCGGGGTGGGTGCCGCAAGCACGGCGTCCCGGCGGCGGCCCGACGCTACACCTCAGCGCAGCGGGTGGCTCCGCGCCGGCTCCGGCCTGGTGCCGACGGCGGGCGCGGTCCGGGCCGCCCGGCGGCCGGACCGCTTCGAACCGGCCAGCGACCGGTCGATCCGCAGCACCACCAGTCCCAGCACCAGGCCGATGGCGGCCGAGTAGCCGAGCGAGGTCGCCGCGTACGCGGGATCGAGGCGAGGGGCCGCCAGGGTGGTCGCGACGGCCGCGGTGCCGAGGACACCGAACGCGCAGATCCACCAGCCCTGCCGGCGCTCCGAGCGGGTGGCGACCCCCCACAGCAGGGCGGGGAACCCGAGCATGGCCTCCACCGGGCGGGGCACCCCGCCGAGGTTGTCCGCGGACCAGTCGGCCGCCCGCTCGAACGGGTCCACCAGCACCGAGGCGCCGTAGCGGCTCAACACCTCGGTGTAGACGACGAGCGCGGTGACCAGCGCCGCTCCCCCGACGACGAGGAGCAACCCGCGTCGTCCCATCCCGTGCAGGCCGGCGCCGAGGTTCCAGACCACGGCGATGCCCAGAGCGAGCGCGGCTCCGACCACCAGCAGGGCGAAGCGCTGCGGCTCGAGTGGAGCGCCGACGGCGGCGACGCCGACGCCGCCCGCGGACGCGACCGCGATGGCCAGCGTCAGCTCGGCGGCGGCGCCCGGCACAGTCGCGGCGGGTCGGGTCACGAGCACCGCGGCGACCGCCGCGGTCACCGCGCACAGCACGGCCACCGCGGACAGTGTCCACGACTCGGCCCAGACCAGCCCCGCGACCACCAAGACCGCGACGAGCAGTCCCCACCCGACCACCCTGCCGCCGGCGCGACGGCTCAGCAGGACGGTGTGCAGCACGGTCAGCGCACCGGCACCGGCCGGTGCCACCCACCCCGGCACGTCGGCTTCGACGAGCACCGTCGTCGACGCGGCGACCGCCGCCGTCCACGCGAGCAACCAGCCGGTGACCCCCGTGCCGCGCGCGAGCCTGCGCGCCAGCCCACCCGGCGGCGCAGGCGCCTGCCACGGCGCGGACGCCCCGACCTCGGCCGCGCTGCGACCGGCACGGGGCCGGCCTCGGAGGTCCTGAGCGGACACGACACCTCGGGGTTGCTCGGTTCAGCGGACCATCGAGTATCCCACGCCGACGGGCGCGCCGGTCAGCCCACGCGAATCCGGCGGTGGGTGAGCGCCGGGTTGCGCTCGCGGGCCTCGACGAGGCGGCCCGGGTCGAGCTCCGCCCGCACGACGGTCTCCTCGTCACCGGCCGCCGCCACCGCGATTCCCAGCGGATCCACGATCTGGGTGTGCCCGCAGTAGGTGCGGCCGCACTGAGCCGCGCCGAGGGCGTAGACGGTGTTCTCGATCGCCCGGGCCCGCAGCAGCGTGACCCAGTGGTCCTCCTTCAACGGCCCGCGCACCCACGCCGCCGGGACGCACAGCGCGTCGGCCCCGGCGTCGACCAGCAGCCTGGCGTACTCGGGGAAGCGCAGGTCGTAGCAGGTCATCAGCCCGACCGTCAGCGGCCCGACACGAACGGTCACCGGCTCCAGCGACCCGCCCCGCAACCGGTCCGACTCGCGGTAGCCGAAGGAGTCGTAGAGGTGCAGCTTGCGACTCGCGCCCAAGAGGGTGCCGTCCGGCCCGACCGCTGCCAGGGTGTTGTACGGCAACCGATCGTCGTCGCCACGCTCGAACATGCCGGCCACGACGACCGCTCCGAGCCGGCGCGCCTGATCGGCGAGCAGGCCGACGAAGGGACCGTCCAGCGGCTCAGCCGTGGCGGCGAGGTCGTGGTCCGGTGGGCCGAAGTCGTGCATGACCCCCTCGGGGAAGACCACCAGGTCCGGCGCGGGGCCCGACGCCTCGGCCAGCAGGTCACACCAGCCCTGGACGGTCTTGCGCTGCTGCTCCGAGTCGGGCACCGCCGCGGTCTGTACCAAGGCCACCCGCACCGAGGCCGCGCTGTGCTGCGTGCTGCTCATGGAGCCATGCTGCCCCGCCGGCCGGACCGGTGCCAGACTCGGGGGTTGCGGCGCCCGTCCCGGGCAGCCGGAGTCGCACCCCGAGGAGCATGAGTGAACGAGCCCGCGCCGATGAACGCCTGGATCCGCCGGATGACCGAGGAGCTGGGTCTGGACCCGGACGTCGACGTTCGCCTGGTCCTCGACGTGGCCCGCGAATCGGCGCACCGGGTCGCTCGCCCGGCGGCGCCGGTGACCACCTTCCTGCTCGGCGTGGCGCTCGGCCGCGGCGGCGCCGAGCTCGGACCGCTCGCCGACCGGGTGCTCGGACTGCTCCCGCCGCCCGAGGAGGACGAGCCCGACGACCCGGACGGTGCGTCGGGACGCGCCCCCGGGCGGGCCTGACATGCGGGCGGTTCGCTGCTCCGGCGACGGTGGGCCGGAGGTGCTCGGCACCGGGACCGTCGACGATCCCCAGCCCGGCCCCGGTGACGTCCTGGTGCGGGTGCGCGCGGCGGGGGTGAACCGGGCCGACCTGCTGCAACGCGAGGGCCACTACCCGCCGCCGCCGGGGGCGTCGGAGGTGCTGGGGCTGGAGTGCTCCGGCGTCGTACAGGCGGTCGGAGCCGAGGTCACCGGCTGGCGGGCGGGCGACGAGGTGTGCGCGCTGCTCGCCGGTGGGGGGTACGCCGAGCTGGTCGCGGTGCCGGCCGGACAGCTGCTGCCGGTCCCGCGCGGCGTCGACCTCGTCGACGCCGCCGCACTGCCCGAGGTCACCGCGACGGTCTGGTCCAACGTGTTCATGCTCGCCGGCCTGCGGCCGGACGAGGTCCTGCTCGTCCACGGCGGAGCCGGCGGCATCGGCACGATGGCGACCCAGCTCGGGGCCGCGCTCGGCGCCACGGTCGCGGTCACCGCCGGCTCGGCGGCGCGGCTGGAGCAGTGTGCGTCGTACGGCGCGTCCATCCTCGTCGACTACCACCAGCAGGACTTCGTCGAGGAGGTTCGGGCGGCGACCGACGGCCACGGCGCGGACGTCGTCCTGGACATGCTCGGCGCCGCCTACCTGATGCGGAACATCACGGTCCTTGCCACCTCCGGGCGGCTGGTGGTGATCGGCATGCAGGGCGGTTCCAAGGCCGAGCTCGACCTCGGGGCGATGCTTGCCAAGCGCGCCGCGCTGCTGGCCACGACGTTGCGGTCGCGGCCGGTCGCCGAGAAGGCCGCGATCGTCGCATCGGTCCGCGAGAACGTGTGGCCGCTCGTCGACGCGGGCACGGTCCGGCCGGTCGTGCACGCCCGGCTGCCGCTCGACCAGGCCGGTGACGCACACCGGCTGATGGACAGCGGCGAGGTCGTCGGCAAGGTGCTGCTCGTCCTGGAGTGAGCACCGTCAGCCCGAGTCCGTAGGCTCGGGGCATGAGCGATCAGCGATCCGAGCACGCCCACGAGCCCGCCGCGACCGGCCAGGGCGGCCCGGCCGGCGAGGAGTCCGGTCGGCAGTCCGACGCCCGGTATGCGGTGATCGGCCCCGACGGGTCGGCGGTGCCGGACGACGCCGCCGACGACGGGTCGGACGGCGAGGGTCAGCGACCCCTCACCGACCTGGTGGAGCAACCGGCCAAGGTGATGCGGATCGGCAGCATGATCCGCCAGTTGCTCGAGGAGGTGAAGGCGGCGCCGCTCGACGACGCGAGCCGCGCCCGGCTCCGGGACATCCACCACTCCTCCATCAAGGAGCTGGAGGACGGCCTCGCGCCCGAGCTCGTGGAGGAGCTGGAGCGGCTGAGCCTGCCGTTCGGGACGGGAACGCCATCCGACTCCGAGCTGCGCATCGCGCAGGCCCAGCTGGTGGGCTGGCTCGAGGGACTGTTCCACGGTATCCAGACCGCGATCTACGCCCAGCAGATGGCTGCCCGGGCGCAGCTGGAGCAGATGCGCCGGGCGCTGCCGAGTGGACCCGGTGGGTCGGTGCCGAGCATGCCGCCGCACGAGCAGGGCCAGGACGGCGCGACGGACCGGCCCGGCCACGGTGGCGGCATGTACCTCTAGCCCGACGGCGTGGCCGGGAGGTCAGTCGAGCGCGCGACGGGCGACCGGGAAGTCGAAGTACCGGTTCGGGAACGGCTCGTCGTCGAGGGTGTAGTGCCACCACTCGTTGGGGTAGTTGCTGAAGCCCGCGCCCTCCAGCGCGCGCTTGAGCAGCAGGCGGTTCCGCCGCGCCTCACCGCCGATGCGCGGGTCGAGAGTGTGCGACAGCGTGTCGAAGCAGTCGTAGCCCGTGCCCATGTCGACGGTGTTGTCCGGGAACCGCTGGTCGTAGGGCGCGAAGCACGGCACCAGCCCCATGCTCGGCTGCCAGTCCGGCTGAGACGCGGCCGGCAGCGCAACCAGGGTGAGGTCGACCGTGCTGCCCCGGCTGTGGCCGGAACGGGCCGCGATGTAGCCGTCGGCGAACAGCTCGGACTTGTCCACGCGGGGGTAGAACTCGCGCTTCATCCGATCGTCGTGCAGGCGCCTGGCCCAGCCGACGAAGTCGTCGACAGCCGTCTGCGGGCGGTAGCAGTCATAGACCTTGAGCGAGTAGCCGCGCGCACGCAGCCCCTCCTGCGCCTCGGCCAGTGCCTCCGCGGCCGGCCGGGTCAGCACACAGATGGGGTCGCGGTAGCCATGGATGCGGCGTCCGACGAAGTTGTGCCGGCCGGCGTACCGGATGTCGTGCAGGATCGTCGGGTCGACCCGGTCCAGCGCGACGAACTCGTCCGGCGCGTCGGTCGACCCGGTCCCGCCGCGCGACTGTTCGGCAGACGCCGTTGTCGGGAGCCCCGTCACCGGCAGCGCCGTAGCCGCCGCCGTGAGCACGACGATCGCGAACCGTCGGAGGACGAGCAGATGACCGGTCACGGTCGGCGAAGATAGCGAAGCCGGCCGGCGCCGGCCAGCGAGCACACCCGCCGTAACTCTTTTCCGGTTCGTCCGTTGTGCCCCCTGTCACACCTGAGCAGCTGAGAGCCAGCCCCGTCGCGACCGCGAACCGGTTCGACGTCGGGCCTGGACTTTCGACACATCGCCGCTCAGCGTGCGATGTCCGCCATTGTCGGGTCACCAGAAGGGGCGCCACCCCATGCCCTCAGCCGTCTCCAGGCGCGCACGCCGCGCCGCCGTCGTCCTCGTCGCCGCCCTCGGCCTGCTCATCACCGCGATGGCCGCCCCCGGCGGCGCGCAACCCGGTGCGGGTGCTCCTGCCGCCCGCGTCCTGGGCAACGACTCCGAGCTGTCCCCCTTCCTGGGAGCACCACCGGAGCACGCCGACGTGGACCGGCGGCCCGGACGTGTGGCGCCGACCACCGCTCAGCTGAGCGAGGTGCGCACCCTCGGCGCGACGGCGCGCTGGAACGACTTCGGCACCCCGCAGACCGTGGTGAACCACGGCGGCTACCTCGGCTCCGGCGGCCCGGGCGGCGCGGTCGCGGACGCGAAGGCGTGGCTGCGCGCGCACCACGCACTGTTCCGGCTGACCGACCAGGAGGTCGACCGGCTGGAGCTCGTCAGCGACCAGCGGATGCCGGACAGTGCGGGACACGCCGTGCTGTTCCGCCAGCGTCTCGGGGGGGTGCCGGCCGCTGTCGACGGCATGGTCACCGTCGGCGTGGTGCGGGACCGGATCGCCTTCGTCTCGTCCTCGATCGCCGGGAGCAGCGATGCGCTCGGCGCCGAGCAGCTCACCGCGACCCAGGCCTGGCGACGCGCGGCCGGCGACGTCGGCGAGGACGTGAGTGCCGGTGACGTCGTCAACGTCCGCCGCACCGACGGTTGGACGGTGTTCGACGTCGAGGGCTTCGCGCAACCGCAGCGCGCACGGCTGCGTGCCCTGCCGTCGCCGGACGGGAACACCCGGCGGGTCTGGGAGACCAACGTAGTCAACTCGATCGCCGGCGACGTGCTCGGCGTGACGTCGTTCGTGGACGCAAGCTCCGGCCAGATCGTGGTCCGGCAGGACCGGGTCGACCACTTCTCGGGGGGCGGACTCCCGGCCAGCGACTACACCGACACGTTCTCCGGCGCCTACACCGCCGCGGATCCCTGCGGCCCCCGGCACCCGTTCACGGTCGACGACCAGACCGAGACCATCGTCTACAGCGCGAGCGCGGTGGTGCTGGCCAACGACATCACCATCAAGCTGTACGACCCGAGCGGCACGGTCGTGTCGAGCCAGGACACCGGCACCAGCCCCGAAGCGCAGGCCTACTCCGGCCCGATCGTCGCGGGTGACTACGAGGTCGAGGTCTGCGCCTTCCAGGACGAGGACCCGACCGGTTCGGGTGCCTACGAGGGCACCTTCACCGCCAGCGAGCAGTCGGCGAGCGGGATCTCCTATCCGCCGAAGTGGACGTACTTCCTGGCCAACCCGGTGCTCAACTTCAGCGCCGCGCACACCGCGGACAACCGGCGGACGGGCTGCTGGGAGAGCGCGGTCGCAGGCGCGCCGGTGGCCGACTGCGACGACCCGCCGAGCGACCTGAACAACTCCGCCGCCCGGGCGCCGTGGGACTACAACTTCCGCACCAACACCCCGACGTTCAAGACGATCGGCAACGCCGCCTTCACGGCGGAGGCCTGGGCGAACCCACCCACCGTTGTGTTCGGCAACCTCACGCCCGGGGCCTTCGGCCAGCAGCCGTTCTCGATCGAGCGCGACTACACCCAGCCCTTCGAGGACGTGTGGAACAACGAGCGCTGCAACCCGGCGACCCTGACCCCCGGCGGCAACGACATCCTCCCGTCGGTGACGCACCTGTTCGCGTCGCACAACCGGATGCACGACTTCTCGTACTACCTCGGTTTCACCGAGGCGAACTACAACCTGCAAGACGTCAACTTCGGCCTTCAGGGGAGGGAGGGCGACCCGGAGGTCGGCAACGTGCAGTCCGGCGCGCTGACCGGCGGCCCGCCGCTGTTCGGCGGCCGGGACAACGCCAACCAGCTCACCTTGCAGGACGGCATCCCGGGTATCACCAACCAGTACCTCTTCCAGCCGATCGCCGGCGCCTTCTACGCCCCGTGCGTCGACGGCGACTACGACTTCGGGGTCGTGGGGCACGAGTACACGCACGCGATCTCCAACCGGATGGTCGGCGGCCCGGACTCCGGGCTGAGCGGCTTCCAGGCGGGATCCATGGGTGAGTCGTGGAGCGACCAGGTGGCGGCGGAGTACCTGCTCGCGCACGACTACTCGCCAGGCGTCAGCCCCTTCGTCGAGGGCGCCTACGTCACGGGCAACACGCAGACCGGCATCCGGAACTACCGGCTGGACCGCAACCCGCTGCAGTTCGGTGACCTCGGCTACGACGTCACCGGACCCGAGGTGCATGCCGACGGTGAGCCGTGGAGTGCGGTGAACATCGACATCCGGCAGGCGATGGTGCGCAGGTACAACGCTGCGTTCCCGGCGTCGGACGCCGCGCTCCAGCGCCGCTGCGCCCAGGGCGAGACCTCGGCGGAGCCGCCGGCGGCGCCGCTGCCGGCCGACCAGTGCCCGGGCAACCGACGCTGGGTGCAGCTGATGTTCGACTCGTTCCTGCTGCAGCAGCCCGCCACCAGCATGCTGGACGCGCGGGACGCGATGCTCGCCGCCGACGTGATGCGGTTCGGTGGTGCCAACCAGCGGCTGCTGTGGCGCGAGTTCGCCAACAACGGCTTCGGTGCGAACGCCGCCACCGCCAGCACCGAGGACGACCAGCCGACCCCCGGCTACCGCTCGCCGCTGGACCGGGAGGGGACGCTCCGGATCACCGCGACCGACTTCGGTGGCAGCGGTGCGCCGGTCGAGGGGACGCTGTTCGCCAGCCGGTACGAGGCCCGGATCAGTCCGGTGGCCGACACCGACCCGAGCACCCCGCTGCCGGCCTCGGTCCGGATGGTGCCGGGCCGGTACGACTTCGTCTTCCAGGCCGAGGGGTACGGGCTGACCCGGTTCCGCCGCCAGGTCCGGGCGGGCGAGACCAACACCCGCAACCTGCACCTCGCACCGAACCTCGCGTCCACCAGCTCGGGGGCGACGGTCGACGGGTTCTACCCGGCGACGAGCCTGAACACGTCGAAGCTGATCGACGACACCGAGGCGACCAACTGGGCGGGCGTCAGCGCCGGCGTCAGTGTCGACACCAGCAACCCGTTCGTGAACGTCGACCTGGCCGGTGACGACGCACAGCCGGTGCGCTCGGTGCAGGTGAGTGCGCTGCTCCGGCCGCAAGACCCGGCCCAGGACGAGGATCCGAGCCAGCCGGACGATGACTCCGGCAGCCGGTTCACCGCGCTGCGCCAGTTCGCCATCGAGACGTGCACCCAGAGCGCGACCAGCGACTGCTCGTCGACGACTCCGGCGGGGGCCGGGGACTCCTACACCCGGATCTACACCAGCCCGGCGGACGCCTTCCCGAGCATCGCGCCGCGGCCACTGGCGCCGGACCTGCTGCTCGACCGGTTCGACGTTCCGGACACGATGGCGACACACGTCCGGCTGGTCGCCCTGGAGAACCAGTGCACCGGCCACGACGGTTTCGCCGGCGACCAGGACGACGACCCGGTGAACAACACCGACTGCAAGTCGGGCTCCACCCGGGACGAGTCGGTCCGGGCCGCGGAGCTGGAGGTCTTCTCCTTCGACTCCAGCACCCGGCCGCCGGGTGACCCCGTCGTCGCGATGACCATGGACGGTCCGGCGACCGCCGCTCCGGGCGACCGGATCAGCTACGACCTGACGTACACGAACCTGGGGCCGAACCCGTCGGAGCAGGCCACCGTCACCGACCGGCTGCCCGCCGGGCTGCGGTTCGTGTCGGCGACCGGCAGCTCGGTGCTGGACGCGCGAACGGTCAGGTGGGATGTGGGCACGGTCGCGGTCAACGAGACCGACACCGTCACGCTGACCACTCGGGTCCGGAGGTCCACCGCACCGGGCACGGTGATCCTGAACCAGGCGCAGTTCGCCGGAGCGCTGACGTTCTCACCGCCGGCAGCCGCCGCCACCACGGTGACGTCGCTGCCGTAGGCGACGGCACACCGGCCGTCCGTGGCCTGGTGCGCCTCGTCAGCGGGGGCCGAGCCCGCCGGAGTCCTCCGGCGGGCTCGGAGCCGCCCGGGACGCCTTCAGCTCGACGAACAGCACGTGCGTCGGGTCGTCGCCGGTGTTCTCCCCGGCATGCTGCTGGGCCGGCAGCCAGTGCGTGCTGCCGGCCACCATCTCGACGTCGCGGTGCGCCTGTCCGGCATGCAACCGACGGCGGAACGAGCTCAGGGTGTACATCACGCTGTCCGGGTGCTCGTGCGGGGTGGTCCGGTCCCCGGGCTGGTCCCGGTACTCGAGCACGCGCACCCGCTCGTTCTCGAAGACGACCGAGTAGTGGTCCGGGTTGGTGACGACGGGATCGAGGCTCATGCTCGCCAGTGTGCCGTGGCGGGCGACCGACAGTCAGAACCAGCGGGACAGCTCGAGTGCCACCCCGTCGCGCTGCACCGTCTCGGTGACGTCGTCGGCCGCCTCCTGGACAGCCAGGTCGGCCTGCCCCATCGCCACCCCACGACCTGCCCAGCGCAGCATCTCGATGTCGTTGTTGCCGTCCCCGATCGCCAGCACGTCGTCGGAGGTGACGCCGAGGCGGTCGACGACCACCTGCAGCCCGGAGGCCTTGGAGACTCCGGTCGGGGCGAGGTCCAGCCATGCCGTGTAGCCGACGTAGTAGTTGGTGCCGTGCAGGCCGAGCTGCACGGCCAGGTCGGCGAACTCCTCCGCGGACGCGTCCGGGCTGCGGATGATCACTCGGGTGACCGGCTCGGCCACCAGCTCCTCCACCGTCTGCAGCACCATCTCGCCCTGGATCTCACCGTCCGGGAACGCCTTGTTGATCCGGTAGCCCACGCCGATCTCCTCCACGGCGACCGCTGCGTCCGGCACCTGCTCGAGCAGCTGGGCGACCACCCGGGCGGCGTCGAAGGTCACCACGTGCACGAGCTCCAGCGGCGGGTGGTCGAAGACCACGGCTCCGTTGCTGGCCACCGCGAGCCCGCCCTCGAGCCCGAGCATCTCGACCGCGGACAGCACGCCGGGCACCGACCGGCCGGTGGACACCACGACGTAGGCACCGGCGGCCTGCGCCTTGCGCACGGCGTCGACGACCGCGCTGGACATCAGCTCGTACCCGTCCACCCAGTCCAGCAGCGTGCCGTCGACGTCCAGCGCCACCACCTTGGGGGTCCAGCCGGCCGGCCGGCGCCTCACTCGCCGGACCCAGCGGGCATCAGGACGTCCCGACCCTGCAGGTACGGCTGGAGGGCCAGGGGAACGCGCACCGACCCGTCCGCCTGCTGGTGGTTCTCGAGCAAGGCCACGATGGTCCGCGGCACGGCGCACAGCGTGCCGTTGAGCGTGGCGGCCGGTTCGGTGCCGGATCCGCCGGCGGTCCCGGTCCGCACCCGGGTGTCCAGCCGGCGGGCCTGGAACGAGGTGCAGTTGGACGTGGAGGTGAGCTCCAGGTAGCGGTCCTGGCTGGGCAGCCACGCCTCGCAGTCGAACTTGCGGACCGCCGACAGGCCAAGGTCCCCGGCGGCCACGTCGATGACGCGGAACGGCAGTTCAAGCCCGGTCAGCCACTCCCGCTCGAAGCCGAGCAACCGCTCGTGCTCGGCGTACGACTCCTCGACGGTGGTGTAGGCGAACATCTCCACCTTGTCGAACCAGTGCACGCGGATGATGCCGCGGGTGTCCTTGCCGTACGAGCCGGCCTCGCGGCGGAAGCACGGACTGAACGCGGCGTACCGGCGGGGCAGCGAGCCGGCATCGAGGATCTCGTCGCTGTGGTAGGCCGCGAGCGGCACCTCCGAGGTGCCGACCAGGTAGAGGTCGTCCTTGGGCAGGTGGTAGACGTCGTCGGCCGCCTGGCCGAGGAAGCCGGTGCCGTCCATCGCCCGCGGCTTGACCAGGGCGGGTGGCACCACCGGGGTGAAGCCCCACGACGCGGCCCGCTCCATCGCCATCTGCACCAGGGCGAACTCCAGCATCGCGCCGACTCCGGTGAGGAAGTAGAAGCGGGCGCCGGACACCTTGGCGCCGCGCTCGACGTCAATCGCCCGCAGGGCGACGCCGATGTCCAGGTGGTCGCGGGCGGTGAACCCTTCGGCGGCGAAGTCGCGGATGCTGCCGTGGGTCTCGAGCACGACGTAGTCGTCCTCGCCGCCGGCCGGAGCGCGCTCGTCGGCGACGTTGGGCAGCTGGGCCATCAGCCGGTGAAAGGTCGCCTCCGCCTCCGCCTGGGCGGCCTCGGCGGCCTTGACTCGACCGGCCAGCTCCTTGGTGCCGGCGAGCAGCGCGACCCGCTCCTCGCCCGACGCCTGCGCCACCTGCCGACCCAGCTGCTTCTGCTCGGCCCGGAGCCGCTCGAAGCCGACGATGGCCTGCCGCCGGTCGTCGTCGGCGGCCCGCAGGTCGTCGACGATGGCTTCGGACTCGCCCCGGCGGCGCTGTGCCGCCCGAATGCGGTCGGGGTCGTCACGCAGCAGCCGCGGGTCGATCACGTCGGCAGCCTAACGAGGCGGGCGACTGCTGCGGGCACCGGTTTTCGCGGTCGGGCTCTTCCGCACCGGGTGTACCGACGGGGTCGCTCCCCGCCCGACATCTAGGCTGGGCGGCCACCGGGTCACTGGCTCGGCAGCACCTGTCCCGGCGTGACACGCCCGCCGGCCGACCCGAGGAGAGCCGTGGCCTTCGCTGTGAGCGCCCCTGCGGGCTACCGCCGCGCGGTGCTCGGCGCCGGGGCCGGACTGCTGCTCGCCGCGACCGTCCTCACCGTCCTGGTCGAGGCGCGATGGGGGCCCCTGCGCGATATCGACAACGACGTCGCCCGGGCGGCGTACGACGGGATGGTCGGCCGCGACCTCGTGCTGCGCCTGCTCCGTGTCGTCGCCGCCGCCGGGTCCAGCCTCGTGCTGCACCTCGTCTTGTTGCTGGTCGCCATCTACGCCGTGCTGCGGGGGCGGAGCCGGGTCGGCGCATGGATCGGGCTGGCCACTGCGGTCACCGCGGTCGCGTCCCCGGTGCTCAAGGAGGTCTTCGACCGGCCCCGGCCGGTGTGGGCCGAGCCGCTCGCGCTGGAGAACAGCTTCGCCTACCCGTCCGGTCACGCGACCGCGGCCGGGTTCGCAGTGGCATGTGCCGTCCTGCTGACCCGGATGGCGGTGCAGCGGCGCGGTCCGCGCCGCCTGCTCGACGCCGGCTGGCTGGGGCTCGGGCTGTTGGTGGGCCTGGACCGGATCCTGCTCGGGGTGCACTACGTCAGCGACGTGCTCGCCGGCTGGGCCCTCGGCGGGGGGCTGACCCTGCTGCTCGCCGGCCTGGTCGTGCCGTGGACGCTGACCGAGACCGGGCCGGCCGCCACGTCCACGCTGACGCGACCGTCCCGGCTGGCGGTCGTGCTGAATCCCACCAAGATCGCCGACGTCGCGGCGTTCCGCACCCTGCTCGAGGACGCGGCGGTGCGACACGGCTGGGATCCGCCGACGTTCTACGAAACCACCTCCGACGACCCCGGCGTGGCGATGAGCGAGGCGGCACTCACGGCCGGCACCGACATGGTGATCGCAGCCGGCGGGGACGGCACCGTCCGGGTGGTCTGCTCCGAGCTGGCGCGCACCGGCGTCGCGGTCGGCATCGTCCCGCTGGGCACGGGGAACCTGCTGGCCCGCAACCTCGCCCTGCCGCTCCGGACCGTCGACGCGATCGAGGTCGCCCTGTCCGGACAGGACCGGGCGATCGACGTCGTCCAGGTCAGTGGCGACTCGTTGCCGGAGACCTGCTTCACCGTGATGGGTGGGCTCGGGCTGGATGCCGCGATCATGGCGGGCGCGTCCGAGGCGTTGAAGGCGCGGATGGGTTGGCAGGCCTACGTCGTCTCCGGCCTGCGCAACCTGCGCTACCCGGCCCGGCGGGTGGAGGTGTCGGTCGACGGCGGGCCGTACGTCCGGCACCGCGCCCGCACCGTCGTGGTCGGCAACGTCGGGTTGCTGCAGGCCGGCATCCCGCTGCTCCCGGACGCCCGCTTCGACGACGGCCGGCTCGACGTCGTGGTGGTCGCCCCGCAGCGCTGGTGGGGCTGGTTCACCGTGGTGGTGCGCGTCCTGCGCCGCGGTCGCACCACCGACGCCCGGCTGGCCCGGATGACCGGGACCTCCGTGGTGGTGCGCACCGGTCAGCCGCAGGCCCGTCAGCTCGACGGCGACTCGGTGGGTGAGGGCCGCGAGCTCCGGTGCCGGGTGCTGGCCGGCACGCTGCTGGTCCGGGTCTCGCGCTGACGTCGGCTCGCGCCGGCTCGTCAGCGCCGGGCGAGGGCCACCGCTTCGGTCTCCTCCGGCGACAGCTGGGTGCTGCTGGTCCAGTCGGCGATGTTCTTGGCGTACGTGCGGGTGTCCGACCGGCCATGAATCGCGGTGAGCACCACGCCGTCTCCCTCGTCGTCCACGACGGCGAGCGACCAGGACAAATGGCCGCCCATGTCGCCGAAGGCGTCGTAGCGCACCACCGCCAGGTGCCGCAGCGCCCGCGAGGCCTCGACGCGGAGCTCGCTGACCGCCCGGGCGACCGCGTCCAGGTCCGGCGGCACCGCCCGGCGCGCCCGCCGCCGTGCCGACGCGGCGGACCGCCGCAGGGCGACCACGGCGACCACCAGGGCGGTGACCGCGACGACCAGGGCGAGGATGCCGGTCAGGGCTGCGACGTCTGCGCTCACGGCCCAGACCCTATGCGCAGCCTCAGCGTCCTTCGCGCAGCCGCGCCAACCAGGACACCGCATCGGCGAAGTCGGTGTCCCCGGTGCCGGCGCGCACCGGCGTCTCGACCCCGTCCAGGCGCGGGTAGGAGCCCAGGAACCGCACGTCGGCACACACCCGGCGCAGTCCCATCAGCGCCTCGCCCACCCGTGCCTCGGCCACGTGCCCCTCGCAGTCGATGGAGAAGCAGTACCGGCCCAGCGCCGTCCCGGTGGGCCGGGACTCGATCCGGGTCAGGTTGACCCCGCGCAGCGCGAACTGGTCCAGCACCTCCATCAGCGCGCCCGGGTGGTCGTCCCGGATGAACGCGACCACGCTGGTCTTGTCCGCGCCGGTCCGCGCCGGCAGCCCGCCGGGCCGGGAGACCAGCACGAACCGGGTGACGGCGTCCGGGTTGTCCCCGATCCGGTGCGCGAGCACCGCGAGCCGGTAGTGCTCGGCGGCGATCGGTGCCGCGATCGCCGCGTCGTAGATCGCGTCCGGCCCGGCGACCGACGCCGCCGCCTGGGCGGTCGACCCGACCGGCACCACCTCCACGCCGGGCAGGTGTCGCGCCAGCCAGCCGCGGCACTGCGCGGCGGCATGCGGGTGGGTGGCCACGGTGCGCACCGCGTAGAGGTCGCGGCCCGGCCGGCTGAGCAGCGCCAGCTCGACCGGGACGGTCACCTCCCGGGTGATGACCAGCGGTTCGCCCACCGCCAGCTCGTCCAGCGTGACCGACACCGAGCCCTCGACGGAGTTCTCCAGCGGGACGACCGCTCCGTCGGCCGCCCCCTCGCGGACCGCGTCGAGCGCCTCGGTGACCCCGAGGTACGGCTCCGCGCGGGCGCCGCGGGCGGCCGGCAGGGCGCGCAGCGCCTGCTCGGTGAACGTGCCCGCCGGTCCCAGGTAGGCGTAGCGGGCGGGAGGGACTCCGGGCATCGGGCCAGCGTAGGGCTACATTCGCGGCCGTGAAGGAAGGGTTCGACAGGCCGCCGGTCATTGACGTCGACGCCGCGGCCGCGCCGGTGGACGGGTTCGTCGACGGCGACCCGACCCTGCACCTCGGCTACGCCCGGCTGGACGTGGACCGGCACCGGCGGACCGGCGACCCCGAGGTGGTGCTCGGCAGTGGCAAGACACCGGACCAGGTCGTGGAGATCCTGCGTTCGCTCGCCGAGGCGCACCCGGACCGCGCCGTGCTGGCCACCCGGCTGGACGACCCGACCCGGGCCGCGGTGTCCGAGCGGCTGCCGGCGGCACGGATCGACCCCGTCGCCCGGGCGGCCACTCTCGGCCCAGTGAGCGGCTCCGGACCGGCGCCGCGGGGGACGGTCTGCGTGGTCTGTGCGGGCACGTCGGACCTTCCCGTCGCCCGCGAGGCGGTGCTGACCGCCGAGGTCTTCGGCGCCCGGGTCCGGCTGGTGACCGACGTGGGGGTGGCCGGGCTGCATCGGATCCTGGACGCCCGCTCGATGCTGGCCGAGGCCGACTGCCTGGTGGTCGTGGCCGGCATGGAGGGGGCGCTGCCGAGCGTCGTCGGCGGGCTGGTGGGAGCGCCGCTGGTGGCGGTGCCGACCAGCGTCGGATACGGCGCGAGCTTCGGCGGCGTGGCCGCCTTGCTCGGCATGCTGAACTCCTGTGCGCCCGGCGTCACGGTCGTGAACATCGACAACGGC
This sequence comes from uncultured Actinomycetota bacterium, assembly GCA_963695375.1. Classification (GTDB taxonomy): domain Bacteria; phylum Actinomycetota; class Actinomycetes; order Propionibacteriales; family Nocardioidaceae; genus JACCVL01. Next base: position 1,014,230 of record OY968767.1, on the reverse strand, counting down.
TTCGGGGCGGGGGTGTTCGCCGCCCGCGTCGCCCGGGCGACCGCTGCCGACGGCCGGCCGGCAGGTCCGGACGCCGCCGCGCCACCGGGCCACCCCCCGGGCCACCCACCGGGCCACCCGCCGGGCCACCCGTCGACGCCCGACGCGGCCGATCGCGGCGCCGGCGCGGCGCAGGCCGCCCTCAGCACGGCAGCGGGTGCGACCGGCAGCCCCGGCTCAGTCGGCTGGGTGGACGCCTCCTCCGGGGTCAGCGGCGACATGCTGCTCGGCGCCCTCGTCGACGCCGGGGTCCCGCTCGAGGTGCTGCAGGCTGCGGTGGACGCGGTGAGCCCGGAGCCGCTGACGCTGCGCACCGAGCAGGTGCAGCGGGCCGGGTTGCGGGCCGTGCGGGTCCAGGTGCTGACCGCGGACGGCGCAGCGGCCGACGGCCCCGGCCGGCACGACCCGGCTCCGCACCGCGGCTGGTCCGACGTGCGCGCGCTCCTGGACGAGGCTGACCTGGAGGAGCGGGTGCACGCGCTGGCCACCGACACGTTCGGCCGGTTGGCACAGGCAGAGGCGGCGGTGCACGGTGTCGATCCCGACGACGTGCGGTTCCACGAGGTGGGCGCCCTCGACGCGATCGCGGACGTGGTCGGCGTCTGCGCCGGGCTGGTCCACCTGCGACTGGACCGCCTCGTCGGATCACCGATCGCCGTCGGCGGTGGTCATGTCGACGCCGCGCACGGCCGGCTGCCGGTGCCGACGCCCGCGGTCACCGCGTTGCTCACCGGCATCCCGACCCTGGGTGGGCCGGTGGACGCCGAGCTGGCGACCCCCACCGGTGCAGCCCTGCTGAGCGCGGCCGCCGAGGACTTCGGTCCGCAGCCGCCGATGACGGTCGAGCAGGTCGGGATCGGGGCCGGCGGCCGGGACCACGGCGGGCATCCCAACGTCGTTCGACTGCTCGTGGGCCGGACCACCGTCTCGGCACGGACCCCGACAGCCGCCGCCCCCGGCTCCCGCCCGCTGCTGCTGCAGGCCAACGTGGACGACCTGGACCCGCGGCTGTGGCCGAACGTGCTCACCCGGCTGCTCGAGGCCGGCGCCTCCGATGCCTGGCTGACCCCGATCTTGATGAAGAAGGGCCGGCCGGCGCACACCCTGTCGGTCCTCGTCCGCCCGGAGGTCCGGGCAGCCGTCGAACAGGTCGCATTCGCCGAGACCACCACGATCGGCCTCCGCGTCCACGAGGTGGACAAGGTCGCGCTGGACCGCGGCGAGCTGGTGGTCCATGTCGACGGACACCCGGTGCGGGTCAAGACCGCCGCCCGGAATGGGCGGCTGCTCAACCTCCAGCCGGAGTACGAGGACGTCGCCGCGGTGGCCCGGCAGACCAACCGACCGGTCAAGGCCGTGCTCGCCGAGGCGGCCGCCCTGGCCCGGGCCGTCGAGCAGTGAGCCGGCCCCCCGCCGACCCTGGCCGATGATCGACCTCGGCGCCCTGGTCACGACGTTCGCCACCATCTTCGTCGTCGAGCTCCCGGACAAGACCTTCGTCGCCACCCTGGTGCTCTCCACCCGGTACCGTCCGCTGGCGGTCTGGCTGGGCGTCGGGCTGGCCTTCGGCGTCCAGACCGCGGTCGCGGTCCTCGCCGGCCAGGCACTGGCGCAGCTCCCGGCGGACCCGGTGCGGCTGGTCGCGGCCGGCATCTTCGCGCTGGGTGCGGTGCTGCTGCTCCGGGCCGCCCCGAAGGCCGATGCCGCGGAGCGGTCCCAGGAGGCGACCTACGCCCGCCGGGCACAGGGGCAGCGGAGCTTCGCGGCCGCCGGGTGGCTGTCCTTCGTGGTGATCGTCGCCGCCGAGTGGGGCGACCTGTCCCAGCTGCTGACGGTCAGCCTGGTGCAACGCTTCGACCCGGTCTCGGTCTTCGCCGGTGCCTGGCTGGCGCTGCTCGCGGTGTCCGGCCTGGCCGCCGCGGCCGGCCGGCTGCTGCTGCAGCGGGTGCGACTGTCCACACTGCACTATGCGGGTGCGAGCGTCTGCCTGTTGCTTGCCGGCCTCACGACGTACGAGGTGCTCGCGGGTTGACCGCCCGCGGCTCGCTACGCTCCGCGTCCATGACCACCTCCGCGCCGCTCGGTGCCGCCAGCGAGGTCGGCCCGCTCCGGACGGTGCTGCTGCACCGGCCCGGCAACGAGCTGCGCCGCCTCACGCCCCGCAACAACGACTCGCTGCTGTTCGACGGGATCCCCTGGGTCGGGCGGGCACAAGAGGAGCACGACGCCTTCGCCGACGCCCTGCGCGGGCACGGTGTCGAGGTGCTTTACCTCAGCGAGCTGCTCACCGAGACGCTGGCCGACGAGCAGGCCCGAGACGTCGCGATCCGCCAGGTCACGCACAGCCTGCGCCTGGGCGACTCGCTGCGCCGGCACCTGCGCCGCGCACTGCACGAGCAGGCGCCGCACACGCTGGCGCAGACGCTGACCGCGGGGCTCCGCAACGACGAGGTGCGGGTCGGCAGGAGCCTCGTCACGAGCCTGCTCGCCCACGACGACTTCCTCATCGACCCGCTGCCGAACCTGCTGTTCACCCGGGACTCGTCGGTGTGGCTGCCCGGCCGCGTCGCCGTCACCAGTCTCGCCATGCCGGCGCGGGAGCGGGAGACCCAGCTCACCGAGCTGGTCTACACCCACCACCCCCGCTTCGCCGACGCCGACCGGATGCACGGCTGGCACCTGGAGCACGTGGAGGGCGGCGACGTGCTGCTGCTGTCCGAAGGCGTGATCGCGGTCGGGGTCGGGGAGCGCACCACGCCCGCCGGGGCCGAGCGCTTCGCCCGCCAGGTCCTCGGCGCCGGGCTGGCGCACACCGTGCTCGCCGTCCCGATCACCCAGGAGCGGGCGACCATGCACCTGGACACCGTGGTGACGATGGTCGACGTCGACAAGGTGGTGATGTATCCCAACATCGCCGACAACCTGCTCGCCCATGCGGTGACGGCTGCCGAGGGCGGCCCGGGGCCGCTGGCAGCCGCCGACGACCCGGCCACGGTTGCCCTGCAGGTGGCGCCGCCGGCCCCCTTCCTGGAGGCGGCGGCCCACCGCGATGGGCATCGACCGGATGCACCGCATCGACACCGGGCTCGACCCGGTGACCGCCGAGCGCGAGCAGTGGGACGACGGGAACAACACCCTCGCCGTTGCCCCCCGGCTCACGGTGGCCTACGAGCGCAACGTGGAGACGAACGAGCGGTTGGAGAAGGCGGGGATCGAGGTGATCGCGATCTCCGGCTCGGAGCTGGGCTCCGGTCGTGGCGGACCCCGGTGCATGTCCTGTCCGGTCAGCCGCGACGCTCTCGGGGGCTGACTGGCCGGTCAGGGCCGGCAACGCTGGTTCCCGGTCCGGACAGCATGAGGCCCGGCCGTCGCTGACGGGGGAAACAACGACGACCGGGCGACTTTCAGCGTAGGCCGCGGGTCAGCCGTCCGCAACGCGATCTCCCCAGCGGCAGACCGTGATTGCCCGTAAGGGCAGCAGAGTCCGGCCGCCGGGCCGACCAATGACACGCGCAGCAGTCGTCGGCTAACGGATCGTGAGCTGCCGGGTGGCCAGCCCGTTGCGCGCTGCGCGCTCTTCCGCGGTCAGCGGCGTCTCGTCGGCGACCGCCGCATCGAGCAACCCCGCGGTCTCGCCGAGGCGCCGGTCGAACTCGTCGGGACCGGTCCCGACGGGGAGCTCCCACACCGGGGCGACCAACCCGTGCGAGCGGAACATCCCCAGCAGCCGGCCGTCGTCGCCCAGCCGGTCCTCACCGGCCGCGTGCATCCGGGCCAGGGCGTCCAGCACCCTGCCTTCGTCGTGCGGCAGCACCCACCGCACGAACTCGTGCTCCCCCATCCGGGTCCAGTACGCCGCGTCGACCGACGTCAGCCGGCTGGTCGGCGCCGCGGCGTCGTTGGCCGACTGCAACGCGGCGGCCAGCTCGCCCTCGGGGTCCTCGGCACCGGCGATCCAGAAGTCGAAACCGTCGTGCACGGTGACCGTCAGCTCCGCTGCCGGATCGACCAGGTCCTGGAGGCGCGGTCCGGGCGGTGGTGGCGCCTCGAGCCCGATCTGGCTGCCCGGCTCGGCGGCCAGCGCGAGCTCGAGCGTGTGCGCCAGATCGCGGCTGATGTCGCCGAAGTTCGCGCGAACCTGGAGGCCGAGCCACACCGAGCCGTCGGCCCGGACCACCGCAGGCGTGGCCATCGGCAACAACGTGCAGATCGTCACCTCGCGACCGTCCGCGACGTCGGCCCGCAGCGGCAGCGGCGCGGTCGCCGCGGGGACGATCTCCCGAAGCGCCACCAGATCGCACTCGCCCGGAAGACCCTCGAAGGTGCGCGCCACATAGGGGACGGCGCCGCCCTCCCGGCCGTGGCAGTGCTTGAACCGCCGACCGGAGCCACACGGGCAGGGTTGTCGCGGACCCACCTCGGCCGACGTCGCGGACCCGTCGGCGACCGGCGAGGCGGCGCGCTGCTTCACCCTGGCCTTCTTGCCCACCGGGCGACCCTAGGGCACGGTCAGGTAGGCCGTGACGGTCGTCCCCTGCTCGGCCCGCTCCAGCGTCCAGGAGTCCGCCAGCGCCGCGACGATCGACAGCCCGCGACCGCCGACCGCTCCGCTGTCGTGCAGCGGGCGGCTGCGACCCGCCGCCCCGGCGTCGGTCACCCGGAGCCGCAGTCGCTGCTGCTTGAGGGACCACTCCACCCGCAGCGTTGCTCCCGGGCCGTGCCGAGCGTGCCGCACGGCATTGGTCACGAGCTCGGACAAGATCACGACCGCGTCGTCGATCGCCGCGTCGCGGACACCGAACTCGTGCAGGAAGCCCGCGAGCTGGGTGCGCGCGGTTCGTACCGAGGTCACCGACGAGGGCAGCACCACCCGGCGCGACGTCTGACCGTGTGCGGTCACCGTGGCGCCCGTCTCCCGTGCACCTTCCATACTCCCGAACAGAATTGCCCTCCTCATCCCAGTTCTTCCCGATCCAGCCGGATCCGAAACGGCGGAGGTCACTGGGCGGCGTCCGCCAGCTCGGCGAACAGTCGCAGGGCATGCCCCGGCCGGTCGGTGATGACGGCGTCCACGCCGAGCCGGTGGCACAGCTCCAGGTCCGCGTCGTCGTTCACGACCCATACATGCACTCGATGTCCGCTCTCGCGGGCCCGCTGCACGTAGGACGGGTGAGCACGGACGATCGCCATCGAGGGACCGGCGATCCGGCTGCCGAGCGGCAGCGACCCGTCGCGGAACCGGAGCGGCACCCGGTCCAGCAAGAAGACCGTCGGGACCGCGGGGGCCCACTCCCGGACCCGGCGCAGGGACATCCAGGAGAAGCTCATCACGCGGACCCGCGCCTCCTCGCCGTGCACGGTGTGCGCCCAGCCGTACCGGCGCAGCAGCTCGACCAGCCGCTGCTCGACCAGGCCCGCATAGCGGGTCGGGTGCTTGGTCTCCACCGCCAGCTGGACCGGCCGGTCCCAGTCGCGGACCAGGTCGAAGACCGCTTGCAGGGTCATCACGCTGTCCCGGTCGTCGTCCTCGCGCTCATCGTCGAGGTCGGCCCACGGCTGCTTCCAGGACACGAAGTCCTCACGCTCCAGCTCGGCGAGCGGTCGGGTCGAGACCAGACCCCGCCCGCTGCTCGTACGGTCGATCCTGCGGTCGTGCACGCACACCAGATGTCCGTCCGCGGTGAGTCGGACGTCGCACTCGAGGGCTTCGGCACCGGCTTCCAGGGCCCGGGCGAAGGCGCGGCGAGTGTGCTCCGCATGGTCCTCGCTGGCCCCCCGGTGGGCGACCACCTGTGGACGTGCGGACGGTTCGGCCGCTGCTGCCACCGGCACCTCCGACGTGTGTGCGACGCACGGGCAGCCCGCCGACGAGGCTACCCGGCGCGCGGGTCCTGGCCGGGCCGGCAGCGCCGGGCGTGTCTCACGGGCGACAGGCTCTGCGGTCGCCGTCCGGCTGGTTGGATGAGCCCATGGACCCCGCCGCCTCCTCCGCCCCGCCCGCGACGACGGTCGCCGACCTGCCCGCGTCGCTCCCGCCGGACGTCACCGTCCTGGACGTCCGGGAGGACCACGAATGGGTGGCCGGCCACGCACCCGGTGCGCTGCACGTGCCGCTCGGGCAGCTGGCCGAGCGGCACGTCGAGGTGGCGGCCGCGGCCGGGGACGGGCGGCTGCTCGTCGTCTGCCACCTCGGTGGCCGCTCGGCCCGCGCCACCGCGTTCCTCAGGCAGAACGGTGTCGACGCGGTCAACCTCGCGGGCGGCATGCACGACTGGGCTGCCGCCGGCCGGCCGGTCGTCAGCGAGACCGGGGCGCCGCCCACCGTGGACTGACGTCCGCTGCCCCGCGCCGCCGCCGACGTCAGAACAGGTCGGCCAGGCTCTCCACCCCGAGCACGATGCCTGCGAAGCGGGCGAACCGGCCAAGGGTCCCCAGCAGCACGAACGCCATCAGCGACACCCGCACCTGGCCGGCCAGGAAGCTGATCACCGCGAACGGTGGGAGCCCGACCGATGCCGACGCCAGCACCACCGCCCAGGCCGCGGTCGGGCGGGCGTCGGCGGCGCGGGTCATCCGGTCCACCCACCGGTCCACGTGCGCCCGGGCCATCTTCCGGGTGAGCCACGCCCAGGACAGCGACTGGCGTCCGAGCAGGAAGAACCCGACCTTGCCGAGCATCTGGCCGACGGCCGCAGCGAGGGCGAGCGCCCACCACGCCACGACGTCCTGGGTGGCGACCGCCCCGAGGTAGGCCTCGGCGTTGACCACGGGCACCCAGGCGGACACCAGGCAGACCCCGAGGGTCGCCGCGAGCACCGTCACCGGAGCCTCATCGTGTCATCGGTGCGTCATGCCGCCGGCGGAGTCGCGGGTCCGGTCGACGGCAGCGGGACGCCGAGCCGGACCAGTCGCACCAGCGAGGCGGTCTTGAGCGCGAGCAGCGCGGCGGCGAGCGGCGTGCACACCCATACGCTCTCGGTCCACAGCAGCAGCAGCGCGAACGCCGACGAGTTCACCGCCTTGGCCGGCACCGACCAGTTCCACCGCCAGATGGTGCGGTCGACCAGATCGAAGTAGTTCGGGCTCAGCAGCGGCCACGCCAGGAAGGCCAGCGAGAGCACGGTGTCGACGACAGCGAACTCCAGGACGTAGACCCCGACCGGGAGCGCCAGGGCCGGGAGGAACCACACCACCCCTGCGTAGAAGCACAACGCGCAGGCCCGGTCGCAGACGATGTCGAACACCGCGCCGAAGCGGGTCTCCTCACCGCGCCAACGGGCCACGGCACCGTCCAGGACGTCGCCCAGCCAGTAGACCGCCAGCGAGGCGACCAGCAACCGCAGCGTGGTGCTCCGGTCGTCGGCGGTCGCCGCACCGAGGGCCAGCCCGACAGCGGCGAGCGTCCGGGCGGCGGTGATCCAGGTGGCGACGGTGAGCACCCGGCGATCGGGACCGACCGCCCAGCCGTGACGCTCGCCCGTGCGGCCGGCCAGCCACCCGGCGGCGGACCCCGTCCCCGTCGCAGCCACCCCGGGAGCGTACTCGTGCCGGCCCTCGGGGCGGACGCCCCGCACGCGGGCCGCCGATGCCGACTGCTGGCGACTGCTGACGACTCAGCGCAGCAGGCGCGACATCCGGCGGTCCGCCAGCGGCTTCCCGCCGGTCTGGCAGGTCGGGCAGTACTGCAGCGAGGAGTCGGCGAAGCTGACCTCCGCGACGGTGTCCGCGCAGACCGGGCATGCCTCGCCGGTGCGCCCGTGCACCCGCAGGTTGGTCTTCTTCTCGCGCTTGAGGTCGGCTGCTGCCACCCCCTCGGCCCGTGCGACCGCGTCCCGCAGCGTCTCCCGTACGGCGACGTAGAGGGTGTCCAGGTCGTCACCGACGATGCTCGAGGCGGGCTTGAACGGAGACATCCGGGCCACGTGCAGGATCTCGTCGGAATAGGCGTTGCCGATGCCGGCGACGACGGACTGCTCGCGCAGGACCCCCTTCACCTGGGACCGGCCGGCGGCGGCGAGGATGCCGGCCAGGGAGTCGACGGTGAAGTCGTCGGACAGCGGGTCCGGTCCGAGCCGGGCGATCCCCGGGACCTCGGCCGGGTCCCTGACCAGGTAGACGGCCAGGCTCTTGCGGGTTCCCGCCTCGGTGAGATCGAAACCGCTGCCGTCGTCGAGAAGCACCCGCAGCGCCAGCGGTCCCTTCCCGGGCCGGGGAGGTGTCGCGGGCTGCTCGTCGCGCCAGCGCAGCCACCCGGCGCGAGCCAGGTGCACCACCAGGTGCAGACCCCCGACCTCGACGTCGAGGAACTTCCCGTGCCGGTGCACCGCGTCGACGAACGCGCCGGCCACGGCGTCGACCGGCGGGTCGAAGGTCTTCAGCGCGCTGAAGGCGACGACGTCCACCCGGTGCACCGCGCGACCGTCCAGCCGGTTGCGCAGGTCGGCGACCAGCGCTTCGACCTCGGGCAGCTCGGGCACCCTGTCAGTCTGCCGCACACCGGCAGCGGGAGCCGAGGGTTCGGTCGGCACCGTCGGCCGGCACCTCGGCCGGCACCGCGGTCGGCACCGCGGTCGGCACCGCGGTCGGCTCAGCTCCCGGCGAACACCGTCGGCGGCGGCGCCTCGACCAGATCGGGGAGCCGCGCCAGGTAGTCGGCGCGGTCGATCTCCTGCACGCCGAGCGACGCCAGGTGCGGGGTGCGCCACTGCACGTCGATCAGCCGCCGGGCAGCGTGCTCGTCGGTGAGCAGTTCGACGAGCGCGGCCAGCGCGGCCTTGGACGCGTCGGTGGCGTGGTGGAACATCGACTCGCCGGCGAAGAGCCCACCGACGGCGAGGCCGTACAACCCGCCGACGAGCCGACCGCCGCTGTCGTAGGTCTCGACCGAGTGCGCCCAACCGAGCTCGTGCAACCGGCAGTACGCCTGCTGGATGTCCGCGCTGATCCATGCCCCTTCGCGGCGCGGGTCGGCACAGGCCCGCACAACCGCTGCGAAGGCGGTGTCGACCCGGGTCTCCAGTCGGCGGCGGGAACGGGCCAGCGAGCGGGAGTGGTGGAATCGCGCGGGGAAGAGCACGCCGCGGCGCATCGGCGACCACCACACCATCGGTGCGACGTCGTCCAACGGCATCGGGAAGGCACCGGCGCGGTAGGCCGCCAGCAACGTGGCCGGCTCGAGGTCCGCACCCAGGGCGACGGCATCGTCCGGGGGCCACGACGCCGAGTCGAACCCCCAGCGCGGAGGCGGCAGCGGCGTCGGCACCACCCCATCGTGTCAGCGGCCGTAGGCTGCGACAGAACGGCGAGACCTGGAGAGGGGCCCCCGATGGGCATGGCACGAGGCGCGGCTCGGACCGCGGCGATGGCGCTGGTCCCGGTCGGGATGCGGCTCGCCCCCCAGCTCAGCTCGGCGTTCGTCCGCGAGGTCCTGGAGCGCGCCATCGACGGTGTCGGTCCCTTCCGCGGCGCTGCTGCGCACGCCGAGCAACGGCTGCAGACCGCCGGCGGCGACCGTCCCGTCGCCGTGTCGGCGCTGATCGACGGGCACGTCCGTGCCGCCGGTGTGCAGGGCTTCGTGACGAACCTCGGCGGTGTGGTCACGGCCACCGTCGCCCTGCCGGCCAACGTCTCCGGACTCGCCCTGCTGCAATGCCACCTGGTGGCCGGCATCGGGTCCCTGCACGGCTACGACCTGGCCGACGGCCGGGTCCGGAACGCCGTGCTCGCCTGCCTGCTGGGCGAGGACACCGTCACCGCGCTGGTCCAGCGGGGCACGCTGCCGGCCACGCCGATGGGGTTGGCGACGTCGCCGGTGCACGACGCGGAGCTCGACCGGCGGTTGGCGCAGGAGGTCACCACCGAGCTGCTCGGCCGGATCGGCGGGCGACGGGTTGCGGCCACGGTGGCCCGCCGGGTCCCGCTGCTCGGCGGTGGTGTCGGCGCGCTGGGGGACGGGTGGTCGACCTACCGGGCCGGCCGGTACGCCGAGCGCGAGCTACGGCCGCGGGGGCACGTCACCGCTCGGCCGTGACCCGGGTGCGTCTGGCCAGCTCGACCACCGCCCCGGCCAGCACCTCGTCCAGCAGGGCCAGCACCTCCTCCTCCCCGACGTCGTCCGGGCGCCGGGCTGCAGGCTCGACGACCGGCACGAGGTCGGCCAGGTCGCCCTCGATCGTGACGCCCGCCCGCCGGTACCAGTCCGTGGCCGCGGCGGTCGGGGCCGCCAGCCAGGCATGCTCCGCCTCCGGCAGCACCAGGCGGAACGACTGCGACCGCGGCTCCAGCAGCTCGCGGGCCACGAACCGCTTCACCACCTCGCCGTAGGCCGGACCCGACATCCGGTCGGCCACCTGGCCGGTCAGCCGGCGCAGCACCTCTGCCTCGACGCCGCCGAGGGACGAGTTGGTCCTCGGCACGGACAGGTCGAAGCCCGCCGGGTCCAGGCCGACGGCGCGGCCGAACCGCTGCCACAGCAGCTGCGGTGCCGCCCCGGCGGGCGGCACGGTGACGACCCGCACCCGGTGCGCCGGCAGGGAGGCGAGCCACGGCCCCAACGCGCGTCCGGGGTCGTACTGCCGCCAGAAGCGGTCGGCCAGCGGGTCGGTCGGGTCGGCACCCCGGACCGCGGCCAGCAGCTCGGGCCAGGTGGGCGCGACGCCGTTGCGGAGCCGCGCCTGCCAGTACCCGGGGATGACCCGGGCCAGGTCGCGGGCGACGTAGACGACGTGCACCTCGGCCGGCGCCAGTGACGCCACCATGTCCCTCACCGCGTCGGGCTCGGCCCGGCTGAGGCTCTCCACCGACACGATCGCGTCCCGGGCGTCGGACCGCCTCAGCGCGCCGACAAACCGGTCCCACCCGTCGACCGGTTCGCCCGCCGCGGTCCCGGTGGGGGGGTCGGCAGCCGGGTCCCGCCGGGCCAGCAGCCGCCGGACCGCCCGGTGCTGCCGGCCGGCCCGCGGCAGCACGAAGCCCTGCTCGTCCAACCGGTGGGCGTTCTGCCGCAGCACCCCCTGCACATAGGTCGTCCCTGTCTTCGGTGCGCCGATGTGCAGGTGCACCCGCTCGACGGCCATCACCCGTCCACCCGCTGCCGGCGGCCCAGCTCCAGGACCGTCTCCGCGAGCACCTCGCTCAGCACGGCCGCCACCTCCGCGGGCTGGACGGCGTCCGGGGCGCGCTCACCGGGTTCGGGGCGGAGGGCGAGCTCGGCCAGATCACCGACCACGGAGAAGCCTCCGTCGCGGAGGAAGTCGATCGCGGCCGCGGAGCGGGGCTGCAGCCAGTCCAGCTCACCCTTGGGCAGCACCAACCGGAACGACTGCTCCCGTCGCTCCAGCACGTCCCGCGCCACGAAGTGGTTCACGACGTCGACGTAGGCCCGCAGCGGAAGCCGGTCGGCGACCCGGGCGGTGAGCCGGCGGAGTGCCTCGGCCTCCACGCCGCCGAGGGACACGTTGGACCGGGGGACGGCCAGGTCGTAGCCGTCCGGGTGCAGGCCGAGCACCTCGCCGAACCGTTGCCACAACAGCTCCGGTGCCGAGCCGGGCGGCGGCACGGTGACGATGTGCACCCGTTCCGCCGGCAGATGCTCCAGCCAGGGGGGCAGTGACTGTCCCGGATCCTGCTGCCGCCAGAACCTGGCCCCGTAGGACTCGGCGTCCCCCGGGTCGCGGACCGAGGCGAGGTAGTCCGCCCAGGTGGGGGCGGCGCGGTTGCGGATCCGGGTCTGCCAGTCACCCGGGAGCACCCGCCCCAGGCTGCGAGCGGTGTAGACCACGTCGATCGTGGCCGGCGCGAGTGAGGTGACCAGCGCGCCGACCGCTGCCGAGTCGGCCTCGCAGAGCCGCTCGACCGAGATCACCGCGACCTCCGCCTCCTCGGCGTCGGCCACCTCGCGAGCCAAGGCGTCCCATCGGTCCGTCCCGCCGCGGGGGCCGGACGGGTCGCGCCGCAGCAGCGCGGCGACGGCCCGGCGCTGCCCGCGCCAGTCGGCTCGCGGCAGGCACACGCCGGCCTTGGCCAGCAGCGTCTGGTTGCCCCAGAGGATGTTCTGGAGATAGGTCGTGCCGCTCTTGTACGGGCCGATGTGCACGAGCACCCGGCGCACCGACCCCATGGACGCGCAGGCTAACGCCCGTTCAGCCGGCCAACGCCCGCACCACCCGCGACGGGCTCGGCCGCCCCAGGTGACCGGCGAGCCAGCTGCTGGTCGCCACCAGGGCCGCCAGGTCCACCCCCGTGTGCACCCCCAGCCCGTCGAGCATCCACACCAGGTCCTCGGTGGCCAGGTTGCCGGTGGCACTGGCGGCGTACGGGCAGCCGCCGAGCCCACCGGCGCTGGCGTCGAAGGTGGTGATCCCGGCGCGCATCGCGGCCAGCGTGTTGGCCAGCGCCTGCCCGTAGGTGTCGTGGAAGTGCATCGCCAGCAGTTCCGGGCCGGTGCCCGCCTCGGCGAAGGCGCGCAGCAGCGCGTCCACGTGACCGGCCGTGCCGACGCCGATGGTGTCCCCGAGGCTGAGCTGGGAGGCGCCGAGGTCCAGGAGCCGGCGGCCCGCGGAGACGACCTGGCCGATCCGCACGTCCCCCTCCCAGGGGTCGCCGAAGCACATCGACAGGTACGCCCGGACGTGCAACCCGGCCGCTCGCGCCCGGCCGAGCACCGGCTCGACCATGGCGTACTGCTCGTCCAGGCCGCGGTTGAGGTTGCGCCGGGCGAACGTCTCGGTGGCGCTGAGGAAGACCGCCACCGACGTCACCCCCGCCGCGAGCGCTCGGTCGAGACCGCGTTCGTTCGGAACCAGCACGGGCAGCGGCACCTCGCCCGGCAGCAGGCCGGTCGCGACCAGCCGGTCGACCAGCTCGGCGGCGTCGGCGAGCTGCGGCACCCAGCGCGGGTGCACGAAGCTGGTCACCTCGACCACCGGGAGTCCGGCCCGCACCAGCCGCTGCACCAGCTCGGCCTTGACCTCGACCGGGACGACCGCCCGCTCGTTCTGCAGACCGTCGCGGGGACCAACCTCCCAGATCGTCACCCGGTCGGGCAGGGTCTCGTCGCGGACCACCTGGGGTCGGCGCAGCTGCTCGGTCACCTGAGCCTCCCGTCACCCGGTCGCCGCGTCGGCGGGGTCGACCCGGAACAGCACCTGCCCGATCGGCACCTGCTCGCCGGGCGTCGCCGCGACCAGCGACACCGTCCCGGCGAACGGTGCCACCAGGCTGAGCTCCATCTTCATCGCCTCGAGAACCCCCAGCGACTGCCCGGCTCCGACCGTCTCCCCCGGCTGCACCGCGACCGCCAGCACGGTCCCCGGCATCGGAGCCGCGACGTCGCTGTCAGTGGGGCCGCCGTGCCGGCCGGCGGCGCCGAACGCGTCCGGACGGTCGAGCCGGTGCACCTGGCCGCGGTGCACGACGCTGACGGCGTCGGCGGCCACGAACGCCTCGTAGGCGGGGTCCTCGGTGCCGGCGGCAGCGACGAAGCGGGTGTGCTCGTCGGTGCGCAGCAGCACCCGGGCGGGGACCGGGTCGGCACCGAGCCGCCAACCGTCGCCGCTGCCGAACGGATGCGCGGTCGCGGCGTCGGGACCGGACGGCCGCGCGGCCAGCACCGCCCGCGCGGCCTGACCCCACGCGGCCTCCGGCACCTGCGGCCGGTGCAGGTAGCGATCGGCGGCCGGGCCGTCGAGCCAGCCGGTGTCGACCTCGGCCCGGGCGATCTCCGGACCGGCGACCAGCTCGCGCACGAAGCCGACGTTGGTGGGGATGCCGAGCAGGATTGTGTGGTCGAGCGCGGTGGCGAGGGAGTCCAGGGCGGCGTGCCGGGTCGACTCGTGCGTCACCACCTTCGCGAGCATCGGGTCGTAGGCGGTGGGCACGTCCTCGCCGGAGCGCAGCGCGGCGTCCACCCGCGCATGCTCGGTCGGCCACCGGACCAGCGTCGCCCGCCCGGCCTGCGGGAGGAATCCCGCGTACGGATCCTCGGCATAGATTCGGGCCTCCACCGCGTGCCCGTCCAGGACGATGTCCTGCTGGCCGAGGGGCAGCCGCTCGCCGGCGGCGACGGTCAGCTGCAGCCGGACCAGGTCCAGCCCGGTGACGGCTTCGGTGACCGGGTGCTCGACCTGGAGCCGGGTGTTCATCTCCAGGAAGTAGAAGTCGTCGCCGGCGACGAGGAACTCGACCGTGCCCGCTCCGACGTAGCCCACCTGCGCGGCCAGCGCCACCGCCGCGTCGCACAGTCGGCTCCGCAGGGCCGGGGACACCGTGGGCGCCGGGGCCTCCTCGACCACCTTCTGGTGCCGCCGCTGCACCGAGCAGTCCCGCTCGAAGGCGTGCAGCACCGTCCCGTGGGTGTCGGCCACCACCTGCACCTCGACGTGCCGGCCAGACTCGACGAAGCGCTCGAGCAGCAGGGTGTCGTCACCGAACGCGCTGGCCGCCTCCCGGCCGGCCGCGGCCGCGGCCGCGGCCAGCTGGTCGGGCTGCCGGACCACCCGCATGCCCTTGCCGCCACCACCGGCCGCCGCCTTGACCAGCACCGGGAAGGGCAGGTCGGGGATGCCGCCCGCGGCGAGCGCCGCCCCCAGGTCGGTCGAGGGGATCACCGGCACGCCGGCGGCCACCGCGACCGCGCGGGCACGGTCCTTGCGCCCCATCAGGTCGATGACGTCCGCGGGGGGGCCGACCCAGACCAGCCCGGCGTCGGTCACCGCCCGGGCGAAGTCGGCCCGTTCAGAAAGGAAGCCGTAGCCAGGGTGCACCGCCTCCGCGCCGGTCTCCGCCGCCGCCCGCAGCAGGGCCGGCACCGAGAGGTAGGACTCCGCCGCCGGGGCGGGACCGAGCCGCACCGCCGCGTCCGCCTCCTCGACGTGCCGGGCCCGCCGATCGACGTCGGAGTAGACCGCCACCGTGCGCAGGCCGGCGCGCCGAGCGGCCCGCAGCACCCGCAGCGCGATCTCGCCGCGGTTGGCGACGAGCAGCGTGCCGTAGGGACGGGCGTGCAACGCCGCACCGGTCGGCGTCGTCGTGCCAGGCGAGGACATGCCGGTCACATCCGGAAGACGCCGTAGGAGGGCTCCGGCAGGTGGGCGTGGGCGGCGGCGGCCAGGCCGAGCCCGAGCACCCGCCGGGTGTCGACCGGGTCGATCACCCCGTCGTCCCAGAGCCGGGCGGTGGCGTACCACGGCGAGCCCTGGTGCTCGTACTGCTGGCGGATCGGCTCCTTGAAGGCCTCCTCGTCGGCCTCGGACCAGGTCCCGCCACCGGCCTCGATGCCGTCCCGTCGCACCGTCGCCAGCACCGAGGCGGCCTGCTCGCCGCCCATCACGGAGATGCGGGCGTTCGGCCAGGTCCAGAGGAACCGCGGGTCGTACGCCCGGCCGCACATGCCGTAGTTCCCGGCGCCGAACGAGCCGCCGATGATGACGGTGAACTTCGGCACCACGGAGCAGGCGACGGCGGTGACCAGCTTCGCGCCGTCCTTGGCGATGCCGCCGTTCTCGTACTCGCGGCCGACCATGAAGCCGGTGATGTTCTGCAGGAAGACCAGCGGCACCCCGCGTTGGTTGGCCAGCTCGATGAAGTGCGCGCCCTTGAGCGCCGACTCGCTGAAGAGGATGCCGTTGTTGGCCACGACGGCCACCGGGTAGCCCCAGATCCGCGCGAAGCCGCACACCAGGGTGTCGCCATAGAGGGCCTTGAACTCGTGCAGCCGCGAGCCGTCGACGATGCGGCGGATCACCTCCCGGACGTCGTACGGGACGCGGGAGTCGGTCGGGACGACGTCGTACAGCTCGTCCGGGTCCTCGACCGGCTCCTCGACCGGGTGCGGCACGAGGCTGGGCGGCGCGAGCGGGCCGTGCGTGCGCTCCAGGGTGCCGACGGCCGAGCGGAGCACGGCGAGTGCCTCGTCGTCGTCGTCGGCCAGGTGGTCCACGACGCCCGACCGGCGAGCGTGCACGTCACCGCCGCCGAGGTCCTCCGCCGTGACCACCTCCCCGGTCGCCGCCTTCACCAGCGGTGGTCCGCCGAGGAAGATCGTCGCCTGGTTGCGCACGATGACCGTCTCGTCGGACATCGCCGGGACGTAGGCCCCGCCGGCGGTGCACGAGCCGAGCACCGCGGCCAGCTGGGGGATGCCCCGGGCGGACAGCTGGGCCTGGTTGTAGAAGATCCGGCCGAAGTGCTCGCGGTCGGGGAACACCTCGTCCTGCATCGGCAGGAAGGCGCCGCCGGAGTCGACGAGATACAGGCACGGCAGCCGGTTCTCCAGGGCGACCGCCTGAGCCCGCAGGTGCTTCTTGACCGTGATCGGGTAGTACGTGCCGCCCTTGACGGTGGCGTCGTTGGCGACCACGACGCACTCGCGTCCCTCGACCCGGCCGATCCCCGTCACCACCCCCGCCGCGGGGACGGCGTCGTCGTACATGCCGGTGGCCGCCAGCGGACTGAGCTCGAGGAAGGGGGACCCGGGATCCAGCAGCCGGTCCACCCGGTCCCGCACCAGCAGCTTGCCGCGGGCCAGGTGCTTGTCCCGCGCCTTGGCCGAGCCGCCGTCTCGGACCAGCGCCAGTCGTGACCGCAGGTCGGCGGTGAGCTCGCGCAGTCCGGTGCTCATGTCCGCCGATGTTAGCGATCGTTCACATCTCGGCGCTAGGCTGACCCGGTGCCCCAGGTCTCGTCCCGGCGTGGACAGATCCTCAGCACCGCCGCGGCGCTGTTCGCCGAGCGGGGCTACCACGGCGTGTCGGTGGGTGACCTCGGTGCCGCGTGCGGGATCAGCGGCCCGGCGCTGTACCGGCACTTCCCCAGCAAGGACGCGTTGCTCGCCGAGCTGCTCGTCGGGATCAGCGAACGGCTGCTCGCCGAGGGCCGGCACCGCGTTGCCGCCGCCGAGGACGACCGCGCCGCGCTGGCCGCGCTGGTGGCATGGCATGTCGACTTCGCGCTGCGGCACCGCGACCTGATCGTCGTGCAGGAGCGGGACTGGGCCTCACTTCCGGACGACACCCGGGACCGGGTCCGCACCCTGCAGCTGCGCTACATCGACCAGTGGGTCGAGGTGGTTCGCCGGGTGCGCCCGGCGTTGGACAGACCGACCGCCCGGGCGGCCTGCCAGGCGGTTTTCGGGCTGCTGAACTCGACTCCGCACAGCGCCCGGCTGTCCGAGCAACGAATGCGCGACCTGCTGGCAGGGATGGCCCAGGCAGCGCTGCTCGGCTGACCGCCCTCAGTCGCTCGGACCGGCGAAGCCATACCGCGCGTAGATCGAGCGGGCCCCACCGCCGAGGAACCGGAGGAACGCGTCCGCTGCCTCGGGGTGCGCGCAGTCCCGGACCCTGGCCGCGGCGTAGTCCCCGGTGACGTTGTGCTCTGCCGGGATCGGCACCGACTGCATGGGACGACCGCGATCGACGCAGTGGTACCGCGCCTCGGTGCTCCACAGCGGGCAGGCGTCGACCATCCCGTCGGCCAGCCACTGCGCGCTCTCGCGGTGGTGGATGTCGGTCCACCGGGTCTCCCCGTTGGCCGACTTGTGCTCCATCACCGCGGACCGCAGTTCTTCTCCTCCGGCGCGGACGAGTGCCTGGCCGATCAGCTGCGCCACCCCCTCGTACCGCAGGTTCGGCATGGCCACGCGGAGTCCTGGACGGGCCAGGTCGGCCAGGCCGGTGACTCCGTGCGGATTGCCGGCTGCCACCAGGATCGCCAAGTCGTTGGCGGCGTAGACCACCGGCTGTTCCAGGACCCCGTCGTCCACCAGCGGCTGCAGGGACCGGGGACCGGCCGCGACCACGTCGGGGCGCACGCTGAGCCGCAGCGCCCCCATCTGCAGCACGCCCACCCGGAGCTGTTCCAGCAGCTTGCCGGGAGGGATGGTCTCGAAGAACACCTCGCGGACGTCTGGATGCGCCTGCTGGAAGGCCGCGACGCACTCGTCCATCACCATGAACTGGTTGCCGTTCATGAACAGCGTCAGTTCCGAGGTCAGCGGGTCTCCGTGCAGATCCACCACCTGGTCCATCGGTGGCACCGTCAGGTCCACCACCCCGGTGGTGGCGAGGTCGCTAGGGGCGGACATAGGCCCACCCCTCGTGCTGGCGGCGGACGATCTCGCCGATGCCGGCGGAGACGACCTCGACCCCCGGCAGCAGGTCTTCGACCGGGATCGACAACCGGTTGAGGGTGTTCCGGCAGGCGAGCACCTCGATGCCGGACTTCACGATCTCACCGACCTGATCCTCGAAGCCGGTCGCACCCGTCAGCAGGCCGATCCCGGGTCCGTGCGCGACCACGGCGACGGAGGCGTCGTCGCCCAGGTCCGCCGCGGTGTTGCGGATGTTCCGCAGCGCGGTCTCGTGGGTGTTGGCGTCCGGGTCACTGACCTGGAAGATCACGCGGTACGGCATGGGCTCAGCCTCCTGGTGGTGACGACGGTCATGACCGCTCTCACCGCTCCACCGGGTGACCGCGGTCGACCCAGTCCGGCAGCCCGCCGTCGACGAGGACCGCGGGGATGTCCGCAGCCGCCAGCAGGCTGGCGCCCATGGCGGCGCGGTGGCCGGTCCGGCAGATGACGAAGACGGGCTCGTCGGAGCCCGCGAGCTCCTGCACCCGCCGTGGCAGCTCGGGGATGTGGATGTGCACCGACCCGGGCACCCGGCCCTCCGACCACTCGAGGTCCTGCCGGACGTCGAGCACCCGGATCGCACCGTCCTCGAGGGCCCGCCCCAGGCCGTCCACGTCGGTCACCTCGTAGGACCGCAGCGGGCGCCCCGATCGCTCCCAGGCCGCCGCGCCGCCATCGAGCCGGCCGGCGATGGTCTCGATCCCCAGCCGGGCGCACTGCCGCGTGACGTTGGTCGCCTGGGTGTCGGGGTCGTCGTCCTCGTCCAGCACGAGGACGAACCGGGTGCCGAAGGGGAACAGCCAGCCGAGATAGGTGGACAGGCTGTCGTCCAGCTCCATGTTCACCGACCCGGGGATGTGGCCGGCCGCGTACGACTTCCGGTTGCGTCCATCCACGAGCACAGCACCGGCACGCAGCGCGTTGCTCACCTCCTCGACCGACAGCGCGGGCACCGGCTCCGGCTCCCACGCCTCCGCGCCCTCGACGTTGAGCCCCGCCATCTGCGCGTAGTACGCCGGGTAGGCCAGCAGCCCGCCCAGCTGCTGCTGGACGAATGCCTCCTCGTCGGCGGCCAGCGCGGCCGGGTTCCTGGTCTTCTCCAGCCGCACGCTGGTGGAGGTCTCGGTGCTGGCAGCCGAGGCCGAGCAGAAGGACCCCTGCCCGTGCGTCGGGCCGATGACGGTGGGGTCGGCCAGCGCGAGCAGCCGGCTTGCGGAGCGGTACTGCGCCCGGGTGAGGGGCTCGGTCGTCTCGCTGGAGACCAGGTCGGTCCGACCGCAGGCGCCGACGAGGACGCAGCCACCGGAGAACACCAGCACGATCTCGTCCCCGGCGAGGACGGCGTAGCTGGTGTGGTGCGGGGTGTGCCCGGGCGTGTGCAGCGCGCGGATGGTGAGGTCACCGAGGCGAATCTCGTCGCCCTCGCGCACGGCCCGGTGGTCGAAGCGATAGCCGGCGTCGGCAGGGAGCACGTGCTCGGCGCCGTGCCGGGCGGCCAGTGGCCGGCCACCGCTGACGTAGTCGTTGTGCACGTGCGTCTCGAAGACGCTCGTCAGCGGCACCCCCAGAGCGTCCAGCCCGGCCTCGAAGCGGTCGAGGTCGCGCTGGGGGTCGATCGCCGCGGCCGTCGACCCGTCGGTGAGCAGATAGCTGTGGTCGCCGAGGCCGGGCGTGGAGATCTGCAGGACCTCCAACGTGGTCGGCGCGGTCAGCACGTCGACCCGGGTGGTCCCGGGGGCGAGCGTCTTGGTGTCGAGCATGAGTCCCTTCCGTCGGCCGGGTGGGGCGGCGGGCGGGCTTGCCGCGGGCCGCTGGACGATCCGAATGTCCGGACACGTACGAGAGGCAGCCTGGCCCACGACCGGGGGTTCAGGTCAAGGGATGCCGGCGTTCAAGCCTGGCTGAACGGGCGCTGTCGGGCCCGGCACCTCGGTCACCCGGCCCGTCACCCGTCCGACGGTGCCGCCTCCGGGTGTCGCTCGCGGTACCAGGCCACCGCCGCGGCCCGGTCGGACACCTCGAGCTTCCGCACGATGTTCGAGACGTGCACGCGCACGGTCCCCCGCGACAGGAAGAGCCGGCCGGCGATGTCACGGTCGGACCTGCCGCTCGCGACCAGCTCGAGGATCTCCGTCTCCCGCGCCGACAGTGGCCCGGTGTCGGAGGCCGGGACGAGGGCCTTCGCCAGCCGCCGGGTGATCTCGCTGCCCAGCTCCGGGCGAGCGCACGCCTGCTCGACGAGGGCGAGCAGGTCGGCGCGCTGCTGCGGCGACGTGCTGATCTCGACCTCGTCCAGCGCTGCCTGGACCGTTCCCCGCAGCAGGTCGGCCAGCCGACGTCGGTCCTCCTCTGCCTGTCGCCAGGCACGGTCCTGGCTGCGCAGGACTCCAGCGAGCCCGAGCAGGGCACCGGTCACTGCGATCATCACCAGGATGAGCCAGACGCGGGGCGTCATGCCGAACTCGTCGGCACGATAGGCGGACCGGGTCGCCATCGAGCCCGCCAGCAGCACCAACGCCACCGCCGTGCCGCGCACGCAGTACTTCAGCCGAGCTCGAAGGCGAGCAGCGGGAACAAGATGACGGCCGGAGCCTCCGGGCTCGGCGCCAGCAGCGCGAACACGACCAGGCAGCCGACCGCGTCCGCCACCGACGTCCAAAGAAACGGCCGCCGATCGTCGGGGGCGTCGGCCAGCGCGCGGTGAGCCCACGCGGACACCGCCACGAAGTAGGCACCACAGCCGAACAGGCCGACGGGGGAGACGTCGGGCACCAGCCAGGCCATGACCGCCACGCCGACCCCCACCAGCGCACGAGGCAGGACCAGAACCTGCTCCAGCCGCAACGAGCCCTGTGCCGGGGGGACTCGCCACGGCCGACGCGGCATCGAGCTGACGGCCGTTGCGGCGGCGAGGCTCTCCTCGCGATGGTCGTCGGTCGCGAGACGCACGATCCTCACCATCCTCGGGGCCCGGGGCGAGCGGACGTTCACCCGATGCGGTCAAAACGGGCCGGGGTCAGTGTGCCCGCCAGCGCGCGTGCCGTCGAGAGCTGCCGCCTCCAGGCAGGTCAGCGACCCGGCGCCGACCTGCATAGCGAAGTTGTGCGCCCTGCCTATTGCCGCTGGACGCGTCCTCGTGGTGACGCTGGCCACACCGCCACCCGCGACCGCCACCCACGACCACCGCCCGACGCGAGGAGACGCGCCCCGTGACCACCACGACCACCCGGCCGGACGCCACTGCCGCGCCGCCGCAGCAGGGATGGCTGGAGACCCTCTCCATCTGGAAGCTCATCGCACTCACGGTGGCCTTCGCCGTCCTGGCCGTGGCACACCTGGCCCCGCCGCTGCCGGGCCTCGAGCCGCAGGCGCAGACGGTGCTCGGGATCTTCGCCTGGTTCGTCATCCTGCTAGCCGCCGAGGCGCTGCCCCAGATCGTGGTCGGGGTCGGAGCTCCACTGCTGGTGGTGCTGCTGAACGGCACCGAGGTGGCGGACGCGTTCAATGCCTACAGCAACGACATCTTCTTCCTCATCCTCGGGGCGTTCGTGCTCGTCGCCGTCATGATCGGGACCGGCCTCGGCAAGCGGGCGGCATTGTTCCTCGTGGGCCTGGTGCGCTCCACCAGAGCCACCCGGATCATGGCGTCGCTGATGGGCGCGGGGACGGCGCTGCACGCGATCCTGCCCACGGTCAGCGAGACCGCACTGTTCCTGCCGATCTCCCGGTGCCTCGGTGAGCTGTCGGAGGGGCAGCAGCCGTCGGTCGCGCTCCAGCGTGCCAACCAGGCCATGATCCTCGCCGTCACCGGACTGGTCCCGCTGTTCGCGGGGGTGTTCTTCCTGACCGCCGGTGTCCCCAACCTCGTCCTCGCCGGCCTGCTCGAGGACAGCCAGGGCATCACCATCACCTGGCTCGACTGGCTGATCTACAACCTGCCGCTGTGGGGTCTGATCCCCATCTTGTTCTTCATGGTGCGCTGGTGGTTCAAGCTCGGCCCGGTCGACCTGCCCAACGCGGCGCAGGTGTTGCCGGCTGCCCGCGCCGAGCTCGGGCCGATCTCGCGCGGTGAGATCTGGACGTTGGTCTGCATCGCGATCGGCTTCGGGCTGTGGGTGACCGAGTCGCTGCACGGCATCACCACCGGCATGGCCGCGCTGATCATGATCGGCCTGCTCTTCATGCCCTGGGGTGGTCTGCGGTTCGCCGACTACGGCGACAAGATGATGTGGGAGATGCTCTTCCTCATCGGCGGCGCGATCTCGTTGGGGAACGTGCTGTTCTCGAGTGGCGCCGTCAGCTGGCTGGCCGAGTTCCTGGTCGGGCCCATCGAGCGGTCGGGCATCACCAACGGCGTCCTCGTCCTGTTCATCCTCGCCTTCGCCCTGCACGTGGCCCGCGCCGGAATCCTCAGCGGCGGCGCCATGGCCGCGGCCTTCGTCCCGCTCATCATCGGACTGGCCGGCGAGCTCGGCTTCAACGTGCTGCCCTTCTCGCTGATCCTCACCAACGCCCTGAACTTCGCGGTGTTCGTCCCGATCTCCGCCGTGGCTGTTCTCATCGCCGTGCAGGCGGCCGAGCTCCGGTGGCGCGAGATGATCGTTTTCGGGTCGATCATCTCGGTCGTGGCGAACGTGTACCTGATCCTCGTGCAGTCCGCCTGGATGACCATGCTGGGGCATCCGCTGACCGGCTGAGGAGCCCTCCCGCGTCGCCGCGTCGTGCGATCCTGCGGTGGTGAGGTCGCGGCTCGGTTCGCTCGTGCTGGCCGCTCTCGTCGTGCTCACTGGGTGCACCGGGAGCGACGAGCCGGACCGGCCGGCCGGCACCGACGGCACGCTGTCGGGCACCCAGGTGCAGCTGAGCGGGACGCTCGTCCAGTACCGCCCCGACGTCGGCAGCCGGCGGCTCGCCGTCCAGCTCACCAGTCGTGGCCCCGAGCCGGTCAGGCTGCTCGGCGTGCGGCTCCGGTCCCCCGCCCTGACTCGGCTGCCTCCGACGGCCAAGGACACGACCTACGTGCAGGGGCAGACGATCGACCTGTCCACCCGGTACGGAACCCCCCGGTGCCGGCAGTCGGTCTCCGGCGGCGACGTGTCGGTGCGGGCCGAGGTCCTGGTCCGGGAGGGCGAATCGACCGAGCTCGTGCCGGTCGCCATCGACCGGCGCGGGCACGCGTTAGTGCGCCGGCTCGTCCGCGGCGAATGCGCGCTGGTCGAGCTGGGTCGGTCCGTCCAGGTGCGCTACGTCGCCGGCTTCCGCCGCGGTGTGGATCCCGGTGGCCAGGCAGTGCTGCGCGGCACCGTGCTCTTCCGGCGTCCACCCGCTGCCCGGCCCGGTCCCCTGATCACGGTCCCGAGCATCGACGGCAGCGTGCTGGTGGACTTCCGTGCCGCCGGGAGACCCGGACCAGCAGGTCCGTTGGTGCGAATGCTTCCAGCAACGGGCAGCGTCCGGCTGCCGGTCGAGCTGGCGTCGACCGGCCGCTGTGACCCTCACACCCGCGGTGAGAGCAAGCAGACGTTCCTGCTCAGCGTCTACGTCCGGCTCGGTGCCGCGCCGCTGCAGCATCTGACGCTCGAGCCGGACGGCGGCACCCAACTGCGGGTGCTGCAGGTTATCGACGACACCTGCGGCTAGCCCGCCTCCACGGGTGGTTCGGCGGCGGGACGGGCGAGGTCGACCACGACCGGGAGATGGTCCGAGGCCTCGGTCGCCAGGACGCTGGCGCTCACCGGCCGCAGGCCACCGACCCACACCTGGTCGATGCGGCGCCACGGCCGCCCCGCCGGGTGGGTGTCCCCCAGCCCGCTGCCGGCCGACCGCCAGGCGTCGGTCAGCGTGTCGGCGAGGCCGCCGAGCTCGGCGTCCCGCGGCTCGGCGTTGAAGTCGCCGGCCACCACGACCGGTGCCGTCACGTCCGCCGCGCGGTCGGCGGCGACGGCGGCCAGCAGCTGGCCGACCTCCGCGGCACGCTGGCTCGGGTGCCGGGTGGACAGATGGGTGGACGCGAACCGCACCATGCCGACCGGGGTCCGGGTGGTGGCGGTGACCAGCCCGCGTGGCTCGAGCCGTGGGACCTGGTCGAACGAGGTGACCCGCCGGGAGACCCAGGGCTGGCGGGACAGCAGAGCGTTCCCGTAGCTGCCCTCCTCAGGACCGTGCCGGCGCGGCTTGCGCACCGTCGCCCCGTGCACCGCGTGCATGCGCAACCGGCGAGCCAGCCAGCCGGCCTGATCCACCTCGTCACTGCGCTCGCCCCAGTGCCGGTCGACCTCCTGCAGCGCGACGACGTCGGCGTCGCAGTCGTCCAGCCGTGCGGCGATCGCCTCCAGGTCCAGGTGGTCCCAGGCGTCCGCGCCGTGGTGGATGTTCCAGGTGACGACGCGGACGACGGGCTGCTGCGGCCGGGCAGGCAGCCAGGTCCGGGCGGCGTCCGGTCGCCACCAGCGCGACAGCCAGGACCAGAGCACGGTCGCCGATGCTGTCACGCCGGGCTGACCTGTCCGGTGGTGACGTCCAGCACGGCATCGGCCAGGTGCCGGGTGGCGGCGATCAGCGCCGCATTCGCCTCGTCGCTGCGGTGCACCCAGGCCGCCGCCTCGTCCGGCGTACGGCCGCCGGCGACGTGCCGGGCGACCAGCCGCTGCCGGCGCAGCTCGTCGGCGAGGTCGAGGTACCAGACCTCGTCGAGCAGGTCCCGGACCGGGCGCCAGGGCCCGTCGAGCAACAGGTAGTTGCCCTCCACCAGCACCAGGCCGGTCTCCCGCGGGATCGAGACCGCATCGTCGACGGTGCGTTCGCGCGACCGGTCGAACCCCGGTGCGCCGACCGGGCCGACCCCGGGGTCGCACAACCGGCGCAGGAGCGCGACGAATCCGTCCGCGTCGAAGGTCTCGGGTGCACCCTTCACCTGGTCCAGTCCCCGTCCGGCGAGCTCGTCGTCGGCCAGGTGGAAGCCGTCCATCCCCACGACCACCGCGTCGCCGGCCGGCCACGCACCCGCCAGCGCACCAGCCACGGTGGACTTGCCCACGCCGGGCGGCCCGACCAGGCCGAGCAGGAAGCGGCCGGCTCGGGTCGCCCGCTGGCCGAGAGTCGCCACCGCCGCGGCGACGGGTGGCGCCGGCTGCTCGGGGTCCAGCACGGTCGCGACCCTATGGCGGGGACCGCCTTGCGGGGTCGGCTTCGGCCGGGCCGACCGGGGGTGCACCCGCCCAGCGGGTGCGCCGAGCGGCGCGCGGGTCTAACGTATCGGCGCGAATCGGACGAAAGGGCCATCGGTGCTGCCATGACGACCACCGCGGACAACAGCAACCAGAAGGGCACCGTCGACGTCGAGCAGGCGCTCCTCGGCGGCTCCACCTACCGAGGGATCGCCGAGCAGGAGCTGTCTCCCGCCGAAGAGCGGTTCGAACGCCGGCGTCGGACCACCGGGCTGTTCCTCGCTCCGCTGGTGACGACGGTCTTCTACTTCCTGCCGCTGGACCTCGACGCCACCCAGCAGACGCTGGCCGCCGTCCTGCTCGGCGTCGTGGTGCTCTGGATGACCGAGCCGGTGCCGATCCCCGTGGGCGGCTTCATCGGCGTGGCCGCGATCGTGATGCTCGGCGCGGTGCCCGTGGACGACGCGCTCGCGCCGTTCGGCAGCTCCACCGTCTTCACCTTCATCGGGGCGTTCATCCTCGCCCAGGCGATGCTGCACCACGGCCTGGCCCGTCGGTTCGCCTTCCGCATCCTCGCCCTGCCCGGGGTCGGCCGCAGCACCACCAAGGTGATCATCGCCTTCGGCGGCATCACCTGTGTGCTGTCGGCGTTCGTGTCCAACACCGCGACGGTCGCGATGCTGCTGCCGACCGCCCTCGGGATCCTCACCGTCATCGCCAAGCTGATGCAGGAGCGCGGTGTGGTGGAGGGCTCCTTCGATCCCACCCGCCTGCGTGTGGGGGTCGCGTTGATGCTGATGCTGGCCTACGGCGCCAGTGTCGGCGGCCTGCTGACACCGGTCGGCAGCCCGCCGAACCTGATCGGCCGCGACCTGATCGAGCAGCAGACCGGTGAGTCGATCTCCTTCGCCGCCTGGATGGGGATGGCGTTGCCCATGTGCGCGCTGATGTTCGTCGCACTCGCCGTGATCCTGCTGCTGCTGAACAAGCCGGAGATCAAGCAGCTGACCGGGGTCGAGGAGTACGTCAAGCGGGAGCGGGAGCGGATGGGCCGGCTGAGCCGGGCGGAGCGGAACACGCTCTTCGCCTTCGGCCTCACCGTCACGCTGTGGATCGTCCCCGGCGTGATCGCACTGGTCGCCGGGACCGACTCCAGCCTCTACGAGGCGGCCGGCAACCGGCTCGACGAGGGCGTCGTGGCCATCGTCGGCGCCGCTCTGCTGTTCCTGCTGCCCACCGACTGGGGCAAGCGGGAGTACACGATGACCTGGGGCGACGCGGCGAAGATCGACTGGGGGACGATCATGCTGTTCGGGACCGGCATCATCTTCGGCTCGCTGCTGGAGTCGACCGGTCTCGCCGCCACCATCGGTGAGGGCGCCTTCGACGCCCTCGGCTTCGGCACCGCGCTGGCGATCACCGCGTTCGCCGTGGTGCTGGCCATCACGGTGTCCGAGACGACGTCGAACACGGCTTCGGCGGCGGTGGTGGTGCCGATCATCCTGCCGCTCGCAGCGGCGGCCGGCGTCGACCCGCTCACCCCCGCGCTCGCGGCCACGTTCGCGGCGTCGTTCGGCTTCATGCTGCCGGTCTCGACACCGCAGAACGCCATCGTCTACGGCTCCGGGGTGGTGCCGATCACGAAGATGATCCGCTCCGGGGTCAGCTTCGACCTGCTGGGTGGCCTGCTCGTGCTGATCCTGCTCCCGCTGCTCGTGCCCGTCGTCGGGCTCTGACGGGTGCCGTCCGGACGGATCGCCGTCATCCCCGGCGACGGCATCGGCGTCGAGGTCACCTCAGCGGCCCGGACGGTGCTCGACGCCGTCGCCGGGGCGCACGGGCTCGACCTGCGCTACGACGAGTTCGACTGGTCGTGCCGTCGGTACACCGAGACCGGCACGATGATGCCCGCGGACGCGATCGAGACGCTGCGGCCCTACGACGCGGTCCTCCTCGGCGCGGTCGGCTGGCCGGGAGTGCCGGACCACGTGTCGCTGTGGGGGCTGCTCATACCCATCCGACGGGCCTTCCGACAGTACGCCAACGTGCGGCCGGTCCGGGTCCTCGAGGGGGTGCCGAGCCCGCTGCGCACGGCCCGGCCGGGTGCGGTGGACCTGGTGGTGGTGCGGGAGAACGTCGAGGGCGAGTACAGCGAGATCGGCGGCCGGCTCAACCGCGGCTTCGCCGACGAGCTGGCCGTGCAGGAGTCGGTCTTCACCCGGGTCGGGGTCGAGCGGATCGCCCGGCACGGCTTCGAGCTCGCCCGGACCCGGCGGGGTCGGCTGACGTCGGCGACGAAGTCCAACGGCATCGTGCACACACTGCCGTTCTGGGACGAGGTGGTGGCGGGCGTCGCGGCCGACTACCCCGACGTGCGCTGGGACAGCGAGCACATCGACGCGCTGGCGGCCAAGGTCGTGCTGCACCCGGAACGCTTCGACGTGATCGTCGCCAGCAACCTGTTCGGCGACATCCTCAGCGACCTGACGGCGGCGGTGGCCGGGTCGATCGGGATCGCCCCGTCGGCCAACCTGGACCCCACACGGACCAACCCCTCGATGTTCGAGCCGGTGCACGGTTCGGCCCCCGACATCGCAGGAGAGGGGCTGGCCAACCCGGTCGGCGCGGTCTGGTCCGCCGCGCTGCTGCTGGAGCACCTCGGCCACCAGGAGGCGGCGTCGGCCGTGCTGCGAGCGGTGGAGGCGTCGCTGCGCGACCCCGCGACGCGCACGCCTGACCTCGGCGGCACCGCCTCGACCGATGCGGTCACCGCCGAGCTGGTCCGGCTGGTCACCACGTCCTAGGGGACGCCGCGACACGCCGGAGCCTTCCGTCCCGGCGCGTGCGGGCGCAGACTTCGACGCACACTGTGATCCCCGTCGGCAGGAGGCCACCGAGATGCACGCTGGGCACGCGCTGGGTCTGCCCGAGCGGGTGCGGGCCTGCCTGTTCGATCTCGACGGGGTGCTCACCGACACCGCAGCGGTGCACAACGCCGCGTGGACACTGGCGTTCGACGACTTCCTGCGTGCCCGGGCCGAGTCGGAAGGGGACGCGTTCGTCCCCTTCGACCCGCGAGCGGACTATCCGCGCTACGTCGACGGGAAGCCGCGCGCGGACGGGGTCCGCGACTTCCTCGCCAGCCGCGGCATCGAGCTGCCCGAGGGGTCGCCGGACGACCCACCGGACGCGGACACCGTCGCGGGACTGGGCAACCGCAAGAACGCCGAGCTGCTCCGCCGCATCCGCGAGGACGGGGTCACGGTGTTCGAGGGGTCCCGCCGGTACCTCGAAGCCGCGCGGTCGGCTGGGCTCCGGCGGGCCGTCGTGTCGTCCAGTGCCAACACCGCGGACGTGTTGGAGGTGACCGGGTTGGCACCCCTGATCGAGGAGCGGGTCGACGGAGTCACGGTCAAGTCGGAGGGCCTGCGCGGGAAGCCTGCGCCGGACGCGTTCCTGCGGGCCGCCGAGCTGTTCGGCGTCGATCCGGACCAGGCGGCGGTGTTCGAGGACGCCGTGTCCGGCGTCCAGGCGGGGCGGGCCGGACGGTTCGGCGTCGTCGTCGGCGTGGACCGGGTCGGGCACGCGGACGCGCTGCGCGAGCACGGCGCCGACGTCGTCGTCCAGGACCTCGCAGAGCTGCTGGAGGCCGGCCGATGATCGACCAGTCCGTCTTCGGCGTGGACCCGTGGTGCCTGACCGAGACCCGTCTCGACACCGACGTCCTGGCGCAGAGCGAGTCGCTGTTCGCGCTGTCCAACGGCCACATCGGGCTGCGCGGCAACCTGGACGAGGGCGAGCCGCACGGCATCCCGGGCACCTACCTGAACGCGTTCTACGAGCTGCGCCCGCTGCCGCACGCCGAGGCCGGCTACGGCTATCCGGAGTCCGGGCAGACCGTCGTCAACGTCACCAACGGCAAGCTGATCCGGCTGCTGGTCGACGACTCGCCGTTCGACGTTCGCTACGGCACCCTGCACAGCCACGTGCGCACGTTCGACATGCGCAGTGGGACCTTGACCCGGACCGCGGACTGGACCTCCCCGGCCGGCAAGCGGGTCAGGGTCCGCTCCCGCCGGCTGGTGTCGCTGACGCAGCGTGCGGTGGCGGCGATCGAGTACATCGTCGAGCCGGTCGACGAGGCGTCCCGGATGATCGTGCTGTCCGAGCTGGTGGCCAACGAGACGATGCCGCACCTGTCCAACGACCCGCGGGTCTCCGCGCTGCTGGAGAATCCGCTGGAGGCGGTCGAGCACGACATCCTCGGTGACGGGGCGACCCTGCTGCACCGCACCCGCGAGAGCGACCTGATGATGGCCGCCGGGATGGACCACGTGGTCGACGGCCCCGGCCGGGTGACGGTCGACGTGGACGCCCGGCCGCACTGGGCCCGGACGGTCGTCGTGTGCCCCCTCGAGCCCGGCCAGCGGCTGCGGGTGGTCAAGCTGCTGGCCTACGGCTGGTCCAGCCTGCGCTCGTCTCCCTCGCTGCGCGACCAGGTGGCCGCCGGGCTGATCGGCGCGCGCTACACCGGGTTCGACGGGCTGCTCGCCGAGCAGCGCGACTTCCTCGACGACTTCTGGGACGCGGCGGACGTCGAGATCGACGGAGACGCCGAGATGCAGCAGGCGGTCCGCTTCGGTCTCTTCCACGTGCTGCAGTCCAGCGCCCGCGCCGAGCGCCGTTTCATCCCGGCCAAGGGGCTCACCGGGCCCGGGCTACGACGGGCACACCTTCTGGGACACCGAGGGCTTCGTGCTGCCGCTGCTCACGTACGCGCTGCCGGAGGCGGCCGGCGACGCGCTGCGTTGGCGGCACACCACGCTCGAGCTGGCCAAGGAGCGCGCCGACACGCTCGGCCTGCGGGGCGCCTGCTTCCCGTGGCGGACGATCCGCGGTCAAGAGTGCTCCGGCTACTGGCCGGCCGGCACGGCCGCCTTCCACGTCAACGCCGACATCGCGGCAGCCGTCGAGCGCTACCGGCTGGCCACCGGGGACGAGACGCTGGAGGAGGAGGTCGGCCTGGAGCTCTTGATCGAGACCGCCCGGCTGTGGGCCTCGCTCGGGCACCACGACGCGCACGGCCGCTGGCATCTCGACGGGGTGACCGGGCCGGACGAGTACAGCGCGATCGCCAACGACAACGTCTTCACCAACCTGATGGCCGCCCGCAACCTGCTCGCCGCGGCGGACGCGGTGACCCGCAACCCGCGTACGGCGGCCCGGCTCGGCGTCGACCTCGAGGAGGCCGCGACCTGGCGGGACGCGGCGGCCGACGTGCACATCCCCTACGACGACGAGCTCGGAGTGCACGAGCAGTCGGAGGGTTTCACCCGGCTGCAGGAGTGGGACTTCGCCGGCTACCGCGAGCGCTACCCGCTGCTGCTGAGCGCCCCCTACTTCGACCTGTACCGCAAGCAGGTGTGCAAGCAGGCCGACCTGCTGCTGGCGATGCACTGGTGCGGCGACTTCTTCAGCGCTGCGGACAAGGCGCGCAACGTCGACTACTACGAGCGGCGCACCGTCCGCGACTCGTCGCTGTCGGCCTGCACCCAGGCAGTGATGGCGGCCGAGGTGGGCCATCTCGACCTGGCCTACGACTACGCGTACGAAGCGGTGATGGTCGACCTGCGCGACCTGCACCGCAACACCCGGGACGGCCTGCACATGGCGTCCCTGGCCGGGGCGTGGAGTGCTTTGGTGGCCGGCTTCGGCGGCATGCGGGACCACGGCGGGGTGCTGTCGTTCGACCCCGCGCTGCCGGAGGGCATCGCGCGGCTGCGGTTCTCGCTGCGCTGGCACGCCGCCCGGCTGCACGTCACGGTCGAGACCCGGCAGGTGACCTATGCGGTGGACTGCGACCCCGGGTCGTCGGTCGTGCTGCGGCACGTGGGTGAGGAGATCGAGGTGCTGCCGGACAAGCCGGTCACCCTCGCGCTCGAGCGGCGGGTCCCGATGTTCCCCCGCCCGGCCCAGCCGCCCGGACGCGAGCCCGCCCCCCGGGCCGCCAAGCTGCGCGACCGCTAACCCCCACCCCACCCCCCTGCTCACGATCCGCGACTTTTGCAGACCCCGCCGACCCCCGGCGCCCGCCCACGATCCGCGACTTCTGCTGAACTGGCGCGATGGAGACGGACCAGCAAGGCGCCGGGGAGAGCCGGGCCCTCGCGGCAGCCGACGAACTCGGACTGGCCTACGAGGTGGTTCGGCACCGGCCGGTCCGGTCCCTCGCGGAGGCGGCGGCCGCCCGCGGGGTCGAACCGGCGCAGTTGATCAAGACGCTGGTCGTGCGGCTGAGCGACGATGACTTCCGGCTGGTGCTGGTGCCCGGCGACCGGCAGATCGCCTGGCCACGCCTGCGCGCGCTGCTCGGGGTGAACCGGGTGTCCCTCCCGGACGCCGACACGGCCTACCGAGCCACCGGGTACGAGCGCGGCACGATCACGCCGCTCGGTGCCGAGCCGGCCTGGCCAGTCGTCGCGGACGAACGCGTGCGTGGCCGGGTGTCGCTCGGTGCGGGGGCACACGGGGTCGCCATCGGCGTCGACGCCGCGCCGCTGCTGAAGGCACTCGGGGCCGTCGTCGCCGACGTCGCCGACCTGGAAGGCTGACCGCCCACCTCATGGCCACGATCCGCGACTCTTGCAGGCAGAAGTCGCGGATCGTGGCCGTCGGGTGGGCCACGGGAGTCATCGACGAAGCAGCGACCGAAGCAGGTCCCGCGCTATGACCATCTGCTCTCGCTGCTCGCGGCAGATCCGCCGAGCCAGCGTCACCGCATCGGAGTCGCTGCCCTCCGCTCGCTCGGCCCGCGCCAGCTGCAGCGAGCCCCGATGATGTCGGAGCATCAGCCGGACGAAGGACCGGTCGAACCTCAGGCCCGACATCGCCTTCAGCCGGCCGATGTCGGCGTCGCTCATCCTCCCCGGGAACGGCGCATCCATCATCTCGCCCCATCCGCCGTGCATCATGCCGCCCGGGTCACCGGGCTGGCCGGTCAACGGGATCGGGGTGTCGTGGTCCCGGAGCCAGCCAGCGAGCCGCGACCGCCCGGCCCTCTGCTCGGCCAGAACGGTGAATGCCAGACGGCGAACCTCGGCGCTACCGGCCCGGTCCCGTGCCAACCCAGCGAGCTCCGCGGCCTGCTCGTGCTGCACCACCATTCGACCAACGAACCGCGCGTCAGACGCGGAGACTCCTTCGTCCGCGGATCCGCATCCGGCCAGGCCGAGCAGGATGGACAGTGTTGCACCGGTCACGACGCGCGCGACATGCATGTTGGCTCCCGACCACCAGGCCCCGTCCGTCCAGCCTTGCCGAGCTGCCGCAGGACGGGGACGGCCAGTCGGCTCCTATCGGGAGGTCGAAAGTCCCGCCTGCCCGCGACCACCGTGCATACGCGGACCATGCCCGGACCCGATCAGGACGCCCGCTCGGTCAGCCATTGGGCGTAGAGGTTCCTCGAGTGGGAGTCAGCACCGTCCGAGGCCGGCGTCGCGCGAACGGGATCGGCACGTAGGCCCGGGGCCGCACGACCCCAACCACGCCATCGTCGACTTCCGGCCCGCCTGCGACCGCCGCCCAGCAACCGAGCCATTGGGGAAACTCAGTGGCGAGCAGACCGACTCCGGCCGCGAGGAACGCGACCGACGTCAAGAAACCTGAGACGACGAACGACTGGTCATTCATCGAGATCAGCGCCTCCACGCGCCGTCATGGGATCGAGACTCTCGGGCACGGGGTAGACAGTCATCATCGGCGCAGCGGAGCCGACCTTGACGGCGAGCGCGGCCGAACCAGCGATCGCCGTCGCGACTGCGGGCACCGGTTGACGCTCGAACAGGAACGTCACAAGCCAGGCAAAGAGCACCGCGAGCGCGGCGAAGCTGAGCAACTCCAGGTGTAGGCGATCTCGGGGTCGACCGCGTCCCAGTGCAGGGGCTTGCGGTCCCGTCTTCCGGGACCCCGGCGTACCGCACGAATCAGTGCGTGCGGTACGGGCGACGGCCGCATCGTCACCTCGTGGGCGAATACCGTCGGCGGCTGTCAGCGGCGGGGGAAAGTGCGATCATCGCCTCGTGACTGATCGCCGCGAGTTCATCACCTGGGTCGAGTCGGTGCTCCGGGACGCGGAGATCGCCGTCCACAACGGTGACGCGGGGCCCCGCCGTGCCATCTGGTCACGGAACGACCCAGTGACTGTGCTGGGCGCCTGGCAGAACGCCCGCGGACAACGGGAACTCGACGATCTTTTCGCCCAGCTCGCCGACAGCTTCTCGGACTGCACTGCCTACGAACTCGACCTCCTCGAAGCCGAGGTGCGCGGAGACATCGCCTATACGGTGGGCTTCGAGCACACCTCCGCGTCGGTCAACGGCGTGCCACGTACCTACACTCTGCGCGCGACACAGATCTACCGACGTGAGGATGGGGCATGGAAGGTGGCGCACCGCCACGGGAGCGCACCGCCGGAGTAAGTGGCAACGGCCAACCATAGGCGGCACGGCGGGCCATGCCCCAGATGAGCGACACCCCAGGACAGACCTGGAACTTCGGTGGTGCGCGAGGGGGGAGTTGAACCCCCACGCCCTTTCGGGCACACGGACCTGAACCGTGCGCGTCTGCCTATTCCGCCACTCGCGCGCGCCCCTTGAAAGGGCACCAGCCGACAGCGCACCACGCCCGCCGACCGATCGACGAGACTAGCACGCAGCGCCGGCACTCCGGTCGCCGCCGTGAGCCGCCGACCGGCACCCTCGCTACCATCCACGGTGGCGTGGCCGTCGGGTCCCCGGCTCCGATCCCGGGGCGCCGCGGGAGCGTCGCCGGAGCGCCGCCACACGTCTCGTCACCAGCACATGCAGCGGAAGGGAGCGCGGCCCACGTGGGTGTCCTGCAGCGGTTCGAGCAACGGCTCGAGCGGGCCGTGAGCGGGGCGTTCGCCCGCGCGTTCCGCAGCGCCGTCCAGCCGGTGGAGATCGCCGCGTCGCTGACCCGCGAGATCGACAACTCCACCCAGGTGCTGTCGCGAGACCGGGTGCTGGTGCCGAACGCCTTCCGGGTGGAGCTGTCGCCGGGTGACTACGACCGGCTGTCGCCGTACGGCAGCACGCTGTCCGGCGAGCTCGACCGGATGGTGCGCGACCACGTGCAGGAGCAGCACTACACCCTCGCCGGGCCGGTCGCCATCGAGTTGAACCGCCGCGAGGACCTGACCATGGGCCGCTTCCTTGTCACCAGCCGAGCCAGCGCCGCAGTGTCGCAGGCCTCCGGGCCGCCGCCCAGCGACACCGGCCTGCGCCGTGCCCCCGTCGTCATCGAGGTCAACGGGGCCAAGCACGCGGTGCCGGAGACCGGCCTCGTGCTCGGCCGGGGCGAGGAGGCGGACCTCCGCATCAACGACCCCGGCGTCTCCCGCCGGCACGCCGAGATCCGGATCAGCACCTCCGGGGGCCAGATGACGGTGAGCGTGGTGGACCTGGGATCCACGAACGGGACGCAGGTCGACGGCCGTCGTGTCCAGCAGGCGATGCTGCGCGACGGCACCCAGATCGTGATCGGCAACACCACGGTGATCGTTCGCGACCCTCGAGCGACGGGCGGCTGACGTGTCCGAGCTGACGTTGACGCTGATCCGGCTCGGCTTCCTGGCCGTGCTCTGGCTGTTCGTGCTCTCCGCGGTGTCCGTGATCCGCTCGGACATGTTCGGGGCCCGGGTGGACAGCACCCGGGCGCCCAAGCCGGCGAAGGCGCCGAAGCCGGCGAAAGCGCCGAAGGAGCCGCGTCAGCGGCGACGGGACGGTCGGAACCAGCCGCGCCAGCTGATCGTCGCCGACGGTCCGGACCGGGGGCAGTCGGTGCCGCTCGGATCTGAGCCGCTGTTGATCGGCCGGGGCACCGACGCGGCCATCCGGCTGGACGACGACTACGTGTCGACGCGGCACGCCCGGGTGGCGACCAACGGGGAGGAGTGGTTCGTCGAGGACCTCGGATCCACGAACGGGACCTACGTCGGCAGCCAGCGGGTGACCGCGCCCACGCCGGTCGCGATGGGCACGCCGATCCGGATCGGCAAGTCGGTCCTCGAGCTGCGGCGGTGACGATGACCTCACTGCGTTACACCGCCCTCACCGACGTCGGACCGAACCGCAAGAACAACCAGGACTCCGGCTACGCCAGCCCCCGGCTGCTCGTCCTCGCCGACGGTATGGGCGGCCAGGCGGCCGGCGACCTCGCCTCGGCGGTGACCGTGCAGACCGTCCGGCGGCTGGACACACCGCCCGAGGGAGACGTGCTGGAGGCACTGGCCGGGGCGACCCACCGGGCCAACGACCGGCTCAGCGAGCTGGTCGAGGAGAACCCGCGCCTGGAGGGCATGGGCACCACGCTGATCGCGATGGTGTTCGAAGCCGCCGACGGGGGGGCCGACCGGCTCGCCATCGCCCACGTCGGCGACTCCCGTGCCTACCTGCTCCGCGACGGGGACCTGCGGCAGCTCACCGCCGACCACACGTTCGTGCAGTCGCTGGTCGACGAGGGCCGCATCTCCGAGGCCGAGGCCAGGCACCACCCGCACCGGTCCCTCATCCTGAAGGCGCTGCAGGGCGGGCACAGCGTCGACCCGGACCTGTTCACGCTCGACGTCCAGCCGGGCGACCGGCTGCTGTTGTGCAGCGACGGGCTCAGCGACTACGTCGAGCCGGACGCCATCGCCACCGCGCTCGGTACGGGCAGCATCGAGACGGCCGCGGCCGAGCTGGTCCGACTCGCCCTCGACGCCCGCACCACCGACAACGTCACCTGCGTCATCGGGGAGGTGTTGGCAGACGACCCCGAGCCCGACGGCGCGCCGGTGCTGGTCGGGTCTGCGGCCGAGCAAGCCCGGTCGCGGACAGCGTCCGGCGCGGGAGCCGAGCACACCGCAGGAGACGACGACTACGCCGACGACGACGTCGACCTCGAGGAGTTGCGCTACGCCCCGCGGGACAAGGGTCGCCGGCGCTGGCCGCTCCGGCTGGTGCTGCTGGCGGCCGTCGTGGCGCTGGTCGCCCTCGGCCTGAACTGGGCCTACGACTGGAGCCAGTCCCGCTACTACGTGGCCGAGTCGGACGGCAACGTCGCGATCTTCCAGGGCATCTCCCAGGACCTGCCCGGCGTCACCCTGTCCGAGCTGTTCGCGGACACCGGGCTGCCGGTGGCAGACCTCCCGGAGTACAGCCAGGAGCGGGTGCGCGACGGCATCGTGTCCGAGGATCTCCAGGGCGCACAGGACACGGTCGCCGAGCTCCGCAGCCTGGCCGCGGACTGCCGCTCCGGGGGCCGTGGCTCGGCCGAGTGCTCCGCCGACGGGACCACCACGACGCCGACGTCCGAGTCGACCGCGACACCCACGACGGGCGGCGGCGGCGGCGGCAACAACGGTGGCGACGGCACCGGCGGCGGTGGTGGTGGCGGCGGCACCGGTGGCGGTGGCGGCGGCGGCGGCGGCGGCAGCGGCAGCGGCGGCGGCGCCGGCGGCGGCGGTGGCGGCGGTGGCGGCGGATGAGTGCCCCGGCGGTCAGCGCGGTCCCGGACCGCCCGCAGCTGGTTCCGCGCAAGCGCAGGGGCACCGAGCTGCTCCTGCTGGTGGCGGCGCTCGTCGTCGGCATCGGTGCCTACGTCACCGCCGAGATCGGCTACAACGGCGAGGTCCCGGACAACCTGATCACCGTCGCCGGGGGATTCGTGGCGCTGGCGCTGGTCGCGCACGTCGGGGTGCGCTTCCTGGCCCCGTACGCCGACCCCGTGCTGCTGCCGCTGGTGGTGGTGCTGAACGGCCTCGGCCTGGCGATGATCAACCGGATCGATCTCGACCTGCTGGCCGACAACCGGGACGAGGGCCCGTTCGCCGGCCAGCAGGTGCTGTGGACGGCGATCGGCGTCATCGGTTTCGTCGCGGTGCTGGCGCTGATCCGCGACCACCGCCGACTGCAGGCCTACACCTACACCCTCGGCCTGGCCGCGATCGTGCTGCTGCTGCTGCCGCTGATGCCGGTCCTCGGCCGAGAGATCAACGGCGCCCGGATCTGGATCCGGCTCGGCCCGGTCGGATTCCAGCCCGGCGAGGTCGCCAAGATCTTCCTCGTCGTGTTCTTCGCCGGCTATCTGGTGGTCAAGCGGGACGCGCTGGCGCTCGCGGGTCGCCGGCTCGCCGGCATCGACCTGCCCCGCGGGCGTGACCTCGGCCCGATCCTGGCCGCCTGGCTGGTCAGCCTCGGCGTGCTCGTCTTCCAGCGGGACCTGGGCAGCTCGCTGCTGTTCTTCGGCCTGTTCGTCGTGCTGCTCTACGTCGCCACCGAGCGGGTCGGCTGGATCGTCGTCGGGGCGCTGCTGTTCGGCGCGGGGGCCTGGTTCGGTTACCTCACCTTCTCGCACGTCCAGGACCGGGTCACCGGCTGGCTGGACCCGTTCAGCGACACCGACGCCTACTTCCAGATCGTGCAGGGGCTGTACGGCCTGGCGTTCGGCGGCATGCTCGGCACCGGCCTCGGCCAGGGCGACCCGACGCTGACGCCGTTCTCGTACTCCGACTTCATCGTCACGTCGCTGGGCGAAGAGCTCGGGCTCGCCGGGCTGATGGCAGTGCTGGTGGTCTACGGCCTGATCGTGGAGCGCGGCCTTCGGATCGCACTGCTCTGCCGGGACGCCTTCGGCAAGCTGGTGGCGACCGGCCTCGCCGTGAGCTTCGCGCTCCAGGTCTTCGTGGTCGTGGGCGGCGTCACGCGCCTGATCCCGCTCACCGGCCTGACGACGCCGTTCCTGTCCTACGGCGGCTCGTCGCTGGTGGCCAACTGGGTGATCATCGGGCTGCTGCTCCGGATCAGCCACGTCACCCGGCGACCGGCGCCGCAGGTGGCGCCGCTGCAGATGGACGACGCCACCCAGGTGGTGAAACTGCCGTGAACCGTCCGATCCGTGTCCTCGCCGTCTTCTGCGGCCTGCTGTTCCTCGCGCTGCTGATCAACGTCAACTACGTCCAGTTCGTGGACGCGGACGACCTGAACGCCAAGCAGGGCAACCGCCGGGTGATCGACGAGGAGTTCTCCCGGGACCGCGGCCCCATCCTGGTCCGCGGCCGACCGGTGGCCCGCAGCGTCACCACCGACGACGAGTTCGACTACCAGCGGGTCTACACGCAGTCCAAGCTCTACGCGCACCTGACCGGCTTCTACT
Source organism: uncultured Actinomycetota bacterium (assembly GCA_963695375.1). Taxonomy (GTDB): domain Bacteria; phylum Actinomycetota; class Actinomycetes; order Propionibacteriales; family Nocardioidaceae; genus JACCVL01. Next base: position 975,683 of record OY968767.1, on the reverse strand, counting down.
CCTACGTCTACGGTGCCACCGACGTCGAGGCCACCGCCAACCCGGTGCTCTCGGGCAGCGACGAGGCGCTCTTCGTCAATCGAGTGGTGGACCTGATCGGTGGCCAGCAGCCGAGCGGGGGCAGCGTGCAGCTCACGATCGACCCCGCGGCGCAGCAGGCGGCCCTGGACGGCCTGGAGGCGCTGCCGGGCGACCCGCGCGGGGCAGTGGTCGCGCTCGATCCGGCCAGCGGTGCGGTGCTGGCCATGGTGTCGCAGCCGACCTACGACCCCAACCTGCTGGCCGACCACGACTTCGGCAAGGTCGACGACGCCTACCGGCAGCTCACCCGCGACGACGACGAGCCACTGCTGGACCGCAGCCGGGAGAACACCTACTCCCCCGGATCGACCTTCAAGCTAGTCACTGCCGCGGCCGCCCTGGAGAGCGGGGAGTACGAGCCGGACAGCCAGGTGCCCGGCGGGCCGTCACTGGAGCTGCCGCAGACCGACCAGGACCTGACGAACGACGTCTCGTCCTGCGGCAGCGGCGACATCACGCTCACGCTCGCGCTGGCGTACTCCTGCAACGTGTCCTTCGGCTCGATCGGTCTGGAGCTCGGCAACGACGCACTGCTCGAGCAGGCGGAGGCCTTCGGCTTCAACGAGTCCTCCGTCATGGACGACCTGCGGCTGGTGCCGAGCGCCTATCCGGAGGAGGCGGAGGGGCCGTTCCCGGCCTACAACGCGATCGGGCAGTTCGACGTGGCCGCGACCCCGGTGCAGATGGCGATGGTCGTCGCCGGCATAGCGAACGACGGTGTGGTGATGCAGCCGTACATCGTCGACGAGGTCCGCTCTCCCGACGTCGACCTCCTGGAGCGCACCGAGCCGGAGGAGCTGAGCGAGGCGGTCTCGTCCGGCGTCGCCGAGGAGCTCACCCAGATGATGGTCACGGTCGTCGATCAGGGAACTGCCGACGAGGCGGCCATCCCTGGGGTGGCGGTGGCGGCCAAGACGGGCACGGCCGAGCGAACCGAGGCGCTCTCGCCCTACGCGTGGTTCGTGTCCTTCGCCCCGGCCGACGACCCGAAGGTGGCGGTCGCGGTGTTCGTCGAGAACGCCGATGTGCCCCGCGAGGAGATCTCCGGCGGCGGTCTCGCCGGCCCGATCGCCCGGCAGGTCATGCAGGCGGTGATCGCACAGTGACCGACGAGCGTCCGCAGATGGGTGGCCGCTACCGCCTCGAGGAGCGGATCGCGGTCGGCGGCATGGGCGAGGTGTGGCGGGCCGAGGACTCCGTGCTGCACCGGACGGTCGCGGTCAAGGTGCTCAAACCCGAGTTCGCCGGCGACGCCGCCTTCCGACAGCGGTTCCTGTCCGAGGCGCGGCATGCCGCGGTGCTGGACCATCCGGGCGTCGCCCAGGTGTACGACTTCGGCGACAGCGTCGACGACGCCGGTGGTGAGCACCGGCCGTTCCTCGTGATGGAGCTGGTGCGCGGTGCTCCGCTGTCCGACCTGATCGGGCACGGTCGGACACTGCCGGCGGCCGAGGCGGCCCGCGTGGTCGCGCTGGCGGCGGACGCGTTGCAGGCGGCCCACGACCGGGGCATCGTGCACCGGGACGTCAAGCCGGGCAACCTGATGGTGACCGACGGCGGTGCGGTCAAGATCACCGACTTCGGCATCGCCAAGGCGGCCGGGGCGGTGCCGGTGACCGCGACCGGCATGGTGGTGGGTACGCCGCACTACCTGTCCCCGGAGCAGGCGTCGGGACGCGACGTCACGGCGGCGAGCGACATCTACTCGTTGGGCGTCGTGCTGCACGAGGCACTGTCCGGCAGCCGTCCCTTCGACCACGACAGCCCGGTGGCAACCGCCCTGGCCCACGTCCGCGACGAGCCGCCGGCGTTGTCCGAGGACGTGCCCTCCGGCCTGCGGCGCATCGTCGACCGCGCGATGGCCAAGGACCCGGCAGCGCGGTACGCGAGCGCGGCGGAGATGGCCAACGAGCTGCGGTACGGACCCGGGCCCACCGGTGCCGCACCGGTGGCGGCGCCGGCGACCAGCGTCCTGGCGGCCGACACGCCCGGGACCAGCGTGCTGTCACCGACGGCCACGACGCCGACGGACGCCCCTGCCCCTGCCCGGCGGCCCTGGTGGCGTCGGCCGGGACCGGTGCTGGCGGCGGTCGCCGCCGTGCTGCTGCTGGCCGGCGGGATCGCCCTCGCCCTCGCCCTGCAGCCCGACGACACGTCGGACCCCGCAGCGACCGACACCACCACCGAGCCCACCCGCGAGCAGACCACACCGGAGCCGACCACCGATCCGACGCCGGAGGAGACGACGACCGAGGCCACCACCGAGACCACGACCGAGGCCACCACCGAGCCAGCGGGTGTCGACGTCGTCGCCGACGACTACGTCGGCCGGGAGTGGAAGGACGTGGAGACCCAGCTGAAGTCGCTCGGACTCGACCCGGAGAAGGCCGACCTGGATGACGAGACGGTGCAGTCCAGCCCGGAGCTGAGCGCCATCGTCGACTCCATCGAGCCGGGCACGGTCGACGAGGCGGTGCTGTCGGTCTCCCCGACCGGCACGCTGGAGCCCGAATCCACGGTCACGGTGGGCGTCTACAAGCTGCCGGACGAGTCCGACGAGAAGCCCGGCCAGGGGGAGTCCAACCCGTCCGGCAACCCGCCGGGAAACGGTCAGGGGACCACTGAGGGCAACGGCAACGACAACGACAACGGCAACGGCCAGGGGAGGGCGTCCGCGTGACCGAGCGACCTCCGGGCGACGAGGCCGGACCGGGCGACGGCGTCAATGGCTCCGTCCTCGGCGACCGGTACGAGGTCGGCGCGCTGATCGGCCGCGGCGGGATGGCCGACGTGCGCGCCGGGCATGACTCCCGGCTCGGCCGCACGGTGGCGATCAAGCGGCTCCGCCCGGACCTCGCCAGCGACCCGACCTTCCAGGCGCGATTCCGCCGCGAGGCCCAGTCGGCCGCGTCGCTCAACCACCCGGCGATCGTGGCGGTCTACGACACCGGCGACGAGGTGACCGCGGACGGCAGTCACGTCCCGTTCATCGTGATGGAGTACGTCGACGGGCAGACGCTGCGCGAGATCCTCCGCCAGGGCCGCAAGATCCTCCCGGAGCGAGCCCTGGAGATCAGCGCCGACGTGTTGTCCGCGCTGGACTACTCCCACCGGGCCGGGATCGTGCACCGGGACATCAAGCCAGCCAACGTGATGCTGACGCCGACCGGGCGGGTCAAGGTCATGGACTTCGGCATCGCCCGGGCGATCGCGGACTCGTCGTCCTCGATGACGGCGACCGCCGCGGTGGTCGGCACGGCGCAGTACCTCTCGCCCGAGCAGGCCCGGGGCGAGCAGGTGGACGCCCGCAGCGACATCTACTCCACCGGCTGCCTGCTCTTCGAGCTGCTGACCGGGCGACCTCCGTTCGTGGGCGACAGCCCGGTGTCGGTGGCCTATCAGCACGTGCGAGAGGAGCCACCGGCACCGTCCAGCCTGGCCCCGGACGTGCCGCCGGCGATCGACGCCATCGTCGCGAAGGCACTGGCGAAGAAGGTCGCCGAGCGCTACCAGTCGGCCGCCCAGATGCGCGCGGACATCGAGCGGGCCCTGGCCGGGCAGAGCGTGGAGGCGCCCACCGCCGCCGCGGTGATCCCGCCGACGACGGCGTTGCCGTCGGACGCCGAGAGCACCAGCGTGTTCGCCCCGGCCACGAACGAGGAGGCGGAGCCGGACGAGCCGGTGGACACCGCGCGGCGGCGGCGGCGCTGGCTGTGGGTGGCCCTCGCGTTGCTGCTGGTCGGTCTGCTCGCCGGGGCGGCGTGGCTGCTCAGCGGTGGGGGCGGCGACGAGTCGACCCTGGAGGTCCCCGACGTGGTGGGCGACCCTGTCGCCGAGGCCACCGCCACGCTGGAGGACGCCGGCTTCGACGTCGAGACCACCCGTGAGCCGAGTGACGACCAGCCGAAGGGCGTCGTCACCGCCCAGGACCCCGGTGCGGGCGAGTTCGAGCCCGAGAGCACCCTCGTCGCGCTCACCGTCAGCTCCGGCGCCGAAGCCGTGGCGGTGCCGACCGGGCTCGTCGGTGTGTCCCGGTCCGAGGCGGTGGACCGGTTGGAGCAGGCCGGCCTCGAGGCGGACGTCAGCTACGAGGCGAGCAGCGAGCCGCGCAACGAGGTGCTGGCCACCGATCCCGAATCCGGCACCGAGGTGGCCCCCGGCTCCACGGTCACGCTGGCGCTGAGCGACGGCCCGGTCCTGGTCCCGAGCGTCGTCGGAGAGACCCAACGGCGGGCCGAGCGCCTGATCCGGGCGGCCGACCTCGAGCCGTTCGTCACCTTCGACCCGGACGCCGACGTCGAGGCGGGGATCGTCACCGAGCAGAGCCCGGATGCCAACACCCCGGCCGAGCCCGGGGACCAGGTGACGATCGTGGTGTCGCGGCGCCCGGAGGAGACGACGGAGACGACCGACACGACCGAAACGACCGAGACGACCGAGACCACGGAGACGACCGAGCCGCCGACCACGACCACCGAGCCTCCGACCACGACGACGCCACCGACCAGCGGGCCGACCACGACCAGTCCCGGCAACCGGGAGAGGTTCCGCTGACCGCTCAGAGCGGCTCGGCGTACTCCATCACCGGTCGGCCCTCGTAAGCGGCCAGATCCAGCTGCTCGGCCACCTCCACCTCGAGCCCGAGGTCGTACGCCTCGACGTACTGGCGGTAGATGTCGACGTAGTGGGTGCTCTCCAGCACCGCGAACAGCTGGTCGATGTCACCGACCGCCTCGATCCGGTACGGCGGGGCGTACGGCACCCCCTCCAGGATCACGGTGTTGCCGACGCACTTGATGCCGGTCGTGGACACCAGCCGCTGACCCTGCAGGCTGACGCCGACCGCCCCGCCGGCCCACATGGCGTTGACGAACGCCTGGATGTCCTGCTGGTGCACCACGAGGACGTTGGCGTCGACCCCTTCCGGCGGCTCGTCCAGCGGGGAGTCGTCGAGCGTGACGACCAGACCGGCCCCGGAGACCGGAGTCATCCCTGCCTCCGGGCTCGCCTCGGCGACCCGCTCGCGCACCGTGCGGACGGCGTCGTCGTCGACCATCCCGCCGAGCAGGTCGACCTCGGCCTGCAGCCGCTCGACCTCACTGCGCAGGGCGTCCACGTCCGCGGCCCGCTGGTCGACGACGGTCTCGAGGTCCGTCCCGCTCGCGCGGAGGTCGGTGCCCCCGCTGCTCACCGCACTGGCGACGAACAGCCCGCCGGCGAGGGCCGCCACGACGGGGACCGCCAGCTGCCAGCGCCCGAGTCGACGGCGGGGTGCGGACGGCGGTGCGGACATGACCTGCTCTCGGATACCGGGGTGGTGGACGCGCGGGCGGTGCCCGCGGCGGGCGACCTCGTCTAGGCTAGCCGGGTCCGAATCCGCATCGACCGACCCGAGCAGCCGAGGTGCCCGTGCCCCCGTCCCGTCAGCGCAAGCAGCGCGACTCGTCCCGCCCGGCCAAGGACGCGCCCCGCCGTCCGGGGCTGATGAAGCGGTTCGCGGCGCCGGCGATGCTCACCTGCTGGCTGGTCGGGCTGGCCTGGGTGGTCGTGTTCTACATCGCCGGGACCGAGATCCCCGGCATGCGCGACCTCGGCAACTGGAACCTGCTGTTGGGGATGGGCCTGATCGCCGTCGGGTTCGTGTTCGCCACCCAGTGGGAGTGAGCCGGATTACACCGCTGTAGTTATGCACAGCAGTTGTCCCCAATGTGGACAACCGTTTGGTCGACTAGACCAGCGCGTGCGCGGCCACCGCGCCGATCATCAGCACCCAGAGCCCGCCGAACAGCAGCGGGTGCACCAGCCGCCGGTGTTGCCGCGGCGTGTAGGCCAGCACCGCGCCGATCAGCGCGCCGGCGAGCAGCCCGCCGAGGTGCGCCTGCCAGCTGATGTTCGGCAGCGTGAAGGTGATGACCAGGTTGATCGCGAGCAGCACCAGCCAGGCGGTGATGTCGTAGCCGCGCGAGCGCATCAGCACGATGGCGGCGCCGAAGATGCCGAAGACCGCCCCGGAGGCCCCCAGGGTGGGGATCCGGGGGTCCGCCAGCCAGACCACCGTCACCGAGCCGGCCATCGCCGTGGTCAGGTAGATCGCGACCAGCCGGGCCTGGCCCACCAGCCGCTCCAGCGGCGGCCCGAGGGCGTACAGCGCGATCATGTTGAACGCGATGTGCAGCACCTGCAGGTGCAGGAACGCAGAGGCCAGCAACCGCCACCAGGCTCCGTCGTCGACGCCGGTCAGCCCGAACAGCGGTCGGGACGAGGTGAGCAGGAACATCTCCTGGTAGAGCCGGCCGGACGCCCCACCGGTGGCCTGGACGAGCAGGAAGACGCCGACGTTGACGCCGATCAGCGCGAGAGTCGCCCGGCCGGGCTGAGTCGGGATCCGCCCGCCGACGGCGGTCCGGGCCTCCCGCTGGCTGCGCTGACCCTCGGCGACGCACTCGGGGCACTGGAAGCCCACCGCGGCGGGCCGCATGCAGTCCGGGCAGATCGGACGGTTGCAGCGCTGACACCGGATCCAGGTCTCCCGGTCGGGATGCCGGTAGCAGCGCGGGGCGGTGCTGCCGGCACCCGGCGCGGCGACGGGCTCGGTCACGCCGAGTCAGGCCTGGTGCCGGTCGATCGCGACGCTCTCGATGACCACCGGCTCGACCGGGCGGTCCCGGCCGTCGGTCGCCGTCGTCGCTATCGCGTCGACGACCGCCTGGCTGGACTCGTCCTCGACGGCGCCGAAGATGGTGTGCTTGAAGTTCAGCCACGAGGTCGGCTGCACGGTGATGAAGAACTGGGACCCGTTGGTTCCCGGCCCGGCGTTGGCCATCGCCAGCAGGTACGGCCGGTCGAAGCCGAGCTCGGGGTGGAACTCGTCCTTGAACGTGTAGCCGGGCCCGCCGGTGCCCGTGCCGAGCGGGCAGCCGCCCTGGATCATGAAGCTGTCGATGACCCGGTGGAAGCCGAGCCCGTCGTAGAACCGCTCGCTGCGTTGCTGACCGGTGCGGGGGTCGGTCCATTCCTTGGTGCCCTCGGCGAGGCCCACGAAGTTCTGCACCGTGGTGGGGGCGTGGTCGGGGAACAACCGGACGACGACGTCGCCCCGATTCGTGTGCAGGGTGGCGGACACGGACTCGGACACGTCGGATTCCTCTCGGTGGGATACGGGGGACGCCGATGGCGTACCGGTGCGCGGTCCCGAGTCTAGAGGGCTCGCGAAGCACCCCCGAGATGACAGAAGCCGCCAGGCGCGCAAGCATGGGCCTCCGAGGCCGGGCCCAGGCTCGGCCGACCCGTTACCGACGCCACCTGCTGGAGGGCCACCTCATGCACGTCCGCCGCAAGACCTCACGCTCCGAGCGCGCGATGGACACCGCCCGGGACACCGCGAAGGACCTGAGCGCGCGAGCCAGCGAGACCGCCCAGCAGCTCAACGAGCAGGCCCAGGCCAAGGTCGTCCCGGCCGCGCAGGAGGCCGGCCGAAGGGCCGGCCAGAAGCTCCGGCACGACGTGCAGCCGGCGCTCACCGCGGCCGCGGGCACAGTGGCCGCGGCCGCGACCGCCGCTGCGGACGCGGCCCGCGAAGAGGTGCGCGACCGCACCCAGCAGGCCGAGAAGGCGACCCGGAAGTCCCGCAAGCAGGCGAAGAAGCGCAGCCGTGAGGTCGCCCGCCGGGCTCAGGCGAGCGTCCGGCGGGAGAAGCCGAAGAAGCACTGGTTCCGGCGTATCGCCGTCACCGCCGGTTTGGCGGGTGCCGTCGCCTGGGTTGCCAACAAGGCGCGGACCGGAGACACTCCGCCGCCGGTCCGGGTCCCGACCACACCGACCCCGCGGGCGCAGACCCCGGCGGCGACGCCGGCACCGGTCCCGCCCCGGCACGCCGAGGGTGCCGAGGTGGACCCGACCACCGACCCGCTGGTGGCCGCCAAGGCGGACGGAGACGCCGACGCTGGCGCCGACGACGCTCCGGCCGACGACGCCGCCGCGGCCACGTCCCAGCCCAAGAAGGACGGCGACTGACGCTGTCGCATCAGCCACTCCCGGGCCCGCGCTCAGTCGAGCGCGGGCTCGGTCCTTGTCAGTGCCCGGGTCCGCGCCGTGGCGCGCCGCTCGGCCCAGAAGCTCGCCACCGGGACGGTGCCGAGCAGCAGCGTGCCGATGGTGAAGCCGACGTCCCAGCGTGCCCGGCGCGCCAGCAGCGCCGCGGCGACCAGGAAGACCATGTACAGCCAGCCGTGCGCCACACCGAGGTAGCCGGTGATCCACTCGCCGACGTCGTGCGATCGGCTGGCCTGGTCGGTCAGGTACTTCAGCGGTACGCCGACCAGCACCAGCACGATCAACAGCGTCCCCACCACGTAGGCCATGACGCGGTAGCGGAGGAGGGCGGCGCTCATGCGGCGAGGCTACCCACGCCCGGCCAGCCGCTTCGAGGTGACTCAGGACACGAGCGAGGTGCGGGATCTACGCTCTGTCGGTGACCACCAGGACACCGCTCTCGGATGGGCGCGAGGTGCGTCCATCGCTGGCGGCTCCCATCCTCGCCTACGGATTGGTTCTCGGGAGTCCCCTGCTTGCCTGGCTGGTGTGGATCTCGGGGACCACCGGTAAGGCGAGCGACGCCAGGCACGTGGCCTGGTTCGTGACGGTGGCGGTTGCGTGCACCGTGGCAGGCGCCCTCGTGCCGCGCAGGACCGTCTACATCGCAGGGCTGGCCACCGTCGCCGTCGTCTCCACCCTGATCACGCTCTACTGGTGGTGGTCCGCAGCGGACGTGACTGGCCTGTTCATGGTCGGGATCATCCTGGCCGCGCCACTGGTCCTCGCGGCAGCGGTGCCCCTGCTGTTGCTCGGCAGTGGGATCTCGTCGGTTGCGGGACGGCTGGGGAGACGCGGCTCCGACTGACCGCTCTCGGTGTCGGCCACGGCACGACGGGCCCTCAGGAACCCTCGACGCGGCGCTGCTCGGTGACCTGACCCCGATGTCGCTCCAACGGTCGCGAACACCCCGCAGGTGCCACCGGCCCTGCCGTCGCGCCGACTCGGTGGACGGCCACCCTGTCGACGCAGATCCGCCACCAGAGGAAGGCCGTGAAGGCACCGAACAGCCACCACTGGGCCGCGTAGGCCAGGTTGCGGAGGCCGGCCCCCCCGGACGCCTCCGGTTCCGGTACCGGCACGGCGCGCAGCCCGGCCGGGTCCGCGGCCACGGCTCCGGTCCGCAGCAGGTAGCCGCCGTAGAGGTCGCGCTCGACCTCTCCCACCAGGGTGGGGATGCGGATGGCCGGCACCACCCGCCCGGCGGACAGCACGCCGGAGCCCTCCTCCCCCGGCTGCAGCACCCCGGTCTCCCTGATCTGACCGCGCGGGACGGGGGGCAACGCGGTTCCGGTCGGCGTCCAGCCGCGGACGACCAGCAGGTCGGACCCGGTCGACTCCACCCGCAGCGGGCTGAGCACCCAGAAGCCGTCCAGCCCGCCCAGTCGGCGCCCGGAGACGAGGAACTGCTGGTCGGCCGGGGCGTAGCGGCCATCGACGGCGACCGGGACGCCCACGTCCTCCCCGGTCAGCACGTCGTCGGGGCCGAGGACCTCGGTGAGCGGGGCCGGCGGGCGGGCCAGCCGGGCGGCGACGTCGTCGGACTGCGCCGACCGCCAGACGTCGAACTGCCACCACCCCATCAGCGCCGTCCCGGCGAGCAGCGTCACGGCCAGCGCGTGCAGCGCGAGCATGCCGGGTTCGCGGAGGACGGCGAAGGGAGAGACAGCGGGTGGCCGGTCGGGTGCTTGGTCAGCACTCAACGACGTTCACCGCCAGTCCACCGCGTGCGGTCTCCTTGTACTTCACCTTCATGTCCCGGCCGGTGTCGCGCATCGTCTTGATGACCTTGTCCAGGCTGACCACGTGGCTGCCGTCGCCGTGCAGCGCCATCCGCGCGGCGGTGATCGCCTTGACCGACGCCACCGCGTTGCGCTCGATACACGGGATCTGCACGAGGCCGCCGACCGGGTCGCAGGTGAGGCCCAGGTTGTGCTCCATGGCGATCTCGGCCGCGTTCTCCACCTGTCTCGGGCTGCCGCCGAGGATCTCGGCCAGTCCACCGGCGGCCATGGAGCACGCCGATCCCACCTCGCCCTGGCACCCGACCTCGGCGCCGGAGATGGAGGCGTTCTCCTTGTACAGCACACCGATCGCGGCAGCCGTGAGCAGGAAGCGCACCACGTCGTCGTCGCTGCGGTGCTCGGTCCACCGAATCAGGAAGTGCAGCACGGCGGGCACGATCCCCGCCGCGCCGTTCGTCGGGGCGGTCACCACCCGGCCGCCGGCGGCGTTCTCCTCGTTCACCGCGAGCGCGTACAGGTTGACCCAGTCCATCCCGCGCAGCGGGTCGGATCCGGTCACCTCGCCCTCGGGCGCGTCGGCGAGCAACTGCGCGCACAGGTCCGGCGCCCGCCGTGGCACCCGCAGCCCCCCGGGCAGCACACCGCCGGTGCTGCACCCGGTGGTCACGCACTCCTGCATCACCTGCCAGATGCGCAGCAGCCGCTCCTCGACCTCCTCCCGGGGCCGACGCACCATCTCGTTGCGCATCATCAGCTCGCTGATCGGCAGCCCGGTGCTCTCGGCGTGCGCCAGCAGCTCGGCGCCGGTGGTGAAGGGATACGGCACCTCGGTGGTGTCCGGGACGATCCGCTGCCCGGCGTCTCCGGAGGCGTCGGGGTCGACGACGAAGCCACCGCCGACGGAGTAGTAGGTGCGCTCGGCGACAACTCCCCCCGCAGCGTCGTACGCCGCGAAGGTCATGCCGTTGGGGTGGTAGGGCAGCGCCTTGCGGCGGTGCATGACGAGGTCCTCGTCCGGGTCGAAGCCGATCTCTCGTCGCCCGTCGAGCAACAACCGGTGGTCCCGCCGGACCTGGTCGACGCGGGCGTCCGCCCCGCGGGTGTCGACCGTCTCGCACTTCTCGCCCTCGAGCCCGAGCAGGACGGCCTTCGGGCTGCCGTGCCCGTGTCCGGTCGCGCCCAGCGAGCCGAACAGCTCGACATGAACCCGCTGCACCCGGTCGAGGTCGTCCGACTCGTCGAGAGCCGCGACGAACATCCCCGCGGCCCGCATCGGGCCGACGGTGTGCGAGCTGGACGGCCCGATGCCGATCGAGAAGAGGTCGAAGGCGCTGATGGTCACTCAGGTCACCTCGCTCGACTCATCCGGTGAACGGTGTGAGGTCGGCGTAGAGCGGGCAGGAGGACGCGACCCGGGCGACGCGGTCCCGCAGCCCGGCCGCGTCGTCCTCGGACAGGTCCGGCACCAGGGCCGAGGCGATGACGTCGGCCACCTCGGTGAACTCCTCCGCCCCGAAGCCACGGGTCGCCAGCGCGGGCGTCCCGATGCGCAGCCCGGAGGTCACCATCGGCGGCCGCGGGTCGAAGGGGACGGCGTTGCGGTTGACCGTGATCCCGATGTCGTGCAGCCGGTCCTCCGCCTGCTTGCCGTCGAGCTCGCTGTCCCGCAGGTCGACCAGGACCAGGTGCACGTCGGTCCCGCCGGTGAGGACCGACACCCCGGCTCGCACCATGTCCTCGCCGCCGAGGCGCTCGGCGAGCAACCGCGCCCCCTCCAGCGTGCGGCGCTGTCGGTCCCGGAACTCCTCGGTGGCCGCGGCCTTGAACGCCACCGCCTTGGCGGCGATGACGTGCTCCAGCGGTCCGCCCTGCTGGCCGGGGAAGACCCCGGACTGGAGCTTCTTGGCGAGATCCTCGCGGTTGGTGAGGATGACGCCGCCGCGCGGGCCGCACAGCGTCTTGTGCGTCGTCGACGTCACCACGTCGGCATACGGCAGCGGGCTCGGGTGCAGCCCGGCCGCGACCAGCCCGGCGAAGTGCGCCATGTCGACCATCAGTGCCGCGCCCACCTCGTCGGCCACCGCCCGGAACGCGGCGAAGTCGAGCTGGCGGGGATAGGCCGACCAGCCGGCAATGATCATCGCGGGCTGGTGCTCCTTCGCGAGCGACAGCACCTCGTCCATGTCGACCGTCGAGGTGTCCCGTCGGACGTGGTAGGCCACGACTCGGTAGAGCTTGCCGGAGAAGTTCAGCCGCATGCCGTGGGTGAGGTGCCCACCGTGTGCGAGGTCGAGCCCGAGGATGGTGTCGCCCGGCGTGATCAGCGCGTGCATCGCCGCGGCGTTCGCCTGCGCGCCGGAGTGCGGCTGGACGTTGGCGTAGGCGGCCCCGAACAGGGACTTGACCCGCTCGATCGCCAGCGTCTCCGTCACGTCGACGTGCTCGCAGCCGCCGTAGTAGCGGCGGCCGGGGTAACCCTCGGCGTACTTGTTCGTCATCACGCTGCCTTGGGCCTGGAGGACCGCGGTCGGCGCGAAGTTCTCGCTGGCGATCATCTCCAGCGTGGACTGCTGCCGGTGCAGCTCGGCGTCGATGGCACGCGCCACCTCCGGGTCGAAATCGGCGAGCGGCTGCTCGTGCAGGGCGTCGGGCAGACGGGTCACGGGTGCCTCCGGATGGGCGGGCAGGCGTACGGCGTCATGCTCTCACCCCTGGCAAGGGGTCTCGTCAGCCGAACGGCGCCCGGTCCCCCTCTGCCGCCACCGTGGTGTCCCCGCCGTGCCCGGTGTGCACGACGGTGTCCGGCGGCAGCGTCAGCAAGCGCTGCCGGATCGAGCGCTCGATCGTGGGCCGGTCGGAGTAGGAGCGGCCGGTGGCACCCGGCCCACCGTCGAAGAGGGTGTCCCCGGTGAACACGACGCCGAGCGCCGCGGCATGGAAGCAGGTGCTGCCGGGGGAGTGGCCGGGCGTGTGCAGCGCGGTCAACGTCAGCCCCGCGACGGAGACCTCGCTCCCGTCCGCGAGGTCGTGATCCGGCGCGTTGCTGTGCAGCACGTCCCAGAGCATCCGGTCCTCCGGATGCAACCAGACCGGGGCACCGGTCGCGGCCCGCAGCTCTGCGACGGCGCTGATGTGGTCGTCGTGCGCGTGCGTGACCAGCACGGCCAGAACGTTTCGGTCCCCCACGGCGGCCAGGATGGGTGCCGCGTCGTGTGCGGCGTCGATGACCACGACGTCGCGGTCGTCACCGACCAGCCAGACGTTGTTGTCCACGTCGAAGGTCTCTCCGTCGAGCGTGAAGGTCCCGGACGTGACGACCTTGTCCACCCGCACTCCGGGGGCGACTGCGGACTCCTGAGCAGGCATGCCGCCACGCTAGCGGCTGGCTGGGCGCCCCACCGGGTGTGGTCGGCCCGGTCCCCGGCCGGAGCCATCCTGCAGAAGTCGCGGATCGTGACCGGGGGGTGGGGGGTCAGCGGGACGCCACCCGGCGGGCGGCGCCGTGCGCCGGCCAGGCGACCAGCTGTTCGATCGGGCCGCGCCGCGCTCCGGCCCGCCAGGCGGCGGCCAGCGCGAACGCCGCCAGCACGTGCACGAGGTAGAGCTCCTCCCGGTCCACCGGGCCGACGCCGGTCGCGAGTGCCACGACGTGCAGCGTGTAGAGGGTCAGCGTCATCCCGCCGACCCAGGCCAGGGGCAGCAGCAGCCGGCCGAGCACCGGCTCCAGCAGCAGCAGGCCGCCGAGCAGCGCCACCGCGGTGCCGGTGGTGTGGGCGAGGTCCAGCGCCGTGCTCGCGTGCGGCGAGTCGACGACCAGCCACCACCAGGTGTCAGTGGGTGTGGTGCCGGTGACCAGCCGGTCGCCGGCCCCGTCCGGCAGCGCGCCGGCGGCGACGGCCGCCCGGACGAGTGCCGCCGAGCCGAGCGTGCTCACGACCGCCGTCCCCGCACCGAGCGCGAGCAGCGTCCAGGCCACCCGGCGGGCGGCCAGCGCGAGCCGGCCGACGGCCAACCCGGCCAGCAGATAGGTGGTCCACGCCAGCAGCGGGTAGTAGCCGGTCAGCGTGATCTCGGTCAGCAACGTCCCCAGGTCGGACAGGTCGGCCCAGGACGGGCTGGAGCCGCGCTTGGCCGGCAGGTCCTGGCGGAGCAGGTGGGACAGCGCGGGGGTGGCGAGGCACGCCAGCACGGCGGCCGGCGCCAGGATCCGGACCGGAGCGGACAGCAGCGCCGCCGCCGCGGCGAACAGCAGCGCGTAGTAGACGAGGATCACCGCGACCCCGGAGCCCAGCCCCCCCAGGGTCAGCCCGATGACGCCGATCAACCCTGCTCGGACCAGCAGCCCCGCCGCCCCAGCCGCCCAGGCACGTCCGCGCAACGGGCGGGTGCCGCCGTTGGCGAGGGCCAGGGAGACGCCCGCCAGCACCGCGAACGCCGCCGCCGACCGGCCCCGGGCGATCGCGTCGGTCAGCGCCAGGGACCCGTCGGGATCGACGGCCGGCAGGACGTGCACGGCCATCATGCCGAGCAGCGCGATCCCGCGGGCCGCGTCGACCGCGACCAGCCGCTCACCGCTGCGGGCCACAGCGGCCCCGCCGGTGGTCAGAAGAGGACCACCGACCGGAGCACCTCACCGCGGTGCATCTTGTCGAAGGCCGCCTCCACGTCGTCCAGGGCGATGGTCTCCGACACGAACGCGTCCAGGTCGAGCCGGCCCTGCTGGTAGAGGTCCACGAGCATCGGGAAGTCCCGCTCGGGCAGGCAGTCGCCGTACCAGCTGGACTTCAGCGCACCACCGCGGCCGAAGACGTCGAGCAGCGGCAGTTCGAGCCGCATCTCCGGCGAGGGCACCCCGACCAGCACCGCGGTGCCGGCCAGGTCGCGGGCGTAGAACGCCTGCTGCCAGGTCTCGGGGCGGCCGACGGCGTCGATGACCACATCGGCTCCGAACCCCCCGGTGAGTCCCTGGATCGCCTCGACCACGTCGGCGGCGGAGGCGTCCACGGTCGCGGTGGCACCCAGACCCTCCGCCCAGGTCAGCTTCCTCGAGTCGATGTCGACGGCGATGATCGTCGAGGCCCCGGCCAGCCGAGCGCCGGCGATCGCGGCACTGCCCACCCCGCCGCAACCGATCACGGCGACGCTGTCGCCGCGGGTGACGCCGCCGGTGTTGATAGCGGCGCCGAGACCCGCCATCACACCGCAGCCGAGCAGTCCCACCGCGGCCGGCGAGGCGGTGGGGTCGACCTTGGTGCATTGAGCGGCATGCACCAGGGTCTTGTCCGCGAACGCACCGATGCCGAGCGCCGGCGACAGCGGGGTCCCGTCGGCCAACGTCATCGGGGAGGCGGCGTTGTGGGTCGAGAAGCAGTACCACGGCCGGCCGCGCCGGCAGGCGCGACAGGTGCCGCACACGGCACGCCAGTTCAGCACCACGAAGTCACCGGGCGCGACGCCGGTCACTCCCTCCCCCACCGCCTCGACGAGTCCGGCGGCCTCGTGGCCGAGGAGGAACGGGAACTCGTCGTTGATCGCGCCCTCGCGGTAGTGCAGGTCGGTGTGGCACACGCCGCAGGCCTGGACGTCGACCAGCGCCTCACCCGGACCCGGATCCGGGACGTGCACCTCCTCGACGGTCACCGGGGCGCCCACGCTGCGGGCGATGACTCCACGGACGGTGTGCGGCATGCGCGGTCCTCCTGGCTGATGCGGTGGATATCCGCAGACGCTAGGCGGCGGCCGCGAAGCCGGCCACCGCGGGGCCGACCGCGCCGGTCAGCGGTGCTCGAGCAGCGCCCGTCGCCCGACCGTCGGCAGCACCAGCCGGGAGCCGGTCGCGGTGACCGCACCGACCCTCCCCTCCGCGACGTCCACCGTTCCCGGGTTGCCGGGCACCGCCCAGACGGTGTTCGAGCTGCGGAACAGCAGGCCCACCCGGTGCCCGGCGGCGAACGTGTAGTCCTGCGGCAGCATCCGCACGGTGGCCCGGACCCATGAGCCGGGTGCCGGTTCGGCGGAGTCCAGGCCGTTGCGGTAGTCGACGTGCAGGAAGCCGCGCTCGACGGTTCGCCTGCTGCCGTCCGGGGCGATGTCGACGAGGACCGGTGTCAGGTGCATCGTCGGGCGCTGCATCCGGACGACGGTATGCAGCCGGGCCGAGCCGACCAGCCGCGTTGCCCGCGCGAGTGCGGCGGAGCTGTAGTCCAACCCGCCCAGGGTGCCGGCCTCCTCGGTGGACGTGCCGGTCTCGACGTACGAGGCGGTGTTGCTGTCGCCGCGGCGATCCGGGCCGGTGCCGAGAACGCCGCTCCCCGCGTTTCGGCGCAACCACAGCGTGGTCGGCGCCGTGCTGCGCAACGGATAGTCGCCATGCACGCGGAAGCGGGTCGGACCGGTGCTGGAGGCACCACGGGTGATCACCGGCCCAGCGTCCTGGACGCCGTTGTCGACACCCTTCAGGGTGTGGGCCAGGAAGCGGTCGAGCAGCGGCAGCCAGCGGCCGCCGTCGGTGCCACCGGAGTGGCTGCCCTGGGTGAGGTACATCAGCTTGAACGGCACCCCGTCGACCCGCGAGGTGCTGGTGTCGTCGACCGGCAGGGCGCGGAACAGCTCAGTCGCCTCCTGCTGCTTGACGTTGTAGTCCTGCCACCCATGAGCGAGCAGCACGGCCGCCCGGAAGTCCTCGGCATGCCGGCGGTAGTCACGCTGCACCCAGAACCGGTCGTAGTCGGGGTTGCGGGAGTAGCCCTCCTCGGTGTGGGCGGTCGCGTCGCACTCGCCCGCCCGTGCGCGGGCGGTGTCCGCGAAGTGCTGACCCATCGGGTCGGCCGCCACCGTCTTCCCGAAGCCTCCGTCGAACGCGAGCGGGGTGTCGAAGCCCTCGTCCGTCGGCACCTCGGAGTTGAGGAAGTAACGGATGCCGTCCCCGTAGGCGTAGCCGTACCAACGGCTGATCGCCGAGATGGGGACGATCGCCTTCAGCTCGGGGACCTCGGCGCCCTGCGACGCCACCATCGAGGCGGTCGTGCCGTTGTACGAGCCGCCGATCATCGCCACCTTGCCGCTGGACCACTCCTGGTCCGCGAGCCAGTGCACCACGTCCACGCCGGAGCGGGTCTCGGCCGCTCCGCCGTAGTCCCAGCAGCCGGTGGAGCCGCGGGTGCCCAGCACGTCGGCCACCGCCCGGGCGTAGCCCTCCGGCACGTACCGCTCGCCCACGGTGTCGCGGGCCGGCTCCGGCTCACCGAGTGAGTTGTAGGGCGAATAGGTGAGGATCACCGGCTGGCCCGCCTCGTCGAACGCGGTGTCCCGCCAGATCTCGACCCGGATGACCGCATCTCCCACCGTCGGCACGTAGTGCACCTCGTAGGTCTCGGTCTCCGAGCCAGGCCCGGCCTCGGCTCGTGGCGCTCCGGACGCGGCGCCGACCGGCACCGACCCGAAGGCCAGTGCACAGCCGGTCACCGCCGTGGTCAGCAGGCGGGACAGACGCATGCCGTGGCCAACGAGCCAGCCCGGTCGACGTCACGCTCCGGTCAACGGTTGCCAGGACCGCTCACGTCCAGCAGCACCTCCCGGGCGGCGTTCGGGGAGATGCCGACAGCCAGCACGGGTCCCACGCCTCGGGCGTAGAACTTGTGCTCCACCACGAACGGCTCGATCGGGACGCGGTCGCTTGTGGTCAGGACGTTGCGGTACTTCTCCCCGCGCACCTTGATGTCGTCCTTGGTCGTGAGGATCCGCGCCCGGTCCTCGGCCTCGCCCTGGTAGTACTCCTGGCGGTAGCCGCAGCCCGCCACCGGCGCCGCCGGCACCGCGACCCCGGCCTGGGCGCCGTCGACGCCGTACTCGAACGAGCCGGCGGTGCTGACCACCTCACCGTTCTCGTACTCGCGGGTGAACTCGCCGAGGTACCAGATGGTGCCGCCAGAGTCCTGGGCGTACCAGTCGAACGTGTTCTCGACCAGCTCGCCGCGCTCGGTGACGACATCGTGCACGACCCGTGCCTCGATGCCGCGGATCGTCCTGGTCCGGTGGGTGACGCGCACCTCGATGCGCTGCTGGGAACCCTGGGCGTCGGTCTCCTTGAAGGTCCACGTCGTGCCCGGCTTCATCGGCCAGTACGGGTTGTCGATCGTGGTGGTGAACTCGGCCGGGTCCAGGTCGACCGGCTGCGCTCCGTGCGGAAGGTCGTAGGGGCCGGGCTGCGCACAGCGGGTGTGCCCGCGCTGGTCGGCGGTGGCCGACCCGGGCGCGGCGTCCGCGCCGTTGACCCAGGTCGCACCCGCCAGTGACGCCAGCATCGCGGCCGCCGTGCCCGCCAGCAGTGAGCGGCGGAGAGTGGTCGTCGTCATGATCTGCTCCCTTCGAGTCTCGACGTCGTCGCCGAGTCCGTGGGTTCACGATCGAGGGCCGGCCCTGTCGGGAGGCTGAACCGGGCGGACCGAGCGCCTAGCCTGCAGCCATGACCGTCGCGCGCTTCCGGTCGTCGGGCGCGAGCCGACTGGCCGCCGCCGTCGCGGACGCCGACGCGAAGATCTCCTGGACGCAGCTGCGGATCGGCGTGGACGGGCGCGCCGGCTGGCTCTCGTGCGCCGACCTCGCCGGCGACCCGGACCGGCTGCGACGCTGGCAGGACGACACCGCCGACGCGTACGGCAACGGGGCCACCGATCCCGCCATCACCGCGGCGGGGCTCGTCCTCGACTGGTACCTCGCCGCCGTGACGCTGCCGGCCGCAGCGGCGTTCTCGCTCGGCCGGGTCGTCCCGGACCTCGCCCTCGACCGGGTGGCGCTGCTCCCCGGACCGCCCGGGTCGCCGGTGGCGGCGACCGCCCTGCTGTCCGTCGAGCCGGCCACCGCGCACCCGGACGCCGAGGCGATGGCCGGCCAGCTGCGGGCGCACGCGCGGGCGTTCCTGGCCGCGTACGCACCGTTGACCCGGTTCGGCCCCCGCACCACCTGGGCGGCGGCCACCGACGCCATGGACACCGCGTTCCTCACCGCCGGCTGGGTCAGCGACGACCCCGGGGTGGCCGCGGCAGATGCCGCGCGGGTGCTGGGAACCGGACCCGAGCGATGCTGGCGGCGTGGGGCCGGCTGGTCGACGCTGCACCAGCTGACCGACCACGGCGGACGCCAGCACTGGACGCGGCGCCGGCACGGCTGCTGCTTCCTCTACCGACTGGACGGCGTCGCTGCCTGCCCGACCTGCCCCCGGGTCAGCGACGCCGAGCGGGCGAGGCTGGCTGTCTCGTGGGACTGAGGCTCCGCCGCTCGAGCAGCACCCACGGCCAGGTCAGCAGCGCCCAGACCGACAGCACGATCAGCACCTCCGCCAGCACGTACCAGGGCCAGTCCCCGAGCAGGTCGAGGACGGAGGTCGCCGCCGGCTTCGCGTTCAGATAGCCGTAGTTGGTGCCCGTGGCGGTGTTGACGGCGAACAAGGTGAGGGCCCACCCGGCGGTCACCAGCACGGATGTGGCGTACTCCCGCCAGCTCGGCGCCTGCCCGAGACCCCAGGTGAGGTAGCACGCGGCCCAGACCACCAGCAGGTGCATCCCCCAGAAGGTGATGAACACCGGGTCGGGGAAGTCGTGCGACAGGTCGGGCGTGACGACTGCCTGGGTGGTGAGTGTCAGCCCCCAGTAGTACGTCAGCCCGACCGCCCAGGGGCGCAGCGTCCACAGCGCGTAGGCGGCAGCCAGCGCCGCCAGGTCGCACAGCTGCAGCGGCAGTGCGTGCACCCAGTCACCGTCGAAACGCCACCAGGACAGCACCTGCAGCGGCACCGTGAACGCCACGATGGCTCCGGCGAACATCCTGCTCGTGCGCGTCTGGCTCGCGCGACCGCGCAGCGAACGCCCGAGCAGGATCAGCGCCACCGCCCCGACGAGGCCCAGCGCGACGACGACCCGGTGCGTGGCCCCGTAGGCCTCGAAGCCGTCCATCGCATCACCTGAGCGGGAGGGTGAGCCAGCCGACCCGTGACTCAGCCGACGGTCAACCCGAAGGCCGTCCGGTTGAGGGTGTCCTCGAGGCCCTGGAAGCCCTCGAACGGGTTGAGCCGGTTCACGCCGAAGTCCACGTCGCGGTCGTCGGCGGTGCCGCCGACCCCGTCCGGACCGGGCCCGAAGATCGCGCGGGCGTTCCCCCCCTGATCCATCAGGTTGGGCCGGCCGTCGAACTGGTCGACGTGCCAGTTGCCGAGGTAGTGGCCCGCCTCGTGGGACACCAGGTTCCCCAGCACCTGTCCGACGAACCGCACCCGGTCGCTCTGGGGCTCCAGGTAGTGGTTGATCGAGAAGTCGTCCCGCGGAGGCCCGGAGAGCAGGTCCAGCAGCAACAGCGCCGTCTCCTCCTGGTCGAAGTTCCCGGGGTCGATCGACTGGGCGATTCCGATGGTGAACACGCCTGACTCAGCGATGGTGCCGCCCACGATCACGCGGCTGACGTTGTCCTGACCCCACGGGTCGGGGTGGTCGCGACTGTTGCGGATACGCACACCGAAATCGTCGTTCAACCCCTGCGCAACGAGGTCGCGACGCACGCTCTCCCGGACCGAGGCGACGACCGTGTCGATCACGGCGTCCTCCTGGTTGCGGCGCAACCCCCACCGCCCGAGGAAGGCCGACAGCGGACTCAGCTCACTCACGCCGCCCCCCCCGAAGAGCCCGGTGTTCAACCGGGCGCCGTCGAAGTCGAGGAACAGCGTCTGCCGCGCGCCGGGGCCCGCGGTGGCAAGCCCGGGACGGTACGCCTCCAGGTCGGCCCGGTAGTCACCGGAACCGCGGGTCACCTCGACCGTGTACCGGCCCGAGGTGGCGGCAACGTGGTCCACCACCGCTCGGCCACCGCCCGGCAGCGGCGTCGAGGCCGGGTAGATGAAGCTGGCATCGAAGAACGAACCGAAGACCTTGGTGCCGTCGGGGTCGTAGACCGCCAGCGACCGAGCCCCGTCGAGTGTCCCGCCGAGCACGTCCCCGGCCCTCAGGTCCACGGCGAAGAAGTCCCGGTCGGGACGGTTCACCGCCACCGAGAACCGGTAGCTGCCCTCGCTCTCGGCGCCGGTCCCGCTGCCGCTGTCGAAGCGGTTCCGGGGGTAGGTGCAACAGCCGCCCACCATCACGAAGTACGTCCCGGCGCGGAGCGGGAGCACCAGCCGCGCGCGGTCCCGGCGCGGGAAGGCGACGTCCTTCAGCGCGCCCTTCTCTCCCCAGACGGCGACCAGGGGCTCGAGGTCGCTGCCGTCCCGAGCGTTCACCTCGGCGACGATCTGCCGGCCCTGCGGCACGCGGACCCGGTAGTAGTCGAAGTCACCTGAACCGCTGCCGGCCGCTCCGTGTGGGCCGTCGCCGATCCGGCCGACCGTCCGGATTCCCGGCCGCTTCCCGACGATGCCGGTGGCCTGGGCCCGCGGGATGGACCCGTTGTCCTCGGCGGACTTGTCCCGCTTGACCAGCCGCACCTCGTCGGTGGCCTGGTGCCCGAGAACGGTCACCCCCGGCAGGTCACCTGCTCCGGTGCCGAAGCCGACGATCGGCTCGGCGGTCGCCGGACGGTCGTTGCCGCCGAGCAGCCGCTCCGGCTCCTGCTCGGCGTAGAGCAACGGCTCGTCCAGCCGTCCCTCGCCGGCCTGGCGCGCGCTCGCCTGGGCGGCATAGCGCTGCCAGTAGGTCCAGTCCACCGCGTCGCCGTCCGGCAGTAGCGCAAGGTACGGGTTGCCGATGGGGTACGAGGACTGCCCCAGCTGCGCCGTGGGGCGCGGACCGACCGGCCCGCGGGCTGGCCAGCCTTGCTCCCGGTCACCCTGTGCCGACGGGACAGCGACAGGGCCGCCGCTGCCCGGCGTGGGCACCTGTGGGTGAGCCAGGCTGGGACTCGAGGTGGCGACCAGCGCGAGCACGGTCGTGCTGGCGGCGACGGTCCAGACAGACTTCATGATGCTCCCTCCCCGGCCGGTCGAGTCGCACCTCGGCAGCTGCCCGGCGGTGCGTCGACCGGTGCACTCAGCACACCACACGATGACCCTCGATGGGTGGGATCAGCCGGAGCAATCACTCCGGGCTGTTGTCGGTGTCACCTCCGACGACGTAGGACGTGGACACCCCGTCGTACATCAGGTGCGCCAGCAGGCCCTCCGCGGCGTGCGGCAGGTTGTGACAGTGGTCCATCCACACACCAGGATTGTCGGCGACGAAAGCGATCTCGTAGGTCTCACCGTCCTCGACGTTGAGCGAGTCGACCCACCATGGACTGCCGGTGGACGCGACCCCGTCTCGGCTCAGCACCACGGCGTGGTGGCCGTGCAGGTGCATCGGGTGCACCTCGCCGCTGTCGTTGGCGATCGTCATCCGGACCACGTCGCCCTCGGCCACCATGAACATCGGCACGTCGGGGAACACCCGCCCGTTGACCGTCCACCACAGCCCGGGCCGGCCGTCGAGGAACGCCGGCCGCCGCCCGATGCGATAGTCGAAGGACCGGTCGAACCGCTCCGTCGCGAAGCCGACCGGTGCCGGTGAACCGTAGTCCAGCAGGTCCAGCTCAGCATCCGGCTCCGATCCCACCGGCACCTCCGCGCCCTCCGGACCGACGACGAGGCCGGTGTCCGAACCGGTGCCGATGCGGACGGCGGTGCCGTCGGCGGGCAGCGCGAGCTCGAGGTCGACGCGGCCCCCGGCGGTGACCGTCACGGCCACCTGCTCGAGCGCGGTGGGGGCGTTCAGGTCCCGCGCGTCGACCGCGACGACCCGGAAGGGCGCGCCGTCGACCCAGGTCCGCAGCGGGCCGTTGTCGGTGTTCACCACCCGGACCCGGACGGTGTCGCCGGGCCTGGCCGGCACCTCCGTCTGACCCGCCACGCCGTTGACCGTCCGGTTGCCGTCGTAGGTGTGCACCGCCGCGACGACGTCGACGTCCGGCTCCGGTGGCCCGGTCTCGTCCGGCGCGGGTTCGACGACCAGCGTCCCGAACAGGCCGCGCCGGACCTGCTCATGGGAGACCTGGTGGGAGTGGAACCAGTAGGTCCCCGCATCCTCGACGACGAAGCGATAGACATGCTCGGCGCCGACGGCCACCGCGTCCTGGGTGACACCGGCCACGCCGTCCTCGGCGTTGGGGAGGTCCACTCCGTGCCAGTGCAGCGTGACGCCGTCCGGCACCGACTCGTTGACCAGCGTCACCTGGACCAGGTCGCCCTGGGTGGCGCGGAGCTCCGGTCCGGGCGAGGTGCCGTCCAGCGTGAAGCCGTCGACGGCCGGGCCGTCGGCGAGGGTGATCTGCTCGGCGCGGGCGACCATCGTGGCCGCGACGTCCGGCCGGCCGCGTCGCGGGCCGGTCAGCGTGGACACGTCCTGCCCGTCCGTCATGCCCTGCCGCATCCCGGGCCCGCCCCCGAGGTCCACGACACCCATGTCCATGACGCTGTAGGTGTCCGGGACCAGGCTCGCCCACCACAGCCAGCCCAGCGGCGCGAGCAGCGCCATCGAGGCCGCGGCAGCGACGAGGGCGCGAAGGTGCCGGCGCAGCCAGCCCCGACGTTGGCGGTTCGCCGTCACCTCGTCAGGCGGTGACGCCCGTACGCGACGGCGCCGGCCCCGAGGCCGGCTCGGTCACGCCCGCCTGCCGGGCGGCCCGCCCCGCGACGATCGCCAGCACCAGGGCATTGGCGCCGTGCAGCAGGCCGAGCACCGGCGCCCCGAAGGAGGCGAAGGCCAACAGCACCTGAAGCACCGCCACGGCCAACACGATCGCGGCCCACCTGACCCCACCCGGGATCTTGGCGAAGAACGACACGATGAGCAGCACGATGCAGACCAGCGGGATGCCCATCATCCCCACGATGCCGTGCAGCATGTGGCCGACGTTGCCCTCGGAGTTCTCGTCGAAGACCTCCCCGCCGTCGACGGCGGACAGCACGTCGAACCAGGCGAAGGCGATGAACGCGGCCTGCAGGACGACTCCGAGCGCGACCAACCCGGCCAGAGCTCGGTAGGTGGATCGCATCTGGCATGACCTCCCCGGTATCGACGGGGCCCTAGAGCCGGCCCCGCGCTCGGGCAGTCTAGAGCAGACCAGCGCGAGGCAGGCGCAGATTTCAGCCCGCTCGGCGGTCACCGAGTGCGTCGACGACGTCGGTTCGGGAGGCGACGCCGAGCTTGTGCAGGATGTTGGACACGTGGACCGCGGCGGTCTTGGGCGAGATGTAGAGCCGCCGCGCGAGCTCGGCGTTGGTCAGTCCGTCGGCGACCAGCACCGCCACCTCGCGCTCGCGCGGCGTCAGCGCCGCCGGTCCGGTGACCGCCCCGTTGCCGTCGGGCGTCTCCAGTCCGAGGCGGGACCGCGCCTCGTTCAGCTGGTCCACCCGCCAGCCTCGCCACCGGGCCAGCAGGTCCCCGGCGGCGACCGTGTGCTCGGCCGCGGCGGGTGAGCGGCCGGTCGCGAGCAGGCAGCGGGCGGCACCCACGTGCGCGGTGCCGCGCACCGACGGCAGCATCTCCTCCGCCTCGGCCACCAGCGCGTAGCCCCGGCCCGCCGCCTCGGCCTCCCCCCGCACCTCGGAGAGCTGCGCGTCCACGAGGGTGCGGTACTCCGGGGTCGCGTGCTCGTCCAGCAGCTCGCGCCTCATCTCGCCCAGCCGATCCGCCGGCAGCCCGGCGAACAGGGCGGCCGACACCAGGTCGTGAGCCTGTGACTCGCTGCGCCAGGACTGCCCGACCAAGCCGGCGAAGATCTCGTCGAGAAGCCGGTCGGCCGCGTCGGGGTCACCGCGCCGGCAGGCGAGGTGAAACGCCAGGCCCGGCACCCCTACCCCGGCGATCCGCGCTCGGGCGCGCAGGTCGTCGATGATCCCGGCGGCGTCGTCGAGCCGGTTCGCCTCCAGGTAGAGGCCGGCGAGGAAGACGGAGTGGTAGTCGGCCCGGCGGCCGCGGCGCAGGTAGCTCTGCTCCCGCGCCCGGCCGCGCTCCAGCGCCGCGGTCGCCGCGCCCAGGTCTCCCTGGCGCAGCGCCAGCCGGGCACTGCCCTGGAAGTACGCCGCGACCGACAGCGCCTCGAACCCCGCCCGCTCGGCGTCGGAGCGCATCCGCTCCAGCATCTCGGCGTGGTCGGCAGGCGAGGTTGGCGGTGCCTGGGTCGCCAACACGTGCAACGCCCGCGCTGCCAGCACCCACTCCCCGAGCGCCTCGGCCTCGGCGACGACGTCCGCGAGCAGGGCACGGCCCTCGTCGCTCGTCGCCGCGCGCTCGGTCAGCGCACCCCCCTTCTCGACCTGGGCGGCCAGCCGCACCTGTGGGAGGTCCAGCTCGCCGGCCAGCGCGAGTGCGCGGTCGGCCCACGCGAGCGCCTCGTCGACGTCGTCACCGAGCCAGCACGCCTGCGCCACCGCGGTCATCGCCCGGGCCTGGTCGGCACCCGGGGTCAGCTCGGCGATGAGCTGTTCGACCTCCGCGGTCCGCGCGCGCATCTGGTCGGTGTCGTCCAGCTCCCAGGCCAGCCGGATCAGCAGGTACAGCGCGTCGGCTCGCTCACTGACCGTTGGTGCGTGGTCCCGCCAGGAGCGGGCGTAGCCCACCGCGTCGTCGACCAGTCCCGCCAGCCAGGCGGCTCGAGCCGCCGCGGCAAGCAGCTCGACGTCGTCGCCCGCCTCGGACAACCCCAGCTCCGCCAGCTGGAGCGCCTGGTAGGCGGACCCGATGGACAGGTACAGCGCGGCACCCCGGCGGGCGGCGTCGAGCATGTCGTCGTACCTGCCCGCGGCGTGCGCGTGCCGAGCCACCATCGCCGGGTCGGAGCCGCCACCCGCCAGCAGGGTGTCGAGGGCAGCCTCGTGCAGCCGCCGACGCTGCCGTCCGAGCAGTTGGTCGGCGATCGCCTCCCGGACCAGTGCGTGCCGGAAGCCGAGCTCGTCGTCCCCGGACTCCACCAGCACGCCACCACCGACGAGAGCGCGCAGGACGTCGATCAGCTCGCCCTCGGACCTGCCGGTCACCGCCGCGAGCAGGTCGAACGGCACTCGGTGGCCGAGCACCGCGGCCGCCTCAACGACCCGTCGGGCCTCCGGGTCGAGGTCGTCGACCTGCCGGCGCAGCAGCTCGGCGAGGTTCCACGGCAGCGGGTTCTCGCAGAGCGTCTCGAGGTCGGTCGCCTCCTGGCCACGGACCAGCTCCTCGAGGAAGAACGGGTTCCCCCCGGTGCGCTGGTGCAACGCGGCGACCGCACGGTACGGCGCCGGCGCACCGGTGAGAGTGGCCAGCAGCGCCGCGGTGTCCGCCTCACCGAGCCGCCGCAGGTTGAGGTGCGTGACGTCGTGCTGGCGCTCCAGCCGCTCCAGCAGCGCCGCCACGGGGCGTCTGCTGCTCACCTGCTCCGGGCGGTAGCTGGCCACGAGCAGCCGCGGACCGGGGTGCTCCGCGAGTCGCTCGAACAGCGCAGCGCTCTCCGAGTCGGCCCAGTGCAGGTCCTCGATGACGATGACGGCCGGCCGGTCCCCCAGCAGGTCGTCCACGATCGACAACCCGGTGTGCAGCCGCTCGACCGGGCTCCGGGCCGGGTCCACGAGGGCGGCGAGCCGGCCTTCGGGGATGTCGAAGCGTCCGTCGACGGCGTCCAGCAGGACCTCGTACGGCCGGGCCAGCGATCCCGGCTCGGCGTGCCCGACGAGCACCGTCGACTCGTCACCGAGGGTGCCGAGCAGCTCGCGGATCAGGCGGGTCTTGCCGATCCCTGGCTCACCGGCCACCACGGCGACGTGCGGGCGGCGGGAGGCGGCGAGCCGGCTCAGGAGCCCGAGCTCGCCGTCCCTCCCGACCATCACCGGGGCGGCGCCGCCGCGCGATCTCCCCACCGGATCAATGTATCGCCGGATCGCAGGCCCAACCGCTGGCCGAACCGCTGGCCGAACCGCTGGCCGAACCGCTGGCGATCGGGCCGGCTGGTGCCGGGCTGGCGGCGCGCGGCGGTGAGCCGCCGGTGCTGGTCGGCCTCGTCGATGAGCTGTTGGTGCCGGTCCTGCGCCAGCAGGACTGCCAGGTGTGGTGACAGCATCTGGATCGCTTCCTCTCGGTTCTCGGGGTACGCGATCCATCCTGCTTCGGTAACGGGCTTCTGCCATCGGCAGCCGTTACCTATCTTTGGCTGGCCGAGGTGCCTAGTGAGGCACCGCGGCCGGCTAGGCATACCTAGCGGCTACCCGGTGGTCTGCTTCAGGAACTCGTGGCACTTGGCGGCCCGCTCGGAGTCCTGCGCCATCACCTCCCGGAAGAACGCCGCGATGTCGTCGCGTCCCGCGTTCTCGGCGTCGCGCACGTACTGCCCGTAGTCGTGGCCGGCCTTGAGCGAGTGGTACTGGACCGAGACGAGGTCGAACGAGACGTCGTCGAAGCCGGTCTCACCGGTCGCCATGATGTGCCTCCTGTCGGTCGGAACGGATGGACGGTGCCGAGGTTCCCCCCTCGTGGCGGTTCGTGGCGGTGGTAAACCTCGAGCTCGAGCACCGCCGCTCGGTCCGGGGCAGCGGTTTGACCCGTGGGTGAGCGGGTAGTCACCGTCCAGAACTCCGGCCATCGACGAACAGGAGCTCGGATGCGGATCGGCTACTTCCTGTCCTGCGAGGAGTACACCCCCGCGGAGCTGCTGGAACAGGCCCGGATGGCGCAGGACGCCGGCTTCGAAGCGCTGTGGATCAGCGACCACTACCACCCGTGGAACGACGAGCAGGGCCAGAGCCCGTTCGTATGGTCGGTGGTGGGCGCGCTGGCACAGGTCTGCGACCTGCCCGTGACGACCGCGGTCACCTGCCCCACGGTCCGCACCCACCCCGCGGTGATCGCTCAGGCCGCGGCGACCAGCGCGGTCATGCACGAGGGCCGGTTCGTGCTCGGGGTCGGCACCGGTGAGGCGCTGAACGAGCACATCCTCGGTGACCCGTGGCCGTCCATCGACACCAGGCTGGAGATGCTGGAGGAGGCCGTCGACGTGATCCGCGAGCTGTGGCGGGGCGGCTTCGTGAGCCGACGAGGCCGGCACTACACGGTGGACCACGCCCGGATCTACACGCTGCCCGACGAACCGCCACCGGTGTACGTCTCGGCCTTCGGCCCCAAGGCGGTCGAGGTAGCCGGCCGGATCGGTGACGGATACGTCGGCACCTCGCCGGACGCCGACCTGATCGAGCGGTTCCGCTCGGCGGGTGGCGCCGGGAAGCCGGCGCAGGGGGGGTTCAAGGTCTGCTTCGCCGACGACCGGGACACCGGCGTCGAGATCGCGCACCGGCTGTGGGCGAACAGTGGCGTTCCGGGCGAGCTGGCCCAGGTGCTGCCGTCGCCCCGGCACTTCGAGCAGGCGTCGCAGCTCGTGACCGAGGAGATGACCCGGGACTCGGTGGTGTGCGGTCCGGACGCCGAGGCCCACCTCGGACAGGCCCGGACGTACCTCCGGGCCGGGTACGACGAGGTCTACGTGGCGAACATGGGCCCGCACTACACCGGCTTCATGCGGCTGTGGCGAGACGAGGTGCTGCCGGAGCTCCGCCGGGCCTAGCCGGCCGAGGGCGGACACCTCGGCCGGTCGTCACTGCACGTTCGCGGTGACCGCGGCGTTCCCGCCGACGGTGAAGGTGCAGGTCCTCGCCTTGTTGCCGCCGCTGGAGCAGGCGCCGGACCACACGGCGTCGCGGCCGTTCGACACGCTCAGGGTGACCGACGTGCCGACGGCGAACGGCGTCGACCCGGTGCCGCCCACGGCGACGTTGATCCCCGCGGGGCTCGACGTGACTCGCTCCCCGGATCGTCCCGTGGCCGTCACGGTCAGCGTCGCCGTCGGCGTGGGTTCGCCTGCCGGTGTGACGGTCAGCGCCGCGCTGCGGGTGGCACCACCGTACGAGCCGGTGATGGTCGCCGCCGTGGACGTGCCGACCGCGACGGTGCTCACGGGGAAGACCGCGGTGCTGGCACCGGCGGTCACCGTCACGCTGGCCGGGACGGTCGCGGCCGGCGAGCTGGACGACAGCACGACCACGGCCCCACCGGCCGGCGCCGGTGCGCTGAGCGCCGCGGTTCCCTGCGCGGCGTTGCCGCCGACGACGGTGGCCGGGTTGAGCGTGATCGACGCCAGGGCGGGTGCGGAGGCCACCGCCTGCGGAGTGAACCTGCGGACCGTCGACCAGGGGCCTGCCACCCCCGCGAGGCTGACTCCGCGGACCCGCCACCAGTGTCGGCGGACGGACAGAGTGGGCAGGGTCAGCTGGGAGGGCGTCACGAGCTGGTCGACGACGAACGGAGCCGCAAGGGTGCTCGAGTCGTCGACCTGCACCCGGTACCTGCTCGCACCCGCCGCGTCGGCCCAGTCCAGCGTCACCGGCTGAGCTGGGCTCGAACCGGAGGCGGGGCTGAGCAGCGTCGGCGTCCCCGGCGTCGGCGGGGGCGCGGTCCCGGTCGAGGTGAGCAGCACCGCGAATGACGGAGCGGCACCGACCACCCCGAGCGTGAGGTCCGGCACGGCATCACCGTTGAGGTCCGCCGCCTCGATCGCGAACCCGCCGAGGCTCGACTTGGGCGGCGGGGCCAGGTACAACACCGGCGACTGGAACGTGCCGTCGCCGTTGCCGTTGCGCACCTGCATGAGCCCCGCGGTTCCGTCGCCGAGGGTGATCGCGAGGTCCTGGAACCCGTCCCCGTTGTAGTCGGCGACCGCCTGGAACTGCGGGAACCGCTGCCCCGGGTCGGTGAGGATCAGCGGCGGCCGGAAGGTCCCGTCGCCGTTGCCGATCAGCACGGCGGTCCGGCTGCCGTTGTGCGGCAGTGCCACGACGAGGTCGGCCAGACCGTCCCGGTCGAAGTCGCCGACGTCCACATCGGTGCCGTTCACGCCGAACGTGTCCGCGGTCAGGGTGATCGTCGGTTGCTGGGTGAACGTCCCGTCCCCGAGCCCACGCAGCAGATACAGCCGGGAGGAATCCCCGCCGATGGCGAGATCCTTGTGGCCGTCCCGGTCGAAGTCGGCGACGGCGATCTTGGCCATCCCCCGCCCGACCTCCACCTCACGCGCGGGCTGGAAGGTCCCGTCGCCGTTTCCCAGCAGCACCGACATCGTCGTCCCGGAGACGCAGGGCGCGGTGAAGCAAGCGATCGCGTGGGCGACCAGGAGGTCCGGCGCCAGGTCGTGGTTGAGGTCGGTCGCGACCACGGCCGGCGAGTCCAGCCCGGTCGTGTTCGGCACGCTGACGGCCGCGGCGAAGGTCCCGTCGCCGTTGCCCATCAGCAGCGACAGGCTGGTCTGCGGGCTGTTGATGGTGACGGCGAGGTCCAGCCGTCCGTCACGGTCGAAGTCAGCGGCGGCGAGGTCCTGCGTCCAGTCCGCGACCGGGTACTCCACCCGCGCGCCGAACCCGCCGCCCCCCTGGTTGAGCAGCACCGCCACCGACTGGGCTCCCTGCCCGGCCACGTCCGGCCTGCCGTCCCCGTTGAAGTCCGCCACCACATGGTTGTTGCCGAGCTGCTGATGGTCGGTCCGGGAGAAGGTCGGAGCCGTCGTCGCCGCCGCGGCGTCGCTGCCCACCAGTCCCGCGGCCACGAGGGCCAGCACGACCAGGCTGCCGGGCGCGCGCCGCCCCCATCGCCCCGATCGATCCGTCTGCATCGGTGTGACCACGGCATTCGCCTCCCGAGCCGCGGGAGCAGCGTCTCAGCATGGACCCGCGGGGCGGTCCCGGGTAGTGCCCGTTGGTCGTAGACCCCCCCTTGCCACGACGCCGCTACGGTGGCCCGATGCCCGACCTGCAGCAACTGCTGGCGACGTACCTGAACGACCACCTGCTGGGTGCCACCGCGGGAGTCGACCTGTTCCATCGGGCCGCCGGATCTCACCGGGGCAGTGAGCTGGGGGCGGAGCTCCAACGCCTCGCCCACGAGGTCGCCGAGGACCGTGACACGCTGCTCGCGATCATGGCCGACCTCGACGTCAGTCCCAGCCAGGTCCGCGTGCTGGCCGGTCACGTGGCCGAGAGGCTGGGCCGGCTGAAGCCGAACGGCACGCTTCTGGCCCGTTCGCCCCTCACCGACGTCGTGGAGCTGGAGGGGATGCGGGTGGCGGTGCTGGCGAAGAGCTCGGGCTGGGAGCTGCTGCGAGCGGCCTGCACTCATGAGCCGCGGCTCGACCTGGGCCGGCTGGACGGTCTGCTCCAGCGGGCGGCCGACCAGCGGGACCGGCTCGCAGCGCTGCACGTGCGGGTCGGCCAGGAGCGGCTGGCGACCGCGGCCGGCTAGGTCCCGACCGCCGCCGGTCCGGTCGCCGTCGGCAGGCCGTGCGGACGGATCGGCGCGCCGTTCGGCCGAGCTGGAGGCTCGGCCACTTCCCCCGGTGAAGGTCCAGTTCATACGGTCCTTCAACGACAGCGGTCTCACGGCGAGCCGTTGCGCCGGGAGGACCGAGAACGATGAGCGACACCCACCAGCCTGACCTCGAGCCTGCTGTCGAGCCCGACCGCAGCGGTCGCACCCGCCGCCTCTTGGCGACCGGGTTGGCGCTGACCTGCTTCGCATCGCTGATCAGCGTCGGCGTGCTGGCGGTGTTCACCGACACCGAGACGGTGGGCGCGAACGCGTTCTCCACCGGCACGATCGACATCACGACGACGCCGACCACCGCCCTGGTGTCCTTCAGCAACATGGTTCCGGGTGACCAGGTCACCAACAGCCTGGTGATCACGAATGCCGCCGGCAGCGCCGCGCTCCGCTACGCCGTCTCGTCGGTGGCCACCAACACCGACAGCAAGGGGCTCAAGGACCAGCTGGTGATGACGGTCAAGACCATCGACGTGACCACGCCCGCGACCCCGTGCGACAACTTCGACGGCACCCAGCTCTACACCGGAGACCTGGACTCGACCGCCGGCAAGATCATCGGGGACGCGGCTCAGGGCGCCCAGGCCGGAGACCGAAACCTCGCGGTGTCGGCCAGCGAGACGCTCTGCTTCCGGGTCGCGCTGCCACTGTCCACCGGCAACGCGTTCAAGAGCGCGAGCAGCACCGCGACGTTCACCTTCGACGCCGAGCAGACGACCAACAACCCGTGACGATGACGGCCACTGCCGCGACCGGCCCCTCCCGTTCCCCTAGCGGGAGCGGCCGGTCGCAACGGTCCCGGTGGGCACGCCGCCTCGGCTTCGGTCTGCTGCTCGCACTGATCGCGGTGCCGGCGCTGGCCAGCGTCCCCGCCGTGCTCGGGTATGGCGTCCTCACCGTGCACAGCGGCAGCATGGAGGGCACCGCCCCGATCGGCAGTGCGGTGGTGACCCGGTCACTCGAACCGGACCAGGTCCGGGTCGACGACGTCATCCTGGTCCGAGCCGAGACCGCGGGGGTCACGGCCCCTGCCGTCCTGCACCGGGTCATCTCCCGCCGGGTGGATCGGAGCGGCGAGGTGGTGCTCCGCACCAAGGGCGATGCCAACCCCAAGCCCGACCCGCTGCCGTACGTGCTCAGCGGCCCCACCATGACGCCGGTGCTGATCGTCCCCTACGTCGGCTACGCGCTGGCGTTCGTCCGCACTCCGATCGGCTGGACCGCCGTGGTCGCCCTGCCCGCGACCGTCCTGCTGTGGCTGCAGCTACAGGCGATCTGGGCCAAGCCGCGCCGGCGGCCGCTCTCCCCGGTGCCGCCCAGCCCAGCGCCGCACACCCCGGCTCTGCCTCGGCCCGACCATGTGGCGGCGTAACCGGCTGCTCCTGCTGCTGGTCCCGCTGACCGGCACCTGTGTCCTGTGGGCGACCGCGGGCGTGCTGGCCGTGCTGACCGACCAGGTGGCCGTGGACTCGAACGCGTTCACCACCAGCGCGAGCTTCTGCGCCAGCCCCGGTGGCAGCACGGTCACGCCGGCCGCCGACACCTACGTCGACCAGGCCGCGGCCACCACCAACTACAACACCAGCGCCAACCTGCTGGTCCGGAGCCGGAGCGCGAACCGGAACGCCCGGGCCCTGATCCGGTTCACCCTGCCGACCGTCCCCACCAACTGCACGGTCAGCTCGGCGACGCTGCAGGTCTACAACGCGACGCCCAGCACCGGCCGGACGATCGACGTCTATCGGGCGGCGGCGGCGTGGACCACGACCACCGTCAACTGGAACACCCAACCGGCGACGACCGGCACCGCCGTCGGCAGCCTCACGACGCCGGCCGCCGGCACCCAGAGCTGGGACGTCACCGCGCACGTGCAGGCGATGTACACCACCAACAACGGCTTCGTGCTGCGAGACAGCGCCGAGAGCTTCAGCGCCACCGCCCTGCAGCAGACCTACCGCAGCGTGGAGAGCGCCACCAACAAGCCGCAGCTGGTCGTCAACTGGTCCTGAGGACTGGTACGCCCTCGGCAAGTTCCGTCGCGGCGAGCAGCGGTCACGTTGAGTCGCGGATCAGCACCGGTAGCCGTGCCGTATCGGCGACGAGGACCGCCGGTCCGGGCCGCACCTCATCGGGCACCGTGAACGTCCACGTGACCTGTCCGAGGGTGTCGTCCGCGGCGACGCCGGCGTCTTCGACCGCAACGGTGAACATCCGGGCGCCCTGCCGCAAAGACAGCACGATGTCGGACATGGGAGTCTCTTCGCCCTCTTCGCTCGAGGACACCGTGCAGCCCCAGACCACGCTCTGGCTTGCACCGTCGGCACAACCCCGCACGAAGGCTCTGCCCTCGACCGTGACCACCCCGCTGGCAGCCAGAGTGGGCCGCCCGCTGCCGTCCACCTGCAAGGAGGGCGCTGCGCAGCTCGCCGAGACGCCGCCCACGGGGGCAAGCAGCACCGCCGCGAGACCGCAGGCCACGCCAACGCGACGACGTCGCCGTGCACCCGTCGCTCCCGGCATCGTGCCCACCATCCTCGTGTCCGGCTGAGGCTTGGACGTCCGGCGGCTCCTCTCGGTTGCCCCGACGACCCGCCGGCCACGGGTGTGGTGGAGACGAAGGGACTCGAACCCTCAACCCCCGCCTTGCAAAGGCGGTGCTCTGCCAGTTGAGCTACGTCCCCGCGACCGAGTTCACGACCCGGTCGGGGTCAGCCGCGGCGGGCGCCGGCGGAGCCGACGGAGTCGGTCGCCTCCGCCCACAAGTCTGCCTCGGCCTGGTCGGCACGGGTCCGCTTGACCACCCACACCGCCCCGACCGCGGCCGCGGCGAGCGCGAGCACCTTCTTCATCCGGACCTCCTGGCTGGGCGGGAGTGGGCCTGGCTGGACTTGAACCAGCGACCTCTTCCTTATCAGGGAAGCGCTCTAACCGGGCTGAGCTACAGGCCCCAGGAATGCCGCCGAGCGGCCTGGGAAGGCTAGCCGATCCCGCCGAGCCGGTGCGAACCGGCCAGGCGAGCCGTCAGCGGTCCTCGGCCAGCGTGACCTCGAAGCCGCCGAGCAGCGCCGCCGCCAGGTTGTAGAGGAACGCCCCGAGGGTCGCCAGCGCGGTGATCAGCACGATGTTCGCCGCCGCCACGACGATGGTCAGCCCCATGACCCGGCTCAGCCCGACGTACTCCTGCACGTCGAACGCGCTGCCGGCGCGGGAGTTGACGAGCGTGTCGACGCTGGTGTTGATGGCCTCCCAGACACCGGCGGTGTCCAGGACCGACCAGACGATGGCCACCGCGATCACCGTGACGATGGCCAGCGCGATCGACAGCGCGAAGGCCATCTTCATCACCGACCACGGGTCGAGCCGCACGATGCGCAGCCTGGCCTTGCGCGGACCCTTGGCCGGGCCCTTGCCGGAGCCCCTGCCCGCCGTCTTGGCCGGACCGGTGCCACGGTTCGAACCGTCCGGCGTGGTGTGCTCGGCGTCGGCGGCCGACCGGGCACCCGCCGGATTGGGCGCGGTGGTGGCTGGCGCCGTCCGCTGCTGGGTGCCGTGAGCAGCAGGCCGACCCGTCGGGGCAGCTCCCGGGGTCGGGTGCCGGGCCTCGGGTCCCGACTCGTCCACCCGGGGCATCGCCGCGGTCTCCGGTCCCTCGTCTCGGTCGCGCTGTGCCGTGGACCCCCGCAGCCAGCGGGACCGGCGCTGCTCGCCGGCCTCCGGAGCTGCCTGCTCCTCGGTCGCGGGACCGGTCAGCGAGCGTCGAGGGAACAGCGGCTGGCCCTGGTCGGGTCGGTCGCTCATACGGTCTCCTGCCCTGCATCATCGGGTCCGTCGTCGGCGGGCCCCCCGGGCTCTGCCGCCTCAGCCGCGGGGTCGTCGTCGGCGACGTCCTTCTCGTCGTTGCGAGCGATCGCGACCACTTCGTCACCGGCCGACACATCGACGAACTTCACCCCCATCGTCGCACGCCGGTGCACCGGGACCTCCGCAACCGTGCTGCGCGTCACCTGACCCGAGGCACGGATGGCGAGCACCTCGTCGCCCTCGCCGACCACGACCGCGCCGACCAGGACCCCTCGGCCGTCGCCGAGCTTCATCGCCTTCACCCCGAGGGCGGCCCGAGCCGTGAGTCGGTAGTCGACGACCGAGGTGCGCTTGGCGTACCCACGGTCGGTGGCGAGGAACACGTGCTGGCCCGCGGTCTCCTCACCGGCTCGGATCACGGTCATCGCGAGCACCTCGTCGTCGCCTCTGAACTTCATCCCGATCACACCGGAGCTGACCCGGCCGATCGGGCGGAAATCCTTGTCGGCGGCGACGAACCGGACCGCCTGGCCCTGCTTGGACACCAGCATGACCTCGTCCTCGGGCGACACCAGGTCGGCACCGATCAGGGCGTCGTCGTCGGTGCGGAAGTTGAGCGCGATCAGCCCCGCCTGGCGCGGGGAGTCGTACTCGGTGAGCCGGGTCTTCTTGACGAAGCCGCGACGGGTGGCGAGCACGAGGTACGGCGCCTGCTCGTAGTCCCGGATCGCCAACACCTCGGCGATCTGCTCGTCGGGGCGGAAGCTGAGCAGCCCGGCGACGTGGCCGCCCTTGGCGTCCCGGCTTGCCTCGGGGAGGTTGTAGGCCTTGGTCCGGTAGACCCGGCCCTTGTCGGTGAACACCAGGATCCAGTGGTGCGTGGTGGTCGCGAACAGGTGCCGGACCACGTCGTCCCCACGCAGCGCGGCCCCCCGCACCCCCTTGCCGCCGCGCCGCTGCACCCGGTATGCGTCGGTGCGGGTGCGCTTGGCGTACCCGCCTCGGGTGATCGTGACGATCACGTCCTCGTCCGGGATCAGGTCCTCCATCGACAGGTCACCGTCGGCGGGGATGATCTGACTGCGCCGGTCGTCGCCGTACTTGTCGACGATGGTGGCCAGCTCGTCGGACACGATCTGCCGCTGCCGCAACGGGTTGGCGAGGATGTCCTCGAGGTCGGCGATCACGGTCTCCAGCTCGGCGAGCCGGTCGATGATCTTCTGCCGCTCCAGCGCCGCCAGCCGGCGCAGCTGCATGTCCAGGATGGCCTGCGCCTGCACGTCGTCGATCTCGAGCAGCTCCTTGAGCCCCTCCCGCGCCTCCTCGGTGGTCTGGCTCCGTCGGATCAGGGCGATCACGTCGTCCAGCCCGTCGAGCGCCTTGACCAGCCCGCGGTAGACGTGCGCCTCCTCCTCGGCCTTGCGCAGCCGGAAGCGCGTCCGCCGCTGGATGACCTCGACCTGGTGGGTGATCCAGTGCAGGACGAAGGCGTCCAGCGACAGCGTCCGCGGGACGTCGTCCACCAGGGCGAGCATGTTGGCGGAGAAGTTGTCCTGCAGCTGGGTGTGCTTGTAGAGGTTGTTCAGCACCACCCTGGCGACGGCGTCGCGCTTGAGCACGATCACCAGCCGGCGGCCGGTGCGGTCCGAGGAGTCGTCGCGCACGTCGGCGATGCCCTGCACCCGGCCGGAGTCCGCCAGCTCGGCGATCTTGAGCGCGAGGTTGTCGGGGTTCACCTGGTACGGCAGGTCGGTGATCACCAGGCAGGTTCGCCCGGCGGCGTCCTCGTCCACGGTGACGATGGCGCGCATCGTCACCGACCCACGGCCGGTGCGGTACATCTGCTCGATCCCGGCGGTGCCCACGATCAGCGCCCCGGTCGGGAAGTCCGGCCCCTTCACCTGGGCGAGCAGCGTTTCGAGCAGCTCCTCCCGGGAGGCGTCCGGGTGCGCCAGTGCCCACTGCACCCCGGCGGCCACTTCGCGCAGGTTGTGCGGGGGGATGTTGGTGGCCATGCCCACGGCGATGCCGGCGGACCCGTTCACGAGCAGGTTCGGGAACCGGCTCGGGAGCAGCACCGGCTCGGCGCCGCGGCCGTCGTAGTTCGGCCGGAAGTCGACGGTCTCCTGCTCGATGTCGCGGACCATCTCCATGGCCAGCGGTGCCATCCGGCACTCGGTGTAGCGCATCGCCGCGGCCGGGTCGTTCCCCGGTGACCCGAAGTTGCCCTGTCCCTGCACCAGCGGGGCTCGCATCACCCACGGCTGCGCCAGCCGCACCAGGGTGTCGTAGAGCGCGGTGTCGCCGTGCGGGTGGTACTGACCCATCACCTCACCGACGACGCGAGCGCATTTGGAGAAGCCGCGCTCGGGCCGGTAGCCGCCGTCGTACATCGCGTACAGCGTCCGGCGGTGCACCGGCTTGAGCCCGTCACGAACGTCCGGCAGCGCGCGCCCGACGATCACGCTCATCGCGTAGTCGAGATAGCTGCGCCGCATCTCCTGCTGCAGCTCCACCGGCTGGATCTGGTGGTTCGGGTCCGGCTGTTCGTCGGTGGTGGTGGTGGTGGTGTCGTCTGGCACGCGTTCGTCCTTCGTCGGGCGGCGGGCTCGAGCGGGGTGAGCGCCCGGTGGGCTCGGTGGTCGCTCAGATGTCGAGGAAGCGGACGTCCTTGGCGTTGCGCTGGATGAACGATCGACGCTGGTCGACGTCCTCGCCCATCAGGATGCTGAACAGCTCGTCGGCGTTGGCGGCGTCGTCGAGCGACACCTGCAGGAGGACCCGGCCGTCGGGGTCCATCGTGGTCTCCCAGAGCTCCTTGGCATTCATCTCGCCGAGGCCCTTGTAGCGCTGGATGGCCCCCTCCCGGGGCAGCCGGCGGCCGGCCTCGGCTCCGGCCGCGAGCAGACCGTCCCGCTCCCGGTCGGAGTAGGCCAGCTCGTGCGGTGCGTTGCTCCACTTGATCTTGAACAACGGCGGCTGGGCCAGGTAGACGTTGCCGCCCTCGATCAGCGGCCGCATGAAGCGGAACAACAGCGTGAGCAGCAGCGTGGTGATGTGCTGGCCGTCGACGTCGGCGTCGGCCATCAAGATGACCTTGCCGTATCGGAGCTTGTCGCGGTCGAAGTCCTCGTGGATCCCGGTGCCGAGCGCGGAGATGATCGACTGCACCTCGATGTTGGCCAGCACCCGGTCGATGCGGGCCTTCTCGACGTTGAGGATCTTGCCGCGGATCGGCAGGATCGCCTGGGTGCGCGGGTCCCGCCCCCCCTTGGCCGACCCCCCCGCCGAGTTGCCCTCGACGACGAAGACCTCGCACTCGTCGGGGTTGCGAGACTGGCAGTCGGCGAGCTTGCCCGGGAGTCCCCCGCCCCCGAGCAGGCCCTTGCGGTTGCGGGCCAGGTCGCGGGCCTTCCGCGCGGCGATCCGCGCGGTCGCCGCGGCGATCGCCTTGCGGACGATGTCCTTGCCCTCGGCGGGGTTCTGCTCGAGCCAGGTGCCGAGCTGGTCGTTGACGGTGCGCTGGACGAAGGACTTGGCCTCGGTGTTGCCCAGCTTGGTCTTGGTCTGACCCTCGAACTGCGGCTCGGCGAGCTTGATCGACACGATCGCGGTGAGGCCTTCCCGGACGTCGTCACCGGACACCCGGTCGGCCGGCTTCTTGATCAGCCCCCATTCCTCCCCCCAGCGGTTGACCGTGGTGGTGAGGGCGGCGCGGAAGCCCTCCTCGTGGGTCCCGCCCTCGTGGGTGTTGATCGTGTTGGCGAAGGTGTGCACCGACTCGGTGAACGAGGTGTTCCACTGCATCGCCACCTCGAGTGACAGCCCTGCGGTCGACCCGGCGTCGGTGTTCTCGGCCTCGAAGGACACGATGCTGCGGTGCACCGGGTCCTTGGGCCCGTTCAGGTGGCTGACGAAGTCGACCAGCCCACCGTCGTACCGGAAGGTGCGCTCCATCCCGCCGGCGTCGGCGCGGTGCACGCCGTCCGCGCCGCCGTCCACCTCGGGGGCGACGGTGATGTCCGCGACCGCGTCGACCACCTCGTCGGCGCCCGGACGCTCGTCCCGGACGACGATCTCCAGCCCCTTGTTGAGGAAGGCCATCTCCCGGAACCGGCTGGTGAGCGTCTCGAAGGAGTAGTCCGTGGTCTCGAAGATGTCCTCGCTGGCCCAGTAGACGATCGTGGTGCCGGTCTGGTCGGTCGGCTCCAGCCGCTCCAGGGGCGCGTCCGGCACCCCGAGCCGGAAGGTCTGCCGCCAGCGATAGCCCTCGTTGCGGACCTCGACCTCCAGCCGCGACGCCAGCGCGTTCACCACCGAGACACCGACACCGTGCAGGCCGCCGGACACCTTGTAGCCGCCGCCGCCGAACTTGCCGCCCGCGTGCAGCGCGGTGAGGACCAGGGTCACCGCCGGGATGCCCTCGACCGGGTGGATCCCGGTGGGGATGCCGCGACCGTCGTCCTCCACCCGGACCCCACCGTCGGCCTGCAGCGTGATGACGATTCGGCTGCAGTGCCCGGCGAGAGCCTCGTCGACGGAGTTGTCGACCACCTCGTAGACGAGGTGGTGCAGTCCGCGCTCCCCCGTGGAACCGATGTACATGCCGGGGCGCTTGCGCACCGCGTCCAGCCCCTCGAGCACCTGGATGGCGCTCGCGTCGTAGGTCACCGGGTCGGAAGGAGGGATTGCTGCGGAGGAGCCAGAGGATGTGGTCAGGTCCGCGGTCACGCTCGGTTGCCTCCGGGGCTCGACACAGGCCGGCCCTGGGGCGCCGGCGCGCTGGTCCGACGGGGCGCCGGACGGAATGGAGGACCGGTCCTGCACCGCGCCGAGGCGGCCGCGGTGCCGGGCGGTCCCGATGGCCCCAGTCTACCCGGAAGCGCCGCTGAGCGTGTGCACCCTGGGTGCGGCCGCGCCGCGCCAGTCGCCCAGCGGCATTCTGCGGCACGAGACGGCCCGTCAGGCGGCCTCCCGTCCGGCGATCCGGGTCCCCCTCACGCCCCGCGCGGTTGAAGCCGGCCACCAGGCCCTGCGGGACCGCGCCGGACGCGCTCTCGGCGGGCGCCGGACCGGGCAAGGCTCAGCCGTAGGTGTCCCGCGGTCCACGCCCGTCGCGGACGGTGAACCTGCCGTGCCGCCACGACGGTGCCTGCGGCGGGCGCACGTCGATCCGCTGCACGGTCTCCGGACCCAGCTCGTCGTGCAACCGCTGCAGCACCGTGGGAGCCAACAGCCGCATCTGGGTGGCCCAGGCCGTCGAGTCGGCCCGCACCGCCAACCGCCCGTCGACGAACTGCTCGGGCCGGCAGTGCGAGGCCACGTCGTCCCCGACGATGGTGTCCCAGCGGGAGAACAGGCCGTGCACCGCGACGTCCTCGGCCCACCCGTGCTCGGCGATCAGCCGGTCCAGCAGCCGGTCCAACGGCTGCGGGTCCCGCTCGTCCGCCCGCGCGCCGGACAGGGAGCCGGACAGCGAGCCGGCGGAGGAGCCGCCGCGCCGCCCGGGAGCTGTCGGCCGGCCGGCGGCCCGGGACCGTCCGCGCACCCCGGCGTCTCGGTAGGACCGGGCGATGCTGCGCGCCAGGTCGGCGCCGGAGGGGTCGTGGCCGGTCGGGCCCGGAGTGGCCGGCCCGGGCCCGAGTGCGTCATCGGACACGTCGTACCTCCCCCTCCATCACGTCGAACCGGGCACCGGCCAGCGACTCCGGAACGTCTGCGGCCACCGCCGCGGTCACCAGCACCTGCTCCGCTGCGGCCACCGACTTCGCCAGATGGTCCCGGCGGTCCTGGTCGAGCTCGGCGAAGACGTCGTCCAGCACCAGCACCGGGTCGTCACCGTCGGCCCGCAACAGATCGTAGGCTCCGAGCCGCAGGCTCAGTGCGAGCGACCACGACTCGCCGTGGCTGGCGTAACCCCGGGCCGGCAGCTCCCCGAGGGTCAGCGCCAGCTCGTCGCGGTGCGGTCCGACCAGTGTCACCCCCCGGTCGAGCTCGTCGTCCCGCCGGCGCGCGACCTCGGCCACCAGGGCGGCCTGCAACAGCTCCCGGTCCAGCTGGTCCTCGGGTCCAG
The DNA here is from genome assembly GCA_963695375.1 of uncultured Actinomycetota bacterium. GTDB lineage: Bacteria > Actinomycetota > Actinomycetes > Propionibacteriales > Nocardioidaceae > JACCVL01. Next base: position 934,551 of record OY968767.1, on the reverse strand, counting down.
GCAGCTCGAAGGACGCGACGTAGCGCATGCGGACCGCGGCGCGGTCGGGTCCGGTGGCCGCGGCGACGTCGGCATACCGCCGGGCCACCAGGGGGTCCAGGGCGTTCACCAGCCGGAGCCGCTCCAGGAGCAGCTCGGCGCCGGTTCGGGCCAGGTGCTCGTCCCAGGAGTCCAGGGTGCGCAGGGCGCCGGGGGCACCGCCGCCGCGACGAGCGCCGGCGGCGGTCTTGAGCAGCGTGTTGCGCTGTCGCAGCACCCGGTCGTAGTCGGCGCGCACGCCGGCCAACCGGGGGGCTCGGGCCACCAGCAGCTGGTCGAGGAAGCGCCGCCGATCGGACGGGTCGCCCTTGACCAGCGCCAGGTCCTCCGGCGAGAACAGCACCGTCCGCAGCAGGCCCAGCAGCTCTCGGGTCCGGGGCAGTGGGGCCCGGTTCAGCCGCGCCCGGTTGGTGCCCCCGGGAACGATCTCCACCTCGGCGAGCGCCGCACGGCCCTGACGCAACACCCGAGCGCGCACCACCGCGCGCTCCGTGCCGGCGCGCACCAGCGGGGTGTCGGTGGCGACCCGGTGGCTGGCCAGGGTGGCGATGTAGTCCACCGCCTCCACGAGGTTGGTCTTGCCCTGCCCGTTGGGTCCCACGAAGGCGGTGGCGCCCGCGTCGAGGTCCACGGCGACCTCCGCGTACGAGCGGAAGTCCTGCAGCGACAGGTGCGCGACGTGCACGGCGTCGGTCAGCTCGCCGGGTCGTCCACATCGGCGCCGGGTGTCTGCTGCGCGCCGCCGCCGGCACGGACGGCGTGCCCACCGAACTGGTTGCGCATCGCGGCGACCGCCTTCATGGCGGTGGACTCGTCCTGCCGTGAGGAGAACCTGGCGAACAGCGCGGCCGTGATCGCCGGCAGCGGGACGGCGTGGTCGATCGCGGCCTCGACCGTCCATCTCCCCTCACCGGAGTCCTCGGCATAGCCGGCGATCTTGGACAGCGACTCGTCCTGATCGAGCGCGGCGACCAACAGGTCGAGCAGCCAGGACCGGATCACCGTTCCCTCTCGCCACGACCGGAGCACTTCGGTGACGTCCTCCACCACCGCAGCCGCCTGCAGCAGCTCGTAGCCCTCGGCGTAGGCCTGCATCACGGCGTACTCGATCCCGTTGTGCACCATCTTGGAGAAGTGCCCGGCGCCGACGGGGCCGGCGTGCACGAAGCCGAAGTCACCGTCGGGCTTCAGCGCGTCGAACACCGGGCTGAGCAGCGCGACGTGATCCGCGTCTCCGCCGCACATCAGGGCGTAGCCGTTGTCCAGGCCCCACACGCCGCCGCTGACGCCGCAGTCGACGAAGCCGACTCCGTTCGCGTCGAGCAGCGCCGCGTGCTCCTGGTCGTCGGTCCAGCGCGAGTTGCCGCCGTCCACGACAACGTCGCCCTCGTCGAGCAGCTCGGCCAGTGCTTCCACCGTCTCGCGGGTCGGTGTGCCGGACGGCACCATCACCCATACCGCCCGTGGGCTGTCCAGGGCTGCGACCAGGTCGGCCAGCGAGTCCACGTCGCGGCTGTCCGGTGACCGGTCGTACCCGAGCACGGTGTGCCCCGCGCGGCGCAACCGCTCGCGCATGTTGCCGCCCATCTTGCCCAGCCCGACGATGCCCAACTGCACGACGCGTCCCCTCAGCCCTGCAGCCGCAGTGGCATCAGCAGGTAGCGGAAGGCCAGGTTCGGTTCCCCCTGCTCCTCGGCGCTGCCGGCGATCGACACCGGCCGGGTCGGCTGGGTGAAGGCCAGATGGCACCACGGCGCGGACACCACGCCCAACCCGTCGAGCAGGTAGGACGGGTTGAAGCCGATCGACAACGGTTCGCCGGACAGGTGCGCGGGCAGCGACTCCACCGCTTGGGCCTCGTCGCCACTGCCGGCCTCGAGCACCACCTGGTCGGACTCGAACGCGAGCCGCACCGGCGTGTTCCGCTCGGCCACCAACGAGACCCGGCGCAGCGACTCGACGAACGGGGCAGTCTCCAGCCAGACCGTGGAGGTGGCCTCGGCGGCGAACAGCTGCCGGACCCGGGGGAACTCACCGTCCAGCAGCCGGGTGGTGGTCCGCCTGCTGCCACCCGCCACGGTGCCCTCGAAACCGATCAGCCCCTCACCGGAACCTCCGCCGGTCAGGGCGACCTCCAGCTCGCTGCCGGCCGTCAACGAGCGGGCGGTCTCCGCGAGCACCCTGGCCGGAACCAGCGCGACCGCCTCGGCGTCGGCGGCGGCCGGCGACCATCCCAGCTCCACCAGGCTGGCCCGGAACCGGTCGGTGGCCATCAGCACCATCTGGTCCCCGGAGATCTCGATCCGCACCCCGGTCAGCAGCGGCAGCATGTCGTCGCGGCCGGCCGCCGACACCGCCTGGGCGACGGCTGCAGCGAACGCATCAGCGGCCACCGTCCCACTGCTGGCCGGCATCGCGGGCAGTGCGGGGTAGTCCTGCACCGGCATGGTCTGCAAGGTGAACCGGGAGCTGCCGCAGGTGAGGGTCGCGCGCTGCCCTTCCAGGGTGATCTCGACCGTGTGCGCCGGGAGGCTGCGGCAGATGTCGGCCAACAGCCGGCCGGACACCAGCGCCTTGCCCTCGTCGGCCACCTCGGCGGGCAGGGTCGCCCGGGCCGACGTCTCGTAGTCGAAGCCGGACAGGCTCAACCCACCGGAGTCGGCCTCGAGCAGCAGACCGGCCAGCACCGGAACGCTCGGGCGGGTGGGCAGGCTGCGCGCCGCCCAGGCCACCGACTCCGCGAGGGAGTCACGATCGACACGGAACTTCACGGCGACGGGCCTCCTGCGAAACGGGTGCGGGGAACGCGGTCGGTCGCGCCATCGGTCCGGCGGGGTCCGTACGGCGCTGGCGGACGAGTGCGGGCTTGCTGCGAGCCGGGGAGTCGCATCCTGCCACGCGGGCGGGACGGGTGACACGCGGTCCTGACCGGCTTGTCCCCAGGCCGGCGCTCCTCGAGTGGTCCTGGTCGATCATTCCCGTTCTGTCTCATCAGCGTCATCGCAGCTGTGCATGCTGTGGATAACGGGGGGTCGTGCAGGTCAGCGGCCCCGCTTGGCCGCGGCCGGTTGTGCACAAGTGGGACGATCCGGTGCGTCGGGGTGCACCGGAGGTCGTTCGTCGGAGGTTGTCCACAGTCGTCCGCCGGGCAGGACGAGAACCGGGGTGGTTGCCCACAGCTTCGTCCCCATGGTGTGCGAAACGGACAGATCGCCCTCGCCGACGCTGAGCCGGTGGTCCGGGTGTCAACGTGGGGGGTCAGGTCGCCTGGGCGGCCTGCTTGATCCGGTTGGTGAGCTCGGCGACCTGGTTGTAGATGGTGCGCCGCTCGCCCAGCAGATGCCGGACCTTGCGGTCGGCGTGCATCACGGTGGTGTGGTCGCGGCCGAACTGCTGGCCGATCTTGGGCAACGAGAGCTCGGTGAGCTCCCGGCACAGGTACATCGCGATCTGCCGTGCCGTCACCAGGACCCGGCTGCGACTGGAGCTGGTCAGGTCGTCGATGGTGAGCCCGAAGTACGCAGCGGTCTGGCCGATGATCAGTCCGGCGCTGATTTCCGGCTCCCCACCCTCCGGGATCAGGTCCTTCAGCACGATCTCCGCGAGCGTCAGGTCCACCGGCTGCCGGTTCAGGCTGGCGAACGCGGTGGCCCGGATCAGAGCGCCCTCGAGCTCGCGGATGTTGGTCTGGATCTTGCTGGCGATGAACTCCAGGACGTCCGGCGGTGCGGTGAGCTTCTCCATCGCCGCTTTCTTCCGCAAGATGGCGATCCGAGTCTCCAGGTCGGGCGGTTGCACGTCGGTGATCAGGCCCCACTCGAACCGGTTGCGCAGCCGGTCCTCGAGCGCCTCCAGGCGCTTGGGTGGCCGGTCGGAGGTGATCACGATCTGCTTGTTCGCGTTGTGCAAGGTGTTGAAGGTGTGGAAGAACTCCTCCTGCGTCTGGATCTTGCCCTCGAGGAACTGGATGTCGTCGATGAGCAACACGTCGACGTCGCGGTAGCGGCGCTGGAACGAGGCCGCCCGGTCATCCCGGATCGCGTTGATGAAGTCGTTCGTGAACTCCTCCGAGCTGACATAGCGCACCCGGGCCCCGTTGAAGAGGCTGCGGACGTAGTGCCCGATGGCGTGCAGCAGGTGCGTCTTGCCCAGTCCCGACTCCCCGTAGATGAGCAGCGGGTTGTACGCCTTGCCGGGCGCCTCCGCGCAGGCGACGGCGGCGGCGTGCGCGAACCGGTTGGACGAGCCGATGACGAAGCTCTCGAACAGGTACTTCGGGTTCAGCCGGGCCTCGACGGTGGCGCTGGTCGGCGCGAGCGGGTTGGTCCCGTGCGCCCATCCACCGCCGAGTCCGTCGCCGGGACCGCCGAAGTCGGGAGGGTGTCCCCAGCCCGGAGCCGAGCGGGCTGGTCCGAGCGGCCATGTCGGCCGCGTGCCGCCCGCGGGGGTCGTCGAAGCCGGCGACACCGAACCGCTCGCCGGACGGATCAGTCGACAAATCGCCAGATCGCTGCAGCGACTCGTCGACTGTGGCCGACTGGGCGTCGTCCGAGCCGACCAGCGCGGGATCGACCGTGACGGCCAGCCGCACCTCGTGGCCGAGGACGCCACCCAGCAGCTGCTCCACCTGCTCACGCATCCGGCTCTCCAGCTGGGTGCGGGTGAACTCGTCGGGCACCGCGATGATCAGCCGGGAGCCGTGCAGGGTGAGCGCCTGCGAACCACGCAGGAATCCCTTCTGACTCGGCGCGAGCTCGGAGATGGTGCGTTGCCAGGCCCGGGTCAGCGCCTGGTCGTCACCGGGGACCGCTCGGGTGGGGTCATCGCTGCGCGGGACCTCGTCGGTCATCGAGCCTCCTCGGCGGTTTGTCCCGATTTCGGCGGGCAGTGACCGGCGATTGCCTAGCCCGTCCACACAGTTGTCCACAGCCTGTGAGCAGCCGATGAGACCCGAAAGGGAGTAAGTCGGGACGGTAACAACGCCGGGTGAAGCGCAGCAAGCAGTTGTGCACAGCCCGCTCGGCCGGGATCCGGCGGCCCGGTGTCCGGGCTGCACGTAGGTTTGACCCTGTCCGACCGGTGCGCGTACCGTGGTGCGGCCCGACCCCGGCGACGAGACCGCGGACACCACAGGCGCGCGGCCCCCGGGCCCGGCCCGCCGGAGCCCGTCCGTCGGTCGTCCCGGTCGGCCGACCGCTTGACCTGCGCAGATCGAGCACGCCCAGCATCGCCGAGAGCACCGGAGCAACCGTGAGCAAGAGGACCTTCCAGCCGAACAACCGGCGTCGGCACAAGACGCACGGTTTCCGCCTGCGGATGCGCACGCGAGCCGGTCGCGCGATCCTGGCCGCACGGCGGCGCAAGGGTCGCGAGCGGCTCGCCGCCTGACGACCGCGCGCCTGCCTCCCGCTCGCCATCGACACCAGCGCCCGGCCGCTGCCGGCCGACGAGACCTCGAGAACGGTGATCGTGCTGCCCGCGACCTCCCGTCTCCGGCACCGGCGGGACTTCGCCGTGGCCACCCGCCGCGGTCGGCGAGCCGGCTCGGCGACGCTGGTGGTCCATCTCGCTCGACCCGCCGTCGGGTCCGAGCTGGCTGCGTCCGCGCAGCCCGCTCCGCCCCCACCCCGGGTGGGTTTCGTGGTGAGCCGGGCCTGCGGGTCGGCGGTGGCCCGGAACCGGATCCGCCGCCGGCTACGGCACCTGATGCTGGAACGGCTCCCCAGCCTTCCCGCAGCTGCGATTGTGGTCGTGCGCGCGTTACCCGCAGCTGCGGACGTGGACTCGCGCCGGTTGGGCGCAGATCTGTCTGGCTGCCTGGACCGCCTGCTGGGCACCTCGGGGACGAACTCGTGAGGTCTGTCGTGATCGGGCTGCTTCGGGCCTACCGCGCGGCGATCAGCCCGCTGTACGGCGACGTCTGCCGGTACTACCCGTCCTGCTCGGCGTACGCGCTGGAGGCGGTCCGCCAGCACGGGGCGGGGCGGGGCAGCTGGTTGGCGGTGCGCCGGCTGGGCCGGTGCCACCCGTGGGCCGCCGGCGGTGTCGACCCGGTGCCGCCGGCGTCGTCGGGGACGGCTGCACCAGCCGCACGACCAGCACGAATGGGACGAGGAGCACTGCATGGGTGACTTCTTCAACACCGTCATGGCGCCGCTGTACTGGGCGGTCTCGTCGGTGCTGATGGGCTGGCACTGGGTGTTCGATCAGATCCTGCCGGCTGGGTCCGGCTGGACCTGGGCGCTGTCGATCATCGGGTTGACGGTGATGGTGCGGGCGGCGCTGATCCCACTGTTCGTCAAGCAGATCAAGTCCAGCCGCAACATGCAGATGCTGCAGCCCAAGGTGAAGGAACTGCAGAAGAAGTACGGCCATGACCGGGAGCGGCTCGCCCAGGAGACGATGGCGCTCTACAAGGACGCCGGCACCAACCCGTTCGCCTCCTGTCTGCCGATCCTGGCGCAGATGCCGATCTTCTTGTCGCTGTTCCGGGTGATCGACCAGGCCACGAAGGACAACCCGCTGGGAGTGCTGACTGCGGCCGACGCCACTCAGCTCGAGGAGGCGACCCTGCTCGGCGCTCGGATCGCCGACACGTTCCTCGGGGCGAGCAGCTGGCAGGTCCAGGTGCTCACCGCCAGCCTGGTGCTGCTGATGACGGCGACCACGTTCACCACCCAGCGCCAACTGATGCGCAAGAACATGCCCGAAAGCGCGCTGACCGGACCGTATGCCCAGCAGCAGAAGATGCTGCTGTACATCCTGCCGGTGGCGTTCGGGGTCGGCGGCATCCTGTTCCCGGTGGGGGTGCTGCTGTACTGGACGACGTCGAACATGTGGACCATGGCCCAGCAGTTCTATGTCATCCGCAACAATCCAGCGCCTGGTACGCCGGCGTTCGACGCGAAGGTCGCCCGCGACACTCGCAAGGGCAAGCTTCCTGCCGCGAACGGGACGGCGGGGACGCAGACCGCCGTTGCCGAGCCGACACCGCCACCGCCCCCCAAGCGGCAGCAGCCGAAGAAGACCACCCGCAACCAACGACGCGGCGGCCGATGACCGCGGCGTCGGCAGCGCCGCCCCCGCACCGACAGGAGAGACATGCCTGACGACAACCACGTCGCCTCCGAGCCCCTGACCAGCGCAGATGCCGAGGACGGTGACGTTCGCACGGAGTCCCGGACGGAGTCGACGCCGGATGCCGACCGGGCACCGTCCAACCGGGTGCAGCGGCTCGAAGCCGAGGGGGATGCCGCGGCGGACTTCCTGGAAGAGCTCCTGGACATCGTCGACCTCGATGGGGACATCGATCTGGACGTCGAGGGTGATCGGGCGACCGTGTCCGTCGTCGGGGCCGATCTCCAGCAGCTCGTCGGCTCCGACGGCCAGGTGTTGGACGCACTGCAAGAGCTCACCCGACTTGCCGTGCTGCAGGAGACCGGGGAGCGGAGCAGGTTGATGCTGGACGTGGGCGGTCATCGCGCCCAGCGGCGCGTCGAACTCGAGCAGGTGGCGGCCGAGGCCATCGCCCGGGTCGAGGCGGACGGAGAGGCGGTTCGGCTGACGCCGATGAACGCCTTCGAGCGCAAGGTCGTCCACGATGCGGTGGCCGCTGCCGGCCTGAGCAGCGAATCCGAGGGAGACGACCCGAACCGCCGAGTCGTCGTGTTGCCGCGGGCGTGACAGGTGGCAGGCCACCGCAGTTCCACGTGAAACACCTGCTGCACAGCGAGCGGTGAGCGACGCTCCTCCGGTGCCCGAGGTGGCCATCACCCTCCTCGGGGCCGACGCCGAGCGCCTGGCGCCCTACGCACGCTTGCTCGCGGGGCCGGGGGTCGAGCGGGGCCTGATCGGGCCGCGCGAACGCCCACGGTTGTGGGAGCGACATCTGCTGAACTGCGCGGCGGTGGCTCGCGCGCTGCCCGCTGGGGTCGATGTCATCGATGTCGGCAGCGGTGCGGGCCTGCCTGGGCTGGTGTGGGCGCTGTTGCGCCCGGATCTGCAGATCACGCTGGTGGAGCCGTTGCTGCGTCGGGCGACCTTCCTGGAACAGACCGTCACCGACCTCGAACTTTCGACCGTCCGAGTGCGCCGGGCGCGGGCCGAGGACCTGGCCGGCCAGATCAGCGCCGCCCTGGTGACGGCGCGGGCGGTGGCACCGTTGGAGCGGCTCGTCGGCTGGTGTCTTCCGTTGGTGCGGCCCGGTGGCGCCTTCTGGGCCTTCAAGGGCCAGTCCGCAGCGCGTGAACTCGCTCAAGCGGATCCACAGCTGCAGCGTGCCGGAGCGCTTCCGGGCACTGTTTCCACGTACGGTGAAGGTGTCTTGGACCCCCCGACGCGGGTCGTCCAGATTCGTACCGCAACCCTGCAGGAGGAGGACCGCCGTGGGTGACGAGGGCAGGTCGGCGCACGTGCTGGCCCGCCTGGGGTGGCCGAGCAGCTCACCGCCGGACGTCGGCAACGAGCAGTCGGAGCCGTCCGGTTTGGGCTGGCCTGACCAGGTCGGCGAGCCCGGCGTTATCGGCGGCACGTCGGACGCCGAGCGTCCCGCAACCGTCGAGGTTTCCCGTGAAACCTCACCGGAGAGCGGTTCCCCGGCACCCGCCGTCGGCGATCCGGTGAGCACGGACCAGAAGTCTGCGCCAGATCCTGCCCCGTCGCGCGCCCCGATCGCGGAGCAGACCGAGCAGGATCTCTTGCTGGTCCGCGGCCGCGGGCAGGCGGGTCCGTTGCCGACCCCAGCCCGAACGAGGATCTTCGCCGTCGCCAACCAGAAGGGCGGAGTGGGCAAGACCACGACGGTCGTCAACATCGCCGCCGCCCTGGCGCAGTCCGGGCACCGCGTCCTGGTGGTCGACCTGGACCCGCAGGGAAACGCGTCCACCGCTCTGGCGATCAAGCATGCGGAGGGCACGTCGGGTGCCTACGAGGTGATCGTCGACGCCGTGCCGGTGTGCGACGTCGTTCAGGACAGCAGTGCCGTCGCGGGGCTGACGGTGGTGCCGGCATCGATCGACCTGGCCGGTGCTGAGATCGACCTGGTGTCCCTGGTGGCCAGGGAGTCTCGACTGCGTCGGGCGCTGACCGGGTATCTGGACGACGAGGCCGCCGCCGGGCGTCGGTTCGACGAGGTCTTCATCGACTGCCCGCCCTCGCTGGGCCTGCTCACCGTGAACGCGTTGGTGGCCGCCGAGGAGATCCTCGTGCCGGTTCAGTGCGAGTACTACGCCCTTGAGGGAATCGGGCAGCTGATGCGAACCGTCGAGATGGTCCGGGCCCACCTGAACCCGCCGCTGGCGGTGAGCACGATCATCCTGACCATGCACGATGCCCGGACCCGCCTGTCCGCTGGCGTGGCCGACGAGGTCCGGGCGCACTTCCCCAGCCAGGTTCTCCGCACGGCGATCCCCCGTTCGGTCCGCATCTCGGAGGCCCCGAGCTACCAGCAGACCGTGATGACCTATGACCCCGGCTCCTCCGGCGCGCTGTCGTATCTGGAGGCGGCCCGCGAGATCGCCGAGCGGAGCGATGCAGTCACCGGCGACCCCAGCTAGGAGTGGTATGAACACACCCCGAGGACTCGGCCGCGGGCTTGGTGCCCTGATCCCGACCGCCCCCTCACCGGCCCCGATGCCGACCGCCAGCCGCTCGGACGGCCGCCCCGCGGACGTGCTGACCAGCTCCGCGATGCCCGCGGACCCGTCGACGACACCGGCGGCTGGCAGCGGGGGCTCGGACGCCGGTGACGCGGTGGCGGTGCGGGGGGCGCACTTCGCCGAGATCCCGATGGACGCGATCTCGCCCAACCCGCGGCAGCCTCGGCAGGTGTTCGACGAGGACGCCCAGGCCGAACTCGTGCATTCGATCAGCGAGGTGGGGTTGCTGCAGCCGGTCGTGGTGCGCCCGACCGCTGGCCAGGACGCCGGTCCGCGGTACGAGCTGGTGATGGGGGAGCGACGGTGGCGGGCCGCACAGGCCGCCGGCCTGACCACCATCCCGGCCATCGTGCGGGAGACCGGCGACGACGTCATGCTCCGCGACGCCCTGCTGGAGAACCTGCACCGGTCGCAGCTCAACCCACTGGAGGAGGCCGCGGCGTACCAGCAGCTGCTGGACGACTTCGGCTGCACGCACGAGGAGCTGGCCAGCCGGATCGGGCGGTCCCGGCCCCAGATCACCAACACGCTGCGCCTGCTGCGGCTTCCCCCGGCGGTCCAGCGGCGGGTCGCCGCCGGGGTCCTGACCGCCGGGCACGCCCGCGCGCTGGTGGCGGTGCAGGACTCCGCCATCCAGGAGCGCCTCGCCGCCCGCACCGTGGCCGAGCAACTGTCCGTCCGCGCGCTGGAGGAGGTCGTGGCGACCGGCGGTGCAGCCGCCGCGGACACCGACCCGAAGCCGGTCGCCGTCCGCTCCGGCACCGTGGTCGCGCCGCGGCTGCAGGACCTCGCGCACCGGCTGTCCGAACGCTACGACACCAGGGTCAAGGTCGACCTCGGCAAGCGCAAGGGACGGATTGTGGTGGAGTACGGGTCGCTGGACGACCTGGAGCGGATCATCGCTCTGATGGACCCGGAGCCGGTGCCGTCGCTGCAGCAGCACAGCGACTGATCGATCTAGCACTTTGTCGACAGATCGGTAGCGAGCTAGATCACCGAAGCGCCGAAGCGCCGAAGCGCCGAAGGGCCAAAGTTGCCGAAGCGCCGAAGCGTCGACGTGCCGGAGGGGCGCGGCGGCTCAGTGCGTCGCTGACTCGCCGTGGGCGGCGGCGGCCAGCTCGGCGTAGACCGTGCCGAGGTCGAGCCCGGCGGCCTCCAGCGCCAATGGCACCAGCGAGGTGTCGGTGACGCCTGGCGCGACGTTCACCTCGAGGAACCAGGGGATGCCGTCGGTGTCCACCACGAGGTCGCTGCGGGACAGGTGCCGCAGACCGAGGGTGCTGTGTGCGGTGACCGCCACCCGTGCGCACGCCGCGAGCACCGAATCCGCCAGCTCGGCCGGCGCGACGAACTCGGTGGCACCGGCTGTGTAGCGAGCGGCGTAGTCGTAGACCCCGCTGTCCGGCCGGATCTCGACCGCAGGCAGGGCGCGCGGCGAGTCGTCGCGCCCGGTCGCCGGCTCCGGGGATGCGAGCACCGTCACCGCCACCTCGGTCCCGGTGACCATGCGCTCGACCAGCGCCACCTCGTCGTAGGCGAAGCAGGCGACCATCGCCGCGGGCAGTTCGTCGGGCGTGCGGACGACGGTGCAGCCGAGTGCCGAGCCGCCTCGGGTCGGCTTCACCACCAGCGGCAGACCGACCCGGTCGAGCAGCGCGTCCATCACCGTCTTCGCGCCCATCTCCTTGAACATCTCCGCCGGCAGGGTCACCGCCGCCGGCGAGGACACGCCGGCGCGTTCGAGCAGCGTCTTGGCGACCGACTTGTCGAAGGCCAACCGGCACGCGGCTGGGCGAGCTCCGACGTACGGCACCCCGACGAGCTCGAGGACCTCACGCAGCGCACCGTCCTCGCCTGCCACTCCGTGCAGCAGCGGAATGACGCAGTCCGGCGGGTCGGCCGTCAGCGCCGGGAGGAGGTCCGCGCCCACGTCCAGCTCGTCGACCTCCAGTCCGTGCCGGCGTAGCGCCTGGCTCACCCGCCGCCCCGACCGCAGCGACACGTCGCGTTCATGCGACAGCCCGCCGGCCAGCACGACCACGCGACCGGACGGTGCTCCCGCGGTCACCGGGGGGCCACCCCGCCCGGCTCGGTCACGACGCATCCGGCCGGGGGGTCTCGTAGCGGCTGGTGACTGCCGGCCCGGTCGGGGTGGCGCCGAAGGTCTCCCGCAGGTCGAGCTCGGCGCCGAGGACGCCGGCGAAGCGGCGCACACCCTCCCGGATCCGCTCGGGGGTGGGGTGGCAGTAGGACAGCCGCAGGCAGCGGGTGCCGAATCCGTCGGCGTAGAACGCGGTTCCGGGCACGTAGGCGACCCGCGCCGTCACCGCCCGGGGAAGCATCGCCTTGGCGTCCAGGCCCTCCGGCAGCGTCGCCCACACGTAGAAGCCTCCGTCCGGCTTGGTCCAGCGCACGGTCCCCGCGAGGTGCTCGGTCAGCGCGTCGAGCATCGCGTCGCGCCGTTCGCGGTACATCTCGCGGAAGGCCTTCACCTGTCCTCGCCAGTCGTGCTCGGCGAGGTAGGTCGAGACCACGGCCTGGGAGAACGACGGCGGGCACAGCGTGGCGGACTCCTGCGCGAGGACCAGCTTCTCCCGGACGGCGTGCGGGGCGAGCACCCAGCCGACGCGCAGCCCCGGGGCGAACGTCTTGGAGAAGGAGCCGAGGTAGACCACCCGCTCGGACTCGTCGGCGCGCATCGCGCGCAGCGGCTCGGCGGAGAACCCGAGCAGACCGTACGGGTTGTCCTCGACCAGCAGGACGTCGTGCTCGGCGCAGATCGACAGCACGTCGGCCCGCCGGGTCTCGGTCAGCGTGACTCCGGCCGGGTTGTGGAACGTCGGGACGGTGTAGACGAACTTCACCCGGTCACCGCGGGCCCGGGCAGCGACCAGCGCCTGGCGCAGCGCCTCCGGCACCAGCCCCTCGTCATCCATCTCCACGTGCACCACGCCGCACTCGTAGGCGCGGAAGACGCCGAGCGCCCCGACGTAGCTGGGCGCCTCGCAGACGACGACGTCGCCGGGGTCGCAGAAGATTCGGGTGACCAGGTCCAGCCCCTGCTGGCTGCCGACCGTGACCACGACATCGTCGGGGTGGGCGTCGATTCCCTCCGCCGCCATCACCGTGCAGATCTGCTCGCGCAGCGCCGGATCGCCCTGACCGGACCCGTACTGCAGGGCGGCCATCCCGCGCTGGGCGACGAGCCGGGACACCGACTCGGCCACCGCGTCCAGCGGGAGACCGGAGATCGACGGCATGCCGCCCGCCAGGGACACCACCTCCGGCCGGCTGGCGACGGCGAACAGGGCCCGGATCTCCGAGGCGGTCATGCCTCGGGTGCGGGTGGCGTACCGATCGACGTAGCTGTCCAGCCGGGTGTGGTGCGCAGGGTGAGCGGGGAACCGCTCGCTCATCGCCGTCACACCCCCTTCCGGTCGGTCCGCACCCTCGTCGTCGAGCGCATGCGGTCCTACGATGCCGTACGGAGGGCGTGCCGACGTGTCGGCCCGCCCGGCGGGAGCATTCGGAGGTGGTGGCGTGCACGGGCCGCGCCGCAGCAACGTGCTGGTCCCGGACGACGTCGAGCGCCTGCCCGGCAGGTGCGCGTCGTGCCTTCGCTGGGAGCGCTACGCCGACGTGGGCGCCTTGGCGCGGGCGGAGAGCACCGAGTCCGACGTCGGCGCGGCCGGTCGCGGGCGCTCGCGCGGCGAGGTTGCCGCGCGGGTGAAGCGGCGCTGGTGGGTGGAGGGGCTGTCCACCGGGACGGTGGGGGGGCTGGTGGTCCGAGCGCAGACCGCGAACGGGGTGCCCGACACCGGGGACGACGGTGCCGGCATGGACGGTGCCGGCATGGACGGTGCCGGCATGGACGGTGCGGCCCGGGTCGCTGCCTACGTCACGTACGCGCTGCCGGTCCGCGCCGGCGACGATGCCCTGACGGTGCTGGCGCTGCACGTGGCCGAGGAGCGGCGCGGCTCCGGCCTCGGGCGGGCACTGGTGCACCAGGTGGCGCGGGAGGCGCTGCGGCGGCCTCGGGTCCGCGCGGTCGAAGCGCTGGCGCAGCGCTCACCGGGGGTGGCCTGCCTGGTGCCGCTGGACTTCTGGCTCGCCTGCGGGTTCACGATCGTCCGCGAGCATCCGCTCACCCCGCGGGTGCGGCTCGACGCGCGGGTGCTGGCGACATTGCGGGTCGAGGTCGGGGAAGCAGTGGAGCTGGCCTGGGACCGGCTCCGGGGTGCGGTGCGTCCGGAGCCCGCCCCCAGGCCGGCGCTGAGGACACCGCGCCGCGGGGACAGTCCGGTGCGCTGACTGCCGTCAGCGGCTGATGAACTCGTCCAGGTCGGAGAGGATGACCGCCTTCGGCTTGGCGCCGACGATCGACTTCACGACCTCTCCGCCGGAGTAGACGTTGATCGTCGGGATTCCGGTGACCCGGTACTGCGCCGGGGTCTGCGGGTTCTCGTCGATGTTCATCTTCACGACGGTGATCGAGTCACTGTGCTCGGCAGCGATCTCGTCGAGGATCGGACTGACCTGACGGCAGGGACCGCACCACTCTGCCCAGAAGTCCACGACCACGGGCTTGTCCGCCGCGAGCACGGTCTGTGCGAAGTCGGCATCGGTGACGGCCTGGGTGTTTCCCACGGTCTCTCCTCGGGGATCGGGTGCAAAGGTGCGGGTGCAGGTCACGAGTGTGGCCTACTCGACGGACAACGCCATCCCGCCGGCCCCGATTCCCCGCCCCCAATCCCGCGATCCGTCAGTTGTGACCCGCCCGTCCGTCACTTTCGGACAGCCCGTCCGTCACTTTCGGACAGCCCATCCGTCACTCGTGGACACGTGTCCCGACGTCAGTGACGGATCGCGGGTCCAGATGTGACGGATCGCGGGTCCAGAAGTGACGGATCGCGGGTCCAGAAGTGACGGATCGCGGGTAGAAGTGACGGATCGCGGGGGGGGTGGGGGGTTAGTGCGCGGCGTCCAGGTCGGCGAGCCAGCGCTCCGCGTCGATCGCCGCCGCGCATCCAGTCCCGGCCGCCGTGGCAGCCTGCCGGTAGCGGTGGTCGACCAGGTCCCCGGCAGCGAAGACGCCGGGCAGGCTGGTGTACGTCGTCGGCGCCTGGGCGAGCACGTAGCCCTCCGCGTCGAGGTCCACCTGGCCCTTGACCAGCTCGGATCGCGGGTCGTGGCCGATGGCGATGAACAGCCCGGTCGCGGGGAGCTCGCGGGTCTCGTCGGTCCGGGTGTCACGAACCGTGAGGCCGGTCAGCTGGTCCTCGCCGTGGATCTCGTCCACCGCGGAGTTCCATGCGATCTCGATCTTGGGGTCGTCCAGGGCACGCTGGGCCATGATCTTGCTGGCGCGCAGCTCGTCCCGGCGGACCAGCATCGTCACCTTGCTGGCGAACCGGGTGAGGAAGGTGGCCTCCTCGACCGCGGTGTCCCCGCCACCGACGACCACGATCTCCTGGTCGCGGAAGAAGAAGCCGTCGCAGGTGGCACACCAGCTCACGCCGTGACCGGACAGCCGGTCCTCGTCGGGGAGGCCGAGCTTTCGATAGCCCGACCCCATGGCGAGGATCACCGTACGGGCGCGGTGCTCGGTCCCATCGCTGACGCGAACCGTCTTCAGCTCGCCGGTCAGGTCGACGCCGGTGACGTCGTCCGGCACCAGCTCGGCCCCGAACCGCTCGGCCTGCGCGCGCATCTCGTCCATCAGCGCCGGGCCCATGATCCCGTCCCGGAAGCCGGGGTAGTTCTCCACCTCGGTCGTGGTCATCAGCGCGCCCCCGGCGGTCACCGACCCCTCGAACACCAGCGGCTGCAACTGCGCCCGGGCGGTGTAGAGCGCTGCGGTGTAACCGGCCGGGCCGGACCCGATGATGATGACGTCGCGCACCGGCGGGGCTGTGCCGTCGCCGACGGGTGTGGTCTGGTCGGTCACGTCGATGTCGTCCTGTTCGTGGGAAAGCGAGGCGAGGGCGGCAGCGATGCCGCCTGGTGCATCAACGCATGGTAGGGGCTGGGGATTCCGGCGCGGGGAGCCCGCCGGGGCGGTCAGCGGCTCAGATCGAGGACTGCGCTGGCGACCACGGCCACCCGGTCACAGGAGTACGCCTGCACGGTCCGGGCCGACAGTGGTCCGGTGGCCACCAGCCGTACGACGGACTCGTCCAGCCGGACGAACGGCCCGAGGTCCCCCTGCACGCCTGCTCTCCGCAGCGCGCGGTCCCCGCACCGGTCGTCACTGCGGAGCAGATCGGTGCCTCCGATGTCCGAGGGCCCGAGGCCGGGCGGCGGATCGCCTCCGGCCCCCTCCGGGCTCCGACCATCTCCGAGCACCTGGAAACGCGAGTCCCCGCTGTCGTACAGCCGCTCGACCTCCGGGCCGAAAGCCGCACCCGCGATCACCTGTAGTCCCACCCGCGTGCTGTCGAGCGAGCCGTCGTCGGAGGTGCTCGGCGCCGAGCCTGCGCCGCCGGCGTCGTCCCCCGACTCGCGGGCGGCTTCCGGCGCCGAATCCGCAGTCCCGGACGAGACGCTGTCCACCGATCCACCGGTGCCGAGGTCGATGACGTCGGCGGCGACGCTGATCGCCACCAGGGCGGCGGCGACCGTCGCGGCACCGGCGAACCACCGGCGGGCCCGGCTGCGGCGACCACTGCCGATCGGGACGACGACGTCGTCGGCGTCGGCCGACCGGCGCACTGACTCCGCGGCGAGCGCAGCGTCCAACCGGACCGCGACCTCGGGCGGCATGGTGGGCGCGGGGCCGGCCGCGAGCAGGCTCGGGAGCTCCACCAGCCGGTCCCGGACCGCCGCGCACCGCACGCACGCGGCGACGTGGGCAGCCGCGGCGTCGGCCTCGCTGTCCGGCAGCACCCCGGCGACGAGGTCGGCCAGCTGCTCGTTGCTCACGTGTGGGTCACGTGCGGGCATCGGGTCACCTCCTGCTCGGTGTGGGGGGGCTGTCGGGGGGCCGGCGCCGGGCTGCGGGGATGGGACGCAGGCCGGCAGGTAACGGTTCCGTCACGGCGGCCGGCTCGTCCGGCTCGTCCGGCTCGTCCGGCTCGTCCGGCTCGTCCGGCTCGTCCGGGGAGGCCCCCGGCGCCCACTCGGCCAGCAGGGGCAGCAACCGAGCCCGCCCGCGCGAGCACCGGCTCTTCACCGTGCCGGGGGCGCAGTCGAGCATGGTGGCCACCTCGTCGACCGGATAGCCCTCCATGTCGACGAGGATCAGCGCCGCCCGCTGCTCGGCAGGCAACTCCTGCAGCGCGGCCAGCACCGCGTCTCGCCGTGCGGTCTGCTCGGCCACCTCCGCCACCGCGTCGGCCGGAGTCGGCGGGGCGTGGTCGTCGTCCTCGGGCAGTGGCTCGGCTCGCCGGACCGCCTGCCGCCGGGCTCGATCGAGGCAGGCGTTGACGACGATCCGGTGCAGCCAGGTGGTGACCGCGGCGTCGCCCCGGTACGCCTCCGCCCGCCTGAACGCCGATATCAGCGCGTCCTGCAGTGCGTCGGCGGCCTCCTCCGGGTCGCGCAGCGTGCGCAGTGCGACCGCCCACAGCCGGTCGCGGTGTCGGCGGACCAGCTCGCCGAACGCGTCCGGGTCGCCGTCGACGTGCCGCTGCAGCAGGGTGCGGTCGTCGGCCGGGCTCATCCGCGGACGGAGATCTCGGCGATGGCGCCCTTGAAGGTGTCGCTCCCGACCGGCGGCAGCTCGGTCAGCCAGACGACGATCCGGCGCGTGGTGAGCGGTTCGGGTGGGCGCAGCGTCAGGTTGGTGCCGGCGTCGCGCGCCTCCCCGAGCAGCTCGAGGTCCTCCACGGTGCTGGGCCGACCTCCGTCCTCGGGTGCGGCATACACCTCGACCGACGTCGGTCCTCCGTCGAGGCGGAGCGTGACGCTGCTGACGTCGTGCGCCTTGCCGAGGTCGAGCAGCAGGCCGACGCCGTCCTTGAGGTTGCCGAGCTCGGCGGAGCCGAAGTACGACGAGGTGGTCCAGGTCGTCGAGGCGTCGCCGTCGATGGCGAAGCCGGCTGCCTCCGGGTTCTCCCCCCCGTCGGTGCCCTGCGGGTCGAAGTCGTCCACGGACTCGATGTCCAGCTCACGGGTCGGCGGGCTGGTGTCCTCGCCTCCGGGCTCCTGGCTCGAGGTGGGCTCGCCGCCTCCGGACGAGTCGAGGATCAGGTAGGTGACCGTGCCCGCGAGGGCGACCAGGAGCAGGACCGCGAGCCACACCGGCGCCCGGCCGCCGGTGCGTCGCCGGTCCACCGGCGCCGCGGGCGGCTCCGGCGCCGACTCCGAGAGCACCCTCGGCGGCGGCACCAGGTTCACCGCCGGCGGCGGGCCGCTGGGGTCCGGGGCGAGGGGGATGACCCCTCGGGGGACAGTCTCGTCGTCCTCGTCCTCGACCGAGAACGCCGTGGTCAAGTCGTCGCCGAGCGCGAGCACGGCGAGCTCACGCGCCACCTGCTGGGCCGTTCGCAGGTGCGGGCCCTGCCGGGTGCCGTTGCCGAGGATGCGGTCGCAGACCGCGTCGATCGCCGGGTCGACCCCGGCTCGCACCTGGCGCGGGCGGAGCAGCCGCCCGTGCTCGGTCGGGGCGGCGGGCAGTCCGAGGTCGCGGCTGCCCGGCCACCGGGCCACCAGGCAGGCATAGAGCAGCCGACCCAGCGCCTTGACGTCGGCCTGCTCACCGGCGACCGACGTCGCCTCGGCGTCCTCGTCGGGGGCGTGCAGGGCCTGGTCGGTCGCCAGGCCGAGGATCCGGACCGCGCCGTTGTGCTTGATGATGATCCGGGCCGGGTCGAGCCGGCGGTGCTGGACGTCGGCGCGGTGCGCCGCGGCCACCGCCTCGGCCACCTCGCGCATCACCTCGGCGGCCCGCGAGGCGTTCAGCGGCCCCTGCCGGAGCACATTGTCCAGTGAGACTCCGGAGGCCCACTCCCGGACGACGTAGGCGAAGCCCTCCTCGTGCGCCGCGTCCAGCACCCGGAGGAACCGCGGGTCCTCGACGGCGGTCGCCCGCCGGGCGGCGGTGAGGAACGGCTCGGCGGTGTGGTCGTTGCTGGGCACCACCTGGACGCTGACCGAACGGTTCAGGACGTGGTCGACGGCGCGCCACGTCTGAGACCTCGGCGTCTCACCGACGAGGTCTTCGATCCGGTAGCGCCCGGCGAGTCGTACGCCGGCGCTCAAGGTCTGCGCGTGCACCCGCCCTCGCCGTGTCGTCCCCGGCCGCCGAGGTGGACTCCTGACGGCTGCTGACCATGCTAGGAGGTGCGGCCTGCGGCGTCGTGCGCACCGCCGCGCCCCCTCGCCCTCCTGACGGCCGGTTGCGACCGAAGGGAGGACGGCGCTGGTCAGCGCCGGGTCACGGCACGGACGAGCGCGCTCACCTCTGCCAGCCTGAGGAGCCGGGCAGCCAGCAGGTACGACAGGGCCCCGCCGGTGCCGGCCACCGCCAGCGCCAGCACCGCTGCGGCGTCCCCGCTCGGTGCGCCGGAAAAGCGGTCGACAGCGAGGACCAGCGAGAGCATGACGGCCGCGGCCACGGCGCAGGCCAGCACCAGCCGGGCGATGAAGGCGGCGAAGGCACGGTTCACCAGGCCGCCCTCGCCGAGCCGGCGTCCGAGGACCGTGATCGAGACGGTGGCGCCCGCGAGGTAGGCGATGCCGTAGGCCAGCGCCAGCCTGGTGGCCACCTGCTCGGTGGGCGCGTTCAGCGCGAGCAGCACCGCGGCCACGATGTTGCTTCCGCTGACGACGAGCTGGAGGAGGAACGGGGTCCGGGTGTCCTCCTGGGCGTAGAAGCCGCGCAGCACCAGGTAGTGCACGGTGAACAGCAGCAGGCCCGGCGCGAAGGCGGCCAGCGTGTTCCCGAGACTGGCGGTGTTGCCGTCCAGGGCGCCGTAGGAGAACAGCACCGTCGCGAGCACGCCACCGAGGCAGGCGACCGCCGTGGCGATCGGCGCGATCGCCACCAGCACCAGTCGCATGGTGGACGCGATCTCGTCGCGGACCTCGCTCAGCCGGCCGTCGACGGCGAGCCGGCTGAGCAGCGGCATCGTGGCGGTGACCAGGGAGACCGTGATCACCGCGTGCGGGACCTGGGCCACCAGGAACGCGTTCTGGTACGCGGCCACGCCGTTCGCCTCGCTGCCGGTCAGGGCCGCCTCGGTGCTCGACCCGGTCGCGATCCGGGTGACCACGAAGAAGGCCACCTGACTGGCCACCACGAAAGCGATCGTCCAGGCACCGAGCCGGAAGGTGCGGCCGAGCCCGACCCCGCGCAGATCCCGGCGGAACCGGAACCGGAAGCCGGCCGCGCGGGCGTAGGGCACCAGCACCAGCGTCTGCACCGCGATGCCGAGCGTGGCACCGGCACCGAGCAGCGTCTCCTGGGCGGTGCTGAAGCCGTCGCTGGCGTCGGAGGTGCCGTAGGCGAACGCGTAACCGCCGAGCACCAGGCAGGCCACGACGTTGTTGACGATCGGTGCCCACATCATCGGCCCGAAGCGCTCACGGGCGTTGAGGATCTGGCCGACGAGCACGAAGGTGCCGTAGAAGAAGACCTGGGGCATGCACCAACGCATCAGGTCGTAGGCGGACTCCCGCTGGGCAGCCAGCTCCGGGGTGAACAGGGCGGAGTCGAACGCCAGGAACGCCAGCAGCGGCACCAGCGCGACCAGGACGGCGGTGGCGCCGGCCAGGACCAGCACGCCGACGCTGAGCAGCCGCTGGGCGAAGGCCTCGCCGCCGTCCTCGTCCTGGCGCATCGCCCGCACCAGCTGCGGCACCAGAACCACGTTGAAGATGCCGCCGGCGACCAGGATGTACAGCGAGTTCGGCAGCGTGTTGGCCTGGGTGAACAGGTCCGCGTCCAGGGACTTGCCGAGCACGGCCAGCAGCAGCACCCCCCGGGCGAAGCCGGTGAGCCGGGACACCACCGTTCCGGCGGCCATCCACGCGCCGGCCGACAACAGCCGGGACCGGTCGTCGCCGTTCACCCGCGGCCCCGCCGCCAGATCCGGCGGCCGATGGCGAAGACGAGCACGGCGCAGGCGACGCCCATGATCGCCCAGATCACCCGGCCCACCACGCTGGTGCGCAGGCTGAAGACCAGTGGGGTGCCGACTCGTCGACCCGACTCGGTGACGACGTACGCCTCCGCCGTGGTCACGCCGACCTCGCCCACCCGGGTGTCGACGGTGAGGGTCTCCCGCTGGCCGGGTCCGATGGTCAGTCCGGACCCGGTCTCGAAACGGGTCCGGGCCTCCTCGTCGGCCGCGGTGTCGACCGTGATCGACACCGTGACCGCGCGGTCCAGCTCGTTGGTGATCGTGAGCGGGAACGGCCCGCGGGTGCTGGACAGCGTGACGAACTCCGGGCCGGTCAGAGTCACGCCGCGCAGGAGGTGCCGGACCGAGGCCGCCGCCCGCTCGGTCAGCTGTTGGCGCAGCAGCAGGTCGTCGTCGGCGGACTGGGAGACGCCCAACGCCACTCCGGCGTCATACCAACGGCGCTGGGCCAGGGTTCCGTCCACCAGCTGGACGAGCAATCGTGCCCTCCGGCGCAGCTGGGCGGCCGCGGTGGTCAGCTCCTCGGGCAGCGCGTCGTCGAGCTCATCGCTGCCGGGAGGACCGGTGGGCCCGTCGTACGGCTGCGGCGGGGCGAGCAGGTCGTCCACCGGGACCGGGCGCAGCCAGGGCACGGTCAGGCCGGGGAAGAAGCCGGTGCTGGGCCAGTCGGCGCCGGGGTCCCAGCGCGGCGGGGCGACGAAGGCCGCGCTCACCGAGCGGCGGCCCGCAGCCGCCGCCTCCGCGCTGAGCAGCGCCGCCTCGGCGAGCAGCCGTTGCCGGACCTGGAGCGCCGACAAGGGATCGCCGGGGCTCGGTCCGCCACCGGCGAGGGCCGGGTCGGCGACCACGACGTCGAGCGGTCCCAGCTCGGTGGCGACCTGCTGCCCGGCGCCGTCGAGCCGGTCCCAGCCGGGGAGCATCCGCGGCGCCAGGACCGCCCCCCCGACGCCGTCCGCCCAGCGCAGGTCCGGCAGGGTCTCGGGGTCGACGACACCGCCCGCGGGAAGGGTCAGCACCCGGGCCGGCCGGTCGAAGAGCCGGCGTTGCGCCCCGCGGGTCGCCGCGTCGACGCTTTCCGACAACCCGGTGAACGGGCTCGACGCCAGCGTCGCCATCGACGGCTCCCCGTAGGCGGTGATCCAGGGCGTTCCGGCGGCGGCGAGCCCGAGTGCGTCGTCGAACCACGCCAGCACCGCCGTCACACCTGAGCGCTCGTCCGTACCGGCGTCCGCGGAACCCTCCGTGGAGCCGTCGCCACCGGCCTGCTCGGGCGCGGCGCCGTCAGGGCCGGCGCCCACCCGCTCGACCAGCCCGCCGGGCGGTCCGATGTCACCGCTGCCGATGTCTTGGGCGGCGTCGAGCACGGCGGGGTCGGGGACCACGGTCAGCGGCACCTCCCCGGCGGTCTGGCCGAGGTCGACGATCCGGCGCAGTCGGCCGCCGGGTTCCATGGTCCGGACCAGCCTCGCCTGCCGGGCGTAGGTCCCGTCCCCTCGGCGCAGCACCGGGCTGCTGATCGGCCACACCAGTCCGAGCCGGACCGTGGCCCGGTCCTCGGCCTCGGCCAGGGGGGTGAACGTGCGCGCCCGTGCGGCCGTCACCCGCGCACCGTCCACGTCGGTTGCGAGGACGTGCACCCCGACGGTGTAGACGCCGTCCGTGCCCGAGATCGGCAGCAGGTCCCAGGGCACCTTGACGCGGAAGGGGGCGAACTCGCCCGGGGAGAGGTTGCCGAGGATGTCGAAGCGACCGAACTCGGTCACCCGGTCGCCGAAGTACGACTCGGAGGGGCTGGCAGCCGCGGCCCCGACCTCGTCGCGGGTGGTCAGCGGGCTGGGGGAGATCACCAGGTAGACGTTGACGTTCTGCCAGTCCTCGGTGTCGGTGTTGACCACCCGGCCGTTCAGCTCCACCGGATCGCCCGGTTGCAGCGTGGACGGGGTCAGCGAGGTGAGACTCGCCGACAGCCCAGGCTCGAGGTCGTCCGCGGCGCTGGGCGTCCCCGCGCTGCCGGCCGCTGCCGCTGTGGTCGCCGCTGCCGCTGTGGTCGCTGCTGCCGCTGTGATCGGCGCCTCGGCCGGAACGGCCGCCGCGCTGGCAGGCGGCAGGAGGCTCGACAGCACGGCCAGCAGAACGGCGAGGGACGAAGCCGCCACGACGGCGTGCGACCGACCCCGGTCGGGTCCGGCGGTCACCCGGTCATGCTAGAGGCCGGGTCGACGACTCAGCCGCAGGCCCGCGGCGCCGGGCTGCGTACGATGAGCACCCGTGTCCGAGCCCTCCGCCCCCGCCGAGCCGAGTCGGCCGCTCACCGAGTTGCAGCAGCATGCGGTGGCCGAGCTGCTGCGGATGGCCCCGGTGATCGAGCCGCTCGCCAAGCGGTTCGACGACGCGGGCGAGACGCTGGCACTCGTCGGGGGCACCGTCCGTGACGTGCTGCTCGGCCGGTTGGGCGCGGACTGGGACTTCACCACCTCGGCCCGGCCGGAGGTCACTGAGAAGCTGCTCGGCGGCTGGGCGGACGCGGTGTGGGACGTCGGTCGCGCCTTCGGCACCATCGGCGCGCGCAAGGGGGACGCGCAGATCGAGATCACCACCTACCGCGCGGACCGGTACCTGCCGTCCTCGCGCAAGCCGGACGTGGACTACGGCGACACCCTCGAGGGTGACCTGTCCCGCCGCGACTTCACCGTCAACGCGATGGCGGTGCAGCTCCCGTCCCGGACCTTCGTCGATCCCTTCGGCGGGTTGGAGGACCTGGCCGCCGGCCGACTCCGTACGCCCGGGACGGCGGTCCAGTCGTTCACCGACGACCCGCTGCGGATGATGCGGGCGGCGCGGCTGGCCGCTCAGCTCGGGTTCGAGGCCACCGACGAGGTGGTCGCAGCGACCAGGGACATGTCCGACCG
Organism: uncultured Actinomycetota bacterium; assembly: GCA_963695375.1. GTDB lineage: Bacteria > Actinomycetota > Actinomycetes > Propionibacteriales > Nocardioidaceae > JACCVL01. Next base: position 910,863 of record OY968767.1, on the reverse strand, counting down.
GTTGTCGATCGTGTCGGCCGAGCGGGTCCGCGACGAGTTGGTGAAGCTGATCTGCGCGCCGCAACCGCGGCGGGGCCTGGCTCTCCTGGTGACCACCGGCCTGGCCGACGAGGTGCTGCCGGAGCTGCCCGCACTGCGGCTCGAACGCGACGAGCACCATCGGCACAAGGACGTCTACGACCACACCCTGACCGTGCTGGAGCAGACGCTCGCCCTGGAGTCGCGGCTGCCCGGGGGTGGCCCGGACCTGGTGGCCCGGCTGGCGGCACTGCTGCACGACATCGGCAAGCCCCGCACCCGCAGGTTCGGCGGTGACGGGACGGTCACCTTCCACCATCACGACGTCGTGGGCGCCAAGCTGACCCGTCGTCGGCTGAAGGCGCTGCGCTTCCCGAACGACGTGATCGACGCGGTGGCCCGGCTGGTCGAGCTCCATCTGCGCTTCCACGGCTACGGCAGCGGCGAGTGGAGCGATTCGGCCGTGCGGCGCTACGTCCGGGACGCCGGTCCACAGCTGGAGCACCTGCACGTGCTGACCCGGGCGGACTGCACCACTCGCAACGCGCGGAAGGCGGCTCGGCTGCAGCGGACGTACGACCACATCGAGGAGCGGATCTCCCGGCTGGCCGAGGAGGAGCACCTCGAAGCGATGCGCCCGGACCTGGACGGCAACCAGATCATGGCGCTGCTGGACCTGCCGCCCGGCCCGGTCGTGGGCCAGGCCTACCGGCACCTGCTGGACCTGCGGATCGAGCACGGCCCGCTCGGCGAGGAGCGCGCCGTCGACGAGCTGCGCGCCTGGTGGGCCGCTCGCTCCTGAGCGCTCACACCCCGGCCGGAGTCTGGGTCGGCGCCGGGCGCGGCAGGGCCCGCAGCGCCAGCCCGGCGACCCCGGTGAGGCCGAGCCCCACCGCCACCATCGCCACCGGGGACTCACCGCCGGACGGGAGGACCAGCGCCGCCAGGACGGCGGCGGACACCAGGCCCACGTTGAAGACGAGGTCGTAGAGCGAGAACACCCGGCCGAGGTGGTCCTCGCTGACCTGCTGCTGGACCAACGTGTCGGCTCCGATCTTCAGGCCGTGCCCGCTGAGGCCGAGGGCGAACGTGGCCGCGATCAGCAACCCCTCGGCGCCGGTGAGGGCGAAGGCGAGCTGCACGGCTGCGGCACCGAGCAGCAGCGCGGCCGTCGTCCGGCCCAGGCCCCACCGCCTGGCAGCGGCGGGGACGGTGAGCGCCGCCGTCACGATGCCGGTCCCGCCCGCGAGCACCGCGAGGCTGAGCCCGTCCAGGCCGGACGCGGGGTCACCGGGGGCGGCGTACGCGCCCCGGAACAGCAGGATGGCCGCCACCAGCACGGTCCCGGCGAGCATCCGGTGCGCACCGACGAGCAGGATCGCGGCGGCCGCCGCGGGCCGCTCCCGGAGGTGGGTCACCCCCGAGCAGAAGTCGCGGATCGTGGTCGGGGGGGTGGGGGGAAGGTCGCGGTCGGGACCGAGCGCGCGCCGCCCGAAGCGTCCCGCCAGCCCGGCTGTGACCAGCCACAGCCCCACCGCGAGCGCGAGGGTCCGGCCGGTGGCGTCGCCCGGACCACCGAGCAGCCCCTGCCACAGCCCGCCGAGCCCGAGACCGACGGTGAACGCGAGGGTGCCGGCGGTGGGCAGCAGCGCGTTCGCCGGCAACAGGTCCGCGTCTGCCACCGTGTGCGGCACGGCGGCCGAGAGCGCGGACAGGCCGAAGCGGTTCGCCGCGAAGCTGACGACGACCAGGACGAACAGCGCGACGTCCTCCACGCGGCCCGCACCGCCGACCGTCACCACCAGGCCGACCGCGACGGCGAGTGCCGCTCGCAGCGCCGGCACTGCCGTCAGCACGTCCCGCCGCGACCAGCGGTCGAGCAGGACGCCGGCGACCGGACCCACCACGCTGAACGGCAGCAGCATCGCCGCCGTCACGGCGGCGATGGCTGCCGGGCTGGTCTGTCGCTCGGGGGAGAAGAACAGGTACGACGCCAGGACGACCTGGAAGACACCGTCGGCGCACTGCCCGACGAGTCGCAGGCCGAGCAGGCGGCGGAAGGCCGCGAGGGGGAGCAGTCGGCGCAGGTCGCGCAGCACCAGCACGGTGCAGTGTCGCAGCAGTGTCACAGCAGTGGCGGCCGGGCGCCGCCGCCGGGCTCAGCCCTCGCCGTCGCCGCGGATGAACGCCTCCAGACCCTGCTTGCCCTCGTCGTCGGGGCGTTGCACGGGTGGCGACTTCATGAAGTAGGTGGACGCCGCGTGCACCGGTCCGCCCTGGCCACGGTCCTTGGCGATCTTGGCCGCCCGGATGGCGTCGATGATGATGCCCGCGGAGTTCGGCGAGTCCCAGACCTCGAGCTTGTACTCCAGGCTCAGCGGCACGTCGCCGAACGCACGCCCCTCCAGCCGGACGTAGGCCCACTTGCGGTCGTCCAGCCACTGCACGTAGTCGCTGGGGCCGATGTGCACGTTGCGGGCGCCGAGGTCGTGCTGCAGGTTGCTCGTCACCGCCTGGGTCTTGGAGATCTTCTTCGACTCCAGCCGGTCCCGCTCGAGCATGTTCTTGAAGTCCATGTTGCCGCCGACGTTGAGCTGGTAGGTCCGGTCCAGCACGACGCCGCGGTCCTCGAACAACCGGGCCAGCACCCGGTGCGTGATGGTGGCACCCACCTGGCTCTTGATGTCGTCCCCGACGATCGGCACCCCGGCGGCGGTGAACTTGGCGGCCCACTCCGGGTCGGACGCGATGAACACCGGCAGCGCGTTGACGAACGCGACTCGGGCGTCGAGGGCGCACTGGGCGTAGAACTTGTCCGCGCGCTCGCTGCCGACCGGGAGGTAGGACACCAGCACGTCGGCGCCGCACTCCCGCAGCGCCGCGACGACGTCGACCGGCTCGTGGTCGGACTCGTCGATCGTCTCCCGGTAGTAGCGGCCGAGCCCGTCCAGGGTGGGACCACGCTGCACGCCGATCCCCATCGGCGGCACGTCGCAGATGCTGATCGTGTTGTTCTCGCTCGCCCGGGTCGCCTCGGCCAGGTCGAAGCCGACCTTCTTGGCGTCCACGTCGAAGGCGGCGACGAACTCGATGTCGCGGACGTGGTAGTCGCCGAAGCGCACGTGCATGAGTCCGGGCACGGTCGCGTCGGCATCCGCGTCCCGGTAGTACTGGACGCCCTGGATGAGGGACGTGGCGCAGTTCCCCACGCCCACGATGGCCACACGGACCTTGCCCATCAGCTGGTCTCCTTCGTCGTCGTGCCGGTGCCGGTCGTGCTCGCGCCGGGAGTTGCAGCAGGGCCGGGTGACGCCCCGGCCCGCTCGGTGTCGATCAGGTCGCTCAGCCAGCGCACCTCGCGCTCGGCCGACTCGAGCCCGTAGCGCTGGAGCTCGAGGGTGTAGGCGTCGAGGCGCTGCCGGGAGCGATGGACCGAGGTGCGCAACTGGTCCAGGCGCTCCTCCAGCCGGCTGCGCCGGCCCTCGAGGATCCGGACGCGGGTCCGGCTGTCGGCCCGTGCGAAGAAGGCGAAGTGCACGCCGAAGTTCTCGTCGTCCCAGGCCGACGGGCCCGCCTCCGCGACGAGGCTGCGGAAGTGCTCCTTGCCCTCGGGGGTGAGGGTGTAGACGATCCGGTTCCGGCCCGCTCCGGCGGTGCCGGGCTCCGGGTCGGCGTCGAGGTGGCCGTTCCTGACCAGCGTCTTGAGGCAGGGATAGAGCGTGCCGTACGAGAGCACCCGGCCCCAGCCGAGCAGGCCGATCAGCTGCTTGCGCAGCTCGTAACCGTGCATCGGAGCATCGTGGAGCAGGCCGAGCACGGCCATCTCCAGCGCCTTGCCCCGTCCGGTCACCGTCGCCTCTCGTGGAGCGTCGCATTGTGATGTATCGCGACGATACATCGAACCGACGGCTCCCCGGCGCCGACCCTGCGGCACCGGTCGTGATCCTGGCTCCGATTTCCCCGCAGCCCGCCGCTTGGTCACACTGTCCGGGCATGTGAGCACCGATCGGTCGAGCGGGAAGACGCAGCAAGTGAGGAACACGAGCAAGGGGGGCGACCCTCGGCCCACCGGCCCCGGTCCCAGCGCCGGTGCGTCGGGCAAGGGCGCGGCGAAGAAGAAGCCCGCCAGACCGCTGTGGCAGCGGGTGCTCAGCAGGCTCGCGCTGGGCGTCGCCGTCCTGCTCACGCTCGGACTGGTGGCCTTCTTCGTCGCCTACCTGACCATCGACATCCCCGACCCCAACGAGGACTTCCAGGCGGAGACGAGCTTCGTCTACTACGCCGACGGCAAGGCCGAGCTGGGTTCGTTCGCGGTGCAGAACCGGCAGCTCGTCACGCTGGACGACGTCCCCCAGCACATGCAGGACGCCGTCATCGCGGCCGAGGACCGAACGTTCTACGACAACGCCGGGATCGACGTGAAGGGCATCGTCCGGGCCGCCTGGAACAACCTGCAGGGCGACTCCACCCAGGGCGCATCGACCATCACGCAGCAGTACGTGAAGATCCTCTACCTGTCCCAGGAGCAGTCCTACACCCGCAAGGTGCGGGAGGGGATCCTCGCGCTGAAGGTGCAGCGCGAGCTGGCGAAGAACGAGATCCTGCAGGGTTACCTCAACACGATCTACTTCGGCCGCGGTGCCTATGGCGTCCAGGCGGCCGCGCAGGCGTACTTCGACAAGGACATCGCGGACGTCACCGTCCGGGAGTCCGCGCTGCTCGCAACGGTGCTCAACTCACCGGGCACGCTGGACCCGCGGGAGGGCAAGGCAGCCGAGCGCGCCGCGCTGGTGCGCTACCGCTACGTCCTCGACGGGATGGCGGAGTCCGGCGTCCTGACCGCGGACGAGGCCGACCGGCTGGCCCGCAAGCTGCCCCGGACCCAGGCGCCCTCCTCACAGGACTCCCTCGGTGGGCCCGAAGGCTTCCTGATCGCGATGGTCGAGGACGAGCTGCGCGAGCTCGGCTTCTCCGAGTCGGAGATCAACGGCGGCGGACTGCAGGTCACCACCACCTTCGACAAGGAGGCGATGTCCGCGGCCAAGGACGCCGTCCGGGCGCAGGAGCTGGGCGACCTGAAGGCCCTGCATGTCGCCCTCGCGTCGGTGGAGCCCGGCACCGGTGCGGTGCGGGCGCTCTACGGCGGGCCGGACTACGTGGCCAGCGACTACAACTGGGCGCTCGCGGGCGCCCAGCCAGGCTCGTCGTTCAAGCCGTTCGCACTCCTGGCCGGGCTGCGCGACGGATTCAGCCTGAACGACACCTTCAACGGCAACTCGCCGTACCTGATCGAGGGAACCGGCGAAGACGTCGAGAACCAGGGCGACTCCGGTGGGGGATCCTTCGGAACGGTGTCCCTGCTCACCGCCACCGTGGAGTCGATCAACACCGCCTACGTCGACCTCACCTTGTCGATGGTGGACGGTGGCGAGAAGGTGATCGAGGCGGCCGAGCTGGCCGGTGTGCCGAAGTCGGCCACCAAGGAGCTGGCGCCGGTGCCGGTGGTCCCGCTCGGCTACGCGCCGGTGCCGACCATCGACATGGCCAACGCCTACGCCACGTTCGCCGCCCAGGGCCGGCGGGCGGAGTGGTACGTGGTCGAGGAGGTCGTCGACGGCGACGGCGAGACCGTCTACACGGCCGAGGCCTCGGCCGAGCGGGTGTTCTCCGCGGACATCGCGAGCGACGTCTCCTACGCCCTGCAGCAGGTCGTCGAGCAGGGCACCGGCACGAACGCCGGGGTCGTCACGTGTCCGGCGGCCGGCAAGACCGGGACGGCCACCGGAGCCGAGGGCGAGGTGTCGTCCTCCTGGTTCGTCGGATTCACCCCCAAGCTGTCCACCGCGGTGATGTACGTCCGAGGGGACGGCAACGACCAGCTCGAGGGGTTCCTGCCGACGTTCTACGGCGGCGAGTACCCGGCGCGGACCTGGGCGGCCTACACCCAGTCCGCGCTGGAGGGCGAGGAGTGCGTGCCGTTCCCCGAACCGGCCTTCGTCAGCGGCACGCCACCCACCTCGGCGGCAGCGACCACGACCGCGCCGCCGACCAGCACCACCACCGAGCCGCCGACCACGACGACCACCGAGCCGCCGACCACGACGACCACCGAGCCGCCGACCACGACGACCACCGAGCCGCCGACCACGACGACCACCGAGCCGCCGACCACCACGACCACCGAGCCGCCGACCACACAGCCGCCGACGACGGTGCCGACCGGGCCGACCAGCCCCCCGACCGGCGGACCTGGGGACGGTGCCGGCGGGGGCGCCGGGTGACCGGGTCCGCTGCCCGTCCGTAGCCTGCCCGGGTGGATCTCCACCGGGAGCGGCCGGGCGATGGGCGGGCGCGCTCGCTGGTCGCCCCCACCAGGGACGATCCGGTGCTCGCGGCGGGGAGCGTGGCCGTGGGGGGGCCGGTGGGCCGGCACGCGGCCGCGCACCCGTTCTGGTCGCCGCTGCGGGTGGTGCTGGCCCTGGTCACCCTGGCCGGGGTCCTCAACCTGGCGCACACCGCGCCCTGCCAGTCCGGGGCGTGGTGGGACGGCCAGGCGTATGCCAACCTCTGCTACAGCGACATCCCGCTGTCCTACGTCCCGGCGGGGCACGTCGAGGGCCTGCTCCCCTCGGACGGCGCCGGTCGGTACCCGGCCAGCACCGATCCCGCCCCGGTCGCCGCGCTGGCCTGGTTGACCGGATCCGTCACCCGGCTGGTGACCGACGACGGTGACCTGCCGGATCGGTCCCGCCTGAGCGTGCGCCGGCTGGCCGCCGAGCCGGAGATCCAGCAGGAGGCGGTGACCTTCTACGCGCTGTACGCCTTGTTGATGGTGGGGGCGATGCTGATCGTCGGCGGGCTCCTGGTCGGGCTGTCCGGGCGACGGCGGTGGGACGCGGCCGCGTTCGCGATCGCGCCAGTGCTGGTGCTGGCCGCGACGATCGGCTGGGACCTGGTGGGAGTGGCGCTGACCGTCGCGGCCCTGTGGGCCTGGTCGCGGGACCGGCCCGCCGCCGCCGGGGTGCTGCTCGGCAGCGCCGTGGCCGCGGCGGTGTGGCCGGTCGCCCTGCTCGCGGCGACCGGCGTCCTCGCGGTCCGCGCCCGCGAGCTGCGAGCGTTCGGCGCCTTCGCGGGTGTCGGAGCCGGGGTCTGGGCGCTGTGGCAGCTGCCGGTGCTCGCGCGGGGTGGCGGCGGGTGGGTGGACACCGTCAACCACACCCTGCAGGGGCAGATCGGCTACGGCTCGCTGTGGCGGCTGGCGGCCACCTACGGCGTGACGGTCTCACCGGGCGCGCTGGTGTGGACCGTCGCGGTCGCCGTCGCGTTGGTCACCGTGCTGGTCTCGCTGCTGGCCCTGCGCGCCAGGCGGCGACCGCGGCTGCCCCAGCTGGTGTTCCTGCTGCTCGTCGGCGGTCTGCTGGTGTGGCCGGTCTACTCACCGCAGTACGTCTTGTGGCTGCTGCCGTTCGCCGTGCTGGCCCGCCCGCGGTGGCGCGACCTGTTGATCTGGCAGGCCGGCGAGGTGCTCTACTTCCTGGCGATCTGGTGGACGCTGTCCGGCGCCACCGTGGACGCCGGCGGCGTCGACAAGCCGTACGCCGCCGCGATCGCGCTGCGGGTTGCGGCCGAGCTCTGGCTGGCCGCGGTGGTGCTGCGCGACGTGCTCCGGCCCGAGCACGACCCGGTGCGCGCCGACCTGGTGACCGACGACCCGGCCGGCGGGGTGCTGGCCGAGCCCGACGTCCCGGCCGCCGTCGCGCTCAGTCGATGACGATCCGGTCGAACGTCGTGGTGGTGAACCGGACGTCCACGTCGATCTCGTCGCCCACGTCGGGCACCTGCACGCCGCCGGGCAGATACACCAGGCTCACCTGCATGTGCGGCGGCTCGACGAACCAGCGCTGTCGGCCACTCACGGTGTAGGGCGACAGGGCCATCCCCATCGCCCCCAGCCCGCCGCGGGCGACCGAGATCGCCCGCTGCCGCACCGTCTCGGCCGCCGTGGGGGCCTCCAACCCGATGCCGTGCGCCGTGCCGCCGGCCACCACCAGCATCGCGCCCGAGCGCGGGAGCGCGCGCTGCCGGTAGCCGACCCGCTCCCCGCTCGACACCCAGTGCCGGTCCAGCACCGTCGCCGTCGTCCGCAGCGCGCCCCGGTCACCGAGCCACAGCGCGGTCCCGACCCGGGGGCGCACGCTCAGCCGCGGGCGCGCGGCCCGCAGCCGAGCCAGCTCGGCCGGCCGCAGATGTGACACCCACAGCGTGTCGGTCTCCAGCCGGGAGGCCTCGAGCACGGCCGCCCACTCCTCGGCCTCATCCTCGTGCTCACCGGCCAGCGGCAGGTGCAGGGCCAGCCCCTCCAGCCGCAGCCGGCCGGCCCGGATCGACGCCGCGGCGGCGGCGAGCTCGTGCCGGGTCAGCCCGTGCCGCGACATCGAGGTCAACCCCTCCACGACCACCCGGCAGCCGGGTTGCCGACTGCCCAGCTCCGCCAGGTCCGCCAGTCGCCCCACCGTGTGCAGCACCCGGTCGTCGGTGGGGAGGTCGGGCAGGAACGGTCGCCACGGCGAGAGCACCAAGACGTCGCCCCCGAACCTGGCCAGCAAGCCGGGAACCTCGTCGTACGTCCCGGCCGCCACCGTGTCCACCCCGTGTCCACTGCCGGCGCCGGTGCGCAGCCACTCCGCGCGCCGCGCCAGCCCGGCCAGTCCGAAGCCGTAGCCGTTGCCCTTGGTCACCGGGACGATGCCGTGCCGCCCGGCGGGATCGCCGTCCGCCTCCTGGTCCTCACGCCCCGCACCGGCGTAGCCGGCGGCGGCGCGGCGCAGGTGGTCGCGCCAGCGGTCACCGTCGACGCGCAGTGTCAGCGGCACGGGTTCACCCTCGCCCTCGTCGCCGACGCACGCGCAGCATCAGGTCGAAGGCGCGGTACAGCAGCCCGTTCACCGGCAGGTCCCACTCGCCGACGTACTCCACCGCCTCCCCGCCGGTGCCGACCTTGAACTGCACCAGCCCGATGTGCGGGTCGTCGGCGTCCAGGGTGTCGGTGATCCCCCGGAGGTCGTAGACGGTGGCACCGGCGGCCGCCGCGTCGCGCATCATCTGCCACTGCACGGCGTTCGAGCCGCGGACCTCGCGCTTGCTGGTGCTGGAGGCGCCGTAGGAGTACCACGCGTGATCGCCGACCCCGACCAGCGTCGTGGCCGCCACCAGGTCACCCTCGTGCTCGGCCAGGTACAGGCGCAGCCGGTCGGGCTCCTCGGCGGTGAGCGCGTCCCACATGGTGCCGAAGTACGCCAGCGGCCGCGGCGTGAAGCCGTCCCGTCCGGCGGTCTCGACGTACAGCGCGTGGAAGGCGGGCAGGTCGTCCCGGTCACCTCGGCGTACCTCGACGCCGGACTTGGCCGCCTTCTTGATGTTCCGCCGCCACTGCTGGTTCATGCCCTTGAGCAACGCGTCCTCGTCCCGCCCGTCCAGCGGGACCTGGAAGACGTACTGCGGCTGTCCGGCGGTGAACCCACCGGTGGCGGTGACCGGCCGCCAACCCGCCGAGCGCAGGCTGGCGACCACCGCCTCGCCCACCGGGTCGGTCGAGTCCGCCGGCACCGCGCCGAGTCGGGACAGCACGGGGTCGGCCACGGCGTTCTTGACCGTGCCCGCCTGCCAGCGCCGGGTGACCACCGGCGGACCCATCCGCACGGCGAACGCACCCTGGGCCCGCAGCTGCGCGACCAGCGGGTCCAGCCAGGCGGCGAGGCCACCGGACCCGCCTGTCTCGGCGGCGACGGACCAGTCGATGACCGGGCCCTCGGGCAGGTAGGCCAGGGTGCGCGACAGGCGGGGGATCGCCCGGTGCAGCACCAGCGCGACGCCGACCAGGTCCGCGCCGTCGAACCAGCCCAGCGACTCGCTGCGCCATTCGGTCTTGACCCGGCCCCAGGCGGGGGTCTGGAGGAAGCTCGCCGACCGGAGGGACCGCAGGTGCGCCAGATGCTCGGCAGCGTCGATCGGGCGCACCTCGAGGGTCCGGACTTGCGGCGGGGTCACGGTCGGCGAGGCTAGCGGAGCGGTCACCCCAGCCGGCCGCGGAGCCAGTCGATGTCGGCTCCCTGACCGGCGGCACCACCCGGCGTCTCGCACACCACCGGCGCACCGGCGGCACGCACCACGTCGACCAGCTCGTCCGGGGCGATGTGACCCTGGCCCAGGTTGGCATGCCGGTCGGCGCCGGAGTCGAAGCCATCGCGGCTGTCGTTGCAGTGCAGCAGGTCGATCCCGCCGGTGATCGCGACCACCCGCTCGACGACGGTGCCGAGCTCGATGCCCCCGGCGTGTGCGTGACAGGTGTCGAGGCAGAAGCCCACCTTGCCCGCCTCGGCCGGGTCACCGGCTGCCGCGCGCACCGCGTCCCACAGTCGTGCGATGCGTTCCAGCCGACGGGCCATCGCGTTGTCACCGCCGGCGGTGTTCTCGATCAGCAGCGGGACCTTCAAATCGGTCCGTTCGACGCACTTGGTCCAGTTCTCGAAGCCGGCCTCGGGGTCGGCGTCCTTGAGCACGTGCCCGCCGTGCACGATCACGCCGTGCGCGCCGATCTGCGCGGCCAGATCGACGGTCTGCTGCAGCAGCTTGCGGCTGGGGATGCGGATCCGGTTGTTGGTGGTCGCCACGTTCAGCACGTACGGGGCGTGCACGTACAAGTCCACGCCGGCCGCCTCCGCCGCGGACCGCAGCCCGTCGGCGCCACCGGCGTAGGCCACCGTCGGCTTCTTCCAGCCCTGTGGGTCCCCGAGGAAGTGTTGGGACAGGTCGGCGCGCCGGGCGGCGGCCTCGGCGACCGGGTCGGTCTGGTCGACGTGTGCACCGATGCGGAGGGCTGCGGGCATGCCGGCCAGCCTAGGTGCCGTCACCCCAGGCGCTACGTTGAGTGGGGGAGGTGCGGGGCCTCCGCAGCGATGTCGCCACGGGAGGGCACGATGTCGAAGCGAGTCGAACCGCACCCCGACCAGCGGGCCGCGGGGCCGCGACCGGGCTCCGGCGCCACAGCGCGGAACCTCACGAAGGTGTTCGGCAAGGGCGCCACCGCGGTCCGCGCGCTGGACGGGGTGTCGGTGACCTTCGAACCGCGGAAGTTCACCGCCGTGATGGGGCCCTCGGGCTCGGGGAAGTCCACCCTGCTGCACTGCATGGCCGCCCTGGACGACAGCACCGAGGGAGAGGTCCTGATCGGCGAGCAGAGCCTGACCGGGCTCTCGGACAAGGAGCTGACCGGGCTGCGCCGGGACCGGATCGGCTTCGTCTTCCAGCAGTTCAACCTGGTGCCGACACTGACCGCGCACGAGAACGTCGTGCTGCCGCTGGCGATCGCCGGACGGCAGCCCGACGAGGGGTGGTACGACACCGTCGTCGACGCGGTCGGGCTGCGCGACCGGCTCCAGCACAAGCCGACCGAGCTGTCGGGTGGTCAACAGCAGCGGGTGGCCTGCGCGCGGGCGCTGATGAGCCGTCCGGAGATCGTGTTCGCCGACGAGCCGACCGGCAATCTCGACTCGAGCTCCAGCGCCGAGGTGCTCGGCTTCCTGCGCCGCAGCGTCGACGAGTTCGACCAGACGGTGGTGATGGTGACCCACGACGCCGGGGCCGCGGCCTACACCGATCGGGTGGTCTTCCTCGACGACGGCCGCGTCGTCGACGAGCTGCGCAGCCCGACGGCGGAGACGGTGCTCGAGCGGATGAAGACGCTGACGCCCGCCTTGACCGGCGGGGCGGCGGGGGAGGGCTGACGGTGCTCCGGGCCGCGATCCGCAACCTGCTCGCCCGCAAGCTGCGGCTGCTGCTGAGCGCCTTCGCGATCGTGCTGGGGGTCGCCTTCGTCGCCGGGTCGTACGTCTTCACCGACACGCTGGACGAGTCGTTCGACGCGATCGTCGACGCCAGTGTCGGAGACGTCATCGTCCGGCCGGAGACCACCGGCAGTGGGGACGCCACCTTCCAGGGCCTCGACGCCCGGACCGTTCCCGCCGCCGTCGTCGACGACCTCGCCGGGGTGCCCGGCACGGAGCGGGTGGACGGGAACGTCACCGTCACCGGTGTCTTCGTCCTCGACCAGGACGGCGAGCTGATCGGGGGCCAGGGCGCACCGGGAATCGCGGTCAACTACAACGACGCGCCCAACGCGGCCGGCACGGCGGTGGCCGAGATCGCCGACGGCGACTGGCCGGACCAGCCGGGCGAGGTGGCGCTCGACGCCGGCACGGCGGACACCGGGGGCTACGTCATCGGTGACACGGTGCCGCTGGTGTCGGTCGGTGACGACCCGCGGCTGGAGCGGGAGCTGGTGGGCACGATCGACTTCGGCACCGCGCTGATCGGCGCCTCGCTGGTCGTCTTCGACACCGAGGACATGCGGGTGGTCTTCTTCGAGGGCGCCGACGTCTTCACCGACATCTGGGTGACCAGTGACGGGTCCACCAGCCAGGCCGACCTGGCCGAGGCGGTTCAGGACGAGCTGCCGCCCGGATTCGAGGCGGTGACCGGAGCGAGTGCCGCGCAGGAGCAGACCGATGCCATCGGCGAGGGTCTGCAGTTCCTGAACATCTTCCTGCTGGTCTTCGCGGTCGTCTCACTCGTGGTCGGCACGTTCCTCATCATCAACACCTTCTCCATCCTGGTGGCCCAGCGCAGTCGGGAGCTGGCGCTGCTGCGGGCGCTCGGCGCCTCCAGGCGGCAGGTGACCCGGCTGGTGCTCATCGAGGCGGCGGCCGTCGGGCTGATCGGCTCCACCGTGGGCGTCGGAGTCGGCTTCCTGCTCGCCCTGGCGCTCAGGGTCATCTTCGGGCTGGTCGGCCTGGACCTCAGCGGCACGGACCTGGTGTTCCGGCCGCGGACCCTGCTGGTGTCGTACGCGGTCGGCATGCTGGTCACCCTGGTGGCCGCCTACCTCCCGGCGCGCCGGTCCGGACGGATCGCGCCGGTCGCGGTCCTCCGCGACGGGGTGGCGCTGCCGACCGCGACGATCCGGGTGCGGCTGCTCGTGGGGGTGGCCGTCGTCGCGCTCGGTGCCGGTGTCATCGCCGCCGGCCTGATCGGTGAGGGCGGCACCGGTGCGGCTCTGGTCGGCGGCGGCATCCTCGCCGTGTTGGTCGGCGTGTCGCTCGCCAGCCCCGTCCTCGGCCATCCCGTCCTGGTCGGCCTGCGTGCTGCGTACCGGCGCATGTTCGGAACGGTGGGGCAGCTGGCCGCCGAGAACGCCCTGCGCAACCCGCGACGGACCGCCGCGACCGCCTCCGCGTTGATGATCGGCCTCGCCCTGGTGGCGACCATGTCGGTCCTCGGGCAGTCCACCAAGGCCAGCACCGACCGCCTGGTCAACGAGCAGCTGGCCGCCGACATCGTGGTGTCGAACTCCATCGGGCAGCCGTTCTCGCCCGCCGTTGCCCGGCAGGCGGCCGAGACCGACGGGGTCGCCGCCGTTGCTCCCTATCGCTACACGCCGGCCACGGTGGAGGGCGCCGACGAGTTCTTGGTGGCGGCGACCGACCCGGAGCCGTTCTCCGAGGTCGTCAGTCTGCGGGCCGCCGCGGGCGACATCGCCGACTTCACCGACGGCACCGTCGTGGTGGAGGAGGACCGGGCCGCCGAGCTCGGCGTCGAACCCGGCGACACCCTCACGCTGGGGCTGCCGGACGGTGAGCGGGAGATCGAGGTGGCGGCCGTCTTCGAGCAGAACCCGATCGTCGACACGCCGTACCTGTTCACGTTGAGCGCCTTCGTCGACGGTGGTCTGCGGCCGCAGGACACCTACGTGTACGTCACGCTCGAGGATGCGGCATCCCCCGCGGCCGTCCAGGCGGAGCTGGAGGAGCAGGTGGCCGACCTGCCGCTGGTGTCGGTCAAGAACCAGACCCAGTTCGCGGACGAGATCCGGGATCAGGTCGACCAGCTGCTGGCCATCATCTACGCGCTGCTGGCGCTGGCGATCGTGATTGCCGTGCTCGGGATCATCAACACGCTGGCGCTGTCGGTGATCGAGCGCACCCGCGAGGTGGGACTGCTCCGCGCCATCGGGATGCAGCGCCGGCAGTTGCGACGGATGGTGCGGCTGGAGTCGGTGGCGATCTCGCTGCTCGGCGCACTGCTCGGGGTGGTCATGGGCATCGTGTTCGGCGTGGTGCTGCAACGGGCGATCGCCGACCAGGGGATCGAGGTGTTGCAGGTGCCCTGGGTCCAGCTGCTGGTCTTCGTGGCCGTGGCGGCAGTCGTCGGCGTGGTCGCGGCCGTGCTCCCGGCTCGCCGGGCGGCCCGGCTGGACGTGTTGGAGGCCATCGGCGCGGAGTGACCCCCCGCCGCGCGCCGGCGGCGGGGGGTCAGGCTGCACAACTCGCGGAACGTGGCAGGGGGGGATGGGTCCAGCGAGCAGACCCCACGATCCGCGAGTTGTGCAGGTCGGTGAGCGACGTAGTCGCCCTGGTCACGGAGTGAGCGAGGCCGCCCAGATCCGGCCGTTGGCGACCAGCTCGCCGGCGGTCGGGTCGTCTCCGATGAGCAGCTGGCCCGGGTTGGTCGCCGTGGCTCCGGCTCCGACGGTCAGCGCGGACACGTTCGTCAGCGAGTCGGGGGTGGCCGTCGGCGCGGTCTGGCCCGCGCTCACCCACACCTGCTGGGCGCCGGTGCGCACGGTGTAGCGGACCACCGTCGACGCCGCGGTCGGAGTGTCGGCGACGTAGAGCTGGCCGCCTTGGCTGGCTAGCGCCGTCGGAGCCACCACGTCCACCGGCACCGCCGGCGGACGGGCCACGCATGCTCCCGCGCAGACCCCGTTCCCACCGCCGGATGCGGTGAACGTGGCCTTCTGGATCCTGGTGACCGCGTGACCCTCGGCGACCCACAGCGCCCGTCCCTGGAGCGCCAGATTGCTCACGCCGCCGCCGTCGTCCGTCCGCCCGATGACCGACAGCGTCTGGGCGCTGCGGCCCTTGTGCGGGTCGGTGAGCCGGTAGATCTCGTCGCCGCGCAATCCGCCCAGGTAGAGGTGACCGTCGACGCCCTGGACCAGGGAGCCGATCCGGGCGCCGGCGAGCGACTGGCCGGTGGTGCCGACCGAGTTGCGCAGGACCAGCGGGGAGCCGAACGTGCCGGTGGCGGAGTCGTAGCGCAGCCGGACCACGCCGCGACCCTTGGAGCCGCCCTCGGCGACGTACAGGTAGGGCGCCTTGTAGGCCAGCTGACCCCCGCCGTTGAGGGCGACGCACGAGGAAGCCAGCACCCGCCCGTTGGCGAGCCGGCAGATCCCCTGGACGTGGTCGGCGATCCAGGTCCGGCCATCGACCTTGGCGATGCCCTCCGGTGCGGTGGCCCGATCGGCCACCAGGGAGGCGACCACCGCGCCGGCCGGGGCCGGGATGGTGGTGCCGTCGGACACTGCGAGGTGGGCGGCCGGAACCTGGAAGACCCGGCCCTCGAACGGCAGCTCGGCACCGCCGACCAGGCCGGGGTCGTCGGCGACGTAGAGGTCACCGGTGGTCGGGTCCACCGCGAGCCCGCTGGCGAAGTACATCGCGGTGCCGCTGCTGGCGGCTGGGTCGGTGGTGCCCGGCGGGTCGATGTCGGCGAACACGTCCTCGGCACCGGTGTCGATGTCGTGACGCACGACGAAGGACTGCTCCTTCGGCGTCTCGGCGACGTAGAGCCTGCCGTTGACCGGGTCGGCGGTGAGTCCCAGCGGGGCGGTCACCAGACCGGGCAGCGCGGTGGCACCGAGCGTGGGCGTGGTCGCCGACGGCGCGGCGATCGTCGACAGCCCGGTCTCCTCGGCGAGGAACAGGTCGGTGCCCACCGCGGCCAGCGCGACGATGCCGCCGCCGTCGGAGGTGTCCCCGACGTCCACCGGACCGGGGGTCGGGCCGGTCCCGTCGTAGGCGTAGAGGTCGCCGCTGCGGATGGTGCCGATGTGGAGCGTCCCGTTGCCGTCGACCGCGGTGGCGACCGGTCGCAGATCGGCGAAGTCGACGGTGTCGGTGCCGGCCAGCGTGCCGTTGTCGCTGAGGGTCTGCGTGCCGGCGTCGAACGTCAGCGCGTGGACCCCGGCCCTCGATGTGCTGTAGACGCTCACCCCGTCCGGCGCCACGCTCGGCTGCCCGTCCAGGCCGTCCAGGCAGGTGGACTGGTTGAGGCTGCCGACCCCTGCGGTGTCCACGTCGAGCCGGCACAGCCCCTGGAGGTGGTCGGCCACCCACAGGTGGTCACCGAGCCAGACCGCGCCGCCCGGGACCGTCACCCCGATCTCGGCGGTCGGGTCGAGCACGGTGCTGCCGGGCACCGCGTTCGCGGCCGGCGACACCGCTGACACCGCGGACAGCGCGAGCACCGCCGAACCGAGCGCGGCCGTGCCGGCCCACCGGCGGTGGGTGGGTTGGGATGGTTGTGTGCGTGCGCGTCGGGACATGTCGCCCTCCCCTGTCGATGAAGCGGCCCCCGTAGGGCGGCTTGAGTCCGGATGACTCGGCGAAAGGGTGACCAGTGGCCGTCAACGCAACGTGAAATGCAGCTGCGGCGCGGTCGTCAGCGGGCGAGTCGGCGCTGCGCCAGACGGCGACGACGCAGCCCCGCCGCGGTTCCCGCGAGCACGAGCAGCGCCAGGATCGCCGTCCAGATCGTCGCTCCGGCGTCTCCGACCGCCCGAGCCAGCGCACCCTGAACCTCACCGGCCGCGCCGACCACCGGGTCGTCCGCCCCCGAGCCGCCGAACACGCGGATCTCGTACCAGCCGTAGTAGGCGACGTAGCCTCCGGCGACCACCAGCAGCAGTCCGCTGAGCCGGCTCACGTACGGCATCAGCCGGCGTGCCCTGGCCACCACCGCCTGCTGGGCGAGCGCGATCGACACCGCGAGCGCGCCGACCACCAGCCCCATCCCGAGGCCGTAGGTGCCGACGACGAGCAGACCCTCGGTGAAACCGCCGGTCCGGGTGGTGGTGGCGAGGATCGCCAGGAAGGGGCCGACGGTGCACGACAGCGACGCGATCGCGTAGGCGGCGCCGTAGCCGACCATCGAGGCGGTCGAACCGGTCGGGGCGTGACCACGCAGCCGCGGCACCGGCAGCGTGAGGTCGCGGCCGGCGAGCAGCCAGACCCCGCCCACCGCCAGGGCGATACCGATCACGATCGTGGCCCAGGGCAGGTAGCGCTCCAGGGACAGCGTCAGCGGGACGACGACCGCGCCGAAGATCCCGAACACCCCGACGAAGCCGGCGCTCATCGCCGCCGTCATCCGCAGCGCCCGGCCGAGGGCCCCGCCTGGCGCGACTGCGTCACCATCGGCCACCACCAGCGCCAGGTACGCCGGCAGCAGGGCGAAGCCGCACGGGTTGAACGCCGCGACCAGGCCGGCGGCCAGCGCCAGCGCGTACGGACCCTCGGTCATCGACTCAGCCGAAGGTGTCTTCGACCAGCTGCTGCAGGTCGACGTCGCCGGAGTAGGAGTCCACCCGGTCGACGGCGCCGTCCTCGGACACCAGCACGTAGACGTCCTGCTGCGTGATGCCGAAGCGGGTGTAGATGCTGCCGTCGGCGTCGGCGAGCTGCGGGAAGGTCAGCCCGTGCTGGTCCACGAACGCCTGCATGTCGCCGACGTCTGAGCTCAATCCGGCGACCCCCACGAACTCGATGTCCGGCGCCGCCTCGGCCGCCGCCTGTACCTGCGGCGCGGCGGCGGCGCACTCGGTGCACCAGGGTGCCCAGAACCACAGGACCGTGTCGGTGCCCGCCAGGTCGGCCGCGTCGAATGCCTCGCCGGAGACCTGCTCGGCCTCGAACCGCAGCACCTCCGGGACGGGGGATGGCTGCCCCCCGGCGGCTCCCCGGTCGTCCGGCTTCTGGCCGCCGGCCCCCTGGCCGTCGGCGCTGGCGGAGGCAGCCGGCGGCGGCGCCTCCTCGCTCGCCGCACCGCAACCCGTCACCGCCATTGCCAGCGCAAACGACATGGCGGCAGTGCGGATGAGCGCGGGTGTCGGCACGCCACCAGCGTGCGCGACCGGAGGGGGCAAACCAAGCGGCGCGGCCGGCGATTGGCTCCACGCGTCCGCGCCGGGCTAAGATCGTCAGTCGGTCCGGCCCGCCCGGACCGCGGTTCCCTCCCCGACACCGCCTGGTGGTTGCTGGACGGAGCCGAGCACGCATCCTCCTGTCACGGAGAGACCGTGACCGCTGAGTCCGTAGGAGGTGGAGATCGCTGTGCGTCACTACGAGCTGATGGTCATCCTCGACCCCGACCTCGAGGAGCGGACGGTCGCCCCGTCGCTCGACCGCTACCTGTCGCTGGTCACCAAGGACGGCGGCACCGTCGACAACGTCGACATCTGGGGCCGGCGCCGGATGGCCTACGAGATCAAGAAGCGCGCCGAAGGCATCTACGCCGTCGTCGACCTGCACGCCGAGCCGGCCACGGTCAAGGAGCTGGACCGTCAGCTGACCTTGAACGAGTCGGTGCTGCGTACCAAGGTCGTGCGGCCCGAGGCGGACTGAGCCTCCCCCGCCGACCGCTCGCCGAGCACTGTCGGCGCCGGGCGCTTGACTCGTCCGTGCGACCGGCCATGCCCGGCCCGGCAGGACCCCTTTCCGACCACCTCGCAGGAGATCTCATGGCAGGAGAGACCGTCATCACCCTCGTCGGCAACCTCGTCGACGACCCGGAGCTGCGTTTCACCCCGTCAGGTGCGGCGGTGGCGAACTTCCGACTGGCGTCGACCCCGCGCACCTACGACCGCCAGTCCGGGGAGTGGAAGGACGGGGAGAGCCTCTTCCTCACCTGCTCGGTGTGGCGGCAGGCGGCGGAGAACGTCGCCGAGTCGCTCCAGAAGGGGATGCGGGTCATCGTGCAGGGCCGGCTGAAGCAGCGGTCGTACGAGACCCGCGAGGGCGAGAAGCGCACCGTCTTCGAGGTCGACGTCGACGAGGTCGGGCCGAGCCTGCGCAGCGCGACCGCGAAGGTCGCGAAGACCTCCCGGTCAGGGTCCGGCGGTGGCTTCGGCGGCGGTGGGAGCGGCCAGAGCGGCGCTCAGCAGGGCGGCACCGACCCGTGGGCGACCAGCGCTCCATCCGGCGGCGGCGGCGCCTCGGGTGGCAGCGATCCGTGGGCCAGCGCCCCAGCGGCCGGCGCCGACGACCCACCGTTCTGACTCCATCCGTGCCGACCCGATCCGTCTGACCCGATCCGTCTGACCCGATCCGTCTGACCCGATCCGACCATCCGACACCGATCCATCGGCCCATTCCGGTGAGAGCCGGGCTCTGAAGGGAGCACCACAATGGCCAAGCCCATCGTTCGCAAACCGAAGAAGAAGCAGAACCCGCTCAAGGCCGCGGACATCAGCTACATCGACTACAAGGACACCGCGCTGCTGCGGAAGTTCATCTCCGACCGTGGCAAGATTCGCGCCCGCAGGGTGACCGGTGTGAGCGTCCAGGAGCAGCGCAAGATCGCCACCGCGATCAAGAACGCGCGCGAGATGGCGCTGCTGCCCTACACGTCGACCACCCGCTGAGAGGGGGCACCGCGATGAAGCTCATCCTCACTCACGAGGTGCCGGCGCTCGGTGCGGCCGGCGACGTCGTCGAGGTCAAGCACGGCTACGGCCGCAACTACCTCGTCCCGCGCGGGTACGCCGTGGTCTGGACCAAGGGCGCCGCCAAGCAGATCGACAGCCTGAAGCAGGCGCGTGCGGTCCGCGAGGTCCGTGACTCAACGCACGCCGAGCAGATCAAGGCGCAGCTCGAGGAGCTCAGCGTGCGGCTGCCCGTGCGGGCCGGGGAGACCGGGCGGCTGTTCGGAGCGGTGACGGTGGCCGACATCGCCGCCGCGATCGCGTCGGCCGGAGGTCCCCAGGTGGACAAGCGCCGCATCGACGTCGGGCAGCCGATCAAGTCGGTCGGGACCCACCCCGTCACCGTCCGGGTGTCCGACGACGTGGCAGCCGAGGTCACCATCGAGGTGCACGCGGGCTGAGCGAGTCGCTCAGGCCCGCTGGACCGGCCGGGCCCAGGCCCGGCCGGCGCTGAACAGCTGGAGCAGCGTGAACCAGGCGCTGAACGCCAGCCCGACGAACGCGGCTGCCAGCAGCAGGTCACCGAGGACCGGCAGCGCAAGGTAGCCGAGCGCCGCCGCCGCCTCGGTCGCCAGCAGCGCGACTCCCGCCCAGCGCAGGAATGACGCCTGACCGACCACCAGCGCGGAGCGTCCGGCCCGGGCGACCGCGAGCACCGCGGTCGCGCCCAGTGCCAGGCTCGCCACCACCAGCAGCAGGGATCCGACGTAGACCGGCGTGAGGATCGGGTCCGGCAGTGGGATCAGCCGGATCAGCGCGACTGCCACGGCCACGGTCGCGGCCGTTCGCGCCCGCCCGAAGGTCGCCTCGAGCGGCACCAGCCGGTGCCAGCCGTAGGCCACCAGGGCCCAACCGGAGGCGTCCAGCGTCACGTCCCAGCCGCCGCCCGCCGGCTCGACCCCGAGGATCACGAGGATCCAGCCGAGACCGGCGACGGCGAGGGGCGGCACCTCGGCACCCTAGCCACCGGTTGGGGGGCGTTCCGTGGCCGCCGGCCGGGACAGTGCCGGTCCGGTCCGTAGCCACGAGCTGCCGCGGGCCCGGTGCACGAGAGTCCCGGCCCGGGCGAGCATCCACACGCCGTACGCGAGCCACAGCGCGCCGATCCCCCCGTCGGTCGCCAGCACCACCAGCACGGCGGGGACGTAGGCCACCGTCGTCAGCAGACCCGCGACGGCCAGGTACCGACCGTCCCCGGCGCCGATGAGGACCCCGTCCAGGACGAACACCACGCCGGAGACCGGCTGCACCAGCGCCACCACCACCAAAGCGACGGTCGCCGCGGCACGCACGTCCCGGTCACCGGTGAACAGCACCGGCAGCCAGCTCGAGGTCGCCAGCACCACCAGGCCGGCGAGGGTCCCCCCGCCGGCACCCCACGCCACCATCCGCCGGGTGCTCCGGCGGGCCGCTTCGACGGCCCCCCCGCCCAGGTGCCGGCCGATGATCGCCTGCGCCGCGATCGCCACGGCGTCCAGCCCGTAGGCAAGCACCGAGACCACGGTGACGGCGATCTGCTGAGCCGCCAGGGATGCCGCGGGGAGGGTCGCGGCCACCACCGTGGCGAGGACCAGGACCGCCCGCAGGGTCAGCGTGCGGACGAACAGCGGGATGCCGGACCCGGCTGCCGCCAGCACAGCGCGAGGATGGGGCCGCCGCCGAGCCCGGTGCCTGCGGGCGCTTCGCAGCACCACCGCGACCAGGGCGACGGCTGCCGCGGACTGCGCGATCACGGTCCCGAGTGCGGAGCCGACCAGGCCCAGGTCCAGCCCGTAGACCAGCCAGACGTCCAGTCCGATGTTGGCGAGGTTGGCCGCCACGACGACCAGCAGCGGCGTCCGGGTGTCCAGCAGGCCGCGGAGCACGCCGGTGGCGGCCAGCACCAGCAACATCCCCGGCACTCCGAGCGCGGACACGCGGAGGTAGTCGGCGGCCTGGCCGGCGACCGCAGCGCTGACGTCGAACGCCCCGATGACGCGGGTGGCCCCGGCTGCGGTCACGCTGGCCAGGACGACGCCGAGGCTCAGGGCCAGCCACAGACCGGAGACTCCGTCGGTGAGCGCCCCTCGCCGGTCTCCGGCCCCGACCCGTCGGCTGACGCTCGCCGTCGTCGCGTACGCGAGGAACACACAGAGCCCGACGACGGTCTGCAGCACCGTGGCGGCCACCGCGAGCGCCGCCAGCGGGTCCGTCCCGAGGTAGCCGACGACGGCGGTGTCGGCGAGCAGGAACAGCGGTTCGCTGACCAGCGCGACGAAGGTGGGGACCGCCAGCCGCAGCATGACCCGGTCCTCGGCCTGCAGGCGGGGGACACGCACGCGGCTCCCGGGGTCGGGTAAGGCACACCCGGCGGGAGCGGGGCTGACGCCGGGGAGCGGGCGGCACGACTCCGCCGGCCAGACTAGGAGGACCCTAGAGCACGAGGCGACCCGCAGGCTCGGCAGTCCGAGAAAAGTTGCGACTATTTCGGCTGCACACCATCGTCGGGACAAAACTGCAGGTCAGAGGGGGTGTAACCGCGCCGGAACCGTCCCCGTCCACAGAACTCTGCACAGGCTGTGCACACCGAGATCCGGCTCTGTCCACAGGATCTCCGGAACTGTCCACACCCCGTGTGGACGGCTGGCTTCCGCCCACCACCGTGAAGTGCGTAGCGTGCCCGACTGTCGGTGCCGGAGCCTAGGTTCTGACCAACGACGAGCGGCCGCCCCCGGCGGCGCCGGACCAGTTGAGGGGCCCCCGCGACGATGAGCGTGACGCAGTTCCGCACCGCTGGCCGGTCCGAATCGGACGAGCCCGGGTCGGAGCAGTGGGGCGGCGGCGACCGGACACCCCCGCAGGACAACGCCGCCGAGCAGAGCGTGCTCGGGGCGATGCTGCTGTCCAAGGACGCCATCGCCGACGTGGTGGAGACGGTCCGCGGCACCGACTTCTACCGGCCCGCCCACGAGACCGTGTTCGACTCGATCCTGGACCTGTACGGCCGGGGTGAGCCGGCCGACGCGGTGACGGTCTCCGCCGAGCTGCAGCGCCGGGGGGAGCTGGCGCGGGTCGGTGGCGCGCCGTACCTGCACACCCTGGTGGCCGGCGTGCCGATCGCGGCCAATGCCGGCTACTACGCCGAGATCGTGCGGGAGAAGGCGATCCTGCGTCGGCTGGTCGACGTCGGCACCCGGATCGTCCAGCTGGGCTACGGCGGCGAGGGTCAGGTCGACGACGTGGTCGACCGGGCCCAGGCCGAGGTCTACGCCGTGACCGAGAAGCGGGCCAGCGAGGACTACGCGCCACTGTCCGCGATCATCCCCAGCACGCTGGAGGAGATCGAGGCGATCGAGAACCACGACGGCACCCTGGTCGGCGTTCCGACGGGATTCGCCGATCTCGACGGGCTGACCAACGGGCTGCACCCGGGCCAGATGATCATCGTCGCCGCTCGGCCCGCCACCGGGAAGTCGACGCTCGCGCTGGACATGTGCCGGTCGGCCTCGCTGCGGCACGGCATGGCGAGCGTGATCTTCTCGCTGGAGATGAACCGCACCGAGATCACGATGCGGCTGCTGTCGGCCGAGGCGCGGATCCCGCTGCACCACATGCGCAACGGGAAGATGAACGAGGACGACTGGTCCCGGCTGGCCCGCCGAATGGCGGAGGTGTCCGAGGCACCGCTGTTCATCGACGACAGCCCGAACATGACCATGATGGAGATCCGGGCGAAGGCCCGGCGGCTGAAGCAGCGGCACGACCTGCGGCTGATCGTCGTGGACTACCTGCAGCTGATGAGCTCCGGCAAGCGGGTGGAGAGCCGGCAGGTCGAGGTCTCGGAGTTCTCCCGGCAGATGAAGCTGCTGGCCAAGGAGCTGGAGGTCCCGGTGGTCGCGGTCAGCCAGTTGAACCGCGGCGCCGAGCAGCGCACCGACAAGCGCCCGATGCTGAGCGACCTCCGGGAGTCCGGCAGCCTCGAGCAGGACGCGGACATGGTGATCCTGCTGCACCGCGACGACCTGTACGAGCGCGAGTCCACCCGGCCCGGCGAGGCCGACGTGATCGTCGCCAAGCACCGGGCCGGCCCGACCTCCACCGTCGTCGTCGCGTTCCAGGGGCACTACTCCCGCTTCGTCGACATGCAGCACGCCTGACCCCCCTCCCCCTCCCCCCGCACCGCTCATCCGTCAGTTCCGCACCGCTCATCCGTCAGTTCGGATGTCGGCGGAGGGTCGGCTCCGTGTGCAGCCGACGGGGAACGCCCAGGTCGGGTGTGACTCGGGTCGTGTCCCGTCCGGCTCCGCCACTGCGCCGAGCGCGATCCGGACTCCGGCAGCCCGTGACAGCCGGGCCGGTGAGCGGCGATGGGTCGGGGCACCCGCCGGCGAGCATCGTGAGCTCGCGGACCGGCTTGGCAGAGCGCCCGATGCCGGCCGCCGCAGGGCGACGGTTGCTGAGATCGCGGGCACCGGAGACGCTGCGCCGGCGTACGAGGTCACTGGAGGGAGGACAGTGGACGAGACCGACCTCCGGACGGCAACAGGCAGAACTCATTGCCATCGGGATCGGCCATGACGATCCAGTCGACCTCGCCCTGGCCGATCTCGGCGGAAGTCGCCCCGAGGCGGACGAGCCGGTCTGCCTCCGTCTGCTGATCACTGTCGGCTGCTGCTCTGACGTCGACGTGCAGTCGATTCTTCGCGCACTTCCGCCTGACCGGTGGGCCGCCCCAGGTGACCTTGGGACCACCATGCGGTGAACGAATGGCGGTCTCCTGGTCGTGGTCCCAGACCAAGGGCCAGCCCAACGCCTCGCTCCAGAAGTAGCCCACCTCCTGGGAACCGTCGCACGCGAGGGCTCCGACGAATCCGCAGTCGGCGAGGAAGGTGTTCCCGGGCTCGATGACGCAGAACTCGTTGCCTTCGGGGTCGGCCAGCACGACATGACCGTCCTCCGGGCGCTGCCCGACGTCGATGTGCCGCCCGCCGAGCCGGAGCGACGTCGCCACCGTCTGCTGCTGGTCATCCAGGGACGCGCTCGTCAGATCGACGTGCATCTGGTTCGGACCGGTCTTGGGCTGCCGGGTCGGCACGAACCGGAGTCTGAGGCCGATGTCGTCGAGCGGCAGCAGCGCGACTCCTCCGGAGGTATCGTCGGCGATCTGCCAGCCCAAAACGGCGCCCCAGAAGCTGGCCAGACGGAGCGGCTGATTGGCATCGACGCAGAGTGCGTCGACGAGCACTGTCACCGACGAGACGCTAGGTGCCGGGCCGTCCCGGCGCAACGCAGGGTGTGACTGCGCGACCTCGGAGCGCGGTGGTGGTCGGGCGTCGCCCGGTGCGTCGACTGCCGAGATGCCACCGGACCGATGAGTTTCGACGGTGTACGGGGTCAGACTCCATGACCAGTACGAGGCAACGCGAGGAGCACACCCATGGCCAGGATCGTGTCGAACTTCTTCATCTCCCTCGACGGTGTCGTCGAGTCGCCGGACAAGTGGCACTTCCCGTACTTCGACGATGCCATGGGAGCCATCGTGGAGAAGGGGATGGAGTCGTCCTCCGCCATGTTGATGGGACGCACCCTGTACGGGGAGTGGTCCGAGTTCTGGCCCGCGCAGGGTCCCGAGGTGCCCTTCTCGACGTTCATCAACACGATCCCGAAGTACGTGCTGACCAGCACCCTGACTGAGGCGTCGTGGCAGAACACCTCGGTCATCTCCGGCGACGTGGCCGCCGGCGTGCGGGCGCTGAAGGACAGCACCGACGGTGACATTGCGATGTCCGGGAGCGCCACCACCGTGCGCTGGCTGCTCACGCAGGGACTCCTCGACGAGCTGAACCTGCTCGTGCACCCGATCGCCGTCGGCTCGGGTCGACGGCTGTTCGAGGACTCCCCGACCCAACCGCTCGAGTTGCTGTCCAGCGTGGCGCTCGGCACCGGCGTGCTGCACCTGCGGTACGCGCCGGTGTCCTGATCTGCCGGGCGGAGACGACCGCCTGGGAACCGTCGGTGAGACGTGATGAGGTGGACAGATGAGAGAACAATCCGACCAGCCGGCCGTCGAGGCGGTACATCTCGTCAAGCGGTTCGGGGAGACCACTGCGGTGGACGGGGTCAGTTTCACCGTCCGTCGCGGCACCGTCCTCGGGCTGCTCGGGCCGAACGGCGCCGGCAAGACCACCACGATTCGGATGCTGACGACCCTGTCCATCCCGACCAGCGGCTCGGCCCGCGTCGCGGGCCACGACGTGGTCCAGGAGCCCGAGCTGGTCCGCCGCAGCATGGGTCTCACCGGTCAGGCGGCCACGGTCGACGAGCTGCTGACCGGGCGGGAGAACCTCTGGCTGATCGGACGGCTCGCGGGACTGTCGTTGCGGGCGATCCGGCCGGCCGGGGACGAACTGCTGGAGCGGTTCGACCTCGCCGACGCCGGCGACCGCCCCGTCAAGACCTACTCCGGGGGCATGCGCCGACGCCTCGACCTCGCCGTCAGCCTGATCGCGGCGCCACCCGTGCTGTTCCTGGACGAGCCGACCACCGGCCTGGACCCACGCAGCCGCAACGAGCTGTGGGAGGTGCTGCGTGGCCTCGTCCGTGACGGGACGACGCTGGTCCTCACCACGCAGTACCTCGAGGAGGCCGACCAGCTGTGCGACACCATCGTCGTCATCGACAAGGGAGCGGTGATCGCCTCCGGAACGCCCACCCAGCTCAAGGACCAGGCCGGCCGCGCATCGGTGGTGCTGACGCTGGCCGACCCGGCAGACCTGCCCAGGGCCGAGGAGCTCGTCCGCGGCGTGTGTCCCGAGGTGTATGTCGAGCCGGCCGCCCGCCGGCTCACCGCGCCGGCCGAGGGCATCGCTGACATGACCAGTATCGCCGGACTGCTGGGCGAAGCGGGCATCGAGGTGGACGACCTCGGCCTCCAACGGCCCAGTCTCGACGACGTCTTCTTGCACCTGACCGGACATCGCGCCGAAGACACGACCGAGGCCGAGGACTCCGCTGCCGACACCGAGCTCGAAGGATCGATCCGATGACCGACACGCTCACCGTCGAGACTGCGCGGACGTCCTCCGGACGTCCCGAACTGAAACCGCTGTCCCTGCTGACGTCCTCGCTGGTCGTCGTCCGCCGGAACCTGATCCACATCAAGCGGATGCCGGAGCTGTTGTTGGACGTCACCATCCAGCCGGTGATGTTCGTCCTGCTGTTCGCCTACGTGTTCGGCGGGTCGATCGCGGTCGAAGGCTCCACCTACCGCGAGTTCCTGGTGCCGGGGATCATGGCGCAGACGATCGCCTTCTCGTCGTTCATCGTGGCCATCGGCCTCACCAGTGACCTGGACAAGGGAATCGTCGACCGGCTCAAGTCGCTGCCGATCCACCGTGCCTCGATCCTGGTCGGCCGGAGCGTGTCCAGCCTGATCCACTCCAGCATCGGCATCACGGTGATGGCGCTGACGGGTTTGGTGGTGGGGTGGCGGGTGCGTGGGGGAGTGCTCGACGCGGTCCTCGCCTTCGCGCTGATGCTGCTGTTCGGGTTTGCCATGATCTGGGCGGGCATCCTGGTCGGCTCGCTGATGCGGTCGGTGGAGGCGGTCCAGGGGCTGATGTTCACGACCATGTTCCCGCTGACCTTCCTGGCCAACACGTTCGCCCCGACCGAGAACATGCCGCCGTGGCTGCGGGTCGTGGCCGAGTGGAACCCGATCTCCTCCCTCGTGCAGGCCTGCCGGGAGCTGTGGGGCAACGGCCTGCCCGCACCAGCCGACGCCGCCTGGCCGCTGCACCATGCGGTCCCGGTCACCATCGCCTGGTGCCTGATCATGACCGCGGTGTTCGCCCCGCTGGCGGTCCGGGCGTTCCGCAACCGCTCCCGCGACTAACCCGCGCGATCCGTCAGTTTCGGTCGCGCGATCCGTCAGTTTCGGTCGCGCGATCCGTCAGTTTCGGACCGCTGGATCCGTCAGTTGCGGACGTGTGATCCGTCAGGTACGGACGCGGCGCCTCGTCTGAGCCGGCGACTAAGGGGCAACGACGTCGGCGTCACCGGAAGTGACGGATGGACGGGGCGGAAGTGACGGATCGGCGCAGCGGAAGTGACGGATCGGCGGGGCGGAAGTGACGGATCGGCGGGGCGGAAGTGGCGGATGGGCGGGGTGGGGCGGACCATCGCGTCCAGCGCGACCGTGACGTATCGTCCGTGTGAATGGGCGAGATTCAGCTGGTCGACGGCGGAGACCGTGCCTGCGGCGAGTTGCTCCTGGTGCTCGCCGCGCAGGCGCGGACCCTGCCGCCCGGTGCCGTGATCCGGCTCGTCGCCACCGATCCGGCGGCTGCCATCGATCTGCCGGCGTGGTGCCACCTGACCGGTCACGGCTTCCTCGGCCGAGGCGTGCACGACGACGGCCGCCCGTCGTACGACCTCAGCACCAGCAGTACGCCCCGCGACACCCATCCGCACCAGCCGTGGCGCCTGCAGCAGCAGCCGGCGTCCAACCCGAGAGGAACCACCCCATGAACGGTCTCGTCATCAACCTCACCCGCTCGGTCGACGACCCCGACCGCTCCAGCGTGGCCATGGTCGTCGCGGGTGCGTCGGTCGCCTCCGACCAACCGACGACCGTCTTCCTGTCGTCCGAGGGCACCCGGCTGGCGGCCAAAGGGGTCGCCGACGAGCTGCACGAGGACGGCTTCGCGCCGATGAGCGAGCTGGTCTCGTCCTACGTCGCCGCCGGCGGCAAGTTCCTGGTCTGCAGCCCGTGCGCGAAGAAGCGCGGCATCGGCGAGGACGAGCTCATCGACGGCGCCTCCATCGTCGGCGGCGCCACGCTGGTGGCGCTGCTCGCCGACGGTGCCTCGTCACTGTCGTTCTGACCGGTGACGACCACGGGCGGGACCGCAGCGGACGTGGTGCCGGCGCTGGAGTACGACGGCGGGGAGATGGACTGCGGCAGCGGGCTGTTGCTGGCCATCACCACCCGGATGCGGAGCATCGCCGAGGGTGAGGTGTTGCTCCTGCATACCCGGGAGCCGTCGGTGCTCGCCGACCTGCCCGCCTGGGCACGGCTGGCCGGTCATGCGTTGCTGGACGTCTCCGACGGCGGCCGCAACGGGGCCGGTCCGTGGCACCTGCTGATCCAGCGCGGTCGGAGCCGGATCGCGGCCGCGGCGTTGGACCCGAACGCCGAGTACACCTCCGGCGCCCCGGCGCCGCTGGGCAGCCGGCTCTGGCTGTACTCCAACTTCCACTGCAACCTCGCCTGCAGCTACTGCTGTGCCGGATCGTCACCGCGGGCCGACGCCCGGCTGATGCCGGTCGAGCTGGCGACGTCCGCGGCCACGGAGTTCGTGGCGCAGGGCGGGCGGGAGCTGCTGGTCACCGGCGGTGAGCCGTTCCTGCACCCTCAGCTCGACGCTCTCGTCACAGCCGCCTCCGTCCAGGTGCCGGTCACGCTGCTCACCAACGCGATGGTGTTCAGCCGGGGCCGGCGCCGCGAGATGCTCGAGTCGCTCGATCGGACGGCGGTGACGCTGCAGATCAGCCTCGACTCGGCCGGGCCGGAGCTGCACGACCGGCAACGCGGTGCGGGTACGCATGCCAAGGCCCTCGCCGGAATCCGGCTGGCGCGGGAACTGGGCTTCCGGGTGCGGGTCGCGGCGACGTACCTGCCGCAGGACGCCGCCGGCGCGGGCGACCTGCACGGCTTCCTGGAGCGGCTCGGTGTGGCCGAGGAGGATCGGCTGATCCGGCCGGTGGCCAAGGAGGGCTTCGCCGACGAGGGCGTCGCCATCAGCCTGGACTCCGTCGAGCCGGAACCCACGCTGACCGCCGACGGAGCCTGGTGGCACCCGGTCGCGGTGACCAACCCCCACCTGAAGGTTGCGGACGCACCGCTGCCGGTGTCGCACGTCCTCGACGTCATGCGTGACGTGGTGGACGTGCAGACCTCGGCTGACGCGCAGGGCAGGTCCGTGTTCCGCTGCACCTGACACCCTGGCGGCCGTGGGGCCGATGCAGCGGGGTGAGACGACGACGGCGAGAGGGATGAGCAGAGTGGCGGCGAGCAGCACCGGCACCGCCGGCCATTGGGATGCCGTCTACCGCGACAAGACCGCCGACAGCGTGTCGTGGTACCAACCCACGCCCGAGATCTCGCTGCACCTGCTGGCTGCCTCGCCCGGGGAGTCGGTGATCGACGTGGGCGCGGGCGCCTCGACCCTGGTGGACCGGTTGCTGGACGCGGGGGTGGCCGACCTCACCGTCCTGGACGTCTCCGCGGAGGCGATCGAGGTGGTCCGCCGGCGGATGGGTTCGGCGGCGAGCGACGTCAGCTTCGTCTGCGCCGACGTCGGCAGCTGGCAGCCCGCGCGCACGTACGACGCGTGGCACGACCGCGCGGTCCTGCACTTCCTCACCGACACCGAGGACCGGGCCAGGTACGTCCGAACCGCCGGCGCGGCGGTCCGTCCGGGTGGGCGGGCCGTGCTCGGAGTGTTCGCCGAGGACGGTCCGGAGCAGTGCTCCGGCCTGCCGACCAACAGGAGCTCGGCGGCCGACCTGGCGACCCTCTTCGCGTCGCAGTTCGACCTCGAGCACGCTGAGCGCGAGCAGCATGTCACCCCCTGGGGGAGCGAGCAGACGTTCACCTGGGTGCGGCTGCGACGCACCGACGCCCGTTGACGACTGCCGCCGTCAGCCGACGACGACCACCGGCGTCGACGCGTGCGACACGCACTGGTCGGCGACCGATCCGAGCAGCAGCCCGCTGAACCCACCCCGGCCCCGGCGTCCGACGACGAGCACGTCCGCCCCGGTCGAGGCTTCGATGAGGACCCGGCTGCCCGACCCGTGCACGGCATGGACCTCGACCGGCACCTGGCAGTCCGGGACCAGCCGCTCGACCTGCTCCCGGGTGGCGGCGGCCGTGGCAGCCTCGAACTCCTCGTACGACGGGACGATCCCGCGCGGGACGTCGTCGGGACGGACCGCGTTGGTCAGACTCCAGGCCCGGATGACGTGCAGGCTCGTCCCCCGACGCCCTGCCTCGTCGACGGCGTATTGCAGCGCTCGCTCGGACTCCGGCGACCCGTCGTAGCCGACGACCACTCCGCCGGCCGGGACCAGGTGCTCCAGGAAGTGCGGCGTCACGAGACCACCAGCTCGTCCAGCGCCGACCGCAGCCCGGGCAGGTCGTCGTACACCGCGACCGCCCCCGCCTTGCGCAGCTCATCGTCGGAGAAGCCACCGGTGCGGACGCAGTGCGTGTCGAGGTCGAGCTCTCGCGCCGCGACCACGTCCCAGATCGAGTCGCCGACCATGACCGCCCGGCGATGGTCGACCTGCTCCAGCGCCGCTCCGATCAGGTCCGGTGCGGGCTTGGTCTGCTCGGCGTCCTCGGCGGTCGTCCAGGTCTGCGCGAACTTCCGCCCGTCGAGCAGGTCGAGGTAGTGCTCGACGTGCTCGGGCTTGCCCGAGCTGGCCAGCACGACGGTGCATCCGCGGCCGTGCAGGTGCTCCAGCAGGTCCCGTGCACCGGCGAGCAGTGCCACCTCGTGCAGCATCGGCTGGTACTCGGTCTCCCAGGCCGCCCGGATCTCGTCCCCCGCCCGGTGCTCCACCTCGTCCCCGGCGACCTCGGCGACCAACCGGTCGCCGCCCATCCCGATGGCGCGGTGGATCTGCCAGAGCGACGCCGTGACGTCGTGCTGCCGGAACGCCCGGAACCAGGCGACCGCGTGGTGGTAGTTGGTGTCCACGAGAGTGCCGTCCACATCGAGGACGACCGTGTCCACCGGCATCGATCGCGGGTCGGCGGTCACGG
The DNA here is from genome assembly GCA_963695375.1 of uncultured Actinomycetota bacterium. GTDB lineage: Bacteria > Actinomycetota > Actinomycetes > Propionibacteriales > Nocardioidaceae > JACCVL01. Next base: position 879,433 of record OY968767.1, on the reverse strand, counting down.
GCAGGACCTGACGGGCATGGACGGTCTCCTCGGGGAGTCGGGGTGTGCCGGGCCGGCCGGCCCGGTTCGATGCTCCATCCCGGCGCAGTGAGTTGGCAACTCACCGGTCCAGCGTGGCGAGTCGCGGCCCGGCGCCTCGTTCCCGGCGCGGCGACGGCTGGCATGCTGCGGCGGTGAGTCCCACCCCGTTGCTGTCCGCGACCAGCGCCGCCGACGACGCACGCCGCGCAGGACTGCGCCGGATGCGGATCGTCGCGCTGTCGCTGCTGCTGCTGGCGGCGTTGGTGTACGTCCTGACCCTGGACCGCGCCGGTGGGTGGACGTACGTGCACGCCGCTGCGGAGGCGGCCATGGTGGGCGCGATCGCCGACTGGTTCGCGGTCACCGCACTGTTCCGGCACCCGCTGGGGTTGCCGATCCCGCACACCGCGATCATCCCCACCCGCAAGAACATGCTGGCCCGTGGTCTGCAGGACTTCGTCACCGACAACTTCCTCGCCGAGGACGTCGTCCGTGACCGGGTGCACCGGGCCGAGGTCAGCAAGCGGGTCGGCCAGTGGCTGATCGACGAACGGCACGGGGAACGGGTGGTCCGCGAGACCACGCGGATGCTTCGGCACGGGCTGGCCCGGATCCGGGACGAGGACGTCGCGGCGCTGGTACGTGAGGAGCTGGTCCCCCGGCTCGCCGACGAGCCGCTCAGTGAGGTCACCGGCCGACTGCTGCACGAGGTGGTCAGCGACGGTGCCCATCACGGTCTCGTCGACCTGGCCCTGATCGAGGCGCACCGATGGCTCGTCGGCAACGCAGAGACGGTGGCCGCGGTGGTGGGGGAGCGGGCGCCCTGGTGGACCCCGATCTGGGTGGACGAGAGGGTCGCCCAGCGGGTGCACGTCGAGGCGGTGGCCTGGGTCAAGGACATCCGGGACGACCCCGCCCATCCGGCGCGGGTCGCGCTCGACAAGCTGCTCACCGACCTTGCCCGAGACCTGCAGTCCGACCCGGACACGATGCAGCGCGCCGAAGCGCTGAAGCGTCGGCTGCTCGAGTCTCCGCAGGCACTGACGACGGCGACCTCGCTCTGGACGGTCCTGCGGCGCGCCCTGCTCACGACGTTCGACGATCCGGACAGCTTGTTGCGGGCGCGTGCCGTCAGCGCACTGGCCGAGTTCGGGCAGCGGCTGACAGTCGACCAACTGTTGCGCGAGCGGTTGGACGGGTGGGCGGCCGACTTTGCTGCCTACGTGGTGAACGCGTACGGCATGGAGATGACGACCGTCATCACCGACACGATCGAGCGATGGGACGGCGCGGAGGCGGCTCGTCGGATCGAGCTGCACGTCGGGCGGGACCTGCAGTTCATCCGGATCAACGGGACGCTGGTCGGTGCGCTGGCGGGGCTGTTGATCCACACCGCCACCCAGCTGACCTGACCCCACGGTCAGCGGACGCCGCGGGGGCGGAACTGCACGCTGATCCTCGGGCCGACCGGGCGGGACGTCTTCGGGATGGCGTGCTCCCAGGTGCGCTGGCAGGAGCCCCCCATCACCAGCAGGTCGCCGTGGCCGATCGGGAAGCGCAGCGCGGCGCCGCCGCCGCGCGGCCGCAGCAGGAGCGGTCGCGGGGTGCCCAGCGCCAGGATCGCCACCATGGTGTCGCTGTGCCGGCTGCGACCGATCCGGTCACCGTGCCAGGCCACGCTGTCCCGGCCGTCGCGGTAGTAGCAGAGACCGGCGGTCCGGAACGGCTCACCGAGCTCGGCTCGATAGTGCGCGCTCAGCGCCGCTCGGGCGTCGTCCAGCACCGGATCGGGGAGGGCGGCCCGCTCGTCGTAGAAGCAGACCAGCCGGGGCACGTCGACGACCTGCTCGTACATCTGCCGGCGCTCGGCGCGCCACGGCACCGCGCGCACGAGCCGCTCGAACACGCGGTCGGCGCCACCGAGCCATCCGGGCCGCAGGTCGACCCACGCCCCGTCCGCGAGCGCGGTTCGTTGCATCCGCCCGGGGAGCGGGCCGAGGTCGGTGACCGCGGCGTCGAGCAGTGACGGCTGGAGAACGACCGGCATATGCCGATCCTACCTCAGTATCGAACACCTGTTCGAGGACAAGCGATGATGCATTCGCGTTGTTCGAGCGACGGACATGCGTCATCGCCGGCGGTTGGCGCGTTGCGCGGCTCAGCGGATCAGCTCCGGGACGCCGGTGGCAGTGCTCAGCCGCAGGTCCGCACGTTCGCGGGTGCGGTGCGCGGTGAAGTGCGCGCGCTCCTGCGCAGCCCACCGCTCCCAGTGCGGCCGGAAGGTCTCGCCGTCGCGGGCCACCCCCCGGCTCAGGCGCAGATCGTGGGGGGCGTCCACCCAGACCAGCAGGGCGAGGTACGGGGCGCAGGGCAGCGACCCGCAGGCCACGCCCTCCACGACGACCGCCGTCGGGGTGGGCGGCAGCCGGTGTTCCTCGGCGTAGCGGCCCGCCTCCCAGTCGTAGCGTCGCCACCGCGGCACCGCGCCGGTCGCGAGCGGCGCGAGCACCTGGTCCACCAGCAACGGGACCGCAGCGGCCAGCCCGTCCCACCCCGGATAGAGATCGTCCATGTGTACGACCGGCGCGGGACGCTCCCCGTCGCCGAGCACGCCGGCCAGCCGGTCCGCGATCGTGGTCTTGCCGGAGCCGGCGGGCCCGTCGACGGCGACCACGGCCGGCCGCTCGAACGTGCGGCGACGCGCCGCGGAGGCGGCGTCGATGACCGCGACCGGAAGCTCGACGGCCGGGTCCCGCGACCGCTTCGGCGGGCGGGTCACAGCTGGTCCACCCGCGTCACCTCCACGACCGCCGCCCCGGCCGCGTCACTGGCCGCCAGGTCCACCACGGCCGAGATGCCCCAGTCGTGGTGACCGGCGGGGTCGTCGAAGATCTGTCGGACGGTCCAGCGGCCGGACTCCTCGGTGACCACCAGCAGGTGCGGGCCACGCGCATCCGCCCCGTCGCCCAACCAGGCGTGCTCGGCGTAGTAGCCGGCCAGCGCCTCCTCCCAGGCGCCGGCGTCCCAACCGCTGTGTCCGTCCAGCTCACCCAGGGCGTCCCAGCGCCGCCGCGCCGCCAGCTCCACCCGGCGGAACAGCGCGTTGCGCACCAGCACCCGGAAAGCGCGGGCGTTTCCGGTCACCGGCCGGTCCGCCGCCGGAGGTCGCACGGCCGGCCCGGCGCCGGGCCCGGCCAGGTCGGGGGAGGTCAGCTGCTCCCACTCGTCCAGCAGGCTGGAGTCGGTCTGGCGGACCAGCTCGCCGAGCCACTCGACGACGTCGTCGAGCGCCTCGGTGCGTGCCGCCGCAGGCACCCCGGTGCGCAGGGCTCGGAACGCGTCGCCGAGGTAGCGCAGCAGCACTCCCTCCGACCGCGTCAGCGAGTACACCGCGACGTACTCCCCGAAGGTCATCGCCCGCTCCCACATGTCCCGCACGACCGACTTCGGAGACAGCTCGTGATCGGCGACCCACGGGTGGCCGCGTCGGTACATCTCGTACGCGGCGTCCAGCAGTTCGGCCAGGGGCTGCGGATGGGTGACCTCGTCGAGCAGCTCCATCCGCTCGTCGTAGTCGATGCCGTCGGACTTCATCTCCGCGATGGCGACACCGCGTGCCGTGTGCCGCTGCGCCGCCAGCACGGGTCGCGGGTTCTCGAGGGTTGCCTCGATGACCGAGATGACGTCCAGCACGTAGGTGGGCGACTCGGGGTCGAGCAGGTCGATCGCCGCTAGGGCGAAGGTGGACAGCGGCTGGTTCAGGGCGAAGTCCGGGGGCAGGTCCACCGTCAGCCGTACGGTCCGACCGCCGGGCTCCGGCTCGGTCAGCCGCTCGACCACCCCCCCGGCCAGCAGTGCTCGGTAGGCGGCGATCGCCGTCCGCACGTGCCGGCGTTGGGCGGCCGGCGGCTCGTGGTTGTCGGTGAGCAGCCGCCGCATCGCCGCGAACGGGTCCCCGGGCCTCGCGATCACGTTGAGGAGCATGGAATGGCTGACCCGGAAGTTGCTGGCCAGCGGCTCGGGATCGGCCGAGACCAGCCGTTCGTGGGTGGCGCTGCTCCAGCTGACGAACCCCGGCGGCGGCTTCTTCCGCACCACCTTGCGCTGCTTCTTGACGTCGTCACCCGCCTTGGCCAGGGCCTTGGCGTTCTCCACCTCGTGTTCGGGCGCCTGGACGACCACGGTCCCGGCGGTGTCGTAGCCCGCACGGCCGGCCCGACCGGCGATCTGGTGGAACTCACGGGCCTGGAGCTGCCGCTGCTGGACGCCGTCGTACTTGGACAGCGCGGTGAACACGACGGTGCGGATCGGCACGTTGATCCCGACGCCGAGCGTGTCCGTGCCGCAGACGACCGCGAGCAGCCCTTGCTGGGCGAGGGTCTCGACGAGCCGGCGGTAGCGCGGCAGCATCCCGGCGTGGTGCACGCCGATGCCGTGCCGCACCAGGCGGGACAGCGTGCGGCCGAAGCCGGCGGCGAACCGGAAGTCGCCGATCGCGTCGGCGATGGCGTCGCGCTGAGCCCGGCTGGCCACCCCGACGCTACTGAGCGCCTGCGCTCGCTCCAGTGCAGCGGCCTGGGTGAAGTGCACCACGTAGATCGGCGCCTGCCCGGCCGCGAGCAGGTCGGTCAGCGTCTCTTGCAGCGGCGTGCGTTCGTAGTAGTGGTGCAACGGCACCGGCCGTTCCACGGAGGTGACCACCGTGGTCTCCCGGCCGGTCCGGCGGGACAGGTCCTCGGCCAGGACGGTCATGTCGCCGAGGGTCGCGGACATCAGCAGGAACTGCGCCTGCGGGAGCTCCAGCAGCGGCACCTGCCAGGCCCAGCCGCGATCAGGGTCGCCGTAGTAGTGGAACTCGTCCATGACCACCACGCCCACGTCTGCCACCGCTCCCTCGCGCAGCGCCTGGTTGGCCAGCACCTCGGCGGTGCAGCAGATGACCGGCGCCTGTGCGTTCACGCTGGCGTCCCCGGTGAGCATGCCGACCCGGTCGGCACCCAGCTGCTCGCACAGCGCGAAGAACTTCTCGCTCACCAGTGCCTTGATGGGCGCGGTGTAGTAGCTGCGCCGGCCCTGTGCAAGCGCGGCGAAGTGCGCACCGAGCGCGACCAGGGACTTGCCGGAGCCGGTGGGGGTGGAGAGCACCACGTTGCTGCCGGTCACGATGCCGAGCAGGGCGTCGACCTGCGCCGGGTACGGGTCGAGTCCCCCGTCGCTGGCCCACGTCGTGAACGTGTCGAAGACCGCATCCGGGTCGGCGGCGCGAACCCCGGGCTCGTCGAGGGCGTCGACGAGCGAGCGGGGAGTCACCCGGCGAGGCTACCGATGGGCGGCCGCGCGGAACGCTGCTCGGGAGCGACCGTCAGCCCGGGGTCCAGGGGCGGAACCGGCGCAGTCGCAGACTGTTGGTCACCACGAAGACCGACGACGCGGCCATCGCCGCACCGGCGAGCATCGGGTTGAGCAGCCCGGCCGCGGCCAGCGGGATCGCCGCCACGTTGTAGGCGAACGCCCAGAACAGGTTGCCCTTGATGATGGACAGGGTCCGGCGGGAGAGGCGGATGGCGTCGGCGGCGAGCCGCAGGTCCCCACGGACGAGCGTCAGGTCGCCCGCTTCGATGGCGACGTCGGTCCCGGTGCCCATCGCCAGGCCCAGGTCGGCCTGGACCAGCGCGGCGGCGTCGTTGACCCCGTCCCCGACCATCGCCACCACCCGACCCTCGTCCTGGAGCCGGGCCACGACGGCGACCTTGTCCGCCGGCAGCACCTCGGCGTGCACCGCGACGGGACCGATCCCGACCTCGGCGGCCACCGCTCGCGCGACCGCGATCTGGTCGCCGGTCAGCAGCACCGGGTCCAGCCCGAGGGCGCGCAGCATCGACACTGCTTCGGCGGACGCGGGTTTCACCGCGTCCGCGACGACCAGCACGCCGCGGGCGGCTCCGTCCCAGGCGGCGACGACCGCCGTCCGCCCCGCGCCGTCCGCTTCGTCCAGCGCACCGGCCAGTTCGGCCGGCAGCGCCTGGGCCACCTCCGGTGGGAGGGCCTGCAGCCGACCCACCACGACGGATCGGCCGTCGACCGTCCCCCGGACCCCGAGGCCGGGCAGCCCGGCGAAGTCGCCGACCGGCGGCAGGTCGCCGGCCCGCAGCCGAGCGGCGTCGGCGACCGCGCGGGCCACCGGGTGCTCCGACGCGTGCTCCACCGCGCCGGCGAACCGCAGCAGCTCCTCGACGGGAGTCCCGACGGCCGGCACCGCTGCGACGAGCGTCATCCGTCCGCTGGTCACGGTGCCGGTCTTGTCCAGGACGACGGTGTCCACCCGGCGGGTCGACTCCAGCACCTCGGGTCCCTTGATCACGATGCCGAGCTGTGCGCCACGCCCGGTCCCGACGAGCAGTGCCGTCGGCGTGGCCAGTCCGAGAGCGCAGGGGCAGGCCACGATCAGCACGGCCACGGCGGCGGTGAACGCCGGGGACGTCTGACCCCCGATCACGAGCCAGGCCACCAGCGTCAGCAGGGCCAGCCCGATGACCACCGGCACGAACACCGCCGAGACCCGGTCCGCGAGCCGCTGCACCTCAGCCTTGCCGGACTGCGCCTGCTCGACCTGGCGTGCCAGCTGGGCGAGCCGGGTGTCCTGGCCGACCCGCGTCGTCTCGACCACGAGCCAACCACCGGCGTTGACGGTGCCGCCGACCGCCGCGTCGCCGACACCCACCTCCACCGGCACCGACTCACCGGTCAACATGCTCTGGTCGACCGTCGAGGCTCCGTCGACGACGGTGCCGTCGGTGGCGACCTTCTCACCGGGGCGAACGACGAACCTGTCCCCCACGACCAGCCGGTCGACCGGGATCCGCTGCTCGCCCGGACCGTCGGGACCGCCGCGCAGCACCGCCACGTCCTTGACGCCGAGGTCCAGCAGTGCGGCCAGGGCGGCTCCGGCCCGGCGCTTCGAGCGCTCCTCCAGGAACCGGCCCAGCAGCAGGAAGGTGGTGACCCCCGCGGCCACCTCGAGGTAGATCGCGCCGGGGCCGGTCGAACCGGCCGCGGTCAGTGCAAACGGGTGTCGCATCCCGACGGTCCCGGCGGCGCCCCAGACCAGGGCATAGAGGGACCAGCCGTAGGCCGCGCCCGTCCCGAGCGTGATCAGGGTGTCCATGGTCGCGGCGCCGTGGCGCAGCGTGGTGAAGGTGGCCCGGTGGAAGGGCAGCCCGCCCCACAGCACCACCGGCGTGGCCAGCAGCAGCGAGAGCCACTGCCAGTAGTCGAACTGCCAGGCCGGCACCATGGCGAGCGCGATCACGGGCGCGGTCAGCAGGCTGCTCACCAGCAGCCGGGTCCGCAGCCGGGTCCGCAGGGCGCTGCCCGGCTCCGCCCCCGGCGCCGCTGCCGGCAGGGTGGCGGTGTAGCCGGCTCGCTCCACCTCGGCGACCAGGTCGTCCGGCGACAGCGGGTCGGCGTACCGGACCGCCGCCGTCTGGGTGGCGTAGTTCACCGTGGCCTGCACGCCGTTCAGCCGGTTGAGCCGCTTCTCGATGCGCACCGCGCAGGAGCCGCAGGTCATCCCGCCGATGGCGAGGTCGACCCGATCCGGTGCCGCCGTCCGCTGGTCCTGCTCCGGTGCGCTGGTCACGGGGTCGCCGCTGCGGGCTCGTCGCCGGGTTGCTGCGCCGCCGAGCGGACCTCGACCGCGTACGACGTCCGGCTCACGACCGCACCAGGCGGCCGATCGCGTCCGCCGCCTCGCGCACCTTCTCGTCGGCCTCCGGGCCGCCGGCGCGGGCGGCGTCGACGACGCAGTGACTCAGGTGCTCCTCGACGAGGCCGAGCGCGACCGACTGGAGTGCCTTCGTCACGGCCGACACCTGGGTGAGGATGTCGATGCAGTACGACTCCTCCTCCACCATCCGTTGCAACCCCCGCGCCTGCCCCTCGATCCGCCGCAGCCGCTGGAGGTAGTCCTGCTTGCGGTGGATGTAGCCGTAGGGCGGCGCCGGGGTTCCGGTGAGGTCAGCCATGCCGGACAGGATACCCCCATGGGGTAATCGCGGGCAGCCACACTGCGCCCCCGGGCGCCGACCCGGCAGCATTGCGGGCATGACTGCCCAGGATCGCCTGTCCAGCCCGCCCGCGGGCCACCTCCCCACCGACCTCGGCGCCGACACCTTCGACCTGATCGTGCTCGGCGCCGGCTCCACCGGTGAGAACGTGGCCGGCCGGGCTCGCGCGGGTGGACTCTCCGTGCTCGTCGTCGAGGCCGAGCTCGTCGGCGGTGAGTGCTCGTACTGGGCGTGCATGCCGAGCAAGGCACTGCTCCGGCCGGTCGAGGCGCTCTCCGACGCGCGGGCGATCGACGGCAGCCGGCAGGCCGTCACCGGCGACCTGGACACCGGCAAGGTGCTCGGACGACGGGACTCGTTCACCAGCCAGTGGGACGACAGCAGTCAGGTCCGGTGGCTCGACGGAGAGGGGATCTCGCTGGTCCGCGGTCATGCCCGGATCACCGGTGACCGGCAGGTCGAGGTCGTGGGCGTCGACGGTGGCCGGGCGCTGCTCACGGCCCGGCATGCCGTGGCGGTCTGCGTCGGTAGCGCCGCGCTGATCCCACCCATCGACGGTCTCGACGCCGTCGGCGCCTGGGACTCCCGGGATGCCACCAGCGCGGACAGCCCCCCGGCCCGGCTGGTCGTGGTCGGCGGCGGGGTGGTCGGCGTGGAGATGGCGACCGCGTGGGCCGCGCTCGGCAGCGGCGTGACTCTGGTGGCTCGGGAAGAGCGGCTGCTGCAGCGGATGGAACCGCAGGTCGGGGCCCAGGTGCACGAGGCTCTGGCTGCGGCGGGGGTGGAGGTGCGGACCGGCACCGAGGCCACCGCGGTGCGTCGGCAGCCGGACGGTGGCGCGGTGACGGTGACCCTCGGCGACGGTGCCGAGGTCGTCGGTGACGAGGTGCTGGTGGCGGCCGGTCGGACGCCGCGCACCGATGACATCGGACTGGACGTGGTCGGCTTGGAGCCCGGGCGGGTGCTGGAGACAGACGACAGCATGCTCGTGCGCGGGGTGGCCGGCGGCTGGCTGTACGCCGCGGGTGACTGCACCGGCCGTGCCCAGCTCACCCACATGGGCAAGTACCAGGCCAGGGTGTGCGGCGACGTGATCGCGGCCCGTGCGATCGGTGCGCCGACCGAGACCGGGCGGTGGGGAGCCATGGCCGCCACGGCGGACCACGCGGCGGTGCCGCAGGTGGTGTTCAGCGACCCGCCCGCCGCCTCGGTCGGTCTCACCGAGGTGCAGGCTCGCGAAGCGGGCCTGCGGGTGCGGCTGGTCGAGCAGGATCTCGGCGCCGTCGCCGGCGCGGCGCTGTACGCCGACGGCTACCGCGGATGGGCCGGGCTGGTCGTGGACGAGGACCGGCGGATCGTCGTGGGCGCTTCGTTCGTGGGGCCGGCGGTGACCGAGCTGGTGCACGCTGCCACGGTGGCGGTGGTGGGCGAGGTGACCCTGGATCGGCTCTGGCACGCGGTGCCGTCGTACCCGACGATCAGCGAGGTCTGGCTGCGGCTGCTGGAGTCCTACGGCCTCTGAGGCCGGCCGGTGACCGGGAGCGGCGCGCGCGCCCGACTTGCGTTGGCCCGGAGACGCCATCACCATCACCACGCGGTCCCAGCCGAGCTCGCACGAGCTCACCGCAGAGCGCAAGGAGCCCGCATGGACACCCGCACGATCGCGATCGCAGCTCTCGTCATCGCCGTCATCGTCGTCCTGATCCTCGTCCTCTGACGGCCTGAAGGGGGCGCCAGACTCCGCCCTCGGGACCGGCGGCACACCCCCCGGGGTGGCGGCCGGTAGGGGTCTCGTCGGCTGCGCCATCGCCGCGGACGCTGCCGTTCGGCAACCCGGCCTCGACGTGCGGGATCGCCGGGACGCCGCCAAGGTGGAGGGGTCGCCGATGCTGGAGCCGCCATGTCCCTGCTGCCCATGCCGTCCGGGCGCGACGCGCGCGGTGCGGTGCTGGGCGAGGGAACCGGCGCGCACCGTTCCCCCGCACTCCCGCCACCATCGGCGGCCTACGTGCTGCGTCGAGGGCACCCGGATGGCTGGCGTTGGTGGCTCACCCGGCGAGGTGGCGGATCACCGGTCGCCACCGCCCCCCGGCCGGCGCCGACCTCGCACCAGGCCGCCCGTGACACCTTCCGGGTGCGGGTGTGCGCGGCGACCGCGCCCGCCGAGACCTTCACCGACGAGGACGGGCACCACCGCTGGCGGCTGCTGACGCGTGCCGGCGGCGCGCTGCTCGCGGTGTCGGCCGTGGGCTATCCCAGCCAGGCGGCGGCGGAGCGGGCCGTGCACAGCTTTCGCTATGAGGCCAGCCACGGCGAGTTCGTCGAGGACTGAGCCGAGGGCTGAGCCGAGGACCATGGAACAGCGGTGCGCCGGCCCACCGTTGACCTCGGCATGACCAGCGCGGACCGGGCCGGCAGCGCGGAGTCGGTCGACGTCCGGCGCGCGGACCAGCGCTGCACCACCCGCACCGGATGGCTCGTGTCGAGGCACTCGTTCGCGTTCGGGTCGCACTACGACCCGGCGAACACCTCCTTCGGGCTGTTGCTGGCGAGCAACGACCACTCGGTCGCACCGGGGGCGGGCTTCGCCGACCACGTCCACCGGGACACCGAGGTCGTGACCTGGGTTCTCGAGGGCGCGCTGGCACACCGCGACTCCACCGGCTGCTCTGGGGTGGTGCACCCGGGCTCGGCCCAGCGGATGAGCGCCGGCAGCGGCGTGGTGCACTCCGAGCGCAACGCCGCGCCGGACCGCCCGCTGCGCTTCGTGCAGATGCAGGTGCAGCCCGATCAGCCGTCGGTGCAGCCGGGCTACGAGCAGCGGGAGCTCGATCCGAGCGAGCTGGCGGGCGCCTGGTGCACCGTCGCGAGTGGCCTGCCCCGGCACGCCGACTCAGCCGGCGTCCGGATCCACCAGCGGGATGCCGCGCTGCACGTCGCCCGGCTGCGTCCGGGGCAGGAGGTGCTGCTGCCGGAGGCGCCGTACCTGCACGCCTACCTCGCCTCGGGCTCGGCCGACGTGGAGAGCGCCGGACTCCTGCACACCGGTGACGCGGTGCGGATCACCGGCTCCGGCGGGCAGCGGCTGTCGGCACGAACGCCGGTCGAGGTGCTGGTGTGGGAGATGCACGCCGCACTCTCCCGGTGAGGCACCCATCCACCGCCGAGCCAGTTGCGAACCACTTGCAACAACGAGTGTGGCGCGACACGATGGCGGGGTCCGCTGATCCGTCGCAGGCGCAAGGAGGAGGCCGCCCCGTGCACGTGCCCGACGGGTTCCTCGACGCGCCGACCTCGGCACTGACGGCGGCGGTGGCCGCTGGGGCGGTCACGGTGTGCGTCCGCGGGGCCCGGCGCGAGCTGGACGAGCGCACCGCTCCGATGGCCGGGCTGGTGGCGGCGTTCGTGTTCGCGGCGCAGATGCTCACCTTCCCCATCGGGGCCGGGACGTCGGGGCACCTGCTCGGCGGCGTGCTGGCGGCCATCCTGGTCGGCCCGTTCACCGGGGCGCTCTGCGTCGCCGTCGTGCTCGGCATCCAGGCGCTGCTCTTCGCCGACGGCGGGCTCACCGCGCTCGGAACCAACATCGACCTGATGGCCGTGACCACCGTGGTGGTCGGCTACGGCGCCTTCGCGCTGCTGAGCCGACTGCTGCCGTCGACCCGGAGCGGCGTGGTTGCCGCCGCGTTCGTCGGAGCCGCCCTCTCCGTGCCCGCCGCGGCCGCTGTGTTCGTCGGCCTGTACGCCCTCGGCGGGACCGCCGCGGTTCCGCTCGGCACGCTCGGCGCCGCGATGCTCGGGGTGCACCTGCTGATCGGGATCGGGGAGGGCGTCATCACGGCGGCCACGGTGAGCAGCGTCCTCCAGGTCCGCCCCGACCTCGTCCGCGGCGCCCGGCATCTGCTGCCGACCAGTGCCGCGCTGGCCGCAGCCCCGGCCGGCGGACCGCCGGTCGCCACCGGGACCGAGGCCGACCGATGCTGAGCCGGCGCGCGACCTCGTTCGTCGCGGTGGGGCTCGCGGTCTGCCTGCTGCTCGGCGGCGGCGTGAGCTACTTCGCCAGCGCGGCGCCGGACGGACTGAACGCGGTGGCCGAGGAGCAGGGGTTCGCCGACACCGAGCGTCAGCACGACCTCGACGGGTCGCCCGTGGCCGGCTACGAGACCGAGGGCGTGGACGACGGCTGGTTGTCGACCGGCGTCGCCGGGGTCGCCGGCGTCGGCCTGACCTTCCTCGCGGCGGCCGGGCTGATGCTGGCCGTCCGCCGGCGCTCGCCCGAGCGACAGGCCGAGTCCGCCGAGGAGCGAGAATGAGCACCACCCCTGCCCGCGGCGGCGGGTCGGTCGCCGAGGCGCTGTACGTGCCGGGAACGTCGGTGCTGCACCGGTTGCCGGCGCCGGTGGCCCTGGTCGGAGCGGTGCTGGTGGTGCTGGCGGTCGTGGTCGCCCCGTCGCAGTGGTGGTCCTATGCCGGCTTCGCCGGTCTGCTGGCGGTGCTCACCGCGGTGGCACGAGTGCCGTACCGGGTGGTGGCGCGGCGTTCGGTGGTCGAGCTGCCGTTCGTGACCTTCGCGCTGCTCCTGCCGTTCGTCGCCGCCGGGCCGCAGGTCGACGTGCTCGGGCTGTCGCTGTCGAGCAGCGGACTGCACGACGGCGCCACCCTGCTCGCCCGCGCCACCCTCGGTGTCTGGACGTCGATCCTGCTGGCGGCGACGCAGCGGCCGGTCGCTCTGCTGCGCGGCCTCGAGCAGCTGCGGGTGCCCGGCGTGCTGGTGCAGATCGCCGGCTTCGCGCTGCGCTATGTGGAGGTCGTGCTCGGTGAGATGCGGCGGATGCGGCTGGCTCGCGACGCACGCTGTTTCCGGGCTCGCGACCTGCGACAGGCCCGCACGCTTGCGCAGGCGGCCGCGGCGCTGTTCATCCGGTCCTACGAGCGCGGGGAGCGGGTGCACGTCGCCATGCTGAGCCGCGGCTACACCGGCGCGCTGCCGGACCTGAGCGCGGTCACCGACGCCCCCGTCGCGGTTGCCGCCGCGCCACCGCTGCGGGTGCCGGTCGCGGCATGACCACGGGCGGCGGCTCGCTGCCGTTGTCGCTGGACGTCCGCGACCTCGCGTTCGCCTATCCGGACGGCCGGCAGGTGCTCTTCGGCGTCGATCTCCGGGTGCAGCCAGGGGAGCGGGTCGCGCTGCTCGGACCCAACGGCGCCGGCAAGACCACGCTCGTCCTGCACCTGAACGGGATCCTGACGCCCGGGCGCGGGTCGGTGCACGTCGCCGGGCTCCCGGTCGGAGCGTCGACGTTGCAGGAGGTGCGCCGTCGGGTCGGCCTCGTGTTCCAGGACCCGGACGACCAGCTGTTCATGCCGACCGTGGCCGAGGACGTCGCCTTCGGGCCGGCGAACCTCGGGCTGCGCGGCGCTGAGCTGCGCGCCCGGGTGACCGAGGCGCTCGGCAGCGTCGGGATGATGGAGCACGCCGACCGGCCGCCGCACCACCTGTCCTACGGTCAGCGGCGCAAGGTGGCCGTCGCCACCGTGCTGGCGATGCGGCCCGAGGTGCTCGTGCTGGACGAGCCGTCCAGCAACCTCGACCCGGCCAGTCGACGGGAGCTGGCCGACATCCTCGAGTCGCTGCCGGTGTCGGTGCTGATGGTGACCCACGACCTGCCGTACGCGCTGCAGCTGTGCAGCCGCGCGGTGCTGCTGGACGGCGGGGTCGTGGTCGCAGACGGACCCACCCAGCGACTGCTCGCCGACGAGGCGCTGCTGAGCGCGCACCGGCTCGAGCTCCCGTACGGCCTGGATCTCCGCCCCACCCCCTGACTCAGGGACGGTCACGATCCCCAACCAGGCCCCGGTCACGATCCGCAACCAGGCCCCGGTCACGATCCGCGACTTTTGCAGGGCTGCCGATCGGCACCGCAGCCACGATCCTCCCCAAGACCCGGTCACGATCCGCGACTTTTGCAGGGCTGCCGATCGGCACCGCAGCCACGATCCGCCCGCCTGCGATCTGCAGAAGTCGCGGATCGTGAGCAGGGGGGTGGTGGGGGTGGTGGGGGTGGTGGGGGTGGGCAGAAGTCGCGGATCGTGAGCAGGGGGGTGGCGCTGGTACTGTCCGGCTGCGGGCTACCGCCCGCGCCAAGATCTCCCAGGCAGGGGAAGCCGGTCCAAGTCCGGCACTGACCCGCAGCCGTAGGTGGCCACCCGTCCCGGGTGCCACGAGTCGGAATGCCTGGCCTGGGAGTGAGCGGCTCCTGACAACTGTCGAGGTCTGCAGGTGGAGCCCCGGACCGGTGCTTCTCCGGCTCGGCGCCCAGGGCATCTCCTGAGGACCGCTCGCCGAAGGGTTCCTCTCCATGCGCCAGCTCTCCCTCCGCACCGCCGTGGTCGCGATGACCGCCGGCCTGGTGCTGCCGCTGCTTCCTGTCACTTCGGTGGCCGCCGCCCCGACCGCCGAGCGGGCCGACCGCGCGGCCGCCTGGCAGGCCACCCAGCTCACCGACGGGCGCATCCACAACATCGCGTTCGATGTCACCGACTGGGGCCTGACGGTGGACACCTACTTCGCGCTGGTGGCTGCGGACAACCGCCGCAAGGTGGCCAGAACGGTGCTCAGCACCGTCAGCGCGAACGCCCGCGAGTACGTCGCCTTCCAGGGCGACTACTTCGCCGGCCCGGTCGCCAAGCTGCTGCTCGCCCGGGAGGTCGGCGGCCGAGACGCCACGGTCGGCCGGCTCGACCTGCGTGCCCGGCTGACCCGGATGATCGCCCCGTCCGGACGGGTGCAGGACTCGGGGAGCGACGACTTCAGCAACACGATCAGCCAGTCGTTCGCCGTTCTCGCGCTGGCCCGCACCGGCCGACTGCGCCCGAGCACCGCCGACTTCCTGACCCGGCAGCAGTGCGACCCGGGCTTCTTCCGGCTGGCGATGTCCGCCCGCCAGTGCGGCGGAGGGTCCGGCAAGGCGGATGTGGACGCGACCGCGTTCGCGCTGCAGGCGCTGGTCCGTGCCCGCAACGAGGGAGTGGACCTCCCCGCCGGCGCGATCCGGGACACCGCGCGCTGGTTGACCCGCGCCCAGGCGCGGAACGGGTCCTTCTCCGGACAGGGGCTCACCGCAGGGGCCAACAGCAACAGCACCGGGCTGGCCGCCCAAGCCCTCGCGCTGGTCGGTCGCGACGCCGCTGCCCGCAAGGCGGCCGGCTGGGTGGCCGGCCTGCAGCTGACCCGCCGGAACGCCGGGGATACCCCGGCCCGCAGGGACCTCGGCGCCATCGCCTACAACCGTGCCGACTTCCGGCGGGCTCGGCAGGAGGGCATCGACGCGACCACGCGGGACACCTGGCGCCGGTCCACGCCGCAGGCCCTGTTCGCGTTCGCCCGCGTGCCACTCAGTCGGCTGTCGGTCTCGTGACCAGCGGGATCCGGCTGCTCGCCCGGACCGCGGCGGTCGTCGCGCTGTCGGTGGCGGCGGGTGCCGGGCCGGTGCTGCTGCCCGGCCCGCCGGCGGGAGGTTCGGGGTCCGGACTCGCCTCGGTGGCCGCCGAGACCGCGCGGGCCGCCGGCTACTGCACCGACGGACAGGGCGTGACCGTCATCGTCGACCTGCGTGACCTCGACCCGGGTGCCGGTGTCCTCGTGCGCTGTGCCGGCGGCCCGGCCGGCAGCGGCTACACCGGGCTGGACGCGCTGACCGACGCCGGGGTCAGCTACGTCATGCCGGACCGGCAACCCGGCATGGTCTGCCGGTTGTCCACCTCGACCGGGACCCGGCCAGCGGTCGGGGAGCAGATCCCGGTGCAGGGTGACGAGGACTACGTCGAGCGCTGTGTCAACGCGCCGCCGACCGCGGCGTACTGGTCCTACTGGTATGCACCGGAGGGCGGACGCTGGCGGTACTCATCGTCCGGACCGGGCAACCGCAGCGCCATCCCCGGCGGCTTCGAGGGCTGGTCGTTCTCGCTCAACCGGAGCTCGTCGGCCGCTCCGCCGCCGCGGATCGCGCCGGACAACCCGAACGCGCCCTACGGCGACGGAGGTGGGGGCAACGGGGGCGGCAACGGGGGCGGCAATGGGGGCGGCAACGGATCCGGCAATGGATCCGGCGGACCCAGTGGCGGACCGACCGGCTCGCCCCCGGGTGGCTCCGGCGATGGTTCGGGCGCTGGCGGGTCCGGTGGCGGAACACCCGACGCGCCGCCGGCCGGCACCCCCCCGACGCAGGCAGGTGACGGCAGCACCCCGCCTCCGGCCGGGAACGGAGCCGGGAACGGAGCCGGAAACGGAGCCGGGAACGGGGCCGGCCAGGCGGGCGGTCCGGACGGCGACCGTGGGGACGGCGACCGTGGGGACGGCGACCGTGGGGACGGTGACCGTGAGGGCGGTGACCGTGAGGGCGGTGGCCGTGAGGGCGGCGACCGCGGTGGCGACCCCTCCGGTCCCGCCGACAAGCCGGGCCGACAGCAGTCCGCGGCGGCGTCGGCGCCCGGTCCGACCGTCACCGGTGAGATCCCGGTCGAGGCCGCGGCCGAGCGCTCCGGTCCGCCGATGTCGACGCTCGCCGGTGCAGCCGTGCTCGCCCTTCTGGCCGGGCTGGCCGGCGTGGTGGCGTGGCGGCGGGGGCGGGGAGCGCCGGGTCCGTGAGGTGGTTGCTGCCGCGAGACCTGCACCCGCTCGCCTGGTGGGCGTGGGCGCTGGGTCTCGCGGTGGCGGCGGCGCAGACCACGAACCCGCTGCTGCTGGCGTCGCTGCTCGCGGTCGCCGGTGTCGTGGTGGCCGCCCGCAAGGGCCGGTCGGCGTATGCCCGGGCCTTTCGCTGGTACCTGCTGGCCGGGCTGCTGGTGGTCGCGATCCGTGTCGTCTTCCGGGTGCTGCTCGGCGGCGGCGCATCGGCGGCCGACACCGTCCTGCTGCCGCTGCCGGCCTACACGCCGCCGTGGGCGGGCGCGCCGACGCTGCTCGGTGACGTGACCGGGTCGGCGTTGCTGGTGTCGGCTACCGACGGGCTGCGGCTGGCCACGATGCTGGTGTGCGTCGGCGCCGCGAACTCGCTCGCCGACCCGCGCCGGCTGCTCAAGTCGGTGCCGCCCGCCCTGCACGAGGTCGGCGCTGCGACCGTCGTCGCGGTGTCGATCCTCCCCGAGCTGGGCGAGTCCGTGCTCCGGGTCCGCCGGGCCCGATCCCTGCGCGGCGCCGTCGGCCGCCGGCGCGACCGGCTCCGGGCCGTCGTCGTACCGGTCCTCGAGGACGCGGTGGAGCGGAGCCTCGCGCTGGCCGCGTCGATGGACTCGCGCGGCTACGGCCGGCGCGCCGCGGTGACGAGCCGCTCCCGGCTGCTCGTCGCCACCCTGCTGCTGGGCGGGCTGCTCGGCCTCCTCGTCGGCGTGTACGCACTGCTCGACACCACGACGCCCCGACTGCTCGGGATGCCGCTGCTCGGGTCCGGTGTCCTGGCCGCGGTGGTGGGGCTGGCGCTCGCCGGGCGCCGGGTCCAGCGCACCCGCTACCGGCCGGACCGGTGGCGGGCGCCGGAGCTGATCACCGTCGGTTCGGGGGTCGCCGTGGCCGCGGCGCTCCTCGTCACCGGCGCGACCGACCCGCTGGTCGCGAACCCGGTGCTGTCACCGCCCACCTGGCCCACGGTCTCGCTGCTTTCGCTGGTGGGCCTGCTGACCGGCCTCGCGCCCGCGGTGCTGACCCCACCGGTGCCGGGGGAGACGCGGCCGACCGCCGATGAGCGCCCGTGGTCCGGGTCCGCGCCGGTCGGATCGGGGGGCCGGCCGTGATCAGCTTCGAGGACGTCGGCTTCGGCTACGCCGGCGCGGACCGGGAGGTGCTGCGCGGCGTCGACCTGGTGATCCCCGAGGGCGAGCTGGCCCTGGTCGTCGGGCCCACCGGCGCCGGGAAGTCCACCCTGCTCGGGGCGGTGAACGGCTCGGTGCCGCATGCGACCGGTGGCCGACTGACCGGCCACGTCCGCGTCGCCGGCCTGGACACCCGCGACCACCCGCCGCGCGACCTCGCGCACGTGGTCGGCCGGGTCGGCCAGGACCCGGCGGCGACCTTCGTCACCGGGACCGTCGAGGAGGAGCTGGCGTACGCGATGGAGCAGCTCGCCGTTCCCCCGCCGGTGATGCGCACCCGGGTGGAGCACACGCTCGACCTGCTCGGCATCGCCGGCCTGCGGCACCGCGCGCTCGGCACGCTGTCGGGCGGGGAGCAGCAACGGGTGGCGATCGGCGCCGTGCTCACCGCCGGGCCGCGGGTGCTCGTGCTGGACGAGCCGACGTCGGCGCTCGATCCCGGTGCCGCGGAGGAGGTGCTCGGAGCGCTGCTGCGACTGGTCCACGACCTCGGTGTCACCTGCCTGGTGGCGGAGCACCGGCTGGAACGGGTCGTCGAGTACGCCGACCGGGTGCTCACCGTGGCATCGGACGGGACCGTGCGCAGCGACGAGCCGGCCGCCGCGATGGTCGACTCACCGGTCGCCCCACCGGTGGTGGAGCTGGCCCGGCTGGCCGGCTGGCTCCCGGTTCCGTTGTCGGTGCGCAGTGCCCGCCGGTGCGTGGCGGCCACGCCGCTGCCCTGGCGACCTGGCGTTGATCCCACCCCGGCGCGGCAGGAGGTGAGCGACCCGGTGCGACCCGGCGCCGGGCGACGAGTCGACCCGGCCGTCTCCGCCCGCCGGGTGGTGGTCCGGCACGGTGCGACCGTGGCGGTGCGCGACGTCGACCTGACCGTCGAGGCCGGCGAGGTCGTGGCGGTGATGGGCCGCAACGGTGCCGGCAAGTCGTCGTTGCTCTGGACGCTGGCCGGGGCGTCCCTCCCGTCCGCTGGCGTCGTAGCGGTGCACGGCGCCGACGTCGCCCGTCTCACCCCGGCCGAGCGCCGTAAGCGGGTCGGGCTGGTGCCACAGACGGCGAGCGACCTGCTCTACCTCGAGACCGTCGCCGACGAGTGCGTCCAGGCCGATGCCGAGTCCGGCGCACCGGCCGGCAGCTGTGCCGCGCTGGTCACCCGGGTGCTCGGAGCAGTCGACCCTGCTCGGCATCCCCGGGACCTGTCGGCCGGCCAGCAGCTCGGGCTGGTGCTGGCCGTGCAGCTGACCGCAGCCCCGCCGGTGGTCCTGCTGGACGAGCCCACCCGTGGCCTGGACTACGCGGCCAAGCGCCGGCTGGTCGGCGTGCTGCGTGCGCTCTCCGCCGCCGGCCACGCCGTCGTCGTCGCCTCCCATGACGTCGAGCTGGTGGCACAGGCGGCGCACCGGGTCGTGCTGCTGGCCGACGGCGAGGTGGTCGCGGACGGGCCGACCGCCGACGTGGTGACGCCGTCGGCGACGCTGGCTCCGCAGGTGGCGAAGGTGCTCGGCCCGCCGTGGCTCACCGTCGATCAGGTCGCCCCGCAGCTGGAGCCCCGGCAGGTGGCGGGCCGTGGCTGACACCGCGCTGCACGTCCCCGCGCCGCAGGTCACCGTCGCGCGGCGGCCGCGTTCCCGGCTGGTGCTGACCGTGGCGAGCCTCGCCGGGCTGGTGATGTTCTGCTGGCCGCTGCTGGTGGAGGTGCCGGCCGGCACCGTCGGGCACACCACCGACGCCCCGCTCGCCTTCATCCTGCTGCTCCCGATCGTGCTCGCGGTGGTGCTGGCCGAGCTCGCGGACGAGGGCATCGACTCCCGCGCCCTCGCGATGCTCGGCGTGCTGTCCGCCGTGGACGCGGCGCTTCGGCCGCTGGGAGCCGGGGTGGGCGGGATCGAGCTGGTGTTCTTCCTGCTGGTGCTCGGCGGACGGGTGTTCGGACCGGGCTTCGGCTTCGCCCTCGGCTGCCTGTCGATGCTCGCCTCGGCGCTGCTCACGGCGGGCGTCGGCCCGTGGCTGCCCTTCCAGATGATGGCGGCGGCGTGGGTCGGCCTTGGAGCCGGCCTGCTGCCACGCCGGGTCGCCGGGCGCTGGGAGGTGGCGATGCTCGCCGCGTACGGCGCGGCCGCCGCCCTGGCCTACGGTGCGCTGCTCAACCTCTGGTTCTGGCCGTACTCGATCGGGCAGGACACCGCGCTGTCGTTCGTGGCCGGCGACCCGCTGCTCGCCAACCTGGAGCGCTTCGCCACCTTCACCCTCGTCACGTCGACACTCGGCTGGGACCTCGGCCGTGCGGTCACCACCGTGCTGGGCATCGTCGTGCTCGGTCCTGCCGTCCTGGCGGTGCTGCGGCGGGCGGCGCGGCGGGCCAGCTTCGGCGCGGGCTGAGCCGGGCGGGCCGGTCAGCCGAAGAGCGGGAACCGGTCGGCGAGCGGACCGAGGGCGGCCCGCTCGTCGGTGCTGAGCTCCCGCCGTCCGGTGCCGGCTCGCGCGTACGTCTCGAGGTCCCAGTCCAGCGGCACCGGCTGGCCCAACAACCCGTCCAGGGTGTCCCGGACCACCGCCAGGGTGGCTGCGCGGGGCCCTCCGCCGGTGTGGCCGCCCACGAGATCGAGGTGGTGCACGCCGGCCTCCACGACCATGGTCGCCAGCAGGTCGCCGACTCGGAGCACGTGCCCCTGTGTCCCGACCGCGCTGCTCGGCGCGGCCCCGGCCGCCAGGTGCGCCGCTGCCCGGGTGGTCTCGACGTACTCGTCGCGGAGGATGCCGAACGACGGATACACGCTGGCCGCGATCCTGGTCATCCGCAGGTTGTTCTGCGCCCGGTCGCTGTCCGGCCGCCAGTCCCGCCAGTACGAGACCGCGTCGGTGTCCGGCGCGGCCGAACTCGGCGTGCCGAGAGCGACCAGCGCGCGCTGTGCGTCCATCAGCAGGTGGAAGGTGAGGTCGCGGACCGACCAGCCCGCGCAACCGGTCGGCGCCCAGGCGTCGGCCTCCGAGACGTCCGTCAGCGTCGCCACCACGTCCGACCAGGCGGTGCCCAGTCGGGTGGCCATCTCGGCGCCGGGCTCGTGCACCGGCTCAGCGTGGCGCGGTGGGCGGTGCCGGGCAACCGGCCGGTCAGCGGCCGATGGCGATGACCGGCTGCTTGCCGGGGTCCAGCCGCCGCATCGCCGTCCGCACGAAGCGCAGCGGCGTCGAGACGCAGCCCGCGGTCGCGCCGGAGCCGTTCACGTGCAGGAAGATCCCCGACCCGCGGTGTCGGACCGGATCGGGACGGTTGAAGTCGATGACGATCGACCACCGGTACTGCCCGGCGTAGTCGCGCAGCCGCTCCGACCCGTTGTAGCCGTCGAGCCACCAGCGAAACCCGCCCTGGTGTCGATTCCGCAGCGTGTTGTACCAACGGGACCCGTTGTCCTGCACCCAGTAGTCCCCGGCTCGCACCCGGTGGAAGTCCAGCCCGGTGCCCACCGGTCGCCGCGCCAGCCCGAAGGACTCGGTCATCCGGTACGAGCCGAGCGGGGTCGTCCCGCTGCCCTGCTCCCGGTCGTCGCCCGGCACCAGGCCGCCGTAGCCGGTCCGGCCGTCCCGGGCACTGGCGACCCGGCGCCAACCGGTGTCGGTCGAGCGCCACAACCGCACGGTGGCGTGCCAGCCGGAGCGGGAGTTGACGGTGATCACCTGGCGGGTGCCGGGGCGCACCCGCACCGTGACGCCACCGAGGCGCACCGGGTCGCGGTCGACGGTGAGCGGGGGTGAGACCGCGGCGGCCGGCGGTGCCGGGGCGGCGCTCCATCCAACGGCGAGCGCCGTCGTGGCGACGGTCGTCGCGATGGTCGTGGCGACGGTGGCGGCGATGACCCGACGAGGCATCGAGGCATCCTGCCCGATCGTGACCGTCCAGTCACTGATGGTGAGCGTCAGTCGCGCGCGCTCCCGTAGACCCGGTGCACGACCACCCGCAGCACCAGCCGCTGCTCGGCCACCATCGCGGCGCGGTACTCCGCCCAGTCCGGGTGCTCACCCTGCAGGTCGCGGTAGAGAGCGACCAGATCGTCGGCGGCGGCGTCATCGGGTGCCCGGGTCACCGGACCGAGCTCGGCCAGTCCCTCGGCCACCGTGTACGACCAGCCGGCCGGCGTACTCACGTGGTAGCTGGCTCGGGGGTCGCGTCGCAGGTTGGCCACCTTCGCGCGGGTGTCGGTGACCGAGATGCGCAGCGTGCGTTCGGTGCCGTCCCACGCGTGCAGGACGTTGGACAGCTGTGGCCGACCGTCCCGCTTGAGGGTCACGAGGACGCCGAACGGTCGGGTGCCGAGCAGCCGCACCAGCCGGGGGTCGAGGTCGTGGCCGAGGCCGCTGGGGTCGGATGCCATGTCGCCATCCTGCCTCGGTCGGCGCCACCCGACCCGTTGGCGAGACGGCGGACGCGGTCGGGGCCGGGCACCTACGATCTCCGCATGCCTGTGCTGCTCCGATCGGCTCTCACCACGCTCGCCACCGCCTCCGTCACCGCCACCGCCGCCGTCCTCGCCCTCGCCGCCTGCGCGCCGGTGGACGAGTCCGACTCGTCGGGCGACGCCGCCACCGGTGGCGCCGACGGGTCGACCGACGCCGGGGCGGCGGACTGCAGCGTGGAGCAGCTGCCGACGTACGCCGACGGGCGGCTCACGATCGCGACCGACGCTCCGGCGTACCCGCCGTGGTTCGTCAACGACGACCCGACCAACGGCAAGGGCTACGAGTCCGCGGTGGCCTACGCGGTGGCCGAGGAGCTCGGCTTCGCCCCGGACGAGGTCGACTGGGTGACGGTGCCGTTCAACGCCAGCTACCAGCCGGGGGCCAAGAAGTTCGACTTCGACATCAACCAGATCTCGATCACCCCGAAACGCGCGGAGTCGGTGACCTTCTCGGACGGCTACTACACCGCGGCGCAGGCGGTGATCACCGAGGGCGACTCGGAGTTCGCCGACGCGACCAGCCTCGCCGAGCTCGCCGACGCGAAGATCGGCGCGCAGGTCGGGACGACGTCGCTCACCGCGGTCACCGAGGTGATCCAGCCGACGCAGGATCCGTCGGTGTTCGACGACACGAACGCGGCGACCAACGCGCTGCAGAACGGGCAGGTCGACGCCATCGTCGCCGACCTGCCGAGCGCCTTCTTCATCACCGCCGCCCAGCTCGACGACGGCGTGATCGTCGGCCAGTTCCAGCCGACCAGCGGGGAGACCGAGCAGTTCGGGCTGCTGTTCGAGCAGGGCAACCCGCTCGTCGACTGCGTGAACCAGGCGTTGGAGGCGTTGGAGTCCGACGGCACGCTGGCCGAGCTGGAGAAGCGCTGGCTGTCCGACGCCGCCGACGCACCGGAGCTGTCCTGACCGTCGCCGGCCCGGCGCCGGCCGACGAGGACTGGGTGGTCAGCGAGACCCAGCGGGCGCGCGAGCGTTACCGGCGCCGCCGATCGCTGCAGCGGGGTCTGGTGGCCGCGGCGTCGACCGTCGTCGTGCTCGGGGTGCTCGGCTGGCTGATCACGCACGCCCCTGGCTGGACCGCTGTTCAGGTGCGCTACCTCGATCCGGCCGAGGCACGGGAGGCGCTTCCGGAGGTCGCGGCCGCCTTCTGGCTCAACGTCCGGCTGTTCCTCGTCGCGGAGGTGCTGATCCTCGCCGTCGCGGTGCTGGTCGCGTTGGTGCGAGTGGTGCCGGCGCCGGCGATGGCGCCGCTGCGGCTGCTGGCGGTGGCCTACACCGACATCTTCCGCGGCACCCCGACCCTGCTGGTGGTCTACCTGGTGGCCTTCGGGTTCCCGGCGCTGGAGCTGCAGGGGGTCCCGAGCAGCCTGTTCTGGCTGGGCGTCATCGCGCTCACGCTGTCATACGGCGCGTACGTGGCCGAGGTGGTCCGGGCCGGAATCGTGTCGGTCCATCCGAGCCAGGCGCTGAGCGCCCGTGCGCTCGGTCTCACCTACGGGCAGTCGATGCGCCGGGTGGTGCTGCCGCAGGCGATGCGCCGGGTGCTGCCGCCGCTGCTGAACGACTTCGTGTCGCTGCAGAAGGACACGGCGCTGCTGGCGTCGGTGGGCCTGGTCGAGGCGCTGCGGGCCGCCGACATCCAGGCGAAGGCGAACTTCGACTTCACCCCCTACGTCGTGACCGCGGCCTTCTTCATCGCGGTCACCGTGCCGATCGCCCGGCTGACCGACTGGCTGGCGCTGCGCCAGGTCCGGCGCGAGCAGGGTCTGTCGTGACCGGGTCGGAGCGGGCGGGGGTGCGGGTGCTCGAGATCGAGCGGCTGCGGCGCCGCTACGGCAGCCACGACGTGCTGCGCGGCATCGACCTGAGCCTCGGCGCCGGTGAGGTGGTCTGCCTGATCGGTGCCAGCGGGTCCGGCAAGTCCACGCTGCTGCGGTGCGTCGACCTGCTGGAGCCGGTCGACGACGGCACCATCTCGTTGGACGGACGGGACGTGACGGATCCGAGCGTCAACCCCGACCGGGTGCGCCGGGAGATCGGCGTGGTCTTCCAGGCCTACAACCTGTTCCCGCACCTGACCGTGCGGGAGAACGTGACGCTCGCGCCGCGGGTGGTCCAGCGTCGGAGCCGGGCGGCGGCCGGCGCGGAGGCGTCCCGGCTGCTGGAGCGGTTCGGCCTCTCCGACAAGGCGGATTCGTACCCGGACAGTCTGTCCGGCGGTCAGCAGCAGCGGGTGGCGCTGGTGCGCGCGGTCGCCACCGGCCCGCGGCTGCTCCTGCTCGACGAGGTCACCTCGGCGCTCGACCCCGAGCTGGTGGGCGAGGTGCTCGACATGGTCGCCGAGCTGCGGGCGGACGGGATGACCATGCTGATCGCGACGCACGAGCTCGCCTTCGCCCGCGACGTCGCTGATCGGGTGGCCTACCTGCACGACGGTGTGGTGCACGAGGAGGGGCCGGCCGCTCAGGTGCTCGGCGCTCCGCAGCGGGAACGGACCGCCGCGTACCTGCGCCGTTTCCGCGCCGGCTGACCCACCCCTCCTCCCCGCCCCTCCCCCCACCCTCACGATCCGCGACTTTTGCAGGTTCGTACCTCCCCGCCCTCCCGCCATCCCCGCCATCCCCGCCCTCTCACGATCCGCGACTTCTGCAGAGCTGCCTCGTCGCACGGCGGATCAGGCCTCCGGCGCCCGCGGAGCACGCCGTGGCCGCACGTCCCCAGGGGCTGCAGAAGTCGCGGATCGTGAGGAAAGGCGGGCGCCGGGGTCCCAAGCCGGGCACCTGCTTTCGATTCCGGCACCGGAGGACGCCGGCGTCGCTGCTGTCAGAATCACCGCCATGCCCGAGCCCAGCGGCGAGCCGGACCGCCCGGCCCGACCCTCGCCCGCCTCCACCGACCGACCTCCCCGCACCGACCGACCTGCCCCCGACGGCCGACCAGCCCCCAGCGCTTCCGGCGGGCCGCTGACCGGGGTCCGCGTGGTCGAGCTCGCGGGCATCGGTCCCGGCCCGTTCGCCGCCATGCTGCTCGCCGACCTCGGCGCCGAGGTGATCCGAGTGGACCGGCCGGGTGGCAACGCGCTCGCGCCGGCCCCGCCGGCCTACGACCTGCTCACCCGGGGCCGGCCGTCGGTGGCCGTCGATCTCAAGCACGCGGACGGCGTTCACGTCGTGCTCGCGTTGGCCGAGCGCGCCGACGTCCTCCTCGAGGGGTTCCGGCCCGGGGTCGCCGAGCGCCTCGGCGTCGGCCCCGAGGACTGCCGGGCGGTCAACCCGGCGCTGGTGTACGGCCGGATGACCGGTTGGGGGCAGGACGGACCGCTCGCCACCGCGGCCGGGCACGACCTCACCTACCTCGCGGTCACCGGAGCGCTGCACGCCACCGGCGAGCCGGACCGGCCGCCCCGCCCCCCGCTGAACCTGCTCGGTGACTTCGGCGGCGGCGCGCTGTACCTCGTCGTCGGTGTGCTCGCGGCACTGCTGGAGGCGCGTCGCTCCGGTCGCGGCCAGGTCGTGGACGCCGCGGTCGTGGACGGGGTGGCCCACCTGACCACGATGGTGACCGGTCAGCTAGCGGCCGGGTGGTGGCAGGACCGCCGCGGGGCGAACCTGCTGGACGGGAGCGCGCCGTTCTACACCACCTACACCTGTGCGGACGGCCTCGACATCGCCGTCGCGCCGCTGGAGCCGCAGTTCTACCGGCAGTTCCTCGACGGGCTCGGCCTCGCCGACGACCCGACGCTGCCCGATCGGGACGATCCGGCGGGCTGGGGACGGCTGCGGACCGCGCTGGCCGACCGGATCGGCAACCGGACCCGGGACGAGTGGCTCGCGGTCTTCGCGGGGACGGATGCCTGCGTGTCGGCGGTGCGATCGCTCGCGGAGGCGCCCGCGGACCCGCAGCTGTCCGCCAGGGGCACCTACGTCGAGCACGCCGGTGTGCGGCAGCCGGCACCGGCGCCGCGGTTCTCACGGACGCCGGCCGCGCTGTCGGCGCCTCCACCACGGGCAGCCGGCGCGGACACCCGGACCGCGCTGACGGACTGGGGGATCGCCGATGTCGACGCTCTGCTGGCCTCCGGCGCGGTCGTCCAGGCCGACGGCCCGGGTCCCGCGCCGACCGGTGCCTACGCCAGCAGGCCGGCCGGCGATTGACCGTGTGACGCGGTTGAGGAGGGAATCATCGGTCGGGGGGCTGGGTCGGTGAGCCCGCGGCGCCTCAGCCGAACAGCTCCTCGACCCAGTGCTTCTTCCGCTTGGACGAGTACGACCCAGACGACCCAGACGACCCGGACGACCCCCGGTGCTCGTCGTGGTCGCGGCGGTAGTCGTGCGAGTCCGAGCGGGGCGGGGGCGCCGCCGCCGGCGCGGACGTGTGTGCTCGGGAGTCGGCCGCGATCAGGTGTTCCAGCTCGCCGCGGTCGAGGAAGATCCCGCGGCACTCGGTGCACTGGTCGACGGTGACGCCGTTGCGCTCGTAGCTGCGCATCTCGCCCGCGCACTTGGGGCAGGTCAGGCTGGTGGTCATCCGCTCATGGTGTCAGGAACCGGCGGCATGGGCAGCACGTCTCAGCCCGTTCCGACCGCTCCGAGTCGCCCGGCGGCCGCCGGGGAATGTGCTCGGCCTCGACCCGGCGCGACCTCGACCCGGTCGTCGGCGGCGGGTGCACAGTGTCGACCGGTCGAACCGACCTGGCGCTATCGACCAGTACGAGTGTCACGGGGTCGTCGCCCGGCCCGCGAGCTGGCAGCGACCTACGGGGGAGCGCTTGCACCCGAGCGAGCCGCTCGTCGCGGGGGCAGAGGCTGGCGGCACCTCCGCTGACGGGGCGGTTGTGGCTCCGGGCACACTGAGCCATGGCCGATGTGCTCCGCACCGCAGCCGGCGTCCTCGCGCTGCTGCTCGCGGCCGCCGGATGCACCGGCGCTCCCAACCCGGACCCCGGGTCCGGCCGGGAGGACGTGCCGGCGGTCGGCGAACCGTCGACGGTCCTGGACGTCGGCGCGCCGAGAGCCGTGCACCGGGCCACCGCCCTCGACGACGGCTCGGTCCTGCTGACCGGTGGCTGCTCGACGGCTGGGTGCTCCGGCACCGACGTCGCCGCCCGTGCCGTCGTGGTCGGCGTCGGGGAAGGCGTCCGAGCGGTCGGGACGATGCAGCAGCCGCGCCTCAGCCACACGGCGACACTGCTCGCCGACGGGCGGGTGCTGGTCGCCGGTGGATACCCGGGCGAAGGCGCGCCGCCCACAGCCTCCTTGGAGCTCTACGACCCGGCGACGGCCGCCTTCTCGGCCGCGGGCGAGCTGCTCGACGCTCGCGCCGACCACACCGCGACGCTGCTGCCGGACGGCCGGGTCCTCGTCACCGGTGGCCGCGGTATCGACGGGAACGCGCTGCGCACGGTGGAGATCGTCGACCCCGCGACAGGCAGATCGGTCAGGGCCGCCCCCCTGGCCGCTCCGCGCACCGGTCACACCGCGACGGACACTGGTCCCTGCGTCCTCCTCGTCGGCGGGACCGGCACCCGGGACGTGGCCACCACGTCCACGACGATCTGGTGTGCGGCGACCGAGCAGTGGGCACCGGGCCCGGACCTCGACCGAGCGCGGGTCAAGCACGCCGCCGTCCAGCTCTCAGGCGGTCGGGTCTGGGTGGTCGGTGGGGCGCCGACCACCGAGAGCAGGACGCGGTTCCGCGACACCGAGCTGCTGTCCCTCGGCACCGGACGGTCCGCACCCGGACCCGCCCTACCCGAGGGGCGGTACAAGATCGCCGACGCGGTGGCGACGCTCGCCGACGGCCGGGTCGTGGTCGCGGGTGGACCGAGCCTGGTCGTCCTCGACCCGAGGGCCCGCACGCTGCGCGCGGTTCCGGCCAGCGCCGGCGCGCTCGGCCCCGCCACCCTCTTCTCGACCGCGACCGAGATCGCCGGTGGCCGCGTCCTCATCGTCGGTGGGTACGACGAGACGATCACCCCGAGCGACGCCGCCGCCGTTGTGGCCGTCCCGGCGTTTCTGCCCTGACGCTCCGGTCAGCTCTGCGGTGCGTTCTCCCACATCCCGAGGAGGTTCCCCTCGGGGTCCTTGAAGTAGGCGACGAAACCCATGTCAGAGACCGCTTGGCGGGGCAGCACCGTGCTGCCACCGAGCTTCTCCACGTGTCCCAGCGCGGTGTCGATGCTGTCGACTCCGACCACCAGCACGGGCCCGTCCGCGGGGCCTTCGTCGCGCCGCATCATTCCGCCGTTGATGAAGCCGGGCTCCTCCGGCATGCCCTGGTCCGAGGTCGGACCCGACGCCGCGATCGTGTAGTTCAGCTCCGGCATCTCCATCAGGTTCCACCCGAAGACGTCTCGGTAGAAGTCGCGGGCCCGCTCACCGTCGTCGAACGGCACCTCGAAGTGCATCACGCGTCCGTGCATCCGTTCCACCTCCACATCCGGCGCACCGGGCGGCTCCCCGTGCGCCCGGGCTCGACGCTAGACCCGCGCGCGAAGGCAGCGGAAGGGGTTCGTCGCAGCCGCCTGAATCCGACCACCCCACCCGGTCAGCCGGGGACGGTCTCCCCCTTGCCGAGCACCACCAGCCCGTCCTCGACGGTCAGCCCACGTTCCCGGTCCTCCTCCGCGTCCACCCCGATTCGGACGCCTGGCGGGACCTCGACGTTCTTGTCGACGATGGCGCGGCGCACCTCGGCGCCGGCGCCCACTCGGACCCCGTGCAGCAGCACCGAGTCGGTGACCGTCGCCCTCGCGTCGACGTAGGTGCGCGGCGAGAGCACCGAGCGGCGTACCGTGCCGCCGGCCACCACCACCCCCGGGGACAGCAGGGCCTGGTCCACGTCGGCGGTCCGACCGTCGGCGCCGTGCACGAGCTTTGCCGGGGCCAGCGGACCGTAGTCGGTGTAGATCGGCCAGGACTCGTTGTAGAGGTTGAAGATCGGTAGCTCGCTCACCAGGTCGAGGTGCGCCTCGTGGTAGCTGCCGATCGTCCCGACGTCACGCCAGTACGCCCGGTCCCGATCGGTGGCACCGGGAACGTCGTTGTCCTTGAAGTCGTAGACACCGGCCTCCCCCTTCCGGGCGAAGGCGGGCACGATGTCGCCACCCATGTCGTGCCGGCTGGACTCGTCACCGGCGTCGGCGGAGACGGCCTCGACCAGCGCGTCGCTGTCGAACACGTAGTTGCCCATCGAGGCGAGAACCTCGCCCGGCGCGTCGGGCAGGCCCTGCGGCGCCGACGGCTTCTCCAGGAACTCCCGGATCCGCCCGACGTCGGACGGTTCGACGTCGATGACGCCGAACTGGTTCGCCAGCGCGATCGGCTGGCGGATGGCCGCGACCGTGGCTGCCGCCCCGGACTCCACGTGGGCGTGCACCATCTGGGAGAAGTCCATCCGGTACACGTGATCGGCTCCGACGACCACGATGATGTCGGGGCGCTCGTCGCGGACCAGGTTGAGGCTTTGGAAGATCGCGTCCCCGCTGCCGAGATACCAGCGCTTGCCGACCCGCTGCTGCGCCGGCACCGGGGCCACGTAGTTGCCGAGCAGCGCGGACATCCGCCAGGTCTGCGTCACGTGCCGGTCGAGGCTGTGGCTCTTGTACTGCGTGAGAACGACGACCTTGAGGTACCCGGAGTTGACCACGTTGGACAGGGCGAAGTCGATCAGCCGGTAGATCCCGCCGTAGGGGACCGCAGGCTTGGCCCGGTCGGCGGTCAACGGCAGCAGCCGCTTCCCCTCGCCGCCCGCGAGGACGACGGCCAGAACCTTGGGACCCCGACCGCGCAGTGCCATGTCCGCGACCCTAGGGCGTGCCGTCGACCGGTACTAGGGTCGGCTGGTGCGAGCCGACGTGTTGACCCGTGAGTACCCCCCGGACGTCTATGGCGGTGCGGGGGTGCACGTCGCCGAGCTGGTCCGCGCGCTCCGTCGGTTGGACGAGCTCGATGTTCGGGTGCACTGCTTCGGCTCCGCGCGCACCGAGCCCGGCACGACGGCGTACCCGGTTCCGGACCCGCTGCAGGGAGCCAACCCGGCGCTGCAGTCGCTCGGTGTGGATCTGGCCATGGTTGCCGGCTGCGCCGGCAGCCAGCTGCTTCACTCGCACACCTGGTACGTCGCGATGGCCGGACATCTCGCCGGCCTGCTGCACGGGATTCCGCACGTGCTCACCGCCCACAGTCTCGAGCCGCTGCGGCCGTGGAAGGCGGAACAGCTGGGCGGCGGCTACGCCGTCAGCGCCTGGGCGGAGCGCACCGCGGTCGAAGGAGCGGCTGCGGTCATCGGCGTCAGCCGGGCCATGCGTGCCGACGTGCTGCGCAGCTATCCCGGCGTCGACCCGGACCGGGTGCACGTGGTGCACAACGGCATCGACAGCGACGAGTGGCGGCCGGTCCACGACCCGGACCGGGTCCGGGCGCTCGGCGTCGACCCGGACCGACCGAGCGTCGTCTTCGTCGGACGTGTCACCCGGCAGAAGGGCTTGCCGCATCTGCTGCGGGCGGCGGCCGCGCTGCCCCCGGACGTCCAGCTGGTGCTCTGCGCCGGTGCCCCGGACACCGCCGAGATCGGCGCCGAGGTGGACGCGCTGGTCGCCGACCTGCGGACGCGGCGCGACGGACTGGTGTGGATCTCCGGCATGCTGCCCCGCGCCGACGTCGTCGCCTTGCTCACCGCCGCCACGGTCTTCTGCTGCCCGTCGGTCTACGAGCCGCTCGGCATCGTCAACCTGGAGGCGATGGCCTGTGAGACCGCGGTGGTCGCCACCGCCACCGGGGGGATCCCGGAGGTCGTCGTGCACGAGGAGACCGGGCTGCTGGTGCCCCTGGAGCAGGCGAGCGACGGCTCCGGCTCGCCGCTGGACCCGCGCCGCTTCGAGGCGGACCTGGCCGCGGCGCTCGGCACCGTCGTCGCCGACCGAGAGCGGGCCGCCGCGATGGGCCGGGCCGGCCGGGCTCGGGTGGAGCGCTCGTTCAGCTGGGACACCGTCGCCCGCGAGACCCTCGACGTGTACGAAGCCGCGGCCGGGGGGTACCTGGGCGGCTGACCTCGGGCGGCGGCGCGGCGCGTCTGGTCACCCGGTCCGACCACGCGGACGCAGCGCAACGCCGGGCATCGGCGGGGCCAGCATCCGGGACCCGGTGTCCGCCCGGACCGAGCCGAACACCTCGCGCGAGGTGTCGTCGTCGTTCCACGCCTTGCGGGCCAGCTCGATGTCGGACTGGCTGCGACCGATGAAGTTCCACCACATCACCAGCCGCTCCTCGAACGGCTGTCCCCCCAGCAGCAGCACGCGGGCCCCGCTGGCCCCGTCGGCCGCCAGCGTGACGTCGGCGCGGCCGTCGCCGAGGTAGGCCAGCACGCCCGGTGCAATGCCCTGGCCG
This sequence comes from uncultured Actinomycetota bacterium, assembly GCA_963695375.1. Lineage (GTDB taxonomy): Bacteria > Actinomycetota > Actinomycetes > Propionibacteriales > Nocardioidaceae > JACCVL01. Next base: position 847,627 of record OY968767.1, on the reverse strand, counting down.
GTCGGGGAGGCGCCGGGGACGTCCGCGCCCCCGCTGGCGACGACGAGCGCGTGCTCGAAGGCCGGGTCGAGCGGCAGCGTGACGGTGACGCCCGGGTCGAGGTCGAGGTCGGCTCCGACGATGGGGGAGTACGTCGTCGCGGGGGAGCGGACCCCGGCGAGCTCACCGAACATGACGCGCACCCGGGCCCCCGCCGTCGGCGTCAGCACCGGGAGCTCTCGGTGCAGCTCGAACGCGGGGGACACGTCCCGGGCTTCGTCCGGCAGTGCCACCCACAGCTGGACCCCGTGCAGCCGAGCCGCCCGACGACGCGGCGAGCGCTCGGAGTGGGCGATGCCACGGCCGGCGGTCATCAGACCGAGGACGTCCGGTTGCAGCAGGGCGTCGCTGCCCACGGTGTCCCGGTGCCGGACGTCCCCCTCGAACAACCAGCTCACGGTCTGCAGACCGGTGTGCGGATGCGGGGCGACCTGCATGCCGGCACTGTCGCGGACGTCGTCGGGACCGTAGTGGTCGACGAAGCACCAGGCCCCGACCGTGCGGCGCTCCCGCTGCGGCAGCAGCCGGGTGACGACCGTGTCGTCGGGCGCGGTCGACTCACCATCCACTCCTGCGACCATGGGGCGGTGCGGGCGGCGCGGGCTGAGTGGGACCACCCGGCCGGGCAGCAGGTCGAGCACGGGACCGGTGCGTTCCACCCCCGCAACGGTACGTGAGCAATCTCGACCGCCGACAGGACCGAATGACGGATGTGAGCAGCTACCGGAAACGGACCCGACTGGCCGCCGCCGCCTCCGGTCTGCTCGCCGCGGGCGCGGGGGTGGCTTCGGCATCGGTCGTGGCCGCTTTCCTGACCGGCGTCCCCTCGCCCGTGGTGTCGGTCGGCAATGCCGCCATCGACCTGGCGCCTCCGGCGCTGAAGGACTTCGCGGTCGAGCAGTTCGGCACCGCGGACAAGCCGATCCTGCTGGCCGGGATCTTCACCGCGATCGCCCTGGCGGCGGCAGGTGCCGGCGTCGCCGGGCTGCGCCGGCCGCGGCTGGCGCTCGGCATCACCGCCGTGCTGGGCCTGCTCGCGCTGCTGGCGGCGGCGACCGACCGGACCTCGCTGGCCGCCGTGCCGGTGACGATCCTCCCCGCCGTGGTGGCGCTGGTCGTCAGCCTCGGCACGCTGTCCTGGCTGCTCTCCACGTTGTCGCGCCGGCGCGACGCAGAGTCCGCGCCGTGGGGGCAACCGCACCCCGGTGACGACGTCGGCGCCGACTTCGACCGGCGCCGCTTCCTCGAGGCCGTCCTCGCCACCGGTGCAGTCGTCGCGATCGGCGGGGTGGGCGCCCGGATGTTCGGGCAGGCGGCAGCCATCGCCTCGCGCGCGGAGGTGGTGATCCCGGCGCCATCGTCTGGTGCCGGGCCGATCCCGCCGGGCACCGCGCTGCCGGTCCGGGGGATCACGCCTTACCTCACCGCGAACGCGGACTTCTACCGCATCGACACCGCGCTCACCCCGCCGGACGTCCCAGCGGACAGCTGGTCGCTGCGGATTCACGGCGCGGTGGACCAGGAGCTGGAGCTCAGCTTCGCCGACCTGCTGGACCGCCGGCTGGTGGAGCGCAGGGTGACGCTGACCTGCGTGTCGAACCAGGTCGGTGGCGAGCTGGCCGGGAACGCCACCTGGACCGGCGTGCTGCTCAAGGACCTGTTGGACGAGGTGGGCGTCCAGGAGGGTGCCGACGCCGTCTTGTCGACCAGCGCCGACGGGTTCACGGCAGGGACACCGGTGTCCGCCCTGACCGACGGCCGGGACGCGATGGTGGCCGTCGCGATGAATGGTGAACCGCTGCCGATCGAGCACGGGTTCCCGGCCCGGATGGTGGTCCCCGGCCTGTACGGCTACGTGTCCGCGACCAAGTGGCTGACCGACATCGAGGTCACCAGCTTCGCCGACTTCTCCGCCTACTGGACCGACCGCGGCTGGGCCGAGCAGGCCCCGATCAAGGTGGCCTCTCGCATCGACGTCCCGGCGTCGTTCGCCACCTTGTCGGCGGGACCGGTCACGGTCGCCGGCGTGGCCTGGGCGCAGACGCGCGGCGTCGACAGCGTCGAGGTCCGGGTCGACGAAGGCCCCTGGGAGCAGGCCCGGCTGGCGGCCGCGGACGGGAACGACACCTGGCGGCAGTGGGTGTGGGAGTGGGACGCCGACCCGGGCAGCCACACCCTCGAGGTGCGCGCGACCGACGGATCCGGCGAGACCCAGACCGCCGAGCGCGTTCCCCCGCGTCCCGACGGCGCCACCGGCTGGCACAGCGTCGCCGTCACCGTCGACTGACCGCGTCCCGACTACGCACCGACGCGCACCGGCGTGCTCCGGCCGGCCTCGACTCCGGGCCGGAGACGGCCAATCCGGAGCGGTCCTCGTGGCGAACGTCACCCGAGGACGAGAACACCTCGCCCCAATCGAGAGGACCCGATCATGCGTGTTTCCCGCACCCTGCGGCGTACGGGACTGGCAGCCGCCGCGGTCTCGATGGCCGTCACCCTGTCCGCCTGTGGCAGCAGCGACGACAGCAGCGACACGAGCGCCGCCGACAGTTCCGGCTCGTCGTCCACCACCCAGGACCCGGCCCCGGAGCCCACCTCCGAGGAGCCCGCCGAGCCGGCGAGCACCCTCGTCGGCCCCGGTTGCGACGACTACGCCAAGGCCGTTCCGGACGGTGCCGGCTCGGTGTCCGGCATGGCCCAGGACCCGGTCGCCGTGGCAGCGAGCAACAACCCGCTGCTGAAGACGCTCACCGCGGCGGTCTCCGGTGGGGTGAACCCGAAGGTCGACCTCGTGGACACGCTCAACGGCGGCGAGTTCACCGTCTTCGCCCCCGTCGACGACGCGTTCGCCCAGCTTCCCAAGTCCACCCTGACGGCACTGTCCAGCCCCCAGGGTGCGGAGACGCTGAGCACCGTGCTGCAGTACCACGTCGTCCCCGGCCAGCTGGGCCCGGACGAGATCACCGGCTCGCAGGAGACCGCCATCAAGGCGCCGGTGAAGGTGACCGGCTCGGGTGACAACCTGAAGGTCAACGGTGCGAGCGTGATCTGCGGCGGTGTCCAGACCGCCAACGCCACCGTCTACCTGATCGACGAGGTGCTGATGCCGCCTCAGGCCTGAGCCTGAGCGGTCGCGCCGCCAGACTGGCGTCCGGGCCGCCGGGCGGGCATCACACCGGGTCGTGCACTCGGGTGGTGTTCCGCCCGGCGGCCTTCGCCGCGTACAGGGCGGCATCCGCCCGGGCCAGTGTGGTGTCCGCCCCTCGGTCGGACACCGTCGCGATGCCGGCGCTGAAGGTGAGCGCGGACTCCTCGGCCCAGGCCGCGGCGATCCGTTCGATCATCCGCTGGGCGTGCTCGGACGAGACCTGGCTCAGCAGCAGCAGGAACTCCTCACCGCCATACCGGAACGCCAGGTCCGAGGTGCGGATCGCCTGCTCGAGCATCCGACCGAAGCCGGCCAGCACGGCATCGCCCGCCTGGTGACCGTGCTGGTCGTTGAAGACCTTGAAGTGGTCCATGTCGATCAGCACGATCGTGTCCCCGTCCAGCAGCGCGCCGAGCGCGGCCGCCAGGTCGTGCCGATTCGCAAGCCCGGTCAGCGCATCCGTCCGCGCCCTGACCGACAACAGTGCCTGCGCCACCCGGAGCCGGCGCAGCAGGCGGGCGGGGATCTCGGCGATCAGCACCCACACCACGACCGTCACGGTCAACCGCACGATCGCCTCGCCCGGCGCGAGGTCCATCGCGAACCACCAGGCGGGCATCGCGACCGCGAGCAGCGGCAGCTCGGCCATCGGAGGCTGGGTGACCCCCACGTAGAGGAACGCCAGCCCGGCGAACCCGATCAGCTGCCGGGTCAGCTCGTCCTCGGTCAGCGCTGCGACGAGCAGCGCGACCAGCACCAGCAACGGCCAGATCAGGGTCCAGCGAGAGGAGAGCCGGTGCCAGGGCAGCAGGCGGGTCAGCGTGCCGATGATCACCAGGCCCGCGGCGCAGGTGATCAGCGTCTCGTCCATCCGGCGATCGGTGACGAGGTCGCTGATCGCCAGCAGCAGCAACAGCACGGCCGCGCCGGCCGCCCCCATCTGCGCCGCGACGGTCCGGCCGGGGATCCCCGTGGGCAGTCGGCGGCGGGCCGCCGGCTCGTATCCCGCCATGCAGGTGAGGATAGGACTCCACGGTTAGGGTCACCGCGTGCCCCACCGACGCAGCCGCCGCGTTCGTCGCCGGATTCTCATCACCGGCGCGAGCTCGGGACTGGGCGCCGGGATGGCCCGGTTGTTCGCCGCCTTGGGTCGTGACCTGGCGCTGACCGCACGGCGTACGGACCGCCTGGACACGCTGCGGTGCGAGCTGGTTGCCGGGCATCCCGACATCGACGTCGTGACCCGTCGGCTCGACGTCGACGACCACGACGAGGTGTTCGCGGTGTTCCGTGACTGCCGCGACGCGCTCGGCGGGCTCGATCGCGTCATCGTCAACGCCGGCCTCGGCAAGGGCGCGCGGATCGGGTCGGGGCGGTTCGCCGCCAACCGGCAGACCGCGATGACGAACTTCGTCGCGGCCCTGGCGCAGTGCGAGGCGGCGATGGAGAGTTTCACGGCGGCGGGATCGGGCCACCTGGTGGTCGTCTCGTCGGTGTCGGCGGCGCGCGGGATGCCCGGGGCGATGACGACGTACGCCGCCTCCAAGGCCGGGATCGCCGCACTGGCTGAAGGGATTCGGGCCGACCAGATCGGTCGGCCGATCCGGGTGACGACGCTGTACCCCGGCTACATCCGCTCGGAGATGAACGAGCGGGTGGCCCACGCGGTGCGGTTCATGGCCGACACCGAGACCGGCTGCCGGGCCATGGTCGACGCGATCGAGCGGGAGGTCGACGAGGCCGTGGTGCCGGGCTGGCCGTGGCGGCTGGTCGTGCCCGCCATGCGACACGCCCCGCTCGCACAGGTCCGCCGGTTGATGTGACCGCCGGCGGACTGCGGGGAGCCGACGCCCGACCAGCCGGTCAGCGGCTGGCCGGTGCCTGCACCGGGCAGTACGGGAAGTCGCAGACGCATTCGCTGTCGTGCTCCGCCTGCCCCCCGGTCTCCGACTCGGTCCAGCCCGGTGCGTCGGCGCCGGTCCGCGCGCCGACCGGAGCCGGCTCTGCCGGCGCCGGCGCCGGCTCGGCGGAGGTCAGCGTCTCCCGGTCGGTGCCGGCGAGTCCCACCAGTGCCGTGAGCCCACCGGCGACCAGCAGGATCGCGCTGACGACCATGGCCTGCTGGTAGCCGGCGCTGAACGCCAGCGGGTCGGTGTAGTCGGCCCCGCCCAGGCCGACCATGACCGGCAGCGCCGCCACCGCGAGCAGGCTGCCGGACCGCGCCACCGCGTTGCTCACACCGCTGGCGACTCCGGCGTACCGGTCGGGCGCGGCGGCCAGCACAGTCGCCGTCAGCGGAGCCACGAGCATGGTGAGCCCGACGGCGAAGACGGTGACCCCCGGCAGCACGTCGGTGAGGTAGCTGCTGTCTGGCTCCAGGCCCAGCAGCAGCAGCACGCCGACCGCGCTGACGAGCGGGCCTGCGGTCATCTGCGGGCGCGGGCCGAGCCGGGCCGCCAGCGCCCCGGACCGGGCGGAGAACAGCAGCATCAGAGCGGTAACCGGAAGCAGCGATATCCCCGCCTCGAGCGGGGTGTAGCCGACCGTCACCTGGAGCTGCAGGACGACGAAGAACATCATCGACCCGAGGGCGGCGTAGACGACCAGTGTGAGCACGTTGCTGGTGGTGAACGTGCGCGAGCTGAACAGGGTCGGCGGCACCAACGGGAGGCGGGCCCGGCGCTGGTGCGTGACGAAGGCCGCCAGTGCGGCCGCCCCGGCTGCTGCGCTTGCCAGCACCGCAGCGGACCATCCGCTCCCGGCCTCGATCAGCGCGTACGTGATCCCGGCGAGGCCGCCGGCGCCGAGCACCGCGCCGGTGGCGTCGACGCGTTGGCCGGACGTGGCAGTGTCGCGGCTCTCCGGCACGTGCCGCAGGGTGATGGCGACGACCGCGACGGCCAGCGGCACGTTCAGCCAGAAGATGTAGCGCCACGACGCCTCCTGGACCAGCCAGCCACCGAGGAAGGGTCCGACGGCCGCCGCGATCCCGCCGAGACCCGCCCAGGCGCCGATGGCCCGGGCCCGGTCGTCGCGGGCGAAGGTCGCGTGCAGGATGGCGAGGCTGCCCGGGGTCAGCAGCGCCCCACCGACGCCCTGCAGCGCTCGGGAGACGATCAGCATCACGGGGTCCTGGGCCAGCCCGCACAGCACCGAGGCGGCGGCGAACCAGAGCACGCCGACGAGAAACACCCGGCGCCGCCCGAACAGGTCGCCGAGCGAGCCCGCGACCAGGATCAGGCTGGCCAGCGTCAGCATGTACGCGTTGACGACCCACTGCAGGTCGGCCAGGTCCGCGTCCAGATCGGTGCCGATCACCCGCAGCGCGACGTTGACGACGGTGCCGTCGAGCATGGCCATGCCACTGGCCAGGATGGTCGCCGTTAGCACCCAGCGACCGCGCACCGTCCCCATCCGCACGACGTCGGTCGCCTCCACGCCCAGCCCGAACACCGGCAGGGGGTGCGGTGTTCCGCCGCCCACGGGGCCAGCAGAATGTCCGCGAGCCCGACCCGCGGACAGGAGGCCCCTTGTGACCGACGAGTTGGTGCACCTCGACGTGGCAGACGGCGTCGCGACGGTGACGCTGGACAGCCCGGCCAACCGCAACGCCCTGAGTCGCCGGTTGGTGACCGACCTGCAGCGGCAGCTGTCCGCGGCGGCTGACGACGAGTCGGTGCGGGTGGTCGTGATCGTCTCGTCCGGCCGGGTGTTCTGCTCGGGTGCGGACATGCGCGAGGCGGTCGCCGAGGGGATGCAGGCCGGCGCCCGGGCACTGGTCGACCTGCAGCGGCAGATCGTCGCGCTGCCCGTGCCCGTCGTGGTTCGGCTGGAGGGGCCGGTGCGCGCCGGAGGGCTCGGCATCGTGGGGGCTGCGGACGTGGTGGTGGCCTCCGACTCGGTGTCGTTCGCCCTCACCGAGGCACGCCTCGGGCTGGCGCCGGCGGTGATCTCGCTGACCGTGCTGCCCAGGATGAGCGCGCGCGGCGCCGCGCTGACCGCGCTGTCGGGCGGCAGCTTCGACGCGCACGAGGCGGTCGGCTTCGGCCTGGTGACCCGCGCGGTGCCCGCTGAGGCGGTGGACAGCGCGGTCGGCGAGGTCGTGGCCGAGCTGCGGCTGGCCACCCGGCAGGGATTGCGGGAGACCAAGGCGCTGCTGAACGCGCCGCTGCTGACCAGGATCGACGAAGAGGGCGAGAGGGTGGCGAGGCGGTCGGCCGAGCTGTTCGCCTCCGACGAGGCACGGGACGCGATGCGGGCGTTCCTCGGCCGCGGCCGCTGACCGGTCGGCCGGGCGGGGCCGTCGCATCAGGGCAGGTGGGCGTCCAGCTCCACCTCGACCAACCAGCGCGGGTCGAGCAGTGCGGCGACCACCAGCATGGTGCTGGCCGGGCGTAGCTCCGCGAAGTGCTCGGCATGCGCCCGGGCTGCCGCGTCCTGGTTCGCCGGGTCGGTGAGGTAGCTCCGGGTCCGGACCACGTCACGTGCCGTCCCGCCTGCTTGCTCGAGAGCGGCCAGGGCGATCTCCCAGCACCGCCTGGCCTGCGCCAGCGGGTCGGGATCCACGGTCCCATCGGGCCAGATCGGGGCGGTGCCGGCGACCCACACGTGCGGTCCGACCCGGACCGCACGACTGAAGCCCACGATGGCCTCGAACGGCGACCCCGAACCGATCCGCTGCCGCTCGCTCACCCGCGCAGCGTAGACTTGACCGTTCGCATCATGGGCTGGCCTGGGGGCACGAGGGAGACCGGTGACCGAGCACAACGACTCAGTCGCGCGACGGGAAGTCGCCGCCGAGCAGGCGTACGTCGATCAGGTCTACGACCGGCTCGACGAGGCCGCGACGGCTGCTCAGGAGCTGGCCCGGGAGGGCCACGGCCGCGCCCGGCTCGGTCACGAGGGCGGCCTCGTCGAGCGGGACGCCATGGTCTTCCAGGCCGCGCGGCGGATCGCCGCCCTGGATGCGGCGCACGAGGGCCTGGTCTTCGGCCGGCTGGACCTCGCGGCGCCCGGTGCCGACGGGCCGCGCTACATCGGCCGGATCGGGCTCCGGGACGCCGATCGCGAGGTGATGCTGGTCGACTGGCGGGCGCCCGCGGCGTCGGTGTTCTACCAGGCGACGGCGCAGGACCCGGCCGGTGTGGTGCGCCGGCGGGTGTTGCGGAGCAAGGGCAAGCAGGTGGTCGGTGTCGAGGACGAGCTCTTGGACGCCGAGGCGGCGCCCGAGGGGATGGCCGTGGTCGGCGACGGTGCCCTGCTGGCGCAGCTGGCTCGGGCGCGCGACGCCTACATGCACTCGGTGGTGGCGACGATCCAGAAGGAGCAGGACGAGGCGATTCGCGCGCCCAGTCGTGGGGTGACGACGATCGCCGGTGGCCCGGGCACCGGCAAGACCGTCGTGGCGCTGCACCGCGCCGCCTACCTGCTCTACACCGACCGGCGCCGTTTCGAGTCCGGCGGCGTGCTGGTGATCGGCCCGTCGCACGTGTTCATGGGCTACATCGAGCGGGTGCTGCCCAGCCTCGGCGAGACCACCGTGACGTTGCGGGCGCTCGGTGAGGTCGTGGACGGAGTGACGGCCAGCCGGCACGACGACGGGGACGTGGCGGCGCTGAAGGGCTCCACGCGGATGCGCCGGCTGCTGGCGCGGGCGGCGCGGGACGCAGCGCCGGGGGCGCCGTCCGAGTTCCGGGCCTTCTGGCGGGACGAGGTGCTCACCCTCACCGCGGCCGACCTGGCCACCATCCGCCGGCAACTGCTCGCGGGCGGCCAGCGGCGCAACCGGTCGGTCACCCGCGTCGAGCAGGCGGTGTTGGACGCGCTCTGGGCCCGGGTTCACGGCGACCGGGCCGTCGACCGCGGTCGCGAGGCGTTCGCCGACGAGCTCGGCGACGACGGACCCGTGGGTGTCTTCGCGCAGGCGTGGTGGCCGGCGCTGGACGCCGTCGAGGTGTGGCGCTGGCTGCATCAGCCCGACCGGCTCCGCGGCTATGCGGCCGGCCTTCTCGACCCGGCCGAGGTGGATCTGCTGCTGGCGTCCTGGACCGGCGCGGACCGCACCGACCCGAGCGTCGAGGACGTCCCGCTGATCGACGAGCTGCGCTATCTCCTCGGTGACCGGCCGGTCGACCGGCAGGGGGGTGACGAGGACAACCCCCGCCAGCCGATGAGCTTCGAGCGGGACGACGCCGAGCAGCGCCGGCTGCGCTCCACCCGGCGTACCGAGGACGACGGGTACGCCCACGTGCTGGTCGACGAGGCGCAGGACCTGTCCCCGATGCAGTGGCGGATGCTCGGCCGGCGCGGTCGCTATGCGAGCTGGACCGTCGTCGGTGACCCCGCGCAGTCCTCCTGGCCGCTGCCCGACGAGGCCGCCGCAGCGCGCGGCGAGGCGTTGGAGGGCAAGGCGGAGCACGCCTTCCGGCTGTCGACGAACTACCGCAACTCCGCCGAGGTCTTCGCCCTGGCCGCACGGGTGGTCCGGGTGGCCGTGACGCACCCTGACCTCCCCGACGCGGTACGTCGCACCGGTCGGGAGCCGGAGCACCGGGTCGTGGCCACGACCGCCCTCGCCGACGCCGTGCACGGCGCGGTGGTGACCGCTGTGGAAGAGGTGGAGGGGACGGTCGCCGTGGTGATCCCCCGTCGTCGGCGGTCGACCGTTGCGGCCGAGCTCGCGCCGGTGCTGGCCTCGGCTCCCCGGGTCCGGCTGCTGGAGCCGCTGGACACCAAGGGTCTCGAGTTCGACGCCGTGGTGGTGGTCGAGCCGGACGAGATCGTCGCCGAGTCCGAGGCCGGCTGGCGCACGTTCTACGTCGTGCTCACGCGGGCCACCCAGCAGCTGGTGACCGTGGGCACGACCCGGCGCTGGCTCGACCGCGTGTCCGGTTGATGGGGTCACCGCCGCCCGGGGGCCGGGTGGACAAGGAGGTGGTGCTCCGGGCGTTCGTCGGTGCTGACGGCCGGTGGTCGCGCATCCCGGCCAAGCGGTCCAAGCGCCTGGTGCTGCTCGACGTCGCGGCGCAGCGGTTCGAGCCGGGCGAGACCTACACCGAGGTGGAGGTGAACGCCCGGCTGCGCGCCTTCCACGACGACGTCGCCGCCGTCCGCCGCTACCTCGTGGACGAGCAGTTCCTCGATCGCGATCAGGGCCGGTACTGGCGGATCGGCGGCACCGTCGAGGTGTGACCGGCGAGACCACCTGCTGCCGCCGTACCGTCCGGTTTGTCTCTCGACGTGGTCTCCGCCCGGTCGTAGCGTGACGAGCCGGGGCGTCGCGTACGGGACCGGCGCTCGAGGTCGGGAGGTCGCCATGTTCATCCAGGTCATCCAGGGTCACGTCGCGGACGCGGCCGCGATGAAGGAGCGGCTGGAGCGGTGGGTGAAGGACGCCGGCGACTCCGCGGTCGGGTGGCAGGGCGTGACCGCCGGCGTCGCGGAGGACGGCACTTTCGTGGCGCTGTCGCGTTTCGAGTCGCCGGAGGCGGCCCGGCGCAACAGCGACCGCCCCGAACAGGGCGAGTGGTGGCAGGGGACCGAGAAGCTGTTCGACGGCGACGTCACCTTCCACGACTGCTCCGAGGTCCTGTTGATGGGTGAGGGCGGATCGGACGACGCCGGTTTCGTGCAGGTCATCCAGGGCCGGGTCAACGACGTCGAGCGGATGCGCACCATCAACGACGAGTTCCAGTCGCAGGCCCCCGACTACCGGCCCGACGTGATCGGCGGCGTCGTCGCGCTGCACGGAGACGGCGGGTACACCAACGCGGTCTACTTCACCTCCGAGCAGGCCGCCCGGGAGGGCGAGCGCAAGGAGCCACCGGAGGAGCTGAAGTCGTTGATGGAGGAGGAGATGGCCGTGCACGAGGGCGAGCCCACCTTCATCGACCTGACCGATCCGTGGCTGATGTCCGCCACCCCTCGCTGAGGGTCACGCTGCTGGCGGCGACGCCGTCGACCATCCATGCGGCACGACTCTCAGCGGAGCGGGTGGCAGAAGGCTAGGGCGGCAGGCTAGGGCCGCAGGCCCGCCCGGGCGAGGTAGCGCCTGGTCACGGCGGACATCCTTGGTCGGGCGCGCCAGCTGGCCCCAGAACGGCCTGCGGGTGGCCATGCCCAGCGTCACCAGGAACGCCGACAGCAGCAGCAGCGGCGCGGCCAGCAGCAGGGGCACCGACAGCGGCCCGTCCGGAACCGCTCCGCCGATCAGCGCGCCGGTCGCGACCGCGGCGGTGGCGACCACGCCGGCGACGGCGCCGGGGGCCAGCCGCCGCACGGCGAGCGCCACCGCGGGACCGGCCGAGCCGTGAGCGTCGTCGGCGAGGTCGACCAGCACGATGTGCACCAGCACCAGGACGCCCGCGGCACCGGCGGTCGGCACCGACGTTCCCGCCACCACCATCAGCACGCAGGCCAGCGCCGGCAGGATCGAGAGCTGCCGACCCAGCCGGTGCCAGACACCCAACGTCGACCCGGCTGCCACCACGGCGATCGCCGGCGGGGCCGCCGACGTCGAGGACACCAGGAACAGCGCCGTCCAGGAGCACGCGGTGGCGGCGGCCAGGAGCACCGTCCGCGGGCTCATCGGCGTACCCCGGTGTGCTCGCCGGCCAGCCGGAGCCAACCCAGGGTCCCCCCGGCGACGTCGTTGTAGGACACCACCCGCACCCCGATCCGCTCCAGTGAGGTGCGCACCGCCGCTCGGCCGAGCCGCCAGATCCGCAGGGCCACCTCATCATCGACCGACTGCGCCGGCCGCACTGCCGCCTCGTCGAGCACGTCGACCACCACCACCGGATGGGCCCGCTCCCGGAGCTCCCGCAACGCCCGGATGGCGAGCTCGTCGACCAGCGGGCTGAAGCAGACGACCAGCGCGCCGCTGGGCAGGGCGGTGAGCGGTAGCCGATCGACGCTGGGGTGGACGTACGTCCTGGCCTGCCGGGCCTGGAGCAGCGTCTCGACGATCCGGTAGAAGTGCCGGGTGCCGGTGGTCGGTGTCAGCCAGCGCAGCGAGCTGCCGAAGGCCACCACGCCGACCCGATCCGCCGTCAGCAGGTAGGACTGGACGACGGTGGTCGCGCCGCGCACCGACTCATCGACGGTCGAGCGGCCCGGCTCGCCCAGGTCGTGGATCGCGTCGATCAGCACGACGACGTCGGCCATCCGCTCCTGCGCGAACTCGTTGAGCAGCAGGGACTCGCCGCGACTGCTCGCCAGCCAGTTCACCCGGCGCAGCGGGTCACCGGGCTGGTAGCCGCGGATCCCGGCGAACTCCACGCCCGCGCCGGGCACCCGCGACACGTGTGGCCCGAGCCGAGCCCGTAGGTGCGGGGGGGCCGGCACCCGGGCCGCGGCGGCGCTGGGCGGGTAGACCGTGACCTCGGGCGCCTCGGCCGCCAGCACCGCCTGCCAGGTGCGGTGTGGTGACAACGCGGTCGCGACCAACCGCCCGGTCGACCACCAGCCCCACCGGGTCGGTGTGACGCGCCAGCATCCCGTGGCCCGCGCGCCGAGGGTGACCAGTACGGCGCCGTCGGACTCGGCGAAGGTGCTCGGCTGCAGCCGCACCCGCCACGACCCGAGGTCGCCATCGGCTGCGAGTGTCGTGGTGAGGTCGACCGGCGTGTGCTCGGTCGTTCGCGGCAGCGCCAGGGCGAGACCGACCTCCGCAGTGTCCGGCCGCGGTTGGCGCAGCCAGCACGCCAGTGCGACCAGGATCGGGGTGCAGAAGACGACCAGCAACGGGTTGGACGCCAGCGCCGCGGCCCCCAGCGCGAGCACCGCAACCGAGGCGAGCCGGCGGGTGAGCGGTGCCGGCACCCAGTCGAGGGTCACCGTCGACGTCGTCCGCCGCTCGTCGTCGCCCCACCGCGGCTGGCTCATCCCGATGGCCGGGCCGGGGCCACCGTGGCCGGGTCGACCACGGGTGTCGCGACCTCGCCGAGGACCTCGAGGACGACGTCGTCGCCGCCGATGTGGGCGATCCACAGCTCGGGACGGAGCACCAGCCGGTGCCCCAGGGCGGCGACGGCGACCCGCTTCACGTCGTCGGGGGTGACGTGAGCCCTCCCAGCCAGTACCGCCGACGCCCGCGCCAGCTGGACCACCGCCAGACTGCCGCGCGGGCTGGCGCCCACCAGAGTCTGGCGGTGCTGACGGGTGGCGTGCACGATCGCCACGACGTAGTGCAGGACGTCGCGATGCACCTCGACCGACTCCAGCGACTCCATCATCGCGAGGAGCAGCTCCGCGCCGCACACCTCACGCAGCGCGATCTCGACCCCCCCGTGGTCGAGCTTGCGGCGCACCATGGCGGCCTCCTCGTCCGCACCGAGGTAGCCCATCGACAGCCGCAGGACGAAACGGTCCAGCTGTGCCTCCGGCAGCGCGTACGTGCCCTCGTACTCGATCGGGTTCTGGGTGGCGAGAACGACGAACGGCTCGGGCAGCCGGTGGCTGACTCCATCGGCGGTGACCTGGTGCTCGGCCATCGCCTCCAGCAGCGCCGCCTGGGTCTTGGGTGGGGTCCGGTTGATCTCGTCGGCCAGCACCAGCTGGGCGAACACCGGGCCGGGTCGGAACACGAACTCGCGCGTCCGGGGGTCGAGGACGACCGCGCCGCTGAGATCCTGCGGCAGCAGGTCGGGCGTGAACTGCACCCGACCGAAGCGCAGTCCCAATGTCTGGGCGAACGCCCGGGCGAGCATCGTCTTGCCGAGCCCGGGCAGGTCCTCGAGCAGCACGTGCCCGCGGGTGAGCACGCCCATCAGCACCAGCTCGAGGGCGTCGCGCTTGCCGTAGATCACCCGCTCGACCTCGTCCAGGATCTGCTGGCTGAGCTGGTACGTCTGCGCGGGCTCCAGCACGGTCGTCTCGGTCACAGTCGCTCCAGTCGGTCGACGGTCTGGGCCAGGAACTGCCGACTGACTCCCGGGCCGGCGATCTCGGTGCTGGTGCTGCGGAGCGGATCGAGCAGCTCCCAGAGATCGGGGCCGAGCAGCCGGCGAGCCGCGACCGGGTCGCGGTGCAGGTCGATCCCGTGCCGGTGGGCCAGCCGAGTGCTCGCGATCCGCTGCAGCGGGGCCCTCATCACGAGGTCGAACTCGCGCGGGCTGTGCGTCGCCCCCGCCACGGCGTTGCGCACCTTCTCGTACGACGGGACGGATGCCGTCGGCGATGACTCGCGTCGCACCGGCCGACGGAGCTGGTCGAAGCGGGCCAGGTCGAGCCGCCACACCACGAGCTGGACGACGGTGAGCGCGCCGGTCACCACCAGCACGCCGGAAGTGCCCCCGACCATGGCGAGCAGCCAGGCAAGAACAAAAACCCCCCGATGCAGGTTCGGCGCGCGTCTCATCGCGCCACCGGGTCGAGCCGGTCCTGCAGGTCGGCCTCGAGCACACCGAGCGCGCGGTCGGCGACGGTTACGGCGTCGGCCGGAAGGGGCAGTGTGGAGAACCTGGCCAGCTCGAAGAGGTCGAGCAGCTGCTCGGCCGCATCCCGGTGCTGGAACAGGTCGTCAGCCAGGGCGCGGACAAGGAACTCGGCGGGGGTCTGCGCCGCCCGGCGCTCCACCCCCTGCGCCTGGACCGCGTGCTCCATCGCCGCGTAGGCCGCGATGATGGCTCGACGGGGCTCGTCGCCGGTGTGCAGCGCCTCGCGCACCCGCACGATGGTCGTCAGGGCCGTCTCGGGAGAGGCGGACACCCGCCTCCCGAGGCCGACCGAACCCACGCCCATCGCGCGGACACGCCAATCCCGTCGCACCCCGGCGGGGAGCAGCCACCAGACCAGCACGCCCAATCCGGTGAGGAGGGCGGCGACCAGGACCAGCGCCAGCAGGGCAAGCAGGACGGTCGGCAGATGGCGCACCAATGGGACGTCCAGCTGCAGTGACCAGCGGTCCTCGAGGTCTCCGGCCCGCGGGTAGCCCCGCGACCCGAAGGCGACGGCCAGCCATGAGGTCCTGGCGAACAACAGCACCGTGAATCCGACCAGCAGCACGTTGATGAGCAGGGCCCAGCGAAAGGAGCGGCCGAACCCCAGCGCGGTGGAGCGTGCGAAGACCAACGTCGCGGCCAGGATCCAGGCGCCGATTGCGGCCGCGACGACGGGGAGCGCCGCCCAACCCTCAGTCCCCACCGCCGCGGTCGAGAGCGAGCTTGACTGCCGTCCAGCGAAGCCGAACGCGGCAAGGGCCAGCAAGGTGACCACCGCCGACGTCACCAGTGCGAGCCTCATAGGCAGACCCAACCAACCGTGACGGCGCGGCAGAACCCGATCGCGGCGTTCGTGTCCGATCTGGTATCTGACCGGACCGGGGGTCCTCGCACGCCGCGGGTACGGTGAGCGGTCCCGGTCCTGAACCCGAGCGGAGGCTGCATGCGGAGCCGCCGGGCGCGCGTGAGCGCCGTCCTCGCGATCGCCGTGCTGGTCGCCGTGCCGGTGGCGGCCCATGCCTTCGTGACCGGGCAGGCGCCCGTACGGATCGGTGCGCATACGGCCACCGCCTCGCCGACGCTCGACGGGCAGGCGACGCTCGTGGTCGGCGGGCTCGTCCCGTCGCTGCGGGTGGGCAGCGGACTGCCGCTCGGCCTGGGCGTCGAGGTCAGGGTGGTCGGCACCGAGGCCGACAGTCTGGACACGATGGTGCAGCGCGACGCCGTGATCGCCGCCGCGCCGGAGGGGGAGGTGGCCAGGGTCCGGGCCGCTCTCGTCGACCTGGCAGCGGTGAGCGCGCTGCGCGGCGCCGCGGTCGGCGCGGTCGCCGGCCTGGCGGTGACCGTCCTGTGGTGGGTCGTGGGTCCGCGGCGTCGCCGCGAGCTCGCCAGGGCCTGGCGGCTCCGGCCCGGTGCTCGCCCCGCCCGCCGGCCGGGCCCGGTGCGGGCCCGGTCCCTGCTCCGTCCGGTGCCCGTGCTGGCGGTGGTGGCGACGGTGCTGCTGGTCGTGACCGCGGTTGCCGTCGCCCCCCGCGTCTCGGTCCCGGAGGAGCAGTGGACGCCCATCGGGGAGCTGGTGCCCGAGGCTCGGCTCGATTCGGAACTGGCCGCGATCGAGGTGGCCGACGGCACCGCGACGACCACCGGCGTCGACCTGATCCGGGGTGCGATCGCCACCTACCAGGAGTCGATCGGCTACTACGACGCGCTGGCCGAGCGGGTGGCGACGGTCTCCGCCGAGTTCCGCGTACCGGAGGACGGGGAGGTGGTCGCGGTGTTGGTCTCGGACCGGCACGACAACGTGGGCATGGACCGAGTGGCCCGTGCCGTCGGTGACGCCGCCGGCGCCACCGTCTTGCTGGACGCCGGGGACGACACAGCGTCCGGCGCCGGCTGGGAGGACTTCAGCATCGACTCGCTGGCGGCGGCCTTCGAGGGTTACGAGGTGGTGGCCGCCACCGGGAACCACGACGCGGGTGGCCTGGTCGCCGACGAGATGGAACAAGCCGGGTTCACCGTGTTGGACGGGGAGCCGGTCGAGGTCGCGGGCATCTGGTTCCTCGGAGCCCCTGACCCGCGGGTCAGTGGCTTCGGGGCCGGAGCCGCCGCCGGAGCGGTTCCCTTCGACGATGTCGCCGCGAGCCTGGTGGAACCGGCCTGCGCGGACGAGCGGGTGAGCACGGTGCTCGTGCACAGCCCGACGATCGGGCTGCCGGTGGCGGAGTCCGGCTGTGTCGACCTGGTGCTGTCCGGGCATCTGCACCGGCAGGTCGGACCCGACCGGGTCACTGCCTTCGACGGCCGGACCACCACGACGTACACCAACGGCACCACCGGCGGGGCGGCCTACGCCTTCGCCCTGGGCAGTGCGTTGCGCCGCCCGGCGCAGCTGACGCTGGTGACCTTCGACGGTGGCCGGCCCCGTGGGCTGCAGCCGGTCGACATCGACATCGACGGCTCGATCGAGGTGCAGCCGTACCAAGCGCTGGTGCTGTCCCCCCGGCGGGTGGACTGACCGCCCGCCGGACGTCATACGTATGGAGGTGTACTGGCGGCGCGTTGTATGACGTCCGGGGGTGCTGCGCGGGACGTCATACGTACGGCGGTGTATCGGCGGCGCGTCGTCTGACGTCCCGGGGTGCTGCGCGGGACGTCATACGTACGGCGGTGTATCGGCGGCGCGTCGTCTGACGTCCCGGGGTGCTGCGCGGGACGTCATGCGTACGGAGGTGTATCGGCGGCGCGTTGTATGACGCCCGGGGCTAGTCTCGCCGGGTGGGCGGTGAGGTGTGACCGACGTTGACGACATCATCGGCCGGTCCGCCTATGCACTGATCCGTTTCCGGGACGAGGACGCCGTCACGCTGCTGGCCGGCGAGCGCTGCGACGTCGACCGGCTGGCGGACGTGCCGCTGACCGACGGCGCCCCGGAGGGCCTCGCCGCCGGCGACCACCGGTTCGACCGGCTGGTCCTGGTGCCGTACCGGCAGGTGCGTGAGCGCGGGTTCGCCGCCGTCGACGACGGCACGCCGCTGTCCGTGCTCGAGGTCGACGACCAGCGCCGGGTGTCGCTGCCGGACGTGCTCGCGATGCTGCCGGACCAGCCGCCGGAGTTCGGCGACCGCGGGGGGTTCGACACCTCCGACGCGGAGTACGAGCAGGTGGTGGCGGCGGTGATCCGGGACGAGATCGGCAACGGCGCGGGCGCCAACCTGGTGATCGGCCGCACCTGGCGGGCCCGGGCGGAGCGGTTCGGCCACGCGGAAGCGCTCACCGTGTGGCGCCGGCTGCTCGAGCGGGAGCAGGGGGCGTACTGGACGTTCTGCTGCTTCACCGGTGAGCGCTGGCTGATCGGCGCCAGCCCGGAGCGGCACGTCAGCCTGGAGCGCGGCCAGGTGCGGATGAACCCGATCTCGGGGACCTTCCGGCTGCGCGGGCTGACCACGCCGGCGGCGCGCAAGCAGGCGCTGCTGGAGTTCCTCGAGGACGAGAAGGAGATCTACGAGCTCTTCATGGTCGTGGACGAGGAGCTGAAGATGATGTGCGACATCTGCTCCGAAGGGGGTCTGGTGCTCGGCCCGTACCTGAAGCAGATGACCCACCTGGTGCACACCGAGTACCTGCTCGCCGGCCGCACCTCGCGCGACCCCCGACAGGTGCTGCGCGACTCGCTGATGGCGGCGACCGTGACCGGCAGCCCGGTCGAGAACGCCTGTCGGCTGATCGCGCGGTACGAGCCGCACGGCCGCGGCTACTACGGCTCGGTGCTGGCCCTGCTCGGCCGCGGCGACGACGGCGGCCCCACCCTGGACGCTCCGATTCTGATCCGCACCGCCGACGTCGGTCTCGACGGCGACGTCGCGGTCACCGCGGGCGCCACCCTGGTGCGGGACTCCGACCCCGCGCAGGAGACGGCCGAGACCAGGGCGAAGGCGGCGGGCGTGCTCACCGGCTTCGGCCTGGTGGACCCGCCGGAGCCGGTCACCGGCGAGGTCGACGCGCTGGCCGCCGACGAGGACGTCCGCATCGCGCTCGGCTCGCGCAACCAGCGGCTCGCGCCGTTCTGGCTCACCGACCAGTCCGGCACCCCGCCGCACCCGGAGCTGGCCGGCCGCCGGGTCCTCGTGGTGGACGGCGAGGACGACTTCGTCAACATGCTGTCGCACGTCCTCGGGGTTCTCGGCATGTCGACCGATGTCGTGCGGCACGACGCCTGGCGGCCGGAGCTCGCCGACGCACACGATCTGGTCGTGGTCGGGCCCGGGCCGGGGGACCCCCGACTGCTCGACGAGCCCAAGATCCGCGACCTGCGGGCGGTCGTGGACGACCGGCTCGCCGCCCGCCGCCCCTTCCTCGCGGTGTGCCTCGGTCACCAGGTGCTCGCGGGTGCCCTCGGGTTGGAGCTGGCGTACAAGGACATCGTCTTCCAGGGGACCCAGACCCGGCTGCCGGTCCTGGGACGGGACGAGGTGGTCGGCTTCTACAACACGTTCGTCGCCCGCGTGCCGGCCGGCGGTCCGCCGCCTGGGGTGCGGGTGGAGACCGACCCCGCGACCGGGGACGTGCACCTGCTGGCCGGTCCGCGGTTCCGCGGCGTCCAGTTCCACGCGGAGTCCATCTTGTCCCAGCGCGGCATCGACGTGCTGCGTGAGCTGGTCGTCGCCCTGCTCAGCGAGGAGTAGGCCGGTGACCGCCGCCGACGTCCGGGTGGTCCTGGTGGACCACCACGACTCGTACGCGACGATCCTGGCGCACCTGGTCGCCGAGGTCACGGGCGTCCTGCCCCGGACGGTGCAGCACGACGAGGTCACCGTCGACGAGGTCCTGCGGTGTGGAGCCGAACGGACCACGCACGTCGTCTTGTCACCCGGTCCCGGTCACCCGGCCGAGCCGGCGGACTTCGCCGTCGGGCGGGCGCTGGTCGCGAACCCGCAGGTGCCGCTCTTCGGGGTCTGCCTCGGGATGCAGGGAATCGTCGTCGGGCACGGCGGCCGTGTCGATCGGGTGCACCCGGCGCACGGCGTGGTCGACGAGGTGGGGCATATCGCGGAGGGGCTGTTCGCCGGGCTGCCGCAGCGGTTCCCGGTGGTGCGCTACCACTCGCTGGCGGCCACGGTGGTCCCCCCGGAGCTGGAGGTGACGGCCCGCGGCCGGGACGGCACCGTCATGGGCGTGCGGCACCGGACGCTGCCCCTGAGCGGAGTGCAGTTCCACCCCGAGTCGATCCTGTCGCGGCACGGCCGGGACCTGGTGGCGGCGTTCCTCGCCGGGCGGCGATGAGCGGGCCTCCGAGAGCCGGCCGACCGGACCGGGTGGCCGGCCCGGTCGACGCCTGGGTGGAGTCGGTGGTGGAGCAGCTGCTCCGGCGACACGATCGGGTGTGGTGGCTGGACGGGGCCGCCGGCCGCGCCTGGACCGGTCGGGTCTCGTTGCTGGGCTGGCTGCACGACGACGAGCCGAGCCTCACCTACGACGCGGCCCGGGGGCGCGTCGTCGAGCACCGCGGCGCAGCCGCCGCGACGGTCGGCACCGACCTTTTCGACGCGCTGCGCGACCGGATCGGCTCCGGGGGGGCGCACCGGTGGTACGGCTGGGCCGGCTACGCCTCGCGGTCCGACCTGCCCGCCCGGGTGGACACCGAGTCGGCCGCTCCGGACGCCTGCTGGATGCCGGCCGTGCGCTGGATCGAGGTCGACCACGACAGCGGCGAGATCCGCCGGTTCCCGCCCGACCTGAGGGTCGAGCCGCCGGCACCGTCGGCCGTCCCGGTGGCGCGGCCCGAGGGACTCCGGGTCGCGGCGGACTGGACGCTCGGCCGCTACACCGCCGCGTTCGGCACGGTGCAGGAGGCGCTGCGCGCAGGCGACACCTACGAGGTCAACCTGACCTACCGGCACCGGCTGACCGGGCCCGCCGGCGTGCAGTCGGCCTGGGCGGCGTACCGCCGGCTGCGTCGGCTGAGCACCGCTCCGTACGCGGGCTTCCTGCACCACCGCGGCATCAGCCTGCTCGCGGCCTCCCCCGAGCGGTTCGCCGCCGTCCACGACGGAGTGGTCGACACCCGACCGGTCAAGGGGACGGTGGCTCGGTCCGCCGACCCGGCCGAGGACCGGCGTCGGGTGCGGCAGCTGGCGGACCAGCCGCGAACGCGCGCGGAGAACCTGATCGTGTGCGACCTGCTGCGCAACGACGTGGCCACGGTCAGCCGGCCGGGGAGCGTGCAGGTGCCGCAGCTGCTGGCGGTGGAGACCTACCCGGGATTGCACCAGCTGGTCTCCACCGTGCGCGGCCGGCTGGCCGACGGGGTCGCTGCCGTCGACGTCCTGCGTGCGTTGCTGCCGGGAGGCTCGATGACCGGCGCGCCGAAGCTGCGCACCATGCAGGCGATCGCCGGTGTCGAGGACTCGCCCCGGGGGATCTATTCCGGCGCCTTCGGCTGGCTCGAGCCGCACGCCGCGGACCTGGGCATGGTGATCCGCTCCTGGGTGCACGAGGGTCGGTCGTGGACCGCCGGCACCGGCGGCGGTGTCACGGTGCTGAGCGACGCCGAGTCGGAGTACGCCGAGACCCGGCTCAAGTTGGACCGGCTGCTGGCAGCGCTCGGCGTATCGCGTTGACGCCGGACCGACAGGAGGGGTCGGCGTCAATCCGGCCGCAGCCGTCAGCTGGTCGGGGATCCCTCGTCGCTGTCCAGCGTCGCATCGACGGTCGCGCGCTCCCCGTCGCGGACGTAGCCGAGGCTGACCTGGTCGCCCGGGCGGTGGCTGCGGATCGTGGCCACCAGGTCGTCCGAGCTGGTGACCAGCTCGTCGTCGACGCTGGTGACGACATCGCCCGGCTCCAGCCCCGCCTCGGCACCTGCGCTGCCGGTGGTGACCTCCTCGACCCTGGCCCCGTTGACCACACCGTTGTCGTCGGCCGCGTCGCTGACGCTGACCCCGAGGCGGGCGTGGGTGGCCGGCTCGCCCCGGCTGAGCTGGTCGACGATCGGCTTGGCCTCGTCGATCGGGATCGCGAAGCCGAGACCGATCGAGCCGCCTGGGCCGGTGGCGGAGGTGGTGTCGGTGCGGATCGCCGAGTTGATGCCGACGACCTGACCGGCCGCGTCGACCAGTGCGCCACCGGAGTTCCCGGGGTTGATCGCCGCGTCGGTCTGGATGGCGGGGAAGACCGCGCCGCCGGGGGCGGTGCCAGCGCTGATCGGCCGGTCCAGGGCGCTCACGATGCCGCTGGTGACGGTGCTCTCCAGCCCGAACGGCGAGCCGACGGCCACGACCTCCTGGCCGACCGAGAGCTGGTCGGAGCTGCCGAGCGCGGCAGTGTCCAGTCCGGAGACACCTTCGGCCTGGATCACCGCGAGGTCCAGGAGCGGGTCCGTGCCCACGACGGTCGCCGGTGCGGTGGTGCCGTCGTCGAACGCCACCGTGAGGCCGCCGCTGGTGGCGCCGCCGACCACGTGCTCGTTGGTCAGGATCTGTCCGTCCGACGACAAGACGATGCCGGAACCGCTCCCCACGCCCTGGGGGGTGACGACGTCGATCTTGACGACCGACGGCAACACGGTGGCGGCGACCTCCTGGACCGACCCGGGCGTGGTCGCGGAGCGGCTGGACGTGTCGGCGGCGAGGGTGTCCGCGGTGGACGTCGTGGGGCCGGGGTCCGAGCCGGCGGCCTCGTCGGTCAGTGCCGCGTAGCCGGCCGCCCCGGCGACCCCGCCGAGGAGGCCGGACAGCAGCACCGCCCCGAGCACCAGGCCTGGCCGACGGCGTCCCGGCGCGGCCGACGCGGCCGGCGCGGCCGGCACGGCCGGACCGGCCGGTTCGTACGGCCGGTAGCCATCGCCCGACGGCGAGGTCGGGGGTGCGGGATCGCGCGCAGGGGGTCCGTACTGGCTCATGCACACCAGTCTGCGTCGGCTTCCTGAGATCGGGCCAAGCCGGACATGAGACTGTGCTGGCAGTCCGGACCGCTAGGCGTGCACCCGGCCGCGGGCGCCGTGGCCCGGCAGCGTGAGGGTGAGAACCGCTCCCCCGTCGGCGGCGTTGGCCGCGGCGACGTGTCCGCCGTGCCGGTCGGCGGTCCGGCGGACGATCGCCAGGCCCAGGCCGGAGCCGGCGAGGGTCCGCGCGTCGGCCGCGCGGTAGAACCGGTCGAAGACGTAGGGCAGGTCCCCGGTGTCGATGCCCGGGCCGTGGTCGCGCACGGTCAGCACGCCACCCTCGAGCCGCACCTCGACGACTCCGCCCGGTGGGCTCCACTTCACCGCGTTGTCGAGGAGGTTGGTGACGGCGCGCTCCAACAGCGCCGGCTCCCCCATCACCATCCACTGCTCGACCGAGGTCACGATCCGCACGCCGGTCGCACGCCGCCGCACCCGGGTGACGGCGGCCTCCACGACGTCGACCAGGTCGGTGGGCTCGGGGTGGTAGCGGACCGGCTCGTCCCGGGCCAGCTCGACCAAGTCGCCGACCAGGGTGCTCAGCTCGTCCACCTGTGCCTCGACGTCGGCGAGCAGCTCGGTCCGCGCCTGTGCGGGCAGTCCCTCCCGGCCGTCGGCCTGGGCGAGCAGCTCGATGTTGGTGCGCAGGCTGGTGAGCGGAGTGCGGAGCTCGTGGCCGGCGTCGGCGACCAGCTGGTTCTGCCGCTGTCGGGAGGCGGCCAGCGCCGCGAGCATCATGTTGAACGCCGATGTCAGCCGGGCCAGCTCGTCGGTTCCGCTGACGCTGATCGGCCTGAGGTCGTCGGTGCGGGCAACGCGCTCGGCGGCCTGGGTGAGCCGACGCACCGGCCGCAGGCCGTTGGTGGCCACGGCCCACCCAGCGAGTCCGGCCAGCAGCACGCCCGCGAGCCCGACCGCCCAGGCGACCACCGCCAACTGCTCCAGGGAGCGGTACGTCGGCTCCATCGACTGGGCGATGACGATGGCCGGGCCGCCGGGGTCGGTCACCGCGGCGACCCGGTAGCGCTCGCCGTCGATCATCGTCGTCCGGAGCGAGCGCTGGTCGGCGCCGGTCGCGACGGCGAGCTCGTCGCCGGAGAGCGCCGACACCAGCTCCGACTCGCCGCGGGCCCTGCCGTCGGGGGTCAGCACCGCCAGCCGGACGTCGGACGCGGTGACGTACTCGGTGGGGATGTTGCCGGCCAGTGCGCTCTGCACCAGCGGGGTCTGAGCAGTCGCCTCCGCCCGCTCGAGCAGCGACTCGTCGAGGGTGTCCTCGAGCTGCATCCGCAATGTCAGATAGACCGCGACGCTCGCCACCGCCAGCGTCACGCCGACCGCGAGCGAGGTGAGCAGGGTGACGCGCGCGGCCAGCGTCACCCGCTCCGAGATCCGCTCCCGGCTGAGCATGGACCGGTTCACAGCGGAGTCTCGCGCAGGACGTAGCCGACGCCCCGAACGGTGTGCAGCAGCCTGGGCTCCCCGTCCGCCTCGGTCTTGCGGCGCAGGTAGCCGATGTAGACCTCGAGCGAGTTGGCGGTGGTCGGGAAGTCGTAGCCCCACACCTCCTCCAGGATGAACGCCCGCTCCAGCACCCGCCGCGGCCGGCGCAGGAACAGCTCCAGCAGGGCGAACTCGGTGCGGGTCAGGGTCAGCGGGCGGTCGCCGCGGTGCACGTCACGGGTGGCGGTGTCGAGGCGCAGGTCGGCGAAGGCCAGCGTGCTGTCCTCGTCGTCGGCGCGGGTGGCCCGGCGCAGCAGGGCACGCAGCCGTGCCAGCAGCTCCTCCAGGGCGAACGGCTTGGTCAGGTAGTCGTCGGCCCCCGCGTCGAGTCCGTCCACCCGGTCGCCGACCGCGTCCCTGGCGGTGAGGACGAGGATCGGCAGCTCGTTGCCCGCCCCGCGCAGGGCGCGGGTGGCCTCGAGGCCGTCCAGTCGCGGCATCATCACGTCCATGACGATCGCGTCCGGCCGGACGGCGGGGACCCGGGCCAGCGCCTCGGCTCCGTCCGCGGCGGTCTCCACCTCGTAGCCGTTGAACTGCAGCGAGCGACGCAGGGAGTCCCGGACCGCCCGGTCGTCGTCGACCACGAGGATGCGCTTGCCCGCCATGTCGACCTAGCGTGCCAGCCGGGGCTGAGACCAGGCTGAGACCGCGCGTCGACGGCCCGGCGCGGTCAGGCCGCCGCCGGGTCCAGTGCCGACCGAGCGGCCGCCCCGGCGCGTGCGCCGTACGAGCCGCCGAACAGGGCCGCGTGCACGAGCAGCGGGTGCAGCTGGTGCAACGGGACCCGCTGCTGCCAGCCGTCGGCCAGTGGGCTCGCCTCGGTGTAGGCCGCGAGCACCCGTTCCAGCTGCGGCACCCCGAACAGGGCCAGCATCGCCAGGTCGGTCTCGCGGTGCCCGCCGTGCGCGGCCGGGTCCACGACGTAGGCCCGGTTGTCGCCGGACCAGACGATGTTGCCCGACCAGAGGTCGCCGTGGATGCGAGCCGGTGGTTCGGCGGGTCCGGCCAGGTCGGCGATCCTGTCGATGACCCGCTGGACCGCGTCCGCGTCCGCGTCGCAGAGCGCACCGCGGTCCCGGGCCGGCTGCACATACGGGGCGAGCCGTCGTTCGGCGAAGAACTCCGGCCAGGCGGGCGCCGGTGCCTGCGGCAGCGGCGCGGTGCCGATCCACGTGCTGCCTCCGCCGCCGTGGCCGAACTGGGCCGGCCCCGCGGCATGCGTGCCGGCCAGCTCCCGGCCGAGCCGCTCGGCGACGTCCGCCGACGGACGGCCGGGCTCGATCCAGTCGAGGACCAGGCAGTCGTTCGCCACCGCGTGCACGTTCGGCACCGGGACTCCGCCCCGGTCGGTGGCCGCGCCGAGCCAACGCAGCCCGGCCGCCTCGGCCGCGAAGAACCCCATCGGCGGGTGCGGGCGGCTCTTCACCAGCACGCTGGAGCCGTCGGTGAGGCGGACCCTGGTGGCGGTGCAGATGTCACCGCCGGGCACCGGAACGGTCGCCACGACCGCACGGCCGAGCAGCTCGGTGACCCGGCTCGCTATCGTGCCCATCCGCGCCATGCCTCCGCACCCTAGGCCGTCGGCTCCTCGTCGACGGCGGCTCCGGACGGCCGCACGTGCTCGGCGAGTGCGGAGACCAGCACCGCAGCTGTGCGCTGCACCATGGTCAGGACCTCGGCGAAGCCGTCCGGGCCGCCGTACCAGGGGTCGGGGACGTCCGCCTGCGGGTCTCCCGTGGGGTCCCAGGCGCGGAACATCGCGACCCGTTGTCTGCCCTCCGCGGTGGGCGCCATGGCCAGCAGGTCGGCGTAGTTGGCCCGGTCCATGGCCAGCAGCAGGTCATACGCACCGAACCAGCTGGCGTCGACCTGCCGGGCCCGGTGCCGGCTCGGGTCATACCCGGCGGCGCGGAGCTCGGCGGCCGCCCGTGGGTCCATCGGCTCGCCGAGGTGCCAGTCGCCGGTGCCGGACGAACTCACCCGGACCCGCCCGTGCAGTCCGGCGACCGCCAGCTGCCGGTCCAGCACCACCTGGGCCGTCGGTGAACGGCAGATGTTCCCCAGGCACACGACGGCGATCGCGTACGGGCGGAAGTGGTCGTGCGGGGGTGGTAGCTGCACGGGGGTCTCCGGGTGGACGGGGAAGGGCGGCCTGGCCGGCGTGCCGGTCGGGTCAGGCGTCGTCGAAGGCGGCGTGCACCGCCATCCCGACGAGGGCGATGACGAGGGCTCCGAACACGTAGGTCCAGAAGCCCTGGACATGGAAGGCGAGGCCGAGCAGGTCGGCCAGTTCGGCGGTCAGCCAGAGCATGGCCGCGTTCACGAGCAGCAGGAACAGCCCGAGCGTCACGATGATGAACGGCAGGGACAAGAGCTTGGCCACGGGCGCGATCACCGCGTTGATCACGCCGAGGACGAGGCCGACCAGCAGCAGCGTGACGGTGTCCTCCCCGGTGCCGGTCACGGCCGTGCCGATGCGGATCCCGTCGAACAACGCGGCTGCCACGGCCAGCGCGAGGGCGTTGGCCGCCACCGTGATCAGCGCACGCTTCATCCCCGCATCGTGGCAGACGCCCGGAGCGCGTCGCCGAGCGATTCGCGGGCTCCGCCGAGGTGCTCTCGGAGTTCGCCGACGACCTCGTCGGTCTCTCCCCGCTCCAACCGATCGAGCAGGGCCTGGTGCACCGCGACCTGCTGCAGGACGTTGCCGCGGGCTCGCTCGACGTGGGACAGGGTCAGCCGGATCTCGCCGTGCAGGGCGTCGGCGAGCGCCGCCAGCCGCTCGCTGCCGGCGAGCGCCGCGATCGCCCGGTGCAGGTCGGTGTGGGCGCGCGCGATCCGCTCGGGGGCGGCACCGGACTCGGCCAGCCGGGCGTAGCCGGCCATCGCCGTTCGAGCCGCGTCGCGCAGGTCCGGGGACGCCTCCGCCCAGGCGCGGGCTCCGGCCTCCTCGAGCACCGTGCGCGCGCGGAAGACGTCCCCCAGAGCGTCGGGGTCGAGATCGGTGACCACGACGCCGCGGTTCGGCAGCCGGGTCACCAGTTGCTCGGAGGCGAGCAGTGCCATCGCCTCCCGGACGGTGCTGCGCGCGACCCCGAGGGAGTCCGCCAGTGCGACCTCGCGCAGCGGCGTCCCCGGCTCCAACTCGCCGGCGAACATGGCCCGGCGCAGCTCCCCGGCGACCCGGTCGACGGTCGACGAGTGCTCCAGCGCGAGCGACTCGTACACGCTGTCCTCCCTCTGTCCCCGCGGGTATGCCGGGCTCCCGCTGTGTCCCCCGTGTCCCGCCGTGTCCCCGCCGTGTCCCGCCGTTCCGGCTTGCTCGTCGGGACTTCGACAGGCATTATGGTCCCACAGTCAGATTGTCGGACAATCCGACCACTGCGGATGCGGCTCGCGCGGCGAGCGAGGGAGGGACACGCGATGGGTGACGTGCTGCAGTGGGGATGGCGGTACGCCGCGGTGCGACCGGACCACTTCCGCGTCGCCTACGAGATCAACCCGTTCATGGACCTGCTGGACCAGCCCGACCCGGCCCGGGCCCGGGCGCAGTGGGCGGGGCTGGTCACGACCCTGGAGGGCCTCGGCGCCCGGGTCGACGTGCTCCCCCAGCGGCCGGACGCGCCGGACATGGTCTACGCGATGAACCTCGCATTCGCCGCGACCGTCGGCGGACGGCCGCGAGCGGTGCTGTCGCACATGCGCTACCCCGAGCGCCGGATGGAGCAGCAGACCGCCGCCCGCTGGCTCGCCGACCTCGGCTTCACCGCGTCCTGGGTCGGTCGGGACGGAGTCGGCGGTCACCTCGAAGCGGGCGACGCCTTCTGCTTCGGGGACGCCCTGGTCGCCGGGTACGGACCGCGCAGCGACGAGATCGGCCTGAAGTCACTGGCCGTCGAGCTCGGCGTCCAGGTCCGCGGACTGAGACTCGTGCACCCGGCGATGTACCACCTCGACCTCGCGTTCTGCCCGCTGGACAGCCGCCGGGCGATGGTCTGCCCCGACGCGTTCGACGGGGCCAGTGCCCGGACGGCGCTGGCGCTGGTGCCTGAGCCGCTGGTGCTGACAGTCGACGAGGCGTTGAGCTTCTGTGCCAACTCGGTGGTGGTCGGTCGCACCGTCGTGATGCCGGCCTGTCCGCCGCGGGTCCGGGCGCAGCTGGAGGCGTGGGGCTTCGAGGTGGTGCTCGTGGACGTGACCGAGCTGCACAAGGGCGGCGGCTCGGTGCGCTGTCTGACCAACCCGCTGGACGTGGTCGTCGGTCGCGACGTGCCGGCGTTGCCGGGTGGGGAGCTGGTGCTCCCCACCCGCTGAGGCACCGGTCAGCCCAGGGGCGGTGGTTCGGCGACCGGCGCTCGGCGCGCGGTCTGGGCGAGCAGGATCCCGATCACCACGGCCGCCGAGCCGGCCAGCTGGACCGGACTGAGCGCCTCCCCGAACCAGGCCCACCCCAGCACGGTCACGCCGACCGGCTCGAACATCGCCACACCGACCACGATGGTCGCCGGCAGCGTCTGGAGCGCGTACAGCTCTAGGGCGAACGGCGTCACCGTGCCCAGCACCACCACCCAGGCCAACAGCGCCCACAACGGCGCGGACCACTCCGACAGCGCACCGAGCAGGTCGGTGACCGTGGTCAGCCGGTCCGGATCCAGCGCGGACAGCGGGGACGTGACGTTCATGAGGACAGCGGCCACGACGAACGACCAGAGCACGACGGTCAGCGGGTCCTCCTCGCTGACCCCGGACTCGCCGAGCAGGAAGTAGGTCGCGAAGCAGACCGCGGCGCCGAGGCCGCCCAGCACGCCGATCCCGTCGACGGACAGGCCCTGCCACACCTGGGCGACGAGGGCCAGGCCGATCATCGACAGCCCGAGCGCCAACCACGCGCGCGGGCGGACGTGCTCGCGGCGGACCACGCGGACGTAGACGGCGACGAGGATCGGCGCGGTGTACTCCAGCAGCAGGGCCAGCCCCACCGGTAGCCGGTCGATCGCCACGAAATAGGTCCACTGCAGGCCGGCCACCCCGACCACGCCCATGACGAGCACGAGCAGCAGCCGTCTGCCGCGGGGTGGGCGGAGCCGGCTCGGCAGCAGGGTGCTGGCCCAGATCACCAGCACGAGCACGGCACCGGTCACCCGGATGGTGGTCAACGTCGCGGGGTCGACGCCGGCCCGCAGCACCACCCGGGACACGCCGGCATTGACGACGAAGCAGACCGCTGCGGTCAGCACCATCGCGTAGGCGACGAGGAGGCGACGCTCGGCTGGCACCGGCTGACCCTAGCCAGGGCCGGCGCTGGCTAGTCTCCCCGCATGACCGGACCCCGGGTACGCGCGGCGTTGTCGGCCATCCCCGCCTACACGCCGGGACGGCCGGCGGCCGGCGGTGCCGGAGCCGGTTACAAGCTGAGCAGCAACGAGACGCCGTACGACCCGCTGCCGAGCGTGCGGCAGGTGATCGATGCCGAGGCGGCGCGGGTGAACCGGTACCCGGACATGAGCTGCGCGGCGCTCTACGCCGCGCTGTCCGAGCGCTTCGACGTGCCGGTGGCCGACCTGGCGGCGGGCACCGGGTCCGTCGCGGTGCTGTACCACCTGATCCAGGCGCTGTGCGAGCCCGGTGACGAGGTGGTGCACGCGTGGCGCTCCTTCGAGGCGTACCCGATCGGCATCGCCGCCTGCGGGGCCTCCCCGGTGCAGGTGCCGCTGGGCCCAGGTGCTCGCCACGACCTCGACGCGATGGCGGCGGCCGTCACCGACCGGACCCGGGTGCTGCTGGTCTGCACTCCCAACAACCCGACCGGACCGGTGGTGCATGCCGACGAGCTGGATCGGCTGCTGGACGCTGTCCCGTCCGACGTCCTGGTCGTCGTCGACGAGGCGTACGTCGAGTTCGTGCGCGATCCGGACGCCGCAGACGGGCTGGCCGCCTACCGATCGCGTGCCAACGTGGCGGTGCTCCGCACCTTCTCCAAGGCCTACGGGCTGGCCGGGCTCAGGGTGGGCTACGCCGCCGCCCCGGAGCCGGTGGCGGCGGCGATCCGCAAGGTCGCCCTGCCGTTCGGGGTGTCGGGAATCGCCCAGGCGGCCGCCGTGGCGTCACTGCAGCCCGCCGCCGAGGCCGAACTGCTGGAGCGCGTCGCCGCGCTGGTCGCCGAACGGGACCGGGTCGGCTCCGCGTTGGCGGCCTCCGGCTGGGACGTGCCCGAGACGCAGGCGAACTTCGTCTGGCTGGCGCTGCCCGACGACGGCGCCGCCGCGGCGTTCTCCGCCGCCGCGGACTCCGCTGGCGTCGCCGTCCGGCCCTTCGCCGGGCACGGGGTTCGGGTGACGGTCGCGGAGCCGGCCGCCAACGACCTGTTCCTCCGGGTCGCAGCCGAGTTCACCCCACGCCCCGCCGGCTGACCTGCGCTGGCACCCCAGCACACGTCCCTATCCGGGCCACGGCGCGGCCAGGTGTCGCGACACCGAACTCGGCGCTCAGCCGAGCGAGATGCGGACCACCTGACCCCCGTCGGGGCAGACCGCGCACGTCGACACATAGGCCGCGTCGTCGTGCAGGGCCAGGCCGAACGGTGCGAACAGGCCACCGGCGACCGTCGCTTGGGTGCCGTCGGGGGCGATGGTCAGCAACTGGCCCACCGGTCCGTTGAGCAGGCCGGTCTCGGCGAGCTCGACGACGTACAGCGTGTCGCCGTGGAACGCGAGGTCGACCACGTTGGTCAGGCCGCTCGCGTGAACCGTGACGTTGCCGCCGCGGCTGACCCGCAAGATGTTGGCCGCACCTTCGACGAACGGGAAGCCGGTGAGCTGGCCGACGTAGAAGGCACCGTCTGGGCCCCTCGTCACCGAGGTCGGCACCGGGGCGACCGGGAAGCCGACACCCGGCAGGTCGAGGAAGTCGAAGACCGCCAGCGTCTCAACGTCACCCGCGCTGCTCACGCGCAGCAACGCGTTGGCACCGGCGTCCGCGACGACGTACCCCTGCGGCGTGCGCTTCAGCGAGTTCGGATTGCTGTCCTCCTCGCGGCCGTCGGGGTTGTTGATGGCCTCGAAACCGGCGACGTCTGCGATGTCCTTCAGCGCCGCCCCGCGGAGGGCGCGGCGCACGATGTGTCCGAGCAGCTGGCCGGCCGGAGGCAGCTGGTCCCGGACCGCCGGGTCACCGCCGAGGCCGAGACTCACGGAGATCTTGCGCCCCCGCAGCGAGATGTCGGACGCACCGAGCGCGGCTGAGCCGCCGGGCTCGGCCAGCGACGGCAGCCGGGTGAGGATGCGCTTTTGCACCCCCTCCGGCGAGATGCGCGTGACCGCACCGGTCCTGCCGAAGCAGTGCTCACCAGGGGGGAGCTGCACGCAGGGCCCGTCGCCGCCGACGCCCGCCTCGGCGACGTAGAGCGCGCCACGCGGACCGAACGCCATCTGTCGTGGGTTGTCGAGTCCCTCGGCGATCACCACCGGGTCGCGATCGGCGGCGGACAACCCCGACGCGGACGCCGCGGGCACGTGCCCGACTGCGGCGGCGGCGAGTGCTCCGGTGGCAAGTGCCCCGGTGGCGAGTGCGGCGAGCGCGCGACGGCGCGTGCGAGTGGCGACCTGACCCATGGGAGGCTCCTTTCGGCCGGGTCAGTCTTGCGCCGCGCGCAGGTGCTCGACTAGGCCGATTCGGTGAGCCGGCATCGACTGTGCGTAGTCGCCGACGCGGGCGACCGGCGTGTGCCGGCGTGCGGGTCCTGCCCCTGAGTCGCGGTTCCTCCCCGGGTGACACCTCTGCCCTCCCCGGTGCGGAGCCCAGTGAGAGACGCTGTCGCGGGGGAGGCTGAGCCGCGAACCGGGCATCGAGGGCGAGCCCGGGGCGGCTAACCTGTGGCGCTACCGTGAGCCGGCGCCACCCCGCCGGCCGACGGTGTAGTCCCGTGCTGGCGGGCCGCGGCGACCCCGAGGCCGACAACGGCGAAGGAGTGCATGTGACCGCCAAGCTGATGGCGAGCGTCCCGGATGCGGCGGCCGATCTGGTCCAGCTGCTCACACCCGAGGGGGAGCGGCGCGAACACCCGGACTACGCCTGCGACCTGGACGACGACGCGATCAAGGGGCTCTACCGGGATCTGGTGCTTTCCCGGCGGATCGACACCGAGGCGACCGCGCTGCAGCGGCAGGGTGAGCTGGGCATCTGGGCCTCGCTGCTCGGCCAGGAGGCCGCCCAGGTCGGCTCGGGCCGGGCCCTGCGCAGCCAGGACTTCGTGTTCCCCACCTATCGCGAGCACGGTGTCGCCTGGTGCCGCGGGGTCGACCCGCTGCGCTTGCTCGGGTTGTTCCGCGGAGTCGACCAGGGTGGCTGGGACCCGCGCGAGCTCGGCTTCGGCCTCTACACGATCGTGATCGGCGCACAGACGCTGCACGCGACCGGCTACGCGATGGGCCTGCAGCGGGACGGGTCGGTCGGCACTGGGGACGCGGAGCGGGACAGCGCGGTGATCGCCTACTTCGGGGATGGCGCCAGCAGCCAGGGCGACGTCAACGAGGCGTTCATCTGGGCCAGCGTCTTCAACGCCCCGGTCGTGTTCTTCTGCCAGAACAACCAGTGGGCGATCTCGGAGCCGATCGAGCGGCAGACCCGGATCCCGCTGTACCAGCGGGCGCTCGGCTTCGGCTTCCCCGGGGTGCGGGTGGACGGCAACGACGTGCTCGCCTGCCACGCCGTCACCACCGAGGCCCTGCAGCGCGCCCGCGAGGGCGGTGGACCCACGTTCGTCGAGGCCTACACCTACCGGATGGGGGCGCACACCACCTCCGACGACCCGACCAGGTACCGGCTGTCCGACGATCTCGAGCACTGGAAGCTGAAGGACCCGATCGCCCGAGTGCGGGCCTACCTCACTCGCGGCGGCGCGGGGGTCGACGAGTCGTTCTTCGGGGAGGTGGAGGCCGAGTCCGACCAGGTTGCTGCGCACCTGAGGGAGGGTTGCCTGGCGATGCCGGACCCGCAGGTGCTGGACATCTTCGACCAGGTCTACGCCGAGCAGACCGACGAGCTGGCGGGACAGAAGGAACAGTTCGCCGCCTACCTCGCCTCGTTCGAGGCCAGCGACCAGGGAGCCTCGGCATGACACAGATGACGCTGGCCAAGGCTTTGACCAACGGGATGCGCCGGGCCATGGAGGACAACCCCAAGGTGCTGGTGATGGGGGAGGACGTCGGCAAGCTCGGCGGCGTGTTCCGGGTCACCGACGGCCTGCAGAAGGACTTCGGCGAGGACCGGGTGATCGACACCCCGCTGGCAGAGTCCGGGATCATCGGCACCGCCGTCGGGCTCGCGCTGCGCGGCTACCGCCCGGTGTGCGAGATCCAGTTCGACGGCTTCGTCTACCCGGCCTACGACCAGATCGTCAGCCAGGTCGCGAAGATGCGCTTCCGCAGCCTCGGCAAGCTGCCGATGCCGATCGTGATTCGGATCCCGTTCGGTGGCGGCATCGGCGCGGTCGAGCACCACAGCGAGAGCCCGGAGGCGCAGTTCGCGCACACCGCCGGGCTCAAGGTGGTCGCCTGCTCCAACCCGGCCGACGCCTACTGGATGATCCAGCAGTCGATCACCTCCGAGGACCCGGTGGTGTTCTTCGAGCCGAAGCGCCGGTACTGGGAGAAGGCCGAGGTGGACGAGCAGGCCGTACCCGCCGCGCTGCACAGCTCCCGCGTGGTGCGCGAGGGCACCGACGTCACCGTCCTCGCGTACGGCCCGATGGTGAAGACCGCCCTGGAGGCGGCCATCGCCGCCGGCGAGGAGGGCAAGAGCATCGAGGTCCTCGACCTGCGCACGCTGTCGCCGCTGGACATGGGCCCGGTGCTGCAGTCGGTCCGCAAGACCGGCCGCGCCGTGGTGGTGCACGAGGCCACCGTCAACCTCGGGATCGGGGCCGAGGTCGCTGCGCGGGTCGCCGAGCAGGCGTTCTACGCGCTGGAGGCGCCGGTGCTCCGCGTCGGAGGTTTCGACACCCCGTATCCCCCGTCGCGGATCGAGGAGGAGTACCTCCCCGACCTGGATCGGGTGCTCGACGCCGTCGACCGTGCGCTCGCCTTCTGAGCCGGATCGGAGATCCACGATGAGCGACACCAAGCAGTTCAAGCTCCCCGACGTCGGTGAGGGGCTGACCGAGGCCGAGATCGTCAGCTGGAAGGTCAAGCCGGGCGACAGCGTCAAGGTCAACGACATCGTCGTCGAGATCGAGACCGCGAAGTCCCTGGTGGAGCTGCCGGTGCCGTTCGCCGGCACCGTGGCGGACCTGTTGGTGCCCGAGGGGGAGACGGTCGCGGTCGGCACGCCGATCATCGCGGTGACCACCGGCGCGGGCGGTCCGGCCGCCGAGCCGGAGCAGTCGCCGTCGCCGCCCGCCGCCGACGAGATCGACACCCCGCCGGCCGAGGGCGCGGTCGAGCCCGGCCTGATCGGCGGTCCCGCCCCCGGCGGCCGGACATCGGTGCTCGTCGGCTACGGCCCGCGGACGACCGAGGCCAAGCGCCGGCCGCGCAAGGCGGTGCCCGCGGGCGCGTCCCCCGCGGCGGCGCAGCGCGGCGTGCAGACCGCCTTCTCCACCGACGCCGACCAGCAGACGCCGGAGCTGCCGATCGAACAGGCGGAGCCGGCCGTGCCGCAGGTGCCCACCCGCCGGACCGCGCATCCCGCGTCCGGAGGTGCGGTCCGCGTGCTGGCGAAGCCGCCGGTCCGCAAGCTGGCCAAGGATCTCGGCGTCGACCTGCGTGACGTGCAGGCGAGCGGCAACGAGGGGGTGGTCAGCCGGGCCGACGTGGAGGCGTACGCCGCCGGCGGCGGCCCCGCGCCCGCGACATTGACCGCGGCTGCTTCGGCGACCCCCGCCGGCGGCGAGACCAGGATCCCGGTCAAGGGGGTGCGCCGGATGACGGCGCAGGCGATGGTGAGCAGCGCCTTCACCGCCCCCCACGTCACCGAGTGGGTCACCGTCGACGCGACCCGGACGATGCGGCTGGTCGAGCGGTTGAAGGAGCACCGGGAGTTCCAGCAGGTGCGGGTCTCTCCGCTGCTGGTGGTGGCTCGTGCGGTCTGCCTCGCGGTCCGGCGCACGCCGGAGCTGAACGCGAGCTGGGACGACGAGGCCCAGGAGATCGTGCTCAAGCACGACGTCAACCTCGGCATCGCCGCGGCGACCCCGCGCGGGCTCGTCGTGCCGAACGTCAAGGGCGCGGACCGGATGCGGCTGGTCGACCTCGCCGGCGCGCTGGGCGAGCTCACCGCCACCGCCCGGGCCGGTCGCACCCAGCCGGCCGAGATGAGCGGTGGCACCTTCACCATCACCAACGTCGGCGTCTTCGGCGTCGACGCCGGGACCCCCATCCTCAACCCCGGTGAGGCCGGCATCCTCTGCATCGGGGCCATCGCGAAGCGTCCCTGGGTGATGGGCAACCGGATCAAGCCGCGTTGGGTGACCACACTGGCGCTGAGCTTCGACCACCGCATCGTCGACGGCGAGCAGGGCAGCCGCTTCCTCGCCGACGTGGCGGCGATCGTCGAGGACCCGGCGCAGGCCCTGCTGCACTGACCCAGGGCGCCGCCGCCGGGCCCTGACCGGCCGCCCGTCAGATCAGCGCCGTGGCATCCGCAGCACGGTCACCGAGTGCGCCGGGAAGACGGCGCGGAAGCCGGCTTTGCCGACCCGCCGCGAGCTGGTCTGCATCCGCACCCGCGGCGGCTTGCCGGGCGGGTTGTACTCGCGGAAGCTCTTGCCGACCACTCGGCGCACGGCGGCCTTGCGCTTCACCCGCATGCCGTTGATCTGGACCTGGGCGCGGACCCGGGTGCTGGGCAGCTTGTTCACCACGAACAGCCACAGCTCGCCCTGCCGGCCGCGGGAGGCCACGACCGTGAGCGCCTTGTAGGCCCCCGCATTGGCCAGCTTCGGGCTGCGTTTCGGGTTGCGGCGCACCTGCGTGGCCACCACCCGGCCACCGGACCGGAACATCGGGCGGATGGTCTCCCGGACCGCCGCCTCCACCGAGAAGGCGTACTTCTGCGGGGAGCCGAACACCGACCCGATGCCGCGGCCGAGCAGGTCGCCGCCGTTGCCCCAGCGCAGACCGAGGCGCAACCAGGTGGCCCACTGACTGGCCATGTAGACCGCGTTGCTCACCGACGCCGACCAGCCGGGGAAGGCTTGGGCGTACCCGTGGATCGCCTGGAACTCGGTCAACAGCAGCGGTGTCCGCCGTGGCAGCCCGCGCAAGATCGCCTTGACGTCCGCCTGCCGGTGGGCGAGGCCGAGCATCATCCGGTCGTGCCCCTCGAGGGCGTTCCTCCACTCGTGCACCGGCCGGGAGGAGAAGTTGGTCAGCGGGTGCGCACTCTGGCAGTCGTAGCGGCGCGCCCCGGCGACGTCGGCGAACAGCGGCGTGCCCCAGGTGGCGCAGACCTTGATGGACTTGTCGATCTGGTGCATCTTCCGGGCGAAGGCGAAGAAGCCCGAGTAGGGGTTGCGGTAGTCGGCGCGGACCGTGGTGCCCTTGGCCGGGACCTTGCCGTGGCCGACCAGCGTCCCGTTGGGACGACGATGTCCGTCACCGAACGCGACGACACCGGACTTTCCGCGGATGGAGTACACCTTGGCCCGCGGTCCGAAATTGGCGACGTTGCCCACCTCGCGCCACCTGCGGCCGGCGACGGTCACCTGCTGGATCTTGGCCGGGGTGAAGATGACCTCGAACTCCTGGTTCTTCCGGCCGTTGCTCGGGACTCCTCCGCCGGGGTGCGCGCAGCGCCTGCCGAGCGCCTCGCCGCGGATGCTGCGCAGCCCCCCGTTGGCGTACTGCCGCACCGCCCGCTCCGGGTTCGGCGAGAAGCCGTACCGGGTCGGTGCGACATGGGACTCGTTCCCGACCTCCCACCGCCGGACGTTGTAGGGAGCGCGGTGCCCGTTGCGTGCCCGCACCCGCGCCCAGGCGGTGCCCCCGCCGGGGTTGGTGCCGACCCGCGCGTTCATGTACTCCACCCAGTCGGCGGCGTCCTTCGGGTCCTGGGTGACGAACGGCATCATGATCAGCGGTGCCGCACCCGTCGCGTCGACCACGCGCATGAACTCGTCCGGCCCGTAGGCCAGCTTCTTGCGCAGCGACTTGAAGCCCTCGGTGGCGTGGTGCCCGTGCCCCTCGATCTGGCAGTCCCGGTTCTTGACCGGTCCGATGGCGTCCTTCCAGTGGTACATCGTCGCCGTCGTGCCACCCGGATAACGCAGCGAGGTGACCCCGGCCCGCCGGATGTGTCCGACCACCGTGGAGTCCGGGCGGTTCCGCGCCTCGTCCCACAATCCGTAGCCGTTGCGCGTGTACCGGTGGTTGATCCCGAGCAGCGAGGAGTCCACCTTGCCCGCCCGGCGGCCCACGTTGACCTTGATGACCGTGGCGCGGCGCACACCCACCTCGCCGGTCTCCTCGGCGGTAGCCGGCTGGACGGCGCTCAGCGCCGGGGCCAGCAGGGCGGCGGACACCACGCTGACGGCGAACGCCCGCGCCGGGCGGGTCAGGCG
The DNA here is from genome assembly GCA_963695375.1 of uncultured Actinomycetota bacterium. Lineage (GTDB taxonomy): Bacteria > Actinomycetota > Actinomycetes > Propionibacteriales > Nocardioidaceae > JACCVL01. The sequence goes on along the minus strand of OY968767.1, from coordinate 809,999 downwards.
GGGCGAGCGGGGCTGGTGGGACGGAATTCGGGACACGGGTCGGTCTCCAACGGATCGGGGAGCGGGCCTTGCCGGTCTGACCGGGCCGCCAGCAGTCTGCCGTGGCTGCGGCGGACCTTGTGGCACATTCGGGACATTGGTCGGCAGGGCTGTCCGGACGGGGGAGCCCGGGTCGGGCGTCGGGCCGACCCGTGCCGGCGCCGGCGGGAGGCTACCCGACGCCGTCGATCAGCCGACCGCCGATGCTGCGTGAGGTGCCACGGAACTCCGCAACCACCCGGTCACCGGCCGTCACGGTGACGTCGTACGTGCCGGTGCGGCCGGCCAGGGACCGCTCGGTCGCCGTGGCCACCAGCTCGTCGGCCGGCCCCACGGGCGCCAGGAACGTGATGCCGCAGACGTAGGCGACCGAGCGGACGTTGCGGCTGTTGCAGGCGAAGGCGAACGCGCTGTCGGCCAGGGCGAACACGAAGCCGCCGTGCGCGATGGCGTGCCCGTTCAGCATGTCGTCGCGCACCGGCATCGCGAGCACGGCCCGGCCCGGCCCGACGTCGACCAGTCGCATGCCGAGCTGTCGGCTCGCCGCATCGTCGGCCCACATCGCCGCAGCGCAGGCCTCAGCCAGCGCCACCGGGTGCGCCGGGTCCCCGGCGGTCACCCGAGCTCCTTGGCGAGCATCTGGCACTCCTTGTCCGCAGCACCCGCGCCGGGCACCGTGAACCGTCCGACCTCGACGTAGCCCCGGGCCGCGTGGAACGCCTGCGACTCGGGATTCGGCGGTTCCAGGTTCACCTCGCACAGCAGTCGCTCCCGCGACACCGCCCGCTGCTCCATCCGGTCGTACACGAATCTGCCCACCCCCTGTCGGCGGAAGTCCGGGTCCACGACGATCCGGTCCAGGTAGAGGTAGCGCTGGTAGCGCTCGGCAAACCAGCCGAACAACGGGCTGTCGTAGGGCGCCCCGGCCGGGAGCACCATGGCGAAACCGGCCAGTCTCGATCCGTCGGCGATCACCACCTCGGCGTGCTCGGCCATCTCGGCGAGCGACCGGAGCCGGTCGACGGTGAGCGCGTTGACGGCCGGGACCGCCGCGTTGTTCAGCGCCAGGACCGCCTGCACCTCCGTGCGGTCCTGGACACTCAGCGGACGCAGCTCATAGCGGGTCGGCACGCGGGCATCCTGGCACGCCACCGGCTCCCGGCCGGCCGGCCGGGCCGTGCCAGGATGGGCGGCTGACCGACCCACGGGAGAGCGCTGATGCCCCACGACCCCGCCGTCACGACGCCGTACGCCGACCGGCACCGCGAGACCCTCGAGCTGGCGCTCGCCGCGATCCGCAAGCGCGGTCACTGGTCGGCCTACCCCGAGTCGCCCAGCCCGCGGGTCTACGGCGAGGACGCAGCCGCTGCCGGCGAGCAGGCGTTCCGGGCCCGGGTGGGCTCCCCGTGGGCCGGCCGGACGCCGGGAGCCACCGGCACGGTCGCGACCGAGCGGTCCCCGTTCGGCCTCGCCCTCGACATCGGCTACCCCCGCGTCACCGCCGCCGGGCTGGACGAGCTGCTGGCGGCGAGCAGGCGCGGCCTGCGGGACTGGCGGGACGCCGGGCCCGACGTCAGGGTCGCGGTCTGCCAGGAGGTGCTGGCCCGGCTGCACGGTCGCGTGTTCGAGCTCGCGCACGCGGTGCAGCACACCAGCGGCCAGGCGTTCGTGATGGCCTTCCAGGCCGGCGGCACGCACGCGCTGGACCGCGCGCTGGAGGCACTCGCCTACGGCTACGACGAGATGACCCGACACCCGGCGAGCGCGCTGTGGGAGAAGCCTGGCCGCGGCGAGGCCGTGCGGATGCAGAAGACCTTCACCCCGGTGCCGCGAGGCGTCGCGCTCGTGATCGGCTGCCACACGTTCCCGACCTGGAACTCCTGGCCGGGCCTGTTCGCCTCGCTGGTGTGCGGGAACCCGGTCGTGGTGAAGCCGCACCCCGGGGCGGTGCTGCCGCTGGCGATGACGGTCGAGGCCTGTCGGGAGGTGCTGGCCGAGGCGGGCTTCGACCCCGACCTGGCGCTGCTGGCCGCCGAGGCGGACGGTGACCGGCTGGCCGCCGACCTGGCGGTGCGGCCGGAGGTCCGGCTGGTGGACTTCACCGGGTCGAGCGTCTTCGGGGAGTGGCTCGAGCAGCACGCCACCCAGGCGACCGTCTTCACCGAGAAGACCGGCGTCAACACCGTGGTCATCGACTCCACCGACGACTTCGCCGGCATGTGCGGGAACCTCGCGTTCTCGCTGGCTCTCTACACCGGGCAGATGTGCACCGCGCCGCAGAACCTGTACGTCCCGCGGGACGGCATCGACACCGACCAGGGGCACAAGTCCTACGACGAGGTCGCGGCCGGGATCGGTGCCGCCCTCGACACGCTGCTCGGCGACGACAAGCGGGGCGTGGAGATCCTCGGCGCGGTCGTCGACGACCGGGTGCTGGAGCGGCTCGAGCGAGCCCCGGAGCGCGGCCGGGTGCTGGTCGCCTCCCGCGCGATCGCGCATCCCGCCTGGCCGGAGGCCCGGGTGCGGACCCCGCTGCTGCTGGGTCTGTCCGTGGCGGACCGGGAGGTCTACGCCGAGGAGTGCTTCGGTCCGGTGTCGTACCTGATCGGCACGGACACGACGACGGAGTCGGTGCAGACGTTCGTGCGCACGGTGCAGGCCGCTGGAGCGATGACGGCTGCGGTCTACTGCACCGACCCGGAGATGCTGGCGGTCGCCCGCTCGGCCGCGCTGGACGCGGGGGTGGCGCTGAGCGAGAACCTCACCGGGTCGGTCTTCGTCAACCAGTCCGCGGCGTTCAGCGACTTCCACGGCACCGGGGCGAACCCCGCCGCGACCGCGTCCTACACCGATGGTGCCTACGTGGCCGGTCGGTTCCGCATCGTGCAGTCCCGCCGCCCGATCTGACCCGGCGGTCCGGCTCGCACCGCACCGGTCCGGCACCTGCAAAAGTCGCGGATCGTGGGCTGGGCTGGCGGGGCGGGGCTGGGGGTGGGGGTGGCGGGGGTCAGGGCCAGCTGACGCCGGTGGCCGACTCGCTGGCCTCCCACAGCGCCCGGGCCAGGGCGGGGTCGCTCGCCGCCGCCGACATCCCCACCAGGCGGGGTCGCCCCCACGCCTCGGCCGGTCCGCCGGGACCGACGTACGAGCCCCCCGGCAGTCCGAGCTGGGTCGCGGCCAGCAGGAGCGGCCATGCCCCGCGCTCGGCGGACTGGGCGACGAACCGGTTCGTCACCGCCATCAACCGTGACCCGAGCGTCGCACCGCCCAGCTCCGGGCCGGTGGACTGCAGGTCGGTGGAGGCGTAGCCGGGATGCGCGGCCACGCTCACCAGCGCCAGGTCGGCGGCCGCGGACCGACGCTCCAGCTCCAGCATGAACAGCAGGTTCGCGAGCTTGGACTCGCCGTAGGCCCGCCACCGTCGGTAGGGGCGGTCGTCGGCACCGGGCACCAGGCTGCGCAGGTCGATGCCGCTCACGATGCGGTGGCCCACGGACGAGGTCACCACCACCCGAGCGCCGTGCGGCGAGGCGAGCAGGGCCGGCAGCAGCAGCCCGGTCAGGGCGAAGTGGCCCACGTGGTTCGTGCCGATCTGCAGCTCGAAGCCGTCGACCGTCTGCCGATGCGGCGTCGCCATCACGCCGGCGTTGGCGACCAGCAGGTCGAGGTGCTCGTGCGCGTCCAGCACGATCTCCGCGCACCGGCGGACGTCGGCCAGGTCGGCCAGGTCGAGCCGGACCTCGCGCAACTCGGCGTGCGGGACCTGGTCGCGCACCTCCGCCGTACTCGCCGCCAGCCGGGCCGGGTCGCGCCCGGCCATCAGCACGCCGGCGCCGGCCCGGGCCAGCTCCTTCGTGACGTGGTGGCCGAGACCGCTGCTGGCTCCGGTGACCAGGGCCCAGCGGCCGGCGAGGTCCGGGATGTCGTCCGGAGACCAGCTCATGGCGTCACCGCCATCGCCGCGGCGACCCGGCGGCCGAGCGCTCGGTCGCCGGCGATCTCCAGCGCGACGGAGTCCACCGCGCGCCGTCCCGCCCCGAGCAGGGCGAAGGTCTCGGTGTCCATCCGCAGCCGGGTGGCCTCGGCGGGCGGACGGTCCTCCAGCGGGCGGGCGCGGCCGTCCTCGCCGACGGTGAGCACCACCTCGAGCGGGACCGGGCCGTGGACGTCCCAGCCGACGACGGTGCCCGGCGGCGGAGCCACCCGCTTGCCCAGCACGAACGGCAAGGCGGCGGCGAAGGACCGCACCGTGATCGGTCGCCGTGGACGCCGTGATGCCGCCCGGGGCGTCGACGGCTCGCCGGAGGTCCTGCTCGTGCACCCACATGTCGATGGCGCGGTTGCGGAGCAGGGTCTGCCAGTCCCAGTCCAGCCCGGCCGGCGTGGTCGGGGGCTGGCCGCTCGGGTGAGGCTGCTCGGTGGCCAGCTGACGCGCCCGCCGGTGCACGGCGTCGGCGAGCTCCTGGACCAGCGCTCGCCCGGACGTGTCGCGGCGGGCGTCGACACCGCGCTGGGTCCACTCCGGGGGGACCTCGCGGCGCCTCCCGTCGGTCGGGAGGCCGTCCTCCGGACCCGGTTCGGCACCGGTGAGGCGGGTCTCGACGTCGGCGAGGTGCGCCACCACGTCATGGACCGACCAGCCCGGCAGGTCGGTCGGACGCTGCCAGTCATCCGCCCGCAGCCGCGCACACAAGGCCAGGACCCGCTCGCAGGACTCGCGCCACGCCGCGACGTAGGTGCCGAGCAGGTCCACCTGCTCAAGCGTACGGAGCGCGCCGACTGCGGTCACGGGGCGAGGACCGCCCAGGGGCCGGGCAGGTTCCGCAGCACCGTGAACACCAGGGCGACGACGACCACCGCCCGCCAGACCGAGGCCGACGGCACCCAGTCCAGGCTGCGGCCCCGGATGCGGGTCAGCGAGCCACGCGCCCCACACTCCGGTCAGCACCACGATGCCGACGGTGGTGAGCACGTTGAGGTCGATCGCCGCGGCGAGGTCGCCGCGGACGAGGGCTGCCGTGGACCGGGTGCCACCGCAGAGCGGGCAGTCGAGCCCGGTGAGCGCGAGGAGCGGACACCGCAGGGGCACCATCCGCTGCGGCCCGAGCAGGGTGAGGCCCGCCGCGGCCGTCAGCCCGAGCGCCCCGAAGACCGCCGGTCCCGCGAGGCGCTGGACGGCGGAGGAGGTCGGCACAGGGCCATCCTCCCGCAGCGCCCCGGCGTCGGCAGGATCGGCCGTTCGGCCACAAGCGTGTCGTGGGCCACATGGGACCCAGCCGTTCTGCCAGCATGGCCGCGTCCAGAGCCGCCACGCCTCGCCCGAGGCGTCCCGAGCCAGGGGTGTCCCATGAGCTACGACCGTCCGCCCGAGGGCCAGGACCCGCAGCCGCCCGAGCCCGGCGGCTCCCCACCGCCGTCGTACGGCTCGGAGGCGCAGCCGCCGGCGTACGGGTCGCAGCCGGAGCAGCCCCCGGCCTACGGTTCGGACGCGCCGCCACCCGCCTACGGCGGGGGCACCCCGCCGCCACCACCACCCGGCGGTGGCTACCCGCCCGCCGGCCCCGGTGGGCCCGGTGGCGGTTACCCGCCGGCGCAGGGCAGCGGTTCGTTCAGCGTCGGCGACGCGTTCAACTACGGCTGGCAGAAGTTCCAGGCCAACGTCGGCACGATCCTGCTGGCTGCGCTGGCCTATATCGCGATCATCGCGGTGATCGAGCTCATCTTCTTCTTCACCATCGGTGGGCTGGCGACCGCCTCGACCGAGCCGATCACGCAGGACGGCGTCATCGTCGGTTACGAGACCAGCGGCGGCGGGTTCGCGATGCTCCTGGTCGTCGGCGCCCTGTTCGCGGTGCTGATCACCGTGTTGTCCGCCGTCATGCAGGCCGGCATCGCCCGCGGGGTTCTCGGCATCACCTACGGGCGGCCGATCAGCGTCGGCACGATGTTCACGTTCGACAACATCGGCGCCGTGATCGTCGCCAGCCTGATCGTCGGCGTCGCGGCCGGTGTCGGCACCCTGCTCTGCTTCGTCCCGGGCCTGATCGTCATCTTCTTCTCGCAGTTCTACGTGTGGTTCATCGTGGACAAGCAGATGGGGGCGATGGACGCCGTCAAGGCGAGCTTCACGCTGGTCAACCAGAACCTCGGCACGATGATCGGCTTCTTCCTCGCCGCGATCGTCGCCTACGTGGTCGGTGCCATCCTGTGCGGGATCGGCCTGCTGGTGGCCGTCCCGGTCATCTTCATCGCCCAGGGCTACGCCTACCGCAAGCTGCAGGGTGAGGCCGTCGCCGCCTGACACCCCACCCGGCTGGTACGCCGACCCGACCGGGGACTGGGAGCAGCGGTTCTGGGACGGGCGGGTGTGGACCGAACACGTCCACACCGGCCCGTTCGGGAGCCAGGCGCCGGTGCAGCCGCCGACCCTGCCGCCGGTCGAGCAGCAGGTCTGGACCGACGGCCGGCACACGCTGACGACGCACCGCTGGCTGATCCGGGAGCAGTCGGCGACGGCGGAACCGGTCCAGATCCTGCTCTGGACGGTGGTCGACGTCCACGTGCGCGGTGGGTGGGGCGCGGCCGCGAGCGCGCGCGGCACGATCGTCGTCGCGGTCGACTTCGCGGGCTACACCGACCGGCGGCACTGGACCGCGCCGCAGGTGCAGGACGTGCACCGGGTCGCTGCCTACGTCCGGCTGTGGGCGAACCGCAACCGTCACCGGCCGCCGGGCTGGCCGGACTGAGCCGGGCCAGCCGGACTGAGCCGGGCCAGGTTGTGACCCTTGTCACGACCGGGCAGAGCGTGTAACGGTATGTCCCGCACCGCTGGGCCCCCGGCGATCCCGGACAGGTGACAGGCGGCAGATCGTTGGGGCGTCACATGAACCGCAGGCTTCGTCAGTCGCTCGTCGCCGTCACGTCCGCGGCGGTGGTCGCCGCCGCCGCGGTCGCCGCGGTGCACTCCTCCGGCACCGCACCCGCCCCCAGGGCTGCCGCCGAGGAGGAGATGCCCGGCGCGCTCGGGCAGCACATGGAGGAGCTGATGCGGGCCGCCCCGGGCGGGGTCGAGGTGGAGGAGGGGCCGGGCTCGGCCGCCGACGCGGCCTTCGAGCAGCGGGCGTTCCCGGCCGACACCATCTCGATGGCCAAGGTGGAGGCGTCCCGCGCGACCTTCCGCGCGGTGCTGGCCACGACCCGGCGGGCGGAGGCGCGCGAGCTGCTGCCCGGCGTCTGGGAGGAGTTCGGTCCGCGCAACGCGCTCTATCCCTTCACCGAGCGACGCAACTCGACCAACTACGTGCCCCGACGCTACGTCGCCGGCGGCCGCACCACCGACGTGGCGATCGCCGACACCTGCGTCCGCGGGGACTGCCGGATGTACATCACCCCGGCCGGCGGCGGCGTGTGGCGCACCGACGACGCGCTGGCCCGGCCGGTGGACTGGACCTACCTCGGCGGACCGCTCGGCATCAACGCGGCCGGCTCGGTCACCATCGACCCGAACGACCCCAGTGGGAACACGATCTGGGTCGGCACCGGTGAGGCGAACGTCTGCGGCAGCGGCTGCGTGGCCGGCGTCGGCATCTACACGTCGGTCGACGGCGGTGACACTTTCACCGGGCCGCTCGGCAGCCGATGGCTCGACGGCAAGGGCATCGGCGAGATCTCGGTCGACCCCCGGGACAACGGGATCGTCTACGCCGCGACGACCACAGCGCTGCGGGGGCACTCCTCGGTCTGCTGCTCCGGAGCGAGCCGGCCCGTGCCGGGGGCCGCGCAGTGGGGCCTGTACAAGTCGATCGACTCCGGCCAGACCTGGCGGATGGTCCACAACGGCACCGCACGGGAGAGCCAGTGCACCGGCTCCGTCGAGCAGTACAACAACCTCGAGCCCTGCTCCCCGCGCGGCGTGCGGGCCTTCGAGATCGACCCCAGTGACCCGAACACGCTGTACGCCGGCTCCTACGCCCGCGGCATCTGGCGGTCCAGCGACCGCGGCAAGACCTGGGAGCAGATCAAGGAGTCGCTGAACCCGGCCCAGATCACGTCCCGCCCGGCGTTCGACGTGACGGCGCTGCGCAACGGCGACACCCGGATGTACGTGCACGAGGGCAACATCGGGCAGCCCTACTCCCGGCTGTTCCGCAGCGACGACGTCGCCACCGGAGCGCCGGTCTTCGCCGACCTGACCAGTGCCAACCCCGCCGACGACGGCTACGCGACCTACAACCAGTGCGGCGGGCAGTGCTGGTACGACCTGTTCGTCTACACCCCGGACGGGCACCCCAACGTCGTCTACACCGGCGGCTCCTACGCCTACGACGAGACCGGTGGCATCTCCAACGGCCGTGCTGTGGTGCTGTCCACCGACGCCGGCGAGAGCGGCACCGACATGACCATGGACGGCACCGACCCGGAGCACCCGAACGGCCTGCACCCGGACCAGCACGCGCTGGTGACTCATCCGGACAAGCCGATGCTGTTCTTCGAGGTCAACGATGGCGGCGTGATGCGCTCCAACGCGCGCTTCAGCGACGTCTCGCAGTGGTGCGACGACCGCGGGCTGTCCGAGCCGGCGCTCAGCCGCTGCCGCCAGCTGCTGTCTCGGGTTCCCGACAAGCTGATCGGGATGAACCACGGGCTGAACACGCTGCAGTTCCAGAGCCTGTCGGTCAGCCCGTTCGACTCTGACCTGCTCAACGGTGGCACCCAGGACAACGGCACCTGGCAGACCAACGGCAACCGGGTCACCTGGCGCAACATCATGATCGGTGACGGCGGCCAGTCCGGGTTCGACGCCGGGCGGCGTGACTTCCGCTTCCACAACTTCTTCGACGCCTCCCCCGAGGTGAACTTCGACAACGGGGACATCGACGACTGGATCTGGACCGCGGACCCCCTGTTCGGGCAGCCGGGCACGCAGTTCTACGCGCCGGTGATCAGCGACCCGGTGGTGCCCGGGACGATGTTCGCCGGCACCGGGATCTCGGTGTTCCGGACCACGACGTACGGCCTCGGGGACCGGTCGATGGCCGAGGCTCAGCGGGTCTGCAACACCTGGGACGGGACCTTCGAGGCGCAGTGTGGGGACTGGGAGCAGACCGGTCTGGTGCCGCTCACCAGCGCCACCTTCGGCGACCGGGAGGGCGGCGCGGTGGCCGCGGTCGAACGCGCCACGAGCGACCGGTCCACCGCGTGGGCGGCGACCACCACCGGTCGGTTGTTCCTCTCGACCAACGTCGGCACCGACGACCCCCGGCGGGTGACCTGGCGGCGCCTCGACACCGACGCACGCAACGACCCCAACCGGTTCGTCAGCAGCATCGACATCCACCCGCAGCGGCCGAACGTCGCGTTCGTGTCCTACAGCGGCTACAGCGCGACCACCCCGTCCACGCCGGGACACGTGTTCCGGGTCCGCTACAACGGCTCGCGGGCGGTCTGGACCGACCTGTCCGGGGACCTGGAGGATCTGCCCATCACCGACCTGGTCCGCGACGACCAGACCGGTGACCTGTACGCCGCCAGCGACTTCGGCGTCCTGCGCCGGGCGCAGGGCAGCTCGTCGTGGGTCCTGGCGGCGCCGGGGATGCCGCGGGTCGAGGTGGCCGGGCTGACGATCCTGCCGGACGAGCGGATCCTCTACGCGGCCTCGCACGGGCTGAGCGCGTGGCGACTGGATCTGTGATCGTCAGGCAGCGTGCGCGGTAGGGCCGGCGGCTGGCGCTCCTTCGGGGCGCTGGCCGCCGCCACGCTGTTCGCGCTGCCGCTGGTGTTGCTCGTGTCCGGCTCGCTGCGCCCCGCCGGCTCCCCGCCCCGCCCCACGCCCGAGCTGGTCCCTGACCCGCTGTCGACCGGCAGCTATGCCGAGGCGGTCGACCTGGCCGGGCTCGGCCGGGCCACGCTCGTCTCGCTGCTGGTCGCGGCGGTCGTGGTGCCGGTCAGCGTGCTCGTCGCCTCCTGGGCCGGCTTCGCGATGACCCGACTCTCCCGCCGACTGTCGGCGCTGCTGGTGGGCGCGTCGCTGGTGGCGCTGATGGTGCCGGTGACGGCGCTGCTGGTGCCCCGGTTCGTCCTCTACCGGCTGCTCGGCCTCACCGACACCCTCGTCCCGCTGATGCTCCCCGCGCTGGTGGCCACGTCACCGTTCTACGTGCTGGTCTACTTCGTGGCGTTCCGCGCCGTGCCGCGGGACCTCTACGACGCGGGTCTGCTCGCCGACGTGTCGCCGGTGCGGATGTGGTGGCGGGTGGCGATGCCGCTGGTCCGGCCGGTGACGGTGGCCGTCTCGGCGCTGGTCTTCGTGCTGACCTGGAGCAGCTTCCTGGAGCCGCTCGTCTTCGTCTACGACCGGGACCTGTTCACCGTGCCGCTGGCGCTGCGGTCGCTGTCGACGATCGATGCCTCCGACTATCCCGTGTTCCTGGCGGCGGCCGTCCTCGCCAGCATCCCCGCCCTGTTGCTGTTCGGCGTCGCGCAACGGCGCTTCCTGCACCAGTATCGCGGGCCCGGGTGGCTGGGTCGGTGAGGATCTCCGCGACCGCCGGCCGGGGTGGGCGGCTGATGGTGCTGCTCGCTCTGGTGGTGGGGTTCGTGCCGGTGGCCTGCAGCAACAGCACCGAGTCCGACGTGGTCTCGGTGCTGCTCTTCGGTGATCCCGAGGAGCTGGTGGCCTACCGCGCGCTGGTGGACGACTTCGAGGCGCAGTCCTCCGTCGACGTCGAGCTGATCGAGGCCAGCGACCGGGACGACCTGATCGCCCGGCTGTCCACCTCGATCGCGGGCGGCTCGCCGCCGGACGTGTTCCTGCTGAACTACCGCTACTACGGGCAGTTCGCGGCCAGCGACTCGATCCTCGCGCTGGACGACCGGATCGCGTCGTCCGCCCGGTTGTCCGCCGACGAGTTCTACCCGGTGGCGATGGAGGCGTTCCAGTGGCAGGGCGAACAGCTCTGCCTGCCGCAGAACATCTCCAGCCTGGCGGTCTACTACAACAAGGATCTCTTCGAGCGATACGGCGTTCCCGAGCCTCCCGACCGGTGGACGTGGAACGAGCTGGTGACGACCGCGGTGACGCTCACCCGGGACGAAGCCGGCAACCAGGTGGTCGGCACGGAGTCGGAGGGCGGCGCGCCTCCGGTGGACGTCTACGGCCTGGGCGTGGAGCCGTCGATCATCCGGGTGGCGCCGTTCGTGTGGTCCAACGGAGGCGAGGTGGTCGACGACCCTGGGGCGCCGAGCCGGTTCACCTTCGACACCGCGGCGGCGCGCGAGGCGCTGCGCAACTTCCTCGAGCTGAGGCTGGCCTACGGCGTGATCCCGACCGACGCCGAGGTCGAGGCGCAGGACGACGAGACCCGGTTCGCCAACGGTCAGCTGGCGATGCTGCTGTCCTCCCGGCGGGCGACCACCACCTTCCGGGCGATCGACGACTTCGAGTGGGACGTGGCGCCGTTGCCGGTCTACCAACGGCAGGTCGGCATCCTGCACTCGGACGCGTTCTGCATCACGGCGCAGTCCCCGCGACCGGACGAGGCGTGGGAGTTCGTCGAGTACACCCTCAGCGCCGAGGGGCAGCGGGCACTGGTGGGGACCGGTCGCACCGTCCCGTCGAACATCGCCGTGTCCCGCTCGGACGACTTCCTCGACCAGGACGCGCCGCCCAGTCGTTCTCAGGTGTTCCTCGACGCGGTCGAGACCATGCGCCGGACTCCCACGATCTCCACCTGGCCGGAGATCGAGGACGTGACCACCGCGATCCTCGAGGACGCCATGTACAAGGGGATGCCGGTGGACGAGGTCATCCGGCGGCTGGACGAGGAGACCCGCGACGCATTCGCCCGGGCCGAGGCGCCGTGACGGGTCTCGTGCTCGAAGGCGTGCGCGCGGCGTACGGCTCGCACGAGGTGCTCCGCGGTATCGACCTGTCCGTGCCGGCCGGGGAGATGCTGGTGGTGCTGGGTCCTTCGGGGTCGGGCAAGTCGACGCTGCTGCGTGTGGTCGCCGGGCTGGAGCCGGTCACCGCGGGGACGGTGCGGCTGGCAGGCCGGGACGTCACCCGGATGCGGCCGGGCCGTCGAAACGTCTCGATGGTCTTCCAGAGCTACGCGCTGTTCCCGCACCTGACCGTGCTGGCGAACATCACCTTCGGGCTTGAGGTGCGAGACGTCCGCCGGGACCAGGCGGTCGTGCGGGCGCGGCAGGCGGCCGAGGCCGCGGGCTGTGCCGACTTCCTCGACCGCCGCCCGGGTGAGCTCTCCGGCGGTGAGCGGCAGCGCGTCGCACTGGCGCGGGCGCTGGCCCGCGAGCCGGATGCCTATCTTCTGGACGAGCCGCTGTCCAACCTCGACGCGGAGCTGCGGGTGCAGACCCGCGCCGAGCTGAGGAGCCTGCACGAGCGGGTGGGGGGGACGATGCTGCACGTCACGCACGACCAGACCGAGGCGCTCGTGCTCGGAGACCGGGTGGCGGTGCTCCGAGAGGGTCTGCTCGAGCAGGTCGGCACCCCCGCCGAGATCTGGTCCAGGCCGGCAACGCTGTTCGTCGCCCGGTTCGTCGGGTCGCCGGCGATGAACCTCCTCGGCCCCACCAGCCGGTTGCGAGCCGACGGCCCGGCCGACCTGGCCCCTGACGCACTTCAGATCGGCGTCCGCCCGGACGCCGTGCTGCTCGGTACGGCGGGACTGCCGGCCACGGTGCGCAGGGTGGAGCTGGTGGGCGCCGACGCCTATGTGCACGTCCAGGTCGACGGTGACGACCTGGTCGCCCGGGTGCCCGCGGCCGACAGTCCGCGCTCCGGTGACCTGGTGCACGTGCACGTCGACCCGCGGGCGCTGCACGCCTTCGACGCGGTCACCGGAGCCCGGGTGCCGGAGTGACTGCCCGTCAGGGGTCGACCGACCGCCGGGACGACTGGCAGACCGCCGCCATGCTGGCGCCGTACGTCGCGGGTCTGGTCGTGCTGGTGCTGGTCCCTGCGGCGGTCACGGTGGCGGTGTCGCTCAGCGACTACGACCTGATCGGAAGCGCCCGATGGGTCGGGCTGGACAACTTCACCGCGCTGGCCGGCGACGACATCTTCGGGACGGCGCTGACCAACACCGTGGTGTTCGCGCTGGTCGCCACGCCGCTGCGGGTCCTCACCGCCCTGGGGCTGGCGCTGCTGCTGCACCGGCGGGCACGCGGGGTGGGTCTCGCCCGCACCACCGTGATGCTGCCGACGGCCGTGCCGGAGATCGCCTACGGCCTGCTCTGGCTGTGGCTGCTCAATCCGATCTACGGACCGGTCAACCGGTTGCTCACGCTCGGTGGCGAGGATGGGCTGACCCTGCTGGGCCGCACGCCACCGGCCTGGTTGACCGATCCCAACTCCGCTCGGGCGGCCATCGTCGTGATGAGCGTCTTCACCGTCGGTGAGCTGTTCTTCGTGCTGCTCACCGCCCGCCAGGCGCTGCCGCAGGAGGTCTACGAGCTGGCAGCGGTCGAGGACGCCACCGGCTGGGACGTGTTCCGCCGGGTCACCCTGCCGCTGCTGACGCCCGTCCTCGTCCTGCTGCTGTTGCGGGACACGATCCTGAGTCTGCAGCTGAACTTCGTACCCGCCCTGGTGGTGACCGACGGCGGACCGCCGCCGTTCGCCACGACGTACCTGTCCTTGTTCGTCTACCGCAACGGCTTCGAGTACCTGCGCTACGGCTACGCGGCGGCTGCGACCGTCGTGATGCTCGCCCTCACGGCGCTGATCGTCGTCGTGCAGTGGCAGCTGGTGCGGCGGTATCGCCGGGTCTGGGCGATGTGACCCCCTGACCCACGGCCGCCGGTCCACGACAATGGATCGGCGGCCGGCTGTCGATCGAGGCTCGTCCCGTTCGTCGGACGGATGTCAGCATCGGAGGCGGTCGACGTGGCCGCCCGGCAGTGGAGGAGCACACCATGGCGGAGTACCTGATCTTGATCTACGAGGACGAGCAGGCGTACGCGTCCGGTGACCACGGCGTGATCGAGGCGGCGATGAAGGCGCACGGTCGCTTCGCCGAGCAGGTCGCCGAGCAGGGGGGGACGCTCGTCGGCGGAAACGGGCTGCAGCCCACCTCGACCGCGACCACCGTGCGCGACGACGTCGTCACCGACGGCCCGTTCGCCGAGACCAAGGAGGCGCTCGGCGGCTACTACCTGGTGGAGGCGCGCGACCTCGACCACGCGCTGGCCATCGCCCAGCTGTGCCCCGCCCCGTTCGGCGGCGTCGAGGTGCGGCCGGTGATGGTGTTCGACTGAGCCGGTCGTGGTGCTTCAGCCCGTCGCCGGGGGCCCTGACGACGCGGCCGACCCGGTCGGTCGCGCCGTCGCGGCGGCGTTTCGCGCGGAGTGGGGCTACGTCCTCGCGACCACCGCTCGGGTCACCCGAGACCTCGACCTGGCCGAGGAGTGCACGGCCGACGCATTCGCCGTCGCGCTCGAGAGGTGGCGTCGTGACGGCATCCCGCGCTCGCCCGGCGGTTGGCTCACCACCACTGCCCGGCACCGGGCGCTGGACGTCGTCCGGCGCCAGCGGGTGCTCAGGACCAAGCTGCCGCTGCTGGTCGAGCCGGTGAGCGGCGACGGGGACGATCCGGTCGCCGGCCCGCTCGACGGTCTCGGCGAGATCCCGGACGACCGGTTGCGGCTGGTGTTCATCTGCTGCCACCCGGCGCTGGCCCGCGAGGCGCAGGTGGCGCTGACCCTGCGACTGGTCTGCGGTGTGGGCACCGCCGAGATCGCGGATGCCTTCCTGGTCAGCGAGCCCACCATGGCGGCGCGGGTGACCCGGGCGAAGAAGAAGATCGCCTCGGCCAGGATCCCCTTCCGGGTGCCGTCGCCGGCCGAGCTGCCCGAGCGGCTGGACGCCGTCCTGACCGTCGTGCACCTTCTGTTCACCACCGGCCACACGGCCAGCGCCGGTGAGCGCCTGGTGCGCTCCGACCTGGTGGACAGGTCGGTCGACCTCGCTCGCACCCTCACCACGTTGATGCCGGACGAGCGGGAGGCGCAGGGTCTGCTCGCCCTGATCCTGCTCACCGACGCCCGCCGCGCCACCCGGTTGGGCGCGGACGGCCGGCCGATCCTGCTCGAGCACCAGGACCGGTCGCGCTGGGACGCCGATCTGATCGGCCAGGGTCGGTCGCTGGTGCGGGACGCGTTGCGCGGGGGCCGGCCGGGCCGCTTCACCCTGCAGGCCGCCATCGCCGCCGTGCACGCCGAGGCGGCCGACTGGGCCGATACGGACTGGCGGCAGATCCTCGGGCTGTACGACCTGCTGCTGGCCGCCTGGCCGAGCCCGGTGGTCGCGCTCAACCGGGCGGTCGCCGTCGCGATGGTCGACGGGCCGGCGGCCGGGCTGGCCGAGGTGAGCCGGCTCGAACAGGAGCCGGTGCTCGCGGGCTATCGCTACCTGCACTCCACCCGGGCCGAGCTGCTGCGCCGGCTCGACCGCGACGCGGAGGCCGTCCAGGCGTACCGCGCGGCCCTCGCCGACACCGCTGACGGGCCGGAGCGCAGGTTCCTCCTCGACCGGCTGGCCACGTTGGGTGCCCACCCCTCGGGCCCGGAGGCCGGTGTGACCGGCCCCGGGTAGGGTCGGCGGTCGAGCCGGGGAGGGTTTGCCGAATGCCGCTGCGTGCCTGGGTCCGGTGCCTGCTGATCGTCCCGGCGCTCGCCGCACCGCACGGGCCGGCGGCCCCGGACGTCCACCGGGAAGCAGCGCCGCAGCCGGCGGAGTCCGGGCGGCAGCACACGCTCACGGTGGCCGTCATCGGCGACACACCGTACGGCGACGAACAGACCGCGGCATACCCCCGGTTGGTGGCCGACATCGACGCCGCGCCGGCGCCCGAGCTGGTGCTGCACGCCGGCGACACCAAGAGCGCATCATCGCGGTGCGACGGCGGATGGCTCGACCACATGCTGGCCACGGAGTCGACCTTCGACGACCCACTGGTCTACGTCCCCGGGGACAACGAGTGGACCGACTGCCACCAGCCGGCGGCCGGTCAGCACCCGCCGCTCGACCGGCTGGCGGCGCTGCGCGAGCGGCTCTACCCGGTCGCCGGCCGGACCCTCGGTGACCGCCCGATGACGGTGCAGTCGCAGGCCCAGGACCCCGCCCCGCGATACCGGGACTACGTCGAGAACGTGCGCTTCCGCCGGGCGTCGGTCGTCTTCGCGACGCTGCATGTCGTCGGGAGCCGGAACGGCCTGCAGCCGTGGTCCGGTCTCCCCGGCGGTGACCGGCCGCTGCAGCGGGAGGCGGAGGTCGAGAGCCGCCAGGCTGCCAACCTCGAGTGGATCGATGACGCGTTCCGCCGAGCCACTCGCCGCGACGCCGCCGGGGTGCTGCTGTTGCTGCACGCCGAGCCGGTCGCCGAGCGCGGTTACCGCGCCGAGCGCCGCTCGATCAAGCAACACTCGCGGGACTTCGGACGACCGGTGCTGCTGGTGCACGGTGACGAGCACGCCTTCGAGGCGGAGACCGGCTATGCGGGAGTCGACAACCTGACCCGGCTGGAGACGTACGGCGCCGACGTCGACCACTGGATCGCGCTGCGGGTGGATCCGTCGTCCAGCCGGGTCTTCCGGTGGGACCCCCGTACGGTGAACTGACCGGCGCCGCCTGGGTCAGCGGGTCGCCGGCGGGTCGTCGTAGCGCCGTTCCTCGACGGTGGTGTGCCGGCGGTTGCGGGCCTGGGTCTGCACCAGCGACAGCACGATGGCGAGGATGCCGCCGAGGATGAGGATCCAGCCGAGCACGTACTCCTCGATCCCCGCGACGTCGAAGTCCAGCGCGAAGGCGAAGATGGCGCCGAGGACGATGAGGATGACACCTACGCCGATACCCATGGCCGCTCCATTCGTCGTCGCCACGGAGTTCGCGGCGCTGCGGAGACCGTAGCGGCAGGGCCGGCGCGGCACGGCCACGTGCACCGGCGTGGCGTCAGAAGGCGTCCGCGGCCAGGTCCATCAACGACAGGTCGGTCGCCTCGGCGATCGACCGCTCGGCGGTCAGCCGGGGGAGCACCGTCCGGGTGAAGAACGACGCTGCGGCGATCTTGCCCTCGTAGAACGCCCGGTCGCGTCCGACCGCTCCGAGGTCGAGCTTCTGCAGCGCGACCTCGGCCTGCCGCAGCAGCAACCAGCCGCAGACCACGTCGCCGAGGGCCATCAACAGCCGGGTGGTGTTCAGCCCGACCTTGTAGACGTTGCGTTCGTCCCCGCCCTCGGAGCGCGGATCGGCCGTCATCAACTGCCCGACCATCGCGCCGACGATTGCCTGAGCGTCCTCCAGGGCACGGGCGAGGTGACCGCGCTCCTCCTTCAACCGGCCGTTGCCCGCCTCGGACTGCACGAACTGCTGGATCTCGTCCGCGAGATGTCCGAGCGCCTGCGCGTCGTCCCGGACGATCTTGCGGAAGAACAGGTCCATCCCCTGGATGGCGGTGGTGCCTTCGTACAGCGTGTCGATCTTGGCGTCCCGGACGTACTGCTCGATCGGGTAGTCCTGTAGGAAGCCGGAGCCGCCGAAGGTCTGCAGCGACTCGGTTCCCAGCAGCACCCAGGAGCGTTCCGCGCCGTATCCCTTGACGATGGGCAGGAGCAGGTCGTTCACCCGTTCGGCCAACTCGTCGCGGTTGCCGGCGTGCTCGGCCAGCGCGACCCGATCCTGCCAGGTGGCGGTGTAGAGCACGAGCGCCCGCAGCGCCTCCGTGTGCGCCTTCTGCGTCATCAGGGAGCGTCGAACGTCGGGATGGTCGGTGATCGGGACCCGGGGTGCCGACTTGTCCGACGCTCGGGTCAGGTCCGCCCCCTGGACGCGGGACCTGGCGTACTCGAGTGCGTTGAGATAGCCGGTCGACAACGTGGCGATCGCCTTGGTCCCCACCATCATCCGGGCGCTCTCGATCACCTGGAACATCTGTGCGATGCCGTCGTGTACCTCGCCCAGGAGCCAGCCCCGGGCGGGTGCCCCGTCGCCGAACGTCAGCTCGCAGGTGCTGGACACCTTGATGCCCATCTTCTTCTCGACGCCGGTGACGAAGACACCGTTGCGTTCACCGGTCAGCTCTCCGGAGTCCAGGTCGAAGTGGTGCTTGGGCACGACGAAGAGGGACAACCCCTTGGTGCCCGGCCCGCCGGCGCCCTCGACGCCGACCGGCCGGGCGAGGACCAGATGGATGATGTTCTCGCTCAGGTCGTGCTCACCGGAGGTGATGAAGCGCTTGACGCCCTCGAGGTGCCAGCTGCCGTCAGGCTGGCGCGTCGCTCGGGTGCGTCCGGCTCCGACGTCGGATCCGGCGTCCGGCTCGGTGAGCACCATGGTCGAACCCCACTGGCGATCCACCATGTGCGCCGCGATCCGCTTGTCCCGCTCGTTCCCGTTGCGGTGCATCACGCTGGCGAAGTGCGGCCCTGCCGCGTACATCCAGACCGCCGGGTTGGCCCCCAGCACCAGCTCCGCCACCGACCACACCAGCGAGGGCGGCGCGGGCTGGCCGCCGAGCTCGGCCGGAACCTGCAACCGGAACCACTCGGCCTGCATCCACGCCTGGTAGCTGCGCCGAAACGCCTCCGGGAGCCGGAGGCTGCACTCCGCCGGGTCGTAGACCGGCGGCTCCCGGTCGGCGACCTCGAAGGACGACGCCAGCTCGCCGGTGGCCAGCCGGTCCACCTCGGTGAGGATCGAGCGAGCGGTCTGCTCGTCGAGGTCGGCGTAGGGGCCGGCGCCGAGCACCCGGTCGCAGCCGAGCACCTCGAACAGGTTGAACGCGATGTCGCGGACGTTGGACCGGTAGTGGCTCATCGGTCATCCCTCGTGTGGTTACTGACCAGTAGGTAACATCAGTATGCGCAGGCCGGAGGGGTGGCGCAACCAGTTCGACGGATCCGCGAGTCGGGACGAGCGATGAGGCATTCCCGTCGCCCGGGCGACGGGAATGCCTCATCGCCATCCGAGGCGTGCGGGGCCGGACCGTCCGCTCGGGCGCAGGGGGGCCGGCCGGCTTGCAAAGCGGGGACGTCAACGTAGCGTCGGCACATGCCCACCATCGACCGCACCGTCACCACGACCGCCGACCCCCAGGCGGTCTGGGACTACATGTCCGACTTCACCAACACCGACGAGTGGGACCCCGGGACCGTCCGGACCGTCCGGGTCGCCGGCACCGGCGGCGTCGGGACGACCTACGAGAACACCTCGCGGTTCGCCGGCCGGGAGGTGAAGGTGATCTACACCGTCGTCGAGTCCCACTCGCCCACAGTGCTCCAGCTGCGTGGGGAGAACGAGAGCGTGACGCTGACCGACACGATGACCTTCACCCCGATGGGCAGCGGCACCAAGCTGCGCTACCACGCCCAGTTCGACTTCAAGGGGGTCCTCGGCCGGATCCAGCCGCTCTTCTCGCTGCCGCTGCTCAATCTGCCGTTCAAGCGGCTCGGCGACGAGGCGGAGCAGGAGATCAAGCGGGTCCTGGACCGGCTCTGACCAGCCGGCGAGGGCCGGGAACCTGACGGTTCCCGGCCCTCGGTCGGCGTGCCCCGCTCAGCGGGTCAGCAGTTCCTGCTCAGCAGTCCTGCACCGCGTCAACGTGGAAGCCCTGGTCCACCACGGCCGGGTCGGTGATCAGCCGGACCGAGCCGACCTGGGTGCTGATGCACGGTGACGTCTGACCCAGCGGATGCGGTCCGTCGTACCGGGCGAGCTCCTTCCCGTTGCCGTCGTAGACGATGACGTAGTCGTAGCCCGCCTCGGTCTCGAGCTGGTCGAAGTGGAACGCAAAGCCGGCGGAGCCGTTGTCGAACGTCCAGGTGCAGTCGCCGTTGTTGCCGTACGGGTGCGGCGACTCGAACGGGACCGATGCGGTCGGGTCACCGACGCAGGGCGGCGGCGGCGGGACTGCGGGAGTGCAACCCCCCCGCACACCGACGGCGGCCCAGGCCTTGTTGATGGCCTTCCGGTCGCCCCCGGCGACTGCCAGGGTCGCGGCGCGGGCGTCGCAGAAGTTGGCGTACTCGGTCAGGCTGGTGAAGCTCTGGTAGAAGATCTGCTCCGCCCGGTCGAGCCCGATCGCGGGGACGCGGACGCCGCAGTCAACGGCGTGCAGGTGGCCACCGGAGCCGGTGCTGTCACAGCCTGCATTGGTCCCGCCGTTGACGGCCAGGTAGTAGGCGTGGTTCGGGATGCCGCTGTTGGTGTGCACCCCGCCGTTGTCACTGGTGCCGGTGTAGCGCTCGGAGTAGTGGTCCGGGTCGCCGTCGTCCCGCGGATCGCCCATGTTGCGGAAGCCGGCCGTGGTGCCGCCGTAGGGCGGCCCCGCGGGGATGACGTCCTCGCCGATCAACCAGTCCGGCTCGGCGGCTGGGTCCAGGTTGTTCCGCTCGGCGTAGAACTCGACCGTGTTGCCCATCATGTCGCTGAAGGCCTCGTTCAGCGCCCCGGACTCGTTCTCGTAGATCAGGCCGGAGGTGAACTCGGTGACGCCGTGGGTCAGCTCGTGGCCGACGACGTCCAGCCCACCCGACAGCGGCTTGCACGCGGTGCCGTCGCCGTCGCCGTAGGTCATCTGCTCGCCGTTCCAGAACGCGTTGCAGTAGCCGACGTCGTAGTGCACGGTCGAGATGATCGGCATGCCGGCGTCGTCGATGCTGTTGCGGCCGAAGATGTCGGCGTAGAAGTCGTCCACCAGGTTGCCGTAGTAGTGCGCGTCCACACCCGCCGGCTGGCTCGGGCTGGTGTTGCTCGGCAGCTGGAGGTCCCACTCGTCGTCCGCGTCCGTCATCATCACGCCGGGGTGCGTGGTGGTGTTCTGCGCGTCGTAGGTCTCCTGGCGGCGGTCACTCGACACCAGCCGCCACGAGTCGCCCAGGCGAGTGGTGTCGATGGTCTTGCGGTCGCCCTTGACACCCACGCCCTCGCCTTCGGCGATCGCGTCGTAGGTCTTGTCGATCCGGCCGGTGGTGGCGTCGATCCACTGCACCCAGCGGTGCGCGAAGCGGCGGGTCTCCACCTCGTAGTAGAGCCGGCCGTCGCGCGGGTCGAGCTTCAGCGTCGCCGACCGCTCCCCCGCCTCGCCCACCGTGCGGGCGGCCCGCTGCCGGACGTCGGCGGCGCTGAGCCGCACCGTGTTGCGGGGCTGGAGGAAGGGGAAGTGCGCACCGATGACGGCGGTGGTCTCGCCGGTCCGGTCGCGGAGGACGGTGATCTGCCCGCCCAGCACCTCGGCGCCGGCCACGACCTGCTGGAAGCGGGTCTGCGTGGTTCCGTCGGAGTAGGTCGAGCTCCACTCTCGACGGACGTCCGCCGGGACGCGGTAGTCCGCGGCGGCCGCACCTCGCAGGGTGAACGAGCCGTCTGGAGCAGCCGCGTCGCCGGTCGCGGCGACGGGCGGAGCCGCGGGGGCCGTGGTGGCCGCATCGGCGGTGCTGATGGTGGGAAGCAGGACGGCTGTCAGCGCGGTGGCGGAGAGCAGCGCCAGGGTGGTGCGTGCCATGCAGGAACTCCTCAGGCGGGAGACATGGCGGCAACGCGCAGGGGTGCCTGGCGCCGGCCGCCGGAGCACCCGGGAGGCTACCCAGGAACAAAGCAGACGAAACACGGACAAAGAGAAGCGGCAGCCCTGGAGTCGCGGCGAGGGCCGGGAACCCGCAGGTCCCCGGCCCTCGCCGGACGTCTCTCGTTGCGATCGTCAGCCGGTCAGCACGGCACCACCTCGTCGACGCGGAAGCCCTGGTCGACCACCGACTGGTCGGTGGTCAGCTGGACGGAGCCGCGCCGCGTGCCGATGCACGGCGACGTCTGACCCAGCGGGTGGGTGCCGTCGTAGCGGGCCAGCTCGGTGCCGTTGGCGTTCCGGATGATCACGTAGTCGAAGCCGGCTTCGGTCTCGAGCAGGTCGAAGTGGAAGGCGAACCCGCCGGTCCCGTTGTCGTAGGTCCAGGTGCAGTCGCCGTTGTTGCCGTACGGGTGCGGCGACTCGAACGGGATCGACGCGGTCGGGTCACCGACGCACGGCGGCGGCGGAGGCGTGGCCGGGGTGCAGCCACCGCGGACGCCGACGGCGGTCCAGGCCTTCTTGATCGTCCCCGCCCTGGTCCCGGAGACGGCGACCGTCGCCCGCCGGGCGTCGCAGAAGTTGGCGTACTCGGGCAGGCTGGTGAAGGCGCGGTAGAAGATCCGCGACGTCTGGTTGAGCCCGATGGCCGGCACCCGGATCTGGCAGCCGCTGGTGTGCGTGTGGCCGCTCGAGCTGCCCGTCCCGCAGCCGGCGTTGCGCCCGCCGTTGACGGCCAGGTAGTAGGCGTGGTTCGGGATGCCGCTGTTGGTGTGCACTCCGCCGTTGTCTCCGGCGCCTCTGAAGCGCTCGGAGTAGTGGTCCGGGTCGCCGTCGGCCTGCGGGTCGCTCATGTCCCGGAAGCCGGCCTCGTCGCCGCCGTAGGGGCCGGCCGGGATGACGTCCTCGCCGATCAGCCAGTCCGGCTCGGCGGCCGGGTCCAGGTTGTTCCGCTCGGCGTAGAACTCCGACGTGTTGCCCATCATGTCGCTGAAGGCCTCGTTCAGCGCGCCGGACTGGTTCTCGTAGATCAGGCCGGAGGTGAACTCGGTGACGCCGTGGGTGAGCTCGTGGCTCACGACGTCCAGTCCGCCGGACAGCGGCTTGCAGGTGGCCGGTCCGTCGCCGTCGCCGTAGGTCATCTGCTCGCCGTTCCAGAACGCGTTGCAGTAGCCGACGTCGTAGTGCACGGTCGAGATGATCTGCATGCCACGGTCGTCGATGCTGTTGCGGCTGAACCGGTCGGCGTAGAAGTCGTCCACCAGGTTGCCGTAGTAGTGCGCGTCCACCCCTGCCGGCTGGCTCGGGCTGGGGTGGCCGGGGATCTGCCGGTTCCAGACGTTGTCGGGGTCGGTCATCAGGACACCGGGGTGCGTGGTGGTGTTCTGTGCGTCGTAGGTCTTCTGCCGCCGGTCACCCGACAGCAGCCGCCAGTTGCCGCCGCTGCGGCTGGTGGCGATGGTCTTGGTGTCCCCCTTGACACCCACGCCCTCGCCCTCGGCGATCGCGTCGTAGGTCTTGTCGATCCGGCCGGTGGTGGCGTCGATCCACTGCACCCAGCGGTGCGCGAAGCGGCGGGTCTCCACCTCGTAGTAGAGCCGGCCGTCGCGCGGGTCGAGCTTCAGCGTCGCCGACCGCTCCCCCGCCTCGCCCACCGTGCGGGCGGCCCGCTGCCGGACGTCGGCGGCGCTCAGCCGCACCGTGTTCGTCGGCCGCAGGTCCGGGAAGTGCGCGCCGATGACCGCCGTCGTCCGGCCCGCCGCGTTCGCCAGCACGGTGACCTGGCCGCCCAGCACCTCGGCACCGGCCACGACCTGCTGGTAGCGGGTCTGGGTGCCGCCGCCGCGGTAGCTGGCGCTCCACACCTCCCGCACGTCGGTGGGCAGCCGGTAGCCCGCGGCCGCACGGCCGCGGAGGGTGAACGAGCCCTCGGGTGCGGACGGGTCCGCCGCCGGCTTGCCCGGGGCGGACGGCGCGGTCGGCGCCGCAGTGGCGGCGCCGGCCGCGGGCAGGAAGGCCGCCGCCACCGCGGCAGCGGTGACCAGAGCCAGGGAGGTGCGCGACATGGAACTCCTCGAACGGAGACGGGGCGGACTGATGAGGGGCGACACCCGTCCCCCGACCGCCGGAGCAGGGGGGACAGTACTGCCTCCCGGTCGTCGGCACATCCCCCTTTGCCCAGGTGAGCGTGGGGTGCAGCCGTCCGGAGCGGGCGGCTAGCCCACCGACCAGTGCTCGATCAGTGCCGTGGCACCGTCGGCGTCACGCGGCTCCGCGAAGAGGAAGCCCTGCGCGCGCGTGCAGCCGAGGCGGGTGAGGGATGCCAGCTGCTCACGCGACTCCACCCCCTCCGCGGTGACCGACAAGGAGAGGGCGGCTCCCAGACCGACCACCGCCGCAACGATGGCTGCGTCCTCGCTGTTGGCCGTCATCCCGTGCACGAACGATCGGTCCACCTTGATGAACCGGACCGGCAACCGCTTGAGGTAGGACATCGAGGAGTAGCCGGTCCCGAAGTCGTCGATGCCGAGGCCGACGCCGAGCCGGTCCAGGCTCCGGACCTCGTCGGCGGTGCCGTCGCTCATGTCCAGGAGCACGGTCTCGGTGACCTCGAGGTCGAGCGCGCCCGGGGTGAGGCCGGTCGACGCCAGCGCGTTGGTCACCGTGGCGGCGAAGCTGCCGTCCAGCTGCCGTCCGGAGACGTTGACCGCCATCCGCAGCTCGGGGTGATCACGCCGCCACGCGGCCAGCTGCCTGCAGGCCACGTCGAGCACGTGCCGGCCGACGGAGTGCACCATGTCGGTGCCCTCGATGACGGAGAAGAACTCGGCCGGCGGCAGCAGTCCGCGGGTGGGGTGCTGCCACCGCACCAGGGCCTCGAACCCGACCAGCGAGCCGGAGCCGATGTCGGCCACCGGCTGGTAGTGCACGACGAGCTGGTCCTGGTCGCAGGCGACCCGCAGCTGCTGCTCGACGGTGACTCGCTGCAGCGCACTGTCCCGAAGCGCGGCGTCGAACATCTCGTACTGGTTGGTGCCCCGCAGCTTCGCCCGGTGCATCGCCGTGTCGGCGTCACGCACCAGCTCGGCGGCTCGGTCGCCACGGCCACGGCCCACTGACACGCCGATGCTCGACGTCGTCCGCACCTCGCCGCCGGGCAGCTGGACCGGCAGCTCCAGCAGCGCGTGCACGCGGCCGACCACCGGGGCCAGCGCATCGAGATCGGGGAGGTTGTCGAGCACGAGCACGAACTCGTCCGCGGCGAGTCTCGCCACCGTGTCGCCGGACTTCGTGAACTGCCGCAACCGACCCGCGAGGGTGGTCAGGAGCCGGTCGCCGGCCTCGTGCCCCAGCGAGTGGTTGATGCGCGTGAACCCGTCGACGTCGCAGAACAAGACGCCGACGACACGTCCCGAGCGACCGGCGCGGTCGAGGGCGCTGTCCAGTCGATCGAGCAGCAGCGCGCGGTTGGGAAGCCCGGTCAGGGCGTCGTGCAGTGCCCGGTGCCGCAGCTCCGCCTCGGCGACCTTGCGGGCCGTGACGTCCTCCAGGTGCACGATGACGGGGTCGTCGGGTCCACCGTCCAGGGACATCCGCGAGGCGGCGGTCACGACGGTGCGGACCTCCCCGTCCCGCCGCCGGACGCGCACCTCGCTCGACGTGCGGCCGTCCGGGCTCGCGACCAGCTCGGACCACGAACTGGCGAGCAGCTCGGCCTCCGGTCCCGTCGTGAAGTCGGTGATCACCCGGCCGGCGAGCTCCTCGCGGGGACGGTCCAGGAGCCGGGCGAGGGCGCGGTTGCAGCGGATGATCTCCCACCTCCCGGCCACGGACCGGACGAGGGCGATGCCGGCGGGAGCATCGTCGAATCCGTGCCGGAACGACTGCTCGCTGAGCCGCAGCGCTGCCTCGGCGGCGCGCTGTTCAGTCACGTCGTGGCAGACGCCCTGCAGGCGCACCACCCTTCCGGCGGAGTCGCGGACGGCAGAGCCCGTGGTGGCCATGACCCGTTCGGTCCCGTCCGGTCGGCGGATCCGCTCGTCCAGCTGCCACCCGTCCCCCGACTCCACCGCCACGCTGACCGCTTCCACGACGGCCTCGCGGTCCGCGGGGTGCACCAGATCGAGGAACGCCCGCCAGGTGCCGGCGAACGTCTCCGGTTCGAGCCCGTAGATGGCGAAGAGTCCGTCGCTCCAGGCGACGGTGTCACTGGCCACGTCCCACTCGAAACTGCCCACCTGTGCCAGCTGTTCCGCCGCGCCGAGGCGACGGGTCTGGTCGGTCAGTCGGGTGAGCAGCTCACTGCGCGCGGTCACGTCCCGGACGATGCCGATCAAGCCCAGCGTCGAGCCGGTCCGGGACACTGACAGGGCCACCTCCGCCTCGAAGCGCGATCCATCCGCACGCACCGCCAGGACCGACAGCAGGTCGGGCCACGTCGCGCCCGGCTCGATCCGGCGCAGCGGCTCTTCGGGACCCGCCAGCGGCAGCACCTCGGCCAGGGGGCGACCGATCATCGCCTCGGCCGACACGCCGAAGTGCGCCTCGGCCGCGGCGTTCCACAGCGTCACCCGACCTCCGTCGTCGGTGCCGAAGACACCGTCCCGGGTGGTCCGCAACAGCTCCTCCACCTGCACGGTCAGCCGCTGTCGCTCGTTCACGTCCAGCGTCTGGATGAGCAGGTACGAGATCGAGTCGTCCTCGACGATCGGGCTGACGACGAGCAGCGTGTCCCTGCCCGCCTCCGAGGCCACGACGACCGGCGTCACCTCGCCCCCGGCCGCGTCGGTGACGGTGCGGGTCACCGCGGCGCGGTCCGCCGCACGGAACAGGCTGCGCAGCGGACGCCCCGGCGCCGCGCCGGGCAGTGAGGTCGCCAACGCCGCGTTGACCGAGACCAGCTCACCGTGGACGGTGGCGGTGGACATCCCGATGATCGCGTGCTCGAAGCCCACGTCGACGGGCAGTCGGGGGGCGGTCACCAAGGGCCCCTGCGCATGTCGCACCTGCGATGGCGGTCGGAGGAACGCCGCCCCCGGCGGTGCCTGGGAGCACCCAGCGGATGTCCCAGGCAGCCTAGCCCCGGTCAAGGGCCGAGGGTCAGCCCTCCAGGCCGGCCTCCGCTGCGGCGTCGTACATGTCGTTGATCAGCACGACGTCGCGGCCGGGGCGGTCGAGCACGGATGCGGCGATGGAGGCGCGGTAGCCCGAGCCGCAGTAGACCCAGACCTCGCCCTGCGGTACCTCGTCGGTCCGGTCACCGAGCTCGTGCAGCGGGATGTGCTGCGAGCCCTCCACCCCGCCCGCGGCGCGCTCGTCGTCGCGGCGGGCGTCGAGGACGTGCACGTCCCGCTCGGTACGGATCTTGGCGAGGCCGGCGAAGTCGCTGACCTGGTACGACCGGATCTCCGCACCGTCCGCGAGCGCGGTGATGTCGCCGGCCGCGATCCCGGCGATCGCGTCGATCCCGATGCGGACGAGCTCGCGACGCGCCGCTGCGATCTGATCGATGGATTCACCGATCAGGGTCAGCGGTGTGCCCCAGCGGTACAGCCAGCCGAGGTAGGTGACGAAGTTGGTGGACAGCTCGAAGCCCAGGGACCCGGGCAGGTGTCCGGCAGCGAAGGCGGTGCGGTCGCGCAGGTCGACGACCCACTCGCCGGCTTCGATCCGGCGGCGGAGCTCAGCCGGGTCGACCTCCTCGGGCAGGGCCAGGTCCACCGGCTCCGGTCCGGCGCTGTTCACCGGGGCCATCCGGGCGTAGTAGGTCGGGTAGGCGCCGAGCCCTGCCATCAGGTTGTCGACGTACTCCTGCTCCTCGAGCGTGAGCGCCGGGTTCGCGGAGCGCTCCTGCTCGATGGTGGAGTCGTCCCCGCTGGCGGGGGTCGCCGAGCAGAAGCTGCCGAAGCCGTGCGTGGGGTAGACGCGGGTCTCCGGCGGCAGGGTGTCGGCCAGGTGCCGGACCGAGCCGAACTGCTTGTGCGTCAGCGTCTCGGTGTGCTCGGGACCGAGCAGGTCGGTGCGGCCGGTCGTCCCGTAGAGCATCGACCCGCCGGTGAAGACGCCCTGGACGTCGCCGTCAGCGTCCTCGATCGCGTAGCTCAGGTGGTGGTAGGTGTGCCCGGGGGTGTGCAGGGCCCGGATCCGCATGCTGCCGGTGCTGATGACCTCACCGTCCCGGATGCCCTGACGCTCGAACGACACCTCGTCGTCGGCCGAGACGACGTAGGCGGCGTCGACCTTGCCGGCCAACTCGAGCCCGCCGGTGACGTAGTCGTTGTGGATGTGGGTCTCGAGCACGTGCGTGATCCGTGCCCCGAGCCGGTCGACCATGGCGAGGACGCGGTCGATGTCGCGCTGCGGGTCGACGACGATCGCCACCTCGCCGTCGCTGGCGACGTAGCTGCGGTCGCCGAGTCCGGGGGTCTCGATCTTCTCGATGCGGATCATGTGTCGGTGCCTCTTTCCTCTTCGTGGGTGGTCTGACCTGGTCGGACGTCGTCAGGCGAGCGACAGGAACAGTCGCTCGAGCTCGGCCTCGTCGATGTGGCGGACACCCTCGTCGGTCTCGATCAGGCACTGGCGCATGCCGGTGGCGATGATCTTGAAGCCGGCGCGGTCGAGCGCCCGGGCGGCGGCGGCGAGCTGGGTGACGACGTCGCTGCAGTCTCGCCCGTCCTCGATCATGCGGACGATGCCGCCGATCTGGCCCTGCACGCGCTTCAGCCGGGTCACCACGGACTTGAGCTGCTGAGCGTCTACGTCCATTCGGTCTCTCCTTTTACCCGGGGGGGTATCCCGGCACGATAACAGCGATCGCCGCTCGGTGCATCCCTCGGCCCCGAGGCACACCTCATCGCCAGGTCGGGCCGCTGAGCCCGCGACGATGTGTTGCTCGCCCGATCGCCGCCGACTAGCGTTCTGGGGGTGCGGCAGACCGTCCCCCCGCTCCCCGGCCTGCTCGCGTACGAGGCGGTGGCGCGGCTCGGCAGCTTCGTCAGCGCCGCCGACGAGCTGCACCTGTCGCCGTCGGCGGTGAGCCAGCGCGTGCGCTCGCTGGAGGCCTACCTCGGCATCGCGCTGTTCGAGCGGCTGCCGCGCAGCGTCCGGCTGACCGAGATGGGACAGGCCTACCTACCGTCGGTCCGGGAGACCTTCGACGACCTGGCGGCGGCCACCACCGGTCTGTTCGGGTCCACGAGCAGACAGCGGCTGACCGTCCGGGTCCCGGTGTCCTACGCCACGACCTGGCTGGTGCCCCGGCTGCAGGACTTCTGCGACGCCTACCCGCACATCGACCTGCGCATCATCGGTGCCATCTGGGCCGACGCCCTCCCGCCGCACGAGGTGGACCTGGAGATCCGCCAGGGAGGAGGCCGGTGGCCCGGCTTCGTCGCCGAGTTGCTGCACGACGACCGGGCCGTGGTGGTTGCCAGCCCGGAGCACGTCGACCGGTACGGACCGATCGCCGACACCGACGGTCTCGCCGGTCGCCCCCGGGTGCACGTCCTCGGCTACGACGACCTCTGGCTGCGGCTGTTCCCGGCGTCCGGAGGGCAGCAGCCGGCCGCGGGGAGCAGCATCACCGTGGACACGGCGATCGCCGCGACCGAGTTCGCCGCGAGCGGCCTGTACTGCGCGTTGGTGCCGGAACGCTTCGCGCGCGCCGCCGTCCGCGGCGGGCGGCTCGTGGTGGCGCACGACCGGATGGTGCCGATGCGACAGGCGCACTACCTGCTCCGGCCGCGGGACGCGCCCGAGCTGAGCAGCCAGGCCCGGACGTTCGTGCAGTGGCTCGTGCGGCAGGACATCGACGACACCCCGCCGGCGTCGTGGCCGTCCGACGACTCGGACTGACGCAGAGAACCTTAATCTGCAGCTATGGCCGCCGAGACCGTCCCGGAGACGATGTCCGCCGTGCTCCTGACCGCCCACGGCGGCCCGGAGGTGCTGGAGTACCGCGACGACGTCCGGGTTCCGGCTCCCGGTCCGGACGAGGTGCTCATCAGGGTCGCCGCGGCCGGGGTGAACAACACCGACATCAACACCCGGATCGGCTGGTACGCCAAGTCGGTCAGCTCCGGGACCGGAGGCGCCGAGCCGGTCGGCGCGGAGGCCGCCGGCGGCTGGGCGGGTGACCCGCTGGTCTTCCCGCGGATCCAGGGCGCGGACGCCTGCGGTCACATCGTGCGGGTCGGCGCCGGCGTCGACCCCGCGCGACTGGGGGAGCGGGTGCTCGTGGCCACGATCCAGCGGGGGTGGGAGGACGCAGCCGTTCCGCGCCGTGACGCTGGGCTCGGAGCTGGACGGCGCCTTCGCCCAGTACCTGGTGGCCAGGTCGGTCGAGACGCATGCGGTGGCCTGTGACTGGTCCGACGTGGAGCTGGCGTCCATCCCGTGTGCGTACTCCACCGCGGAAAACATGTTGCACCGGGTCGGGCTGGCCGAGGGGGAGCGGGTGCTGGTCACCGGGGCGTCCGGCGGCGTCGGCTCGGCCGCGGTCCAGCTGGCTCGGCGTCGTGGAGCGCTCGTCACCGCGGTGGCCGGGCCGGGCAAGGCCGACGCGATCCGTGCCATCGGAGCCGACATCGTGGTGGCGCGGGGCGGCGACCTGGTGGCCACGCTCGGCACCGAGTCGATCGACGTGGTGGTGGACCTGGTGGCGGGACCGCAGTGGCCGTCACTGCTGGACGTGCTCCGGCGCGGCGGTCGGTACGTGACATCCGGTGCGATCGCCGGACCGCTGGTCGAGCTCGACGTGCGCACCCTCTACCTGAAGGACCTCGCCCTGCTGGGCGCCACGTACCAGGAGCCCGTGGTCTTCGAGAACCTCGTCGGCTACATCGAGCACGGCGAGATCCGACCGCTGGTGCACGCGACCTATCCGCTGCGGGAGATCGCGCGAGCCCAGGCCGACTTTGCGGAGAAGGGATACGTCGGCAAGCTGGTGCTGGTGCCGCCGGCGGGGTGAGCCGGCTCGTCCCTCGGCCGGACCGGCGCTGATGCATTCCGGTCGCTCGGGCGGCGGGAATGCCTCATCGCCCGGGTGGGGGACCGAGGTCGGGCGGAACCGACGCGCGACCGGTCGCGTCACACCAGCATGCACGGACCTGGCGCAGTCGGTCTCATGGTCGCCGCGACCTTCCTGGTGGGCGGCTGCGGCACGGCCGACGGCGCGAGCGCGGAGCCCGAGCAGCCCTACGACGGCCCGCTCTCTGTGTCGCGCGCGGAGGCTCGGCACCCGGGAGCGGGTGCGGCCGGGGACGTCGTCGACTGTGCGACCTGGGGAGCCGGCGGCTTCAGCGACGACGAGGTCTATGCATCCGGCGCCACGGCAGCGACCGCCGAGCAGGCACTCGCGGTCGCCCGCAGCGAATGGATCTTCGGGGGGGTGCAGGACGGTCTTTCGGTGGCCAAGCAGGAGCAGGACCGGGTGCTGTACGTCCTCGAGGTCGGCGGAGTCCGCAAGCAGGCGGTCATCGTGCGCGACGGACCCGCGACCGACGGCGCCGGCGGGGACGGCTGGTACGTGGAGTCCTGGGCGCACTGCGACTACTCGGAGCTGCCGGAATCGTTCGGGGACTCGATCGGTTTGCAGATCTGGTCGGACGCGTCCGGCCGCCCGGTCCCCACGTCGACGATCGAGTCCTGGCTCGGCCCCGAGCACTGCGACTGGCAGTCGATGACGTTCCTCTTCCTGGGGCAGTCGACCTATGTCCGCGACCCGTTGCCGGACCTCGCCGACTACTTCGCCGAGCCGTACCGGCCGCACGCACCGCTGCCGCCGGGCGCCGTCGACACCGGCTACGAGCGGGACGGCGAGCAGCTCTGGCTCTCAGCGGACGGCGACCGGGCGTTCGTCGGCACGACCGACCAGGTGGAGGTCTGGCCGCGCACGGCGCGCCCGTTGGGCTGTGAATGAGCGGCCCGTCGCGGGGCGCCGGCACTGCGCCTCAGGTGTCCCAGCGGTGGAGCGGGTGACGGGAATCGAACCCGCACTGTCAGCTTGGGATTCCCTCCCCTTCACTCCATCCTGCTTCTCCTCTACCTGCAACGTAGCCGTGCGTGCTCTGGTGTGTGCCAGCCTTTCCGGTCTGGTTTCTGCTGAGGGCACGTAGGGCACGTGGTTCAGCGGCCGGACACTGTTCGGGTGTCGCGGATTGTGACCCTTCCCAACGATGCCGAGGTAGCTTGCCGGTTGAGTGCGGGGCCACAGGTGCGTTGGTTGGGCGAGCCAATGTCGCGCTGGACACCTGGCTCAGCGAGCACGCCTCGGCCGGGCGCTGAGCGCCCTAGGAGCCCTGGACGTCACCCGCGGCGATGATTGGCCCCGCGACATCGGGACGAAGCCGATTATCGGGGTTCACCCTCACACGAGTGGCCGCCCATCGGCTTCTCTGAACGAGGAGGTGGGAGGGCTACGCGTGCAGGTGGGCGACTGCGTACGGCAGCGCTGCACCGGCAGAGATGTGGAGTATTGGGTGCAAAACTGGGTACGCGGCTGGTTACCCGCGACACAATAGTGGTGTGAGCCTCGTCCCCGTCGATCAAGAGCTACTTGACCACCTTGTCGTCGAATTTGGGGACCAGGGGCGGCGGGCGGTGGGTTTCTCGTCACGGCGCGCCGCTTGCTCGGGATCGAATCCCCTAAGGAACTGCCACGGCTGCCTGAAACTGTTGCGTACTGCTTGCGAGAGTGCATGAAGACGATCCCGACCTCGCTGTCCGGCCCGGCCAGATGTGGGCGTCAAAGTTTCTGAGACCAGGGATCGAGGAGTTGTTGGACTGGCTGAGCGCCCAGCCTGGCCCCACCAGCCTGGCTCATCGCAGACATCTCGCCTTCCCCGCTGCACCTGTAACCACCGTGACGCCGAATGCGAGTGAAGGGTCCTTCCGTAGGCGGCTCACGACGGTCCAGTTTCGCCGCGACGTGGCAGAGGCGTATGGAACAGCGTGCGCAGCCTGCGGATTTGATCCAGGCTTCTTCACCGCTGCGCACCTGAAGGATTGGGCAAAGGGCGGCCCCGACGAGTGGTGGAACGCTCTCCCCTTGTGCCCCAACCACCACGTGCTCTTCGACCGCGGGCGCATCCGGGTGGACCCGAAGTCGAATGAGTGGGTAGCCCGCCCCACTGAGTCACTCCACGATCTGGGCGTCAGCAGAGCAGAACTTGGCTCACCTACCGAACCTCCCCTTGCCGAGCCTGCTCCACTGGAAATGGGAGAACCCGGTGGCTGGCCGCTGAGACACGCAGGATCCCTGATGTAGGGGCCGTCGGCCTCTCTCCGGTCCGGCTCATGGCACAACATGCCGCCCCGGCGGGGACCGCTGTGCGAGCCGAGTGGCTGCCGAATGCCCAGGTGCCCGTTTCATGTGGAATTGTGTGCGACATGGTTACAAGTTCTGCTGGGATTGGCGACCTTCTGCATGAGGTGCTGGTTTGCGGAGACGAGCAGCAGGTCAGGTTTATCCGTGCCCGACACGTCAGCGACGGCCTCTTGTCCGCGATCGCGGACGCGACTCACGAGTACGCGATGTCGATGATCACGGACCCAGGCGCGGGTGACGGCTGGTTCACCTTCCCAGGAGGAATTCTTAGTTGGTGGGCGGTGGAGGCGGGGCTGTCGGACGAAGAGCAGCGACGCCTGCATCGCTTCCGCAGCGATGTTGTCCGGCTGCTCGAGGAGGGTGACGTTGCTCTTCGGACGCACCCGCAGTCGACGCCGCTGCTGGTCCGCGCGTCGGGTGGGACGAGTTCTAACCTGTACTGGCTCCGTGACGAGGTCGTGCTGGCGTTGGAGCTGTATGTCAAAGCCGGCTGCCTGAACGGCGGTTCGCTACCCGGTAAGACCAGTCCGCTCGTTGCCGGTCTCAGTTCTGAGTTGCAAGCCCTGCCGGTGCACCCCCAGGCGATGCGGCCTGAGGACTTTCGCAACATTGACGGCGTAGCTCTGGAACTGGCCAACCTGCGAGCTGCAGAGCGCACGGCGAAGCGCGCTCGTGGGGTCAAAGGAGCCGAGCAGCTGCCGAGGGGTATAGCGTCCTACTCAGGAGTCGACTTGGCCGTCTTTGAGGACTACCTAGATGGGAACTTCGAGGGGCTCGGCGAGGATGCCCTCGCAATACGCACCGCAGCAGCGGTCTTCGATGACGCGGTGACGAGGCCGACCGGGGAAGACAGACCGCTGGAGACCAACGAAGGTGCCGCGTATGAGGCGGCGGGCACCGAAGGTGGGCCCCGCAACCGAGCGGAACAAGCGTTGGTTTGCGAGTATGCCGACTGGATGAAGGCAACGGACGTCAAGGTGATCGCTCGCTGGTACCGAGTCCCAGGCAGTGCCCGGCCGCTGCGCTGCGACGCCTATTTGCCGGACCGGAACTTGCTCGTCGAGGCAAAGGGGAGCGATGCGCGGTCATCAATCCGTATGGCCATCGGCCAATTGCTTGACTATCGACGCCTGCAGGAATCCCACCCTTCGATGGCAGTCTTGTTACCGCACAAGCCGAGCGAGGACATCCAAGAACTGCTCGCCACAGTCGACGTCGCCTGGATCTGCCGACGACGCTCCAAACCGGGTTTCATTGATTCAGTAAACGGTATGTACGTGTCCTAGGCAATCGACCTGTTCATTTCGTGGGGTGCGCATTTTAACTTGTATGTCACCCCAGAAGAATTCGCATTCTCGCCGGTTTGTGAAAATCAGGAATACTCGGGGAGTCTCGTTCTCGCAACCAAGAAATACGCCTTTCGGGACTGTTCTTGCGTACACCGTGCCTCGCTTCAGGGGGTCCCCCTCACGTTCGCTACGTGGACGTCCGGCGCGCCTTGACGGTCGGTGTCTCGAACGTGCAGTCTTGCCGTCCATCGGTCAGTCGGTCCTAGTCAAGGATCCAAGCGGCACATGGCGTGAGCCTGAAGTGATGTCATACAGCAACGAGCGGGAACTGCAGACTCTGGTGACCGAGTCACCGGACCTGCTAACCGGCAAGCGGCTGGCGACCGTCGACGAGTTCTACATTCCAGGCGTCGGCTCCGTCGACATTGTTGGTGTTGGTGGGGACGGCTCAATCACGATCGTCGAATGCAAGTTGAGAGCAAACCCGGAGATCCGTCGCGAAGTCGTGGGGCAGGTGCTGGCATACGCGGGGGGTCTTTGGCAGATGACCTACGACCAGTTTGCCGCCACCTGGGCGCAGCGGTCGGGTCGGCCACTGATGGACTCGATCAAGGCGCTGACCGGCGACGAGTGGGAGGCAGACTCTCTCCGAGAACTCGTCTCTGCCAACCTGCAGTCTGGGGTCTTTACGCTGGTCGTGGCAGTCGACGACATCACCGAAGAGCTCAAGAGGATCATCGAGTACCTCAACTCGGTAACTCGCGACGAGATTGTGGTGCTCGGGCTGGAGCTCCAGTACGTCAAGGAAGCTGAGACTGAGATCCTCATTCCCCGGAGCTATGGCGAGTCGCTGGTTAGGGCAAAGGCTGGTGGCGGGGGCAGCGGCACCAAGTGGGATCCGCAGAGCTTCCAGGACGCGGTCACTACGATTGCGCCAGGGCAACGGTCGGTGATCGAGCGGCTGATGAAGCACGGAGAGAGGTTTGGCTCTCATCCGTGGTGGGGAGTGGGCCAGACTCCGGGGATGTCTTGGTACTACTCCATCGATGGTGCCAAGGTCAGCCTGTTCCAGATATACCTGCGCCCTCAGGGCCCGGCTGTCGCGCCTAGCATCGGCGGTCTGGCAAGCGCAGCAGGACTCGGGCCGCCGTCCGCTATGCAGATGCTGACCGGCCTCCAGGCGATCCCAGCAATCGCGCCTCACGTGGCGCACGTCAACGAGCATCAGTTGAACAGATATCCCAGCGTCCCCGTTGAAGGCGTTCTCGATCAGCCAGGCGTCCTGGAGGCGTTTCTCGGGTCGTAGACGACGTCCGGCTACGACCCGCGACGTAGGCGCGCCACGTCACCGGGCCGGGCATCATGTCCGCTCCATGGTTTGTGAAGGCCCGGCCGGCAGCTACGCCCCAGGTTGCTCTCGCTGTCCATGTCGCGGGTGGGATTGAGGCAGATTGCACCGACGGCAGGACGGTCCGGTTTCATCCGGCTCGAATGCATGGAGCGATCCTTGCGAACGACCCCAACCCGTTCGGCGCTCCATCTTGGTAGCGCTCCTACTCACTGACTCAGGACTTCGTCCTGTGTCGTTCGTATCGTTCGTTCCGTGGGTGCTCACTGACGAATCACGTGCTTGATCACGACGACGTTTCACGACAGCGCAGCGTTGACACATCGAGTGATCGCCCACCTTGTGGCGGCGACACCGCTCTGAGCTGATGCGGCTGGCCTCTCGTCGTCGTGTGATCTCGTCCTGGGACAGCTGGTTGGTGAGGAAGTCTGGAATGATCCATCCCTCCTCTGTGGGGATCCACAGGCCGACGTCGACGAGGGCTTGGATGGCATCGAGGACCGTCGGTTCGTCCGTCATACGCCCAGGACATGGCCCGGTATGTACCCGTCCGTGCCTTGGCGGTTGCTGTACAGGAGGCCCTCGATGTAGAGGACTCGCACACCTCGTGGAAGTGACAGCAGGGTTGAATCATCCGCGAAATCGACCGCAAGCTTAGTCCAGGCGATCATGAGCCTTCTCCAGGTCCGGGAGCGGCCACCTGAGTCCAGGTTTCCTTGCGCGCGTAGTGACACGGCACCCGACCGAGCGGTCTCCCAGATGCCCACATCAAGCGGCGAACCCCCTCGGGGGATGCGCACCAGGGGCAGGAGACTTCAAAACCAGCTTGCGAAGGCGGCGAGCCGGTCGTCAGCGAAGCAACCCCGTCGGTGGTGTGGGTGACCTGCAGGTGGATCCGCTGACCGGCGGGTGTCGCATCGCCGGTGGGGGACGCATGCCGCTCTGCCCCGCCGTTCATCCAGCTTCCCCCGTCGTCAGGTAGTGCTCGAGTGCGGAGTGGCGGACGCGGAGCACGTAGCCGAGCTTGACCGCGGAAGGTGACCATCGGCGATGCGCTTGCGGATGAAGGAAACCGACATGCCGCTATAGGCGGCCGCGTCCTTGACAGACAGCAGCGGATCGGTGTTCATCGGGGGGCGTGCATGGTTGTCTGGCTGATGCGCATGTCGATGGTCCTGTCAGTGGCTCGGCACGTTAGCACGACGTGCCGCTAACGCCCCGCCGATAGACCATCAGGAGCGGCTTTCCACACCAAGCCCGACCAGCGGTTATGTCAGAGAGCGGTGACGGGAATCCACACCAAGCCCGACCAGCGGTTATGTCAGAGAGCGGGTGACGGGAATCGAACCCGCACTGTCAGCTTGGGAAGCTGATGTTCTGCCATTGAACTACACCCGCGGGAGGCCGGACTGCGGCCCGAGCGACCGGCACGAT
Organism: uncultured Actinomycetota bacterium; assembly: GCA_963695375.1. Classification (GTDB taxonomy): domain Bacteria; phylum Actinomycetota; class Actinomycetes; order Propionibacteriales; family Nocardioidaceae; genus JACCVL01. Next base: position 772,982 of record OY968767.1, on the reverse strand, counting down.
ACTACGGGCGGTGCGTGCCGCGGACGGCGGCGAGGTGGCCACGGCGGCTGCGCTAGGTTGCGCCCGTGCTGCTCTCCGACCGGGACATCAAGGCCGAGATCGAGTCCGGTCGCGTCGTCCTGGACCCGTTCGAGCCGCGGATGGTGCAGCCGTCCAGCGTGGACATGCGGATGGACCGGACCTTCCGCGTCTTCGAGAACCACCGCTATCCGCACATCGACCCCGCCGAGGAGCAGCCCGAGCTGACCCGCGAGGTGGAGCCGCTCACCGACGAGCCGTTCATCCTGCACCCCGGCGAGTTCGTGCTCGGCTCGACCTTCGAGCAGGTCACGCTGCCGGACGACATCGCCGCCCGGGTGGAAGGCAAGAGCAGCCTCGGCCGCCTCGGGCTGCTGACCCATGCCACGGCCGGCTTCATCGACCCCGGCTTCTCCGGTCACGTGACGCTCGAGCTCAGCAACGTCGCCACGCTGCCGATCAAGCTGTGGCCGGGGATGAAGATCGGACAGCTCTGCTTCTTCCGGCTGAGCTCGCCGAGCGAGCACCCGTACGGCTCGTCGGTGTACGGGTCGCGCTACCAGAACCAGCGGGGACCGACCCCGTCCCGGTCGTACGCGAACTTCCACCGCACCCGCACCTGAGGCGCGGTCGCCGGTCAGCTTTCGCCGTCGAGCGCGTCGGCGATCCGGCGGAGCCGGCGGGCGGCCCGCCGGCGGGTGGGATGTGGTGGCGCAGCCAGCGGGACGTGGTGCCGGCGAGCGGGCCGGCCGGCCTCGAGCTGCTGCTGTCGGATGGCGTAGTTCGTGAGCTCGTCCATGAGTGGTCCTTCCTGAAGTCGAGGGGTCAGGCCCGGGACAGCGAGACGTCGCCGGACACCGTGTTCACGCGCAGGGCGACCGAGTCCTCGCCCTCCTCCGGCGGGTCACCACCGGCGAGGGCGGAGTGCACGCTGCCGGTCAGGCTGGTGACGTCGAGCCACACGGGGGTGCCGTCGGCAACACCGACGGAGATGTCGCCGGAGGCCGAGTTGATCCGGATGTCGCCCCGGTGCACCCGGCCGATGATCGGGTCGCCAGAGGCGGTGTTGACCGCGACGTCGTCCTCGGCGTCGTCGACGCTGACGTCGCCGGAGCCGGTGTTCGCCTGCAGCGTCCCCGACACGTGCAGCACCCGAACGTCGCCGGACCCGCTGTCCACCGTGCAACCGCCCCCGACCGACCGGGCGACCAGGTCCCCCGAACCGGTCTGCACCCGGACCGCCCCGTCCACGTGGTCGAGGTCGGTGTCGCCGGAGCCGGTCTGGACCTGCGCCTCGCCGGCGTGCTGCACGACCAGGTCGCCGGAACCGGTCCGGCTGGTCACCCGATCCAGCGTGCCGGAGATCCGCACGTCGGCGGACTCGGTCGCCACCTCCACGCTCGAACCGGTCGGAACCTGGACCGAGATCACCAGCTCCGGACTCCGGCGGAGGAAGCCGGCACCGCGACGGGGCACCACCACCACCACCTGGTCGCCGCGCTCCTCGACCGCCGTCCTGGCGACCAGATCCCGCGCTGCGTCGTCATCCGGCCTGCCAGGACGGACCTCCACCTGGGTCTGGCTGGTGTCGGTGGCGTCGATCTGGACGCGGCCGGCCCCGGCCCGCACGTGCAGCCGTCCGGGCGCGGGGGTCGCGAACCTCCGGACGAGGGCGTCCGGGTCGGTGTCGTGGTCAGTCATGGCCGTGCCTCTCGGAGTCGTCGGCGGGTGACGGTCGAGCACACCTGGTCAACGCCTGGGGGTGAAGATTCGTGAGGCGAGCGACCGGCGAGGACATCAGCGCACCCAGCCCTGGACCCGGCGGGTGCGCCGGCCGCCGAATCCGAGATTGCTCGGGCCGAACGGCAGCGAGGACAGGTCGATGTCGACGTTGACCCCGCCCTCTCGGGTGGCCAGCCGGAGCGCCTGCACGATCCACCCGTTCAACGACTGGCCCCGCGCGGAGGCGATCTCCTCGGCCCGCGTCTTGAGCGACTCGGGCATCCGGACCGTGATGCGGGCCACCGCGCCGTCGTCGTCGGTGTCCGCGTCCGCCGGCTCCGGGTCCGGTGGCCCGGCTCCCGGCTCGGCGCCCGGCACGCCCGGGCTGACCACGAGCTGCGGGTCGCGGCCCTTCATCCGCACCTCGACGGTGCCCGCGGGCAGGTCGGCGGTGATCTCGGCGGCGGCGTCGGACAGCGCCTCCACCAGCGTCATCCGCACCGCGGCGTCCAGCGCGCCGACGAGTCGCTCGGCGGTGGCCCGGGTGTCCGGGTCGGCCGCCTCCGCCACCGTCGCCAGGTCGGTGCGGAGCCGTTCGATGTAGGGCGACAACTCCATGACGCCAGTCTGACACTACTATGACGTCACTGCAAGCGTCACTGTACAGCCACGCGACGTCACTGGGTGGGCCTGGCGGAGGCAGCGGTGGCGAATCCGGCCGGCGGTGAGACCGTGGGGGCTCTACTACGGAGGGGAGACGGCTGTGGACAGCAGCACTGTCATCTGGATCGTCGTCGCGGCGATCGTGGTCATCGCCGTGTTGGCGCTGGTCATGGCAATGTCCGGCAAGGCAAAGCAGCGCCGACACGAGCGCCGTCGCCATCAGGCGGCGCAGGTCCGCCGCGAGGTCGGCGAGCGCGAGGGCAGGGTCCGCGGCCGAGAGGCGGAGGCCGCGGAGACCGACGCGCACGCCCGTCGTGCCCGGGCCGAGGCCGACGCGAAGCGGGCGGAGGCGGAGAAGCTGGAGGCCCGGGCGGAGGGCCGCAGCCACGAGGCCGCGTCAGCGCGGGACGAGCAGCACAGCCGGCTGCGCGAGGCGGACGAGATCGACCCGGACGTCGACCGTCCGCGCGGACGGCGCCAGCGCGACGGCGACGGCGACGGCGGACACCGGCGAGGCTGAGCGAGCCGCCCCGGGCTCCGTCGATCCGGTCAGCCGTCGGGGCGGTAGTTCCTCCGGGCGCGCTCCTCGGCGGCCGGGTCGGCACCGGTGGCAGGCTCGTCGGCGGTGCCGGCCGCGACGTCGTCGGCCGCGTCGACGGCCTCGGCTCGGCTGGTGCCGGCAAGGGGGCCCACCTCGGTGGTGGCACTCAGGCTTTCCGGCGCGGCGACGTCTGCTGCGTCCGGTTCCGCCGTGGTTGCGCCGGGCGCCGCCACGGCCGGCTCTCGCTGCACCGCCGCCAGCAGCAGCTGGGCCACGTCGAGGACCTCCACCTCCTCGCGGGCCGCTCCCGCGGCCTGCTGGGCGGTCAGCCCGTCGGACAGCATCACCCGGCAGAACGGGCACGCCACGGCGATCTGATCGGCGCCGGTCGCCACCGCCTCCGCGGTGCGGTTGGCGTTGATCCGCTCCCCGATCGTCTCCTCCATCCACATCTGCGCGCCGCCGGCGCCGCAGCAGAACGACCGCTCCGCGTTCCGCGGCATCTCGGCGACGGTGGCACCGGGCAGCACGGCCAGCAGTTCGCGCGGCGGCTCGTACACCTGGTTGTGCCGGCCGAGGAAGCACGGGTCGTGATAGGTCACGGTGGTGCCGGCCACTGATCCGGACGGTGCTGCCACCGGGGTCAGTCGGCCGTCGCGGACCAGCCGGTTCAGCAGCTGGGTGTGGTGGACGACCTCGAGCTCGACGCCGAGCTGTCCGTACTCGTTCTTCAAGGTGTTGAAACAGTGGGCGCAGGTGGCCACCACCTTGGTGGCCCGAGCCTCCTTGAGCACTTCGGCGTTCTGCATCGCCAGCAGCTGGAAGACGAACTCGTTGCCCGCCCGGCGGGCTGGGTCGCCGGTGCAGGTCTCCCCCTCGCCGAGCACCGCGAAATCGACACCGGCGGTGTGCAACAGCTCGGCCACCGCGCGCGTGGTCTTCTTCGCCCGGTCCTCGTAGGCGCCCGCGCAACCCACCCAGAACAGCCACTCCACCTCGCCGAGGTCCGCAACGTCGGAGCCGACCTGCTTGACCTCGAACGGGAGGTCCTTGGCCCAGTCCATCCGGGCCGACGGAGACATGTTCCAGGGGTTGCCCTTGTTCTCGAGACCCTTGAACAGCTGGTTCAGCTGGGTCGGGAAGTTGCTCTCCACCAGCACCTGGTAGCGGCGCATGTCCATGATGTGGTCGACGTGCTCGATGTCGACGGGGCACTGCTGCACGCAGGCGCCGCACGACGTGCAGCTCCACAACACGTCCGGATCGATCACGCCATAGGCGGCCTCGTCGCCGATGAGGGGCCGGTCGGCCTGCCGGGTGGCGGATTCGGGCAGCGCGTCCCGCTGCTCCTCTGCCGCCTGCAGGTACGGCGCCTTGGCGTAGGCGTGGTCGCGCAGAGCCGTGATCAGCAGCTTCGGAGACAGCGGCTTGTCGGTGTTCCAGGCCGGGCACTGGCTCTGACAGCGGCCGCACTCGGTGCAGGTGGTGAAGTCCAGCAGTCCCTTCCAGGTGAAGTCCTCCACCTTCCCGACGCCGAGAGGTGCGTCCTCGTCCAGCTCCTCGATGTTCTCGAAGTCGATCGGCTGCCCGCCGACCGTGATCGGACGCAGCCCTCCGAGGGCGGTGCGTCCCGACGCGTCCCGCTTGAACCAGATGTTGGGCCACGCGGTGAAGCGGTGCCAGGCCACGCCCATCGTCGCGTTGAGACCGAGCACGATGGCCCACGCCATCGACACCAGGATCTTGACCGCGGCCACGGCGATGATCGCGGTCTCCAGTGTCCCCGGTGAGGCGCCGTCGAGTCCGCCGCCGATCCACCCGGTCAGCGGGAAGTGGGAGCCGGTGGCCCAGTCCTCGTCGAGCCGGGAGCCGAGCGCGTACTCCAGCGCGCGCAGAGCCACGATGCAGACCCCGACGGTGGCGATGACGGCCTCGACGAAGTAGCCCTGCCACATCGTCGAGCCGAAGAGCCGGCTCCGGCGGCCGCGCGCCTGCGGTCGGTTGCCCACCCGGATCGCGATCAGGGTCGCGATCGAGCCCAGCATCGCCCACGCGATCAGCTCGGTGAGCCACTCGAACGGCCGCCAGTGTCCGATCAGCGGGAGCGCGAACGACGCGTCGAACAGCTGTCCGTACGCCGTGACCAGGGTGAAGAACAAGAACCCGAAGCCGACGAACACCACCCAGTGCACCGCGCCGACCAGCGTCCACTGCAGCATCCGGGTGTGGCCGAGCGTCTCCTTGAGCATGGTCACGCTGCGGGCCCGTGGCTGGTCGGTGCGACCCGCGGCCGGCTGGCCGAGCCGGACCACCGCGACGATCTGCGCGGCGGTCCGGGCGAACAGCCCGATCGCCAGGGCCGTGACCGCGAGGCAGACGACGATGGTGGCGACCTGCATCCGGGCTCCTGTCAGTGCCGATGCCGAGGCGGTGGATCGTCCCGGCCGGGGAAGCGGCACCGGGAGGACTGGCTCGAGTCGTCCCGACCCTACCTACCCGGGTGCTGCCGCGGTGGAGCAGCAGGCAGGTGATGAGACATTGCTGTCGTGGACACGCCAGGAATGCCTCATCCCTCGTCGGCGGCGGCGCCGGACGTGGTCAGTGTCGGGGTGGGACCGGTGTCGGCGGCCGAGGTCGTGGCGGTGGCCCGGCACGGCGCCCGGGTCGCGATCGACGACGCGGCCGCGACCGCGATGCGGCATGCCCGGGAGGCGGTGGAGGCCCTGGCCGCCGACACCCTGCCGCACTACGGCGTCTCCACCGGCTTCGGTGCGCTGGCGACCACGCACATCCCGGTCGAGCGGCGGGTCGCGCTGCAACGCAGCCTGATCCGCTCGCACGCGGCCGGGAGCGGTCCCGAGGTGGAGCCCGAGGTGGTGCGGGCGCTGATGCTGCTGCGCCTGTCCACGCTGGCCACCGGGCGTACCGGGGTGCGGGTCGGCACCGCCCGCGCCTATGCCGCCCTGCTCGACGCGGGACTCACCCCGGTCGTGCACGAGTACGGCAGCCTCGGCTGCTCCGGCGACCTGGCCCCACTCGCGCACTGCGCGCTGGCGCTGATGGGGGAGGGCCAGGTCCGTGATCGGGACGGGATAATCCGGCCGACCTCCGAGGCTCTGCAGACGGCGGGACTGCGCCCGGTCGAGCTCGCGGAGAAGGAGGGCCTGGCGCTGATCAACGGCACCGACGGAATGCTCGGCATGCTGGTGCTGGCGCTGCACGACCTGCGGCTGGCATTGCGCACCGCCGACGTCGCGGCCGCCATGAGCGTCGAGGGCCTGCTCGGCACCGACCGGGTGTTCGCCGCCGACCTCGCCGGGCTGCGACCACAGCGCGGTCAGTCGCTCAGTGCGGCGAACCTGCGGCTGCTGCTCGAGGGGTCCCCGATCGTGGCCAGCCACCGCGGGCCCGAGTGCACCCGGGTGCAGGATGCCTACTCGCTGCGCTGCGCGCCGCAGGTGCACGGCGCTGCTCGCGACGTTGCCGGCTTCGCCGCTGACGTCGCCGACCGCGAGCTGCAGGCGGCGATCGACAACCCGGTGGTGCTGACCGACGGGCGGGTGGAGTCCAACGGCAACTTCCACGGGGCGCCGCTGGGCTACGCCCTGGACATGCTCGCGATCCCGGTCGCCGACGTTGCCAGCATGTCGGAGCGACGGACCGACCGGTTCCTGGACGTCGCCCGGAGCCAGGGGCTGCCGCCGTTCCTCGCCCACGATGCGGGGGTCGACTCCGGCCTGATGATCGCGCAGTACGCCGCGGCCGCAGTGGTGGCGGAGCTGAAGCGGTTGGCGGTGCCCGCGAGCGTCGACTCGATCCCGAGCAGCGCGATGCAGGAGGACCACGTGTCGATGGGCTGGGCCGCGGGCCGCAAGCTCCGCCGAGCGGTGCAGGGGTTGCAGCAGGTGCTGGCCATCGAGCTGCTCACGGCGGCGCGCGGGCTGGACCTGCGAGCTCCGCTGCTCCCCGCGCCGGCCACCGAGGCGGTGCGGGCCCTGCTCCGGGTGCGCGTTCCCGGGCCGGGACCGGACCGCCAGCTGTCGCCCGAGATGGCAGCGGTGACCGACCTGGTGCGTACCGGCGCCGTCGTGGACGCGGCGCAGAGCGTGGCCGGTCCGTTGGCGTGACCCGCTGCGGGCCGGACGTAGCTCAGCTCCCCCACCGCCCCCGGTGCACCACCTCCTCCAGCGGGCGCCGCCCGCGACCGGCCGAGCCCCGGTGAGTCACAGCGGCCGGGTGGCCGAGCGTGACGGCCCCGATCGGGGAGTGGTCGGCGGGGATGCCGAAGGCCGCTCGCAGCGGCCCGATCCGCTCCGGCGGTACGCCGAAGAAGCAGGCGCCGAGGCCCTCGTCGACGGCGGCCAACAAGACCAGCAGCACCGCCATGCCGGTGTCGATGTCCCAGTACGGGGCCGGCCAGCGGGCCTCGTCGCGGTCCGTCCACCCCTTGTCCGGCTCGGCGTACCGGTCGAGGTAGGCGCGCTTGCAGGACAGCGCGACCACCACCACCGGCGCCGTCCGCATGCCCCGCGACCAGTCGTCGTCGCCGCGCCCGACGGGCGTGCTCGCGGACCAGAACCGCGCCACGTCGGCCTGGGTGTCGAGCAGCAGGAAGGCCCAACCCTGGCTGAACCCGGCGCTGGGCCCGCGGTTGCCCGCGTCCAGCACACGGTTGACCACGGCCGAGTCGACCGGATCGGAGGTGTACGAGCGGACCATGCGGCGACGGCGCAGCACCGTTGCGAACTCCATGCGGCAATGTTGACGCGTGCACCCGGACGACTTCGACGTGATGTGGCGCGACCTTGCGGCGATCGGGCGGGATGCCGCGACCGGCGGCTACCGCCGGCCCGGCTGGTCGGAGGCCGAGCAGGACTGCCGGCGATGGTTCCGCGGGCAGGCCGCGGCCCGCGGACTCGAGGTGGAGGCGGACGGCAACGGCAACCTGGTCGCGTGGTGGGGCACCCCGGGACCGGGCGGGGTGCTGTCCGGAAGCCATCTCGACTCGGTGCCGGACGGCGGCGCCTTCGACGGACCGCTCGGCGTGGTCTCGGCGCTGGCAGCGGTGGACCGGATGCGCGACGCCGGTGTGCATCCGGCCCGCCCGCTCGGGGTGGTGGTCTTCGCGGAAGAGGAGGGGTCGCGGTTCGGTCTCCCCTGTCTGGGCTCCCGGCTGCTCACCGGGGCGATGCCGGCCGACCGGGCCGTCGCGCTGCAGGACCGGACCGGCCGGCGGCTGGACGACGTGCTGGCCGAGCGGGAGACGCCGGAGCCCCCGGGCCGGTCCGACCTGCTGCGAGAGCCGGCCGCCTTCGTGGAGCTGCACGTCGAGCAGGGTCGCGACCTGGTGCACCGGGACGCAGCCGTCGGGGTCGCGTCGGAGATCTGGCCGCACGGCCGCTGGCGGCTGGAGTTCACCGGCCGGGCCGATCACGCCGGGACGACCGCGATGGCCGACCGACAGGACCCGATGCTCACCTACGCCATGACGGCGCTGGCCGCGAACAAGCAGGCCCGCATCGCCGGCGCTCGGGCCACCATCGGCCGGGTCGAGGTCCACCCGGGCGGCACCAACGCGATCCCGTCCCGGGTGCGGGCCTGGCTGGACGCGCGGGCCGCGGACGACGAGACGCTGCAGCGGCTGGTCGAGACCATCACCTCCCAGGCGAGCGAGCGCGCCGCCCGGGACGGGACCGGCCTGGCGGTGGAGGCCGAGTCGGTCAGCGGCCGGGTGGAGTTCGCCGCGCCGCTGCGCCACGACCTCACCCGGCTGCTGGGCGGCGCTCCGGTGCTGGCGACCGGTGCCGGGCACGACGCGGGCGTGCTGGCGGCCGCGGGCGTGCCGTCGGCGATGATCTTCGTCCGCAACCCCACCGGTGTCTCGCACTCCCCCGCCGAGCACGCCGAGCCTGCGGACTGCGAGGCCGGCGTGGCCGCGCTGACCGCGGCGCTGACCTCCCTGGTGACCGGCTGACCGGCTGCCCGGCGCGGTTACGCCGGCGTGCAGCAGGCGGGGTCCTCGGCCTGGCGGGTGGCTCCCTCCGGGGCCGGCTCGAGGACGGTGTAGACCTCCCACTCGAGGTCGTGCGGGTCGCCGTGCACCCAGAACTTGTCCTGTCGGGCGTAGCAGCAGACCGTGTCGCGCTCGTCCCTGCTGACCAGTCCGCGCTCGGTGAGGCGGCGCTGCCAGCTGTCGACGTCGGTGGTGGTCTCCACCTCCACCCCGAGGTGGTCCACCCCTCCGCTGGTCCCGGCCCGCTCGATCAGCACCAGCTTCAGCGGGGGGTCGGACACGACGAAGTTCGCGTAGCCGGGCCGTTGCTTGGCGGGCTGCTCACCGAACAGTGCGGCGTAGAAGGGGGTCGCGGCCTCGACGTCCTCGACGGCGAGTGCGAGCTGGAGACGGGACATGGTCGTCCTCCTCGGATTTCGGGGCGAGTGGCTGCCCATCGACGTTTGTCTATGTGACGAGGAGGATAGGCAACTCATCGACGAAGATCAATGATTGATCCGGATCGATTCGTCGGTCACGATGGCGGCATGCCGAGAACGCTCCCCCTCCTCCAACCGGCGGCCGCCACACCGGGCGATCCGACCTGTTGCGAGCCGCTCGCGGCCGGCCCCCTCGACGCCGACCAGGCAGCCGAGCTGGCCCGCCGGCTGAAGGTGCTTGCCGACCCCGCGCGGCTGCGCGTGCTGTCGCTGCTGCTCGCGGCGGACGCCGGGCAGGCCTGCACCTGTGACCTGGTCGGCCCGCTCGGGCTGTCCCAGCCGACGGTCACCCACCATCTCGGTCGACTGGCCGCGGTCGGCCTGGTCCGCGGCGAGCGGCGTGGCCGCTGGACGTGGTACCGCGCGGTGCCGGAGGCGTTGGACGGGCTCACCGCCTTGCTGCGGACCTGACCGCGGGCAGCCGGACCCCGGCGGGGGGTAGGCTCGGCGGCGTACGACAGGGGAGCGCCCGCGGGCGCTGAGAGTGCGGACCCACCCGCAGACCCTCGAACCTGATCCGGTTAGCACCGGCGATAGGGAGTCGGGATCCTCTTGCCGTTCGCCGCGTCGCGGGCAGCCACGACGCCGGGGAAACGGCCCCCTCCTGCACCTCGAGGAGGGCATGACAGATGACGGTCACCACTGGACGCCCCACCGGGTGGCGCACCGCCCGGATCGGATCCGGGCTGCTCGCCACCGCGCTGCTGGCCGCCTGCTCCACCCTGGGCGGCGGTGACGACGACGCAGCCGGGGCAGCCGGCACCGACACGGTCGTCCTGGTCACCCACGACTCGTTCGCCGTGGACAAGCAGCTGATGGCCACCTTCGAGCGCCGCACCGGTCTGGACGTGCGGATCACCTCGCCGGGAGACGCGGGGACGCTGGTCAACCAGCTGGTCCTGACCGAGGCCGCACCGCTCGGCGACGCGGTGTTCGGCATCGACAACGCCTTCGCCTCCCGGGCGTTGGACAGCGGGATCCTGGCGCCGTACAACTCGCCGCTGACGCCGCCGGCGGCGGACCGGTTCGCGCTCGACGACACCGACCGGTTGACCGCCATCGACTACGGCGACGTGTGCGTCAACGTGGACCGCACCTGGTTCGCCGAGCGTGACCTGGCCGAGCCGCGGACGCTGGAGGACCTGGCCGACCCGGCCTACGAGGACCTGCTGGTGGTGACCAACCCGGCCACCTCGTCACCCGGGCTGTCGTTCCTGCTGGCCACCGTCGCCGCCTTCGGCGAGGACGGTTGGCAGCGGTACTGGGCAGAGCTCGTCGACAACGGCGTCAAGGTCGCCGACAGCTGGTCCGACGCCTACTTCGTCGACTTCTCCGGCTCGCAGGGCGCGGGACCGCGCCCGATCGTCGTGTCCTATGCCAGCTCGCCCCCGGCAGAGGTGTCCGGCCGGAACACCGAGCCACCGACCCGTGCTCTGCTGGACACCTGCTTCCGGCAGGTCGAGTACGCCGGCGTCCTGGCCGGGGCGGACAACCCCGAGGGGGCGCAGCAGCTGATCGACTTCCTGCTGACCACCCGCGTCCAGCAGACCATCCCGACCACGATGTACATGTACCCCGTGCTGAAGCGGGCCGACCTACCTCGCACCTGGGCTCGGTTCGGTCCGCTCTCCGAGGATCCGTTCGCGATCCCGGCGGACGACATCGGCGCCAACCGCGAGCAGTGGATCGACCAGTGGACCGAGGTCGTCGTCGGCTGAGCGCCGGCCGGTACCCGCCGACCGGTCCCGCGCTGGTGCTGCTGCTGGCGGCCTTGGTGCCGCTGGCCTTCCTGGGGGTGTTCTTCGCCTGGCCGGTGGCAGCGATCGTGCAGCGCGGGCTGGTCAGCGGTGGCGAGCTGGACCTCGGTGGGTTCGTCGAGGTGTTCGGGACCGACCGCACCTGGCGGGTGCTCGGGCAGACGCTGGCCCAGTCGGTGGCCGGCACTCTGCTCGCGGTCCTGCTCGGGATGCCGGGCGCCTACGTGCTGTACCGCTGCCGCTTCCGTGGCCGCGCCGTCGCTCGCGCGCTGGTGACGGTGCCGTTCGTGCTGCCGACCGTCGTGGTCGGCGTCGCCTTCCGCGGGCTGCTCGTGCCGGGGGGTCCGCTCGGCTTCCTGCGGGCCGACCAGACGTTCGCCGCGGTGGTGGCCGCGCTGGTGTTCTTCAACTACGCGGTGGTCGTCCGCACGGTGGGGTCGATGTGGTCCCACCTCGACCCGCGACCCGAGCAGGCGGCCCGCTCGCTCGGCGCCACGCCCTGGCAGGCGTTCCGTGCGGTGACGCTGCCGGCCCTCACCCCGGCGATCGCCGCCGCGGCTTCGCTCGTCTTCTTGTTCTGCGCCACGTCGTTCGGGACCGTGCTGGTCCTTGGCGGCCCCTCGTACGGCACGGTGGAGACCGAGATCTGGGTCCAGACCACGCAGTTCCTCGACCTGCGGACCGCCGCGGTCCTCTCGGTCGTCCAGCTCGTCGTGGTGGCCGCGAGCCTGCTGCTGGCGGCTCGGGCCCGCCGCCGCCGGGAGACGGCACTGCGGGTGCAGGCGGAGCGAACGACCGACCACCCGCTGGGCCGCGGTGACCTGACCGCCGTCGGGGTCACCGCGGTGGTGGTCGGTGGACTGTTGCTGACACCGCTGCTGTCGCTGCTGGTGGGTTCGCTGCGGACGCCGGGAGGCTGGGGGCTGGACAACTACGCCAACCTCAGCAGCCAGGGCACCCGCGGGGCGCTCGAGGTCTCGGTGTGGGACGCCGCCCTCAACTCGTTGCGCGTCGCCGTCGACGCCACCGGGATCGCGATGCTCGTCGGGGTGGCGATCTGCGTGGTGCTGTCCCGCCGGCCGCGACGCCGTACCTCCCGGCGGGTGTTGGGCGTCCTCGACGGGGTGTTCATGCTCCCGCTCGGCGTGTCCGCGGTGACCGTCGGTTTCGGTTTCCTGATCACGCTGAACCGGCCGCCGCTGGACCTGCGCTCCTCGATCGTGCTGATCCCGATCGCGCAGGCGGTCGTCGCCGTGCCGCTCGTGATCCGCACCCTGCTGCCCGTCCTGCGCTCGATCGACCCGCGGCTGCGCGAGGCGGCCGCCGTGCTCGGTGCTGGGCCGGGGCGGATGTTCGCGGCGGTCGACCTGCCGGTGCTCGGCCGGTCGCTGGGCCTGGCCGTCGGCTTCTGCTTCGCTGTGAGCCTCGGCGAGTTCGGCGCCACCAGCTTCCTGGCCAGACCCGACCGGCCCACGCTGCCGGTGGTCATCTTCCGGCTCATCGGCCGGCCCGGCGGGGACAACCTGGGCATGGCGCTGGCCGCTTCGGTGGTCCTCGCCGCGGTCACGACCGTGGTGATCGGCGTCGCCGAACGCCTGCGACTGCAGTCGGCGGGAGCCGAGCTGTGAGCGCCGCCGCCGGCGGGCAAGCCGGGCTGCGGGTGCACCGGCTCACGGTGACCTTCGGTCCTACCCGGGCGGTCGACGAGGTGAGCCTGGCTGTGCCGCCGGGCGAGGTGCTCGCGCTCCTCGGCCCCTCCGGGTGCGGGAAGTCCACCCTGCTCCGCGCGGTTGCCGGGCTGGAGCCGACGCCGCCCGGCACGGTCGCCTGGGCCGGCCGGGACCTGGCCGCGGTCCCCGTGCACCGCCGCGGCTTCGGCCTGATGTTCCAGGACGGCCAGCTGTTCCCGCATCGCGACGTGGCCGGGAACATCGCCTTCGGGTTGCGGATGGCGGGGGTGCCGCGCGCCGACCGGACGAGCCGGGTCGAGGAGCTGCTCGAGCTGGTCGGGCTCACCGGCGCGGCCGACCGCCCGGTCGCGACCCTGTCCGGGGGTGAGCAGCAGCGGGTGGCGCTGGCCCGCTCCCTCGCCCCCAGGCCACGGCTGTTGCTGCTCGACGAGCCGCTGTCGGCGCTCGACCGCTCGCTCCGCGACCGGCTCAGCACCGACCTGCAGCAGATCCTGCGCCGGACCGGGACGACCGCGCTCTACGTGACCCACGACCATGACGAGGCCTTCACCGTCGCGGACCGGGTGGCGGTGATGGTGGCCGGCCGGCTGCTGCAGACCGCGCCACCGGACCAGCTGTGGCACCGCCCGGTCGACGAGACCGTCGCCCGCTTCCTCGGCTACCGCTGGTTCGTGCCCGCGGCCGGCCTCGCCGCGGGCGCGCCCCCCGACGTCCCCGCCGACACCGTGATCGGCCTGCGGCCGGAGTCGCTGGTGGTCGACCCCGGCGGACCGCTCGAGGCCGCCGTGGTGTCACGCCAGCTCACCCGGGCGGGCACCAGCCTCGAGGTGCGCCCGTGCTGGCTGCCCGCCGCCGGGGCGCCGGGTGGGCACCCGGGCGGCGACCTGGCCGAGCGGCTGAGCGGGCTGCGGGCGTGGACGCCGGGTGCCTGGCCGGGGACCCGGGACGGATCCGTACGGTTGCGGGTGGAGCCGACCGCGGTCGCGATTCTCGGGACGCCCGGGTTTGGGGAACAGCGACAGACTCATTAGAGTTGAGCCTGGCAGACTCAAGGCTCCGGACGGGAGCCGTGACCCGATCTTCCAGGAGGAACTCCCATGGCTCGAGCGGTCGGCATCGACCTCGGCACCACCAACTCCGTCGTCGCCGTCCTCGAGGGCGGCGAGGCCACCGTGATCGCGAACGCGGAGGGACAGCGCACCACCCCGTCGGTGGTGGCCTTCGCCAAGAACGGCGAGGTCCTCGTCGGCGAGGTCGCCAAGCGGCAGGCGGTGACCAACGTCGACCGCACCATCCGGTCGGTCAAGCGGCAGATGGGGACCGACTGGTCCGAGACCATCGACGACAAGGCCTTCACGCCGCAGCAGATCTCGGCGTTCGTGCTGCAGAAGCTGAAGCGGGACGCGGAGAGCTACCTCGGCGAGCCGGTCACTGATGCAGTGATCACCGTCCCGGCGTACTTCTCCGACGCCCAGCGGCAGGCGACCAAGGAGGCGGGCGAGATCGCCGGCCTGACCGTGCAGCGGATCGTCAACGAGCCGACCGCGGCGGCGCTCGCCTACGGGCTGGACAAGGGCGAGACCGACCAGACGATCCTGGTCTTCGACCTCGGCGGCGGCACGTTCGACGTGTCCCTGCTCGAGATCGGTGAGGGTGTCGTCGAGGTCAAGGCGACGTCCGGGGACAACCACCTCGGCGGTGACGACTGGGACCAGAAGGTCGTCGACTGGCTGGCCGAGCGCTTCAAGTCCGGGCACGGCATCGACCTCACCAAGGACAAGATGGCGATGCAGCGCGTCCGCGAGGCGGCGGAGAAGGCCAAGATCGAGTTGTCCAGCAGCCAGCAGACCTCGATCAACCTGCCCTACATCACCGTGGACGCGGACAAGAACCCGCTCTTCCTCGACGAGACGCTGACCCGCTCGGACTTCCAGCGGATCACGGCCGACCTGCTCGAGCGCACCAAGGCGCCGTTCCGGCACGTGATGAAGGACGCCGGCATCGACGTCAGCAAGATCGACCACGTGGTGCTGGTGGGCGGCTCGACCCGGATGCCCGCCGTCACCGATCTCGTGCGCGAGATGACCGGTGGCAAGGAGCCGAACAAGGGCGTCAACCCCGACGAGGTGGTCGCGGTCGGCGCCGCGCTCCAGGCCGGGGTGCTCAAGGGTGAGGTCAAGGACGTGCTGCTCCTCGACGTCACGCCGCTGTCGCTGGGCATCGAGACCAAGGGCGGTGTCATGACCAAGCTGATCGAGCGCAACACCACGATCCCGACCAAGCGCTCGGAGGTGTTCACCACCGCGGACGACAACCAGCCGTCGGTCGAGATCAAGGTGGCCCAGGGCGAGCGGGAGATGTGGTCGACCAACCAGCCGCTGGGCAACTTCGAGCTGACCGGGCTGCCGCCCGCGCCGCGGGGCGTCCCCCAGATCGAGGTCACCTTCGACATCGACGCCAACGGCATCGTGCACGTGTCCGCCAAGGACCGCGGCACCGGCAAGGAGCAGTCGATGACCATCACGGGCGGCTCGGCCCTGTCCAAGGAGGACATCGACCGGATGGTCCGGGACGCCGAGCAGTACGCCGACGAGGACCGCCAGCGCCGCGAGCAGGTCGAGACCCGCAACCAGGCCGACGGCCTCGTCTACACGACCGAGAAGTTCCTCGCCGACAACGCCGACAAGGTGGACGAGGAGCTTCGAGCCGAGGTGCAGGCCGACGTCGACGCGCTGAAGAAGGCGCTCGAGAGCGACGACCTGGACGAGGTCCGGTCGGCGACCACCAAGCTGGGCGAGTCCAGCCAGAAGATGGGCGCGGCCATGTACGCCGCACAGGCGGAGACCGCCGGCACCGGCGCCGGTGCGGACGGAGCCGGAGCCGGAGCCGACGCTGCCGCCGACGCTGGAGCCGACGACGTGGTCGACGCCGAGATCGTGGACGATGCCGAGTCGTCCAACGGCTCCGGCGATGCCCCGACCGACAGCAACGAGGGTGCCCGGTGAGCCAGCACCCGCACGATCAGGACGGCCCGGCCGCCGAGGCCCCTCTCCCGGAGGGACCCGGCGGCCAGGCCGCGGCCGGCGGGGCCGGCCCCGAGGTCGCCGGTCCCGAGGTGGACGGTCCCGAGGTCGACGGTCCCGCCTCCCCGCCGGTCGCGGACCCCGAGCCGGGCGCACCGGAGCGGGACGTGACGGTCGAGCTGGTGCGCGAGCTGGACGAGCGCACCGCTGACCTGCAGCGGCTGCAGGCCGAGTACGTCAACTACAAGCGTCGCGTCGACCGGGATCGCGACGCCGTGCGGGAGACCGCGCGGGCGACCGTGCTTGCCGGGCTGCTGAGCGTGCTCGACGACCTCGACCGGGCCCGTGAGCACGGTGAGCTGACCGGTGGCTTCAAGGCGGTCGCCGACTCGCTGGAGCGCACGCTCGTGGGGTTGGGGCTGGAGCGCTTCGGCGAGGCCGGCGAGCCGTTCGACCCGCAGGTCCACGAGGCGCTGATGCACGGGCACGACGACGACGTCGACGGGCCGACGGCGCGCACCATCCTGCAGCCCGGTTACCGAGTGGGGGAGCGGGTGTTGCGTCCGGCCCGGGTCGCGGTCGTCGAGCCGTCGCCGGACGGTCCCCGGCCCGAGCGAGAGGGCGGTCCCGCCGACGGTACCGACGGTGCCGAAGGCCCCGACCTCCCCGACGGTGACGCGGGGTCCCCGGTCAACTGATCTCAGAGGAGGTGTGTGCGATGACCAGTGACTGGCGGGGCAAGGACTTCTACCAGACGCTCGGTGTCTCCAAGGACGCCTCCGGCGAGGAGATCAAGAAGGCCTACCGCAAGCTGGCGCGCACCCACCACCCCGACTCCAAGCCGGGGGACAGCGCCGCCGAGGATCGCTTCAAGCAGATCTCCGAGGCCTACTCCGTGCTGTCTTCGCCCGAGAAGCGCAAGGAGTACGACGAGCAGCGGGCGCTGTTCGGTTCCGGTGCCGGCGGACCGGGAGGCTTCCGCTTCCCGGCCGGCGGTGCACCCGGCGGTGCCGGCGGCTTCGACATCTCCGACCTGTTGGGCGGGTTGTTCGGAGGCGGCGGCACCCGGCCCCGGACGACGGGCGTCGCTCCCCGACGTGGTGCCGACGTCGAGACCGAGGCGAGCATCAGCTTCGAGCAGGCGGTCGAGGGCGTGACGTTGCCGCTGCGGACGACCAGCGACGCCGCCTGCCGGGACTGCCGGGGCACTGGCGCCCGAGCGGGCACCGTCCCCCGCGTCTGCCCCGACTGTGAGGGCACCGGGATGCTGACCAGCGCCGCCGGCGGCCTGTTCGCGATGACCGAGCCGTGCACGACGTGCCGGGGTCGCGGGATGGTGGTCGATGACCCGTGTCCCACCTGCCACGGCTCGGGACGCGGGCAGTCGTCGACCACCATGCAGGTGCGGATTCCGGCCGGGGTGCGGGACGGGCAGCGGATCCGGCTCCGCGGCAAGGGCGCCTCCGGTGAGCGGGGCGGTCCGTCCGGTGATCTGTACGTCACTGTGCACGTGGCCCCGCACCCGGTCTTCGGTCGGCGCAGCGACAACCTCACCGTGACGGTGCCGATCTCGTTCGACGAGGCGGCGCTCGGAGCCACCATCGCCGTGCCCACCCTGGACGGCGGGACGGTGTCGCTCAAGGTGCCGGCGGGGACGCCGTCCGGGCGCACCTTCCGCGCCCGCGGCAAGGGCGCCCGGCGGCGGGACGGGACGCTCGGGGACCTGCTGGTCACCGTCGAGGTGCAGGTGCCCCGCACGCTGAACGACGACGAGCGGGCCGCGGTGGAGGCCATGCGGGCCGCCCGCGGCGGTGCCGACCCCCGCACTGCCGCGGCGCGGCCGGGAGCGCAGTCGTGACCGGCCCGGGGCTGCCCCGTGGCGGCGCGGGCGCGCCCGGCCCGGACGTGCCGGTGTTCGTGATCAGCGTTGCCGCCGAGCTCACCGGGATGCACCCGCAGACGCTGCGGACCTACGACCGGCTCGGTCTGGTGACTCCGGGACGCACCGGCGGCGGCGGGCGCCGGTACTCGCTGCGGGATCTGGACGCGCTGCGGGTGGTGGCCCGGCTGACGGCGGAGGGGCTGGGCCTCGAGGGGGTGCGACGGGTCCTCGCCCTGCAGCAGCAGGTGCAGCGGCTCGCCGAGCAGGTGGAGGCGCTGGAGGCCGAGCTCGAAGCCGCCCGGCAGGCTCTCGTCGGCTCCGGGAACCTGCCCGTTCCGGTGCAGCCGCAGACCAGCCAGGTCGTGATCTGGCGGCGCGGCTGATCCGGACGAGGGGTGACGCGTGGTGAGATCAGAGGCGTGCGCTTCGGTACCGGCACCGCGGTCGCCGCCGGTCTGGCCGGCGGGGTGCTGACGCTGACCGGGTGCGGCGCAGGCGTCTCGGCCGACTCGACCGGTGCAGGTGCCGCCGAGCCGGTCGTCACCTCGCCGGCGCCGAGCGAGGCCGAGCAGGCGGATCCAGGTGCGCGTGGGGCTCCCGACGCCGAGGCGCTGAGCGATCTGGACTGTGTGCAGCGGCCCAGCGGTGCCTGGTCGGCCTCGGCCACACTGACCAACACGACCGGTGAACCGGCCGACTTCGTCGTCACCGTGGCGGTCGCCGGGCCGGAGCAGGACACCGTCCGGGCCACCCGGCAGCGGGTCCGCGGGCTGGCCGCCGGGGACTCGGCGGACCTGGTGCTGCGCCGGCTGCCGGCGCCCGGTGGCGACGAGCTCAGCTGCCAGGTGCAGGTCACCCGGCGCTGAGCAGGTCGAAACCCGCAGGGCCCCGGCATCCCGGCGGCCGATCCGCAAAGTTGCGTGGAATCGACTCAACTCTGCCAGCGTTGCTGCCGGCAGGAACGATCTGACCTGGAGGGACATCGAAGCCATGGACGCGTCGAAGCTCACCCGGCGAAGCCAGGAGGCGATGAGCACCGCCGTGCAGCGTGCCGCTGCCGGCGGACACGCCCAGGTCGAGCCGGTGCATCTGCTCGCAGCCCTGCTGGCCCCGGCCGACGGCACCCCGCTCGCCCTGGTCCGCGCCGCCGGTGTGCAGCCGCCCGCGCTGCTGGACCGGGTCGAGGCGGCCCTCGGCGCGCTGCCGAGCGCCCGCGGCAGCAGCGTGGCCGCCCCCGCCCTCGGCCGCGGGACCCTGGAGGTGCTGCAGCGGGCCGAGGACCTGGCCGGCGAACTCGGGGACGAGTACGTCTCCACCGAGCACCTGCTCGTCGGCACCGCCACCGTCGCCGGCCCCGCCCGGGAGGCGCTGGACGGCGCGGGCGCGACCGCTGCCGTGCTCCAGGAGGCGTTCTCCGCCGTGCGTGGGGGGCACCGGGTGACCACCCCGGACCCGGAAGCGACGTACCAGGCGCTGGAGAAGTACGGCATCGACCTGACCGCGCAGGCGAAGGAGGGCCGGCTCGACCCCGTGATCGGCCGGGACGCCGAGATCCGCCGGGTGGTGCAGGTGCTCAGCCGCCGGACGAAGAACAACCCGGTCCTCATCGGCGATCCCGGCGTGGGCAAGACCGCCGTGGTCGAGGGGCTGGCACAGCGGATCGTCGCCGGCGACGTCCCGGAGTCGCTGCGGGACCGGCGTCTGGTCTCGCTGGACCTGGGCGCGATGGTCGCCGGGGCGAAGTACCGCGGGGAGTTCGAGGAGCGGCTGACCGCGGTCCTCGGCGAGATCAAGGAGTCCGGCGGGCAGGTCATCACGTTCATCGACGAGCTGCACACGGTCGTCGGCGCCGGGGCGTCCGGCGAGGGGGCGATGGACGCGGGCAACATGCTCAAGCCGATGCTGGCCCGCGGTGAGCTGCGGATGATCGGCGCCACCACGCTGGACGAGTACCGCCAGCGGATCGAGAAGGACCCGGCGCTGGAGCGTCGCTTCCAGCAGGTCTTCGTCGGCGAGCCCAGCGTCGAGGACACGATCGCCATCCTGCGCGGCTTGAAGGAGCGCTACGAGGCGCACCACAAGGTGGCGGTGTCCGATGCGGCTCTCGTCGCCGCCGCCAGCCTCAGCGACCGCTACATCCCCGGTCGGCAGCTGCCGGACAAGGCGATCGACCTGGTGGACGAGGCGAGCAGCCGGCTGCGGATGGAGATCGACTCCTCGCCGGTGGAGATCGACGAGCTGCGGCGCCAGGTGGACCGGTTGTTGATGGAGGAGCTGCACCTGGCCAACGAGACGGACGACGCCAGCCAGGAGCGGCTGCTCAAGCTCCGTGCCGAGCTCGCCGACAAGCAGGAGCAGCTGCGCGGGCTGGAAGCGCGCTGGGAGGCGGAGAAGCAGGGACTGAACCGGGTCGGCGAGATCAAGGAGCGGATCGACGACCTGCGCGTGCAGCTCGAGCGGGCGCAGCGGATCAACGACCTGGAGACGGCCAGCCGGCTGGCATACGGCGAGATCCCTGCGTTGGAACGGGAGCTGGCGGACGCTCAGTCGCAGGCCGCCCAGCTCGACGACACGGATCTGATGGTGCGCGAGGAGGTCGGTGCCGACGAGGTGGCCGAGGTGGTCTCGGCCTGGACCGGCATCCCGGCGGGCCGGCTGCTCGAAGGGGAAGCCGGCAAGCTGCTGCGGATGGAGGAGGAGCTCGCGCACCGGGTGATCGGACAGCGCCGGGCCGTCGTCGCCGTGTCCGACGCCGTCCGCCGGGCGCGGGTCGGCCTGTCCGACCCGGACCGGCCGACCGGCTCGTTCCTGTTCCTCGGCCCCACCGGGGTGGGCAAGACCGAGCTGGCGAAGGCGCTCGCGGAGTTCCTCTTCGACGACGAGCGCGCGATGGTGCGCATCGACATGAGCGAGTACGGCGAGAAGCACACCGTGGCCCGGCTCGTCGGCGCCCCACCCGGCTACATCGGGCACGAGGAGGGTGGCCAACTGACCGAGGCGGTCCGCCGGCGGCCGTACGGAGTGGTCCTGCTGGACGAGATCGAGAAGGCGCACCCCGAGGTGTTCGACGTGCTGCTTCAGGTGCTCGACGACGGCCGGCTGACCGACGGGCAGGGACGCACCGTCGACTTCCGCAACGTGATCCTCGTCCTCACCTCGAACCTGGGATCGACCCACCTCGCCGACCCGACGCTGGACGTGGACGCCCGCCAGCGAGCGGTGCTGGACGTCGTGCGCCGGTCGTTCAAGCCGGAGTTCCTGAATCGGCTGGACGACGTGGTGATGTTCGACCAGCTCGGCACCGAGGAGCTCACGGCGATCGTCGACCTGCAGATCGCCGCGCTGGCGCTGCGGCTCGAGCCGCGACGGATCACGTTGCAGGTCACCGGCTCGGCTCGTGAGTGGCTCGCGCTGACCGGGTTCGACCCCGTCTACGGCGCGCGGCCGCTGCGTCGGCTGGTCCAGTCCGCGATCGGCGACCGGCTCGCCCGTGGGTTGCTGGACGGGACCGTCCGCGACGGTGCCACCGTCGAGGTGGACCGCGCCGCGGACGACGCGTTGGACGTCCGCGTGGTCTGAACCGACCAGTGAGGTCGGTAGGGTCGTTCGGTGTCAGCGGTGACGTCCAAGCCGAGCCGCGGGTCGCGGCCGCGGGCGGTCTCGGTCGCCTGCGGGACGCTCGGGCTGGGCGCGGTGCTGATCCTGGTGTGGTCGGTGGCCCTCGTCGCCGCGCTGGACGAGCCCGAGGTGCGGGCCGAGATCGACCGGGCACTCGCCGACGGCACCATCCCGGACGGCATCTCGGCGCAGACCCTGCGCGAGGTGGTTCGCTGGGTGCTGACCGGGCTGGCGGTGGGCAGCGTGCCCGTCCTGGTCTTCGCCGTGTTCGCCGGCCGCGGCGACCGCCCGTCCCGGGTGGCGCTGTCCGTGCTGGCAGTCGCCGCGGCGCTGGTGTTCGCCGTCGGCGGGGTGGTGGGTCTGCTCCCCGCGGCCATCGCCGTCGGCTGTGTGGTGCTGCTCTGGATGCCGTCGGCGCGCGCCTGGTACGCCGCCACGCCAGCCGCCGCCGCCACGGCGACGGCTCCCACCCGGCAGACTGGCGGCACCAGCCACGGAGGAGATCGCATGTCGAGCACAGGCCCGCAGCCCCCGGACGACGCCGCCGGCGAGTCCCGCCCACCGGCGAGCCCCGGCTACGGCCAGCCGGACCAGCCGCAGCCGCCCGCCTCCCCGTACGGCCAGCAGCCGCCCCCGGCTCCGTACGGCCAACCGGGTGGTGAGCCTCCGGGGCAGCCGTACGGTCAACCGGGCCAGTACGGCGGCCAGCCGGGCCAGTACCAGCAACCCGGCCAGTCCGGCCAGCAGCAGTACGGCCAGCAGCAGTACGGCCAGCAGCAGTACGGCCAGCAGCCCGGCCAGTACGGCTACGGCGGCCCGGCCCCCTACCCCGCGCGACGTCCGGGCACGGTCACGGCGGCGGCGGTGATCACGATGGTGATGTCGGCCCTCACCGGCGGCTTCTGGGTGTTGATCGGCGTCGGGATGCTGGTGGCGAACGAGACGCAGATCCGCGACTACCTGGAGAGCCAGGAGGGTCGCGACGCGCTCGAGGGCAGCGGCCTGACGTCGGACGACATCATCCGCTACGTCGACGTGAGCGGTGCGATCAGCCTCGCGATCGGCGCGCTGATGCTGCTCGCCATCATCCCGGCGGTGTTCCTGCTGCGCGGGTCGCAGGTGGCGCGGGTGCTCGTGACCGTCGCCGCCGTCGTGACGTTGCTGATCGGGCTGTTCTTCACCGTCACCGCGGTCATCGGCATCATCTGGGTGGTGCCGGCGGCGGCCGTGCTGCTGTTGATGTTCCTCGGCGAGGCCGGCTCCTGGTTCGCCGGCAAGAAGGCCGGAGCAATCTGACGAGGGCACCCTGGCCGGGGTGCGGAGCTCACCCGAACGCGCGGCCGAGCCGGGCCAGCGCCTCCTCCAGCACGTGGTCCTGCTTGCAGAACGCCCATCGCACCAGCGGCCGTCCCGCGTCGACGTCGTCGTAGAACACCTGGTGCGGGATCGCGACCACACCGGCCCTGGTGGGCAGGTCGCGGCAGAAGTCCAGGCCGTCGGCATAGCCGAGCGGTCGGACGTCGGTGGTGGCGAAGTAGGTGCCCTGCGGGCGGTAGACCCGCAGCCCCAGGTCGGACAGGCCGGCGCAGAGCAGGTCACGACGGCGCTGCAGGTCGGCGCCGAGGTCGGTGAGCAGCTGGTCGGGCAGGCCGAGCGCCAGTGCCACGGCGGGTTGCAGCGGTGCCCCGGAGGTGAAGGTGAGGAACTGCTTGGCCGCCAGCAGCGCACCGACGAGGTGGGCGGGGCCGCTGGCCCAGCCGACCTTCCACCCGGTGAAGGAGAACGTCTTGCCGGCGCTGCTCACCGACAGGGTCCGCTCGGTCATCCCGGGCAGGGTGGCGACGGGGACGTGCGGCACCTGGTCGAAGGTCAGGTGCTCGTAGACCTCGTCGGTGACGACGACCAGGTCGTGTTCGACGGCGACCTCGGCGACGGCCTCGAGCTCGCTGCGGGTCAGCACCGTCCCGGTCGGGTTGTGCGGGGTGTTCAGCAGCAGCAGCCGGGTGCGAGGCGTCACCGCGGCGCGGAGCTCGTCGACGTCGAGCCGGAAGTCGGGGGCCCGCAGCGTGACCGGTCGGCGAACTCCGCCGGCCATCTGGATGCCGGCGACGTAGGAGTCGTAGTACGGCTCGAGGGCGAGCACCTCGTCCCCGGGGTTCACCAGCCCGAGCAGGGCCGCGGCGACGCCCTCGGTCGCGCCGGTCGTCACGGCCACCTCGCGTTCCGGGTCGAGCTCGATGCCGTAGTGCCGCTGCTGGTGCGCGGCGATCGCCGCCCGCAGCGTCGGGATGCCCGGGCCGGGCGGGTACTGGTTGTGGCCCGAGCGGAGCGCGTCGACGGCGGCCTCGATCACCTCGGTCGGACCGTCGGTGTCGGGGAAACCCTGCCCCAGGTTGATCGCGCCGGTCTGCCGGGCCCGGTCCGACATCTCGGCGAAGATCGTGGTTCCCAGCCCGCGGACACGCTGCGCGTAGGCGCGCTCCGGAGCGGTGGACCCGGCGGCGGCGGGAGGCATGCACCGACCCTAGCCAGCCGTCCTCATAGGGTGCGCCCCATGAACGTGAGCACCGGCCTCGATCTCGAGCAGGCGCGCGAGTCCCTCCGCCGGCAGGTCGCCGACAAGGCCGTCGTGCACGAGCGGGTGACGCTGTCGTCCGGCCGGGAGGCCGACCACTACGTGGACCTGCGCCGGATCACGCTGGACGCGGCGGCGGCGCCGTTGGTCGGGCGGGTGATGCTCGCGCTGACCGAGGACCTCGCGTTCGACGCGGTCGGCGGGTTGACCCTGGGGGCCGACCCGGTCGCCACCGCCATGCTGCACGCGGCGGCGGCGTCCGGACGGCGACTCGACGCGTTCGTGGTGCGCAAGGAGGAGAAGCGGCACGGGCTGCAGCGGCGGATCGAGGGGCCGGACGTCCGCGGCCGCCGGGTGCTCGCGGTCGAGGACACGTCCACGACCGGCGGCTCGGTGCTGACGGCGGTGCAGGCGCTGCGTGCGGCGGGGGCCGAGGTGGTGGCGGTCGCGGTGATCGTGGACAGGGACACCGGCGCCCGCGGGCGGATCGAGGAGGCCGGGCTGGCCTACCGGTTCGCCTACGGGCCCACTGACCTCGGCCTTCCCTGACCCCTCCCCCCGCGATGTGCGTCCACGATCCGCGACTTTTGCAGACCGGGTCGAGCCGCGGCACCCTGCAAAAGTCGCGGATCGTGAGCCTTGGGTGCCTCCCGGTTGCCTTGCCTTCCCGCCTCCGGGGCCGGGGGCCGGGGGGTCAGTCGCCGTCGCGGAGGTCGTCGATCACCCGCTGCCGCTCGTGCGGCTCGTCGTAGCGCTGGTCCCGGCTCCGCGACCGGGCCCGGAGCAGCTCGACCGCCACCGGCACCAGCGACAGCGCGATGATTCCCAGCAGCATGGCCTCGATGTGCTCGCGCACCAGGTCGATGCTGCCGAGGTAGTAGCCGAGCACGGTGACGCCCGCGCCCCAGAGCACCCCGCCCACGGTGGAGTACGTCGCGTACCGGCGGAAGTCCATCCGCCCGACACCTGCCATCACCGTGATGAAGGTGCGCACGATCGGCACGAACCGGCCGAGCACGATGGCCCGGTTGCCGTAGCGGTCGAAGAACGCGTACGTCCGGTCCACGTGCTCCTGCTTGAACCAGCGAGAGTCCGGCCGCTCGAAGACCGTCGGACCGGCCTTGCGACCGATCGCGTAGCCGGTCAGATTGCCGGCGACCGCGGCGATGACGATCAGCACGCACACCAGCCACAGCGGTTCGTCGATCACTCCGGTCGTGACCAGCAGCCCGGCGGTGAACAGCAGCGAGTCGCCCGGCAGGAAGAAGCCCAGCAGCAGCCCGCACTCGGCGAAGACGATGACCAGCACGCCGATCAGGCCGAACGTGCCGATCAGCTCGCCGGGGTCGAGCCAGCTCGGCCCCAGGGCCTCGACGGCAGCGGCGGCGGTCACGGCGGCGAGCCTACCGGCGGTGGGGACGACGGCCGGCGGTCTAGGGTCGGCGACCGTGGACGACCGGAACGAGGTCGGGGTCGGCCCCTGGGAGGGGCCGGGACCCGTGCCCGGGTCGGCCGACGCCGACCGCCTGGACCCCGAGCTGC
The DNA here is from genome assembly GCA_963695375.1 of uncultured Actinomycetota bacterium. Classification (GTDB taxonomy): domain Bacteria; phylum Actinomycetota; class Actinomycetes; order Propionibacteriales; family Nocardioidaceae; genus JACCVL01. The sequence continues at coordinate 747,458 of OY968767.1, read as the reverse complement.
TGCGGGCCGGCGACCGGCGCAACGTCGTCGACGCCTACCGCTACTGGCGGCACGACGCGATCGTCGCCGACCTGGACCGGCGCCGGCACGGCTTCCACGTCGCGATCGAGAACTGGCAGCACGATCTGAACATCGGCTCCGTCGTCCGGACCGCGAACGCCTTCCTCGCCGCGGAGGTGCACATCGTCGGCAGGCGGCGGTGGAACCGGCGCGGGGCGATGGTCACCGACCGCTACCAGCACGTCCGGCACCACCCCGACATCGAGGGGCTCGCCGGCTGGGCGGCGGCGCAAGGGCTCCCGCTCGTCGGCGTGGACAACCAACCCGGCGCCGCCCGGCTCGAGGCCACCGTCCTGCCGGCTGCCTGCGTGCTGGTGTTCGGCCAGGAGGGTCCCGGCCTCACCGAGGCCGCCCGGGAGGCGTGCGCGATGCGGGTGTCGATCGCTCAGTTCGGCTCCACCCGGTCGATCAACGCGGGTGCCGCGGCGGCGGTGGCGATGCACGCGTGGATCCGCACCCACGGCGACCTCTCCGCCGCCTGGCCCGGTGGCGAGCGGTGACCCACCTGTCTCCGAGCGTCGCACGGGCAGGGCGCGCGGGGCGGACCAGCGCCGTCTAGGTTGAGCCGATGGTCGAGCGGCTGGTCGTGATCGGCGGTGATGCCGCGGGCATGTCCGCAGCCGCCACGGCACGCCGTCGCGCCGCCGACAGCCTGGACGTCGTCGTGCTGGAGCGCACCGACTGGACCTCGTACTCGGCCTGCGGCATTCCGTACTGGGTCGCCGGCGATGTCGACGGTCCTGACGGGCTCGTGGTGCGGACGCCCGAGCAGCATCGCGAGCGCGGCCTGGACGTGCGCACCGGCGTCGAGGCGGTGGCCGTGGACCTGGCCGCCCGGATCGTGACCGTCCGGCCGACCGAGGGCGGCGCGGAGCGCCCGGTCGGCTTCGACCAGCTGGTGGTCGCCACCGGAGCCGAGCCGGTCCGACCGGACGTCCCCGGCGCGGACGCGGCCGGCGTGCACGGTGTGCAGACGCTGGACGACGGCTGCAGGCTGCTCGACTCGCTCGGGCGGAGCGACGTGCGGCGAGCCGTGGTGGTCGGAGCCGGCTACATCGGCGTCGAGATGGCCGAGGCCTGTCTGCGCCGGGGCCTGGACACCACGATCGTCGACCTCGCCGACCAGCCGCTGACCACGATCGACCCGGACCTCGGTGCCCTGGTGAGGACAGCGATGGAGGACCTGGGGATCGACGTCGTCACCGGTGTGGAGGTGTCCGGGTTCGAGACCGACCGGTCCGGTGGGGTGACCGCGGTGGTCGCCGGTGACGTGACGTACCCGGCCGACGTGGTCGTGCTCGGGATCGGCGTACGCCCGCGGTCGCGGCTGGCCGAGTCCGCCGGGCTCCCGCTCGGCGATCGGCGCGGTCTGCGGGTCGAGCCCTCCATGCGGGTGCCGGGGCACGAGGGCGTGTGGGCGGGCGGAGACTGCGTCGAGGTGTGGGACCGCGTCGCGGGCGAGCACGCGCACGTCCCGCTCGGGACGCATGCCAACAAGCAGGGCCGGGTGATCGGACTCAACCTCACCGGCGGCGAGGCGACCTTCCCCGGTGTCGTCGGCACCGCGGTCACCAAGGTCTGCGATCTGGAGGTCGGTTGCACCGGTCTCACCGACCGACGGGCCCGCGGCCTGGGACGAGACGCGGTGTCGGCGACCGTGGAGACCACCACGAAGGCCGGCTACTTCCCGGGCGCCCGGCCGATGACGCTCCGGCTGACCGCGGAACGGGTCGGCGGGCTGCTGCTCGGGGCGCAGATCGTGGGTCGCGAGGGCTCGGCCATCCGGATCGACACCTGCGCGACCGCGCTCTGGACCGGGCTGACCGTGTCCGAGCTCGTCGACCTCGACCTGGCGTACGCCCCGCCGTTCTCGTCGGTGTGGGACCCGGTCCAGGTCGCGGCTCGCGCGCTGCTGCCGCAGCTGGACTGATCGGCGGACGCCCGGCTGGGTGCGGCGCGCCAGGCGCGGCATACTGCGGGGCACGACCGTCGGCGTCTCGACGCCCGCCGTGCCGAGCGCCGTGCGCCACCCGCCGACCGCCGACCGCCGACCGACGACAGGGAGAGCCCCCGATGCCCATCGCCAGTCCCGACACGTACCGGCAGATGCTCGACACCGCCAAGGAGCGGTCGTTCGCCTATCCGGCGATCAACGTGACGTCGTCGCAGACGTTGCACGCGGCGCTGCGCGGCTTCGCCGAGGCGGAAAGCGATGGGATCGTGCAGGTCTCGACGGGCGGAGCCGAGTTCCTCTCCGGCGCCACGGTCAAGGACATGGTGACCGGGTCGGTGGCGTTCGCCGCGTACGCCCGCGAGGTGGCCAAGAAGTACCCGGTCCACGTCGCCCTGCACACCGACCACTGCCCGAAGGACAAGCTGGACGGCTTCGTCCGGCCGCTGCTCGCGCTGTCCAAGGAGCGCGTCGCCGGTGGCGACGAGCCGCTGTTCCAGTCGCATATGTGGGACGGCTCCGCCGTCGAGCTGGAGGAGAACCTGACGATCGCGCAGGAGCTGCTGGAGCGGGCGGCAGCGGCGCACGTCGTGCTCGAGGTCGAGGTCGGCATCGTGGGCGGCGAGGAGGACGGGATCGTCGGCGAGATGGACGAGAAGCTCTACTCCGCCCCCGGCGACGCGGTCCGCACCGCCGAGCAGCTCGGGCTGGGTGAGCAGGGGCGGTACCTCCTGGCGCTCACATTCGGCAACGTGCACGGCGTCTACAAGCCGGGCAACGTCCAGCTCCGGCCGGAGATCCTGAAGGAGGCGCAGCAGGTGGTCGCGCAGAAGTTCGACCTCGGCGAGGACGCACACCCGTTCGACCTGGTCTTCCACGGGGGCTCGGGATCGACGGCACAGGAGATCGGCGACGCCGTCGACTACGGCGTGGTGAAGATGAACGTCGACACCGACACCCAGTACGCCTTCACCCGCGCGGTGGCCGGGCACATGTTCAGCCACTACGACGGGGTGCTCCGGATCGACGGCGAGGTGGGCGACAAGAAGGCCTACGACCCCCGGTCGTACGGGAAGGCCGCGGAGCAGTCGATGGCGGCCCGGGTGGTCGAGGCCTGCGAGAACCTGCGCTCGGCGGGGACCGCCCTGCGCTGACCGCTCGCCCGGGACGTCATACAACGCGCCGTCAATAGGCAACCGGACGGATGACGTCTTGCCAGGCCGGCTCGTCCGGGCGTCGCCCGGTGGCGAGGCGGTCGAGCGCTGCTCAGCCGAGCAGCTCGGCAGCCGCCTCCGGGGAGGAGTCGCCGAGGAAGGTCCGGCAGCGCTCCGCCTCGCCGCTCTCCTCGATCTCGGCCGCGGCGCGGGCCAACGCCGCCAGCGCGCGCAGGAACCCTCGGTTGGGTTGGTGTGCCCACGGCACCGGCCCGTGTCCGCGCCAGCCTGACCGGCGCAGCGCATCCAGGCCACGGTGATAGCCGGTCCGGGCGTAGGCGTACGCACGCACGTCCTCGCCGGTGTCCAGTGCCTGCTCGGCGAGGACCGCCCACGCGAGGCTGGACGTGGGGTGCGCCCGCGCCACCTCGGCCGGGGCGGTGCCGGCATCGATCAGCGCGATGGCGGGATCCTCCGGCAGCAGCGTGGGCGGCGGGCCACCCAGCAGGTTCTCGTGCGCCATGCCCCCATCCTGCCCGCCGCAGCCGGACGGCGACCGCCCGGGCCGGCCAGGGCGCCCGGACCCCGGCAAGACGTCATCCGTCCGGTTCCCTATTGACGGCGCGTCGTATGACGTCCCGGAGCGCCGCAGCGGTGCCGGAATCGTCCCCTGCTGCGATTCCGACACCGCTGTGACGGATTGTGTCAGCAGGGTCACCCATCACGATGGCCATAAGTGGACACTGGCACTAGCCTGCCAACCGTGCCCACGGTCCCGGCAGGTGACGCGCACACGCTGGCCCGGCTGCTCGGCCCGCTCGGCGTCGATTCGCGGAGCGAGGACGTGTACCGGCGGGTGCTTGCGGCCCCCGGGCGCAGCGTCGCCGAGCTCGCCGCCGCGCTGGGTTGGTCCCCCGGCGCGGTTCGCCGGCAGCTGCGGCAGCTGACCGCCCTCCAACTGGTACGGGTCAGCGCCGGCGCGGTGCACGCCGAGCCGCCCGAGCTGGCGCTGCGGGACCTGCTGCAGGCCGAGTCCGCCCGGTTGGTCGATGCGCAGACAGCGCTGTCCCAGGCGCGGTTGGCGGTGCCGGACCTGGTGGCCGAGTTCCGCGCCTCCTCCCCGGCGGCTGCAGAGGAGCACGGACTGCAGACGCTGGCGGGGGTCGAGGGCATCCGCACCCTGGCCGACCTGTGTCTGCGCACCGACGGCCCCTTGGCCTTCCTCCGCGCCGACCAGTGGCTGGGCGACACCTCGGCCGCGGTCGACGAGCTGGTGGTGGAGCAGGTCGGCGCAGGTCGGGCCTCCCGGGCGATCTATCCGGTGCACGTGCTCGACGACGTCCCCGACCGGGTGCGCGCCCGCGCCGAGGCGGGGGAGCAGGTGCGCGTGCTGCCGGAGCTGACCGCCCGGCTGGCCATCTTCGGCACCACCGCCGCGGTGACCACCGAGCTCTGGGAGCGCCCGACCGGCAACCGGTTGGCGGTCCGTCAGCCGGGCCTGGTCCGTGCCCTGCAGGCCTACTTCGACGCGCTGTGGGCGCGGGCCGTCGTGCCGCCGGAGCTGGCCACCGACGGCAGCCTCGGCATCGACGACGACCGTCGCCAGCTGCTGGTGCTGATGCGGGAGGGTGCCATCGACCAGCAGATCGCGCGGGCCAGCGGTGTCTCGGTCCGGACCGTCCGGCGGAGGATCGCCGCGGTGATGGCCGAGCTCGGCGCCTCCTCCCGGTTCGGTGCCGGCGTGGAGGCGGCCCGCCGCGGCTGGATCTGAACGGTCAGCGGGGCTCCGCCGGCGGGGCGATCATCGTCCACGAGGCGGGCTCCACCCGCCAGGTACGCCGGCCGGCCGGTCCCTCGAGCTCCCCGTCGACGTTCCAGCGGAAGCCGCCCGCCCGCGCCTCCACCACCACCTCGCGACCGCGACGCTGCCGGACGTCCTGGCTGCGCGGGTGCTGGCCCAGCCGCACCCGCAGCGCGTAGGCCATCCGGCGTGGGGTGGACACCGCGAAGCTGACCACCACGTCGACGAGGCCGTCGTCGGCCACCGCCTCCGGCAGCAACGCGGTGCCGCCGCCGACGAAGCGACCGTTGCCCACCGCCACCTGGAGCACGTGCCGCCGACCATCGGAGACCACTTCGCCGTCGACGCGGACGCGGAGCCGCTTGCCGGGGCTGGTGAAGCCGGTCCGGACCGCGCCCAGGACATACCCGAGCCGGCCGAAGCGCGGCTTCAGCGCCCGCGCCTCCTCCGCGGCATCCACGCCGACCCCCACGTGCACCGCGTTGACGACGACCCGGTCCCGGTCGTCGACCACGAGGTCGAGCCGCCGGCGGCCGGTGGTCAACAGCAGGCGGGCCGCCTCGACCGGATCGAGCGGAATGCCGACGCCGCGGGCGAAGTCGTTGCCGGTGCCGAGCGGCACCAGCCCGACCACGGCGTCGGCCAAGCCGCCGAGGTCGTGCAGCACGGCGACGACCGCGTGCAGGCTGCCGTCGCCACCGGCGACGACGACCGTACGGTCGCCGAGGTCGTGGAGCACGTCTCGCAGGTCGGACACCGATCCCGTGCCGACGACCTCGACCTCAGCAGACGTCTGCAGCTCGTCGACAGCGGCGGACACCGCCTGCTCGTCCGAGCTCCCCGCCTCCGCATTGGTGACCACCAGGATCCGGTGCACGGCCGGACGCTACCGATCGGGTCGACGATGCGCTCGTGATCCGCGGGTCGGCGGATAGGGCGCAGGCAACGAGGTCGGATAGCGTGTGCGGCGCTCGACAGGTCCGCACCGCACCGCACCGCACCACACCGCACCGCTATGAGTCGTTCCGGCTCAGTCGCCCCGGAGGGTCCCGCATGCCCGCGATCGTGATCGTCGGCGCCCAGTGGGGCGACGAGGGCAAGGGCAAGGCGACCGACCAGCTCGGCAGCCGCGTCGACCACGTCGTGAAGTTCAACGGTGGCAACAACGCCGGTCACACGGTGGTGATCGGCGGCGAGACGTACGCGCTGCACCTGCTGCCGAGCGGCATCCTCACTCCCGGAGTCGTCCCGGTCATCGGCAACGGCGTGGTGGTCGACCTGTCGGTGCTGTTCGAGGAGGTCGACGCCCTGGAGGCTCGCGGGGTGGACACCTCGCGGCTCGTCCTCAGCGCCAACGCGCACCTGATCGCGCCGTACAACCGGGTGCTCGACAAGGTCACGGAGCGGTTCCTCGGCTCGCGGCGCATCGGCACCACCGGGCGGGGGATCGGCCCGACCTACGCCGACAAGATGAACCGCGTCGGCATCCGGGTGCAGGACCTCTTCGACGAGAAGATCCTGCTGCAGAAGGTCGAGGGCGCGCTCGAGCTCAAGAACCAGCTGCTCGCCAAGGTCTACAACCGTCGGGCCGTGGAGCCGGCCGAGGTGGTCGACGAGCTGCTCGCGTTCACCGACCGGGTGCGCCCGATGGTCGCCGACACCTCGCTGCTGCTGCAGCGGGCGCTCGACGGCGGCGGCACGGTGCTGCTCGAGGCCGGGCAGGCCACGCTGCTCGACGTCGACCACGGCACCTACCCGTTCGTGACCTCCTCGTCGGCGACGACCGGCGGGGCCTGCACCGGGTCGGGCATCCCGCCGACCCGCATCGACCGCGTCGTCGGGATCCTGAAGGCCTACACCACCCGGGTCGGTGAGGGTCCGTTCCCCACCGAGCTGCTGGACGCCGCGGGGGAGCACCTGCGCGCGACCGGGCACGAGTACGGCACCACCACCGGACGGCCCCGTCGCTGCGGCTGGTTCGACGCGGTGATCGGCCGCTACGCCGCGCGGGTCAACGGCGTCACCGACTTCGTGCTCACCAAGCTGGACGTGCTCACGGGTCTCGAGCGGCTTCCCGTGTGTGTGGGCTACGAGGTCGACGGCGTGCGGCACGACGAGATGCCGATGACGCAGACCGACTTCCACCACGCCCAGCCGGTCTACGAGCACCTGCCCGGTTGGCAGGAGGACATCAGCGGCGCCCGGACGCTGGGTGACCTGCCGGTCAACGCCCGGGCGTACGTCCGCGCGGTGGAGGAGATGGTCGGCCGGCGGATCTCGGTGGTCGGCGTCGGGCCCGGGCGGGAGGAGTCGGTCGTCCTGCACGACCTGCTCTGACCCGACCCGGCGCAGCGCGCGTACGCTGCTCGGCCGTGGACGTCCTGGTGATCGGTTCCGGTGGCCGCGAGCACGCGCTGGTGCGGGCGCTCGTCGCCGACGACGCGGTCGACGCGGTGCACGCGGCGCCGGGCAACCCCGGCACCGCGACGCTCGCGCGGTCACATCCGGTCGACCCGGGCGACGGTGCCGCGGTGGCCGACCTGGCCACGCGGCTCGGGGTCGATGTGGTCGTGATCGGCCCCGAGGGTCCGCTGGTCGCCGGCGTCGCGGACGACGTTCGGGCGGCCGGGGTCGCCTGTTCGGCCCGTCCCGGGAGGCGGCTCGGCTGGAGGGGTCGAAGGCGTTCGCCAAGGAGGTGATGGCGGCGGCCGGGGTGCCGACCGCGATGGCGCACCTGTGCACCCGCCGGGACGAGGTGGCCGCCGCCCTGGACGCGTTCGGCGCCCCGTACGTGGTCAAGGACGACGGCCTGGCCGCCGGCAAGGGCGTCGTGGTGACATCCGACCGGGAGGAGGCGCTCGCCCACGCAGCCGGCTGCCTCGACGCGGGCGGGTCGCTGGTGGTCGAGGAGTACCTCGACGGGCCGGAGGTTTCGCTGTTCGCGGTGTGCGACGGCACGACGGTGGTTCCGCTGCTGCCCGCCCAGGACTTCAAGCGCGTCGGGGACGGCGACAGCGGGCCGAACACCGGGGGGATGGGGGCCTATGCCCCGCTGCCCTGGGCGCCGGCCGACCTGGTCGACGACGTGGCCCGGCGGGTGCTGCAACCGACCGTGGACGAGATGGCCCGCCGCGGCCAGCCGTTCGCCGGGCTGCTCTACGCAGGCCTGGCCCTGACCGGCCGAGGCACCCGGGTGGTCGAGTTCAACGTGCGGTTCGGCGACCCGGAGACCCAGGTGGTGCTGCCGCTGCTGGACTCCTCGCTGGGCACCCTGCTGCTGGCAGCCGCAACCGGCCGGCTCGCCGACGTCGGGCCGCTGCGGTGGCGGGACGCGGCGGCGGTGACGGTGGTGCTGGCCGCGGCCGGCTACCCCGGTCCGCCGCGGTCCGGCGACGACGTTGCCGGGATCGAGGACGCCGAGTCGGTCGACGGGGTGCACGTCGTCCAGGCCGGGACCCGCCGGGACGGCAACCGACTGGTCGCGGCCGGCGGCCGGGTGCTGTCGGTCACCGGGGTGGGTGCGGACGTCGGCGAGGCTCGCACCCGGGCATACGCGGGGATGGGCCGGATCCGGTTGGACGGAGGGCACCACCGCACCGACATCGGGCTGGTCGGCTCCCCGGCCCCGGTCGAGCGCTGACCGGTCCGCGGTACGGGAGGATGAGGCCGTGAGCGCGATCCCGAACGTCCTGGCGCACCGGTACGCCTCCGCCGCCATGGCCGAGCTGTGGTCGCCCGAGCACAAGGTCGTGACGGAGCGACGGCTCTGGCTCGCCGTGCTGGCGGCCCAGCGCGACCTGGGGGTGCCCGTCCCGGACGGTGTGCTGCCGGCCTACGAGGCGGCCGTCGACAAGGTGGACCTGGGCTCCATCGCAGCCCGCGAACGGGTCACCCGGCACGACGTGAAGGCGCGGATCGAGGAGTTCAACGCCCTCGCCGGTCACGAGCACGTGCACAAGGGCATGACCTCCCGCGACCTCACCGAGAACGTCGAGCAGCTCCAGGTGCGTGACTCGCTGCGGCTCGTCCGGGACCGGGCGGTCGCGACCCTGGCTCGGCTGGCCCGGCTGGCGGTGGAGCACCGTGACACGGTCCTGGCCGGCCGCAGCCACAACGTCCCGGCCCAGGCCACCACGCTGGGCAAGCGGTTCGCGACCGTCGCGGACGAGGTGCTCGTCGCGGTGGAGCGGGTCGAGGAGCTGGTGGCGCGTTATCCGCTCCGCGGCGTCAAGGGCCCGGTCGGCACCGCGCAGGACATGCTCGACCTGCTGGACGGAGACACCGACCGGCTGGCCGCCCTGGAGCGCCGGGTGGCCGAACACCTCGGCTTCAGCCGGGTGCTGACCAGCGTCGGGCAGATCTACCCGCGCTCGATCGACCTGGACGCCGTCACCGCGCTGGCGCAGCTGGTGGCGGGGCCGTCCAACCTGGCCACGTCGATCCGGCTGATGGCGGGCAACGAGCTGGTCACCGAGGGCTTCCGGCCGGGTCAGGTGGGCTCGTCGGCCATGCCGCACAAGATGAACACCCGCTCCTGCGAGCGGGTCAACGGCCTGGCGGTGGTGGTCCGGGGCAGCGTCGGCATGCTCGGTGAGCTGGCCGGCAGCCAGTGGAACGAGGGCGACGTCTCGGACTCCGTCGTGCGCCGGGTCGCACTGCCCGACGCGTTCCTCGCCACCGACGGACTGTTCGAGACGCTGCTCACGGTGCTCGACGAGTTCGGTGCCTTCCCGGCTGTGGTGGCCCGGGAGCTGGACCGCTACCTGCCGTTCCTCGCGACGACCAAGGTGTTGATGCACGCCGTGCGCAGCGGCGTGGGGCGCGAGCAGGCGCACGCGGTGGTCAAGGAGCACGCGGTCGCGGTCGCGCTGGCGATGCGGGAGCAGGGGGCCGAGCGGAACGACCTGCTGGACCGGTTGGCCGCCGACGACCGGCTGGGGCTGTCGCGGGAGGCGCTGGCCAGCGCGGTCGCCGCTCCGCTGTCGTTCACCGGCGCGGCGACCGACCAGGTGGACGCCGTGGTGACCCGGGTGGAGACGGTGGTCGCCCGGCACCCCGAGGCCGCCGCGTACCGGCCCGACGACATCCTCTGACCCCGACCCCCCCGCTCTTCGTCCACGATCCGCGACTTCTGCAGCACCTGCGCGCTGTGGCGGACCTGGGTGCCGGACACTGACAACCTGTTCGCGGTCGGCGCCGTTTCCCTGGTGTGGCGGTGATGGCGGTGACAGCGGCGGTTGCGGCCGAACCGGTCGCGAGGACGGAGAGCCCGATGCGGCGGGAACAGCGCGCCCAGCAGGACGCGGCGTACGTCGCGTTCGTCGACGCGCGCCGGGTGGCCTTCGTCCGGACGGCGTACCTGCTGTGCGGTGACTGGCACCGGGCGGAGGACCTGGTGCAGCAGGCGATGATCAAGCTCTACCTCGCCTGGCCGCGGATGCGGCGCCAGGGTGAGGAGGACGCGTACGTGCGTCGCATCCTCGTCAACACCCACACCGACGAGTGGCGGTGGCGGTCGCGCCGGCCGGAGACGTCGCTCCCGGACCACGTCGACCTGCCCGCCGCCGGCAGGCCGGAGACCGAGGAACGCGACGCCCTCCGTCAGGCACTCGCCGCGCTGCCCGACGGGCAGCGGAAGGTCGTCGTGCTGCGCTACTGGCTCGGTCAGTCGGTCGAGGAGACCGCCACCGATCTGCGCATCTCGACCGGGACGGTGAAGAGCCAGAGCGCCCGAGGGCTGGCACGACTGCGCGAGGTGCTCGCGTCGGCCGAGGATCCCAACCCTCACCCGGACACCAGCAGAACGGGAAGCCGATCATGAACGAGCACGATCTCCAGCGGCGGCTCGGGCAGCTCGTCGCTGACCAGCCGGCGCCCCGGCTGTCCAGCACGCAGGCATTGGCCGAGGGGCGTCGCCGGGTGCGGACGCGGCGGGTCGTCGGCTCCCTCACCGGGTGCGCCCTCACCGTGGCCGCGGTCGCTGGGGTGACCGCCGTCTGGCCTGCCGATCCGACCAGCAACGGCGCGCCCGCGCCGGCGGCGGCGGACGAGACCGTGACATTGGCCCAGCTGAGCGACGCCGAGATCGTGCAGCGCTGCGTGCAGGCCGACAACAGCAGCATGTCGGCGGCCGACTTCGGCGCCGGGTCCCGCGTCCTGGTCTCCGAGGTGGCGGGCCAGCGGCTGCAGGCGGTGATCGTCGCCGACCAGGCCGACGTGTGGGCGCAGTGCGGGTTGTTCGACCGCGCCCGCGCCGAGTTCGACGGGTACGCGGAGACCTATCCGATGGACGTCGACCCCGAGCCGGCCCAGCCGCGATCGGAGATGAGCGGCTTCGGCTTCGGACCGGCCGGGTTCACCTGGACCGACCGCTACCCCGCCGACGTGCACCGGATCGAGGTGCGGTTCCGCGGCGGTCCGACGCTGACGCGCCGCACGGTCGACGGGTTCGTGGTCTTCAACGCCGCCGTGGACGTGCTGGAGCCCGGAACCGGCTCCGGGGAGCCGATGCAGACCAGGCCGTTCCGGGTGACGCTGTACGCCGATGACGGCAGCGTCCTCGGGGCGACCAGCAACTGGGTCGGACAGGGACCGGAGCTGACCCTGCCGCCGGAGTACCACTCGCTCGTCCCGTTGCCCGTTCCCTAGGATCGTTCGGTGAGCCTGACCCACCTGCACTCCGGGAAGGTCCGCGACCTGTACGCCCTCGGGGACGACCGGCTGGTCATGGTGGCCAGCGACCGGATCTCCGCCTACGACGTCGTGCTCGACCCGCCGGTCCCCGACAAGGGGCGGGTGCTGACCCAGCTGTCGCTGTGGTGGTTCGACCAGCTGACCGACCTGGTCCCCCACCACGTGCTGTCCCGGACGCTGCCGGACGGCTGCCCGGCCGAGTGGGCCGGCCGCGCCCTGGTCGTGGAGCGGCTGGCGATGTTCCCGGTCGAGTGCGTCGCCCGGGGATACCTCGCCGGTTCGGGGCTGGTGGACTACCAGGCCGGCGGGGCGGTCTGCGGAGTGCCGCTGCCGGCCGGGCTCGAGGACGGCTCGCGGCTGCCCGAGCCGATCTTCACGCCTGCCACCAAAGCCGCCCTCGGCGAGCACGACGAGAACGTGTCGTACGCCGCGGTGGCCGCGGCCGTCGGTGACGGCGTCGCCGCCGAGCTGCGCCGGCTGACGCTGGCCGTCTATGCGCGGGCGGAGGCGATCGCCCGGGGCCGGGGGATCCTGCTCGCCGACACCAAGCTCGAGCTCGGGGCCCGCGCCGACGGCACCATCGTGCTGGCCGACGAGGTGCTGACCCCGGACTCGTCCCGCTTCTGGCCGGCCGACGGGTGGCGGCCCGGCGGCCCCCAGCCGTCCTTCGACAAGCAGTACGTGCGCGACTGGCTCACCTCGCCCGCGTCCGGGTGGGACCGGCACGGCGGGGCCCCGCCGCCGCCGCTGCCGGACGAGGTGGTGGCGGCGACCCGGGGACGCTACGTCGAGGCCTACGAGCGGCTCACCGGCGAGCGCTTCACCTGATCGGGCGGTCTTGCGTACCCGGCCGGGCCGGGGTCTACTCCCCGCAAGGCCGCGTCCTCGACCCCTCGGAGGTTCCCCGTGCTCAACATGGCCGTGATGCTGGAGGACAGCGCCCGCGTCGCGCCGGATCGGGACGCGGTGGTGCTGGGCGACACCCGACTCACCTATGCGCAGGTCGATGCGGCCGCGGCACAGGTGGCCAACCTGCTGGTCGAGCGTGGGGTCCAGCCCGGGGACAAGGTCGCCCTGACCTGCCCCAACCTGCCGTTCTTCCCGATCGTCTACTACGGGATCCTCAAGGCCGGCGCGGTGGTCGTCCCGCTGAACGTGTTGATGAAGGCGCGCGAGGTGGCCTACCACCTGGTCGACTCCGACGCGGTGGCGTACTTCTGCTTCGAGGGCACCGAGGACCTGCCGATGGGCGCGGAGGGCTGGAAAGCCTACTCCGGCACCGACTCGTGCCGAGACTTCTTCCTGCTCACCGCCGACCCCGCGGCGGCCTCGCCGATCGACGGTGCGGAGACCTTCGGGCGCGCGGTCGGGGGACAGCCTCCGACGTTCGAGACCCGCGTCACCGAGGCGACCGACACCGCGGTGATCCTCTACACCTCCGGCACCACCGGACAGCCGAAGGGCGCCGAGCTCACGCACGCCAACATGACGCTGAACGCCGCCAACCAGATCCGGCTGTTCGGCACCCACGAGCGCGGCTGGGACACCTACCTGGTGACGCTGCCGCTGTTCCACTCGTTCGGCCAGACGGTGATGATGAACGCCGGTCTGTGCTTCGCCGGCACGCTCGTCCTGTTGCCCCGCTTCGATGCGAAGGCGGCACTCGGGTTGATGCAGTCCGAGGAGATCACCTTCTTCTCCGGCGTCCCGACGATGTACTGGGGGCTGCTCGGCGCGCTGGACGACTCGGTCGACGTGCACCGGATCGCGGCCAACCTGCGCGTGGCGGCCTCTGGCGGCTCGTCCCTCCCGGTGGAGATCATCAAGAACTTCCGGGAACGGTTCCACGTCCAGATCCAGGAGGGCTACGGCCTGTCCGAGACCTCGCCGGTGGCGACCTTCCAGCCGATGGGGGCCGAGCCGGTGCCCGGCTCGATCGGCAAGCCGATCTGGGGGATCGAGTGCAAGCTGATCGACGCGGAGTGGAAGGAGATCACCGGCGTCGACGAGGTCGGCGAGATCGCGATCCGCGGCTACAACATCATGAAGGGCTACTACAACCGGTCGGACGAGACCGCTGAGGTGATGCGGGACGGCTGGTTCCGCAGCGGGGACCTCGCCCGCCGGGACGCCGAGGGCTACTACTACATCGTCGACCGTGCCAAGGACATGATCATCCGCGGCGGGTTCAACGTCTACCCGCGCGAGGTCGAAGAGGTGCTGCTGACCCACCCGGCCGTCTCGCTCGCGGCGGTGGTCGGCGTCCCGCACGAGTCCCACGGCGAGGAGGTCAAGGCGTACGTGATCCGCGCCGAGGGCGACACCACCACCGAGGCCGAGCTGGTGGAGTGGGCCAAGGAGCAGATGGCCGGGTACAAGTATCCGCGCAGCATCGAGTTCCGCGACGCGCTGCCGATGACGGCCACCGGCAAGATCCTCAAGCGCGAGCTCGCCTGACCGCACCGGCGGGCGCCCTCGTCTAGGCTCGTCGCGTCCCGAGCCCACCCGGATGCCGAGGAGTTCGCATGGCCCGCGTCGTCGTCGACGTGATGCTCAAGCCCGAGATCCTGGACCCGCAGGGCAAGGCCGTGCACGGGGCGCTGCCGCGACTCGGCTTCGAGGGCGTCACCGACGTCCGGCAGGGCAAGCGGTTCGAGCTCGAGGTGGACGGTGAGCTGACGCCGGAGCGGCTCGAGCAGGTCCGCGCGATGGCGGCGACGCTGCTGTCCAACCCGGTGATCGAGGACTTCACGGTGCGCGTGGACGGGGTGCCGGCGGCGTGAGGGTCGGCGTGGTCACCTTTCCCGGGTCGCTCGACGACGTCGACGCGGCCCGCGCGATCCGGACGGCCGGCGGGGAGCCGGTGCCGCTGTGGCACGGCGACCACGACCTCCGCGGGGTCGATGCGGTGGTGCTGCCCGGCGGGTTCTCGTACGGCGACTACCTGCGCTGCGGTGCGATCGCCCGGTTCGCCCCGGTGATGACGGAGCTGGCCGACGCCGCCCGAGGCGGGCTGCCGGTGCTCGGCATCTGCAACGGCTTCCAGGTGCTCTGCGAGTCGCATCTGCTCCCCGGCGCCCTGATCCGCAACGACCACCGCCGGTTCGTCTGCCGCGACCAGCGGTTGCGGATCGAGAACGCCGGCACCGCCTGGACCTCGGCCTACGAGCCCGGCCAGGAGATCGTGGTGCCGCTGAAGAACGGCGAGGGCGGGTTCGTGGCCGACCGGGCCACGCTGGACCGGCTCGAGGGCGAGGGGCGGGTGGTCGCCCGCTACGTCGGGGACAACCCGAACGGGTCGGCTCGTGCCATCGCCGGCATCAGCAACGAGACCGGCACCGTGGTCGGCCTGATGCCGCACCCCGAGCACGCGGTCGAGCCGCTGTGCGGCCCCGGCACCGACGGCCTCGGCTTCTTCGTCTCGGCGCTGGGCCGCCTGGTCCGCAGCTGAGTCGACACGAGTCTGCTGCGCACGCCCGCTCAGCTGCTGCGCAGCGCGACGTCGTCCAGCTGGAAGTCGGTCCGGTTGCTCTGGTCTTCAGTGGCCACGAACCGCACCGTGACGGTCCGGCCGAGGTACCGGCTCATGGGCACCGTGTACTTGACGTACGTCCCGGTGGCGTCGGCGCTGGACAGCGCCCGGACGGTCCGGGTGGTGCCGTTGCGGGTGACCCGCACCTTGAAGGTGTCGTCGGTGTTGCCGGCCGGCTCCTCGGAGGTCGTCTTCAGCCAGAACGTCAGCCGGGCGGCGGTGCCGTTCGGGATGGACACCCGCTGGGCCAGGGTGTCGGAGTGCGGGGTGCCGTTGCCGCCCATCCAGGCGATCCAGGCGCCGCTGTGCGGGTCCGAGGTGGTCAGGCTGCTCTCGGGGTTGCCGGACCAGGCGCCGTTGTCACCCTGCTCGAACCCGCCGTTGCGGAGCAGGTTGCCGGGCGCGGCAGTCGCGGAAGCGCTTGCGGCGCCGACCAGCGCGGCGGACAGCGTGAGGCCGATCGACGCGGTGACGAGACGCTTCATGGGGACCCCCTCGGGACGGGCTGCTCGGCTCGGATCGAGCCAGCGGCACGGTAGCCCCCACCGGCAGTCCGCCGATGGGGTAACAGGATCAGAGGGGGGAAATGACCCAGCGTGACTAGCGGGAATGGCTCGATCGGAGGGCGCCGGCCAGCGCGGTGCTCAGCCGGACGCCACCAGCCCCACCGCGAGTCCGGCCAGCAGCAGCCCGGCGGTCTGCGGTTGGCTGATCCGCTCACGCAGCACTAGGGCCGCGAGCAGCACGGTGGCGCCGGGGTACAGCGACGACAGCACCGCCGCGACGGTGAGCAGCCCGGTCTGGGTGGCCAGCAGGAAGAGCACGGTCGCGGCGGTCCCGAGCACTCCCACGCCGATGCCGAGGCTGGCGGCCCGGTCCCGCGGCAGCCAGTCGCTGCGCAGTACCGCGGCCAGCGCCGCGGTCGCCAGCACGGCCATCGCCTGGGTGAGCGTCAGCGGCCCGAAGCCGGCGCTGTCGGGCACCTGGGCGAGGCTGGAGAACAGCACCCCGAAGCCGAGACCGGCAAGCATCCCGTCCACCAGCCCGGCGTTGTGCGACCGCAGGTGCGCCGGCCGGTCCGCATCCTCGGGGACGAGCGACACCAGCCAGATGGCCGGCAGCGCACAGGCCACACCGGCCCAGGTCACGGTCGACGGCCGGTCTCCGGTCAGGACGCCGACGGCGACCGGAACCAGCGCGGAGAGCAGTGCCGACACCGGGGCCACGACCGTCATCGTGCCGCCGCCCAGGCCGCGGTAGAGGAAGCCGGCCCCGGCTCCACCGCCGACGCCGGCCAGCGCCGACCAGGCCCAGTCGCTCGCGGTCGGGTCACCGCCCGCGGTGACTGCGAGACCGAGCGTCAGCACGGTGGCGGCGGAATAGGACGCCACCGCCACCGCCCAGGGGCTGGTCTGGCGCGAGAGCAGGCCGGCGAAGAAGTCCGACAGCCCATACGCCAGCGCGCAACCCAGCGAGAACACGACGACCACGCCGGGACTGTACGAGGACGCGACGACGTCCGCCGCCCCGGCGTCACCACCGGCGGGGCGAAGGCCTGGGTAGGGTTCGCCGGGTGACCGACGCCGCGCCGACGAGCGTGCCGACCCGGCTGCCCGTCGACACCGTGCCGCAGGCGGCGGAGACGCCGGAGCACGAGCAGCCATGGGCCGAGCTCGGCCTACGGGCCGACGAGTACGACCGGATCCGCACCATCCTGGATCGCCGGCCCACCAGCTCCGAGCTGGCCATGTACTCCGTGATGTGGTCCGAGCACTGCTCGTACAAGTCCAGCAAGGTGCACCTGCGTCGCTTCGGCGAGCTGCCGCCGCGCACGCCGGTCGGTCGGCTGCTCGCCGGGATCGGTGAGAACGCGGGTGTGCTCGACATCGGCCAGGGCTACGCGGTGACGTTCAAGATCGAGTCCCACAACCACCCGAGCTACGTCGAGCCGTACCAGGGCGCGGCCACCGGCGTCGGCGGGATCGTGCGCGACATCCTCGCGATGGGGGCCCGCCCGGTGGCGGTGATGGACCCGCTGCGGTTCGGCCCGCTGGACGCGCCGGACACGGGGCGGGTGCTGCCCGGCGTGGTGGCCGGGGTCGGTGGCTACGGCAATTGCCTGGGCCTGCCCAACGTCGGCGGCGAGGTCGTCTTCGACCCCTCGTACGCGGGCAACCCGCTGGTCAACGCGTTGTGCGTGGGCGTCCTGCGGCACGAGGACCTGCACCTGGCCAGCGCGTCGGGCGCGGGCAACGCGGTGATCCTGTACGGAGCGCGGACCGGTGGCGACGGCATCGGTGGCGTGTCGGTGCTCGCCAGCGAGACGTTCAGCGACGCCGACGGCAGCGGCGGTCCGGTGAAGCGGCCCAGCGTCCAGGTCGGCGACCCGTTCATGGAGAAGCTGCTCATCGAGTGCACGCTCGAGCTGTTCGCCGCCGGACTCGTCAGCGGCATCCAGGACCTCGGCGGCGCCGGGCTGTCCTGCGCCACCTCGGAGCTGGCCAGCGCGGGGGACGGCGGCATGCACGTCTGGCTCGACCGGGTGCCGTTGCGGGACTCCTCGCTCGCGCCCGAGGAGATCTTGATGAGCGAGAGCCAGGAACGGATGATGGCCGTCGTCGAGCCGCGGCACGTCGACGACTTCCTCGCCATCTGCGCCCGCTGGGAGGTCGAGGCACACGTGATCGGCGAGGTCACCGCGGTCACCGACGCGGACCGCGCCCGCGGCGGCCGGCTGGTGGTCGAGTGGCACGGCGAGACCGTCGTGGACGTGCCGCCGCGGACGGTGGCGCACGAGGGACCGGTCTACGAGCGGCCGTCCGCCCGCCCCGCCGACCAGGACGCTCGGGAGGCCGACGGGGCCGAGCGGCTGGTCCGCCCGGGCACGGGCGCGGAGCTGCGGGACACGGTGCTGCGGCTGGCGGCCGCGCCGAACCTCGCCGACCGGTCCTGGGTCACCGACCAGTACGACCGGTACGTCCGCGGGAACACCGTCCTCGCGCAGCCGGAGGACGCCGGCGTGGTGCGGGTGGACGAGGAGACCGGCCTGGGGGTGGCCGTGGCCACGGACTGCAACGGCCGGTTCTGCCGCCTCGACCCGTACCTCGGGGCACAGCTCGCGCTGGCCGAGGCATACCGCAACGTCGCGGTGGTCGGGGCCCAGCCGCTCGCGGTCAGCGACTGCCTCAACTTCGGGTCGCCGGAGGATCCCGAGGTGATGTGGCAGTTCGAGCGGACGGTCGCCGGGCTGGTGGACGGCTGTCGCGAGCTGGGGTTGCCGGTGACCGGCGGCAACGTGAGCTTCTACAACCAGACCGGAGCGGTGGCGATCCTGCCGACGCCGGTGGTCGCCGTGCTGGGCGTGCTCGACGACGTGCGGCGCCGGGTGCCGAGCGGCTTCGCCGGTCCTGGCCGGTCGATCCTGCTGCTCGGCGACACCCGGGAGGAGCTGTCCGGCTCCGAGTGGGCGCACGCGGTGCACGGGCACCTCGGCGGTCGCCCGCCGCGGGTGGACCTGTCGGCCGAGCGGGTGCTGGCGGAGCTGATGCGCACCGCGGTGGCTGCCGGGCTGGTCGAGTCCGCGCACGACCTGTCCGACGGCGGGCTGAGCCAGGCGCTCGTCGAGTGCTGCCTGCGGCACGGCGTCGGTGCGCGGGTCCGGTTGCCGGACGGGGTCGACCCGTTCGTCGGTTTGTTCAGCGAGTCGGCCGGACGGGCGCTGGTGTCGGTCCCCGGGGAGACCGAGCAGGCCTTCCTGGCCGCGGCGACCGAGCACGGCGTCGCGTGCGTGCGGCTCGGCGGCACCGACGCGGCGCCCGGCCTCCAGGTCGAGGGGCTCTTCGACCTGCCGTTGGAGGAGCTGCGGGCGGCGTGGTCGGCAACGCTGCCCGCTGCGCTCGACACCTGATCCCCCTGCCCGCCCCCCCAGATCCCCCTGCCCGCCCTCCTGACCCCACGATCCGCGACTTCTGCAGACAGTGACCTGCAGAAGTCGCGGATCGTGACAGGGAGGGGGGCGGACCGGGAGGGGGGCGGACCGGGTGGGGGTCAGCCGCGGCCGATCCGCCCGCGGCCCAGGGACCGCCAGAGGTCGCCGTCCACGACGCCGTTGTCCGGCAGGCCCACGGCCCGCTCGTACGCCCGTACCGCCGAGGCAGTCGCCACGGTGAAGACCCCGGTCCGGGGCACCGTCCGCCCAGCGGCCCGCAGCGCCCGCTGCAGCCGCCAGACCGCCTGCGCGTCCGAGCCGACCTTGAGCAGCGGGTGCCGCCCGTTCGAGAGCAGGACCAGCCACGACCGGGTGGTGAGCCGGCCGCTGACCGGAAGGTCACGCGCCGCCTGCAGCCGCTTGAGCGCTCGCACCATCGGCTGGTCGAACCGCTCGGTCACTGCTGCCTCCGTCCAGCCGCCTCGGCGCAGCAGGCACCGGGCCGCGGCGACGCGAGGCCCCTTGTGCCCGCGCTCCAGCACCGGGTACGACGGGAAGCTCAGCCGGCGGTCGCAGGTGCCGGTCTGCGGCCGGGCCCGCGAGCCCTTGCCGACGCTCAGCCAGTTGCGGTCGATGGCCATGCCCAGACCGCCGTAGGTCGCGGTGACGTCGAGTTGGTACTGGTGCAGCCGCTTGCTGCCCCGCCAGAAGTCCCCCGACAGGTACGGCTCGCCCTGGAGGTCGGCCCGACCGTTGCCCCAGGCGAACCACAGCTGGTCCGGCCACGTCCAGCGGTCTCCGTTGCGGTGCCGGGCCACGTCCACGGCCTGGATCGCGGCCGACGCGCTGGAGTAGAGCCCGGAGCGGTAGCCGAGCTTGTGCAGCCGCTCGGTCCACGCGTCGACGTGGGTGAGGACCGCCTTGTTGCACCGGGAGTTGGTGCGCTCGTACCACTCGATGTCGAGGTACAGCGTGCTGCCTGACCCGATGCCGAAGTGGCGCGCCTTCGCCACCGACGCGTCGGCCGCCCGGGTGCCCTGCCGGTGGGCCTTGTGCGGGCGCGCGGACATCCGCGGCTTGGAGGGGGTCGGGTCGCCCTGCTGGAAGCACGGCGCCTGCAGGCCGACGTGGATCGGCAGGATCCGCCAGCCGCGGTTGTGCTGGCGGCGGACCCAGGCGGGGTCGAGGTACGGCTGCGCGCTCTCCGGACAGGCCCGACCGGAGCCGCTGATGTAGATGCCCACCGCTGAGAACGGCGAGGCCCGGCGCCAGGTGTCCATCGCCGCGCTGCTGGGGGTGACGCACCGGTCGAACCCGAAGCCGGTGAACGAGCGCGGGGTCCGGATCATCTTGGGTCCGCGCGGGGTGGCCGGGGCGCCGACCGGGGCGGTTACCGGGGCGCCGGCTGTGGGGGCACTGCCTGTGGCGACGCCGTGCACGCCGGCAGCCGCTCCTGACGCGGGTGCGAGTGGGAGCGCCAGCATCGCGGCGGTGACCGGGACGGCGATCAGGGCGGGGGGAAGTCGTCGCGTACGCACCAGGCGACGGTAGGTGCCGGGCGGCCCAGGACCAGCACGACATGCCCCGGAATGGACCGATCGGATGATACGGGTGGGGCAGTTGGGACCCGGTCTGGACGAGCGATGACGCATTTCTGTCGCTCGAACGACGGGAATGCATCATCGCCACCGCACGGCCGGCGCCAACCATCGCCACCGCACCGACCATCGCACCGACCACCGCACACCGACCGTCGCGCCGACCGTCGCCGGACGCGCCTACGCTGAGCGCCGTGCCCGTACGCCTGCGCCCGGCCCCGGACGCCGACGTCACCGCCGCTCTTGACCGCCGTCGCCGGGCGGCCGCGGACGCCGAAGACGAACGCTTGCTGGTCCGGCACCTGCTCGCGGTGCTGGTGCGCGACCACCCGGGCGCGAGCGTCGAGGTGCGCGTGCCGCCGTACGCCGTGGTGCAGTGCATCGCCGGTGCTCGACACACCCGGGGGACGCCACCGGCAGTCGTGGAGGCCGACCCGCAGACCTGGATCGGCCTCGCGACCGGTGAGCTGGCCTGGCAGCAGGCGTCCACGGCCGGGCTGCTGCTCGCGTCCGGGGAGCGGTCCGATCTGTCCCCGCTGCTCCCGCTGACGGTGGCGTCCGGCGGCCGCGACTAGGGTCGCGTCATGTCGCAGCCGACGGACCGGAGCGGGCGGGTCGAGGACCTGCGAACGGCGACCAAGGCGGCGCTGCCACAGGTGCGGGCCTGGCTCGACGAGCTGGTGCGTATCCCGTCCGTCAGCGACGTCGACGGAGACGCGCCGGAGGTGCGCCGCAGCGCGGACGCCGTCGCGGGGATTCTGAGCGCCGCCGGCTTCCCCGAGATCGAGGTGCTGGAGGAAGGCGGCCGGCCGGCGGTGCTCGCCCGGCACCCGGCTCCCGCGGGTGCCCCGACCGTGTTCCTGTACGCCCACCACGACGTCCAGCCGCCAGGAGATGCTGGGGACTGGGACAGCCCCCCCTTCGAGCCGACCGAGCGAGCCGGACGGCTGTACGGGCGCGGTGCCGCCGACGACAAGGCCGGCATCGCGGCCCATCTGGCGGCGTACCTGGCCCATGACGGCCGGCCGCCGGTCGGGGTGACGGTCTTCGTGGAGGGCGAGGAGGAGTCTGGTTCGGGCTCGCTGCCCACCATCCTCGCCCGGCACCGCGACCGGCTGGCGGCCGATGTCTTCGTCATCGCCGACTCGACCAACTGGGACATCGGGGTGCCGGCGCTGACCACGTCGCTGCGCGGGCTGGTGAACGTCCTGGTACGGGTCCGGACCCTCGACCATGCGGTGCACTCGGGAATGTGGGGCGGCGTGGTCCCGGATGCCCTGACCACGCTGGCTCGCCTGCTCGCCACGCTGCACGACGCCGACGGCAACGTGGCGGTGTCCGGCCTGGTGTCGGCGCCGGCCACCGAGCTCGCCTATCCCGAGGATCGGGTGCGCGCCGAGTCGTCGGTGCTGGACGGGGTCGAGCTGATCGGCTCCGGCTCGGTCGTCGAACGGCTGTGGACCCGGCCGGCGATCGCGGTCACCGGGCTGGACGCCCCGCCCAGCGACCACGCGTCGAACACGCTGCTGGCCACCGCCCGGGCCCGGGTCAGCATGCGAGTGGCACCGGGGGACGACGCCCGCGCCGCGCTCGCGGCGCTGACCGAGCATCTGATGCAGCACGCACCGTGGGGGGCGGCGGTGAGTGTGGACTCGCCAGAGCTGGGCGAGCCGTACGCGATCGACGCGAGCGGTCCGGCGTACGACGCCGCCCGGTCGGCGTTCACCGACGCCTGGGACGGGACCGCGCCGGTCGACATCGGCGTCGGCGGGTCGATCCCGTTCATCGCCGAGTTCGCCGCGGCGTTCCCGGACGCGGCGATGCTGGTGACCGGGGTCGAGGATCCGGATACCCGGGCGCACGGAGCCAACGAGAGCCTGCACCTGGCCGAGTTTGAGCGGGTGTGCCTCGCCGAGGCGCTGCTGCTCGACCGCCTCGGCCGCTGATCCGGCTGCAGCTTTCACGGGGTACCCCGTGAAAGTGTCACTGCCCGAGACTCACGACCCTCGGGCGGCGCGAGCGTCACGGGGTACCCCGTGAAAACTCCCCCGCCGCCCGCCCGGGCGGGTGTGGCGGAGAGGTCGGAGTCGACCCGTACGATGGCGCCCGTGCCCCGTCGAGACGGTCGCCTGACCCACGCGCTCGACCCACACGACCTCGGACCCCAGGACGCCTGCGGTGTCTTCGGCGTCTGGGCGCCCGGCGAGGACGTCGCCAAGCTCAGCTACTTCGGCCTGTACGCATTGCAGCACCGCGGCCAGGAGTCCGCCGGCATCGCGGTCAGCAACGGCCGCCGGATCCTGGTCTACAAGGACATGGGCCTGGTCTCCCAGGTGTTCGACGAGCCGACGCTGGAGTCGCTCAAGGGTCACCTGGCGGTCGGCCACAGTCGCTACTCCACCACCGGCGCCAGCAACTGGCAGAACGCCCAGCCGACCTTCCGGCCGACTGCCGGTGGGGCCCTCGCGCTCGCGCACAACGGCAACCTGATCAACACCCAGGACCTGGTGCAGCTGCTGGACCAGCGGGCCGAGCAGTCCGGCGAGCTGGCGGTCACCCGCGTCCGGGCCGGCGAGACCACCGACACCGGCGTCGTGTCCGCGCTGCTCGCCTCCTACCCGGACCGGTCGCTCGAGGAGGCGGCGGTCGAGGTGCTGCGCGAGCTGCGGGGCGCGTTCTCGCTGGTCTGGATGGACGAGGCGACCCTGTACGCCGCCCGCGACCCGCAGGGCATCCGCCCGCTCGTCCTCGGCCGGCTCGAGCGCGGCTGGGTGGTCGCCAGCGAGACCGCGGCGCTGGACATCGTGGGGGCCTCGTACGTGCGCGAGGTCGAGCCCGGCGAGCTGGTGGCGGTCGACGAGCACGGGCTGCGGACCCGGCGGTTCGCACCGGCGGCGCCGAAGGGCTGCCTGTTCGAGTTCGTCTACCTGGCCCGGCCGGACACCCGGATCTCCGACCAGCGGGTGCACACGGTGCGGGTCGAGGTCGGCCGGCGGCTGGCACGCGAGCATCCGGCCGACGCCGATCTGGTGATCCCGGTGCCGGAGTCCGGAACCCCGGCGGCGATCGGCTACGCCGAGGCCGCCGGCATCCCGTACGGCCAGGGGCTGGTCAAGAACTCCTACGTCGGCCGTACGTTCATCCAGCCCAGCCAGACCATCCGGCAGCTCGGCATCCGGCTCAAGCTCAACCCGCTGCGCGACGTCATCGCCGGCAAGCGGCTGGTCGTGGTGGACGACTCGATCGTTCGCGGCAACACCCAGCGCGCCCTGGTCCGGATGCTCCGAGAGGCCGGCGCCACCGAGGTGCACGTGCGGATCTCCAGCCCCCCGGTGAAGTGGCCGTGCTTCTACGGCATCGACTTCGCCAGCCGGGCCGAGCTGATCGCCAACGGGCTCGGCCCGGACGAGATCTGCCGCTCCATCGGCGCGGACTCGCTGGGCTACATCGACCTCGACGGCCTGGTGGCGGCCACCTCGGTGCCCAAGGACGACCTGTGTCGGGCCTGTTTCGACGGCGTCTACCCGGTCGAGCTTCCGGAAGCCGAGCGGCTCGGCAAGCACCTGCTGGAGCTGGACGCGGTCGAGATTGCGACGGGCGACGGGATGGACCCCAGCCCCGACGACGAGCTGGCCACCGTCGCGACCGGCACCGACGTGGACGGGCTGCCCACCCTCACCTATGGCGAGGGCGCCGCCGACGCCCTGCGGCGGCCGTGACCGGACGACGAGGAGCACCCCGGTGACCAGCTATGCCAGTGCCGGCGTCTCGATCGAGGCGGGTGACCGCGCCGTCGCGCTGATGCGCGCCGAGGTGGACAAGACCCGCCGGCCCGAGGTGGTCGGCGGGATCGGCGGCTTCGCCGGCCTGTTCGACGCGTCCGCGCTCAAGCAGTACGACCGCCCGCTGCTGGCGACGTCGGCCGACGGAGTGGGCACCAAGGTCGCGATCGCACAGGCGATGGACCGGCACGACACGATCGGCTTCGACCTGGTCGGGATGCTCGTCGACGACCTGGTGGTCTGCGGGGCGGAGCCGATCTACGTCACCGACTACATCGCCTGTGGCCGGGTGGTGCCGGAGCGGGTCGCGGCGATCGTCAGCGGGGTGGCGCAGGCCTGCGTGGTGGCCGGCTGTGCGTTGCTCGGGGGCGAGACCGCCGAGCACCCGGGCCTGCTCGGCCCGGACGAGTACGACCTTGCCGGGGCGACCACCGGGGTGGTGGAGGCGGCCGCCCTCCTCGGGCCCGACCGGGTCCGTCCAGGCGACGCGCTGGTCGCGATGGCCGCCTCCGGCCTGCACAGCAACGGTTACTCGCTGGTCCGGCACGTCTTGCTCGACCAGGCCGGCTGGAGCCTGGATCGCGAGGTTCCCGAGCTCGCTCGATCCCTCGGTGAGGAGCTGCTGGAGCCGACCCGCGTCTACGCGCGGGACTGCCTGGCCCTCACCGGCGCGCTGGGGGTCCGGGCGATGGCACACGTCACCGGCGGTGGGCTGGCCGCCAACCTGGCCCGGGTGTTGCCGGAGCACGTCTCCGCCACCGTGGACCGCCGCACCTGGACCCCACCGCCGGTGTTCGGGGTGGTGGCCCAGGTCGGTGACGTGCCGGCCACCGAGCTCGAGGGCACGCTGAACATGGGGGTGGGGATGGTCGCGGTCGTCGCCCCGGACGACGCGGACGCGGCGATTCGGCTGCTGGTCGACCGCGGGGTCCCGTCCTGGCTCTGTGGGCAGGTGCTCGACGCCCCCGGCGGAGGGGTCGCGCTGCGGGGTGACCACCCCGCGGCCGGTGCCTGAGCAGGGCGCGGACGCTTCGGGGCGGCGACTTGCGCGACCGGCGTGCGGAATCCTCGGAGAGCCGGGTACGCTGAAGGCCTGAAGGAGCTGACTGGACATGTCCGAGGCCCTGCTCAGGGGTTCTCGGCTCGACCTGTGCGAGGGGGTCGACCCATATGGGGCGCGGCCGAGCGAAGGCTAAGCAGACGAAGGTCGCCCGTGACCTGAAGTACCGCACGATGGAGACCGACTTCTCCGAGCTGCAGCGAGAACTGCACGGGAGCGACGGGGACCGCGGCGCTGCCTTGTCCTCGGATGACTCGGAGGCCGACGACAGCGACCCGGATCCGGCCGCCTCCTGGCGGGATCACGCCGGCGAGGAGTCCGCGGCCCGCTGAGCCGCAGCGACCGCTCGGGCCGGTGCCGGACGGGTGCCGGTCCGTCGGCGTCCGGGCGCAGGCAAGGGACGGGCCGTGCGGAGAGCCGTTGGGGCGATCCCGCACCCTCTGAACCGGTATCGCCCGACCGCCGAACGGGTGGTCATGATGCCGGATATCGACGTTTTTCGGGTTCTGTCGCCACCAACGTGGCACACTCGAAATCACGCATCACAGCACGCCTCCAGCAGTGGGGGCGTCGAGGGAAGGACCCCCATGAACGCGCGTCCCGCCGCACAGTCGGAGTCGTTGCTCACTCCGTCCGAGGTCGCGTCTTTGTTCCGCGTGGACCCGAAGACGGTCACCCGCTGGGCCAAGGCCGGCAAGCTCAGTTCGATCCGCACCCTGGGGGGACACCGTCGATACCGGGAGTCCGAGGTCCGGGCCCTGCTCGCGGGCAGTGGCGGCGGCATCCCTGAGATGCGCGACCCTGCCGACTCCTGAATTGAACCACCGCCGGGCGCCCGCGCCCGGTGAGACGGGGCTCCGGTCCGACCTGTT
The DNA here is from genome assembly GCA_963695375.1 of uncultured Actinomycetota bacterium. GTDB lineage: Bacteria > Actinomycetota > Actinomycetes > Propionibacteriales > Nocardioidaceae > JACCVL01. The sequence goes on along the minus strand of OY968767.1, from coordinate 721,027 downwards.
CGGACGGGGCCCTTCGTCGTCGGCCACGACGCGTCGGTGAGGCGGCCCGGGCACTCGGCCCGGGCCACCTTCCTCGACGCCGACGCGACGCCGACCCCGATGCCGCCTCCGACGCCGCCTCCGTCAGCGCTCGACGGTGACGTGCTCGTTCGGGACGCAGTGCGTCATGGTCAGCCCGGTGACGTCCCGGGGGCCGTTCTTGCCCAGGTTGCTCAGCCGGTGCTGCTCCTCGTCGCTGAGCGTCTGCGTCGCCAGCGGCTCCAGGTGCCGGACGTCGTCAGCGCTGATCCCCAGTCCCTGCCCGACCGTCGCCCCCAGGTCGTCGTCGACCATCAGGAAGTGCCAGACCATCCGTTCCTGGACCTCCCGGGACGCCTGACCGATCAGCGTGACGAAGTTGTGTACCAGGTCGGCTCGCTCCCACTCCTCGAGGAGCTGGAAGCGCTGGCCGGCCTGCTGGTAGTCGTTCGTGCGGGGGATGCGCTGGCGGGTCAGCCGGCCCACCACCTCCGGACCCTGCTCGTCGTGGGTCGGGGAGGCCGCCTCGCGGAGTCCGCCGGTGATGGACGGCTCGTAGTTGACGTGCGGGTTCTGACCCTCGCCGAGGTCCACCCCATGCGACATCTGGCCACCGCGCTGGTTGGTGGCGACCCTCGCGTTCTTCGCGGAGTTGACCGGCAGCTGGAGGTAGTTCGGGCCGACCCGGTACCGCTGGGTGTCGCTGTAGCTGAAGGTCCGGCCGACCAGCATCTTGTCGTCGGAGAAGTCCAGCCCGTCCACCAGCACGCCGGTGCCGAAGGCGATCTGCTCGTTCTCCTCGTGGTGGTCGTTGACGTTCGAGGTGAGCGTCATGGTGCCGACCAACCGCGGCGGGAAGTCCTGCTCCGGCCAGGTCTTCGTGTCGTCCAGGGGGTCGAAGTCCAGCTCCGGGTGATCGTCGTCGCTCATCAGCTGCACGAGCAGGTCCCACTTCGGGTGCTCGCCGCGCTCGATCGCCTCGTACAGGTCCTTGGACGCATGCCCGAGGTCGCCGGCCTGGATGTTGGCGGCGTCCGCCTCGGTCAGGCTGCGCACTCCCTGGTGCGGCATCCAGGTGTACTTCACCAGGCGGGTCTCGCCGTCAGCGTTGACCCACTTGTAGGTGTTCACCCCGAAGCCCTGCATGTGGCGGTAGTCCGCCGGGATGCCACGCGGGCTGAACAGGTTGACCAGCATGTGCATCGACTCCGGGGTCTGCGACATGAAGTCGAAGATCCGTCCCGGCTCCTGCCGGAAGGTGACCGGGTCTGGCTTGAGGGAGTGGATCACGTCGGGGAACTTGATCGCGTCCCGGATGAAGAACACCGCGAGGTTGTTGCCCACCAGGTCCCAGTTGCCGTCCTCGGTGTAGAACTTCACCGCGAACCCGCGCGGGTCGCGGGCGGCCTCCGACGAGTCGCGGCCGCCGATGACGGTGGAGAACCGGATCGCGACGTCGGTGCGCTTGCCGGCCTCCGAGAACAGCTTCGCCCGGGTGTAGGCCGCGATCGGCTCGTCGCCCCAGCTGCCGGTGGCCTCGAAGGAGCCGTACGCCACGGCGCCGCGCGCGTGCACCACCCGCTCGGGGATGCGTTCCCGGTCGAAGTGGCTGATCTTCTCCAGGAAGTGATAGTTCTCCAGCGTGGCCGGGCCGCGAGCGCCCACGGTGCGCTGGTTCTGGTTGTCGGAGACCGGATGGCCCTGACGGTCGGTCAGGGCCGGCCGGTCGTCGCCCTGCGGTGGCTGGCTGGCCACGTCTGCCATGGAAGTCCTCTTCTCGGTGTCGGGTCGTTCCCGCGGCGAAAGGCGTCGGCAGCGTGGGACGCCGCCAGGCACGCTCGGGTTCCGCTCGGGTGGTTCGATCCTCGCACGCGGCCGGCCAGCGGCAAGGCGGAGGCCGGGGCACCCCTCCGGGCCGGCTTGACACTGTCGGAGCACTCCGTACATTGATACCCGCGTGGGTATAGCGGCAGCGCCGCATTCCCGCGTCGGTGGCGGCCGCTGGGCCGCTCCGACCGACCCCGCAGGAGAGGACAGCCGAACCGTGACGACCGTGCACCCCGGCCATGACATCGACGTCGCCAAGGCCCAGGCGCTGCTGAGCAACGGGGCGCGTGGCGTCCTGGACGTTCGCACGCCGGGTGAGTTCGACGGCGGCCACATTCCGGACGCGGTGAACGTCCCGCTGGACCGGCTCGACGGGCGGCTGTCCGAGATCGTCGGCGGCGGCGAGGGAACCCTGGTCGTGGTCTGTCAGAGCGGCGTCCGGTCCGCGCAGGCGGCGGAGAAGCTGCAGTCCGCCGGCCTGACCGACCTGGCGGTGCTGGACGGCGGGATGAACGCCTGGCAGCAGGCCGCGGCTCCGGTCGAGCGCGGAGAGCGGCAGCGGTGGGGCCTGGAGCGCCAGGTCCGGCTGACCGCCGGGGCACTGGTCGCGGGCTCGGTGCTGGCGAGCGTTGCTGTCCCGAAGGCCAAGTACCTGGCCGGCGGCGTGGGCGCGGGGCTGGTCTTCGCGGCCGTCAGCAACACCTGTGCGATGGGCACGGCACTCGGCAAGCTGCCCTACAACCGCGGGTCGAAGAGCGAGATCGACGAGGCCGTCAAGCGCCTGAGCCGGTGAGCCGACCAGTGCGCGGCCGGTGACGCGGGTTCCGCGGCCGCCGGCCCTCGAGCGGCTGCTGCCCGCCCTCAGCTGGCTGCGTTCCTATCGGCGCGCCGACGCCACCGGGGACCTGCGCGCCGGGTTGACGGTCGCCGTCCTGGTCATCCCGCAGGCCATGGCCTATGCCGGCCTGGCGGGAGTCCCGCCGATCGCGGGACTCTACGCAGCCACGATCTCGCTCGTGGTCTACGCGGTCCTGGGGACCAGCCGCTTCATCTCGGTGGGTCCGGTCGCCATCGACTCGCTGCTCACGGCGGCGGCGGTCGCCCCGCTCGCCGACGGCGACACCGGCCGCTACGTGGCGCTGGCGAGCCTGCTGGCCGTCCTCGTCGGCATGCTGCAGGTCGGCGCCGGGCTGCTCCGGCTGGGCGGTCTGGTGAGCTTCCTGTCCGTCCCCGTCCTCAGCGGCTTCACGTCCGCCGCGGCCCTGACGATCGCCGCCAGCCAGTTCAAGGACCTGCTCGGCGTCGAGGTCGCCGGCACGACGAGCACCTTCGTCGACGCCCTCCGTGGGCTCGCGCCCGTCGTGGACGACATCGATCCTCATGCCGTCGCGCTCGGAACGGCGGTCCTGCTCGCGCTGTGGGCGCTGCGCCGCTGGGCGCCGGGTGTGCCTGGGCCGCTGGTGGTGATCGCCGTCAGCACCGCCTTCGTCGCGTTGGCCGACTGGGGCGAGATGGTCGCCCTGCTCGGTGACGTCCCCTCCGGCCTGCCGGTCCCCACGATCCCGGCGGTCGGTCTGGACGACGTGTCCGCGCTGCTGCCCGCGGCCGCTGCGGTGGCCCTGATCTCCTACATGGAGTCGATCAGCACCGGATCGGTGTTCGCCCGCAGGACCCGGACCCGGGTGCGGCCGGACCAGGAGCTGGTCGCGGTGGGCATGGCGAACGTGGCCGCGGGCCTGTTCCGCGGTCTCCCGGTCGCGGGCGGGTTCTCGCGAGGTGCGGTGAACTTCGGCGCCGGTGCGCGCACCCCGATGTCCGGTGTCATCGCGGCAGCCGTGATCGTCGTCGCGCTCTTCACGATCACCCCGCTGCTCGAGCAGCTGCCCAAGGTCGCGCTCGCCGGGGTGATCGTGGCTGCGGTCGCCGGGCTGGTGGACGTCCGCGGTGCGGTCGCCATCGGCCGGGTGCGACCGGACGACCTGGTGGCGCTGCTGGTCACCGCGACAGCCACGCTCGTGCTCGGCCCGGCGATGGGGCTCGGCGTCGGCGTGGCCACCAGCCTCGCGCTGTTCCTCCGCACCAGCGCCCGCCCGCACATGCCCGAGCTGGGGCAGGTGCCGGGGCAGCCGATGTACCGCAACGTCAGCCGGCACGACGTCCTGACCGACCCTGAGCTGGTGGTGCTGCGGGTGGACGCGCCGCTGTACTTCGCGAACGCCCGAGGCGTCATCGACACGGTCGGCGACATCCTCGGCGAACGAGCAGACGTTCGCTACGTGGTGCTGGACTGTTCGGCCATCGGGGACGCCGACTACACCGGTCTGGAGCTGCTCGGCGAGCTGGCCGGTGACCTGGACGCGGCCGGGGTCGAGCTGCACCTTGCGGCGGCCCGTGGACCGGTGCGCGACCTCTTGGCTCGGACCGACCTCGGGCGCAGGCTGGACGCCGACGGTCGGGTGCACTCCTCGGTGCCGCACGCGGTGCAGGCGCTCCCGGTGCGGCTCGCGAGCACGCGGCGGACGGATCCGGCCGACTGAGCTCAGCTCGGGCGGCTCCCGCGGATGCCGACCTGGAAGCCGCTCCGGGGCGACCACTCGGTCGCGAAGCCGAAGCGGTCGCCGCGAACGAGAGTCTCCCGCCACTCCACCGGACGCCGGTGCAGGCAGCCGGTCCGCTCGATGAACAGCGCGGCCACGCCGCGGCGCAGGCCGAGAAGGCTGCGCTGGGCGGGGGTGGGCACCACACCGGTGATGTGCTCCCGGCCGCCGGTGAGGCGGACGCCGCCGAGACGCTCCAGCTGCTCGTACAGGCCGGTATGGGTGAGGTCGGTCTCCAGCAACCGGCCACCGATGTCCTCCGGGAGCCAGGTGCGGTCCCACGCGAGCGGTTCACCGTCGGCCAGGCGCAGCCGTTCGACGTAGACCAACGACGCCGCGTCGGGGAGGCCGAGCGTCGCCGCGACCACCGGGTCCGCACGTCGTTCGGCGGCCAGGATCTCGCTGCGCTGCTCGATGCCCTGAGCCTCCAGCTCCTGGAACAGCGAGTACAGCGTGCCCAGCGGCTGGGAGATCATCTGCTGGCGAGCGGTCGACACCCGGCCACGAGACGACTGCACGACGCCCTCCTGACGAAGCCGCCGCAGCGCCTCGCGGACGGTGTGCCGGCTGACGTCGTAGGTCTTGGCGATCTCCATCTCGCCCGGGAACCGCTCCGTGAACTCGCCCAGCGACAGCCTCGCCATCAGGTCGTCGCGCAGCTGCGCCCAGAGTGGGAGCGGGTCAGCGCGGTCCAGGCGTCGTCCCCTCGGACGCCGGTCGGGCATCGGGTCCCTCCTCTGTGCCTCGGTCGTCGTCGGCCGCCATGTCAGCGTATCCGGGCAGCCGGTCCTCGAAGACGGCGTCGAGGACCCGGCGGGCCTGTGGCTGAGCGCCGAGCAGGCGGACCTCGATGTCGGCGCCGTGCATGTCCTCGATGAGGGAGTTCAGCACCAGCACCCCGGTCAGGTCCACCCTGCCGAGCTGGTCGAGGTGGATCGAGACCTTCTGGATCTCCCGGTTCTCGGCCAGCACCGCCAGCACTCGCGCTTCGAGCTCCGGCGCCGACCCGAAGTACAGGACACCCTGTGGCCGAACGTGCAGGGTGGCGCCGTCGGTCCATACCTTCATCTCGAGGTGCAGCTCGCGCCACAGGTGCACGGCCAGGGCGAGTGCCACGCCGACCACGACGCCCCACTCCACCCGTGGGGCCGCCACCACGGTCACCACGAAGGTCACGACCGTGACGACGAACTGAGGCCGGGACACCTGCCAGGCCCGGGTCATCGGTCGGATCCCGAGCAGGGGGAGGACGGCTGCCATCACCAGGCCGGCCAGGGCAGCCGAGGGCAGTTCGGAGAGCACCGACACCACCGGCAGCACGGCGAGCACGACCAGTCCGGTCATCACCCCGCTCCAGCGAGTGCGGGCGCCGGACAGCCGGTTCAGTGACGAGCGGGAGAAGGACCCGCCGACCGGGTATCCGCTGAACAGACCGGCCCCCACGTTGGCCAGGCCCTGGCCGACGAACTCGCGGTCCGGATCCCACGGCGTCCGGTCCTCCGTCGCGTACCGGCGGGCGATGCTCGCGGGCTCCGCGAACCCGATCAACGCGATCACCACTCCGGGGACGATCAGTGACCCCAGCGCGTCCCAGGGCAGGTCCACCGACAACGGCGGCAGCCCGTCCGGGATGTCGCCGACGACGGCGACGTCGACCGTCCCGGTGGCGGACACGGCGAGCGCCGCCAGTGACCCGATCAGCGCGCCCGGCAGCAGCGGGTGGATCCGCCTGCTCAGCAGGGTCACCGCGAGCACGGTGAGGCCGATGCCGATGCCCCACCAGTTCCAGCTCGGCGCGTCCTGGAGGGCCTGCGCGGCGGCGATCACCGGGTTGGTGTCTCCCGACTCGGTGCCCACCAGTGCCGGCGCCTGGGAGGCCACGATCAGCAGCGCCGCCGCCACCGTGAAGGCGGCCACCACCGGCTGGCTCATCAGATAGGCGACCACTCCGAGCCGCAGCACCCCCAGCAGGATGCGGACGGCGCCGACGACCAGCGCCAGCAACGCCGCGTGCGCCGCGAAGTCGGCGGAGCCCGGTTCGACGGTGGTCGCGAGCGCTCCCAGGGTCAGCAGGCTGGTCAGAGCCACCGGGCCGGTCTGGAGATAGGGGGAGGAGCCGATCACACCCGCCGCCAGGGTCGAGGCCACGGCGGCATAGAGGCCGTGCACGGCCGGCACTCCGGCCAGTGTGGCGTAGGCGAGCGACTGCGGGATGAGGACGAGTGCCACGCTGACCCCGGCGACGACGTCTCCGCGTCGGGGTGGGGTGATCCGTACACGTCGACGGCTCATGCACCCTCCGGCTAGGTTCGGAGTTGGAGCACCCGGTCCGGACAACCGGTCAGGTGACGATAGCGCCTCCCACCCCCTGGTCACGATCCGCGACTTTTGCAGCCGGCGGCGTCCCTCACCCGGGCACGATCCGCGACTTGTGCAGGCGGCAGAAGTCGCGGATCGTGCACCGGGGGTGGGGGCTCGGAGCGAAGGAGGCGTGGGGCTGATGCGCTGGGACAAGCGGGGCCCGACCGAGGTCGGCAGTGATCCCGACTATCGGTTCAGCCTGGCCAACGAGCGCACGTTCCTTGCCTGGATCCGTACCTCGCTGGCGATCGTCGCGGGTGGTGTCGCGGTGCTCACTCTGGTGCCCGAGTTCGGGCCGTCGTGGTCGCGCCATGCGGTCGGGATCCTGCTGTTGCTGCTCGCCAGCGTGGTGGCGGCGGTCAGCTTCCGGCGCTGGGAGCGAGCCGAGCTCGCCCTGCGTACCGGGCAGTCGCTGCCGCCGCCCTCCCTGCTGCGGATCGTGTCCGGGGGCGTGGCCGCCTGTGCCTTGCTCGTCCTGGTGCTGGCCCTGCTGTGACGTCGGCGCCGGACTCTGACGGCCAGGTCGCGGCCCTCGAGCGGACGGCGCTCGCCTGGGAGCGGACCGGGTTCGGCGTCAGCACGGTCGGCGCGCTGCTCGTCCATGGGGGTGACAGTCGGCAGGCCCGCGTCCTGCTGGTGTTCGGTGTCGTCGTGATGGCCGTGGGGGTGTTGCTCATCCTCGTCGGGACACCGTTGCGGCACCGAGCGTTGCATCGGAGGCTGCTTCGCGGCTGGTCGCCGGTGCAGCGGGGTGTGCTGTTCGCGTTGGCCGCGTTCGTGCTGTCGGTGAGCCTGGTGGCTCTCGTCCTGGGTGTGTGACCCGCGTCCGCGGGGGCCGCTTAGCGGGCTGCCCCACCAGGACGTCATACGTATGGGGGGATATTGCCGGCGCGTTGTATGACGTCCCGCGCGGGTGGCCAGGACGTCATACGTATGGGGGTCTATTGCCGGCGCGTTGTATGACGTCCCGCGGGCCCGCCTGCAGAAGTCGCGGATCGTGGGGAGGGGGAGGGGGAGAGGGGGAGGGGGTGGACGGCGGGGGTCAGACGACGCTGAGCGGGAGGGACCGGCCGACCAGGCTGCGGCGGACCACCGGCAGGTCCGCCGCGACCCGAGCAAGCACGGTCGCGGACGGGGAGTCCGGCGCCGAGCGCACCACGGGGACCCCGCGGTCGCCGGCGGTGCGGAGCTCGCGGTCCAGCGGGACGCTGCCCAGCAGGGCGGTGTCGAGCCGCCGCGCCAGGTCGGCGCCACCGGCCTCGCCGAACACGTCGTTGACGGTGCCGCAGCAGGAGCAGGCCACACCGGCCATGTTCTCGACCACCCCGGCGACCGGGAGCCGTGCATCGAGCGCCATCCGGCCGACCCGTGCCGCCACCTCGACGGCGGCAGCCTGCGGGGTGGTCACCACGACGAACGCGGCGTCCGGCAGCTGCTCGAGCAGGGACAGCTGGACGTCCCCCGTCCCCGGCGGCAGGTCGACGAGCAAGACGTCGAGGTCTCCCCAGGCGACGTCGTGCACAAACTGCTCGATCGCCTTGTGCAGCATCGGACCACGCCACATCACCGGCTCGTCATCCTCGACGAAGAAGCCGACGCTCATCAGCTGGACGCCGTGCGCCGCCAGGGGCAGCATCATCCCGGCCACGGCGACGGGTGGCTGCCGGACGCCGAACAGCCGGGGCACGGAATACCCCCACACGTCCGCGTCCAGGACGCCGACGCGCAGCCCCTGATCCGCGAGGGCGACGGCCAGGTTGGCGGTCACGCTGGACTTCCCCACCCCGCCCTTCCCGCTCGCTATCGCGTAGACCCGGGTCGAGCCGTCCCGGCCGGTACGGTCGGCGCGCGCTCGCAACCGCTGGCCGAGAGCCACTCGCCGGGGCTCGTCCAGTGCAACCGCCACGACGGACACGTCTCGACCGGGGCAGAGCGAGCGGACGGCGGCCTCGACTCCCGCCGTGAGCACGGAGCGCTCCGGCCCGTCCGGCGCCAGCAGCGACAGCTCGACCCGGATCGGGCCGTGGGCCGGCGCCACGACATCCCGGAGCAGGTCCGCCTCCGCGAGCGTCATCGTCAGCTGCGGCTCCAGCACGGCGCCGACGGCCGTACGCAGAGCCTGCACGTCGACCGGGGCGGCCCGGGCGCCACCCCGGAACAGGGCCCGAGCCGTGGGCACGCTCATGCCCCGTCCTGCACTCGGTAGGCACTGCGCACGGGCATCACCGGGCGCATCATGAACTCGGGTCGACGCTGGTTGCCCGGCCCGAGGCTGGCCTTCGCCTTGGCGATCCACTCCCGGTAGACCTCGCGGGAGCGGGCGGTGTCGACGTAGACGTCGCCGTACTCGTCACCGGCGTGTGCCGGCTCCATCCGGACGTGCTGCAACCAGCAGTGCATCCCCGACCAGGGGTCCGGCTGCACCGGGAAGGTGAGGTTCTGGTGCACCCCGGGGTCGTCCCACGAGATCCGTCCGCTGTCGGGGTCGGTGGAGGCGAACGCCTTCACTCCGTCCACGTAGCGCAGGAACCAGCTCGACTCCCCGTCCGGGTGCGTCAGGTCGACGCGCCCGGTGACCCAGCGGCTGCCCTCGCCGTCGCGCAGCCGCCAGCGGCCCATGTGGTGGGAGAGGGCGCACACACCGGGCCGGATGGCCTCGGTCACCCAAACTCGGGCGACGAAGTAGCCGATCTTCGTGCTGATCCGGACCAGGTCGCCGGTGCCGACGCCGTGTCTGGCCGCGTCGTCGGTGTTCAGCCAGAGCGGGTGCGAGTTGCTCAGCTCGTTGAGGTACTTCGCGTTCCCGGAGCGGGTGTGGATCAGCGTCGGAAGCCGGAACGTCGGCACCAGGACGAGCTCGCCGGCTTGGAGGTCGACGGTCCGGCGGCTGACGTGCGACTCGATGTAGCCGGGCGTGGCGTGCTCGGCCCACCCCCAGTCCCGCATGGCAGTCGAGTACAGCTCCAGCTTGCGGGACGGGGTCAGCCAGCCGAAGGTGCGGCTGCCGTCGGCGTGCTCGACCCCGACCGCTCCCGCCTCGCCCACCAGCGGCACCTGCGTGTCCATCCCGACCGGCTTGCGCAGCACTCCGTCGGCGTCCGGCTCGGCGCCCTCGGTCTCTGCGTCGGTGAGTGGCCGCTCGTCCACGCGGTAGATGTCGGACTGGACCTCGACGACGCCGAACTTGCGCATGTACTCGAGCGGGGTGAGTCCCAGCTCGGCCGCCTTCTCCGGCAGCCCGGGCACGTTGTTCTCGAAGACGTAGCGGTAGTACTCGTCGACGGTGACCTTCTCGCCGGGGCGGTACGGGGACTCGAAGTACCGCCGGATGCCCAGGGCACCGTCCGGGTCGATCCGCCAGGACAGCTCGAACCAGAACTCGTTCTCCTCCCACACCTCGCCGGGGTTGATGTCCCGGGTGTCGGCGAACACCCGGCCCATCTTCTCCATCGCCACCCGGCGCACCGGCTGCCGGAAGCCGAGCCACTTGCCGGCATGGGTCTCGTACGAGTGCGTGTCGTGTCGCTCCGTGGAGTGCCCCATCGGCAGCACGTAGTCGGCGAACTCCGCGGTCTCCGACCAGGTCGGCGTCAACGCCACGTGGCAGCCGACGCGATCCTCGTCGGTGAGCGCCTCCATCCAGCTGAACCCGTCGGGGTTCGTCCAGATGGGGTTGTAGACCCGGGAGAAGTACACCTCGAGCCGGCCGCGCCCGTCCTGCAGGAAGTGCGGGAGCAGGATGGACATCTCGTTGGTCGCCAGCGGGTACTCCCGCGGCCAGATCATCTCGTTCCACCGGTCGTGGCCGCCCGGCATGTCCGGACCGTGCGGGATGAACTTGTCCCAGCCGTTCGGGCTGGTCCCCCCTTCGGTGCCGACGCTGCCGGTCAGCACGACCAGGAAGAACAGGGCCCGCGCCACCATCCACCCGCCGTGGTTCCCGGCCGCCGCGGAGCGCCAGACGTGTGCGGACAGCCGGCCGTCGGCCTCGGCCACGATCTCGGCCAGCCGGGCGACCTGCTCGACCGGGATCTGCGCCTCCTCGGCGGCGAACTCGAAGGTGTACCGCGCGTAGTCGGCCTCGAGCAGGTCGAGGAAGGTGGCGAAGTCCTCGGCGGCGTCCGGGTGGACGTTCTGCAGGTAGGTCCGCCAGTTCACCCAGCGCTCGATGTAGTCGTGCGCGATCCGACGGGTCCGAAGCAGATGCCCAGCCACCGCCAGCAGGATCGCCGCTTCGCTGCCCGGCCAGGGGGTGAGCCAGACATCCGCGTGTGACGCGGTGTTGGACAGCCGGGGGTCGACGACGACCAGCTTCGCGCCGTTTGCCTTGCCCTCCATGATCCGCTGGGCGTGCGGGTTGAAGTAGTGACCGGTCTCCAGGTGGCTGGACAGCAGCAGGATCACGCGGGCGTTCGCGTGGTCCGGCGACGGCCGGTCGTAGCCACCCCACAGGGACAGCCCGAGCCGGGCCCCGGCGGAGCAGATGTTGGTGTGCGTGTTGTGCCCGTCCACGCCCCAGGCGAGCAGGAACCGCTCGGCGAACCCATCCTCTCCGGGGCGGCCGACGTGGTACATCACCTCGTTGTGCCGGTCCGCCAGGATCGCGGCCCGGATCCGGCCGGCGATGTCGTCCAGCGCCTCGTCCCACGAGACCCGCTCCCAGCCGCCGGCGCCGCGGGCTCCGGTACGTCGCAGCGGATGCAGGATCCGCTCGGGATCGTCGATCTGGTTGATCGTCGCCGGCCCCTTGGCGCAGTTGCGGCCCCGCGAACCCGGGTGCGCCGGGTTGCCCTCGACCTTGCGGATCGAGAGATCCTCCTTGTCGACGTACGCCAGCAGGCCGCACGCCGACTCGCAGTTGAAGCAGGTCGTGGGCACCAGCATGTACTCGTGCGGCACCTTGCGCGGGTGCGCCTTCGCGTCGTACTGGACGTGGTGGTCCCACTCTTCGACCGGCGGGTAGTTGCGCAGGCCCCACCGGGTCCGAAGCCCCGGCAGGTCGTCGTCCGGCCTGGATCGGGGCTCCACGTCGGGTGCCGCCGGGGCCGGCTGCGTCGTGGACGGTGACTCGGCAGTCGGGCTGGCGGCGTCGTGCGGGCTCATGGCACCAGGTCCTCTCGTCGGCTCATGCAGTCGCTCACAACGGGCACAGCAGCCGGATCACGACAGCGGGACGTCCTGGCCGGCGCGGACGAAGACACTCTCGTAGGCGAGCAGCGCGGCTTGGACCAGCAGGGCCGACAGCACCGCGAACACGGAGATCGGTGTCGACCAGTCCAGCGCCCCGAGCAGCGCGGCGACCACACAGCCGCCGACGGCCGCCCACCAGAACAGCGCCGCGTACCGGCCGTGGGTGACCATATGAGCGGCCGTCGCCGCGCCGCGGGTGGCGTGCTGGCCGCCGTACTCGACGGCCAGCATGGCCAGGTGTCCCACCGTGCCGAGGACGAGGGCCCGGACGAGGAACTCCTGCGCGTCGGCCGACAGGTCGACGAACGGCTCCACCACGACGAGGACGCCGGCTCCGACCATCACCGCTTGGACGACGAGGTGCCAGAACAGCAGAGGCGACTGCCAGAGGTCGCGGCCCTCCGCCTGGCCGAAGAGGAATCCCGTGTACGCCGCCGTCATCAACCCGGCCAGCCCCGTGGGGAGGGCCAGCAGGTCGATCCAGCCGGACTCGCCCAGCAGACCGGCCAGCAGCCACAGACTGGCCAGCCCGGAGTAGACCGCGAGTACTACGGCGCCGAGGAAGACCCACGACGTGGGATTGGCCTTCAAGAAGATGTAGAGGAACCGTTCCGGGCGCTTCAGGTCCCAGACCAGCAGCGCGCCGGTGACCCCGGTGCCGATCAGCGCGACGGCCGGGGCCACCACGTCGCCGATCTGACCGAGGTCGATGCCGACCGCGATCGCTACCGCCGCGAGCATCAGCGCCCCGGCGCCGAACGCCTTGGTCCACAGGTAGGTGGTGACCCGCCAGCCCCACGGTCGTGGGTGCGCCGTGTTCAGTGTGGTCTGGGCGTTCGTCGTCGGGTCGACCGGCAGGTCGACGGCGACCTCCCGCCGGTGTTCGTCCGGGTTCGACCACACGTAGCTCGCGGCCGGTGGTGCCTCGAGCGGTTCCAGGACCGCCCGATCGGCGCCGAGGTAGAAGACGTTGGGCCCGGTGTTCTGTTCGGGCGCGCGGACCGCCGTGTCGTGGGTCGACACCAGCCGGGTGATCGCGCTGTCAGGGTCGTCGAGGTCCCCCACCCAGATCGACTCGGTGGGGCAGACCACGACGCAGGCCGGCTCCAGCCCTTCGTCGACGCGGTGGGCGCAGAAGTTGCACTTCGCCGCCGTCGACGTGTCCTTGTCGATGTAGATGGCGTCGTAGGGACAGCCCTGCATGCACGCCTTGCAGCCGATGCAGCGGTCACCGTCGAAGTCCACGATCCCGTCGTCCCGCTTGAACAGCGCCTGGGTCGGGCAGATCTTCACGCAGGGCGCGTCCGTGCAGTGGTTGCAGCGCATCACGCCGAAGTCGCGGGTCGTCGACGGGTAGGCACCCTTGTCGACGTACTTGACCCAGGTGCGGAACTGGCCCACCGGGACCTGGTGCTCGGTCTTGCAGGCGACCGTGCAGGCATGGCACCCGATGCACGTCCGCTGGTCCAGGGCGAACCCGTACCGCACCGCGCACCTCCCGTGGCACCCCTGGGCGGGGCGCAGAGACCGTTGGGCCAGGGGTAGAACCTAGGGGTCAGGTCCGGCCAGGGCAAGAACTTGTCCGTACCTTTTCGGGAGCTAGTCCGACGGCGCCGAGTCCGGTCCCTCGGCCAGCGTGCGGTACCACTCGCCGTATCCGGTCGTGCGTGCCATCCGCCGGGTCAGGTCGGGGGAACCGTCGGTCCACCACACCGGTCCGCGCTCGCCGAGCGCTCGCTTCGCGGCGTCCACCGCGGCCCTCGCCGCGCCGACGGCGGCCTCGTCGCCCGCCTTGCGGGCGGTGTGGACGGCCCGGCGAGCCGCCATCAACTCGCGGGTCAGATCGGCCCGCCGCTCGGGGTCGAGAGTCGGGTCGGCGCGTCTCCACAGCCGACCACGCACGACGATGTACCGGCCGTCCGGCGTCACCGGGTGTTGCACGCCGGCAGCGTAGGTCGTCGCCCGGTCGAACGCTCACGGCGCCGACCACTCCAGCTCGACGTACGGCGCGGCCGGCTGGTCGCCGGGCCGCTGCGACGGGCGGAAGCCCTCGCGGAGGTACAGCCGGTGGGCGGGGTTGTGCGCTAGCACGCTCAGCCGGACGGGCACTCCCCGCGCCGCGGCGTCGGCACAGACCGCCCTGAGCAGTCGGGTGCCGATCCCCCTGCCGCGGTGGGCAGGGTGCACGGCCAGGTCGAGGATCCGGATCTCTGGGCCGGTGTCGTCGCGCAGCAGCCGTCCGACCGGACGACCAGCTCGGACGACGATGGTGTCCAGCGCCCGCGGGTACGCGGTCCGGTGCTGGGCCTCCTGTGCCCGCCACTGCGTGCCGATCAGCTGTTCGCGAGCGGCCAGCGGCAGGGGAGCCGCCTCCAGTTCGGGTCGAGTGGTTCGGAACAGCTCCAGCAGGAAGTCGTCGTCGGACGCCTCCCGGGGGCGTAACCGCTCGGGCATGCCCAGACTGTAGGGCCGACGGCAGGCCCTCAGGAGGGACCGCTGTTGTCTCGTAAGCCTGCGGCCGGGCCGCGCGCTGCCCTAGCCTTCTTGTCGCTTCGGGAGGGGGTCGGTCGATGTCCAGAGTCTCGCGTCGCACCGTGCTCCGCGCCGGTGTCGCAGCCGGTGTGCTGGTGGTCGCCCCCGCAGGGCCGGCGGGCGCTGTCGAACCCCGGCTGCGGCTGGAACCGGCGGCCTTCACGCCGTACATCGGCCGTAGCTTCGCGCTCGTCGGCGGGGGGACCCGCGTCCACGCGAGGCTGGCGGAGGTGGAGGAGTTGGCGATGCCGGGCGCCGCACCGGCGCACACCGGCTTCTCGCTGCTCTTCGAAGCGCCTGTGCCGCTGCCTGGCCAGGGGATCTACCGGTTGCACAACCCGCAGGCGGGACAGGTGGATCTGTTCGTGGTGCCCGTCGACCGACCGGGGCGCCACCATCACCTGCAGTGCATCATCCACCGTCGGGCATCCGTCCGGCGCGTTGTGGGAGGTCGAGATGTCTGAACCGTTCCTCGGCGAGGTGCGGCTGTTTCCGTACAACTTCGCTCCCCGAGGCTGGGCGTTCTGCCAGGGTCAGCTGCTGCCGATCAGCCAGAACCAGGCGCTGTTCGCGCTGCTCGGGACAACGTACGGCGGAGACGGCCGCGTCACCTTCGCGCTCCCCGACCTGCGTGGACGGGTACCGCTCTCGGCCGGACAGGGACCCGGACTCAGCGACTATGCGCTCGGTCAGGCCGGCGGCGCCGAGGCGGTGACGCTGGGAGTGAACGAGATGCCCACCCACAGCCACTCGGTCGCCGCGAACGGCCGGCAGAGCAACCGCCCGGGGCCGAACGGCCGGGTGCCCGGTCGCGCCTCCGCCGGCGACGTGTACGCCGCCAGCAGCAACGGTGCCGTGATGGCGCCGGAGACCATCGTGCCCACCGGAGGCGGTCAGCCACACGCCAACGTGCAGCCCTACCTGGCGATGAACTACTGCATCGCTCTGACCGGCATCTTCCCGTCCCGAAACTGATCAGCCGACGAGCACGTTCGCGAAGACCTGCCAGGCCAGCGCGGTCTTCGCGGTCAGGCTGAGGACGAGGTAGACCCACTCCCCGTAGACGTAGTCGGACCAGCGCCCGGTGCGGCGGTACTGCAGCAGCTGGTTCACGGCGAACGAGCTGAACAAGACGAACAGCGAGACGAAGATCCCGAACACGAAGGTGGGGACCTGGCCATCGGAGGTGACCTCCGCACCACCCAGGCTGACGGCGATGGCGACCCAGGGCACGATGCCCGCGACGCATCCGAAGACGTACGGAAGCCAGTCGGTGTGCGTCCGGTCCGGCTTGTTCGCCCGCTCCATCAGCCAGCCGAAGAGGATCATCGCCGCGTTGGCGCCGAGCAGCGGGACGAGGGCCACGATGTTCACCAGGCCGGTGAGCATCGCGATCAGCCCGATCATCAGCGAGGCGCTGACGGAGTACTCCAGCCACCGGGCCGGGTTGATCCCGGACCGGATCTGGCGCTCGTACCAGCGGTGGGCGCGCGGCGCGGCCACCACGAGGTGGTCCACCGCGGCGAGCGCGAGGAAGGCAGCGACAGCCGGACCGAGCGGCAGGTCGTAGACGACTTCCGGTGCCGGCGGAACGGTGCCGGGCGGGCCTTGCGCGTAGTTCTGCGTCAGCGGCAGGGTGAAGTCGGTGCTCAGGACCAGCAGCAGCACCACCTGGGCGGCGTGGACGAGCCCGACGACGAGGTTGCCGATCCGCAGCCGTCGCGCTCGCTGATCGGACAGCGCGACCGGTCCCGTGGCGGCCGGAGCGGCGTGAGCGTTCATCGGACCGGCTCTTTTGCCAGGCACACCATCACCTCACGCTACCCGTCGGTCGTTCTGGGCCGGAGCTGTCGATCCGGGCCGCTCCCGTTCGTCGGACCAGTGAGGCGCGCACCGGGTGCGCCCCGTGGAGCAGGAGTCGTGATGAGCAGGTTCATGTTGTTGTACCGGGGTCCGGCCACCCCGCCCGAGGAGATGTCGCCCGAGCAGGTCACCGAGACGATGCAGGCCTGGGTCGCGTGGATGGGCCGGGTGGGGTCCGCGCTGGCCGACCCGGGAGCCCCGCACGGTGCCCGGGCTTCGGTCGTGGACGACGGCACCACGGGGGAGCCGGCCGATCTGAGCGGCTACACGATCGTCGAGGCTGACGACCTCGACGGCGCCCGGGCCCTGACCGACGGACACCCCTTCCTCTCCGAGGGCAAGGGGCGGTTCAGCATCGAGATCTTCGAGCTGGTGCCGATGGACATGTGAGCCGGCGCCGGCCGAGTCACCGCAGCTGCTTGGCGTAGTGCACGGTCGCGTCGACCCGGTAGCCCCGACGCTCGTAGAGACGGCGGGCAACAGCGTTGTCGCCGTGGGTCTCCAGCTGGACGGTGACGGCCCCGGCCTCCAGCGCCAGCCGCTCGCCGTGGGTCATCAACGCCTCGGCGACTCCCCGACCGCGGGCCGAGGGTCGGACGTACAGGTCGTTGAGCACCCACGCGGGCGCCGCGGCCACCGACGAGAAGCCCGGGTAGAGCTGGGTGAAGCCGACTGGATCGCCCGGGTCGAGCTCGGCGACCAGCACCACCGACTGTCCCTGCCGCAACCGGTCCCGCAGGAACGCGCTCGCCAGGCGCTCGTCGTACGCGCACCCGTAGAACTCGCGGTAGGACGCGAACAAGACGGCGGCGCGGTCGACGTCGGCCGCCGCGACCCGCGAGACGTCGATCCCGGCTTCAGCTGTCATGAGGGGCTCCTCTCGGCCGGTGTCCGACGAACAGGCTGCGCGGGGCGCGGTCGGTCACCTCGGGGACCACGCGCGGCTCGAAGCCTCCGGCGGCCAGGAGCCGCAGCCAGTCGTCGTGGCTGAACAGCCCGGTGCGGTGGGTCTCGTGCACCACGCGCACCGGGGAGCCGGCGTCCCGCAGCAGGAAGGCGTAGTCGGTCTCGATCCACGAGTCGGTCGGATCCGGGTCGCTGGACCATTCGAGGTAGCGCGCACCGCTGCCGTCCGGCCCGTCGCTGCCGCCGTGTCCGCTGCCCGGCTCGAAGGTCTCCCTCGTGTGGTCGGGCAGGAAGAGCGCGATCCCGCCCGGCCGGCAGTGCACGAACGCCGTCTCGATGACCTGGCCGAGGTCTGTCGCAGTCGTCATGTAGTCGATCGCATCGTGCACCAGGACGCCGTCGAACGTCCGGTCCAGCCGCACCGTGCGCATGTCGCCCCGGTGATGCGTGCAGGCCGGGTTGAGGCGTCGCGACACCGCCAGCATCGGCTCGGACAGGTCGACCAAAGTCATCGTGTGTGCCGCCCTCAGGTGCACGGCAACGTGACCGCCCCCGCTGCCGAGCTCCAGCAGGTCCCGCACCGGGATAGCCGCCTCCGTGAGCGCGGTGGCCATGAAGGCGGCCTCCTCGACGTACTCCTCCGGCGGCGAGATCAGGGGCCACCAGCCGGCCAGGTCGCCGTAGAGCCGGTGCTCGGTCGGTTCGTCCGGCATCGCCCCACCTCTTCGGACCGAGCGTCGCACACCGTCGATCGGGACGTCGCGGAGGAGAGCCGAGGTTTATCGACGGAGCATTCCTGGGCAAGGTGCGCGAAAGGGATGCTTTGCCCACCTGAGAGAAAGCCAGGTAACGATGCGCCGGATCGCCGCGACCGCACTGACCGCCTCCACCGTCGTCGCTCTCGGAGCGACAGCCCTGAGCGCCCGAGCGGTGCAGGTGCCGGCGGTCGAGTCCGCCGAAGCCGCCCCGTACATCGTGGTGCTCAAGGACGGCGCCGACGCGCGGTCGGTCGCCATGGCGCACGCCGGTCGGTTCGGCGTCGAGGTGGGACACGTCTACACCTCCGCTCTGCAGGGCTACTCGGTGACCATGTCCCCGGCGGCCGCCGCCGCGGTGGAGGCAGCGCCGGCGGTGCGCTGGGTCCAGCGCGACCGGGCGGTCTCGGTGGACGCACAGACCACGCCGACCGGCATCGACCGGGCCAACGCGGACGCGAGCCCGACCGCCGCGATCAACGGCGTCGACCAGCGGGTCGACGCCGACGTCGCGGTGCTGGACACCGGTGCCGACCTGACGCACCCGGACCTCAACATCTATCGTGCGGGTGCCAAGAACTGCTCCATCGGCGCGGTCAACGCCAACGACATGCACGGACACGGCACCCACGTCTCCGGCACGATCGGCGCGTTGGACAACGGAGCCGGCGTGGTGGGCATGGCGCCCGGAGCCAGGATCTGGCCGGTCAAGGTGCTGACCGACGCGGGCACCGGCCTCAACTCCGACGTGATCTGCGGGATCGACTACGTGACCGCGAACGCCTCCTCGATCGAGATCGTGAACATGAGCCTCGGTGGTGGCGGTTCCGACGACCAGAACTGCGGCAACAGCAACGACGACGCCATGCACCGGGCGATCTGTGCATCCGTCGCAGCCGGAGTCACCTACGTCGTCGCCGCCGGGAACGACTCGGAGAACGCGGCCAACTCGACGCCCGCGGCCTATGACGAGGTCATCACCGTCAGCGCACTCGCCGACTTCAATGGGCAGCCCGGTGGCGGAGCGCCGTCCACCTGCCGCTCCGATGTCGACGACACGTTCGCGAACTTCTCCAACTACGGCGCCGACGTCGACCTGATCGCCCCCGGAGTGTGCATCAACTCGACCTGGATGCTCGGCGGCTACAACACGATCTCGGGCACGTCGATGGCCAGCCCGCACGTCGCCGGCGGGGCAGCGCTGTACGCCGCGACGCACCCCACGGCGACGCCGGCGGCGGTCAAGTCGGCGCTGCAGAGCGCCGGCACCCTCGACTGGAACAACGCCGACGACGGGGACGGCACCAAGGAGCGGCTGCTCGACGTCGGCGGGTTCTGACAGGGGGTCAGTCCCGGCCGACGGCCATCTCGCCGAGCAGCGACCAGTCGTCCTGGTCCAGCGTGGCGTTCACGACGCGAGGTGTCTCCGCCAGATGCGCGGGCAGCGTCTCCTGAGCGGTCCGGAAGTGGGCGGACTGCACGTGCGCCGCACCGGCATCGCTGTCGCGGAAGGCCTCCACCAGGACGTACTCCGTCGGGTCCTCGAGGCTTCGCGACCACTCGAACCACAGGCAGCCCGGCTCCGCCCGGGTCGCTCGGGTGAAGTCCGCCGCGATCTCGGGAAACCGGTCGGCGTGGTCGGGGAGGACCCGGAACTTGGCCGCGATGAAGATCATGGGACGTGATCGTCTCCGCCGGGTCCCGGTCCGGCAACCCGTAACCCCGTCCCCGCCGCGACTCCCGGGACGTCATACAACTCGCCGTGAATACCCCTCCCGAGGTATGACGTCCTGCGGGGCGGTCCGGGTTACGCCTCGGCGCGGTTGATCACGGTCATCTGCTCCGGAGGGTCGGAGTCCCCGTGCGGTCCCATCGCCCAGTACTTCTTGCCGTCGATCGTCAGGTAGGGGTGGTGGTAGCGGGCTGCCGCCGGGGGTGGCGGCCACGGCTCCCGGACTCCGCAGCGAGCGATCAGCCGGCACAGCTGAGCGAAGTCCTCGGCGAGATCGGGTCGCCACTCCTTCACCGTGTACTCGTGCGGCCACTGCGGCATCGTCCGGGCGTACTGCCAGCGCACGGTCGCGACGTAGCGCCGTGCCGCCGCGAGATCCGGGACGTCATACAACACGCCGTGGATACACCTCCGGACGTACGACGTCCTGCGGGGCTGCCCGGGATGTCATTCGACGCGCCGCCGATTCACCGCGATACGAATGACGTTCGGGGCGGCGGGTCCGGACCCAGCTAGACATGTGCGTGGGCAGGGGCGGGGTCGAACCGCCGACCTTCCGCTTTTCAGGCGGACGCTCGTACCAACTGAGCTACCTGCCCATGGAGCGCGACAAACCCTACCTCAGCCCCGTGGGAGCCCTCGGGGAGGTCGTCCGGACCGGCGCGCTGCAAAAGTCGCGGATCGTGAACGGGGGGCGGGGGCGGGCTGCAAAAGTCGCGGATCGTGAAGGGGGCGGGGGTGGGCGCGGACGCGCGGGGTGGTGCGGGTGGTGCAGTGGCGACCCCGACGGGACTCGAACCCGCGGCCTCCGCCGTGACAGGGCGGCGCGCTAACCAACTGCGCTACGGGGCCTGGTGATTGGCGGAGTCGATGCTAGCGCACCGGATCCGCCGTGCCCCCAACGGGATTCGAACCCGTGCTGCCGCCTTGAAAGGGCGGTGTCCTAGGCCTCTAGACGATGAGGGCGAGGTCACCGGCTCGTGACCGCTGGAGACCGGGACAGCATAGGGCCCGCGCCGAGGGACGACCAAAACGACGGCCTGCCTCGTCGGGCGGACACCGCACAATGGGAGCGTGCGGGAGATGTCGCGGGACCGGTTCGAGGCGCTCGTCGTGGAGGCGCTCGACGACGTCCCGGACGAGCTGATGGACCTCGTCACCAACCTGGTGCTGGTCGTCGAGGACGACGCCCCCGCCGACGACCCCGACCTGCTCGGCCTGTACGACGGGGTGCCACTGACCGAGCGGGACACCAGCTACGGCGGGGTGCTCCCGGACCGGATCTCCATCTACCTCCGACCGACGCTGGCCATCTGTGACACCGACGACGAGGTGCGCGAGGAGGTGGCGATCACCGTCGTGCACGAGATCGCGCACCACTTCGGCATCGACGACGACCGGCTGCACGAGCTCGGCTACGCCTGAGCCTCCGGTCCCGCGCCCGGCCACGGTGACGAGGGTTGACCGCGCACCTGCCGGTCGAACTCGCCGAGGAACCAGCGCCGCATGGAGCGCTCCTCCGGGGTCGCGGACAGTGCCAGCAGCCGGGCTGAGCGGCAGTACTCGTCGGTCTCGTCGAGCACGTCGGCGAGCTGCGCACACACGGTCCCGGCCGAGCGGGGGACGGCGTAGTCCAAAGTGACCGTCTTGTCGTCTCGATGGACGGCCAGCTCGAACCGCTCGTCCTCGGCGATCACCGCCAGCCGCAGCCGCTCGACCTCGTTGGCCAGGTCGGCCAGCCGGTGCGGCGCCGCGTGCACCCCCTCGGAGTGCACGCCGAGCAGCAGCATCTCCCGGCGCACGTCCCGGATGCGGAACCTGGTGCGCCAGAGCAACTGCACCGGCACGTCGCCGAGCGTCACCTCGACATCTCCCGTCCCGTCCGGCACGGCGGGGTCCGTGACGACGATCGGGCGGTCGATCTCCGCCGACTGCTCCAGCTCTCCCGAGCGGGCAGGAACGAACCACACGGTCTTGCCGACGTCGCCCCGGCGCAGGCTCTCTCGCACGCCCCACCGGCTCGCCAGCGCACCGATGATGTGCAGCCCGTTGCCGGTGGTCGTCGGGGCGGCGTCGGGTCCGCCGTCGGTGAGCCCGAGCTGCAACCGGCCCTTGCTGGTGTCGGCGACCTCGATGACGACCTCGCCCTCGTCGTCGTCGCGCAGGGCCACCGTGATGCCGGTGCGGGCGTGTAGGACGGCGTTGGTCACGAGCTCGGAGATGGCCAACGTCGCCGAGTCGACCAGGTCCAGCCGTCCCATCCGGGTCAGCAGGTCGCCGACCCACGCCCGGGCGATGCCTGCCGACTGCGGCTCGGGGCGCAGGCGAACGGCGTGCTGCACGCCCGCCACCTCCCGCCCACCAGTAGCAGCCGACCTGGTCGGCACCCCGCCCAGCCTGCCACGCGCGGCCGCGTCCGGGCGGCAGGCGCGGCGCGCGTCGCTATGCTCGTGCCGCCTCCGCCGACCGGCCGGTTCACCCTCGAAGGGGAGCTCTCACGGTGCTCGTCCACGTCCTGAACGGCCCGAACCTCGGTCGCCTCGGCGGTCGCGAGCCGGAGGTGTACGGGCACGCCTCGTACGCCGACCTGGTCGACACCTGCGAACGGGTGGCCGCCGAATGCGGCCTGCAGGTGGTCGTCCGACAGACCGACGCCGAGCACGAGCTGATCGGCTGGCTGCACGAGGCGGCCGACGCCGGCGCCGCGGTCGTCGTCAACCCCGGGGGGTGGACGCATACGTCGGTCGCGGTCCGGGACGCGTGTGCGCTGATCGGCGAGCCGGTGGTCGAGGTGCACCTGAGCAACGTGCACGCCCGCGAGGACTTCCGCCGCCAGTCGTACGTCTCGCCGGTGGCGACCGGAGTCGTGGCCGGACTCGGCGTGGAGGGCTACGCCGCCGCGCTCCGCTACCTCGCCACCTGTCGGCCGCGTTGACCGGCGCCCGTCGAGCGCAGCGCGGAGGCGCAGAAGCCGCTGACGACGGCGGCGCACAGGTAGAACGCCGCGGACGTGTTGGAGCCGCCGAGCCAGACGTCGGTGCGACTGAGCTGCACGTAGACAGACAAAGCGGCCAGCACGGCTAGCCCGGCGGCCGCCAGCGCCAGCGCGGGTCGGCTCAGCGCCACGGCCAACAGCATCGCCACCGCGACCGCCAGGAGGACCACGGTGCCGGCCAGGTTGTAGCTGCCGAGGGAGATCGACAGGTCGGGGCCGCCGAGCCGGGCGCCGGTGCTCGCGAACGGATCGTCGTCGGCCGACAGCAGCAGCGCGGCCCCGCCGGTGACGCCGACCAGGACCCCCCAGCCCCGCAGCAGCCGACGGGCGGCTGGACGTCCGTCACCCCGGCCCGCCTCGGCGCGGACCCGGTCGACCGCCGCGAACCCGCCGGATGCGGTGAACAGCAGCACCACGTGGATGCCGATCATCATCCAGTACGCCCACGGCCACTCGCCGGGCGTCTGGGCCACCGACAGCCCGATCGCCGTGGACTGCCCGATCCCGACCACGGCGGCCAAGCGAACCAGCGTCCCGGTCAGCAGCAGCACGGCCAGCGCGGTCTCGACGGCGAGGACCGTCCACGCGAATGCGGTGAAGTTGGGCAGCACGAGGTTCTCGACCAGCCAGCTGTACGGCGGGAACACCGGGTGCTCGACCGCGTCCCTGGTGAAGCCGTAGAGCCCGCTGCCGCTGCTCCTTGCCGAAGTCCGGCGGTTGCTTCCACGCGACGTTGTACAGCCAGAGCAGGCCGACGAGGATTCGGAGCCCGGCGAGGCTCACCGTCCCGGCTGACGTCCCTGCCTCCGGGTCGACGGCGGGGCGCACCACGCTGCTCAGGATGGGCCGGACGGTCGGTGCCATCGCTTCAGTGTCTCCCTGGGTCGCCGGGATGTCGACGGGCGTGTACGGCGCGCTGTTCGACCAAACCCGTCACCGCCTGTGCGCATTCCGCCCTTCGGGCTCGGTCCCTCCCGTCCCGTCGGTCACACCGCTCGGCCGATCGGCCGACGCTGGGTGACCGTACCGGCCGGTTCTCACAGTCCGGCTTCCCCGCGACCGCTTCAGTCACTCACCGTAATCGGATGCAACCGCCAACAGTGCTGCGTGGCACCCCCACGTCCGTGTACCTCGTCGCGGCGGGCACGGTCGTCTGGTGTGTCGTGCTGTTGGGGCTCACCCATCAGGGGATCGAGGACGCGGCGCAGCTGACGTCGAACTTCGGCCTGGCGCTGATCGCGTTGCTCACCGGTGTCGCGGCGCTCACCCGTTCTCGCAGCGGCGACTCGTTGCCCCGCTTCTGGCGGCTGATCGGCCTCGCCGCGCTGTCGTGGTCACTGGGGCAGGCGGTGTGGGCGACCTACGAGTCGGTCCTCGGCATCGAGGTCCCGTTCCCGTCCTTCGCCGACGTCGGGTACCTCGGTATGCCGCCGCTGGCGGCCGCCGCCTTGCTCGGGCTGCCACTCGCCGCGACCACGTTGGCCGGACGGGCGCGCACCATCCTCGACGGGCTGATGGTCGCCGCCTCCATGCTGCTCGTGACCTGGATCCTGGTGCTGGGGCCGCTGGTCCGGGCCGGCGGGGAGAGTGCGATCTCGCAGGCGATCTCGTTCGCCTACCCGGTCGGCGACACCGTGCTGATCACCCTCGTGCTGTACACCTGGCTGCGCGCACGGCAGTCGCACACCCGGCTGCCGCTGTCCCTGCCGATGGTGGGGACCGGCCTGCTCTGTTTCGCCGTCGCCGACTCCGGTTTCGTCTACCTGACCACGGCGGGGACCTACAACTCCGGCGACTGGATCGACCTGGGCTGGTTCTCCGGCTTCGCCCTCATCCTGATGGCTGCACTCACCCCGGAGCGGAAGACGAACGAGGCGGCGGACGAGGACGGGTTGGGCACCCAGCTGGGGACCTTCCTCCCCTACACGGCCGTCACGGTGGCGCTGATGACGTCGGCGATCGAGATCTACCGCAGTGGTCAGGCAGACATCTTCGTGTCCTGGACGCGCACGGCACTGATGGGCTTCCTGGTCGCCCGGCAGATCCTCACCCTGCGAGAGAACTGGGCCCTGACCCGGACCCTGGAGCAGCGCGTCGAGGCGCGGACCGCAGAGCTGGAGTCGAGCCGACAGCGGTTCGCGGCGCTGGTGCAGCACAGCTCGGACGTGGTCACCGTGATCGACCGCGCGGGGGTTATCACCTACCAGAGCCAGTCCTGTCTGCGCGTTCTCGAGCGCGCCGCCGAGTCGATGCTCGACCGGCCGGTGTGGGCGTTCATGGACGACGAGCAGGCGGCACTGCTGCGGGAGGGCATCGACTCCGCTGCCGAGGAGTCCCTCCGCATGCAGACGGTGCACAACGTCTGGCGCCGCGCCGACGGCAGCGAGTGCCACCTCGAGGTCACGATCACCAACCTGTTGTTCAACGAGGACGTGCAGGGCCTGGTCCTGAACAGCCGGGACGTCACCGACCGCACGATCCTCGAGGAGCAGCTGTTGCACCAGGCGTTCCACGACTCGCTGACCACCCTGTCCAACCGGGCCATGTTCAAGAACCGGCTGGAGCACGCTCTGACCCGGCGCGATCTCACGGCGGGGTCCCTCGCGGTTCTCTTCCTGGACCTGGACGGTTTCAAGGAGGTCAACGACACCCTGGGTCACAGCACGGGTGACCAGCTCCTGGTCCAGGTGTCGCAGCGACTGCGCACGCAGGTGCGCCCCAGCGACACTGTGGCCCGCTTTGGCGGCGACGAGTTCGCCGTCCTGGCCGAGGATCTCACCGATCCCGCCTACACCATCGGACTCGCGGAGCGGATCAACGCCGTCGTCTCCGAGCCGTATCAGCTGGCCGGCACGGCGGTGTACGTGAGCGCAAGTATCGGAATCGCGCACAGCGGGGAGCACGCTCGGGACGCCGAGCAGCTGCTCCGCAACGCCGACCTGGCCATGTATCAGGCGAAGGGCGCCGCGGCCGGCGGCTATGCGCTGTACGACCCGAGAATGCACGCCGGCCTCGTCGAGCGGGTTCGCCTCGAGTCCGACCTGCGGACGGCCATCGAACGGGAGGAGCTGCTCGTCTACTACCAGCCGCTGATGAACATGCGGACCGGCCGGATCAGCGGGGTGGAGGCTCTGGTGCGCTGGCCGCACCCGGACCGGGGCATGGTGCCACCCGACGAGTTCATCCCGCTTGCCGAGTCCACCGGCCTGATCCGCCCGCTGGGAGAGTGGGTCCTTCGGCAGTCCTGTCGCCAGGCGGCGGCCTGGCAGCGGCAGCACCCGGCGTTCTCGGACCTCAAAGTCAGCGTCAACGTGTCCGCGCGGCAGCTCGACGACGACTCCCTGGTCCACCTCGTCACCAGCGCGTTGGAGGACAGCGGACTGGCACCGCAGAACCTCACGCTGGAGATGACCGAGAGCGTCCTGATGGGCGACACCGGGGAGACGCTGGCAACCCTGCGGGCGATCCGGACGCTGGGTGTGCGGCTCGCCATCGACGACTTCGGCACCGGCTACTCCTCGCTGAGCTACCTGCACCGCTTCCCGGTGGACGTGCTCAAGATCGACCGCAGCTTCATCGAGCGGATGTCGAACGGCGGGGACGGCGAGCTGGTCAGCACCATCGTCCGCCTCGGCCACACCATGCACCTCGAGACGGTCGCCGAGGGAATCGAGCGGCCGGACGAGATGCTCATGCTGCGGCGGCAGGGCTGCACGACCGGTCAGGGCTACCACTTCGCCCCCCCGCTCCCGCCCCACCAACTCCAGGACCTCTTCGCCGAGCAGACCCAGCTCAGCGTCATCCGCGACCAGAGCGCGCCGGCGTGATGGTCACCGCACGGCTCGCCCGGACCCTCGACAAGGAGCAACCATGACAGTGACGATGCGCGACCTCGGTGCCGTGCTTCGCCTGCCCGCCCATTGGCCGGACACCCTGCACCCGGAGGTGCTCGACCGGCTGGACCTGCCGACGCCGTTCCTCGCCTGCGACCTGCAGCACCTCGTCGAGCGCATCGGCCGTTTCCGGAGCGCGCTGCCCGGGGTGGACCCGTTCTACGCGGTCAAGTGCAGCTCCGTCCCGGACGTGCTCAAGACCGTCCGGGACGTGGGCGTGAGCTTCGAGGTGGCCTCACTCGGCGAGCTGCGCCTGCTCACCGACCTGGGTGTCGACGCGGTGAACGTGCTGTACAGCAACACCATCAAGCCGGCGTCGCACATCCGCGAGGCCGCTGCGGCGGGGCTGTGGCGGTTCTCCTTCGACTCCGAGGGGGAGCTGCACAAGCTCGCCTCGAATGCCCCTGGTTCCGCGGTCTACGTACGGGTCCGCGTGGACGACAGCAGCAGCGTCTTCCCGCTGTCGCGCAAGTTCGGCGCGGAGTTCCACGACGCGCGAGCGCTCATGCACGTGGCACGCGACCTCGGCCTTCGGCCGTACGGGATCACCTTCCACGTCGGGTCACAGTGCACCAACACCGCCTCTTATGTGCAGGCGATCGCGTCCGCCGGTCGGCTGATGCGCCAGCTGGCCAATGACGGCATCGAGCTCGAGATGCTGAACATCGGCGGCGGGTTCCCGGCGCGCTACGGCGACCCGGTGCCGAGCATCGAGCAGATCGGCACGGCGGTCACGCGGGCCTTCGACGAGCAGCTCCCCTACCGGCCCGCGCTGATCGCCGCCGAGCCCGGTCGGCATCTGGTCGCCGAGACCGCGGTGATGGCGGCAACCGTTCTCGGTCGCGAGGAGCGAGCAGGTGAGGAGTGGCTCTACCTCGATGTGGGTGCCTACAACGGCCTGATGGAGACCCAGCAGACCGTCGGACAGTGGCGGTTCCCGCTGTGGTCGTCGCGGTCGGACCACGGAGTGGTTCCGCACATGCCCTACACGGTCACCGGTCCGACCTGTGACAGCGCGGACACGATGTTCTACGGGGCGGCACTGCCGGTCACGATGGCGGAGGGTGATCGCCTCTACGTGGCGTCGGCAGGCGCCTACACGCTCAGCTATGCATCGTCGTTCAACGGCTTCCCACCCCCGCACGCCGTCACCGTCAGGGGGGTTCTGCCCGGGGCCTCGGGGTGACCCGCTCCGCGCAGCGGCGCCTCCGCTGGCTGATGATCGCCGGCTGGATCGACTCGCTGTGCCTGTCCTTCGCCTGGACACTGCTGCTGCTCGAGGTCGTGGAACGACACGGGCTGCGGGCGGCCGGGGTGGCCGGTGCGGCGATGCTGGTCGGGACCGCGATGTCGGCGCCGGTGGCGAGCCAGCTGTCGGTGTGGCTCGGCGGCCGGCACCTGCTTCGTACCGCCGGGACGGCCGAGGCAGTGCTCCGGGTCAGCGTCTTCGGGTTGTTGTTCCTCGACGCCGGCGTGTGGCCGCTGGTGCTGTGCATCGCGGCGATGAACATCACCGCCTGGACCGGCTATGCCGGCATGCGGGCCGAGGTCGCGGCGATCGCACCCGGGCCGAAGGCGATCACGTGGTACGGGACCGGCGTGGCGGCGGTGGAGGCCATGGGCGCCGCCGCCGCGGCCGTGCTGATCCCGTCGACCGCGATGGACGGGCCGACACCGCTGGCGCTCGGCATCGTGGTGGTCTACGTGTTGTCGCTCGCGCCGACGATGCTCGTGGCCGGTGGCTCACCGATCGTCGCCACCGGCCGTGCCGCCGCCCGGGCGGTCCGGGCCCGCCCCACGATGCCGCTCGTGGCTGGTGTGAGCCTGATGCTCGTCGCGTCCGCACCCACGCTGCTCGCGGTCGCCCTGGCCGCCGACTTGCACGGCCGCTCCGCCGTCGCACCGGCCGCGGTGGCCTTCACGATCGGGTCACTGACCGCGCCGTACGTCGCCGGCCTGGTCGAGCGGCGCGCCGGCAACGGCCCCGTGGCGTGGACGCTTTGTGCCACCGGGATGGTCCTGCTGTGGCCGCTGGCGCCGCTCAGCGTGGCCTGGCTGTGCGCCGCGCAGTTGTTGTCCGGCCTGTTCATGACCACCCTGGAGGGCCTGCTCGACGCGACGACGGCCGCCCGCGCGACCGGTTCGGTGACCGGGGCGCTGGCCCGGGGGACGGCGGGCCGGGCACTGGGGTCCGCCGCCGGGACGGCAGCCCTGCCCGTCGCCCTCGTCGGGGTGGGGTTGGCGCCGGTCACCGGCGGGGTGACGCTGCTGCTCGGTGGCAGCGCGCTCGCTCTGTTGACGCTGTCGCGCCGCACTGGTGCGACCCGGTCCGGCCGGTTCCTGCGCGGACCGGCGTCGGCCACCGTCGTACCGTGACGTCTCGGGCCGGACGGCGGCGCGATCGCCGGCTGTGAGCCACCGAGCGGACCGAGACGAGTCGTTTCCGGCCCGCGCTCCAGATAGCGGCGTCGGGCGGGGCTGCTGCGACCCGAGGTGCGCGGGGAGCCCCAGGACAGTCACCACACGGTCATGGACTCCCCGCGCACCGTCCGGGGACACACGAGCGCTGGGCGCGACCCCCGGTGGTACGGGTGCCGCGCCCAGCGTGGTGAGCTCGAGTGTCGTTCGTCCCTCAACGGGACGAGGTCACTTGGTGTTGATGGTGATCTTCGCGACGCCCACGAGCAGGCCGGCCTCGACAGCGTCGGTGCCGAAGGTGTCGTTCAGCAGCGGCGCCGCGTCCTCGGAGATGAGCACCTCGGTGCCCTCGAGGATGGCGGTGTCGTCGGCGCCGGTCTGCAGCGGCTTCAGGGTGCGACCGTCCAGCTGGAACAGGTACGCGTCCTGGACGGCCTCCTCGCCGTTCACGGTGACGTCGCCGAAGAGCTGCGACGTGCCCGGGTCGATGACGAAGTCGGTGAGCTCGACCGTGGTCTCGCCCGCCGTGAGGGACAGGCCGCTGCCGTCGTGCTGGATCTCGCCCTGCACGTACGGGTCGATGCTGCCCGGCTCGTAGTAGGTCACGTTGCCACCGGTGATCGGGAAGATCAGCGAGCCGTCGGTGAGGGCGGCGTCCCCGACCACGCCGGGCGTGAGCTTGAGGCTCTCCAGCGCGTCGACGAAGCCGGCGTCGAGCTGGACGGCGGTGTCGACGCCGGTCAGGTTGTCGACCTGGGCGACCGGCTCGGGCTGGGCGTCGGCGGACTCGTTGGCCGAGGCGTCGTTGTCGGCGCCACAGGCGGCCAACGGGACGACGAGCATCGCAGCGGCCGCGAGGCCGGCGATCTTGGTGGAGTTCTTGGTGAGGCGCATCGTGATCAGGTCCTTCGGTTTGGGTGACTGTCACGAGGGTTTCGGTGCACCGGTGGGGTGATGATTGGTGCTGTGACCGGGGTCATAGCCACCCCGCCTGCCGCGCTGACCTCGCGGCGGATGGTCGCCGCCGCCTGCGCCCTGGCGCTGGTGCTGCGGGTTCCCTACCTCGACGACCCGCTGTATCCGGACGAGGGTGGCTACCTGCTGGTGGCCGAGCGCTGGTCGTCCGGTGGGCCGCACGTGTACGGCGAGCTGTGGGTGGACCGTCCGCCGCTGCTGCTGGCGTTCTTCCGGTTGGCGGCGGAGCTCGGCGGGCCGGTCGCGTTGCGGCTGCTCGCGTGCGTGGCCGTGGCCGGGCTGGTGCTCGCGGCCGGCTGGGTGGGGCGGCTGCTGGCCGGCTCCAGGGGTTCGGCCTGGGCGGCCTTCACGGCCGCCGGGTTGTCGGCGTCGCCACTGGTGGCCGGGCAGGCCGCGGACGGGGAGCTGCTCACCGCACCTCTCGTGCTGCTCGCCTGCGCAGCCGTCCTGGCCGCTGTCGCTCGTTGCCCTGGTCGCTCCTCGCTGGCATTCGGCGCGTTCAGTGGCCTGGCCGGTGGCGGGGCGATGCTGGTGAAGCAGAACGTGGTCGACGGCGTGGTCTTCGCCGCCGTGCTGGTGCTGGGCTACGCGATCACTCGACGGATGGCGGTGCGGGACGCGGTCCGGCTGTTGGCCGTCATCGTCGCCGGCTCCCTGGTGCCCTTGGTCGCGCTGCTGGTGTGGGCACAGGCGTTCACGCCGGGAGTGGACGTGACCTACTCCGAGCTGTACGGCTTCCGGTCGGAAGCGCTGGCCGTGATCCTCTCGTGGAACCTGGATCCGCCGCTGGCGCGCGCCGGGCAGCTGCTGCCGCTGGCGCTGATCACCGGCATCGCCCCGGTCCTGGTCGGTCTCGGGTGGGTGCACGCCCGGCACCGGCCGTCCGGGGCGTCGCCCCCCTGCGCCGTGGCCCTCTGGGTGATGGTCGCCACGGCGGTGACCAGCACGGTGCTGGGGGCCAGCTTCTGGTCGCAGTACCTGCTGGGGTTCCTGCCGGTGGTGGTGATCGCCAGCGGCGCGTTGGCCGTGACCGCGACCCGGGCCCGGCGGGCGCTGGTCGGCCTGCTGGTCGCCGCGGGCGCGATGGCAGCGGTGACCGGGGCGGTGGTGCACCAGGCGACCGGGTACCCCTCCGCCGACATCGCGGCTGTGTCCGCGTGGCTGCGGGAGTCCGCCGCCCCTGACGACACCGTGGTCGTCAGCTACGGCCAGCCGCAGGTGATCCGGATGGCGGGGCTCGATCCGGCGTACCCGTACCTGTGGAGCCTGGCCGTTCGGACCTACGACCCAGACCTCGACCTGTTGACCCGGACCCTCCGTGGACCCGCCGCCCCGGACTGGGTGGTCGAGGTCCATGACCTCGGCTGGTGGGGTCTCGACTCCGACGGTCGATTCCGATCGGCGTTGGCCGAGCGCTACCGGCAGGTGGCGACGGTGTGCGGATTCGCGGTCCTGCAGCGTGCCGATCTCGCGCGGGACGTGGCGTGGCCGGGGACCGGGTGTCCGGACTGACGGGAGCGCCGCTCGGGTGGCCCGTTCCGAAATGGTCAGTACGGTCGAAGAGATGAACAGCACGCGCACACAGGCTGACCGGCCCGCGGGGCCGACGCAGTTCCGTCGAGAGACCGGCGAACGCGGTGACTTCCGCCGTCAGACCAGCCGCTTCACCGACCGGATCACCGCCGACGGGGCCGACGGCTGGACGGTCGAGCCGGGTCGCTACCGGCTGGTGTGGAGCCGTGCCTGCCCGTGGGCGCACCGGGCCCGGATCGTGCTCGGACTGCTCGGCCTCGAGTCCGCGATCTCGTTGGCCACGGTCGACCCCGTCCGCGACGAGCGCGGCTGGCGGTTCGGCCTCGACGACGACGGTCGGGACCCGGAGCTGGGCATCTCGCACCTGTCCGAGGCCTATCTGGCCACCGACCCGACCTACCAGGGCCGGGTCACGGTGCCGGCGCTCGTCGAGATCGCGAGCGGCCGGGTCGTCACCAACGACTTCGCCCAGATCACCCTCGACCTGTCCACCGAGTGGCGGGCGCACCACCGCGACGACGCGCCGGACCTCTACCCCGAGCCGCTCCGCAGGGAGATCGACGAGCTCAACGCGCACGTCTACCGCGACGTGAACAACGGGGTCTACCGGGCCGGTTTCGCCGGCAGCCAGGAGGCGTACGACGAGGCGTACGCCGCACTGTTCACGCGACTTGACCGGCTCGAGGAGCGCCTCACTCAGCACCGCTTCCTGATGGGAGACTCCATCACCGAGGCGGACGTCCGGCTGTTCACCACGATGGTGCGCTTCGACGCGGTCTATCACGGGCACTTCAAGTGCAACCGCAACAAGCTCACCGAGATGCCGGCGCTGTGGGGATGGGCGCGCGACGTCTTCCAGACCCGCGGGTTCGGCGAGACGGTCGACTTCGACCACATCAAGCGGCACTACTACGTCACTCACGACCGGATCAACCCGACCCGCATCGTGCCCGCCGGCCCGGATCCGGCCGGGTGGCACACGCCGCACGGCCGCGAGGCGCTGGGCTGACGGCTGGACCGTCGGCCGACTGACGGCCGACCGACGGCCGACCGACGGCCGACCGGGCAGCTCGTCGCTGTGACCGAGCCCGGTCAGGGGATGTGCGTGACGAGGAACAGCTCGGCCAGCCGTTCGCGCTCCAGTCCGTGTGCCCGCGCCGCGGCGGCGGCGGCGTTGCGCAGCTTCGCCGGCAGCGTGTCCGGGTCGGGATGCTGGCTCTCGTGCGAGAGCACGGCCCGGATCTTCGCCTCGAAGGTGTCGGTGACGTCCACCGCGTGGTTCGGCTCCGGATGGGCCGCCAGCCACAGCTCGGGCACGGTCCAGGCGGCGAGCCCCCGCTCGGCGAGCTCGGGGAGGGCGTGCGGGTTGCGCGCGGCCGGATAGACCGCCTGCACGGTCGCTTCGCCGGCGGCGAGGTGGTCCGGATGGCTGCGGTGCAGGCGGGCCCAGTCCCGCTCGGGGCTCTGTGTCAGCACCCGCTGCGGACGGACCTCGCGGATGGTGGCGACGACGTCGCGGACCAGGTTCGGCGTCACCACCAGCTCACCGTCCACCCCGCCGAGGAATCGCACGTCGTGCACTCCGAGCTCCGCGGCCGCTGCCCGTTGCTCGCGTCGCCGAATGGCCGGGATGTCCGCGCGGTCCACGTCGTCGTCGAAGCCGCCGGCCTGCCCGTCGGTGCAGACCAGGAAGGTCACCGCGGTCCCCGCAGCGGTCCAGGTGGCGACCGTCCCGGCGGCGCCGAAGTCGACGTCGTCGGGGTGTGCGGTCACCACCAGGGCGCGCTCGACCGCATCGTTCGTGGGGGGCACGGTGCAGACGCTAACAACGGCGGAACGGATCTGCCGACCGAGGCGACATCCGGTTCGCTGCTCCTGACATCGACGGGTCCCAGCGACAGACTGGGCGCATGGCGTACGACACCGACCTGGCAGACCGGATTCGAGCGGTCGTCGCCGCCGAGGATGCGTTGACCGAACAGAAGATGTTCGGCGGCCTCGCCTTCCTCGTCAACGGCAACATGGCGGTGGCCGCCAGCGGACAGGGCGGGCTGATGGTACGAGTCGATCCGGACGCGACCGCGTCCTTGGTGGCGCACCCGCATGCGCGCAGATTCGAGATGCGCGGGCGGGAGATGGACGGCTGGCTGAGCATCGACGCGGACGGGTTGCGAAGCGACGACGACCTCCGTGACTGGGTGCGCCACGGAATCACCTACGCCCGGTCGCTGCCGCCCAAGCGGCCCCGGACCGGACGCTGAGTGCCGGTCGGGTCAGGCGTGGACGGCCGCGCGGACCGCGGCCAGGCTGCGCTCGACGTCGTCCTCCGTCGTGGACCAGTTGCTGACCGAGATGCGCAGCACCCGCTGGTCGTGCCAGGTGGAGCCGGACATCCACGTCGTCCCGTCGGCAAGGATTCGGCGGACCACCTCCTGAGTCTTCTCGTCGCTGCCGAACGAGGCGCACACCTGGGTGAAGTCCACCTCGTTCAGCACGGTCACGCCGGGGATGCGGTCGAGACCGGCGGCGAACGACGCCGCATGCCGACAGAGCCGGTCGACCAGCTCCGCCACCCCGGACCGGCCGAGGGACCGCAGCACCGCCCAGACCGGCAGCGCACGTGCTCGCCGGGACAGCTCGGGGACCTTGTCCAACGGCTCTCCGGCCTCGTCGAGCACCAGGTAGGCACCCTGGACTCCCATCGCCGCGCGCAGCGAGGAGAGGTCGCGCACGATGGCCAGACCGCAGTCGTACGGGGTGTTCAGCGTCTTGTGCGCGTCGGTCGCCCAGGAGTCGGCCCGGTCGTGGCCGGCCATCAGATGCCGGTGGGTGGGTGACGCGGCGGCCCACAGGCCGAACGCACCGTCGATGTGCACCCAGGCGCCGTGGTCGTGAGCGGCGCGGATGGCCTCCTCGAACGGATCGAACGCGCCGGAGTGCACGTTGCCCGCCTGCAGCACCACGATCGTCGGTCCGTCGTCACCCGCCTGGAGTGCGGCGGCGAGAGCGCTGGCGTCCAGGCGGCCCTGCTCGTCGACCCGGACCGGTTCCGGCGCCCCGAGCCCGAGGTAGCGCAGCGCCAGGTCGACGGTGTCGTGCCGTTCGGCGCCGACCAGCACCCGTACCGGGGGGCCGCCGGCGAGACCCTGCTCGCGCACCTCCCAACCGACCCGGCGGAGCTGGGTGTCCCTGCCGGCGGCCAGACCGGTGAAGTTCGCCATCGTGCCACCGGTCACGAAGCCGACGGCGCCGTCCGCGGGCAGACCGAGCAACTCCAGCAACCAGCCGCTCGTCACGTCCTCGACGGCGCTGTGCGCCGGTGTCACCTGGCGCAGCCCGGCGTTCTGGTCCCACGCGCTCACCAGCCAGTCGGCGGCGAGCGCGGCCGGGTGGGTACCCCCGATGACGAAGCCGAAGAAGCGGCCGGCCGGCATCGCGGTGAGGCCCGGTTCGCAGGCCGTGGCCAGCAGGTCCACCACCGCGGCGGGGTCGCAGCCGGTGTCGGGGAGCTCGGCGCCCAGTGCCGTCCGTACCTCGTCGATGGAGGCCTGTGGCGGGACGACCCGGTCCGGCAGGGCCGAGAGCCAGTCCGACGCATGCCGGTGTGCGCGGTCGAGTGCGGCGGAGTGCTGGTCGTCCATGGGGGCAGTCTCCACCAGCACGGAGCGACCTCAGCCAGAGGTCTCAGGCCATCTGGTCGACGTAGGCGACGACCCGGTTCAGCAACGACGTCGCCTGGAGCAGCTCTGCGGGCGGCGTGGGTGGGTTCTCGGCGAGCTCGTAGAGCAACGGCGCCGCATCCTGGTGCCCCAGCTGGAGCGCCACCTGCGCGCAGACCCGAGCCGCGGTCCGGACGGCGGCGGGCTCGACGGACCAGATCGCCTCGAAGAGCCGTTGCCGATCGGGGACGGTGGACTGCCCGGGCAGCTCCCAGGCGGTGAGCATCGCCGGGTGGTCCGGCGCGTCGCAGACGACTGCCCACTCGCGCCGCATCGGAGCGTCGTCGGGCAGGTGGACGAGGACCGTTCCGCCCACGGGTTCCGGCGCCTGGTGGCCGAAGTCGGCGAAGGCGGTGGTCGAACGGGCGATGCGCGCCAGCTCGGTCCAGCGCTCCTCGGCGGCCCGGAAGTAGCGCTCCTCCTGGAACGCACCGAAGATGACGGGCCGCTCGGCCCGCGCGCAGCACTCGTCCTCGATGGCCCACGACAGCGCGATCAGGCTCGACTTCCGCAGCCGTTGCGGCTGCAACCGGGGGTGCAGCCGGCGGACGGCGGCGTAGACCGACGGGGCGCCCGGGGGTTGCTCGACGGCGGCCTGGGCGAGGGCGACCTCCGCGATCGCCACCTCCAGTCGGGCGCCGCCGTCACGTCGGCGGAGCGCACGCAGCACGAGGTCGACATCGCGCTGGGCATAGCGGCGATGCCCGCTCTCTCGGCGTTCGGGGCGGGGGAACCCGTATCTGGCCTCCCACATCCGCAGGGTCGCGGGCTGCACACCGGTCCGTTCGGCGAGGTCGCCGATGGTCATCGTCGGGGCGGGAGGCCCCGTTGTCGGGACCTGGGGTTGCGTAGTGCTGGGTGATGGGGGCATGCTGAGCATCGTAAACCTAAACAAGCCGTTGAGGAAAGTGTCTAACTTCTCTCACTGATCTGAGGAGCCCCGATGAGCGACACCACCGCCTCCACCACTGACCACCGCAGCGACGTCGTCGACTGGACCGACCTCGGTCGGGAGATGTGGTCGTTCCTGACCGGTCGCGAGGCCGCGATCAACTACCGGTTCATCGACATGGCGGTCGAGGTCCCCCGGGACACCGGCGCCGACGCCCCGCGGGCGACCTGGAAGCTGAACGGCACGTTGCAGGTCACCACCCGCGACAACGCCAGCCCGGCCGGCGACTCCACCGACAGCTCGACCGGCAGCGCTGCCAGCGCCGCCTGAGCCGATGGCCACCGATCTCTCGATCGACGCCGAGCTCGAGTTCTCGGTCGACATCCCGGGGGCGCGCACCGTCTCCGGGATGTTGACCGGGTCCGGCAAGCAGCTGGATCTCCTGGTGAGCGACCCGTTCCTGTTCGCCGGGCGGTCGGATTCCGGGGCGATCCGTGGACTTGCGGACCTGCTGGCCGACCGCGGCCTGTCGCTCAGCGTTCATACCTCGACCGGCCCCCTGGTCACGCTGGGCGTCGGACGGACGTCGTGGCTGCAGCGCCGGCTGACCGGCTCGCGACACATCCGCGTCGAGCGCGGGGCGGGGTTGTGGTCCCTGGTCCGCGGACGCGCCTCGGCGCCGACCGGCGGCGCCCTGCCGGCGGCCGCGCTGGCGCCACCACCGACGCTGTTCCCGGTCGCTCCCACGATGCGGCGGCGGCGCCGCCAGCCGGTGACGACGACACACGATCCGCGCGGAGGTGGCAACCCGCGGCTGATCATGGCACCGGGTCCCTACCCTAGGCTGGGGGATCCGCAGGAGGTCTTCCCGCTGCGCGACGCGACCACGACGATCGGGAGTGCGCCCGACTGTGACATCACCCTCGACGGGCTCGAGCCGCTGCACGCCGAGGTCCGGCACGACACGATGGACGAGTTCGTGCTGGTGCGGGTGGGCAGCCCCGGGAGCACGCGGGTGAACGGCGCTAGCGTCGACAGCGCCCTGCTGCGGACGGGGTCCGGGATCGAGCTGAACGAGTGGCGGATGTCGTTCTTCCGCGAGGAGTACGCCGATCACGGACGCCCGTACGGCGGTCGGATCGGCGGCGAGCTGGGCCATCAGCGACCGCAGCCGAGCAGGACCACCGCCGGGCGGCACCGGCGGGCGGGTGATCACCCGTGACCGGGCGGGGGCCGGTATTGGTCGCCGGCGCCTCCGGCTTCGTGGGTCAGCGGCTCTGTCCCGAGCTCATCGCCGCCGGGCACGAGGTCAGGGCGATGACCCGACACCCCGACCGCTACCGGGGCGACGGCGTCGCGGTGCGTGGGGACGTGCACGATCCCGAGACGCTGACCGCCGCATTGCGGGGGTGCCGGGCGGCGTACTACCTGGTGCACTCGCTGGCGTCGAAGGACTTCGAGCGGTTGGACGCGCAGGCGGCGCTGGCCTTCGGGAAGGCCGCGGCCGAGGCCGGTGTGCAGCAGATCATCTATCTCGGTGGCCTGGGCAGTGAGACCGACACCTTGTCGTCCCACCTGCGCAGCAGGCGCGAGGTCGAGGGCCTGCTCGGCAGCGCCGGAGTGCCGGTCACCGTGCTCCGAGCCGGCATCATCGTCGGCACCGGCGGCATCTCGTGGGAGATGACCCGGCAGCTCGTCGATCACCTGCCGGCCATGGTCACTCCCCGCTGGGTCCGCACCCGGACCCAGCCGATCGCGGTGGCGGACGTGATCCGATACCTGGTCGGGGTCCTCGATGAGCCCCGGGCGATCGGCCGGGTGTTCGAGATCGGCGGTCCCGAGGTCCTGCAGTACGTCACGATGATGCGCCGGGTGGCGGCGATCAAGCGCAGACGGTTGCTCATCGTCCCGGTGCCGCTGCTGACCCCGGGCCTCTCGTCGCGCTGGTTGTCCCTGGTGACCGACGTCGACACCCAGACCGGGCGCTCGCTGGTCGACTCGATGGCCAACGAGGTCGTGGTCAGCGACGACAGCATCACCTCCATCGTGCCGTTCGACCCGATGAGCTACGACGACGCGGTGCGGGTGGCGTTGCGTGAACATATCGAGCGCGAGCAGAGGCAGCGGGAGCGCACTCGATGACGTGGTCGCAGCTCGCCGCCTGGCGGCGGCGGGCGCGATCGGAGCTCGCCGCGCGGCTGCCGATGCCGATCACCCATGTGGTTCCGGTGCAGCACTCCGAGCCCGCGGCAGTGCGCGCTCGGCGCCGGCGAGTGGTCGCGGGTGTCTCCGTCGTCGGCACCGGACTGCTCGGGCTTTCGCTGTCCACCCGGCCGAACTCCAAGGAGTTCTACGGACTCACCACCGCCGTGGCTGCGACCTGGACCGCCGGGGGAGTGCTGTCCGGGCCGCTGCACCTCGGCTGGATCCAGAGCCGCGACCAGCGGCTGCGCCGGCCGGTCGTGACACCCATCGCGACCGGTTTGGCGGCGTTCGGCTTCTTCTACGGCTGTGCGCTCGTCGCCCGCAACGTCCCCGTTCTCGACCGCGCCATCGGCAACGTCCTCACCTTCGCCGAGGCAGGCAGTCGACCCATGGTGATCGCGACGACGCTGGCCAACGGCTTCGGCGAGGAGGTGTTCTTCCGCGGGGCGATGTACGCGACCCTGGACCCCGACCGCGCGGTCTGGGTCTCGACCGGTGTCTACACCGCGGCGACCGTGGCGACCCGGAACCCGGCGCTGGTGCTGGCGGCGGGAGTGATGGGCACGCTGTTCAGCCTGCAGCGGCGCGCGTCGGGTGGCCTACAGGCCCCGGTGCTGACCCACCTGACCTGGTCCGCGCTGATGGTGCGCTTCCTGCCGCCGCTGTTCCGGAGCGCGCAGCGACGCCGGGACTGACGGACGCACCGCGTCCTCGCATAACGAGGACCACGGGTCGTCGTTGTCCCGCAGTCGACCTGGGAGGTCCACCGATGGTGCTGCCCCGGCCCCGCCCCTGGGGCGTACCGACGGGACCGAGCGCTGTCCTCAATGGTGTCGCGTACAGCTATGCGGACTCATTCGAAGCCTGCATCCCGACCGATGACGCGCGCTCGGCCGAGCAGTTTGCACGAGCCGGTCTGAAAGGGGCTCCTGTCGATCTGAGAACTCTCGTCGTGCTGGGGCATCGGCACCTCCTCGGGTTCCGGCTCGCGTGCGGAGACTCAGCGGCGCACGTCCTGGGCTGGCGGATCGTCACCGCCAGCCCCGACGCCGTTCAGCTCGCGGCGCGGTCCCCGGCTGCTCCGCGCAGTCATCGTGGTCCGGCGCGACTCACGCGGCCGTCTGACGCTCAGCACGTACGTGCTTTTCGGCGGCCGCGCCTTGCGTCCACGATCTGGGCGATGGTCGCGCCGGTGCACCATCTCGTGGCGCCCTACCTGCTCGGTCGCGCAGCTGCCAGCACATCCACGTAGCCGAGCAGCCATGTGCCTGGACTCGTTGCTCGGCTCCCGTAGGGCGGGTCATCGACCATTCTGGACTGCATCGGCTGATCGGGTTCGAGGGGTGGCGAGAGCGACTGACCGCTACCCGACCACGAGGTGCTGGCGGCCGTCGATTCGTTCCCGGGCCATGTCGAGGTGGCCCGCGTGGGTGGCCGTCTCCATCAGCAACCTGAGCATGCAGTCGCGCGCGTCCGCGAAGGCCGGGAAGGGAAAGACGTCCTCCGGTGGCCACCAGCGGGGAGGCGCGTCGAGATCCACCTCGGCGAGCACGGCGACGCTGCGCTGCCTCCAGCGGCGGTACTGCGCCACCGCGTCCGCGCCAGAGGTGACCGGGACCTTCCAACCGTCCCGGATCGAGCTGATGCCTTCGTCGTCGCCGCCGAGAATCGCAGCCGCCCAGAAGATCTCGACGTCGTACGTGAGGTGGTTGAGCAACTGTGCGATCGACCAGCCGGAGGGAGCGGCCGTCCGGGTCTGGTCCTGCTCGCTCAGGCCCTCGACGGCAGTCAGCACATGCTCGCGCTCGGCGTCGAGGTGAGCGAGGAGCACGGCGCGTTCGCGGATCATCCGGGCACCCTAGTGAGACCCGGCGCTGCGTTTCGCGGCCGGTCGTCGGATGGCTTGCCATGGCGGCGATGACCTGTGGTGCTGTGGGCCCCGTGGGGCTCGAACCCACAACCCGCGGATTAAAAGTCCGCTGCTCTGCCAGTTGAGCTAGGGGCCCGGGACGTGCGGAAATGATTGGCGAAAACCTCGACCGCGCGCCGTCGCCAGCGTTCGGTTGAGCACTGGGACGGCTGCGAGTCTAGGCGCTCATGGCCTGAGGGTTGAGAACCGCCGATTGCGGCCTGAATTCCGTGATGCGGGCATGCCGATCATGCCCTGGGCAGGCTTGGCGGTTGCTTCAGGTACGGCGTCAGAGGTCCGGAGGGTGTTGGGCCTGGTGACGGGCTTCGTCGTACCAGACCTGTCGCACCCAGGCGTTGTCTGCCACCGCGGCAAGGAGGACGATCGCGGTCTGGTTGTGCACTCCCCACGCCGGGAGGCGCTGACCGTAGAACGCTCGCTGAGCTGGGCGTTGAGGCTCTCGGTGTCCTGCCGCATGCCATACAGCCGCCAGTGGTCCTTCGCCGTGCTGGGGGTGATCCGGAGGTACTCCGTACGGTTGAAGTTGGCCTTGGCGTCCTCGGTGGTTGTGAGCAGCGGCTCCCACCATTCGTGATCGGGGTGGCCGGGGCAGGGCAGGGTGTAGCGACCATAGAACTGGTGTCCGGGCGGTGCCGTCCTTGTGACGGGTGGTGTCGCACCCGTCATTGATCCACGGGTTGGGCTCGGTCTCACCGCGCTGCTCGGATTCGAACGACAGCTCTGCGACGTCTTCGAATGGCAGTGAGCCTGAACCGACTCGTCGCTGGGCAAGGTGACTTCTCTCCCTGTACGGGCGCGGTCACGAATGCCCAGCACAAAGCCGAGGTCACCTCCGCTGGTCATATACGACGGGGTCACAGGTGTTTGACGTACTCGGCGGCCACCTCGATCGGCCGGAACCCCATCCGCTCGTTGATGGAGACCATGTGGTCGTTTGTCTCGGCGTTCTGCGTCGTGACGAGAGTGAGGTCGCCGCGCACAGCCTGAACGGCGCGGAGGTTGACCGCCTTCGTCGCCAGGCCGAGCCTGCGGCCACGATGCTCGCGGTGCACGAAGGTGCCCCACTGATAGACCTGGGTGCTCTCCTCCAGCGACATGGCGAGCGTGGACTGCGCCACCACCTGCCGGTCAGGGGTGAGGGCGACCGTCTCGTAGCGGGTGCGGCCCATCGCGGCCGTGGTCGCCACCATCTCGGCGTACCGCTGCGGGGTGACCAGCTCTTCCTCGAAGTCGACGGCGCCGCTCGGCGCATCGACCGCGAGCTGGCCGAGCAGCACGCACAGCGACTCGACGAGGTCGTCGGGCACCGCCCCGACGAACGTCTCGAGCGCATAGTCCACGTGGTGCGGCGCGGCCTCGTCGATCCACTCCTGGATCTGCTCGTCGGGCACCGGAAGGGTGAGGTGGCGGACTACCTCGTAGTTGGAGAGCTCGTAGCCGCACGCCTCGGCGAATCGCTGGTAGGCGTGAGCCTCGCGGTCGTCGAAGGGCAGGACGGCGCCGGCCAGGATCAGCGACCGGTCGTCGTCTTTGGCGGTCTGCTCGAGCCGCTGAACTAGCGCCCGGCCGATGCCGCGACGCCGCTCGGGCACATCCACGCTGAGCCGGAAGAAGGCCTTGTCGGTGTTGTCGAGCAGAAATGACCACAGCACGGCGTTGCCGATCATCCGATCGCCGTCGTAGGCCGCGAACACATCCTGCCGCTCACCGCTGTCGGCCGAGCGGAACGCACCCAGAAACTCCCCGAACTCCCAGAACGGCGCGTCCGGCCGGCCGAAAAGTTCCGCGCGTCGGTTGAGATCGTAGAAGTCGCGCATCACCACGTCGTCAGCCAAGGCCGTCTCGTCAAGCGTTCGGATGTCCACAAGGCCAAAGGCTAAGGCGCGCACAGAGCCGTCGAAACCGATTTCCCGGCGGGAGTCGGTCAGTCGACACGAGTGAACGCGGCGTCATCGTCAGCCCAGAAGCGGCACGGGTTGTCGACGGACGTCACCTGCGTCCCGAACCGGATGTTCGGCGCCGTCGCCCGTCAAGACCACCGCCGACCCGGACGACCAGAAGGTCTAC
Source organism: uncultured Actinomycetota bacterium (assembly GCA_963695375.1). Taxonomy (GTDB): domain Bacteria; phylum Actinomycetota; class Actinomycetes; order Propionibacteriales; family Nocardioidaceae; genus JACCVL01. The sequence goes on along the minus strand of OY968767.1, from coordinate 678,619 downwards.
CGCGGCGAGAACGAACGATTCTGACGAAATGTGACCGGGCCCCGTCAGATTGCCCAGACCCGCGCCACACCGCCGCTAGTCGGCACGCGGCGACAGCGTGCCCTCGATGGCTACATGTCGGATCGGGCTCGTCCCTGGTTGTCGCACCAATTCCGGCTGCGGGCCGTTCCTGGCCGCGACGAAGTCCGCGACGTTGTCGAGGTAGTGTCGCTACGCGTCGAGCGTTTGGGGCAGCGGGGCGCGATCGAAGCGCCAGTCTCGATCGACTTGGCCGGACGCGCTCACCGCAGGTGAGGCGAGGTCTGTCTCCCTAGACAGAGGGTGTCGCCCACGTTCACCAGCGCTGGGGAACGGCGCTGGGTCGCTGGGGAAGTCTAGGCCCACGCAGCCAGGCGCCCCGTCCCGATCGCCCGTCGCGGAGGCTGCGGCCGACCACGGCATAGCGCATTGCCCGGCGAGCGCGGATGCCCGGTCCACCGCGCACAGGTACGGTCCGGGGACGGGCTCCGTCTCACGAGCCGCGCGGCGGAGGGTGGGCATGGAGCGATCCGAGGTACTGATCGTCGGTGGCGGCAACGCCGGCATCTCGTCGGCGGCCCGGCTGATCCGTGACGGTGCCACCGACGTCACGATCGTGGACGGGCAGCTGGTGCACCGCTACCGGCCGCTGCTCAACTACGTCGGCGCGGGGCAGGCCCGCATGTCGGCGCTCGAACGCCCCATGCAGGACGTCATCCCGGACGGGTGCACGTGGATCTGCGACAGCGTCGACTCGATCGACCCGGCCGCCGCGAGCGTGCACACACGCGGGGGGAGAACGCTGCACTACTCGACCCTCATCGTCTGTCCCGGACTGGAGGAGGACTGGGACGCGACCCCGGGACTCCGGTCGGCCTACGCCGAGGGGTGGGCGGGGTCGACGTTCGTCCCGAGCGCCGCGCCGCACGTCTGGTCGCGACTGACGTCGCTCAGGCGCGGGTCCGTGGTCTTCACCGTGCCGCCGGAGCCCGCGCCCTGCGCGGCGACAGCCCTCAAGCCGCTGCTCATGGCGTGTGACCACTGGCGTCGCACCGGTGTGCTGACGGACCTCGAGATCCGGCTCGTCCTGCCCGGACCCTCCGTGGTGGGGCTGCCCAAGGCCGATGGGCGGCTGGAGCAGGTGTTCGCCTCGTACGGTGTCGAGGTGCTCCGGGAGGCGCGGGTGGCGAGTGTGGATCGGGATGCCCGCGGGGTCACGGTCACGTCACCGGCCGGGTCGCGGACCTTCGACGACGTGGGCTTCGCGCACGTGGTCCCGCACTACAAGGCCCCACGTTTCATTGCGGACAGCGGGCTCGCAACCGATCCGGCACCGGGCCTCGTGGATGTGGATCCCGGCACCCTGCGCCACCGGCAGCACGAGGAGATCTGGGCTCTCGGCGATGCCGCGAATCTCGGGATCCGGCCGTCGGGGGGCGCCCTCAGGCATCAGGTGGAGATCCTCGCCCAGAACCTTGCGGCCTCGGCGAATGCGAGCGAGCTGCAGCGCTACGACGGCTACACCGTGATGCCGATCACCACCAGCCGCCGCGGGTTGATGCTCGTCGAGGTCGATCGCACCGGCCGCCCGGCACCGTCCGTACCGGTCGTCGACCTGACCAAGCCGCGTCGCTCGACGTGGCTGTTCGACCGGTACGCCCTCCCGGTCATCTACTTCCGCCGGATCCTCCGCGGGAAGGTGTGACCTGCGCGCTCACTCGACGACCGCGGCGCCCTCGGCCCGCTGCATCTGCGTCATGGCGTCGATCATCTGCGCGAACTCCACGGAGTCCGGGGGCATGAACGGCTCGGCGTCCGGCACCGCCTGCAGCACGGTGAGGAACTCCTCCAAGGAGGCACCGCTGGCCGCGGGCAGGTGCGAGGAGAAGATCCGCCTGGGCTGCAAGTGACGGACCCGGTCGAGCACCTCGCCGAACATGCGGCGATCGGTGACGTGCGCCCACGGCGAGTCCGAGGTCGCCCAGCCCAGCATTCCACCGGCAAGGACCTCCGGGGGGACGTCCGACGCGTCCTGAGTGGCCTCGGGGAGGATGGCGCCGAACGCGTCCACGGTGAACAGTGACCCGGTGGAGCGGTCGAGAACCCCGGTGGACATCGGGTTGTCGAACAGAGGCGGCGCGATGGCCGTGAGCGTGCGGTCCCCGACGTGCAGCTCGTCGCCGAACCGGATTGCGTGCACGCGGTCCATGGGGACCGGCCACCAGGTCGCCATGCGGAACGCGCTGAAACCGTGGGTGACGAGCGTGGCGTTCGGTGCGAGCTCCATGATCCGGCGGATGCTGCCGGTGTGGTCCGCGTCGTCGTGGGTGAGCCACACCCACTTCAGGTCCTTCGGATCGATCACGTCGCTGATCGCGGCGATGAAGTCGTCTCCGTCCACCCCGATCCCGGTGTCGATGAGCACCGGCTCCTCCGCCATCAGGAGGTAGGCGTTCACCGGGAGCACCCCCACGCCCGGGATCGGCAGGTTCGCCGGAAAGACGTGCACGTCGGTAGCCCCCTGGTACGGCGCGTCCATCGCGACCTCCGCTCGCGTCATCGCGGCGCCCGTCGGGCGCTGCGGGCCCGGAAGCCGACACCGTAGGACCGGGCCGGGTCGCCCGGCAATGGCCCGTTCAGGCCAGCCGCCGACCCGCCGGCCGCTCGCCGGCCGATCCGCTGGCCGATTCGCTGGCCGGACGACCCGTGCAGGCGCACGATGGACCGTGCTCTCCGCGCTGTCCCCGGCCCGTCGCCGGCTGGTCGCCGTCATCGCCGCGGCAGCGGTGGCGGCCCTGCTGGTCGCCGCGACCGTCCTCGTGCGCGAGCTCACCGCGGCCGGGGTCGACCCGGTGGCACAGGACCGGCCGGGCCCGGTGCTGGTGGTCCCTGGATACGGCGGCTCCGTCGACAGCGTGCAGCCTCTCGTGGCGCTGCTCGAGGCCGCCGGTCGTGACGCCCGGGTGGTCGACCTCGCCGGTGACGGGACCGGTGACCTGCGCGCCTCTGCCGAGCTGCTGGCCGACGTCGCGCGGACGGTGCTGGACGAGACCGGCGCCGAGTCGGTGGACGTGGTCGGCTACTCGGCCGGCGGGGTGGTCGCCCGGTTGTGGGTGCGCGACTTCGGCGGGGCAGCTGCCGCCCGGCGGGTGGTCACGCTGGGTACGCCGAACCATGGCACCGACGTGGCCGGGATCGCGAGCGACATCACTCCGGACAGCTGCCCGACCGGCTGTCAGCAGCTCACCGTCGACAGCGAGCTGATCCGCCGGCTGAACGCCGGCGACGAGACTCCGGAGGGGCCGGTCTTCGTCGCGGTGTGGACGGTCTTCGACGAGGTGGTCACCCCGCCGGAGTCCACCAGCCTCGACGGCGCGCTCAACCTGAGCGTTCAAAGCGTGTGCGCCGGCTCGCAGGTGGACCACGGCGGGCTCCCGGCCGAGCCGGCGGTGGCCGCGATCCTGCGCACCACGCTGGCGGCCGACCCGCCGACCGCACCCGCGAGCTGTCCGGTCTGAGCCGTCAGCTGGTGATGTCCTTGGTGGTGAAGTTCGCCCATGCCGCGCCGAGGAAGACGGTGACATAGACCCCCTGCTGCAGCACCCCGCGCAGCACGTCGCGCCACAGGATCGGGTCACGGAACAGGTCGACGAAGGCCAGCCAGTACCGGGTCGGCAGGTACGCCGCGAAGCTGTCCGCCGCGTCGAGTGTCAGCAGCAGCGTGGAGGCGATCAGCAGCGCGAGCGCGCCGAGCGCCGCGGTCAGCGGAGTGTCGGTCAGCGTGGACAGGAACAGCGCGACCGACGCGACCCCGAGCATCGAGAACATGACGTAGCCGATCGCCATCGCGCTGCGCTGCGCGACCTCAACGGGGGTGAGCGTGGATCCGGAGATGCTGGTGGTGTCGAGCGGCTGGTCGCCGAGCAGCAGCGTGCCGGTGACGTAGGCCGTGCCCGCCACCACCAGGACCGCGATCACCACGAACGCGATCACGCTGACCAGCTTGGCCACGAGCAGCCGGGTCCGACCCACCGGCCGGGCGATCAGGTAGCGCAGCGTGCCGGCCTGCGCCTCGCCGGCCACCGAGTCGCCGGCGACGATCGCGACCGCGATCGGCAGGAACAGCGGGAGCACGATCGCGAGTGCGGCCAGCGGGAACAGCGTTCCGTCGGACAGGACGGCGGACAGGAAGGCGGGCCCCGTCCCGGGGCGGGGGCCGAGGTCGGTGACGGCAAGCAGCACCGCGACCAGCGTCGGCAGCGCGTCCAGCATCGCGATCGTCACCCAGGTCCGCGGCCGTCGGACCAGCTTGCGCAGCTCGACACGGATCACCCGGCCGCCTCCGTCAGCGGGGCCGAGCCGCTGGACCGCGGGCTGACGCTGTCCGGCTCGGTCGCCGCCAGCACGACCTCCTCCAGCGTGCGTCGCTCGGGGGCCAGCTCGACCACCCGCACACCGGCCCGGACCAGCTCGGCGTTCAATGCTGCCGCGTCCGTGCCCCGGACGAGCAGCCGGTCGCCGTGCAGCACCGAGCGTCCGTCCAGCAGCGCTCGCGCCGCCTCGACGTCCGGTGTCCGCACGACGGTGCGGCCGGTCGGCGCCTGCAGCGCGGTCAGCTGCTCCTGCATCACCAGTCGGCCCCGGTCCAGCACTCCCACCCGGGTGCACAGCTGCTCGACCTCCGCGAGCAGGTGGCTGGACAGGAAGATCGTGCTGCCACGCCGATTGAGCTCGACCAGCAGCTGGCGGATCTCCCGGATCCCCTGCGGATCCAGTCCATTGGTCGGCTCGTCCAGGATCAACAGCCGGGGCGTCCGCAACAGGGCGGCCGCCAGGCCCAGCCGCTGCCGCATCCCCAGGGAGTACGCCCGCACCGGGCGGCGGCGGACTCCGGCCAGCCCGACCTGTTCCAGCACCGAGTCGATGCGCCGGGAGCGACTGGCCCGGTCGCCCCCCGGCCCGGCCGCGTCCATGAGCGCCAGGTTTGCGGGACCGGTCAGATGCCCGTACGCAGCCGGTCCCTCGACCAGCGCACCGATGTGCGGCAGCACCCATCGCGCGGCGCGCGGCATCTGCTCGCCGAAGAGCTCGATCTCGCCGGACGTCGCCAACACGAGACCGAGCAGCATCCGGACCGTCGTGGTCTTTCCGGAGCCGTTGGCGCCGAGGAAGCCGTAGACGTCCCCCTCACGCACATCCAGGTCCACCGCGTCCACGGCCAGCACCGAGCCGAAGCGCTTGGTGAGCCGGTCCGTGCTGATCACGACGGGGTTCCGGCGAGCAACGGGTCGGGTGGCAACGCGATGACCTGCTCGGCGGCCCGGGTGATGGCGCGCTCGGAGACGGTGCCGACGAGCAGCCAGCTCGGTGCTGTCTCACCACCGCATGGCGTGAGCAGCACCCGCAGCGGTCCGGCCGCTAGCCGGGTCCCGTTCTCGTCGACGACAGCGCCGGCAGTCCCGCCGAGCTGCTCGCGCAGCGGCTCGGCCACGTCACCGTCCAGGGGCGCCACCGCGAGCTGCGTCACCCCCGCGCCGTAGCGGCCGACCTCGATGTCGGGCACCACGCTGCCCGGCAGGCCGGCCAGGCGCACCGGCAGCTGGACGTCCACGGTGCCGGGGTCGGCGACCGTCTTCGGGCCCTCCAGCGACACCGAGACGCCCGGCGGCGGCTGGAAGGTGGTCAGGTCGGCGTCGGGCATCTCCGTCGACACGTCGTCGAACGTCGTGCTGATCGCTGCTGGGTTTCCCTCCCCCCACACCTCGACGCGCAGCGGCAGCCCGGTCTCCTCGTCCGCCCACACGTCCACGTGGTCGACGCTGGCCTGCGGCTCGGAGGGCACCAGCCGAAGCCCTGGTGCGATCCGGCCGGCGATCCGCTCGGCCGGCAGCCGGCTCACCTCCTCGGGAGCAGCGTCGCCGAGCACGCGGGAGGCGAGGACCGGGGGGAGCACGTCGACGGTGCGGGGCAGGAACGCGAACAGCTCCGAGGTCCGGGTGGCGCGCAGCGCCTCGTAGTCCCACGCGGTGGTCAGCTGGCCGTCGTGGAAGAGGTCGTTCTCTCCGGCCGCCCCGAGTCGGTCCACGCGCCAGTCGTCCGACCCGCGCCACCACACGCGCAACCGGTTGGTGTCCCCCAGCAGGTCGGCGACGTCGGTGAACTCGTCGGTCACGGGCAGCGCGAGACCGCCGACGGACTCGACATAGCCGGAGTACGCCATGCCGTCGGCATCCCGAATTCGCTCGAGCAGGTCGACCGCACTCAGGTCCGGGTCGTCCACCGGCCAGACCTGGGCCGTGGCGGGCAGCACCGTCACGGCGAGGACGCCGAGTGCCACCAGGCACCAGCGCCAGACTGCGGTCATAGTGCAGCCTACGTCGCGACGGTCGACGCCTCACCGGCCCAATCGGGCAGGTCGGTGGGCGTCGCCCGGTCGCGTTGATGTGGTCAGACGCGGACCACGCGCTCCTTCTCGCGACCCTGGGTGCGCTCCTTCTCGCGTCCGGTCTGGACGATGCGCTCCTTCTCGCGGCGCTGGGTGCGCTCCTTCTCGCGTCCGGTCTGGACGATGCGCTCCTTCTCGCGGCGCTGGGTGCGCTCCTTCTCGCGTCCGGTCTGGACGATGCGCTCCTTCTCGCGACCCTGGGTGCGCTCCTTCTCCTTGCCCGCGACGTGGGAGACGCGCTCCTTCTCCCGTGCGGTGTTCGTTCCAACTCCGGAGGCAACCCCGGTGGCCACTCCCAACGCGAGCGTCCCTGCTGCCGCAGCTGCCGTCAGCCGGCGAGTCGTTGTGGACATGCGCGCTCCCTTCATGACCGCTTTACGCGGCCTGTCGGTTCTCCCCTAGCACGCTGAGTGTGTCCCATTTCACTAAGCGTGGCTAGTACCGAACGCCGGGGAGGCGTGAGAGTGTTCGGGACAGATGTGGCTACTGTCCGTGATCGTATTGACTACATTATCGTGGCAGGGCCGCCCACACCTCCGCGTCGGTCCGGGGCTTCTTGGCCGAGTCCGTGGGCGCGTCTGAAGGCGACGAGCTCGTCGGTGGTCCGGGGTCCGAGGAACCCGGTTCGCAGCCGGTCCGGCATCCGCAGCGCGGTCTGCAGCGCGTAGACCGCCGTTCCCGCTGAGGTCCGGCGCAGCACCGGGCTGCCCTGTTGCCGGGCCCAGCGGGCGGCCTCGCGCGGCGTCCACCGCGGGGCGTACTGCTGCCGGGTCGCCGGCTGCAAGCTGGCCCACGTCGGCTTGTCCAGAGCGCCGGTGCGGGGCAGGTCGTGGCTGCGCTGGTAGCCGAGGATCCGCTTGCGCGTGCTCGCGTCGAGCACGCCGCTGGTGCGGACGCCGAGCAGCCGCTGCGCGGTGCGGACGTGCTCGCCACCGTTGCCCAGCCAGGCGAACGGCTGGCTCGAGCCGCGCGGCGTCGGAGCCGGCGCCGGACATGGCCGGAGCCGAGAGCGGGTCGTCGCGACCACGGCCGGCTGGTTCGCGAAGTACGTACACGGGCCGTTGTCGATCGGCCATACCTGTCCGGTCCAGAACGACGTACGTCCGCGGGCACCGTTCCACGACAGGGAGATGTGGACGTGGTCGGTGTGCGGGCTGTCGCCGGAGTAGGCCGCCCAGCCGCCGGACCAACCGCTCCAGATCTTCCGGTTGTAGATCACGTACATGACGCCGAGCCGGCGTGCCATCGCCCCGGGTTGCCCGTCTCGGCCGGGGGCGGTCAGCCAGGCCAGGAAGTCGGCCGCGGCTCGACGCTCGGGGCGGTCGCCGACGTCGACGTGCCAGTCCCAGGCGCGGCCCTCCTTGTGCTCGGACTGACCGCCGACCGCGCAGCCCCGCAGCATCCCGGCGTCCGATCCCGGTCGGTACGTGCGCAGGACGAGTGCCCGCAGGGCCATCGTGCCGCGAAGCCCTCGGGCGGAGCAGGATCGCTGCGGTTGGTAGCCGGGGAACGCCTCGATGTCCTTGCCCCAGTCGGCCTGCGCAGGCAACCCCTGCGGGGAGGCGGGGAACGGCACCGGCGGACCACCCCGCTGGCTGTCGTCGCCCGGGCGAGCGGCGACCGGTCCGACCGGCTCGACCGCACCGGCGGTGGACGCGGCACCGCCGACTCCGGCGAGCAGGGTCAGCGCGGCCGCCGTGAGCAGGGCCGGGACTCGGCGGGAGCGGGGGGAGGACGGGCTGGTCACCGGGAGGCACCTCGAGCGGTCGGGGCAGAGAGGTGCGATTCTTTTCCGTGACCGTCCGGCCACGCACGGTTACTGCTGAGAATGTGACCGGTTGGCTGCGTCGGTATCAGCCGTACGGCATGCTTGACGGGAGGGGGTGGAGGTGTCAGGCGTGGAGAGGCCGGTGGACAGGCGCGTGCATGACGACGACGTGATCGCCGAGATCCAGCTCACCGGAGACCTGATGATCGCGGCGTCGGAGCATGACGGTCCGCTGAGTCAGGAAGAGGTCGACACCCTGCTCGGGTTGCGCTGACCGCGGTCACGGCGACAGCAACTCGGTGCCGACGACTCCGCCTGCCATTCGGTGCACGACCAGCGCGTCGCCCGGTTCGAGCTTCGTCTCGGCCAGCCCCCACGCGGCCAGCATCGTCGGGAGGACCGGCCGGTGGGTGCAGAGCACCATCCGGCGCTCATCGTCGTGCAGGCGGGCCGCGGCGGCGAGCTGCTCGGTGCTGTCCACCGCCTCCTCGCTCCACGCCGGGTCGACGTCGACGGGCAGCCCCTGCGCATCGGCGTAGGGCTGCACGGTCGCGACGCACCGCTGGGCGTCGCTGCTGAGCACGGTGTCGATGCCGTAGGCGGCCAGCAGCGGCCGCAGCCGGTGCGCCTGCGCAATGCCCTCGGCCGTCAGCGGCCGGTCCCGGTCGATGTGCTGCCACTCCTCGCGAGCGATGGCCGACGCATGCCGCAGCACGAGCAGCGGTGTGCTGGTGTGGCCACCGGCTGCCAGCAGCCGGTCGAGGCGGTCCAGCACGGCCACGTCGCGCGCGTAGGTGAGAGTCGTTCGCGCCACCTCGAGTGGCGCCCACCAGACGCGGTCCACCTCGTCGTTCGGGGCGTACTCGTCCGCCCGTGCCGCGGTCCCGTCGACCGGGCGGGCCGACCAGTACGCCACCTGCTTGACGCCGCCGGGGGGCCGCGTCAGCCGGTACTCGTGTCGGGCCAGGAACGGGCCGACCCGCACCGGCACCCCGGTCTCCTCTTCGACCTCCCGCACGGCGGCGGTGAGCAGGTGTTCGCCCGCGTCGAGCTTCCCCTTGGGCAGCGACCAGTCCCGATGCCGCACCCGGTGGATCAGCAGCACCTCCAGTCCGTCGGCCGTTGAGCGCCATACGACAGCCCCCGCGGCCTGGACTGGTCCGTCGGTCACGCGGACAGTGTGGCGGTTCGCCGGGCGACGTGCATGATGTCGGCCGTGCGCCGCAGCCTGCTCGCCCTCACCGTGCTCGCCGCCGTCGCCGCGGCCGGGATCTGGGTCGCCGAGTCGACGGTGGATCCACGCAGCCCGGTCGCCCGGGCGGTGACAACGGTGCCTGCCGAGACCGCGACGCTCAGTGTCACCGACTGGGCCGCGGTCCGCGCTGAGCTGGGCCTCACCGCCGCGACCGCCGCGGACCCGTCGGGACTGCGCCGCCTCTCCGGTGCAGGGTTCGCGACCGACCTCACCGCCGTCTCGCTACTCGTCGGCTCGGCGGAGCCGATGCAGCGGGCGTACGGCTGGTCCGTCGTGGGCGCGGACTGGGAGGCGTACGCGCAGTCCGGTGAGGGTGCCGTCGCCGTCGTGGCGCTGGGAGACGTCACGGCCGAAACCGTCCTCGACGGGCTGACGTCGACCGGGTATGCAGAGCCGGCCGTCGGGGCCGACGCCGGTGCGGTCTGGCGCGGCGGGCCGGACGTCGTCGCCGCCGCGGATCCCGGCCTCACCCCGCAACTGGGCTATGTCGCGGTGCTCGCCGACGAGGGGCTGGTGATCGTCTCCGACGCTGCTCACTACGCCGCCCGAACCGTCGCTGCCGTCCGGGGGTCGGCCCCGTCGCTGGCCGCCGACGCGGATGTCGCCCGGGTCGCCGTCGGGCTGTCCGGGGCTCCCGTGGCGGTGCTGCACACCGGCGAGCAAGGCTGCAGGGCGACGTCGCTGGCCGATGCGGACCGCGCCACCCGCGCCGTGGGAGCCCGGCTCGCCGCTGCGGCCGGCGGGCTGGCGGGCTACCGGGCGCTCGGGCTGGGCCTCGGCCTGACCGACACCGCCGGCACGCTGGACGTGGTGATGCGCTTCACCGATGCGGCGCTGGCCGCCGACCAGCTCGTCGTTCGCGCCGCCCTCACCACGGGTGACGCGCCGGCGCAGGGCGGGACGTGGGAGGAGCGGTTCACGATGGCTTCGGCGGCCGCGGACGGCCCGACGGTGACACTGCGGTTGCGGGCGCCGACCCGTGACGCGCAGCTGCTGTCCGATCTCGGCACCGGCGGGCTGCTGTTCGCCGGGTGCCCGGGACCAGGCCGGCCCGCACCGCCGGTTTGAGCCGTCGGCAGGTCAGCCGAACCGGCCGGAGATGTAGTCCTCGGTGCGCTTGTCGGCCGGGTTGCTGAACATCTTGCGGGTCAGGTCGTACTCCACCAGCAGCCCGGTCCGGTTGCCGGTCGTCTCGTCCGGGCGGGCGGTGAAGAAGGCGGTGCGGTCGGCCACTCGTGCCGCCTGCTGCATGTTGTGGGTGACGACGATGATCGTGTACTCCTCCCGCAGCACCATCATCAGATCCTCGATCCGCGCGGTGGCGATCGGGTCGAGAGCGGAGGCGGGCTCGTCCATCAAGATCACGTCCGGCTTGGTCGCGATGGTCCTTGCGATGCACAGCCGCTGCTGCTGGCCACCGGACAGCCCGTACGCGGAATTCTTCAGCTTGTCCTTGACCTCGTCCCATAGGGCGGCGTCGCGCAGTGCCTGCTCGACATGCTGGTCCATGTCGTCGACGTCCATGCCGGTGACTCGCGGCCCGTAGGCGACGTTGTCGTAGATGGACTTGGGGAAGGGGTTGGGCTTCTGGAAGACCATGCCGATTCGGCGCCGGACCTCGATCGCGTCCACCCTGCTGTCGTAGATGTCCACGTCGTGGTAGAGCACCTTGCCCTCGACGCGGGCATCTGGAATCAGGTCGTTCATCCGGTTCAGGCAGCGCAACACGGTGGACTTCCCGCAGCCCGAGGGTCCGATCAGCGCGGTGATCTCGTTGCGCCCGAAACCGAGGGTCACGTCATGCACGGCGAGGAAGTCACCGTAGTAGGCGTTCAGTTCGACGCACTCCATCACCGGCACGGGACGCTCGGGCACCTGCCGGCGCTCGACGTGACTGATGGTCACGGTCGGCTCCGTGCCGGCGGCGGTGGCAGCCCCGGAGGTGGCGGGGGCTCCGGCCGGCGGTTCGTCGGTGCCGGTGGTGCGGGTGTCCGAACTGCTCATAGTGGTCGTCCTCACCAGCGCCGCTGGAAGTGGTTGCGGATATAGATGGCCAGACCGTTGAGCGCCAGCACCATCGCCATCAAGACGATAATGGCTGCTGCGGCCGCGACCTTGTACTCGTCCTGGGACTCCGACGTCCAGCTGAAGATCTGCACCGGCATGGCGGTGAAGCCGGACAGCAGGCCGTTCGGGGTGAACAGGATGGTGCCGACGCCGAGCAGCAGCAGTGGCGCCGCCTCCCCGATGGCGCGGGACAGCGCGAGGATCGTCCCGGTCGAGATTCCAGGCACCGCCGACGGCAGCACCTGCCGCCAGGTGGTCTGGATCGGTGTCGCCCCGAGCGCAAGCGACCCCTCCCGGATCTCCCTGGGGACGGCGCGGACCGCCTCCCGGGTCGAGATGATCACCACCGGCAGGATCAGCAGCGCGAGAGCGAGCGCTCCGACCAACACGATGTTGGTCTTCGAGCTGCCGAACAGGGCGGCAATCGCCACTGCCAGCATCCCGTAGATGATCGACGGGACGGCAGCGAGGTTCTGCAGGTTGACCTCGATCAGCCGGTTGTACCACCGCTCGTTGTCGGCGAACTCCTCGAGGTAGACCGCTGCGGCGATCCCGATCGGCACGGCCATCAGCCCGGTCGCGAGCATCAGCCACAGCGTGCCGAAGAACGCGGCCCGGACCCCGGCTGACTCGGGATTGAGCGTCGAGTCGTAGTTCGTGAGCAGGGCCGAGTCGAAGCGGGCCGAGCCGTCGATCGCCGTGGTCACGATCAGGGTGACCAGCACCATGATGCCGAACACGAGCGACAGCCAGAGCGCGCCGAGGAAGATCAGCGAGCCGAGGCTCTTCTCGTGGCCTCGGCCGTGTGAAAGCCCGGCTCGGGACGGCGAGAGGTCCGGGGTCGTCGTGGTCATCAGTAGACCTCCCGGACCCGGCGCACCAGCCGGATGCTGATGATGTTGATGAGCAGCGTGAGGACGAACAGGGCCAGTCCGACGGCGAACAGTGTGTTGTACGAGACCGAGCCGACGATGTTCTCTCCACCGGCGGTCTGTGCGATGTAGCCGGTCATCGTCTGCATGCCCTCGCGCGGGTCGGCCGTCAGGTTCGGCCTGCCGCCGGAGGCCAGCGCGACGATCATGGTCTCCCCGACGGCGCGGGACAATCCGAGCACGATCGCTGCGGAGATCCCCGAGATCGCCGCGGGGACCACCACGCGCAGCGTGGTCTGCATCCGGTTGGCGCCCATCGCGAGGGAGCCCTGGCGCAGTGCCTGTGGCACCGCCGACATCGCGTCCTCCGACAGCGAGGCCACCGTCGGGATGATCATGACGCCGAGGATGAGTCCGGCGGCCAGCGCGTTGGTGAAGCCCACGTCGATGCCCAGCCAGCCCCGCAACACCGTCGGGGTGATGAACTGCAGCGCGAAGAAGCCGTAGACCACCGAGGGGACGCCGGCGAGCAGCTCCAGCACCGGCTTCAACCGGCGGCGGGTCCGAGGACTGGCGTACTCGGACAGGTACATGGCCGCGCCCAGCCCCAATGGGACCGCGAGCGCCAGCGCGATGGCCGTGGTCATCAGGGTGCCGGCCACCAGCGGGAGCACGCCGTACTCGACGGGGGACAGATTCGGTCGCCACGACGTACCGGTGACGAACTCGAGGACCGAGACCTCGCGGAAGAAGCCGATCGCGGGGCGGGCCAGCGCGACCACGATGCCCACCGTGATCAGCACGGACGCCAAGGCGGAGGTCTGCAGGAGCAGCAGGACCAGACGCTCCTGGGGGCGGCGGCGGGGACGCAGGTCAGCGGCGCTGAAGCCCTGCGTCCCGGTGCTGGTGCTCATCCAGATGCCCTCCGCGAAGCTGTGGGGAGGCGGACTCCGCCTCCCCACAGTCTTGCCTATGTCGCTGCCGCCGCGATCAGGCCCCGAGGGACTCCAGGGCGCGCTGCGTCTCGGCGAGCTGCTCGTCGTTCAGCGGGATGAACTGCGCCGCCTCGACGATGTCGGACAGGTTGGCGATGTAGTAGTCGACGAATCCCGCGACCTGCGCCTTGTCGGCGTAGGACGCGTTGTTGACATAGACGAACAGCGGCCGCGACAGCGGGCTGTAGTCGCCGCTCTGCGCGGTCTCCACGGACGGGGCCACGCACCCCTCGCCGTTGTCCACCTCCAGCGCCTTCACCGCGTCGGTGTTCTGCTCGTAATAGGTGTAGCCCACGTAGCCGAGGCCGCCCTCGGTCCCGCTCACCCCTTCGACGATGACGTTGTCGTCCTCGCTGGCCTCGTAGTCCGCCCGCGAGGCGCCCTCCTCACCGTTGATCTCGTCGGTGAAGTAGTCGAAGGTCCCGGAGTCGGTGCCAGGTCCGAACAGCTTCAGCGGCAGGTCGGGGAACTCGGGGTTCGCCTGGTTCCAGTTCGTCACCGTGTCCTCGGCGCTCGGCTCCCAGATGGCCTTGAGATCCTCGGTGGTCACGCAGTCCACCGGGACGTCGGGGTTCGTGATCACCGTGAGCGCATCCGTGGCGACGGTCAGCTCGGTGAACTCGATGCCGTTCTTCTTGCACAGCTTCGCCTCGTCTGCCTCGATCGGCCGCGAGGCGTCGGAGATGTCGGTCTTGCCGGCGCAGAAGGCCTCGAAGCCACCGCCGGTCCCCGACGTTCCGACGGTGACGCTGACGCCGGGTTGCTCGGCGGCGAAGAGCTCTTGAGCGGCCTCGCTGAGCGGTGCGACCGTGGACGACCCGTCGATGGCGATCTCGCCGGAGACGGAGTCGCCCTCGGTGCCGCCTGCCTGCCCGCCGCAGGCGGTGAGAATCAGTGGGAGTGCGGCCACGGCGACCGTGGCGCTGCGCACTGCACGTCGGTTCACAGGGTGTCGCCTTTCTCGCGTGCTGCAGGGGGCTGCAGGGGCAGCCGCATGCTCGGACGCCCCCGACGCTAGGAGACGCCGGTGAACCGACGGCCCGCCGACGGTGAACCGCAGGTGAACGGTGCCGGCGCGTTCCGCGGCGGTCGCGCTCGCTGCGACGACCGTCACATGAACCGGACCGAGAACGGCGAGGCCGCCGGCGGCAGGGTCAGCCGGAGCGTCGCTTGACGTCCTGCCGGCGTCGGCGGGCGGCCGCGATGAGGCCTTCCTGCAGGTCCCGCAGGGGGTTGTCGTCGGCGTCTCGGTGCCGCCGTTCCCAGGTCCCGTCGCTGGTGAGGTCCCACGACGACGTCTCGTCGTCGAAGACGGTGTCCAGGATCCCGCCGAGCTCGGTGACGTGCCGCTGGTCGCAGACCTGCACCAGCACCTCGACCCGGCGGTCCAGGTTGCGGTGCATCAGGTCGGCGGAGCCCATCCACACTGCGGGCTCGCCGCCGTTCTCGAACCAGAACACTCGGCTGTGCTCCAGGAACCGGCCGAGGGTGCTGCGGACCCGGATGTTCTCCGACAGCCCTGGCACCCCCGGGCGGAGAGCGCAGATCCCGCGGGTGGAGAGATCCACCGGCACGCCGGCCTGCCCGGCCCGGTAGAGCGCGTCGATGACCCGCTCGTCGACCAGCGAGTTCATCTTGAACCGCACCCGGGCCGGACGGCCAGCCTGGTGGTGGGCGACCTCGTTCTCGATCCGCTCGACCAGGCCGGTCCGCACCCCGGCCGGCGCGACGAGCAGCCGGCGGTAGCCCGCACCGCGCGCGAAGCCCGACAGGTTGTTGAACAGGTGCAGCAGGTCGTCACCCACCGCCGGGTCGGCGGTCAGCAGCCCCAGGTCCTCGTAGGACCGGGCCGTCTTGGGGTTGTAGTTGCCGGTGCCGATATGGCTGTAGCGGCGCAGGCCGTCCGGCTCGTCCCGGACGACCAGGCACGCCTTGGCGTGCGTCTTGAGCCCGAGCAGCCCGTAGACGACGTGGCAGCCCGCCTGCTCCAGCTTGCGGGCCCAGCGGATGTTGGCCTGCTCGTCGAAGCGCGCCTTGATCTCGACCAGCACCAGCACCTGCTTGCCGGCCTCCGCGGCGTCGACGAGGGCGTCGATGATGGGGCTGTCGCCGGAGGTGCGGTACAGCGTCTGCTTGATCGCCAGCACGTGCGGATCGGTCGCCGCCTGCTCCACGAAGCGCTGGACACTGGTGGCGAACGAGTCGTACGGGTGGTGGACGAGGACGTCCTGGCGTTGCAGCGCGCCGAAGATGTCCGCGGGCTGGGCAGTCTCGACCTCGGTCAGGTCCGGGTGGGTGACGGGCACGAACGACTCGGCCTTGAGCTCCGCCCGGTCGATCCGGGCGACGCTGTCCAGCCCCTTGAGGTCGAGCGGCCCGGCGAGCCGGAACACCTCCGCCTCGTTGACGTCGAGCTCGGAGACGAGCAGGTCGAGCACGTGCGGGTCGATGTCCTCCTGCACCTCGAGCCGGGTGGGCGGCCCGAACCGGCGGCGGAGCAGCTCCTTCTCCAGCGCCTGGAGCAGGTTCTCCGCGTCGTCCTCCTCGACCTCGAGGTCTTCGTTGCGGGTGACCCGGAAGGTGTGGTGCCCGACGACGTCCATGCCCGGGAACAGCATGTCCAGATGGGCCGCGATGACGTCCTCGAGTGGGACGAATCGCTGGTCGTCCAGCGGCAGCCAGCGGGCGAAGTTGGGCGGGACCTTGACCCGGGCGAAGTGCTCGGTGTCGGTCTCGGGATTGCGGACCACGACCGCCAGGTTGAGCGACAACCCGGAGATGTAGGGGAACGGGTGGGCCGGGTCCACCGCGAGCGGGGTCAGGACGGGAAAGACCCGCTCCTCGAACAGGGTGGCCATCGCCTTCCGCTCGGTCTCGGCCAGGTCCTCCCAGCGGAGCAGCTCGATCCCCTGCTCGCGCAGGGCCGGCAGCACCTGGCCGTGGAAGGTGTCCGCCTGGCGGGCCATCAACCGCCGGCTCTCCCGCCAGATGTTGTCCAGCACCTCGCGCGGGCGCAGCCCGCTGGCGGCACGGACAGCGACGCCCGCGGCGATCCGGCGCTTCAGCCCGGCCACGCGGACCATGAAGAACTCGTCCAGGTTGTTGGCGAAGATCGCCAGGAACCGGACCCGCTCGAGCAACGGCAGCGCGGGGTCCTCGGCCAGCTCCAGCACTCGGCCGTTGAACGCCAGCCACGACAGCTCCCGGTCGAGGAACCGGTCGGCGGGCAGGTCGTCCCCGGACGCCTCGTAGGGGGGCTCGACGTCGAAGCTGCCGGTCGCCGGTCCGGCGCCGCGGTCCCCCAGGTCTGCACTCACCCGCCCATGGTCCCACGCCCGCCCCGCTCCACGGAGATGACGCATTTGCGTCGTTCGGACGACGCGAAAGCATCATCGCCGTGCGGCTGGGTCCGGTCACCGGCCGGCGGGCGGGGTCAGGACCCGCGCCGACCCGGGTGCCGGTACTGCGTGTCCGTGTCCACGTGTGCAAAGCCGAGCCGCTCGTAGACCCGCAGCGCCGCCGCGTTGTCCGCCTCGACGTACAGCAGCACCTCGTCCAGCCCACGCTCGGCCAGGTGGTGCAGCCCGATCAGCGTCAACGCAGACCCGAGCCCGCTGCCCTGCTCGTCGGGATCGACCCCGACGACGTAGACCTCCCCGGTGGCCTGCCCACCCGGCTCGGCGGCGGCGTGCACCTTGGTCCAGTGGAAGCCGACCAGCCGCGGCCCGCTCGAGACGGTGCGTTCGGCGAGGAAGAAGCCGGCCGGGTCGAACCAGTCCGAGCCGGTCCGCTGGGCCAGATCGTGGGCGTCCATGGCGCCCTGCTCCGGGTGCGCCGCGAATGCTCGCGCGTTCAGGTCGAGCCAGGCCGCCTCGTCCTGGCCCGGTACGAAGGCGCGCACCTGCACGCCGGGCGGCAGGGTCACCTCCGGCAGCGGCGGTGCCGGCGGGCCCAGCCGCCGCCGGAGCTGCCACAGGTCACGGACGCGGTGGAACCCCAGTCGCTCCGCGAGCCGGGCCGCCCCCGGGTGGTCGCCGTGCGACCAGAGCAGGACCGGCGCGCCACCGGACTCCGCCAGCGCTCGGGAGACCACGGCGGCGGCCCAGCCCGACCGCCGGCGGTCCGGATCCACCACCGTCTCGGCGGCCACCCCGGCGGGGGCCTCGGACAGGTCCAGGTGGGCATACCCCACCAGCGGGCCGGATTCCGGCTCGCCGTCGTAGGCCAACACGTGCCGGACCTGGCCGGCTGTCGAGCGCAGGTGCAGCAGCGCGTGCTCGTTCAGGGCGCTGCTGCCGTCCACGGCCCGCGCCCGCTGCACCAACGCGGCCACCGCGGTCGCCTCGTTCTCGTCCAGATCGTGCCGGACCAGCGTGCGGCGCAGGCGGGGCTGATCGGGAGTCGTCACGGGCGTCGAGCCTAGGAAGTTCGTCCCGCTGTCAAAGCGGCACCCCTGTCCAACCGAGCGCACAGGGCCTAGATTCGCCGCAGACTTACCCGGAACTCACATAGGGGACCAATCCGTCATGACGACTCCTGTCCGCCGCGCACTGCGGCTCGCCGCCGTCGGTGCGGCCACCCTGGCCGTGGCCGCCACCACCCTCGGCCCCGTGGCCCAGGCGACCCGCGACGGTGACCAGCGCGCCGCCTACCGGGCCGCGACTCAAGGCCGCGGCGACCTGGTCAGGCTCGACCTGCTCGCGATCAACGACTTCCACGGGAACCTGGAGGAGATCCCCGCCACCAGCTCGGCCGGCCGGATCAACAACACCCCGGCCGGCGGGGCCGAGTTCCTCGCCACCCACCTCAAGCGGCTGCGGACGAAGGCGCACCTGGCCGGGGGGCACACGCTCACCGTGGCCGCCGGCGACCTGGTCGGAGCGTCCCCGCTGCTGTCCGCCGCCTTCCACGACGAGCCGACCATCCACGCGCTCAACCGGATGCGCCTCGACGTCGCCGCCGTGGGCAACCACGAGTTCGACGAGGGCTACCGCGAACTGCTCCGGCTCCAGCGTGGCGGCTGCCTCGACGACGGACCGGACGGGACGGACAACCAGAACTCCTGTCCCGCCGGACGCACGTTCCCAGGGGCGCGGTTCCAGTACCTCGCGGCCAACGTGGTGCGCGACTCGACCGGGCGGACGATCCTGCCGGCCACCTCGGTGCAGCGGGTGGACGGCATCAAGGTCGGCTTCATCGGCATGACCCTGGAGGGAACCCCCAGCATCGTCAGCCAGGCCGGCATCCGCGGGTTGACCTTCTCCGACGAGGCCCGCACTGCGAACGCGCTGGTGCCCCGGCTCCGTGAGCGTGGAGTGCAGGCCATCGTGGTCCTGTTGCACGAGGGCGGCTTCACGGCCGACCCGACCGCCTACGACGCGTGTCCGGGGATCTCCGGACCGGTGGTGGCCATCAACGACCGGTTGCATCCCGAGATCGACGCCGTCATCAGCGGCCACACCCACCAGCCGTACAACTGCGAGCTGCAGGACCGGCGGGGGACGCCACGGCTGGTCACCAGCGCGTCCAGCTTCGGCCGCGTTGTCACCGACGCCCACCTGCTGCTCGACCCGCTCACCGGTGACGTCGTCCGGGGCGCGGCGTACGCACAGAACACCATCGTGACCCGGGACATCCCGAAGAACGCGCCCGCGATCGCCCGGTTGATCGGCACCTACCAGGAGCTGGTGCGAGACATCGCGGGCGAGGTCATCGGCCACGTCACCACCACGATCGAGCGCACGGCCGACGCCTCGGGGGAGACGCCGCTCGGAATCTTGATCGCGGACAGCCAGCGAGACTTCGACGGCGCCTTCCCGGCCGGGCAGGCGCCGCCGGCCGACGTGGCGTTCATGAACCCGGGCGGGATCCGGAACGACCTCGTTCCCGAGCCGGACGGGGACGTGACCTACGGCGCTGCGTTCAGCGTGCAGCCGTTCAACAACTACGTGGACTCGATGACCATGACCGGGCGACAGCTGCTCACCGTGCTGGAGCAGCAGTTCTCCGGGGGCAACGCCGCCGAGCCCCGGATCCTGCAGGTGTCCGGGCTGACCTACACCTGGGACCGGAGCGAGACCGGTGCCGACAAGGTGCTGGCAGGCACGGTCGAGGTGGGCGGGCAGCCGCTCGTCGCGGGCGCCGACTACACCGTCGTGGCCAACTCGTTCATCTCCGACGGCGGGGACAACTTCCCGGTGTTCACGCAGGCGACGGACAAGTACCGGGGTGGGTTGGACATCGACGCGCTGGCCGAGTACCTCGCCGACAACGGCACCGCCGGCTCGCCGTACGCGCCGCAGCCGACGACCCGGATCGACGTCCAGCCGTAGCGCCGGTCGGCCCGCCCCTGCCCGGCGTCAGCGGGTGGGGGGCCGGGTGGACGGGGTGCGCGGGGCGGCGGACGGGGTCGGGCGGTCCCGGCGCTCGGCGGCGACGAACCGGTAGCCCACGTTGCGGACCGTGCCGATCAGGGTCTCGTGCTCGGGGCCGAGCTTGGCCCGGAGCCGGCGCACGTGCACGTCCACCGTCCGGGTGCCGCCGAAGTAGTCGTAGCCCCACACCTCCTGCAGCAGCTGCTGGCGAGTGAAGACCCGGCCCGGGTGCTGGGCGAGGAACTTGAGCAGCTCGAACTCCTTGAACGTCAGGTCGAGTCCGCGGCCCTCCAGTCGGCAGGTGTACCCGACCTCGTCGATCGACAACGCGCCCGACCGGATGACGTGCCGGCCATCGTCGCTGCCGCCGCCCTGCGCCAGCCGCCCGGCGGCGAGCCGGAGACGCGCCTCGACCTCGGCCGGGCCGGCGTCGGCGAGCAGGACGTCGTCCATTCCCCAGTCGTCGGCCACCACGGCCAGGCCGCCCTCACTGAGCACGAGCAGCAGCGGGACCTCGACCCCGGTCGTGCGCACCAGCCGGGTCAGCGCGCGGACCGCGGCGAGGTCGGTGCGGCCGTCCACCAGCACCGCGTCCGCCGGGGGCGCGTCCAGCAGGGCAGCGGTCTCGGCCGGCAGCACTTTCACCTGATGCGGCAACAGGCCCAGCGCCGGCAGCACGCCGGCGGCGACGTCGGCGGCCGGCCGTGCACCGCCGCCGGTCGCCGCGGGGGTCAGCAGCAACAGCGTGGTCATGCAACGTCCTTCGTCGACGCCGGTCCGAAGGCGCGAAAGGCCCAGGGGCGAATCGCCCGGGCCTCGTCGCGTGCCCCACGATAGGGCACATGCCACAGCGCGGGGACCTGACGCCGGACCGTGACGAGCCGGTACGGGTGCGGTACTGGGCCGCGCTCCGAGCAGCCGCCGGGGTCGACGCCGAGCAGGTCCCGGCCGGGACGCTCGCCGAGGTGCTCGACGTGGCCCGGCATCGGCACGCGGACTCCGACCGGTTCGCCAAGGTGCTCGGCATCTGCTCGGTGCTGGTCGCCGAGCAGCCGGTGGGGATCCGCGATCACGCCCAGGTGAGCGTGCCGCCCGGCGCGACGGTCGACCTGCTGCCGCCGTTCGCCGGCGGGTGCTGAGTGACCGCTCTTCCCGCCGCGGCACTCGCCGGGCTTCTCGCCCTCGCCGCTCAGACGGGCCTGTGGGCGGTCGTGGCGGTGGTGATCGGTGTTCAGTTGCTGCTGGCCACCGGGATCGCCGCGTCGCGATCGTCGGGGGCGGTGTCGACCTCCCGCTCCGGCGGCCAGCACACCGCGACCTGGCTGGTGGTTGCGGGCAGCGGGGTCGCGGCCAGCCTGGCGGCGGTGAACGCGACCGTCGTCGATCTCGGCAGCCTGGCGCCGGTCGCCGCGGCTGCAGTGCTGATCTCGCTGCTGCGGGAGGTGGTCCGCCGCGACGGGCGCGCCGGACTCATCGAGTCGCTCGCGACGACCGCAACCGGCGCCCTGATCGCCGTGCTGGCGGCCGCCTGGTCCGTCACGGTGCTGCTGCCGCACGGCCCGACGCTCGTCATCGTGGGCGCTGCCGGGCTCGTCACGCTCGCCCTGGTGGAGGCGGTGCCGGGTCCGCGCGGCCTGCTCGGACCGGTCGGGGTCGCGGCCGCTGCCGGGCTCGGCTGGGTGGTGATGCCGGAGCTGTCCGGGCCGTACGCGGCACTCGCCGGAGCGCTGCTCGCCGGTGCCGCGGCACTGGCTGGTGCGGTCGCGCTGGCCGCGGCGAGCTGGTGGTCGGCGGGCACCCGCGAGCACGTGGCGCTGCGGGCGACGCTGCCGCTCGCGCTCGCCGGTCCGGTGGTGCATCTGATGGGCCGGCTCGCTGACGCGCTCACCTGAGTCGAGGGGGCGAGGCATCCGGATCGTGAGACGGCGTCTCGGACGATGGCATGCTGGTCCTTCCGCACCGGATCCGGACCGCTCAGGATGGATGGCACCGTGACACGTCGGGTGCCGCTGACCCGCCGCGGCCGGACCGCCCGCCCGTGCCTGGGCCGGTCGCTCCGACAAGGGCAGACTGCAGGAACGTCCCACCGCAAAGGAGACAGACCATGAGCCGACACACCGCTCTCGTCGATGCCGACTGGGTGCAAGAGCACCTGGACGACACGGACGTGGTCCTCGTCGAGGTCGACGAGGACACCGCAGCGTACGACAAGAGCCACATTCGCGGAGCGGTCAAGCTGGACTGGAAGGAGGACCTCCAGGACCCCGTCCGTCGTGACTTCGTCAACCGCGAGCAGTTCGAGCAGCTGCTCGGCAGCCGCGGGATCTCCAACGACGACACGGTCGTCCTCTACGGCGGCAACAACAACTGGTTCGCCGCCTATGCGTACTGGTACTTCAAGCTCTACGGCCACCGTGACGTCAAGCTCCTCGACGGCGGCCGCAAGAAGTGGGAGCTGGAGAGCCGGGAGCTCGCCGAGGACATCCCGAAGCGCGGCCAGACGACCTATCGAGCCCAGGAGCCCGACCTGTCCATCCGCGCCTTCCGCGACGAGGTGGTGCAGTCGATCGGCAGCCGGAACCTGATCGACGTCCGCAGTCCGGACGAGTACGCCGGTCGGTTGCTCGCCCCTGCACACCTGCCGCAGGAGTCCGCCCAGC
The DNA here is from genome assembly GCA_963695375.1 of uncultured Actinomycetota bacterium. Lineage (GTDB taxonomy): Bacteria > Actinomycetota > Actinomycetes > Propionibacteriales > Nocardioidaceae > JACCVL01. The sequence goes on along the minus strand of OY968767.1, from coordinate 656,165 downwards.
GTGGTGGTCACATCCCCACCGCGGGCAACGTGCCGTGGAGCAAGGCGGCCAACGAGGACGGGACGTTCCGCTCCGACGACGAGCTGCGGCAGCTCTACGCCGACGCGGGTCTGGACTTCGGCAGCGACACCATCGCCTACTGCCGGATCGGGGAGCGGAGCGCGCACACCTGGTTCGTCCTGCACGAGCTGCTCGAGCAGCAGAACGTGAAGAACTACGACGGTTCGTGGACCGAGTACGGGTCGCTGGTCGGCGTGCCCGTCGCCGTCGGCGATGAACCGGGTCAGGCCTGATGTGCGGCGCTACCGTTGACGGGCCATCCCTCGACGGTGTGGACCTGACCGGCCAGGCGGTCATCCAGGGCGTGGTGACCAGGGACGGCGACCCGGTGGGCGGTGCCTACGTCCGGCTGCTGGACCGCAGCGGCGAGTTCACCGCGGAGGTGCCCACGTCGGCCACCGGTCAGTTCCGGTTCTTCACCGCCGAGGGTGACTGGACGGTTCGGGCGTTGGCGCCGGGCGGCGTCAGCGGAGAGCGGGTCGTCCGGGTCCGGATCGGCGAGGTCACGCAGGCGACGGTCCCCGTGCAGCCGGCCGTGACCTGACCGCGGGGCTACCCGGCTCGCGGATGGGCGCCCGCCGGGACTGCCCGCCGGCGGGCCGTCCCGGTCCACGGAGCCGGCGGGGGGCACTGGTGCCTGCCGCGGCGGATCGCGGCCAGCGTGCCCGATGACCGCCACCCAGTGGCGATCAGCACCGGTCAGGTCCGGGGCACCGGCTGAGCCGCCGTCAGCAGCGGCCGAAGTCGTCCTCGTACCGGCGGATGTCGTCCTCGCCGAAATAGTCCCCGCGCGCCATCTCGATGACCACGAGGTCGACCTCCCCGACGTTGGCCAGCCGATGCCGGGTTCCGGCCGGGATGTCGACGCTGGCGCCGGGGACGACGTCGACCTCGGTGTCACCGACGACGGCGCGACCCGCGCCCGACGCCACGAACCAGTGCTCACTGCGGTGCTGATGGCTCTGCAGGGACAGCCGGTTCCGCGGCCGCACCGTGAGCCGCTTGACCTGGAAGCCGGCGCCGCCGTCGACGACCGCCACCGTCCCCCACGGCCGCTCGTCGGCGGGCATCGCGCTCAGCTCACGTCCCTGACGCCGTCGAGCTGACCTGCCTCGTCGCCGTAGGTTCTGACGTAGTCGTCGATCTCCTCCTCGGCGACCGCCGTCCACAGCGCCTCGGACTGACGCGGATCCAGCCGGACGATGCTCGACCCGGAGTCCGTCTCGCCGTAGCCGCCGAGCGGCGCGGTCAGGAAGGTGACGTCGTCGCTCTTCATCCCGCGCAGCGACAGCACCAGACCGCGAATCTCACCGGTGGAGAAGCCCTCGTCGACGCTGAGGTTGCGGACGACCGCCTTGAGCATGTTGCCGAACGTGAACATGTCGGTGAACACCCCCTGGTCCAGCATCTTCGCCATCATCGCCCGCAGAAAGTTCTGCTGCCGGGCGATGCGGTCGAAGTCGCCACCGGCGAGCCCGTATCGGGTGCGGACATAGGCGAGCGCCGTGTCGCCCTCGAGGGTCTCGTACCCCTGGTCCCACTGGATGTCCTGGCTGGAGTCGTAGAACGACTCCGGGATGTAGACCTCCACCCCGCCGAGCGCGGTGGAGATGTCCTTGAAGCCGGTCCAGTCGACCACCGCGAGGTGGTCCATCCGCAACCCGGTCAGGTGCTCGATCGTCGAGGTGTAGCCGGCCGGTCCGTAGGTGGAGAACGCGGCGTTGATCTTGTCCTTGCCCTGTGGCTCGCCAGTCTCGTCGTAGATCGTGACGTAGGAGTCGCGGGGGATCGACACCAGGTAGGCGGCCTTCCGGTTCGCCGGGACGTGGATGAACATGATGGTGTCGCTGCGCAGCAGGCCGGGCTGCCACTCCTCCGCGTCCAGCGCCTGCTCCGTGCTGACCCCGTCGCCGTCGTTCTCGCCGTTGTCGGCACCCGCGAGCAGGATGTTCATCGACTCGTTGTCGGGGCGCTCGGGACGGTCTTCCTCGGCGAGAGTGTCGGCCGGGCTGAGGAAGGCGTCGATGTCTCCGAGCTGGTGGTTGAGGTAGAACAGCCAGCCGCCGGCCGCCAGCACGAGCACGAGCAAGCCGGCGAGCAGGCCGGTCAGCCAGCGGCGTCCGCCGCGTGTCCAGCGGGTCGTGGCTCGGCGGCTGCCGCCGGGATGAGCGCCCGGAGCGTCCGCACCGGCGGCTTCGGTCGACCGTCCGGTGGCGGGCTCGGCACCCGGGCTCGACGTCGTGTCGTCGCTCATTCAGCTCCTCTGATCCGTGCCATTGTGCGGGACGGCCACCTGGACAACCAATCTGTCGACGCGCCGACCACCTCGGCGGTTCCCCCGGCCGGGGCGGTGCGAGCACCGTCGGGACCGGTCAGCGCTCGAGCAGCACGGTCACCGGTCCGTCGTTCACGAGGGCCACCGCCATGTCCGCCCCGAAGATGCCGCGAACCACCTCGGCACCGGCGGTCTGCAGCGCCGCGCAGAACGCCTCGTACAGCGGCTCGGCGACAGCCCCAGGCGCGGCTGCGGTCCAGGTCGGTCGGCGACCCTTGCGGGCGTCGCCGTAGAGCGTGAACTGGCTGACCACGAGCACCGGGGCACCGACGTCCGAGGCGGACTGCTCGCCGCGGAGGATGCGCAGACCCCACACCTTGCGTGCCAGCTCGGCGGCGATTCCGGGCGTGTCGTCGTGCGTGACGCCCAGCAGCACCACCAGCCCGGGTCGGCGCAGGGCGCCGACGACGGTCCCGTCCACGCTGACCTGCGCCTCCGTCACACGCTGCACCACCGCCCGCACGGCGGGCAGTCTGGCAGGCTGCGCGCCATGACAGCCGCACCGCCACCACCGCCTCGGACCCTGGTCACCGTCGCGCCCACCGGCGCCGAGTCGACGAAGGCGGACGTCCCGGCGCTGCCCACCACGCTGGGGGAGCTGGTGGAGACCGCCGAGCGTTGTGAGGCCGCGGGCGCGGCGATGGTGCACGTGCACATCCGCGACGACGACCACCGACCGACGCTGGACCTGAGCCGCCTGAGCGACACCGTGTCCGCGCTGCGCGAGAGCACCTCGCTGGTGGTGCAACTGTCCACGGGCGGCTCGGTGCACGACCCGCTCGAGAACCGGCTGCGGGTCCTCGAGGCGGCGCCGGACTCGTGCTCGCTGACGATGGGCACGGTCAACTTCGGCGACGACGTGTTCCTCAACCCGTGGCCGTTCGTCGTGGAGCTGTACCAGGCCAGTCAGCAGGCCGAGGTGGTGCCCGAGTTCGAGCTGTTCGACCTGGGCCACGTCGCGTCGCTGCACCGGCTGTTGGACACCTACGGGCTGCCGTACGGCGGACGCGTGCACTGTGACCTGGTGATGGGGGTGCCGGGTGGGATGCCGGGGACGGCGGCAGCCCTGGTCACGGCCGTCCAGGCGCTGCCCGAGCAGACCACCTCCTGGGGCGCCACCGGAATCGGGCGTACGTCGCTGCCGGTGGCCTTGGCGGCGCTCAGTGCGGGGGGTCATCTGCGGGTCGGGATGGAGGACACGGTGACGTTCTCTCGCGGCCGGCCGGTGGTCCACAACGCCGAGCTGGTCGAGCGGGTCGTGCGGCTCGCCGAGGTCGCGCAGCGACCGGCGATGACCAGCACCGAGGCGCGCGACCTGTTGCAGGTCCGACCGGCTGCGTGAGCGGCGTCGTTAGACTGCCGGCCATGCTGGAGGCAGTGCTCGTCATCGGGCTCGTCGCGAGTGCCCTGGCGGTCGGGTGGTGGACGGTCAGCGTGCTGCACCGGCTCTTGTCCGGGTCGCGCTAGGTCGCTGTCTCGTGCCGATCGAGATCCCCGCCGACCTGCACCCCGACCTGGTGCCGTACGCCTGGCTGCTGGGACAGTGGGAGGGGTCGGGGAAGGGCGACTACCCGAGCATCGAGGCCTTCTCGTTCGGCCAGGAGGTGGCCTTCGCGCACGACGGTCGGCCGTTCCTGCACTACTTCAGCCGAGCGTGGATCCTCGACGAGGCAGGCGTCGCGATCCGTCCCGGCGGTATCGAGACCGGCTTCCTGCGCCCACGTCCGGAGAACAGGTGCGAGCTGGTGCTCGCCCACCCCACCGGCTTCGCCGAGGTCTGGTACGGCGACCTGGCCGGGGCGAAACTCGAGCTCGCGACCGACCTGGTGGCCCGCACCGAGTCCGCCAAGGAGGTCACCGCGGGCCACCGGCTCTACGGATTGGTCGACGGCGACCTGCTGTGGACCTACGACATGGCCGCCCAGGGTCACCCGCTGCAGTCCCACCTGTGGGGCCGGCTGCGCCGCCGGTCGTCGGATCCGGCCGGCGGGCCGGACACCTAGACTCGTCGGGTGGCAACCGAGTCCGAGGCGCGCGCCGGATCCGACTGGCGGGCCGAGCTGCGCGCCCGTGGGCACCGGCTGACGCCGCAGCGCGAGCTCGTCCTCGACGCGGTGCGCGAGCTCGGGCACGCCACGCCGGACCAGGTGCTGGCCCACGTCCAGCGCACCGTCACCGGAGTGAACGCCTCCACCGTCTATCGCACCCTCGACCTGCTCGAGGAGCTCGGCCTTGTCCGGCACACGCACCTCGGCCACGGTGCACCGACCTACCACTTCGGCGGCAGTGCCGATCACTTCCACGCGGTCTGCCGCGACTGCGGCGCGGTGGCCGAGGTTCCGACCCGGAAGGCGGACGCCTTCGCGGAACAGCTGCGGGTCGATCTGGCGTTCGAGACCGACATGGGACACCTCACGGTCTTCGGCAGCTGCGCGCGCTGCGCCGAGCTGCGACGGGAGGGTGGCGAGTGAGCAGCCCGCTGCTGTCGCTGCCCGGCGCCGTCGACGGCACCGGTGTCGACGCCGGCGTCGCCTGGCACTACGGCGCGCCGGTGGCCGAACAGCGCCGGCTCGAAACCGGCAGCGGGTGGGTCGACCTCAGCCACCGCGACGTGGTCACGATCGGCGGGCCGGACCGGCTGGCGCTGCTGCACGCGATGACGACCCAGCACGTGGAGCGGCTGGCGCCCGGGACGTGGACCGAGGCGCTGATCCTGTCCCCGCACGGACACGTCGAGCACCAGTTCGCCGGCGTGGACGACGGCGACGTCATGACGGTGCACACCGAGCCGGGCGCGGGGCCGGCGCTGATCGACTTCCTCACCTCGATGCGGTTCATGCTGCGGGTCGACCTGGCGGTGTCCGCCGACCGGGCGGTGGTGCACCGGGCCGGGCAGGGTACGCAGTTCGTCGCCTCGGGCGAGCTTGCCGAGCTCCCGCGGCAATGGGGTGACCCGTCCGGGACCTGGGCGCTCGAGGCGCTGCGGATCGCCGCCGGCCGGCCGCGGATCGGGCTGGACACCGACGCCCGGACCATCCCCAACGAGGTCGGCTGGATCGGATCCGCGGTGCACATGGACAAGGGCTGCTATCGCGGCCAGGAGACGGTGGCCCGGGTGCACACCTTGGGACGTCCCCCTCGGCGACTGGTGCTGCTGCACCTCGACGGCTCGGTCGACCGGCTGCCGGAGGTCGGCGCCGACCTGGTGCTCGACGAACGCACCGTGGGCCGGGTCGGCTCGTCCGCCCGACACCACGAGCTCGGTCCGATCGGGCTGGGCCTGGTCAAGCGCTCGACCGACCCGGCAGTCGACCTGCTGGCCGACGGTGTCGCGGCCGGGCAGGAGGTGCTGGTCGACCCCGAGGTCGGTCTGCACGTCCGGGCCCGGCTCTGAACCTCACCGCGAAGACCACGCTCGCGGCCGCCCGTACCCTCGGGCCATGCCGGATGTGTACCCCACGGTGATCCGCGCCATCGCGGGCGCGTTCCGGGTGCTGGGGCTGCAGGTCACCGTGACCGGCGCCGAGCATGTCCCGGAGCGGGGGCCGGCCGTGCTCGCCGCGAACCACAGCAGCTTCCTCGACTTCGCCTTCATGGGCCTGGCCGGGCACCGGTCCGGTCGCCTGGTGCGCTTCCTCGCCCGGCACGACGTGTGGGAGCACCGGGTGGCCGGACCGCTGATGCGGTCGATGCGGCACATCCCGGTGGACCGGGCGGCGCCGGCTGCGGCGCTGCTGGCCGGCCGGGCGGCGCTGGACCGGGGGGAGGTCCTCGGCGTCTTCCCCGAGGCGGGGGTGAGCACGTCGTTCACGGTCCGGCCGATGATGCCTGGTGCGGTGGCGCTCGCCGCTGGGACGCAGGCGCCGCTGATCCCGATGGCCATCTGGGGGCCGCAGCGGATCCTCACCGTCGGCCACCGCTTCGACGTCACCCGAGGTCGGCCGGTGCGGCTGCTGATCGGAGCGCCGATTCCGGTGCGGGCGGATCTCGACGTACGAGACCAGACCGTGGCGCTCGGCGGCCGGCTCGCCGAGCTGCTCGAACGGGCGCAGCGCACCCATCCCGACCAGCCCGACGCCGGGTCCAGGCCGTGGTGGCACCCGGCGCACCTGGGCGGCGCGGCGCCCACCCCGGAACGAGCCCGGCGCAGCGAGCCGGCCATGCCGGCCGGAGCGGTGCCGGTGCCGGTGCCGCTCCCGGTCCGACTGCCATGACTCCTCCTGCGGCACGGGTCCGTGTCGCGGCAGCGGCCGGCGCCGCGTTGTGGTCGGCTGAACCGTGTCGGCACGGAGCGGAGCGAGCGGCCTGATGCGCATTCCGGGGATCAGCACCGGGCTCAGCGCCTTGCGCGACGCCCTGCGCACCCAGCTCTGGCCACTGCCGACGCTCGGCCTGCTGCTGGCGGTCGCGCTCGGTGTCGGGTTGCCGAGCCTGGACCTCCGGGTCGACGACGACCTGCCGCCATGGCTGCAGGACCTGCTGTTCGGCGGCGACGCCAGCGCCGCACGGACGGTGCTCGCCGCCATCGCCGGGTCGCTGATGACGGTCACCTCGCTGACGTTCTCGCTGACGGTGGTGACGCTGCAGCTGGCCAGCAGCCAGTTCTCGCCCCGGCTGCTGCGCACCTTCGCCCGCGACCTGTTCGTGCAGGCCACCCTGGCGCTGTTCCTCGCCACCTTCACGTATGCCCTGACCGTGCTCCGTACCGTCCGCACCGGTGACGACCAGCAGGTCGCATTCGTGCCGCAGCTGTCGGTCACGTTGGCGTTCCTGCTCACCCTGGCGAGCGTATTGGGGCTGGTGTTGTTCCTCGCCCACCTGGCCCGGCAGATCCGGGTGGAGACGATGCTCTCCGACGTCAGCGCCGAGGCCACCGCCACGATCCGGCGGCTGCTGCCGGACCGAGAGGATGCCGCGCCACGGCTGGCGGTCCCCACCGCCCCGGACGACGCGATCCCGCTGGTGGCGACCGGCTCGGGCTTCTTGGTGCGCGTCGACGAGGAGGCGCTGCTGGCGGCGGCGGTCGCCGCCGACGCCGTCGTCGCGGTGGACCGACTTCCGGGCAGCTCGCTGGTCGCCGGGACCCCGCTGGGAGCCGCCTGGCCGCGGTCCGGGGGCGGCCTTGGTGGTGACGCCTGGGCGCGGCTTCACGACCAGGTCGGGGCGGCGGTGGTCACCGGCGTCGAGCGGACGACCGCGCAGGATCCGGGATTCGGACTGCGCCAGATCACCGACGTCGCGACCAAGGCGCTCTCCCCGGGGATCAACGACCCGACGACGGCGGTGCACGCGCTCGGCCACACCGCGGCGCTGTTGTGCGAGCTGACCGGTCGGGACCTTGGTCCCCGGTTGATCCGGGACGACGAGGACGAGGTGCGGGCGGTGTTGGCGCGCCCCGACTTCGCCGACCTGCTGGAGGTCGCGCTGGCGCAGCCGCGTCACTACGGCGCCGCGGATCCCGCGGTCGCCGAGCGGCTGCTCGTGCTGCTCCGCGAGGTCGGCTGGTGTGCGAGGGAGCCGGCGCAGCGGGAGGCGGTGGCCGCCCAGCTGGCCCGGGTCCGCCGCTCTCTGGAGGCGCAGGACTTCGACGAGACCGAGCGGACCCGTCTGGCCGCCCTCGCCGAGGCGGCCGCCCGCAGCGTCATACGGCGCGCCGGTGATACCCCTCGGTACGGATGACGTTGTGCCGGGAGGCGCGGGACGTCATACGGCGCGCCGGTGATACCCCTCGGTACGGATGACGTTGTGCCGGGAGGCGCGGGACGTCATACGGCGCGCCGGTGATACCCCTCGGTACGGATGACGTTGTGTCGGGAGGAGCGGGACGTCATACGGCGCGCCGGTGATACCCCTCGGTACGGATGACGTTGTGCCGGCCGCGGGGCGGCGACCGGTCGGGCAGCAGCAGAGTCAGGGTCAGTCGACGTCGTTGATCATGCCGGCGCCCACGGTCACCCCGCTCGCCTCGTCGACCAGGATGAACGAGCCGGTGGCGCGGTTCTTGGAGTACGGGTCGGCGAGCAACGGCACCTGGGTCCGCAGCTGCACGCGGCCGATCTCGTTCAGACCGAGCTCGCCGGTCTCCTGGTCGCGGTGCAGCGTGTTGACGTCCAGCCGGTACTGCACCGACTTGACCAGCGCACGGCCGGTCCGGGTGGTGTGCTTGATGACGAGCTTCTGCCGGGGGCGCAGCGGCTCGTTGGTCATCCAGCAGACCATCGCGTCGATGTCCTGACTCGGCTTCGGCGCGTTCTGCGGTCGGCAGATCATGTCACCGCGGGACACGTCGAGGTCGTCCTCCAGCCGGACCGTGACCGACATCGGCGGGTACGCCTCGTCGAGCTCCCGCTCGAACAGGTCGATCCCGGCGATCCGGGACGTGAAGCCGCTCGGCAGCACCAGCACCTCGTCGCCCGGCTTGAGCACCCCACCGGCGACCCGGCCGGCGTAGCCGCGGTAGTCGTGGTGCGCGTCCGACTTCGGACGGACCACCCACTGCACCGGCAGCCGGGTGTCGACCATGTCCCGGTCGCTGGCCACGTGCACGTTCTCCAGGTGGTGCAGCAGCGACGGGCCGTCGTACCACGACATCGGCTCCGAGCGGGTCACCACGTTGTCGCCCTTGAGCGCCGAGATCGGGATGATCGTGAGGTCGGGGATGGTGAGCTTGGTGGCGAACGACGTGAACTCGTCGTGGATCCGGTTGAACACGTCGCGGTCGTAGTCGACCAGGTCCATCTTGTTGACCGCGAGCACCAGGTGCGGGACCCGCAGCAGCGACAGGATGACGGCGTGCCGCCGGGACTGCTCGGTGAGTCCCTGCCGGGCGTCGACCAGCACCAGCCCGAGGTCTGCGGTCGAGGCGCCCGTGACCATGTTGCGCGTGTACTGCACGTGGCCGGGGGTGTCGGCGATGATGAACTTGCGGTTCGGGGTGGCGAAGTAGCGGTACGCCACGTCGATCGTGATGCCCTGCTCGCGCTCGGAGCGCAGCCCGTCGGTCAACAGGGCGAGGTCGGTGTAGTCGTACCCGCGGGACTGGCTGGTGTGTTCGACGGCTTCGAGCTGATCCTCGAAGATCGCCTTGGAGTCGAGCAGCAGCCGACCGATCAAGGTCGACTTGCCGTCATCCACCGAGCCGGCGGTGGCGAACCGCAGCAGGTCCATCGACAGCGCAGCCATCAGAAGTAGCCCTCTCGCTTGCGGTCCTCCATGGCGGCCTCACTGAAGCGGTCGTCGCCACGGGTGGCGCCTCGCTCGGTGACCCGGGCCACGGCGATCTCCTCGATGATCTCGTCGATCGTCGAAGCCTCCGACTCCACGCAGCCGGTGAGCGTCAGGTCCCCCACGGTGCGGAAGCGAACCGTGCGCTCCTCGACCGTCTCACCGGACCGCAGCGGATTGTGCTCGCTCTCGGACAGGAGCATCCCGTCCCGGACGAACACCTTGCGCCGGTGCGAGAAGTAGATCGAGGGGATCTCGATCTGCTCTTGGCCGATGTAGTTCCAGATGTCGAGCTCGGTCCAGTTCGACAGCGGGAAGATCCGCATGTGCTCGCCCTCGCGGATCCGACCGTTGTAGAGGTCCCACAGCTCGGGTCGCTGCATCTTCGGGTCCCACTGGCCGAACTCGTCGCGGTGGGAGTAGACCCGCTCCTTGGCCCGAGCCTTCTCCTCGTCGCGGCGGCCACCGCCGAAGGCGGCGGTGAAGCCCTCCTCCTCGATGGCGTGCAACAGGGTGCCGATCTGCAGCCGGTTGCGGCTGGTCTTGCCGTCGTCGACGACGACCTTGTTGGCGATCGCCTCCTCGACGCTGGCGACGATCAGCCGCAGACCGAGCCGGCTCACCCAGTTGTCCCGGGTCTGCAGCACCTCGTCGAAGTCGTAGCCGGTGTCCACCTGCAGGACCGGGAACGGGATCTTGGCCGGGAAGAACGCCTTCTCCGCGAGCCGCAGCATGCAGATCGAGTCCTTGCCGCCGGAGAACATCAGTACGGGCTTCTCGAACTCCGCTGCGACCTCGCGGAAGATGTGGATGGACTCCGCCTCGAGCTCGTCGAGCTGGCTCATCCGGTAGTCGGCGTGGGCTGGGGGGCTCGGCGGTATCGCGTGCCTGTCGGACTGCGCGACCGTCTGGTCAGTCATGGGCGCGAGGGCTCCTTCGTCATTCGAGCGACTCCGCATCGTAGCCAGACCTGACCACGACCTCCGAATCGCCGTTCGGATGAGATCGGCTTGGATTGCTGGACCTCCGGCGCCCACGCCGGGGATCGTCGACGCGTAGCGGGGGAGGATGCCATGCGTTCGGCGGGTCCGCCGCGGCTCTCGGGGAGCGTCGGTGCCGTGCTGGGCGCCCTCGTGGTCGCCGCCGTGCTGGCCGGGCTGCTCGGCCCGGGCGGCACCGACGACGTCAGCGCCAGGTCGCTGCCCGGCCCGTCGGCCGAGCGGCCGCCGCAGCCGGATCCTCGGTGTGCCGGTCGGGTGGTGACCGTACGGGGCACGCCACAGGCCGACCTGCTCGTCGGAACTCCCGGCGTTGACGTGATCGCCGGTCTGAGCGGCCGAGACGTCATCCGGGCGGGTGCCGGTGCCGACGTGGTGTGTGCCGGCCGGGGTGGCGACGTGCTGAACCTCGGCCCCGGCGCCGACACCGCGTACGGAGGACCCGACGGACCTGAGCGCGGCGACCGGATCACGGGCGCTCAGGGGGCCGACACCGTGCTGGTCGACGGCGCGGCCGGCGCCGACGCCGGAGCCGGCGGGCGCCGCGACGAGGTGGCACCCAGCCACGGGGACGACCGGCTGGTGGGTGGACCCTCGGGCGACGTGTTGGCAGGTGGGGCGGGAAACGACGTGGTCATCGCCTGGGGCGGTGACGACATCGTGGACGGGGGCACCGGAGCCGATCGGATCGGCGGCGGCGAGGGCGCGGACCTCAGCGGCTACCCGACCGCCCCGGGCTCGCGCGACGTCATCGTGGACCTGATCGCGGGTACCGCGGCCGGCGCCGGGCGCGACCGGCTGTCGGCCGTCGAGAACGTGCGCGCCGGACCCGGCGACGACGTCCTGCTCGGGGACCGGAGCGCCAACGTCCTCTCCGGCGGCGCCGGGGCGGACCGGTTGGCCGGTCGAGGAGGAGCCGACCAGCTCACCCCGGACAGCGGCACCGGGCAGACGGCCGACGATGTCGTCAGCGGCGGCGCGGGCGTCGATCTCGTGACCTGGTCCTTCGGGACGACGGGGCGCTCAGGTTCCGACAGCGGACGCGGCGTCGTCGTCGACCTGCGGACGGGGACGGCGACCGGTTTCGGCGACGACACGCTGGCCGGGGTCGAGTCGGTGATCGGCTCGGTGCTGGCCGACGTGCTGCGCGGGGACCGGGACGACAACAGCCTCTACGGCGGGGACGGCGCGGACCTGCTCGCCGGGCTCGGCGGCGCCGACGCCGGAGCCGGTGGCGACGGCGCCGACCGCTGCCTGGTGGAGGCAGCCTCCGGATGTGAGCGTTGACGCCGACCGGTGCGGCAGGACGCCGGTCAGCCCTGCCGGGGCCGGTTCGACTCGTCGCGGGGCGGCTTGCCGCCGCCCGCCCGCTTCGCGCTGCCGTTGCCCCGCCGGCGCCAGCCGCCCGGCTCTTCGAGCTGGGCGACGGTGGGCGTGCCGAACATCGGCAGCCCCTCGGTCCGCCTGATCAGCCCCCACACCACCGGCAGCACCACGACCATGCCGATCCCGACCAGCGCGATGAGCAGCGGGTACGTCTCGTCCTCGCCGGCGCCTAGCGGACCCCAGCCGGCCTTGTCGAGCAGCGCCAGGCCGGACATCGTCAGCACGATCACGATGCCGCGCCGGATGACCGAGGCCGGCACCCGGGGAGCGATCTTGGCTCCGAGGATGGTGCCGGGCACCGAGCCGATCACCAGCGGGAGCAGCAGCCCCCAGTCCAGCCCGTGCGCGAAGATGTTGGCGATGGCGGCTGCCAGCACCAGCGGCACCGCCTGGACCAGGTCGGTCCCCACCAGCCGGACCGCCGACAGGGTCGGGTAGAGCATGAGCAGCGCGATCATGATCACCGAGCCGGAGCCGACCGAGGTGATGCCGACCAGCGCGCCGCCGAGCGCCCCGACCAGCAGGGTCGGCACCGGGCGGACGACGGGGTCGCTCTCGCCCACGTGCGTGCCGCTGCGGATCCGGCGGAGCTGGATGTAGAGGCGCAGTGCGTACGTCGAGGCGGCGAGCAGCAGCGCGAAGCCGATCGCCAGCTTGAGGGTGTCGTCGAGCTCGGCCGGATCGACGAACCAGCCGACCATGAACGGGCCCAGGAACGCCATCGGCACCGATCCGACGATCAGCCAGCCGGCCAGCCGGTAGTCCGGCGAGCCCTCCCGGCCGTGCACGATCGCCCCGCCGGTCTTGTAGACCGCCGCCGCGGTGAGGTCGGCCGTGACGACCGTCGCCGCGTCACCGACGCCGAGGAAGATCAGCGCCGGGGTCATCAGGGCGCCACCGCCCATGCCGGTGATCCCGACCACGATGCCCACGAGGAACCCTGCGGTCACCACCTGCAGGTCGATCCCACCGACCGTGAGGGCATCAGACGCCAGCAGCGTCGTGCTGTGGAACATGGGGCTCCCGTGGTGGTGATCGGGTCGAGGGGACGGCGAGGCGGTACCGGACGAGTAAACCAGCGGCCGGCGGCGGCGTGGAACAACCGCGCCGTCCGCGGTCGCTCAGCCGAGCCAGCCGTCCGTCCGCAGGGTGGTCACGACCTCGTTCACGCACTCGTCGAGCCCGCGTCCGGTGGTGTCGATGCGCAGCCTGGCGTCCGCGGGCTCCTCGTAGGGCGAGGAGATGCCGGTGAAGTCCGGGATCTCCCCGCGACGCGCCTTGGCGTACAGGCCCTTGCGGTCCCGCCGCTCACACTCCTCCAGCGGAGTGGCCACGTGCACCAGCACGAAGCCGCCGCCCGCGTGCTCGGCCATCGCGCGGACCTCCTTGCGGGTGGCGTCGAAGGGGGCGATCGGGGAGCACACGGCGAGGCCGTGGTGCCGGCTGATCTCCGCCGCGACCCAGCCGATCCGCCGGATGTTCGTCTCGCGGTCTTCACGCCCGAAGCCGAGCCCCTTCGACAGGTGGTGCCGGACGACGTCGCCGTCCAGGCTCGTCACCGTGCGGTCGCCGCGCTCGAGGAGCCGGTCGACGACGCCGCGGGCGATGGTGGACTTGCCCGACCCCGAGAGGCCGGTGAAGAACAGCACCACGCCGCGCCCGGCCCGGGGCGGCCGGTCCTGGTCCACGACCGCCTGCACCTCGGCAGTCAGGTCGCCGCCGGCCGGGGGCTCGAGGACCTCGTCGGCGTACGCCGACGCGACCGGTCGCCAGGCCCCGTCCGTCACCGGCGCGGTGACCACGGACGACCCCGGCAGCTCCAGCGCCGCCGCGAGCGCAGTGCGCACCAGGCCGGGGCCGGACACGCCTTGCGGGGACCCCACCCCGGTGCAGACGAGCAGCACCGGCTCCCGGCCGGTCGCCTGCTGGTGGGCGCGGACGGCGGCGAGGGCCTCCCGGCCGAGCGGTCGGGTCACCGGCACGACGAACGCGCGAGGGTGCTCGGCGCGGACCTGCGCGGGTGGCACGACGTGCTGCCGGAAGGGTCCGAACGCGGGGTGCGCCAGCGGCTCGACTCGTCCGTCGACCGGCGTGACGCGGGCCAGCGGCACCCCCTCCGGGTCGAGGACCTCCAGCACCCCGCCCGTGTCCTCGAGCTCCGCCGCCACCTCCGGCGGCAGCGCCAGGTCCAGCGAGTCCGCCGGCGCGGCTCCCAGCGTCACCAGCTCGAGGTCGTCGAGCTCGCGCTGGCTCGGGGTCCACTGCAGCATCCGGCGAATCATGCCAGCCGCTACGGGCAGCCGATGCTGCCGGCAGCCGGTGGGCACCCGACCGCTAGCGTCGGGCTCCGTGCCGACCTCCACCTCGCAGCCTGAGCCGGTCGTCGTGGAGGTGGTGCGCTCGGGCTTCGTCGAGGGTCGGCATCACGGAGCCGTGGTGGCGCTGGCGGCTGACGGTCGGACGCTGCTGGAGCGGGGGTCGGTCCGGGAGCCGGTCTTCCCCCGGTCGTGCAACAAGCCCTTGCAGGCCGCGGTCATGGTGCGGCTCGGGTTGCGGCTGCCTCCGGACCTCCTGGCGCTGGCCTGCGCCTCGCACTCCGGCGAGGAGATGCACGTGAACGGTGTGCGCCGGCTCCTGGCCGGCGTCGGCCTGGACGAGTCCGCGCTGCAGCCCCCGGCCGACTGGCCGCTCGACGACGAGGCCCGGACCGAGGCGCTGCGAGCGGGCGTCGACCGGGCGCCGGTGCTGATGAACTGCTCGGGCAAGCACGCAGCCATGCTCGCCACCTGCGTGGCCAACGGCTGGGACACCGCGACGTACCTCGACCCGGAGCATCCGCTCCAGCAGGCGATCGCGCGCGGCTTCGTCGAGCTCACCGGCGAGCAGGTGGCGGCGACGGGGATCGACGGCTGCGGCGCTCCCCTGCTGTCCACGAGCCTGCTCGGACTCGCCGGGGCGTTCGGTCGGCTGGCCGCGGCGGCGTTCGAGACGCCGGAGGGTCGCGTCGCGGCCGCGATCCGGGCGCACCCGCAGCTGGTCAGCGGCTCACGTCGGGACGAGGCGGCGCTGCTGACCGCGCTCCCGGGTGCGATCGGCAAGGCCGGCGCGGAGGGGTGCTACGCGGTCGCGTTGTCGGACGGCACCGCGGTGGCGCTGAAGATCGCCGACGGTGCGGCCCGCGCCCGGCCGGTGCTGATGGCAGCGACGCTCCTGGCGCTCGGCGTCGACCATCCGGTGCTGCACGAGCAGGCGGTCGCGCCGGTGCTCGGGGGTGGCCGGCGGGTCGGTGCGGTTCGCGCCGTGCTGGCCGACCCCGCCACCGCGTCCGGCCGCTGATGCATTCCGGTCGCTCGCGCGACGCGGATGCATCATCGCTGCCCGGGGTCTGGCCGAGTGAGCGGTGTCACCACGCCTCCGCTTGCACGAGCAAGCGCCCTGCTAGCACAGTGGGGGGATGGCCCGGTTGGACGTCAGCAGGACCGTCGACACCGTCGGCGACTACCTGCGTGAGCAGCGCACCTCGGCGAAGCTGTCGCTGCGCCAGGCGGCGGAGCTCGCGGGCGTCTCCAACCCGTACCTCAGCCAGGTGGAGCGCGGACTGCGCAAGCCCTCGGCCGAGGTGCTGCAGGGGCTGGCGCGGGCACTGCGGATCTCCGCGGAGACGCTGTACGTCCGAGCCGGGATCCTCGATCCGGACGAGGACGGATCGAGATCGGTCGAGCTCGCCGTGCTGGCCGACCCCGGGCTCTCCGAACGACAGAAGCAGGCGCTGCTGGACATCTACTCGGCCTTTCGCGCGGAGACCGGCGCGCACACCCCGACCACCGACCTGGTCACCGATCTGACACCCAACCGTCCTGAGGAGGACCACTGATGGCACGCACCACCAAGACCCCCACCCCGCTGTTCGCCGTGGTGGGTGCCGGCGACCTCGTCGTCGAGCGCATCCGCAACACCGCTGCCTCGGTCGACATCGACGAGCTGAAGGCAGACCTGAAGGACCTCCGTGACGGCAAGGTGGACTGGCGCGAGCTGCCCGAGCACGCGCAGGCGTCTGCGCAGCAGGTCCTCGCGCAGGCCCTCGGCGTCGCCGTCGACACCTACACCGGACTGGTCGAGCGCGGCGAGCAGCTCGTCACCCGGGTCCGCAGCCAGCAGGCGACGCAGGACGTCGTGGCTCAGGCGAAGACCACCACCGCCCAGGCCAAGGGCGCCGCGACGACCGCCAAGAAGCAGGCCAAGACCGCCAGCGGCACGGCGAAGCGGACGACCAAGAAGGCGACTCGGGCCACCGCGCCGCGGGCGAAGGCGACCACGACGAGCGCCCGCAAGACCGCCTCCGCGGCCAAGCGGGCAGCCTCCGACGCCGCGGACAAGGTCGGCAGCTGACCGCCCGCACCCCTCGAGACGAGGCCTCCGCCGGTTAGGCTTCCGGCGTGGGTCTCGTTCTCTTCGACGTACGCAACAGCATCGAGCTGGCGCTGTCGCTGACGCTCTTCGTGGTGAAGGCGTTCGCGTTCGTGGACGCGGTCAGCCGCCCCGCCCAGGCCTATGTCGCCACGGACAAGCAGACCAAGATGTTCTGGGTCCTGGTCCTCGGCCTGTTCCTCGCCGCGCACATGCTGTTCTGGCGGCCGATCGGGATCCTCAACCTGATCGGAACCGTCGCCGCCTTCGTCTACCTCGCCGACGCCCGGCCGGCGCTGCGCACGATGCATGGTCGGGGCAACCGTGGGCCGTACGGCTGACCGGAGGGCAGGGTGCAGGGCAGCCGCGTGCCGACGATCGAGGTCGTTCGGGGGGACATCACCACGCAGGCGGTCGACGCGGTGCTGAACGCCGCGTCGCCGCGCATGCGCGGCGGCGGGGGGGTGGACGGCGCGATCCACCGCGCCGGCGGACCGGCCGTGCTCCGCGACTGCGTCGAGCGCTTCCCGCGTGGGCTGGAGGTCGGTAGGGCCGGGTGGACGATCGCCGGTGACCTGCCGGCTCGCTGGGTCATCCACGTCGTCGGTCCGAACCGGCACGCCGGCCAGACCGATCCCGACCTGCTCGCCTCGTGCTATCGGGAGGCACTGGCGGTGGCCGACGGTCTGGGCGCGCGCACGTTGGCCGCGCCGTTGGTGTCGGCCGGGGTCTACGGCTGGCCCCTGGACGACGCCGCTCGCATCGCCGTGCAGACCGTCCGTGGCGCCCGCAGCGACGTCCAGGTGGTGCGGTTCGTGGCGTTCGGCGCGGATGCCGAGGCTGTCCTGTCGGCGCACCTCTGAGGACTCGGCCGGCTGCTGGGTCGGCCGCTGGGGGCTGCGTGCGTTTGCGCCTTTCGTCCGTGCTTGCCACGCTGTCCCGCTGTGACGACGACGCCGAGCTCCCCGGACGCCAGCGACCACCCCTCCGGCGGCCGTTCCGAGAGTCCTGACGCTCCCGAGGGTCCCGAGCTCCTGCGGGCTCGCGACACCGAGGACGTCGACGTGGTCGAGGAGTCCCGCGGCATCGACAAGGTGGTGCTGGGAGTCACGGGTGCGGCGGCGATCGGTTTCGTCGTCTGGGGACTGGTCAGCACCGACTCGCTGGGCCGGGTCGCTGCTGACGCCCTGGCGTGGGTCATCACCAGCACCGGCTGGGGGTTCGTGCTGCTGGCGTCGTTGTTCGTCATCTTCGTCGTCTGGCTCGCGCTCAGCAGGTATGGCCGGATTCCGCTCGGCGCGGACGACGAGCTGCCCGAGTTCCGGACCGTGTCCTGGGTGGCCATGATGTTCAGCGCCGGGATGGGCATCGGGCTGATGTTCTACGGCGTGGCGGAGCCGCTCGAGCACTACGTCTCGCCGCCGCCCGGCACCGTCGAGGGCGGGACCTCGGTCGCGGTGCAGACCGCGATGGCTACCACCCTGTTCCACTGGACCCTGCACCCGTGGGCCATTTACGCCGTGGTGGGCCTGGCGATCGCCTACGGCTCGTACCGGATGGGCCGGCCGCAGCTGATCAGCTCGGCGTTCGCCCCGCTGCTCGGCCGGCACGGGAACGGACCGGCGGCGCGGGTCATCGACATCCTGGCCATCTTCGCCACGCTGTTCGGGTCGGCAGCCTCGCTCGGCCTCGGAGCGCTCCAGATCGGTGCGGGAGTGGAGCGGCAGGGCTGGCTGGGCACCGCCGGCACCACGCTGCTCGTCATCGTGATCGCGGGGTTGACCGTGGCGTTCGTCGCGTCCGCCGTCTCCGGTGTCGCTCGTGGCATCCAGTGGCTGTCCAACATCAACATGGTCCTCGCGGTCCTGCTGGCCGCCTTCGTGTTCGTGGTGGGACCGACGATCTTCGTGCTGGACCTGCTGCCGACGGCGTTGGGCGCGTACGCCGACCAGGCCTTCCAGATGGCCTCGCGCACCGGCGCCAGCGGCGACCAGGCGATGTCCGACTGGCTGTCCAGCTGGACGATCTTCTACTGGGCCTGGTGGATCTCCTGGACCCCGTTCGTCGGCATGTTCATCGCCCGGATCAGCCGTGGTCGCACCATCCGTCAGTTCGTCGCCGGGGTGCTGCTGGTCCCCAGCGTGGTGAGCCTGCTGTGGTTCGCGGTCTTCGGTGGGGCGGCGATCAAGGCGCAGGAGGAAGGTGCCGAGCTCTACGGGCTCGGCTTCGAGACCCGGCTGTTCGGGCTGCTGGAGGAGTACCCGATCGCGTCGATCACCGCCGCGATGGTGATGCTCCTGGTGGCGATCTTCTTCGTGTCCGGGGCCGATGCGGCGTCGCTGGTGATGGGGACACTGTCCGAGCGGGGCAACACCGAGCCGCGTCGCGGGACGGTGATCTTCTGGGGGGTGCTCACCGGCGCCGTGGCCGCGGTGATGCTCGTCATCGGTGACGGCAAGCCGAACGCCCTCACCGGTCTGCAGAACATCACCATCGTCGCGTCGGTGCCGTTCGTCGTCGTGATGGTCGGCCTCTGCGTCGCGTTGATGATGGATCTGCGGCGCGACCCGATGGTGCTTCGGGAGCGGCGAGGTGCGGAGATCATCGACGGCGCGGTGGTGCACGGCACCCGCCAGCACGGGGGCCACTACCACCTGGTCGTCGAGGGGAAGCCGGGCGTCGCCGACGATGAGCGCCCGCCCGGGACCCCGCCCCGCCGCCGGTACCGCGGCTGACCCCGGCGGGACGTCATACGACGCGCCGTTGATATGCCACCGTTCGTATGACGTTGTGGGTGGGGCGGCGGGACGTCATACGACGCGCCGTTGATACGCCACCGTTCGTATGACGTTGTGGGCGGGGGCGCCCGGCGCGGCCCAACCCGTCAGCGGCGGGTCCGCTGCTTGGCCCGGTCCTGCCCGGCAAGCACCGTCTTGCGCATCCGGATCGACGCCGGGGTGATCTCCACGCACTCGTCGTCGCGGCAGAACTCCAGCGACTGCTCGAGGCTGAGCCGCCGCGCCGGCACGAGCTTCTCGAAGCTGTCGGCGTTGGAGCGCACGTTGGTGAGCTTTTTCTCCTTGGTGATGTTGACGTCCATGTCGTCCTCGCGGGAGTTCTCGCCCACGATCATGCCTTCGTAGACCTCGGTCGCGGGCTCGACGAACAGCGTGCCGCGCTCCTGCAGGTTCGTCATCGCGTACGACGTCGCCGACCCCGCCCGGTCGGCGACCAACGATCCGCTGGCCCGCGTCCGCAGCTCACCGGCCCACGGCTCGTACCGCTCGAAGACGTGGTGCGCGATGCCGGTGCCCCGGGTGTCGGTGAGGAACTCGGTCCGGAAGCCGATCAGGCCGCGCGCGGGCACCAGGAACTCCATCCGGATCCAGCCGGTGCCGTGGTTGACCATCTGCTCCATCCGGCCCTTGCGGACCGCGAGCAGCTGGGTGACCGTGCCGAGGTACTCCTCTGGGCAGTCCACCGTGAGCCGCTCGACCGGCTCGTGCACCTTGCCGTCGACCTCGCGGGTCACCACCTGCGGCTTTCCGACGGTGAGCTCGTAGCCCTCGCGGCGCATCTGCTCCACCAGCACCGCGAGGGCGAGCTCACCGCGGCCCTGCACCTCCCAGGTGTCCGGTGACTCGGTGGGCAGCACGCGGAGCGAGACGTTGCCGACGAGCTCCCGCTCCAGCCGCTCCCGCAACAGCCGGGCCGTCACCAGGGTCTTCTTCTCCCGACCCGCGAGCGGTGAGGTGTTGGTGCCGATCCGCATCGAGATGGCCGGCTCGTCCACCAGGATCGGGGGCAGCGGCCGGGTGTCCTCGGGATCGCACAGGCTGTCGCCGATCGTGATGTCCGGGATGCCGGCGATCGCCACGATGTCGCCCGGCCCCGCGGATGTGGCGGGCACGCGCTCGAGCGCCTCGGTCATCAGCAGCTCGGAGATGCGCACCCGTTGCACCGAGCCGTCCGCACGGCACCAGGCGACGGTCCCGCCCCGGTTCAGGGTGCCGGCGTATACCCGGCACAGTGCCAGGCGGCCCAGGAAGGGCGACGCGTCCAGGTTGGTGACCTGCGCCTGCAGCGGCGCCTCCGGCTCGTACGGCGGCGCCGGGACGGTCTCCACGATCGCGCGGATCAGCGGGCCGAGGTCCTCCGCGTCCGGCAGCCCACCGTCCGCGGGGCGGTTGGTCGAGGCCCGACCGGCGCGGGCGGACGCGTAGACGACCGGCAGGTCGAGCAGGTCGTCGCGGTCCGGGGCATGGTCGTCGGCGAGGTCGAGCAGCAGCTCGTAGGCCTCGTCGACCACCTCGGCGATCCGGGCGTCGGGCCGGTCCACCTTGTTGACCACCAGCACCACCGGCAGATGCGCCTCCAGCGTCTTGCGCAGCACGAACCGGGTCTGCGGCAGCGGACCCTCGGAGGCATCCACCAGCAGTACGACGCCGTCGACCATCGACAGCCCACGCTCCACCTCACCGCCGAAGTCCGCGTGCCCGGGGGTGTCGACGATGTTGATCGTCAGCCCGCCGTCAGGGGCCGCTGGCCCCTTCCAGCGCACGGCGGTGTTCTTGGCGAGGATCGTGATCCCCTTCTCCCGCTCCAGGTCGCCGGAGTCGAGGACCCGGTCATCGACGTCCTGATTGACCCGGAAAGCGCCGGACTGCCAGAGCATCGCGTCGACCAGGGTCGTCTTGCCGTGGTCGACGTGCGCGACGATGGCGACGTTGCGCAGGTCCGTGCGGGTCGGGGTGGGCATGGTGGTGGAGGCTACCGTCGCGCCGCGCGACGCCTCGCGGCCGTCACTGTTCGCGGTGCACCTTGTGCTGCGCGGCCTGTGCCCGCGGCCTGACCACCAGCAGGTCGATGTTGACGTGATGAGGACGCGTCGCCACCCAGGCGACGGTGTCGGCGACGTCCTCGGCCACCAGCGGCTCGGCCACACCGGCGTAGACCCGGTCGGCCGCGTCGGAGTCGCCACCGAAGCGCTTCAGGCTGAACTCCTCGGTGCGGACCATGCCGGGTGCGATCTCGGTGATCCGCACCGGCTGACCGACCAGCTCCAGCCGCAGCGTCTCGGTCAGCACCGCCAGCCCGTGCTTGGCCGCGGTGTAGCCGCCGCCGCCCTCGTACGCGGTGCGACCTGCCGTCGAGCCCATGCTGACCAGCAGCCCGTCCCCGGACGCGATCAGCGCCGGCAGCAGCGCCTTGGTGACGCGCAGCGCGCCGAGGACGTTCACCTCGTACATCCACCGCCAGTCGTCGACCCGGCTGTCGGCCACCTGCTCCATCCCCACGGCACCGCCGGCGTTGTTCACCAGCACGGCCAGCCGGGGGCCGACCGCTTCGGCGAGCGCTGCCACCGAGCCGTCGTCCGTGACGTCGCACGTGACCGCGCGACCGCCGATCTCGTCGGCGAGCGCCTCGACCCGGTCATGACGTCGCGCGGCACACACCACGGTGAAGCCCTCCGCGGCGAGGGCGCGCGCGGTCGCGGCACCGATTCCGCTGCTCGCCCCGGTCACGACAGCGATCCGTCCTGAAGTCATGCGGACATGCTGCCAGCCAGGACGCAGCGTCCCTGACCGGCCGGATCGGACGGAATGCACGAGGATCGGGTCGGGTTGATCTCCTTCAGGGCTCATCCAGGTCGAGCCGGGGCGAGGAAAGGACAGGCGTGCGCGTCGTAGGACGACCTCTGCGCCGAGTGGCGATGCTCTCCCTGCACACCTCGCCGGTGGACCGTCCCGGGAGAGGCGACGCCGGCGGCATGAACGTCTACGTGCTGGAGCTGTCCCGGCGGCTCGCCGCTCGCGGGATCGAGGTCGACGTCTACACCCGTGCGAGGGCTTCGACGGTGCCGCCCGTCGTCGAGGTGTCCCCTGGCGTCCAGGTCCGCTCGGTCGTCGCCGGACCCTTCGAGGGACTGTCCAAGTCGGACCTGCCGGGCCAGACCTGCCCCTTCGTCCGGGAGGTGCTGCGCACGGAGGCCGCCTATCCCCGTGGTCACTACGACCTCGTGCACTCGCACTACTGGCTCAGTGGTCAGGTGGGCGCCGTGCTGGCCGACCGGTGGGGCGTGCCACTGGTGCACGCGATGCACACCATGGCCAAGGTCAAGAACGCCTCGCTCGCCGAAGGAGACGGGCCCGAACCGCACGTCCGGCTGGTGGGTGAGGAGCAGGTGGTCGCCGCCAGCGACGTCCTCGTGGCCAACACCGACGACGAGGCACGGCAGCTGGTCGGCCTGTACGACGCGCCCGAGGAGCGGGTCGCGGTGGTGCACCCGGGTGTGGATCTCGATGTCTTCGACCCGGTTCGTGTCGGCGGCCGCCCGGCCGCCCGGCACCGGCTCGGCATCGCGGACGACGCGGTGATGCTGCTGTTCGTCGGGCGGCTCCAGCCGCTCAAGGGCCCGGACGTCCTGCTGCGCAGCGTGGCGCGCCTGGTGAGCCGCCGTCCCGACCTCCGCCACCGGCTCGTCGTCCCGGTCGTCGGCGGCCCGTCCGGAAGCGGGACCGAGCATCCGGAGGCGTTGGCCAAGCTCGCCACCCGGCTCGGGATCGCCGACCTGGTGCGGTTCGTTCCGCCTGCCGGGCACGACCAGCTGGCCGACTGGTACGCCGCCGCGACGCTCGTCGCGGTGCCGTCGCACACGGAGTCCTTCGGGCTGGTGGCCCTGGAGGCCCAGGCCTGCGGCACGCCCGTCATCGCCGCCCGGGTCGGCGGCCTGTCCGTCGCGGTCCATGACGGGGTCTCCGGCGTGCTCGTCGACGGGCACGATCCCGAGACCTGGGCTGGGCGCATCGAGCAGATGATCGACCACCCTGCCCGGCTCCAGGAGATGGGCCGGGCGGCGCTGGCGCACTCCGCCGGCTTCGGCTGGGACCGCACCACCGAGGAGACCGTGCAGGTTTACCGCGACGCGGTGCTGCTGCCCGTGCGCGACGTCGACGCGCTGCCCCTGAGCTCGTGACGGTCGACGCCCGGCGACGTGCTGCGTCGGTCGTGCGTGCGGCGCTCGCCGACGCCGGCGTCGACGTCACCGAGACCACGGTCGGGGTCTTCGAGGTGACCCTGCCGGGTGAGCGCAAGCTCCAGACCGGCGTTCGGCTCGACGTCGGCGACCACGCGCTCGCGGTGCACGCGTTCGTGGCTCGGCGGCCGGACGAGAACCACGAGGCGGTCTACCGCTGGCTGCTGGAACGCAACCTGCGGCTCTACGGCGTGGCCTTCGCGGTCGACGCCGCGGGGGACATCTACCTCGACGGCAGGGTTCCGCTGCACGCGGTGACAGCAGACGAGGTGGATCGGCTGCTCGGCGCGGTGGCGACGTACGCCGACGAGTCGTTCAACACCATTCTCGAGCTGGGCTTCGCGACCTCGATCCGTCGCGAGTGGGAGTGGCGGCTCGCACGGGGCGAGCCGACCCGGAACCTGGAGGCTTTCCGGCACCTGCTCGAGCGTGGGTAGGGTCGCCGCCATGAGCGCCGCCAACCGCCTGGTCCTGCTCCGGCACGGACAGTCCGAGTGGAACGCCAAGAACCTGTTCACCGGCTGGGTCGACGTCGGCCTGGACGACAAGGGCCGGGCGGAGGCGGTCCGTGGGGGTGAGCTGCTGCGGGAGCGGAGCCTGCTCCCGGACGTGCTGCACACGTCGCTGCTGCGCCGGGCGATCACCACCGCCGAGCTGTGCCTGGCCGGGATCGACCGGCACTGGATCCCGGTGCGACGCAGTTGGCGGCTGAACGAGCGGCACTACGGCGCGCTCCAGGGCAAGGACAAGAAGGCGACCCTCGAGGAGTACGGCGAGGAGCAGTTCATGCTCTGGCGCCGCTCGTACGACGAGCCACCGCCGCGCATCGACGACGACGACGAGTGGAGCCAGGTCGGCGACCCTCGCTACGCCGACCTGCCGGACGAGCTGCACCCGCGGACCGAGTGCCTCGCCGACGTCCTGGACCGGATGCTGCCGTACTGGTACGACGCGATCGTCCCTGACCTGCGGGTCGGCCGCACCGTGCTCGTGGTCGCGCACGGCAACTCGCTGCGCGCACTGGTCAAGCACCTGGACGGGATGGACGAGGACGCCGTGGTCGGTCTGAACATCCCGACCGGCATCCCGCTGCTGTACGAGCTGGACCGCGACCTGCGACCGACGACGCGCGGCGGCGAGTACCTCGACGCGAAGGCGGCGGCGGACGCCATCGAGGCGGTACGCAGCCAGGGTCGGTGATCGTCGGTCACTCCATCGGTGCGGGGTGCTCTCCGGTCACCAGGTAGACGACCCGGCGGGCCATGGACACCGAGTGGTCGGCGATCCGCTCGTAGTACCGGCCGAGCAGGGCGAGGTCGATCGCCGGCTCGACTCCGTGCGGCCAGTCGTCGTCGAGCAGGATCCGGAACATCGACCGGCGCAGCCGGTCCATCTCCTCGTCCTCGGCCTCCAGTGACATCGCTGCGTCCACGTCGCGGTCGGCGAGGATGCGCGCGGTCTCGCCGACCATCCGCTCCGCGGTCTCTGCCATGTTCGCGATCGTGGGCCGAAGGGCGGGCGGCACGGCCTTCTCCGGCATTCGCATCCGGGCGATCTTGGCAACGTGCACGGCGAGGTCGCCCATCCGCTCGAGGTCGGCCACGATGCGCAGCGTCGCGACCAGCATCCGCAGGTCGCCCGCCACCGGCTGCTGCGTGGCGAGCAGTTCGAAGCAGGTCTCCTCCACCCGCTCGCGCGAGTCGTCGATCACCTTGTCCCCGGCGATCACGGTCTCGGCGGCGTCGGCGTCGGCCTCGAGCAGGGCCTTGGTCCCCTCCTCGACGGCCGCGCGAACCGTCCGCGTCATCGTGACCATCTCGGTGACGATCTCCTCGAGCTGGTGGTTGTACAGATCGCGCATGCTGCCACCGTAGCCACCCGGCGCGGCGAACGAGCGCCAGCAGGCGTGAACGCGTGTTGAACAGGGGGCGAAGCCCCGACGCAGCGGGCTTGCGACGCGCGACCGGTGACCGCAGCCTGCGTACGATCGGCGCGTGAACACGTGGGCCGTGCTGCTCGGCGGCGCGCTCGCCGGCGTGCTCGTCGGGGCGTCGGCGGTGTGGCTCCTGGTCCGTCGTCTGCACCGGCCGGCGGGCACCGCTGCCGCTGCGCCGCTCGGCGTCGGCACGGCCGGGCAGGTCGTCCCGGAGGGGGCGGTGGCGGTGTTGTCCGCGCTGCGCTCGTCCGCCGTGCTGGTCGACGCCGATGACGTCGTCGTCCAAGCCAGCGCTCCCGCGTTCGAGATGGGACTGCTCCGCGGCGACCGGTTGGTCGAGCCGCAGCTGGCCGAGCTGGTGCGGGCGGTGCGGCGCGACGGGGCGATCCGGGAGAGCGAGCTGGTGCTCGCCGGTGGCCAGGGCGCCAGCGCATGGCACGTGGTGGCCCGGGTGGCGCCGCTGAGCGAGCGGCTGCTGCTGGTGCTCGTCGAGGACCGGACCCGCGAGCGCCGGGTGGAGGCCGTGCGCCGCGACTTCACCGTGAACGTGAGTCACGAGCTGAAGACCCCGGTCGGCGCCTTGTCGCTGTTGGCCGAGGCGGTCAACGAGGCCGCCGACGACCCGGCGGCGGTGCAGCGCTTCGCCCAGCGGATGCGAGTCGAGGCCGAGCGGCTCGGTCGGCTCGTGCAGCAGGTGATCGAGCTGTCCCGGCTGCAGGACGACCAGCTGCTCGACGAGCCTTCCTGCGTCGACGTCGACGAGCTGGTGACGGCCTCTCTCGACCGCAGCCGCACCGACGCCGATGCCCGCGACGTGCAGCTCACCGGCCAGACCGACACCGGGCTCGCGGTGCGCGGCAACGCCGGGCAGCTCGAGGTGGCGCTGGGCAACCTGGTCGACAACGCGGTGGCCTACAGCCCCGACCACACCCGGGTGTCGGTGACCGCCAAGCGAGTGGACGACACGGTGCATGTCACCGTCGCCGACCAGGGGGTCGGCATCCCCGAGGACGAGCTCGAGCGCATCTTCGAGCGCTTCTACCGGGTGGACCCGGCGCGGGCCCGGGCCACCGGCGGCACCGGACTCGGGTTGGCGATCGTGAAGCACGTCGTCGCCAGCCATGGTGGCGAGGTGCGGGTCTGGAGCGTGCCCCGGACCGGGTCCTCGTTCACTTTGGTGCTGCCGGCATGGACCGACGAGCGGGCGGCGACCGACCCGCCGGCACCGCCGGCCTCGACAGCTGCCGGTGACGCGCGGCCGGCGCTGCGACGGGAGGAGACGACGGTATGACCCGGGTGCTCGTGGTCGAGGACGAGGACAGCTACAGCGACGCGTTGTCCTACGTGTTGCGCAAGGAGGGTTTCGAGGTCGCCGTCGCCGCGACCGGTCCCGCCGCGCTGGTCGAGTTCGACCGGGCGGGTGCCGACATCGTCCTGCTCGACCTGATGCTCCCCGGCCTGCCGGGCACCGAGGTCTGCCGCCAGCTGCGACAGCGATCGGCGGTCCCGGTGATCATGGTGACGGCCAAGGACGACGAGGTGGACAAGGTCGTCGGGCTGGAGCTGGGTGCCGACGACTACGTGACCAAGCCGTACAGCCCGCGCGAGCTGGTGGCCCGGATCCGGGCCGTGCTGCGTCGCGGCGCCGACGGTGCCGACCTGTCGGCGCCGGCGACGCTGGAGCAGGGGCCGGTCCGGATGGACGTCGAGCGGCACGTGGTGACCGTCGGCGGGACCGACATCCGGCTGCCGCTCAAGGAGTTCGAGCTGCTCGAGCTGTTCTTGCGCAACAGCGGTCGGGTGCTGACCCGTGGCCAGCTGATCGACCGGGTGTGGGGCTCGGACTACGTCGGCGACACCAAGACGCTGGACGTCCACGTCAAGCGACTGCGCGCCAAGATCGAGCCGGACCCGTCGACGCCGCGCTACCTCGTCACCGTGCGCGGGCTGGGTTACAAGTACGAGGGCTGAGTGCCTCGGGTGGTCGGCGGCCGCTGTCAGCCGCTGGTGTCGGTCGGCTCGGGGGCGCCCTCCGGCGTCGTCCGGCCCGGTAGCTCGGACGCCGGGGGCGGCACGTCCGCATACGGTCCCTCGGCGGCGACGACCGGGACCTGACCGCTCACGGTGGCACTGCGTTCGAAGGCCAGCGTGACGGTGACCAGCCGACCGGGCTCGAGGCTGTCGGTGCTGAAGGTCACCGCGGCGTCGTCCGCGGTCTGCACCAGCGTGTCGGCAGGGATGTCCAGCGAGCCACCGGAGATCGTGGCCGGCACCGTGTTGCCCTCGGAGTCGGTGACCTGAGCCGCCGTCAGAGCGTCGTCGGACTCGAACGGTCCGACCAGCCCGGTGACCAGGGTGGCGCCCCCGCCATCCGCCGTGACGAGCAGGCTGCCCATGGCGTTGACCCCGCCTCCGTACAGGTTGGTGCCCGACGGAGCGTTGTAGACCTGCACGGTCTGCGCGTCGAAGCCCGTGGCACACGCGCTGAGCCCACTCGTCAGCGCGACGGTGGCCAGGACCACCGTGCCTGCTCGGGCGATGCGCGCCGTCCGGCGACGGGTCCGGCTGGGCGGCAGGGACACGACCGTGGGTCCTCTCCTCGGGCGACGCTCGCAACGGAGGCCGGGGGGACGGCGTGCTGGCGCCGCCGACGGCGGGCACAGCCTATCCAGCGCGGCGACGCGGTGGACGGCGGAGCCGGACCTCCCATGAAACAGCCGTGATGTCAACCCGCAATCCCGGCCCTGACCTGCACAGACGCTCCTAGCGGGTCGGCGACCTCGTGTTAGACTGGTCACTGACGAAGGGGTCCCTACATGGCTTTCACTGTCGGCGAAACGGTTGTCTACCCCAATCACGGGGCGGCCGTCATCGAGGACATCGAGACCCGGCAGATCAAGGGCGAGGACAAGACCTACCTCGTGCTGCGGATCGTGGCGCAGAGCGACCTGGTGGTGCGTGTGCCGGCCTGCAACCTTGATCTCGTCGGCGTTCGGGACGTGGTGGACAAGGAGGGGCTGGAGCGTGTCTTCGACGTGCTCCGCCTGCCGCACACCGAGGAGCCGACCAACTGGTCGCGGCGCTACAAGGCCAACCTCGAGAAGCTGCACTCCGGTGACGTGATGAAGGTCGCCGAGGTCGTGCGCGACCTGTGGCGCCGGGAGAAGGACCGCGGCCTGTCCGCCGGGGAGAAGCGGATGCTCGCCAAGGCCCGCCAGATCCTCGTCTCCGAGCTCGCGCTCGCCGAGCACACCAACGAGGACAAGGCCGAGACCCTGCTCGACGAGGTGCTCGCCTCCTGACGGCAGTCGCCGCGCTGGGCCCGGTCGCCTGACCCGGGCGCCTGACTCGGCCCCTGACCCTGACCCTGACCCGGGGATGATGCATTCCTGTCGCTCGCGCGACCGGAATGCATCATCGGCTGGCCGGTGCCAGCTCCCGTGCGGCCAACCGACCGGCGGCGTCAGCCGACGCGCTCGACCAGCGCCGTGGCGATCGCCGCGACCCCCTCGCCGCGACCGGTGAGGCCGAGCCCGTCGGCCGTGGTCGCCGATACGGAGACCGCCGCGCCCACTGCGTGGGACAGCGTTCGCTCGGCTTCGGCTCGTCGGGTCCCCAGCCGGGGCCGGTTGCCGACCAGCTGCACCGCGACGTTGCTCGGCCGCCAGCCCGCCGCCACCACCCGGGCGGCGGTCTCGGTGAGCAGCGCCACTCCGGAGGCGTCGGCCCACTGCGCGTCGTCGGTGCCGTACTGGCTGCCGAGGTCGCCGAGCCCGGCAGCGGACAGCAGCGCGTCACAGACGGCATGTGCCACCACGTCCGCGTCGGAATGGCCCTCCAGCCCGGCCGGCTCGTCCGGCCAGTGCAGGCCGGCGAGCCACATCGGCCGGTCGAGGCTCAGCCGGTGCACATCGATGCCGGTGCCGACCCGCAGCCCCGTCACCGAGCCACCGCCGACAACGGTCCGCCGCGGCCAACCCGGTGTCGTTGCATGACGCCCCTTCCGGCGAGGCCGGTGTCAGTGTCGGGGGAGGGGATGCGAGCCCGGCCGCACCACGTAGGCGGTCCCCGCGCTCGCCGTCAGCCAAGCATCCTCCAGCTGGCCGCGGGCGTACACCCGGCGGACGCCGCGGTCGCGGGCGGCGGCCGGGTCGTTGACGATCGGCCGGCCCTGCTCGGTGAAGCCGCGCAGCACGACCAGGTGCCCACCGGTGGAGGTCAGCGGCGAACCGTCCAGCTCGCCGGGACCGAAGGCGATCGAGAGCACCAGCGGGATACCGGCCGCGATGTAGCGTTCCGCGGCCCGCAGCGAGCCGAGCCTGGTGACGAACGCGTCGAGCCCGAACGTGCCGGCGTACGCGGCGGAGAACGACCAGTTGCCGGTCCCCCGGTAGCGGTGGTCGTAGGTCATGCGGGCGGCGTGGTCGACCCACGGATCCCGGTGCCCGTTGGGCACCCAGCCGTACTGGCGGCGGGTCGGGCCGGACCCCCATGACGCGAGCACCATCGCCACCGACGTGGGCGAGCACCAGGCCTCGCCACCGTTGTCCCACTGCGGGTAGTGACCCTGGTGGATCATCTGGCTGTAGCGAGGCACCCCGATCACCGTGCCGCGGGCCCGGCCCGGTCGACTGGTCCGCGGGTCGGTCGGAGCGGGCGTAGAGGTCGTCGCCCCGGTCGCGTCGACCACCGGCGTACGGCCGGAGCCGACCCGGCGGTGCAGCACCAGGCGCAGCTGCCAACCCCGGGCGTTGGCGTGCGCACGCACGGTGTCGGTGGCGACGCTGGCGACGTCGTCGTCCTGGGTGCCCTGGCTGGTCCGGTGGAAGCCACGCAGGGTGCCGCTCGCCCAGCGGCCGAGCCCGTCCCAGCTCCCGCGCCGGCCGGAGGTCGTCCGCACGCGGACCTCCGCCTGCAGCCAGGTGCCGCGCGGGGTGGTGGCGCTCCAGCTGGGGACGAGCTCTCGGAACGGGCTGTCGGCCCGCGCCCACGGCGAGACCCAGCGGCCGTACGCGTAGCGGTGTGGCCGGCCGTCGCCGTAGGGGTCGGTCCAGGTGCGGACCCCGATCGGGTCACCGATCCGCAGGGACCCGCGCCTGACGATCACGCCGGCGCGGTCGCCGCGCCGCAGCTGCCGATCGGAGGTCCACCGCCGCAGGTCGGTCCGCAGCGGCTGGCGCTGGGCGGCCGGGCCGGTCGACGGCTGCGTGGAGTGGACGGCTGGTGACGAGCCGCTCGGCGGGGCCGCTCCGGCCGGGAGGCCGGGCCCGAGGCCGGTCACGCAGGCAGTGGCGAGCGCCGCCACCCCGAGGGTGCTGAGACGGATGTGACGCATGGGGCGAGAGCGTAGGCGGGTGCGCGGGGTTCGGCCATCCCCCGTACGGCCGACCGGGTGGTCCGCCCGCGCCGGCCCGCCCCGGCCCGCGTTGTCGGCGATGAGGCATTTCTGTCGCTCGGGCGACCGCAATGCCTCATCGCTCGTCCGGATCAGCGCCCCGCCCACCCACCCCGGCGCAGCAGTCGGGTCAGCTGGTCGCCCACCCGGTCCGGCCGACGGCGCACCGCCCACGAGGTGAAGACCAGCAACCGCGGTCCGGTCAATGCGATCTCGTTGGTGCGGTCGACGTCGGCATCCCACTGAGCGACGTACGAGTGCGGGATGCCGTGCACCTCACACCGGGCGTGATAGCGGTGCCAGTCCAGGTCGAGGTAGTAGCGACCGTCCCGACGGCGCAGCACGGACTGCCGGGTCGGCTCCGGCAGCCGACACCGTCTGCGGATCAGCTCGACGTCGCGCTCGGGCAGCGACTGGATCCCGCCGGCCGCGTCGTGGATCGACTCGAGGATCAAGGCGCGGTGCCGGGGCGTCCCCCGCCGGGCCAGCGCGGCGGACAGCTCGCCGGCCGAGGCCAAACCCTGCTGAGCGGTGGCGAGCACGACGACCCGGGCCCGTCGCTCGTGCCGCGACCAGCTGGCCTCGTCGATGGCGCTCCTGGCCGGCCGGGTCCGTGGTGGCAGCCGCAGGGGGTGCACGTCGGTGTCAGTGAGCTGCGTGGACCAGTGGTAGGCCACGCCGGGCACCCGTGGCCGGCGGGCGCCTTCGGGAAGCACGACGCGAAGCTCGTCGGCGGCGAACCCGGTCAGGCCCTCGGCCTCGAGCGCGGTGACACCGGCGAGCGACGCACCCCGCTGGCCCGCCAGCAGGGACAGCCATCGGCGCTGCGTCGCGGTCAGCGGACCGTTGTGCAGCACGACCACTCCGTGGTGTGGCCGCTGCCAGCGCTGGGCTCGTACCTGGGCTCGAACGCGCGCGACGCCGAACAGCTGAGCGGCCTGTCCGGTGCTCAGCACCCCGGACTGGGAGGCGACGACGTGGGAGGCCAGCAGCTGGGCGGGGACCATGCCCGGAAGGTGGTCCGCACGCCGGCGGGACGCGGATCGGCGGGTGCGTTGCTGTGGACGGCCGATGATGCCCGCCCGGGTCTGGGGATGAAGTGATGATGCATTTCCGTCGCTCGAGCGACGGAAATGCGTCATCGCCGGTCCGGTCGGGCCGGGGGCGGCGCCCGGTTAGGCTTGGGCGGTGCCGCTCCGCTTGTACGACACCGCCACCCGTGAGGTCCGGGAGCTGGCTCCGGTACGCCCCGGGCGGGTCGGCATCTACCACTGCGGGCTCACCGTCCAGGGGCCGCCACACGTCGGGCACATCCGCAAGGAGGTCGTGTTCGACGTGCTCCGGCGGTGGCTCGAGCACGCCGGCCTCGAGGTGACGCTGGTCGCCAACCTGACCGACATCGACGACAAGATCCTCGCGAAGTCGGCCGAGCAGGGCCGCGAGTGGTGGGCGCACGCCTACGCCAACGAGCGCGCCCTGCACGACGCGTACGCCGTGCTCGGCTGCCTGCCACCGACCTACGAACCGCGGGCCACCGGGCACATCCCGGAGATGCTCGAGCTGATCGCGACGCTCGTCGACAAGGAGCACGCCTACGCGGCGGCGGACGGCTCCGGCGACGTCTACTTCGACGTCCGCAGCTGGCCGAGCTACGGCGAGCTGTCCCGGCAGCGGATCGACGACATGGAAGCCGCTCCGGACGCCGACCCGCGCGGCAAGCGCGACCCGCGGGACTTCGCGCTGTGGAAGGGGACCAAGCCCGGCGAGCCCCGGACCGCCTCGTGGCCGTCGCCCTGGGGCAGGGGCCGCCCCGGCTGGCACCTGGAGTGCTCGGCGATGGCGGCGAAGTACCTGGGCGAGGAGTTCGACATCCACGGCGGGGGACTCGACCTGCGCTTCCCGCACCACGAGAACGAGCTGGCCCAGTCCAGCGCGGCCGGTCAGCGGTTCGCCCGCGCCTGGATGCACAACGGGCTGGTCACCACGGCCGGCGAGAAGATGAGCAAGTCGCTCGGCAACTCGGCGCTGGTCGCGGAGGTCGTGCAGCGGTTCCGCCCGGTCGAGCTGCGGTACTACCTGGTCGCCCCGCACTACCGCTCCGCGGTGGAGTTCTCCGACGAGGCGCTGGCCGAGTCGGCGGCGGCCTATCGCCGGCTCGAAGGATTCGTGACCAGGGCCACCGAGCTGGTGCAGTCGGGCGGGAGCGATCCGGAGGCAGTCGCCGGGACGCCGTGCGCCGACTTCGTGACCGCGATGGACGACGACCTCAGCACGCCGGCCGCGCTCGCCGCGGTGCACGAGGTCGCCCGGGAGGGCAACCGGCTGCTCGCCGACCTGGCCGGCGGCCCGGCCGCGGGGGAGACCGGCGGGCCCGCCGTGACGATGACAGCGCTGCGCGGGACGCTGTCGTCGGTGCGCCGGATGCTCGGGCTGCTCGGCCTGGATCCGCTGGACCCGACATGGAGCGCGGCGGGCTCCGGCGCAGCGCTCGGCGAGACCGACACCGGTCGATCGGCACTGGCGTCGCTGGTGGAAGCGGTGCTCGCCGAGCGCGCCGAGGCCCGGGCGCGCAAGGACTGGGCGGCGGCCGACGCCGCCCGGGACCGGCTCAAGGCGGCCGGCGTCGAGATCGAGGACACCCCGGCCGGCCCGCGCTGGTCGCTCGTCGACGGGCGCGGCTGACGTGCCGGGAAACAGCAAGCGCCGGGGCGCGGTGAAGCGCACCGGCAAGGGCAACCCGCCCGCCGGGTCGGGCGGCCGGGTCCGCCGTGGGCTCGAGGGCAAGGGACCGACCCCCAAGGCCGCCGATCGGCCGAACCACAAGGCCTACCGGGCCGCGAAGGCGGCCAAGGCCACCGGGCGCACCTCCGCCGGTCGCTCGCGTGGCGCGGCCGGCGGCAGCCGATCCGGACGCGGTGGCGACAGCGAGTGGGTCGCCGGCCGGAACGCCGTCGTCGAGGCCCTGCGTGCCGGCGTGCCGGTGCAGACGCTGTACGTCGCCGAGGGTGCCGAGCGGGACGACCGGATCCGCGAGGTGTTCAAGCACGCTGCCGAGCACGGCACCGGCATCCTCGAGGTGTCCAAAGGCGAGCTGGACCGGATGACCGGCGGGGCCGTGCACCAGGGCACCGCGGCGCGGGTCCCCGCGTACGCCTACGCCCATCCCGACGACCTGATCGCGGCGGCCCACGACGCGGGGGAGCAGCCGCTCGTGGTCGCGCTGGACGGCGTCACCGACCCGCGCAACCTCGGAGCGGTCGTCCGCTCGGCCGCCGGCTTCGGCGCGCACGGGGTCGTGGTCCCCGAGCGGCGGTCGGCCGGCATGACCGCCGGCGCCTGGAAGACCTCCGCCGGCGCGGCCGCCAGGGTGCCGGTGGCTCGGGCCACCAACCTGGTCCGCCAGCTCGCGGCGTACCAGCAGGCCGGCCTGATGGTGGCGGGCCTGGCCGCCGACGGCGAGCTCGCGATCGACGAGCTGGCGGTGGCCGACGGACCCCTGGTGCTGGTCGTCGGCGGCGAGGGGGATGGCATGCACCGGCTGGTGCGCGAGGCGTGCGACGTGACGGTGTCCATCCCGATGGCGTCCGCGGTGGAGTCGCTGAACGCCGGCGTCGCCGCCGGCGTGGCGCTCTACGAGATCGCCCGCCGCCGGCGCTGACCGCCGTGCTGCGGCTGGACGACGCCTGGGTCTGGGACAGCTGGCCGCTGTACGAACCGGCTGACGAGCAGCACCCGTGGCACCTGTTCTTCCTGCACGCCCCCCGGACTCTCGCCGACCCCGAGCTGCGGCACGCGAACGCGAGGATCGGCCACGCGGCGAGCGTGGACCTGACCGCGTGGACCCGGCTGCCGGACGTGGTCGGCCCGGGCGGGCCCGGCACCGCGGACGCGGTGGCCACCTGGACCGGGTGCACGCTGCGCGCCCCGGACGGCCGCTGGCACACCTACTACACCGGCATGTCCAGGGACCCGGCGGACCCGGTCAGCGGCGGTGAGGTGCAGCGGGTGCTGCGTGCGGTCAGTGACGACCTGTTGACCTGGCGCAAGGACCCGGCGATGGGTCCGGTCGACGCCGACCCACGGTGGTACGCCAGGCTCGGCGACAGCCAGGCCTGGCCGGACGAGCACTGGCGCGACCCGTGGGTCTTCGCCGACCCCGGCGGCGCCGGCTGGCACATGCTGGTCACCGCGCGGGCGCGACCGGACCGGCACCCCGACCTGGAGGCCGACGACCTGGGGGTGCTCGGCCACGCCTGGTCGGCCGACCTCGACCGGTGGGAGGTGGGCCCGCCCCGCACCGAGCCCGGCTCCGGGTTCGGCCAGCTGGAGGTGCCGCAGGTGGCCACGGTCGCCGGAACCTGCTGGCTGGTGTTCTCCTGCCTGCCGGCGCAGCTGGCCGGGTGGCAGCGGGCGCGGCACGGCTGGACCGGTCACTGGGTGGTCCGTGCCGTCGACCCGGCCGGACCGTACGACGCGTCGGCGGCGGTGCCGCTGACCGACGGCTCGTTGTACGCCGGCCGGCTGGTCGAGACCGACGACGGACCGCACCTGCTCGCCTTCGACAACGTGTGGGGCCCGGATCGTGGCGGCTCCATCGGCCCGCCCGTACCGGTCCCGGTGCACCCCGCCGCGACCGGACCGGCTTGACCCCCGGCCGGGTGGGGGCGGATCGTCGGCCAATGGCGACCCGCGCGATGTCGGTGTTCCTGTCCCGGACCCGTGAGCTCTGCTACGAGCCACTCGGCCGGCGGCTACGCGGGCTGCGAGCCGGTCAACCCGTGCTGGACACCGAGGGTGCGCTGCTGCTCTGGGAGCCCCGGCGGGTGGTGCCGCAGTACGCCGTGCCGGAGCACGACGTGGCCCCGGGCCTGCTGGTGCCCGAGACCGAGCCCGAGCCGGGGGACGCCCCGGACATCACCTGGGACCACCCCGACGGCGGGCCGGTGCTGCCGCCCGGGCGCTTCCGGCTGCACACGACACCGGGCGAGGAGCTGATGCTGAGCGGGCCGTCCGGTGTGCAGCACGGCGCGGCGTACCGGCTGGACGACCCGGATCTGGACGGCTACGTGGTGCTCGACTTCGCGGCGTTGGACAGCTGGCTGGAGGAGGAGGACGAGGTCGTCGCGCACCCGCGGGATCCGTTCAAGCGGATCGACGTGGTGCGGAGCACCCGGCACGTCCGGGTGGAGGATGCCGGTCGGCTGCTGGCCGAGAGCCGACGGCCGAGCATGCTGGTCGAGACCGGCCTGCCGATCCGGTGGTACCTCCCCACCTCTGACGTCGACCTGTCGGCGCTGACGCCGAGCGAGTCGGCCACCTGGTGTGCGTACAAGGGGCGGGCGACCTGGTGGTCGGTGCCGCGGGGTGGCCGCCCGCTCGACGTGGCCTGGACCTACCTCGAGCCGCGGACCGACGCGGTGCCGGTGCAGGGCATGGTCGCCTTCTTCACCGAGAACCTCGACCTCACGCTGGACGGCGTCCGGCAGGACCGGCCGCGGACACCCTGGAGCGACTGACCCGCCGGTCGCCCCGGACAAGCGATGAGGCATTGCCGTCGCCGGGGCGACCGGAATGCATCATCGGTCGGGACGCGCCTACCCTGACGGAATGGCTGTCGACCGTCTGCTTCCGACCGAGGAGAGCCGCGACCTGCTCACGCTGGTGCGCGAGATCGCGCAGGAGCGGCTGGCCCCCCGCGCCGCCGACGACGAGGCGGCCGAGCGGTTCCCCCGCGACGCCTTCACCCTGCTCGGCCAGGCCGGACTGCTCTCGCTCCCGTATGCCGAGGAGTACGGCGGCGGCGCGCAGCCGTACGAGGTGTACCTGCAGGCGCTGGAGGAGATCGCGACCGCCTGGATGACGGTCGGGGTGGGCGTCTCGGTGCACTCGCTGGCCTGCTGGGCGGTCAGCGGCTTCGGCACCGACGAGCAGCGCAAGGCGCTGCTGCCGGACATGCTCGGCGGCGAGCAGCTCGGGGCGTACTGCCTGAGCGAGCCGCAGGCCGGGTCGGACGTGGCCGCGATGCGGACCAAGGCCGTGCGAGACGGTGACGACTACGTCCTGACCGGCACCAAGGCGTGGATCACCCACGGCGGTGAGGCCGACTTCTACCTGGTGTTCGCCCGCACGTCCGACGACCGGACGAAGGGGATCACGACGTTCCACGTGCCGGCCGGACTGGACGGACTCGGCTTCGGCGCCCCGGAGAAGAAGATGGGTCTGACCGGCTCCACCACCACCCAGGTGCTGCTGGACGGCGTCCGGGTGCCGGCGACGCACCGGATCGGTGACGAGGGCCAGGGGATGCGCGTCGCGCTCGCCGCGCTCGACGGCGGGCGGCTGGGGATCGCCGCCTGCGCCACCGGCCTGGCCCAGGCCGCGCTGGACACTGCCAGCGCGTACGCGGTGGGTCGGGAGCAGTTCGGTCGGCCGGTGACGGACTTCCAGGGCATGCAGTTCCTGCTGGCCGACATGGCGGCCGCCGTCGACCAGGCGCGCGCCACCTACCTGCACGCGGCCCGGCTCCGGGACGCCGGCAGGGCGTACAGCCGGCAGGCCTCGGTGGCCAAGCTGACCGCCACCGACGCCGCCATGCGGGTGACCACCGACGCCGTGCAGGTGCTCGGCGGCTACGGCTACACCAGGGACTACCCGGTCGAGCGGTACATGCGCGAGGCGAAGGTGACCCAGATCTTCGAGGGCACCAACCAGGTGCAGCGGATGGTGATCGGGCGGGACGTGGTCCGCGCGGCCGGCGGCTGACTCCCGGCGCAGTCTCCCGTCAGGCCCCCGGCGAGCCCGGCCCGGGCTCGCCGGCCGGCGCAGCCTCGTCCGCGGGCTCCGCGGCCCGCATGGAGTCCGACAGCTCGGTGTCGGCCCTGTCGGCCGGCGTGAGGGTGGTGGCCACGTCCGGCAGCGTCGGGAGCACCGTGCCGACGTAGTCCCGAGCCGCCTCGAAGAGCTCGTACTCCCGGCCGGCGCGCTCGGACAGGTACCACCGGTGCTCGAGCACCTCGTGGAAGAGCTCCGCCATCTCCAGCCGGTCCCGCAGCTCGGGTGGCACGAGGGCGCGCAGCGGCTCGTAGACCTCGGTCAGCCACCGGTGCGCGACGATCGCCGGGTCCTCGCCCTGCAGGTCGGCGGCGGCCGTGAAGGCGGCGAGGTCGTTGAGCAGCCGGCGCGCCTGGTGCTCCTCGACGTCGAGGCCGGTCAGGCCCTGCAGTCGCCGGGTGTGGTGGCCGGCCTCGACTACGTGCGGCTGGATCCGGACGGTGGCGCCGTCGAAGTCGGTGACGATGTCCAGCTCGTCCACGTCGAACCCGAGCGCGTTCAGCTGCTCCACCCGCTGCTCGATCCGCCAGGTCTCCGCGGTGTCGAACTCCTCGACCCCGGTCAGCGCCTGCCACAGCGCGGCGTACCGCTCCTGCACCCGATCGACCATGACCATCGGGTCCCAGTCCTCGTCGAGCAGCCCGCCGGCCTGCAGGTCGCACAGCTCGCCGAAGACGTTGGTGGCGACCAGCTCGAGGTCGTGCGCCCGCTGACCGTCGGTGAGCTCCGGGTGCAGCTCGCCGGTCTCCGCGTCCACGAGGTAGGCGGCGAACTCGCCCGCGCTGCGGCGGAACAGCGTGTTCGACAGCGAGCAGTCTCCCCACCAGAAGCCTTCGACGTGCAGCCGGACCAGCAGCACCACCATCGCGTCGACGACGCGGCGGGTGGTGTCCGGCTGCAGCCGGCGGCTGAACAGGGCGCGGTACGGCAGCGAGTGGGTGAGGTGCCGGGTCAGCAGCGCGGGCTCGAGCGGTGTGCCGTCGGGAGTCTGCCGGCCGGTGACCACCCCGGTGGGCTCCACCGTGGGCAGTCCGAGCCGGCGCAGGTTGCGGAGCAGGTGGTACTCCCGCCAGGCCCACTCCTCGCGGGTCTCCTTGACCGCGTACACCTGGGCGTCGGCGCGGACGAACCGCACGACGTGACGGGACAGACCGCGCGCCAGCAGCACCTGCACCGACTCGTCCCACTCCTCCAGCGGGTGCTGCCAGGGCAGGGCGAGCAGCTCCTTGGTCGGCCGGGCGGCCAGGATGCGAAGTGCCACGGCGTCAGTCTGCCCCGCCACGACCTGCGGCGACGGCGACGTCTCAGCCGGTGCGGACCAGCCGGACCACGGTGTCCAGGGCGATCTCGTCGTCGACCGGGCGCTCGGCGGTCTCCGCCCGCGCGGCGGCGAAGCCGGGCCGCTCGACCTCGTCCGGCGTCCACAGCAGGGCGGGGTCCTGCGGGCCACCGGTCCCCTCCGCGAGGTTGCGGAGGTCGTGGGCGACAACCAGCAGCGAACCTCGTGACGCGACGGCCGAGGCGGCCAGGGACAGCGCGGTCTGCCGCTCGCCCGCCGGCAGCTGCAGGTAGCCGAGCAGGACCAGGTCGTACCCGCCCTCCGCCGGCTGCCAGGACAGCACGTCTGCCTCGACCCATTCGACCTGCAGCTTCGCCTCGGCAGCCAGCCGGCGGCCCCGCTCCAGCGCGACGCCGCTGAAGTCGACCGCGGTCACCTGCCAGCCGCGGGTGGCCAGCCACAGCGCGTTGCGGCCCTCTCCGCAGGCCAGGTCCAGCGCCCGGCCGGGCGCGAGGTCGGCGGCCTCCTCCACCACGAACCGGTTCGGCTCGTGCGTCCAGAGCATCGCCGACTCGTGGTAGCGCTCGTCCCACCAGCCGGCCGAGCCGCGGATCTCGTCGGCACCCATCCGCGCAGTATGCCGCGCGCCGGTGGCGACCGGCCACGCCCCGAGGTGCGCCGCCGGGTGCGCCTACGATGGGGAGCTCCCGCCGGCGTGGCGCAACTGGCAGCGCACTTGTCTTGTAAACAAGGGGTTGGGGGTTCGAGTCCCCCCGCCGGCTCCCGTCGCCCCCGGTGTCCGCTGACCGTCCGTCAGCTCCGCCGTGCTGCAGAAGTCGCGGATCGTGGGGAGGGGGGTGTCGGGGGTGTCGGGGGTGCGGGCGGAGAGGGTGGCCCCGCGGCGTACCAGCGGGCGAGCCGGGCGAACCCCTCGTCCAGGCTGACGCGGGGCTCCCAGCCCAGCGCCCGGCGGACCTCGCGCTGGTCGAACCAGTGCGCGGTGGACAGCTGCTCGGCGAGGAACCGGGTCAGCGGCGGGGTGTCGCGACGACCGAGGGCCGCCCAGAGCCCGTCGACAGCGGCACCTGCCCACGTGGCCGCCGGGACCGGCAGCCGGTGCCGCGGTCCCGCGACGCCGGCGGCCGCGCAGATCCGGTCCAGCACCTCGGCGACCGTCCGCGGCTCCCCGTTCGAGACGACGAAGGCCCGGCCGTGCACCGGTCCGCAGCGGTCCAGGGCCGCCACCAGCGCGGCCACGGCGTTGTCGACGTACGTCGTGTCGATCAGGGCGGCGCCGGAGCCGATCAGCGGCAGCCGGCCGGTCCGGGCCCGGGCCACGATCCGGTCCACGAGCTGGGTGTCGCCGGGCCCCCACACCAGGTGCGGCCGCACCGCGAGGACCGCGAGTGCGGGGGCATCGGCCGCCAGCGCCTCCTGCTCGGCGACCGCCTTCGACCGGGCGTAGTGCCCGCGCGCGTGGGTGGGGTCGGCCGGCGCCGCGGTGTCACCGACGATGGCCGAGCCGCTGTGCGCGACCGCTGGTGTGGACACGTGTACCAACCTGCCGACACCCTCGGACCGACAGGCGGCAACGATGCTGCGGGTGCCCTGCACGTTCGCCCGCCGATACTCCGGCCACGGCCCGGTGACGTCGACCTTCGCCGCCAGGTGGACGACCGCGTCCTGTCCGCGCGCTGCCCGCTGCACGGCTCTCGCATCGGCGACGTCGGCGTGCACCTCCGGGCACGGCAGCCCGGCGGGCCGGCGCTGCAGCACGGTCACCTCGTCGCCGCGGGCGATCAGGGCGCGGGCGGTTGCCCGCCCGAGCATCCCGCTCGCCCCGGTGACGAGCACCCTCATCGGGGAGGACGGCGCCCCCGGCCGCCGTCGAGCACGCTCGCGGCCCAGCCGGCCAGCCGGGTGCGGTCCACCTTGGAGGCGTGCCGGATGTCGACCGGCAGGTCGGCGGCCACCAGGACCGCGGCGACCTCCACCCCCGCGACCGCCCGGACCGTGTCGGTCAGGGCGAGGTCCGCGGTCGGCGCCCGGTGCGAGGGCGCGCGGCCCTCGGGCACGACCACCACCACGACCTGCTGGTTCCCGACCGGGCCCACGCCGACCACGGCTGCGGCGCGGACGTCCGGCAGCGTCTGGACCCGCTGTTCCGGTCCGACCGGTGTCACGACGCCGCGGGCGGTGACGATCAGGTGCCCGAGCCGGCCCTCGATCCACAGCCGCCCCGTGTCATCGAGGTGGCCGACGTCGCCGGTGCGGTGCCACCCCCGGTCCCGGGAGCTGTGCCGCTCGGTCGCCCACAAGGCGTCGTAGCGGTCCTTCACGTGCGCGCCGCGGATGCACACCTCGCCGGTCACCTCGCCGACCGAGGTCGGAGCCGCGTCGGCACGGCCCAGGTCGGTCAGCGGGCTGATCGCCACGTCGACACCGTTCAGTGGCCGGCCGACGCACACCCCGTTGCCTGGACCGGCCGCCTCGATCTGTTCCAGGGAGATGTCGGTGACCGGCATCGCCTCGGTCATCCCGTACGGCGTGTGCGCCGCTGCGGCCGGCAGCACCTGCCGGACGGCGCGCAGCAGGGTGGCCGGGACCGGCGCCCCCGCCGAGATCAGCAGGCGCACCCCGCCGAGCGCCGCCCGCTGTGCCGGCGTGAGGCCCGCCTCCGACGCCAGGACGCCGCGCAGTGCCGCTGGCGAGGCGAAGACCACCGTCGCGCCGACCGCCTCGACCGCCTCCGCGAGGGTCGCGGCGGTCAGGGTCTGCGGCGCGGTGATGTCGACGTCCGGAGTCGCCGAGCCGATGCCGAGGGCAGGTCCGAGCAGAGCAAACGGTGCGAACGCGGCGACGAACCGGTCGGCGTCGGTCAGTGCATACGTGCTGCGGAGCAGCTCGAGCTGGGCCCGCACCTGGCGGTGCCGGTAGACGACGCCCTTCGGCGGGCCGGTCGCGCCCGAGGTGAAGACCACCGCACACTCGGCCTCCGGGCACGGCTCCGGTGCAGCGGCGGACGTCCGGCCGAGTCGGGCCAGGTCAGCGAGGGTCCGGCGGGCCCCCAGCGCGCGCCTGCCGGCTCGGCTCGAGGCGCCGGCGGCGATCCGGGTCCCGGGCAGCCGCACCAGCCGGGCCAGCGCGAGGCCGGCGGGCGTCCCGATCACATGGTCGACCCGCGCGCTGCGCAGCGCCCGGCCCATCCGGACCCCGCCGAGCCCTTTGTCCGCCACCACGATCACCCCGCCCGCTCGCCACACGGCGTACGCCGCGGCGGTCAGGTCCGCGGACGGTGGGACGAGCAGCGCCACCCGGTCGCCGGGTCGGACCCCGTGCGCGACCAGTCCCGCGGCGAGCTGCTCCACCCGGCGGGCCAGCAGGTCCCACCCCACCGGCGGCCGGCCGGCCTCGTGCACCGCGGGCGACGGGTCCTGGGCGCGGGCCCGCAGCGCCGCCCACAGGGGTGCCCCGGGACGGGCGACCTCGGGTGCGACCGGCCCGGACGGTCCGTCGACCGCGGCGCCGAGCCCGTCGTCGACCCACTGCGCGACCGCGTCCGCGTACTGCGGGGCGTCTTCGGTCACCAGGTGCGAGGCGCCCTCGTACCGGTGCAGGCTCGCCTGCGGCAACCGCCCGAGCAGGTCCGCCAGGTGCTGGTCGCCGAAGACCGGGTCGCGTGGTCCCCAGAGCAGCAACGCGGGCACGTCCAGTCCGCGGATCCCGGCCGCGATCCGGTCCAGGGTCGGCGCGCTCGGATGCCCCGGGGCCAGCGGGATGTCCTGGACGAAGTCACCGACCGCGCGCCGGCGGCCCGGGCTCGAGTACGGCGCGGCCAGCGCGGCCCGGACCTCGGGTGCCAGCGCGGGTCGGGACAGCGCGCTGGCGGCCCGGACGAACGTCGGGGTCTGCACGCAGGCGAGCTGTCGCAGACCTGGCTGCCGGGCCAGCCGGATCAGCGTCGGCGCGGCGGCTCCGGCGGGCTGGTGCACGGCGGTGTTGGTGAGCACGAGGCCGTGCAGCTGGTCGCGGTGCTCCAGGGCCCAGCCCAGCGACACCGGGCCGCCCCAGTCGTGGGCCACGACGACGACCGGGCCGGTGACGGCCAGCGCGGACGTCAGGTCTCCCAGGTCGGCCACCCGCTCGGCCAGCGAGCGGGGGGCGTCCAGCCGCTCGGAGTAGCCCATCCCGAGCTGGTCGGGCGCCAGCACCCGCCAGCCCGCCGGAGCGGCCGCGAGCACGCGCCGCCAGAGGTAGGACCAGGTCGGGTTGCCGTGGACGCAGAGCAGGGTTCCGGCGCTCGGGGCGGCGCCGTTGTCGAGGACGTGCCAGCGGTGCGGCCGACCGGCGCCGTCCGTGACGTCGACCGTGCGAGACCAGGAGGGGTCGAGTCCGGGCAGGCCGGCCGGGGGTACAGCAGGGTCCCCGGAGCTCACCACACGATCTCGGTGCACGATGCGTTCAGACCCGACCCGATCCCCATCAGCAGCACCCGGTTGCCGGACTCGAGCTCGTCGGCCTGCGCGGCCAGGGTGAACGGGACCGACGCCGGTCCGATGTTGCCGTACGTCGGGAAGGTCCGGGGCACCAGCGTCGGGTCGATGCCGAGCCGGACGCACAACGCGTTGGTGTGCACCTGCGAGATCTGGTGGATGACGTAGCGGTCCATGCCGTCGGCCCAGTCGAACTCGCGAGCCGCGTCCTCCCAGAGCTCCGCGGACAGCTCCAGGCCGGCGTTGAGCAGGCCCTTGGTGTCGGTGCGCATCATGTCGATGTCGCCGACGCACATCTGGTGGTGCTCGGTGCCGGCGCGGCTGACGCCGCCGACCATCCGGTGCCCCTCCGGGTGTCGGTCCGCGCGTCCGAGGACCATCGCCGCGGCGCCCGAGCCGAGCGTGAGCGTCGCGAACTCGGACATCACGTCGCTGGAGCTGTCCGTCCGGCTGAGCCGCGCGATCGTCGCCTCCTGCACCGGCCGGGCGTCCTCACCGTTGACGACGAGCGCATAGTCGATCTGTCCCGCGTCGATCAGGCTGCCGGCCAGCTGCATGCCGTTGACGAACCCCAGACAGGCGTTCGCCAGGTCGAAGTTCTGGCACGCGGACGAGAGACCGAGCGCGTGATGCACCGACACCGCCGTCGAGGGCTCCAGGTGCGCGCGGCTGACCGAGGTGTTGATCATCAGGCCGATGTCCGCACGATCGGTCCCCGACTCGGCGAGCGCCTTCTCGCCGGCCATGGCGGCACCGTCGGCGAAGGTCACGTCCTGCGGCCACCAGCGCCGCTCGCGGATGCCGGCCAGCTTCTCGAGCATCCCGGAGCGCAGGCCGAGCCGCTGGTAGGTGCCGGCGAGGCGTTGGTCGAGCTCGTCCGACGTCACCACCACGGGGGCCTCGACCGCACACACGGACAACACGGCCGCGTTCGATGACCGGTACGTCGCGTTGCCTGCCATGTCGTTCCCTTCGCAGAGGCGGAGCGGATCGCGAGGACGGGGCTACCGACTCCTGGCCACCCGCCCAGCTCGGGCCGGCCGCCGGCTGCTGGACGGGCACGACCTGCTGGTCGCCGTCGCGCCGAGGTGCGGCCGACGGCGAGCGGCGACCACGCTCGTGGCCGTCGCGTTTGCGTGCACGATCATAGGTTGCTCGCCCGCGGCCGCTCGACCAGAGTGCCTGTCGGCGCCGATCGGGGCCGGGAAACGGGGCGGGGGGTGAGGTCAGGCCAGCGACTCGTCAGCCGCCTGCGGGACGACCAGACCGTGCTCGTCGGCCAACCGGAGCAGGTCCGCCAGGGAGGCCGCCATGATGTCGGCGGTGTAGGGGTCGTCCGCCTCCCGAGCGGCGAGCAGCTGTCGCGTCGTCGAGGCGACGCGGTCACGGAGCTGATCCAGGAACTCGGTCATGGCGCCTCCCTGCCTGCTTGGACGTGCGAGGGCGGCGAACGGTTGCAGCGCGGGC
Organism: uncultured Actinomycetota bacterium; assembly: GCA_963695375.1. Taxonomy (GTDB): domain Bacteria; phylum Actinomycetota; class Actinomycetes; order Propionibacteriales; family Nocardioidaceae; genus JACCVL01. The sequence goes on along the minus strand of OY968767.1, from coordinate 611,318 downwards.
CGGATTGCCGCTCCGGCTCGTCCGCCGGGCCGGCCGGCGCCGTCCACAGCCGAGCCGGGCACGGCCGCCGACCGGCGACGGAACTTCCTAGCGTGTCGGAAAGGACCGCGAAGGAGTCCCATGTCCTACCTCCGAACGTCCGTGCCGCGCCGGCTTGCGCGGCTGCTTCCGCTGTTGCTCGTGCTCCCGCTGCTCGCCGGACCGGACGCCGCCCTGGCGGCCACGTCTTGTCGGTGGCACAGCGAGCGGGTGTGCCACGTGCTGCACAAGGCGCAGCGGATGGCCCGGCAGTCCCACCATCGGCGGGCGGTCCGCCCCAGCGACCGGGTCGACTACGCCTACACCACGCGTCAGCGCCGCGCGGTGCAGCGGCGACCGGTGATCGACCTCGCCCAGCCGCAGCGCTATCGGCACCCGCGACGACACGTCCGGACCGGCGGCCACGTTCGGCACCACGCCGGGCGGGCCGGCCCCGACGGTCGGTCGTTCGCCTGCCGGACGCGGTGGTGGCGGTTCGAGGAGGAGTCGCTGGTCTTCGGCAGCACGCTGTATCGGACCCGGTTCACCGTCCGCTGGTGCTGGTGGACGGAGGGCCGCGCCCGGATCTTCGACGTGCTGCGTGACTGGGACATCTACGACCTGGACACGACCTCGATCAACGTCGGGCACTACCGCGAGGACGACTCGGCCTTCGTCCCGGGGACGAACCGGACGTGGTACCACGTCGACGAGGTCCGCCAGGTGCAGAACTGTGTGTTGCACTACGGCTGCATCCTCGGCTCTGCCTATCCCCGGGTGCAGGTCACGATGATCGCCGGCACCTGGACCGGCGGACTGGTCCGGACGTCGTGAGCGGCAGCGCCGCGGCGCCCGGTCACCGGGTGCTGAGCAGGACCTCGGTCACCTCGTCGGCGTCGAAGACTCGAGGGTGGTTGCGGCTGACGGGATCGACCAGCGCACCGGCCGCCACCGCGGGGACGTGCTCCTCGGCGAGGCCGAGCTCCCGCAGCGGCAACCGGGCGCGGACGCTGTCGGCCAGCCCGCGCACCGCGACGACCGCGGACCGCGCCCCCGCGTCCGCAGCCGCTGCTGCGGTGCCGGGGCCGTCCCCGGGTCGACCGCCGGGCACTCGCATCGCCTCCGCGACCCGGACGTACGCCGGTTGCGCGACCGCCAGCGACCGGACCATGACCTCGTCCAGCACGGCGGACAACGCCAGCCCGTGCACGGCCCCGGTGTGCGCGGTGACGGCGTGCGCGATGCCGTGCACCAACCCGAGCCCGCTGATCGACAGTGCGAGACCGGCGAGGTGCGAGCCCATCAGCAAGGCGGCGCGCGCCTCGAGGTCGGTCCCGTCCGCCACCGCGATCGGCAGGCTGCCGCTGACCAGCCGGATCGCCTCGGTGGCGTAGGCCGCGGAGACCGGTGTGCTCCCCCGCGAGGCCAGCGACTCGATGCCGTGCACCAAGGCGTCCATGCCGGTGGCCGCGGTGGCCAGCGGTGGCAGCCCGGTGGTGAGCGTCGGGTCCAGGACCGAGCAGCGGGGACGCACCGTCGGGTCACCGAGGTACACCTTCCGCCGCTCCTCCGGATCCTCGAAGACGCCGAAACCGTTGGTCTCGGCGCCGGTCCCGGCCGTCGTGGGCACGGCCACGACGGGCAGACCTGGCTGGGTCGGGAGCCGGCCGCGGACGTAGTCGAGACAGCTGCCGCGGTTGGTCGCCAGCAGGGCGATCGCCTTCGCCGCGTCCAGGGACGATCCGCCACCGAGGGCGACCACGACTCCGCCGCCGAAGCCGCGCACCGCCTCGACCGCGCGATCGACGGCGTCGGTGCCCGGGTTCGGCGGGACGGCGTCGTACACGGTGGTCTCGATCCCGGCCGCGATCAGCAGGTCGACGACACGGTCGGCGATCCCGGCGGACCGCAACCCGGGGTCGGTGACGACGAACGCGCGGGTCGACCCCTGCTCGGCGACCGCGTCCGGCAGCCGGGCGACGACGCCGACGCCGAAGAGCAGTCGCCCGGTCGGCGGCAGGTCCCAGGCCGCCGAGGCGAGGCCGGCGGTGGTGTTCACGACAGGTCGATCCACGTGGTCTTCAACCCCGTGTACTCGTGCAGCGCGTGCAGGGACTTGTCCCGGCCGGAGCCGGACTGCTTGAACCCGCCGAACGGCGCGAAGACGTCGGTGGCGTCGAACGTGTTCACCCAGACCGTGCCGGCCCGCAACGCGCGGGCCACTCGGTGCGCCCGGGTCACGTCCCGGGTCCAGACCGCAGCCGCCAGGCCGTACGAGGTCGCGTTCGCCAGCCGCACGCCCTCGTCGGTGCCGGAGAAGTCGATCACCGAGAGCACCGGCCCGAAGATCTCCTCCTGGGCCACCCGGCTGTCGTTGCGCACCCGATCGAGGACGGCCGGCTCGACGAAGTAGCCGCCGGAGTCGGCGTGCAGCCGATGCCCGCCGGTCACCTCGGCTCCCTCGTCCCGGCCGGTGCGGAGGTAGCCCAGCACCCGGTCCAGCTGGTGGTCGTCGACGATCGCGCCCATGGTCGTCGCCGGGTCGAGGGGGTCGCCCACGACGAACGACCGGGTGAGCTCCACCACCCGCGCCAGCAGGTCGTCCTTGACCGCCCGGTCGACGACCAGCCGGGAGCCGGCATTGCAGGTCTGGCCGGCGTTGTAGCAGATCCCCCAGGCGATCGCCTGCGCGGCCGGCTCGAGGTCTCCGGCGTCGGCGAGCACCAGCTGCGGGGACTTGCCGCCGGCTTCGAGCTGGACCCGCTTGCCGTTGGACTCCCCGGCGTAGCACTGGAACAGCCGGCCCACCTCGGCCGAGCCGGTGAAGGCGATCGCGTCCACGTCCGGGTGCCGCCCGAGAGCCTGTCCAGCCTCCGGGCCGAAGCCCGGCACCACGTTGAGCACCCCGTCCGGCAGCCCCGCCTCGGCCGCCAGCCGGGCGAGCAGCAGCGCCGACAGCGGCGACTGCTCCGCGGGCTTCAGCACGACGCTGTTGCCGGTGGCGAGGGCCGGCGCCAGCTTCCAGCTCGCGATGATCATCGGGTAGTTCCACGGGACGACGGCCCCCACGACGCCGATCGGCTCCCGGGTGACGGTGACCAGCGCGTCCGGCCCGGTCGGCGCCACCTCGTCATAGACCTTGTCCAGCGCTTCGGCATACCACCGGATGCAGCCGGCCGCGCTGGCCACGTCCACCCGCACCGACTCGGTGATCGGCTTGCCCATGTCGAGCGTCTCGAGCAGCGCCAGCTCCTCGGTGTGCGCGTCCACCAGATCGGCCCACCGGCTCAGCACCTGCTTGCGCGCCCGTGGGGCCAGCGCCCGCCACCGCCCGTCCTCGAAGGCCACCCGCGCGGCTCGCACCGCCCGGTCCACGTCCGCCTCGTCACCGCGCCCGACCGCGGCCAGCACGCTGCCGTCGCGGGGCGAGCGGGACTCGAAGGTCGCGCCGGACGCCGCCTCGACGTGCGCGCCGTCGACGAACATCCGCCCCTCCGGCCGCAGCCGTCCGGCGGCCGCCATCCACTCGTCGTGCGCACGCTCCAGCAGCCCGGTCACCGCAGTCGCCACCGATCCATCGCCTCGTCGTCCAGCCGCACTCCGAGCCCCGGCCGGTCCGGCACCGTGACGTACCCGTCGGAGTCGACCCGCACCGGCTCGGCGAGCATGAAGTCGCGCCGCTCGAGCGTCCAGCCGTCCGGGTCGTACGGGAACTCGAACCACGGTCCGCCGCCGACCCCGGCGGACAGGTGCAGGTTGGCCAGCACGCCGATCCCGTTGGTCCACGTGTGCGGCGTGAACTGCCGGTGCCGCAGCTGGGCCAGCTCGGCGAACGTGCGCGCCCGGTGCATGCCGAGCGAGAGCACGCAGTCCATCTGATAGACGTCGAACGCGTCGTGCTCCAGCAGCCGCAGTGCGTCGTCGTACGTCGCCACCATCTCGCCGCCCGCGATCGCGATCTCGCTCGACCGGCGCAGCTGCGCCAGCCCCGACACGTCGGCGTAGGGCAGCGGCTCCTCCACCCAGCGCACACCGAGCTCCGCCAGCCGGTCGACGGTGCGCCGCACCGCCTTCACGTCGAGCGCCGGGTCGACGTCACCGGCCATCCGCCACGACTGGTTCAGGTCCACCAGCACGGTGAATGCGTCGCCCAGCGCCTCCCGGACCGCGGCGACGGTGGCCACCCCCCGCTCGAGATCGTCCCGGGCGATCCGGATCTTCATCGCCCGGAAGCCGGCCTCGCGCCCGGCCAGGGCGGACTGGACCCGCTCGGCGGGGGTCATCAGCGCGCCGGTCGACATGTACGCGGGCAGCCGGGTGACGGCCCCGCCGAGCAGGGTGGCCACGGGCAGCCCGGCGACCTGCCCGAGCAGGTCCCACAGCGCGACCTCCAGCGGCCAGAACCGGCCGGCGTGGAAGTTGATCGACTCGATGGTGCGGACGTGCCGGCCGATCTGCAGCGGGTCGGTGCCGACGAACAGGTCGGCGAACGGCTCGAAGCCGGCCATCGTGTCTCCGGACCCCACGCCGACGACACCCTCGTCGGTCTCGACCCGCACGACGGTGGCGTCCACCTGGCGCCGCGGCACCGGGTCCCACGCCGCTCGAAACGGGGGATCCATCGCCAGGCGCAGCCGGTCGAGCCGGACGGCGGTGATCTTCATCGCCCCGGACGCTACCCCGCCGGGAGCGCGTCAGCCTGCCGGGTGTGAGCGGCCGCGTCGGGCCCGCTGCCGACGGTGCCAGACTGACCCGCGTCCCCGGCGGCCGCGCCGGTCGCCGTCCACCCGCGAGGAGCCCGACATGCAAGGCGCCCGACCGGTCCGCGCCGCCCGCGGTACGCAGCTGACCGCCCGGTCGTGGCAGACCGAGGCGCCGCTGCGGATGCTGCAGAACAACCTCGATCCGGACGTCGCCGAGCGACCGGACGACCTGGTCGTCTATGGCGGCACCGGCCGGGCGGCCAGGGACTGGGCGTCGTACGACGCGATCGTGCGGACGCTGACCACGCTCGGCGACGACGAGACCCTGCTCGTGCAGTCCGGCCGTCCGGTGGGCGTGCTGCGCACGCACGAGTGGGCGCCGCGGGTGCTGATCGCGAACGCGAACCTGGTCGGCGACTGGTCCAGCTGGCCGGAGTTCCGCCGGCTGGAGCAGATGGGGCTCACGATGTACGGCCAGATGACCGCCGGCTCGTGGATCTACATCGGCACCCAGGGCATCCTCCAGGGCACGTACGAGACGTTCGCAGCGGTGGCGGCGAAGCGTTTCGGCGGGACGCTCGCGGGGACCCTGACGGTCACCGGGGGCTGCGGCGGGATGGGTGGCGCCCAGCCGCTCGCGGTCACCTTGAACGGCGGGGTCTGCCTGGTCGTCGACGTGGACGTCGCGCGGCTGCGCCGCCGCGTCGAGCACCGCTACCTCGACGAGCTCGCCGGCGACCTGGACGACGCCGTGGACCGCTGCGAGCGCGCCCGAGCGGACCGGCGCGCGCTCTCGGTCGGCCTGGTCGGCAACTGCGCGAGCATCCTGCCCGAGCTGCTCCGGCGCGGCCTGCCGGTGGACGTGGTCACCGACCAGACCTCCGCCCACGACCCGCTGGCGTACCTCCCGGTCGGGGTGGAGGTCGAGGACTGGCAGGACTACGCGACCCGGAAGCCGGAGGAGTTCACCGACCGGGCGCGCGAGTCGATGGCCCGGCACGTCGAGGCGATGGTGGGGTTCCTGGACGCCGGCGCCGAGGTGTTCGACTACGGCAACTCGATCCGCGACGAGGCCAGGCAGGGCGGCTACGACCGGGCGTTCGCCTTTCCCGGCTTCGTGCCCGCCTACATCAGGCCGCTGTTCTGTGAGGGCAAGGGGCCGTTCCGCTGGGCGGCGCTGTCCGGAGACCCGGCCGACATCCGGGCCACCGACGAGGCGGTCCTCGAGCTGTTCCCCGACGACGACCACCTGGCCCGGTGGATCCGCGCAGCCCAGGAGCGGGTCGCCTTCCAGGGCCTGCCGGCCCGGATCTGCTGGCTCGGCTACGGGGAGCGGGACCGGGCCGGGGTGCGCTTCAACGAGATGGTGGCCTCCGGTGAGCTGTCCGCTCCGGTGGTCATCGGCCGGGATCACCTGGACTGCGGGTCCGTCGCGTCGCCGTACCGGGAGACCGAGGCGATGGCCGACGGCTCCGACGCCATCGCGGACTGGCCGCTGCTGAACGCCCTGGTCACCACCGCGAGCGGCGCGAGCTGGGTGTCGATCCACCATGGTGGCGGCGTCGGCATCGGCCGCTCGCTGCACGCCGGCCAGGTGACCGTCGCGGACGGCACGGCGCTGGCGGGCGCGAAGATCGCCCGAGTGCTGACCAACGACCCAGGCATGGGCGTCATCCGCCACGTCGACGCCGGCTACCCCCGAGCCGACGAGGTCGCGGCGGAGCGCGGGGTGCGGGTGCCGATGCGGGAAGGCTGAGCCGGATGCCGTCCCCCGCCGACGAACCGACGGTGTGGTTCGCCGAGCACGCGCTGTTGCCCACCGGGCCCGCGCGCGACGTGCGGATAGAGGTGCGGGCCGGCCGGTTCACGGTGGTCACAGCCGGCGGCCAGTCCGCCGGTGCACGCCGGCTGCCCGGTGTGGCCGTGCCCGGCTTCGCCAACGCCCACAGCCACGCCTTCCATCGCGCCCTGCGCGGCCGGACCTCCACCGGCGAGGGAACGTTCTGGACCTGGCGCCAGGCGATGTACGCCGTGGCGGAACGGCTCGACCCGGACGGCTACCTCACGTTGGCGCGAGCGGTCTATGCCGAGATGGCGCTGGCCGGGGCCACCGCGGTGGGGGAGTTCCACTACCTGCATCACGCTCCGGACGGGACGTCCTACGACGACCCCAACGTGATGGCCGATGCCCTCGCGCAGGCCGCCGCCGACGCGGGCCTCCGACTCACCCTGCTGGACACCTGCTACCTCGCGGGTGGGCTGGACGCGGACGGGCCCCGACCACTATCCGGGGTGCAGCGGCGGTTCGGGGACGACGACGCCGACGGGTGGGCAGCGCGGGCCGCCGCCTGGTCCGCCCCGGCGGGAGTGACGCGGGGCGCCGCGGTCCACTCGGTCCGTGCCGTGCCCCGCGAGCAGTTGCCGACCGTGGTGGCTGCAGCCGCGGGCGGACCGCTGCACGTGCACGTCTCGGAGCAGCCGGCCGAGAACGCTGCCTCGCTGGCGGCGTACGGCGTCACCCCGGTCGCCGTGCTCGCCGCCGCCGGCGCGCTCGGCCCGCGCACGACGGCGGTGCACGCCACCCACCTGTCCGAGGCCGACGTCGGTCTGCTGGGCGGCAGCGGGACGACCTGCTGCCTGTGCCCCACCACCGAGCGCGACCTGGCGGACGGCATCGGGCCGGCGCGGGCGCTGCGGGACCGGGGATCCCCGCTGTCGCTGGGCACCGACCAGCACGCGGTGGTCGACCTGCTGGAGGAAGCCCGCGCCCTGGAGCAGCACGAGCGGCTGGCCTCGCTGCGGCGCGGCCGGTTCGACTCGACCGACCTGATGGCGGCGCTGACCGCGCACCAGTCGCTCGGTGTCGCCGACGCCGGTCGGATCGCGGTCGGTGCCCGTGCCGATCTGGTCGCCGTCCGACTGGACACCGTCCGCACCGCCGGCATCGAACCCGGCCAGGTCGTGTATGCCGCCTCCGCCGCGGACGTCGACACGGTGCTGGTGGACGGGCGGGTCGTGGTGTCCGGTGGCCGGCACCGGCTCGGTGACGTCGCCGCGGAGCTGCGCCGCGCGATCGAGCCACTCTGGGAGGATCGATGACGTCGACGCTGCTGACCGGGATCGGCGAGCTGGTGACCAACGACCCGGAGCGGGGACCCGGTCCGCTGGGCCTGGTCCCGGACGCGGCGGTCGTCGTCGTCGACGGGGTCGTCGGCTGGGTCGGTCCCGGCACCGAGGCCCCTCCCGCCGACGTGCACCACGACCTGGGTGGCCGGGCGGTGCTGCCGGGGTTCGTCGACTCGCATGCGCACCTGGTGTTCGCCGGCGACCGGTCGGACGAGTTCACCGCCCGGATGGCGGGCCGGCGTTACGACGGCGGTGGGATCGCCACCACCGTCGACGCGACCCGGGCCGCCTCCTCGGACCTGCTGCGTGCCCTGCTCGCCGACCGGGTGGTCGAGCTGCGGGCCCAGGGCACCACCACCGTCGAGATCAAGAGCGGCTACGGGCTCGACGTCGATCAGGAGGCGCGGCTGCTCGAGCTGGCCGCGGAGGTGACCCCCGAGACCACCTTCCTCGGCGCGCACGTGGTGCCGCCCGGCGTCGACCGGGCGGCCTACGTCGAGCTGGTCACCGGCGAGATGCTGCGGCGGTGCGCACCGCACGCCCGGTGGGTGGACGTCTTCTGTGAGCCGGCCAGCCCGCACGCGTTCGACGCCGACGAGTCGAGGGCCGTGCTGACGGCGGGCCGAGCCGCCGGGCTCGGCCTCCGGGTGCACGGCAACCAGCTGGCGGCGGGACCCGGCGTGCGGTTGGCCGTCGAGCTGGGCGCGGCCAGCGTGGACCACTGCACCTACCTGGCGGCCGCGGACCTGGACGCGCTGGCCGGCGGGGACACCGTCGCCACCCTGCTCCCCGGCGTGGAGTTCTGCACCCGCTCGCCCTACCCGGACGCTCGGCGGCTGCTCGACGCGGGCGTGACCGTCGCGCTGGCCACCGACTGCAACCCCGGCACCTGCAACAGCACGTCGATGCCGTTCGTGATCGCGCTCGCGGTGCGTGAGATGGGTCTGACTCCCGCGCAGGCGGTGTGGGCGGCCACCGCCGGCGGGGCACGGGCCCTGCACCGCACCGACGTCGGCGTGCTGACGCCCGGCGCCCGCGCCGACCTGACCGTGCTCGACGCACCCGGCCACCAGCACCTGGCGTACCGCCCGGGGGTGCCGATCGCCCGCGCGCTCGACCTGCCGTGACGGCACTGGTGGGGGTGCGGGCAGGATCGGGGCCGTGACCGCCGAACCTCCCACCGAACCTCCCGCTGAACCCGCCGACCAGCAGCCGGAACCCGACGCGTGGGGCCTGCTCACCGCGTGGACCGATGCCCAAGGCGTCGTCCGCCGGGTGCCGGAGGAGACCCTGACCGCGTTCCGGGCGGCGATCGGATCGCCGCCGGCCGACCTGGCCCGCCGAGCCCCGCTGGTGGTGCGTCCGGGCAGCCCGATCGACGCTGCGGGCACCGGACCGGCCGAGGTGTGCTGCGAGGACGGGACGGTTCGTGTGGTCACCGACGTCCTGCCCGCCGACTTCCCGCTCGGCTACCACACCCTGCGCGCGGCCGACGGCACCGAACGGCGGCTGATCGTCTCGCCGGGTCGGTGCTGGCTGCCGCCGGACGGCCGGACCTGGGGGTGGGCGGTCCAGCTGTACGGGCTGCGGTCCGAGGGCGGCTGGGGGATCGGTGACCTCGCCGACCTGAGGGCGGTGCGGGAGTGGTCGGAGTCGCTCGGCGCGGGCTTCCTGCTGGTGAACCCGCTGCACGCGGTGGCGCCGACGTTTCCGCAGGAGACCAGCCCGTACCTGCCCGCCACTCGCCGGTTCCTCAGTCCGCTCTACCTGCGGGTCGACGAGGTCCCGGGCGCGGACCGGGTCGACCTCCGGCCGTACGCCGCCCGCGGCCGGGAGCTGAACGCGGGAACCCTGGTCGACCGCGACGAGGTCTGGCGGCTGAAGCGGGCCGCGCTGCGGGCGGTGTTCGGCGCCGACGACGGCGGCGACGCGGCCGCCCGCTGGCGCCGGGACCAGGGCCCGGGCCTGGACGAGTTCGCCGTCTGGTGCGTGCTCGCCGAGGAGCACGGGCCGGACTGGCGCGAGTGGCCGGAGGCGCTGCGGCGCCCGGACGGTGCCGCGGTCGCCAGGGTGGCCGCCGACCGCGCCGACGAGGTGGCCTTCCACGCCTGGCTGCAGTGGCTGCTCGACCTGCAGCTGAGGGCGGCCGGCGGGGACATGACAGTGCTCCAGGACCTGCCGATCGGCGTCGGAGGAGCCGGTGCCGACGCCTGGGCCTGGCGAGACGTGCTGGCCGAGGAGGTCCGCGTCGGGGCGCCGCCGGACGTGTTCAACGCGGCCGGGCAGGACTGGGGCTCGCCGCCGCTGGTGCCCTGGCGACTCCGCGCCGCCGGGTACGAGCCGTTCATCCAGTCGGTGCGGGCCACCCTGGCCGGGTCCGGCGGCATCCGTATCGACCACGTGATGGGCCTGTTCCGGCTCTGGTGGGTGCAGGCCGGCGGGTCCCCGGCCGAGGGCGCCTATGTCCGCTACCCCAGCGCGGACCTGCTCGACATCGTGGCCCTCGAGAGCCACCGCGCCGGTGCGCTCGTCGTGGGGGAGGACCTCGGCACCGTCGAGCCCGGCGTCCGCGAGACGCTGGCCGAGCACGCCGTGCTGTCGTACAAGGTGCTCTGGTTCGAGGACGCGGATCCGGCGACCTGGCCGGAGCTGTCGATGGCCGCCGTCACCACGCACGACCTGCCGACGGTGGCCGGTCTGTGGACCGGAGCCGACGTCGCGGAGCAGGTCGATCTGGGGCTGGGGTCCGAGCAGTCGTTGGCCGCCGGGCGGGCCGAGATCCTCGGGCGGCTGGCGCCCGCTGCCGGCCTGGAGCCGGAAGCCCCGGCGGACCTGGCGGTGCGCGCGGCGCACCGTCGACTCGCGGGTGCCGGCTCGATGCTGGTCTCGGCGACGCTGGAGGACGCGGTCGGCGAGCTGCGCCGGCCGAACGTGCCCGGCACCACCGAGCGGGACAACTGGAGTCTCCGACTCCCGGTGCCGGTCGAGGACCTGCCCGGACACGACGGGGCGACCGCCGTCGCGCGGCTGCTCGACGGCGGCCGGTAGGTCGCCCGGTGCCTAGGCGGCGTCGTCCGGCTCGATGACGAGCACCACATGCAGCGTGCGGGGGCCGTGCACGCCCTCGACCCGCTCCAGCTCGATGTCGCTGGTGGCGGACGGTCCGCTGATGAAGGTGGTCGGTCGGGTCGGCTCCAGCCGGCGCAGCAGCTCCGGGACCGACTCCACCACCTGGTCCGCACCCACGACGCACACGTGCACGTCCGGGACCAGGCTGATGATCCGCCGGCCCTGGTCCGGCGACCCGTCCAGCACGATCGTGCCGGTCACGGCGGCGGCCGCCGCGGCCGCGGTGACGACCGCGTCGACGTCGTCCAGCTGCTCGGCGGTGCAGCCGCCGTCGTCGACGACCAGCTCGCGGATGCGGGCGTCGTCGCGCAGGCTCGCCACCCACTCGTGCGGCAGGCCGGGCGGCACCACCACCCGCCGGGCCGCGGCGCGGTCCAGGGCGGCGCCGACCGCCTCCGGCACCCCGGCCTCGTAGCAGCGGGTGACCGTCGCCTTGTAGTCCACCAGCCGGTCCTCGAGCAGGTCGACGACCTCGTCCGAGCCGGGCGGGTGCGTGCCGCTGCCGGCGTAGTCGCGGGGGACCTGCGGCTCGCGCGCACCGGCCACCCGGTTGGCCTGCCGGATCCGCGCCAGCACGTCCCGCCGGGCGTCGTCGCCGGGTCCGGTCATCGCCGCTCCCCGCCGGCGTCGCGGGTCCGCGCCCACCAGTCCCGGAACGTCTCGGCCGGCGGGGTGGGTGCGTCCCGGCTGGTGGTCCACGCCGACAGCGGTGGCGGCAGTGCCGTCAGGCCGCGTCGTCCGGCCAGCCGGCGGCCGGCTCTCCCCAGCCGTCCCGCCCACCGCCAGCGACCGGCGTCGGCCATGGTCCACGCCGCGGCCGCCATCGCCACCTGCTCGGCGGACGGCACCGCCGAGCCGTCGGACCGTTCCTCCACATGCCGGCGCCGCAGGTCGACCAGCAGCGAGGGGATGTCGATGCGCACCGGGCAGGCGTCGAAGCAGGCGCCGCAGAGGCTGGAGGCGTACGGCAGGCTGGCATTGTCCTCGACGCCGGTCAGCTGCGGCGACAGCACGGCGCCGATCGGCCCGGGGTAGACCGATCCGTAGGCGTGCCCGCCGGTGCGCTCGTAGACCGGGCAGACGTTCAGGCAGGCCGAGCAGCGGATGCAGTGCAGCGCCTCCCGGCCGGTGGCGTCCGACAGCGCGGCGGTGCGCCCGTTGTCCAGCAGCACCAGGTGGAAGGTCTGCGGCCCGTCGCCCGGGGTCACCCCGGTCCACGCCGAGGTGTACGGGTTCATCCGCTCGCCGGTGGAGCTGCGGGGCAGCAGCTGCAGCATCACCTCGAGGTCCTGCCAGCTGGGCAGCACCTTCTCCACACCCATCACGGTGATGAGGGTCTGCGGCAACGTCAGGCACATCCGCCCGTTGCCCTCGGACTCCACCACCAGGCAGGTACCGGTGTCGGCGATGGCGAAGTTGACCCCGCTGATCGCGACCTTCGCGGTCAGGAAGCGGGCCCGCAGGTGCCGGCGGGCGGCCTCGGCGAGTGCGTGCGGCTCGTCGGTGAGGCCAGGGTCGACCCCGGCCATCCGCTGCCGGAAGAGGTCACGGATCTCGGCCCGGTTGCGGTGGATCGCCGGGACCAGGATGTGCGAGGGCCGGTCGTCACCGAGCTGCACGATGAGCTCGGCCAGGTCGGTCTCGTGGGCCACGATCCCGGAGTCCGCCAGGGCCTCGTTCAGCCCGATCTCCTGGGTGGCCATCGACTTGACCTTGACCACCTCGCGCTCACCGGTGGCCAGCACGAGGTCGGCGACGATGCGGTTCGCCTCGTTGGCGTCCCGCGCCCAGTGCACGACGCCACCGCGGTCGGTGACCGCCTGCTCGAGCCGGACCAGGTGCTCGTCGAGGCGGGCCATCGTCGCCGCCTTGACGGCGGCGCCGGCGCGACGCAGCTCCTCCCAGTCGTCGAGCTCACCCACCACCCGGGCCCGCTTGGCCCGGATGGTCGCCGTGGCGTGCCCGAGGTTGCGGCGCAGCTGGGCGTTGGCCACTGCGCCCCGGGCGGCGACCGGGAAGGACTCCTCGCCACGCAGGTTCCCCACGCCACGGGGCGCGGTCACCGGGGCGGGCATGCCGATGAAGGTGGTCACGCCGCCTCCGTCTCCGCGGTGGCCGCCAGCACCTCGGCCAGGTGCACCGGTCGGGTGCCGGTCCGCAGCCGGGACAGCCCGCCGCCGATGTGCATCAGACAGGACGAGTCGCCGGCGGTGACGACGTCGGCGCGGGTGTCGAGCACGTGCCGCATCTTGTCGGCGAGCATCGCGGTCGACGTGTCCGCGTTCTTCACCGCGAAGGTGCCGCCGAACCCGCAGCACTCCTCGGCTGCCGGGAGCTCGACCAGGTCCAGCCCCCGTACGTGCCGGAGCAGCCGCAGGGGCTTGTCGTCGACGCGCAGCAGCCGCAGCGAGTGGCAGGTCGGGTGGTAGGTCACCCGGTGCGGGTACGACGCCCCGACGTCCTCGACGCCGAGCACGTCGACCAGGAGCTCGGACAGCTCGTAGGTCCGCGCCGCGGCCCGCTCGGCCGCGGCGACCAGCCCCGGGTCGCCGTACCGGTCGGCGACCAGCCGGTGCTGGTGCCGGACGCAGCCGACGCACGATCCGGACGGCGCCACCACCACCTCGCAGCCGGCGAACGCGTCCAGGTGGCGTCGGACCAGCGGGAGCGCCTGGCGCTGGTAGCCGGTGTTGATGTGCATCTGGCCGCAGCAGGTCTGGCCGGGAGGGAACACGACCTCGTGCCCGAGTCGCTCCAGCAGCCGGACGGTGGCCTGCCCCACCTGCGGGAAGAGGGTGTCGCCGAGGCAGGTGACGAATAGCCCGATGCGCACCGTCGGAGTCAACCACGGTGGTCGACCCCCGGCACGCCCTGCGCGGCGGCTCCCCACCCGCCGCCCACCAGACCGGCGATGACGCATTTGCGTCGCTCGGGCGACCCGAATGCATCATCGGTCGGGCGTGTGTTGCCCGGGTAGCCCGTTCGGATCATTCGGCGGGCCACGTTCGGGGGGTATAACGGCGATTCGCACACGCTTTGTCCACCCTCGGCGGCACCCTTCGTCACGTACAACTAGCCCATCCGTGTTTCGTGCACCCGGCTGAGGAGCCACCTGATGAAGCGTCGACTGTTCACCGCCGCCGCGCTGGCCTGCAGCGGGGTTCTCCTGTCGTTGTCGATGTCGTCGGCCGTCGCCGACGAGACCACCCCCACCGACGAAGCCGCGACCTCCGACCTGGAGAAGGTCAGCGCCTACGTGCAGCCGAGCGTCGTCTACCTCGGCACGGAGTGGAAGGGCTACATCTACGACACCTTCAACAAGGCGTATCTGAACGACGGCAAGGCGTTCGTCGTCAACACCCAGTGCACGGGGTACGTCGTCAATCCCGACGGCTACATCGCCACGGCGGGCCACTGCGTCGACCCCAAGGGCGACATCATCGCGATGATGCAGCAGAAGGGCGCCGAGTGGGCCGCGCGCACCGGCTACTACGCCGACGGCAGCCTGAGCGTCAACCAGATCCTGGGGTTCGGCGACTACCGGGTCGAGGGGCTCGAGACCAAGAACCGCGGCCCCGACCGCAAGGTCACCGCGGCATGGGGCGTCTCCGCCGGCGGCGTGGACACCGGCCAGTCGTACCAGGCGCGGGTGTTGAAGTTCCAGCCCTTCGACAAGGGCGACGGTGCCCTGCTCAAGGTGGAGGCCACCGAGCTGCCCGCGATGGCGCTGGACGACGAGACCGAGCTGGAGGTCGGCACCGAGATCGTGTCGATCGGGTACCCCGCCTCGGTCGACCTGGTCACCGACGCATCCTTCACCCCCTCGTTCAAGGACGGCACGGTCAGCTCGTCCAAGACCATCCAGGGTGGTCTGCTCACCGTGTACGAGATCTCCGCGGCGGTCTCGGGCGGGATGAGCGGTGGTCCGACGGTCAACCTCGACGGTGACGTCGTGGGCTTCAACAGCTTCGGCATCGACAGCTCGGTGGAGTCGCAGCAGTTCAACTTCGTCCGGCCGACCGACATCGTCAACGAGCTGATGGCCGACGTCGGGGTGGAGAACGAGCTGGGCGAGGTCAGCGAGGCCTACCGGGCCGGGCTGGACGCCTTCTTCGCCGGTGACAAGGAGACGGCGGTCGCCTCGCTGCAGGCCGTGGTGGACGACCAGCCGTCGCACGAGTTCGCGCAGGACTACCTCAGCCAGGCCAAGGACCTGCCGGACCCGGTGGCCGCAGAAAGCGGCGGTGGGTTCCCGGTGCTGCCGGTGGCCATCGGCGGCGGCGCCCTGCTGCTGCTCGTCCTGGTCGGCGTCGTGCTGATGAGCCGGCGCGGCAAGGGCGGCAAGGGCGGCAGCGCCGTCGGGGCCCAGCCCTCCGCTCCCGCGGGGATGGCTCCGCAGGCCACGCAGAGCTGGTCGACCCCGGGCCCCGCGGCTCAGCCGATGGCACCGCCGATGACCGCCGGACCGATGGCGGCGCCGACGGCGCAGGCTGGCCCACCGGCGCCGGCGGCCCCGCCGGCCGCCCCGGCTGCTCCGCCGGCTGCTCCGACCGTCGGGCCGGCTCCGGCCGGCGGTCCGGTCACCCCCACCGCACCGCAGCCGGCACCCTCGGCTCCGTCCGAGCCGCCGACGGCGCCGATCGGCTTCCAGGCGGTCGGTCCCGCGCCGGCGTCGGAGGCACCTGCCGGCCCCGCGGAGCCCGAAGCGGCTGCGCAGCCGGAGGCGGACGCCGCGGTGTTCTGCACCAACTGCGGGACCCGCGCGACGGGTGACGCGCACTTCTGCGCGAAGTGCGGCCACCCGCTCTGACCCACCGTCCCCTCCACCCCGCTCACGATCCGCGACTTTTGCAGGGCCCACCGCCCGCAAAAGTCGCGGATCGTGACGGTTGGGGCTGCAGAAGTCGCGGATCGTGGCGGTTGGGGGGCTGCAGAAGTCGCGGATCGTGGCCGGGTGGGGGGCGGTCAGCTGCGGAGGGCGTCGAGGAACGCGCCGGCCCACCGGTTGATGTCGTTCTCCTGCACCTGCTTGCGCATCGCCCGCATCCGGCGGGTGAGCTCGCGCCGGTCCGAGCGCATCGCGGCCAGCATGCCGGCCTTCAGCCCGTTGATGTCGTACGGGTTCACCTGGTAGGCGGTCTTGAGCTCGGCGGCCGCGCCGGCGAACTCGCTCAGCACCAGCGCGCCCTCGTCGTCATAGCGGCAGGCGACGTACTCCTTGGCGACCAGGTTCATGCCGTCGCGGAGCGGGGTCACCACCATCACGTCGGCCGCCCGGTACAGCGCCACCATCTCCTCGCGTGGGTAGGACGAGTGCAGGTACGTCAGCGGCTGCGGGCCGATCCGGCCCAGGTCGCCGTTGATCCGCCCGACCAGCCGGTCGATGTCGTCGCGGAGCATGCGGTACTGCTCGACCCGCTCCCGGGACGGGGTGGCGACCTGGACGAACACGGCGTCGTCGATGTCGATGATGCCGTCCTCGACCAGCTCGCCGAATGCCCGCAGTCGCTGCCGCAGGCCCTTGGTGTAGTCGAGCCGGTCCACCCCGAGCAGCAGATGGCGCGGGTTGCCGAGGTTGCTGCGGATCTCGGCGGCGCGCTTGTCGGTCTCCGGGCGGCGGGCGAGCTCCTCGAACCCCGCCGTGTCGATGGAGATGGGGAACGACCGCGCCCGGACGGTACGTCCCTCCGGGTGCTGCACGGCGTCTCGGTGCGTCTTGTAGCCCACCTGGTTCCGGACCAGCCGGACGAAGTTGGCCGCCGCGCCGGGGAGCTGGAACCCCACCAGGTCGGCGCCGAGCAGACCCTCGAGCAGCTGCCGCCGCCACGGGATCTGGCTGAAGAGCTCGGGTGGGGGGAAGGGGATGTGCAGGAAGAAGCCGATTCGAAGGTCGGGGCGGGCCCGGCGGAGCATCGCCGGCACCAGCTGCAGCTGGTAGTCCTGCACCCAGACTGCGGCCCCCTCGGCGGCGACGTCGGCCGCCCGGTCGGCGAAGCGTTGGTTGACCGCGACGTAGGCGTCCCACCAGGTCCGGTGGAACTCCGGCGGTGCGACCACGTCGTGGTAGAGCGGCCACAAGGTGGCGTTCGAGAAGCCCTCGTAGTAGTTCTCGACCTCCGCCGCCGTCAGCGGCACCGGCACCAGCGCGAGACCGTGATGGTCGAACGGGTCGAGCTCCTCGTCCGGGGAGCCGTGCCAGCCGATCCAGGCCCCGTCGTTCTCCCGCATGACCGGCTCCAGCGCGGTCACCAGTCCGCCGGGGGACGAGCGCCAGGCGGTGGTGCCGTCCGGCTCGACCACCTGGTCGACCGGGAGCCGGTTGGCGACGACGATCAGCTCCGCCGTGGGCGTCGACGGTCGGCTGCGGTGGGAGGGGGACATCGGTCCGACCATACCGAGGTACGGCCGCCGCGCAGGTCTGCGGCCGGCCGCCGGACCGGCGGTCGGTGTCGGATCAGCGGTCGGTGTCGGATCAGCGGTCGGTGTCGGATCAGCGGTCGGTGTCGCATCTTCTCGACAGCGAGCCGCACCCCGCACGCCTGGCGAGCGCGGTCGAGGACCCGGGCGACCCGGCGGGTCTCGTCCAGCGGGAGCAGCGGGCTCTCGGTCATCCCGGCCTGCAGGCAGCCGACCACCTCGATCGCTTCGTGCGCGAGGCCGGAGCCGGTCAGCGGCTCGGCGATCGTCTCACCGTCACCCGCAGGCCAACCGGGGTCGCAGCGCGTCACCGACGGCGGGGCGGTCAGCCGCGGTGCCACCTCGATCCGGCCGTCGTCGCCCGCCACGGTCGCCGAGCAGTCGGTCCACCCCTGCTGGGAGCAGGACAGTGTCGCCACCGCGCCCGAGGGGTAGGTGAGCACCAGCCCGGCAGCGTCGTCCACCCCGCGCTCGTCCAGGACGGCCGCGCCCGCGACGGTGGCCGGCTCACCGAGCAGCCAGGTCGCGAGCGCCACCGGGTAGATGCCCACGTCCAGCAGCGCGCCGGCCCCGAGGGCCGGGTCGCGCAACCGGCTGGTCGGATCCGGCGGTGCGACGAAGCCGAGGTCGGCGCGCAGTCCGGTCACCTCGCCGACCCAGCCGTCTCGCACCGCCTCGACCATCCGCAGCAGGGTCGGGTTGCAGCGCATCCACATCGCCTCGGCGAGGAACAGTCCGGCAGCCCGTGCCGCGGCCACCATCCGGTCGGTCTGGCCCGCGGTGAGGCCGAGCGGCTTCTCGCAGAGCACCGCCTTGCCGGCCCCCAGGGCGGCCAGCACGTTCTCCTCGTGCAGGGCGTGCGGCGTCGCGACGTAGACCACGTCCACCGCCGGATCCGCCAGCACGCCGTCGTAGGAGTCGTACGCCGACGCGGCGCCGTGCCGGTCGGCGAACGCACGGGCCCGGGCGCCATCGCGGGAGCCGACAGCCGCGACCCGGGCAGCGGGCACGTGCGCCAGGTCCGTTGCGAACGCGGTCGCGATGCCACCGGTGGCGAGGATGCCGAACCCCACGGTGTCCGGGCGGGGCGCGAGGGTGGGCACGGTGGCACTCTGCCGCACCCGCGGTCGCCCGGCACGAGGTGCGGTGGACCCGAACCGCCGGCTGGTGACCCGGGGCACGACTCGCGGGGCGGGCGAATGACACCGTTGTGGTTCGTCGCCTACGATGAGCCAGGCCCGACCACGACCCCGGGAGCGCATTTCATGGACGCCGCCGATGTGGTGACCTCCGGCTCCGCCGCCCAGGCTGCCGGCGAGCTGTCCGAGCGCGACCGCGCCATCCTGGCCTTCGAGCGGCAGTGGTGGCAGTTCGCCGGCGCCAAGGAGCAGGCGGTCCGGGAGCGGTTCGGCATGTCGGCCACCCGCTACTACCAGGTGCTGAACGCCCTGATCGACGCTCCGGCCGCGCTGGCCTATGACCCGCTCCTGGTCAAGCGGCTCCGCCGGCTCCGGCAGGCTCGACAGCGGGCGCGGTCGGCGCGGCGGCTGGGCATGGAGCCGTGAGTCGATGACGCGTCGAGACGAGCGCGGGCTGGTGCTGCCCAGCTGGGCGGTCGCGGCCAGCGCCGTGGCGGTCGCGCTGGCCCTGGTGGGCTTCGGCATCTCCGGCGAGCGCGACCCCGAGGTCACGGCGGCCGACGGTGCGGACCCGGCCGCGGCGCAGAGCGGCACGCAGAAGGCTGCCGGTGGCGAGGGCGACGGGCAGCACGCCGGCCAGGACCGGCGGGGCCAGGGCGGTGGCGCAGCCGACGGCGACCAGGCCCGGGACGAGCAGCGCGACCGGGAGCCGGTCGAGCGGCGCAGCGCCTACGTCGAGGTCTACAACAACTCCGGCATCACCGGCCTCGCCGGCGAGACCACGGCGACCCTGCAGGACATGGGCTGGCAGGTCGTCGCCACCGACAACTGGTACGGCGAGATCCCGGCGGACACGGTCTATCGGCCGGCCGGGATGGAGGGCCAGGCCCGGTTGCTCGCCGACGACCTCGGCGTCGAGCGGGTCATGCCGGCGGTCGCGCCGATGAGCTTCGACGGGCTGACCGTGATCTTGACGGGGACCGGCTGATCCGCTCCGCTCCGGGGGTTCCCAGCCGGGATCGACGCGGTCGCGCGGAGCCGGTGGTGCGCGTCGTACCGTCTGGGTCATGAGCGTGCGCCAACCCGGCACGGCGGCAGGACGGACCGGTCTCGACCGGCTGCTGGCCACGCCCGCCCGCACGCTGCTTGCCAGCGACTACGACGGCACGCTCGCCCCCATCGTGGACGACCCCGCGGCCGCCTACGCCGCCCCCGGCTCGGTGGCGGCGCTCGGTCGGCTCGCCCGCCGGTTGGCCGGTGTCGCCGTGGTGACCGGCCGCCCGGTGCAGGAGGCGCTGCGGCTCGGTGGACTCGCCGGCGCCGAGGGCCTGGACGCCCTGCACATCCTCGGCCAGTACGGCGTGGAGCGGTGGGACGCGGGCAGCGGGGAGGTGACCGCACCGGCGATGCACCCGGGGGTCGAGGCTGCGCGACGGGCGCTCCCCGACCTGCTCGCCCGGCACGACCTGTCCGAGGTGCACGTCGAGGACAAGGGTCGCGCGCTGGCGCTGCACCTGCGGCGGCTGCCCGACCCGGACCGGGCGCTGGACCGACTCCGCACCCCGGTGCACGACCTGGCGGCCCGACACGACCTGGTGGTGGAGCCGGGCAAGCTGGTGCTCGAGCTCCGTGCCCCCGGGATGGACAAGGGAGCGGCGGTCGAGCAGCTGTTGGAGGGGACCGCGATCGACACCGTCGTCTACGTGGGGGACGACCTCGGCGACCTCGCCGCCTTCGACGCCGTGGACCGGTTGCGCGGCATCGGGGGAGCCGGCCTGTTGGTCTGCGTGCAGTCGGCGGATGCTGCCGAGCGGACCGACCTGGACGACCGCGCCGACCTGCTGCTGGAGTCCCCGGCGGCCCTGGTGGGCTGGCTCGACGCGCTGGCTGACACCCTCGACGAGGCGGCCGACCCGGCGACCGACCGCGGGTGAGGACGACCGGTGGGCGGCCGGATGACGGCGGCCTGACCGACAGGTGAGACGCCGTCCCATTCTGCGGACGAACGGCGTGGTGCCGCCAGGCTGCCCCGTACGGTGGTGCGAGCTCATCCAGAGGGGCAGAGGGACCGGCCCGACGAAGCCCCGGCAACCGCACAGCGCGCTGCACGCCCGGCAGGTCCGGGGTCAGAGTCGCTGCCACGGTGCCAACTCCGTCCCGCGGCGAACGTCGACGCGGGGAAGATGAGAAGGAGCCTCGTGCGCACCCTCACCGCCGACCCGCCCGCCCCTCGCACGCCCACGCTCGCTCCACCGGACCACCGGGTGCGGGCCGGCGCGTTCGGGAACGCGGTCGAGCTGACCTGCCGCGCTTGTGGAGCGTCCCGCCCGCTCGGCGCCGAGTACGCCTGCCCCGAGTGTTTCGGCCCCCTGGAGGTCGGCTACGACCCGGATGCGCGGGTGACCCGGGAGCAGATCGAGGCCGGCCCGCTGAACCTGTGGCGCTACCACCAGCTGCTTCCGGTGCCGGGAGACGTCGCGACCCTGCCCGGCACCGACCCCGGTCTCACCCGACTGGTGCGGGCGCACCACCTCGGCCGCGAGCTCGGGATGCGCCGGCTGTGGGTCAAGGACGACTCGGGCAACCCGACCCACTCGTTCAAGGACCGGGTGGTGGCGGTCGCGCTGACCGCCGCTCGCGAGCTCGGCTTCACCGTGCTGGCGTGCCCCTCCACGGGCAACCTCGCGAACGCGGTGGCCGCCGCCGCGGCCCGTGCCGGGATCCGCAGCGTGGTGCTGATCCCGCGCGACCTGGAGCGGGCGAAGGTCCTCACCACGGCCGTCTACGGCGGCACGCTGGTCGCGGTCGACGGGACCTACGACGACGTGAACCGGTTGGCGACCCAGATCGCCGCTGAGCAGGAGGACTGGGCCTTCGTCAACGTCAACGTCCGGCCCTACTACGCCGAGGGATCCAAGACCCTGGCCTTCGAGATCGCCGAACAGCTGGGCTGGCGGGTGCCGCGACAGGTGGTGGTGCCGGTGGCGTCCGGGTCACAGCTCACCAAGGTCGACAAGGGGCTCCGCGAGCTGGCCGACCGCGCCCTGGTCGAGCCCACCCCGTACGCGCTGTTCGGCGCGCAGGCGGAGGGCTGCGCGCCGGTGGCGACGGCCTTCCGGGCCGGCCACGACGTGGTCCGCCCGGTGCGCCCGGACACGATCGCCAAGTCGCTGGCGATCGGCAACCCCGCCGACGGGCCGTACGCGCTGGACAGCGTCCGGCGGACCGGTGGGGCCGTCGAGGCGGTGGAGGACGAGGAGATCCGGGCCGGGATCGCGCTGCTGGCGCGCACGGAGGGGATCTTCGCCGAGACCGCCGGCGGCGTCACCGTGGCGACGCTGCGCAAGCTGCTCGCGGCCGGGCGGATCGACCCCGACGCCGAGACCGTCCTGCTGAACACCGGCGACGGGCTCAAGACCCTCGATGCGGTGGGGGACCGGGTCGGGCCGACGGCGACCATCCCGGCCTCGTACGACGCCTTCGAGGCGGCCGGGCTGGCCTGAGCCGGGTCGAGCCGGGGGGCACGCCCGGGCCGAGCTCAGCGCAGCCGGTGCAGCGTCTCCTGTGCCGCCATCGCGAGGCTGTCCATCCAGGCGGTCGGGGTGCCGAGCAGGTATCCCTGGGCGCAGTCCACCCCGAGCGAGGCGATCGTGAACAGGTCGTCCTCGTCCTCGACTCCCTGCGCCACCACCCGGACGCCCAGCTCGTGGGCGTAGTCGACCAGCGCGCTCACCAGGCGCTGCCGGGAGGCGTCGAAGGACAGGCCGAGCAGGAGCGCCCGGTCGAGCTTGACCAGGTCGGGCCGCAGTTCGCGGAGCGAGTGCATGCTGGCCCAGCCGGCTCCCAGGCCGTCGAGCGCCACCTGCGCGCCCATGTCCCGGCAGTGCGCGCGCAGCCGCCGGAGCAGCTCCCGGTCCGGGCAGGTGTCGGTGGACAGCAGCTCGAAGCACAACCGCTCGATGTCCAGGCCGCACTCTCGGGCCGCGGTCCAGGTCGGCGCCATGCAGAGCTCGGGCTCGTCGACGGCGCTCGGGGAGATGTTCAGGAAGAGCATCTCGGGGGACTTCAGCACCGGCGCGGCGTGCCGGATCGCGTCCGTGCGCGCCCGCTGGTCGAGTGCGAAGAGCAGGCCGTGCGCCGCCGCCGCCTCCACGATGTCGCGCCCGGAGTGCAGCGTCCCGTCCACCGTCGCCCGCACCAGCGCCTCGCGGCCGATCACCCGGATGCTCTGGAGGTCCACGATCGGCTGGAACCAGGTGTCCATCTGCTGACCCGCCAGCAACGGCGGCAGCCAGGCGGTCTCCAGCCGGTGCCGGGCCGCGACCGCGGTCTCGATCCAGATCGGGCCGTCGCTGTCGTGGACGACCATCACCTCGCTGGCCTCCGCGGCCGACATCGCGGGCAGCACCTGCTCCAGCAGGTCGAGCAGCTCGTGGGACGGGACCCGGCCGGCGAGCCGCTCCTCCCCCAGCGCGAGGGTGAGCGCCGCCTGGACGTGGGGGCGCGGGGAGTACAGCCGGACCGGACCCCGCCGGTTGGTCACCTCGGCAACCGCGCCGGCATCGGTGACTCCACGGTCCGGTGGCATGACGTGACCGAAGCGGTCTGGTCGCTGTCGCATCGGGTGGAGCCTCCCTCGCTGGTCCGAACGGCGGCCCCGGGGACGGGAGCCGGCGACCACGGCCCCCCGCGGAGCAGCGGGACGACCGTACCCATTCCGGAGCCGGTCCGGGGCCGGAATGCCGGGCTTGCACTCACCGGGTCAGAGTGCTAAACCTGACGCTGGCACTCTCGAGAGGAGAGTGACAACGAGATCGGCCTGACGAGGCCGTACGCCGACCGGGATGTGACCGGGCGGGGTGCGTCCGTCCGTCGCGGGCGTCGAGCCGGTCCGACCGACCGTCTACGCGTGAGGACTCGCGGACACATGCCCAAGACCATTGCGTTCAACGAGGACGCCCGGCGGGGTCTCGAGCGTGGGATGAACACGCTCGCAGACGCCGTGAAGGTGACTCTCGGCCCCAAGGGCCGCAACGTCGTCCTGGAGAAGAAGTGGGGTGCCCCCACGATCACCAACGACGGCGTCTCCATCGCCAAGGAGATCGAGCTCGAGGACCCCTACGAGAAGATCGGCGCCGAACTCGTCAAGGAGGTCGCCAAGAAGACCGACGACGTCGCCGGCGACGGCACCACCACCGCCACCGTGCTGGCCCAGGCGCTCGTGCGCGAGGGCCTGCGCAACGTCGCGGCCGGCGCCAACCCGATGTCGCTGAAGCGCGGCATCGAGGCGGCGACCGAGGCGGTCTGTGAGCAGCTGCTCTCGATGGCCAAGGACGTCGAGACCAAGGAGCAGATCGCCTCCACCGCCTCGATCTCGGCGGCCGACACCCAGGTCGGCGAGATCATCGCCGAGGCCATGGACAAGGTCGGCAAGGAAGGCGTCATCACCGTCGAGGAGAGCAACACCTTCGGGCTCGAGCTCGAGCTCACCGAGGGCATGCGCTTCGACAAGGGCTACATCTCGCCGTACTTCTGGACCGACGCGGAGCGGATGGAGGCGGTGCTGGAGGACCCGTACCTCCTCGTCGTGAACTCCAAGATCAGCTCGGTCAAGGACCTCGTGCCGGTGCTCGAGAAGGTCATGCAGTCCGGCAAGCCGCTGGCGATCATCGCCGAGGACGTCGAGGGCGAGGCGCTGGCCACCCTGGTCGTCAACAAGGTGCGCGGCACGTTCAAGTCCGTGGCCGTCAAGGCTCCGGGCTTCGGTGACCGCCGCAAGGCCATGCTGCAGGACATCGCGATCCTGACCGGTGGCCAGGTCGTCAGCGAGGAGGTCGGGCTCAAGCTCGACAACGTCGGGATCGAGCTGCTCGGCCGCGCCCGCAAGGTGGTGGTCACCAAGGACGAGACCACCATCGTCGAGGGTTCGGGCGACGCGGACCAGATCCAGGGTCGGGTCAACCAGATCCGGGCCGAGATCGAGAACAGCGACTCCGACTACGACCGCGAGAAGCTGCAGGAGCGGCTGGCCAAGCTGGCCGGCGGTGTCGCGGTGATCAAGGTCGGTGCCGCCACCGAGGTCGAGCTCAAGGAGCGCAAGCACCGCATCGAGGACGCCGTGCGCAACGCCAAGGCGGCTGTCGAGGAGGGCATCGTCGCAGGTGGCGGCGTCGCGCTCGTCCAGGCCACCAGCGCCGCGTTCGAGAAGCTCGAGCTCGAGGGAGACGAGGCGACCGGTGCGAGCATCGTGCGCTCGGCGACCTCCGCCCCGCTGAAGCAGATCGCGGTGAACGCCGGCCTCGAGGGCGGCGTCGTGGCGGAGAAGGTCGCCGGGCTCAAGCCCGGGCACGGTCTCGACGCCGCGACCGGTGACTACGTCGACATGATCTCCGAGGGGATCATCGACCCGGCGAAGGTGACCCGATCGGCGCTGCAGAACGCCGCCTCGATCGCGGCGCTGTTCCTCACCACCGAGGCAGTCGTCGCGGACAAGCCGGAGAAGGCCGCGGCCGCTCCGGGTGGCGCCCCGGACATGGGCGGGATGGACTTCTGAGGTCCGCCTGACCCAGGACGACAGCTCAGCGCAGCACCATGCCGCCGGTGGGGCGGGCTCCCGTGCGGAGCCCGCCCCACCGGCGCTTCGTCGCAGGGCAGGCCCGGGCGTCCAGATGCTGAGACGGCCGGACCGGAGGATTCCGGCATCGTCCACAGGGTGTGCACCTCCGCCGTCCACAGCCCGGGACAGCCGATCCGGCCGGTTTGTCGCGCTCGCGGTGGCCGACGACACCAGCACGGTGCGGCCGTCCACAGGATGTCCACATCGCCGTCCCCAGGATGGGCGGCGTCTCCGACCGGCGAGTGGCGACGAGATCGCGAAACCCCTTGTGCTGAGCCGGATCCGGGCCGCTACAGTCCCTCTCACGCCAGCGAGACGAGGCGGCGAAGCAGTCGGGGAGACCCGGCGGCGGACCTTTCTCGGATCGACGGCGGACCGGTCGGGACACCGACGGGCCACACCGCACGGGGCAACCCGTGCGGCGGCGCCGATGACGAGGCGTCGGGTCCGGAGGACTCGGTCGGGCGGTGCGGCGGGAGCTTGCATCCCGGTCACCTCGGTGACCGGATGGGCGGGTTCTCGCGGGGGCGTCATCCCCCGGCCACTCGGGCGGTCGGCTTGCCGGCAGCCCGACGTGGCGGCACTCGCGAATCACGAGGCCCCTCCATCTCATACATGGAGGGGCCTCGTCCTTGTCTACACGCTGCGGCGCTGCTCGCCGGGCACCCGTCGCGGCGCGTCGCCGATCCGCTCGGCCCGGCACGCCCGGTCGCGGCCCCCGTGCGCGGCCGGTCGCCGACTCGGGCAGGCTCGGTGCTCGTGCACCCGCTCCGTGACCCGCTCCCGTGACCCGCTCCGTGACCCGCCCGGTGACCGGCCGGTGGCCGGACTGCTGTTGGCCGCCGGTGGCGGGCAGCGGATGGGTCGGCCCAAGGCCCTGGTGCCCGGCCGGACCGGGGTGCCGTGGGTCGTGAGCGGTGTCCGCCGGCTGCTCGCGGCCGGTTGCGCGCCGGTGCTCGTGGTGCTGGGCGCCGAGGCCGAGCGGGTGGCGGCCGTTCTGGCCGAGGAGTCGGTGCCAACCGTCGTGGCTGCTGACTGGACCGAGGGGATGGGCGTCTCGCTCCGGGTCGGACTGCGCGAGCTGGCGACGCGCGCGCCAGCGGCCACCGCCGCGCTCGTGCATCTCGTCGACCTGCCCGACGTGGGCACTGACGTGCTCACCCGCTGCCTGTCGTCGGTGGCGGCGGGCAGTGACGTGCTGGCCCGGGCGGGGTATGCCGGGGTGCCGGGACACCCGGTGCTGCTCGGGCGGGACCACTGGCCCGCGCTCATGGACTCACTGGCCGGCGACCGGGGCGCGCGCGACTACCTGGCGGACCGGGCGGTCGAGCTGGTCGAGTGCGGGGACCTCGCCTCCGGCGCGGACGTGGACCGGCCCTGGGCGCCGGGGCGGTCCCCGGACCGTTCGTGATCGGCGGCCGGATGGGCGATGCTGGTCGGGTGCCGGCCTCCTCCCTGACCACCGTCGAGGCGCTGACCTCCGGCCTCGGCGGCACCGGCTACCTGGCCGACGAAGGGCTGGCCACCGTCACCTGGCTGGCCCTGCAGATGCGCCGCCCGCTGCTGCTCGAGGGCGAGCCCGGCACCGGCAAGACCGCCCTGGCCGAGGCGCTGGCCGGGCTGCTGGCCGTCCCACTGGTGCGGTTGCAGTGCTACGAGGGCATCGACGTCAGCCAGGCGCTGTACGACTGGGACTTCCCCCGGCAGATCCTGCACCTGCGCACGGTCGAGGCCACCCGCGAGGTCGGCGTGGAGCTGGATGCGCAGGCGGTCGAGGAGTCGTTGTTCGACGAGCGCTTCCTGGTCGACCGGCCGGTGCTCCGGGCGCTGCGGCGCAGCCCCGCGGTGCTGCTCGTCGACGAGGTGGACCGCGCCGACGACGAGTTCGAGGCGTTCCTGCTCGAGGTGCTGTCGACCTACCAGGTGTCGATCCCCGAGCTCGGCACGATCACCGCGGACCCGCCGCCGGTGGTCGTGCTCACCTCCAACCGCACCCGCGAGCTGCACGACGCGCTGAAGCGTCGCTGCCTGTACCACTGGATCGAGCACCCCGGCCTGGCCCGCGAGATCGACATCGTCCGCACCCGGATGCCGGAGGTGTCGGCCGCGCTCGCCGAGCAGGTGACCACCGCCGTCCACCGGCTGCGGGACGGGGCGGACCTGTTGAAACCGCCGGGGGTGGCGGAGACGCTGGACTGGGTCCGCGCGCTGCACACCCTGGGCCGCGACGGGCTCGACCTGGCGGGTGCGGCCGCGACGCTCGGCGCGGTGGTGAAGTACCGCGAGGACGTCGACCGGGTCAGGGACCAGCTCGACCAGGTGCTCGCCGGCTGACCGGCGCCGTTCACAGCGCGCGGGTGACGGTCAGCGTCGTGTCCGTGCAGCCGTCGGCAAGCGCGGTCATCGCGCTGCCCTCGTCGGCGTCCACCGCCAGCCGCCAGCGGATCTTCACCGCCACGAACTCGCGCAGGTATCGGCAGTGCGCGTGCGTCGGCAGCCACTCGGCGATGTCCTGATCGCCCTTGGCCTGGTTGACGTTGTCGGTCACGCCGACCAGCGTCCGGTAGTCGTCGAGGTCGTTGGCGTACGCCTCGCGCTGTTCGGGCGTCCAGGCGTGCGCTCCGGAGTCCCACGCCTCGGCGAGCGGGACCATGTGGTCGATGTCGATGTCGCCGGTCTCGGTCCACGACACCCGGTCGTAGTAGGAGAACCAGCGGCCGCCGGACAGCGCGCAGCCCGGCCCCACGCTGGTCGGGTCGTCAGCCTCCGCGATCAGCACCTCGCTCCTGGCGTCGCAGCCGTCCCCGTCGGCGTCCACCCAGTGCCGGAACAGGTCACGGTCGTAGCCGGTGCGAACCTCGTCGGTGACCGGCAGGTCGGAGATGGCCGTCCGCAACGGCGCCTGGTACGTCCCGGATGACGCGGTGCTGCCGGCGGTCGGGGCGGCGCCGACCGCACCGGTCAGCAGCGCGAACACCGACAGGGCCGAGCGGGCCAGCCGCCGCAGGGTGGCCCGGTCACCGCGTCGGGAGCCGATCGCAGACATCCCCCGAAGCATGGACCGCGCGGCGACCAGCCGCCAGCAGGACTGTCCCGTCGGTCGGCATGAGCAATGCTGGCGGGATGAGCGAGCCCGACGAGGTGCTGCTGGGGTTTGCTGCCGCCCTGCGCGCGGGCGGGGTCGCCGTCACTCAGGACCGGGCCCAGCTCTTCCTCCGGGCGGTGGCGCTGACCGGTGTGCAGGGGCCGGACCCGGTCTACTGGGCCGGCCGCGCGACCCTGTGCCCCAACCACGACGACATCGGGCGCTACGACCGGGTGTTCGAGGCCTGGTTCGCCGCCACCCGGATGCCCGCTCCCGGCGGCCGCCGGGCAAGGGTGGCCCGGAGCGCGCAGCCCGATCTCGGCGGTGCCGCCGGGGCGGGCGCAGGCACGGACGACGGCGACCAGCTGACGCTGCGCGCCGTCGCCAGCCCCGTCGACGTGCTCCGGCACCGCGACGTGGCCGAGCTCGGACCCGCCGAGCGGCGACGTCTCGACCAACTGCTCGACTCGCTGGACGCCCGGCCCCCCACACGCAGCAGCGCCCGGCTGCAGCCGGCCCGCCGCGGGCTGGTGGACGCCCGCCGCACGCTGCGGGAGCAGCTGCGCCTGGTCGGCGAGCCCGGCCACCTGCGGCACCGCAGCCGCGGCGTCCGGCGCCGTCGGGTGGTGCTGCTGGTCGACGTGTCCGGCTCGATGCAGCCCTACGCCGACCATCTGCTGCGCCTCGCGCATCGGATGGTGCAGAGTGCACCGGCGTCCACCGAGGTCTTCACCGTCGGCACCCGGTTGACCCGGGTCACCGCCGGCCTGCGGCACCGCGATCCGACGGCGGCCCTGGCGGCGGCCGGCGGCGCGGTGCCGGACTGGTCCGGCGGCACCCGCTTGGGTGAGGTGCTGCAGGCCTTCCTGGACCGGCACGGCCGGCGCGGGATGGCCCGCGGTGCGGTGGTCGTGGTCTTCAGCGACGGCTGGGAGCGCGGTGACGCCGGTCTGCTCGGCGAGCAGGCCCGCGGGCTGGGCCGACTCGCGCACCGGCTGATCTGGGTGAACCCGCACCGGGGGAAGCCCGGCTACCTGCCGGTGCAGGGGGGAATCGTGGCCGTCGCCCCGGCGCTGGACGATCTGTTGGCCGGACACTCGCTGGCGACGTTCGAGGAGCTGTTGGGAGTGGTGGCGCGTGCGTGACGTGCTGGAGGACCTGATCCAGTGGTGGCGTGCCGGCGACGAGGTCGGCGTCGGCACCGTGGTCGCCACCTGGCGGTCGGCGCCCCGGCCCCCCGGCGCGTCGATGCTCGTCGGTCCGGACGGCACCGCCGTGGGCTCGGTCTCCGGCGGCTGCGTCGAGGGCGCCGTCTACGAGCTGGCACAGTCCGTCGTCGCCGACGGCACCCCGGTGCTGCAGCGCTACGGCGTCTCCGACGGAGACGCGTTCGCCGTGGGGCTCACCTGCGGTGGCGTGCTCGACGTCTTCGTGGAGGCGGTCTCCCGCCACACCTTCCCCGAGCTCGAGCAGGTGGCCGCGGACCTCGCCGCCGAACGGCCGGTCGCGGTCGCCACCGTCGTCGGGCACCCGGAACCCGACCGGGTCGGCCGGCGGCTGGTGGTGCGGCCCGAGGGCACCGATCCCGAGGCCCAGGGCGGGCTGGGGTCGCAGCGCGCGGACGCCGCGGTCGCGGACGACGTGCGCGGGCTGCTGGCCCAGGGGCGCAGCACGCTGCTCACCTACGGCCCGGACGGTCAGCGCCGCGGCGAGGGGATGCGGGTGTTCTGCGCCGCCTACGCGCCTCGGCCGCGGATGCTGGTCTTCGGCGCGATCGACTTCGCCGCGGCGGTCGCCCGGGTGGGCGCCTTCCTCGGCTATCGGGTGACCGTCTGCGACGCCCGGCCGGTCTTCGCCACTCCCGCCCGCTTCCCCGAGGCCGACGAGGTGGTCGTGGAGTGGCCGCACCGCTACCTGCGCCGGCACGCCGAGAGCGGCGACATCGACGCCCGCAGCGTGATCTGCGTGCTCACGCACGATCCCAAGTTCGACGTGCCGCTGCTGGAGGTCGCGCTGCGGCTGCCCGAGGTCGCCTACGTCGGTGCCATGGGATCCCGGAACACCCACCAGGACCGGCTGGATCGGCTCCGAGCCGCCGGGCTCACCGACGCGGAGCTGACCCGGCTGGCCAGCCCGATCGGCCTCGACCTCGGTGCACGGACGCCGGAGGAGACGGCGGTGTCGATCGCCGCCGAGATCATCGCGCTGCGCTGGGGCGGTGGTGGGAGGCGGCTCTCCGGGACCGCGGGGGCGATCCACCACGGGAGCGACCTGGCCCGCCAGCACCCGGCGGACTGACCGAGCGGCGCGGCGACCTCACGAATCCGGGCCGGGGAGCGTTGGGACAGTGTGAGCGTGCAGCCCTTCGAACAGGTCGTCGCCGAACACGGCGCTGCCGTGCTGCGCGTCTGCCGGGCGCTGCTGCCCTCGGTGGACGCCGACGACGCCTGGTCGGAGACGTTCCTGTCCGCCCTCCAGGCCTATCCGCGGCTCGCTCCCGGCAGCAACGTACGCGGCTGGCTGGTCACGATCGCGCACCGTAAGGCGATGGACCGGCACCGGGCGGTGGCCCGCGGCCCCGTGCCCACCGACAGGCTGCCCGAACGACCCACCTCGCTCGGGCTGCCGGAACCGCCCGAGGACCAGCTGTGGGCCCGCGTGCGGGCGCTGCCGCCCAAGCAGCGGGCAGCCGTCGCCTACCGCTACCTGGGTGGGTTGTCCTACCGGCAGATCGGCGACCTGCTCGACAGCAATGAGGCCGCCGCCCGGCGTAGCGCCGCCGACGGCGTCGCCGCCCTCCGCACCCAGTACCAGCAGGAGCTGACCTCATGACCACGCCGACTCCCCCTCCCGACCAGGACGTGCTGTCGCGGTTGGGAGCCGACCCCCCGCAGGCCACGCTCGACCGGCTGCACCAGCGCCTCGCCGTCCAGGCGGAGCGCAGCGGTGTCCTGGACGTCGCGTACCGGACCCTCGACACCCCCGTCGGCGTGCTGCTGCTCGCCGCGACCGAGCGGGGGCTGCTGCGGGTCGCGTACGACCGGGAGGACCACGACGCCGTCCTCACCGTGCTGGCCGACCGGGTCAGCCCTCGGGTCCTGCACGCCCCGGCCCGGCTGGACGGGGCTGCCCGCGAGCTCGCCGACTACTTCACCGGCCTGCGGCGCGGCTTCGACCTGCCGCTCGACCTGCGGCTGGCCACCGGGTTCCGGCGGTCCGTGCTGGACGAGCTGCGCCGGATCGGGTTCGGCAGCACCGCCACCTACGCGGCGGTCGCCGCGGCGGCCGGACGCCCCGCGGCGGTGCGAGCGGTCGGAACCGCATGCGCTCGCAACCCCCTGCCGGTGGTCGTTCCCTGCCACCGGGTGGTGCGCAGCGACGGTTCGATCGGCCAGTACGTCGGGGGGCCGGAGGCCAAGCAGGCGCTGCTGCACCTCGAGGCAGCCAGCTGACGATCCGTCCGCTGCTCGTCACCCAGGGAGACCGCCGGTGGGCAGCTGGCCGCCGTCGTGGTCCGGTCCACTTGTGCGGTCCGTCACTTCGATGTTGGCTGAGAACACGAGCGGTCAGCGTTGCCATCGGCCCCGCTCCGACCGGCGACCTCACCCACGGCGAGAGGTGGACAGCGCATGACCCGCATCACCGTCAACGTCGACGGGGCCTCGTACTCCGACGAGGTCGAGCCGCGCCTGCTGCTCGTGCAGTACCTGCGCGAACGGCTGGGCAAGACCGGGACCGTCGTCGGCTGCGACACCAGCAACTGCGGCGCATGCACCGTGCACCTCGACGGACGCAGCGTGAAGTCCTGCTCGGTGCTCGCGGTGCAGGCGGACGGGCACCAGGTGACCACCATCGAAGGCCTCGCCACCGACGGTCGGCTGCACCCCATGCAACGGGCCTTCCACGAGTGTCACGCCCTGCAGTGCGGTTTCTGCACGCCGGGGATGATCATGCAGGCCATCGATCTGCTCGAGGACAATCCGGACCCGAGCGATGAGGAGGTCCGCGACGGGCTCGAGGGCAACCTGTGCCGCTGCACCGGCTACCAGAACATCGTCAAGGCGGTCCGCACCGTCGCCGCCGAGGGAGGCACCCGATGACCGCCGTCGAGGAGCGGCCGGCGACCGGCGAGCTGGGCGCCCGCCGGCACCGCAAGGAGGACCAGCGGCTGATCACCGGCCGCACCCGTTGGGCCGACAACCTCACCGCTCCGGGGATGATGCACCTGGCGATGGTGCGCAGCCCGTTCGCGCACGCGCGGATCACCTCGGTGGACCTGGAGCAGGCCCGGCGAGCCCCGGGCGTGGTCACCGTGCTGGCGGGCAGCGACTTCGCGGCCGAACAGGGCACGCTGCCCAACGTCTGGACCATCACGCCGGACCAGAAGACCCCGCCGCACCCGTCGGTGGCCGTCGACACCGTGCGCTTCGCCGGCGAGATCGTCGCGTGCGTGGTGGCCCGCTCCGCGGCCGAGGCCCGCGACGCCGTGGAGCTGGTCGACGTCGACTACGACGAGCTGCCGGTCGTGCTCGACACTCGCGAGGCGCTGCGCGACGAGACGCTGATCCACCCCGACCTCGGCACCAACGAGAGCGCCCACCTGGTCCTCGACTTCGACACCGACGTCGACGGAGCGATCGAGGCCGCCCGCGCCGCCGACGACGGCATCGTGTTCGAGCGGGAGTACGAGCAGCAGCGGCTGATCCCCGCCTTCATGGAGCCGCGCTCCATGCTGTGTGACCCGACCGGTGAGCAGACCGTGTTGTGGAGCGCCACCCAGATCCCGCACATCCTGCGGGTGCTGCTGGCGTTGTCCCTGGGCATCCCGGAGAACAAGCTGCGGGTCATCGCCCCGGACGTCGGCGGTGGTTTCGGCGGCAAGCTGCAGGTGACACCGGAGGAGTTCGTCACCGTCCTGGTGGCCCGCCGGCTGGGCAAGCCGTGCAAGTACACCGAGACCCGCAGCGAGTCGGTGATGGTGGGCCACCACGGGCGTGCCCAGCATCAGAAGCTCACCCTGGCCGGCAAGCGGGACGGCACCGTGACCGCGCTGAAGGTCGAGCTGATCGCCGATATGGGGGCGTACCTGTCGCTGCTCGGCGGCGGCACCCCCACTCTGGGCGCCTTCATGTTCAACGCGATCTACAAGTTCGACCACTACCGCTTCGACCTGCGCACGGCGTTCACCAACAAGGCGTGGACCGACGCCTACCGCGGTGCCGGCCGGCCGGAGGCGACCTTCGCCATCGAGCGGCTGATGGACGACTTCGCCGCCGAGCTCGGCATGGACCCGTTCGAGCTGCGGGAGAAGAACTGGATCACCCACGAGGAGTTTCCCTTCACCACCGTCGCCGGGCTGGAGTACGACTCCGGTAACTACGAGGCGGCCACCGCCAAGGCCAAGGAGCTGTTCGGCTACGCCGAGCTGCGCCGCGAGCAGGCGGAACGGCGCGAGCGGCAGGACCCCGTGCAGCTGGGCATCGGGGTGTCGACGTTCACCGAGATGTGCGGGTTGGCACCGTCGCGCATCCTCGGTGCGCTGTCCTATGCGGCCGGCGGATGGGAGAGCGCCTCCATCCGGGTGCTGCCCACCGGCAAGGTGGAGGTCCTCACCGGCGCCTCCGCACATGGTCAGGGACACGAGACCGCGTGGAGCCAGATCGTCGCCGATCGGCTCGGCGTGCCGTTCGAGGACGTCGAGGTGCTGCACGGCGACACCCAGATCACGCCCAAGGGCATGGACACCTATGGGTCCCGCTCGCTGGTCGTGGGCGGCATCGCCGTCGTCAAGGCCGTCGACAAGGTGATCGAGAAGGCCAAGGTCGTCGCGGCGCACATGCTGGAGGCCAGCGCCGACGACCTGGAGTTCGAGGCCGGGCGGTTCACGGTCAAGGGCACCGACAAGGGCACCGGCATCGGTGACGTCGCGTTCGCGGTCTTCGCCGCCCACGACCTGCCGGACGGCGTGGAGCCGAGCCTCGACTCCGACGCGACCTTCGACCCGGACACGTTCTCCTACCCGCATGGCACGCACCTGTGCGCGGTGGAGGTGGACACCGAGACCGGCGCCACGACGATCCGCTCGTACGTCAGCGTCGACGACATCGGCAAGGTCGTGAACCCGACGATCGTCGAGGGACAGGTGCACGGCGGGGTGGTGCAGGGCATCGCCCAGGCGCTCTACGAGGAGGCGGTCTACGACGAGTCCGGGACCCTGGTCACCGGCTCGTTCGTGGACTACCTGGTCCCCAGCGCGGCCGACGTGCCGAGCCTCGTGACCGACCGCACCGAGACGCCGTCCACCACCAACCCGCTCGGGGTCAAGGGGGTCGGCGAGGCCGGCACCATCGCGTCCACGCCAGCCGTGGTCAACGCCGTCGTGGACGCGCTGCGGCCGTTCGGCGTGGACGACATCCCGATGCCGTTGTCGCCGCACCGGGTGTGGCAGTCGCTCCAGGGCCGCTCGATCAGCGAGGCACCACGAGCCCAGGTGGTGAGCGGCGAGCAGGCGGCCGATCCCCAGCCGGGGAGCGGACAGATCCCCACCGGCGGTGCCGAGCAGGACGGAGCAGGACGATGATCCCCGCGAGCTTCGACTACCACGCGCCGTCCACCGTCGAGGAGGCCGTCGGGCTGCTCACGGAGGCCGGCGACGACGCCAAGCTGCTGGCCGGCGGGCAGAGCCTGCTGCCGGTGCTCCGGTTGCGGCTCGCCGCGCCGGAGGTGGTCATCGACCTCGGCAGGGTGGACGAGCTGCGCGGCATCCGGGTGGACGGCGACGCGCTGGTGATCGGCGCGATGACTCCGCACCACGAGATCGCCACCGACGCGACGATCCGGGAGCACGCTCGGGTCCTCTGCGAGGCGGCCGCCACCGTCGCGGACCCGCAGGTCCGGCACCGGGGCACCTTCGGCGGCGCGCTGGCGCACGCCGACCCGGCGGGTGACATGCCGGCGCCGGTCCTCGCCCTCGGTGGCGAGATGGTCGTGGTCGGACCGGGCGGGCGGCGGACGGTCCCGGCGGCGGACTTCTTCGAGGACCTGTTCACCACGGCGCTGGCGGAGGACGAGATCCTCGCGGAGGTCCGGATCCCCAGCCACCGTGGCTGGGGCGGGCACTACGCCAAGTTCACCCGGGTCGCACAGCAGTGGTCGATCGTCGCGGTGGCGGCAGCCGTCCGGGCCGAGGCAGGCACGATCGCCGAGGCGCGGGTGGCGCTCACAAACATGGGCTCGACCGCCGTCCGCGCCACCGCGGTCGAGGAGGCCCTGGTCGGCGCGGCCGCGGACGACGAGACGGTGCGGGCCGCGGCGGCTCGGGCCGCGGACGGCACCTCACCGCCCACCGACACCAACGGCGACGCGGACTACCGGCGGCACCTCGCGACCGTGCTGACCCGGCGCGCCGTCCTGGCCGCGGCCGGCTGAGCACCCCCGCAGATGGAGCTGAAGCACCGGTTCACCGTGCCGGCGTCGGTGGACACCACCTGGCAGTTGTTCAACGACCTGGAGCGGGTCGCGCCCTGCTTCCCGGGGGCGGCGCTGACCTCTGCGGAGGGCGACGAGTTCGCCGGCACCGTCAAGGTCAAGCTCGGACCGGTGTCGCTGCAGTACAGCGGGTCCGGTCGCTTCCTCGAGCGTGACGAGGTCGCGCACGTCGCCAGGTTCGAGGCGAAGGGCAAGGACAAGCGCGGCAACGGCACCGCGTCCGCGACCGTCCGGGCCGCGCTCAGCGCGGACGGGCCCGGGTGCGCGGTCGAGGTGAGTACCGACCTCGCGGTCACCGGGAAGCCGGCGCAGTTCGGGCGCGGCCTGATGCAGGACGTCAGCGACAAGCTGCTCGCCCGGTTCGTCGACTGCCTCACCGAGCGGCTGTCCGCCACGGGTGTGGGATCCGAGCAGCCGGCCGGAGGTGCCGCGCAGACGTCCGCTGGTCGGGTCGGTGCGGAGCCGACGGGTGCCCGCCCGGCCGAGACCGCTCCGGCGGCCACCCCGACCACCCCCGCACCGGCGGCCACCCCGATCACCCCCGCCCGGCACCGAGCCGCGCAGCCGGCCGGCGACGAGGAGGCAGAGCTCGATCTCGGGACCACCGTGCTCCCGGTGCTGGCCCGCCGGTACGGCCCGGCCGTGCTTGGGGTCGTGGTGCTGCTGCTCGTGCTGCGGCGGCTGCTGCGCCGCTGACCGGAGCCGGCCCGCGCGGCCGAGCCGGTCGGGGTCAGAGCCCCCCGACCGGGGCCACCACCGTGCCGGACTCCTCGCACACCCAGTGCGGGTCCTCGCCGAGCTCCGGCTCGACGTGCAGCGAATGCTCGGCCTCGAGGCCGCAGGCGATGCACCGGGGCCAGCGGGCGGTGCGGTCCATCAGCGCGTCCTGGACGTCCTGCGCGACCAGCCCGCTCACGTACGGCACACCGTCGGCCCACTGGTCCACCCACCAGCCGCGCTGGGACAGCGCCTCCTCCAGCACCGACACCGACCCCGCGTCGGCGAAACCGCGGGCCTGCAGGTCGTGCAGGACGCGGGCTCGCGCGTCCAGCAGCGCCTCCCGTGGTGTCACGTCGTCGATCCTGCCACCGTGCGCGACAATGTCCGGGTCTGGAGGGCGGGAAGACATGGCCGAGCCGCTGCTCGAGGTGCGGGTGCTGCATCCCGCCGACGCCGAGGCCGCCGAAGCCGGCGGTGCCGATCGGCTCGTCGTGGTCGCACTGGGGCAGACCCGAGCCCACGCGCCGGAGCCGGCGCTGGTGTCCGCGGTGGCCCGTGCCACCGCGCTGCCGGTGCGGGCGCTGTTGCGGCTGGCCGAGGACGGTGACCGCGGGGACAGCACCACCGGCGCGGGACTGGTCCGGCTGGCCGGCCTGGCCGAGTCCTACCTCGCCGCCGGAGCCGAAGGGGTGGTCGCCGGGTTCGTGACCGACCAGCTCGAGATCGACGCCGAGCTCGCCGCGGCACTCACCGACCGGCTGCGGTGTCCGTGGACGTTCTCCCGGGCGATCGACCGGACCCTGGACCACCGCCGCTCGTGGCGTCAGGTGGCCCGGCTGCCCGGTGTGGACGGGGTCCTGTCGGCCGGCTCGGCCGTCGATGCCCGGCACGGCCACGAGGCGCTGCTGTCCGTGGCGGCGGATCCGGCCACGGCCGCCCTGCTGCTGGCCGCGGGCGGCGTCCTGCCGGAGCACGTCCCGTGGCTGTTGCGCGCCGGTGTGCAGGGCATTCACCTCGGCAGCGCGGTCCGCCCGGACCGTTCGTGGACCAAGGCGCACGCTGACGCCGCCCTGGTGCGGTCCTGGCGGCTGCTGCTCGACGACGAGCGGGACCGGATCCGGTCCCGTCCCGCCGCCGGGTCGGCGTGAGCGTCCTGGTCGACCCGCCCGCGTGGCCGGCGCATGGCCGGCTCTGGTCGCATCTGGTCAGCGACGAGTCCCTGGCCGAGCTGCACGCGTTCGCGGACCGGATCGGAGTGCCACGGCGCGGTTTCGACCGCGACCACTACGACGTGCCGGCGGAGGCGTACGACGCGATCGTCGCCGCCGGGGCGCTGCCGGTCAGCAGCCGGGAGCTGCTCACCCGGCTGCGGCGGGCCGGTCTGCGGCAGCGCCGGAACGAGACTCCCGGGCGCCGGGTGCCCGGCCAGGCGCTGCTGCGTCCGCCCCGACTGACCCGCGGCAGCCGGGTGGCCGTGGTGGCACCGGCCGGCCCGGTGCCGGCGGCACGGCTCGACCGCGGTCTCGAGGTGCTCCGTGGCTGGGGGCTGGATGTCCGGGTGCTCGGCTCGGTCACCGGCGCGGAGCCGGGGCTCCCCCACCTGGCGGCGACGGACCGGGAGCGGGCGGCGGACCTCCAGGCGGCGTGGACCGATCCGGACGTCACCGCGGTCTGGTGTGCGCGGGGAGGCTACGGCTGCCACCGGATCGTCGACGCGCTGGACTACCCGGCGATGGCCGCCGCGGGCCCCCGGCTCCTGGTCGGCTTCTCCGACGTGACCGCGCTGCACGAGGCGGTCGCCGCCAGGCTGGGCACGGTCAGCCTGCACGGCCCGGTCGTGACCGCGGTCGGCGAGCTGGACCCGGCGGGTGCGCAGTGGCTGCGCCGGATGCTGTTCGAACCGGAGCGCGTCGCGGAGTTGTTCGAGGGCGTGCGGCTGCGTCGGCTGGTGGGCGGGCTGGCGTCCGGTGTGCTGGTGGGCGGCAACCTCCGCGTCCTCGCCGCCGGGCTGGGGACGCCGCTGTCCCGCGCCGGGCGGGGCGGCATCGTCGTCCTGGAGGACGTCGCGGAGCCGCCGTACCGGATCGACGCGATGCTCACCCAGCTGCTGCGCGGCGGCTGGTTCGACGGCGTGCGGGGCGTGGTCGCCGGCGCGTTCACGCTCGACGACCGGGGGCCGGGACCGGCCCGCTCGGCGGTGCCGGTCACCGCCCTCGACGCCGTGCTGCTCGACCGGCTGGGACCGCTCGGCGTCCCGGTGGTGTCCGGCGCGCCGGTCGGGCACGTGGTCGACAACCGACCGGTGCCGCTCGGGGTCCCGGCTCGCCTCGACGCGGACGGGGGGACGCTGCGGATCACCCGCCCGCCGCTCGCCTGACCCCGGTGGCCAGAAACCGGCGACGCCGACCACTCGACATGAGCGCCGGTGTCGAATGAGACAAGATGACCTCTGTGACCGCATTGGTACGCGTGGACGACGACGTCCGGGACCTCTTCGCCCTCGATCCCACGCGTACGCACCTGAGCCCGGGTGCCTATGGCGCGGTGCCCCGGCCGGTGCTGGAGACCCAGCGGTTGTGGCGGCGACGTGCGGAGGCCGATCCGCACCGGTTCCACCAGTACGAGCTGCCGCAGGCGGTCCGCACCGGCCGACAGGCGGCGGCGGACTGGCTGGGCGTTCCCCGTGACTCGCTGGCGCTCGTCACCAACGTGACCGAGGCGGTCTCCACGCTGCTCGGCTCGCTCGATCTGGGTGCCGGCGACGAGATCCTCCTCAGTGACCACGGGTACGGTGCGATCAGGGTGGCGGCAGAGGCGTGGTGCGCCCGGGCCGGCGCGGTGCTCCGCGAGGCCCGGGTCGCGCTGGACGCCGACGACGCGGCCGTGGTCGCTGCGTACTCCGAGCAGCTGAGCGAGCGCACCCGGCTCGTCGTGGTGGACCAGATCACCTCGCCGACGGCCCGCTCGATGCCGGTGGCGGCGGTGGTCGCAGCCGCCCGGCGCACCGACGCGATGGTGGTGGTGGACGCCGCACACGGTCCGGGGCATCTGCCGGTGGACGTCGAGGCGCTCGGCGCGGACGCCTGGGTCGGCAATCTGCACAAGTGGGCCTTCGCCGCGCGGGGCACCGCGGTGCTGTGGCTGGCGCCGGAGTGGCGCGGGCAGGTCTGGCCGCTCGTGCTCGGCTGGTCGGCCACCGCCCGATTCCCGGACTGCTTCGACGCGCGTGGCACGGCTGACCTCTCGGCATGGATGGCGGTCCCGGAGGCGCTGACACTGTGGGAGGCGCTCGGTGGTTGGTCCATGACGCAGCGCAACCGCGAGCTGGCCGCCTGGGGCCAGCAGCACGTCGCCGCTGCGATCGGGGTGTCGCTGACCGGACTCCCGCACGACCCGGCGCCGGCGATGCGGCTGGTGCCGCTGCCCGCCGGGGTGGGCGGCACCGAGGCCGACGCCGAGGCGCTCTACGAGCGGATCAGCCAGGACGGCATCGAGGTCGGGGTGATCTGCTGGGGCGGGCGCGGCTGGCTGCGCCCGGGCAGCCAGGTCTTCACCACCGAGGACGACCACAACCGGCTGGCGACGGCACTGCTGCGCCACCTGCCCTGACCGAGCGGCCGCTCAGCGACCTGCCAGCAGGTCGTCCGCGTCCACGATCGAGTATGCGTACCCCTGCTCGGCGAGGAACCGCTGCCGATGCTGCGCGAAGTCGGCGTCGACGGTGTCGCGGGCGACCACTGCGTAGAACCGGGCAGCCCGCCCGTCCCCCTTCGGCCGCAACAGCCGACCCAGCCGCTGGGCCTCCTCCTGCCGGGAGCCGAACGACCCGGACACCTGGATCGCGACTCCGGCCTCGGGGAGGTCGACGGAGAAGTTCGCCACCTTGCTGACCACCAGCAGCCGCACCTCGCCGGCCCGGAAGGCGTCGAACAGCCGCTGCCGCTCGACGACGGTGGTCTGCCCGGTGATGACGGGGGCCCCGAGCCGATCGCCCAGCTCCTCGAGCTGGTCGAGGTACTGCCCGATCACCAGCGTCGGCTCGCCGTCGTGCCGGGAGACCAGCTCGTCCACCACGAGCTGCTTGGCGCCGGCCGAGGTCGCGAGCCGGTAGCGGTCCTCGGGCTCCGCGGTCGCGTACGTCATCCGCTCCGCGTCGCCGAGGCTGACCCGGACCTCGATGCACTCCGCGGGGGCGATGTAGCCCTGTGCCTCGATGTCCTTCCACGGCGCGTCGTAACGCTTCGGGCCGATCAGGCTGAACACGTCCCCCTCGCGGCCGTCCTCACGCACCAGCGTGGCGGTCAGGCCCAGCCGCCGCCGGGCCTGCAGGTCGGCCGTCATCCGGAACACCGGTGCAGGCAGCAGGTGCACCTCGTCGTAGACCACCAGCCCCCAGTCCCGGGCGTCGAACAGCTCGAGATGTGCGTAGGCGCCCTTCCGCCGGGTGGTGAGCACCTGGTAGGTGGCGATGGTCACCGGCCGGACCTGCTTGCGGGCGCCGGTGTACTCGCCGATCTCGTCGTCGGTGAGCGAGGTGCGGCGGAGCAGCTCGTCGCGCCACTGCCTGGCCGCCACGGTGTTGGTGACGAGGATCAGGGTGGTCGCCCCCGCACGGGCCATCGCCGCCGCGCCCACCAGTGTCTTGCCCGCACCGCAGGGGAGCACCACCACCCCGGACCCGCCGTGCCAGAACGAGTCCGCCGCTTCCCGCTGGTACGGCCGCAGCTGCCACTCCGACTCGTCCAGCGCGATCGGGTGCGCCTCGCCGTCGACGTAGCCCGCGTAGTCCTCCGCCGGCCAGCCGAGCTTCAGCAGCGCCTGCTTCAGCGCTCCCCGCTGCGAGGGGTGGACGGCCACGGCACCGCCGTCGTCGCCGGGCTCGTCGACGCGGACACCGAGCATCGGTGCGAGCCGTTTCGACCGCAGCACCTCCTCCAGCACCGGTCGGTCGGTGCTGGACAGGACCAGGTGATGCACCGGATGCTTGTCGATCCGCAGCCGGCCGTAACGGGCCATCGTCTCGGCCAGGTCCACCAGCAGCGAGTGCGGCACGGGGTAGCGGCTGAACCGCAGCAGCACGTCGACGACCTGTTCGGCGTCGTGACCCGCTGCGCGGGCGTTCCACAGTCCCAGCGGCGTCAGCCGGTAGGTGTGCACGTGCTCCGGCGAGCGCTCCAGCTCGGCGAAGGGGGCGATCTCGCGGCGGCAGTCGGCCGCGGCCGGGTGGTCGACCTCGAGCAGGAGGGTCTTGTCGGACTGGACGATCAGCGGGCCGTCGCTCACCCGACCTCCTCGGGCTGGCTCTCGGCCCGGCGGCGGGCGCGGTAGGCCGCGACGTGCGCCCGGGACGCGCACCGGTCCGAGCAGAAGCGGCGGGACTGGTTCGGCGACAGGTCGACGAAGACGTCCGCGCAGCCGTCGGCGGAGCAGACCCCGAGACGGGAGGCGCCCGGGTCGCACACCACGCCGCTGAGGCCCATCAGCGCCTCGGCGATGAGCAGCTCGGCGACCGACGATCCGCCCACGTGCAGCTGCCATGCCTGGGCGTCCTTGCCGG
The DNA here is from genome assembly GCA_963695375.1 of uncultured Actinomycetota bacterium. Classification (GTDB taxonomy): domain Bacteria; phylum Actinomycetota; class Actinomycetes; order Propionibacteriales; family Nocardioidaceae; genus JACCVL01. The sequence goes on along the minus strand of OY968767.1, from coordinate 569,320 downwards.
CGATGTACGGGCGCACCGGGTGCCGGGCGAGCAGCGCGTTCAGTCGGTCGACCACCGCCTCCGCCTCCCCGCGCTCGGCCGCCTCGAACACCGGCCGCACCTCTCGGGTGAAACGTCGGAGCGCCGCCCGGTCCCGGTCGGTCAGCCGAGGGACCAACTCCCGCCGGTCGGCGAGGGCCGCGGGCACCTCGTCCCGATCGGCCAGGGGGGTGTTGACGAGCCGGGCGGCGCGCTCGGCGTACCGCACGAAGTCCACGCTCGGAGCCTACCGGGGGCGACCGTGTCGGCCCGCGGCGTGGCAGGCTGCCCCGGTGCGGTGGATCGACACCCTGGAGGCGGCCGCGGCCGACCGGATGGACGAGGCACTGCACCGCTATGTCCGGCAGGGAGCGGGCACGGGGCGCGGCGTGGTCGCCGCCGAGGCGGCCTGGCGAGAGCTCGTGCTGCGTCCGCGGGTGCTCGTCGACGTGTCCCGCGTCCAAACCGCGACCACCGTGCTCGGGACCCCGGTCGATCTGCCGGTGCTGGTCGCACCGATCACCCTGCAGGCCGCGGTGCATCCGGACGGGGACGCCGCGACGGTGCGGGGTGCCGCAGCCGCGGGCTCGCTGGCGTGTGTGTCGTCCAACGCCGGCGTGCCGTTCGCCGCCGTCGGCTCCGGCGGGGTGCCGTGGTGGCTGCAGGTGTACGTGACCCGAGACCGGGCCGCGACCGTCGACCTGCTGCGGCGGGCGGTGGACGCGGGGGCGCGAGCGATCGTGCTCACGGCGGACACCCCGGCGGTCGGACGCAAGGAGGACCCGGCGGGGGAGCCGACCGTCTGGGACCACGTCGCTCCGGAAGCGCTGCGGGCCAACCTGGCCGCGGGCGGCTCCGACGAGGCGCTGGGCAAGGCCGACGACCTGACCCCGGACACGGTCGGCTGGCTGCACGAGCTGACCGGCCTGCCGGTGCTGGTCAAGGGCGTGCTGCGCGCCGACGACGCCCGGCGCTGCGCCGAGGCCGGCGCGGCTGCCGTGGTGGTGTCCAACCACGGCGGCCGTCAGCTGGACGGGGCGGTCGCTCCGGCACGGGCCCTGCCGGAGGTCGTGGCGGCGCTGGCCGGCAGCGCCGTGGAGGTGTACGTCGACGGTGGGCTGCGGCGGGGTGAGCACGTCCTGGCCGCGCTGGCGTTGGGGGCGCGCGCCGTCCTCGTCGGCCGCCCGGCGCTGTGGGCGCTCGCCGTCGACGGCGCCGCCGGCGTGCAGCGGCTGCTGGCCGAGCTCGGTGCCGAGCTGACCGCGGCCATGCGGCTGGCCGGCTGCCCCGACCTGGCCGCGCTGAGCGCCGATCTGGTCGGCTGACCTCGCGGCCGGCTCAGCGCTGGCCCGGACCGGCCGGGGCGCCGACGGACTCGGGCGAGCCGACCCCGGACGGCCCGAGGCCTGAGCCGTCGGACTCGTCCGGTCGGCGGGACAGCGCGCTGGGCCACCACATCCGCGGTCCGACGTCGAGCGTCAGCGCCGTCACCAGCACGGAGCGGACGACGATCGTGTCGAGCAGCACGCCCAGTGCCACGGCGAAGCCGAGCTGGGTGAGGAAGGTCAGCGGGAGGGTCGCGAGGACGGCGAACGTGCCGGCCAGCACCAGCCCGGCCGAGGTGATCACCCCACCGGTGGCGGACAGGCCGACCAGCGCCCCGCGACGGGTGCCGTGGTCGTGGGCCTCCTCCCGGATCCGGGTCATCAAGAAGATGTTGTAGTCGATGCCCAGCGCCACCAGGAAGACGAACACGAAGAGCGGGAAGGAGCTGTCGGCCGCCGACACGCCGAACAGGTACTCGAAGGCGAGCGCGCTCAGCCCGAGCGCCGCGCCGAAGGAGAGCACCACGGTGCCGATGAGCAGCAGCGGGGCCACCACCGCTCGCAGCAGGGCGGCCAGGATCAGGAACACGACCAGCAGGACGAGGGGGATGACCACTGCGTTGTCGCGTTGGGAGGCGTTCTGGATGTCCAGGTTGACCGCGGTGAACCCGCCGACGAGCGCATCCGCGTCCGGCAGCCCCGCGACCGCGTCGCGCAGCCGATCGATGGTTGCGTAGGCCGCGTCGCCGTCCGGCGCGTCCGTCAGGGTGGCCTCCACGAGGGCCGTGTCGCCGGCCACCCGGGGCTCGGTCGCGGAGGCGATGCCGGGGGTCTGCTCGACCCTCGCCCGCACCTGCTCCGCCGCGTCGGCGCTGCTGAGCACCGCGACCGGGCTGCCGGCGCCACCGGCGAAGTGCGCGTTCACCACCTGCTGGCCCTCGATCGAGTCGGGTGTCCCGCGGAACGACTCGGCCTGGGTGAGCCCGTTGGCGTTCAGCCCGAGCATCCCGAGCGTCGCGCCGCCGAGCAGCACCGTGGTCACGACCCAGACCAGGCGCGGGCGGGGCCGCATCGCGGTGCCCACCCGCGCCCACAGCCCGCGCGTCGTGGGCTCGTCGCTGCCCAGGGTCGGTCGAACCGGCCAGAAGACCCACCGACCGGCCATCACGAGCAGGGCGGGCAGCAGCGTGACCATCACCAGCAGCGCGATCGCGACGCCGATGGCGGCGACCGGGCCGAGACCCTGGGTCGAGTTCATCGTCGCGGCGAGCAGGCACAGCATGCCCAGCACCACGGTGCCGGCACTGGCGATGATGGCGGGCCCGGCCCGGTGCAGTGCTTCGGCCATCGCCTCGTGCCGGTCCGCGTGCAGCCGCAGCTCCTCGCGGTAGCGGGCCACCAGCAGCAACGCGTAGTCGGTGCCCGCACCGATGACCAGGACGGTGAGGATCCCGGCGCTTTGCGCGTTGACGGTGAGCCCGGCGTGCTGGACCAGCAGATAGATCACCGCCTGCGCGGCCATCAGCGCGACCAGGGCGCTGAGCACGGGCAGCAGCCAGAGCACCGGACTGCGGTAGGTGAGCAGCAGGATCACGATGACCACGCCGAGCGCGGCGAACAGCAGCGTGCCGTCGATGCCCTCGAACGCGGCGGCGGAGTCGGCTGCATTGCCCGCCGGGCCGGTGACATGGGTGGCCAGACCATCCGGCGCGTCCGCGGCGGTGGTGCGCATGTCCTCGACCACGTCGGCGGCCAGCTCCCAGCCGTCCGGGCCGAGGTCGATCGGGACGATGGTCTGCAGTGCCTCCCGGTCCTCGGACGGGAACGGGCCCTGCACCTCCCCCGCGATGCCCTGCACGCCGGCGAAGGCCTCGGCGTCGGCCGTCGCGGCTTGCTGGTCCTCGGTGGTCAGGCCACCGTCGCGCTGGTAGACGACGACCGCCGGGATCAGGTCGGGGGACTGGAAGGCCGCCTGCGCCTGCAGGGCCTTGGTCGACTGGGCGTCACCGGGAAGCCAGGAGGCGGCCTGGTTGTCCTGGGCGCCGGTGAGCTTCGAGGCGAGCGGAACGGCGACCACCAGCACGGCCACCCAGAACCCCAGCACCAACCACTTCGTCACCCGGCCACTCACCGACTCGGCGGTCCGCCTGTGCATGGAATGCCCTCCCCGGACGCGGTCTCGGAGGCAGGTGACCGACCCGGACGACCCACCTGGACGAACGCTACCGACGCCTCCCGACCGTTCTCAGCGGATTTCGCCGCCGTTACCGGTTGTTCATCCCGGCGCGGTCCGTCGAGCCGGCGCTGACCGTCCGCCGCACCGCGTCGGCCACCACGTCCACCAGGCAGCCTCGCTGCGCGTACGCCGCGCGCTGGACGTCGGCGCCGGTCCCGTGCCTGAGCACCGCCTGCACCCGGTCGGTCACCCGCTGTTCGTCGCCGTAGCTGCGCAGCGCCGGTCGGGCATGGTCGAGCAGCCGCTCCACCTGGACCCGGGCCGGGACGGTGGTGCCGGCCACCGGGTCCACGAGGACGTCGCCGAGTCCCGTCCGGGCGGCGCGCCAGGCGGCCGCTCGGAGCACCTCGATCCGCAGCGGGGGTGCGGGCACCGACCGCCGCCAGTCCCGCGCCGCCGTCTCCACCAGCGCTCGCGCCAACCCGGTCAGCATCACCGCGTCGTCCACCTCGAGACAGACGTCGAGCACCCGCACCTCGACCGTCGGCCACTCCCGCGAGGCGCGGACGTCGAGGTAGACCATGGCGGCGTCCATCGCGCCCCCGCAGGCGATCATGGTCTCGATGGCAGCGCGGTAGCCCGCCGCGGTTCCGAACAGCTCGCTCGGCCCGGCACTCGGCCAGCGGCTCCACAGCCGCTGCCGGTAGCTCGCATACCCGGTGTCCCGCCCCTGCCAGTACGGCGAGTTGGTGGACAGCGCGGTCAGCACGGCGAGCCAGGGGCGCACCCGGTCGATCACGCCCACCGCTTCGTCGAGCGACTCGACCGCGACATGCACGTGACACCCGTTGCACAGCAGCTCGCGCGCGGTCATGCCGTACTCGCGGTTCAGCCGCTCGTACCGGGCGTCCCTCGTGGCGGTGGGTTCGACCTCCACCGGGCTGGTCGCGAGGGCTGCCAGCCGCAGTCCGTGCCGCTCGGCCGCGGCGGCCAGCCGACCACGCAACCGCCGCAGGGAGTCGTCGACGTCGGACAGGTCGTCGGCGGGGTCGGTGCCGAGCTCGACCTGCTCGCGCTTCAGCTCGTGTTCCACTCCGCCCGGGCCGGTGTCGCCGCCACCCGCGGACTCGACCACGTCGTCACCGAGCGGTCGGGGGCAGCCGGTGGCCGGATCGACCAGCAGCAGCTCCTCCTCGACGCCGACCGTGCGCTCGCCCGAGATGTCCGTCATGCGGTCATCTTGCCGGTTCGACGAGGAAGTGCAGGCTCAGCCGGTGGCAACCGAGCTGATCCGGTGCAGCGCGAAGGTCCTGGTCCGGGCGCTGCGGTGGTCGTACGCCGTCAGCCGCCCGCCGTCAATGCCGACCGGGTCGACGACCCGCTCCGACACCGTGCCGGTCTCGTCCAGATAGGCCAGCCACACCGTGCGGGCGTCCTCGGCAGCGGCTTGGAGCTCGGCGACCAGGCCGGTGGGTCCGGTGACGCGTTCGCCCGCCGGGCGCGCCGCGCGGGCCCGCTCGCCGGCCCGGACCGCCTGCACCACGGCGGCAGTCCGGTCCTCGTCGAGCGGGTGCATCTCGGTGGCCGGGTGCCGGCGACGGCGGGCTCGGCGGCTCCCGGGCGTCGCACCGACCGTGCGGCCGTCCGGTCCCTCCAGCAGCGGGGCCCGGTGCACGCGACGCAACCGCGCCAGCACGATGTCGGCGGGTTGGTCGGTCAGCGCCATCGTGGGCGCCACCCGGCGCAGGTTCAGCGAGGCCAGCGCCGGGTCGGCGAGCACGGTGTCCAGCTCGGTCGGGTCGTCGGCGCGGAGATAGACCTCGGCCGCGCCGACGCGCAGCCGGCCGTGCCGGCGTGCGGTGTCGTCCACCAGGTAGGTCAGCGGCTGTGGGACCGGGGTCCGGGAATGTGTCTGCAGGAACGCGTGCACCTCGCTGGCCGGCCAGCCGGCGTCCATGGCGCGGCGCACCGAGTCGGCGGAGAACCGGTAGACCGTCGCCCCGCCCCGGGACTCGACGTCGGCCAGCAGCGCCAGCCCGTGACCGACGGCGGGGTGCAGCGGGCCCGGCGCCACCGCGGTGAGATCGCCTTGCAGCACGACGTGGTCCACCGGCTTGGGCAACAGCGGAGCGAGCCGCTCGGCCGCAGCCCGTGCATCGGTGAGCAGCAGCCGACCGGAGGTGGTTGCCGCGCCGTCGGCGAGCAGCCCCAGGGCGTGCGCCTCGACCAGCGTGCGCCGGACCAGCGCGTCGCGCAGGGCCACCCGGCGCGGCCGGTGCCAGGCCACGGCGTCGACCACCTGCTCGACGTCGTCCGCCGCGGCGCCGGGGCCGACGTCGATCAGCACCTGCAACGTCGCCCGGCGCACCGCGGCTGCCCCGCCGCGCTCCAGGTCGGGCGCCAGCGGGTTCACCGGCCGGTCCCGCTCGTCGCGTCCGCCCACCAGCACCATCGCCCGCGGGCTGTCCAGCCAGGCCGTGGCGAGCAGCGCCCAGCGTTCGGCGAGCGGCCGCCCCCGCCACTCGTCGAAGGCCACCGTGGGCAGCCACACCTCGTCCAGCTCGGGGTCGTCGCCGACCGCGAGCAGCCCGGCCGCCGACGCCACCTCGAGCAGCGCGCCGGCGGCCTCCTCGGACACGTCCAGCTCGGCGGCCAGAGCCCGCAGGTCCCGTCGCCCCACGCCGCCGGAGCGCAGCACGGGTGCCGGCGCCGTCCCCCACGTCTCGAGCAGCAGGTCGACCCGGCGGACCGTGTCGTAGGCCGCGCCGGCGCCGATCGCGTCCGCGCGGTCGGGTGCCACCGCGCGCACGGTCGGCTCCGGCGCCGCGTCGACCGGGCACGTCGTCGTGCGGCCGCCGCGCAGGTGCAGCCCGATCTCGCGGGGCAGGCAGACCGTGCGGTCGTCCACCCGCACCAGCAGGGCCCGGGCGAGCAGGTGCTGCAGGGCGCCTCGGGCGGTGGCCAGCACGACGTCGGGGGGAACCTCCCCCAGCCGACCGCTCGGCGGCCCCGGGGCCAACCGGCCGAGCAGCCGGTGCACGTCGTCGCCGGCGGCAGCGGCGGCGTCGTCGATGCGGGCCTGCGCCCAGGCCGGATCCCGGTAGGCGGCGGCGATCCGGTCGGCGGTCCGCCCCGGGTCGCCGGCGGGCGGCAGGCCCAGGTCCTCGGCCAACGTGTGCACCCGGGCGGGTCGCGTCCCGCCGAGCAGCGACGACAGGCTCGGTCCCAGCCCGGCGGGGGCGGGGCCGACCACGTCGTGCGCTGCGCGTACCAGCCGGAGGTCGTCGGGCTCGCCCCACACCAGGGCGAGTAAGCGCAGCCGGTCCAGCACGCTGGCGACCGTGCCCGGCGCTGCGTCCACCAGCCGCTGGACGTCGGTGGTGGTCACCGGCGCCGGCAGCAGGGCGAGCGCCTCCAGCACCGACAGGTGCGCGGTGTCCAGCCGGTCGACCGCCATCGCGACCGAACCGCGGCCGGCCGCGCGGGCCGCCAGCTGGGCCAGGTCGGCCGGCGCCGGGCGGGCCAGGTCCGGTCGGGCGGTGACCAGGCCGGCAAGGGCCGCGTCGTCCCAGCCGCGCAGCGCGTCGGCCAGGGTGCGCGCAGCCGCCGCGGGCGGACTCGGTCGTGCCATCCGACCAACGGTACGTGCCTGGGGCGGCCCGGTACGGCAGGCTGGGGCACGCAGCACCGCGGTCCGTCCGCGACGTGCGGATCGGTTTCGCGGGAGGGGCACTGATGGCGACGGTCGTTGCCGAGGGGTTGGCCAAGCGGTACGGCGGCAAGCAGGCGGTCGACGACCTGTCGTTCCGGGTCGACCCGGGCAGCGTCACCGGCTTCCTCGGACCGAACGGCTCGGGCAAGTCCACGACCATGCGGTTGATGCTCGGCCTGGACAACGGGGCCGGCTCGACGACGTTCGACGGCCGGTCGTTTCGCGACCTGCCGGACCCCGCGCGACACGTCGGCGCGCTGCTCGAGGCCAAGCCGTTCCACCCGACCCGCAGCGCCCGCAACCATCTGCGCCTGTTGGCCGCCCCGGCCCGGATCCCCGACCGCCGGGTGGACGAGGTCCTCGAGATGGTCGGGCTGACCTCGGTCGCCCGCGGCAAGCCGAAGAAGTTCAGCCTCGGCATGGGGCAGCGGCTCGGCATCGCCGCCGCCCTGCTCGGCGACCCGCACACGCTGATCCTCGACGAGCCCGCCAACGGACTGGACCCGCAAGGCATCCAGTGGCTGCGTCGGCTGCTGAAGGACCTGGCCGGTCAGGGTCGGGCGGTGTTCGTGTCCAGCCACCTGCTGGCCGAGATGGCGCTGATGGCCGACCGGCTGGTGGTGATCGGCCGCGGCCGGCTGATCGCGAGTGGGCAGGTCGACGACTTCATCCGCGCCAGCAGTGCCACCGGCGTGCTGCTGCGCAGTCCCGACATCGAGCGGCTCGGGCCGGTGCTCGCGGACCGGGGGGCGTTCGTCCAGGGGCAGCCGGACGGCTCGTTCGTGGTGACCGGGATGGACCGGGACCAGGTCGGCGACGTCGCGCACGAGCTCGGCGTCCGGCTGCACGAGCTGACCGTGCGCCAGGCCACCCTGGAGGAGGCGTTCCTCGAGGCCACCGGGCTGAGCGAGGAGTTCATCGGGCACGCAGGTGCGCTGACCGGCGCTCCCGGGACCGGGACGGAGGCCGGCCGGTGACCGCCGCGTTGCGCTACGAGTGGCGGCGGCTGGTGACGCTGCGCTCCACGTACTGGCTGGTGGCGGCGTCGCTCGTGATCGCGATGGCGCTGTCGAGCCTGATCGCCTGGGGCTTCTCCGACGTCGAGGTGGTGCAGGAGGGGGCCGACTTCGTGCTGGCCGCGATCGCGACGCAGGGGGCCGGGGCGGGCTTCGCCCCGTTCCTGATCGCGTACGTGATGAGCATCTTCGGGGTGCTCACCTTCGGCCACGAGTACCGGCACCAGATGATCCGGGCCACGCTGACCGCCGTGCCGGGCAGGCTGGCGGTGTTCGGGGCCAAGGCCGTGCTCACCGCTCTGGTCGCGGGGCTGACCGCCCTGGCGTGCACCGGGTCGGGGTTGCTCGCGGCACGGGTCTTCTTCGGGGACATCGCGATGCCGATGGACGTCGTCGGCCAGCTGCTGTTCGGCGCCTCGCTGTACGTCGCGCTGTTCGCGCTGGTCGGCCTGGCCTTCGCGGCCATCTTCCGCAACCAGATCGCGGCGATCGTGGTGGTGCTGCTGTTCCCGCTGATCGGTGAGTCGATCATCCGGCTGATCCTGATCATCCCCGACGCGTTCGACTCGATCCAGGACGCCGCGGGCTACCTGCCGTTCGACGCCGGCGCGCAGATGTTCACCTTCCTCGACCTGGACCAGATGCTGGAGATCTTCGGCTTCCAGGCGCAGGGCCCCGTGGGCGGCGGGATCACCTTCGGCGTGTTCACCGCCGCGCTGCTCGCCCTGGCCGCCGTCCTCTTCGTCCGCCGCGACGCCTGACCCCCACCACCCCCCACCCGCGATCCGCCAGTTCTGCACCGGCGATCCGCCAGTTCTGCACCGGCGATCCGCCAGTTCTGCACCGGCGATCCGCCAGTTCTGCACCGGCGATCCGCCAGTTCTGCACCGCAGGCGCCGGCGCAGACAGCACAAAGGTGGTCCCGGCCGGAGCCGGAACCACCTTTGTGGGTTATGACCGAGCAGGTCAGACCGGGCGGACGTTCTCCGCCTGCGGGCCCTTCTGGCCCTGGGTCTGGGTGAACTCCACACGCTGTCCCTCGTCCAGCGAGCGGTAGCCGGAGGCGTCGATCGCGCTGTAGTGCACGAACACGTCCGGACCGTCGCCGTCCTGAGCGATGAAGCCGAAGCCCTTCTCGGCGTTGAACCACTTCACGGTGCCCTGAGCCACGAGGCTCTCCTTCTGGGGTGTGCTGGTCGGAACCGCAGGTCGCGGCCCCGGGTCGCAACCAGGCGCCCCGCTCGGACAAGGCCCGAGAAAACAAAGCGCCCGCTGTCAGACTTCGCGGGCGTTCAAAACACTAGCGGAAGTACAACTGCAACCGCGGGTAACGCTACGGGGGTGCGTAGAGGCGGGTCAACTCAGGGGGTGGGTGGGTCGCGTCTCGCACGCGATGGGGCTGCAAAAGTCGCGGATCGTGGGGTACGGGGGTGGGGGGTGTGGGGGTATGGGGGGTGTGGGGCCTCCTCCCCCCGGCGGGGGGAGGTTGCGGTGGCAGGGGGTGGGCGCGCGCCCTAGCCTGGGCCGGTTCGTCCGCTTTCTCCGCTCCGGAGCTTCCGATGACCCAGCAGCGCACGTCGGCACCCACTCCACCCCCCGAGGACTCGACCCAGCTCCGGTCGACCGGCCGGTCCCGCTTCCTCGGCCCGATGTTCCTCATGGCCACGTCGGCCATCGGTCCGGGCTTCCTCGCCCAGACGACCGCGTTCACCACCGAGCTGCGGGCTGCATTCGCGTTCGCAATCCTCGCCTCGGTCCTGATCGACATCGCCGTCCAGTTGAACGTATGGCGGGTGGTCGGGGTGTCCGGCCGGCGGGCGCAGGACCTGGCCAACCAGGCGGCGCCGGGCTCGGGCTACCTGCTGGCGGCGCTGGACGTCTTCGGCGGGCTGGTCTTCAACATCGGCAACATCGCCGGGACCTCCCTCGGTCTCGCCGCGATCTTCGGACTCGACGTCCGGATCGGCGCCACCATCTCGGCCGCGGTCGCGATAGCGGTCTTCCTGGTCCGCCGCGCCGGGCTGGCGATGGACCGGCTTGTCGTCGTGCTGGGCGGGGTCATGATCGCGATGACCACGTACGTGGCGGTCGCGAACGAGCCGCCGCTCGGCGAGACCCTCCGGCAGACCGTCGCCCCTGAGACCATCGACTTCCTGGTGATCACCACGCTGATCGGAGGAACCGTCGGCGGCTACATCGTGTACGCGGGGGCGCACCGGCTGGTCGACAACGGCATCCGGGGCAAGGACCACGTGCCGGCGATCACCCGCGCGTCGATCACCGGCATCGTGCTCACCGGCCTGATGCGGGTGCTGCTCTTCCTTGCCGTGCTCGGCGTGATCGAGGCCGGTGGCCCGGTCGACTCGGAGTCCCCGGCCTCGGCGTTCGACGCGGCGCTGGGAACAGCCGGCGAGGTGGCGTTCGGCGTGGTGATGTGGTCCGCGGCGATCACCTCCGTGATCGGTGCCTCCTACACGTCGGTGTCGTTCGCCAAGGTGTTCGGCCGCTGGGTCACCGCGCACGAGCGGTGGGTCGTCGTGGCGTTCATCCTGGTCTCGCTGGCCGGGTTCCTCACCCTCGGCGCCGAGCCGGTGCGGCTGCTGATCTTCGCCGGGGCTTTCAACGGGCTGATCCTGCCGGTCGGCTTCGGACTGCTGCTGTGGGTCGCAGCGCGGCGGCGCGACCTGATGGACGGCTACCGCTATCCGCGCTGGCTGATCGTCGCCGGGATCCTCGCCTGGCTGGTCGCGGTCTACCTCGGCTACGAGTCCATGACCTCCCTCGAGGCCCTGTGAGCACGGCCGCGGGAGCGGAACTCACCGTCGATTTGAACAGCGACCTCGGCGAGGGGTTCGGCGTGTGGCGGCTGGGGGACGACCAGGCACTGCTCGACGTCGTCACCAGCGCGAACATCGCCTGCGGCTTCCACGCCGGCGACCCGGCCACGATGCAGCGGGTCTGTGGCTGGGCGGCCGAGCGCGGCGTCGTGATCGGCGCACAGGTGTCGTACCGGGACCTGGCCGGGTTCGGCCGCCGGTTCGTGGACGTCGAACCGGCCGAGCTCACCGCCGACGTGATCTACCAGCTCGGCGCGCTGGCCGGTTTCGCCGCGGTCGCCGGCACCGGGCTGGCGTACGTCAAACCACACGGGGCGCTCTACAACGCGATCGTCCGCCACGAGGCCCAGGCGGCGGCCGTCGTCGAGGCGGTCCGGCTGTTCGACCACGACCTGCCGGTCCTGGGGCTGCCCGCGTCGACCTGGCTGAGGCAGGCCGACGAGGCCGGACTGCGGTCGGTGCCCGAGGCGTTCGCCGATCGCGCCTACCAGCCGGACGGCACGCCGGTCTCCCGCCGCGAGCCGGGCGCCCTGTTGTCCGACGCCGCCACGGTCGCCGAGCGCTGCGTCCGGATCGTCCGCGACCGGCGGCTCGACGCGGTCGACGGCAGCACGCTGTCGGTGCATGCCGAGTCGATCTGCGTGCATGGGGACAGCCCGGGGGCGTTGGAGATGGCCCGGGCGGTACGCGCCGAGCTGGAGCGGTCCGGCGTCCGGATCGCGCCGTTCACCGAGCCGGTGACCGAGGGGCGTCGCCGGTGAGGCTGCTGCGCTGCGGCGACACGGCCGTGCTGGTCGAGCTGGACGATCTCGAGCAGGTCATGGGGTTGCACGCCGCGGTCGCCGCGTCCCCGCCGCCGTGGGTCGTCGACCTGGTCCCCGCCGCGCGCACCCTGTTGGTGCGGTTCGGTCCGGCCGACGTCTCGGCCGCGGCGGTGGCCGAGCACCTGCGCTCGGTCCGCCCGAGCGAGGGTGCCGCCACAGCCGACGACGACCCGGTGCGGCTGGAGGTGACCTACGACGGCCCCGACCTGGCGGAGGTGGCGGAGCTGACCGGCCTCTCGGAGCACCAGGTGGTCGAGCTGCACACCGAGGCGGTGTGGACGGTGGCGTTCATCGGCTTCGCGCCGGGCTTCGGCTACCTCGTCGGCGGTGACCATCGCCTGCACGTCGAGCGCCGGTCGGAGTCGCGCACCTCCGTGCCGGCCGGGTCGGTCGGGCTCGCGGGCGAGTTCACCGGCGTCTATCCCCGGCAGTCCCCCGGCGGCTGGCAGCTGATCGGCCGCACCGCCGCCCGGCTGTGGGACGTCGACCGGGACCCCCCGGCGCTGCTGCTGCCCGGGACCCGGGTCCGCTTCGCGGCGGCGACCTGATGGCGGTGACCTGATGGCGGTGCCCCACCCTGCGCTGGAGGTGCTGCGGACCGGGCCGCTGACGACGGTCCAGGACGCCGGCCGACCGGGTCGGGCCGCGCTCGGGGTCTCGCCGTCCGGTGCGGTCGACCGCGAGGCGTACGGGTTGGCGAACCGGCTGGTCGGGAACCGAGAGGGAGCAGCCGTGCTCGAGCTGACCCTCGGCGCCCTGGAGCTGCGTGCCCGCGGGCGGCTCACGATCGCCGTGACCGGAGCGATGGCGCCGGTCACGGTGGCCGGCCAGGCCGTCGACACCCACGTCGCGCTCGACGTCCCCGACGGGGCGACGGTGACGTTCGGGCCGCCCCGGACCGGCCTGCGCAGCTATGTCGCGGCACGCGGGGGGGTGGCGACCGAGCCGGTGCTTGGCTCCCGCAGCACCGACGTCCTGGCCGGACTGGGCCGGCCGTTGGAGGACGGCGACGTGCTGCCGGTCGGCACGACGACGGGCGGACCGGTGCCGGCCGTGGATGTGGCACCGGTGCGTGCGCTGCCGGAGGGTGACCTCGAGCTCCGGGTGCTGGTCGGGCCGCGCGACGACTGGTTCACCGACGAGGCGCTGCGGCTGCTACGGGAGGAGCCGTTCGCGGTCGCCAGCGACAGCAACCGGGTCGGGATGCGGCTCGACGGACCGACGCTGGACCGGTCCCGCGCCGACGAGCTGCCGAGCGAGGGCACCGTGGCCGGAGCGGTGCAGGTCCCGCCGAGTGGCCAGCCGGTGCTCTTCCTCGCCGACCATCCGGTGACCGGGGGCTACCCCGTCATCGCCGTGGTCCTGGCCGCGGACCTGCCGCTGGCCGGTCAGGCCCGGCCGGGGCAGCGGCTCCGCTTCCGGTCCGCACCGCGGGAGACCTGGTGAGCGAGCGACCGGTCGGCCGGCCCGCCGACCCGGCTGCGCTGACCCCCGACGGTGCCCGCCGGCTGTTCCGCGCCGGTCTGCGGACACCGACCGCGGGCTGGTGTCACGGGTGGACGCAGGCCAACCTGATCGTGCTGCCGCGCGCGGTGGCGTACGACCTGCTGATCTTCGCCCAGCGGAACCCGCAGGCCTGCCCGGTGCTCGACGTCGGGGAGCCGGGGGCGTCGCGCACCCCCTTGCACGCCGGGGACCTGCGCACCGACCTCCCCGCCTACACCGTCTACCGCCGGGGCGAGCTCGTCGAGACTCCGGACGACGTGCGCGAGCGCTGGCGCGACGACCTGGTGGCCTTCCTCATCGGCTGCAGCTTCACCTTCGAGCGGGCTCTGCTGGACGCCGGTGTCCCGGTCCGGCATCTGGAGCAGGACTGCAACGTGCCGATGTTCCGGACCGCGCTGGCGTGCCGGCCCGCCGGGACGCTCGGCGGGCCGCTGGTGGTGTCGATGCGCCCGATCCCGGCCGCCCTCGTCCCGATGGCCGTTCAGGTCAGCGGGCGGTACCCGGCGGTGCACGGAGCGCCGGTGCACGTCGGTGACCCGCGGGCGCTGGGGATCGACGACCTGGACGCGCCCGACTTCGGCGACCCGGTCGAGATCCGGCCCGGCGAGCTGCCGGTGTTCTGGGCCTGCGGCGTCACCCCGCAGGCTGCCGTGATGGCCTCGCGTCCCGAGCTCGCCCTCGGACACCTGCCGGGGCACATGGCCGTCACCGACGCCCGCGACTCCGCCTACCTGGTGCCCTGAGGCACCTCGGGCGACACACTCAAACCTCCCGGACCGCCTGCAGGGTGTACGTGTGCGGCAGCCGCCACGGCCGGTCCCGCAGCCGCCACTCCTTCGGGTGCGTGGGATGCGAATCCAGGTAACCGGGCAAGGCGTCCCACGGGACGCTGTCGTGCTCCTCGAGCCCGGTCAGCCGCAGGCCGGCGTCCAGCACCGCGGTCACGATCTCGCCGAGCCCGTGGTTCCACTCGTGCGTCACGTTGGCGGTGAAGGTGACATCGGTGTCGACGTAGGTGCCGGGCTCGTCCCAGACGATCGGCTCGGCCCGCTCGAAGTAGGGGAGTTCGACCGTGAGCAGCCCGTCGTCTCGCGGGTCGCCCAGCGACCAGAGCATCGGATGCCCCTCGCGAAGGAACAGCCGTCCACCCGGCCGCAACAGGCCGGCTACGACCTCCGCCCACCGCCGAATGTCCGGGAGCCAGCACAGGGCGCCGACACCGGTGAAGACCAGGTCGAATCCGGCGGCTCCCAGCACGTCGACGGCGTCGTAGACGTCGGCCTGGACGAACTCCACCGGGTCGCCGGTGCGCGACGCCAGCAGGCGCGCCTGCTCCAGCGACGCGGGCGAGAAGTCCAGCCCGGTCATCCTCGCGCCCAGCCGGGACAGCGAGATGGTGTCGGTGCCGATGTGGCACTGCAGGTGGACGCCGCGCAGCCCGTCGATGGCGCCGAGCCGGTCGCGGTCGAAGCTCACCACCTCGCCGATGAAGGCGGGGTCCTCGACGTAGCGCTCGACGCCGTAGTCGGCGGACGCGGCGTGGGCGGCTGCCCGGTCGTCCCAGCCCGCCCGGTTGACAGTGCGGTAGTCGTCGGCCATCCGGCGATGCTGGCAGACCGGCGTTGGAACCGTCCGTTCTCTCGCGCGGTCAGGCGATCGAGCCGCGCAGGGTCGCTCGGATCCGGGCGAGCTGGCGGGACACCTGCATCTGGCTCACGCCGAGCTCGGCGGCGATCTGTGACTGGGTCCGGCCGAGCCGGAGCCGCAGCTGCAGGATCCGCCGGTCGCGTGCGTCGAGGCGGTCCAGCGCCGGCTGCAGGGCGAGCAGCGTCTCGGCCAGGGTGTAGGCACCGTCCTCGGTCCCGAGTCGTTCGCGCAGCGCCGTACCGTCACCGTCGAGCAGCTCGGCATCCAGTGATGCCGGGCTGAAGCAGCCCCGCGAGCTCATCGCCTCGACGACGTCCTCCTCGTCGAGGTCCAGGTGCCGGGCGACCTCGGCTGCCGTCGGCGAGCGCCGCAGCCGGGTGGTCAGCTCCTCGATGGCGACGGCCACCCGGCCCTGCGCCTCCTGGATCCGGCGCGGTGGACGGACCGCCCAGGCGCAGTCCCGGAAGTGCCGTTTCACCTCGCCGGTGATGGTGGGCACGGCGAACGTGAGGAAGTCGCTGCCCCGGTCCGGGTCGAAGCGTCGGACCGCCTTGACGAGTCCGACCGCCGCAGCCTGCTCGAGGTCGTCCAGCGGCTGGCCGCGCTCGGCGAAGCGTCGGGCGAGGGAGCGCGCGATCGGCAGGTTCAGCTCGATGACCAGGTCCTGCAGCCGCAGCCGCTCCGCCTCGGGCGCTCGCTGGGCCAGCACGAGCAGTTCCGCCGTCCGGCGCGCTCGATCTCCGCCGGGCGTCGCCGCCACGTCGAGGGTCGATGCCGCCATGCCAGCCCCAGCAATCGGTGCGGGTGCGGGGTGGCGTCTGTCTGGACCACTCGCGGCCCAGGCTAGGGACACCCGCCGCCGGCCCGCAACCACCCGTTCGGGCAGCCGGCACCGGTCCGACGCGCATGACCCGGTCCGAGTCGGGTACATCGAGCGGTGGGCAGGCCGGGGCGCGGGTGTCCAACAGCGTGCACCGTGCGGCCCGGTCTGTTCCACCCCGCCGTCGCGTCCTCGGTCCGGCGCGTCCCCGGTCCGGCGCCGGCGGTGCACTACGCTGCCCTGCGAGTCGGGGCCGTCCAGGGCCGCGGCCGCGCCGGCAGGCCGGACCCGGGGGGGCGGATGCGACGCAGAGGCCTCGTCGCCGCGGCGGTCTCCGGCTGCTGCCTGCTCGTCCTCGCCCCGGTGGCGGCGGCGGTCGACATCGACCTGCGCGACGACGTCCACGGCACGCCATCGGACGATGTGCTGCGCGGCACGCCCGGGAAAGACCGCTTGTGGAGCGGATCCGGCCACAACACGTTGCTCGGGCTCGGCGGTGCCGACGAGTTGTACGCCGGTGCGGGACGCGACCGGATGTCCGGCGGCCGCGGCGACGACCTCCTGCGCAGTCGGGCCGGGCAGGACACCCTGGCACCGGGGCCGGGACGCGACCGCGTCGACGCCGGCCTGGGCCGCGACATCGTGGACCTGACGCGGGAGGTCGCGCCGGACACGGTCCACTGCGGCCCTGGCCGAGACACCGTGCGCTACAGCCGCGGGCGCGACCCGCACGACGTCCTCGTCGGATGTGAGTCGGTCCGCGTCGGACGCTGACCGACTGCTCGCCGCGGGCAGGCGGTTTCACGCCGCCGTTACGCCGGCGACCGACGCTGCCCTCGTCTGCGATGAGGGGAGTCCCGGGATGTCGATCGTCCAGTCCTCCGCGCCCAGCTGGGTGGTCTCCCGGCGAGCCGTGGTGATCGCAGCCTGCGCCGGCGCGGTGGCGGTGACCGCCGACGGGCTGGTGAGCAGGACCGTCGGCGGTGGAGACGCACCGACCGGCACCGCCGCAGCGGCCGGCCTGGTCGCGACCAGCTTCGGCTCGCTCCGTGTGCTGCAGCTGGTGCGCGACCGGCGACCCGGTCTCACCACCGGCGACCACGCCCTGGACGCTCACGGGGAGGCGGGCAACCACACCTGGGCCGGCCGCGTCGCCCTGCAGCTCGAGGTGCACAACGCCACGCCGGCGCCGGTGCTGTTCTCGCCGGGGCAGGTGCGATTGCAGGTGGGGGACACCGGGATCGGAGTCACCCCTGAGTACGCGTCCCGACTCCCCGGTCCACTCGCCGCCGGCGGGCTCGAACAGCTGTGGGTGCGCTACCTCACCCCGTCCGGCACTCCGTTGCTGCGGGCCGAGCTCAGCGACCCGTACGCAGACCGGGTGCTGCAGCTCGCGCTGCCGCCGGCGGTCAGCGGCGGCCCTCATGTCCACTCCGAGCATGCCGGCGACCGCGGCCACGGGGGCCACCGGCACGGGATGCCCGGGAGTGGGTCATGAGCGCCGGCGCCCGGAGCCGGTCCGCCGCCCGGGTCGGTCGCGCGCCTGCGGTCGCGGACCAGCTCGCCGCAGCGGCTCGCGGGGTGCTGCCGGTCTACATCAACGAGGGCTTCCTGCCGATGGTGGACGGCGCCCTGGTCTACCACCGCGGCTTCGGCGACCGGCCCACCAGCCGGACCGATCCCGCGCCCAGCCTCACCCTCGCCCCGCACGTGTTCACCGCCGCCGGCGATGTCGAAGCCACCCACCTGCACCCGATCGGCGCCGCCGAACCGCCGCTCGGCCGACCGCGCGCGCGGCGGCAGGACCCGGCGCACCGCGGCCAGTACCTCGTGCGGCGCAGGTACTGGGGCAGCTTCCTGCCGGAGGCGACGCTGGTGGCGGAGGCCGGCAGCACCATCCGGCTGCAGGTGCACAACACGCTGGCGTCGGCGCACACGCTCACGGTGCACGGCGTCGGCGGCGCCGGGTCGGACGCCTCGACCGGCGTGATCCGCCCCGGTCAGATGCGCGAGCTGACGCTGCCCGCGCCGGCCCCGGGGACCTACCTGTTCACCGACCCCACCAACGACCCGGTGGAGCGAACGCTCGGTCTGGCCGGGGTGCTCGTCGTGACGCCGCGCGACCGGTGGCGGCTGAACGACAACGGCACGGAGTTCGAGCGGCAGTGGGTCTGGCTGTGCCGAGACGTCGAGCCGCGGTGGGCACGGCTGGCGTCGCTCGGCAGAAGGGTCGACCCGGCCACCACGCCGGCGGCGCCGCGCTACTTCACCATCAACGGGCGCAGCGGGTTCCAGGCCCTCGCCGTCTCGACGGACGTGGACGCGAACCACCACCGGGACGAGGAGACGAACCCGTCGGGGTCCGCCCGGCACGTCGACGTGCGGGACTTCAGCCGCCGTACGGGCAAGGGGACCGTGGGGGCGGGCCAGCTGATCCGGATGGTCAACGCCGGGATCGTCGCCCACCAGATGCACTTCCACGGCAACCACGTCTGGACCGTCCGGCGCAACGGCAACGACTTTCCGAGGAGTGTCGGCCGGGTCGACGAGGACGGGCACGTGCTGCTGCAGCAGTGGGAGGACGTGGTCGAGCTCGACCCGGTGGACCGCAAGGAGATCGTGCTGCCGCTGGAGCGGCCGCCGGACGCGATCGACCAGGTCTGGGACACCCGTGTCGGTGACTGGGCGTTCCCGATGCACTGCCACGCCGAGCCGTCCCAGACCGCCGCCGGCGGGCTGTACCCCGGGGGGATGGTCGCGGACTGGAAGCTGGCCGCACCGACCTCCGGAGGTGTGGAATGAGTTCCGACGAGCACGACCACCCGCTATTCGCCAGTCAGGTGGACTTCGCCAGCGAGCAGGTGCAAGAGGGGAGTCCGGAGACGGAGTTCCTGCTGCGGCCGGACCGCTCGGTCGAGCTCCAATTCTTCAATCGGGAGCTCGAGTTCGACGACGGCGCGCAGCACGAGATCTGGAGCTTCGAGTCGCCGACGTCGGGGCGGGGCCTGCCCGCCCCCACGCTCCGGGTCGCCGAGGGCGAGATCTTCCACGCCCGCATCAAGCCTGGCAAGGGGCCGCACACCATCCACTGGCACGGTCTCGAGCCCGATCCGCGCAACGACGGGGTGGGCCACACGTCGTTCGAGGTCACCGGTGGCTACACCTACCAGTGGATCGCTCGCAGGGGCGAACCCGGCGACCCGAACATCGGCGCGTCGGGCACGTACTTCTACCACTGCCACGTCAACACGGTGCTGCACGTGCAGATGGGCATGTTCGGTCCGCTCGTCATCGACCCCATCGTGCACCCGGACTACCCGGTCCAGCCCGGCGTGACGCGGCGGCCCTTCGTCGACGGCCCGGAGTACGACATCGCCACCGAGGCAGCGCTGATCCCGTACTCCGTCGACCCGCGCTGGCACCAGCTGTCCCACGCCGCGGGGTTGTCCGGTGAGGACGTCGGGCTGAACCGGTTCGAGCCGAAGCACTTCTACCTGCTCGGCGGTGAGCTGGCCCGTCCGCGGCGGGACGGGGTGTGGAGCCTGGACCGGCTGCGGGCCAACGTCCAGCCGGACGGGCAACCGGCCCCGGCCGCCCCCACGCTGCTCCGCACGGTGAACGCGAACTACTTCCCGATCCGGATGCGCTTCTTCGACCCGGACGGGCAGCCGAGCCGGTTCGCCGAGCTGGTCGGGCACGACGGCCGGGAGTACCGGGACACCAGCGACCCGAACGGCCCGAGCCCGGTGCTGCGCGACACCGGGCACCGGCTGCTCACCGACCACCTCGCCTTCGGGGCAGCGGAGCGCTACGACCTGCTGTTGTTCCCGCCCACGCCCGGGACGTACACGATCCAGGTGCAGTGGGAGCACTGGATCACCCGCGAGGTCCTGGCCACCCGGCTGGTCCCGGTCGACGTCAGCTGATGCCGGGTCCGCCCTAGGCTGCGGCGCATGCCGGGCCGCGGGTTCGTCGAGCTGCTCTACGCGGATGCGCCGCCGGACGCCTACGAGCAGTTGGTCCGCGACGCGGCCGAGGCAGGCGCGGACGAGGTGACGCTGGCGGCGCTGCGCGCCGAGCTGGACACCGCGTTGCGGGTGCGCGAGCAGTGGCAGCGGCTGCGGCGGCGGGAGGCCGAGCTGTCCGCGCTGTACGAGACCGCGCACGACCTGACCGCCATCCGCGACGTCGACGCGGTGCTGCTCGCGATCACCCGCCGGGCCCGGCACCTGCTCGGCGCGGACATCACCTATCTCTCGTTGAACGACGTCGAGCGGGGTGACTCGTTCATCCGGGTCACCGACGGCGCGGTGTCCGTCTCGTTCCGGGGCCTGCGGCTGCCCCTCGGCACCGGCCTGCTCGGCCTGGTGGCGGAGACCGGGCTGCCCTACGCCACCGACGACTACTTCGGCGACGACCGGTTCGTGCATCGCGAGGCGGTCGACGACGCCGTGGCCGACGAGGGCATCCGCGCCATCCTCGGCGTGCCGTTGCTGTTGGGCGACCAGGTCATCGGCACCCTGTGCGCGGCCCATCGCAGCCCGCGGCCGTTCCCGCCGGACGAGGTCGCGCTGCTGCAGTCGTTCGCGGCGCACGCGGCCATCGCACTCGACAACGCACGGATGTTCGAGGAGACGCGGCAGGCCGGTGAGCAGATGCGGATGCACTCGCGAGACGTTGAGCTGGCGGCGCAGGCGCACGACCGGCTGACCGAGGTGCTGCTCACCGGTGCCGACGCGGCCGACCGCGACCGCGGGCTGCACCGGGTCGCCGCGGTCGTGGCGGAGGTTCTCGGTGCCAGCGCCTGGGTGCTCGACGCGGACGGCCGGACGGTCGCGGGTCCGGTGGAGCAGGAGCTGCCGCTGGCCGCCGACCTGGCGCGCGAGGTGTCCCGCGCCGACGGCGACGGCCGGACGGTGCGCACCCGGGCCGCGGACGGCGGCTCGGTCTGGCTGGTCCCGGCCCGGGCCGGCACCGACCAGCTGGCCACTTTGGTGCTGCACGGTCCCGAGCAGCTCCCGGCGGCGCACCAGCGCACCCTGGAGCGGGCGGCGCTCGTCGCGGCGCTCGTGGTGCTGTTCAGCCGCTCGGTCACCGAGGCCGAGGACCGAGTGCGGGGCGAGGTGCTCGGGGACCTCCTGACCGGCGCCGGCCGGCAGCCGGCGGCTCTGCGCGAGCGCGGTCTCCGGCACGGCGCGGACCTGGACCGGCCGCACGTGGTCCTGGTGGTCCGGACGGCCGACGCGGACCGGCAGCGCGCCACCGCGGTCGCGAGCCGGGTGGCGGCCGACCACCGTGGCCTCGCCGGGCGACCGGAGGGCGACCTCGCCCTGGTCCTGCCGGGCGAGGACGCGGCGGACATCGGTCGGCAGGTGCACACCCGGCTCGCCGAGCTCGGCATCCGAGGCACGGTCGGGGTGGCCGGTCCGGTGTGCGACGCCGCGGCCTACCCGGCTGCCTGGGCGGAGGCCAGGCAGTGCCTGGCCACGCTGCTGGCTCTGGGCCGGGAGGGTGAGGTGGCCGATCCGACGGCGCTCGGGCTGACCCGGCTGCTGCTCGGCACCGCCGGCCCCGCAGAGCTGAACGCCTTCCTCGACCGCGCGCTCGGCCCGGTGGTGCGCTACGACGCCCGACGGGGGACCGAGCTGGTCGGGACGCTGGAGAGCTGGTGCGCTGGCGGGAACGGCCTGGCCGAGGCCGGTCGCCGGCTGCACGTGCACCCGAACACGGTGGCGCAGCGGCTGGACCGCGTCGGCGAGCTGCTCGGCCCGGGCTGGCGGGAACCCGAACGGCTGTTGGAGCTCCAGCTCGCGCTGCGCGTACACCGGCTGCGTGCCGAGCGGGTGATTGCCGGGGAGTGACCGACTTCTCCGGACATCAGATGGCCTGGCCGCCCACTGATCCGGACTCGATGTGTTGCGCGCACACATAGCCGGGCGCCGCCCCTGGGCCCTACGGTCCTCTGTCGTGACCGATCTGTCCGGCCGTCGTGCCCTGGTGACCGGTGCAGCCTCCGGCATCGGCCGGGCTTGCGCCGGGCGGCTGGCGGCCGACGGCGCCGAGCTGCTGCTGTTGGACCGGGACGCCGACGGGCTGGGGAAGGTCGCCGCCGACGTCGGGGGGCGCACGCTGGTCGCGGACCTGGCCGTCGCCGGTGCGGTAGAGGGTCTGGGGCTTGCCGACGCCGGTGTGGACATCCTCGTGAACAACGCCGGCATCCAGCACGTGGCGGCCATCGAGGACTTCGACCCCGAGCAGTTCAGGCTGATCCAGACGGTGATGCTCGAGGCGCCGTTCCGTCTGTGTGCCGCCGTGCTGCCCGGCATGTACGCCCGCGGGTGGGGCCGGCTGGTGCACGTGTCGAGCGTGCACGGCCGCCGCGCCTCGCCCTACAAGGTCGCCTACGTGGCGGCCAAGCACGGTCTCGAGGGGCTGTCCAAGGTGGCCGCGCTCGAGGGGGCGGGCCGCGGCGTCACCTCGAACACGGTGTGTCCCGGCTACGTCCGCACGCCGCTGGTCGAGAACCAGATCGCCGACCAGGCCGCGCAACACGGCATCGACGAGGCCCAGGTCCTCGACGAGGTGCTGCTCGCCCGGACGCCGATCAAGCGCCTGGTGGAGCCGGACGAGGTCGCGGCCGCGGTGGCCTACCTCTGCGGCTCGGGCAGCGACTCGATCTCGGGGACCTCCGTCGACATCGACGGGGGCTGGACCGCCGCCTGACCCACTACGGATCCGCGTTCGGCGCCGCCGGACCGATGAGAGGACACTCGCATGGCCAGCACGACCTCCGCCGCCGGCACGCAGCCGCCGCGCAGCAGCATCGTCAAGGTGGTGACCGCCAGCCTGATCGGCACCACGATCGAGTGGTACGACTTCTTCCTCTACGGCTCGGCGGCCGCCCTCGTGTTCGGGACGCTGTTCTTCCCCGCGGCCGATCCGGTGAACGCCACCCTGCTGGCCTTCAGCACCTACGCCCTCGGCTTCGCCGCCCGTCCGCTGGGCGGACTCGTCTTCGGCCACTTCGGGGACAAGGTCGGGCGCAAGAAGATGCTGGTCACCAGCCTGCTGCTGATGGGAGTCGCCACCTTCGCGATCGGGTTGCTGCCCACCTACGCGTCCATCGGTCTGGCGGCCCCGCTGCTGCTGCTGGTGTGCCGGCTGCTGCAGGGGTTCGCCGTCGGCGGCGAGTGGGGCGGTGCGGTGTTGATGGCCGCCGAGCACGGTGACGACCGACGGCGGGGGTTCTGGGCCAGCTGGCCCCAGGCAGGGGTCCCGGCGGGCAACCTGCTGGCCACCCTCGTGCTCTTCCTGCTGGCCGCGTTCCAGTCCGACGCCGACTTCGAGGCCTGGGGCTGGCGCATCCCGTTCCTGCTCAGCGCCGTCCTCGTGTTCATCGGCCTCTGGATCCGGCTGACGCTGGAGGAGTCCCCGCTGTTCGTCGAGGCGCAGGCGGAGGCCGCCGACCGCGCGGAGTCCAGCCGGATGCCGCTGGTCGAGGTGGTGAAGACCTACCCCAAGGAGGTCCTCATCGCGATGGGAATGCGGTTCGCGGAGAACGTCTCCTACTACATCTTCACCGTCATCTCGCTGACCTACGTCGTCGACTACGCCGGCCTGGACAAGCAGACCGCCTTGAACGGCGTGCTGATCGGGTCCGGTATCCAGTTCTTCCTGATCCCCGCCATCGGGTCGCTGTCGGACCGGATCGGCCGACGTCCGCTCTACCTGGCCGGTGCGATCGGGGTCGGGGTGTGGGGGTTCGTGTTCTTCCCGCTCATCGACTCGCTGCGCTCCCCGCTGATCGTGGTGGCGATCACCGTGGGCCTGCTGTTCCACTCGTTGATGTACGCCCCACAGGCGGCCTTCTTCTCGGAGCTGTTCGGGACATCGGTGCGCTACAGCGGTGCCTCGATCGGCTACCAGCTGGCGTCGGTGTTCGCCGGGGCGCTGGCACCCATCATCGCGCTGAAGCTGCTCGACTCGACCGGGACCACGGTGTCCATCTCGCTGTACCTGGTGGCCACCTCGCTGATCACGATCGTCGCGGTGGCGTTCGCCAAGGAGACCAGCGGGTCGTCCATGCGGCACGACCGGGTGATCGAGCAGACCCAGGTCGGCGCCTCCCGCTGATCCGTCCGGCCACCGCCCTGCCGCGAGCCGGCGGTGGCGGTGGCCGGCGGCGTTAGGGTCGGCGGGTGAGCCCGTCGGAGACCGCCACGTCGTCGGTTCCGCTGCACGTGGCCGTGGTCGGGTCGGGGCCGTCCGGCTTCTACACCGCCGCCGCGCTGCTCGCCGTCGACCAGCCTGACGTGCACGTCGACGTGCTGGAGCGGCTGCCGACGCCGTGGGGTCTCGTCCGGTCCGGTGTCGCCCCCGACCATCCGAGGATCAAGTCGGTGGCCGACACGTTCGTCGAGATCGCCGCCCACGAGCGCTTCCGCTGGTACGGCAACATCGACCTCGGCACGGACGTCACCCGCGAGGACCTGCTCCTGGCCTACGACGCGGTGGTCTACGCCTTGGGCTCCCAGACCGACCGGCACCTCGGCGTGCCGGGCGAGGACCTGCCGGGCAGCGTCGCCGCCACCGACCTGGTCGGTTGGTACAACGGGCACCCCAACTACCCGGACCTCGCGCTCGATCTCCAGTGCGAGCGGGCGGTCGTGGTCGGCAACGGCAACGTCGCCCTCGACGTGGCCCGGATGCTGTGCACCGAGCCGGCCGATTTGGGCCGCACCGACATCGCCGACCACGCGCTGCGGGCGCTGACGGACAGCGCGATCCGGGAGGTGCTGGTCGTCGGGCGCCGCGGGCCGGTGCAGGCGACCTGGACCACCCTGGAGCTGCGCGAGCTGGGCGAGCTGGTGGACGTCGACGTGCGGGTGGAGCCGGTCGGGGTGCTCGAGGTGGACGAGGAGCCGCTCCCGGCGCCGGTGCGCCGCAACCTGGCCGCGCTCCGCACCCTCGCCGGGCGGCCGGCCCGCGCCGGGGTGCGCCGACTGGGTTTCCGCTTCCTGCGCTCCCCGGTCGCCCTGCACGGCGATCGCCGGGTCGAACAGGTCGAGCTGGCGCACAACGAGCTGGTGGTCGACGCGACCGGGCGGCTGGCGGCCCGGGACACCGGGCAGCGGGAGGTGGTGTCCGCGGGGCTGGTGGTGCGTGCGGTCGGCTACCTGGGCGTGCCGGTGGCCGGGCTGCCGTTCGACCCGGCCGCGGGCCACATCCCGCACGACCAGGGGCGGGTCGTCGGACACGAGCGCGAGTACGTCGTGGGGTGGATCAAGCGCGGTCCCACCGGGGTGATCGGAAGCAACAAGAAGGACGCCCGCGAGACCGCGACCCGCCTGCTGGCCGACCTCGCCAGCCTGCCGCGCGCGCACTGTCCGGGACGGGCGGCATCGATCGAGGCCCGGCTCCGGGACCGGCAGCCGGACCTGCTGACCGCGGCCGGCTGGGCGGCCATCGACCGGGTCGAGCGCAGCGCGGGGGCGCGGCAGGCCCGGCCCCGGGTCAAGCTGGTCCGCACCGCGGACCTGCTGGACGCCGCTCGCACCGAGGCCGGTCCGGCGGACTGATCGGCGGGAAGCAGAGGGCGCGGCGCGTCCCGCCCTATTTGTACGTTTTGTCCTCACCCTTTCGGGTGAGGCAGGTCCGCCCTTCGGGCCGCTCCTGCACAAATGTGCGGTCGACGGATGCGGAACGGCGGCCGCGTCCCCCATACTGGCCATCTCGACGATCCGACCCGTATGGCTCTGGAGGACAACATGGCGAAGCGTCTCGTCTCTCTCGCCGCCGCTGCTGCCCTCGCCGCGGGCGTCGCGCTCAGCGTCGGTGGCTCCGCTACCTCGGCATCCGCCGGCAACTCGTGGGAGCGGCAGGCTCCGGGAAGCTCCTGGGCGCAAGAGTCCGGCAACTCCTGGGAGTGATCCCCGGCTCGCGCCGCCGGGGCTGACCGGGACGAGCGAGCCATGCAGAAGCGTGTTGCCAGGTACACCCTCGTCCTCGCGCTCGCGACGGTCGTCGTCGTCCTGACCGGAGCGCTGCTGGATGTCCGGCCGCCGCAGACCGCCGCCTGGGGCTGGCTGCCGGTGCTCGGTGTCGGGCTGGCGGCCGCCGAGTACCTCCGGGTCCGGTTCCGCCGCGGCGACGACGTCGACGCGATCACGCTGTTCGAGGCCGTCCTGGCGCCGGTGATCGTCACCTTCCCCACCCCTCAGGTGGTGGTCACGGTCGCGCTGGCGCAGGCCGCCACCGCGGTGTGGCGGCGCAACGAGTGGGTGAAGGCGGCCTTCAACGTCACCATGTGGTCGCTCGCGGCGGCCGTCGGCAGCGTGACGCTCGGCCTGCTCACGGACACCAGCGCGATCACCCTCGAGGCCCTCGGCTACGTCATGGTCGCGCTGACGGCGGTCGCTGTGGTCAACAACATCGCGTTCACCCTCGTGCTGGTGCTGAGCAGCGGGCAGTCGCTCGGCTCGGTGCTGCGCGGGCTGGCGCCGGTCATCCTCCCCGGCTGGGTCGCCGGCTGGGGGGTCAACCTGCTGATGGGGCTGCTGTTCGTGACCGCCTTCGCCGGACACCCGGCGGCCGCGCTGCTGTTCCCGGTCCCGCTGGTGGTGCTGCACCTGGCCTACCGCGGGTACGTCGCGGCCCGGGTCGACCGGCTCCGCCTGACCGGGCTGCGGGAGGCGGCGCACGTGCTGTCCGAGCCGCTACACCCGCGGGACGCCATCGGCGACTACCTGCGCGAGGTGGTGACCAGCTTCGAGTGCCGGGCCGCGGCCCTGGTAGTGCGTACCGAGTCGGGCGAGCACGAGACCTATCTGCTGGTCGCCGGCAAGGGGCCGGCACAGCCGATCGCCCCCGCACACGTGCTGCCCCGTCGGTCGACGCAGCTGGAGCGCGAGCTGGCCGAGGCGCAGGTGGCGGTGCGGGTCACCGCGACCGACGGCACCGCAACGAGCGGTCGGCTGGCGGAGGCCGGCTGGCGGGACCTGCTCTGCGCCCCCCTGGTTGGTGAGCGGCGGCGCATCGGGTCGGTGGTGGTGTTCGACCAGACCGGGCTGGAGGGCACCCCCCGGGCGGACCTGGCCGTGCTGGAGGCGCTGGCCCGGGAGACCGCGCACACCCTCGCGCGTGGCCGGCTGCTGGAGTCGGTGCTCGAGGAGCGCCGCAAGCTGGACCAGATCGTCAGCACCACCTCGGACGGCATCTTCACCGTCAGCGGCCAAGGGGTCCTCTTGAGTTGGAACCCCGCCTGTGAGCGGATCACCGGGCTGTCCGCCGGCGAGGTCATGGGGCGCACGGACGTGATGCGGCGGTTGGAGGCGCAGACCGGCAGCGGACTGGCCATCGACCTGAACCGCTGGGCCGCCGACCCGGCCCTCCCCCGCGACATCCTGGTGACCACCGCGGACGGGTCGCGCCGGAGGCTGTCCTGCTCGATCACGCCGGCGACGGAGGCCGACGGGGACGACGCGACCTTCGTCGTGGTCGCGAGGGACATCACCCCCGCCGAGGAGTACGAGGAGCTGCGCGGGCAGTTCAGCCAGCTGGTCGAGGCGCAGGCGGCCCAGCGGTTGGTGGTCGAGCACCTGCAACGCGCGGTCGCCCCTGACCCGCCCGACGTCGACGGCACCGACATCGCCGTGACCTACCTGGCCTCGGACCCGAGCGCCCCCACCGGCGGTGACCTGTACGACTGGCGGCTGCTGCCCTCCGGTGAGCTGCACGTGGCCGTCGTGGACGCGCTCGGACACGGCGTGGTGGCGACGAAGGCCGCGCTCACGGTGATCTCGACCCTGCGCTTCGTGACGATGGACGGCACCCCGCTCGAGGAGGTGGTGGGCCGGGCGGATCGGCTGCTGGCCGCGCAGGACGCCGACCTCGCGGCCACCGTCGTCGTGGTGCGCTACCAGCCGGCCACCGGTGAGCTCAGGGTGGTCTCCGGCGGGCATCCTCCGGCGCTGGTCGTGCAGTCCGGTGGCCGCGTCTCCCAGCTGGCGGCCACCGGCGGCGCGATCGGGTGGCCAGGGGTCGGCAGCGACAACGTCGCCACCGCTCATCTGGCGGTGGGCGAGTCCCTGGTGCTCTACACCGACGGGCTGATCGAGGCCCGGAAGAACGTCCTGGAGGGGATGGACTCGCTGATCCGGCACGCCGGCGAGGTGTCCCACCTGCCGGCAGAGGAGTACGCCCGCGAGCTGGTCGAGCGGGCGCTCGCCGGTGCGGAGCGACGTGACGACAGCCTCGCGCTCGTGATCCGGCGCACCCACGCCCGGGCGCGCATCAGCACCGGGCGGCTGGAGGAGCGGCTGGCCTGAGCGGACGGACGGATCAGTCGTCGTGCGGTGCCACGACCACGCGGTTGCCCCCGTCGCGTTTGGCCGCGTACATCGCCTGGTCGGCCCGGTGCATCCAGCCGGCCGGTTGGACCGGGTGACAGCGCTCGGCCACCCCGACCGACAGCCGCAGCCGCGCACCGGTGTCCAGCTCGGCGACCGCATGGATCACCCGCTCGCCGATCCCGTGCAGGAGCTCGGGATCGTGACCGGGCACAGCGGCGAGCACGACGAACTCGTCCCCGCCGATCCTGCCCACCATGTCGTCGGCCCGACTGGCCGCCTGCAGACCCTGCGCGACCAGCCGCAGCAGGTCGTCGGCAACCACGTGCCCGAGCGTGTCGTTGATCGACTTGAAGCCGTCGATGTCCACCAGCAGCAGCGCCCACTGCCCGTCGGGGTCGAGGGCGGCTGCCTCCACCAGCGGCATCAGTCCGCGCCGGTTCAGCAGCCCGGTGAGCTCGTCCCGCCGGGTCAGCCCGTCCAGCACGCGCTGCCTGATCTGCAGCTCGTCCTGGCTCAGGTGCAGGTCGAGCACGCCTCGGAGCACCTCGTCGAGGCTGGTCAGCCGAGTCTCCCACCGCGACGCCAGCCGGGCGACGTCGGAGGTCGGGTCGATGGCGCCGGGGACCGTGCACCGAGCACGCTCCCAGAGGTAGCCCGCCATCGAGTCGTCGTCCGCGTCCAGCCGCTCGAGGACCGCCCGCTCGGCGGCGCAGACCTGTCGAGCGCGCTCGACCAGGCCGAGACGCTGCAGGGCGCGCAGCCGGGACGCTCGCAGGATCGGCTCCAGCGGCTGCAGCAGGGTCAGATCCTCCCCGTCGAGGACACGGTCCAGCGTCTGCACGGCCTCCTCGGCATCGCCGGTCCAGGCCGCGACGACGGCCGCCCAGACCTCCAGCCGGATCATGCCCACGACGCCGCTCGGGGCGCAGGCGGCGGCATCCTCCGCGAGGCTCAGCGCGCGCTCGAGCTGTCCGGCGTCCGGCTCGTACGGCTCGACCCGAGCGTTCCGGAGCGCCTCGCGCAGGGTGTCGGTCGCGGTGTCCTGTGCGATCACGAACCGCTCGAACGGGGTGGTCAGCTCCGGGCTCAGCCGACGGCAGAGCTGCCCGAGCTCGAGTGCCCGCAGTCGGAGGCCGAGCATCGTCGCGGTGACCCACATCTCGATCAGCGCGGTGACCCAGTCCGCGTCCTCGAAGACCCGGTCCCCGGCCCTGGCGAGCAGTCGCTCCGCCTGTTGGTGCAGGTCCAGCCCACGAACCAGCTGGCCCGAGCTCCGGGCCAGACCCGCCAGCATGCTCAGCGCCATGGCAGTCAGGGCAGCCGAGCCGGCAGATCGGGCCCACTCCAGGCTGCGCCCGGCGGCGTCGGTCGCGGCCGGGCGTCGGCCCGCACTGTCGTGGGCGACCGCGATGGTGTACGCGGCCAGCGCCGACCAATGCGGGTCCTCGGCGCGGTCGTCGAGCAGGTCACCGAGCTCGGCCACCACCGCGTCCGCCTCGCCTGCCTGGGCGCGGTCGATCCACCGGTCGAACTCGTCGACGTCACGCTGCACGCCCGTGGTGGTCACGGCGCCAGTATCGGCCCGCGGCGGCGGGATGCACCCGCGATCAGCCGATCGGTCCACTTAGGGTGGGTCCGTGACGGACCAGGTGTCGACGGCAGCATCCCCCGATCGGTCCATGCCGGCACCCGACGACCTCGCGTCCCGCCTGTCGGACCTGGACGCCCGGTTGCGGGGCTACGGCTCGTTGCTGGTGGCGTTCAGCGGGGGCGTGGACTCCGCGCTCCTGCTCGCGGCCGCGGTGCGGGCGCTAGGTGCCGCTCGGGTGGTGGCGGCCACCGCCTACTCCCCGTCCCTGCCGAGTGCCGAGCGGGCGGCGGCAACCGCGTTCTGTGCCGGGCTCGGCGTCCGGCAGGTGACACCGGAGACGCACGAGCTGAATCGGGAGGGGTACCGCGCGAACGCGGGGGACCGGTGTCGCTTCTGCAAGTCCGAGCTGCTGGACACGCTGCGTCCGATCGCGGATCGGCTCGGGCTCGCAGTGGTGGCCACCGGGACGAACGCGGACGACGTCGCGGCCGGCTTCCGCCCCGGCATCGCGGCCGCTGCCGCCCGCGGGGCGGTCACCCCGCTGCTGGAGGCGGGACTCGGCAAGCGGCAGGTGCGGGCCGCGTCGCGGCTGTGGGACCTCGACACCTGGGACAAGCCCGCCGCTGCCTGCCTGAGCTCGCGGATCGCCTATGGCGTGGAGGTCAGCCGCGAGCGGCTGCAGCGGGTCGAGCGAGCCGAGGCGGCGCTGCGTGCGGCGCTTCACGCCGAGGGGATCCAGGTGCGGCAGCTTCGGGTCCGAGACCTCGGCGATCGGGCGCGGATCGAGGTGGACCCGGCAGCGGTGCCCGCGGTCGACGCGTCACTGTCGGCGTCCGCGGCGGTACGCCGCTGCGGCTTCGACGGCGTCGAGGTGGACCCGCGGGGGTTCCGCTCCGGCTCGATGAACGAACTGCTCGCGGAGCCGGAGCGCTGGCGCTGAGACAACCCGATTGGTACGGCGACCGGCGCACCGTACGCTGCTGCTGCGCAAGGCCCTGACGGGCAACCCCACTGAGCGAGGTCAACGGTGCCGACGGGCAAGGTCAAGTGGTACGACGCCGAGAAGGGCTTCGGCTTCCTCACCACCGACGAGGGTGGTGACGTCTTCGTCCGGTCCGCCGCGCTGCCCGCGGGCACCGAGACGCTGCGGTCGGGGAGCCGGGTCGAGTTCGGCGTCGTGCAGGGGCGCAAGGGGGACCAGGCGCTCCAGGTCCGGCTGCTGGACGCGCCGGCGTCGGTGTCGCGCGCCCGACGCAAGCCGGCCGAGGACATGTCGGTGATCGTCGAGGACCTGATCCGGTTGCTCGACCGGCTCGGCAACGACTACCGGCACGGCCGGCACCCGGAGGGCCGGTCCGCGCAGAAGACCGCCGCGCTGCTCCGCGCTCTCGCGGACGAGCTCGACCTCTGACCGAGGGGGTCACACCTCTGAGGTGTTCCGACGCTCGCGCTGCCGCAACCGCAGCGTCGCTCGGATGACGAAGATCGTCCACCCCAGCAGCAGCGCCGCGGCCACGCCGAGGCTCACCCGCGCGGGGGAGAGCGGCAGGACGATCCCCAGGAATCCGCCGACCACCCACGACAGCTGCATCAGCGTCTCCGCCCGCGCGAAGACGCTGGTCCGGACGTTCTCCGGCACGTCCCGCTGGATCAGCGCGTCGAGGGACAGCTTCCCCAGCGCCTGACAGATCCCGACGGTGAGGCCGAGGGCGATCGCGATCGGCAGCGAGTACAGCAGGGCGGCGAGCACGACGATCGTCGCGTCGGCGAGCAGAACGACCACGACCGTGATCTCGGGGCGCCGGGTGCGGAGCACGGCTGCCAGCCCGGTCCCGATGGTGTTCCCGAGGCCGGCCGCGCCGACGACCAGCGCGAGCAGCAGCGTCGTCCGGTCCTCCCAGCCGGGGAACGGCCGGTCGCGCAGCAGGAAGGCCATGAACATCACGAGGAACCCGGACAGGAAGCGCAGCCCCGCGTTGCACCGCAACCCGGCCACCACGATCGGCGTGATCCCGGCGATCCGGGCGAGCCGCCCACCGCCGAGGTCGGCGAGCTCGACCTGGTCCTCACCGGCCGAGGAGTCCACCCGCGGCGGCAGCAGCACCGCCAGCACGGTCGCGACGGCGAACAGCACGAATGCGTAGCGCAACGCCCACTCCGGCCCGACCTGCGCGAACCCGACGGCGATCGGTGCGGAGACGGCCGCCGCCGCCGTGCCGGTCAGCCCGAGCCGGGAGTTGCCCTCGACGAGGGTGAACCCGGTGGGCAGCACGCGTGGGACCGCGGAGGCCTTGGTGACGCCGTACGCCTTGGAGGCGACCAGCACGCCGAGCGCGCCCAGGAACAAGCCGGGCGAGTTGGTCTGGACCGAACCCACCAGGGTCAGCGCGCAGACGGCGCGCACCGCCACCGTCCCGCCGATCGCCCACCGCCGGCCCCGCCGGTAGCGGTCGAGGAACGGACCGATCAGCGGTGCCACCACGGCGAACGGCAGCATCGTGAGGGCCAGGAACTGTGCGACCTGCCCGCGCGCCTCGCCGGTCGGCACCTGGAAGAACAGCGTGCCGGCGAGGGCCACCGCGACCGCGGCATCGCCGGCCGTCGAGAAGGCGTGCATCTCCAGCAGTCGGGCCATGCCGGACTCTCCGGCCCCCTGGGCATGGGTCAGCCGGCGCGCCCCGCGGACCGTGCGGCCGGCAAGCCGTCCGGTGGCCCGTGCTGCCCGCCCGGTCGTCTGACCGGTCGCGCGGGCGGCTCGTCCGCTCGCACGGAACGCCCGGCGGGCCTGCTCGCGCCGGTCCGCGGGCTCCGGACCTGAGGGGCCGCCCACAGGGTGCGACCGGCCTGGGTCCTCCGGACCGGCTGGATCGTTCCCGGTGGACGGCACCTGACAATCCTGCCGCACCGGACGCCGCGGAGCGCGCGGCCAGCGCGCGCCGGCTGCTGCTCGCGGGGCGGGGTCGCCAGGCCCGGTCGGCACCGGGTCTGCTGGCCCGCCGCCGTGTCGGTGTGTGAGGATCGTCGCCGTGCCGACCCCCCAGAGTGCCGTCCGAAACCGCGCCGATGCCGCCGTGGTGACGGCTGTGGACGAGGCGCGCGCCGCCGCCGTCGACGCGGGGGGAGCCGGGGCCGTCGGCGAGCACCAGGGTCATCGGGTCGAGGGCGATCGCGTCGTGAGCCACCTGTTCGCGAGCACGCAGCGCGGGTACCGCGGCTGGCAGTGGTCGGTCACCGTCAGCCGGGCCTCCCGGCAGCGAACCGTCACCGTCAACGAGGTCGTGCTGATCCCGGGACCAGACGCGATCGTGGCCCCGCCGTGGGTGCCCTGGTCCGAACGGCTGGAGCCGGGTGACATCGGGCCTGGGGACCTGCTCCCGGTCGAGGACGACGACGCGCGGCTGGTTCCCGGCTGGCTCGCGGGTGACCCGGCGACCGAGCCGCTCCGCGACGACCGGTCGGTGCGCGCGGTCGTGGACGAGGTCGGCCTGGGCCGCGAACGCGTGCTGTCGCTGGAGGGTCGCGATGCCGCCGCCGAGCGGTGGTACGACAGTGACCGCGGACCCGCCGCCGCCGTGGCCGAGGGGGCGCCGGGCCGGTGCGTGAGCTGCGGCTTCCTGCTGCGCCTCGGGGGGCCGCTCGGCCTGCTCTTCGGCGTGTGCGCCAACGGCAACGTCGCAGACGACGGCGGGGTGGTGGCGCTCGACCACGGGTGCGGGGGGCACTCGGACGTACGGATGCCGGCCGCGCGGACCGAGCAGCGGCTGCCCGAGCCGGTCGTCGACACGGTCGCCTACGCGCCCCTCAGCTGGGACTGAGCAGTGGCTTGTCCGCTCTGGCGCGGAGCTGTTGCACCGCCCAGCTGTTGCCGTCCGGGTCGCTGAAGCCGAAGAACGTCCCGCCGTCCCGCTCGTCGAACACGGTGATGTCGCCGACCTCGACCCCGCGGTCGACGAGTTCGGCACGAGCGGCCTCGGCGTCGGCGACGCACAGCTGCAGTCCGCGCATCGAGCCCGGCGCCATCTCTGCCTGCGCCGGGAGGTCTCCGACCACGATCGAGCACCCGGAGCCTCGGGGAGTCAGCTGCGCGACGTGCATCTGGTCGGTTCGCGTGTCGTGGTCGAGAGCGAAGCCGACCTGGTCTCGGTAGAACGCGATCGAGCGATCGATGTCGCTGACGGGGAGCACCACCACCTCCAGCGTCCAGTCCACCGCGCGAGGCTCCTTGTCTGCCGCCGGCTCAGCCGGCCGGCTCGGGTTCGCCGCCCTCGGGAGGCGTGCGACGGCCACGCAGGTGTGCCCGCCGGCGCCGACAGTACTCCCAGCCGACCAGGCCGAGCCCGAAGCCCGCCAGGCAGGTCCAGAGCCACCACAGCCGCCCGGCGTCCTGCAGGGCTGCGAGGAACGGCAGCAGAGCGACGAACGCGACCAGCCAGAGCAGGGCGCCGAACCCGATGGTCCGCACCCCGTCCACGTCCAGCGGTTCCACCTCGGCGACCAGGTACGTCCGGTTCGCGAACTCGTGCTCGGTGACGTCCGGGCGGCCGAACTCGTGGGGGGTCGCCGGCTTCAGCAGCTCGCCACTCTCCTTCAGCTGCTCGACGCGATCCTGAACCTTCTCGTGCACCCGGGCCCGCGGGCTCGATCGACGGCCTCCCCGGGGGCGGGACTCGGAGGCGTCCGGCTGGTCCACACTGCCAGGGTAGGTCACGGCGGCAACCAGTGGCCCGAGCTGGCCCGCCCCGGCTGCACTTGTTTAGCATGGCTAACGAGGTAGGCTGCCGGACGTGCCTGCCGATGCCGCCCGTGCCGTACGCAGCCACGCCGGCCTGGCCAGCGTGCTCGCGGTCTCGGTGACGCGGCTGTCGCGTCGACTCCGGCAGGAGCGCGACTCCGACCTCACCGCCACCCAGCTGTCCGCGCTGGGCACCCTGCGCCGGCACGGTCCGCTGCCGACCGGCGCGCTGGCCGCCTACGAGAAGGTGCAACCGCCCTCGATGACGCGCACCGTCAACGCGCTGGTCGAGACCGGGATGGTGCGACGCGAGGCCCACGACACCGACGGCCGGCAGGTGGTGCTGCGCCTGTCCGAGCAGGGAGCCGCCGTGCTCGACACCGAGCGGCGTCGGCGGGACGCCTGGCTCGCCCAACGGATGCGTGCCTTGGACCCCGAGCAGCGCGAGCTGCTGCGCCGGGCCGCACGGCTGCTGGACGAGCTGGCGCAGTCGTGACCCGGTGCTGCGCCGGGCGATCCGTGGCCTGTAGGTGGTCGCGGTGAGGCGGACCTTCCGAGCCCTCGGCATCCGCAACTACCGGCTCTACGCCACCGGCGCGCTGGTCTCCAACACCGGCACCTGGATGCAGCGGGTGGGCCAGGACTGGCTGGTGCTGCAGTTGACCGGTGGCAGCGGTGCCGCCCTCGGGATCACCACCGGCCTGCAGTTCCTGCCGATCCTGCTGCTCTCCCCGGTGGCGGGCGTGGTGGCCGACCGCTTCCCCAAGCGCACCGTCCTGATCGCCACCCAGCTGGCGATGGCGGTGCCGGCCGGCGTCCTGGGTCTGCTGGCGGTCACCGGGCTCGCCCAGCCCTGGCACGTCTACGTCCTGGCGCTCCTGTTCGGGATCGGCACCGCGTTCGACGGTCCCGCCCGGCAGTCCTTCGTCGTGGAGATGGTCGGCCCGGACGACCTGACCAACGCGGTCGGCCTGAACTCTGCGTCGTTCAACCTCGCCCGCGTCGTGGGCCCGGCGCTGGCGGGTGGGCTGATCGCCGGGCTCGGCGGTGGGTCGGAGGCCACCGGCTGGGTGATCGGGCTGAACGCGGTCAGCTACCTCGCCGTCGTGGGCTCCCTCCGGGCGCTCGACCCCACCCGGTTGCACCCGTCGGCTCCGGTCGCCCGCGGACCCGGTGCGATCCGGGACGGTCTCCGCTACGTCCGCAGCCGGCCGGATCTGATGATGGTGCTGGCGATCGTCTTCTTCGTCGGCACCTTCGGGTTGAACTTCCAGATGACGACGGCGCTGATGGCCACCGAGGTGTTCGACAAGGGGGCCGGCGCGTACGGGATGCTCGGCTCGATCATGGCCGTCGGTTCGCTGGCGGGGGCGCTGCTGGCCGCGCGCCGGGCCCGGCCGCGCGGCCGGCTCGTGGTCGGAGCGGCGGTCGCCTTCTGCGTGGCGGAGATGGCTGCCGGCCTGATGCCGAGCTACGTCACGTTCGCCGCCTGGCTGCCACTGGTCGGGATCGCCGCGCTCACGGTCATCACCTCGGCCAACGCGACC
Organism: uncultured Actinomycetota bacterium; assembly: GCA_963695375.1. Taxonomy (GTDB): domain Bacteria; phylum Actinomycetota; class Actinomycetes; order Propionibacteriales; family Nocardioidaceae; genus JACCVL01. The sequence continues at coordinate 533,219 of OY968767.1, read as the reverse complement.
ATGCAGCTCGCAGTGGCGCCGGAGATGCGTGGCCGGGTGGCGGCTCTTTACATGATGATCTTCATGGGCGGCACCCCGCTCGGGGCACCGATCGTCGGCTGGGTCGGCGAGCAGTTCGGCGCTCGCTGGACCCTGATCGGCGGTGGTGGCGTCGCCCTCGTCGGCACCCTGCTCGCAGTCGCCGTCTTCGCCCGGCACAACGGGCTCGTGATCCGGGCGCACTTCGGCCGGCACCCGGCGCTGGACGTTCGGACGGCCTCGGCGCCGACGTTCGACCGGTCGGAGCGCGCGCCGACCTGACGGCGCACGCGGCCTCTGCCACAGTGAGCGCCATGCGCTTGTACGCCTTGATCACTCCACCGCCGCACGTGGTCGCGGATCTCGCGGTGGCGGTCGAGCAGGCCACCCAGGTCGCGCCGCACGTCCCCTGGATGCCGCGGCATCTGTGGCACCTCCGACTGGCGTACTTCGGCAACCTCGGCTTGGGCGAGGCGGCCGCGGTCAAGGAGACGCTGACCGAGATCGGTCGCTACTGTCCGCCGCTGAGCCTGCGGATGGCCGGGGTCGAGGCGGTGCCGAACGACGACCAGGCCTCGACGCTGCAGGTCGGCCTCGCCGGAGACATCGACGAGCTGTGGAGCCTCGCCAACGCGATACCCGCGCTGGTCCAGAAGCACGGCCTCTTCCTCGACCGGCGCTCGTTCCGGGCGAGCATCACGATCGCGCACGAGACGATCGCGCCCTTCGACGCGCGTGACGCGGCCGCCGCCCTGGCGACGTACAACGGCGTGCCGTGGGTGGCCGACGACCTGCGGGTGGTCCGCTGGGTGCCCGGCTCGGATGGGGCGGCGGACGAGTGGGCGGACGTGGAGCGCTACGCGTTCACCGCGCCGCGCGAGGGCGCGGACGGCTAGACCGGCAGGCGCGGTGGGCTCACTAGACTCGCCGGGTGAACCCCCGCCACCGCCGTCTGGTCATCCCCGGACTGCTGGTGGTCCTGCTGCTCGTGGTGATCGTCGTCGCGGTGGGGCGGTGACGGGGCGGTGGTGGTCCCGCTCGAGCAGGCGCTCACCCGCCTCCGGGGCGCGTTGTTGGCCGACGACCTGATCCGGGCGGTGGCGTCCGGCCGCCGGCGGCACATGGACCAGCCCTGGCGCCGGGTGGAGGTCCGGCCCGTGGACCTGCGCGCCGGCCGGCACCTCCAGGTCACGTCGTTCGACCAGACCCAGGCGCACGCCCGAAACGTCGGTGCGGGCGCGCCTGCCGTGCGGCTGGTCGACGAGCTGCTCGGGACGGGATTCACCAGCTGGCACGTGCAGACACGGTCCACCACCCTGCAGCTGCGGGTGACCAAGCGCGGCGAGGGACAGCTGCACGAGTCCGCCCCGCCGGCGCGGCCGCCGACCGGGGATGCGCGGCCGCACGACCGGGCCAAGGAGCGCGTGCTCGATCCTGCCGACGCCTGGCTGGTCGCCGTCGGGATCAGCGACGAGCGCGGCCGGATCAAGCCGTCCCGGCGGGACAAGCACCGTCAGGTGGAGGAGTTCTGTCGCCAGCTCGCCACGGTGGTCGACGACGCGCTGGCGACCGGCCTGCTGCGGACCCCGACGGTGGACTCCCCGCTGCGGGTGGCCGACCTCGGCTGTGGCAACGCCTATCTCACGTTCGCCGCCTACCGCTGGCTCACCCAGGAGCGCGGCCTGCCGCTCGAGATGACCGGCGTCGACGTCAAGCAGCAGGCCCGCCGCCGCAACACCGAGCTGGCGGAGGTGCTGCTGACGACCGGGCTGCGGTTCGTGGACGGCGCCATCTCCTCGGTGCCCCTCGACCCCGCCCCCGAGGTGGTGCTGGCGCTGCACGCCTGTGACACCGCGACGGACGACGCACTCGCGCGGGCGGTGCGGTGGCGGTCGCCGCTGGTGCTGGCTGCCCCGTGCTGCCACCACCACCTGCAGGCTCAGCTGCGCCGGCAGCCGGCGCCGGCACCGTACGGGTTGCTGACGCGGCACGGCATCCTGCGCGAACGGCTGGCCGACACCTTGACCGACGCGCTCCGGGCGGCCCTGCTCCGGCTGCACGGCTACCGGGTCGAGGTGGTCGACTTCGTCGACAGCCGGCACACCCCCCGCAACAGTCTGCTGCGAGCCGTCCGCACCGGCTCGACCGGCTCGGCCGACACCCTGGCCGACTACGGCCGGCTGGTCGGCGAGTGGCAGGTCCGGTCCCGGCTGGAGGAGTTGATCGGGCTCGGACCGGAGGCACCGGCCGCGCCGGTCGAGGCGGCGCGGTCACGGTGAGTCGGAGCCTGCGGGGGAGGCTCCGCGCAGCCCGCCTGCCCGCCCTGCTGGCACTGCTGGCGGCGACCGGTGCCGGCGGGTCCCAGGCATGGGGGCAGGACGCGTCGGGGGAGATCGTCGTGACCGACCCCCGGATCACCGAATCGTCGGGCCTGGCCGTCTCGCCGACCGACCGCGGCCTGCTGTACACGATCAACGACTCCGGCAACGACCCCGTGGTCTACGTCGTCGAGCGGGACGGGGGCGAGGTCGTCGGCACCACGGAGCTCACCGGTCTCGACCCCGAGACCCTCGACCCGGAGGCGCTGGCCGTCTCCGGCCGACAGTTGTGGGTGGCCGACACCGGGGACAACCTGAACGAGAGATCCGACGCGGCGCTGTACGCCCTGCCCGTGCCCGGTCCCGGCGCCGCGACCGTCACCCCCACCCGCTACCCGCTGGACTACGCCACCGGCCGGCCGAACGTCGAGGCCCTGCTGGTGGACCCGGTCAGCGGTTCGGCCTGGCTCGTCACCAAGGGACTCTTCGGCGGTCAGGTGCTGCGCCTGCCGAGCCCGCTGACGCCGGGCGGCCCGGTGGTGCCGGAGCCCGTGCCGGGGGTGCGGGTGCCCGGCCTGGTCACCGACGCCACCGCCCTGCCCCGCGGCGGTGTCGCCGTCGTCCGTACGTACGGCCAGGGCCGGGTCTACCGGCTCCCCGACTGGGACCTGGTGGGGGTGTTCCCGATGCCGCGCCAGGAGCAGGGCGAGACGCTCACCGCCCTGCCGGACGACCGGACGCTGCTGGCCGGATCCGAGGGCTCTCCGGCCCTGATCGACGTGGTGCCGCTGCCGAGGCGGCTGCTCAGCCGGCTCGCCGAGCAGCCAGCGGCGCCCACCCCGTCGGCTGGCGGATCGGACGGCTCGCCGGCACGGGCGGGAGCGGACGACGCCGAGGACGCGGCAGCTCTGCCGGCCGACTGGCAGCTCTGGCTCGCCGCCGGCAGCGGAGTGGTCGTGGTCGCCGTCGCCGCGCTGGTCGTGCGCGCTCGTCGGCGCACCCGGCACCGCTAGCCCGCTGGAGGGCAGCCGGGCGCGCCGTGGTCACCCCAGCCGCTCGACGACCCAGTCGATGCAGGTGGTCAGTGCCTCGACGTCCGCGGGCTCGATCGCGGGGAACGTCGCCACCCGCAGTTGGTTGCGGCCGAGCTTGCGGTAGGGCTCGACGTCCACGATGCCGTTGGCCCGCAGGACCTTGGCGAGCGCGGCGGCGTCCACACCGTCGTCGAAGTCGATCGTGCACACGACGAGCGAGCGGGAGTCGGGATCGGTGACGAACGGCCGGGTGTAGGAGGTCTTCTCCGCCCAGCGGTAGAGCCGGTCCGACGAGTCGGAGGTGCGCTCGACCGCCCACGACAGGCCGCCCTGGTCGTTCAGCCACGCCACCTGCTCGGCCAGCAGGAACAGCGTCGCCACCGAGGGTGTGTTGTAGGTCTGGTCCTGTCGAGAGTTGTCGATGGCGGTGCTCAGGTCGAGGAACGCAGGCGCCCAGCGGCCGGAGTCCTTCAGCTCGGAGGCCCGCCGCAGCGCGGCCGGGGACAGCACCGCCACCCACAGCCCGCCGTCGGAGGCGAAGCACTTCTGTGGGGCGAAGTAGTAGGCGTCCACCTCGGTGACGTCGACCGGCATCCCACCGGCCCCGGAGGTGGCGTCGACGAGGACCAGCGCCCCGTCGTCGCTGCCCTCGACCCGCCGGGTCTCGGTCCGGACGCCGGTGGAGGTCTCGTTGTGGGCCCAGGCGTAGGCGTCCACGCCGGGCTCGGCCACCGGGACCGGCCGGGTTCCGGGAGCGGACTGCACGACCGACGGCTCGGCGAGGAACGGCGCCGCGGCGGTGGCGGCGGCGAACTTCGCCGAGAACTCGCCGAAGGACAGGTGCTGGCTCCGCTCCCGGATCAGGCCGAACGTCGCGACGTCCCAGAACGCGGTCGTGCCACCGTTTCCCAGCACCACCTCGTAGTCGTCCGGCAGCGAGAACAGCTCGCGCAGGCCGGTTCGCACCCGCCGCACGGTGTCCTTCACCGGCGGCTTGCGGTGCGACGTCCCGAGCAGGTGCTGGCCGGTGCCGGCCAGGGCCGTCAGCGCCTCCGGTCGGATCTTGGACGGACCGGAGCCGAAGCGGCCGTCGAGCGGCAGCAGGTCGGGCGGGAGGGTGAGGGAGGCGTCGGTCACGGGGACCCTTCGAGGTCGGTGCAGACGGGGCGGACGGGGCGGACGGTGCGGACGGGCGGCGGGGCGGACGGGGCGGACCCGACGTGGCCGTCGGGACGTTCCAGTCTGCCAGCGCCCGGCCGCACCTTTGCGCCCGGTTCGCCCGGCGGCGACGGCTCAGTCGGCCCAGCCGCTGTCCCAGCCGGCCACCGCGTCGGCGGCGCGCGGGTCGGGCCCGGTGTAGCGCGCGGACGGTCGGACCAGTCGACCGGTGCGCTTCTGCTCGAGGATGTGGGCGCTCCACCCCGCGGTCCGCGCGCAGGTGAACATCGAGGTGAACATGTGCGGCGGCACGCCGGCGAAGTCCAACACGATGGCGGCCCAGAACTCGACGTTGGTCTCCAGCACCCGGTCAGGCCGGCGGTCGCGCAGCTCGGCCAGCGCGGCTCGCTCCAGGGCCAGCGCCACCTCGTACCGTGGTGCGCCCAGCTCCTGCGCCGTCCGGCGGAGCACCCGGGCGCGCGGGTCCTCGGCCCGGTAGACCCGGTGGCCGAACCCCATCAGCCGCTCGCCGCGGTCCAGCAGCTCCTTGACGTAGGCGTCGGCCCGACCGCGACGCTCGACCTCGGCCAGCATGCCGAGCACGCGGGAGGGGGCGCCGCCGTGCAGCGGCCCCGACATCGCGCCGACCGCCGCGGACAGGCTGGCGGCGACGTCCGCACCGGTCGACGCGACCACCCGAGCGGTGAAGGTGGAGGCGTTCATCCCGTGCTCGGCCGCCGAGACCCAGTAGGCGTCGACCGCGCGGACCTGGTCGGGGTCCGGGTCACCGCGCCACCGGGTCATGAACCGCTCGGTGATGGTCACCGCCTCGTCCACCCGGGTCTGCGGCACCATCGGCAGACCGACGCCCCTGGCGGCCTGGGCGACATAGGACAGCACCATCACCGCGGTGCGCGCCAGGTCCCGGCGCGCCTCGTCGTCCTCGATGTCGTACAGCGGACGCATTCCCCACGCCGGCGCGATCATCGCGATGGCGCTCTGCACGTCGACCCGGATGTCGCCGGAGTGCACCGGGATCGGGTACGGCTCGGCCGGCGGGAGCCCCGGCTGGTAGCTGCCGTCGACGAGCAGACCCCAGACCTTCTCGAACGGCACCCGGCCGACGAGATCCTCGATGTCGACGCCGCGGTAGCGCAGCGCGGAGCCCTCCTTGTCCGGCTCCGCGATCTCGGTCTCGAAGGCGACGATGCCCTCCAGGCCGGGCGTGAACTCGCTCATCGCGGACCCTTCGTCGCGCTCGCGCCTCGACCCGGACGTGGGGGGCGCAGGCGCATTCTGCACCACCTACCCTCCGGGGATGGCCGACGAGTGGGCACGGGTGCGCCGGGAGTACGCCGACACCGGACTGCGCGAGGACGTCGCCGGGCCGGATCCGGGCCCGTTGCTGGACCGCTGGCTCGCCGACGCGCTGGCGGCGTTCGACGCCGGGGCGCTGGCCGAGCCGAACGCGATGGCCCTCGCCACGGTCGGTCCCGACGGTGCGCCCTCGGTCCGGACCGTGCTGCTCAAGGGGGTCGTCGACGGCGGCCTGTGCTTCTACACCAACCACGAGTCACGCAAGGCCCGGGATCTTGCCGTCGAGCCGCGGTGCGCGCTCACGCTGCTCTGGCACGAGCTGCAGCGCCAGGTGCGCGTCGAGGGGGTCGCGGCGCGGGTCCCCGACGAGGTGAGCGACGCCTACTTCGCCACCCGCCCGCGGGGCGCCCAGCTGGGCGCCTGGACATCGGCCCAGTCCCGGCCGGTGGCCGACCGGGCCGAGCTGGAGCGGGCGTACGCAGCCGTCGAGCGGCGGTTCCACGGCACCGCCGCGGTGCCCCGGCCACCGCACTGGGGCGGGTGGCGGGTGCAGCCGCGGTCGATCGAGTTCTGGCAGGGCCGGCCGGGACGGATGCACGACCGGCTGCGCTTCAGCCGGCTCGGCGACCCGGAGTCGCCGAGCTGGCGGCGGGAGCGGCTGGCTCCCTGACCGTCGGGGATCGCGTCGGGCTGTCGGGGTCGTCGGGGGCCGGACAGGGGTCGGCCCGCAGGGTCGCGGTGTCGGTGTGTCCTGGTGGACCGCACCGAGCCGCGCGCCGAGCGGACGGGGCTCGGCACCCTGCGGGCCGGGTGGCTGCCGGGAATTCGCTCGTCGCCGCGCCGGTCAGGCTCGGCGGCTCGCGGGTCGCGCGTCGGCGCGTCCCGCGGCGGATCCCGCAGCGGTGGCGACTAGCGGGCAGCCACCTCGCACGTCCGTCTGTCACTCATGAAACCGGACCACCTCCTCTCCTGCGTGCCACGCAAACTACGTCGGCGGCGCGGGCAGCACAAGGCATCGCGCGAAGCCGGTTGATCCGCGGACAGCGGCCGGGTCAGTCGGTGCGGAACCAGGCGGCCGTGTCCGGCTGCACGGCACCGTCGCGGACGGCGTCCGCCCGGCTGGCCAGCAGCAGCGAGCCCGGGTCGACACCGAGCGGGGTCAGCTGGATCGGCGCGCTGCCGCAGGCCACCACGCAGACCAGGCCGGGGGTCGCGGGATCGCCGGCGGCCGCGGCCCGGCGCAGCACGAGGACGTCGTCGCCGAGCGCCGGCACGTCCACCCGGTCGTCCAGCGAACCCGCGATCTCGTGTCGCAGCCGCAGCGCGGCGCGGACGAAGGCCAGCGTCGAGGAGGTGTCGGTCTCCTGGGACTGCACGGACCAGGAGCCCCAGGCGTCCGGTTGCGGCAGCCAGGGCGGCTTGGCGGCGGGCGGGGAGAAGCCGTGCGCGGTGTCGTCGTCGGCGGACGTCCACGGGAGCGGCACCCGGCAACCGTCGCGGCCGACCCCCCGGCCCCGCAGGTACATCGGGTCCTGCCGGTCCGCGGGGGCGATCTCGACCTGCGGCAGCCCGAGCTCCTCGCCCTGGTAGAGGTAGGCCGAGCCCGGCAGGGCCAGCATCGCCAGCAGCGCGCTGCGGGCGCGGGCCAGCCCGCGGGCGCCGCCACCGAAGCGGGAGACGGTCCGGGTGACGTCGTGGTTGGACAGCACCCAGGTGGGGGACGCGCCGACCGGGTCGGTGGCGGCGAAGGTGTCATGCACCACCTCCCGCATCGCGTCGCCGGACCAGTCGGCCTGCAGCCAGTGGAAGTTGAACACCTGCTGCAGCTCGTCGGGGCGGACGTAGCGGGCCATTGCCTCGGCGTCGGCGACCCAGGCCTCCGCGATCGCCATCCGGTCACCGGGGTACTCCGCGAGCACCTGGTGCCAGCGCCGGTAGACGTCGTGGACACCGGGCTGGTCGCCGTACGGTCGCGCGGACTCGCTCAGGTTCTGCTCCAGCTCACCGCCGTCCGCGGCGAGCTGCTCGGCAGTCAGGTCCGGCAGGCCGGTCGCCTTGACCAACCCATGCGCGACGTCGATGCGGAAGCCGTCCACGCCCCGATCCAGCCAGAAGCGCAGCACCCGCTCGAACTCGTCGCCCACGTCCGGGTGGTCCCAGTCGAAGTCCGGCTGGCCCGAGTCGAACAGGTGCAGGTACCACTGGCCGTCGGGCACCCGCGTCCACGCCAGGCCACCGAACGTCGACAGCCAGTTGTTCGGCGGCTCCGAGCCGTCGGGTCCGCGGCCGTCGCGGAAGACGTAGCGCGCCCGCTCCGGGCTGCCGGGCCCGGCCGCCAGCGCCTCGCGGAACCACCGGTGCTCGTCGGAGGAGTGGTTCGGGACGATGTCGACGATGACCTTGAGCTGCAGGTCGTGTGCCCGCGCGAGGAAGGCGTCGAAGTCGTGGAGGTCGCCGAACAGCGGATCCACGTCGCAGTAGTCGGTGACGTCGTAGCCGTGGTCGGCCTGCGGCGACGGGTAGAACGGTGTCAGCCAGACGGCGTCCACGCCGAGGTCCGCGAGATAGGGCAGCCGGCTCGTGGCGCCGGGCAGGTCGCCGTACCCGTCGCCGTTGGCGTCGGCGAAGCTGCGCACGTAGATCTGGTAGCAGACGGCGTCCCGCCACCACGGCACGTGCGTCATCAGCGGCCTCCGAACGTCCGGGGGTCGATGCTGATCCAGAGCTGGGCGGCTCGACCCACGACGCCACCGGCTGCGTCGTACACCGTAGTCGCGGTCCAGGTCTTCCGGTCCACCGTGTCCTGGTGCCGGGCGACGACGACGAGCGGTTCACCGGCTCGTGGCCGGCGGTCGACGGCCGCGGTGATCCGGCCGAGCACCAGCGGCCGGCTGGTGATGTCGGTGGTCCACGCGCTCGGACAGTCCAGTGCCGCCCAGACGGTGGCGCTCTCGACCAGCCCGTCATCGTCGGCCAGGCCGGGGTCAGGCGTCCACCTGCACGCGGTGGTCCGGTCCGTCACCGGGCCGGGTCGCAGCCGCAGCCCGTCCCCGGGGGCGCGGTCCGGGCCGCAGACGAAGCAGGTGGGGAACGGATGGTCCCGCGCGCCGGCGTACGACTCCTCCGCGTCGGCTGCGACGGCGACGGTCACCGGGTCCACCGGGTCCGGGCCGGGGCCAGGACCGCGTTCTGCCTCGGCGATCACCTCCGACCCGTCGAGCAGCCGGGTCGTGTCCTCGGCGGTGGTCAGCACCAGGTCGGTGTCCAGCGGCGGTGGCCGGCGCAGGGTCACCGTCACCGGCTGCGGTCCGGTGGCCGCCGGCTCCGCCAGCCCGGCGGCGGCGACCATCGCGCCGGCGGTCCAGCCACCGTTTCCCGAGCCGGGTGGTCCGCAGCGACTGGCCGGGATCCGCAGGCGGGGCGGCTCGACGCTGCGCACACTCACGCCGCGACCGTACCGGCCCCCCGGGACGTCATACGGCGCGCCGTTGATAGGCCTCCGGTCGGATGACGTCCGGGAGGCGGCCCGGGGACGTCATACGGCGCGCCGTTGATAGGCCTCCGTTCGGATGACGTCCGGGAGGCGGCCCGGGGACGTCATACGGCGCGCCGTTGATAGGCCTCCGTTCGGATGACGTCCGGCGAGGCGGCCCGGGATCGGCCGTTTTCAGATCTCGACGAGGGTGCCATCCTGCCGAGGTGCAGGGAGCAGTTCGGCGGTGTCGGGCCGGCGACCGTCCGGCCATCCGCGACCTGGCCGACCGCCTGGCCATCGGCGTCGCATCCTGGCGCCGTCCCGACGAGGTGACCGCTGCGGTCCACGACTGGGTGGACGAGTCCAGCGCCGACGACTTCGACGGAGCGGCGTTCGTGGCCGAGGACGAGGGTGGCGTGGTCGGGTACGTGTCCGTCACCGCCACCGAGCACTTCGCGGGCGAGCGGGACGCGTACGTGGGGGAGCTCGTCGTGGCCGATCGCGTCGAGGGCCAGGGCGTGGGCTCGCGGCTGCTCGAGGCGGCAGAGCGCTGGGCCGGCGGCAACGGCTTTCGATGCATCACGCTGACGACCGGCGCGGCCAACGACCGTGCGCTCGAGTTCTACCGGCGCCACGGCTACGCGGCGGAGGACGTCAAGCTGACCAAGGTGCTGCGACCGTGCGGGCGGGACGAGGAGCTCCGTCCGCGGGGTGACCCGGGTCAGGAGCCGGTCACCCGCTGATAGCGGGCGAGGGCCTCGGCACGCTCCGCGGCGTGGTCGACGATCCGCTCCGGGTAGCCCGGCGGCAGGCCGTCCGGCAGCGCCCAGGGCTCGTGCACGGCCGCCCCGCCGACGTCGGCGAGCTCCCGCACGTGCCGACGGACGTAGCCGCCGTCGGGGTCGAACTTCCTGCCCTGCGTGACCGGGTTGAAGATGCGGAAGTACGGGGCGGCGTCGGTGCCGGAGCCTGCCACCCACTGCCACCCGTGGTTGTTCGACGCCAGGTCACCGTCGACCAGCCAGTGCAGGAAGTGCCGGGCACCGTGCTGCCACTCCACGTGCAGGTCCTTCACCAGGAAGCTGGCGACGATCATCCGGACCCGGTTGTGCATCCACCCCTCGGCCTGGAGCTGTCGCATGCCGGCGTCGACGATGGGGAAGCCGGTCCGCCCCTCGGCCCACGCCGCCAGCTGCGGCCCCGGCCGATCGTGGGCCATCCCGGCCAGCTGCGGGCGCAGGTAGTCCCGGGCCGAGTCCGGCCGCTGCCACAGGACGTCGGCGTAGAACTCCCGCCAGGCCAGCTCTCGTCGGTACGTGCGGACCGAGTCGGATCGCCGGTCGGCCAGGTCGGCCAGCATCGACCGCGGGTGGATCTCACCCCACTTCAGGTGCACCGACATCCGCGACGTCCGATCCAGGTCCGGCCGGTCCCGGTCGTTCCCGTAGTCGGACAGGCCGTCGTCGAGGAAGGCTCGCCAGCGGCGCCGAGCCGCGGCCTCGCCGGCAGCAGGCAGGGTGCTGCCGGCGGCGGGCGGGGTCAGCGGCAGGTCGACCGAGGCCAGTGGCCGGATCCAGTCGACCGCTCGCGGCGGGCCGACCGGCGGGCGCCAGCCGTGGTCGGACCAGGCTCGGCTGAACGGGGTGTAGACCGCGTAGGGGGTCCCGTCCGGCTTGGTCACCCGGCCCGGCGCCACCGCGTACGGCGAGCCGGTCCGGACGACGTCGATACCGTCCGCGGCGAGCGCCTCGGCCACCCGCTCGTCCCGCTCCCGGCCGTAGGGACCGTAGTCGGCCGCCAGGTGCACCGAGGTCGCCCGGGCGGCCCGGGCCACCTGGACCACCTCCTCGACGGGGTCACCCCGGCGCAGCTGCCAGCCGCCGATCCGCGCACCGAGGTCCGCCAGGCTCGCTGCCAGATAGGCGCGCCGGTTCGGCCCGGCGGGACCCCACAGGTGCGGGTCGAGCACGAACAGCGGGACGACGCCGCCCACGTCCTCGTCGGGGGAGGCGCGGACCTCGTCGACCGCTGCGCGCAGGGCCGGGTTGTCGGCGAGCCGGAGGTCGCGGCGAAACCACATCACGGTCGTCGTCACGACGGCATGGTCTCCCCGATGGGCCACAATGGCACGGTGAGCGGCAGCCTGATCGACACCACCGAGATGTACCTGCGCACCGTGTTCGAGCTGGAGGAGGAGGGGATCGTCCCGCTCCGTGCGCGGATCGCCGAGCGGCTGCACCAGAGCGGGCCGACCGTGAGCCAGACGGTGGCCCGGATGGAGCGCGACGGGCTGCTGACGGTGGAGGGTGACCGGCACCTCGAGCTCACCGAGCCCGGCCGGCAGGCGGCCACGCGGGTGATGCGCAAGCACCGGCTGGTCGAGCGGCTGCTGACCGACGTGATCGGCCTGGACCTGGAGCTGGTCCACGACGAGGCCTGCCGCTGGGAGCACGTGGTGTCCGAGCAGGTGGAGCGGCGGCTGGTCGATCTGCTCGACCACCCGACCGAGTCGCCCTACGGCAACCCGATCCCGGGTCTCGCGGAGCTGGGCGAGCCGGCCGGCCCGCCGGCGGAGTCGGTGCCCGCCGAGCTGCACCCGCTCAGCGCGGCACTCACTCCCGGCGGTGACGAGGTGGAGGTGCACGTGCGGCGGATCTGCGAGCCGCTGCAGAGCGACGCTGCCGTGCTCGCCGACCTGGCCCGGGTCGGTGCGTTGCCGGGCCGCACCGTTCGAGCGCGGGCAGGGAATGCCGGGGTCGAGGTACGCGGGGCCGACGGCGTCGCGATCGTGCTCGCGGAGCGCGCGGCTGACCAGGTGTTCGTCGGCGCCGCCCGGGCGTGACTGCTCGGTCAGGTGGTGCGCATGGTGCCGACGGTCTCCGGGGTGAACCCCGGGAACACCTGGGTCGAGTCGACGCTCGGGAAGCGGGCCCTGACCACCTCGGTGAGGACGCTGCGGTAGTCCCTGGTGACCGCGAGATCGCCGTCGACCAGGTTGCCCTGCTCGAGGCCCGGCCAGACACCGTGCACCTGGCCGCCCTGGACGCCCGCGCCGAGCAGGAACATGCAGCTGCCGTAGCCGTGGTCGAGACCGGCGTTGCCGTTCTCGGCCAGCCGCCGGCCGAACTCGCTGATCGTCACCACCGTCACCGACGAGCCGAGCGCGCCGAGGTCGACGAAGAACGCATTCAGCGCGCGGGCGAGCTCGTCGGTGTTGTACTGCATCTGGCCCCACTCGGTGGTCCCGAGCTGGGTGTGCATGTCCCAGTTGCCGTAGTCCACCGCGACCACCCGCGCCCCCACCCGGGCCCGGATCAGGGCCGCGGTCTCGGTGAGGGTGTCGCCGAGGCTGCCCTTGGGGTAGGCCGCCCCGTTCTGCGGCGTCATCGGCAGGCTGGCGACGTGACCGATGCTCTGGGTGGTGGTGAGGGCCGCGTTGGCGCCCCGGCCCAGCGGTCGGGTGTTGTTCTGCCAGAGCATGTCGTAGGCGATTCGGTGCAGTCGCTGGCTCTCGGCGTCGGTGGGCCCGGGCAGCGAGAGCCGGTCGAGTCGCTGCAGTGCGAGCACCGGGCTCGCTCCGTACAGCGAGGTCGGGACGATTCCGGCGCCGAGCTGGACGGCGTCCTGCGGGGCGCTGGCGCCGATCTGGCCGATCATCCGGTTGATCCAGCCACGTCGCTCCGCCGAGCCCGGGTCGGCGTCCTCCACCCGCTCCATCGCGGAGAAGTGGCTGCGGTTGGGCTGCGGCAGACCGACGGCGTGCACGGCGCCGAACGTGCCGTTCTGCCACATCGGCAGCAGCGGCTCCAGCTTGGGGTGCAGGCCGAAGGTCGCGTCCTTGGCGAGGAGGGACCCGGTCGGCACCGCGATCCGGCGTCGGCCCGCGGCGTAGCCGGGGTCGCCGTGCGGGACCACCAGCGACAGGCCGTCGGCGCCGCCGCGGAGGCTGAGCACCACCAGCACGTTGGGGTCGTTCGTGGCGCCGAAGCTCACCTGGGTGAAGGCGTCGCCGATGGTCCGGGTGAGGACACCGGCTCCGGCGACGCCGGCGGCTCCCTTGAGGAAGCTGCGTCGCGAGGCCTGCGAGGCGCCGAAGTCGGGGCAGGAGCAGGAGGTCGGTTCGGTCATGGCGGTCACCTGCTCATGTGGGCTGGGCTGTCGAGGACGACCGACAGCAACTTCGTCATCCGGTAGTCCCCGATGTCGTCGGCACTGGTGATCCGCTCCCACGGCTGGATGCCGGTGAACGCCGTGACCGCCTGTTGCAGCGTCGGCGTCGCGGGACGGGACAGGATGCGGCGGCTGATGTCGTCCACCACCGCGGAGAACTTGGCCGGCAGCGCGGGCATCCACTTCACCTTGCTGCGATAGGTGGCGCCGGTCTTGGGCCAGTAGCCACCGGCCAGTGCCCAGTGCACCTGCCAGGAGCCGAGCACGCGGCTCACGCCGCTCCAGGCGTCGGCCACGTCGGGGAAGCCGTCCGGGCGCGGCCAGTCGAACGGCTGCTGGCCCATGTTCGCCAACTGCCAGACGTTGATCAGTGCGAAATCGTCTCGCAGGGTCGGCGCATGCACCTGGATCCCGAGGGCTCTGATGGTCGCGACCGCGTCCTCCGACGGGGTCCGGACCTTCTGCCCCACCGCCGCGGCGAAGTCTGGGTGGTCCACCAGGGTGCGCAGCGTGGTCTTGATATCGGTGCCGGAGCTGAGGAAGGCGGCCGCGACGGCGGAGACGATCGCCTCGGAGGGAGTGTCGCTGACGAACCGCACGCAGAGTCGGCGCGCGATCCGCTGGGCTGTGGCCGGGTGCTGGGCGAGGTAGCGCAGGTACCGCTTGGACAGCGCACGGCCGTCCAGGCTCGCGTTCGGGTCGGTGAAGTCGAGCACCTTGACCGGACCCGTCCAGTGGTCGGCGTAGCTGTAGTAGCCCCGCCAGGTGTCCCACATGTCGACCCGCCAGCCGGTCAGGATGTACGCGCTGTTGCGGACGTCCTCCTCGGTGTAGCCCGCCTCGATGCCGACGGTGTGCAGCTCGAGCAGCTCGCGACCGAGGTTCTCGTTGATGTTCCCCGCGGTGGACTGCGCGTTGTCGAGGTAGGCCCCCATCGACGGGTGCAGGTCGCAGGCGACGAGCATGTCGTCGAAGCGGCCGAGCGCGTGCTGTCGGATGGTCGCGTCGTAGCGCGACCGGTGCGGCCAGGACTTGTCACCGGGAGCCGGGATGTGCAGCAGGTTCGACCAGAACTCGGCCATGTGCTCGTGCAGCTGCCGGTTGCTGAACGCCCGCCGCATCACCGACCAGCGCTGCAGGTCGATCCCGACCTCCCAGCTGGGTCGGATGCCCTCCTGGTCGTCGTACCAGAGCTGCTGCGGCGTCTTGTCGAGGTACGGGTACCACGCCCGCATCGCGTCGGCTTTCGCGTCGGCGATCGAGCCGGGGGACAGCTGAGCCTCGAACCAGGCTCGGGCTCCGCCGGCTGCCTGCGCGGCTTTGACGAGCGGGGGGGTCACGCCGTAGCTGAACCTGTTGAGCAGGTGTCGGTCCGCCACGGACGGCACGACTCGAGGGGTCATGGCGACGATCAAGCCATGCCAGCGAGCGCTACTTCAAGTAACGGTTCGATCACTGTCCGTGCTGACGAAGCGTGGATCGGCCGAACGGCCAGGGTGCGGGGCTCGTGGAGCGCCGACTACGCCCCCTTCGTGCCGACTGTCCGGTCGCAGGTCAGGGAGGTCGGCCGAACGGGTGACGGGTGTTGCCGTGTGTGAGACCTGTGGTGTCGATGCTGGCTACGCTGGACCGTCGCGTTCGTCGGGAGGCGGGAGGCCGAGGTGACGCCGGGAAGCCAACCGTTGGCCAGCCGCGCCTTCGACCGCTCGGTCCTGCTCATCGCCGTGGTCCTCACCGCGGCTTCGGCCATCGTCGCCAGCGGCGTGGGCGGCCGGGGCCAGGCAGAGCTGTTCATGCTGTTGTGCATCCCGGTGATCGTCGTGGTGTCGCGCTACCCGATCACGCTGGATCGCTCCGGCGGTGCGATCGAGATCGGCTTCGACTCCTGTGTGCTCGCGCTGCTCGGCACCCTGACGCCGGCCCACGACGGTGCGCTGATCTGGGCTGCCGGAGCACTGCTGTCCCAGTTGCTGTCCGGCAACCGGGTCGTCGCCAAGGTCTTCAACATCGGCGTGCAGACGACGTCCGGCATCGCGGCGCTATGGGTGATCGACTGGCTCGGCAGCGAGGACATCACCAGCCTGGTGCAGTTCGCCGCGGTGCTGGCCGGCTGCACCGTCTACTTCGTGCTCGACTTCGCGATCTCGGAGGTCTCGGTCGCGCTGGAGAACGACACCCCGTTCACCGCCGCGCTCGGCCAGACCGACGTCCTCTTGTCGATGGTCAGCATCGTGGCTGTCGACTCGCTCGGGTATCTCGCCGCCCTGGTGCTCACCGAGGTCGACGTCTGGGCGACGGTATTGCTGGCCGTCCCGGTCGCCACCTTGCTGGTGGCCTCCAAGTCCACCGCCCGTGACCGAGAGCGCTCCCGCCGGATGCGCGTGCTGTTCGACGTGTCGCGGTCGGTTCAGAGCCAGAGCTCGGCCGACGACGTGCTGGAGCTGCTCGAGGTCGGCGGGCGCGAGCTCGTCCGCGTACAGGCGTGCGGGCTGCGTGACGTGCCTCCCGGTGCGGGCGAGGTCGGTGCCCGCGTCACCGACGGCAGCCGGGACTGGTGGTTGGTCGCACCGGAGTGGCAGCGAATCCGGTCGACCGTGGCGTCTGACCGTGAACACCTCGACCAGCTGGCCCTCGCCGGCTCCGAGGCGCTGTCCCGGCTGAAGCTGACCCGTGAGATGACCTTCCTCGCTCGCCACGACACGCTCACCGAGCTGGCCAACCGGGGCGTGCTCCTGGACCGTGTCGAGCACGCGCTCGAGGTGGCCCGCCGGCGCGGATCGACCGTGGCGGTGCTGTTCTGCGACCTGGACGGGTTCAAGCAGATCAACGACCGGTTCGGGCACAACGCGGGCGACGCGGTGCTGGTGACGACCGCTCAGCGGATCGCCCGCTGCGTCCGCACCAGCGACACGGTTGCGCGGCTGGGGGGCGACGAGTTCGCCGTCCTGCTGGAGGACATCCGCGACCCCGTGGACGTCGACCGTGTGACCGCGCTGCTGCTGGCCGCGGTGGTCGAGCGGATCGAGGTGAGCGGCCATCTGGTGTCGGTCAGCACCAGCATCGGCATCGCCACCTCCGACGGAAGCGACACCGGCGAGGGGATCCTGCGCAGCGCCGACATCGCGATGTACGAGGCCAAGGCCAAGGGCAAGAACTGTGTCGCCCGCTACCAGGCGGAGTTCGGCGCCGCCCGGGTGCGCAAGCTGGAGATGGTCGAAGCGCTGCGGCTGGCCGTCGAGGACGACGCGTTGACCGTTGCGTACCAGCCGTACTTCTCGGTGCGGACCGGCGAGGTCATCGGGCTGGAGGCGCTGGCCCGCTGGCGGCACGAGGGCCAGGACATCTCACCGAACGCGTTCGTTCCCCTCGCCGAGGAGACCGGACTGGTGGTGGGCCTGGGGGAGCGCATCCTGGACCGGGTCGCCCGGGACGCCGAGCACATCCGTCGGCTCGGAGCCACGCCGATCCAGCTGGGCGTCAACATCTCGGCTCAGCAGTTGCGATCACCGTCCTTCCTCGACCACGTCGGACGGGCCCGGGCTGCGCTGGGCCGGCTCGAGCTGGTGCTCGAGGTCACCGAGCGGGACGTGGTGCGAGAGGACTCGCTGAGCCAGGAGGTCATGGCCCGGCTGGTCGCCGAGGGGGTCAAGTTCGCCGTCGACGACTTCGGGATCGGCTTCTCCTCCATCGGCTACCTGCAGAACCTCCCGGTTCAGGTGCTGAAGACCGACCGCACGTTCGTGGCAGACATCGAGAACAGCGAGCGCTCCGCGAACCTGCTGCGGTCCATGCTGCTCATGGGCCGCGCGCTCGGCCTGCACGTGGTGGTCGAGGGGGTCGAGCGGCAGGAGCAGCTCGACCATCTGCGCGGGATGCGCAACGAGGTGTCCGCGCAGGGCTTCCACCTGGCCCGGCCGATGCCGCTCGTCGAGGTCCTCGCGCTGCTGCAGCGAGACCGCGACGCGAACCGCGGCGCCTTGGCCGCTCGCTGACAGCGCCGTCACGACATCCGGCCGGGCACCGCGGGCGGGGTCATCGGCGGCACCCCTCGGCCGCCTCGCGTGTGTGGACGGCAGGACCGACGTAGTGTCGAGGAGTCCCAGCCGTACGACCTGGAGGTCCCATGCCCGTTCGTCACGCCACCGTCTTGTGGGAAGGAAGCCTGCGCGAGGGCAAGGGCCGCACCCGGCTCGAGAGCTCCGGGCTGGCCGAGTTCGACGTGTCCTTCCCCTCGCGAGAGGCCGACCGCCAGGAACAAGGACACACCGACCCAGAGGAGCTGATCGCGGCAGCCCACGCCACCTGCTTCACGCAGAACCTCAGCGGCGTCCTCGGCAAGGAGGGGCTCACGGCCCGGTCCCTCGAGACGCGCGCCGCGGTCCGGCTCGGCATGAACGACAGCGGCTTGGCGATCACCGGCATCACGCTGACCGTGGTCGGCTCGGTCGACGGTGTCGACCAGGACCGGTTTGTCGAGATTGCCCGGGAGGCGGAGCGGACCTGTCCGGTCAGCAAGGCACTCGCCGGCACCGAGATCACGCTCGAGGCACGGCTCGACGGCTGAACGCGCCCTGCTCGCCGCCGGGCTGGGTACGGTTGCCTGGTGCCGAACCTGCCCGGAGTGCGTGCCGTGTCGCCGAAGCGCATCGTCGTCTCCGTGCTGGGCGCGGTGCTCTTGGCCGCCGGCATCGCCGCTCTGGTCCTCCCAGGACCGGGGCTGCTGTTGATCCTCGCGGGCCTGGTGGTGTTGGCCACCGAGTTCGAGTGGGCCGCGAAGCGGGTCGACTACATGCGGGACAAGGCGCTCGTCGCCGCTGAGTCCGGCGTCGAGACCTGGCCTCGCGTGGTCGCCAGCGCGGTCAGCGCGCTGGTGGTGATGGGGGTCGGGGTGGTCTGGTGGCTCGACCCGGCCATCCCCGACCTCGGCGTCGTCGGGCCCGACCTGCCCTTCGGTGGCTGGGGCACCGGTGTGGCGATCATCGTCGGCGGGGTCATCGCACTCGTCCTGCTCGCGTACAGCGTGAAGCGGTTCCGCCTGGACGGTGACTCGGCCCGCCGTGATCGCGAGGCCGCACAGTCCTGACGGTCAGCCCACCGGCCGGGCCACCGCCGCTTCGAGTCGCTCCAGCGTCTGCTCCATGCCTCGCCGGTTGCGCTCGGGGAACCCCATGAGGCGGTAGTAGGGGCCGAGGTGCGGCACCCGGCGCGGATCCCACTCCTCGCGGACCAGGGTCCCGTCCCCGACCGGACGGAGCGTGTAGCGCCACCGGTGGCCGGCGAGGTGTCGCCAGGCGATCACCCGGCCCTCCTCGAACTCCACCACGATGTTGCTGATCCGGTACGGCACCGCCAGGTGCATCCGCATCCCGAAGCGGGCCCCCTTCGACAACCGCTCGGGGTTTTCGGGGTCCGCCTCCCGCACCGATCCGGATCCGTCCAGGACCACGTGCTGCCGGGGGTCGGCGAGCAGGTCGAACACGGTCTGCGCGTCGGTCGAGACGAGCCGCTCCACCGTCACGACCGGCGCGGCCAGCGGGGCGGTCAGCGGAGCGGTCAGTCGGGTGAGGGTCGCACGCATGGTCCCCATCCTGGTCCATGGCGCCGTTGGCCGGCCGGGCACGTCCGGTCAGAATCCGCCGTCGAAGCCGCCGCCGTCGAAGCCGCCGCCGGACTCGCCGCCCGCGTCACCGGAGTAGCCGCCGACGTCGCCGAAGCCGTCCAGCCCGCCTCCGAGCATGGCGCCCATCGCGGTGCCGACGAACAACGACTGGGCGACCCCGATCGCGCCGAAGTAGCCGACGGTCATCGGGCGGAAGGCCGGTCCCGCCTGCCAGTAGGGCACCCGCTGGGCTCCGACGAGCACCTGTCTGGTGTGCGGGTCCGCACCGGCGCGGACCCGTTCGGCGTCGAGGGCGCAGGCGGGGACCTCCCGCAAGGCGCCGTGCGGCGGCGCCCAGGTGACGTCGGTGACCGAGGGGCCGTGCCGCGGGTCGAAGAAGCAGGGCAGGCGCCGGCTCGGCAGCGGCTGACCGCCGACTCGTGCTCGTACGCAGGCGATGTCGTAGCGGCCGTCGTCGAGGATCTCGGTCACGTGCTGTGCATCCTCGGGGCGGCGCATCGCCTCGGTCGCCAGCTTGGCCGCCTCGTAGGCGTCCAACGCCCGCTGGTGGTCCGCACGGATCGCCTCGTCACCGTCGCCCGGCAGCAGCTCCGCGTCCAGGCGCTGCAGCTCCTCGCCGAGCACCGTGACGTCCTCGTCCACCGTGCGGCGCACCGTCGCCAGCTCGGCCGCAGCCCGGGCCCGCCGCTCCGTGCGAGCCCGCTGCCCCTTGACGTAGGCGATCACCGCGACGATCACCAGCGCGAGCAGCAGCCATTTCATGCTGATGAGTGTGCCACCGACGGCGTAGGGTCTACCTCTGACGCTGCCGTGGGGAGCAGCCGTGGCGAGGAGCGTCACCCGACCGTGGAACACCAGCTCGATCTGGACTCTGATCCGGCCGCGGTCCCGGCCGCCCGCCGGTTCGTGACAGCGACCCTGGCGCCCACCGCGTGGGAGCCGAGCACGGCAGCGGCGGAGCTCGTGGTCACCGAGCTCGTCACCAACGCGGTGCTGCACGGCGCCGGTCCCGTACGCGTGAGCGTGCGCACGGACCGGACATCGCTCCGGCTGGCCGTGCGGGACGGCTCGCGCCGCCGGCCGGTCCGCCCCGTCGGAGACCCGGGGGCGATGACCGGCCGCGGTCTGGGCTTGATCGAGGCCGTGGCGACCCGGTGGGGGGTGCAGGTGCACCCGGACGGCAAGGTGGTGTGGGCCGAGCTCGGCGGCAGTGAGTCCACCGAGACATCGGACGGCGGTGGAGATCCGGCCGCCGTGGTTCTGGGTGCGGACACCTCGACGGGTGCAGACGAAGGGGAGGCACGGCACCGCGTGGTGGTCGGTGACGTGCCGACCGACCTGTTGCTGGCCGCGAAGGCGCACGTCGACAACGTGGTCCGCGAGCTGACCCTCGCCCGGTCCGGTGCGGAGTCCGGGCAGACGGCGGCGGTCTCACCACGGGTGGCCACGATTGTCGCCGCACTCACCGACGCCTTCACCGACGCACGGGACGAGATCAAGGCGCAGGCCATCGCGGCGGCCCGGGCGGGGAGGCAACGGACCCAGCTGGTCCTGCACCTGCCCTTCGGCGCGGCCACGGCCGCCCGCCGCTACCTGCAGGCGCTGGACGACGCGGACGTGCACGCTCGTGCCTCCCGGCTGCTCGTCCTCGAGGAGCCGCCGGAGCACCGCAGCTTCCGCCGGTGGTACATCTCCGCGGTGATCACCCAACTGGAGGCGGTGGCTCGGGGCGGGCAGCCCCCGGCACCACCGACGCTGGAGGCACACCTGCTCTCCGAGCTCGGCACCGTCGCCTCGGCCCGGCGACAGGCCGACCGCGCCGCCCGGCTGCAGGCGGTCACGTCAGCGCTAGCCGGGGTCGTCGGCTTCGCCGACATCGCCGAAGCGGTCGTCTCCCAGGCGGTGGGCGCCATGAACGCCTCGGTGGGCCTGCTCGTGGTGGTCGACGAGCAGCGGCAGCCGTCGATCGCCGCCTCGGTCGGTGCGGACGACGCGCTGCTGCGCCGGCTGGTGGACGAAGGGGCACCCGGGCCGAGCCGTGGCGAGCTGCCGGTGCTGCGGACGCTGCGCACCGGCGAGGCGGTCTGGATGGAGTCGCGCGCCGAATTCATGCGCAGCTTCCCCGGCCTGGCCGAGCTGGAGCCGGCCACGGTCTCGCTGTGTTCGGTGCCCCTCGCGGCGGGCGGGGAGGTCATCGGTGCGCTCCGGCTCGGGTTCACCTCGCCGCAGCTGTTCGACGACGACGAACGGGCATTCGTCACCGCACTGGCCGCACAGACCGCGCAGACCCTCGAACGGGGCCGGCTGTACACCGCCGAACACCAGGCTCGCACCAGGGCCGAGATCGCGGCCCAGCGGCTCAGCCGGCTGCACGAGGTGACCACCTCACTGGCCGCGGCAAAGGACGTGTCGGAGGTCGCCGCGGCGGTCACCGGGGGCGCGGCCGCCAGTCTGGGCGCCTCGCTGTCCGCCCTGTGCATCCTGGAGCCGGACGGGCAGACGATGCGCCTGCTCGGCATCGAGGGTGCGAGTCCCCAGACGACGCACAGCTGGGAGACGTTCCCGCTCGACGCCGACCTTCCCGCCAGCGAGTCGGTCCGGACCAACCGGCCGGTCGTGGTGCGGTCCCTTGCCGAGCTGCACGCGCGGTATCCGCTGATGGAGGGCCAGGGTGAGCCGGGCCGTGGCCTGGTGTGCGTCCCGCTCTCGATCGGCGACCGGCGGGTCGGGGCGCTGGCTCTCGGTTTCCCCGACGACCACCGGGTCGACGACGCGGAGCTCGACCTGCTGGCGACCATCGGCAACCAGTGTGTCCTGGCACTGGACCGCGCGGCCTCGTTGCAGGCCGAGCAGACCGGCCGGCGGCAGGCAGCGCTGCTCGCCGAGGCCGGGGCAGTGCTGGCGTCCTCGCTGGAGCCGCGGGCGACGTTGCGGCACCTGATGGACCTGGTCGTCCCGGACCTGGCCGAGTGGGCGGTGGTCTACCTCGTCGACGAGCGGGGTGAGATCGAGTCGGCCACGGCTCGGCACCGTGATCCCGAGATGTCCGGGCTGCTCGTCCGGCTCCAACGGGAGCGCCCCCCTGATCCGGACGGGGAGCTGGCCGAGGTGATGCGAACGGGTCGCAGCATCCGGTTCGCGACCGTCCCGGAGTCGATCCGCGCGCGGGCGACCGAGCACCCGGACCTCGCCCGGCAGGCCGAGCTCTTCACCCCGCAGAGCGCGGTGATCGTGCCGCTCAGCAGCGGTGACCGGGTGATCGGAGCGATGGCGCTGGCCCGAGTCAGCGGCCCGGCGTACACCCAAGACGATCTGGCACTGGTCGAGCAGGTCGCCGCGCGAGGCGCCGTCGCGATCACGAACTCGCAGCTGTTCCGCCGGGAGCGGGACATCGCGCTCACGCTGCAGCACAGCCTGCTGCCCCGGGAGCCACCGTCGGTGCCGGGGATCCGGTTGGCCTGGCGCTATATCCCGGGAACCGCGGGCACCCACGTCGGGGGAGACTGGTACGACGTGGTCCCGCTCGAGGACGGTCGGGTCGCCGTCGTCATCGGTGACGTGATGGGCCGCGGCCTGCGGGCCGCGGCGATGATGGGCCAGCTACGGGCGATGGCCCGCGCCCACCTGTCCGAGGAGGTGTCGCCGGCCGAGGTGCTGCACCGGCTCGACCGCGCCTTGAGCCGAATGGAGGCCGAGCAGATCGCAACCGTCGTGCTCGGACTGCTCGATCCCGCCGATCGCACCCTCGTCGTCGCCTCGGCGGGGCACCTGCCGCCGCTGCTGGCGCCGGGCGACGGCACGGCCGCGTTCATCCACGTCGAACCGGGGCCGCCGCTCGGCGTAGGAAACGGCCGGTTCACCGAGCGGCGGGTGCAGCTGCCGCCCCGGTCGACCGTGCTGCTCTACACCGATGGTCTGATCGAGGACCGCCGGCTGCAGGCGGACCTGGGGCTGCAGGTGCTCGCCGAGGCGGCTGCGGCCGCGACCGGCCCGGTGCAGCTGTGTGACGTCGCTCTCGCCGCGCTCGGTCGCGATGAGGGCGCGGACGACGACACAGCCCTGTTGGCGGTCGGTCTCACCTGAACGGTGGCCGTGGCACCGGCTCGGCGCCGCCTCAGTTGGATGTGCCAATTCGGGTGAAGTCCTGTACGCAAGAGGCCATGTCCGACGCCCCCCGCGTGCTCGCCGACCGCTACCGGCTCGATTCGGTGATCGGGACCGGCGGCATGGGGCAGGTGTGGCTCGGCCAGGACCAGACGCTCGGGCGCGAGGTCGCGGTCAAGGAGGTGCGGCTGCCCCCGGACCTCGACGACGAGCAGCGAGACGCACTGTGCGAGCGGATGCTGCGCGAGGCACGGATGACGGCCCGGCTCAGCCACCGTGGCATCGTCACGGTCTACGACGTGGTGTCGGAGGGCCGCCGCCCGTTCATCGTGATGGAGGTGCTGCGCTTCCCGAACCTGGCCGAGCAGGTCGCCCAGTCCGGCGCTCTGCCGCCGCAGCGGGTGGCGGCGATCGGCGTCGCCCTGCTGGACGCGCTCGAGGCCGCCCACCAGGACGGCATCGTGCACCGGGACGTGAAACCGAGCAACGTGATGCTGGCCGACGACCGGGTCGTGCTCACCGACTTCGGGATCGCGACGAGCGAGTCGGATCCGCGAATGACCACCACCGGGCTGATCGTGGGGTCGCCGACGTACATGTCCCCCGAACGCCTGCGCGGGCAGCCGACCGGCCCGGAGGCAGACCTCTGGTCGCTCGGAGCCACGCTCTATGCGGCCGTGGAGGGGCGCCCGCCGTTCGACGCCGACACGACCATGGGCACGGTCTCGGCGGTGCTCACCGACGAGCTGCCGCCGCCCTCGGTCACCGGGCCGCTGCACGACGTGCTGGTCGGACTGCTCGCCAAGGACCCGGCCGAGCGGCTGACCGCCGCTCAGGTCGCGCCGCTGCTGCGCCGGGCCGCGCAGGACACGACGACGCCGGCAGGGACAGCCGAGCAGACCGCCCCCTGGCCGGCGCCGGCCGGAGCCGCGACCACGGTGCTGCGCGCCTCCGACCAGGCAGCGGGGGGCACTCCTCCGGCACCGGCGTCGCCGGTGGAGGAGCCGGTGGACGAGCCGGTGGACGAGCCGGTGGACGAGCCCGCAGCCGAACCCGCGGACGAGCCCGCACCAGATCCGGTGTGGGCCGAGCCGACGCCGGCGCCGACAGCAGCGCCATCCACCCAACCGACCGTCCGGCGCGCGGGACGTCGGCCGCTGCTGCTCGGGCTGGTCGCGCTGCTCGCGACTGGCACCGCGCTGGCGGCCGTGCTGTGGCTGACCGGAGACGACCCGAGCGGCACGGGAGGCACCACCTCAGCCGGCACGGAGCCGACACCGACCGCCACCGATGCGTCGCCCACGGACGACCCGTCCGGTGCTGACGAGCCGACGACACCCGAGTCCACCTCGGGCTCGTCCGACGTCCCCGCGGGCTACCGGCTGCAAGACGACCCGCTGGGCTTCCAGGTCGCCGTCCCGAGGGGCTGGGAGCGCCGCCTGGACGGGCCCACCCGCGTCGACTACGTCTCTCCCGACGGGACCACCTTCTTGCGGGTGGACCAGCAGGAGGAGGCCGGTCCGTCCGCCGAGCAGGCCTGGCTGGACCAGGAGCCGGCAGTAGCGGACAGCCTGCCGGGCTACGAGCGGATCAGCATCGAGGAGGTGGACTACCGCGACTGGGACACCGCCGACTGGGAGTTCACCTGGGAGGGTGACAACGGCACGGTGCACGTGCTGAACCGTGGCATCGCCACGGACACCCGGGGGTTCGCGCTGTACGTGTCGGCACCGGACGCGGAGTGGGACAGCGAGGGCGTGCCGCTGTTCGAAGCGGCGACGGACACCTTCGAGCCGGTGGAGTGACCTGCACCGCGCCCGGCAGGCAGGGAGGTCGCGATCCGCGACTTCTGCGGGTCGCGATCCGCGACTTCTCCTGGGTCGTGATCCGCGACTTCTGCAGGTCGCGATCCGCGACTTATGCCGGCTGCCGGCCGAAGCGCCGGGCGCTGCGCTCGCGCGCCTTCGCCGCCTGTTCCTCCCGGTCGCGTGCAGGTGAGCTGAACACCAGCTCGTCCAGCAGCGCCTGGGTCGCGGCTGTCACCGCGGCGGTGGCGCGGGCCAGCGCGTCCGCGTTGACCGCCGCCGAGGTGCCGCTCACCTTGCGGACGTACTGGGTGGCCGCTGCCTGGACCTCCTCCGGAGTCGCCGGTGGGTCGAGATGGGCGATGGTCTTGATGTTTCTGCACATGTGCCCCAGGCAGGAATCGAACCTGCGACCTACCGCTTAGGAGGCGGACGCTCTATCCCCTGAGCTACTGGGGCGGGACGTGCGGACTTGGGTGTGGAAAACGTCGCGCGCGTCGGCTCCGCTGGGGGTGGCGGGGCTGTGGAGAGTCTAGGCGGGCGCTACCTGAGTGATTGCCGGTGCGCATCGCTCGGCGGCGCCCTTTCGGAGCCTGACCCGGTTCGGCGGACACCTGTTCTGTAGCGATGCTTGTCTGGAGAGGAGTCCAACCATGCCGGGCTCGACGTGTTCAGCCACCAGGTCGTCGGCTGGTCGATACCGACCACATGCGCATCGACCTGGTCGTCGACGCCCTGCAGATGGGCACCTGACGGCGCCGGCCGGCCGGGACCGTGGTGCACGCCGAGCGCGGCTCCCAGTACACCTCGTGGGTCTTCGGGACGCGGCTGCGCGAGGCAGGGCTTCTCGGGTCGATGGGCCGGGTGGTAGGCGGCCCACTCGTCGTAGAGCACGCGGCCCACCAGGTTGGCGTTCGCGGTGGCGAAGCCGGCGGCGCCTGTGGCGGAGACCCTGGTTCGCGCAGAACTCACCGGGCAAGGGACGAATTTCCATCTGACCCGTCGGACTCCCGACACATCGGTCAGGGTGCCACCTGGATGTGGAACTGACCCGTCGCGAACTGCCCGGCGCTGTCATCGACACGCACCGTAAAGGTGAAGCTCCCCGCCGTCGTGGGCGTGCCCTTCACCCGACCCGGGGATGCCTGCACGAACAGGCCCGGCGGCAGGGTGCCACCCACGTGCGACCACCGCCACGGTGGCTCGCCCCCCAAGGGAAACAGGCCGGTCTCATACGGGACTCCGACCTTCCCGTCGGGCAGTTGATCGCTGCCGTTGTTGATGATGAGGGGGTTAGCCGGATCCACGGTCAGGGTAAACGTCTTGGTGGCGGTGTTCCCGGCGCCGTCCCGGGCACGCACCGTGAACGTCGTTGTCTGGACCCGCGTTGGCACCCCGGTGACCCCGGTGGTGCGGGTGAGCCGCAAGTCGTCACCCGCGAAGCGCAGACCGTCCGGAACCCTGCCGCTCACCAATGACCACCGGTAGGGGGTGCCCTGACCGCAGCAGGCCTCGATGAACCCGGCGTAGTTCTCTCCCACCCGGGCGTTCGGGAGCGGCGACTCCGTGATGATCCTGAACAGCGACTGTGCCGTCACCGTGAGCAGCGCCGAACGGGTGACCCCGTTGTAGGTCGCGGAGATGGTGGCAGTGCCGACGGCCGACTGGATGATCGTTACCTCGAACGCCCCGGTCGAACTGTGCGCGGGGACCGTCACCGTGGCGGGAACCGTCGCGATCGACGTGTTGCTGCTCGCCAGTGACACCGTCGCGCCACCGGTCGGCGTCGGGGCGGTGAACGTCAACGTGGCCGAGGTGCGCGTGGTTCCGGTCTGGACAGTGGAAGGGCTTAGTGAGATGGACTCCAGCGCGCCCCCCGGCTGCGGCGGTGGAGGGGGCGTGACGGCCATGGTGGCCGTACGGGTGACCCCGTTGTACGTCGCGGAGACCACCGCCGTGGTGGTGTCCGTGACCGGGCTCGTGGACGCGAACGTCGGCACCACCCTGCTGTTGACCCCGGCGGGCACGGTCATCGTGTCCGGGACCGTCACTACAGCGGGGTTACTGCTGGAGAACGCGACGACGGCTCCTCCACTGGGAGCAGGTGCGGTCAACGTCACGGTCGCCGAGGCCGTGGAGCCTCCTTGCACGCTCGCCGGACTGAGGCTGACCGTGTCCAGCGCGGCAGTCGGCGCCGGCGGAGCGGGGGCGGTGACGGTCATGGTGGCGGTGTGCGTGGTCCCGCCGTACCTCGCGGTGATCACCGAGGTCGTGGTGGAGCTGACGGTGCTCGTCACCACGGAGGGGGTCGTCGCCGAGGTGGCCCCCCCGGGGACGGTCAGGGTGACAGGGACGGTGACCGCCGCGGTGTTGCTGCTGGACAGGGCGACCTCCGCTCCTCCGGTCGGCGCAGGCGCGGTGAGCGCGACGGTTGCAGTCGCCGATGTTCCACCCTGCACGGTTGCGGGGTTCAGGCTCACCGAGCTGAGGGCTGCTGGCGCGGTAACCGTGCAGCCGGACAGCCTTACGTTCCTCGGGGTCGTGGAACCGTCGTTCACGTCCACGGTGCAATCGGCCGGTCGCGTGTAACCGGACCTCTCGATCCGGAAACTGCCCGAGCTGCTGCTCGTCGCCATCTGCACGCCGTCCACCGTGATCGGGCGGCTCGGTGCGGCCGTGCCCTCGATCCGCAGCCTGTCCCCGCTGACCTCTGCGCGCGTCACACTGACCGCGGCTTGCGCCGGCTCAGCCAGGGTTAACGAGAAGACGGCCAACACCGCCGAGATTGCCAACCAGACGCGTACGGTGCGACCGATCATGCCTCGCTCCTGACACATCGCGGCGGGTCGCCTGCGGGTCAGGTGACCCAAGGGTCACGATCGCCCCCGCCCGCGTCCCACTGCAATGGAACGTTAGTCTTAGCACTAACCTCGAATCGCGCTGCTTTGCGAGGCATCGTCGAAGATGTCGAGATGCGCGCCAACATGACGGACTGGTCATCCGAAAGGGTCGGAGGGCCACGTAGGGGTGGCTGCTCCGGCCGGCCTCCTGCGGGGGTCGTGCGGCGAAACCTGAGGACGTCGCCAGTGCGATTGACATCGACTGACATGACTGCGCCGCCTGCGCAGCGGCAGGACGCGCGCGCCATCTGCGGCGTGTGAGTGTGTTGGCGACGGGGTGGACGTGGAGGTGGCGGCTTGTCCGGTCGTGGCGACGGGACGGGGGCGGCGTTGCTGCGCTAGCCGACTGCCGTCAGCCGAGCCTGATGTGTCGGCTCGCGCCACGCCGATCGAGTCCACGACCGGGTCGAACGTCCCTTGGCAGCGGGGCTGGAGCTCCCAGGCGTCCTGGTCACCGCCTGGAATCCAGACGTCGCGTGGCGCGCGCCGCTGCCCCTACAGTCGAAGCGTGTCCCGGCTCGTTCTCGCCGTCGTGTCCGCGCTGGTCCTGGCCCTGGTAGTGCCCGCCTGCGCCGCCGGGCCCGGTGAGCAGGCGTCACCCACGCCGTCCTCGGGGCCCGCGGCCTCGTCCGCTGCGCGCGGGGACGGTGACAGGCTCGGCGTGCCGGCTCCGGGTCAGCCGCAGGCGGCCACGAAGCCACGGTCACCGGACCGGGCCGCTCCGGACCGGGAGCCGAGGATGCTGCGCGCCGTGCTGACCATTCCGAGGATCGGGGTTCGGGGGGTGCCGGTGCTTCCGTACCGCGGTTCGCCCGACGACGGTCCGGGGACCCGCATCCAGGACGACGGGGTGGCGGCGAGCCCGTTCGGGAGTCACGGCGGCGTCGGGCCCGGCCAGGTGGGCAACTTCATCGTGACCGCGCACCGGACGACCGGCGACCCGCCCTTCGCCCGGCTCCCGTTGCTGCGTCGCGGCGACCACGTCCAGGTCGAGACCCGTGGCCGGGTCCTCAACTATGAGCTGACCGGAACCCGCACGACCTCGTTCCGGTCCCCGGCGTCATTGCGGCGGCAGGCGGCAGCCGTGCCCGGACACCCCGGGCGGCCGGCCCGGCGGGCCTGGATCACGCTGTCGACCTGCGCCACGCCGGAGGACCACGCGGCGGGCAACTACTGGTCGGACGAGTTCGGCAACCCCGAGCATCGGATCGACAAGATCGGTGTGCTGGTCGGAGCCCGGCCGGTCGGCCGGGGCGGGCGCGGCTGACGTGTCCGCCCAGCCCAGGCCGCAGGCTGCGCGAGGTCGGCGAGCCGCCCAGTACGCCGCCGTGCCGGTCACGCTGGCTCTGTTGCTGATGCCCGGCTGCACCGCTGACGACGGCCCGGCGGCTGCCGACGGTGCCGACCCGAGCAGCGCGGCGACGACAGGGCCGGCGGACGGCGGGCCGTCAGTCTCCGGGTCGGCGTCGCCGTCTGAGTCGACGCCGCCGACCGGGCCGGAGCCGTCCGGCCCGGACCGGTCGGAGCCCCGCGCCGAGCCGCACCCGATCTCGGTGCGCGCGCTGATCCAGACCCGTTTCGACGGTCGCGGACTGCGAGTCGTCCGGTCACTCGGGGACTTCGGCTCCTACCGACGTTTCGCGATCAGCTACCGCAGCGAGGACCTGCGGATCTCCGGAATCATGAACGTCCCGGCGGGGTCCGGCCCGTTCCCCGTCCTGGTGCTGGCGCACGGCTACATCGACCCGGCGGTCTACGTCAGCGGTCAGGGTCTGGCGCGCGAGCAGGACTGGCTGGCGCGGCGCGGCTACGTCGTGCTGCACACCGACTACCGCAACCACGCCGGGTCCGACGACGATCCGCGCGTCGACTACGCGCTGCGGCTGCCGTACGCCGTGGACGTGGTCAACGCCGTCCGTGCGGTCAAACGCTCGGATCTGCCCTACCTCGACGGGAAGCGGGTCGGGCTGCTCGGCCGGTCCATGGGAGGGAACGTGACGCTGAACGCTCTCGTCGCCCGGCCAGGTCTCGTCGACGCGGCCGTCCTGTACGCCTCCACCAGCTCGCTCGCCGCGGACAACTGGCGGCAGTTCTACCAGCCGAGCGACGACCGCTCGGCGGTGAACGCCCGGATGCGGCGGACCTACGGGTTGCCCGCACAGTCGCCGGCGTTCTGGCGGGCGGCGTCGCCGCGCCCGTACTTCGAGCGGGTGTCGCCGCCGGTCCTGCTGCACCACGGCACCGCGGACGACACCTGCCCGTTGGCCTGGTCGCGGGCAACGGTCCGCGCGCTGCGCCAAGCGGGCGCGAACGGGTCGCTGATCACCTACCCGGGCGAGGGGCACACGATGTACGGCCAGTGGCCGCGCTCGATGACCCGCACCACGGCGTTCTTCGACCGGCACCTGGGCTGAGCCGGCTGGCTGGCCGGCGGGCCGACCCGCCGGTCGTTCAGGCGCCGTCGGTGAGCTGCTCGACGAGAGTGGCGCAGAAGGCGGGCAGGTCGTCGGGGCGACGGCTGGTGATGAGGTTCTGGTCCACCACCACCTCCTCGTCGACCCAGCTCGCGCCCGCGTTGCGCAGATCGGTCTGCAGGCTCGGCCACGACGTCAACCGGCGCCCGCGTACCGCGCCCGCCTCGATCAGCGTCCACGGGGCGTGGCAGATGGCAGCGACCGGCTTGCCGGAGGCGAGGAAGGCTCCGATGAAGTCCACCGCCGCCTTGTCCGCGCGCAGCGCGTCCGGGTTCGCCACTCCGCCGGGGAGCACCAGCGCGTCGAAGTCGTCCGGCCGCACGTCGCCGAAGACGACGTCGACATCGAACCGGTCGCCCTTGTCGAGGTGGTGAAAAGCCTGGACGCTGCCGCTGTCAGTCGAGACCAGCCGAGGGGTCCCGCCGGCGTCCTCGACCGCCTGCCACGGCTCGGTCAGCTCGACCTGCTCGATGCCTTCGGTGGCCACGGCGAAGGCGACGGTCTTGCCCTGTAGTGCAGCAGTCATGCTTCAGGTCCTCCAGAGGTTCGACGAGGGTGTGGCTGTATGCGTCCTGACTACCTCGACCTCCGGGATGGTGCAAACCGGGCGGCGGTCAGCTCTTGGCGTGTCGGGCCCAGCCGAAGCAGTAGGCGCCGAACGCCGCGAGTCCGACCGCGATGACGGTGACCAGGACCGGCCCGTACGGCTGGCGGACCAACGTCCGCAGCGCCGCATCGAGGCCTCCTGCCTTCTGCGGGTCGTACGACGCGGCCGCCCACACGAATAGGCCGCCCACGACGGCGAGCGAGCTGCCCTTCGCCAGGTAGCCCACCTGGCCGAGGCGCACCAAAGCGGTGCCGGAGTCACCGGCGGTCCCCTGACCCTCCAGGTCCTCGGTGAACCGCCTGGTGGCGCCTTTGACCATCTGTGCGCCACCGAAGCCGATCACCGCTAGCCCGACCGCCGCCACCAGCCACTGCCCGGCGGTGGCCGACATCAGTCGCGCAGTCATGCCGTCCTTGCTCGAGCCGCCGCCGATGCCGGCCGCTGTGCTGACGGCGAGCCAGGCGAGCGCCAGGTAGACCCCCGCCCGGAGGCCGGATTCCAGTCGCTTGCGGAGCCGGCCGGTGTCGCGCCAGCCGTAGCCGACGGCAGCCTCGAGGCCCTGCCACGCCGCCAGCAGGACCAGCCCCGCTGCCGACACCCACAGCAGCACCTGGCCGTACGCCTCCTGCGCCAGCTGGTGCAGGGCGCCGGTGGAGCTGGTCGCCTCGTCGCTCCAGGCCAGCTGCAGCGCGATGAAGGCGAACAGCAGGTGCAGCGCTCCGTAGGCCACCAGGCCGACCCGCATCCCGGCGTCCAGCGCGCTGCTGTCCTTGGCCTGGTGAGCCGCCTCGCGGGCGGAGTCGGGGGGTGAGGGAGCACCGGAGCGTGACACGCCGCCACTGTGCCGGGTGCGCGACCCGCACGCACCCCGAATGCCACCTGCAACTGACGGATGGGCGGGGCGGAACTGGCGGATGGGCGGGACGAAAGTGACGGATGGGCGGGGTGGAACTGACGGATCGCGGGGTGGGCGGGGGATGATGCCGGGGTGACCGACGAGCGACAGCACGGCAAGCCGGTGGAGTCCTGGCTCACCGACATGGACGGCGTCCTGGTGCACGAGGAGGCGCCGATCCCCGGCGCCTCGGACTTCGTGGCCCGGTTGCAGCAGTCGGGGCGGCGGTTCCTCGTGCTGACCAACAACTCCATCTTCACCCCCCGCGACCTGGTCGCCCGGCTGCACCGCAGCGGCATCGACCTGCCGGAGGAGTCGATCTGGACCTCTGCGTTGGCCACGGCGCAGTTCCTCGAGGACCAGCGGCCGGGCGGCAGTGCCTTCGCCATCGGCGAGGCCGGCCTCACGACCGCCCTGCACGACGTCGGCTACGTGCTCACCGACCGTGATCCCGACTACGTCGTGCTCGGGGAGACCCGGACCTACTCGTTCGAGGCCATCACCCGGGCGATCCGCTTGATCGACGCCGGAGCCCGGTTCATCGCCACCAACCCGGACGCGACCGGGCCGTCACCCGAGGGCGCGCTGCCGGCGACGGGCTCGGTGGCCGCGCTGATCACCCGGGCCACCGGTGTCGCGCCGTACTTCGTCGGCAAGCCCAACCCGCTGATGATGCGCAGCGCCTTGAACCAGATCGAGGCGCACTCCGAGACGACCGTCATGATCGGCGATCGGATGGACACCGACATCGTGTCCGGCCTGGAGGCCGGGCTGCGGACCGTGCTGGTGCTGACCGGCTCGACCCGGCGCGACCAGGTCGGCCGGTTCCCGTACCGCGCGACCTGGGTCGTGGAGTCGATCGCCGACGTCGCGGACATGGTCGGCGACGGTGACGCCGGTCGGTAGCCCGGCCTCGAGACGCGGCAGCAGTCGTCGTCCGGCAGACTCCCCGCCATGGATGTCCTCGACGCGTACCGCCCGGCTGCCGACCGCTACGGCTCGATGACCTACCGCCGCTGCGGCGCGAGCGGGCTCCGGCTGCCAGCGGTGTCGCTCGGGCTGTGGCACAACTTCGGCGACGACAAGCCGATCGCCACCCAGCGCGCCACGCTGCGGCGGGCGTTCGACCTGGGCATCACCCACTTCGACCTGGCCAACAACTACGGACCGCCGTACGGCAGCGCTGAGATCAACTTCGGTCGGCTCTTCCACGAGGACTTCGCTAGCCTGCGGCACGAGCTCGTCCTGTCCACTAAGGCGGGATACGACATGTGGCCGGGCCCGTACGGCGAGTGGGGTTCGCGCAAGTACCTGCTGGACAGCCTGGACCAGTCGCTGACCCGGATGCGGCTCGACCATGTCGACATCTTCTACAGCCACCGCTTCGACCCCGAGACCCCGCTCGAGGAGACGATGGGCGCGCTGGACACCGCGGTCCGGCAGGGCAAGGCGCGCTATGCGGGGATCTCGTCGTACAGTCCCGAGCGCACCCGGGAGGCCGCCGCGCTGCTGCGCGAGCTGGGCACCCCGCTGCTGATCCACCAGCCGTCCTACTCGATGCTCAACCGCTGGATCGAGGAGGGACTGCTCGACGTCCTCGGCGACGAGCAGGTCGGCTGCATCGCCTTCTCGCCGCTGGCGCAGGGGATGCTCACCGACCGCTACCTCGACGGCGTGCCGGAGGACTCCCGGGCCGCTCAGGACAAGTCGCTCGACGAGCAGCACCTCTCGGACGAGAACCTCGCGCACATCCGGGCGCTGAACCAGGTGGCGTCCGGTCGGGGCCAGTCGCTGGCGCAGCTCGCCCTCGCCTGGGCGCTCCGCGACCCTCGCGTCACCTCGGTCCTGATCGGGGCCAGCAGCGTGCGCCAGCTGGAGCAGAACGTCGCCGCCCTCGAGCGCCTCGAGCTGTCTGCCGACGAGCTGGCCGAGATCGACCGGCATGCGGTGGAGTCCGGCATCAACCTGTGGGCAGCCTCGAGTCAGGAGTGAAGCTGCCAGCAGACCTCGTCCCTAGCGCGCGTCGGCGGTGGCGTCGGGCGCGGAGCGCGACCCGGGACCCGGTGGTGTGGCTGGGCGCGGTGCAGCTGCTCAAGACGGTCGGGGCGGCGGTCGCCGCCTGGCTGCTGGCCGTGCATGTCTTCGGTCTGGGGCAGCCGTTCCTGGCTCCCTGGTCTGCGCTGCTCGTCGTGCACGCCACGGTGCACCGGACGCTGTCCCGGGGGATGCAGCAGGTGGGAGCCACCGTGCTCGGTGTCCTGGTCGCCTCCGCGCTCGGGGCGGTACTGGGGGTCGGCGCGGCGAGTCTCGCGGCGGTGCTGGTGGTGAGCCTGGCCATGGGCCACACCCGGTCACTCCGACCCGAGCGGGCAACGGTGGCCACCACGGCCCTGATCGTGTTGCTGGCGGGCTACAGCGACGACGGCGTGCGGCTGTTGGAGCGGCTCGCGGACACCGGGATCGGGATCGGGGTCGGCCTGGCGGTCAACCTTCTGGTCTGGCCACCACTGCGGGACCGGGTGGCCGCGCGCCGGATCGACCGGATCGACAACCGGATCGGCGAGCTGCTCATCGAGATCGCGCTGGACCTGCGTGACGCGCCCGACGAGGGCCACCCACCCGAGGACGACCCGGCGGAAGGCTGGGTCGAGTGCACTCGCGAGCTCGACGAGGACCTCGATGACGCGTGGGGGGTCGCCCGTCAGGCCTGGGAGAGCGGGCGGTGGAACCCGCGCCCCGGTGTCCGCGCCCGGATGGAGCGCGCCCGCGGGTGGGACGACATCCTGCGCCGGCTCGAGCAGTCGATCGCCGACTGCCGGAGCATGGCGCGCACGCTGAGCCGGGGCAACGGCTGGCCCGCGGTGGCCGATCCGCGCTTCCGGGGTCGGTGGACCGACCTGCTGGAGGAGGCCGGCAGAGTGATCGTGGGTGCCGACCGGGACGGCGTGCGGCGGGTGCAGGGGCGGCTCGACCAGCTCTCCGCGGACCTGTCCGACGCCGACGTGCCGATCGCGTTCTGGCCGGTCTACGGCGCGCTGATCGCGAACCTCCGTAACGTGAGCGAGGCGATGGACGAGGTCGCGGCGGCGCAGCCGGTGACCGCGGGCGGGTCGCCACGCTGGTTGATCCGCCGGCCCTGACCCCAAGACGCAGCGCACGCGAAGCGGGGTGACGATCCGCGACTTCTGCAGCCTGCAGAAGTCGCGGATCGTCACCAGGGGCACCCGAGGTCACGATCCGCGAGTTTTTCCGCCCCGCAGACGTCGCGGATGGTCACCAGGGTGCGGGGTGCAATCACATACAGTCGGGTCGCAATCGCAAATTGTCGCCGCGTCTTTCACCGATTGTTCAATCATTCTGCACAGGCAGTAGTTTCTCCGGAGTTTCCCGCACACCACGGAACGAGCGCGCCTAACCTCCTCCCATTCGCGGCAGGTCCATAGGGAGACCGTCGCACCCGCAGGAAGAGGTGAAGGACGATGTTTCGGAAGGCAACAGTGGCGCTGGCTGCGTCGGCACTGGTCGGACTGATGGCGACGCCGGCGACGGCGACGACCGACTCCGACGGCGCCTACCACCAGCGCACCGGTGGACTGAAGTGCGTGGGCTTCACGCAGAACGAGGACCCGAACCTCGCGGGCCAGCTGTCGGCGCGGGTGCGCGGCGCGGAGACCCGCAATGAGAACGCCGAATTCAAGACGTTCACCGTGGTGACCCGCCTGGTGGCGCAGAAGCGGATCGACGGCAACTGGCGCAACGTGAAGCGCAGCGCTCCGATGGGTGGACAGCTGGGCGCGGCCGAGGACCAGGGCTCGGTCAACGTGGCGCCGTTCGAGTGGGCCGGCTTCCCGAGGGCTCAGTCGCCGCGGATGCGGCTGAACGTCGAGAGCGACGGTATCTACCGGCTCCGGGTGGTGACCGACCTGTACAACGTCGACAACGTGCACCTCACCCGACTGGCGACCACCGAGGGGAACTGCCGGATCGCCTGACCGATCCGTCTTCCGGGGGGCCCTCGTCTAGGTCACGATCCGCGACTTCTGCAGCCTGCAGAAGTCGCGGATCGTGACCTGTTTTGGGGGGGGTGGGCGGTGACAATGCGTGGGGGAATTCCATCGCCGGTATTTTGTACAGCGTTGACCGCGCCGAATTTGTCGGGCGTCAGCCGCCGGAGCTTTTCTGCAATCGCTCCAGCAGCCATGCGAAGATTTCCGCCTCGTAGCGCAGGTGCGCGTACCGGCCTGCCGGCCCGGTGTGCGCACCGGCCCCGGTCTCGCAGCGGAACAGGCACCGGTCCGCCCAATCCGGGTCGGAGTGCCGCAGCGCGGCGACCCACTTCGCCGGCTCCCAGACCATCACCCGGGGGTCGTGCACCGCGCCGGTGACCAGCAGGTCCGGACGGCCGCCGGCGGGGGGCGGGTTGTCGTAGGGGGAGTACGCCAGCATCCACTCGAAGTCCGCCGCCCGGCTCGGATCCCCCCACTCGTCCCATTCGTTCACCGTGAGCGGCACCGACGCGTCGAGCATCGTGGTCACGACGTCGACGAACGGGACCTCGGCGACGACCGCTCGCCACCGGTCCGGACGCTGACTGAAGACCGCGCCCTGCAGCAGGCCGCCGGCGGACAGACCTCGGGTGGCGATCCGGTCCGGGTCGACCAGCCGCGCCGCCGCCAGGTGGTCGGCCACGCTGACATGGTCGTCAAACGTGTGCTGCTTGCGGTCCAGCCGGCCGTCCAGCCACCACTGCCGACCACGCTCGCCGCCGCCGCGCACGTGGGTGAGCACGTGGACGACCCCCCGGTCCAGCAGGCTGGGCAGCGCAGGGTCGAACGCGGGGTCGTCACAGCTCTCGTACGCGCCGTAGCCCCACAGCAGGGCGGGAGCGGTGCCGTCCAGCGGGGTGTCCCGGTGCCGGGTGATCGTCACCGGCACGGCGGCACCGTCCGCACCGGCGATGCTGCGTCGTTCGGTGCGGTAGGCCGTCGGGTCGTGGCCGGGCGCCGGTCGGCGGTGCCGGACGGTGCGGACACCGGTGTGCAGGTCCACGTCGGACCACGTCGGTGGGTCGACGCAGGTCTCCTCGACGACCGTGATCGTGCCGGTCTCCCAGAGCTCGTTGTGGCTCAGCGCGATTCGCGCGGCCGGCGTGGACGCCACGATGTCGAGACCGGTCGGGTCACCACCGGCGTCGAGCCGGAGCACGCGCAGCCGAGGACACCCGTCCCGGCGTAGCGTCAGCACCACCGCGTCGGCGAAGGCGTCCACGGCCAGCAGCCGCTCCTGCGGGTCCTCGGCGATCCGTTCCACCCAGTGCTGGCGCGCCGGCCGGTCCGCCGGCGCCTGGAGCAACCGGAACTCGGTCGCCCCGTCGTCAGTGAGCACCAGCAGGACGTCCTCGCCGTCGACCCTGGCCGGCTCCACGTCGTACTCCACCCCGCGACGCCGGGGCTCGACACAGCGGGCGGACGCCTCCGGATCGGTGCCGTCGACGAGCCACACCTCGCTGGTGTCCCGGCTGCGGCTGGTGACGACCACCAGGTCACCGCGCCGGGCCAGCCGAACGCTCAGCGTGAAGCGCTCGTCCGCCTCCTCCAGAACGCAGACGTCGTCGGCCACCGGCGTTCCCAGTCGGTGTCGCCACACCTGGTGCGGACGGTAGGCCTGGTCGTGGACGGTGTAGAAGAACGTGGTCGAGTCGGTGCTCCATGCGCCGGTGTAATAGCTGCGGGGCACCACCTCGTGCAGGTCCTCGCCGACGACGAGGTCGCGGAAGCACAGCCGGTAGACCTCGTCACCGACGGTGTCCACCGAGTACGCCAGCCAGCGCTCGTCCGGACTCACCGCACGGACGCCGACATCCACGTAGCCCGCCGGTCCTGCGGCGGGATCGGCGAGCTCCGCCAGATCCAGCAGCACCTGCTCCACGCCGCTGTCTCCGTCGTCCTCCGGCGCCTCCGCCACCGATTTCGTCGCCGAAGGCCCGTTTGACCGATGACAAACCCGCAACAGTTGCTCGTACTCACTACCCGCCGGGGTCCGGGTGTAGTAGGAACATTGCAGGTGTCGCCAGCTGACCGACTGGTCAGTGGTCGGCACTCGTGACGCCATCTCGTCCGCGAGGGTCTCGACCAGGGAGCGACTATGGACCGTGGCAGCCTCGTACCACGCGCGCTCGGCCGCAAGATGTTCCAGCACCTCCGGCGAGGACGTGTCGCTGAGCCAGGCGTACGGATCGACCCGGCGGACGCCGTGCAGCTCGTGGACCACGGCGGTCCGGCGCGGCGCGGGGGGGCCGGACTGCTCGGTCGGCTCGGAGGAGGTCACCGGCGAGACGCTACCCGCGCCCCCGTGGCCGCCGTCGCCGCCGTCGGGCTGATCAGCGGCGTTGGTCTCACCGGTCTCGTCGTCGGCCCGGTCGCGGCCGACGAGACGACCAGCCCGGCCACCGACGCGGGTGACGAGGAGCTGATCTTCCGGGTCGGCGTGCTGCAGGACATCGACAACCTGAACCCCTACAAGGGGATCACGGCCGCCGCCTACGAAGCCTGGGCGCTGATGTATGACACCCTCACGACCTACTCGGCCGAGGACTTCTCGCCCGAGCCGGCGCTGGCGGAGTCCTGGGAGCAGTCCGAGGACGGCCTCACCTGGACGTACACGATCCGCGACGGCGTGTCCTTCAGCGACGGCGAGCCGCTGACGGCCTCCGACGTGGAGTACTCGTTCAACCGCGTGCTGGACGGCCAGGTCGAGAAGACCAACTACGGCAGCTACGTGGCGCAGATCGAGAGCGTCGAGGCCACCGACGACACCACCGTCGTGATGCAGCTGAAGAAGCCCACCCCGATCATGGAGCGGCTGGCCGTCCCGATCCTCCCCGAGCACATCTGGTCGGAGATCGACGCCGAGGAGGTCCGGGAGTACACCAACGAGCCGGACGCCGACCCGCCCGGCGGAGTCGGGAGCGGGCCCTTCGTGCTGGAGGAGGCTCGGGAGGGGCAGTTCTACCGGTTCTCGGCCAACACCGACTACTGGGGCGGTGCGCCGACCATCGACGGCGTCGAGTTCCGGTTGTACCGCAACGCGGACGCGCTGGTGCAGGCGCTGAAGAACGGCGAGGTCGACTTCGCCGACGACCTCGACGCCAACGTCTTCGAGGCGCTGGAGGGGGTCGAGGACATCGAGGCCAGGTCGTCGGTGTACTACGGCTTCAACTACCTCACCTTCAACGGCGGTGCGGAGCTGGTCGACGGCACGCCGATCGGCACCGGGCACCCGTCG
Organism: uncultured Actinomycetota bacterium; assembly: GCA_963695375.1. Lineage (GTDB taxonomy): Bacteria > Actinomycetota > Actinomycetes > Propionibacteriales > Nocardioidaceae > JACCVL01. Next base: position 494,040 of record OY968767.1, on the reverse strand, counting down.
TTGAAGGATCCCCAGGTGCGCCTGGCCATCCACCACGCGGTCGACAAGGAGGCCCTGGTCGACCGGACGCTGGACGGGCGGGGCACGCCGGGCACGACGATCATCCCGCCGTTGTACCCCGAGCACGCCGACCCCGAGGACCCGATCACCTACGACCCGGACGAGGCCAACCGGATCCTCGACGAAGCGGGCTACGCCCGCGGGGCCGACGGCATCCGGACCATGCCGGACGGCAGCGACCCGCTGGTCTACCAGCTGTACTCCCGGCAGAACTCCACGACGTCGCAGACGACGATCCGTTTCCTGCAGAGCTGGTTGGAGGACATCGGCATCGACTCGGTCGCGGAGACCGTGTCGGAGAACCGGCTGTACGAGATCGCCGGTGAGGGCACCTTCGACATGTACGAGTGGGGCTGGGTCGTGGAGCCGGACCCGGACTACCAGCTGTCGACCTTCACCTGCGGCCAGTTCAGCTATGAGGTCGGCGGCGGCACCATCTTCGCCGGTCTGAACGACGCGTTCTACTGCGACGAGGAGTATGACCGGCTCTACACCGAGCAGGCGACGGAGACCGACCGCGACCGGCGCACCGAGATCGCACAGCAGATGCAGTTGATGGCCTACGACGCCAACGCCTACATCGTCACCGAGTACTACGACTACCTGCAGGCATACCGGACGGATCGGTTCACGGGGTTCGTCCCGCAGCCGGATCCCGACGGTCCGATCCTCTTCCAGTACGGCACGCACACCTACCTCAACATCCGGCCCCCGGACGGCAGTGCAGCCGGCAGCGACGACGAGTCCGGCAACGGCATGCTGCTCGGGGGGGTGACCGGAGCGGTGGTGATCGCCGGCGCCCTGGTGTGGCTGGTGGCGCGTCGTCGCCGGCACCCCGCCGCGGACGTGGAGTAGGGGGTGGCGTTGGCCACGGCCCCGGCGCAGGATCCCGTCGCGAGGCCGAGTGGTGGCCTGGGCCGCTTCCTGGGTTTCCGCGCCCTGTCCGGCCTCGGCACGCTGCTGTTCGTCCTGCTGTTCAACTTCTTCCTGTTCCGGCTGCTTCCCGGCGACCCGGCCGCGCGCTATCGGGCGGTGAAGAACATCAGTGCCGAGGACCTGGCGCGGATCCGACGCGAGCTGAACGCTCCGTTGCTCGAGCAGTTCTGGGCGTACCTGCGCGACCCGCTCGCCCTGAACGGCGTCTCCTCGTGGAAGGGCCAGCCGGTCTGGGACCTGGTGGGCGGACGCACCTGGCCGACCCTGGTGCTGCTCGGCACCTCCACGATCGTGGCCACCGTGGTCGGCGTGTGGGTGGGCATCCGGGCGGGGTGGAAGCGCGGCAGCCGCTTCGACAAGGCGTCGACGGCGGTCACCCTGCTCTTCTACGCGACGCCGGAGTTCTGGCTCGGTCTGTTGCTGATCATGCTGTTCTCCAGCGGGATCGGGCCGTTCCCGGCGCTGTTCCCCAGCGGTGGTGTGATCGACTCCGGGCTCGAGCCGTGGTCCGTCGACGGCATCTCGAGCATCATCGACCACACGGTGCTGCCCGCTGCCGCGCTGTCGGCGGTCTATCTCGCGGAGTACTCCCTGATCATGCGTGCGTCGATGGTGGACGAGCAGTCGCAGGAGTACCTCACCACCGCCCGCGCAAAGGGCCTGATGGACCACCTGGTGCGCCGCCGGCACGCCGTCCCCAACGCGTCCTTGCCCACCATCACGCTGATCTTCCTGAACATCGGCTTCATCATCGGCGGGGCGATCACCGTCGAGACCGTCTTCTCCTATCCCGGCCTCGGACTGCTCACCTTCGAGGCCATCACCGAACAGGACTTCGTCCTGATGCAGGCGCTGTTCCTCGTCTTCACCGTTTCGGTGATCGTGTCCAACATCGTGGCCGACGTGCTGATCGCGGCGCTCGACCCGCGGATCCGCACGTGACCGCCCCCGACGTCGCCACCACCTCCACCGACGTCCCCTCCCCCCGCCGCCTCGCCTGGGCGCGACGCCGAGCGTCGACGGTGCGCTTCGCCCGGTCCTATGCGGAGCACGGGTCGGGCCTGCTGGGCCTGGGCATCCTGACGCTGTTCGCCTCGGCCGCGGTGCTCGCGCCGGTGCTGTTCCCCTCCGAGATGCTCGACATCACCGAGACACTCGAGAACGAGGCAATGGCGGCTCCGAGCTCGCAGTTCTGGCTCGGCACCGACGAGAACGGGCGCTCGGTGCTGGCGGTCCTGGTCTGGGGCGCCCGCGCCTCGCTCGTGGTCGGTATCGCTGCGTCTGCGATCTCGATGGTGCTCGGCACGCTGATCGGGATCGCCAGCGGCCACTACCGCGGCATCGTGGGCAGTGTCCTGCAGCGGCTCACCGACTGGTTCCTCGTGATTCCGTTCATCCCGCTGGTCGTCGTGCTCGCAGCAGTGCTCGGACAGCGTGGGCTCGGGACCATCGTCCTGGTCCTCGGCGTGACGTCCTGGCCGGGCACGGCGCGGTTGGTGCGCGCGCAGACCCTCAGCGTTCAGGCACGGCCCTACCTCGAGCGGGCGCGGGTGCTGGGAGGCAGCGACTGGCACCAGATGAGCCGGCACATCCTGCCGAACGTGATGCCGCTGGTCCTCGCCAACACCACGATCACGGTCGCGATCGTGATCCTGTCGGAGACGACGCTGTCGTTCCTCGGGCTCGGCGACCCCTTCCTCGACTCCTGGGGCAGCATGCTCGACAAGGCCACGCAGGCCGGAGCGGCCTCGACCGGGGCGTGGTGGTACCTGCTGCCGCCCGGCCTCTGCGTGATCGGCGTCGTGCTCGGCTTCACGCTGATCGGCCGGACGCTCGAAGCCGTCCTGGATCCGCGGCTGGAGGACGTGCGATGAGCGTGCTCGAGTTGTGCGACGTCCACCTGACCTACCGCACCTCTCTCGGACCGGTCCCCGCCGTCCGCGGCGTCGACCTGGCCGTCGAGGCAGCCGAGGTGGTCGGGCTCGCCGGCGAGTCCGGTTGTGGGAAGTCCAGCCTGGTCTCGACCGTGCTGCGCCTGCAGCCCAAGACGGCCACCGTGACCGGCAAGGTGCTGCTGGACGGGGAGGACGTCACCACCATGTCGTGGAGCCGGCTCCGAGCGGTGCGGTGGGGTCGGGCCGCCGTGGTCTTCCAGGGTGCGCTGCACTCGCTCAACCCGATCCAGTCGATCGGGCGTCAGCTGGCCGAGCCGCTGCTGCTCCACGACCCCGGCGCGACGCCCGCCAGCGCCACCCGCCGGGTGGCCAGCCTGCTCGAGCAGGTGGGGCTGCCCACCGGTCACGCGCGCGCCTACCCGCACCAGCTGTCCGGCGGTCAGAAGCAGCGGGTGATGATCGCCCTGGCGCTGACCTGCGATCCCCAGGTGCTGATCGCGGACGAGCCGACGACCGCGCTGGACGTCATGGTGCAGGCTCAGGTGCTCGAGCTCCTGACCGGCATCGCGGAGCAGCGCGGGATGGGCGTGCTGATCATCAGCCACGACCTGTCGGTGCTGGCGACGACCTGTCACCGGGTGGCGGTGATGTACGCCGGCCGGATCATCGAGGAGGGTCCGGCTGCGGAGGTGTTCGACCATCCACGGCACCCGTATGCCCGAGCACTGTCCCAGGCGTTCCCGACCATCGGCGACACCACCTCCCGGTTCGCCCCGGCAGGCCTGCCCGGCGACCCGCCCTTCCCCGATCGGCTGCCGTCCGGGTGCCCGTTCCACCCGCGCTGCCCGGAGGCCGTCGACGAGTGCTCCCAGCTGGACGTCGGCCTCCGGACCCTGTCACCGGGCCGACGCGCCGCCTGCGTGCACGTCCCTCCGCTGCCCGGTGAGGAGGCGCACTCGTGAGTGCGCCGACCGACCCGGTGATCGAGGTCGAGGAGCTGTCGGTCACCTTCCGCGGACGCGACGGCGCGGCCGCCCGCGCGCTGGACGGCGTCAACCTCGCCGTCGGCCGGGGCGAGATCGTGGCCGTCGTCGGCGAGTCCGGCTGTGGGAAGACCACCCTCGGACGCACGATCCTCGGCCTGCAGCGCCCGTCGTCGGGTGAGGTGCGCTACGAGGGGTCGCCGCTGTCGTACACCGCCAAGGCGCTCAAGGCCTACCGGCGCGGCGTCCAGCTGGTCCTGCAGGACCCGACCGGAGCGCTGAACCCCCGCCAGTCGGTCTACGAGGCCGTGGCGGAGGGGCCGCGCGTGCACGGCATGGCCGACGAGTCGGGGCGCGTCATGCAGGCGCTGTCGCGCACGGGACTCCGGCCGCCGGAGCGCTTCTTGTTGCGCTACCCGCACGAGCTGTCCGGAGGCCAGCGCCAACGCGTGGTGATCGCGGGCGCGCTCGCGCTGGACCCCACCGCCATCGTCGCCGACGAACCGGTGAGCAGCCTGGACGCCTCGGTGCGCGGTGAGGTGCTGGCACTGCTGCTGCAGTTGCGCGACGAGCTCGGCCTCTCGCTGCTCGTGATCACGCACGACCTGGGGCTGGCCTGGAACATCGCCGACCGGATCGCCGTGATGTACCTGGGCCGGGTGGTCGAGACCGGAACCGTCGAGCAGGTGCTGCAGTCCCCGCAGCATCCCTACACCCAGGCGCTGCTGTCGGTCGTCCCGGAGATGGACGAGATGCAGCCGCAGGTGCTGCGGGGCGAGATCCCGGACCCGACCCGCATCCCCGGGGGGTGCCGGTTCCACCCCCGTTGCCCGGCCCGGACCGACGGCCGCGCGGCGTCAGCCGACGTCGACGCCGCCTGCACGTCGGTCCCGCTGGACGTGCTGCCGGCCGCCGGCCGGCACGCCGCCTGTCACCTGGTGGGCTGAGCGCGCAACCCGGTCCGGCGGGGGCAAAGGACTTCCCGCCGTTCCCCGTCTCATGGCACCCTGGAGTCGCTACTGACTCCCGAGTCAGTTTCAGGGGCCGCCCCGGGGGCACCCGTACGGATCGCGCAGGAGGTGTGATGGCCGACGATGCGGTGGCTCGTCCGCCGACGCCGGAGCGGCTGCAGCCAGCCCTGCCCCGGGACATGTACGTCGATGCCGGGCACTTCGAGCGCGAGCGGGAGCGGGTCCTCGCCACCTCGTGGACCGCCGTCGGCCGGATGCGCGAGCTCGGGCTGGAGGGGACGCGTCGGCTGGCGGTGGTCGACGTCCTGGGGGAGTCGGTGCTGCTGACCACCGACGAGGACGGCGTGCTGCACGGCGCCTACAACGTCTGCCGGCACCGCGGTTCGCAGATCGTGCCGGCCGAGCCGGGACAGCCGGTGGCGCCGTGCACGGTGCGCTCGCTCCGCTGTCCGTACCACTCGTGGACGTACGCCCTCGACGGCCGGCTGCTGAAGGCCCCGCACACCGCCGGTGTCGTGGACTTCGACCCGGCCGACTTCCGGTTGGCGCCGGTTGCGGTCGACCAGTGGGCCGGGTTCGTCTTCGTGCACCTGACGCCGGAGCAGGCACCCCCGCTGGCGGAGGCGGTGGGGGCGGTCGCCGACCGGCTGGCCCGCTACCCGCTGGCGGCCCTGGTCAGCGGTCGTCGCTTCGACTACGACGTCGCCGCGAACTGGAAGGTCCTCGCCGAGAACTACAACGAGTGCTACCACTGCGGCCCGGTCCACCCCGAGCTCAGCCGGCTGGTGCCGTCGTTCGCCGGCGGTGGCGGCGACCTCGACTGGGACGCGGGTGTCGAGCACCGGCCCGGTGCCTGGACGTTCACCACCACCGGCACCACGACGCGACGGCCGTTTCCCGACCTGGACGCCGACGAGCAGGTGCGGCACAAGGGTGAGCTGGTCTACCCGAACCTGTTCGTCTCCTGCTCGGCCGACCACGTCGCCGCCTACGTGTTGCAGCCGCTCGGTGCGGGACGCACCCGCGTCGTCTGTGACCTGCTCTTCGCCCCCGACGAGGTGACGCAGAGCGGCTTCGACCCCGACGATGCGGGAGACCTCTGGGACCTGGTGAACCGCCAGGACTGGGCGATCTGCGAGTCGGTCCAGCGCGGGATGAGCTCGCGGGCCTACACCCAGGGCTGGTTCGCGCCGATGGAGGACTGGAGCCTCGACATCAGACGGTGGTTGCTGCCCCGGTTGGAGGGACCCGCGTGAGCGAGCGGTTCGAATACGTCGTGGTCGGGCTGGGCGCGCTCGGCAGCGCCGCAGCCTACGAGCTGGCCGGCCGCGGGGTGTCGGTGCTCGGCCTGGAGCGGTTCGAGCTCGGACACCTCCGAGGCGCGTCGCACGACAGCAGCCGCATCCTGCGGCACAGCTATCACACCCCCGGCTACGTCGAGCTGACCTTCCAGGCGTACGACGACTGGGCCAGGCTGGAGGCGGACAGTCAGCAGCAGCTCGTGACGACCACCGGCGGGCTCGACCTGTTCCCTCCGGATCCGGCGATCCCGATGGTCGACTACACGAGCTCCATGGCCGCCTGCGGGGTGGCCTTCGACGAGCTGGACCGCGACGAGGTGCAGCGGCGCTGGCCCCAGCTGGTCCTCCCCGACGGCACCGTCGGTGTCTACCAGGAGCGGGCGGCGATCGTCCCGGCCGCGCGCGGGGTGCGGGTGCTGCAGGAGCGAGCGCGCACGCGCGGCGCCGCGCTGCGGGACCGGTCACCGGTCAGTGCGGTGCGCGACCTCGGCGACGCCGGGCTGGAGCTCGTGGCCGGGGGAGTGACCTACCGCTGCCGCCGGCTGCTGGTGTGTGCCGACGCCTGGACCAACGACGTGCTGGCGGGCCTCGACCACCGGCTGCCGCTCACCACCACGCTGGAGCAGGTCACCTACTTCGCCCCGGACGACCCGGGCCGCTTCGCGGTCGGCGAGCTCCCGCTGTGGATCTGGATGGACGACCCGACCTTCTACGGGTTCCCCTGCTACGGCGAACCGACGGTCAAGGCGGCCCAAGACTGCGGCGGCGCGCCGGTCGACCCGGACGACCGCGGCTTCGACCCCGACCCGGACCGGCTCGCCCTGCTCGCCGACTTCATGGCGCGCACCCTGCCCGCGTCGGGTGCCGTGCAGCGGTCGGTCCGCTGCCTGTACACGCTCACCCCCGACCGGGACTTCGTCCTCGGCCCGGTACCCGGGCACGAGTCGGTGGTGGTCGGTCTCGGCGCGGCACACGGCTTCAAGTTCACGCCCACCCTGGGTCGGCTGCTCGCCGACCTGGCGACCGAGGAGGGCGACGCCACAGCTGCCGGCCGGGTGGACCTCACCCCGTTCCGGCTCGACCGGCCGGCGCTCACCGAGCCCGACTACGCCGCGCACTGGCTGGTGTGACGTGCTGACGAAGACCCAGCGGCCGTCAGTCGAGCTGTTCCGGCTCGAGGCCCAGCTCGCGGGCGGCGGCCTCGCGCACCCAGGTCCGCAGCTGCGCGCGGGTGACGGTGCGGTACGCCAGGGTGGCCACGGACAACCCGTCCAGCAGCGCGCTGATGCGGGTCACCGACGCCTCCGGGTCGGGGCAGCTGAACGAGCCGTCGGCCACGCCGGCCGACACCACGTCCAGCAGGGTGTCCCGCCAGCGATCGTCGAGCCGGCGCAGGGTGCGGCGGATCTGCGGCTCGCGCAGCGCCAGCGCCCAGGCGTCGATCCAGATCCGCCAGCCCGGGGCGGAGCCGGTCGGTCCGTAGACGGCGAGCACGCGGCGCAGCCGGTCGGTCGCGCCGGTGCCGCGGCGCAGGGCCCGGTCCAGCCGCGCCAGGTCCTTGGCCACCGCGTGCTCGAAGGCGGCCACCAGCAGCGCGTCCTTGGTGGCGAAGTGGTAGAAGATCAGTCCCGGACTGATGCCCAGCGCGGCAGCCACGTCGGACACCCGGGTCTGGGCCAGCCCACGCTCGTCGACCTGCTCGATCGTGGCGGCCAAGATCCCGTCGCGCCTGACCTCGACCCCGCGGCGTGCCATGGCGTCGCACCCTATCCGGAGGAGACCCCATGACCGCGGACCCGATCACCGTGCACAGCGGCTCGCTCGACCCGCGCCTGGTGCAGGCGGCGGCGGCAGGCGCCGACCGGATGCTGCCGGCGGTGGCCTACACCTCACCGGAGGTGCTCGCGTGGGAGCGGCGGAACCTCTTCGCCGGCACCTGGACCTGCGTGGGGCGCGAGGCCGACCTCCGGGTCGAGGGGACCACCCAGCGGGCGGTGGCGGTGGGAGACGTGTCGGTCCTGCTCACCTGGGAGGGCGACGCGCTGCGCGCCCTGGCCAACACCTGCCGGCACCGTGGCCACGAGCTGCTCGGCGCCGACGAGTCGAGCGATCGCCGCAGCGTCGTGTGCCCGTACCACGCGTGGTCCTACGACCTGGACGGCCGGCTGCGGGCGGCGCCGGGGTTCCGGGACGTGGCGGGCTTCGCCGCCACCGAGCACGCGCTGTCCGAGCTGCCGGTCGAGCGCTGGCACGGCTGGGTCTTCGTGCACGCGCTGCACGGGCTCCAGGACGGCGAGCCGTCGCCGCTGACGGTCCCGTTCGTCGACCACGTCGGTGCGCTCGAGCAGATCGTCGGACCGTACGCGCCGGAGCGACTGGTGCTCGGCGATCGGCACTCCTACGAGGTCGCGGCGAACTGGAAGGTCGTGGCCGAGAACTATCACGAGTGCTACCACTGCCCGCTGATCCACCCGGAGCTGTGCCAGGTGACACCGCCGTCGTCCGGCGAGAACTACGACCTGCCCGGCGCCTGGGTCGGCGGCTCGATGGATCTGCGAGACGGCATGGCGACGATGTCGTTGACCGGCGAGGCGGCCGGGCCGCCGATCCCCGGCGTCGACCCCCGGCGGGTGGAGTACGTCCACCTCCTGCCGAACCTGCTCATCTCCCCGCACCCCGACTATGTGATGACCCATCGGCTGGTGCCGCTGGCCCCGGACCGCACCTGGATCGAGTGCTCCTGGTACGCCGTCGAGGACGGGCCGGACGTCGCCCGGGCGGTCGAGTTCTGGGACCTGACCAACCGGCAGGACTGGTCGGCGTGCGAGTCGGTGCAACGCGGGCTGGCCAGCCCGCACTTCCGTCCGGGCCCGTTCGCGCCCAGCGAGGACGCCGTGCAGGCGTTCGTGGCGTTGGTCAGCCGGGGCTATCTGGGTGAGCCGCTGCACCTCGGCTGAGCGGAGGGCGGGCGGTCCCGGAGGTCAGGGGCATTCGGTGCCGGTCGGGGCCGGCTGGCCCGGCCCGGGACTGGGGATCGCCACCGGGGGGCCGTCGCGGCCCGCCGGATCCCGTTCCAGGGCGTACACGCAGGTGACCGTGGGCGGCTCCTCCTCGCGCAGCTCCCACCAGACCGCGGCGGTGGCGACCAGGTTGAGGACCAGCAGCGCGACGACGGTGACCCACCACGCCTCGACCGGCCACCGGCGTCGCGGCCGCGCACGGTCCGGACCGGTCGCCGGCGGCAGCCGCGACCCGACGTAGTCGCCGGCGGGGGGTGGCTCGGTCACGGGGAGCCTCCTCTCGTCCGCCACACTGGGCCTGCCATGTCGTCGTCGCTGCGGGTGCGGTCGCTCGCCATCCCCCGGACCGAGCTGCGCTGGCGGTTCTCCCGCTCAAGTGGGCCGGGCGGGCAGGGCGTCAACACCGCCGACAGCAGGGTCGAGCTGTCCTTCGATGTCCACCGTACGACCGCGCTGCCCGAGCCGCTGCGGCAGCGAGCGCTGCAGCGGCTGGCCGGCCGGCTGGTCGACGGCGTGCTCACGGTCTCCGCGCAGGAGCACCGCGGCCAGCTGGCGAACCGGCGCGCCGCGGAGCAGCGGCTGGTGGAGGCGCTGGACGCGGCGCTCGCGCCACCGGCGCGCCGCCGCCGGGCGACCCGGCCGACTCGGGGCTCGGTGCAGCGCCGGCTCGACTCCAAGCAGCGGCGGGCGCGCACCAAACAGCTCCGCCGGCGGCCCGACTGAGCACCCCGCAGTTGACCGGCGCGGCAGAATCGCGCCGAGAGGAGCCAACATGGCCGTCGAGCTCAACCACACGATCGTCAACGTCCGGGACAAGCGGGAGTCGGCGACGTTCCTCGCCGAGATCCTGGGCCTGCCCGAGCCGACGCCCTACGGGCCGTTCCTGGTCGTCGAGGTCGGCAACGACGTCTCGCTGGACTTCTTCGACGCCGAGACGCTGCACCCGCAGCACTACGCGTTCCTGGTCACCGAGCCGGAGTTCGACGCGATCCTCGGCCGGATCCAGGCGCGCGGCCTGCCGTACTGGGCGGACCCGCACCAGCGCCAGCCCGACGCGGTGAACACCAACGACGGGGGGCGCGGGGTCTACTGGAACGACCCGAGCGGCCACGTGCTCGAGATCATCACCCGGCCCTACGGCAGCGGCGGCTGACCCGGGCGGCGGCAGCGGTCACCGGGGCAACCGCTCATGCCAGCGTCGCTCGCCGACCAGCCGATCGCCCTCGAACGCCTGCAAGCCGATGTCCACCTCGTAGTGCGCGGGGCCCACCCGGAGGTCGAGCGTCGAGCGGGTCGACACCTCGACGTCCGGCCAGCTCAGCCGGAACGTCACGGCTGCCTCGGCGCGCTGGTCGAAGCTGTGGTGGTCCACCTCGACCCGCCCGCGGTAGTGCTCGGTCGCCGTCCCGGCGTGCGGGACGTCGTAGGTCGAGCCGTGGTCGACGACGCAGCGCGTGGTCCGCGTCAACACGTCGCGCTCCACCCGCCACACGGTCCCGGCGGGGTCCTCCGCGGAGCGGGGGTCCCCGGGCGCGAACCGCGGCTCCGCGTGCGGTGACCGTCCCGACCACACCGGCAGCTCCAGGCTGCCGTCCAGCACGGTCAGCGTGAGCGGCTCGGGCGGTGCCACCGTGTTCGGCCAGTCCGCCCCGGCGACGGACAGCCGCAGGCGCTGCCCGGGCGCGAAGGCGTACGCGCACGCGTCCAGCTCGAGCCGCACCTCGCGCTCGGTGCCCGGAGCGGCCCGGTCGAGGGCCAGCGAACCGCGGGTGATGAGCGCCGACGTCCCGTCCTCGAAGACGTCACACAGCTTCGCGGTCACCGACGCGTCCGCGGCGTCCGCGGTCAGCCGCAGCCGCACCACGGGGTGGCCGAGCAGCTGCAGCTGCTCCGCGTCCCACTCCCAGGTGAGGGACGCGGCGTCGTCGAAGCGCTGGTCGTCGGACTGGCCCCAGGGCAGGTGCCCGGCGCAGTCGATCCAGGCGGCGATCCCGACGTCCGGCCGCACCGGATAGGGCCGGCGTCCGGCCAGCTCCCACCGCTGCGGTGAGACCCGCGGACACGGCCACTCCTCGCGGACCCACCGGCCGGCCGAGGTGTCCATGTCAGGTGCCGGGCGGGTGGAGCTGCGGACGAACACGGTGCTCAGCTCGGTGTCCACCGGCGCGTCGGCGGATTCGGTCCCGCGCAGCCAGCGGTCCCACCAGGCGACCATCTCGGGCACCAGGTCGATGCGGGGTCCCGGCATCGCCGACCCCGGCGCCGCGTGCGCCCACGGCCCGGCCAGCAGCCGCTGCGGGACACCGGCCGCGCGCAGCGCCGCCACCGTCCGCAGCGAGGTGTTCCGGTAGCCGTCCGCCCAGCCGGTCACCAGCATCGTCGGGCAGCGGATCCGCTCGTAACCCGGCTCGCCCGGCGGCTGGCGCACCGAACCGTGCCGCCAGTACGGTCCGTCGGCCCGCTCGCGCAGCCAGGTCAGCAGCCAGGGCTCGCAGGTCTCGACCCGTCGCACCCACTCCTCCCGCCAGCCGTCTCCCCAGACGGCGGGGACCGGCGGCAACGCGTTCATCGGCGTCATGTAGTGGCAGTAGTCGACCGCATCGAGCAGCCGGAAGGCCCCGCCGCGCCAGTGCACGTCGTCGGTCCACCGGTCGTCGGTGGCGTAGATGGCGCAGATCGCCTTCAGCTCCGGCGGCTGCTCGCACGCCACCTGCAGTGAGTTGAAGCCGGAGTAGGACGTGCCCCACATCCCCACGCTGCCGGAGCACCAGTCGGCGGCGGCCAACCAGGCGATGACCGCCACCAGGTCCGTCTGCTCGCGGGGTGGGTACTCGTCGGTGGCGTCGCCGGCCGACGAGCCGGTGCCGCGCAGGTCGAGGCGGCAGACGGCATAGCCGTACTCGTCCCGCAGCCGGACGTACTCGTCGGCGTAGGAGGAAGTGAGGTCGTCCTTGCGGTAGGGCAGTGCCTCCAACAGGCAGGGCTGCGGCCCACGAGCGGGGTCCGGCAGCCACAGCGTGGCCGCCAGCTCGACCCCGTCGTCCATCGGGATCCGGACCTCGCGGGTCGAGGCCGCCGACCCCGTCACGAGAGCCGCCCGTGCCGGCGGAGCAGCTCGACCACGTCGTCGGGGTCGAGACCGGCCATCGTGTTTCCCGACCGGCCCACGACTGTCGGGGAGGCGAGCATCGAGTTCAGCACCGCCTCCTCGCTGGCCTCCACGACGGCGGCGAACAGCGGGTCCAGTGCCCGGCCCGACACGGCGGCGGGGCCGGCGGAGCCGCCGTCACGGTCGACGCGCAGGCCGGTGCCGGTCGCGAGGAAGATCTCCCCGCTGCCGTGCGAGGCGACCGACCCGGTGCGGGCCAGCCCCAAACCGATCCGGCGGGCCAGTCGCGCGCAGCCGGCCCCGTCGACCGGGGCGTCGGTAACGGCGACACCGATGCACGACCCGGCCGGCGGGCGAGGTGGCACGGCTTCGTCCCCGGCCGAACCGGCTTCCACCAGCCGACCGACGGGGACCCCGTCCACGGTGAGTCGAGCCCGGTCGCCGAAGTTGGTCATCAGCAGCACCGCCACGGTGTGTCCCTCCGGCGTCACCCGGGAGGCCGTGCCGATGCCGCCCTTGAATCCCAGGCAGCACATCCCGGTCCCGGCGCCGACAGACCCCTCGTCCGGCGGGTGCGCCGCACCGCGCGACGCCAGCGCCCGTTCCCACGCCGCCTCGACGTCGCCGCGGACCACCTGCATCCGCCGCGCGTCGTTCAGGTACGAGTCGTCGCACTCGGCGACCACCGGGATGATGAAGTCGTCGGCGACCCTCGGCTCGCGCTCGAGCATCAGCTCGCAGACGGCGTCGTAGACCCGTCCGAGCTGAAGCGTCGAGGTGAGGAAGACCGGCGTCTCCAGGGCACCCCACTCGGCGGCGGTGAGGAAGCCGGTGCACTCGCCCGCGCCGTTGAGGACCGCGCCACCGGCGGGGCAGGGCCGGTCGAACGCGTCGTCGGCAACCACCATCGTGGTGACCCCGGTCCGGGCCACCCCGCGTCCCTCGGGGGGGTCCGGCTCGTCCCGGTACACGGTCGCGTGGCCGAGTCCCACCCCGGTCACGTCCAGGACCGAGTCGGTGCGACCTGCGGGCAACGTTCCGATCCTGATTCCCAGGTCAGCGGCGCGCGGCATGTCGGCATCCTGCCGCACCGGAGCGGGCGCTGGCATGCTGACGCCGTGACCAGTCCGGAGGTCCACGGTCCGATGCCGGTGGTGTGGGCCCCGGCAACGCGGCGGCACGACCCCCGCGGCGAGGTCTGGATCGGCGTCGTCACCGAGGGGTCCGAGGTGCCGAGCCGGGTGGACGCGATCCTCGCCGCCCTCGAAGCCGCCGGACATCCGACGGTGCAGGCGGAGGTCCACGGCGATGAGCCGTTGCGCGCCGTGCACGCCGACGAGCTGGTCGAGCACCTTCGGGACGCGTACGACGCGTGGACCGCGGCTGGCTTCGCCGAGCTGGTGGGTCAGGACCGCGTGGTGCCGTACTTCTTCCCGACCGAGGCGATGCTCGGTGGGCTCCCGGAGCATCGAGCCGCCGCTGTGCACGGCCGGGCCGGGCAGTTCGGCTACGACACGATGACGCTGATCGGCCCCGGGACGTGGGCGGCCGCGCGCGCCGCCGTGGACTGCGCACTGACCGCGGTGTCGCTGGTGACGGCGGGCGCACCGCGGGCCTACGCCCTCTGCCGCCCACCCGGCCACCACGTCACCCGCGCGGCCTACGGAGGATCCTGCTACCTGAACAACGCGGCGGTGGCGGCGCACGCGCTGCGCTCCGCCGGCCGGGCCCGGGTCGCGGTGCTGGACATCGACGCGCACCACGGGAACGGGACGGCCGCGATCTTCTACGACCGCTCGGACGTCCGCTACGGATCGGTGCACGTGGACCCGGCGAGCGGGTGGTTCCCGCACGTGGTCGGCTATCCGGACGAGACCGGACGAGGAGACGGAGCGGGTGCCACCCGCAACCTGCCGTTGCCGCCCGGCACCGGCGACCGGGAGTGGCTGCGAGCCGTCGAGCAGCTGCGGGACTGGGCCGCGGACTGGGGTGTCGACGGCCTGGTGGTGTCGCTCGGGGTGGACGCGGCCGCCGAGGACCCGGAGAGCCCGCTGCAGGTCAGCGTCGACGGCTACCGGGCGGCCGGGGTCGCTCTCGGTGCGCTCGGGGTGCCGACCGTGGCGGTGCAGGAGGGCGGCTACCACCTGCCGTCGCTCGGCGGGCTGGTCGCCGCCTGTCTGGACGGGCTGGACGCGGCCGGACCGTGACCCAGGCTCGACCGACGGCCGCTCAGATCCGCACGCGCAGCGCCCGCAGCCGCTCGTAGGCGGGTCGGCACGCCTCCGCGACGGCGGCGTGCTCCGGGGCGAGCGTGACCTCGGCGGGGCGCCACGCGGAGAAGCCGGTCGACGCCCGGACGGCGGCATACCAGTGCGGCGCCCACACGCCGTCGCTGTCCCGGGATCCGGCCGGCCAGCGCAGCATCGCCTCGGTGAACGGGAGCCCCAGCCAGTCGCACCACCACTCCAGGTGAGCGGCGGGCCGGCGCAGGAAGTCGTCCGCGTCGATCACCGGCGGCTCCTGGCCGTGTGCCCGCAGCACCTCGAGCAGCGTCTCCTGCTGCCGGACACCGATGTCGGCCGGCTCGACGGTCGACCGGGACCGCAGGTACGACGCGACGACCCGCCGCGGGTCGCGCACCAGCAGCACGGTGCGGAACTCCGACACCCAGGCCGTCCCCATCTCGGGCAGCAGGTGGTGGCTCATGTGCTTGGCGTAGTGCACCCGGATCCCGGCCGGAAGCGGCTCGTGCAGGCGCTCGACCGCCAGCCGCCAGTCGGTCGGTCCGGCCGCCAGGACCTCGTCCCGCCCGGGGTGGTCGGCGCCGGTCGCGGCCAGGTAGGCGGCGTACAGCGGCTCGTCGACCACCACGCAGTCCGGACGGTTCTCCCACGACCGCATCAGCGCCGTCGAGATGTTGCGCGGGCCGGACCACACGGCCAGCCGGATCGGCTGCGAGCTCGGCCCGGATGCCACGGGGGGCTGGGTCACGACGGACCGGACCGGCCGGCCACGTCGGCGGCGAGCAGCTCCGCGTACAGCTCCTGCAGCCGCCGGGTGACCGGGCCGCGGGTGCCCGGACCGATCCGCCGGCCGTCGACCTCGCGCACCGGCACGACACCGCCGAAGGTGCCGGTGACGAAGGCCTCGTCAGCCGAGTAGACCTCGGTCAGGCTGAAGGCCCGCTCGCGTGCCGAGATGCCGTTCGCCCGGCACAGCCGCAGCACGTTCGCCCGGGTGATGCCGCCGAGACAGAAGCGGCCGTCGGAGGTCCACACCTCCCGGTCGCCGTCGGCGGTGCGGCGCACGCAGAAGAAGTGGGTCGAGTTGCAGGTGGCGACGAAGCCGTGCGGGTCGAGCATCAGGGCTTCGTCGGCGCCGGCGGTGTAGGCCTGGATGCAGGCCTGGATGTCGTTGAGCTTGCTGTGCGCGTTGAGCTTGGGGTCCAGGGTGTCCGGGGTGGCTCGCCGGACGTGGGTGGTGAACAGCGTGATGCCCCGCTCGGCGGCCTGCGGGGGCGGCTGCTTGTGCTCCGCGACCATCACCACCGTTGCCGGGCCGACCGTCACCCGCGGGTCCTGGTACGGCGTGCGCTTCACCCCCCGCGTCACCATCAGCCGCACGTGGACACCATCGGTCATGTCATTGGCCTCGAGCAGCCGGTACAGGTCGGCGGTCAGCTCGGCTCGGGTGCGCCCGACGTCGAGGGCGATCGCCGTCGCCCCTTCGTAGAGCCGGTCCAGGTGCTGGTCGAGGAAGGCCGGCTGGCCGGCCGCGACCCGCAACCCCTCCCAGACGCCGTCGCCGAGCACGAACCCGGCGTCGAAGACAGAGACCACGGCCCGGTCACGCGGCACCAGCACACCGTTGACGAGGACCAGCACCGAGTCGTTGCGGGGGTCGTCGGCACCGTGCTGGCCGAGTGCGGTCGGGGCGGGATCAGCCATCCGCGCAGGCTATCCGCCGGCCCGCTCCGGCCGGCGCCACCCGACGTCAGTCGACGTCAGCCGACGGCCAGCTCCGGAGCCGGCTCGGTGGCCAGGTCCTGGTGCCGGACGGACAGCCCGACCAGCGTGATCGCCGTCGCCGCCACCATCATCCAGATCGCCACGTCGAACGTCTGAGTGGTCCCGAAGGCCTGCGCCACCCGCGCGGCCAGGTCGGCCTGCTCCGGGCTCGGCGGCCCGGCCGCACCGGGCTCCGCCAGCGCGGACAGCCTCTCGGTGATGCCGTTGGCGAAGACGGTGCCCAGCACGGCGATGCCGATGGCCCCACCCACCTGCTGGACGGTGTTCAGGACGGCGGAGCCGACTCCCGAGTCGGCCTTGTCCACCCCGCTCACCGCGGTGAGGGTCAGCGGCACGAACAACAGGCCCATCCCGACCGCCTGCACGACGATCCATGGCAGCAACCCGGTGGCGTAGCTCGAGTCCGCCTCCAGCCGGCTGTACCCCCACATCGCCAGCACCGACAGCGCACCGCCGGTCCCGGCGATCCACCGCGGGTCCATCCGGGCGATCAGCGCGGACGCCACCTGGGCGGCGACCACGATGCCGGCGGTGAACGGCAGGAAGGCCACGCCGGAGCGCAGCGGGCTGTAACCCATCACGTCCTGGATGAACAGGGACAGGAACAGGAACATCGAGAAGATCGCGGCGCCCACGATGAGCATCACGACGAAGCTGACGGCTCGGGTGCGATTGGTCACGATGCGCAGCGGCAGCAGTGCGTGCGGGGAGCGGGCCTCGATCACGAAGAACGCCACCAGCAGCAGCACCCCGCCGACGATGGGCCCCAGCGTCAGCAGCTCGGTCCAGGTGGCCGGTGCGCCCGTCACCGGGTCCACCTGTGCCTTGTGGTTGAAGCCGTAGACCAGGGCCACCAGCCCGACGGTCGCGGTGACGGCGCCCGGGAGGTCCCACCTGCCCGGCTGCGGGCGGGACTCGCCGAGGAAGCGAGGGGCGAGGAACGCGACGAGCAGACCGATCGGCACGTTGATGAGCATCGTCCAGCGCCAGGAGACCTCGGTGAGAGCGCCGCCGAGGATCAGGCCGACGGCAGCACCCGCACCGGACATGGCGGCGTAGACGGCGAAGGCGCGGTTGCGCTGCGGACCGGCCGGGAAGGTGGTCGTGATCAGGGCCAGGGCGGTCGGCGAGGCCGCTGCCGCACCGGCACCCTGCAGCGCCCGTGCGGAGAACAGCTGCCACTCGGTCTGCGCGATGCCGCCGAGGAGCGAGGCCAGCGCGAACACCAGCACGCCGCCGATGAAGACACGGCGTCGGCCCAGCAGATCGCCCATCCGGCCGCCGAGCAGCAGCAGGCCTCCGAACGCGATCGCGTACGACGTCACGACCCAGGTCAGGTTGGCGTCGCTGATCCCCAGGTCGCCCTGGATCCGTGGCAGGGCGATGTTCACCACCGACGCGTCCAGCACGACCATCAGCTGGACCGTGCTGATCAGCACCAGGGCCAGACCGAGATGCCGGTGACCGTGATCGTGATCGTCGGGCGCGTCCCCCGAGGGGTGACCGGACGAGGTGGTGGGATCGACGCGCATGGGAGGTTCCTTCTGGCTCGAGGAGACCGGTGGGTGGGGCATCCGCTGCTCGGTGACCCACGGGACCAGCAGACCAGCAGGCACCGACAGTGCCGAGACGCCACCGAGTCGTCTGCCGCAAGCCAACATCGGGTCGATCGGGTTTTCTTCCCGCTGACCGCGACGACCCGCGTCCCGGCCGAGGGCCAGGGACGCGGGTCGACGTCGGCGGCGACGATTCGCCGGCTTAGGACCGATCTGTGCGGCTGGCCGAAGCCGGCCGCGACCTCAGTGCGTGTGCGGGGGAACCGTCGGACCCTCCGAGGGCTGCACGACGACGAAGCCCGGACCGTGGAACGAGTACTGCACGGCCTCGCCGCTGCCGCCGCGCAGCATCGAGCGCATGTTCATGCTGCTCACCACGTTCGGTGCCAGGTTCGCCGACCAGCAGACCGCGGCCTGCGGGTCCACGAACGTCGGCTGCTGCGAGCAGTCGAGCAGCATCGGCTCGCCGTCGGCGCACAGCGCCACCGTGCCGGTGCCCTGGATCAGCGTGTTGAACAGGCCACCGGTCATCATCCCGGCGCCCTTCGTCCGGTGGACGTCGTTGTCGAGGGTGGCGTCGAAGGCGAGCAGGCTGGGCCCGTTGACCGAGATGCCGTCGCCCTCGAGGGTGAGCAGGAACACCTCGCTCGCATCGTGGGCGAAGAAGACCTCGCCCTGGCCGCTGACGCGCATCAGCGGGTTGTCCTCGCTGGTCAGCGCCTTGCGGACGAGCTTGCCGAGGCCCCCGGCGCTCTCGTGGTGGAACTCGATCTGGCCTTGGTAGGCCACCATCGCGCCCTTCGTCGCGAGGACGTCCTGGCCGAGGGAGACCCGCAGCATCTTCTTGCTCTGCAGGACCCAGCGGTCGGTGGTCTGGCGTTCCTGACGTTCGGTGTTGAACAGGTCGCTTCGCATGCGCGGCATCCTGACGGATCCCGGGGCAGTCGCGCGGCGAAACGGGACTACTTCTTCCCGGGATCGGGGTCCGGGCGTATGGTGCACGGGTTCGTTACCCGTTCGTGATCGACGGGTCCTTGCGCGGCACGGGGCGCTACCGGGGGCATGAAGGAGTGCGTACGTGAAGGTCTTCGTCACGGGTGCCACCGGTGTGATGGGTCGTTCCGCCGTCCGCGCCCTGCTGGCCGCCGGCCACGACGTGCTCGGGCTGTCCCGATCCGCCGAGAGCGCCGAGCAGATCCAGGCGTTGGGCGCGACCGCGGTGCCGGGCGGTCTGTTCGACCCCGACGGTCTGGTCAGCGCCTTCGCCGGCTGCGACGTGGTCTGCAACATGGCCACCCGGGTGCCGGTCGGCTACGCAGCGCTGCGGCCCGGTGCGTGGCGCGTCAACGACCGGATCCGTGCCGAGGGCTCGCGCCTGGTGGCGGAGGCGGCGCGGGCTGCCGGCGTGCGTCGGCTGATCCAGGAGTCGGTGAGCCTGGTCTACGCCGACGGCGGCGACGACTGGATCGACGAGTCGAGTCCGGTGGTGGTGAACCGCGCCGCCGAGCCGATGGCGCTGGCCGAGGCACACGCCCAGGAGTTCGCCGGGTGCAGCCGGGACAGCGTCGTGCTGCGACTGGGGGGCATCGTCGGGGACGACGAGTACACCAGGTGGCGGCTGGCGCGGGCTCGCTGCGGACAGCCGATGGGCGTCGGCCGATCGGAGGCATGGGCGCACGTGATCCACGCCGACGACGTCGGTGGCGCCGTGGTGGCGGCGCTCGCCGCCCCGTCCGCGATCTACAACGTGGGCGCCGAGCCGGTGCGCCGCCGGGAGCTCGCCCAGACCCTCGCCGGCGCGGTCGGTCGCGGCAAGGCGTCGCTGGTCTCGCGGACCCTGGTGCGGCTCGGTGGTGAGCGGTTGGAGCTGCTCACCCGGTCCCAGCGGGTGAGCTCGGCGGCCTTCGAGCAGGCGACGGGCTGGGTCCCGCAGCATCCTCGCTTGGCGGGCGACTGGGTGGACGGCGTGCTGGTCGAGGTGGCGTGACCGGTCGCGAGCTCGCCTCAGAGCCGGGCCCGGGTCGGGAACCGGGCCCGGCCTCGCGGGGCGAGGCCGAGACCCGTCGACGTCGACGACTGGCCGCGCTCGGCGATGCCTACCCGGACATCACGGGGGACGAACGCTCGCTCGGCTGGTCGGAGACCGAGTCCGACGACGACCGGGACAGCGAGCTGCGTCGCGAGGTGCCACCGCACCACCGCTGAGGTCGCGTCGCCGCCTCTGCGGTCAGGCGGTCTCGGCGGGCGGCTGTGTCCCGCCGGAGCGTTGGGCGCGCAGCAGGTCGCGGATCTCGGTCAGCAGCGCCACGTCGGGCGGAACCTCCGCGGGGATGTCCGGGTCCTTCGTGACCCGCGCGGTGATCGACGACATCGGCACCACGATCGCGAAGTAGATCACCGCCGCCGTGATCACGAACGTGATGATCGCGGTGATGACGGCGCCGATGTCGACGAACGTGTTGGGATTCGCGTCGCGGATCTGGAAGCCGAGTCCGAACGAGTCGGCGGGTCCGACCGCGGCGATCATCGGGTTGATGAGGGAGGTGGTGAAGGCGCCGATGAGCGTCACGAAGGCCAACCCGATCGCGACCGCGACGGCGAGGTCGACGAGGTTGCCTCGGAAGACGAACTCCCTGAACCCTCTCAGCATCGTGGTCTCCTTCCGACCCGTTCTGGCTCATGTGCTCGGCACGCTAGCCGCCACCCGGGCCGGCAACCAGCAGGTCGAGGACACGGGTCGCGGATGCGCCGGCCAGTGCGAGCGCCTCGCCCTCGGGCACCGCGACCACCACCGAGGCCACCCCCGTCGGGCCGGGCGCGAGCGCCGCGTCGTCGAGCTGATCACCGCTGGGCGGGACGAGCACCGTGGCAGCCGGCGCCAGGACGGTCGAAGGACCCGACCCTCGTGCCGGTGTGGCAGCGACTCGCACCACGTCGCCGGCGGCGACCATGCCGGCTGCCGGGCTGCGGACGCTGACCGTGGTGAGCACCTGACCGGTCGGCAGTGAGCCGGTCAGGGCAGGGCCGACCAGCCCGGCGTCGGTCAGCGGTTCCCCCCGGCGCATCGGCCCGGCCAGCGGCCGGCCGAGGGGGACCTCGGCCGGCGGGTAGCTGCCGTCGGGGATCAGCGACGGGTCGAACGCCGCCGACCGGACGTCGGCCGCGGACAGCCGGGTGCCCGGCGTCAGGTCGTGGCTGGCGACCGCCACCTCCACCGCCGGCTCGGTCGGTGGTCGGACCGCGCCGACGGCGCCGACGACCGCCGTCAGCACCAACCCGGCCGCGAGCAGCGCCCGGTGCCGGGCCAGGAGGCGGCGGGTCCGACGGAGCAGCCGGGCACGCGCGGCCGCGCCGGTGAGCTGTCGTCGTCCGGGGTCGGGCACGGCGGGAGGCTAGGTCAACGCCGGCATGCAGCGAGGCCGTCGTCCACACCCGACCGTCAGGCAGCCGACGTGCCGGACCCTGTGGACGGGCTCGTGGTGCCCGACCCCTTGGGGTCGGAGCTCTTGCCGGCTGCCTTCGTGTCCGCCGAGGTCCCCGAGCCGCCGGAGGTCTTCGCGCCGTCGCCGCCGGAACCGGACGCGCCGTCCCCGGACGGAGCGTCCTTGGCCGGACCGGACGAGGTGCCCGCCTCCGCCGCGGCCGACCGGCTGTCGGTGCGGTAGAAGCCGGAGCCCTTGAACACCACACCGACGGCTGCGAACACCTTGCGCAGGCGGCCCTGACAGGTCGGACACTCGGTCAGCGGGTCGTCGCTGAAGGCCTGCTGGACCTCGAGTGGCGTGCTGCAGGCGGTGCAGACGTACTGGTAGGTGGGCACGGGATCTCCTCGTCGGTACGCGCGGGGTGGCGCCGTCCTCAGCACGCTCGCGCGCAGCCAGTGTGCCGTACCCGCGCGACCGGTCACCGCATCCGGCCCGTCACTGTCGCGACCCGCGACCTCCGCGGATGGTCCGGGTGGGCGTGACCACGATGTCGACGCCGCGGTCGTGTGGTTCGACGGGCACCACCTCGACGACCTCGTCGTCGTGCAGCAGGGCGACCACGACGGTCGGTGGCCGGAGCCGGCCGAGGACCCGGTCGTACGATCCGCCGCCGCGGCCGAGCCGAGCTCCCGCCCCCGTCGCCGCCACCGCGGGGCACACCACCAGGTCCGCCGCCAGGACGGCATCCGGGCCGAGGTCCGGGACGGGATCGGACCCGGCTCTGTCGTCCCGCACCCAGTC
Organism: uncultured Actinomycetota bacterium; assembly: GCA_963695375.1. Lineage (GTDB taxonomy): Bacteria > Actinomycetota > Actinomycetes > Propionibacteriales > Nocardioidaceae > JACCVL01. The sequence goes on along the minus strand of OY968767.1, from coordinate 471,955 downwards.
CAGGTCGTTGTCGGCGCGCAGCACGGGCAGCAGCACCCGGATGCCGCGCGCTCGCAGCGCCGCCCGCAACGGACCGGTCCCCGGCTCGCTGGGATAGGAGTCGTAGGCGGCGACGGTCAGCGCTCCGACCAGCTCCGGCAGCTCGAGCACCCGGGCCGCCAGCGCGTCGGCGGCGGCGGCCCGGTCGTCCGGGGGGCGCGCCCGGCGGCGGGTGGCGATCTCGCTCCGCAGCGCCTGCTTGGTCGGCTGGTCGGGCACGCCCCCACCGTACGAGCCTTCCGGTCGCGCGCAGGACGGTGCGAGCGGCGCCCGCCCGATGGCCTGGTTAGCATCCCCGCCATGAGTGACCAGGGCCTCGAGCGGGCGCGCCGGAAGATGACCGAGGCCGGGGTGGCCGAGCGCGCGGTCGAGGTCTTCGCCCACCACTACCGAGACCTCGAGTCCGGCGCCACCGGGATCATCGCCGAGGACGACGTGGACCCGGTGACCGACCTCCCGCGCCTCGACGAGGTCGACGTGGACGAGGCGCGCGCCGCGGAGGCGCTCGCGGTCACCGCGGTGCTGAAGCTGAACGGCGGGCTCGGCACCTCGATGGGCATGGCCAGGGCGAAGTCGCTGCTGCCGGTGCGAGGCGACCGCAGCTTCCTCGACGTGATCGCCCTGCAGGTGCTGGCGACTCGGCGGGCGTACGAGGTGCGGCTGCCGCTGCTGCTGATGAACAGCTTCCGCACCCGCGACGACACGCTGGCCGCATTGGAGCGGCATCCGGACCTGCCGGTTCCCGGCCTGCCGGCGGACTTCCTGCAGAACCGCGAGCCGAAGCTGCGCGCCGACGACCTCACGCCGGTGGAGTGGCCGGACGATCCGACGCTGGAGTGGTGTCCGCCTGGCCACGGGGACCTCTACACCGCGCTGGAGGCGTCCGGAGTCCTGCACGGGCTGATCGATGCGGGCTACCGCTACGCCAGCGTCTCCAATGCCGACAACCTCGGCGCCGCGCCCAGCCCGACGGTCGCGGGCTGGTTCGCGGCGAGCGGCGCCCCGTACGCCGCCGAGGTCTGCCGACGCACCGCGGCCGACCGCAAGGGGGGTCACCTGGTGCGCCGCCGGACCGACGGCCGGCTGGTGCTCCGGGAGACCGCGCAGACGCAGCCGGCCGACGCCGAGGTGGCCGCCGACATCGAGCGGCACCCGTACTTCCACACCAACAACCTCTGGTTCGATCTCCGGGCCCTCGCCGGAACCCTCACCGATCGGGAGGGTGTGCTCGGGCTGCCGCTCATCCGCAACGAGAAGACCGTGGACCCCGGTGACCCGTCGTCACCGGCGGTGGTCCAGATCGAGTCCGCGATGGGTGCGGCGGTCGAGGTGTTCGAGGGGGCCCAGGCGATCGAGGTCGACCGCAGCCGGTTCCTGCCGGTGAAGACGACCAACGACCTGCTGGTGATGCGCTCGGATGTGTACGACCTGGCACCCGACGGGCTGCTTCGCCGCTGCGGCGACTCGGTGCCCGTCGTCGACCTGGACAAGCGGCACTACGCGCTGCTGCCGGACTTCGACGCCCGCTTCCCGGCGGGCCCGCCGTCGCTGGTCGCGGCCGATCGGCTGACCGTGCGCGGGGACTGGACGTTCGGCGCCGACGTCACCGTCACCGGCGTCGCCCGGGTCGGCGAGGACGAGTCCAGCAGCGGAACGATCCCGGACGGTGCCCGGTTGGACGGGTCCTGACCGCTGTGGGCGGCACCCGCCGCGACTAGGGTGACGAGCATGGTGTCCGATCCGTCGCCGGCCGCGGAGGCCGTCGGCAGCGCAGGATCGGCGGGGTCCGCCGGCGGTGGGCTGCGCTCGGTCGAGGAGCACCTCCGGGAGGTGCTCGACGTCGTCGAGCCGCTGGCGCCGTACGAGCAGTCGCTGCTGGAGACCGTCGGCCTTCCCCTGGTGGACCCGGTGTCGTCGCCGATCGACCTGCCCCGGTTCACCAACGCCTCGATGGACGGCTACGCCGTGCGGTTCGAGGACGCCGCCGGTGCCACCGAGGCGCGGCCGATCCATCTGCCGGTGATCGGCGAGTCCGCGGCCGGCCAGTCGCGGCCGCACGGGATGCCGCCGGGGACGTCGCTCCGGATCATGACCGGCGCGCCACTGCCCACCGGCGCCGACTGCGTCGTGCCGGTGGAGTGGACCGACGGTGGGACCGCGGCGGTCCGGCTCTACCGCAGCCCCGAGCCGGGACAGCACGTGCGGCACGTCGGCGAGGACGTGCGCGCGGGCGAGGACCTGCTGCCGGCCGGCACCGTGCTGGGCCCGCGCGAGGTCGGGCTGTTGGCCGGCGTCGGGCTGGCTCGCGTGCGAGCCCGCCCGCGACCCCGGGTGGTGGTGCTGTCGACCGGAAGCGAGCTGCGGGAGCCGGGGCAGCCGCTGGGTTTCGACTCGATCTACGACGCGAACAGCTACCTGCTCGCCGCCGCGGTGCGGGCCACCGGCGCCATCCCGTACCGCGTGGGCGTCACCGGGGACGACCCGCACACCTTCACCGACGCGCTGTCCGACCAGCTGGTCCGGGCGGACCTGGTGGTCACCAGCGGTGGCGTGTCCAAGGGTGCGTACGACGTGGTGAAGGACGTGCTGTCCCGCCTCGGCACCGTCTCCTTCTGCGAGGTGGCGATGCAGCCCGGCAAGCCGCAGGGGGTCGGGCGGGTCGGCGAGGAGCAGACCCCGATCATCACGCTCCCCGGCAACCCGGTCTCGTCGTACGTGTCGTTCGAGGTGTTCGTCGTGCCGGCGCTGCGACGGATGATGGGCAAGCTGCCCTACCGTCGCCCCACTGTCCGGGCAAGGGTGCGGGGTGCGCTGCGCTCCATCCCCGGCCGCCGCCAGTTCCTCCGGGCGCGCTTCGCGCTCGACCACGACGGCGCCACGGTCACCCCGGTCGGAGGCGCCGGGTCCCACCTGCTCAACGGGCTGGCCCAGGCGAACGCGCTGATCGTGGTGCCGGAGGACGTCGTCGACGTGGCCGACGGGGAGCCGGTGTCCACCCTCGTGCTCGACCGGGACTTCTAGATGACCGCGCCCGACCAGCGGCGGCTGACCCACGTCGACGAGACTGGTGCGGCGCGGATGGTGGACGTGACCGGCAAGGACGTCACCGCGCGTACGGCCACCGCGAGCGGCCGGGTGCTGGTGTCGGCCGAGGTGGTGCGGCTGCTGCGCGCCGACGGGGTGCCGAAGGGAGACGCGCTGGGTGTGGCCCGGGTGGCCGGCATCATGGCGGCGAAGCGGACCCCCGACCTGGTGCCGCTGTGCCATCCGCTGGCGGTCGGCCGGGTCGAGGTCGACCTGCGGGTGGCCGACGACGCCGTCGAGATCACGGCGCTGGTCGGGACCGCGGACCGCACCGGCGTCGAGATGGAGGCGTTGACGGCGGTCGCGGTCGCCGCGCTGACCGTGATCGACATGGTCAAGGCCGTGGACCGCACCGCGTCGATCGCGTACGTGCGGGTGGACGCCAAGGACGGCGGGCGGCGGGGACCGTGGCGGCGTGAGGGGGGCCGGTGACCGACCGGTCGTTGCGAGCGGTGGTGGTGACCGCGTCCAACCGGGCCGCGGCCGGGGTCTACGCCGACAGCGGCGGTCCGCTGATGGTGCAGCGGCTGCGCGACTGGGGCTTCGAGGTCGGGGATCCGGTGGTGGTCCCCGACGGTGAACCGGTCGGCGCCGCTCTGCGGGCCGCGGTCGCCGACGGCGTCGACGTGGTGCTGACCACCGGCGGCACCGGGATCAGCCCCACCGACCAGACCCCTGAACAGACCGCTGTGTTGCTGGACCGGACGCTGCCCGGTCTGGCCGAGGCGATCCGGACCCACGGGGTGGCCCAGGGCGTGCCGACCGCCGTGTTGTCCCGGGGCCTCGCGGGTGTCGCCGGCCGCACGGTGCTGGTGAACCTGCCGGGCTCGACCGGTGGGGTCCGGGACGGGCTGGCGGTGCTCGAGCCCGTGCTGCGGCATGCGGTGGACCAGGTACGCGGCGGGGACCACCCGGCGCCGGAGCCGCCGGCAGCGTCGGCGGGTGGTGACGGCAGGTGAGCACCGCGCCGGGATGGCCGGCCCGGCTCCGGCACGGCCGGGTGGGGCTGCGTCCGCTGGCGCCCCGCGACGGTGCCGTGTGGCGCGAGGTGCGGGCCCGCAACCGGGTGTGGCTCGGACCGTGGGAGGCCACGCTGCCGGCTGGAGCCGAGCGGCCGCCGCAGAGCTTCCGCCGGATGGCCCGGGAGCTGGACCGGCAGGCGCGGGCCGGCCGGACCCTGCCGTTCGCCACCACCTGGGACGACCGGCTGGTCGGACAGGTGACGGTGTCCGGGATCAGCTGGGGTTCGTCGCGGTCGGCCAGCATGGGCTACTGGGTCGACGGCGCCCTGGCCGGGCGCGGAATCACTCCGCTGGCGGTCGCGCTGGCGATCGACCACTGTTTCGGCACCGTCGGCCTGCACCGGATCGAGGTCGCCGTGCGGCCGGAGAACGTCGCCAGCCTCCGAGTGGTCGAGAAGCTCGGGCTGCGGCGGGAGGGGGAGGCGCCGCGGTTCCTGCACATCGACGGAGACTGGCGCGACCACGTGCTGTTCGCGGTCACCCGCGAGGAGGTGCGGGAGGGCATGGTCAGCCGGCTCGAGAGCCGATCACACCAGTCACAGAAGTGATCTGGCGACACACCGGCCCCGCTGCGGAGGGCCGGGTCGTCGCCGCCGTACGGTCGGGTTCGTGAGTCTGACCGGTGTGATCTACGGCGGCATCGTCGTCCTCTGGCTGTGCTATCTGGTCCCGCTGGCGCTGCGCCGCTACGACGAGGCAGCCCGGTCCCGCTCGGTCGAGCGGTTCTCCACCGCGATGCGCGTGCTCGGACGGGCGGACACCGTCGAACCGCTGGTGGGAGCCCGCACGCTGGCCGCGCGCAGCCGGCCCGCCGCGCCGGCGCTGGCCGCTGCCGACCCGCGAGCGCAGCGACGGGCAGCGCAGGTGGCCGCGCGCCGTCGTCGCCGGGTGCTCGGCGTGCTGCTGGCGCTGACCGCGCTGACCGTCGGGTTCGGTGCCTTCGCGCTGGTCACCTGGTGGGCGGTCGCGGCCCCGGTCGCGCTCGTCGTGGGCTTCCTGGTGACCGCACGCATCCAGGTCGCCCGATCGCGGACCAACACCTGGGAGCAGGCCTTGACCGCCGGCCGTGACGTCGCCGGCACCTCCGCCGACGATGCCTCGGCCGAGGCAGCGGCGCGGATGCCCGCAGGCCGGCCGTTCGACGACGGCTGGGGAGACGCGCCGACCGAGGTGATCGAGGCGGTGCCGGCCGCGGACGGCCCGACGCCGCAGGAGGTCGTCGCCGCCGCGGTGCGGACCGACGACGGGGGCTCGTTGTGGGACCCGCTGCCGGTCACCCTGCCGACGTACGTGTCCAAGCCCCGGGCCACCCGCAGCGTCCGCACCATCGACCTCGGCGGACCGGGCGCCTGGACCTCCGGTCACCTGTCCGAGGACGAGGCCAAGGAGGCGGCGGCGGCGAGCTCGGCGCCGACCGAGCCACAGCCCGCCCGCGCCGTCGGGGACTGAGTCCCGACTGCTATTCTCGCCGACGGTCGGGGACGATCTCCCCGGCCGTCTTGGGGCTGTGGCGCAGTCCGGTAGCGCACCTCGTTCGCATCGAGGGGGTCAGGGGTTCGAATCCCCTCAGCTCCACCCAATCCGCGGGACAGCAGTGACTCACGGCTCCTCGTGCAGCAAGCAGAGGGCGGCCTCGCAGAGGCTCGGTGCCTCGGCCCGGGTGCGACGATCTGCCCGCACGACAACCGGGCAAGGGGGCTCGACTCCGATGCAGATGAAGCTGGAACTGATCCCGCTGCCGGTTTCGGACGTGGACCGAGCCATCGCTTTCTATGCGAACCAGCTCGGCTTCATCAAGGACGTCGACGTGCAGCCCAGCGAGGGCGTCCGCGTGGTCCAGCTGACGCCGAAGGGGTCGGGCTGCTCGGTCGGTTTCGGGACCGGGCTAGAGGTCTACGCGGGAGAGCCCGGAACTGTGAGAGGCGTGCACCTGGTCGTGGAGGACATCACGCAGGCGCGTGCCGAGCTCCTCCGCCGAGGCGTGGAGGTCGGCGACATCCAGGACTTCGGGGGCGGCGTCAGAGGAGCAGGCTTCTCTGATCCGGACGGCAACACCTTCGAACTGCAGGAGATGACGTGGCGCAGGGGCCCGACGTACTAGGAGCCCGCTGACTCCTCGTCCGACGAGGTCGTGACAAGCGCGGCACTGGCGAGGAAGGCCTGGATGGCCGGTCGGCCGCCGGATTCGCTGGCGTGGGCGAGCAGCAGATGTCGTCTCAGCGGACGGGTGAGATCGAGCACGTCGACGCCGCCCCCCGGGAGGAACGGGCGGCCGAGGTCGGACATCAGGGTGATGCCGAGTCCCGCCGCGACCATGGCCAGGGCAGTGGCCTGCTCGTCGACTTCGTGGGTGATCCGGACCTCGAAACCTGCCTGCCGGCACGCGGACCTGAGGGCGCGGCCGTAGAAGGTTCGCGGCCCGGACATCACCCAGTCCTGGTTCTCGAGGTCGGCCAGCCGCACCTTGCCCGGGGGGAACCGGCCCGCGGGGACCGCCAGATGCAGCTCGTCACGCATGGCCGGGATGACGGTGAGTCCGGGTGTCCACGGCTCGGTGGCGTCGGGGTAGTCGATCAGGAAGGCGAGGTCCAGGTGCCCGTGTCGCAGTTGGATCCCGGCGTCGTCGGGATCGATCTCGCGGGTCCGTACGTGGACCTCGGGATGCCGGCCGGCCAGGTCGTTCAGGATCGGGGGGATCAGTGCCGCGGCCACGGTGCTGAACACGCCCACCGTCAGCTCGACGGTCTGCGTGTGCCGGACCCGTTCGATCGCGCTCTGCGCCTCACGTTCTGCGGCCAGCAGGATCTCGGCCTGCTCCACGAGCACTCGGCCGACCTCGGTGATCACGATGCCTCGACCCCGGCGTTCGAGGACCGGAGCCCCGACCTCCTGCTCCAGGGCGGTCATTTGTTGCGACACCGCGGACGCCGAATAGTGCAGCTCGCGGGCTGCGGCGCGTCACACCACCGTGGTGGGCCACCTCGCGCAGGATGCGGAGCCGTCGCAGGTTGAGATCCATACGCGAATACTAAACGCTGCCTACAGTTTCTTTCACTAGACCTGAACGTTGCTGACCCCCAGACTGGTGCGGTCCCTGGGATTCCAGGCGGTTGTCGGTGGTGGGAAGGGAACGTCGAGGTGTCCGCGGGTCTGGATCTGCTGGGTTGGCTGGGCGGCGGCCTGGGAGCGGTGGCCTACGTGCTGGTCTCGACTCGGCGCATCGTTGCCGACGCCGTCCTTTTCCAAGGACTGAACATGGTCGGTGCCGCGCTGCTGAGCGTCGCGTCCTTCTCCAGCGGCGCCTTGCCGAGCGCGTGCATGAACGTGGCCTGGATCGTGTTCGGGGTGCACTCCCTCGCGACGGCGAGCCGGCGCCAGCGCCGGTTCGACTCCGCACCACGAGCTGGCGGGCGCGAGGTGGGTGCAGCCGAAGGCGCCCGCGGGGAGCGCGGACCGCGCCGTAAGCGTCGGGCTGCTGCGAGGACCTGCCGATACCGATCCAGTGTGCAGCCGAGGCCTCGATCGCGGCTGCGTCGCCGGGTGGGTCATCGGTCCGGGGTCGAGGGCCGGAGCCCGCTCGGGAGCGGGTCGTGTCGCAGCATCGGGCACGTCCGTCGTGCCCGGCCGCCGCACGGCTGAGCCGGCCTTGTCCTATCCGTACATCCGTGCGATTATACGGACTATGGCGCTCGACCATTCCCACCCCATCAACGCTGCTGCCCTCCGCCGGGCCGAGGCGGGCACCCTCGGCGCCGGCGATGCCGCGCGCCTGGTGAAGCTCCTCGGTGCCTTGTCCGACCCGGTTCGGGTGCGGCTGCTGTTTGCGCTGGCCTCTGTCGACGAGCTGTGCGTCGGGGATCTCGCGCTCGCCCTCGGGGACGTGTCGGAGGACCAGGTCTCCTATGCCCTGAAGCTGCTGCGCGCCGCGGGGCTCGTGCAGACGCGACGCGAAGGCCGGGTCATCAACAACCGGCTGGCCGACGGTTTCCCGCACCCGCTGCTCGAGCACTGCCTCCGCCAGCTCCTCACCATCAGCAACGGGCAGAGCCAAGGCCACTGAGACCTCCGTACCCGAGAAACCAGAAGGAGGAACCCGAGATGAGCAGCAACACCCGCGAGCGAGCAGTCGCCAGCGGCGGGCGGGATCCGGCGCTGAACGCCATGGCCGCCAGCGCCACGCTGCACTGCCTGACCGGCTGTGCGATCGGCGAGATCCTCGGTCTGATGATCGGCACGGCCCTCGGGCTTTCGGCCGCCGTGACGATCGCGCTGGCGATTGGCCTCGCGTTCCTGTTCGGGTACGCACTGTCGACGCTGCCGTTGCTGAAGGCGGGTCTCGGCTTCTTCGCGGCCCTCAGCGTCGTCTTCGCCGCAGACACGCTGTCGATCGCGACGATGGAGCTGGTCGACAACCTCGTGATGGCGGTGATCCCGGGCGCGATGGACGCTGGGCTGGTCAACCCGGTGTTCTGGGTCGGCATGATGATCGCCCTGACCGCTGCCTACGGCGCTGCGTTCCCGGTCAACCGCTACCTGCTTGCCAAGGGCAAGGGGCATGCCCTCACCCACCAGCACCACGAGGGCCATGGCGACGCGCCTGCGTCGGCCGCGAGGCGGTTCATTCCGGTGTTCAGTTCGGTGGGCCTGGCGGTCGCCATCGGGCGTTCATGCTGGGCGGTCTGGTGGTGTCGGTCGCCGACCAGGTCGAGAACAGCGAAGGCTCGGCACACGGTCAGCCGGCGGAGGCAGCCGGCTAGTGCCCCGCTCGACTCGTCGCGCTGTCACACGAGGTGCTGCAGCCGGCCGGTGTCGACGTCGTACAGGAAACCGCCGACCGCGACCCGGTCGGGGATGAGCGGGCTGTCGCGGATCCGCTCGACGTCGGAGTGCAGGGCAGCCTGCTGGTCGGCGACCGCGCCGAACGTCTCTCCGGTCACGTCGTGGCCGCTGGCGCGGCCCACCCGGTCCCGCAGGTCGGCCTCGTCGGCCGTCACCACCGCGCAGCGGGTGTGGGGCACGACCAGGATCCGCTCGACGCCCAGCAGGTGCACCGCGAGCACGAGCCCCTGCAGGACCTGGCCGGTGACCCGGCCACCCGGGTTGCGCAGGATCGGACCGTCACCGGCTGTCAGGCCGAGCATCGCCAGCGGGTCGATGCGCGCGTCCATACAGGTGACCACGCCGATCCCGGCCCGGGCGGTCCCGTCGGGGGCGGGTGGTCGGAACCCCGTCGCGTGGCGGGCGTTGGCGTTGAGCAGGTCGTCGAACGAGTGCGGCACCCCCCGCACGCTAGCCGGACCGCCGGACGTCATACGACGCGCCGTCGATATGCCACCGTCCGTATGACGTCTCGGGGGTGAGCCGTGGGACGTCATACGACGCGCCGTCGATATGCCTCCGTCCGCATGACGTCTCGGGGGTGGGCCGTGGGACGTCATACGACGCGCCGTTGATACACCTCGGTACGTATGACGTCCGGCTACAGGCGGCGGTACATCACGTGCAGGCCGACCAGTCCGTGCCGGGGATGGTCGAACGCCTCGGGAACCGTGCCGACCAGCCCGAAGCCGAGCGACTGCCACAGCGCTACCGCCGACCGGTTGGTCTCCACCACCGCGTTGAACTGCATGCCGTGATACCCCGCCGCGCGCGCCCACTCCACGGCGTGTTCGCCCAGCGCCCGACCCACGCCCCGCCCCTGCTCCGCCGGGTCGACCAGGAAGCTCGCGGTGGCCACGTGCGAGCCGCGGCCCGGCCGGTTGGGTCCCATCTTCGCCGAGCCGACCACGCGTCCGTCGCGCACGGCGACGACGGTGCGACCCGGTGGCTGCTCCATCCACAGCGGGCGGGCGGTCTCGACCGTCAGGCCCTCGGGGTAGGCATACGTCTCGCCGGCAGCGACGATCGCGGCGAAGAACGGCCACACCACGGGCCAGTCACCGGGCTCGGCGGTGCGGATGATCACCACGGTCAGCCTAGATGCCAGTCGCCACGATCGCTGGACGTCCGGGACCGCGACGACCAGCGCTGGCACTATCGAGTCATGGCCGATGACGCTGCCGGTGGCCTGCTCGACGAGTTGGCCGACGACGTGGCCGCCGTGGCGGACGAGCTGTACGGGGTGCCGCTGGACGAGTTCGTCGCCGAACGCGGAGCGCGGGCCAAGGCCGCCCGGGCCGGCGGCGACCGGGACCTCGCCCGCCAGGTCGGCGCCCTGGCGAAGCCGACCGTCGCGGCCTGGCTGCTGAACCAACTGGTACGGCACCGGCCGGACGCGCTCGAGCAGCTGGTCCGCCTCGGGGACGAGCTGCGGCAGGTGCAGCAGAACCTCGACGGCGCTCAGCTGCGAGCCCTGACCCAGCAGCGGCAGCGGCTGGTCCGGGCGTTCGTCCGCGACGCCGCCCAGCTGGCCGACGAGCTCGGCCGGCCGATGAGCGGCCCGGTCGCGGACCAGGTCGAGGAGTCGCTGCGGGCCGCGGTCGTCGACCAGGAGGCCGGCGCAGCGCTGCTCTCCGGCCGGCTCAGCGCCGGGCTGTCGTATGCCGGCCTGGGCGAAGTGGGCTCGGGTGGCGCGACCGCGCTGCGGCCGAAGACGCGGACGCCGGCACGGACCGCTCGGTCATCGCCGACGGACGCGAAGCAGGCCGGCCCGGCGGCGGACGAGGTCAGGGTCGCTCGCGAGCGCCGGCGGGAGGCAGCGCGGGCCGAGGTCGCGGAGGCCGAGCGCACCGTCCACGTGGCGGAGCAGGGCCTGCACCAGGCGGAGCGCGAGCAGGCTGAGCTGGCGGAGAGCGGCGAACGGCTGGGTGGGCGGGTGCAGCGGCTCCGCGTCGAGCTGGCGGAACTCGAGGCCGAGCTGGCCGAGGTCGTCGATCGGGGGGCGGCGGCGGCGGCGCGACGAGACGACGCGGCCGCCGTGCTCGGCGACGCGCACGCGGCGCTGGCCCGAGCCCGCGCCGGCCTCGACGACCTGGGCTGACCGGCCCGCCGGCCGCCCGCCGGCCGCCCGCCGGCCGCCCGCCAGCCGCCCGCCCGCCCGCCGGCGGGCGTGGCCGCTCAGATCCAGCGGTCGAGCCACATCCGTTCCTCCCACTCCGCGTGTGTGATCAGCTGGTCGGTCCAGATCGGCCAGAAGAACGCCGTCGACGCGATCACCGCCAGCAGCACCACGCCCACCACGGCCGATCCGACCAGCCGCCGCCGACGAGGCGCGTCCGCGCGCCCCAGGACCTGGCCGAGCACCAGCGCCAGCGCGATGCAGGTGAACGGGACGATCGCCACCGCGTAGAAGGAGAAGATCGACCGGTCGTCGTAGCGGAACCAGGGCAGCCACGTCGCCGCCACCCCCACGACGGGGACACCGAACCGCCAGTCCCGGCGCGCCACCCAACGCCAGACCGCCACCACCAGCGCCGCCGCGCCGGCCCACCACAGCACCGGGTTGCCCAGCGCCAGCACCTGGCGCAGGCAGGTGGACCCCTCCGGTGCCGGACAGCCGTCCTGTCCCGGCGGCACGTCACCGCGCAGGTCGATGCCGACCGGCCGGTTCATGAGCAGCCAGCCGCGCGGGTGGGACTCGTACGGATGCGGGTCGTCGGCGGTGGTGCGGACGACGTCGACGGTGTGGAACCGCCAGACCTGCTCGTGGTAGTTCCACAGGTCGTGCAACGCCTGACCGGTCTCCCCGAGAACCGAGCTGGGCTCGCTCTCGGTGTAGGCACCCCACGAGTAGGGCTCGGCGTAGGCGTCCTGCATGACGTCGTGGTGCACCAGCCAACCGGTCCAGCTGGCCAGGTACACCACGAACGCGACCCCGACGAGCGAGAAGGCAGCGGGCACCGCGTCGGCCAGCGCGGAGCGGGCCCACGCGACCGAGACACCGAGCGCCCGGCGGGCCCCCGCGTCCCACGCCCAGGTGAGCAGGCCGAACGCGGCCAGCACCACCACGCCGTTCCACTTGCTGCCGCAGGCCAGCCCGAAGCAGACTCCGGCGCCGAGCCGCCACGGGCGCAGCAGCAGCCCGCGCACCGGCCCGAAGCCGTCGACCGGTATGCCCGGGAGACCGCCGGCTCGTTCGTGCAGCCGCAGCAGCCGGACCCGGCCCCAGTCGCGGTCGGCGACCAGACAGGCCACGGCGCAGACCAGCCAGAAGGCGAGGAAGCCATCGAGCAGTGCGGTTCGTGACATCACCAGGTGCAGTCCGTCGAGGGCGAGCAGCAACCCCGCCAGGCACCCGACGAGAGTCGAGCCCGAGAGCCGGCGCACCAGCCGGCAGAGCACCAGCACGGTGAGCGCACCGGTCACGGCGGCCCCGAACCGCCAGCCGAACGGGTCCATCCCGAACAGCCGGATGCCGACCGCGAGCATCCACTTGCCGACCTCCGGGTGCACGATCTGGGCCGGACCGTCCGCGTAGAGGTCGCTCAGGTCGCCGGCATTGATCCGGTCGTCGGCCTTGTCGACGTACTGCCGGACGTAGCCGAACTGCTCGAGGGAGTAGGCGTCCTTGGCGTAGTAGGTCTCGTCGAAGGTGATCTCCTCCGGCGTCCCGAGCCCCCACAGTCGCAGCAGCAGGGCGAACGCGCTGACCGCGAGCGGCGCGGCCCACCCGGTGAGCCGGGGCGAGCCGGCGACCAGCGGGGTGAACCGCTCCCGCAGTCGGGGCAGCGGCGAGCCTCCCGGGGTTCTCCCGAGCGACCGCGACCGGCCCGCCGACACCGTGCGCTCCCGGGTCGCCGTCACCCGCGCATCGTAGGTCTGCGCGAGGATGACGCCCGTGGACGGGACCGCGGGCGTGCTGGTGGTCGCCGGCACCCCGATCGGGCAGCCGGCCGACGCCTCCGGGCGGCTGGCCGCCGAGCTCGCCGGCGCGGACGTGGTGGCGGCCGAGGACACCCGGCGGCTGCGGCGGCTGACCGACGCGCTCGGCGTGCAGCCCGCCGGCCGGGTGGTGTCGTACTTCGAGGGCAACGAGGCCGGGCGGACCCCCCAGCTGGTCGAGGACCTGCTGGCCGGCCGCCGGGTGCTGCTGGTCACCGACGCGGGGATGCCGAGCGTCTCCGACCCCGGCTATCGACTGGTGGCCGCGGCGGTGCAGGCCGGCGTCCGGGTGACCGCGGTGCCCGGGCCGTCGGCGGTGCTGACCGCGTTGGCGGTCTCCGGCCTGCCGGTCGACCGGTTCTGCTTCGAGGGCTTCCTGCCCCGCAAGGCCGGCGAGCGCGCCAGGAGGCTGGGCGAGCTGGCCGACGAGCGCCGGACGATGGTGTGCTTCGAGGCCCCGCACCGCACCGCCGTGACCCTGGCGACGATGGCGCGGGTGTTCGGCCCGGACCGCCCGGCGGCCGTCTGCCGCGAGCTCACCAAGACCCACGAGGAGGTGCGGCGTGGCTCGCTGGCCGAGCTGGCGGCGTGGGCCGGCGACGGCGTCCGGGGCGAGGTGACGCTGGTCGTCGCGGGGGCGCCGGAACCGGCCCCACCCGAGCCGGCCGACCTGGTGGCGGCCGTGGCCGAGCTCGAGGTCGCCGGCCGGTCCAGGCGGGACGCGATCGCCGAGGTGGCCGGCCGGGTGGGCGCGCGCCGTCGAGACGTCTATGACGCGGTGCACCGCGAGCACTGACCGGATGCCCACCGGTGCGAACCCGTCCCGGCGGGGCCGCGGCTCCGGGCGCATCTAGGATCGACGCTCGTGAGCAGTCCCGTCCTGTCCGCGGTCGCCTGGCCGTACGCGAACGGTCCTCGGCACATCGGACACGTGTCCGGGTTCGGAGTGCCCTCGGACGTGTTCAGCCGGTACATGCGGATGGCCGGCCACGACGTGCTGATGGTGTCTGGGACCGACGAGCACGGGACGCCGATCCTCGTCCAGGCCGAGCGAGAGGGCGTGTCGCCACGCGAGCTGGCCGACCGGTACAACCGCTACATCGTCGAGGACCTGCACGCCCTCGGGCTGTCGTACGACCTGTTCACCCGGACGACGACACGGAACCACTTCGCCGTCGCGCAGGAGATGTTCCGGACGGTGCACCGCAACGGCTACATGGTCGAGCGCACCACGATGGGCGCGATCTCGCCGAGCACCGGGCGCACCCTGCCGGACCGCTACATCGAGGGCACCTGCCCGATCTGCGGATACGACGGCGCCCGCGGGGACCAGTGCGACAACTGCGGCAACCAGCTCGACGCGATCGAGCTGAAGAACCCGGTCAGTCGGATCAACGGGGAGACCCCGAAGTTCATCGAGACCGAGCACTTCTTCCTCGACCTCCCGGCGCTCACCGAGTCGCTCGGGTCCTGGCTGGAGACCCGCACCGACTGGCGCCCGAACGTGCTCAAGTTCTCCCGCAACCTGCTCGAGGACGTGCGCCCGCGGGCCATGACCCGGGACATCGACTGGGGCATCCCGGTGCCGCTGGAGGGATGGGAGTCCAACCCCAACAAGCGGCTGTACGTCTGGTTCGATGCGGTGATCGGCTACCTCTCCGCCTCGGTGGAGTGGGCCCGGCGGCTCGGCGAGCCGGACGCGTGGCGGCGATGGTGGAACGACCCGGAGGCGCGCGCCTACTACTTCATGGGCAAGGACAACATCACCTTCCACGCCCAGATCTGGCCGGCAGAGCTGCTCGCGTACGACGGCCGCGGCTCGCGCGGCGGGTCGCCGGGTGAGCTCGGCACACTGAACCTGCCGACCGAGGTGGTGAGCAGCGAGTTCCTCACCATGGAGGGTCGGAAGTTCTCGACCAGCCGGTCGGTGGTCATCTACGTCCGAGACTTCCTGCAGCGCTACGACCCGGACGCCCTTCGGTACTTCATCGCCGTGGCCGGTCCGGAGACGCAGGACACGGACTTCACCTGGTCGGAGTTCGTCCGACGCAACAACGACGAGCTGGTGAGCACGTGGGGCAACCTGGTCAACCGCACCGTCTCGATGATCGCGAAGAACGTCGGCCAGATCCCCGCCCCCGGTGCGCTGCACGACGCTGACCGCGAGCTGCTGGCCAGCTCGCGGCGGGCCTTCGGCACGGTCGGCGACCTGATCGAGCGGCATCGGCAGAAGCAGGCGACGACCGAGGCGATGAAGCTCGCGACCGAGGCCAACGTCTACCTGTCGCAGCAGGCGCCGTGGAAGCTCAAGAACACCGATCCGGCCAGGATGGAGACGGTCCTGCACGTCGCGGCCCAGGTGGTGGACGACTGCAACACGATGCTGGCCCCGTTCCTGCCGCACTCCGCCCAGCGGGTGCATGCCGCGCTCGGACGCAGCGGCCAGGTGTCGCCCGGCCCCGAGATCCGCGAGGTGGACGACCTCGACGGCGGTGCCGGCTACCCGGTCATCACCGGTGACTACTCCGAGCAGGCATCATGGGCGTCGCGGCCGCTGGCGGTCGGGACGAGGCTGGACGTCCCCTCCCCGGTCTTCACCAAGCTGGACCCGTCGGTGGTGGACGAGGAGCTGGCCCGGCTCGAGACGGCTGCGGGATCCGAGGCGTGACCGGCGGCCCGGGCCCCACCCGCTCTCGGGCGGCCACCGACGAGGCCAGCGGCAAGCGCCGGGACCGCTCCCGCCCTCCCGCGCCGGAGCCGCTGCCGTCCCCGGTGGTCGACAACCACTGCCATCTCGACATCGCCGACGGTGACGAGCAGGACGGCGGCTGGCTGTCGGTGGACCGTGCGTTGGCGGCCTCCCGGGAGGTGGGGGTGCCCCGGATCGTCCAGATCGGCTGCGACCTGCCGGGCGCCCGGTGGGCGGTGGAGACCGCGGACCGGTTCGACGCGATCGTCGCCGGGGTGGCGCTGCATCCCAACGAGGCGCCGCGGTTGGCGGCCGCGGGCGTGCTGCCCGACGCGCTGGCCGAGATCGAGCGGTTGGCGCGCTCCTCGGCGCGGGTGCGTGCTGTGGGCGAGACCGGTCTGGACCACTTCCGGACGGGTGAGGAGGGGCGGGCGGCACAGGAGGAGTCGTTCCGCGCGCACATCCGGCTCGCCCACCGGCTGGACAAGACCCTGGTCGTCCACGACCGGGCCGCGCACGACGACGTGCTGCGGGTGCTGGACGACGAGGGAGTGCCAGCTCGGACCGTCATGCACTGCTTCTCCGGCGACGCCGACTTCGCCCGCGAGTGCCTGGACCGTGGATGCCGGCTCAGCTTCGCCGGCACCGTGACTTTCGCCAACGCCGGTGCGCTGCGGGACGCGCTGCGGGTGACCCCGCTGGATCGGTTGCTGGTGGAGACCGACGCGCCGTACCTCACCCCGGTCCCGTACCGGGGCCGGCCGAACGCGTCCTACCTGGTGCCGCTGACCGTCCGGCTGATCGCCGAGGTGCTCGACGTCGAGGTGGACCGGCTCTGCCGCGCCATCGACGCCACCACCGACGAGGCGTACGGCGGCGCGTGGTGACGCTGCGCAACGCCAAGCACTCTCAGTAGTCACGACCACACCTTTCGTCACAGGGGTCACAACCTCGACCGCCGAGGTGTGATCCCCGCCAACTTCGGGCATGTGGATTTGGTCGACCGTGACCTCGTCGTTATCGTCGCTAACTGGTCCGCCGGGGTCGGAGAACCTCTGGCGCAGTCCGCAGCGGCATCGGATGTCAATCACCGATGCCGCGTTCCACGCCCCGGTCAACCGGGACGAGGGCTGCCCGGAGTCCGTGCCCGGAGAACTCGATCCACTGGAGCACCGTGCGTAAGAGAATCTTGATCATCGCCGCCAACCTGGCGGTCGTGCTCGCCTTGGTCGGTGGCACCGTCGCCTACGCCAGCATGAGCAAGACCGTCACCTTGTCGATCGACGGCAAGGAGACCGAGGTCCGCACCTTCGGGGACAACGTGGACGACGTCCTCGAATCCGAGGGCATCGACCTGGCCGAGCGGGACGTGGTCCTGCCGGGTCCGAGCGAGTCGATCGACGACGGCGCCAGGATCGCCGTGCGGTACGCCCGGCCGCTGGAGCTCACCGTCGACGGCGACCAGTCGAAGTACTGGGTCACCGCCACCAGCGTCGGTGACGCGCTGTCACAGGTCGGGCAGCGGTTCTCCGGTGCGGAGCTTTCCGCCAGCCGGAGCAGCTACATCGGCCGCGACGGACTGGAGCTGACCGTGTCGACCCCCAAGAAGGTCACCGTCGTCAGCGCCGACGGCAAGGACCGGGTCACGACCACCAGCCTGACCGTCTCCGACGTGCTCGCCGAGCTCAAGCTCGAGGCGGACAAGAACGACGAGCTCAAGCCGCTGGCCGGCCGCGAGCTGTCCGACGGCATGCGGATCGTGCTCACCACCATCGACCAGCGGGTCCGCTCGCTGACCGAGGCGGTCGACTACGAGACCCAGGTGCGCTACTCCGACGACATGTACAAGGGCCAGGAGAAGACGGTCCGCAGCGGCGAGGACGGCCGGCAGCGGGTCAAGGTCCGCCAGGTCCTGGCCAACGGCGAGGTGCGCAGCACCAAGGTCCTCGACCGCACCATGGTCGTCGAGCCCGTGTCGGCCGTCATCGTGCAGGGCACGGCGACCCGGCCGGCGCCGGAGCCCGAGCCGGAGCCCGAGCCCGAGCCGACGACGAACTATGCCTCCGGCGGCACCGTCTGGGATCAGCTCGCGCAGTGCGAGTCCGGTGGCAACTGGGCGATCAACACCGGCAACGGCTACTACGGTGGGCTGCAGTTCACGCTGTCCACCTGGCAGGCCTACGGCGGCACCGGGATGCCGAACGAGGCCAGCCGCGAGGCGCAGATCGCCGTCGCGGAGCGGGTCCAGGCGGGTCAGGGCTGGGGCGCCTGGCCGGCGTGCTCCGCCGAGCTCGGCCTGTACTGACCAGGCCGCTCGCCACACCCTGAGCCGCGTCCCGATCGCGGCCACGACGGAGCCCGACACCCTTGCGGTGTCGGGCTCCGTGCGTTGTGACAGCCTCGCTGCGTGGTCAGTGCTGCCGATGCGACCGAGCCGCGGTTGCTGGGCCCGGTCGAGGTCCGTCGGCTGGCCGACCGGTTGGGCGTGCGCCCGACGAAGCAGCGCGGGCAGAACTTCGTCGTCGACCCGAACTCGGTGCGGCGCATCGCCCGGCTAGCCGAACTCGACGCCGACGACATCGTGGTGGAGATCGGACCGGGGCTCGGCTCGCTGACCCTGGCGCTGCTCGGTGAGCTGTCCCGCCTCGGTGGGTCCGGCCGGGTGCTCGCCGTCGAGGTCGACCAGGCGCTCGCCCGGGCGCTGCCGGAGACGGTGGCCGAGCGGGCTCCCGGGCTGACCGATCGGCTCACCGTGCTGCGCGCCGACGCGCTGCGGGTCGAGGCGTTGCCCGGACCGGCGCCGACCGCGGTCGTCGCCAACCTGCCGTACAACGTCGCCGTCCCGGTGCTGCTGCGACTGTGGGCGATGCTCCCGAGCCTGCGGCACGGGCTGGTGATGGTGCAGGCGGAGGTCGCCGACCGGCTGGCCGCCCCGCCCGGGTCGCGGACCTACGGGATCCCCAGCGTGAAGGCTGCCTGGCACGGTCCGGTGACCTCGGCCGGGAGGGTCGCCCGGACCGTGTTCTGGCCGGCGCCCAACGTCGACTCCGGGCTGGTCCGGTGGCGCCGAGCCGAGCCGCCGCGGACGACGGCCACCCGGGCGGAGGTCTTCGCCGTGGTCGATGCTGCGTTCGCCCAGCGTCGCAAGACCCTGCGGGCGGCGCTCGCCGGCATCGCCGGGTCGCCGTCGGCCGCCGAGGCAGCATTGCGCCGGGCCGGCGTACCGGCCGGCAGCCGCGGCGAGAGCCTGGACGTCACCGCCTTCGCCCGGGTCGCCGAGCAGCTCTCGGTGGTGACCGGGTGATCGCGCCGGTGCGGGCCCAGGCGCCGGCGAAGGTCAACCTCGCGCTGTCGGTGGGGTCGCGCCGCGCGGACGGCTTCCACGACCTGGCCACGGTCTACCAGGCGGTGGACGTGTACGACGAGGTGCGGGCCGAGCCGCGCAGCGACGGTGCCATCACCGTGCGGACCCGCGCGCCCGACGGGTCGCTGATCCCCGGCGTCGCGGACGATGCCAGCCACCTGGCGGTACGGGCTGCGGCGCTGCTCCGCACCCGTACCGGGCGGGACGCCGGCGTTCACCTGGAGGTGCGGAAGTCGATCCCGGTGGCCGCCGGGCTGGCCGGCGGTTCCGCCGACGCGGCTGCGGCGCTGGTCGCCTGCGCCGAGCTGTGGCGGGCGGAGGCCGTCCCGGACCTGCTGCACGACTGTGCTGCGCGTCTCGGCAGCGACGTCCCGTTCGCCCTCGTCGGGGGGACGGCGCTGGGCACCGGACGGGGTGACCGTGTCCGCCCCCTCACGACCGCGGCCACGACCACCTGGCTGCTGGTCTGCTCCACCGACGGACTGTCGACGCCGGCGGTCTACGCCTGGCACGACCGGCTGCACACCGGCGGCGAGCCGCCGCCGCCCGAGGTGCGGCCCGAGCTGCTGCGGGCGGTCGAGCGCGGCGGCGCCGGCCTCGGGGCGCTGCTGCACAACGACCTGCAACCGGCCGTCGTGCAGTTGCGCCCGGCGCTGGCCGACGTGCTCGCGGCCGGCCGGGCGGCCGGGGCGCTGGCCGGGCTGGTCTCCGGGTCCGGACCGACGGTCCTGCTGCTCGCCGCGGACGACGCGCACGCCGACGCGCTCGGCGCCGCCGTCGGCCCGGTCGCCCGGCGGTTGCTGGCGGGGGCGCGGCTCTGGACCGCGCACGGCCCGGTCCCCGGCGCCCGGGTGGTGTGACGTGGCGCCGCTCCCCGTCGTGGGGCTGGACCGAGTCCGGCTCACCCGTGGCGACCGGGTGCTCCTCGACGACGTGAGCCTCGGCGTCGCCGCCGGTGACCGCGTCGGCGTCCTCGGCCGCAACGGGGCCGGCAAGTCCACGCTGCTGGACGTGTTGTCCGGCCGCCTCCCCGCCGACGCCGGCCGGGTCACCCGGTCCGGCGGTGCCGCCGTCGCCGCACTGGGCCAGCGAGACGGCCTGGTCGCCGCCGAGTCGGTCGCGACGGCCGCACTGGCCGACCGGGCGGCTCACGAGTGGGCGGCGGCCGCCGACACCCGCGAGGTGGTCGAGACGCTGCTGGCCGGCGTGCCGCTCGACCGCACCGTCGGTTCGCTGTCGGGAGGTGAGCGGCGGCGGGTGGCCCTCGCCGCGGTGCTGCTGGAGCAGGCCGACCTCGTGATCCTGGACGAGCCGACCAACCACCTCGACGTGGAGACCGTCGACTGGCTGGCCCGGCACCTGACCGGTCCCACCGGTCCGCGGTCGCTGGTGGTGGTCACCCATGACCGGTGGTTCCTGGACGCGGTGTGCTCCCGGACCTGGGAGGTGCACGACGGCCGGGTGGACGGCTTCGACGGCGGGTACGCGGCCTACGTGCTGGCTCGCGCGGAACGGGACCGGATGGCCGCGGCGGTTGAGGCGCGGCGCCGCAACCTGGTGCGCAAGGAGCTGGCCTGGCTGCGCCGGGGGCCGCCGGCGCGCACCAGCAAGCCGCGGTTCCGGCTGGACGCCGCGGCCGCGCTGATCGCGGACGAGCCGGCACCCCGGGATCGGCTCGCGCTGGAGCAGACCGCGGTGAGCCGGCTCGGCAAGGACGTGCTGGACCTGGAGGACGTGAGCCTCACCCTGGGCGGACGCCGGTTGCTGGACCGCGTCACCTGGCGGATCGGGCCCGGTGACCGGATCGGCGTGGTCGGCGTCAACGGGGCCGGGAAGACCACGGCGCTGAGACTGCTCGCTGGTGAGCTGCGACCGGACGCCGGCCGGGTGCGGCGCGGCCGGACCGTCTCGGTGGCGCATCTGCGTCAGGACACCGAGCCCCTCGATCCCGGGCTGCGGGTGCTGGCGGCGGCCGAGCAGGTCGGACGGGTGGTCCGGACCGCGACCGGCGAGCAATCGGTGACCGCGCTGCTGGAGCGATTCGGCTTCGCCGGGGAGCGGCTGCACACCCGGCTGGGGGACCTCTCCGGCGGCGAGCTGCGGCGGCTCCAGCTGCTCCGGCTGCTGTTGGGCGAGCCCAACGTGCTGCTGCTCGACGAGCCCACCAACGACCTCGACGTCGACACCTTGACGGTGCTCGAGGACCACCTCGACGACTGGCCGGGCACGGTGGTGCTGGTGACCCATGACCGGTACGTCCTCGAACGGGTCTGCGACACCGTCTACGGCCTGCTCGGTGACGGAGGCGTGCGGATGCTGCCTCGGGGGGTCGAGGAGTATCTCGAGCGTCGGCAGACCGCGGGCACCCGTTCCGCGGAGCCGACCGGCTCGCCTCCGGCCGCGTCGGCAGCTGCCTCCGGCGCCGCGGCCGGCCGGCGCGCAGCCGGCACCGCGGCCGACCGGCGCGCGGCCGGCAAGGCGGCCGCCCGGCTGGAGCGTCAGCTGCGACGCCTCGACGAGCGGGAGGCGCAGCTGCACCGGCGGCTCGCGGCGGCCGCGGACGCGGCGGACCGGCAGGCGCTCGCGGCGCTGGCCGCGGAGCTGGCCGCCCTGGGATCCGAGCGCGACGGTCTCGAGGAGGAGTGGCTGGTGGCGGCGGAGGCCGCGGAGCCGGCGGCGGGGCCGGTGGGGCCGGTGCGGCCGGCGGGGCCGGCGGACTGAGCGGGCTGAGCGGGCTGAGCGGGCCGCTCAGTCGTCGACGGTCGCGCCGTCGGTCGCGCCGTCGAAGGGCGAGACCAACACGCGCAGCAGCGCGGCCAGCCGGTCCCGGTCGGCGGCCGACAGGCCGGCGAGCAGCTCGCGCTCCGAGCCCAGGAGGGCGTCCAGGGCGGCGTCGACGACCCGCCGTCCGTGCGCGGTCAGCCGGACCAGCACGCCCCGCCGGTCGCCCGGGTCCGGCCCGCGCTCGACCAGCCCGCGCGCGGCCAGCTTGTCCACCCGGTTGGTCATCGTCCCGCTCGTCACCAGCGTCTCGTGCAGCAGCCGGCCCGGGGACAGCGCGTACGGCGGTCCCGACCGGCGCAGCGCGGACAGCACGTCGAACTCCCACGTCTCCAGCTGCTGGGCGGCGAAGGCCCGGCGGCGAGCCCGGTCGAGGTGCCGGGCCAGCCGGGTGACCCGGCTGAGGACGAGCATCGGGTCGGTGTCCAGCTCGGGCCGCTCCCGGCGCCACGCGTCGACCAGCCGGTCCACCTCGTCCACCCTCGACAGGCTACCGGTCAAGAGTCTTGACATCGAGAATCTCGAGCAGCCGCCCCGAGGGCCGCGGCGATCCCCTTAGGGTGGCGGCGATGGATGTGGCCGAACTGCTGCTGGCGGGTCCGCTCGCCCAGCTGGCGGCGATGGACGCCGGCGAGACCACGAGCCGTGCGCTGGTCGCGGGTGCCCTGGAGCGGGCCGCGGCGACCCGAGCCACCGTGAACGCGTTCGCGTCGGTGCGGGGTGAGCAGGCACTGGCCGACGCCGAGGCCGCCGACCGGTCCCGCGCCGAGGGTGGGCGCACGGTGGGGAACCGCAACCGGCCCCAGCTGCTCGGCGTCCCGGTGGCGGTCAAGGACGACACCGACGTGGCCGGCGAGGTGACCGGCCACGGCAGCCGGGCCTGTACCCGCGTGGCCGGCGCGGACGCCGAGATTGTCCGGCGGCTGCGCGCGGCCGGCGCCGTCCTGGTGGGGCGAACCACCATGCCGGAGCTCGCCGTCTACGGATTCACCGAGTCGGCGGCCACCGGCGTGACGCGGAACCCGTGGGACCCGGCGCGGACCCCGGGCGGTTCGTCCGGCGGCGCAGCCGCCGCGGTGGCGGCCGGCGTGGTGGGGGCGGCGACCGGCAGCGACGGCGCCGGGTCGCTGCGCATCCCGGCCGCGTGCTGCGGCTTGGTGGGGCTCAAGCCGACGGCGGGCTCGATGCCGTCGTCCGGAGCCTGGAACGGCCTGTCCGTGCAGGGCGTGCTCACCCGGACCGTGGCGGACACCGCGCACTATCTGGATGCGATCGGCGACCTGCCGGACTCGCTGGCGGCGGCCGGCCACCGCGATCCCGGCCGGCTGCGCATCGGTGTCGACCTGTCGCCGATGCGGATCTCGGCGCCGCTGGGCCTGGACCTCCAGGTGCGGACGACCGTGCTGCTGGTGGGCGAGCGGCTGGCGTCCCTCGGGCACCACGTGTGGCGGATGCGGGCGAAGCAGGGAGTGGCGCCACAGGCGTTCAGTGCCCGCTACCTGGCGGGTGTGCACCAGGCCGCGGCGGCCGTCGACCGGCCGGACCTGCTCGAACCCCGGACGGCGCAGATCGCCCGGCTCGGCGCGACCGTGCGACCGGCGCTGCTGCGACGGGCGGTCGAGTCCGGACCCGCCCACGGCGACCGGATGATGGCCCGCACCGGGATCGATCTGCTGCTCACCCCGGTGCTCTCCGGCGATCCGGTGGAGATCGGCCGGTGGGCCGGGTCGAACGGCATGGCCACCGTGTTCGGCATGGGCCGCTTCTACGCCTACACCCCGATGTGGAACCACACCGGGCAGCCGGCGATCGCACTGCCCGCCGGAGAGTCCCGGGCGGGGCTGCCGCTGTCGATCCAGCTGGTGGCGGCCCGCGGTGGCGACGCCTTGTTGGTGTCCGTGGCGGCGCAGCTGGAGCGGGCGTTTCCCTGGACCCGCCGGGCGCCGGCGGCGACCCGGCGGCGGGAGGCGTGACCGGAGTGCCGTCGCCGGAGTCGGCCGAGCGCACCGGGTCCGCAGCCCAGGCTGACCGCCCCCAGTCCGGTGGGCGGTGGGACCCGGAGCGGTACCTCCAGTTCGCCGACGAACGCAGCCGGCCGTTCGAGGACCTGCTCGCGCGGGTGCCGGGGGAGCCCCGCAGTGTCGTCGACCTCGGGTGCGGGCCCGGCCACCTGAGCGCGGTGCTGCTGCGGCGGTGGCCGGCGGCCTCGCTCACCGGCGTCGACGCGTCGGCCGAGATGGTGCAGCGAGCCCGGACGGAGGCGGCGGACCCGCGGGTGCGGTACCGGCAAGCGGATCTGCGGCACTGGCGTCCGGACGGGCCGCTGGATCTGGTGCTGTCCGCCGCCACCCTGCAGTGGGTGCCGCGGCACCTGGAGCTGCTGCCGCGGCTGGCCGGCTGGGTGGCCGACGGCGGCAGCCTCGCGTTCACGGTCCCGGGCAACCAGGGCGCCCCCAGCCACCGGCTGCTGCGCGAGCTGGCGGGCCGGGCGCCGTACGCCGCGCACACGGCCGGCGTCGAGTATCCGGCTGCGCACGACCCGGCGGCCTATCTGGACGCGCTGGCCGGTCCCGGGTGGGAGCTGGACGCCTGGGAGACGACGTACCTGCACGTGCTGGCCGGTCCGGACCCGGTGCTGCGCTGGATCTCCGGCACCGGCGCCCGGCCGGTGCTCCAGGCGCTGCCGGAGCAGCTGCGGGACCGGTTCACCGCCGACTACGGGGCGGCGCTGCGGGATGCCTATCCGGCCGCCGCGTACGGGACGGTGCTGCCGTTCCGCCGCGTGTTCGTGGTGGCGACCCGGCGCTGAGCGTCACGTCGCGCGGACCCGCCGGTCGTCAGCGAGGGTGGCGGTCGGGCGAGGTGAGGTGCGGGGTGGTCTCCAACCCGGACAGCCCGTTCCAGGCCAGGTTGCACAGGTGGGCGGCGACGACGTCCTTGGCGGGCTTGCGGGCGTCCAGCCACCACTGGCCGGTGGTGCCGACCATTCCGACCAGCATCTGGGCGTACATCGGCGCGTAGGTCGTGTCGAAGCCTCGGGCCTTGAACTCGGCGCCGAGGATGTGCTCGACCCGGGTGGCGACGTCACCGATGATCGAGACGAACGACCCGGAGGCCGATCCCAGCGGGGAGTCGCGGACCAGGATCCGGAAGCCGTCGGGGTGCAGCTCGATGTAGTCCAGCAGCGCGAACGCGGCCTGTTCCAGCAGCACGCGCGGCCGCCCGCCGGTCAGCGCGCCGCGCATCATCGACAGCAGCTGCTGGACCTCGCGGTCGACGACGACGGCGTAGAGCCCCTCCTTGCCGCCGAAGTGCTCGTAGACCACCGGCTTCGAGACCTCCGCCTTGGCCGCGATCTCCTCGACCGACGTTCCCTCGACTCCCCGACCGGCGAACAGGCCGCGGGCGATGTCGATGAGCTGCTCGCGCCGCTCCGCCGCCGTCATCCGGTGCCGGGTGCGCCGCGCGGCGGCGCCCTCCTCCGCCCGGCGGGTCATCGCCGGCCGGTCAGGAGGTGGCCCGCTTGGCGGCGATCCGGTCGGCCACCGGCCAGCGGACGTCGGAGACCCACCCGAGCTTCTCGAACGCCCAGATCACCCGCGCCGAGGCGTCGAGCTGGCCGGGCAGCACTCCGTGCCGGGCGCAGGTCGGGTCGGCGTGGTGCAGGTTGTGCCAGGACTCGCCGAAGCTGGGGATCGCCAGCCACCACACGTTGCCGGACCGGTCGCGGCTCTTGAACGGCCGCTCGCCGACGGTGTGGCAGATCGAGTTGATGGACCAGGTCACGTGGTGCAGCAGGGCGATCCGGACCAGCGTCGCCCAGAAGAAGGCGGTCAATGCCCCCTGCCACGACATCGACCAGAGCCCGCCGATGACCGCCGGGGCGAGCAACGACACCAGCACCCAGGCCGGGAACTGCTTGGAGATCCGGACCAGATCGGGATCCTTCAGCAGGTCCGGCGCGTAGCGTCGCTGTGGGGTCTGCTCGACGTCGAAGAGCCAGCCCACGTGGGCGTAGGTGAAGCCCTTCGCCAGCGCGGGGACGCTCTCGCCGTAGCGCCACGGCGAGTGCGGGTCGCCGTCCCGATCGGAGAACTTGTGGTGCTTGCGGTGGTCCGCCACCCAGCGGATCACCGGCCCCTCGATCGCCAGGCTGCCGGCGATCGCGAGCGCGACCTTGACCGCGCGGTTCGGCTTGAACGACTTGTGCGTGAACAACCGGTGGAAGCCCACGGTGATGCCGAGACCGCTGACGTAGTAGAAGACGAGCGCGATCACCACGTCGTGCCAGCCGAGCCAGCCGCCCCACGCCACCGGTACGGCGGCGACCACGGCCACGAACGGCAGCGCGATGAACAGCGCCAGCATCGTCCGCTCGAGCCCGCTCTGCCGGTCGCTGCCCAGCGTGCCGTGCAACACCGCCGTGTCGAGGCCCTCGCCGCCGCTCGGTGCGGTCGCGTCTCGGGTGGGAGGAGGGGCGGGGGGAGCGGTGGTGGCTGGCGTCATGGGGGTCCTCGCGAGCGATCTGGACGGGCAGGGTGACAGGGGGCGCGGATCGGCCGGTCCGTGACCGGCCGTGGCCGGACGTGGCCGCCCTCTCCCTTGGTCTTTCCCAGAAGACGGCTGGTCTACGCCTACGTCACCGTAACCTACGCAACCGTAGGTTCCAAGCCTGAGGCTGCCCGGCAGCCGATTACGCCTACGCTGACCCCACCCGTTCCCCGGTTGGTCTGTCGGCAGGGCCCGCCGCACTTTGAATGCGGACAAGCGACGTAGGTTCGACTCCTACCCGGGGAGCCAGCACCCGCCGCGACCGCCCGCCGACCCGAGGAGCCACCCGTGACACCGGTCGACCCCGAGGGAGCAGCCGCAGCGGCCGCCGTCGTGGTGCTGGCGGCCGGAGAGGGCACCAGGATGCGGTCGGCCACCCCCAAGGTGCTGCACCGGATCGGTGGCCGGACCCTCCTCGGACACGTGCTGGCCGCCGCGGACGGATCCGGTGCGCCCGAGGTGGTGACGGTCGTCGGCCACGGCCGCGCCTCGGTGATCGAGCACGTGTCAGCCTGCCTGCCGACCGCACGGACGGCCGTGCAGGAGGAGCAGCTGGGCACCGGGCACGCCGCCCTGGTCGGGCTGCGGCAGATCGAGGCGACCGCGGGCACGGTGCTCGTGGTGATGGGAGACACCCCGCTGCTGCGGGGCGAGGTGCTCCGTGACCTGGCGGCCCGACACGCCGCCGCCGAGCGGGCTGTGACCGTCCTCGCCGCTCGCCCCGCGGACCCGACCGGATACGGCCGGCTGCTCTGCGATTCCGACGGATCGCTGCTCGCGATCGTCGAGGAAGCCGACGCCACCCCCGAGCAACGGCTGCTCCGGGAGGTGAACTCCGGGATCTACGCGTTCGACCTGGACTACCTGCGGGACGCCCTGCCCCGGCTGGGGGCAGACAACGCCCAGGGCGAGGTCTATCTGCCCGACGTGGTCGCCCTCGCCCGTCAGGACGCCTCCGCGGTGGGGACGGTGCTGGCCGACGATCCGATGGACGCCGAGGGGGTGAACGACCGGGTTCAGCTGGCCGAGCTCGGCCGGGTGCTCAACGCCCGGGTGCTGCGCGACTGGATGCGGGCCGGCGTCACGGTCGTGGACCCGTCGAGCGTCTGGGTGGACGTCACGGTGACCCTCGGCCGGGACGTGGAGCTGCGCCCCGGCGTGCAGCTGCAGGGCGCGACCGCGGTGGGGGACGGCGCGGTGGTCGGGCCGGACTGCACGCTGCTCGACGTCCGGGTCGGCGCCGGGGCGAGCGTCGTGCGCACGCACGGGTCGGGAGCGGTCATCGGTGACGGCGCCGCAGTCGGCCCCTTCGCGTACCTGCGCCCGGGGACCGTGCTGCACGCCGACGGCAAGATCGGCACGTTCGTCGAGACCAAGAACGCGGCGATCGGGCGGGCGGCCAAGGTGCCGCACCTGTCGTACGTGGGGGACGCCGAGATCGGCGAGGGCACCAACATCGGAGCCGGGACGATCACGGCGAACTACGACGGCCTCGCCAAGCACCGCACCGTGGTCGGCCGGCACTGCAAGACCGGATCGGACAACGTCTTCGTGGCGCCGGTCACCATCGGGGACGGCGCCGTCACCGGCGCCGGCACGGTGGTGCGCCGAGACGTTCCGCCGGGCGCGCTGGCGGTGTCCGGTGGACCGCAGCGGCATCACGACGGCTGGACCCAGCGGCGTCGGCCGGGGACACCGGCCGCGGAGGCGGCGACCGCCGGTGCCGCCGCCACGGCGGCCGGCGGAGACGTCGGGCAGACTGAGGGTCCGCCACCTCCCCTGACCCCCGGGCAGCCCGACGAGGGAACGCAGCCGTGACCGGTATGAAGCGTACGACCGAGAAGAACCTGATGGTGTTCTCCGGCCGGGCCCACCCCGAGCTCGCGGCCGAGGTGGCCGACCTGCTCGGCTCCGGACTGGTGCCGCAGTCGGTCTTCGAGTTCGCCAACGGGGAGATCTACGTCCGGTTCGAGGAGTCCGTCCGTGGCTGCGACGCGTTCGTGCTGCAGAGCCACACCGCACCCATCAACCAGTGGGTGATGGAGCAGCTGATCATGGTCGACGCCCTCAAGCGTGCGTCGGCCAAGCGGATCACCGTCGTGCAGCCGTTCTACGGGTACGCGCGGCAGGACAAGAAGCACCGTGGCCGGGAGCCGATCA
Organism: uncultured Actinomycetota bacterium; assembly: GCA_963695375.1. Classification (GTDB taxonomy): domain Bacteria; phylum Actinomycetota; class Actinomycetes; order Propionibacteriales; family Nocardioidaceae; genus JACCVL01. The sequence continues at coordinate 443,445 of OY968767.1, read as the reverse complement.
GCGCCCGGTTGATGGCCGACATGTTCAAGGCCGCCGGTGCGGACCGGCTGATCACCGTGGACCTGCACAGCTCGCAGATCCAGGGCTTCTTCGACGGACCGGTCGACCACCTGATGGCGATGCCCATCCTGGCCGGTTACGTCGGCGGCAAGTACGGCGACGAGGACCTGGTGGTGGTGTCCCCCGACGCCGGACGGATCCGGGTCGCGGAGCAGTGGGCCTCCCGCCTCGGCGGCACGTCGCTGGCGTTCGTGCACAAGACCCGCGACATTCAGCAGCCGAACGAGGCGGTGGCCAACCGGGTCGTCGGTGAGATCCGCGGGCGTACCTGCGTGCTGGTCGACGACATGATCGATACCGGCGGCACCATCGTGAAGGCGGTGGACGCGCTGCTCGACGAGGGCGCGGCGAGCGTGGTGGTGGCCGCCACCCATGCCGTGCTCTCCGGCTCCGCGGTGGACCGGCTGAAGAACTGCCGGGCCCGCGAGATCGTGGTGACCAACACGCTGCCGGTCAGCCCCGAGCAGCGCTTCGACAAGCTGACCACGCTGTCGATCGCGCCGCTGATCAGCCGCGCGATTCGCGAGGTGTTCGAGGACGGCTCGGTCACCAGCCTCTTCGACGGCCGAGCCTGACCCACGCAACGTCATACGACGCGCCGTCGATAGACCCCGGTACGGATGACGTTGCGCCGGGTCGGGGCGGGACGTCAGACGACGCGCCGTCGATAGACCCCGGTACGGATGACGTTGCGCCGGGTCGGGGCGGGACGTCATACGACGCGCCGTCGATAGACCCCGGTACGGATGACGTTGCGCCGGGTCGGGGCGGGACGTCATACGACGCGCCGTCGATAGACCCCGATACGGATGACGTTGCGGGCGGCTGGTGGCGACTCGGGTGCTTCGTCCCGACACAGCAGAGATGCGAAGAGACGGTCGAGTGTCGACGCCCATTCGTGGACGCAGCGTGTTCGCCCACTCTCATAGCGCTGTTGTTCTCGCATTCTGCTGCTGCAGTTGCCGAGCGTTCCTAGGCTCCACGGGACCCATTCGTCTTCCCTGGAAGGACCGACATGCAGGTACGCAGGATCCTCGTGGCACTGATCTCGACGGTCGCCGTCGGCTTCGTCGGCGTGGTCTCGCCGGTGCAGGCGGTGGGCGTCGGCGAAGAGGGCTGCACGCCCGGGTACTGGAAGAACCACCAGGACAACTGGCAGGAGGCGGCGCCCAGCGACCTGCTGTCCAGCGCGTACTCGTCGGTCGCCGGCACCTCCGTCGCCGGCCTGACGATGGCCGAGGCTCTGGCGCAGCCGGGTGGATCCGGCGTAGCGGGTGCGGAGCGGATCCTGGCCCGCGCTGCGACGGCGGCCTGGCTGAACGCCGCGCACGACGACCTCGGCTACCCGTGGCGTCGCAACGCGATCGGCGTCGACGGACGTCCGCCGCTGCGGCGCACGGTCAACGAGGCGTACGAGAGCGGGAGCCGGTCCACCATGCTGGCGCTGGCCTCGCGGCTGGACCGCGACAACAACCTGGGCTGCCCGCTGAACTGAACGACGCCAGCGCGTACCGACCCACGTGGGGCCGGGTCCGTTCGGGACCCGGCCCCTCGTTGTCGTCCACGCGGTCCGGCCCGCTAGACTTCTGCGGTTGCCTCGGCGAGGGGGAGTGCGCTCCCCGTGATCGACGCGGTCTGAAGGTCCGGCCCATGGCCGACCTCGCGCGGCCGTCGTCCCTCGTCGGGCACGAGACCGGAGCCATCCCACCGTCGCTCGAGGAGTTGCACCACCGTGTCCGAGATCAGCATCAAGGCCGAGACCCGCACCGAGTTCGGCAAGGGTGCGGCCCGCCGGATCCGGCGCGCCGACAAGGTGCCGGCAGTGCTGTACGGGCACGGCGCCGACCCTCAGCACCTGTCGCTCCCCGGCCACGAGCTGATGCTCGCGCTGAAGAACCCGAACGCCCTGCTGTCCATCACGGTGGACGGTTCGGCCGACCAGCTCGCGCTGGCCAAGCAGGTGCAGCGCGACCCGCTGAAGGGGTTCATCGAGCACGCGGACCTGCTGGTCGTGCGCAAGGGCGAGAAGGTGACGGTGGACATCCCGGTCATCGTCACCGGGACCGCCGTGTCGGAGGCCCTGGTGGTCACCGAGACGACTCAGCTGGCCGTCGAGGCCGAAGCCACGCACCTTCCCGACTCGGTCGAGGTGTCGGTCGAGGGCCTCGACGTGGGCTCGCAGATTCACGCGGGTGACCTGGACCTGCCCGCCGGCACCACGTTGGCGGTCGACGCCGACATCCTGGTCGTCAACATCGTGGCGGCGCCGACCGCGGAGGAGGTCGAGGCCGAGCTCGCCGAGGCCGAGGCCGAGGTCGGGATCGACCGCGACGAGAGCGAGGCGGAGGCCGAGGCTGCCGCCGAGGACGGCGACGAGTCGGCCGGCGCCGACGCGGACGACGCCGCCCGCTCTGACTCCGAGGAGTGAGCCCGGCGGGTCACGGGCCCTGGCTCGTCGTCGGACTCGGAAACCCCGGGCCGGAGTACGCCGGCAGCCGGCACAACGCGGGCTATTTGGTGGCCGACGTCCTCGCCGAGCGGCTCGGCGCGCGCTGGAAGCGGCACAAGACCGGACGCGCGGACACAGCCGAGGGACGCCTCGGTCCGGCCGGCGCGGGCGGGCCGAGCGTCGTGCTGCTCCGGGCCCGGTCGTACATGAACGAGTCCGGTGGCCCGGTCGCCGGCGTCGCGGCCTATGTCGGCAGCGCTCCCGACCGGGTGGTGGCGGTGCACGATGAGCTCGATATCGGGTTCGGGTCGCTCCGGCTCAAGTTCGGCGGTGGGGACAACGGCCACAACGGGCTGAAGTCGCTGCGCCGCTCGCTGGGGACCGGGGACTTCTTCCGGGTGCGGCTCGGGATCGGGAGGCCGCCCGGCCGGCAGAGCCCGCACGACTTCGTGCTGGCCGGCTGGACCGCGGCCGAGCGGCGCGAGCTGGGGGTGCTTGCGGAGCGAGCAGCGGACGCGATCGAGGTGCTGCTCACCGACGGACTCGAGCGCGCGCAGACCGACTACAACAACTAGTTCGTCACTATCGGTGAGGCGATGATTTCACTGCGTCAATGTTGACATAGCGTGAGGTTCCTGAGACGGATGGGGTTCTGGACATGGTGCGCACGCCCCGCGTTCGTGTGATTGCATCGTGACTTCGCAACGAGCCAGCCGTTGTGCACAGGAATCCACACCGTATCCACAGAAGATCGTGAGTCCTGGGGAGGGACGATGAGCAGCGAGGTCGTGACGGAGAGCGAAGCGGCGGTGCGGGTTGCCGACGCGCCGCCACGTCGCCGACCCGACCGCCGGGCACCGGTGCGGCGCCCGCTCGGGGGACCGCTGCCGGAGGCTGCCGTCGCCCTGGTCGCGGGTTCGGTCATGACCCTGACCCGGGGCGCTGGTCCGACGATGCTGGTGATCCCGGCGTTCGTGGTCGGGCTGTTGCTCGCGCTGCTGCTGACCCGGCCCCCGTACGACCGGCTGCGCTCGTTCGGGCCGGTGAAGCAGACGCTGCTGATCTCCTCCTCCACCCTGCTGGTCTGCCTGGCGGCCGGCTGGCCCAGCCTGCCGCACGTCCGCACCGCCGTGCTGGCGACGGCCGCGACGCTGCTCGTGCCGCTGCTGTGGCGGTTGGCCCGGCTGGCGCGCCGTCGCCCGCAGGACACCCTGCTGGTCGGGGACCGGGTGGCGGTGACGCACCTGATCGCCCAGTGGGGCCCGCGGGCAGAGGTCCGGATCGCCGGGGTCTGCCTGGTGGAGCCGGACGACGACGTGGAGGAGCAGCCCGGCGACCTGATGGGCTTCCCGGTCGTCGGCGGACTGGACGATGCAGCCGACTGGGCGCTCGAGCACGGCGTCGCCATGGTCGTCCTGACTCCTGGGCCGGTGCTCACCGCCTACGACGTGCGCCGGCTCAGCTGGGCGCTGGAGCGCACCGACGTCGAGCTGGCTGTGGCCGCCGAGGTCCATGGCGCGGTGCCGCGCCGGATCGACCCCCGCCTGCTCGGCCGGCGGCTGCTGCTGTCGGTGACGCCGAGCCGGCGGCTGGTGGTGGCGGAGTGGGTCAAGACGCTGCTGGACAAGGCGGTCGCGGCCGTCCTGCTCATCCTGCTGGCCCCGTTGCTCGGCGTGTTGATGCTGGTGGTCCGGCTGGACAGCTCCGGCCCAGGAATCTTCAAGCAGATCCGCGCCGGGCATCGTGGGGTTCCGTTCACGATGTACAAGCTGCGGACCATGGCCACCGACGCCGAGGTCCGTCGCGGTGAGCTCGCGGAGCTGAACGAAGCCGCCGGGCCGCTCTTCAAGATCCCCGACGACCCACGTGTGACCCGGGTCGGCCGGCTGCTGCGGTCGCTGTCGCTCGACGAGCTCCCGCAGCTGGTGAACGTGCTCAAGGGCGACATGTCCCTGATCGGCCCGCGTCCGGCCCTGCCCCGGGAGACCGACGAGTACGACGACTGGATCCGGCGGCGGCTGAGCGTGAAGCCGGGGATGACCGGCCTCTGGCAGGTGAGCGGGCGGTCCCAGCTGGGCTGGAACGAGGCCGTCCGGCTGGACCTCGACTATGTCGACAACTGGACCCTGGCCGGTGACCTGGCGATCGCCGGGCGGACCGTCAACGCCGTCCTCCGCCGAGACGGCGCCAGCTGACGCACCTGGGCCCACGGTCACCGCGCCGAGCGGTGCGCCCGCCACGGCGAGCAGTCGCCACGTCCGACGTCCGAAGATGGAGGCGCACCACGTGCACGTCCTGCATGTGTCCGAGGTGTCCTGGGGCGGCGTTGTCAGCCTGCTGCGCGACTTCACCGCCGAACAGACCCGCCGCGGCCACACGGTGGGCCTGTTGGCTCCGGCCGACTTTCCCGAGCTCGGGTCCACCCCGTTGCGCCGCTCCACCTGGCACCTGGACCGCCGCCGGCCGGTGACCTATCCGCGGGCCGTCGCCGAGCTGCGCGAGGCTGTGCGCGAGCAGCGCCCCGACGTCATCCACCTGCACTCCGCGTTCGCCGGCTTCTTCGGGCGGCTGGGGCCGCTGTCCGGCACCCGCGGTGTCCCGCTGGCCTATCAGCCACACGCCTGGTCCTTCGACCTGTTCGACAGCGAAGGTGTGCGCGCCGCGATGCGGTGGTGGGAGCGGACAGCCAGCCGGCGGACCGATGTGCTGGTGACCAACTGCACCGACGAGGTGGACGAGGGGCGTGCGCTGGGGATCACGGTGCCCGGACACGCGCTCGGGGTGCCGCTGGACGTCGAACGTTTCGCCCCGGTGGGTGACGACGGGCAGCGGGAGTGGCGGGACCGGCTGGGAGTGCGGCACCGGCACGTGCTGCTCTGCCTCGGTCGACTGGCCCGGCAGAAGGGGCAGGACCTGCTGGTGGCTGCCTGGGAGCGGGCACCGCTGCCCGACACCGAGCTGCTGCTCGTCGGCCCCGGCGACCCCACGGCACTGCGGGAGCTGGCACCGACGTCCTGGGAGACGTCGATCCGCTGGGTCGGGGACCAGCCGGACGTGCGGCCGTACCTGTGGGCGTGCGACCTGCTGGTGCTGCCGTCCCGGTACGAGACCGTGGCCGTCGTGGTGGCCGAGGCGATGGCCTGCGAGCGTCCGGTCGTGGCGAACGAGGTCAACGGCGTGACCATGGCGGTGACCGACCCGCCGTTCCCGCCCGGTGGCCGGACCGTCCCGCTGGGGGACATGACTACGCTGCTCGCGCAGAGCGCACAGCTGCTGCAGGACCGGGAGGCCCGAGCCACGCTGGGCCGGGCCGGCCGGCAGCGGGTGGTGGGGCTGTTCACCCCGGAGCTGGTGGTGGACCGGCTGGACGCGGCGTACACCGTCGCCGTGGAAGGGAACCGATGAGCGCAGACCAGGGTCCGGGTACCGTCCCGACCTTCCTCGTCGCCGGAGCCGGTCGTTCCGGCACGACCGGTCTGGTCGAGGGGCTGCGCACCCACCCGAGGGTCTTCGTGACGCAACCGAAGGAGCCGCACTACTTCGCCCTGCACGGCCGGCCGGCCCGCTTCCGTGGGCCGGGCGACGAGGCCACCATCAACCGGGTCGCCGTCACCGACCGAGACCGCTATCTCGACCTCTACCCGGGTGAGCACGACTTCCTCGCCCTCGGCGACGGGTCGGTGTCCACGCTGTACTACGCCGAGCACGCGGTCGACGAGATCCGCGCGGTCAACCCGGGGATGCGCGTCGTCGTGATCCTCCGCGAGCCGGTCGCGCGGGCCTACTCCAGCTACCTGTACATGCGGGCCCGCGGGTTCGAGCCGTGTGCGGACGTCGTCGCGGCGCTCGCCGACGAGCCGCGCCGCCGCGAGCAGGACTGGCACCACCTCTGGCACTACCAGGCGATGAGCCGGTACGCGGACTCGTTGGCCACCCTGCAGCGGGCGCTGGGTCCGGATCAGGTGGGTGTCTGGTTCTACGACGACCTGGTGGCCGACTACGAAGGCACCGTCAGTAGCGTGCTGCGCTTCCTCGGTGTGCCGCACGATCCGGTCGAGGGCCAGGGTGTTCCGCGGGTGAACGTCTCCGGCACCCCCCGGATGCCGGTGGTGCAGCGCACCATCTGGTGGGCCACCCGCAACGAGGTGCTGCGCAGCGCGGTGAAGCGGACCACCAGCTTCCGCTTCCGCGAGCGGATCCGGCGCAGCAGCCTGCGTCCGTCCGAGGTCCCGGTCGAAGCGCGGCGGCTTCTCGAAGGCGCGTTCGACGACGACCTGGCGGCACTATCCTCGCTGGTGGCAGGCGACGTGCCGCCGTGGCTCAGCCGTGGAGGGTGACGTGACGACGCGGTTGCCGAACTTCGTCTACATCGGCCCCAGCAAGGCCGGCTCCACCTGGCTGCACGAGGTGCTGATCCGGCATCCCCAGGTCTTCATGACCGACGCCAAGGACCTGTACTTCTTCGACCGCTACTTCGACCGGGGCGTCGACTGGTACGCCGGGCACTTCCGGCAGGCGGGGCCCGAGCACAAGGTCGTCGGAGAGGTCTGCCAGGAGTACCTCTCCAGCGAGCAGGCGCCGGCACGGATTCGTTCCGTCCTCGGTCCCGACGTGCGGTTGATGGTCACCCTGCGCGACCCCGTGGCCCGGGCGTTCTCCGGCTATCTGTACATGCAGAAGCACGGCGTGTTCACCGGATCCTTCCGGGAGGCGCTCGACACCCGCCCGGGCATGGTCTACCACTCGTCGTACGCCACGTTGCTGTCCCGCTACCTCGAGCACTTCGACCGCGCGGCGATCCACTGCGCCGTTTTCGACGACTTGGTCGACGACCCGCAGCACTTCATCGACGACCTGCTGAAGTGGCTGGACATCGAGCCGATGGAGCTCGACGAGGCTCTGCTCGCGGCGCGGCTGCCCGCCAGCCGCGCCCGGTCCACCCGGGTCGCGGCCGCGGTGAAGCGCGGCTCCAACTGGGCCCGCCAGCACGGGTCCACCGGCCTGATCGGCCGGGTGAAGCGCTCCGCCCTCGTCCAGAAGGTGCTCTATGTGCCGCTGGAGGAGAAGCCGGTGCTGGCGGAGGAGGACGCCGCGCACCTTCGCGAGCGGCTGCTCCCGGAGGTGGTCCGGCTCGAGCAGATCGTCGGCACGGACCTGCGCCGTCGGTGGGGCTGGCCGACGTGAAGGCCAGCATCCTGATCTTCTTCACGCTGGCGCCGCTGCAGTGGATCGCCTTCGGATCCACCCCGCTCGGGTTGGCCCGGATGCACCAGGTGGCCGTGTTGGGCCTTGCGGCCGTGGTGTTGATCCACTACCCGCTGCGCCGATATGCCCCGGTGCTGCGCACCAGCGGGCTGTTCGTCCTGGCGAACCTGTACATGGTGGGTTCGACGGCGGCGCTGTTGGCCTATCAGGGCAAGGGCCAGGCCGCGGCCGTGCAGCACCTGTTGTACCTCGTGGTCTTCGTCGCCCTCGGCGGCCTGTTCTACCGGGTGGCGGCGCAGCAGGACCCGGTGATGATCGGCGTGCTCCGCCGGGTGGCGGCCGTGCTGTGCACGTCGCTGCTGGTCGGCCTGAGCGTCGCGATGGCGGTCAACGGCGTCAACCCGGCGGCGGTGCTGGGCCAGACCATCGCCGCGGCCGACCCCGAGATCTTCCAGAAGCAGATCTTCAAGTCCGCCTTCGCCGGCTTCGGCCTCGCCGACGAGGAGGTGGCGGGCAACCTGCGGCACGAGATCTTCGGCTCGGTGCTGCTGTCGATGCTGGTCTCGACCTGGGCGATGCGGATCGGGCCGACCCCCACGAAGCGCGAAGAGACCATCCAGCGCGCTTCGCTGCTGCTGGGCACGATCCTGCTGACGCTGTCCATGAGCCGCTCGGTGTTGATCGCGGCCGCGCTGTGGCCGTTGCTGTCCCTGATCCGCTCCGGTCGCCGCGGCGAACTCTCCACCCGGCAGATCGCGCTGATGATGGCGGCGGTGGTCGGCGTCGCCGGCCTGGTGCTGTCCGGCCTCGGCGCGGTGATCTTCAACCGGTTCGCCACCGACACCACCGGCTACGAGGCGCGGGCGAGCAACTACACCGACGCCTTCGCCGCCCTCGGCGACCACTGGCTCGTCGGCGGCTACGACACGGCCAACGCCAGCACGCACAACTTCGTCTTCGACACCATGCTCCGCAACGGCATCCTCGCCGCGCTCCCGGCAGCGATCATCGTCACGATGCTGATGGGCGTCTTCCTGCTCCTGGCGGCCCGGTTGCACCGTGAGCCGCCCTGGATGGTGCCCGTCGTCGCCCTGCTCGCCCTCCCGCTGGTCCGGCTGGGCACGTCCGGTGGGGGACTGATCCCCCCCAACGAGTGGGTGGCGCTGGCGTTCACGGCGGGCGTGCTGGCCTACTGGCGGCGGCGGGACGCGGGCACGGTGACTGCTGCCCCACCGGCGCAGAGGGCGGCAGCGGGTGTCTGAGGGCCGCCGACAGCGCCTCTCGCTCGGTGGTGCGATCGTCTGGTTCGGCGTCTCGTACGGCGCCGCAATCTTGGGCTACCTGGCCGTCAACGCCTTCGCCGCCCGACTGCTCGGCGACACCTTCGGCTACTTCGTGCTCGCCGTGACGGTGTCGACGCTGCTCGGACAGCTCGGTCTGATCGGTGTGCACCGGGGCGGCCTGCGAGAGGCGGCCCGACTGCAGCCCGGGGACGACGCGGGTCTCAGCGACCTGCGCCGCGGTGTCCGTGCCGTGTCGCTGACCGTGCTGCCGGCCACCGCAGTGGTGACGGCAGCGGTGACCGCGGCGCTCGTCGACACCGACGAACCCGCGACCCGGTGGTCGATCGGCATCGGCATGGGCGTGCTGGTCTTCCTCGGCGGCCAACAGAAGCTGTGGGCCAACTACCTGCGCGGGTTCGGCCACGTCCGCTTCGCCAGTCTGCTGGAGGGTCGCTCCGGCGGCGCGCTGGCCTCCGCCTTCCAGGGCGTGCTGGTCGGGGCGGTGTGGCTGCTACGTCCGGAGTGGGGGCTGGCCGGCGCGCTGGGGGCGCTCAGCCTCGGCTTCGCGATCCCGGTGCTGATCGCGTGGCGACGTGTCGCGGGCATCTGGGGGCACGTCCCCGGCCGAGGCCCCGTCCTCCGTGACCTGGTGACGGTGGTCCGCAAGTACTGGCGGTTCGCCAGCAACCTGCTCGGCGGCTTCCTCAACAGCACCGTCGAGATCTGGCTGGCCGCCCTGGTGCTCACCGCGCAGGGACTCTCGTTGTTCAGCGCCGCCCAGCGGCTGTCGGTGCTGCTGGTGATCCCGCTGGTCTCGCTCGGCGTCGTGTTCTCGCCGGTGGTGTCCCGCCTGGTGGACGACGACGGGATCCGGCTGGAGCGGCTGCTCCGCACCGGCGCCACGCTGGCCATGGTCACCACGACGGTGATCTGGGTCCCGCTCCTCGTCGTGCCCGGCCGGGTCCTGGATGTGGTCTACGGCGACGGATTCGCCGGCGGTGCCACCGTCCTGGTCCTGCTCACCGTCGGCAGCTTCGTGCACGTCGTCACGGGGATGAGCGGCACCGCCCTGACGATGTCCCGGCACGAGAGCGTGGTCGCCACCACGCAGTGGGTGGCGGTCGGCTCGCGGATCGCGCTCGGCACCGCCGCCGGCCTCGCCTACGGCGCCGTCGGCCTCGGCGCCAGCGCGGCGATCGTCACGACCGGGCTCTACCTGGCGCTGTGGATACAGACCCGCCGCCGGATGGGGCTGTGGACCCATCCGACCGTTCGGCCCAGCCTGCGGCTGGTGCGGCAGACGTCGGGCTGACCGCCGGCGTCACTCCGGCCTCGGGGCTCGGTGTGCGGACGTCCCCGCCACGAACGCCTCGTAGGCGGCGACCGCGCGGTCCATCGCCTGGCTCTGCGCGTCGGTCAGGTCCCGCAGCACCTCGTCCGGCTTCTTCCGGCTGGCGGTGGGCCGGGAGATGGTCGCCTCGCGCAGCTTGCCCCCGTAGCGGCGGCGCTGCCGGTTCTCGATCTCGTCCCAGACGTCCTGGTTGGAGACACCGGCGACCGCGGGCGTCACCAGGTCGGTCCCGAAGCGCTCGTTGCACCGTTCGATGATCGCGGAGAAGTCGGACACCACCTCGTCGAAGGGGGCGACGACGAGGGCATGGCGGAGCGGCACCAGGCTGCCGTAGTAGTGCGCGTAGTAGTCGAAGGCGCTGTCCAGGTGCACACCCGCGAACCGCTGCACCATCGAGGACACCGCGTCCCGAGGATGCCGGGCGACGACGATGCAGGGCATCCCTGACCGGATCCCCCGCTTCACCACCCGCGGGGAGTGGGTGTGGCTGCAGATCTGATTGGGGTGAAGGTCGGGGTTGCACAGCAGCAGCGCCTGCAGGCAGTAGCTGCTGCCCGAGGACGGGAAGGCCTCGAGGACCAGCCTGGTGTCCGGCCGGACCCGGCGGTGTCGCAGCCGGCCGCGCCCGCGCACGTACAGCTCGGACAGCACCGGCGTGTCGAGGACCCAGAAGTACGCCTTGAACTTGGTGTTCCGCGGGACGGCTGCCCGCAGCGCGCGGCGGACGGCGCCGAACAGGGGCAGATCGCTGTCCCGTGCCGGGTCCACGGCCCGCTGTTGATGCTGCGTCATCGCTGACCTCCGTCTGGGGGGCGTCGTCTCGTTGCGGCCGCGGCCCGCCGGCCCGGGTCAGTCCTGCTCGGCGGCAAAGGACAGCTTGGCCCAGGCGAGCCCCAGGCGCTGATCCTGTGCGACCAAGTAGCCGTGCACGGCGCCGGCGGCCCGCTCGTGGACCTGCCGCAGCCGTTCGTGCTGCTGGGGGGTGCAGGAGGCGAGTGCCTGCTCGGTGCTCGGCAGCTCGGGTCGACGGGTGAACACCTGTCGCGTCCGGCGCAGCCGGCTGGGACCGAGTGCGGACCGCAGCTTCGGATAGGCGCGGCTCTGCCGCAGCCGTCGAGCCGCCCGGCGGGTCAGCTCGTGCCGGTAGACCACCACGGAGTTGCGATGCCGCTCGGCCCGCTCGGGAGCCGGCCGCGGCGGGGCCACACCCAGCAGTCGACAGATCGCGGCCGAAGCCTCCTCCGGGCGAGCGGTCACCAGCTCGAACGGCACGAGCAGGACGTGCTGCTCGCCGAAGCCGGCGGTGAGCCGGCCCAGCCAGTGCGAGTAGTCGCTGCCCTCGTAGTAGTAGTCGCTGCCGGCCAGGGCGGCGCCGAACGTGACCCCGGGCTCGATGTGGAAGTAGTGATGGCGGAGCAGGTAGTGCGAGACGGCTCGCTCGATCGGATGCCGAACCGAGTAGACCATGACCGCTCGAGGGGAGGCAGCGATCAGCCGGTCCAGCGCCTCCGGGTAGCGCGGCGAGGTGTAGGACGTGCTCGCGTCCAGCCGCAGCAGTCCGGGCCGGCGCGGCTCGTACAGCCCCTCGTACCACTCCGGACCGCGGTCGAACCGGCGACTGTAGTAGTTCGGTTCTTTCACCTGCCCGGGGTCGATCTCGGGGTGGGTGGCGAACTGTGCGGCCAGGTAGGACGTGCCGCTGCGGGCCGCACCGGCGATCACCAGGTCCGGACCGGATGACGCTGCAGCCATCGGCGGAAGCTCCTCCTCGGACCGGGTCGGCGTGGCCGGACGCCCCTGCGTCCAGCGGGGAGATCTTAGTGCGGCGGCGCGGACGCTCCCTTGGCGGTGGCGGAAGTCCGACCGTTCAGCCGATCTCGACCACCATCAGGTCACCGCCGACGTCCACCCGCACCGCCTGCCCGGGGGGCTGCACGTCGACCGGTTCGGCCTGGCGCCGGGGCGAATAGACCGCCACCGGGCGCGAGGTGGACAGATGCAGCGAGACCCGGGTTGCCGGGACCGGGATCGCCCGGGCGTCGGGGAACGTGGTCGCGACGTCGACGTCTCGCCAGAGCAGCAAGTAGTGCCGTCCGTCGCGCTTCTGGACGAGTGCCTGCTGCAGGTCCGAGTCCCCGCCGGTGACCCACAGGGGCAGTGGATCCGGCCGGAACGTCGGACCCGGGTCGGCCAGCAGGCGCAGGAAGCGTTGGGTGGTGACGAACTCGGGCTTCCTCCGCCAGGTGTCCGGCGTCGCGGCCGCGACCGTCGGCTCGGTCATCGCCACCAGGCCGAAGTGTGCCTGTCGGTCTGCGGTCCGGTTGATCGACTCCTGACTCGTGTAGTCGATCGGGTCCGGGTCGTCCAGCAGCTCGAACCGACCCCAGATGCAGTCCCGCACGAAGTAGTCGCAGATCGCCCGGACCGCGTACGTCGCGGCAGCGCTCTCCCGGACGGTGCGGCCGCTGTCGTCCTCGGGTGCGTTGTTGTAGCCGGTCTCGGTGAAGAACCACCGGCGAGCCCCGGGGAAGACCGGGGCGAGGATCTCTCGCTGCCGGTCGACGTAGCGAGTCGGGCTACCACCCCGGTTGTACAGGTGCGCGTTCCCCCAGTCGCTGACGGCGGACAGATCGCCGAGCATCGCGGCTCGCTCCAATGTCACGTCGGTGCGGGTCGACGGCCCGGTGACGGGAATCCCCGCCGTGAGGGGATTCGCCTGCACCTGCTGCCAGAGCTCGGTCTGCATCAGTCGGGCGTGCTCCGGCCACTCCGGGTCGACCTGGCCGTCCACGACGGGTCCGTCGATCTCGTTGCAGCCGCCCAGCGAGTGCAGCAGCACCGACAGGTCGCCGCCGACGGCACGGGCGTGATAGCCGGTCAGCACCGCCAGCGCCGCCCGGGTGGCGGCCTCGGCCCGGAACCAGTCGTCCAGCTCGGCCACCGTGGCGTGCCAGCGGATGCCCCGCTCGGCCAGCTGTGGCATGGCCGCACGCTGGGCCAGCGCGCCCGGCGAGGTGCCCGTGGTCACCCGTTCGCGCACGGTGCGCACCCCGAGCTCGGTCAGCAGGTCCACCACGGCTTCGGTGTGGCCGTAGACCTGGGAGGCGTAGAACAGCTTGGTGTTGACCGCGTATGCGTCGAGAACTGCGTCCGCCGGGCGGGCGGGCATCACCGGCAGCGACAGCCCGTCGAGCCAGCGCAGGTAGGGCCGGGGGTCGGGCAGGCGCTCGGGGGCGGCCGCCCCGATCGCCGCGGCGGCCCCCAGCCCGAGCGCGAGGAACGCGCGCCGGGAGGTGTCAGCCACCGGATCCTCCCCTTTCGTGACCTGCCCGCTCCGGCCACGGTAGTTCAGGCGGCGCGGCGTGGGGGCCGCTTTCCCCCTCGGGTGGTTGCGGCCCGCATACTGGGCGGCACCCCGGCCGCCGCCGGCGCCACGTGTCCGTTCACATCCTGGGGAGCTCGATGCGGGTCCTGCAGCTGCACAACCATCACCAGAGCCTCGGGGGGGCGATGGAGGTGCTCGCCCACGAGGCGGGTCTGCTGGCCGACGCCGGGCACGAGGTGCGGCAGTACACCCTGCCGGCGACCGAGGAGCTCGGGCTGGGCCCGGTCCGCGCCGGGCTGAAAGCGGTGTGGAACGTCGAGGCCTGCAAGGACGTGGACCGGCTGATCGGCCAGTTCCGGCCCGACATCGTGCACGTGCACACGCCGTTCCCGTTGATGTCGCCGGCGGTCTTCCGGACCGCGCACAAGCGGGGGGTCCCGGCCGTCACGACGCTGCACAGCTACCGCTACACGTGCATCGCGGCGATCTGCCATCGGGACGGCCACCTCTGCGAGGACTGTGTCGGAAGCCGGCTGAAGCTGTCCGGTGTGCGGCACCGCTGCTACCACGACAGCCTCGGGGCCAGCGCGGCGCTGACGGCCGGGCTGGTGCTGCACCGGGGCATCGGCACGCTCGAGCGCTCGGTGACCCGCTACCTCGCGCTGACCGACTTCTCCCGCGGGCTGCTGATCCGCGACGGCATCCCCGCGGACAGGGTCGTCGTCAAGCCGAACTCGGTGCCCGACCCGGGGGTGGCCACCGGTGACAGGACCTCCGAACCGTACGTCGCGTTCGCCGGCCGGGTGATGGACATCAAGGGCGTGCGGACGATGCTTGACGCCTGGCAGCGGTGCGATCACGGCGATCTCCGGCTGCGCATCGTCGGCGACGGTCCGGAGCGCGGGCTGGTCGAGGAACGGGCGCGGCAGGACCCGTCGGTGTCGTTCGAGGGCTGGATCGACGAGGCGGACGTCTTCGAGCTGATGGGTCGTGCTCGGGCGGTCCTCGTGCCGTCGGAGTGGTACGAGGGTGGTGGCCCGCTGGTGACGCTGCGCAGCCTCGCCGTCGGCACGCCGGTCGTCATCTCGGACCTGGAGAACATCAGCGCCTGGGTGCGCGAGGACGACTCCGGCGTCGCCTTCGAGCCGGGCAGCGCGGACGCGCTGGCGGCGGTGTTGAACTCGGTGGCAGCAGATCCCGGTCAATGGGAGGACCGGCGGGCGCGGGCGCGCGCGTCGTACGAGAAGCGCTACTCGCCGACGGTCGACCTGCCGCGGATCGAGCGGATCTATGCCGACGCGATCGCGGACTTCGCCTGATCGCGGTCAGCGCTCGCGGTCCCGTTCCCGAGCGACGAGCAGCAGGCCCGGGTACCACTTCGGGTTCCAGGCGCCGTTGCCCACGGCCAGCCGGGTCCAGCGGATGAACATGTCCAGCAGGTAGGTCGAGGCGACCAGCCGCCGGGACCCCTCGGGGACGTCGAGCAGCCCGAGGCTGCCGGTGGCGGCGTCGACGGCCCGCACAGCGGCGGGCAGGCCGTCGCGGTCCAGTGCGCGGTGGAACCGCCAGTGCAGCAGGTCGAAGCCCACCGGAGCGTCGTCCACGCTGTGCTCCCAGTCCCAGACGGCGACCCGGTCTCCCAGTCGACCGAGGTTGTTCGCGATCCAGTCACCGTGCATCCGGCCGTACTCCATCGGCGCGGGGTCGCGCTCCAGCCGCGCCAACCACGCCGCGAGGACCGGAGCCACGTCGTCACCGGCGGGCACGGCGGCCAGATCGCTGCGCAGCCGGGCGGCGAACGACGAACCGGCCAGCGGGCCGCTGCTGGTCTCCGTCGACCGAGCCACCTCGGCGAGCGCGGACGCGGTCGCGTCCGGACCCTCGTGCCAGCGCCGGATCGCGCTCGGCAGCGGTGCCCCGACCGCGTACGCGGTCTCGCCCCAGTCGCCGCTCGCCAGCAGCTCCGGGACGATCACCCGGTCCAGCCGACCGCGCAGCGCCGCCATCGCAGCAGCCTCGGTCCGGACCAGCCGCCTGGTCGGCTCGGTGGGTCCCAGCTTCGCGTACCCGGCCGGCATGCCGTCCTGATCGAACAGCTGGAGGGTGGGCTTCGCGCTCGGGTTGATCCGACGGACGGCCACCAGCGCCCGGATTCCGGGCCGGCCCAGCACCTCGGCCAGGTGCTGCAGGACCAGGACGTCGGCCCAGCGGTCCCGCGGGAAGCGACGGTCGACGCTGACCACCAGTCGGTGCCGCAGCATCCGCTGCGCGATGCCGGTGGCGAAGCCGGTCCCCACGGTGTTCCGCAGCAGCCGCGAGACCCGCGCCCGGCTGGCGCTGTAGCCCCGAAACGACGCCGCCGCGACTGCGCGCGACTCCAGCGGCACGAGGAAGCGCGGCGCCCTCGGGTGGGGCAGCACTGCGTACTGCTCGGCGATCACGTGACCCGCTGGAGCCGACTCCAGCGTCACCGCGACCGGCGAGTCCGTGCGGTCGTCGGGTAGCCACACCCGCTGCACGTACGCGTGCAGGCGTGCGTCCGCCGAGTCGAGGTCTACGCGTCGACTCCCCGAGCGCATGATGCTCATCGATCTCCTCACCGGGCGCGGCCCGGCGGCGGGGTGCGGACCAGTCGTCGATCCTAGGTGGCCCGACCGTGGCGACGGCCGGGGGCTCAGCCGATCTCGACGACCTTGAGGTCCCCGCGCAGGCTGATCGTGAACTCTGAGCGGGGCGAGGCGGTGCGCATCGCCTGAGTCTGACGGTTGGGGGCGTAGACCGCGATCGGGCGCCGGGTGCCGATCTTGACCGTGACCTGGGTCTTGGCCACCTCGATCGGGTTGCCGTCCGGGTAGATCGTGCACACGTCGACGTCGCGCCACAGCACCAGGTAGTGCTTGCCGTTGCGCTTCTGCAGCAGCAGGTGGTGCAGGTCGGGGCTGCCCCCGACCAGGTCGACCTGGTAGGCCTCCGGGGTGAAGTCCGGCCCCGGGTCGGCGAGCAGCCGCAGCAGGTTCTTGGTGGCGTAGAACTCGGGCTTCTTCCGCCAGGTGTCCGGTGTGGACGCGGCCACGGTGTCCTTGGTCATCGCGACCAGGCCGAAGTGCGCGTCGCGGATGGCGGTCTGGTTGATCGTGTTCTGGTTGGTGTAGTCGATCTTGTTCGGGTCGTCGAGCAGCTCGAACCGGCCGTAGATCGTGTTGCGCTTGAAGAAGTCGCAGATGCCGCGGACGGCGTAGATCGCGGAGGCGAACTCCGGGACGGTCCGGCCCTGGTTCGTCTGTGGTGAGTTGTTGTACCCGGTCTCGGTCATGATGTAGCGGTTGATGCCCGGGAACACCGGCTGGAGGATCTGCAGGTGTTCGTCGATCTCGCCGGTCGGGCTCTTGCCCTTGTTGTAGAGGTGGCCGTTGCCCAGCTCCGAGAACTGGCTGAGGTCACCGAGCTGAGCGGCCTTGCGGTAGTCGAAGTCGGTCCGGGTGGACGGACCGGCGACCGGGACGTCCCGGGTGGCGGCGATGGCCTTGGACTGCTCCCACAGCGCGCGCTGCATCATCCGAGCGTGCGCGGCCCACTCCGGGTCGCGTTTCCCGTCCCGCCCGGGACCGTCGATCTCGTTGCAGCCGCCGAAGGAGTGCATCAGCTGGGTGAGGTCACCGTCGACCAGCGGCGCGTAGCGGGAGGCGAGGAACTGCATGGCCTCCTTGTTGACCGCGGTGGCGTTCCGCCAGTCCTCCAGGTTGCCGACGGTCGCGTGCCACTTGACACCCTGGGCGGCCAGCCGTGGCATCGCGTACAGCTGTGCCCGAGTGCCCAGGGAGGTACCGGTGGTGACCCGCTCCCGCACGCTGCGGGCACCGAGCTCGGTGAGCAGGTCGATGACCGCGTCGGTGTGCTGGTAGACCTGGGTGGCGTAGAAGATCTTGGTGTTGACCATGTAGTTTCGGCACACCGCGTCGGCCATCCGCGGCTGGAGCGACGCCTTCGTGACCGACTGACCGGACAGGGCGGCGGCGGAGCCGGCGGGCAGGACGGTGGCCGCGGCTCCGGCTCCCATCGCTGAGAGGAAGTGTCGACGCTTCATGGGGATCTCCTCGGGGCCGTGCGGGGCACGGGGACGAGCGGGCGGGTTCGAGGAGCCCATTGCATTGTGACCTAGAGCGACGGATCAACTACTCACTGTGATTAGAGGCGGACGACCAGGTGCCTCCGCCCGAACGGCGGGGAGTCCCCACCGGACGGGGGATGCCGATACCCGGCATCCAGCCGACGGGCGGGCGGGCCGCTCGGCCCGGCTGTCAGACGCGGTGCTGCGCCGCGTCCCAGCCGAGGTCGCAGCCGAGCAGGTCGTAGAGCTCGGCGTTCAGCGGCCGGTAGTGCTCGGTCAGCCGGGCCCGGGTGTCCGGGTCCATCGGCGGCCGCTTGCGCGCGTTGAACGGCGACAGGGCCAGCCGATCCTGCACGGGGATCTGGAGGAAGCGCTGCACCTGGGCGAAGGTCGCCACCGGGTCGGTGAACAGCGACTCGGCGCGCAGGACGAGCATCCGCTCGGGGGGCACATGGTCGGTCCACCGGCGCAGCTGCTCGGCGTAGCCGCCGCGGGCGACGTAGCTGTGATGATCGTGATGAACCGAGTAGTACCGCGGGTCGGTCAGCAGCCGGTCCTGGTCGACGGTGGCCAGCCGAGCCGGCTCGGCGTCGATGGCCTGCTCGAAGGTGGGCAGGTCCTCGGTCCCGAACGCCCGCCGGTCCCAGTAGTTCGAATAGGCCCGAGACACCGGCTCCCGCAACAGCGCGATCACCCGGACGTCCGGCAGCAGCCCGGCGGCCCGCTCCGCGGCGGCAGGGTGGAACAGGTAGTAAGGACTCGCCTCCCCGACGACCGTCGCAGCGCCGACCCGGGATCCGTGCCGGCGCCGAGCCGCCGCGGTCGGAAAGTGCGAGCGGTACCATTGCGGCCCGCGCCAGTAGTTGATGTCGAAGTAGTGCGGGCTCTTGACCCGCTCCGCCGCCGGGAACATCCGCTCGACCGCCGGGTGCCGGAGCAGCCAGTTCATCAGCGACGAGGTGCCGGCCTTCTTCGCCCCGATGATCAGGAAGTCGGGCGGTGGCCGATGGCCGGCGGTGAGGCCGCCGTAGTGACGAGCACCGGACTTCAGCAGCCGGCGGGCCTGGCCGGGGACCGCCTCCCGTGCGCGCAGCAGTCCCGGGGACAGCTCAACCCCCCGCAGGTCGTCCGTCCGCTCCACCATTCAGCCGCTCCCGGAGGCGTCCCGCCCCCCCGCGGTCAGGGCCTCCCTGGCGCGACCACGGTCCGGTTACAGGCTAGCCCGGCTGGTGGAGCGTCGATGGCGATTCACGTCAATGAGCACGACGCCGGCAACCGTGGCACCGACCTGGCGCAGCCGGTCCACGGCTTCGGTCACGTTCCGGCACCGCGACACGTCCTCGCGGACCGCCAGCACCGTCATGTCGGCTCGGCGGGCCATCTCCAGGGTGTCCGCGGCGGCGAGCACCGGCGGGCTGTCCACGACGACGAGATCGGCGCGCTCTGCCACGTTGGTCAGCAGCCGGGCGAGACGCGGCGAGGAGAGCAGCTCGGCGGGGTTCGCTGAGGCGTCCCCTGCGGGCATCACCGCGAGGTTGTCGACCCGCCCGTTGACCAGCGCGTCCTTCGCCGGCGCCGTGCCGGCCAGCACGTCGGCGAGGCCGGGGCCGGAGGGCAGCTCGAGCAGAGCTCCGACGTGCGGCTCGCGCAGTTCGGCGTCGATCAGGATCGTCCGGATGCCCGACCGGGCGGCGACGACCGCGAGGTTGATGGCGGTGGCCGTGCGCCCCTCGGCGGTGGACGCCGACGACACCACCAGGATCTGGCCGGGTCGCTGCTCGTGCCCGTTCGCACCCGGCAGTGGCGACGCGGGCGTCCGGATGCTCAGCAGATGGCGGACATTCGCCGCGAGCGCGCGGTAGGACTCGCTGGCCGGCGTCCCGGGGGCCGTCAGCGTGGTGGGCTCCCGCCGGTCCCGGCGGCGCAGGTGCGGGATTCGACCGAGCACCGCCAGACCGCTGAGGGTCTTGGTCAGGTTCCCCTCGTAGCGGACGACGTCGTCGAAGTACTCCCGCAGGTAGGCGAAGCCGGCACCGAGCATCAGGCCCACCGCCAGGGCCAGGCCGAGCGTCCGGACCGGCTTGGGAGACGCGGCCGTCGACGGCGCGAAAGCCGGCGCGACCACCTCGCCGGTCTGCGACTCGATGCCCTGGTTGAGCACGATGGACGAGCGTGCATTCGCGAGCAGCGCGCGCTCCGCCCGGGCCCGGCGGCGCTCGAACTGCAGCTCGGTGAAGGCCTGCGGGCTCCCGGCGTCCTGCATCTCCCCGTCCAGCCGCACGATGGTGGCGTTGAGCTCGTCGATGCGGGTCTCGAGCTCGGTCAGCCGGTCCAGCGCGCGTTCCCCGGTGGCGTCCAGATAGGTGTTCGCGAGGGTGTTGGCGATGTCGGCCGCCTCGCCCGGCGAGCCGCGGGTCACCGCGATGCTCAGCACCGCCGCTCCCGTCTCGTCCGGCGCCACGGCCACGCTGTCCAACAGCTCCTCCGGGGACTCCTGCAGTCCGAGGGTCGCGACCGCGCGGGCCACGGCGTCGTAGGAGGTGACCGCGCGGGCCTCGGTCGCGACCTCCTCCTCGGTGAGGGCGTCGGAGGTCAGCGGGTCGTCCAGCAGCCGCAGCTCAGTGGTCGCGACGTAGGTCTTCGGCAGCAGCGCCACCAACAGCGCCCCCGCTGTAAGAGCCAGCGCGACTGTCACCGCCAGCACCCGCCAGCGTCGGCGAAGGACCCCGACCTGGTCGCGCAACTGGATCGACTCGTCTGCCACGGACCCTCCATGTCACTGTTCGCGATCGTCCGGTCGGGGCGCCCGCGGACAGGCCCGGCATCGTGCAGGATACCCAATGACGGGTGGACGAACCGACGAACCGCATCCACCGGGACCGGTTTGCGCCACGACTGCGGCCTGGGGGAGCCTACGGCACATGACGCAGACCCCCGCCGCGCCCGTCCCGGAGCCACCGGCCGACGCCCCGACCGACGACCACGCGCTGGCGGCGTGGCTCGCCACGGTCGCCGGGGCGCGGCTCGAGCAGGTGCGTACGGAGGGGCTCCAGGGACGCGAGCTCAAGGACGCCGGCGACCGGATCAGCCACGAGCTGCTGATGCACCTGCTGGCCGAGCATCGTCCAGGCGACGCTGTGCTGTCCGAGGAGGGCCTCGACGACGACGCCCGGCTGACGGCCTCCCGGGTCTGGATCGTCGACCCGCTGGACGGGACCCGCGAGTTCTCCGAGCCACCGCGGGACGACTGGGCGGTGCACGTGGCCCTGTGGGCCGCCGACGGCAGCGGAGGCGACCTGGTGGCCGGGGCGGTCGCGCAGCCGGGGCTGTCCAGCACGTTCGACACCGGGCACCCGGCGCCGGTCCCACCCCGGACGGCGCTGCGGCCGCGAATCGCCGTCAGCCGCACCCGACCCCCCGCCTTCGTCGAGGGGCTGGCCGAGCACCTGGGCGCCGACCTGGTCCCGATGGGATCCGCCGGGGCCAAGGTCATCTCGGTCGTGCGAGATGTCACCGACGCCTACGTCCACGCCGGTGGTCAGTACGAGTGGGACTCGGCGGCCCCGGTCGCGGTGGCCCGTGCCGCCGGTCTGCACACCAGCCGAGTGGACGGCAGCGCGCTGGTCTACAACCGGCCGGACCCGCTGCTGCCGGACCTCGTCGTCTGCCGCCCCGAGCTGGCCGAGGCGATCGTCGACTACGTCCGGACGACCACCGGCTGAGCTGCGGCCCGTCTCACCCGTCCCTCGCCACCCACCTGCCGCTGTGGTCCCGACCGGAGCCGTTTCCCGGACGAAACGGACATCGGCACCTAGTCTTCACGGGACGGTTCCCCCTTCTGGAGGTCACCCGCATGTCCGCTGCACCCGGGTCCGCCCCCGCTCGCGCCGGGACGGTGGCTCTGGTGCTGGCGGTCGCCCTCGGTGCAGCCCTGCTCGGCCAGCCCGGCAGCTTCGCCCAGCCGTCCGCCGGCTCCAGCTCCGGGCCCGCCACGCTCGGCGAGGAGGTGGTGGACGAGGTGCACTGGACCTACACCGGGCCGACCTCGGTCGCGCTGGACTGGCGCGGTGCGGCGACCGACGTCCGCTACGGCCTGACCGCGGACTACGGCTCGACGGCGACCGCGGGCGCACCGAGCCCGATGCCCTGGTCCTCGGCCGGGCCGTTCCGTGAGGTCGAGATCACCGGACTCGCCGAGGACACCGTCTACCACTACTCCATCGGCGGCGGGCCGGACCACACCTTCGCCACCGGCCCGGGGGACAGCTACCGGTTCGTGGCCGTCGGTGACATCAGCGAGTCCGTGACCAACCCGCCGGTCGGCGAGCTGATGCAGCAGATCGGCTCCGAGCAGGCGGCCTTCGTGCTCGCCCTGGGTGACCTCACCTACGCCAACTACCACTGCCAGGCAGCGGTCGACCAGCATTTCATCGACGCGCAGGCGTGGAGCTTCGACACCGCCTACATGCCGGTGTGGGGCAACCACGAGTACGGCAAGGTCACCCGCTTCTCCCAGCCGTGTGCGGTGAACGACAACCTGGCCAACTACAAGGGCCGGTTCCTCCTCCCCAACCCCCAGACGCTGTCCTCCAACCAGCCGGACACCGACTCACCGCCCGGCTGCCCGCTCCAGGGCGGGGTCAACCCCTGCCAGGGCGAGGACTGGTACTGGTTCGACGCCGGCCCGGTGCGCTACGTGATCGGGCCGGAGCCGTTCACCGGTGCGGTCGAGGAGTGGCAGCAGCAGGCCAGGGCGATCATGGCGTCGGCCGAGCTGGACCCTGGGATCCGGTACGTCGTGACGGCGTCCCACCGGCCGTCCTACTCGAGCGCCGGTCGGACCACCCCGGCCTACACCACGGCGATCGACGCGCTCGGTGACGAGTTCCCGAAGTACGTCCTGCACCTGGTCGGGCACGTGCACACCAATGAGGTCTTCCTGCCGCAGCACGGCGTCACCCACGTCACGGCCGGTGCGGGCGGTGAAGGGCTCGACAAGGTGCCGACCCCGCTCGCGGCCTCGCAGTTCGTGCTGCGCCACAACGGCTATGCGGCGGTGGACGTCAGCCCGGACTCCCTCACCTTGTCGGTCGTCTGCGGACCGCACGGCTCCGGCGCGACGGCGGGGTGCACGCCGGGCGAGGTGGTGCGGACCTTCGCCATCCAGGGGGCGGTGCCGCACGCGTCCTGGGACGCCACGTGCACGGGCGGGACCTGTGACTTCGACGGTTCCGCGTCCACCGACCGCGAGGGACCGCTGAGCTACGCCTGGGACTTCGGCTCCGGCGGGTCCGACACCGGCGCAACGCCCAGCCACACCTTCAGCGAGCCGGGGGTGCATCCGGTCACGCTGACCGTCACCGACACCGACGGGCAGACCGACCAGCGGCGCGCCTACGTGACGACCGGAGATCAGGCCGGGGTGACGTTCCGGGCGGCGGTCTCGACGACCGGGAAGGCCCGGCAGCACACCGTCACGATCCCCGCCGCGGTACGTGCCGGGGACGGCCTGATCGCGGTCCTCAGCACGAACAACCCCAGCCGGGACCTCGCGGTCCCCGCCGGGTGGCAGCTGGTCGACACGCAGGCCACCCCGGGGACCGGGATCGAGACCTTCGTCCTGCAGCGGGTCGCGACCGCCGGCAGCGCCGGCAGCACGGTGCCGCTGACGCTCAGTCTGGCGGCCACGGCGACGGCCACCGTGCTGGCATACGACGGGACCGCTCCGTCCGGTCCGATCGGAGCCTGGGCGATGGCCGGTGAGACCGTTCGCCGTGCCGCCCACACCACTCCGTCGATCGCGCTGGGATCGACCGGCGCCGGTGTGGCGTCCTACTGGGCGGACCGGTCGGGTACGACGGCGAGCTGGGCCCTGCCGGCCGAGGTGATCCGGCGCACGCAGTCGTTCGGGACGGGCACCGGGCACACGTCCGCCGTCGCAGCCGACGTGGTCGCACCGGCGCCGGCCGGGACGGCCGGGAGCCTGACCGCCACGGCCAGCTCGGCGAGCAGCGCGGCGATGATGCTGACCGTGCTGCTCGCGCCGGGCGCGTAGCCGGCCCGCGAACGGCTGGGCGACCGCCCCGTACATTGGGACGGCGCCCCTCTCGTGCTCGTGGAGTGGGGCTCGTTCCGGTGCCCGAACCGAGGAGAGACCGCGTCGCCATGCGCCTGTCCGGACTGGCCACTCTCGTCACCGGCGAGCCCGCGCTGGCCCGGTCGCTGGCCGAGGCCAGCGCGCCCCCGGCGGACGGGCTGGTCCGCGACCTGACCGGCCCCCCCGCGCTGCGGCCCTTCCTGGTCGCGGGGTTGGCCGCCCGCGTCGGCGGCACCGTGCTCGCCGTCACCGCCACCCAGCGGGAGGCGGAGGATCTTGTCGAGGGGCTGGGCGACCTGGTCGACCCGCGGACCGTCGCCCTGTACCCGCCGTGGGAGACCCTGCCGCACGAGCGGCTGTCGCCTCGCTCGGACACCGTCGGCCGGCGGCTCGCCGTGTTGCGCCGGCTCCGGCACCCGGCGCCGGAACCGGGTCCGGTCGGACCGGTCCGGGTGCTCGTCGCCCCGGTCCGTTCGGTGCTGCAGCCTCAGGTCCGCGGGCTCGGCGACCTCGAGCCGGTCCGCGTCAGCGTCGGTGACGAGGTCGACCTGGACGGGTTCGTCCGGGGCCTTGCCGGCGCGGCGTACCACCGGGTCGACCTGGTCGAGCGGCGCGGCGAGTTCGCGGTCCGCGGCGGGATCGTGGACGTGTTCCCGCCGACCGAGGAGCACCCGGTCCGGGTGGAGTTCTGGGGTGACACGGTCGAGGAGCTGCGCAGCTTCGCCGTCGCCGACCAACGCTCGCTCGAGCCGGTGCCCGAGCTCTGGGCGCCGCCGTGTCGCGAGCTGCTGCTCACCGCCGCGGTGCGGCAGCGGGCGGCCGCGCTCGCCGAGCAGCATCCGTCGCTGGCCGAGATGCTCACCCGCCTCGCCGACGGGCACGCCGTCGAGGGGATGGAGTCGCTGACGCCGGTGCTCGTCGACGACATGGAGCTGCTGACCGACCTGCTCCCCGCTCCCGCGCATGTCGTGGTGTGCGACCCGGAGCGAGTCCGCGCCCGGGCGCACGACCTGGTCGCGACCAGCCAGGAGTTCCTGCAGGCTTCCTGGGCGGCCGCCGCCAGCGGTGGTGAGGCGCCGGTCGACCTGGGCGCCAGTGCCTACCGGTCGCTCGCCGATGTACGCGCCGGTGCCCTCGGTCACGGCGTGACCTGGTGGAGCACCTCCCCGTTCGGCCTGGACGAGCTGGACGGTGCCGCAACCGATGTCTCCGAGGCCCCGGACGGTGCCGGCACGGACGGCGTCTCGGGCACGCGCGTCGACATGGTCGCCGCGCCGACGTACCGCGGGGACACCGAGCGGGCGGTCGAGGACGTGCGGAGGTGGCTGGGGTCCGGTCACCGGGTCGTCGTGATCACTCCCGGGATCGGACAAGCCACCCGCACGGTCGAGCTGATGGCCGAGCACGACGTTGCCGCCCGGCTGGAGGACCAGCTGCCCCCCGACCCGGAGCCGCGCCTGGTGCACGTCGTCACCGGCTGTCTCGGGCACGGGCTGGTCTGCGACCCGCAACGCATCGTCGTGCTCACCCACGACGACCTGGTCGGCCAGCGCTCGACCGGCCGCGACCAGCGCCGGCTGCCCAGTCGTCGCCGCCGCCAGGTCGACCCGCTGCAGCTCGCGGTCGGCGACGTCGTCGTCCACGAGCAGCACGGCGTCGGCCGCTACGAGCAGATGGTGCAGCGCACGGTTCAGGGGGCCACCCGGGAGTACCTCGTCATCGGCTACGCACCGTCGAAGCGTGGCCACCCCGGTGACCGGCTGTTCGTGCCGACCGACCAGCTCGACCTGGTGACCCGCTACGTCGGCGGCGAGCAGCCGCCGCTGGACAAGCTGGGCGGAGGGGACTGGACCCGCCGCAAGAGCAAGGCCCGCCGGGCGGTGCGCCAGATCGCCGCCGAGCTGATCCAGCTGTACGCCGCTCGCCAGGCGACCCGCGGTCACGCCTTCGCCCCGGACACGCCGTGGCAGCGCGAGCTGGAGGAGGCCTTCCCCTACGTCGAGACGCCGGACCAGGCCTCGACGATCGACGAGGTGAAGGCCGACATGGAGCGCACGGTGCCGATGGACCGGCTGGTCTGCGGTGACGTGGGCTACGGCAAGACCGAGATCGCCGTCCGGGCCGCGTTCAAGGCCGTCCAGGACGGCCGGCAGGTGGCCGTCCTGGTGCCGACCACGCTGTTGGTGCAGCAGCACACCGAGACGTTCACCGAGCGGTTCGCGCAGTTCCCCGTGACGCTGCGGGCTCTGAGCCGGTTCCAGTCCGACGCCGAGGCCGCGCAGGTGCTCGCCGGGCTGGCGGACGGCAGCATCGACATGGTGATCGGCACCCACCGGCTGCTGTCACCGGAGGTGCGCGTCAAGAACCTCGGGCTGGTGGTGGTCGACGAGGAGCAGCGCTTCGGCGTCGAGCACAAGGAGGCCCTCAAGCACCTGCGGGCCGCGGTCGACGTGCTGTCGATGTCGGCGACGCCGATCCCCCGCACGCTGGAGATGGCCATCACCGGGATCCGGGAGATGTCGACCATCACCACGCCGCCGGAGGAGCGGCATCCGGTCCTCAGCTTCGTCGGCGGCTACGACGACGGCCAGGTGACCGCGGCGGTCCGCCGGGAGCTGTTGCGCGAGGGTCAGGTCTTCTACATCCACAACCGGGTGCAGTCGATGGAGCGGGCCGCCGAGCGGATCAAGCGTCTGGTGCCGGAGGCGCGCATCGCCACCGCACACGGCCAGATGGGCGAGCACCAACTCGAGCAGGTGATGATCGACTTCTGGGAGAAGCGGTTCGACGTGCTGGTCTGCACCACCATCGTCGAGTCCGGCCTGGACGTGTCCAACGCCAACACCCTGGTGGTCGAGCGGGCCGACCTGCTCGGCCTGTCCCAGCTGCATCAGCTGCGCGGCCGGGTGGGCCGGGGGCGCGAGCGCGCCTACGCCTACTTCCTCTACCCCCCGGACAAGCCGCTCACCGAGACCGCGCACGACCGGCTGGCGACGATCGCGCAGCACTCGGAGCTGGGCGGCGGCATGGCGGTGGCGATGAAGGACCTCGAGATCCGCGGCGCCGGCAACCTGCTCGGCGGTGAGCAGTCCGGTCACATCGCCGACGTCGGGTTCGACCTCTACGTCCGGCTGGTCGGCGAGGCCGTCGCCGAGTTCCGCGGCGACGGGCACGAGCCGGAGCCGGACGTCAGCATCGAGCTGCCGGTGGACGCGCACCTGCCGCACGACTACGTGCCCAGTGAGCGGCTGCGGCTCGAGGTCTACAAGCGGCTCGCGGCGGTGCGCGCGGAGCCGGAGGTCGAGGAGGTCAGGGCCGAGCTGGTGGATCGCTACGGAGAGCCGCCGGACCCGGTCGGCACGCTGCTGTCGGTGGCCCGGCTCCGAGCCCGGGTCCGCGCTGCCGGGCTCACCGAGGTGACCGCGGCCGGTCCGAACGTGCGCTTCGGCCCCGTCGACCTGCCGGAGTCGGCGACGCTGCGGCTGCAGCGGCTGTACCCGCGCAGCACGGTGAAGCCGCACACCCGTACGATCTTGGTGCCGCGCCCCCGGACGGCGCCGGTTGGCGGGACCCTGGTCACCGACGAGCCGCTGCTGCAGTGGTGCCGCGGTGTCATCGACGAGGTCATCGACCGGCCGGGGCCGGTCGGGCCGCCTCCGGCGTAGCCGGCAGCGGCAGGAGGAGGAGACGCATGCGTCGCAGCACCCGCGGTCTCGCCGCAGTGGTGGCCGTCCTGGCCCTGGCCGGCTGCGGCCAGGTGCGGCCGGGTGCCGCCGCCACCGTGGACGGTGAGGCGATCCCGCTGGACCGGGTGGACTCGATGGCTCAGGCGTTCTGCGCGGCAGACGTCGTCTCCGCCGAGCTCCAGGACGCCGAGCCGACGGTGCGCAGCATGGCGGAGTACCGGAACCGGGTGCTGGGCACGCTGATCAACGAGCGGCTCGCGGCGGACGCGGTCGAGGAGCTCGACCTCGACGTGCCGGAGTCCGCGTACAGCCAGGACCTCAGCCAGTACGACGAGCTGTTCGCCGAGCTGTCCGCCGAGGACGAGGACGCGCTGCGCGACTACATCGAGGTGTTCGGTCGGCTGCAGGCGACGACCCAGGCGATCGGCGCGCAGGCCGAGGATGCGCCCGCCGACCCGTCGGCGGCGGTCACCGCCGGCCAGCAGCAGCTGGCGGAGATGGCCGACGAGGCGGACATCCAGCTCGACCCCCGCTTCGGCGAGATGACGGGCGGCCAGGTGATCGGCGGCAGCGGGTCGCTGTCGGTGCCCGCCGCCGGCGACCAGAAGAACCCCGACCTCGCGGTGGACGAACTCCCCGCCACGCAGACCTGCGGCTGACCCGCCGAACCCGCCGAGCCGGACCGGGCCACTGATGACACGTCACAGCCGACCGGAGGCGGGCGGGCCGCTGCTCGAGCTGGTCGCCGTGATGGACCGGCTGCGCTCACCGGGCGGCTGCCCCTGGGACGCCGAGCAGACCCATCAGAGCCTGGCCCGATACCTCCTCGAGGAGGCGTACGAGGTGCTCGAGGCGCTCGACTCCGGTGACCGCGACCATCTGCGCGAGGAGCTCGGCGACCTGCTGCTTCAGGTCGTCTTCCACGCCAGGGTCGCGGCGGAGCACCGAACCGACCCGTGGGGGATCGACGAGGTGGCTCGCGGCATCGTCGACAAGCTGGTGCGCCGCCATCCGCACGTGTTCGCCGACGTCACCGTGTCCGGGGCGGCGGACGTGGAGTCCAACTGGGAGGCGCTCAAGGCGGTGGAGAAGGGCCGGCGCTCCGCCCTGGACGGCATTCCGAGCGCCATGCCGGCGCTGGCGCGGGCGGACAAGGTGCTGGCCCGGCTCGAGCGGTCCGGCCTCGGGGTCGCTCCGGTGCTCGAGGGTGACGACACGTTCGGGGCGAGGCTGCTGGAGCTGGTGGCCGAGGCGAGGACGGCCGGCGTCGACCCCGAGGCCGCGCTGCGGACCGCCACCCGCGTGCTCGCGGCGCGGGTCGCCGAGGCCGAGGCGGGCTCGACACCGCCGGCGTGAGCGGCCAGAGTCAGCGGCCATGAGCGCCGAACCCTCGACCGCACCGCAGATCCGGATCCAGTGCCTGGCCGTCGACACCACCGACCCCGACGCGCTGGCGGCTTTCTGGGCCGGGTTGCTCGGCTGGCGCCGGACGTACGACAGCCCGGACGAGGTCGTGCTGGAGCCGCCGGCCGGGAGCCCCGAGGACGGGGTCAGCCCGGACCTCATCTTCCTGCGGGTTCCGGAGGAGAAGGCCGGCAAGAATCGGCTGCACCTGGACCTGCGCCCGGTGGACCAGGCCGCCGAAGTGCGCAGGGCCGAGGCGCTGGGAGCGGAGCGGGTGTCGGTCGGTCAGGGCGCCGACGCGACCTGGGTGGTGCTTGCCGATCCGGACGGCAACGAATTCTGCGTGCTGCGGGCGCTGACGGCGGAGGAGCGCGCCGAAGGCTGAGCAGCGCCAGGGCGAGCCGGTCCGCGTGCGGTGGTGTCGGTCTGGATAGCCTGAGCAGGGTCCGTGCACCGCGCGGAGCACCCCGCCCGTACGAGGAGCCGCCGCTGTGGCCAGCATCGATGCCGTCGGAGCCCGGGAGATCCTGGACTCGCGCGGCAACCCCACCGTGGAGGTCGAGGTCGCCCTCGACGACGGCACCGTGTCCCGCGCCGGGGTCCCGTCGGGCGCCTCCACCGGCAAGTTCGAGGCAGTCGAGCTACGCGACGGCGGTGACCGGTACGGCGGCAAGGGGGTCGCCACGGCGGTTCGCGGCGTCAACGACGCCATCGGACCGGCGCTGGTCGGCTACGACGCCGACGAGCAGCGACTCGTCGACCAGACGCTGATCGATCTGGACGGAACCGCGGACAAGTCCGGGCTCGGCGCGAACGCGCTGCTCGGGGTGTCGCTCGCGGTGGCGCGGGCCGCGGCGGAGTCGGCGCGGCTTCCGCTCTACCGCTACGTCGGCGGGCCGAACGCGCATCTGCTGCCGGTGCCGATGATGAACATCCTCAACGGCGGCGCGCACGCCGACACCGCGGTCGACGTGCAGGAGTTCATGATCGCGCCGATCGGGGCCCCCACCTTCGCCGAGGCGCTGCGGCAGGGCACCGAGGTCTACCACGCGCTCAAGTCGGTGCTGAAGGAGCGCGGCCTGGCCACCGGCCTCGGCGACGAGGGCGGCTTCGCTCCGGACCTGTCGTCGAACCGCGAGGCACTGGACCTGATCGCGGTCGCGGTCGAGGCCACCGGCCTGCGGCTCGGCAGCGACATCGCGCTGGCGTTGGACGTCGCCGCCACCGAGTTCCACACCGACGACGGCTACGCGTTCGAAGGGCGCTCGATGTCGTCCGACGACCTGGCCGGCTACTACGCCGACCTCGTGCAGGCGTACCCGATCGTGTCGATCGAGGACCCGCTGGACGAGGAGGACTGGGCCGGCTGGCGGGCGCTCACCGAGGCGCTCGGTGACCGGGTGCAGCTCGTCGGGGACGACCTGTTCGTCACCAACGTCACGAGGCTGGGCCGCGGCCTCGACGAGTCCTCGGCGAACGCCCTGCTGGTCAAGGTGAACCAGATCGGCACGCTGACGGAGACCTTGGACGCCGTCGATCGTGCCCACCGCGGTGGCTTCAGCTGCATGATGAGCCACCGGTCCGGTGAGACCGAGGACACCACGATCGCGGACCTGGCGGTCGCCACCAACTGCGGCCAGATCAAGACCGGCGCCCCGGCCCGGTCCGAGCGGGTGGCCAAGTACAACCAGCTGTTGCGCGTCGAGGAAGAGCTGGACGACGCAGCCCGCTACGCCGGAGCCACCGCGTTCCCCCGGCTCACGGCGCGCGAGGCCTGACCGATGCCGGCAACTCCCGGTGGGACCGCGCCGCGGCTGACGCATCGGGCGGCCGTGCTCGCGCTGGTGCTGCTGGTGCTGGTGATCTCCTACGCCTCCAGCCTCCGCGCCTGGCTCGACCAGCGGCAGGAGATCGCCGGCACCGAGGCGGAGATCATCCGCACTCAGGAGCAGGTCGACGAGCTGGAGCGGGAGAAGCGGCGCTGGGCCGACGACGCCTACGTCGAGCAGCAGGCCCGCGATCGGCTCGCCTACGTGCTGCCGGGGGAGATCGGCTACCGAGTGATCACCGCCGAGGGCGAGCCGCTGGGCGTGCTGCCGGAGCCGACGGTCGAGCTCGAGTGGGAACGGGATGCGTCGTGGTACGACACCTTGTGGCGCAGCAGTGAGCGCGCCGGGAGAGACTGACGCGGGTGCGGCCGACGGTCCGTCCCGCTCCGACCTCGCCGCCGTGCGGATGCAGCTCGGCCGACCGGCACGCGGCGTGCACGCCGTCGCGCACCGGTGCGGCTGTGGGCTGCCGGACGTGGTGCAGACCCTGCCCCGGCTGCCCGACGGCACACCGTTCCCGACGTTGTACTACCTGACCTGCCCACGGCTCGCGGGCGCCGTCAGCACGCTGGAGGCCAGCGGGATCATGCGGGAGATGACGGCCCGGCTGGAGACCGACGTCGAGCTCGCGGCGGCCTATCGGGCGGCGCACGAGGCCTACCTGCGGCGGCGGCGGGTGCTCGGTGCCGTGCCCGAGATCGACGGCGTCTCGGCCGGGGGGATGCCGACCCGGGTCAAGTGTCTGCACGTGCTCGTCGGTCAGACGCTGGCCGAGGGCCGTGGGGTGAACCCGCTCGGGGACGAGACGGTGGACCTGCTGCCCGCTTGGGGGGCCCGGGGGCGGTGCGTCCCGACCGGGCCGGAAGGCAGGGCGACCGGACCCGGCGAGGTGGCGGAGTGAGGGTCGCGGCCGTGGACTGCGGAACGAACTCGCTGAAGCTGCTGGTCGCCGACCTGGACCCGGACACCGGTGCACAGCGGGCGCTCGCCCGTGAGCAGCGGATCGTCCGGCTCGGGCAGGGGGTGGACCGCACCGGCGCCCTCGCCTCCGATGCGGTGGCCCGGACGCTCGACGCGGCGGAGGAGTACGCCGCGACGATCGCCGACCTCGGGGTGGACCGGGTCGCCGTCGCGGCGACCTCGGCGGTGCGCGACGCCAGCAACGGCACCAGGCTGGTCGCAGGCCTGCGGGACCGGTTGGGTGTCGCCCCGACCGTGCTGAGCGGGCGGGACGAGGCGGAGCTGTCCTACGCCGGCGCCGCACGCGGCCTCTCGGTGCGATCCGGGCAGGCGCTGCTCCTGGTCGATGTCGGTGGCGGCTCCACCGAGCTGGTCCGGGGCGACGGGCCGGAGGTCGTCGCGGCGGGGTCCGCCGACGTCGGGTCGGTGCGGCTCACCGAGCGGCACCTGCATGCCGACCCGCCGACCCCCGATCAGGTGCGACGCGCGGTGGCCGACATCGAGCTGGCGTTGGACGGTCTCGGCGTCACCGCCGACGGCGTCCACGCGGTGGTGGCCGTCGGTGGCACCGCGATGACCGTCGCCGCGTACGCGGCCGGGCTGGACGGTCCGGACCTCGGTCGCCTGCACGGCAGTCGGCTCTCCGTCGGGACCGTGCGGTCCGCGTGCGCCGCGCTCCTCTCCGCCCCGGTCGCCCGGCGGCGGGAACTGCCGTTCATGCACCCCGGCCGCGCCGACGTCATCGGTGCGGGGGCGCTGGTGCTCGACCGGGTGCTGCGACGCAGCGGCGCCGCCGACGTGCTGCCCAGCGCCCAGGACGTGGTGGACGGGCTGGCCTGGAGCCTGGTCCGGTGATGCTCCCGCACCCGGTGACCGGCAACGCGCACCCGAGCCCGGTCCCCGCGGGGACCGGCTGGCCGGACGATCCGGCCGGGCCGGGCACGCCCGTGGCGGCGGACGCCGGCGAGGTGGCCCGGCTGGCCCGGATGGCGGCGTCCGTGCCCGAGCTCGACGCCCGGGTGTCGGTCTGCCGGGCCTGTCCGCGGCTGGTGTCGTGGCGGGAGGAGGTGGCCGGGGCCAAGCGGCGGTCGTTCGCGGACCAGCCGTACTGGGGCCGGCCGGCGCCGGGCTTCGGCGATCCGGCCGCGCGCGTCCTGGTCCTCGGGCTGGCCCCGGCGGCGCACGGCGCCAACCGCACCGGCCGGGTCTTCACCGGAGACCGGTCCGGCGACTGGCTGTACGCCGCGCTGCACGCCGCCGGACTGGCGACGCAGCCGACCAGCGTCGCGGCGGGTGACGGGCTGGCGCTGCTCGGCACGCGGGTCGTCGCGGCCGTGCGCTGCGCACCGCCGGGCAACCGGCCCTCACCGGCAGAGCGCGACACCTGTGCGCCCTGGCTGCACGCCGAGGCGGCGTCCCTGTGGCCGACGCTGCGGGTGCTGGTCGCTCTCGGCGGATTCGCGTGGGACGCGGGGCTGCGCCTGGTCCGCCACGCCGGGGGCCGGGTGCCGGCACCGGCGCCCCGCTTCGGCCACGCCGCCGAGGTGCGGCTGGAGAGTCCGGACGGCACCGCACTGACGCTGCTCGGCAGCTACCACCCGAGCCAGCAGAACACCTTCACCGGCCGGCTGACCGCCCCGATGCTCACCGCCGTCATGCGCCGAGCCGCCGCGCTTGCGGCGCTCCCCCCGACGGTTCCTGACGGCGAGGCGGCGCGCGACTGATAGGAACGACCGGGTGAGCGACCTGGGTGGCCGGCCGTCCGGCCGGAGCGGCGTGGCGAACCGGTTGTACGACCTGCTCGTGCACCTGTTCGGCATCGAGCCTCCGGTGCGGCTGGTGGGCTGGGACGGCTCCACCGCGGGCCGCGCCGACGGGCCGACCGTGCGCGTCCTGAACCGCCGTGCGGTGCGCCGGCTGCTGTGGGCGCCGGGCGAGCTCGGCCTGGCCCGTGCGTTCGTCGCCGGCGAGCTCGACATCGATGGCGACCTCGTCGCCGGCCTCCGCACGCTGGCCGAGTACGGCGCCCTGATCGGTGCGAAACCGGCGCTCGACCCGGCCGACCGCCGCGAGGTGCTGCGAACCGCGGTCCTGCTCGGCGCCGTCGGTCCCGCCCCCCGGCCGCCCGAGGAGGAGCGGCTGCTCGGTTCCGCCGGACCGCGGGGGGCTCGGGAGACCGCCGCGACCGACCTGCCGGCGGCGGGACTCGACCTGCTCGACGATCTGCTCGGACCGACGCTGGCGTCCTCCAGCGGCCGGTGGGGTGACGACAGCGCTCACCCGGACGGTGCCGCGGAGACCGGGCTGGACCGGGCGCAGCGCCGCAAGCTGGACGTCGTGTGCGACCGGCTCGGCCTGCAGCCGGGCATGCGGTTGCTCGACCTGGGGTGCGGCTGGGGGGCGTTGCTGGTGCACGCCGTCCGCGAGCGCGGTGTCGAAGCCGTCGGGCTCGTCCGCTCGGCCGACCGGGGCGACGTGGTGCGCCGCCGGCTGGCAGCGGCCGGGATCGCCGACCGGGCCGACGTCCGCCTCGGCGACACCGACGCCGTCGACGACGGTCCGTACGACGCGGTGGCCGCCATCGAGTCCGTGGAGCACCTGGACGAGGCAGAGCTGTGGGCCGCCCTCACGCACGTCCAGCACCTGCTCCGTCCGGGGGGGCGGTTCGTGCTGCACGGCCTCACCTCACGTCCGGGTGCAGGCACGCCCGGGCCGACGTTCATGTCGTCCTACGTCATGCCGCGAGGGTTGCTGCCGCCGGTGGGCGTGCTGGTCGGGGCCCTGGAGGAGTCCGGCCTCGAGGTGCGGCTGCTCGAGTCCTGGCGTGAGCACTACGTCCCGACGATGACCGCCTGGCTGCGGCGGCTGGACGCCGACCCGGACCGAGCCGCTCGGGTGCTGGGCGTGAGCCGGCTGCGGGTGTGGCGACTGTCCCTCGCGCTGGCGACGGTGGGCTTCGAGCGCGGCCGGATCGGACTGCACCACCTGGTCGCCGTCCGCCCGCACGCCGACGGTCGGTCGGGCATGCTGGCCTGACCGCCGCCCGGCGCGGACCGGGCCCGGAGGCCCTCGTAGCCCAACCGGCAGAGGCAGACGGCTTAAAACCGTCGCAGTGTGGGTTCGAGTCCCACCGAGGGCACCGCTCGTCGAGCCGGCCCCGCGGCGGAACGCCGACAGCAGTTCCGGCGTTATAGCAGGTGGGACCGGCTTCCGGGCCGTGACCTCGCTACGATTGACCACGTCGTCCCCGACCTTCGGGCTCGTCCATGGAGGAATGATGCAGAGCAGCAACCCGGTGTTCGCCCGCAGCGAGACGTTCAACGGGCGCACGACGAACCGCGGCTCCGGTGCCGGGTACGCGGCCCCGTCCCCGGCCACCTGGTCGGTCGGCTCGCCCGGCACCCCGGGCACCCCGGGCACGGCACCGGCCTCCACCGGTGTCGGGGGTGACCGGATCACCATCGACTCGGTCGTCCAGAAGACGTCGTTCACGCTCGGTCTCCTGGTCGCGTCGGCCGCCGTCACGTGGATGATGATCGGCGAGGTCGCCGGCGTGTCCGCGGAGGCGGAGGCGAACCTGGCCACCGCCAGCCGGCTGATGATCGGCGGCGCGCTGATCGGCTTCGTGCTGGCCATGGTCAACTCGTTCAAGCGGGTGGTGAGCCCGCCGCTGGTGCTGGCCTACGCGGTCGTCCAGGGGGTTGCCGTCGGTGCCATCTCCAAGGTGTTCGAGACCTTCTATGACGGAGTAGTCCTCGGTGCGGTGCTCGGCACGGTCGCCGCCTTCGCCGGCACGCTCGCGGCCTACAAGATCCTCGACATCACCGTGACCCCGAAGTTCCGTCGCGGCGTGGTCGCGGCGATGTTCGGCTTCGTCGGCATCGCGATGCTCGACTTCGTGCTGCAGTTCTTCGGCGCCGACTTCGGCTTCAACGGCTTCGGCACCCTGGGCCTGATCACCAGCGTCGTCGGCGTGGTGCTCGGCGTGCTGATGCTGATCCTCGACTTCGACTTCGTCGAGCGGGCGATCGCCGCCGGGGCGCCCGAGCGGGAGTCGTGGCGGGCCGCCTTCGGACTCACCGTCACCATCGTCTGGCTCTACATCGAGATGCTGCGGATCCTGGCCATCCTGCGTCAGGACTGACCGCGGCGGCGCGGGCGCGCGCCGGTGGCCCGCGGGGGTCAGCCGGGGTCAGCCGAAGTGGCGGCGCGACCGGCGCAGGTCGTGCTCGTGCACGATCGCCGTGGCGTGACCGTGCGCCAGGGCGTACTCGTCCCGCAACCAGCGCACCCGGTCGTCGAACCGACTGAAACTGGGACCGTCGTCGAGGCACTTGAACCACTCGGGAAGCTGCTTGCCCGTCGCTCCGGGGACCCGGGCGACGAGCTGCTGATGGGTCTCTTCGGAGTGGTGCAAGGCCATCGTGCCTCCTCGGTGGGACCGATCGATGCTGTGAGGGTGCCGTATCGCCCCGACGCGCACAAGGGCGCGGCTGCCCGGGCGCCGGGATAGTCCACCGTGGGCAGCGAGGCCCGGTTATCCTCTGAGTCGGGTCCGCGACGAGACGGTGACCCCAGTGGACCGGCGGGCGCCCGCCCGCGGTAGGAGAGAGCGAGCCTGAGTGCGGACGGCCAAACCCGGGCGGGATGACGCCGAGCAGGCCGCCGCTCGCCCCAAGCCGTTGTCCCTGATGGGTGCACTGGCTTACTTCGCCCCCTCGTATGCCGTCTCGATCGGGGCCAATGTGGTCCTCAACGCCGCCGCTGCACGGGCCCTGGGCGTCGCCGACTACGGCTACTTCGTGCTGGCGTTCACGGCGACCGTCCTCGTCGGACAGTTCAGCCTGCTGGGAGTGCACCGGTCCGGCCTGCGGGAGGCAGCCCGGGCAGACAGTGCCGAGGCGGTGGCAGCCCTGCGCCAGGGCGTGCGAGCGATCCTGCTGATCCCGCTGCCGCTTGCCTCGGTCGCCACGGCAGCGGTGATGTGGGTGCTGCGGGGCGGCGACCCGGACGACCTGGCCACCGCTGCGGTGAGTGGGTTCCTGGTCTTCTTCGCCGGGTACCAGAAGATCGCGGCGAACTTCTTGCGCGGCCTGGGGCACAGTCGAGCGGCGACACTGATCACGGGCCGTTCCGGCGGGTCCCTGATCGCCCTCGGGCAGGCAGTATGTGTCGTCCTGGTGGCCTGGCTGATGCCCGGTTGGGGGTTGCCCGGCGTACTGGCCGGCACAGCGGTCGGGTACCTGATCCCCCTCACCTGGGCCGCCTCGGTCCTGCGCCGGCGCTGGCCGGCGGCGGGCGAGCGGCGCCACCGCACCCTGCACGACCTTCGCGTGGTCGTGAAACGGGACTGGAAGTTCTCGATGAGCCAGACCGGCGGGTTCCTGAGCTCCACCCTGGAGCTGTGGGTTGCCGGAGTCGTCCTGTCCGGCGGCGCCACCTCGTTGTTCGCCGCCGCGCACCGGCTCAGTCACTTCCTCGTGGTGCCGTACATGGCGATGCAGGTCGTCTTCGGTCCCGCGCTGGCGAGGCTGACGGCCAAGGACGAACACGGTCATCTGGAGCCGTTGGTCAGGACGGCGGCCACGGTGGCGACCCTCGCCAGCGGCGTCCTCTGGCTCCCGATGGTGATCGTTCCCGGCCTCGTCCTCACCGGAGTGTTCGGTGCGGGCTTCGACGACGCGATACCCGCGCTGATGCTGCTCGCCAGCGCATACCTGCTGAACGCGAGCAGCGGACCCTCCTCGATCACTCTCTCGATGAGCCACCACGAGGGGGATGTCGCCTGGATCAGCTGGGGCATGATGGCGCCGCGCGTGGCGTCGGGGGTGGCGTGCGCCTGGGCCTGGGGAGTCACCGGCCTAGCCGCATCCACCGCCGCCATGGCGGTGATCACCTATGCGCTCAGCTGGGCGGCTGCGCGTCGACGCGTCGGCATCTCCACCCATGCCACCCTGCATCCGGACGTGTCCTTGCTCCGACGCATCCGCGGCTGAGATCGCCGACCAGCATCAGGTCGGCGGTGACACCAGCACGTCGGGCTCCACATCCGGAGCGAACGGATCGTCCTTGCGGATCTCGACGATCTGACCGGTGACGGGGGCGAGCAGCACGTCGAGCGATGACCGAGCCACCGCCGTGGCCTCGAGCAGAGACTCCCTGGGCTCCGGTCCGAAGGCCCGTCTCCGCATGGGGGTGGCGGTGCGCTCCGGGTTGAGACAATTGACCCGAACGCCGTCGGCCGCCCACTCGTCGGCCAACGCCTGCGTGAGGTTGACAACGGCTGCCTTGGCCGACGAATACAGGCTGTACCCGCCGCGGCCGCGCGTGTACGAGCTCGACGTGAACAACAGCATCGACCCGCCCGTTTGCCGCAGGTGGGTGAAGAACTCCTGCGCGATGAAGATCGGAGCGAGGTAGTTGACCTCGGTGGCGGTGTAGACGGTCTCCTCAGAGGTGTCCAGGAGCGCGCCGCGGGGAAGGACGCCGGCCGCGTTGACCACGAAGTCGATCCGACCGGACTCCCGGAGAACCCGACGGGCCGCGGCGGCGACGTCGTCGCGACGCTCGACGTGCGTGTTGGTGCCTGAGCGGCTGAAGGTGTGGACGTCGGCGCCGAAATCACGCGCCAGGCCCGCGATCTCCGCGCCGATGCCGTAGCTGCCGCCGAACACCGCCATGACCTTGCCGGTGAGCGCGGTCTGGTAGTCGGGATCGGTCTGCTCGCTCGGCGGCGGTTCGCTGGCGAGCTGGAACAGCTTGTCGGCCAGGAAGACGTCGATGGGCTCGGTGACCTTCATGTTCCGCTCGTCACCGCGGACCGTGATGATCGGGACACCGGGCAGATAGCGCAGCACGACGGTGCAGTCGTCGGTCGCGACGAAGTCGGGGTCGCGTGACGCCAGCGCGTAGGCCTGTTTGATGACCGAGGATCGGAACGCCTGCGGGGTCTGTCCGCGTCGCAGACGGGCCCGAGGCGGGATGCTGCTGATCGTCCCCTCGGGAGTGACCTCGATGATGGTGTCGGCCGAGGGGATGGCCACGTCCACGGCCTGGTACTGCTCGAGAGCCTGATAGCACTCGTCGATGATCCGAGCCGACAGCAACGGTCGCACCGCATCGTGGAAGAGCACCTTGCACTCGCGGTCGCCGAGCCGCTCCAGGGCCCGCATGGTCGATCCGCTGCGGGTCTCTGCCCCCTCCAGGATATCGACCACCTTGCCGTAGCCGCCCTCACGCACGATCGCGCGAGCCGCGTCGAGGTGCCCCGGCGCCATCACGATGAGCACGTCGTCGACTGCTGGGTGGTTGTGCACTGCCACGAGCGCGTGCTCCAGGATCGGGCGTCCGGCGATCTTGATCAGCTGCTTCGGCAGACCCAGCCCGATGCGGGCGCCCACACCCCCGGCCAGCAACACCGCGACGTTGCGCGGTCGTGCACCGTCTGGAGCCGTCACGTCCGCCCCCGCCGCCTCGATGGCCTGGCCGTCGGCGGACCCGACCCCGGCTGGTCCGACTCCTGCGTCGCGATCGCGTCCAGCAGACGGTCGCTGGCGCCGAGCCGAGTCTCGGCGCCGATGAGCCGCGCGGTCCTCGCCCGGCGCTGTCTGGATTCGACAGACTCCTCCAGGCATTCCCGGAGGAAGCGCTCGAAGTCGTCGAAGGTGTCGAGCAGTGGGCCGGGGATCAGTTCGCGATAGCCGTCCACGTTGAGCCCGGGGTCCGCCTCGTACTCCGCGAGGTCCGGGCAGTGGAAGCCCACCGGCCGGTCCATCACGAGATAGTCGGTCCATACGCTGCTGTAGTCGGTGATCAGGCCGTGCGTGCGTCCGAGCAACTGGTAGACCGTGGTGTGGGCGCGGCGCAGCTCGTCCCCGTGCAGGACCGAGAGGCCCGTGGCCTGGTAGGTGTCGGCGTCGATCGGATGCGGCTTGACCGCGAGGGTGATGCCGAGCTGGCGAGCCAGCTGTCCGACCCGTGGAAGCAGCTCGGCCTCCGATTCCGACTGCGACAGCTCCTGGCCATCGGTGCGGTCCCACGTGCTGCCCAGCCGGTTGCCCTGGTAGTCGGTGCGGCGGAAGGTCGGCATCCACAAGACCAGCGGGCGCTGCGGGTCCAGCCCGAGTGCTCGCATGGTGTCGTCACCGGGCGGTCTCGCGAACTGGTCGATCCGTGGGTTGCCGGTCACGAGCACGCCATCCGCGTCAACACCGAAGTAGGCCGACCGCTGGCTGCCCCACAACTGTGTCCCGGCGACCACGAACGTCGACCGGATGTCGGCGTATCGCTTGCTGCGCTTCGGGCCGTCTCCGTGCCAGAGGTTCACTATCGTCTTGTGCGGCGGCGGGTCGGGAGACCCATACAGGCCGTGGGTGAAGAAGGCATAGCGAGCGGTGATGTAGGCGAGGAAGGCATGCACCGAATTCTTGCGCAGGCGCCGCACCGGGTGCTGCGGGTCCGCGTCGTGCAGCAACCAGTCCACCGGATCCCTGGTGTCACCGACGAGCCAGTAGACCGGCATCCTCCGAGCCAGCGCCCGGACGGTCTCGACGCTGTTGCCCTCGTCGAAGGGAAACCCTGCGACCACGGCATGATGCAGCGCCGGAGTCGCCCGCAGCAGAAGCCGCAGCAATCCGCGCCCTGCCGCGCCACCGGCACCACGCCACCCCATCGCTAGCCTTCCAGGCTCCGGACGAGGCAACGCTCGGCGTCCGACATCAGCATCCGCATCTGCGCCCCGACAACGGTCAGCCTTCCGGACAGCAACGCACCCTGCTGCTTTTGCGCCATCTCTCGCAGCCGGCACCATCTGCGGACCAGCTGGTTCAGGTACTTCACCTCGAACAGCAGTGGCCGGGTCGACGCCTGGTAGTAGCTGTGCAGCAGCCGATCCTCCAGTCGGCGGCGAACTCTCCCGACGGGGGGGATCACCAGCTCGGGTGCGAGCCGGATCACTCCCGCCACCAGCACGGTGAAGCGCACCAGGTCGTCCTCGCGGTGTCCGACCGTGGACAGCGCCGGGTCGAGACCGACGACGGATCCGTCCTCGGCGAGGATGACGTTGGCCGGCCCCCAGTCGCCGTGCAACCACACCTCGGGAGAGCTCACCGTCCGGCTGGGCATCTCGACCAGGGTGTGCCGGACCCGGTCCGGCAGCGACAGCCCCAGGGGCAGGAGCAGCTCCTCCTCGAGGGCCAGGACCTGCTGTGCCTCGTCCTTCAGGTCGACGTCCACAGCTGGCCGCCGCTCCAGGTCGTGGACGCATCGCAGGAACGCACCGGCCGCGCTCAGGCCGTCCAGCAGTCTCTTTGGACGCCGCACGCTGCCGTAGTTCAGCAGCTGCTTGACGGTGGGTCCGGAGACGTGCTCCATCACGAAGGCGTCGTGCTCCGGCAGATGCGCGACGGGGGTCGGAACGCGGAAGGAGGCCCCGAGGTCGCGGAAGTGGGTCTCGAGGCGCCGCAGGGCGAGGAACTCATCCTCGGCGGTGAGCGGACTGTCCACGTCGTCCTGGGACCACTCGGTGTGCGGCTGCTTGATCACCCACCGTTTTCCGT
The DNA here is from genome assembly GCA_963695375.1 of uncultured Actinomycetota bacterium. Classification (GTDB taxonomy): domain Bacteria; phylum Actinomycetota; class Actinomycetes; order Propionibacteriales; family Nocardioidaceae; genus JACCVL01. Next base: position 402,131 of record OY968767.1, on the reverse strand, counting down.
TCGCCGCCTGATTGGCCGAGGCAACCACGTAGATGGTCGACCGCCCGGCGCGTCGCTGCTGCTGCACCGTCAGGGGCCCGACCGGCCGTGCCGACGCGTCCAGCGCCCGTGAGACCGAGCAGAGGAGCGCGTCGACCTCGGGCGCTCGCTCCTGCCTCGGCTGGTGCCAACGGCCGGGCTTCACCGCAGCCCCCGCCACGCCGTGACCGCGACCTGACGGCACAGGTCGTCCGGCGACCGCATGCCGTCGAGGGGCTGCAACCCGAAGCGTGCCACCTGCTCCTGGTAAAGCTCGCTCATGTTGGCGAGCTCCTCCAACGTCTCCTCCTGGCGGCGGCCGTAGGCCACCTGGGTGGACACGTCGACCAGATAGCCCACGTCCGGCTTGGGGCTGATGGCTGTGAACAGCCGCCGCTGCCAGCCGATGTCGATGCCGCGGTCGCGGTGGAACCACAGGTCGAGCTTGACCGTGGTGTCTGGGCTGAATCGGTCGAAGATCAGCACCTTGTTGCCACTGCGCCGGCGCAGCACGAGTCGCCACAAGTGGACGGCATTGCCGAGCACGACGATGAGTGCCCACGCCTGCCGTCCTGTCGAGGTGTGCCGGAAGGCGGGCGGGATGAGCCGGTCGGGTGCTCGCTCCGGGTGTCGCTTCGCCCCGATGGGACGGTCGAGGAAGGGGACGAAGGAGAGGAAGACCCGGCCCGACTTGAAACCCGCCCACTGCATCTGTGAGCTGACTCCGACCTCTCGCAGGGTCTCCTGCAGCCGGCCGGCCTGCGTGCTCTTCCCGGAGCCGTCGAGGCCGGAGAACGAGATGACCGCGGGCCGCAGCCGCCGCGGACGCGCCGCCAGCAGGATCCGGGCCCTTCCCCGCAGCGAACCGTCGTCGAACAACGCGCGAGCCAGGCCCGCCGCTCGAGTCCACGGCCCTGTCGGCGGTCCGGATCGATGGGCTTCGCGGAGCAGGCGGAGCGGGCCGAGCATGCCCACGGGTCGCGCCCGCTCCTCCGCCACGGACCAGGCCTGCGGATCACGCTCCAGCGCCTGGGACACGCGACGGGTGATCTTGTCCGAGATGCGTCCACGCCGGGTGATGATGCTTCGAGCGGCGAGCACCAACGTGGTAGCGGGACTCGGGAGGAGCAGGTGATGCAGGCCCGGCAGGGGCTCTGCGTCGTGGAAGAGCCACGAGGAGTCGTCCTGCCCGGAGCGCCAGCGTTCGGTCGTCGACAGCTCGACCGCGTAGGGACCAGGACTGTCGAACCTGGCCCAGGTGTGTCCCCATGCGACGAATCCGGCCTGCTCGAGCCAGTGCCGGATCGCCCTGGCGTCCTCGGGCCTGGCGAGCAGGTCGAGGTCGGTTCCGTCCGGTGGTGGTGATCCGACGACCAGGACCGGTCTCGACAGGACTCGGTCGATGGCTGCAGCCACATCGGCGGCGACCTCCGCTCGGCTGGGTCCCGACCTCACCTGCTCCACCGGTAGGTGCCCGGCCCCTGGTCGCTCATAAGTCAAATCTTCCATCACTGTCCACGCTATGTCCTCCGTTCCGGTATCGCTACGCAGCCGGCCCCGCTGCACCGGATCGGTCGGTGCTGTCCACGGAAGTGACGACTCCGGCCGCTTGCTCGGGTGGGAGCGGTCGGCGGACCCGGTGCTGGAGCTGTGCCCAGCGTCCCCTCGGGCCGCGGTCCCGGCCGCCGACGCGGGCGGCGGCCACTTCGGTCCCGTCGAGGACCGCCGCCTCCGCGGCGGCGAAGGACACCGGCAGGATCTCGCCCGCGAACGCCCCTCCCGTCTGGTCGGAGTCCTCGTCGTCCCACACGTCGGCCGCGGCCGCGACCGACGGCAGCATCGCCGCCACCATGCTGGCGTAGCCGGCCATGGAGGGATGGAACTGGTCCGGCCCGAACAGCTCTCCCGGTGCGAGCGAGAAGGCGGGACCGAGCAGCGACCCGAGGGAGACCGACCGGCCGCCGGCCTCGACCACCGCGATCGTCTGGGCGGCGGCCAGCCGCCGGCTCCACCGCCGGGCCAGCTCCCGCAGCGGCTGCGCCACCGGCCCGAGCGTGCCCAGGTCGGGGCAGGTTCCGACGACGACGGCGACACCCTGCTCGTGCAGCCGCCGCACCGCCTCCTGCAGCAGCCGGACGGACTCCGACGGTCGGACGGTGTGGGTCACGTCGTTGGTGCCGACGACCACCACCGCCACCTCGGGCCGGCTCGGCAGTCCGCGGTCCAACTGCTCCTGCAGGTGCACGGAGCGAGCCCCGACCACGGCCACGCTGGTGACCTGCACCGGCCGGCCGGCGATGTGCGACAGTCCGCTGGCCAGCATCGCCGGCGGGGTGTCCGCCGGGTCGTCCATCCCGTATCCGGCCGCGGCCGAGTCGCCCGCGACGAGCAGCCGGAGCGGCTCCCCGGGCAGCTCGGCGCCGTACGTCCCGTCGGCGACCGGCGGTCGCAGCGTGGCGTTGCCGATGGCCTGGCGAGCCCATCCCGCCTGCAGCCGCATCAGCCCGTACAGCGACCCGCCGATCACTCCCAGCCCGCCACCGCCATAGGCGGCGGCGGTCGCCAGGCGGCGGGCGGCGCGAGCTCGGGTCACGGCCGAAGCCTAGGGCGGGCCCCCCTACGCTGACCTGCGTGCAGTACGTGGACTCGGTGATCGACCTGATCGGCAACACCCCGCTCGTCCGGCTGTCCCGGGTGGCTCCGGCCACGCCCGAGGGGCGCGGGCCGCTGGTGCTCGCCAAGGTGGAGTACCTCAACCCCGGCGGGTCGGTGAAGGACCGGATCGCGGTGCGGATGGTGGACGCCGCCGAGGCCGAGGGCGCACTCCGGCCGGGCGGCACCATCGTGGAGCCGACGTCCGGCAACACCGGTGTCGGCCTGGCGCTGGTGGCCCAGCAGCGCGGCTACCGCTGCGTCTTCGTCTGCCCGGACAAGGTCAACGAGGACAAGCGGAACGTGCTCAAGGCCTACGGCGCCGAGGTGGTGGTCTGCCCGACCGCCGTCCCGCCGGACCACCCCGACTCGTACTACTCGGTGTCGGACCGGCTCGCCGTCGAGATCGACGGCGGCTGGAAGCCAAACCAGTACGCCAACGAGCAGAACCCGCGCAGCCATTACGAGACCACCGGACCGGAGGTGTGGCAGCAGACCGACGGTCGGATCACCCACTTCGTCGCCGGGATCGGGACCGGCGGCACCATCACCGGCGTCGGGAGGTACCTCCGGCAGGTCGGTGCCGGCCGGGTGCAGATCGTCGGCGCCGACCCGGTGGGGTCGGTCTACTCCGGCGGGACCGGCCGGCCGTACCTGGTGGAGGGGGTCGGCGAGGACTTCTGGCCGAGCACCTACGACACCGGCGTCACCGACCGGATCATCGCGGTGTCCGACGGTGACTCGTTCGCGATGACCCGCCGGCTGGCCCAACAGGAGGGGCTGCTGGTGGGTGGGTCCTGCGGGATGGCCGCGGTCGCGGCCGTGCAGCTCGCCGAGGAGCTCGCCGGCACCCCGGAGGGCCAGGACGCGGTGATCGTCGTGGTGCTGCCGGACGGTGGCCGGGGCTATCTCACCAAGGTTTTCGACGACGCCTGGCTGGCCCGCTACGGCTTCGCCCCGGGGGACACCGGTCGCAGCGTCGGCGACGTGCTGCGCTCCAAGAGCGCGGGCATCCCGGCGCTGGTGCACACGCACCCGAACGAGACCATCGCCGAGGCGGTCGAGATCCTGCGCGAGTACGGCGTCTCCCAGATGCCGGTCGTCCTGGCCGAGCCGCCGGTGATGGCTGCCGAGGTCGTCGGCGCGGTGAGCGAGCGGGAGCTGCTGGAGGCACTGTTCGCACAGCAGGCGTCGCTGGCCGATCCGGTCGAGCAGCACATGGGTGTCGCGCTGCCCAGCATCGGTGCCGGCCAGCCGGTGGCGGAGGCGGTGCAGGCGCTGCAGACCGCGGACGCGCTGCTCGTGCTGGAGGACGGCCGGCCGGTCGGCGTGCTCACCCGACACGACCTGCTGGGTCACCTCACCGACTGACCTCGCGGCGCCTGCTCGAGGCGCCGCGCCGCGCCGGGCCCCGGTCGGGTCGGCCGGGCCTGGCTCCGGTCACCCCGGTCAGTCGCGTGCGGACGAGCTGGTGAGTGCCTCCGCGGTGCCGATCAGGGCGACGGCGGCGCCGATGGCCACCACCGAGCCGACGAAGTCCAGCTCCCAGACGTCCCCGGTGCCCAGCAGGACGGCGACGGTGCCGCCGATGACCGAGCCCACCAGGCCGAGCCCGAGGGTCGCGAGGATGCTGAGGTTCTGCCGCCCCGGCTTGATCAGCCGGGCGACGGCTCCGACGACGAGCCCGAAGGCGATGAAGCCGATCACGGCAACCTCCTGCTAGGCGACCGATGCATCGGCCGATGGGTGACCTCCCACCGTACGTCACTCCCCACGCCCCCAACACGCCCCCAACCCGCCCCCCCAACCCGACCCCCCAACGCTCACGATCCGCGACTTCTGCAGCCCCGGGCTCCGGTTGAGGGTGCCGGTCGTCGGCTAGGCGCCGGTGTCACCTTCGGCGGTGGCCCTCAACCGGGCCAGGCCCTTCTCGAAGTCGGGCCCGACGAGCTGGTCCATCGTCTTGAAGACCTCCATCACCCTGGTCATCGGTGTCCGCCGCCCTGTCATCGACCAGGTGACGTGCGATCCCGAGGCCCCACGGGCGATGGTGAAGACGGTCTCGTTGCGTGCCTTCCAGGGCTTCTCGAACACCAGGTCGATACGGACCAGGGAGGGCTCGGTGGCCTCGACGATCTGCATCCGCCCCTTGCCGGCCTTGCGGTTGCCGGACCACTCGTAGACCGCTCCGGTGCCCGATCCGGCGCCTGAGTACGAACGCTCCAGCTGGGGGTCGGTGTCCTCCCAGGGCGACCAGCGGGTCCAACGGTGGAAGTCGGCCAGCTCCGCGTAGACACGCTCCGGTGGTGCGTCGATCGTCGTCGAGCGCTGCACGGTATAGGTGTCACCCGGCACGCTGCTGAGCCTAGTCCAGCGGTGCCGGACCGGGACAGCCTCGGACACCCGGCGCTCAGCTTCGTCGAGCGCGGATCCGTCGACGTGGACACTCCGGTCCAGCCCGGACACGTACGGGGTGACGCCACCACTACGGTTCCCCAGGAGCTCGCATGGACCCCTCACTCGACAGTCTTATCGCCGCGTCGGCGCCACCGACGACTCCCCGCACCGCCGACCTTGACCGAGAGCTGGCCCATCTGGTCGCCGAGGCGGAGTCGGGAGCCGCCCCCGGGCGCTGGCACGTACGCCGCCGGCTCGTCCTGGGCGCGGGGGTCGCCGCGGGGCTGCTCGGCATCGGCACGGCCGCCAGCGCTGCGGGGTTGGCCCCCGCCCCTGCGTGGGCACCCTGGTACTCCGCACCCGATGTCGTGCACAGCCAGACCACGTCCACCGGCGCCGAGTGTGACGTGTCGTACCGCGCCAAGGCGATCAGCGCCCCCGACGTTCCGGCCACTCCGGCCGAACGCACCGCCGCGGTGACGGCTGGAGCGGAGTTCCTGCGCGACGTCGACGTCACGACGATCGACGTCGGTGACGCGGTGGACCGGCTGCCGTCCAGCGCGACGGTCGGAGACCCGACGCAGGCCGAGCTGGAGATGTTCGCCGTTCAGTTCACCCTGCAGGAGCGGCTCGACCGCGAGCTGGGCCGGCAGGGTTTGCCGCCCACCGTCAGCGTCTCGGCGATGCAGCAGTGTGACGGGGGTGCTCCGCGTGCGGGCGGCTGAGCGGGCGGCGATCCGGTCGGCCCTCAGAGAGGCATCCGCCGACCTGCTCGGGTACTTCGAACGCCGGGTGACGGTGCGCGAGGATGCCGCCGATCTGCTCGCGGACACGATGCTGACCGCCTGGCGGCGGGTGGACCAGCTGCCCGCGGAGGTCGAGCGGCAGCGGATGTGGTTGTTCGGCATCGCCGCCAACGTGCTGGCCAACCACCGGCGGTCCGCACGCCGCCGCCTGGCGCTGGCCGACCGGCTCCGCGGACAGCTGATGGCGACCCCCCCGGCCCCTGCCGTGGGAGCGTCACACGCGGTGCGTGACGTCGTGCTGCGGCTCCCCGACGCCCAGCGGGAGTTGGTGATGCTGGTGCATTGGGAGGGATTCACGATCGCCGAGGCGGCCGACATCCTCAGGGTGAATCCGTCGACGGCGCGCAGTCGCTATGCCGCGGCCAAGACCGCGTTGCACGCGATGTTCGCCGGCGTCGGTGCCGACTGATCTCACGCGGAGTCCTCGGGCTCATCCCGGTGTGCGGCTGCTCGGCACCAGGGCTGAGTAGCGGCCTCAGCCTGCCTCGAGGATGAAGAACTCCGCAGCGAATCGACCGACGGAGCCTGGATATCGAAGGCGAGGACGACCTGGGAGGCTGCCCCGCATGCGCTCGATGGACAGCCGAGACGTCGAACAGGCCGTGGCCGAGATGGTGCAGGTGCTCACGCCGTACGAGTCGCGAGACTGGCAGCGCCCGGCTGGGTCGCTGGAGTGGAACTGCTGGACGACAGCGGTTCATGTCGCACATGACCTTCTCGCCTATGCGGGCCAGCTAGCGGCTCAACCGCGGAGTGCCTACCTGCCGTTCGATCTCGTCGTCCACGCCGAGGCCCCGCCGCGGGACGTGCTCCAGGTGGTCGCCGCCTCCGGGAGGCTCTTGAGCAGCGCGCTGGCCGCGGCCGGACCCGGCGTTCGCGCCTGGCACTGGGGGGCGACTGACGCAGGCGGCTTTGCAGCACTGGGAGTCAACGAGACCCTTGTTCACACCTATGACATCACGCAGGGTCTCGGGATCGGGTGGCTTCCCCCTGGGACGCTCTGCGCCGCGGTGCTGGACCGGCTGTTCCCCGGCGCTCCGGGAGGTGATCCGGTCCAGGTGCTGCTGTGGTCTACGGGCCGAGTGGAGCTCGAAGACCGACCTCATGTCACGTCATGGATCCCGAGGGCTGCTGTCGACTGACGCCGACGTCACCTATCGACTGCGCGGTCGGGTGAGACACATCGCGTGCTGTCAGGGAGCGGGCGCTCCGGCGTCCGCAGCTGCCTTCGCCCGCTCAGCCCTTGAATCGGCGAACCTCCTGGGGTCAGCCGCATGCCTCCGCGATCCTGCCGGCCCCCATCTTGGCCGCATCATCGTCCGCAACGTCCACCACGGTCAGTCCGCCCAGGTATTCCTTGGTCTCGACGTGAAGTCCGTCGGTGAACGTCAACGTGCCGCGCGTAGCGTCGGCGCTGACGACCGAGCCATCCGCTTCCTCCAGGCCCCCGGCGAAGACATGCGGATCGGGACCCTGCTGTCAGAGCCTGGTGCTGGCAGCAACAGGCCGGTCGCTTCCCCGGTCGTCGCCGTGACGATGCAGCAGCCAGCCACCGACCACCAGGATCGCCCCCAGGGCCAGGAAGCCGATGTCCCAGGACAGCGGCGCTCCCAGGTCGTCGCGCACGTGATGGACACCGAGGAGGTGATGATCGACCACCCCTTCGACGAGATTGAAGATTCCCCACCCGGTGAGCACCAACCCGAAGTGGAAGGACCAGCTCGGCGCCAGCCTCCCTTGACGCCAAGACACCAGGGCGGCGATCGACCCGGCGAACACCGCGAGCCACGTCGCGACGTGGAAGAACCCGTCGGCCAGGGTGTTCACCTCCAGGCCCGCCACCGTGTCGGCCGGGTAGCCGCCGACATCGCTGACCATGTGGTGCCACTGCAGGATCTGGTGCAGCACGATGCCGTCGACGAACCCGCCGAACCCCAGCCCGTACAGCAGCCCAGCAGCCCTGGACGGGGGGAGGCGAACGGACGTCGAGCCGTCCGAACGGTGTGAAGTCACAGGGCGGTTATACCCGGCGGGCACGCCGGTGTGCTCGGGGGGCACCGCCGCCCGAAGCGTCAGGCAGGAAGCCGACAGACCCGGGTTCGGACACTCCGGCCGTCTGTCGAACTCATGGCCGCGAGATCGTCCTACACGGGGATCCCTCTGCGGGACGCAGGGGATCGCTACCCCTGGTCTTCCGCATGACCGCCGCGGTCTTCATCCGGGTCGGTGGGCGTCGGGTCTCGGAGGAGTTGGTTGACCAAGGTGTTGCCCAGCCACGTCTCGTAGCGGAGGTGGCTCCATCCTCGCTCGACGACGAGCAGGTGGAAGAGCTCGGGCATGGTGAGCGCAAGCGTGAGGTCGAGGGCCGAGTCGACCGTGAGGTCCGGGCGGAGCCGCGGCGCGAGGGCGTCGATGAGCTTGCGGATCTCGCGCTCGCGTGCAGCCAGGACGTTGCGCAGGGTTTCGGCCATCTGCGGGTCCGACGCCGCCGCTTGCTGGTAGATCACGACGACGTCGGAGCCCGCGTCCATCTGGCGCCGGTTGAGCTCTGCGAGCATCCTCAACTGCCGGGCGGGGTCTGGCTCGTGTAGGTACGCGGCAGCACGTGACGTCGTCTGAGTCTCGCTCATCCAGAGTTCGGTGATCTTGTCGAGGATCTTCGCCTTCGATCCGAAGGCCGAGTAGATCGTCTGGACCGGGATGTCTGCCTCGGCGGAGATGGCGCTGATCGTGGTCGCGACGTAGCCGTGCTCTGCGAACAGCGCCCGGGCGACGCGAGCCACCTCCAGCTTGGTGGATTCGGCCTGTCGCTGGCGGTGTCCGGTAGGTCCCTTGACAGTCACACGGCATGGTACCAATATGTTCGGCATAGTCACACTATGATGAAGCGTCGATCGAAAGGGCGCCCGATGGATGAGCCGGTCGTGTACTTCAAGCCAGGATGTCCTTTCGGCATCAGGCTGAGGACTGCCTTGACCCTGCACCGGGTGCCCCACCGCTCCGTGCGGTTTCGCGACGACGAGGACGGTGCCGCCCGGGTCCGCGTCGTGAACGACGGCAACGAGATCTCGCCGACGGTCCACATCGCCGACCAGTGGCTCACGAACCCCGGCTGGCGCGACGTGCGGGCCGCGACATCGACCGTGCAGCACCACGCCGCACCAGACCCGCACAACGTCCGCATCGTGGAAGACCCGGTGGCGACCGCGCGACGCGAGGTCGCCGAGCTGGACCCGCGGTGAACGGCCGCCGCCCACCACCGACCTGCCGCAGTCACAACGCCGCCCCGCTCACCCCCCGCCACAGGAGATGGAGATTGTCGTGTCGAACTCCGTGATCAAGGAGTCGTCAGTCGCCTGGCCAACCCACGTCAGGTGGCGGTCTGCTGCGGCCGCCCTGTCCGCCGCCTCGATGCTGCTCGTCGGCTGCGGCTCCGACGACTCCACCCCGGCGACGGAGGCGCCCGACGACCGTGCGAGCACGTCCACCACCTCGGACGCCCCCGCTACCTCCGACGAACCGGCCGCGTCCCCCTTGGAAGGCACCTGGCGCACCGAGCCCATCTCTCTCCGGGACGCCGAGGCCACCCTGCGTCGGCAGGGCTTTGGGAAGTGGATCGAGAAGTTCCACGAGATTCCCCCGTTCTCGAAGCTCACCGTGCTCGACCTCAGCATCGAGGGCGGACAGTGGGACCTGTACGGCGAGTCCGAGGGAGGACGGGAGCCGATCGACTACGACGCGGAGTACGAGATCCACGGCGACACGGTCACCTTTCACCACTCCGACGGCTCGAACACCCACCGATGGACGATCGACGGCGACACGCTGAGCCTCGAGTTCGTGAAGGGGACGATGCCTTCCTACAAGGGGATCCCGGACGAGGTGTTCCAGCGCGCGCTGTACACGACCGAGACGTTCACGAGGCAGGGCTGACGGGGAGTCCGCGGGCAGCAGCTCCTCGTCGACCGGGTCGATCAGGCGTCGCTGTATGAGACCCCGGTCGCGTGGATCGGGCAGTAGCCGTACGGGTTCTTGACCAGGTACTGCTGGTGGTACGGCTCGGCGTAGAAGTAGTCGTCCAGCGGCGCGATGACCGTGGTGATCTCGCCGTATCCGCGGGCGGTCAGCGCCTGCTGGTACGACACCCGGGACGCCTCGGCCGCGACCTGCTGCTCGGGCGTCGTGGTGTAGATCACCGAGCGGTACTGCGACCCGCGGTCATTGCCCTGCCGCATGCCCTGCGTCGGGTCGTGGTTCTCCCAGAACACCTTCAGCAGTTCCTCGAACGTCACCACGGCGGGGTCGTAGACGACACGGACCACCTCGGCGTGCCCGGTCCGCCCGGTGCAGACCTCCTCGTAGGTCGGGTTCGGCGTCACTCCGCCGGCGTACCCGACCGAGGTCGACCAGACGCCCGGCAGCTGCCAGAACGTCTTCTCCTCGCCCCAGAAGCAGCCCAGGCCGACGACGACCTCCTCGAACCCGGTCGGCACCTCGGACTCGACCGGGGTGCCGAGCACGGGGTGCGCATCGGAGATCCGGAACTCCCGCTGCGGGCGACCCGGCAGGGCCTCGTCGGGTGTGGGCAGGGATGAGGTGCGGCCGAACAGCATGCAGGGTCCTCCTCGCGAGACGGTCTGCCGGACACAACGCGGCTCGGCACGCGATGCTTCCGCAACGGCCTGGGGAGCTCCGGGCGGCCGCCGGCGAGTGATCCGGCGACGTTAGCCTCCCGGCATGGCTGACCAGGTGCACCGGCAGGGCTTCGACACGCTCGCGATCCACGCCGGACAGGAGGCCGATGCCCGCACCGGCGCGGTCGTGCCCCCGATCTACGCCACCAGCACGTACAAGCAGGACGGCGTCGGCGGGCTGCGGAACGGCTACGAGTACTCCCGGACCGGCAACCCCACCCGGACGGCGCTGGAGGAGTGCCTGGCCGCGCTCGAGGACGGCACCCGGGCGTTCGCCTTCGCCAGCGGGCTGGCCGCCGAGGACACCCTGCTGCGCGCGGTCTGCGGCCCGGACGACCACGTCGTCATCCCGGACGACGCCTATGGCGGGACGTTCCGTCAGTTCGCCCGGGTGCACCACCGCTGGGGCATCGCGTACGACGTCGTCGCGGTGACCGACGTCGACGCCGTACGACGGGCGATAAGGCCGGGACGGACGAAGCTGGTCTGGGTCGAGACGCCCACCAATCCACTGCTCGGCATCGCCGACATCGCCGCGCTGGCCGAGGTCGCGCATCAGGCCGGCTGTCTGCTGCTGGTCGACAACACCTTCGCGTCGCCGTATCTGCAGCAGCCGTTGCGGCTGGGTGCCGACGTGGTCGTGCACTCCACGACGAAGTACTGCGGTGGGCACTCCGACGTCGTCGGCGGTGCGTTGGTCGTCCGCGACCCGGCGCTGGCCGAGCAGCTGGCGTTCCTGCAGAACGCCATCGGTGCCGTGTCCGGGCCGTTCGACTCCTGGCTGGTGCTCCGCGGCCTGCGGACACTGGGCGTGCGGATGGACCGGCACTGCGCGAACGCGGAGCGGGTGGCGGACTTCCTGACCACACGGCCCGAGGTGACCGCCGTGCTCTGGCCGGGACTGCCCGAGCACCCCGGGCACGAGGTTGCGGCCAAGCAGATGCGGGGGTTCGGCGGGATGGTGAGCTTCCGGCTCGCTGCGGGCGAGCCGGCCGCGACGACGGTGGCGGAGCGGTGCGAGCTGTTCACGCTGGCCGAGTCGCTGGGCGGGGTCGAGTCGCTGGTCGAGCATCCGGGCAGGATGACGCACGCCTCGGTGGCGGGCTCCGCGCTCGAGGTGCCGTCCGACCTGGTACGGCTCAGCGTCGGGATCGAGACGGCCGACGACCTCGTCGCCGACCTGGCCCAGGCGCTGGACGGAGCGCTGGACGGGGCGCTCGACCGGGCGACCGGCTGACCGGCCCGTGCACCTCGTCGTCTGTGCCGACTTCGGCTCCACCTTCACCAAGACGCTGCTGGTCAGTCGAGACGACGGCGCGGTCCTCGCGGCCGCCGAGCACGCAACCACGATCGGCACCGACGTCCTCGACGGGCTGACCGCCTGCGTGTCCGAGCTCGCGCGCACCGAACCCGCTGCCGCCGGGGCCCCGGTGCTGGCCTGCTCGTCGGCCGGTGGCGGGCTGCGGATCGCGGTGATCGGCAACGAGGAGCTGGTGACCGCCGAGGCCGGTCGTCGGGTGGCGCTGTCGTCCGGTGGCCGGGTCGTGCATGTCGGCGACGGCGGTCTGGACTCCGCCGATGGGACCAGACTGACAGCGCTCCGAGACGCCGCTCCGGACGTCGTGCTGCTGGTCGGGGGCACCGACGGTGGGAATGCCGACGTGCTGCTCGGAGCCGCGGGAGTGCTCGCCGCCGTCGGGTGGACCACGCCGGTGGTGGCGGCCGGCAACGCGGATGTGGCCGACGGGGTGGCCGCCGTGCTGGCGGCGGGCGGCGTCCCGCACGAGCTGGCGGCCAACGTCGTGCCCAGCATCGGGATGCTCGCCCCTGACGGTGCGCGCGCGGCCATCCGCTCGGTCTTCCTCCGGCACGTCATCGGCGGGAAGCACCTGTCCGCTTCGCCCGCGTTCGTCGAGATGGTCACCGGCCCCACCCCGGACGTCGTGCTCACCGGCGTCGAGACCCTCGCCGACCTGGTCGGCGACGTGGTGGTGGTGGACGTGGGTGGGGCGACCACGGACGTCCACTCGGTCGTGGACCTCGACCCGGAGGACGCCGAGCTGGCTCGGCAGGTGGTGGCACCGACCCGGGTCACCCGGACCGTCGAGGGCGACCTGGGCATGCGCTGGAGCGCGCCGACCACGGTGCGGGGAGGCGCCGAATCCGGCCTGCTGCCCGAAGCTGACCGGCCTGGACTCGACCACGCGGCGCAGCGGCGCCGGGCCGACCCCGGCTGGGTGCCGGCAGGCGATGCCGACGCGACCGTCGACCACCGGTTGGCCGAGCTGGCGAGCGTGCTGGCGCTGCGGCGACACGCCGGGCGGCAGCAGGTCGTCCTCGGCCCGGACGGCCGGGTCGTGGAGCGGACCGGCAAGGACCTGCGTGAGGTCGGGCTCCTCGTCGGCTCCGGTGGCGTGCTCCGGCACGCGGCCCCCGGCGTCGCCGAACGGGTGCTGCGTGCCGGCACGGGGACCGAGGTGGCGGGCGGCTGGCTGCTGCCGCGAGCGCCGCGGGTCCTCGTCGACCGCACGTACGTGCTTGCCGCTGCCGGCCTGCTGGCCCCGGAGCAGCCGGACGCGGCCCGAGCGCTGCTGCGGAGGCACCTGACCGCCGGATGACTCGCCGGGAAGGACCCGGTGGCCGCTCTGGCCGGCGTGGGCAGGCATCATCGCGACCGTGACCACACGTGCCGGCTGGCAGGAGCGGGTCCGATCCCGGCTGCGGACGGCGTGGACCGGGCGCGACGACCGCCCGGGGGTGTCGATGGCCGCCTCGTTCCGGCGGCAGCCGCCGCGGTTGGCCGCCGACGCCGGGTCGGCCGACGACGAGGCACCGGCTCCGGCGCTGGCCACCGCGCTGGGGGTGCCGCCGATGGTGGTCGTCCTCGCGGCCTGGTCGCTGGCGCTGCTGCTCGTCGGGGCGTTCCTGTCCCAGGTGCTGGTGCTGCTCGGCTTCTTCCGCGAGGTCACGGTCCCGCTGGCGATCGCGCTGCTGACGACGGCGCTGGCCGCACCGGTGGTCGACACGCTGGAGCGGGCCGGGATGCGGCGCCGGCTCGCGGCCCTCGTGGTCGTGCTGGGCGGACTGGTGGTGATCGGCAGCCTGCTCACGCTCGTCAGCCGCCAGGTCGCCGGCCAGTTCGAACAGCTCAGCAGGGACGTGGCCGACGGCGTCGGGCAGGTCCAGGACTGGCTGCAGACCGGGCCGATCGGCCTCTCCGACGCGCAGCTCAACGACCTGATCGACCGGGGGCGGGAGTCGCTGCAGACCGCCGACTCCGAGGTTGTCCGACAGGCCGCCGCGGTGGGAACCACCGTCGGCCACGTCTTCGCCGGCCTGTTCATCGTGCTGTTCGCGACCTACTTCTTCACCGCCGACGGTGGGCGGATCTGGGGGTGGGCGCTGCGGTTGATGCCCCGGTCGTACCGGGCCGACGTCGACTCGTCGGCACGGGTGGCGTGGGTCTCGCTGACCGCCTTCGTGCGCGCGACCATGCTGGTCGCCCTCACCGACGCCGTGGGGATCGCGCTGGGTGCGCTGCTGCTGGGCGTGCCCCTGGCACTGCCGATCGGCGTCCTCGTCTTCCTGGGAGCGTTCGTCCCGATCATCGGCGCGGCCGTCTCCGGGATCGTGGCCGTGCTGGTTGCCCTGGTGGCGCAGGGACCGGTCGTCGCCCTGTTGATGCTCGCGGTCGTGCTGGTGGTGCAGCAGGTGGAGTCACACGTCCTGCAACCGTTCCTGATGGGTCGCTTCGTCGCCGTGCACCCGCTCGGCATCATCCTGGCCATCGCTGCGGGCCTCGTCGCCGGCGGCGTGGTCGGGGCACTGATCGCGGTGCCGCTGGTGGCCTGCGCCAACGCCGTCGGCAAGCACATCGCCGAGCGCGATCCGCCCGACAGCCCGGACCGAGAGTCGATGGGACCGCTCGGTGCCGACGACCCCGGGTCGTCGGTCGAGCACGACGGCGACGTCGTGGACCCCGGGGCTGGAGCCGAGCAGCCCGACCCACCGTTCCGTACCGATGCCGACCCGGTGCCGGACGACGCGGCCGATCCGCCCGAGCCGGACGCGGACGGCCCCGTGGAGGTCAGGCCGGAGCAGTGACCTCGTCGGCGGGCGACGCCCGGAGCTCGTCGTCCCGGCTGCGCAACCGGACCTCGGGGATGAGCAGTGCCACCACGAGGGCCAGCCCGGCCACCGGTACGGCGACGAGGAACACGTCGCCGAGGGCGTCGGCATAGGCGGTCAGCACGTCGTTCCGCACGTCCGGCGGCAGGGCGCGCAGCGCGGCGAGATCACCGCCGTCACTGCTGGTCGCTCGCGCCCGTGTGCCGAGTCCGGACAGGTGGTGGGTGAGCCGGATCCCCAGCGTGGCCCCGAAGACGGCGGTCCCCACCGCACCGCCCATCATCCGGAAGAACGTCACCGCGCTGGTGGCCGTCCCCATGTGCCGTCGGTCGACCGAGTTCTGCACGGCGGTGAGGATGATCTGCATCGTCCCGCCCAGCCCGGCGCCGAGGATGGACAACGCCACCGCCACCTGCCAGTACGGCGTCTCGGTCCCCAACCGGCTGAGCAGCGTGACCCCGACCAGCACGGTGGCGGTGCCGAGGATGGGAAACACCCGGTACCGCCCGGTCCGCGATGCCAGCCGGCCGGCCGTGATCGAGGTGGAGAAGATCCCCGCCACCATCGGGAGCAGCGCCAACCCCGACTCGGTCGGGCTCATGCCCTGAACCACCTGCAGGTACAGCGGCGTGAACACGAGTGATCCGAACATCGCCATGCCGATCAGGAAGACGAAGCCGCTGGAGGCCGCGAACACCCGGTCACCGAACAGCTCCATCGGGATGATCGGCTCGACCGCGCGACGCTCCACCCGCACGAACACCACGGCGAGCAGCAGGCCCGCGCCCAGCAGGCTCACCGCAGTCGGCGAACCCCAGCCGTACGCGTCGCCCGCCCAGGTCGTGGCCAGCAGGATGGCCGACACCGCCGCCACGATCAGGGCCGCGCCGAGATAGTCGATCCGGTGTGGTCGGGGCACGTGCGGCAGCCGCAGCGCCACGGAGGTCACGATCAGCGCGGCTCCACCGATCGGCAGGTTGATCCAGAAGATCCACTGCCACCCCGGCCCCTCGGCGAGCCAGCCGCCCAGCACCGGGCCGAGGACGCTGGAGGTGCCGAAGACGGCGGCGAACCAGCCCTGGTAGCGGCCACGCTCGCGCGGCGGCACCACGTCTCCGATGGTGGCGAGGGCGAGCGCGAACAGGCCCCCGCCGCCGAGGCCCTGCACGGCGCGGAACGCGATCAGCTGGCTGATGTCCTGGCTGAAGCCGGACAGCACCGAGCCCAGCAGGAAGGTGCCGATCGCGGCCTGAAAGATCGGCCGCCGGCCGTACAGGTCGGAGATCTTGCCCCAGAGCGGCGTCGAGGCCGTGGACGTGAGCAGGTAGGCGGTCACCACCCAGCTGAGCCGGTCCAACCCGCCGAGGTCGCTGGTGATGCTGGGCAGGGCGGTCGCGACGATGCTCTGGTCGAGAGCGGCCAGGAACATCCCGGCCATCAGGCCGCCGAGAACCACCACGATCTGTCGGTGCGGGAGGTACTCCGGCGCCACCTCGGCCGGCGCCGAAGATGGGTGCATAGTGCAACTTTAGTCGGCGGTAGGTGCGGCCGGGCGCGGGGACCGGTACACAAGACCCCGTGACAGCGTCCCCGGATCGACCGACCGCACCTTGCGGCCTGCCCGAGGGCGCCCGGTGACCGGCCGGAGCGACCCCGCGGGAGGGCTGGTCATCGGTCCGCTGCAGCGATTCGCCGACGAGTCGACCGTCACCGTGTGGGTCGAGGTGGTGCGCCCCGGGACGGTCACCGTGCGGGCGGGGGAGCACGAGGGCTCCGCACACACCTTCACCGCCCACGACCACCACTACGCGGTTGTCGATGTCACCGGGCTGCCCCCCGGTTCGCACCTGCCGTACGAGGTGTCGCTGGACGACGACGTGATCTGGCCGCCCCCGGGGTCGTTGTTCCCGCCGAGCGCGCTGCGCACGATGGACTTCTCCCGACCGCTGCGGATCGTCTTCGGCACCTGCCGGGCCTCCGTGCCGCACGACCGGCGCACCAACCGGCGCTACGGCGTCGACGTGTTGCGGGCGCTCGCGCTGCGGCTGGCCAACGGGGTCGGGCCGGAGCCGGCCGACGCCGACGGTCAGGAGTGGCCGGGGCTGATGCTGTTCCTCGGCGATCAGGTCTACGCCGACGAGACGTCGAGCTCGATGCGGGAGTACATCGCCCACCACCGGGACATCGAGCAGCCACCCGGTGAGGAGCTGGCGAACTTCGGCGAGTACGCGCACCTCTACCGGTTGTCCTGGACCGAGCCCACGGTGCGCTGGGTCCTGTCCACGGTGCCGAGCGCGATGATCTTCGACGACCACGACGTCCGCGACGACTGGAACACCTCGGAGACCTGGCGGCAGCAGATGAAGACCGTGCCGTGGTGGCAGGGGCGCATCGTCGCCGGGCTTTCGTCGTACTGGATCTATCAGCACCTGGGGAACCTGTCGCCGGCCGAGCGGGCCGAGGACCCGGTCTGGCAGAAGGTGCAGGCCGCCGGGGACCGTGACGTGGGCCCGGTGCTGAACGACTTCGCCGAGGCAGCCGACGCCGATCCCGCCGCCTACCGCTGGAGCCACTCCCGCGACCTCGGCCGCACCAGGCTGGTGGTGATCGACTCGCGTGCGGCGCGGGTCACCACGCCGGACCGACGGTCGATCATCGACGACGAGGAGATGGCCTGGCTGGACGGCAAGGTGCAGGGCGGGCACGACCACCTGCTGCTCGCCACCTCGATCCCGTTCCTGCTGCCGATGGGGCTGCACTACTTGGAGGCGTGGAACGAGGCGGTCGCGAGCGGCGCCTGGGGCGAGCGGGCCGCCGTCGGTGCCGAGAACGCCCGGCAGACGTTCGACCTGGAGCACTGGGGTGCCTGGCAGCGGTCGTTCCGGCAGGTGCAGGAGATGGTGGCCGACGTCGCCGGCGGCCAGCGGGGACCGGCGCCGGCGACGGTCACCTTCCTGTCCGGTGACGTCCACCACTCGTACCTGATGGAGGCGGACCTGCCCACCGGCCCGGGGCGGTCCCGGGTGGTGCAGGCCGTCTGCTCGCCGATCCGCAACCCGCTGCCCCAGGTGATGCGGTTCGTGACCGCGACCATGGCCTACGGGGTGGCCGGGACGGTGGGGCGGCTGCTGTCGGAGACCGCGCGGGTGCCCGGCCCCCCATGGACCTGGCACACCGCGGACGGGCCCTGGTTCAACAACGCGCTGGCGACACTCGACCTCAGCGGCCGGCGAGCCAAGGTGGCGTGGGAGACCGCCACCGAGGGACCCGACGACGACTGCCTGCTGTGGTGCCCGGTGGCCAGCGCCACGCTGAGCCGCTGACCTCGCCGCCCGCGCGGGACCGAGCCCTAGGGTGGCGACGTGGGCGTGACGCTGGAACAGGTGCGACAGGCCCGTACGGTCCTCGGCGACGTCTCGGTCGTCACGCCGGTGGAGCGGTCCCGGTGGCTGGAGCGGCTCGTGGGTGCTCCGGTGCACCTCAAGTGCGAGAACCTGCAGCGCACCGGGTCGTTCAAGATCCGCGGGGCATACGTCCGCATCGCCGGCCTCGACGACGCGGAGCGGTCCCGCGGCGTGGTCGCGGCGAGTGCCGGCAACCACGCCCAGGGGGTGGCGCTGGCCGCGTCGCTGCTCGGCACCACGTCGACGGTGTTCATGCCGCGCGGTGCCCCGATCCCCAAGGAGCGGGCCACCCGCGACTACGGCGCCGACGTGCACTTCGTCGGGACCACCGTCGACGAGGCGCTGGTCGCCGCCCGGGCCTTCGCCGACGAGACCGGGGCGGTGTTCATCCACCCCTTCGACCATCCGGACGTGGTGGCCGGCCAGGGCACCCTCGGTCTCGAGCTGGCCGACCAGGTGCCGGACGCCGCCACCGTGCTGGTGCCCTGCGGCGGCGGCGGCCTGCTGGCGGGCGTCGCCACGGCGATGAAGGCGCTGCGGCCGGACATCCGGATGGTCGGGGTTCAGGCAGAGGGGGCGGCCAGCTATCCGGCCAGCCTCGCGGCCGGTGCGCCGGTGCCGCTGGCGTCGATGAGCACGATGGCCGACGGCATCGCGGTGGGCCGGCCCGGGGACGTGCCGTTCGCCACCATCGCGGATCTCGTCGACGAGATGCTGACCGTCGGCGAGGAGTCGCTGTCCCAGGCGCTGTTGCTGCTGGTGGAGCGGGCCAAGCAGGTGGTCGAGCCCGGCGGCGCGGCGGCGGTGGCGGCCCTTCTGGACCACCCGGGGCGGACGGACCTGTTCCCGGGGCCGGTGGTGGCCGTGCTGTCGGGGGGCAACGTGGACCCGCTGCTGCTGCTCCAGGTGGTCCGGCACGGGTTGGCCGCGGCCGGCCGGTACCTCTCGTTCACCGTCCGGGTGCCGGACCGCCCGGGCGAGCTGGTGCGGCTGCTCGGGCTGCTCGCCGAGGCGGACGCCAATGTGCTCGACGTGGTGCACCAGCGGGTCTCCGCCCGGCTGCACGTCGACGAGGTCGAGGTCGCCCTGCAGGTCGAGACGCGCGGCGAACCGCACGGCACGGCCGTGATCGGCGCCGTCCGGGAGGCCGGCTACCCGGTGGCCTTCGTCTGACGACCGAGCCGCCGTGGGTCAGCTGGTGGGCGCGGTCCCGTCGGCGGCGCGGGCCGCCTCCTCGGCGGCGACCTTGCGCCGGACGTCGTCCATGTCCAGCTCGCGCACCGCGGTGATCAGCTGCTCGAGCGCGGGCGCGGGCAAGGCGCCGGGCTGGGCATGCAGCAGGATCCCGTCCCGGAACGCCATCAGCGTCGGGATCGAGCGGATACCCAGCTGGGCCGCCAGCGCCTGCTCGGCCTCAGTGTCGACCTTGGCGAAGGTGATGTCGGTGTGCTGCTCCGAGGCCGCCTCGAAGACGGGGGCGAAGGAGCGACACGGGCCGCACCACTCGGCCCAGAAGTCCACCAGCAGGATGCCGGCGGACGAGATCGTCTGCTCGAAGCGGTCCGCCGTGAGCGTGACCGTTCCACCGGTGCCGTCGCCGCTGCTCTCGCCGGTCGGGGCCGTGCGGGGGTCCGTGGTCGGTTCAGAAGCCATACCGGCCACAACGGCACCGTCCCCGGCGACATTCCGGGCGTGAGCCACGTCTCGTCGGGTCAGCTCCGGAAGGGCTTGGCCGCCAGCACCTCGACGGTGACGTCCCGGCCGTTGGGGGCGGCGTACGTGGCCTGGTCACCCACCGACGCGCCGGCGATCGCGCTGCCCAGCGGGCTCTGGGGGGAGTAGACGTCGAGGTCCACCGACGAGTCCAGGGCGAGCAGCTCGCGGGAGCCGAGCAGGAACGACTCGGTGTCGTCGTCACCGGCGAACCGCACCGTGACGATCATCCCCGGCTCGACCACGCCGTCGTCGGGTGGCGCCTCGCCGACGCGGGCCCGGCGCATCATGTCCTCGAGCTGACGGATCCGTGCCTCGGCCTTGCCCTGCTCCTCCTTGGCGGCGTGGTAGCCACCGTTCTCGCGCAGGTCGCCCTCGTCACGGGCCTCGCCGATCCGTGCGGCCAGCTCGGCGCGGGCCGGACCCCGGAGATGGTCGAGCTCCTCCTGGAGGCGGTCGTGCGCCTCCTGGGTGAGCCAGATGACGTTCTCGTCGGCCGACTGCGTCACAGGGACTGCTCCTCGTCGTACGTCGCCACGGGCCCGGCGGCCCGTGGCGTCAGGGTGAAACGGACAAGCCTAGCAACTCGCGGCCGGCCTCAACCTGCCGCGGCGGAGCAGCTGCGCACGTCCGCGGTCGTCGCCCGACGCTCGGTGCGGATCGTCACCGCGACCCGCTCCGTCCCGGCCGGTGCCACCGGCAGCTCGACCAGCTGCTCCCCGACCACCTGCTTGTCGGCGGCCTGCGCGTAGACCTCACAGCTGACCGCCGTGGTGACGGCGCGGACCACATCGACGGTGACGTCGGTGCGCTGCTCGGAGATCACCTCGAACGCCACCACGCCGGCGTCCACGTCCGGGCTCGACTGCTGGACCGCGGTGCGCACCAGCCACCCCAGCCCGCCGCCGACCACGACCAGCACGAGCAGGCCGAGCAGCGCTCGGGCTGCCGGGGAGGGCCGGCCGTACCGCTCGGGCATCGCGGCTCGGGCGGCAGCTGCCGGATCGGTGCGGGCCATGCTGCATTCTGTCCCCGTGTCCGACCACACCTTCGCCGCGTCGCCCGCCGGTCGCGACTCCGCGCGGGCCGGGGCCGAGCGACTGCGCCTGATGCACGTGCACGCGCACCCCGACGACGAGTCCAGCAAGGGTGCCGCCACCACCGCCCGCTACGTGGCCGAGGGGGTGGACGTGCACGTGGTCACCTGCACCGGCGGCGAGCGGGGCTCGATCCTGAACCCGAACATGGACCGCCCCGACGTGCTCGCCAACCTGAGCGAGATCCGGCGTCGGGAGATGGAGCGTGCCCGCGACATCCTCGGCGTCACGCAGGACTGGCTCGGCTTCGTCGACTCCGGGTTTCCGGAGGGCGATCCGCCGCCGCCGCTGCCGGACGGCTGTTTCGCCGCCGTGCCGCTGGCAGAGTCGGCCGGTCGGCTGGTCCGGCTGATGCGGCAGTTCCGTCCGCACGTCGTGACCACCTACGACGAGAACGGCGGCTACCCGCACCCCGACCACGTCCGCTGCCACCAGGTCACCGTGGCCGCGTTCGACGCGGCCGGGGACCCGGCGGCCTACCCGGACCACGGACCGGCGTGGCAGCCGCTGAAGCTGTACTAC
Source organism: uncultured Actinomycetota bacterium (assembly GCA_963695375.1). GTDB lineage: Bacteria > Actinomycetota > Actinomycetes > Propionibacteriales > Nocardioidaceae > JACCVL01. Next base: position 380,700 of record OY968767.1, on the reverse strand, counting down.
CACCACAGCTTTCACCGAGCGCGGACCCAGGCGCTGCACGAGGAGATGCTGCGACGGGGTTTCGAGTCGCCGTACGCCGAGCGGCTCGCCGAGTGGGCTCCCGATCCCGCACACGACGCGCGCATCACCACCAGGGTGCCGTGCGCCGAGTGGTTCCCGGTCCGGGATCGCGCACTGCTCGCGCACGCGACCCAGATCGACCCGGACGGGGCGTGGTTCGCCTGCCCGCTCGAGGTCCACCAGACCGCCTGGCCGAGCGAGGACTACGAGCTCGTGCGGAGCGAGGTGGCCACCGAGCTGCCGGAGGACGACCTGTTCGCCGGAGTGCGCACCCTGCCGCAGTCGGATACCTGAGCAGCCACGACTGGGCAATGCCCCGTTCGGGTCATGCCGGCGTGACCCGAACGGGGCTTTCCCGTGCCCGCGCACAGGAGTAGGCAAGGCCCTGCGGGGGCGGTCGCCTCCCAGTCGAGCCCGTCGAGGAGGCACCGCATGACCCATGCAGCGCGAGGTCGGAGTCGAACAACGGTCGGAGCGGTCGTCGCGGCCGGCGCCCTCGGTGTCGCGGGACTCGGGGCGTCTGCGAGCGCCGCGGACGACGACCGAGGAGTCCCGGCCGAGCCGTACGTCGTCGTGCAGACCGGGCTGGACAACCCGCGGCAGTTGCAGCTGCGCGGCGCCGACGTGTTCGTCGCCGAGGCGGGCCATGGGTCCTACAACCCGGACAACTGCAACCGGGGGACCTGCATCGGGCGTACCGGCAAGATCGGCCGCCTGCGCGCGGGTGTCTACACGCATCGGATGACTGGACTGATCTCGGGTGCGGGACAGGACGGCAGCTTCGCCACCGGTGCCGACGGGGTGGCCACCCGGCCGGGGAACCTGCTGATGCCGGTGATGACCTTCGCGCCGCCGCAGGCGATCCCGCCGAACACCCCGGGGAAGCGCCAGCTCGGCAAGCTGCTCGTCAACCGGCCGGTCGGGCAGAAGTCCGTGCTCGCCAACATCTCCGCCTTCGAGCGGCGCAACGACCCCGACGGGGAGGGCTTCGACTCCAATCCGTACGCCGGCCTCGGGCTGAAGAACAAGACGCTGGTCGCCGACGCGGCCGGTGACTACATCGCCGCGGTGCGACCCGGAGGCCGGGTGCGCCTGTGGGCGGTCATGCCGGAGTACGGCCGCCGGATCGACGCGGTTCCGACCGTGCTCAGCCGGGGTGCCGACAACACGATCCTGGTGGGCGAGCTGCACTCGGAGATCCCAGGCGCCGCCAAGGTCCTGGTCTTCGACCGGGGCGGCGAACGGGTGGGCACCTACCGCGGGTTCAGCTCGGTGACCGGTGTCGCGCAGACGGCGGACGGGACGCTCTACGTCAGCGAGCTCTTCGGCGGCGACTGCGGCTTCGGTGACATCCCGAGCTGCTTCCCGGGTCGGGTGGTGAAGGTCGAGCCGGACGGTGACCGGGAGCACATCGACGTGCCGTTCCCGGCCGGGATCGTCGCGCGAGGAGACCGCGTCCTCGTGGCCGCCTTCTCGGTGTCGCCGGCGCGGGGAGCGTTCGGCGGCGGCGCGGAGACCAGCGGCCAGATCTGGCGGCTGGACTTCGACGCGGTCATCACGCGCTAGTCGAGGGTCCGCTCGCGAACCCACCGAGGTGGGCAGCGCCAGTGCTGAGGTGGGCACCCGCGCCGCTGTCGCCGCCGACAGCGGCGCGGGTGCTAGGACCAACGGACAGCTTGCCCGGCTCAGGGACGCTGGCGAAGCATCGGTGTCGTGGGGAGCCCGACCCTCACAGGCCGGAGACACCCATGCGACGCCTGCTGACCGTCCTGCTGACCGCCGCCCTGCTGGTGCTGGTGGGCCCCGCAGCGCAAGCTGCGGTGAGTGTGACCCGCGCCGACCTCGGCGCCGGCCAGTTGCGGGTCGAGGGCCGCGGCAGCCTGCCGAACGCCGTCGTCACCGTGACCTCGCCGGAGTCGTCCGCAAGCAGCCGGGCCGACCAGTCGGGGGCCTTCCGGGTGGAGGCGTCCAGCTTCCGGTCCAGCACCTGCCGCGTCACCGTGTCTGACGGCTCCACGTCGGTAACGGTCAGCCTGTCCGGTTGCTCCACCACCTCGTCCCCTCCGCCCCCGTCCGGAAGCTGCACGATCGTTCCGGAGACGTTCGCGGACGGGACCGTCGGCACGCTCACCACCTGGTACTTCCTCACTCAGGGCTGTCGCACCTCGCAGAAGCCGGTCCAGTTCAAGGTGGTCTCCGGTCAGATCCCACCCGGCACCCGGCTGTTCACCCAGGGTGTCGGCTCGGGCGGCATCACCGGGAGACCGACAACGGAGGGGCTGTTCGGCTTCACCATCCGGGTCAAGGACCAGACCGGCGCGACGGACACCGAGTCGTTCTCGATCACGATCGGTCCGCCGCGGCCGGTGGTGATCACCAACCAGTCCGACACGCTGACACCGGGAACCGTTGGGCAGTTCTACTGCTGCGGCAACCTGTTCGTCGACGGCGGCGTCCCGGGCTACACCTGGACGCTGCGCGCGGGCCAACTGCCCCCCGGTCTGTCGTTGAGCGCGAGCCCCGGCCGGATCACCGGCACACCGACCACGGTCGGGACCTTCACGTTCCTGGTGCGCGTCACTGACAGTCGGGGCGTCTTCACCGAGCGGACGTTCTCGATCACGGTCACTTGACCGTCTGCGAGGGGCGCGCTTCGGCGGGGGTCGCGCGGGGGAGTCGGCGAGGCCAGCGCCCGGCTCTGCTGGCCGAGGCTGTCCGCACCCGGCAGCCGAGGGTGCTCGTCCGGGGCTGACTCGGTCGAGGGGCATGATGGTGGTCGTGAGCGTCGACGTGTGGTTGCTGGCGGCACCGGACCCGGACCAGGTGCGTCCCGGCGTGCTCGGGCTGCTCGTGGTGCTCGCGCTGATCGCTGCCACCGTGCTGCTCCTGCGCAGCTTCACCAAGCAGCTGCGAAAGATCGACTTCGACGAGGAGCCCCCCGGTGACGAGGACGGCACGCGCGGCACCGGGCGCTGACGGCCCGCCGCGCCGCACCTAGCCTGGCCACGTGAACCGTTTGGCGGAGGCGACCAGCCCGTACCTGCTGCAGCACGCCGACAATCCCGTCGACTGGTGGCCCTGGGGGGACGAGGCGCTGGCGGAGGCCGCTCGGCGAGACGTCCCGGTGCTGCTCAGCGTCGGGTACGCCGCCTGCCACTGGTGCCACGTGATGGCGCACGAGTCGTTCGAGGACGACGACACCGCCGGCTACCTGAACGAGCACTTCGTCTGCGTGAAGGTGGACCGCGAGGAGCGCCCCGACGTGGACGCCGTCTACATGGCAGCCACCCAGGCGATGACCGGGCAGGGTGGCTGGCCGATGACCTGCGCCCTGACCCCGCAGGGCGAGCCGTTCTTCGCCGGCACCTACTTCCCGCCCGAGCCGCGGCATCAGATGCCGTCCTTCCGGCAGGTGCTCGAGGCGGTCGTCGCCGCGTGGCAGGACCGGCGGGAGCAGGTGGCCCGGGTCGGCGCCGAGGTGGTCGGCCGGCTGCGGAGCGTGGCTGCGGCGGTGCCCGGACCGGCGCTGGGGACGGCCGAGCTGGACGCCGCGGTGCACGCCCTGGCCAGGGAGCACGACAGCCGGGAGGGCGGCTTCGGTGGTGCGCCGAAGTTCCCGCCGGCGATGGCCTGCGAGTTCCTGCTCCGGCAGGCGGCTCGGACCGGCTCGCCCGAGGCGCTGGCGATGGTGTCGTCGACGCTGACCGGGATGGCGCGCGGCGGCATGTACGACCAGGTCGGCGGCGGGTTCGCCCGGTACAGCGTGGACGCGCGCTGGGTGGTCCCGCACTTCGAGAAGATGCTGTACGACAACGCGCTCCTGCTCCGGGTCTACCTGCACTGGTGGCGGCAGACCGCGGAGCCGCTCGCCGCGCGGGTGGCCCGGGAGACCGCGGACTTCCTGCTGCGGGACCTGCGGACGCCGCAGGGGGGCTTCGCGTCGTCATTGGACGCCGACACCGGCGGCGTCGAAGGTGCCACCTATGTCTGGACTCCGCAGCAGTTGACCGAGGTGCTCGGGGACGCCGACGGGGAGTGGGCGGCCGACCTGCTCGGCGTGACCGCGGCCGGGACTTTCGAGCACGGGACGTCGGTGCTGCAGCTGCGCGCCGAGCCGGACGACGAACGGCGATGGGCCGACGTCCGGGCCCGGCTGGCGGCGGCCCGGGCGACCCGCGAACAGCCGGGACGGGACGACAAGGTGGTCGCGGCCTGGAACGGACTCACCGTCACCGCGCTGGCCGAGGCCGGCGTGCTTCTCCAGGAGCCCGGCTACATGACCGCGGCGGTGGCCGCGGGCGAGCTGCTGCGCGGCGTGCACCTGGACGACCGCGGTCGACTGCTGCGGACCTCTCGCGACGGGTCGGCGGGTCCGCACCTCGGGGTTCTGGAGGACCTCGGCTGCGTGGCCGAGGGGTTCCTCGCCCTCCTGGGCGTCACCGGCGACCCGAGCTGGCTGCGCAGCGCCGAGCGGCTGCTCGACCGCGCGCTGGACGCCTTCGGCGACGGCGCCGGCGGATTCCACGACACCGCCGAGGACGCCGACCCGCTCGTGGTCCGGCCGCGTGACGTCTCCGACAACGTCACGCCGGCAGGGGCGTCGGCGATCGCGGCCGCGCTGGTGTGCGCGGCCGCCGTGACCGGGTCCGACCGGCACCGGACGGCCGCCGAGCAGGCCGTCGCCTCGGCCGCCGGGCTGGCGCGCCAGGCGCCTCGCTTCGCCGGGTGGACCCTGGCCGTGGCCGAGGCGATGGTCGCCGGGCCGGTGCAGGTCGCCGTCGTCGGCGCCTCCGACGACCCGGCCCGCGCGGCCCTGCACCGCGCGGCGCTCGCGCTGCCGTCGCCCGGCGCCGTGGTGGTCGCGGCCGAGCCGCCGAGCGGGGCCGGCGAGGCGGAGGTCCCGCTGCTGACCGCCCGGGGGCTGGTGGACGGCCGGCCCGCCGCTTACCTGTGCCGGGGTTTCGTGTGCGAGCGGCCGGTGACCGACGCGGCCTCGCTGGCCGGCGTCGCTCGCGGCACCGTCGGCCCCCCAGCCTCGTCGGCCCCGGTGTCGAACCTCTGACGGAGGGGAGGGCTCGTGACCGGCTCGTTCGAGGACCTGGTCGGCTCCCGCGGCGCTGCGCTGTGGCGGCTGGCGTGGTTGCTGACCGGGCAGGACGAGCGGGCCGAGGAGCTCGTCGAGGTCGCGTTGGCTCGGGTGTGGCCGCGCTGGAGTGAGCTGACCCGCGACGGTGAGAGTCCGGAGACTGCCGCCCGGCGGGAGCTCGTGGCGGCGTTCCTCCGCACCTCTCGCCCCCCCGACCGCCCCTGGTCGGGGTGGGTCCGGCGGGCGCGGGCCTCCTTCGACCGTCGCGACGCCGAGCCGGTCGCGGCGACGCCATCGGCTGCCGTGGACGTCCTCGGCCCTGCGGCCGGCTCCGGCGTCGGGGCCGACTCCGGCCCGGAGCCGGACGACCGGAGGACCGCCCTGCTGCGCGGACTCGGGCGGCTCGAGCCGGAGCAGCGCGCGGCTCTCGCGCTGGCCCGGTCCGGTGACCTGTCCCGCTGGGACGCCGCCGACGCGCTGGGCGTCGGCTCCGACCGGTTCGACTCGATGGAGCAGGGGGCGGAGTCGCGACTGCGAGCCGTCGACGTCCGGGCCGCCGAGTTGCTGCCGGCGCTGCCCGAGGTGGTGCCGCCGCCCCCGTACGACGCAACGAGGGCGGCGCGGGTCAGGGACCGGGCGCGTGGTGACCGCCGCCGGCGGCGGCGGCGGACCTTGGTCGCGGCCGGCGTGGCGGCCGCGCTCATCGGCGTCCCGGTCCTGCTGTCACAGACCGCGGATCCCGACGACGCTGCCGGCGATGACGCGGGGCTCGCCGTTGCCGACAGTCTCGTCGACCCGCTGCCCATACCGGACCGTTGTGTCGAGCTGCCGGACGAGCCGCCGGCGCCCGACATCGCCTATGACGCGGACGGGGCCGAGGCGGTGTGGATGCGGTTCTGCCCGGCGCCGGACGTGAGCGGCGACCTGGACGCGATCGACTTCGCCCCGGACGTGACCATCGTGACGCTCGACCTCGACCAGCTCGTGGACCGGTGGACGGAGGCCCCCACCGGACCGCTGTCGTGTGACTACCAGGCGTTCGCGGGTCAGGGCACCATCCGAGCCCAGCTCGGCACCCTCGACGGGGCGCTGCACGTCGTCGACCTGCGGGTCGGCACCTGCGGGACGATCAGCGTCGACGGCGTCGAGCTGTCCGTGGAGGGCCGGACAGCCTTCGCCGAGGCGGTGGGGGTGCTGGGCACCGAGCTGCTCGGGCAGGTCGACGCGGCGGGCGGCACGGTCGCCGAGCCCACGTTCTGCCCGTCCCGGATCGAGGAGGTGGCCGGCTACAGCCGGACCACGGTCCGCGACCTGCCGCAGGTGCGCGGTCTGCCGCTCCCGCTGCCCGCCGCCGGGGCGTTGATCTGTCAGTACCCGCCCAGCGCCGAGGCGGGGCCACAGGACCCCGAGACGCGGTTCCTGAACCGGGAGGACGCCGAGCGACTGCGAGCCGCCTTCCTGGCGCGGCCCGCGCTGGTGTCCCCCTGCCCGCAGTCGGGTGCCGGCACCCGATACGCCGTCGTGGTCACTGACGTGACCAGCTCGCGCCGGACCTTCACCGTCGACCTGGGTGGCTGCGCGGCCGTCCGCGGGCCGGCGTCGGCGACCGGCGCGGCCGGCCCGTGGCTGACCGAACTGCTGGGGGAGGGGCTGGACCGGGCCGGGTTCGGCCGACGGTTGAGCCAGTGATGTAATCATGTAATCTGAGTTGCATGAATGATGGAGAAAGCATTCGGGGCTGGCTGACCGGCCGGCTCCCCACCGACTGGTTCGCGAGTGACCCGGCCGTCACCGTGGACCGCGACGAGATCCTGGTGATCGGCCGGCTGAGCCCGCCCGACACCGCCGCGGACGTGTCCGAGGCCGAGCGGACCGCGGCCGAACATGGTCGGATCAAGGCCTTCCGCGAGGACACTCGTGAGCAGCGCATCGCGATCGCCCGTGAGCTGGAGCACCGCACCGGACGCAAGGTGGCCTGGGGAGCCGAGTGCGGGGGCAGCAGCACGGTCTTCACCTCGCTGGCCGCCCCCGTGATGACGCGGCTGCGGCAGCCGGAGCGGCTGGTGCTGGACACGCTGGTCGAGTCCGGGGTGGCCCGGTCCCGTGCCGACGCCGTCGGCTGGTGCGTCCGGCTGGTGCAACGCAACGCCGAGGAGTGGCTCGGTGAGCTGCGCTTGGCGATGGAGCGCGTCCAGGAGGTCCGGGCTCAGGGCCCGGACCAGCCCTGACCGCCCGGACGTCATACGTACGGGGGTGTATCGGCGGCGGGTTGTCTGACGTCCGGCGGGCGACGCTGGGACGTCATACGGATGGGGGTGTATCGGCGGCGGGTTGTCTGACGTCCGGCGGGGGACGCTGGGACGTCATGCGGATGGGGGTGTATCGGCGGCGGGTTGTCTGACGTCCCGCGGGGGCGGGCGGGGGCGGCGGACGGGGCGGCGGCGGAGTCAGCGGAGCGAGTACGACGCGATCGAGATGCCGATGTAGTGCAGGACGAACGCCGCGACGGTCAGCGAGTGGAAGACCTCGTGGAAGCCGAACCACCGCGGCAGCGGATCGGGACGCTGCAGTCCGTAGACCAGGGCCCCCAGCGAGTACAGCGCCCCGCCGAGGATCATCAACGTCAGCACGGCCGGTGCGGCCGAGGCCGCGAACTCCCCGAACCAGAACGCCGCCGCCCAGCCGAGCGCGATGTACACCGGGACGAACATCCAGCGCGGGCCGCCGGCCCAGCAGACCTTGAACACCACACCCAGCAGCGCCACCGCCCACACGATGCTCAGCAGTGCCCGGGAGCTGTTGTTGTCGAGCAGCAGCAGCGCGAACGGCGTGTAGGTCCCGGCGATGAGCAGGAAGATGTTCGCGTGGTCGAAGCGCTGCAGCACGTCTCGGGTGCGGCGACCCCAGGTGCGGGTGTGGTAGATCGCGCTGACCGTGAACAGCAGGGTCGATGAGCAGACGAACACCGTCGCCCCCAGTCGCGGGCTCCCGTCCGGCGACAGCGCCACGAGGACGATGCCGGCGGCGAGCGACAGCGGCACCGTGCCCAGGTGCAGCCAGCCGCGGAGCCGAGGCTTCATCTCCTCGACGAGGACCTCGACGCCCTCGCGCAGCCGCTCCGCCTGTGTCACGTCAGTCAGGGTAAGCGGCGGCGCGACAGTCGGCGCGGACAGTCGGCGCATCGCGGCAGCGTCGGACGCCGGCGCGCGCGGCTGCACGGTCTATCCTGAGCCGACCCCACGAGCGCCGAAGGGACTCCGGTGATGGCGGCCAGCAGCGTGCCACGGACCGTACGGCGGACCGTCCGGCGGACCGTGCGCGACGCCGTCTACTCCGTCTACGAGCGCAGGCTGGCCAGGCGCCTCGACCCGAGACGGTCCCCCCACCATGTCGGCGTGATGATCGACGGCAACCGCCGCTGGGCGAAGGCGCTCGGCGGAGCCTCCGCCGACGGGCACCGGGCGGGCGCCGACCGACTGCTCGAGTTCCTCGGCTGGTGCGACGACGCGGGCGTGCAGATCGTCACCGTCTACCTGCTGTCCACCGACAACCTCCAGCGCCCCGACGACGAGCTCAAGCCGCTGATCGAGATCATCGAGGGGCTGGCGGAGAGCATCGGCGGCACGGGTCGCTGGCGGGTGCACCCGATCGGTGCGCTCGACCTGCTGCCCGCCTCCACCGCGAGACGGCTCAAGGAGGTCGCCGACGCCACCCGGGGCGTCGAGGGGACGACGGTCAACCTCGCCGTCGGGTACGGCGGCCGCCGCGAGCTCACCGACGCGGTCCGGGGGCTGCTCCAGCAGCACGCGGCCAGGGGGACGTCGATCGAGGAGCTGGCCGAGGTGCTCGACGTGGAGCACATCGCCGAGCACCTCTACACCGCCGGACAGCCCGACCCCGACCTGGTGATCCGCACCTCCGGGGAGCAGCGGCTGTCCGGCTTCCTGCTCTGGCAGAGCGCGCACAGCGAGTTCTTCTTCTGCGACGCGCTGTGGCCGGACTTCCGCCGGATCGACCTGCTTCGCGCGCTGCGGTCGTACGCCGCCCGGGAGCGCCGGTACGGCGCCTGACGTCCGCCACCGCGGATTGCCCGCGCGGTCGGGCGTGTCGCCGGATGCCCGGCGGCTGGCGGCCGTAGCGTCGGCACCGACGGCGGCGCGCACGCCGCGCGTCACGGGAGGCCCGCCAGTGTCAGGTCGCACCCCGGGCCGAATGGCCCGCTCCCGGTCCCTGTCGATCCAGCGGACCAGGCGCCGGGTGCGCGTGCGGTCCTCTAAGGGGATGCACCGTGGTTGCTGAGCCCGCCGCCCACACCACCTGGTCCGCCGCCGCGCCGGCAGCATCGTCCCGGACGTATGTCCTGGACACCAGCGTGCTGCTCGCCGACCCCTCGGCCCTGACCCGCTTCGAGGAGCACGAGGTGGTGCTGCCCGTCGTGGTGGTCTCCGAGTTGGAGGGCAAGCGTCACCACCCGGAGCTGGGGTACTTCGCCCGCTCGGCGCTGCGCATGCTGGACGAGCTGCGCGTGCTGCACGGACGGCTGGACGCACCGCTGCCACTGGGAGCCGCCGGCGGCACGCTGCGGGTCGAGCTGAACCACACCGACTCCCAGGTCCTCCCGGCCGGCTTCCGGCTCGGCGACAACGACTCCCGCATCCTCGCCGTCGCCAAGAACCTCGCCGCCGAGGGTCGAGACGTGACGCTGGTCTCGAAGGACCTGCCGATGCGGGTGAAGGCGTCGGCGGTCGGACTGGCCGCCGAGGAGTACCGCGCCGAGCTCGCTCCCGAGTCGGGGTGGACCGGCATGGCCGAGGTCGAGATCGCCGGCCAGCTCGTGGACACGCTGTACGACGAAGGCGCGGTCGACCTCGACGAGGCTCGGGACCTGCCGTGCCACACCGGCCTCGTCCTGCTGTCCGAGCGTGGCAGCGCTCTGGGGCGGGTGGGACCGGACAAGCGGGTCCGCCTGGTCCGCGGCGACCGGGACGCGTTCGGAATCCGTGGCCGGTCCGCGGAGCAACGCATCGCGCTGGACCTGCTGCTCGACCCCGACATCGGCATCGTGTCGATGGGCGGCCGCGCGGGCACCGGGAAGTCGGCGCTCGCGTTGTGTGCGGGCCTCGAGGCGGTGATGGAGCGACGGCAGCACAAGAAGGTCGTGGTGTTCCGTCCGCTGTTCGCCGTCGGCGGCCAGGAGCTGGGCTACCTGCCCGGCAGCGAGTCGGAGAAGATGGCGCCGTGGGCGCAGGCGGTCTTCGACACGCTGGGCGCGGTCACCCACGGTGACGTCGTCGACGAGCTGCTGGACCGCGGCATGCTCGAGGTGCTGCCGTTGACGCACATCCGTGGCCGGTCGCTGCACGACGCGTTCGTCATCGTCGACGAGGCGCAGAGCCTCGAGCGCAACGTGTTGCTGACCGTGCTGTCGCGGATCGGCGCCAACTCGAAGGTGGTGCTGACGCACGACGTCGCGCAGCGCGACAACCTGCGGGTGGGGCGGCACGACGGTGTCGTCGCGGTGGTGGAGCGGCTCAAGGGACACCCCCTCTTCGCCCACGTGACCCTGACTCGATCCGAGCGTTCTCCGATCGCGGCACTGGTCACGGAGATGCTGGAGTCGACCGTTATCTGACCGTTAACCGGCAGGTGACCGCGCACTGAGTTCCGTGTGGTGGCCTCCGTCACACGGTGGCATAGTGCCGAGCAGGCGATGTGACTCATGTGACGGCGGAGGGTTCAATGCGAAACACGCGACGGATGCGAGTGGCGGCAATGGCCGGTATCGGTGCCCTGGTCCTGACGGGCTGTCTGCAGGGCGGTGACGACAGCAGCGACTCCAGCTCGTCCAGCGGCGATACGGAGGGCGCCGGCGGCAGCGACCCCGGTGACGGCACGGTCGAGATCCTGGGCGCCTTCGTCGACACCGAGCAGGACGCCTTCGAGGAGTCGGTCGCGGCCTTCGAGGAGGAGTCCGGCATCGACATCCAGTACACCGGTGACAACACGTTCACCACCCTGGTCCGGCAGAACGTCACGTCCGGCAACCCGCCGGACATCGCCTTCTTCCCGCAGCCCGGCCTGCTGCTCGACCTGGCCGCGCAGGACGCCATCGTGCCGATCGACGAGTACCTCGACACCGCCTCGCTGGAGGAGACGCTCATCCCCGGCTTCCTCGACGCCACCACCGACGCCGACGGCACCACGTTCGGCGCGCCGATGCGGATGGCGGTCAAGAGCCTGGTGTGGGTGCCCAAGCAGGCCTGGGAGCAGGGCAACTACGAGGAGCCGCAGACCTACCAGGAGCTGCTGGAGCTCTCCGACCAGATGGTGGCTGACGGCGAGACGCCGTGGTGCCTGGGCATGGAGGCGGGCACCGCGACCGGCTGGTACGGCACCGACTGGGTCGAGGAGATGGTGCTCCGCACCGCCGGCCCGGACGTCTACGACCAGTGGGTCTCGCACGAGATCCCGTTCGACGACCCCCAGATCCAGGAGGCGTTCGACGCCTACGGCGAGATCGTCTTCGCCGACGACTATGTGCTCGGTGGCACCGACGGCATCCTGAACACCGCGGTGGACGCGGCCGACGACCCGATGTGGGACAACCCGCCCGGCTGCCTGATGAACCGCCAGGGCAACTTCGTCATCGACTTCTTCCCGACGAACGTCCAGAAGAACCTCGATGAGGAGGTCACCGTGTTCGGCTTCCCGCCGTACGAGGGTGGCTTCGACGGCAACCCGGTGCTCGGCGGCGGTGACCTGGCCGCGCTGTTCAACGGCGAGGACGACGAGGCCAAGGAGGTCATGGAGTTCCTGACCAGCCCGGAGTTCGGTGCGGAGTGGGCCGGAATCGGCGGATGGCTGTCGCCGCACGCGACGTTCGACGCCTCGAACTACCCGAACGAGACCACCCGGACGGTCGCCGACATCGCCGCCGAGGCGGACGTGTTCCGGTTCGACGCCTCCGACCTGATGCCGGGTGAGGTCGGCGCCGGTTCGTTCTGGACCGGGATGGTCGACTGGACCCGCGGTGACTCCACAGCGGACACCACGGCGACCATCGAGGAGAGCTGGCCATCGGACGAGTGACGTTCGGCCGGCGTCCGCCCCTCGGATGCCCGGACCGAACGACGCCATCCCCGGCAACGGCAGCAGGAGGTCCCACGCAGTGACTGCCACCCTCGACGAGAAGGACCCCGCAGGACCGGGACCCACCCCGGACGACGAGTCCCGTGCTCGCGGGGCCGCGCACCCGGCCCGGAGCCTGATCGGTCTGGTCGGTCTGGTCATCACGGCACTGGTGATGGTGAACACCTTCCAGGCCTTCCGGCTCTACGACATCAACAAGTTCCTCCAGGCGCCGATCGGCATCGTGATCGGTGTCGGCGGTTCTGCGGCGTTGTTCTACTTCATCAACATGCTGGTGGAGGGCTTCCCGCGCCGGTGGGAGGCGGGGATCAAGCCGTACGTCTTCCTGCTTCCCGCGCTCGCGTTCATCAGCGTGATCCTGATCTACCCGACCGTGCAGACCTTCGTGAACAGCTTCGCCAACGACGAGAGCACCGAGTGGGTCGGTTGGGCGAACTACCGCGACGTGCTCGGCGACCCGGCCTTCCGCGAGACGCTGTTCAACAACCTGCTCTGGCTGATCATCGTGCCGGCCAGCACCGTGTTCTTCGGGCTGATCGTCGCCGTGCTCGCCGACCGGCTCTCGGTGCGCGGCGAGAAGATCGCGAAGTCGATGATCTTCCTGCCCATGGCCATCTCCTTCGTCGGTGCGGCCACGATCTGGAAGTTCATCTACGACCTGAACGCCGGCCGGGAGCAGATCGGTCTGCTGAACGGGATCATGGTCGGCCTCGGATTCGACCCGGTGTCGTGGCTGTCGACCCAGACCTTCCAGCTCAACGACATCCTGCTCATGGTCATCCTGATCTGGGCCCAGGTCGGTTTCTCCATGGTGCTGTTGTCGGCGGCCATCAAGGGAGTGCCGGAGGAGACGCTGGAGGCAGCCCGGATCGACGGCGCCAGTGAGCTGAAGATCTTCTTCCTGGTGACTGTTCCGCAGATCAGGGTCACGATCACCGCGGTGTTCGTGACCGTCGTGATCCTCGTGCTCAAGGTCTTCGACGTGGTGTTCGTCATGACCAACGGGCGCGACGGCACCAGTCTCATCGCGCTGGACTTCTACCGCCAGATCTTCGACTTCGGCAATGCCGGCGTGGCGTCGGCCATCGTCGTGCTGCTGACCTTCGCAGTCGTGCCCGTGCTCATCTACCAGATCCGGAGCTTCCGGCAGGAGGAGGCGCTGCGATGACCAGCACTGCCGTACAGCCCCCCACAGCAGCCGCCGCCGGTGGCGGCGCCGAGGCAGAGACCCGAGCGGCCACCGGCGGAGCTCCGGCGCCGGAGAAGAAGCCCGGCTGGTTCCCCCGCCTGACCCTGCTGGTGGTCTGCCTGGTCTGGACCATCCCCACCATCGGGCTGCTGGTCACGTCCTTCCGGCCGCTCGACGACATCAACTCCGGTGGCTGGTGGACGGTGATCTTCCAGCCGTGGCAGTCGTCCTGGACCCTGCAGAACTACCAGGACGTCGTCACCGGCAACGAGATGGGGACGGCGTTCGTCAACAGCGTGATCGTGGCGTTGCCGGCAACGGTGATCCCGATCATGTTCGCTGCCTTCGCGGCATATGCCTTCACGTTCATGAGCTTCCCCGGTCGCGACCTCCTGTTCCTGATCATCGTCGGCCTGCTGGTGGTGCCGATGCAGGTGGCCCTGGTGCCGATGCTGCAGCTGTTCGGCCGGGAGAACCTCGACATGATCGGCCAGTTCGCCACGGTCTGGCTGCTGCACACCGGCTTCGGGATGCCGCTGGCGATCTACATCCTGCGCAACTACATGACCACCCTGCCGCGGACGGTCATCGAGTCCGCCCAGATCGACGGCGCCAGCCACTACCAGACCTTCTGGCGGCTGATCGTCCCGATGTCCACGCCGGCCCTCGCCGCGTTCGCGATCTTCCAGTTCCTGTGGGTCTGGAACGACCTGCTGATCGCGCTGCTGTTCCTCGGGTCGGACGAGGAGAGCGCCGTGGTCACCGTCACGCTGTCCGGGCTGGTGAACTCGCTCGGCGACGGGTGGCACCTGCTCACCGCCGGTGCGTTCATCTCGATGGTCGTCCCGCTGGTGGTCTTCTTCTCGTTGCAGCGCTACTTCGTCCGGGGACTGACCGCGGGGTCGGTGAAGGGCTGAGGCACCTGTGACGGCACCTGACCCACCAGCACCACCTGCACCCACCCTCACGACGGATCGTCCGGCACGTACCTGCCGGTGAAGGGAAGGCACCACTCATGGCACAGGTCACCTATGACAAGGCGTCGCGGCAGTTCCCGGGGGCGGATCACCCGGCGGTGAACAAGCTCGACCTGGCGATCAACGACGGCGAGTTCATGGTGCTCGTCGGGCCGTCCGGCTGCGGCAAGTCCACCTCGCTTCGGATGCTGGCAGGGCTCGAGGAGGTGTCCGAGGGCACCATCCACATCGGCGAGCGGGACGTCACCCACATGGCGCCGAAGGACCGCGACATCGCCATGGTCTTCCAGAACTACGCGCTCTACCCGCACATGTCGGTGGCCGACAACATGGCGTTCGCGCTCCGGATGGGTGGCGTCAGCAAGGACGAGCGGGCCCGCCGGGTCAAGGAGGCGGCCAAGCTGCTCGACCTGGAGGACTACCTGGACCGCAAGCCGAAGGCGCTGTCCGGTGGTCAACGGCAGCGGGTGGCGATGGGACGCGCGATCGTCCGCGAACCGCAGGTGTTCCTCATGGACGAGCCGCTGTCCAACCTGGACGCGAAGCTGCGCGTCCAGACCCGGGCGCAGATCGCCGCGCTCCAGCGCCGCCTCGGCGTCACCACCGTCTACGTCACCCACGACCAGGTGGAGGCGATGACGATGGGCGACCGGGTGTGTGTCCTCAAGGACGGGCTGCTCCAGCAGGTCGACACCCCGCTGAACCTGTACGACAAGCCACGCAACGCCTTCGTGGCCGGCTTCATCGGCTCGCCGGCGATGAACCTGCTTCAGGTCGACACCACCGCGGAGGGCGTGCAGCTGGGCACCGAGAACGTACCGCTGGAGCGGTCGACCGCGGAGCGGCTGAAGGGTGCGAAGACCGTCACGATGGGCGTCCGCCCGGAGTCGTTCCGCGTCGTCAGTGAGAGCGACGCGGGGCTGGCCGTCACCGTCGACCTCGTCGAGGAGCTCGGGGCAGACGCCTTCCTCTACTCGACCATGCGCGGCGACAACGGCGAGGACGTCAACCTGGTCTCGCGGACGGACGCCCGCAAGCATCTCGAGCCGGGCCAGACCGTCCGGCTGGCGGTGGATCCGGCCGACGTGCACCTGTTCCACAGCGACACCGGGGAGCGCGTCAGCGGCTGACCGCGTGCGCGTCCGCGTGGCGCAGCTCGCCGGCTGCGTGGCGTGTGTGCTCCGACACGGTCGGGCCGCTCAGCTTGCCCAGCCGCGCAGGGTGCGGCATCGTCGCCCGCTGGCCACGTCCCCGTCCCGACCGGAGCACGCCTGTGTCCGACGCGCCCACCGGCCGTCCGCGCCATCGCGCCCCCACCGTCAACCAGCGCCTCCGCCTGCGTACGCAGGCAGACCTGACGGCGGTGCTGGCGCGACCCCTCGTGGCCACCGCTGCCGTGGCCGGCCTGGCCGCGGCTGCCGGTGTCGTGTCGATGGGCGCCGGTGGCGCCGCCGATGCCACGCCGACGGCCTCGTCGTCGAGCGTGAGCGCCCCATCCGTCGGTGCTGCCGGGGCGGTGTCGCGCCGGCTGGCCGCCGCCGAGCCCCGGGTCAGCCGGGACAGCGTGCGGCCCGCGCTCGAGCGTGGCCCGATCACTCCCGACCGGCGCGGTGCCGAGGCGGGGGTCGGCGGCCAGGCCACCGTCGCCGCGGTGTCGGACCCCCGGGACGTCGCGATGTCGATGCTCGGTGACTACGGCTGGGACAGCAGTCAGTTCTCCTGCCTCGACCAGCTCTGGGTGGGCGAGAGCAACTGGGATCACACCGCGACCAACCCGACCTCTGGTGCCTACGGCATCCCGCAGGCGCTTCCGGCCGGCAAGATGTCCACCGCCGGGTCCGACTGGCGGACCAACCCGATCACCCAGATCGAGTGGGGCCTGGGCTACATCCAGGACAGCTACGGCAGCCCGTGCGCCGCGAACGAGTTCAAGCTCGCCAACAACTGGTACTGAGCCGCCGGCCGTCGTCGGCCGATAGGCCGGTAGCCGGCGGAGCCTGGTGACACCATGGCGGCGATGACGTCCGCGCCCGCCGCAGCACCCGAGGCCGACCCCGCGGCACCCGTCGCGCCCGCCTCGTGGCGCTGGGTGCCGTACGCGCTGTGGGCGGTGCTGGCCGCCGTCTACAGCAGCATCTCGCTGACCCGGTACGACCGGCTCGACGTGATCTCCTGGGACCTCGGGATCTTCTCCCAGGCCGCGCAGAGCTACGCCGAACGCGGCTACCCGGTGGTCGACATCAAGGAGCCGGGGTTCCTGCTGCTCGGCGATCACTTCAGCCCGGTGGTGGCGCTGTGGGGACCGGTCTGGGCGGCGTTCCCGACGCCGGTGTCCCTGCTGGTGACGCAGGCGGTGCTGGTGGCGTTCTCGGCGGTCCCGCTGACCCGTGTCGGCATCGGCCTGCTCGGACCCGCCGCCGGCATCAGCGTCGGGGTGGCGTACGGGCTGTCGTTCGGTGTCCAGGCGGCGGTGGACTTCGACGTGCACGAGTACGCGTTCGCCGCCCCGCTGCTGGCGCTGGCCGGCGAGGCGTACCTGCGTCGTCAGTGGCGGGCCACCTGCCTGTGGGCGGGCGCGCTGGTGCTGGTGAAGGAGGACCTCGGCCTCACGGTCGCGGCGATCGGCGTCGCCCTCGTGGTCGCCGGGGCGCGGCGATGGGGCGTCGGACTGGCCGCATTCGGACTGGTCTCACTGGTGGTGACCGTGTTCGTGCTGATCCCCGCGGTCAGTCCGGACGGTGCGTGGGACTACTGGAGCCGGCTCACCGAAGGTGGTGACGGCGTGGGGATCGGGGAGCGACTGCTCGGGCTGCCGGTGCAGCTGGTCACCCCCGGCGTCAAGGCCGAGACCTGGCTGCTCACGTTCGGCGTGACGGGCTTCCTCGCACTCCGCTCGCCGTGGGTGATCGCGGTGCTGCCCACGATGCTGTGGCGGCTCGGGAGCGACTACGAGTTCTACTGGGGCACCGAGCTGCACTACTCGCTGGTCCCGATGACGATCGTGTTCGTCGCCCTGATCGACGCCGTGGTCCGCAGCCGGACGGGGCGGTCTCGGTGGCTGCGCCGGTACGCCCAGCACACTCCGGCGGTGGCGCTGGCGGTGGCGCTGGTGTTGTGTCTGCAGACCCCGGTGAGCGGGCTGGTCTCCGCCCGGACCTATGCGGACAGCGCGCGCGAGCTGGACGCCGAGCGGGTGCTGACGGTGTTGCCGGCGGGCAGCAGCGTCGAGACCGACATCGGTCTGCTGGCGGTGCTGGTGCCCGACCACGACGTCTACTTCACCGGGACCAACGAGGGCTCCGACTCGGTCCCGGTGGACTACGCCGTGGTGGACACCACGATCGGCTGGGACCCGGGCGCCGACATCGTCCGGTGGGCCGAGGAGCGGCATCCCGGGGCGGAGTACGAGGAGCTGCCGTCCGTCGGCCGGTACCTGATCGCCCGTCGGACCTCCGCCCCCTGAACGATCAACCCCCACCCCACCCCCACCCGGTCACGATCCGCGACTTCTGCAGCCCCCCACCCGGTCACGATCCGCGACTTTTGCAGCCCCCACCCGGTCACGATCCGCGACTTCTGCATGCAAAAGTCGCGGATCGTGGACGAGAGGGGGGTGGGTCAGGGGTGGGTCAGGGGTGGGTCATGGACAGGACGTCGAGGGCCTGGTCCAGCTGCTCCTCGGTGAGGTCGCCCCGCTCGACGTACCCGTGCTCGAGCACCACCTCGCGGATCGTCCGACGCTCGGCGACGGCCTGCTTGGCGACCTTGGCGGCGTTCTCGTACCCGATGAAGCGGTTCAGCGGGGTGACCACCGACGGCGACGACTCGGCGTACTCCCGGCAGCGTTCGGCGTCGGCGGTGATGCCGGTGACACAGCGGTCGGCGAGCGCCCGCGCCGCGTTGCCGAGCAGCCGGATCGACTCCAGCAGGTTCCGGGCCATCACCGGCAGCATCACGTTCAGCTCGAACGACCCGGACGCCCCCGCGACCGTCATCGTCTGGTCGTTGCCGATCACCTGGGCGCACACCATCAAGGTGGCCTCCGGCAGCACCGGGTTGACCTTGCCGGGCATGATGCTCGAGCCCGGCTGCAGGTCGGGCAGCGCGATCTCGGCCAGCCCGGTGCGCGGACCGGAGCCCATCCAGCGCAGGTCGTTGCAGATCTTGGTCAGGCTCACCGCGACCGTTCGCAGCTGCCCGGACAGCTCGACCAGCCCGTCCCGGGCGCCGTGCGCCTCGAAGTGGTCGGCCGCCTCGGTGATCGGCAGCCCGGTGTCGGCCGCCAACAGCTCGATCACCCGCTGCGGGAAGCCGGGCGGGGTGTTGATGCCGGTGCCGACCGCGGTGCCGCCCAACGGGACCTCCGCCACCCGCGGCAGTGCGGCCTCGACCCTGTCGACCCCTCGGCGCAGCTGGGCGGCGTACCCCCCCATCTCCTGACCGAGCGTCACCGGGGTGGCGTCCATCAGGTGCGTCCGGCCGGACTTCACCACCTGGGCGAACTCGGTCGCCTTCGCCTCGAAGCAGCTCGCCAGGTGGGTCAGCGCGGGCACCAGGTCGCGGGTGGTCGCCTCGGCGGCGGCCAGGTGGATCGAGGTCGGGAAGACGTCGTTGCTCGACTGGCTCGCGTTGACGTGATCGTTGGGATGCACGTCGCGACCGAGGGCGCGGCTGGCCAGCGTCGCGAGCACCTCGTTGGTGTTCATGTTCGACGATGTGCCGGAACCGGTCTGGAACACGTCGACCGGGAACTCGCCGTCGTGCATCCCGGACGCCACCTCGTCCGCGGCGGCCACGATCGCGTCCGCGACGTCGGAGTCGAGCACACCGAGCTCCGCGTTCGCCCGCGCGCAGGCTGCCTTGATCCGTGCCAGCGCCCGGATGTGCGCCGACTCCAGCGGCGTCCCCGAGATCGGGAAGTTCTGCACCGCGCGCTGCGTCTGCGCTCGCCACAGCGCGTCCTTCGGGACGTGGACCTCGCCCATCGTGTCGTGCTCGATGCGAAAGTCGGGCCCGGCTGCGTCGCTCATGGCTCCGACCGTACAAGTGCCCGAACCGGCTCAGCTCGCCGCCCGAGCAGCAGCACGTACGACTCGGACCGCCCGCAGAGCCGGACGGGACACGGCCGCACCTCGACCTCGTCGAACACCTCGCCCATCGCCTCGCGCAGGGCGGGGGAGTCGGCCATCGACCAGACCACCAGCACGCCGCCGGCGGCCAGCGACCGGGCGCAGTCCCGCAGGAACGGCCGGCGGTAGAGCCCGGCGTTGGTGGCATGGACGAGGTGGTCGGGTCCGTTGTCGACGTCCAGCAGCAGCACGTCGTAGGCGCCACGGTCCGCACCGGCCACGACGTCGGCAATGTCGCGGACCTGGACGTTGACCCGCGGGTCGTCGAGCGCGTCCACGGTGTCGGGCACCAGCCCGGAGCGCAGCCACCCGACCAGCTCCGGCTCCAGCTCGACGACGTCGACCCGGTGGACGCCGGCGTGCTCGAGCACCGCCCGCAGCGTGTAGCCGAGACCCAGGCCCGCCACCAGGACCCGGCGAGGGTCGGACGCCGCGGCGACACCGGCCGCCGCGAGCGTCCGCTCGCTGCTGGTCTCGAGGGTGTCCATGACGAAGACCCCGTTGGCGCGGAGCTCCAGCGCCCCGTCGTGTCGTCGGCGCAGCACCAGGCTCGCCGCGCGACGAGCGCGCGCTGGCAGCGGTCCCGGTCGGCTGCCGCAGGTGCCCGGCCGTCACCGTCGCGGCTTGCCCGCTCCGGCCGGTCCCCCGTCGAGCAGCGGGGTCAGCCACCTCGAGCGCGGGTCGACGTCGACCAGCAGCGCCTTCACCAGCAGCGAGAGCGGGACGGCGAGCAGAGCGCCCAGCGCACCGAGCGTCCACCCCCAGAAGACCAGCGACAGGAACGTCAGCGTGCCCGACAGCCCGACCGAGTCCCCGACGTACTTCGGCTGGATCACGGACTGGATGACGAAGTTGAGCGCGCTGTAGACGGCGACGACCAGCAGCATCAGACCCGGCCCGCCCTCGAGCAGACCGAGGATGGCCGGCGGAACCAGCCCGATCACGAAGCCGATGTTCGGGATGTAGTTGGTGATGAACGCCAGCAACCCCCACAGCAACGGGACGGGGACCGGGGTGAAGGCGAGGAAGGCGGTGTCCAGGGCGGCAACGATCAGGCCGAACACCGTGGACACCACGAGGTAGCGCCGGGTGCCGGTCGTGAAGGCGGTCAAGCCGTCCACGAAGGCGGGTCGCTCCGACCGCAGCGCCCGCAGCTTGTCCGGCAGGTGCGCTGCGTCGATGCCCATGAACAGCAGCAGCGTGATGATGAACAGCAGGTTCGACGTCAGCGAGAGCAGCCCGCTGAGCACGCTGCCGGCGACGCTGACGGCCTGGCCGACGTCGAAGGCGCTGGTGATCTCACTGATCTGGTCGCTGTCCACGCCGTAGGTGGCGAGGGTGTCCAGCCCGCTCTGCACCAGGTCGTTGAACTGCTCTTGGTACGCGGGCAGCAGCGTCGCGAAGCGGGCCGCGGCGACGACGAGCGAGAACGCCAGCAGCAGGAGCACGAGGTAGACGCCGACGATCCCGATGACGGTGCCGGCCCACGCGGGCAGGTGGAACTTCGTCGCATAGCCGCGGAGCGGGTGCACGGCGATGGTCAGCACCAGAGCGAGGACGGTCGGGCCGATGATGCCGGCCGCGCTTCGGATGCCGGCGACGGCGATCACCAGTGCGGCGAAGCCCACCAGGATCTGCAGCCCCCGGGGGAGGGCGGACTGTTCGGGCGACGTCGCCGTCCTCATCCGCTGCCTCCCGGGGAGTCCTGGCGGTATCGGCTGCCGAACCGCCTGGCGATCGTACTCACGATGGCCGCGACGAACACCACGTCGAAGAGCAGCTGGACGCACACCATCACCCGAGCGACCTGGCCCACCGCGTAGATGTCGCCGAAGCCGACCGTGGTCAACACCGACATGGTGAAGTAGAGGGCATCGACGCGTGACTCCAGTCCCGCGAGCTGCCCGGGTGAGCTGTCCTCCAGCAGGTGGTAGCCGCTGCCGAACACCGCAACGACCAGCACCACCATCAAGACCAGGCCGTGGACCGCGGCGTCCGGGTCGGCGAGATGGTGCCGCAGGTGCTGGACGATGGCGTAGCCGAGCACGGCGATCGCCACCAGCGTGATCGCCGCGCCGACGATGGTGGCGCCGGGTGTCGAACTGGCTGTCGGGTGGGCGAACTGGATGGCGATCAGGGTCGCGACGGCGAGTGCCGACGGTCCCCATCGCCTGCTGAAGGTCGTGGTCATGGTCCATGGAACCGGATGGCCGGCGGTCCGGTCTCGCAGCGCGGACTAGGGTCGGCACGTGGTCGAGCCCGTTGTCCCGACAGGTCCGGGGGTCGGACGGTGAAGCGGCTGTCGGCGCTGGACGCGCAGTTCCTCAACATCGAGGACCGCACCAACTTCGGGCACGTCGGAGCGTTGATCGTGCTGGACCCGGCCACGGTGCCCGGGGGGCAGCTGACCCTCGATGCCGTCCGTGACGTGGTCGAGCCGAGGCTGCACCTCGCCCCGCCGTTCCGGCAGCGGCTGGTGCAGGTCCCCCTGGGGTTGGGCTACCCGTACTGGGCGAACGACCCGGACTTCGACCTGGAGTACCACCTGCGTGAGGTGGGACTGCCGCAACCGGGAACGGCCGAGCAGCTGGGCGAGCAGGTGTCCCGCATCCACGCCCGGCCGCTGGACCGGTCGAGACCGTTGTGGGAGATGTACCTCGTGCACGGGCTGGCCGACGGCCGGTACGCCATCTACTCCAAGATCCACCACGCCGCGATCGACGGCATCACCGGAGCCGAGGTGCTGGCGACGCTGATGGACGTGACTCCCGAGCCTCGGGAGGTCGAGCCCGAGCCGTGGGGGCCGGAGCCGGTGCCGGCGCAGTGGGAGCTGTTGCCGCAGATCGCGGCCTCGGTCGCGTCCCGGTCCCGCGACATCGTCACCCGACTGCCCCGCTCGCTCCCGCACGTCACCTCGCTCCCGGGCGCCCAGCTGCTGCCCGGTGCCCGGGTGCTGGCCGAGGCGACCGACCTGATCAGGACCCTCGCCGGTGGGGACGCGGCCGGCGCACCCCGACGCGACCTGGTGGCTCCCCGCACGCCGTTCAACGGCCCGATCACCGCGCACCGCCGGTTCGCGTACGCGTCGGTCCCGCTCGAACGCGTCAAGGCGGTGAAGAACGCGTTCGCGATGACCGTCAACGACGTGGTGCTGGCGCTCACCGCCGGAGTGCTGCGCCGCTGGTTGCTGGACCGGGATGCCCTGCCCGGCATCCCGCTGGTCGCGGCCGTCCCGGTGTCGGTGCGCGATCCCGGTGCCGACGACGCGCCGACGGGTGTCCCGGACGCGGGCAACCAGGTGTCGGTGATGAGGGTGGCGCTGCCCACCGACCTCGGCGACCCACGGGACCGTCTTGCTGCGGTGTCGGCGCAGGTCGCGATCGCCAAGGCGGAGTTCGACACGCTGCCGGCCACGATCCTGCAGGACCTGTCCACCGTGCTGCCGACCGCGCTGTCCGGGCTCGCGGCTCGAGCGCTGTTCCGGCTGGTCACCGCGCCCGGGGTGCCGTTCAACCTGTTCGTGTCCAACGTGCCGGGGCCGCAGCAGCCGCTGTACGTCGCCGGGGCACGGGTCGAGGGCCTGTACCCGGTGTCGGCGGTCACCGAGATGTCCGGTGGGCTCAACATCACGCTGTTCAGCTATGACGGTTCGCTCGACGTCGGGTTCATCGCCTGTCGCGAGATGGTGCCCGACGTGTGGCGGATGGCCGGCTACTTCGAGGACGAGCTCGCCACGTTGACCGCCCTCGCCGACGCCGCCACCGACGCCGACGTCGACACCGGCGGCGGCTAGCCGGTCACCCGACGGGGTCCGGGGTCGTCGCCGCCGCACCGGGGCGACCGGCATCGGTGGCCGCCCGGTCGGCGGTGCGTCGCACCACGCCGACCACCAGGTCGTACAGCGGCTGCGGCAGATCGTGGGCCATGCCCGGCACGAGCACCAGCTCGGAGCCGGGGATGGCCCGGGCGGTGGCCCGGCCGCCGGAGGCGTGCACGAGCTTGTCCGACAGACCGTGCACCACCGCAGCGGGCATCCGCAGCTCCCGCAGCCGGGCGGACCGGTCCGGTTGGGCGAGGATCGCCAGGGTCTGCCGGGCGGCGCCCGCCGGGTCGTAGCCGCGCTCCCACGTCTCCGCGGCGCGGGCCGCCACGTCCTCGTCCGACGTGGGGTAGACCGACGAGCTGATCGACCGCCAGCTCCGGACCGCCCGCTCGATGTAGGCCTGCTTGGTGTGCGCCACCGGTGCGAGCAGCAGCGGCAGCAGCCGGGGGTCCTGCCAGCCGACGCGCCGCGCGCCGGTGGAGGACATGATCGAGACCAGCGACCGGACCCGGTGCGGCCGGGTGACGGCGATCGTCTGCGCGATCATGCCGCCCATCGACACGCCGGTGACGTGCGCCCGGTCCACCCCCAGGTGGTCCAGCAGCTCGACGGTGTCGTCGGCCATGTCGTCCAACGTGTACGCGGCGTAGCGCCGGTCGCCGAGGAACGCCCGGACGAGGGCCTTGCGACTCAACGGCACCGACCCGGGCACCCGGCTGGACCGGCCGACGTCGCGGTTGTCGAACCGGATCACGTAGAAGCCTCGGTCGGCGAGCATCGCGCACAGGTCGGGGTGCCACCAGGTCATCGGGCCGCCGAGTCCCATGATCAGCAGCAGCGGCTCCGCGGCCGGGTCGCCGAAGGTCTCGTGGGCGATCTCGATGCCGCTGGACAGCCGGGCGACGGACTCGGTCATCGCCCCAGGTTACCCGTCGGTAGGGCGGGGAGCATCCAGCTCCGGCAGCTCGTCCCGCCACGGCGGGTCGGCGCCGGGGCGGCTGCAGGTGATCGCAGCGGCGCGCACGGCCAGCCGGCCCAGCCACTCCAGCTCGGTCGCTGTCGCGGCGGCGCGCGGCCCGCCCGCGACCGGCAGCAGCCCCTGCCGGAGGGCGCCGGCGAGGAGTGCGGACATCACGGTGTCCCCGGCGCCGATCGTGTCCACCACCGGCACGGCCGGAGCGGCCACCGCGGCCGCGCCGGCGCCGGCGGACAGCAGCAGCCCGTCGGCTCCCCGGGTGAGCACGGCCAGCCGCGCACCGCCCGCGCCGGTCAGGTGCGCGACCAGCCGCTCCGCGGGCACGTCGGGGTGGAGCACGTCCGCGTCCTCGTCGCTCAGCTTGACCACGGTGGCCACCCGCGACAGCCGGTCGACCTGCCGCCGCACCTCGTCGAGGTCCGGGGTGACCGCGGGCCGGACGTTGGGATCGAGGGACACCGGGATGCCCGCGGCCCGCGCTGCCGCGACCAGCTCCGCGACCCGGTCCGCCCCCGGCGCCAGCACGGCTCCGATCGAGCCGACGTGGACGAGCGCGTAGCCGGCTGGGTCCGGCAGCCGGCGGGGGTCCCAGTGGACGTCGAAGGCGTAGTCGGCGGACCCGTCCGGGCGGACTCGCGCGGTGGCGGTCGACGTCGGACGCTGCGGGGCCAGTGCGACCAGGTCCACCCCGGACGCCGTCAGGTGCCGCCCGATCGCGGCTCCGCGCTCGTCCGCGCCCAGCTGGGCCGCCAGCGTGGTGCCGACTCCCAGCCGGGCCAGGCCGACCGCGATGTTCAGCGGCGAACCGCCGGGATGCTCCACCGGAGCTGCCCCGGTGCCGACACGGTCGTCGATCCGGACGTCGACCAGTGCCTCGCCGACGACCAGCACCCGCGGCTGGGACCCGTCCGCGGGGGTGTGCACCACCGGCTCAGTGCTCGAAGTCGACGGAGGCGTAGGCGCGCAGCTTGGACAGCCGGTGCTCGCTGGCGATCTCGCGGATGGTCCCGCTGCGCGAGCGCATCACCAGTGAGTGCGTGGCGCAGCCACCGGCGCGATAGCGGACGCCGCGGAGCAGCTCCCCGTCGGTGATGCCGGTGGCCACGAAGAAGCAGTCGTCGCCGGCGACCAGGTCGTCGGTCGACAGCACCCGGTCGAGGTCGTGCCCGGCGTCCACGGCGCGTTGCCGTTCGTCGTCGTCGGTGGGGCACAGCCGGGCCTGCAGCACGCCGCCCATGGCCTTGAGCGCACACGCGGCGATGATCCCCTCCGGGGTGCCGCCGATCCCGAGCAGCAGGTCGACGCCGGTGCCGGGCCGGGCCGCCATGATCGCGCCACCCACGTCACCGTCGGTGATGAACTTGATCCGCGCACCGGTGGCCCGGATCTCCTCGGCCAGGGCGGCGTGCCGCTCGCGGTCGAGGATGCAGACCGTGACGTCCTCGGGCGTGGCTCCCTTCGCCTTCGCGACCAGGTGGATGTTCTCGGCGACCGACAACCGGATGTCGACAGCGTCCGCGGCGTCGGGTCCGGTCGCCAGCTTCTCCATGTAGAAGACCGCGGACGGGTCGTACATCGATCCCCGGGGGGCCACGGCCATCACCGACAGGGCGTTGGACATGGCCTTGGCGGTCAGGGTGGTGCCGTCGATGGGATCGACGGCGACGTCGCACTCGGGACCGGTGCCGTCACCGACCCGCTCGCCGTTGTAGAGCATCGGCGCGGCGTCCTTCTCGCCCTCGCCGATCACGACCACACCGTCCATCCCGACCGTGCTGATCAGCACCCGCATCGCGTTCACGGCCACGCCGTCGGCGCCGTTCTTGTCCCCGCGGCCGACCCAGCGGCCGGCGGCCATCGCTGCCGCCTCGGTCACCCGGACCAGGTCCAGCGCCAGGTTGCGGTCGGGGACCGCGTCGGAGGTCTCCAGGTGTCCCGGGGGGTGGTGACCCTCCTCGACCTGCGTCGGCTGGTCCAGTGCGGCGGGCTCGGGCTGGGGCATGGGCCGACTTCCGTTCCGTCGTACGCGGCGGGGTTGGGCCGATGGTACAAACACCTCGTCACGCGGAGTAGACCCGAACCTCCGTCGCCTTGACGCTGGCCCACACCGGCACCCCGGGTTCGATCGCCAGCTCCGCCACCGCGGCGGCGGTCACGTCGGCGAGCAGCGGGAGCGCGCCGTCCAGCTCGACCCGGACCGCGTCGCCGTGCGGGGTCAGCCCCACCACCACCCCGGGCCAGACGTTGCGGGGACTGGCGTGCGGACGCTCCAGGTGCAGCGCGACCGCCGCCGGGCCGAAGCTGGCGAAGACCTCCCCCGCCCCGGCGGTAGCCGTGTGCACCTCCACCGGGCCCTTCCGGCCGTCCACCCGCACCGTGGTCCCGTCCGCGGTGCCCCGCACCAGGTTGAGGCCGACCAGCGCGGCGACGTGCTCGCTCCGCGGGTGGCCCGCGACGTCTCGGGGTGCGCCGGTCTGCACGACGCGACCGTGGTCCAGGACGACGAGGGTGTCGGCCAGCACCATCGCGTCCAGCGCGTCGTGGGTGACCAGCACGGTGACTCCGGTGAAGTCGCGCAGGTGCCGGTGCAGGAAGGTCCGCACCGCCAGCACCGCTCGGACGTCCAGCGCGGCCAACGGCTCGTCGAGCAGCAGCATCCGTGGTCGCGCCGCCAGCGCCCGGACGATCGCCACCCGCCGAGCCTGGCCGCCGGACAGCTGCGCCGGGCGGCGCGCGGAGAGCGGCTCCAGGTCGGTGCCCGCCAGCCAGTCCGCGGCGACCGCCCTGGCCGCCGCTCGCGAGGCGCCCTGGTGCCGCGGTCCGAAACCGACCTGGTCCAGCACGCTCAGGTGCGGGAACAGCAGCGAGTCCTGCGGCACGAGCCCGACCGCGCGTTCCTGCGCGGGCACCCGGATGCCGGCGACCGGGTCGTCCAGGGTCCGCCCGCCGAGCCGGACCCGGCCGCCGGTCAGGGGCTGCAGTCCGGCGAGCACGCGGAGCACGGTGGACTTGCCGGCGCCGTTGGGCCCGAGCACCGCCACCACCCGGCCGGCGGGGACCCGCAGCTCGGCGTCGAGCGTGAAGCCGCCCAGCTCGGCCCGGAGCTCGGCCTCCAGGTCACCGCCGCTGCTGCGCGGCCCGACGCCCGCCTCCGCGGCGGTCACGGGGAGACCCCGGTCACCCAGCGGTCGCGCAGCAGCGCCAGCACGCCGACGCTGACGACGAGCAGCACCAGACTGAGCAGGATCGCCGAGTCGAAGTCGGCGTTGAGCGCCGTGTAGACGGCGAGCGGCATCGTCCGGGTGGTGCCGGGGAAGCTGCCGGCGAAGGTGATCGTCGCACCGAACTCGCCCAGCGCCCGCGCCCACGCGAGGACCGCGCCGGACACGACGCCGGGTGCCGCGAGCGGCAGCGTCACCCGCCGGAAGGTCTGCCAGCGGGACGCGCCGAAGGTGGCGGCCACGTCGTCATAGCGGGCGTCGGCCGAGCGCAGCGCACCCTCCACCGCGAGCACCAGGAACGGCAGCGCGACGAACGTCTGGGCCACCACCACACCCGCGGTCGTGAACGGCAACCGCAGCCCGAACGCCTCGTCGAGCCACTGCCCGGCCACCCCGTTGCGGCCGAAGGCGGTGAGCAGGGCGACACCGCCGACCACCGGGGGCAGGACCAGCGGGACGGTCACCAGCGCCCGGACGGCCCGGCGACCCGGAACCTGCGTGCGCGCCAGCAGCCAGGCCAGCGGGGTGCCCAGCAGCAGGCAGCAGATCGTCGCGGCGGTGGCCGTGACCAGGCTCAGCCGGAGCGCCTCCAGCACCGCGGGGTCGCCGAGCCGGGCCGGCAGGGTCGTCCACGGAGCGCGGGCGAGCAACCCCACCACCGGCAGCATCAGCAGCGCCAGAGCCAGGACCGACGGCAGCAACAGCTGCCACGGCAGCGCCCCGGTGGCGGAGCGGGCCTGCTGCTGAGACGGCATCGGCCTCAGCCCGCCGGCAGGAAGCCGTACGACGCGAGCACTCGCTGACCGGTGTCCGACGTGGTCAGGTCCACCCAGTCCGCGGCCAGGCCGGGGTCGTCGGTCCCGTCCAGCGCCGCGATCACGTCGGCGTTCAGCGCCTCGTCGGCCTGGGGAACGTCGAGGACCCGGACGTCGGACCCCGCGGCCTGGGCGTCGCTGACGTAGACGAGTCCGGCGTCGACCTCCCCGGTCGTCACCTTGGTCAGCACGTCGCGCACGTTGTCCTCCTCGGTCACCGGCGGGCCGGTCACACCGACCAGGTCCAGCAGCGTCGCCGACGCGGCGCCACACGGCGCGTCCGGCACGCAGACCGCATAGGTCACCGCGGAGTCGTCCAGGTCGGTGACCGACGCGACGCCGCCGGGGTCGTCGGGCGGGGTCACCAGGACCAGGCGGTTCCGGGCGAAGCGCACCGCGGAGCCCGACACCAGGCCCTCGTCGACCACCCGCTGCATGGTCACCTCGTCCGCGGTGGCGAGCACGTCGCCCGG
The DNA here is from genome assembly GCA_963695375.1 of uncultured Actinomycetota bacterium. Lineage (GTDB taxonomy): Bacteria > Actinomycetota > Actinomycetes > Propionibacteriales > Nocardioidaceae > JACCVL01. Next base: position 351,802 of record OY968767.1, on the reverse strand, counting down.
TGCCCCCGCGATCACCTGCTCGGCCAACGTGCTGGACGAGTCGAAGGTCAGCTGCACGTCCACGCCCGCGTGCTGCTGCTCGAAGGTCTGCTCGAGCTCGCCGAAGGCGTCGGTGAGCGACGAGGCGGCCAGGACGGTCAGGGTCTGCGCGTCGCCGTCCTCGGCGCCCGCGCCACCGCTGCAGCCTGCGGTCAGCAGCACGACGGCCAGCAGGGTGGGGGACAGCGAGGCGGCCGCACCGCCGGTCATGCGGTGCGCTCCACCACGACCGTGGTGGCCTTCACCACCGCGTCGACGAGGACGCCGGGTTCGAGCCCCAGCGAGTCGGCGGCCTCCCGGCTCATCAGCGACACCACCCGGTACGGGCCGCAGACCATCTCCACCTGGGCCATCACGGTGTCGCGGACCACCTCGGTCACGATCCCGGGCAGCCGGTTGCGCGCGCTGGTCGGGACGTCGCTCGCGGCGGGGGCTCCGGGGACGACCCCGGCCCGCTCCGCGGCCAGCGCCGCAAGGTCCCGACCGTCGATCCCGAGCGCTCCCGACGGCGCCGTGCTGGTTCGCACCCGACCCTGCTCCGCCCACCGGCGCAGCGTGTCGTCACTGACCCCCAGGACCATCGCCGACTGGGCCAGCCGATAGATCGCCATGGGCAGCACCCTATCCCGCGGTTACGGAACCCCATCCGGTGGGGCACTGCCGCAGAAGCGCCGCCGGCTGCGGCTCAGCGGGGATCATCCGCGGCCGAGCCCCCGGACCGCTGAGCGGCCCTGCGCCGCGCTCGACGGGCCTGCCGCTCGCGCCGGGAAGGCGGGCGCAGCGGCCCGACCAGCCGCGGTCCGGCCAGCCGGTTCTCCAGCCGCCGGGCCTCGCGCTTCAGGGGTTGCGCGACGTACTCGCCGAGGAGCACACCGGACGCGAGCCCGACACCGACACTGCCGGCGGCGATCAGCGAGAAGAAGCCGCTCACGTCCTTCTCGGTGAGCAGTTGGAACAGCCCGCGGTAGATCGTCAGGCCGGGCAGCAGTCCCACGATGCCGCTGACCACGACGACGAGCGGCGGCACCCGGAAGCGGCCGGCGAGGGTGTAGCTGACGATGCCGACCAGGACCGCCCCGCTGGCCGACGCCCAGGCGACCCCGAGGCCGGAGGCGACGAAGACCAGATAGGTGCCCTGCGCCAGGATCCCGGCGCCGGCGATCGGCAGCAGCGCGCGGAGCGGGGCGTAGCAGGACAGCGCGAACCCGATCGACACCAGGGTCCCGCCGGCCAGGGCGAGCGGCAGGTCGTCGAACGCCGCCGCCGAGCGGGCGGTCAGCGGCAGCTCGAAGCCCAGCCGCAGCCCCAGCGTCAGGCCGAGGCTGACTCCGGCGATGATGCCGCCGGTCAGCAGCAGCGCCTCGAAGGTGCGTGCCGATGCGGTCACGTAGTAGCCGGTCAAGGCATCCTGCACGGCCCCGACCAGGGTGATCCCGGCGAGCAGCAGGACGATCCCGGAGGCGACGATCAACGACGGCCGCACCGGCACGTCGAGCAGGTACAGCCCGTGCGCGATCACCGTGGCGACCAGCGCGCCGGCTACCTGTTGGTAGAAGCTCGGGATGCGCCGCCGCGCGAGGTATCGGACCACCTGGTCGATCACGATCGCGGTGACGAACGCGATCGCCACCACCAGCAGGTCCCCTTGCAGCAGCAGCCCGACCCCACCGGCCATCACCCCGCTGGCGGCCGAGATGGCCCAGCGCGGGTAGGGCCGCGGCGCCGAGCGCATCTCGTTCAGCCGGCGGCTGACGTCCGCGGGGTCGCGATCACCGGAGACGAGGTCCCGCACCAGGTGGTCGACCTCGGTCAGCAGCCCGTAGTCCAGGCCGCGGTAGGTGACGGTGCGCACGTAGGTCTGCGGCGGGTCGTCGTGACCGGCCTGGACCGAGATGGTCAGCGTGGTGAAGGTGATGTCCACGTGCACCTGCGGGACGTCGCACGCCCGGGTGACGGCGAGGACGGCGGCGTAGACGTCGGCGGCGCCGGCGCCGCTGGACATCACGACCTCGCCGACCCGGAGTGCGAGGTCGACCACACGGGACAGCTCACGCGAGTCCTTGGCCACGCCCGTCCCTCCTTGCCCTCGCCGCGAGCACCATCACAGCGCAGCCCCGTCGCGGTCGTCCGGCGGGGGTGCTTGCGACAATCGGACGGTGAGTGCTGATCCGGGCAGGACCCGCGCGCGCCGACCGGATCCGTCCTTCTCCGACGTCGTGCGCGTGGTCGTCCTGCTCGCGGTCGGCGTGCTGGTTGTCGGCTGGTTCGGGGGCCTGTTCCGCAGTGACACGGTGGTCGAGCCGCGGACGGTCGACTACCGCGGGATCGCTGCCGCGGCCGGCGCCGATGCGGGCTTCCCACTGGCGGCGCCGCAGACGCTGCCGGCCGGCTGGCGGGCGACGAGCGCGCGCTGGGAGCCTGCCGAGCGGCGCTGGCACCTCGGGATCCTGACGGGTGACGACGAGTACGTCGCGGTCGAACAGTCCGCCGGCGGCGATCCCGCCGATGTCCTGCCTGCGGCCGCCGAACCGGCCGGCCGGGTGGCCGTCGGAGGGACCCGCTGGCAGCGGTTCACGGTCGCCGGAGCGCAGGAGGTCGCGCTGCTCCGCCGGTCGGGCGAGGTGGTGACGGTCGTCGCAGGGTCGGTCGGCGAACCCGAGCTGGTCGCCTTCGCCGCCGGTCTCGATCTCTGAGCCTGCCGGTCAGCCGCCGTTCGCGCCGTCGTCTCCGGCTGTCTGCTCGCCGGCTGCCCCCTCGGCGGCCGCCGCGTCCAGGCGGGCCCGCGCGCCGTCGAGCCACCGCTGGCAGATCCGGGCCAGCTCCTCGCCGCGCTCCCACAGCCGCAGGGAGTCCTCCAGCGTCGTGCCGCCGGCCTCCAGCCGGCGGACGACGTCGACGAGCTCGTCGCGCGCCTGCTCGTACGGCGGGTCGTCGCTGGTGCTGGGCTGGTCAGCCATCCGTGCGGCCTCCGGGGGTCGGGGTGCCGGGCGTCACCGGCTCGGGGTGGACGTCGGTGACCTGGGCGCGGACCCGCCCGTCGTGCAGCCGGACGGCGAGCGTGTCGCCCGGCGCCGCCGCCGCGGAGCTGGCGAGCACCTGGCCGGTGTCGGTGGTGACGACGGCGTAGCCGCGCTGCAGCGTGGCCAGCGGTGACAGCGCCCGGATCCGGGCCAGGCTGTGGGTGACCTCGTCGCCGACCCGGTCCAGGCGGTGCGCCAGCGTGCGCCGGGACCGGTCGCGCAGGTCCAGCACGGCCGCTCGTCGCTCCTCGACCAGCACGTACGGCGCGGCGAGACAGGGCCGAGACCGCAGGGCCGCCAGCTGGTGCTCCTCGCGGGCCAGCAGCTGAGTGACGCCGCGGCGGAGCCGGTCACGGGTCTGCCGGACCCGGCCGAGCTCCTCGGCGACGTCGGGGACGACCCGCTTGGCGGCGTCGGTCGGAGTCGACGCCCGCAGGTCGGCGACCAGGTCGAGGATCGGCGTGTCGGTCTCGTGCCCGATCGCGCTGACGACGGGGGTCCGCAGCGCGGCCACCGCGCGGACCAGGCCCTCGTCGCTGAACGGCAGCAGATCCTCCAGCGACCCGCCGCCGCGCGCGATCACGATCACGTCGACCGTCGGGTCGTCGTCGAGCCGGCGGACCGCCTCGATCACCTGCCGGGCGGCCGACTCGCCCTGCACCAGGGTGTGCAGGGTGCGGAACCGGACGCCGGGCCAGCGCAGCCGGGCGTTCTCGACGACGTCCCGCTCGGCGGCCGAGCCGCGGCCGGTGACCAGGCCGATCCCGTGCGGCAGGAAGGGCAGCGGCCGCTTGCGCTCGGGGGCGAACAGCCCCTCGGCGGCGAGCAGCCGCCGCCGCTGCTCCAGCCGAGCCAGCAGCTCGCCGATCCCCACCGGGCGGATCTGGTCGAGGGCGAGCGACAGCGAGCCGCGCCGGTCGTAGTAGCGCGGCTTGGCGCGCACCACCACCCGGGCGCCCTCGGTGACCGGCGGGTTCACCATGTCGAGCACGTCGGCCGGGCACGAGGCCTGCACCGACAGGTCCGCGTCGGTGTCCCGCAGGGTCAGGAACACGCGGGACTGGCGGCGGCTGAGCTCGGCGATCTGCGCCTCCACCCACACCCAGCCCAGCCGCTCGACCCACTTGCCGAGCGCAGCCGACACCGTGCGCAGCGGCGCGGGGTGGTCGGCGGAGGTCTGCAGGGCCACGGCTGCACCCTAGGCGGCGGCACCGACGGCGGCTCGCTGCCCGGCTGGTGCCGCCTCGTGCCCCGCCGCTGGCCCGGCTCGTGCCCCGCCGCACCTTCCCGGCGTTCGGGCGGTGCCGGGGCCGCCCGTACCATGGAGGCCGTGCCTGCCGTGACGTCCGACCCGCCCGCCAAGCCGGCTGCCGACCGCAGGCGGGTGCTGCTGGCGGCGCCGCGGGGGTACTGCGCGGGCGTCGACCGAGCCGTGATCACCGTCGAGCGGGCTCTGGATCTCTACGAGCCACCGGTCTACGTCCGCAAGCAGATCGTGCACAACAAGCACGTTGTGCAGTCGCTGGAGCGGCGCGGGGCGGTGTTCGTCGAGGAGCTCAGCGAGGTGCCGGAGGGCGCCACCGTGGTGTTCTCGGCGCACGGTGTCTCGCCCGCCGTCCACGGCCAGGCGGCCGACCGGAGCCTGAAGACGATCGACGCCACCTGCCCGCTGGTCACCAAGGTGCACCACGAGGCTCGACGGTTCGCGTCCGACGACTACGACATCCTGCTGATCGGTCACGAGGGGCACGAGGAGGTCGAGGGCACGTCGGGCGAGGCGCCGGAGCGGACGATCCTGGTGCAGAACCCCGCGGAGGCGCAGACGGTCGAGGTGCGCGACCCGGCCCGCGTCGCCTGGCTGTCGCAGACGACGCTGTCGGTGGACGAGACCATGCAGACCGTCGACACCCTGCGCCAGCGTTTCCCGGACCTGCTGGACCCGCCGAGCGACGACATCTGCTACGCCACTCAGAACCGGCAGCAGGCGATCAAGCAGATCGCCGCCGAGTCCGACCTGGTGATCGTGGTCGGCTCGTCGAACTCGTCCAACTCGGTCCGGCTGGTCGAGGTGGCGCTGGAGTGCGGCGCCGGCGCGTCCCATCGGGTCGACGACGCCGGTGAGCTCGACGAGACGTGGCTGGACGGGGTCCGCACCGTCGGGGTGACCAGCGGCGCCTCGGTGCCCGAGGATCTCGTCGACGGGGTGCTGGCGTGGCTGCAGGAGCGCGGCTTCCCGCCGGCGGAGTCGGTCCGCACCGCCGAGGAGAGCCTGATCTTCTCGCTGCCGAAGGAGCTCCGCCGAGACATGAAGGCCGCCGAGGCCTCGCAGGGCTGACTCCGGCTCAGCTGGGACGGCGCTGCAGCCGCGCGACCCGCACCCGGAGGGCGACCAGCAGCAGGGCGAGCCCGTGCGCGACCACCAGTGCCCCGGCCAGGTCGACGAAGCCGGCGATCACCCGTTGCGGCGCGCTGGCGGCTGGGTCCAGCTGGGTGACCGCGATGCCCGTCGGATGCAGCACGGCGACGACCACCAGCGCCCCGATCAGCAGCAGCGGCGGGAACACCCCGGCTGTGAACAGGTCTCGGACGCGCACCGTCAACGCGGTGCCGACCGCGACCAGCACCAGGCCGGTCCCGAACAGCCAGCCGAGCGTGTCCAGCAGCACGATCTCGACCGCCGCGACCCCGAGCAGCGCACCGGCGGCAGTGCCGACGACTGCTCGGACCGGGGGCTCGGCGCCCACCCACGGCGCCCGCCCCCGCCCCGGCCCCGGTCCCGCGCCCCGGCCCCCGCCGTCCACGATCCGCGACTTTTGCAGCCCCCCGCTGGTCACGATCCGCGGGTTCTGCAGCGGCGGGCAGCGTGCCCGCGGCAACGAACGGATCGGCCGCGGTGACAGCCTCGGTGACGAGCAGCTCCGTGTCCGCGTCCGCAGCACCCGACCCCTGCAAAAGTCGCGGATCGTGAGCGGGGGTGTCGTGAGCGAGGACGTCGTAAGCGGGGACGTCGTGAGCAGGGGGGGTGGGTGAGGCGGAGGATCCGTCCACGGCGACCAAGTTAGACCGCGTGGCCTCTCAGCCGGCGCGACGCGCCGCAGTGGGTGGCTCGAGGTCGACGTCGGCCACCAGCTCCGGCGCGGCCAGCGGGCGGATCGCGTCCTCCACGACCCGCGGCGAGACGGGTGCGGTGTCGCCGATGTCGAGGTCGTGCAGCCGGCGCGCCGACACCAGCACCCGGCTCTCCAACGCCCCGACCGCCCCGTTGTAGGCACCGACGGCCGTGGTCAGGGATCGACCGATCTTGTCCACATGACCGCCGAGGGTGGCCAGCCGCTCGTACAGCTCCACCGCCACCTGCTGCACCTCGCGGGCGCCGTCGGCCAGGGACTCCTGCGTCCAGGCGTAGGCCACCGTGCGCAGCAGGGCGATCAGCGTGGTCGGCGTCGCGGGCACGACCCTGCGTGCGGCGGCGTACTCCAGCAGCGACGCGTCCGCCTCCAACGCATGCGACAGGAACGCCTCCCCGGGGACGAACATCACCACGAACTCCGGGGTCGGGGCGAACTGCCGCCAGTAGGCCTTGGCGGCGAGCGCGTCGACGTGTGCGCGCACCTGCCGGGCGTGGTGCGAGAGGTGGATCTGCTGGCCGTCGGAGTCGCCGTCACCGGCGGCATCGGTGGCGCGGAGGAACGCGTCCAGCGGCACCTTGGCGTCCACGACCACCTGACGGCCGCCGGCGAGACGCACGACGAGGTCCGGTCGCTGCACGCCTTCGTCGGTGTGCACCGACGTCTGCACGCTGAAGTCGCAGCGCTCCACCATGCCCGCGAGCTCGACCGCTCGGCGCAGGTGCATCTCACCCCACTGACCGCGGACGTGCGGGCGGCGCAACGCGGTCGACAGCGACGCTGTCTCGCGGCGCAGCGACTCACCGGTCAGCCGCACGGCGTCCACCTGGGCCGCGAGCCGCTCCTGCCAGGCGATCCCGGTGGCCTCCAGGTCCCGCAGCCGCACGTCGAACCGGTCCAGGCTCTCCTTGACCGGCGCGACTGCCGAAGCCGTCGCGTGCAGGGTGGCACCCACCTGGTCGGCCGCGCTGGCGCGGTCGCGGCGGAGCACACCGGCACCGAGCAGCGCGCCCACCGCGAGGCCGGCGAGCAGGGCCAGCGCCGCCGTGACCAGCAGGGTCAGGATGTCCATGGCGGGACCATGCCAGCGGGCACCGACAGTCCGATGGTCGCCACGCGGGATCGTCGCCACGACGGGGCCGAGGCTCGGTGACGAGCCCGGCGGCGCACCTCCTCCCACCCCCGCCGTACGCTGGATCCCCGTGGCTCTCACCATCGGCATCGTCGGGCTCCCCAACGCGGGCAAGTCGACGCTCTTCAACGCGCTGACCAAGAACGACGTGCTGGCCGCGAACTACCCGTTCGCCACGATCGAGCCGAACGTCGGCGTGGTCGGCGTCCCGGACCCGCGGCTGGCCGAGCTCGCCCGGCTGTTCGACTCGGCCCGCACCGTCCCGGCCACGGTGGAGTTCGTGGACATCGCCGGCATCGTGCGCGGGGCGAGCACGGGGGAGGGGCTGGGCAACAAGTTCCTCGCCCACATCCGCGAGTCCGACGCGATCTGCCAGGTGACGCGGGTCTTCCGTGACGACGACGTCAGCCACGTCGAGGGCAAGGTGTCGCCGCACGACGACATCGAGACGATCCGGACCGAGCTGGTGCTCGCCGACCTGCAGACCGTCGAGTCCGCGCTGCCGCGGCTGGAGAAGGACGCGAAGAAGGACAAGGCGCTCGCGCCGGTGCTGGACGCGGCCCGGGCGGCACTCGAGGTGCTGGCGCGCGGTGACACCATCTACGGCTCGGGGCTGGACTCGGCCGGCCTGCGGGAGCTGTCCCTGCTCAGCGCCAAGCCGTTCGTGTACGTGTTCAACTGCGACGCCGACGAGCTGGCCGACGAGGAGCTGGCCGCGGAGATGCGGGCAGATGGTCGCACCGGCCGAGGCGATCTTCCTGGACGCGAAGTTCGAGTCCGAGCTGGTCGAGCTCGGTGACGACGAGGAGGCCCGGGCGATGCTCGCGGAGTCCGGTGTCGACGAGCCGGGACTCGACGTGCTGGCGCGGGTCGGCTTCGACACCCTCGGCCTGCAGACCTACCTGACCGCGGGTCCCAAGGAGGCGCGGGCGTGGACGATCCGGCGGGGGATGACCGCGCCCGAGGCGGCCGGTGTGATCCACACCGACTTCCAGCGCGGTTTCATCAAGGCCGAGGTCGTCTCGTACGACGACCTGATGGCCGCCGGCTCGATGGCGGCGGCGAAGTCGGCCGGGCGGGTCCGGATGGAGGGCAAGGACTACGTGATGGCGGACGGGGACGTGGTGGAGTTCCGCTTCAACGTGTGAACTGAGGCGTTTTCGCAGGTCAGAGACGGCATGACCTTCTGAGTCCGCACAGAGTCCGCAACCGCTTCAGCAGCTCCGAGCTCGAGGGCTTCTTGAGAGGGCCGATCTCTGGGGTCGGTGCGTTCGAGGGGACACGTCTGTGTGACCCGATGGCGGCGAAATGAAGCGGTCGCGGTGCTTGGTCTTCGAGCCGCTGGCAAGCTACTCGGGGCGCTCCCCTGCCGGTGGGCAACCTCCACGCTCCGTCCTCGCGCCCATAGATCTGGGTGGCACGGAGGGTGTAGGTCCGAGGCACACCGTCGACGGACGCGGAAGTGCGCTCGAAGCCCACTGTGTACGCGGCGTCTCCGAGCACTTCGGCCTCCAGGAGCTCAAACTCGTACGACGTACAGTCCGAGAAGCTGTCGGCGAGATGTTGGAAGAGGGCGTTCAGATCCTGCTGCCCGATTGCGTTCTTCCAATCGCCCAACACGGTCACCGGGTCATTCAGCGACCAGATGGCACGACGTGGCTAAGCGTCACCTTGTGGACCGCGACCTCGGCGTCCCAGAGCGCGGAGCGGACCCACGAGATGAACTCATCGCGTTCGGTCATTGCCTCAGCATCCCATCAGCGCTGACATCCCGGTAGCCAGTGTTGGCTCAGCCCCACCTCGGCAGGTTTGAACCGGTGGCTGCCTCGCGGCGGACAGACCCGGGTTGCACGCTCGGATGGCAGCATGAGCGGGCGCGCTCGGACGATTCCGATGGTTGTCCAGCGTCGCCTAGCCCAGGGCTGAAGCGCTTCGCCCGCACGCGTCATCTCGGCGGATAGTCGCCCAGCACCTCGGTGCCGTACTGCGCGGCAAGCACGATCAAACGCGCGGGATCGGTCAAGAGGTCCTGCTCCCCCTCGGCCACCACGGCGTCGAAAAGGTTCTCGAGGCCAGGTGGCGAGATGAGGGTCAGCATCTGCACCGGGGCAACCGAGAGTCGTCGAAGGCCGTGAGGGACGCCCCTTGGCACGACAATGAAGGCTCCGGGCCCGGCCGCGCTGGTGGTGCCAGAAGTCCACACCTCGACATCGCCCGCAAGCACGTAGAACGCTTCCTCGGCACCCGCATGGATGTGCAGCGGCGTGGTGTCACCCCAAAATGTTTCCTCGGTCAGCGAGTAAGCGCGGGCCACATGAGTCCCGTCGGTCTTGGTGGTGTAGGTCGAGCCGAGCGCGCTTACCTCGTGCCCCTCGCCCGGACTCAGCAGGAACGCGGAGGTCATGCCTCATCATGCTGGGGCAGCACCACGAGCGCTACCGATCTTGGGAGCGAGCCCGCCCGGCACTCGAGAGCGGGCGGTTCAATTGTCCAAGCGGGGGCGCTCATCGCGGTGAGCGGTCCGCAAACAGTCCGCAAGAAGTCCGGCCGAACGATGATCGCCGACGACGCCCGACGGTCCCGAGAGGGCGTTTCCCAGGTCAGTCCCTGTTTTCCGGTGTCAGTCGGCGATGTCCAACGACCACCGAAACCCGGCGTGATCGTTCCGCTTCAGCGTCTGGTCACCGATCAATCCGACGTCCTCGCCTGCTTGAGCAGCGCCTCGACGGCGTCGGCGAGCTCGGCAGGGTGCCGACGTCCGTCCAGCTCAACGCTCGCCCCTCGTCGCAGCAATGGCTCGACTTCGCGAACGTAGCGGCGGACCTCCTCCTCGTGCGCCGCAGACTTGCCGTACGGGTTGGTCGTACGGCGGCGCAGTCGCTCGAGCAGCAGATCGAGCGGTGCGCTGAGCAGCACCACGTGCTCGAAGCGGTCGTAGAACTCGACTTGGTTCTCGACGGTCCCGGAGACGCAGACCTCTGTGTGCTCGGCGAGGAGTGCCGACATCCGAACGGGGTCCCACCGTCCGTCCGGCAGGGACCACCCGTTGTCGTCGGTGTCCACGGTCGTGTGGCCCCGAGTCGCGAGGATGTCGAGGAGCGTGCTCTTCCCGGCACCGGACATGCCAGTCACCAGGACCCGCGCCACTCCCGAAGCCTAATCTGCGTGGTGACGGCTGGAGTCAGGCGCCGAGACGTCACCGGCACGGCTTTCGACTGCTCCCTCGCCACGTGGCGGCGGAGAGCTCGACCGCTACGCACGCTGTGATGAGTTTTTCCGGCACCGCCCGTCATACCTCCATCACGACGAGACTGGAGGATGACCGATGGGTGCGGACGTGGGACTGAAGGGGCCGGGTGTGAGCGAACTGGACGGGTTCGATGAGGCCGAGTTCTCAGCGCTTGCCGAACGACACCGCCGCGAGCTGCACGTGCACTGCTACCGGATGCTCGGGTCGTTCGAGGACGCCGAGGACACCGTGCAGGAGACCCTCCTCCGCGGCTGGCGGCGACGCGAGACCTTCCAGGGCCGGTCCACGCTCCGGGCCTGGCTCTACCGGATCGCCACCAACGCGTGCCTCGACCTGCTCGCACGAAGGCGCCCGAAGCCCGCCACCGGCGGCGAGGTCGGGTGGCTGCAGCCCTACCCGGACCGGCTCCTCGACGAGCTCCTCGCCGACAACGCAGACGGGCCAGAGGCCGTCCTGGTTGCGCAGGAGACGATCGAGCTCGCGTACATCGTCGCGGTGCAGCACCTCGCACCGCGACCGCGCGCGGTGCTGATCCTGCGAGACGTGCTCGGCTGGCCAGCCCGGGACGTCGCCGACCTTCTCGGTGACTCCGTCCACTCGGTCAACAGCGCGCTCCAACGGGCCCGAGCCGGCATGCGCGAGCATCTCCCGGCCGAACGGCAGGACTGGACCGGAGGTGTGCAGGAGGACCCCGCCACGCGCGACTTGGTCCGCCGCTTCACCGAGGCCAGCACGGCCGTCGACATCGACGCACTCACCGCCCTGCTGCGCGAGGACGTCCGCTTCGCGATGCCTCCCACGCCAGGCGTGCACGTCGGTCGGGAGGCCGTGGTGCAGGACTGGGTCGACGACGGCTACGACCAGATGACCGGCCTCCGCGCCGTTCCCACCGCGGTGAACCGGCAACCTGCCGTCGCCTACTACCACTGGCGGGAGAGTGCGGGTGCCTACCTGCCGCTCACCATCGACGTCGTCCGCGTGAGCGGCGGCTCCGTCACCGAGGTCTACACCTTCGACGCCGAGCAATTCTCGCGGCTGGGGCTCCCCGAGCGGCTTCCGGCCGACGGGGCGGTGCGGTCGTGAGGCGCGCCGCCCTGACCCGCTGAGTGGTGGGTGAGGGTCGCTGTGGCGCTGATGGCACTCTCTCTGGTGCCGCCGGTGCTCAACGGCGCCCACACTGGATGCTCGGCCCCGGCGGGACTGACACCGACAGGCCAAGGCGGGGGCCCTGAATCCCGGCAGCCGATCTGATCCGTACCGGCACGCACCCTCAGCTCCGTGTGCCCATCCTTCACGCGGAGCGTCCAGACGACGATCGGCGGTTGGCATCTCGCGCCACCACGGCCTCGAGCGATGACGCTCTGGCACTTAATCCGGGGCTGTGAGGCCGCCTGGCAAGAACGATCAGGCAGGCCGTTCGCCCCGCGCTGCTGCCTCGACGAATGCGCCGAGCCGCTTGGTGCGCGTCTCCGGTCGCTTGGCGAGGACGAGCTGGGTCAGGGCGTACTTTCGCACCGACGGCGGCCACGACTCCCACTCATCGCGGGCCCCCGGGTGGGCGGCGAGGGCGTCGGCCAGGTCGGCCGGCACGACGAGGTCCTCGGGCCCGTCGAGGAGTGCCCAGGATCCGTCGGCCTTCGCGGCGTCGAGAACGGCCCGACCCGATGGCTGCATCCGGTCCTCGGCGAGCAGCCGCTCGATGCGTCGCTTGTTGGGTCGCGACCAACCGCTGCCGGGCTTGCGCGGCGCCAGCCAGAGCCGACTGCGCTCGGCGTCGATGGTGCCGGCGGTGCTGTCGATCCAGCCCCACGCGAGCGCCTCGCAGACCATCTCCTCATAGCTTATCGAGGAGCGACCGGTCGAGGACTTCCACGACGCCAGCCACACCCCACGACCCCGGTCGTGGTGCTCTGCGAGCCAGCCCCGCCACTGCTCGACCGTCTCGGGGTGGATCATGGGCTTGCCGTCCGGGCCCGCCGTCTCCTCCACAGGGTCCACGGACAGGAACCTAGCTCGGCAGACCACGAGAGGGGCACCGTGGCTCGACTCGCCGCGTGACCGGGACGATCGGAAGCGCCACGCGGGTTCACCCGATGGAGCCCCAAAGTCCGTTCTCGGTGAACAGCTTGCCGACGTCGCCCAGCTCGACGTCGGCGTCCCGCGCGTCCGCCGTGGCGGGACCCGCGACCCACCAGTCCGCGCCGGGGAGTCCCGCGGACAAGTACGCACGGCTGGCTTGCTGTCCAGGGAGGTACGCGGGGCGAGCCTGCGCGAGCACCTCACCGTGGGCAGGCTCCCAGAGCGCGATCGCATCCGCCCCGTCGTCGAGAACGACAGCGTCGTATAACCGCCACAGCACGGTCTCGGTGCCGTCGGAGGCGGCGGTCGTGGCCACGAGGTTGCCGGGTTGAACTCGCTCGGTTCGCGGTGAGGGGAACATCAAGCCGAACCGAACGGTGCAGACCCGCCCGTCGCGCAGCGCATCGCACTCAGCTTCTCGAACGCGTAGGACGACGGCGCAGCGGCTGACTCGGGCAGTGGGGTCGTGCTCGGGAACAGCACCTCCCACGGACTGCACCTGATCGCCATCGGTCTGGACTGGGTGCCCGGAGGGGAGGTACCGGTTGCGCGCCGAACGTCATGGTCTCCGGTGGCACACTCGAGGCATGAGTCTCGTTCCGTCCGGGTTCCCGCTGCCCACGCCCGTCGAGACGGGGATGTTCCGGCTCGCCCTGCTTGGCCCGGAACACAACGAGTCGGACTACGAAGCCTGGACTCAGAGCATGGACTTCATCCGCAGCCTGCCGGGATGGGGGACGTCGAGCTGGCCAGAACCCATGACGATCGAGGAGAACCTCGGGGACTGTGTTTCTCACCTCGAGCGGTCGACTTCCGGCAGCGACTTCGCGTACACGGTGCTGTTGCCCGACCGGGACGAGGTGATCGGCTGTGTCTACTTCAAGCCCACAAGACCGGCACGCCCCGGCGCGGTCGACGTGCGGTCGTGGGTCACCGCCGAGCACTCCGATCTCGACAAGCCCCTCTACGAGGCCGTGACCGAGATGGCTCGCTGCGGACTGGCCGTGGTCAGTGGTGGAGTACGCGCCGCGCCGATAAGGGAACGGCTTTCGCAAACGTCCGGATTCGGACGAGGCGCCGAGCCCACCCCCACGCCGGTTCAGTCCCCGACCCGACCGGTGTCGTAGGCCCACATCGCGATCTCGACCCTGTTGCGGGCGCCGATCTTGTTCAGCAGGCTCGCGACATGGGTCTTGGCGGTCGTCAGGCCGATGAAGAGGTCGGCCGCGATCTCGGCGTTCGTGCGGCCCCGGGCGACCAGCGCCAGCACCTCCTCCTCGCGGTCGGTGAGCGGCTCGATCGGTTGGGTACGTCGGCTCGACGGTCCCCTGGCGGCCAGGGTGGACAGCAGCCGCCGGGTGATGTTCGGCGCGATCAGGGCATCGCCGACGGCGGCGGCATGGACGGCCCGGACGAGCAGCTCCGGCCCGGCGTCCTTGAGCAGAAAGCCTCGGGCGCCGGCCCGAAGCGCGCCATGGACGTACTCGTCGAGGTCGAAGGTCGTGATCACCACCACCGCGATCGGGTCCGGGACGCCCCGCCCTGCGAGGAGTTCAGTCACCTCGATGCCGTCGAGCCCGGGCATCCGGATGTCGACCAGGCACACGTCGGGGTGGAGCCGACGCGCCAGCTCGACCGCGGCGTGGCCGTCGGCGGCCTGGCCGACGACCTCGATGTCGGGCTGGGCGTCGAGGATCATGGACAGGCCGGTACGCACCAGATCCTGGTCGTCGGCCACCAGCACGCGCACCGTCATCGGCGTACCTCCGTCGGCAGCTCGGCGTCGACCGCCCACCCGCCCTCGGGCGCCGGCCCGGCGCGCATCGTGCCGCCGAGCAGCTGCACTCGCTCGGTCATCCCCAGCAGCCCGAAGCCGTGGTTCGCCGGACGCGCCGGGTCGATCTGACCGTCGTCAGTGACGCGTAGCTGCAGCCTTCCGGCGCGCTCGACGACCCGGATCTCCACTCGCGAGGCGTTGCGGGCGTGCCGCAGGGCGTTGGTCAGCGCCTCTTGCGCCAGCCGGTAGACCGCCGTGTCGACCTGGAGCGGCAGTTCGTCCAGGTCGCCTGGCACCTTCACGTCGACGGCCGGCACCGGGTCGCGGCGGGCGAGGGACACCAGGTCGGCGATGCCGGGCTGGGGGGTGTACTCCGCCGGCGACGCGTCGCGCAGCACCCGGACCACTGCCCGCATCTCCGCCAGCGTCCGCGATGCCTCCCCCTCGATGACCTGCAGCGCCTCGAGCGCCGCTCCAGGTCGCTGCCCGGCCATCGTCCGCCCCGCCTGCGCCTGCACCGCGATCGCCGACACGTGGTGGGCGACCGTGTCGTGCAGCTCGCGCGCGAGGCCGACCCGCTCCTGGCTCCGGATCTGGTCCAGCGCCCGGCGCCAGCTCTCGGCGCGGTAGCGGAACGCCGCTCCGCCCGCCACCGCCGCCGACAGGATGCCGACCCCGCCGAAGAGCTCGCCCGGCCCGGTGTAGTCGGCGACCGTGCCGAGGACCGCAGCGACCAGCACCACCGCCAACCCGACCACGATCTCGCGCCCCGAGCCCCAGCGGACCAGCGCGTAGACGAGCACCAGCACGTAGACCATCGTGATGAGGCCGACGCTCGAGGCCCCGCCGGCCAGGCTCGCCAGGCTCAAGACCGTTGCGGCACCGAAGGCCACCACGACGCAGGCCAACGGCTGGGTACGCCGCCACAGCAGCACCGGCGCCAGCCCGACGGCCACGACCGTCACGAACGGCCGCCAGGTGACGTCGTCCCGGAAGACTCCTTCGAGCAGCGCGGTCACCATCAACACGCCGACCAGCACCCAGTCGCGCCCCAGCCGACCCGGAGCGCCCGCTGCTCGGGGCTCGGCCCAGAGCGAGCCAAGGGCGGTGGTGATCACCTATTCAGCCTAGGGACCACCGAGGCGTCGGGGACCGACCGAAAGAACGAGACGCGCTCCTTCCCAGGGACGAGGCGGGTCCGGCCCCGACGACGATGCGCCCCGGCCGGCGCTCCCCGAGCGTGGAACCACCGGGCGGACAGGCCGGACCACTGAGCAAGGAGAACAGCCATGTCACGGTTGCTGTACCGCTGGGGACACTGGTCGGCCACCCGCCCCTGGGTCGCCATCGGCGCCTGGGTGCTCCTCTCGGTTCTGGTCGTCGCCGCCGCGGCCGGCTTCGGGAAGCAGTTGGACGACTCGATGGCGGCGCCCGGGACCGACTCCCAGGCCGCCGCCGACCTGCTGGCGGGCGCCGACAGCGGCGCCGCTGGACTCACGGCGTACGTCGTGGCGACGCCGAGCCAGGACAGTGCGACCTTCGTCGACTCCCGCCAGGCCAGGGTCGGCCTGGACCGGCTGGAGTCGGCCGTGGGTGATCTGCCGAAGGTGCTGGGCACCACCGAGGAAGTCTCGCCGGACGGCCGGGTGGCACTGGTGCGGGTGCAGTACCCCGAGATCGGCGAGCTCGCCGGCTCCGACCTGGAGGCGCTCAAGGCAGTCCTGGCGGAGTCGAGGGCTTCGTCGTCGCTGCGGCTCGAGGCGGGGGGTGACCTCTACTTCAGCTTCGAGCAGCCGCCCGCCAACGTGGGCGAGGTGATCGGCCTGGTGGTCGCGGCGCTGATCCTGTTGGTCGCCTTCGGATCGCTGCTGGCCGCGGGGCTGCCGCTGGCGGTGGCGCTGTTCGGGCTGCTGGTGGGCGCCAGCTCGCTGCCGCTGCTCGGGCTGCTGATCGACATCCCGGTCTGGGCGCCGGTGATGGCGGCCATGGTCGGGCTGGGGGTGGGCATCGACTACGCGCTGTTCCTGCTGTCGCGCCACCGGGAGCACCTCGCCGAGGGCGTCCCGGTCGCGGAGTCGGTCGGTCGCTCCCTGGCGACCGCCGGGAAGGCTGTCGTCTTCGCCGGCGGCACCGTGGTCGTGGCGATCCTCGGCCTGGGCCTTCGCCGGGCTGCCGTTCGTCACCGCTGCCGGTGTGGGCATCTCCGCGGTGGTGCTCGTGATGGTGCTCGCGGCGATCACCCTGCTGCCGGCCCTGCTCGGGCTGGCCGGTCATCGGCTCCAGACCCGCGGGCTGCTGCTCCGGCTCCAGCTCCGGCTGGGGCGCGGGCGCGACGACGGGACCGACGCCGCGGTGCTGCGGTGGTCGCGCTGGGGTGCTCACGTCTCGCGGCACGCCGCGGCGTACGCCGTCGCCGGCACGATGCTGCTGCTCGCGCTCGCCGCACCCGTCCTCGCCCTGCGGCTGGGGCTGCCGGACCAGGGCAGCTACCCCGAAGCGCGGACCGAGAGGCGGGCCTACGACCTGGTCGCCGAGGGCTTCGGACCCGGCGCCACCGGGCCGATGGTCGTGGCCGTCGACGTCTCACGGGACCGGTCGGTGGTGGAGCCGTTGGTGTCGGCGCTCGCGGCCGACCCCGGCATCGCGTCGGCCGCAGCCGCTCCAATGGAGGCGACGTCCGACGTCGCGGTGATCATCGCCCAGCCGACGACGACACCACAGGACGCCGCGACGGCCCGGACGCTGGACCGGGTGCGCAGCGAGGTGCTGCCTGCCGCGTTGGCGACCAGCCCGGCGACCGCGCACGTCGGTGGCTACACCGCCACCATGTCCGACCTCAGTCAGCGGGTCGAGGACCGGCTGCCGATCTTCCTGGTCGCGGTCGTGGCGATGTCATACCTGCTGCTGATGGTGCTGTTCCGCTCCCTCCTGGTGCCGCTCAAGGCCGCCGTGCTGAACCTGCTGAGCGTCGCCGCGGCGTACGGCGTGCTGGTGATGGTCTTCCAGTGGGGCTGGGCCGCGAGCCTGATCGGGTTGGAGTCGACGGTGCCGATCATCTCGTTCATCCCGTTGTTCATGTTCGCGATCCTCTTCGGGCTGTCCATGGACTACGAGGTCTTCCTGCTCTCGCGGGTCCGCGAGGAGTATCTGCGCACCCGCGACAACCATGCCGCCGTGGTTCGGGGGATCGGGGTCACGGCGCGGACGATCTCGTGCGGTGCCGCGATCATGGTGTCGGTCTTCGTCGGCTTCGGGTTCGGCGACGACCCCCAGCTCAAGATGCTCGGTCTCGGCCTGGCGACCGCGGTGTTCATCGACGCGACGCTGGTGCGCCTGGTGCTGGTGCCCGCGACGATGACGTTGCTGGGCGACGCCAACTGGTGGCTCCCGGCGTGGCTGGACCGGCTGTTGCCGAGATGGGACCTGGAATCGTCAACCCACAATCAGCAGGGCGGCCAGCAGGTAGCTGACGACTTCACGCCCAGCTGTCGGCAGTCACGCGGCACCGCGTCACCCTCCGCCTTGGCGTCCGGCCCGTCACGACGGTCCGCTGAGTTGATAGCGCACCACCCGCCGGCGCAGGGTCGGCGAGGCCACCACCTCGAAACCGGCGTCGAGGAAGACGTGCAGCAGCCCGACAGACGCCTCGTCCCAGATCACGGTCCTGCTGGGCGGCGGCTCGGTGGGATAGGCCTCCAGGACGCGGGTGCCGACCTGCCTGCCGTACTCGACGGTGGCGGCGGCGAGCTCGTACATCAGCCCCTGTCGACGGAAGCCCGTGCGGACGACGAAGCAGGTGACTGACCAGACGCCCACGAGCTCAGGGTCCAGCCGCATCCACGACTTCTTCCGGCTCCACACTCTGGGGTAGTTGTCCCGCGGCTCGACCGCGACCCAGCCGGCTGGCTCGCCGTCGGAGTACCCGATCAGGCCGGACGTGGGTCCGTCGGTGCCGCAACCGGTCTGCTCCAGCAGGGCGGCGTCCCGCTGCTCCTGGGTGGTGTCCCGCCAGATCCAGCCCGGGCACTTCAACGCCTGGCAGCGGCACGTGCGGGCGCCACCGGTGTCGAACACCGCCTCGACGTCCTCGGCCGTCGCCTCGTTGGCCGGTCGCCAGGTGAACTCGGGCACACGGCAGGCTAGCCGGGATGGGTCAGGGTGCTGGCCGGCCGACCTCCGCCGGCGCGTCGGCTGTGGCACGGAGTCGACACCTTGCCCGGGCGGCAGCGGCACGCTCCAGTCGACCATCGGCAGCCGGCGGTCCACCTGCGGTCACTGAGCGGTCTCTAGTCGTCGATCACCGCGAGACCTCGGCGGTCCAGGTCGGCAAGCCCGTCGCGCATCGCTTGCAGCCGGTCGGCAGAGTGACCGGTCCAGTCCCGGACCTCGCCGACGACTCGCACGGGCCGGTTGGTGCGGTAGGACCGGGTGGGATTCCCTTCGTACTTCTTGTCCGTCACGTTGGGATCATCCTCGAGCGTGCCTAGCGGCTCGACAACGTAGATCCGTCCACGACCTTCGCCCGCGGCTAGCTCAGCACCCCACGTCGCCGCATCCAGGGTCTCCGTCACGTAGACGTGGTTCGCCGTCCTGCCCACCCCGAAGTTCGACGGGCGTCCGGGCACAAGGAGGTCGCCCTCGGCCAGGTCGGCCTTCGTGCCGTGCAAGAGCACCCCCGGCTCATGGACCTCGAACGGCTCTGGCTCAGACCTGTCATCCATCACGACTTCTCACATCGTTGACCAGCTCGCCTGTCGCCGGAGCAGTGTGAACCGAGACGGGGGCCTTGCCGCAAGACCCCACTCCCGCTATACCTTGGTAGTGGCAGGGAGCAGCGCTCCCTGCCATTGCTGTCTCCAGGTGCCTCCCACGCGCCGATCACCCTCATTCCCGTCAGCTTTCTCATTGTGGCGGGCCGGACGACGGACTGGAGGACGAGCGTGCACATGCTCAGTGGCGAGGACATCACGGCGGCCGGCCTCACCGACTGGCGCAAGCTCGGCCAGGGACTGCACGGTCGGTTCGTCATCGCCGACTTCCGCGCGGGCGTCCGTTTCCTCGCCGCCGTCGGCGAGGCCGGGGATGCCGCGGCGCACCATCCGGAGGTTCGGATGGGCACGGCACATGTCGACCTCAAGCTGGTCAGTGACAACGCGATCTACCGTGACAGCGCCGGCACTGAGCACCAGGTCGAGTGGGTGACGCAGCGGGACGTCGAGCTCGCCCGCCGAATCAGCGAGATCGCCGCCGAGCAGTCGCTGATCGCAGATCCGCGATCGATCACCACCATCGAGCTGGCACTCGACACCGCGAACGAAGCCACGCTCGCGCCGGTGTGGTCGGCCCTGTTGACCGGCGGCAGCGAGGCGCGGGGCCGCGGCACGATCGGGGACGACGTCCGCGACGCCACCGGCCGGGTGCCGATCCTCTGGTTCCAAGAAACCGACACCCATGAGACGCCACGTCAGAGGTTTCACATCGACGTCCAGGTGCCGTACGACGTCGCCGAGCACCGCATCGCCGCCGCTTTGGCCGCCGGGGCCGTGATCGTCGACGACAGCAGAGCGCCAGGGACCACCGTCGTCGCCGATCCGGACGGCAACAGGGCTTGCGTCGGCACCTTCCAGCCTGCCCCGAAGGCGGACTGACAGCCGGGGTGCGAGCACCGGCACGCTGCGCTGTGGCTCCTTCGGCGGACACGGTGGACTGGCGACTGGACCCCGCCCAGCGCGGCGAACGCCTTCCCGATGCTGCTGCCGCCTACGCCCGGGGACTGGAGTTCGGTTATGTGACGCAGGCCGAGCACGACCAGCTGTCCGATCTGCCGGTCGACGGCTTCGAGGCGCGCCTGCCGCCATCGTCGCGATTCGTGAACACGCCTACGACCTGCTGTTCGACCAGCCGCAGTGCGACTCGGCCCGCCGACAGCTCAAGAAGTACCTGCAGGCCGCGATCAGTGCCTGCGAGCTGGTACGCACCGAGTCAGGCTGGACGCTGCGCGAGACCGCCCTCGACCAGCGAACGCTGCGACATCGGATCACCCGCGACGTCGTGGCCTTCGTCATGAGCACGCCCGCCCGTCGACTACGGCAATGCGCCGACGATGCGTGCGGCTGGGTCTTCCTCGACACCCTCGCCGCGGCACAACCGACGCTGGTGCAGCTCCCTCAGCTGCGGCAACCGCAACCGCGTTCGCCGCCACCACCAACGCGTCGCGGGACGCTGACCCGGCCGGCTGCCGACGCCGGAGTTCTTGGTCATTCATCGTACGGACGGGGTCACCGAGGGTTACCGTCTCCCACCACACGACGTCCCTGGGGGTAGGCATGCAACGGTTGACGCTCACCATCGTCGCGATCGTGGCCGCGCTCGGGATGGCCGGCTGCGGGTCTGAGACCGACAGCGGCGACGCGGCCGTCCCGCCCGCCAGCGAAGAGACCTCATCCCCGACCGAGGAGCCTGCCTCTCCCAGCGCGACGGAGCCGGCTGCGTTCGACCCGGCAACGGCGACCCTGACCGACAAGACGTTCTGTGACGACATCGACGTCGCGGCTGCCGAGGGCCTCCTCGGCCTCGGCAACGGGAAGCTCGACCTGGTGACCAGCCGCACGGTGGGTGAGAAGTACGAGGACCCATTGGGCGAGACGACGAAGTCCGAGAGCAACAGCTGCTCGTACGCCGATACCGCGCAGACCACCCTCTTCGCTGTCAGCGTGACGCCGAAGATCTCCGGAGAAGAGGTGCAGGCGCGACTCGACATCAAGGCCGAGTACGACGGAGGGCCCGGCGAGTCGGACAAGTGCCAGGTCGAGAACGACCCGACCTTCGGCGACCCGGGCGGGGTCGCCACCTGCGAGGGCGTGAACTACAGCAGCACCAAGGGCCGCGCGACGGTCGACGCCATCGGCTTCGTCGGCGGATCCATGTTCTATTGCACGGCGGGGATCGCGCAGGGGGCGCAGCCGAAGGACTTGGACAAGCCCACGCGTGACTTCTGCACCGAGGTCCTCGAAGAGCTGGCAACTGGCGGCTGAGGCGCCCTCGCGACGGCCGACGGCGCAGAGGCCAGCCGCCGCTATCAGGTGGGTCGCTGGTCGGTGCCGTCGAGAGCGCTCACGAGGTCGTCCGGCGCACGCATCCGCCACGCGTCGGTGACCAGCTCGGCCAACCGCGCGACCTCCACCGTGCCCAGCCGGAGCAGGACCAGCGGTGAGCCGCCGTACTCCGGCGCGGTGAAGAATCGCTCGGGCTCACCGAGCAGCAGCGCCTGCTTCTCCGCCTCGTCACCGACGTAGAGCACCGCGACGTCGGTCCGGATTCGCCGCCGCTGGCCGGGCCGCCGCTCCGGGTACGACCACACGAAGCCGCGATCGGCGACCCGGAAGTCGAAGCCCTCGCTGTCGATCTCGCGCACGTGCGGCAGGGCCAGCGCGAGCCGGCGCACGTCGTCGGCGTCAGCCACCGGGGCTCTACCGCCGTCGCCCGGTTCGCATCTGGCCAAGGCTAGGACCAATCAGGGCAGCCGCCGTTCGGTGCCGCTCTGCGGTCAGGTGGTGGCGCCCGAGGGCACCCGCACCAGCCCGGCGAGGACTGCCGCCAACACGACGACGCCCGCGAAGATCGCGATCAGGTGGGTGTCCAGCGGGCCGCCGTTGTACATCGTCACGCCGATGGCCAGCAGGGCAACCACGACTCCCGCCAGGGCGAGGGGCGGCAGCCGGCGCAGACCGGTGACCACCAGAAGCGCCGGCACGACGTACCACACCACGCTGGCGGTGCCGAGCGCGTTGATGGCGTCGATCGCGGCGTCGGTGCCGGGGAGGCTCCGGGCCAGGTCGGTGAAGAACATGGCCGCGCAGTGGAAGGCCAGCACCACGAGCCCCACGGCGATCATCGCCACGTCGGCCGGCCGCAATCGGACGGCTGCACCCAGCGGCAGACCGGGCACCAGCAAGCGGGCTCCCCCCAACGCCGCGACAGACACTGCGAGGGCGACCGAGAAGGCTGTGGACACTTCCTGGACAGTAGCCGCCGCGCGTGGACGTCACTGCGGGACGAAGACCCGACCGGTGTCGGCTCCCTCGACCGAGCGGACGTAGCTCTGGGCGACGGTGGCCAGGTCCACCGGCGGGAAGCCCGGAAAGAAGTCGCCGTAGTCGTCGAGGCTCTCGGTGAACACCGACGGGCTGACCGCGTTGATCCGCCGCGGCGCTATCTCTATCGCGGCGGCGCGGACGAACGCCTCCAGCGCACCGCTCGCCATCGACGCCGCCGCCCCGGCCACGATGGGGTCCCGCGCGGTGACCCCGGTGATCAGGGTGAACGACCCGCGCTCGGCCACGTGCGCCAGGCCGGCGCTGACCAGTGCGATCTGGCTGAGCACCTTCCCGGCGAACGCGGCCCGAAAGTCGTCCGGCCGGAGGTCGGCGAACACCTTGTACGGCACCTCGCCGGCCGCGCTGACGACCGCGTCGACCGTCCCGGCCTCGGCGTACATGCGCGAGATCTCCTCCGGGTCGGCGATGTCGTACCGCAGGTCGCCGGACCTCCGGCCCACGCCGATCACCTGGTGCCCGCGGCGGCTCAGCTCATCGTGCAGGACGGCTCCGAGCGTGCCGGACGGACCGATCAACAGGATCTTCATGGTCTGCAGGCTACGAGTCGGTGTCCGTCGTCACCGCTACGCGAACGCAGAACTCGTTCCCCTCGGGATCGAGGCCGTCGCCCAGAACTCCGCTCACCGATGCGGGTCGGTGGCATCACAGCCGAGCGTCCAGTGCACTGCCATGGCCGGGGAGTCCAGGAGGCGGTTGGGTGCCGGTCTCCAGCCCGACCGGCGACGGTCACCACAGGTCAGCGGGGCCGGTGACGACGGTCCAGCAGTCATAGACGCGCAGGACCGGACGCACCTGCCCGGCTTCCAGCTCCCCCGGAGCGGTCCAGTCGAACCCCATCTCCGACTGGAGCTCGAGGCCCTCGTAGATCGGGCCGTGTGGGTCCACCCAGGTCCCGTCGTACCTGCCGTCGCTTGACGTCACCTCGACGGTGAGGGTCTTGGACCAGACTCGGTTGATCGAGACCTGGACGCCGTCCTGCTCGAAGACGACCGGGGACTGGGAGGGGATGTACTGGGTGTCCCGAGCGTTCGAACATCCCGAGCCGCCGAGGAACTCTGGTACGGAGCAGCCAACGCTGGACACGACAACGGCCACGGCACCTACACCCACTCGTGCCGATCCTCCGACCGCGGCGTGCCGCGGGTGCCGCCGACGCGCGCTCGACATCGGGCACCTCCTCGGCCAGCAATGCGGGCGGGGTCCCCACTGGCTCGTCCACCAGCCTTAGCGCTGCCAGGCCGGCCGAGGCCACCCCGTGTTTCGGGTGCTTGGTCTCGCTACGCGATGCAGTCCGCTCGCCGGCAGGCCAGATCCCCCACGAGACACCGCCGGAGGGCTGCGGCGACCCCGGCCGACCACTCAGGCGCTACGATGGCCCGTAGGCGTTCCCGCAGGGCCGATCGTCGGCCGCCATCTCATCCTCTCTGCGGTCGGTGAGCGGAATCCGGCCGAGGATGAAACAGCGTCGACACCGGATGCGGGGCTTCGGGATGCAGTCGCGGTGACAGCCATGTCGCCCGGGTGGCGTCTCGGGTTGCCTGCCGATGTGCGCTGCGGCGTCCATCGGCGACATCGCAGCGTCGGTTCACGGTCCCGGCCGGAAGCGTCGCTGCCCGACCGCCCCGGTCTGCGCCGGGCACGGCACAGGAGAGTCATTGGCCAGACGAGGCCAGCGCCGGTCCGGCGCCACCCGCACCGCCCCCCATGGTCGGCGGCGTCCGCGCGGCGTCGACGACGAGGGCCTGATCCCGGTCCTCGCCCGCACCGTGCGCGAGGTCGAGCGCGCGGTCCAACGGGGCGCGATCAGCCCGTCGGCGCGCACGACCTTCCAGGTCGTGGCCCTGCTGGTCCGGGAGGAGCGCGCTCGGGTGAAGGCCGACACCACGGGCAGCGAAGCATTCCGGGCGGCCCAGCTCAAACGGCTCGACGGCGTCGCCACGATCCTCGCGAAGACCGCCGCTCGGGATACCTCGCTGCTCGCATTGCTCGCGGAGGACGCGGTCGTGTCGGAGGCAGCGAAGTCGCTCAGGCGCGAGATGCTGACCGCGGCCGGCGTCGAGGTGGTTGTCGACGACGAGCCCGTCGAGGAGGCGGTCGTCCCCGCCAAGACCGACCGGCAGGTGGTCCCGCAGTCGGTCATCTCGCGCAAGCTCGCCAACCCCTTCCTGGCTCCCGACTTCAGCGCCGTCGAGCGCCGCGAGCCGCGCATCCGACGGTTGGACGGC
This sequence comes from uncultured Actinomycetota bacterium, assembly GCA_963695375.1. Taxonomy (GTDB): domain Bacteria; phylum Actinomycetota; class Actinomycetes; order Propionibacteriales; family Nocardioidaceae; genus JACCVL01. The sequence goes on along the minus strand of OY968767.1, from coordinate 327,035 downwards.
TGGGAGCTGATCGGCCCGCTGCTGAGGTCGTTCGAGTACGGCGGCGCGGCCTCGTCCATGACGCTGCCGGCACCGGCAACGCTCCGCATGCTGGGGGACCTGGCGCTGATGCGCCACCAGGCAGAGCTCGTCGCTGCTGCCGCCGCCGGCCACCGGACCTTCCTCCTCGCGGACGAACCCGGCCTGGGCAAGACCGCACAGGCGCTGCTCGCCGCCAAGGCGGCGAACGCCTATCCGCTGCTCGCGGTGGTCCCGAACGTCGTCAAGACCAACTGGGCTCGAGAGGTGGGTCTGTGGACGCCGGACCACCCCGCGACCGTGATCCACGGCGACGGGCACACGATCGACGCCTTCGCCGACATCGTGATCGTCAACTACGAGGTGCTCGACCGGCACGTGGGCTGGCTGGGTGACCACGGGTTCCGCGGGATGGTGGTCGACGAGGCGCACTTCATCAAGAACAAGACGTCGCAGCGGTCCCAGCACGCGCTGCAGCTGTCCGAGCGCATCCGGGAACGCACCGCCCGCCCGCTGCTGATGGCGCTGACCGGCACCCCGCTGATCAACGACATCGAGGACTTCAAGGCGATCTGGCAGTTCCTGGGGTGGATCGACGACAAGCGGCCCCGGACGGCGCTGCGGGACGCGCTCGAGGACACCGGTCTGACGCCGGCGGATCGCGGCTTCTATCCCGCCGCGCGCAGCGCCGTGATCGACCTCGGCATCGTTCGTCGCCGCAAGGTGGACGTGGCCGCCGACATCCCGGCCCGCCGGATCGCCGACCTGCCGGTCGAGCTGGACGACGAGGCCGGCCGCTCGATCCGGCAGGCCGAGCAGGAGCTGGCCCGCCGGCTGGTGTCCCGGTACGAGAGCGCGCTCGCCGCGCGGTCCGCCGGGACGGTCGTCGACGGCATCGACGACGACCTGGTCCGCCAGGTCGCCGCCTGGGAGCGTCAGGACGCCAATTCGGCGGAGACCGGCGAGAACGTCTTCAGCATGATGCGTCGCATCGGTCAGGCGAAGGCCGGCCTGGCGGCGGACTACGCCGCACAGCTGGCCCGAAGCGTCGGCAAGGTCGTCTTCTTCGCCAAGCACGTGGACGTGATGGACGTCGCGGAGGAGACCTTCGCCAAGCGCGGCGTGCGGTGCTCCTCGATCCGCGGCGACCAGACTCCGAAGGCGCGGCAGCGGAACATCGACGCCTTCGTCAACGACCCGGACGTGGCGGTGGTCGTGTGCTCCCTGAGCGCCGCCGGGGTGGGGCTGAACCTGCACGTCGCGTCCAACGTCGTGCTCGCCGAGCTGTCCTGGACCGATGCGGAGCAGACCCAAGCCATCGACCGGGTGCATCGCATCGGGCAGGAGGAGCCCGTCACCGCGTGGCGCATCATCGCCGCTCAGACCATCGACGCGCGGATCGCGGAGCTGATCGAGAGCAAGGCGGGACTCGCAGCCAGAGCGCTCGACGGGTCCGATGACGAGGTGGCGTCGTCGGCCGACGTACAGCTCGAGGCGCTGGTCACGCTGCTGCGGGACGCCTTGAGCGGGCCGTCGCCCCAGGCCTGAGGCACGCGCCGCCTCCTGGCGTGGTCCTACGACGAAGGTACACACGACAGCGGGGACCGACCTTCCTATCGTGGTGGTGGCGACAACCGCCCACGCTCGTGACGATCGTCCCGGTGTCGTGAGGGTGCCGTCGCCGACGTAGTGGACTGCGGGGGCTCGGGAGGTCGGCCGGGCGGATGAGGCAGCAGCGCGGAGTCGGGGCGCGGGGACTCGTGACGGGACTGGTCTCGCTCCTGGTCCTGGCCGGTCTGAATGGTGCGGTCGCCGTGGCCGCGCCCGCGTCGGCGCCGGAGTTGGCACCGGAGTTGGCACCGGCCGTGGCGCCGGCCGCGCCGCAGCCCCTCGGCCCGGCCGACGGCGCCAGCGTCACCATCCCGTTCACCATCTCGTGGACCGCGGTGAGCGGGGCCGGTGGCTACAACTGGCAGCTCAGCCGGTCGTCTGACTTCGGCACCGTCATCGAGCGGAACCTGGTCCTGCTCGTCGGCGCGGAGACCACCGACGACACCATCAGCGGCATCCCGCCGGGCACCTACTTCTGGCGGGTCCAGGCGGTGAGCCCTGACGTGGAGCAGGGCGCCTGGTCCGCCGCCCGCCGCGTCGTGGTGACCGGCGCCGGGCCGGGCGTGCCGGCCGCTCCCACGCTCAGCCCCCCGGACGGCAGCGGCCAGTACCACCCCCTGGAGACGGTCACCTTCAGCTGGACCGCAGTGCCCGGCGCGGTCAGCTACATCCTCCAGGAGTCGACCGATCCGAGCTTCCCCGTGGGCACGCGGGTGCGGCAGGTGGGCCTGCAGGGAACGACTGAGGGCATCTCGTTCGGCGGCGGGCACATCGGCAGCTTCCAGGCCCGGGTGCTCGCGGTGAATGCGGACGGGCTGGTGGGACCGCCCTCGAACCTCGTCGACTTCAGCGTCAGCGACGCCAACCCGTTCCCCGCGGCGCCCACGCTGGTCGGGCCCGGCAACGGGACCTCGCAGCAGCTGCCGGTGACGTTGTCCTGGACGCACGTGCCCAACCACCAGCAAAACGGCTATCAGGTGCAGATCTCCAACAGCGCAAGCTTCGGCACCGTCGAGGAGACGTTCCGGACGAGTGACAACCGGCTGATCGTGCCGACGCTCACGAGCGGCAGCAAGTTCTGGCGGGTGCGTTCCCAGCACGGCTACCTCGGCAGCTCGGAGGCCTACACCGACTGGTCGGCGACCGGCACGTTCTCCGTGCCGTCCGTGAGCCTCAGGATGAGCGCGGTCACCTTCCCGGAGCTCAAGTACAGCGGCGGCGAGGCCAGAGGCAGCATCCACCTGACCCGAGCCGCGCCCGCGGGCGGTGCAACCGTCACGTTCAGCACCAGCCACCCGGCCCTGCTGCCCGAGCTGCCGGAGTCGCGACAGATCACGGCGGGCGAATCGTCTGGTCACGTGCTGGTGTTCCCCACCGGCGCCCCCAACTCTGCCCGCGGGATGCGGGTTGGGTTCGTGACTGCCCCCACGCCGGTGACCGTCACGGCGACGTACAACGGGACGTCAGCCTCGACCACCATCACGCTGCTGCCCCCGACCTTGAACGACACGCCGCTCCAGCTGTTCGCGGTCAAGGCGACCGGTGGTGCCGACACGCAGGGGATCGTGGACCTCGAGGTCGGCTGTTTCGCCGGGTTCTGTGACGGTCTGGCCCCGCCGGGCGGATTCGAGGTCAACCTGTCGAGCTCCTCACCAGCGGCCATCGTCCCGGCCACCCACACCATCCCGGCCGGAGCCGGCGGCGACGGCTTCCCGATCCGCACCACGCCGGTGCAGAAGCGGACCCACGTCACGATCACGGCCCGGGCCGGGGGGGCCAGCGCCGTCTGGACGCTGGAGCTCACCCCGCCGCCCGAGCCTGACAGCCTGAAGCTGGTGCCGGCCTCGACCGTCAACGGCTCCCAGGGGCAGGTCATCATCCCGCTGTCGGAGCTCGCCGGCTACGACCAGCGGGTGCGGGTCACCAGCAGCAACCCGGCGGTCGCCGCAGTCCCCGACTTCGCCACGGTCAACGCGGCGACCACGCTGGGTCGCTTCGACATCACCACGTCACCCGTGCAGACGCCGACGGACGTCACCATCTCGGTGACCGGTCGTGGGGTCACCCGGTCGGCCACGCTCACCGTCTCCCCCAGCCTGCCGGCGCTGACCGGACTCAGCGTGAACCCGAGCAGCGTGACCGGCGGCTCACCCTCGACCGGCACCGTCACGCTGGATAGCCCGGCTCCGTCCGGCGGAGTGGCGGTCAGCCTGGGCAGCAACCTGCCAGGGTCGGCCAGTGTTCCAGAGACCGTGACCGTGCCTGCCGGGTCCAGCAGTGCGACCTTCCCGATCACCACATTCCCGGTGGACAACACCACGGTCCAACTCTCCGCAACCCTGGGCGGTGTGACCCGGTTCACCGCCCTGAGCATCACCCGCGGCTCGACCTCGAGCCTCACCGCACTGTCGCTGAGTCCGACGACGGTGGTGGGGGGCAACTCCTCCACCGGGACCGTGAGGCTGAGCGCTGCTGCTCCGTCCGGAGGGACCGTGGTGTCGCTGTCCGACGACTCCGCCGCGGCCAGCGTGCCGGGCAGCGTGACCGTCCCCGCCGGGGCGACCAGCAGGACGTTCACGGTGACGACCGTGGCGGTCACGACTCCCAGCCCGGTGGTGGTCTCGGGGTCGGTCGGCGGGGTGACCCGCAGCGCAACGCTGACGGTGAACCCGCCCACCCCGGCCGCCCCCACCCTGCAGAGTCCCGCCAACGGGGCGACCGGGCTCACGCAACCGGTCACGTTGGACTGGAACAACGTGCCCAACGCCACGAGCTACGAGGTCCGGATCGACGACAGCTCGCCGATGACGACGCCGTACGTGGCCAACCCGACCGTGACGGCCTCGCAGGTGGTGCTCACCGACCTGCCCGCCCGACAGCTGTGGTGGCGGGTCCGTGCCCGCAACGCGGCCGGAGTGGCCGGCCCGTTCTCGTCGATGCGCAGCTTCACCCCGCAGGCGGCGACCGGAACCGCGGTCGCGCTGTCCTCACTCGCGGTCGCACCGTCGAGCGTGGTGGGCGGTGCGAACTCCACCGGCACCGTGACGCTGACCGGCCCGGCCCCGACGGGGGGCAGCGTGGTGGGTCTGTCGAGCTCGAACGGAGCGGTCTCGGTCCCTGCGAGTGTCACCGTGCCGGCCGGACAGACCAGCGCGACCTTCGCCGCGAACACCTCACCGGTGACGGCATCGACTCCGGTGACGCTGACGGCGAGTGTCGGCGGCGTCTCCCGAGCCGCCACCCTGACCGTCGAACCATCGGGATCGGGTCCGCTTCCGGCGCCGTCGCTGCTGTCCCCGGCCGCGGACGCGCGCTTCTCCGTGGGGCAGAACATCGTCTTCGACTGGTCGGACGTCAGCGGCGCCGTCGGCTACACCATCGCCATCGACAACCAACAGGACTTCTCCTCGCCGACGGTGCTGAGACAGGTCACGACGTCGACCTTCTCCACCAGCACGCTGCCCGCCACCCGGATGTGGTTCCGGGTCCGCGCGGAGGACACCGCCGGTGCCGCCGGCGCCTGGTCGGGGTCCCGCCGGTTCGAGGTCAGGTAGCTCGGCCGCGCCGCGGTCCGGTGCACCCGTCACCGGCTCACCGGGCTCGCCGGGCCCGGCTACGGCTCGAGCGAGCTGGGGTCGGCCGGGACGTCGATCGCGTGCGCCCGAAGCGCCGAGAGCGGCACGACGTCCAGCACCGCCTTGTTGGTGGACGCCAGCACGACCGGCGCGGCGACCCCGTCGTTGAAGGCGCGCGCCCAGTTCACCGCGGTCACGCACCAGCGATCCCCGGGCACGAGTCCGGGGAACCGATACTCGGGCCGTGGCGTGGACAGATCGTTGCCGATGCTGCGCTGGTGGTCGAGGAACTCGGCGGTCACGACGGCGCAGATGGTGTGGCTGCCGACGTCGTCGGGGCCGGTGCTGCAGCAGCCGTCGCGGAAGAACCCCGTCAGCGGCTCGGTGCCGCACGGCTGCAACTCGTCGTCCAGGACGTTTTGCTCGGTCATCGACCCAGCATCGCGCACTCGACGGACTGGGGCGTCCGGCCGGCGGCACCACCGTGGCGCCGCCGTGGGACCGCAGCCGCCGACGTCTCAGCGCTTGTGGGAGGGGGGAGGCGGTGCGCTCCCCAGCTTGTTCTTGGCGTCGGCCTTGGCGTGCTTCTCGGCCCGCTTCTCCTTGAGCGACTTGCCGGCCTTCTTGGACAGGTGCTGACGCGGTGACTTGTCGGCCATGGCTGTGCCTTCTTCCTGCCGGAGGGTCCCCGAGCCTGACAGTACGCCCGCCGGCGTCACAGAACCGCCCCGCGCGGGGCCACTTCGAGCGCGGCCACGCCGCGCCCGTAGACGGCTACCAGCCGGTCGCCGTGCCGAGTGCGGAGAATTCCGGAGTCGCGGGCAAGGGTGGCGACGACGTTCGCGATCACCTGGTCGGCGTCCTGCGAGTCAGGCTCCTCGTAGGTGACGTCCATGTGTTGGCCGCTGGTCATCCGGATGCGCAGGACCACCGTCGTCATGGACCACCACCATAGGCGCCGGCAAGCGGTCACGGCCGTGGAACTGCTCGTGCTCTGGCGAGGATCTGCTCGACGACGGTCGACTTCGCGTCGGCGTAGTCCTGGACGTACGCCCACCGGCGGGCGGCCAGCTCCCGCTTGGCGGCCTGGTAAAGGTCCCGTTCGTCGGGGCTGCTGCGGAGCCGGTCGCGGAACACGAGCAGGCGCTCGACCTCGGGCGCGTCCGGACCGAACACGTGCAGGTTGACGCTCGGGTCGGACCGCTTGAACAGTCGATGCTGGTGCCAGCCCGGCTCCCGCAGGTGCAGCAGGTAGCCGCCCGCCTCGACGCGGCGGACGTAAGCGGCCTCGTCGCTCGGGTCGGGTACGACCAGCAGGATGTCGATGATCGGCTTGGCGACGAGTCCGGGGACAGCGGTGGAGCCCACGTGCTCGACCCGCACCGCCAGCGGTCCGAGCGCGGCCCGAAGGGTCGCGGCCTCGCCGGCGTAGGCGTCGGCCCACCGGGGGTCGGGCTCGCCGAGATGGATGCTCCCGTCGACCCGGGTGCGCGGTTGCAGGTAGTCCGGCTCGGGGTCGCTTGTCACGGTGCCGGCTGGTCGATCCGGGAGCGGGCCGACTCCCGGCGTCCGGTCGCGGGCAGCAGTCGGCCGACCCGTCCGAGGCCGCGGGGCGGCACACCGGAGTAGATCGCCTCGTAGGCACCCGCCTCCACGAGGAACGTCTCGTGCCAGATGCCTGCGTCGCCGCGGCTGTTGCGGACCCGCCGGTTGAACGCCCGCCAGGCCGGCCAATGCAGGTGGTCCCGGGAGTTGGCGTACCGCTCCAGGTCCTCGAAGCTGCGCCAGTACTGCACGATCATCCCGAGACTGCTCTGCGCCCCGAGGAAGCCGGTCGCCGGGTCCCGCTCCAGCTCCTTGAGCATCCGCGGCATCGCGACGAAGGCCGGCCACCAGGTCCGGATCTTCCACGGCTTGTTGACCCGCAGGCCGATCAGGAAGACGACGAACGGGCCGTCGATCTCGGCCGTCAACCGTTCCGCGCGCACCTCACTCATCCGACCTCCCTGACTGCCGCGCTGGAACCGCCAGCATGCCGCTGCGGGCGGGTCAGGGTCCAGGCATGGACTCCGCCGGTCCGGGCGGGAGGGGCCGACGGGCCTTGTGCTGACTCGCCGGTCAGTGCGGCCGGTGGGGCCGCACCGGAAGTCACGGTGCCGTCACAGACCGGCGACGCCGTGGCGAAATTGCCGACAGACCGCCCCGGGCGTGCCATCCTGCACCTGATCCGCTCTCGCCGTCGTGCTCCTGGAGGATCTGCATGCATACCCCCCGAACTGTGCTGTTGTCTGCGGCGGTCCTGCTCGCCGTCCCCCTGGCCGCCTGCGGCGGGAGCGACGAGCGCAGCACCATCGCCGCCGGTCCGTCCGAGGAGGGCGCCTGCGCGCAGGCCGACGGCTCCGACGACCTGCTCGCCGAGATCTGTGACCGCGGGGTGCTGACGGTGTCGACCGACCCGGCGTACCCGCCGCAGTCGTCGCTGGACAAGAAGACGCAGGAGTACGTCGGCTTCGACATCGACGTGGCCACCGAGATCGCCGAGCGGCTGGGAGTCGAGGTCGCCTGGGAGGCACCGTCCTGGGATGTCATCACCTCCGGAGGCTGGAACGACCGGTGGCAGATGAGCGTCGGCTCGATGACCCCGACCAACGACCGGCAGGAGGTCCTGCACTTCAGCGAGCCGTACTACTACACCCCGGCCGTGGTCGTCGTGCATGAGGACAACACGTCGGTGAGCGACGTCGCCACCGACCTCGACGGCGCCAAGATCGGCGTCTGCAGCGGCTGCACCTACGAACAGTTCCTGGACAAGTCGCTCGAGATCGAGGGCTTCACCTTCGACTTCGTCATCGACGACGCCGAGATCTCCGGCTACGACACCGACACGACCGCGCTGCAGGACCTGTCGCTCGGTGACGGCACCCGGCTGGACGCCGTCATCACCTCGCTGACCACCGCGCAGGGTTACGTCGACTCCGGCAAGCCGGTCAAGATCGCCGGCGATCCGGTGTTCTACGAGCCGCTCGCCGTGGCCATCGACAAGAAGGCCAGCGCAGACCCGGCCGCGTTCGTCGATGCCGTCGACACGATCGTCGGCGACATGCACGACGACGGGACGCTGACCGACTTCTCCAAGCAGTGGTACGACGGAACGGATCTGACGGTGCAGCAGTGACGCGGAGCGGCCCGGCCTGATGGCGTCGCACGGCCCGGAGGGCACCGTCGGCGGCGGGCCCCCCGACCGGATGGAGCGACTGGCGCTGGCGAGCGCGGCCGTCCCGTTCCGCTACAAGGTGGGGGTCGTCTGGCTGCTGGTGTTCGCAGTGCTGGCCGGGTTCTTCGCGGTGGCCGGATTCGACACCGACTGGATGCGGGACAACGCGACCTACATCGCCGGCGGACTCCAGTACACGCTGTTCATCGCCGTCGGCGGCATCGTGCTGGCGGTGACGCTCGCCGGACTCGGTGCGCTCGCCCGACTCTCGTCCAACCCGCTCGCCTTCGGGGTGGCGGGGTTCTACGTGTCGTTCTTCCGCGGCACGCCGCTGATCGTGCAGATGTTCCTCATCTACCTCGCGCTGCCGCAGGTCGGGCTCAACCTCGTCGACCGCTTCCCGGGCTTCCCGGCCTACCTGGCGAACAGCCTGGTGCTGGACGCGGCCGTCGCGGGCACGATCGCCCTGGGGCTGAACTACGGCGCCTACATGACCGAGATCTTTCGGGCCGGCATCCAGTCGGTCGCCTCGGGTCAGGGTGAGGCCGCGGACGCGCTGGGCATGACGTACCGGCAGAAGATGCGCAAGGTGATCCTCCCGCAGGCGTTCCGGGTGATCATCCCGCCCACCGGGAACGAGTTCATCGCGATGATGAAGGACACCGCACTGGTGTCCTTCCTCGGGGTGACCGCGGCGAGCGCCGAGATCTTTCGCCGTTCGCAGCTCGTGGGCAAGGCGGACTTCAAGAACCTGGAGGCCTACCTCGTCGCCGCCGGACTCTACTGGGCGCTGACCGCGCTGTTCACCGTCTTCCAGAGCCGGCTCGAGCGCCGGGTGGCATCCGGCTACGTCCGGCTCCCGGCCACCGGCCGTGGCCATGGCGGGGCGGGCGCATGACCGTGCCGGCGCCGGAGCGCGAGGTGCTCGTACGGGTCGAGGGGCTGCACAAGCGCTTCGGGCGCCTCGAGGTGCTCCGGGGCGTGGACATGGAGGTGCGCAAGGGCGAGGTGGTGGTGATCTTCGGCCGCTCCGGATCCGGCAAGTCGACGATGCTGCGCTGCGTCAACTTCCTCGAGGACCCGACCCGGGGGACGATCGAGGTGGCCGGGATGCGGCTGGGCGGCGGCCACCGCACCCGGCGCAAGCGCGAGCAGATCCGTCAGATCCGGTTGCACGTCGGCATGGTCTTCCAGCAGTTCAACCTGTTCCCGCAGATGACCGTGCTGGAGAACGTGATGGTCGCGCCGATGTGCCAGCGCACCGAGCCCGAGGCGACCGTCCGGACCCGCGCGCTCGAGCTGCTGGACCAGGTCGGGCTCGCCGACAAGGCCGGCGAGCACCCGATCCGGCTGTCCGGCGGGCAGCAGCAGCGGGTGGCGATCGCCCGGGCGCTGGCGATGCAGCCCGAGGTGATGCTGTTCGACGAGCCGACGTCGGCGCTGGACCCCGAGCTCACCGGCGAGGTGCTGGCGGTGATGAAGTCGCTGGCGACCGACCTGCACATGCCGATGATGGTGGTGACGCACGAGATGGGCTTCGCCCGCGAGGTGGCCGATCGGATGGCGTTCTTCCACGAGGGCGTGATCCTCGAGGAGGGGCCGCCCGAGCAGATGTTCGGCGCCACCAGGTGCGCGGAGACGCGGACCTTCCTCGACGCCGTCCTCTGACCCCCCAACAACACAGCAGGGGCGGTCACGATCCGCGACTTTTGCAGGGAAGCGCAGGCAGTCGATCGCTCAGCTGCCGGCTCCCGGGTCCGGCAGCAGCGTCCCGGCCGCCAGGCCCAGCTCGGCCTCGGCGTGGGCCGCCGACCAGCCGATCACCGCCCGTCGGTCGATCACGTCCCGGTGCACGACCGTCTGCAGCGCCAGCCCGTCCAGCAGGCTCAGGATCCGCCATGCCGCCCCGGCGGGATCGGCGCAGACCAGCATCCGCTGGTCCACCCCGTCGCGGATGGTGTCCATCAGCAGCCGCTGCCACGCCACGTTCAGCCGCTGTGACGTCTCCCGCACCGACGGCCGACGCGACGCCTCCGCCCAGGCATCCAGCCAGAGCTGGAAGGCCCAGTCCTGCTCCGCCCGGGCGTACGTCGTGAAGAACACCCGCAACCGGTCGACGGCTCCGGCGCGCTGCGCCATCGCGTCCCGGGTCGCCCGCAGGTCCCGGTCGGCCGCCTGCTCGAAGGCGGCGGCCAGCAGGTCGTCCATCGAGGCGAAGTAGTGGTGGATCAGGCCGCTCGACGTGCCCATCTCCTCGGCGACGTCGCGCACGGTCGTGGCCGCCATGCCCTGCCGGAGCAGCACCGTCACCGCGGCGGACACGATCGCGCTGCGCCGCTCGGGCGGGGACAGACGAGGAGCCACCCCGCGAGGCTAGAGGTTATTGCGCAACTGTCCAACAAGGTCGTACGGTGAGAGCCGGGACCCGAGGGCCGGCGAAAGGGCGCGACGATGATCAAGACGACCCCCTTCCACGAGCGGCTGAGCGAGCTGAACAAGACCGGCCTGTGGGGGCACTGGTCCGGCTACCTGTCCGCGCTGCGCTACGACTCGTCGGCCAAGCACGAGTACTTCGCGGTGCGCAACAGCGCCGGCTTCTTCGACACGTCGCCGCTGTACAAGTACTCGATCCGGGGTCGCGACGCCGAGCGGTTCCTCGCCGGCGTGCTCACCCGCGACATCCGCAAGTGCCGCCCCGGACAGGCGCAGTACACCCTGTGGTGCGACGACCGCGGCTTCGTCCTGGAGGACGGCGTCTGCTTCCGGCACTCCGACACCGACTACCTCCTCACCGCGGCCGAGCCCAACCTCGGCTACCTCCGCGACCTCGTCGGCCGGCTCCAGGTGCAGGTCGAGGACGTCACCGACGACTACGGCGTGCTGGCTGTCCAGGGCCCGCGGTCGCGGGCGATCCTGGCCGAGCTGGCGCCGGAGGTGTCCGAGCTGCCGTTCTTCGGGCTCACCCCGGCCAAGATCGGCAGCACGCCGGTGACCATCTCGCGCACCGGGTTCACCGGCGACCTGGGCTTCGAGGTCTTCGTGGGAGCCGACCAGGCGTTGCCGGTGCTGGACGCGGTGATCGAGGCCGGTGCCGGGCACGGGCTCGCGCCGTTCGGCGAGCAGGCGCTGCTGATGACGCGGGTCGAGGCCGGGCTGGTGCTGATGAACGTGGAGTTCGCGTCCAGCCGCTATGCGTTCACCGACCACGACCGGGTGACCCCTAAGGAGCTCGGCTTCGGCTGGATGCTGCGCGGGGTGGAGGCCGACGACCGGCCGTTCATCGGCCGCGACGCGATCCGACGCGAGCTCGCCGAGCAGACCTCGCGCTGGGCCAGCGTCGGGCTGCTCATCGACTGGCAGGAGTACGACCGGCTCTACAACGAGGCGGGGCTGATCCCACCCAAGGACGAGACGCCGCTCGACTACGAGTCGATGCTGTACGACGAGTCGGGCGATCGGATCGGCTACGCCACCAGCCTGATGTACTCGCCGGTGCTGCAGCGGCACATCGCGATGGCCCGGGTCCGTCCCGACCGCTCGGCGGTCGGCTCCCGGGTCGAGGTCGAGCTCACCATCAACCACGAGTACCGCACGGTCGGCGCGGACGTCGCCCGACTGCCCCTGTTCAACCCCGAGCGAAAGACGGCGTGAGACCGATGGCAGCTACCAGCACGGAGTACGACGCGATCGTCGTCGGCGGCGGGCACAACGGCCTCGTCAACGGCGCCTACCTCGCCAAGGCGGGGCTCAAGACGCTGATCCTCGAGCGCCGGCACCTGGTCGGTGGCGCGGCGATCACCGAGGAGCTCGTGCCCGGCTTCCACTTCACCACGTTCTCGTACGCGCTCAGCCTGCTGCGGCCGGACATCATCCACGAGCTGGAGCTGGTCAAGCACGGCTTCATGCCGATCCTGATGCCGTCCTCGTTCGCCCCGATGGAGAACGGCGATTATCTGCTGCTCGGTCAGGACCGGGACGAGAACATCAAGGAGATCATGCGGCACTCGCCGCACGACGCGGACGCGATGGACCGCTACGAGCACGACGTGAACCGCGTCGTGCAGGCGATCAAGCCGTTGCTGGACAAGGTGCCGCCGAACATCTTCGGCAAGGCGCCCGAGGACCTGGAGGCGACCGCCGAGCTGGTCTCGCACCTCAGCGGTGTGGAGCCGAAGGTCATGCACGACCTCGTCCGGATGCTCACCGGCAGCGCGTCGGACTTCCTCGACGACTACTTCGAGAGCGACATCCTCAAGGGCTACATCGCCTCGTCCGGCATCATCGGCAGCAAGGTGGGCCCGATGTCGCAGGGCTCCGGACTGGTGCTGCTCTACCACTCGATGGGGGAGCACGACGGGCACTTCGGCGCCTGGGCGTTCCACAAGGGTGGCAACGGCGGCTTCACCCAGGTGCTGGCGCGGGCCGCGCAGGCGTACGGGGCGGACATCCGGCTGGAGTCGCCGGTCGAGTCCGTGCTCACCAGCAACGGCCGGGCCACCGGCGTCGCGCTCGCCGACGGGACCGAGCTGAAGGCCAAGGTCGTCGTCAGCGCCCTCGACCCGCGTCGGACCTTCCTCGAGCTGGTCGAGCCGCGCGAGCTGCCGGGCGACCTGGTGGACAACATCGAGCGGTTCCGGTTCCAGGGCACGTCCGCGAAGGTGAACTTCGCGCTGAACGGCCTGCCGCGCTACCCGGCGCTCGGCGACCGCTCCGACCAGTACCGCGGCTTCATCAACATGGGCCCGTCGCTGGAGTATCTCGAGCGGGCCTTCGACGACGCGAAGTACGGGTGGTACAGCCAGCGCCCCTACATCGACGGCGCGATCCAGTCGATCGTCGACCCGGACATGGCGCCCCCCGGCAAGCACGTCATGTCGTGTTTCATCCAGTACGCCCCGTACCACCTCAAGGGCAGCGACTGGGACACCGAGCGGGACCGCTTCGGCGACACCGTGCAGGCGACGCTGGAGTCGTTCTTCCCCGGGTTCGGCGACCTGGTGCACCACCGCGAGGTCGTGACCCCGCTCGACATCGAGCGGGTCGTCGGGCTCAGCGAGGGGAACATCTTCGCCGGGGAGTTCTTCGCCCCGCAGATGTACTTCTTCCGGCCGGCGCCGGGCTGGAGCCAGTACCGCACCCCGATCGACGGGTACTACCAGTGCGGGTCCGGCACCCACCCCGGTGGCTGCGTGATGGGCGCGCCGGGCAAGCTGGCCAGCCGCCAGGTGCTGAAGGACCTCGCCGACAAGGCCTGACCTCCCGCCCCCCTCGCCCCCCGCCGCCCCCGCCCACTCCCCACGATCCGCGACTTCTGCAGGCCCCCGGCCGCTGCAAAAGTCGCGGATCGTGACCCACTCCGGGGCAAGGGCTAGGGGGAGGTGGCCATCACGACGACGTCGCCGTGCCCGCCGTAGCCGAGCACCTTGCCGCCGTACGGGGTCCCGTCGAAGCTCACCAGCAGCCGCCCGCCACCGGGCCCGTCCACCACCTGCGGATGCGGGATGTTGCTGAGGTACGGCGCGTCCAGCGCTCCGAGCCGGCGCATCGACAGGTCGTAGACGGGATACGCCTGCTCGTCCTTGTTGCTCGCCAGCACGTACCACCGACCGCCCACCTGCTGGATGATCGGACCCTCGCACTCGCGCGGCGCCGGGTCGGCGCCGACGAGCTCCAACCCCTCGGCGTACGAGCCGCCGGGCGGGCCGACGGCGAGCGCCGGGTGGAAGCGGAACGGGTCCTGCGAGGGGCTCTCCACGAACGCCACGTGCCAGCGCCCGTCGATCCGGGTGAACGACGGGTCCCACGCGCTCACCGCAGTCGGCAGCTCCAGCGGCTCGGTCTCCAGCACGTGCACGCCGCTCAGCAGGTCCGCGTCGGTGACCGCGTGCCGCACGTGCACCCCGTCGAAGGCGAAGTCGCCCCACGAGCTGACCCCGACCAGGCTTCGGCCCTCGTCCTCGTCCAGGACCAGCTGCCCGGCGTGGTCACCGAGCAGCAGGCCGTCGCGCCGGCTGTAGAGCTGTGCGACCTGCTCGAGCCGCGACGGGTCGGCCAGGTCGAGGGTGAACACACCCCAGTGCGCCTGCTGGAAGAAGCCCATGCCGGCACACGTGAACGTGAGGTAGGCCTTGCCGTCGCGCACGACCGCGGACCCGTCCGGCCGCTGCACCAGGTGCGGGTCGCGCAGGCCGGTGTAGCCGAACGGCCCGCCGCGCACCTGCGCCAGCCGGAGCGGCTCGCCGTCGGTCCGGGTTCCGTACGCCAGCGCGTGCGCCCGCAGGGTCTCCGGGTCCCGTAGGTCGACGAGCTCGGCGAGCTCGTCCCGGACGGTCAGCAGCGGCCGCCAGCCGTGGCCGGTGTCGGCGACCGCGGTGACCTGGTTCTCGCAGAGCACGAACGCCAGCCCGAACCGGTCACCCAGCGCCGCCCGGCGGCGGCGCAGCACCGTGGTCCTGCCGGCGCGCCGGAGCTCGATGGCGACCCGGCGTCGTTGCGGGTCGTAGGTGACGAGCAGGTGCTGGCCGTCCGCGGTCGCCAGGCCCGCCGCCGCCCCCGCGTCGCTGACCTGGTCGATCGACAGCTCGGCCGCGACGAACGGGGCGACCGGCACCGCCTCGGTGCGGCGCAGCCCCGACACCTGCCCGCCGGCCTCGCGCAGCTGTTCGAAGCCGGGCGCCACCAGTGCGAACGGCCGGAACCGTTCGGTGACGGCGAAGGACAGGTCGAGCACGGTGGGCTCCTCGGCGGTCGGGTCGGCGGTCGGGTCGGCGGTCGGGTCGGCGGTCGGGTCGGCGGTCGGGTCGGCGGGGGACGGGTCGGCCGGTCCGCACGATCCTGCCGTGCCCAGCGGGAGGACCACCGCCAGCCCCAGCCCGCGCAGCAGGAGGTCGCGCCGCTCCAGCGGTCGGCCCGTCCGCGTCACCCCTTCAGCCCGGACCGGCTGACACCCTCGATCACGAACCGCTGGGCGAACAGGTAGAGGATCAGCACCGGCACGCTGGCCACCACCGCCCCGGCCATCAGCAGGTCGTACCGGACGCTGTTGGCCGACTGCAGCGTCGACAGCCCGGCCTGCAGCGTCTGGTTCTCCGGGCTGAAGAGCACGTACACCGGCCAGAGGAAGTCGTTCCAGTTGGTGAGGAAGGCCAGCAGCGCCAGCGTGGCCAGCGCCGGCTTCGACAGCGGCAGCACGATCCGTGTGAACACCTGCCAGCGGTTGGCGCCGTCCAGGAACGCGGACTCCTCCAGCTCGAGCGGCAGGTGCAGGAAGAACTGCCGCAGGAAGAACACCCCGAAAGCGTTGGCGGCGGTCGGCACGATGATCGCGACCAGCGTGTCCAGCCAGTAGAGCCGCCCGACGATCTCGTAGTTGGGGATGACGAGGATCACCGGCGGCACGAACAAGGTGGCGACGACCAGCCCGAACACCACCCGCCGGCCGCGGAACTCCAACCGGGCGAGCGCATACGCCGCCAGCGCGGCGGTCGCCACCACCAGCACCGAGTTCGCCGCGGCGGCGGCCAGCGAGTTGACGAACCAGCGCAGCACCGGGGTGTCGGCCGCGTTCAAGATCTGCTCGTAGGCCTGAAGGGTCGGCTCCCGTGGCAGCCAGGTCGGCGGCGTCTGGCTCGCCTCCTGGCGGGTCTTGAACGAGGAGGCGAGCATGAACACGAGCGGGCTGACGAACAGCAGGGTCAACAGCCCCAGCGCGGCGTACCGGACGGCTCTCATCGCCGGACCCCCGGCGCCCGCTCACGGAACAGCCCGAACACCAGCACCGACACGAGCATCAGCATCAGCGTGAGGATCCAGCTGGCAGCGGCGGCCTGGCCCATCTGGAAGTTCTGCAGGCCGGTCTCGGCGATGTAGAAGATCGCGGTGCGGGTCTCCTGACCGGGTGCGCCGTTCGTCATGATGAAGGACTGGCCGAACATGTTGGCCGAGGCGATGATCGTCGTCATCGTCACGAACACGGTCACCGGTCGCAGCCCCGGCAGCGTCACGTGCCGGAAGGTGCTCCAGCCGGACGCCCCGTCGACCTTTGCCGCCTCGTACAGCTCCGCGGGGATGTCCTGCAGCCCGGCCAGGAAGATCACCGCGTTGAATCCGAGCGTCCACCACACCGTGACGCCGACCAGCGCCACCCAGGCCTGGGGCACCGAGCTGAGCCAGGGGACGTCGTCGGGCAGCCCGAGCAGTCCGAGGTAGTAGTTGACCGCGCCGATGTTCGCGTCCAGGAGGAACCGCCACACCACACCTACGACGGCCACCCCGAGGACGTACGGAGCGAAGTAGACCGCCCGGAACAGGTTGCGTCCGGGGAAGCGCCGGTTCATCACCAGGGCGACCACCAGCGGAGCGACCAGCAGCAGCGGCACGCTGACCAGCGTGAAGATGCCGGTCGCCTGCATCGAGCCCCAGAACGGCTCGAAGGCGACCGAGCCGCTGTCGAGCAGCTCGGTGTAGTTGTCCAGCCCGACGAAAGGCTTGTTGGGCAGGGTGAAGTCCCAGTTGTGCAGGCTGATCCACAGCCCCAGGCCGATCGGCGCCAGCACGAAGCCGCCGAAGAGCACGAGGTACGGCGCGAGGAAGAGCCACGCGGCGAGGTCGTCCCTGCGGCGTCGTGCCGGCCGGCCGTCGGGACGGACGACGGTCGGGGTGACCGGGCGGCGCGCCACCCCCACCCCGGTCGCGGGCTCGGGGGCCACCGCCGTCAGCCGCCGAACTTCTCGAGGTTGTCCTGCATCAGCTCGGTGGCGTCACTCTGCGCCCCGGCCAGCGCATCCTCGGGCGACTGCTGGCCGAGGATCGCCTCGTTGACCGCCACCTCGAGCGTCTGCGGCTGGACGTCGCCGAGCCCCGGCACCGCCGGGAGGAAGTGCAGCTGGTCGATCTGTTCGGCGAGCGCGTACTGCACCGACCCGGTGAACGCCTCCTCCTCGCGGGCGGAGTTCCGGGCCGGGATCATGCCCGCGTCGGACCAGCTGGCGGACTGCTCGCTCATCCAGCCGATGAAGGTCTTCGCCGCGTCCGACCGGTCGCTGTCGTCGGCCGCCTGCGAGGTCATGAAGAAGTTGTGGGAGTTGGCCCACGCGGCGAGCTCGTTCCCGATCACCGGCAACGGCGCGATGCCGTACGGCAGGCCGGACGCCTCGAGGTCGTTGATCTGCCAGATGCCGTCCCAGGTGATCGAGTTGTCGCCGTTCTTGAACGCGACGTACTGCGCGTCGATGTCGACGTTGTCAGGGCTGTAGCCCTTGTCGATCTGCTCGCGCATCCAGGTGAGCGCCTGGACACCCGCCTCGGAGCCGAACGTCGCCTCTGACCCGTCCTCGGCGTACGGCTCACCGCCGAACTGCCAGAGCAGGCTGAGGAACATCAGGTGCGCGGGCCACTGGTTCGGCATCCAGAACGGGGTGTCATAGCCGGCCTGCTGGAGCTTGCGGCACGCCTCGTCCAGGCTGGCGGCGTCGGTGGGCGGCTCGCTGATGCCGGCCTTCTCGAAGTGCTCCTTGTTGTAGTACATCGCGAGGGTGTGTACGTCGAGCGGGACGCCGTACCGCTGCCCGTCGTAGATGCCGGGCTCCCACACGGCGGGGGCGAAGTCCTCCTCGGACAGGCCGAGCGCCTCGGCCAGGTCGTCCAGCGGCACGATCACGCTGCGCGCGGCGTTGCTGGCGAGCTGGTCCAGATGCATCACGCCCACGTCCGGGCCCTTGTCGGCCTGCACCGCGGCCGGCAGCCGCTGGTAGAAGTCGGCCCACTCGATCGTGTTCGGCTGGACGGTGATGGGCTCCTCGTCGGCGTTGAAGCTCTTGACCAGAGACTGCATCGCCGGGCCGTCGCCTCCGGTGAACCCGTTCCAGTACGCCAGGGTCAGCGCCGGTCCGTCGTACCCGCCGCCGCTGAAGCCACCGACACCCTCGTCGGTGCCGCCGCCGACACCCTCACCCGAGCCGCACCCGGTCACCAGGGCGACGGTCGAGCCGGCACCGAGGAGGAGGAAGCCGCGGCGGCTGAAGGCCCGCGGCACGGCGGTCGCGGTCGGACGGTTGGGATGCTGCATCACGGCTGCTCCTCGGGAGATGCGGATAGGCGGATGACGTTCCAGGAGACCGGCGGCAGGGCGACCCGGATCCGGCCGTCGGTGTCGTCGACATCGGGAAGCGGACGGGGGGCCGGGTCGTCGGGCCGGTTCTGCGCGGTGCTGGCGGCCAGGTCCCCGCCGAACGTGCTGGCCGACTCCACCCGCAGCCGGCCGGAGCGCCCGGCGAGGGCGTGGACGTCGGCGTCCAGCAGCACCGGCTCGGTGCGGCCGCGGTTGACGGCGAAGACGGTGACCGCGCCGGTGTCCGGGTCGCGGGTGGCGGTGGCGTCGACCAGTGGGACCTCGCCGTGCCGGGCGGTGTCGTACCTCGGGACGTCGACCTCCACCCGGAGCACCTCGCCCCGCGCCAGGCGGGACACCTGTGCGAAGGGATGGAAGACGGTCTGCCGCCAGGCCGGCCCGCCGGGCTGGGTCAGGATCGGGGCGATCACGTTGACCAGCTGGGCCTGGCAGGCGATCCCCACCCGGTCGGCGTGCCGGAGCAGGGTGATCAGCAGCGAGCCGACGACGACCGCGTCGGTGACGTCGTAGACGTCCTCGATCAGGCTGCGCCGGTCGGCGTAGCCGGAGTCGCTCGGCTGGAACCGCTGCTGGTACCAGACGTTCCACTCGTCCACCGAGAGCCGCAGCCGCCGTCGGGAGCCGAGCCGCGCCCCGACCGAGTCGGCGGTCGCCACGATCGCCTCGATCGCGCGGTCCAGGTCGACCCCGCTGGCCAGGAAGGACTCGACGTCCCCGTCCACCGGCTCGTAGTAGTTGTGCAGCGACACGTAGTCGACGAGGTCGTAGCAGTGCTCCAGGACGGTCGACTCCCAGGACCCGAAGGTCGGCATCGCACTGTTCGAGCTGCCACAGGCGACCAGCTCCAGGCCGGGGTCCACCATCCGCATCGCGCGCGCCGTCTCGGCGGCCAGCCGCCCGTACTCGCCCGCGGTCTTGTGCCCGACCTGCCAGGGGCCGTCCAGCTCGTTGCCGAGGCACCAGACCCGGATGCCGTGCGGCTCCTTGCTGCCGTACGAGCGGCGCAGGTCCGACAGCGCGGTGCCCTCGGGGTGGTTGCAGTACTCCACCAGGTCCGCCGCCTCCTGCACGCCGCGGGTGCCGAGGTTGACCGCCATCATCGGCTCGACGTCCGCCCGCCGGCACCAGGCGGCGAACTCGTCCACCCCGACCTGGTTGGTCTCCACCGCGCGCCAGGCGAGGTCGAGCCGTCGCGGTCGCTGGTCCAGGGGGCCGATCCCGTCCTCCCACCGGTAGCCGGACACGAAGTTGCCACCCGGATAGCGCACGATCGTGGGCCCGAGCTCGCGGACCAGCTCGAGGACGTCGGTGCGGAACCCGCTCTCGTCGGCGGTGGGGTGGTCCGGCTCGTAGATGCCGGTGTCGACGCACCGCCCCATGTGCTCGACGAAGGAGCCGAACAGCCGCGGGTCGACGGGGCCGACCCGGAAGGCGGGGTCCAGGGTGAGGGTCGCGCGATGCATTCCCACGTTGTACAACGAACCTTCTATCGTTGTAAAGACCTGCTTGTCCGGGTTAGGGTCGACGGGCGGGGCGGTCCCGTCTCCGTCCTCCCGCGCTGCGGCGGCGGGCGGGACGGGTGAGCGAAGGAGCTGACGATGGGCGCGGTGCGCCTGCAGGACGTCGCCACCCGGGCCGGCGTGTCGGTGAAGACCGTGAGCAACGTGGTCAACGGCCGGGCACACGTGGCGGCGGCCACCCGCGACCGGGTGCAGGTGGTGCTCGACGAGCTGGGCTACCGGCCGAACCTGTGGGCTCGCAACCTGCGTCGGGGCCGCTCGGGTGTGATCGCACTCGCGGTGCCGGAGATCGACATGCCGTACTTCGCCGAGCTGGCCCGACACGTCGTGCGCGCCGCCGATGAGCACGACCTCACCGTCCTGGTGGACCAGACGGACGGGTCCGCCGAGCGCGAGCGGCTGGTGATGGGCGGCTTCCGCGGCCACCTCATCGACGGGTTGATCATGAGCCCGGTCGGCCTCGGGCCGGCCGAGATCGCCGCGCACGACCCGTCCACGCCGGTGGTCCTGCTGGGGGAGAAGGTGGGTGCCGGTCCCGCAGACCATGTCGCGATCGACAACGTCGCGGCCGCACGGGCCGCCACCGAGCACCTGCTCGATCGCGGCCGCCGGCGGGTCGCGCTGGTCGGGGACCAGCCGGACTCGGCTTCCGGCGTCGCCCGGCTGCGCCGCCGGGGCTACGAGGAGGCGCTGGCCGCTCGCGGGGTGCCGGTCGACTCGACCCTCGTCGCCGGGGTGACCGTCTTCCGCCGGGCCGAGGGGGCGCGCGCGGCGGCCGAGCTGCTGGCCTCCGGGGCGGACCCGGACGCACTGTTCTGCCTGAACGACACGCTGGCGCTGGGCGCGCTGCGCCGGCTGGCCCAGCTCGGGGTCGGGGTGCCCGACGACGTCGCGGTCATCGGGGTCGACGACGTCGAGGAGAGCAGCTGGTCCACCCCGTCGCTCAGCACCGTTGCGCCGGACAAGGAGCAGATCGCCCGCCGCGCGGTCCAGCTGCTGCTGGCCCGGATGGGTGCCGACCCGCCGTCCGCGGCCGCAGACGTGCGGGCCGACTTCACGCTGGTCCCGCGGGAGTCCACCGGTGGCTGAGCTCGACCGCGCACGTTGCGTACGGCGAAACTCGTTGCATCAAGTGGAACTACGCCCCCCGGCGTGAGAGCCTGCACCCGGCACCCGGCACACCCGTGAAAGGACACTGATGGCGTTCCCCTCAGACCTCGAGATCGCCCAGGGCGCGACGCTCAAGCCGCTCGGCGACATCTCCGATCAGATGGGCATCGGACCGCACCTGCTCGAGCCGCACGGCGACGACGTGGCCAAGATCCGGCTGCAGGCGATCGAGGAGCTCGCCGACCGGCCCCGGGCCAAGTACGTCGTGGTCTCCGCGATCACCCCGACGCCGCTCGGTGAGGGCAAGACCACCACGACCGTCGGCCTCGGTCAGGCGATGCGGCACGTCGGCAAGAAGGCCACGATCGCGATCCGTCAGCCGTCGATGGGGCCGACCTTCGGCATCAAGGGCGGAGCCGCGGGTGGGGGCTACAGCCAGGTCGTGCCGATGGAGATCCTCAACCTGCACCTGACCGGGGACTTCCACGCGGTCACCGCCGCGCACAACATGCTGTCCGCGCTGGTGGACAACCACCTGCACCAGGGCAACGCGTCTGGGCTGGACATCTCCAACATCACCTGGCGTCGGGTGCTGGACGTCAACGACCGCTCACTGCGCAACATCGTCGTCGGGCTGGGGTCGAAGGCCGACGGAGTGACCCGGCAGACCGGCTTCGACATCACCGCGGCCTCCGAGGTGATGGCGGTGCTGGCGCTGTCGACGTCGCTGACCGAGCTGCGCGAGCGGCTCGGCCGCATCGTCGTCGGCTACACCCCCGACGGCGACGCCGTCACGGCCGAGCAGATCGGTGGCGCCGGCTCGATGGCGGTGATGCTCCGCGAGGCGCTGAAGCCGAACCTGATGCAGACCTACGAGAACACGCCGGTGCTGGTGCACGCCGGGCCCTTCGGCAACATCGCGCACGGCAACTCGTCGGTGATCGCCGACCTGGTCGGCATCCGGACCGGCGACTTCCTGATCACCGAGGCCGGGTTCGGCGCCGACATGGGCGCCGAGCGGTTCTTCAACATCAAGTGCCGCACGTCCGGCCTGACCCCCGACGCGGCGGTGGTGGTGGCCACGGTCCGTGCGCTCAAGGCGCACTCGGGCCGGCACCGGCTGGTGGCCGGCAAGCCGATCCCGCCGGAGATGCTGGCGGAGAACCCGGACGAGGTGCACGTCGGCGGTGCGAACCTGCGCAAGCAGATCGAGAACATCAAGCTGCACGGCGTGACGCCGGTGGTCGCGATCAACGCGTTCCCCGGTGACCACGACTCCGAGCACCAGGCGATCCGCGAGATCGCGGAGGAGCTGGGTGTGCGCGTCGCCGTGTGCACGCACTTCGCCGACGGCGGGCGGGGGGCGACCGAGCTCGCCGAGGTGGTCGCGGAGGCCGCGGACGAGCCGTCGCAGTTCGCCCCGCTGTACCCCGACGAGGCGTCGCTGCGTACCAAGATCGAGACGGTGGCCAGCAAGGTCTACGGCGCCGACGGGGTGGACTACAGCCCGGCTGCGACCAAGCACCTCGACACCTACGAGCGCAACGGGTTCGGCCACCTGCCGGTCTGCATCGCGAAGACCCACCTGTCGATCTCGTCCGACCCGACCCTGAAGGGTGCGCCGACCGGCTGGCGGCTTCCGGTCCGCGAGGTGCGGGCGTCGGTGGGCGCCGGCTTCGTCTACCCCATCTGCGGGGAGATGCGGACGATGCCCGGCCTCGGTGCCTCGCCGGCCGCCTTCCGGATCGACGTCGACGAGGACGGCACCATCGTCGGGTTGTCCTGACGTGCAGCCGGCCGTGGGGTCGATGCTCGACGCTCGGGTCGGCGGCTTCGCCGACGACGTCGCCGCCCGCACTCCCGCGCCCGGCGCCGGCGCGGTGACCGGTCTGGTCGCCACGCTGGCCGCCGCGCTCGCGCAGATGGTGGCGCGGTTCTCCGACGACGACGAGGCGGCGGCCGCGTGTGAGCAGCTCCGGCGGCGGGTCGAGGGGCTGGGAGACGCCGACGGCGAGGCGTACGAGCGCTACCTCGCCGCCGTCAGGCAGCCGCGGGAGACGGAGGGTCGACGGGAGCGGATGACCGAGACGCTGTCCGCGGCGACCGAGGTGCCGTTGGAGATGGCCGAGGTCGGCGCCGCGGTCGCCGAGCACGCCGCCCGGCTGGCGCGGGAGGGCAATCCGCGGCTGCGCGGCGACGCGATCGCCGCCGCCCTCACCGCGGCGACGGCTGCCCGTGCCGCCGCCGCGCTGGTTGCGATCAACCTGGACGGCCGGGAGGCGTTCGCCGACGACCCCCGGCCGGCTCGGGCGCGTGCGCTGGGCCAGGCCGCCCAGGCTGCCGCCGACGCCGTCGCCACCTGACCCGCCCCCACCCCCCTGGCCACGATCCGCGGCCCCACCCCAAGCGGTGACGATCCGCGACTTTTCAGGGGGGCGCCCCAGGTCCCGACGGTCACGATCCGCCCCCCCCTACGGTCACGATCCGCCCCCTAGGCGGTCACGATCCGCGACTTTTGCAGGGTCCTTGAGACGGGCCTGCGGATCATGGGCCGTTAGTCGCCCCTCTGTCGGTGCCATCGGCGTGCCCACGACGCAGCGCCGCGGCTGCAAAAGTCGCGGATCGTGGGCAGAGGGGGGGAGTGGGCGGAGGGGGTGGGAGGGAGGGGGAGGGGTCAGACGAGGGCGTGCAGACCGCGCTTGGCCAGCCCGTCCGCGACGATCAGCCGCTGCACCTCGGAGGCGCCCTCCCAGATCCGCTCCACCCGCAGCTCGCGGTAGAACCGCTCGGCGACGTTCTCGCGCATGTAACCGCGCCCGCCGAACACCTGCACCGCCCGGTCGGCCACCCGGCCCGCCATCTCCGACGCATACAGCTTGGCCATCGAGCACCGGGCGTGCAGCACCTTGCGGTCCATCCCGTCGTCCACCCCGCGCGCCGTCTCGTAGACCATCGACCGGGCCGCGAACAGCTCGGTGAGCGAGTCGGCGAGCATCGCCTGAACCAACTGACGCTCGGCCAGCGGGACGCCTCCGACGATCCGCTCGCCCGCGAAGGCCGCCGCCTCGTCGACCAGCCGCTCGGCAGCGCCGAGGCAGCGGGCGGCCACCATCAGCCGCTCGAAGCGGAACCACTCCTGGGCGAAGACCATCCCCTCACCCTCGGCGCCGACCCGATGTGCGGCCGGCACCCGCACGCCGTCGAAGGCCACCACCGGGTGCTCGTGGGCGAAAGAGTGCGAGTACGCCGGCGTGCGGACGACGCGGACCCCCGGGCTGGGCAGGTCGACCACGAACATCGCGTGCGCCCCCGCATGCTCGCCCTCGGTGAGCACCGCCTGGACGAAGGCGTACGACGCCTCGTTGTACGACGTCACGTGCCACTTCTCACCGGTGAGCACGTACGCATCGCCGTCCCACCGGGCGGTCGCCGCCAGCTCGCCGACGTCCGACCCGGCGCCCTCCTCGGTGATCGCGTAACACTCCGCCTGCTCCCCGCGCACCGTCGGGAGCAACCAGCGCTCCCGCTGCAGGTCGGTCGCCACCTCCGCCCACCAGGCGGGCGGTGTCGCCATCACCCAGGCCAGCGCGTTCGTCACCCGGCCGGCCTGCTCCTGCACCAACACCTGCTGCACCATCGAGCACCCGTGCCCGCCGAGCTCCGTCGGCATGTTGGTCGCGACCAGGCCGGCGTCCAGTGCCCGCCGGTGGTGGTCGGCGCGTACGTCGGCAGGGAGCACACCGCCGGCGAGCTCGGCCTGCACCTCGTACGGGATCAGCTCGTCGGCCAGCGCACGTGCCCGC
The DNA here is from genome assembly GCA_963695375.1 of uncultured Actinomycetota bacterium. Lineage (GTDB taxonomy): Bacteria > Actinomycetota > Actinomycetes > Propionibacteriales > Nocardioidaceae > JACCVL01. The sequence goes on along the minus strand of OY968767.1, from coordinate 302,055 downwards.
TGCTGCCAGGTGACGTCCTCGGTGCTCAGCCCGTACATCCCGCCTCCACGTGCGCATCCTTGACTGACTGTTCAGTCTATGCCAGCGTCGATCGTCGTGGCGAGGACGGCGGACGTGGTGGTGGTCGGCGGCGGCACCGTCGGAGCGTGGTGCGCCTGGTTCCTGCGCCGGGCCGGGGCCGGCCGGGTGCTGCTCCTCGAGTCGGACACGCTGGGCTCGGGGGCGAGCAGCCGGGCCGCCGGGATGGTCCGCGCACAGGGTGGCACCGAGACGGCGGTGCGCCTCGGCCTGCGCAGCCAGGAGTTCTACCGCGCCCAGCACGACCTGCTCGGCATCGACTCCGGATTCGTCCCGCAGGGCTACTTCATGCCGTGCTTCTCCGACGGCGAGGTCGAGCAGGCCCGGCGGCGGATCGCGATGCAGCAGACCCTCGGGCTCGACGTGTCGTGGTGCGGTCCGGACGAGGTGGACGCCCTGAACCCCGCGCTGGCCCCCGGCCGGACGCGAGGGGCGTCGTACGCGCCGGGCGACGGCTACATCGACCCGCCCCGCAACGTGGTGGCCTACACCACGGCGCTCGTCACCAGCGGTGTCGAGATCCACGAGCAGACCGCGCTCACCGGCCTGCGGACGAAGGACGACCGGGTCGTGGGCATCGAGTCGACCGGCGGCGCGGTGGACACCGAGCGCGTCGTCCTCACCGGAGGCCCCCGGCTCGCCCAGGTCGGCAGCACCGCGGGCGTCCGCATCCCGGTCGGCGCGGCGCGGCACCAGGTGGTGGTGACCGAGCCGCACGAGGAACTCGCCGCGGACCGGGTGCCGATGGTCTTCGACGTGGCCTCGGGGATCTACTGGCGGCCGCACGAGGGCGGCCTGCTGTGGGGGATGAGCAACCCGGACGAGCGGCCGGGCGAGGCGGCCACCTTCGACTGGGCGTACTACCGGCAGATGCAGCAGCGGGTCGCCGAGCTGCTGCCGAGGACCGCCGGGTTGGGGCTGCGCAAGGCCTGGGCGGCGACCATCGACTACACACCGGATCACCTGCCGATCCTGGGGCCAGCCCGTTCCGACTCCGGCCCCGTCGCCGGCAGCGTCGTCGCGGCGGCGGGCGGGCACGGGATGATGTGGGGACCCGCCGTCGCCGAGGCTGCCGCAGACCTCGTCCTGCACGGCCGCACCGACGTGGTGGACACCACCGATCTCGGGCTCGACCGATTCGACGCCGCGGGGAACAGCCGGCTCGCCGCCGACCCGATCGCGCTGCCGTTCCCGGAGCAGGCCCGGCCGGTGTCGGTCGACCGCTGAGGCGGCGCACTTGCCGCTCGCCCTGGTCGGGGACAAGGTGTCGGAAAGCCACCGGACGACCGACCACCGAGGGATGACGCCGCATGGCCACCTACGTCTACGACTTCTCACACCCGGAGCGGCACGGCAAGGAGCTGCTCGGCGGCAAGGGCGCCAACCTTGCGGAGATGACCCGGCTCGGCCTGCCGGTGCCCCCGGGCTTCACGGTCACCACCGAGGCCTGTCGCTGGCTGCTGAGCCACGACGGCCAGGAGCCGAAGGAGCTTCGGTCCCAGGTGACCGCCGCCATGCGCCGGCTCGAGGACGAGCTGGGGCGCCAGCTCGGTGACGCCAAGGACCCGCTGCTCGTCTCGGTCCGGTCCGGAGCGGCCTCGTCCATGCCCGGGATGATGGACTCCATCCTCAACGTCGGGCTGAACGACGACGCAGTCGGCGGGCTGGCCGAGGTCTCCGGCGACGACACGTTCGCCTGGGACTCCTACCGCCGGCTGATCTCGATGTTCGGGCGAACCGTTCTCGGCGTCGACGCCGCGCCGTTCGCCGAGGCGCTCGCGGAGGAGTGCAAGGCGGCCGGCGTCGACGACGAGACCGGGCTGGACGTCGACCAGCTGCAGTCCCTGGTGGAGCGTTACAAGCAGGTGGTGCAGGACGCGACCGGCCGCGGCTTCCCGCAGCAGCCGCGCGAGCAGCTCGACCTTGCCATCCATGCGGTATTCCAATCGTGGAACACCGACCGGGCCCGGCTCTACCGGCGCCGGGAGCGCATCCCGCACGATCTCGGCACCGCGGTCAACGTGTGCGCGATGGTGTTCGGCAACCTCGGCGAGGACTCCGGCACCGGCGTCGCCTTCACTCGCGACCCGGCATCGGGGGACTCCGGCCACTACGGGGACTACCTGCCAGACGCACAGGGCGAGGACGTCGTCGCCGGTCTGCGCAACACCCTGACGCTGGACGACCTGGCCGAGCGGCACCCCGAGGTCGCCAGGGACCTGGCAAGGACGATGCGCAAGCTGGAGACGCACTACCGCGACCTCTGCGACATCGAGTTCACCGTGGAACGGGGCCGGCTCTGGATGCTGCAGACCCGGGTGGGCAAGCGCACGGCGGCGGCCGCGTTCCGGGTCGCCGTCCAACTGTGGGACGAGGGGCTGATCACCGCTGACGAGGCGCTGGCCCGGGTTTCCGGCCGGGAGCTGTCCCTGCTGCTCGTTCCGCAGTTCGCCGGCGACGCCGAGCGGACCGTGCTGACGACAGGGATCGCCGCGTCTCCGGGGGCAGCGGTCGGCAAGGTGGTCTTCGACTCGGCGGCCGCCGTGGAGCAGAGCGACGCCGGGGAGACCGTCGTGCTGGTCCGGCGGGAGACCAGTCCGGACGACCTCGGTGGCATGGTGGCTGCCGCCGGGATCCTCACCGCCCGCGGTGGGAAGACCTCGCACGCGGCCGTCGTCGCGCGCGGGATGGGCAAGCCTGCCGTCTGTGGCGCCGAGGAGCTCGTCATCGACGAGGCGGCCGGCACCGCTACTGGTGCCAGCCGTCCCGACGGAGAGCCGGTCGTCATCCGGGAGGGGGACGTGCTGTCCCTCGACGGTGCCACCGGCGAGGTGTTCCTCGGCGCGGTGGACGTGGTGCCGCCGCCGGTGGTGCGCTACCTCGAGGACGGCCTGGACCAGGTGGTGGACGACCTGAAGGAGCACGACGCCGCGCTGGTCCGGTGCGTGGACCGGCTGCTGTCGCACGCCGACGAGCTGCGCCGGCTCCGGGTGCGGGCCAACGCCGACACCGCCGACGACGCCGTACGGGCGCGGCAACTCGGCGCGGAGGGGATAGGGCTGTGCCGGACCGAGCACATGTTCCTCGGTGAGCGGCGGGTGCTGATCGAGCGGCTGGTGCTGGCCGACACCGCCCAGGCGCGGGAGAAGGCGCTGGACGCGCTCCTGCCGCTGCAGCGAGCCGACTTCATCGACCTGCTGGAGGCGATGGACGGGCTGCCGATCACCATCCGGCTGCTCGACCCGCCGTTGCACGAGTTCCTCCCGGACCGGGCCGACCTGATGGTGCGGACCGCGCTGGCGGAGGAGCGGGGTGAGAAGGACGAGGAGGCGGAGCGGTTGCTGACGGCGGTGAACCGGATGCACGAGTCGAACCCGATGCTCGGGTTGCGCGGTGTCCGCCTCGGGCTGGTCGTCCCCGGGCTGGTCGCGCTGCAGGTCCGCGCGCTGGCCGAGGCCACCGCGGAGCGGCTGGACGCCGGGGGCGATCCGCGGCCGGAGATCATGGTCCCGCTGGTCGGATCGGCCCGGGAGCTGGAGCTGGTCCGGACCGAGATCGTCCGGGTGCTGGGCGAGGTCGCGGAGGCGACCGGTCAGACGGTGCAGATGCCGATCGGCACGATGATCGAGCTGCCCCGGGCTGCCCTCACCGCGCACCGGATCGCCGCGGTGGCCGACTTCTTCTCCTTCGGCACCAACGACTTGACGCAGACAGCGTGGGGGTTCAGCCGCGACGACGTCGAGGCGGCGTTCTTCGCCGCCTACCTGGAGAAGGGTGTCTTCACGGTGTCCCCGTTCGAGACGCTGGACGCCGACGGTGTCGGTCGACTGGTCCGGATCGCCGTCGAGGAGGGCCGGGGGGCGAAGTCGGACCTCAAGCTCGGGATCTGCGGTGAGCACGGCGGTGACCCCGAGTCGATCCACTTCTTCCACCAGATCGGGCTCGACTACGTGTCGACGAGCCCGTTCCGGGTGCCGGTGGCCCGGTTGGAGGCCGGCCGGGCCACCATCGAGGAGGTCGTCGGCGACGACTCCGCCTGACCTCCCCCTTCCCACGATCCGCGACTTTTGCACCGCCCCCCTTACCCACGATCCGCGACTTTTGCATCGCGTTGCGGCGGTGACGGGGTAGAACGTCGCCTGCAAAAGTCACGGATCGTGGGAGGTGGGGGGCTGCTGGATGGGGTTGGTTGGGACCGGTGCGGCCGGTCGTACGGGGACCGTCCGGGGAGATGTCGCCGACATACCCGCAAACTGTTGCGCCACCCCGATCGGGGACGGGAGCACAGCGATGGTCTACGAGGGGTCCGCGGACGGGACCTCCGCACACTGGGGGGTGCTCGACGTCGGCGACGGTGAGGGAGGAGTTCCTGCCCGCCCAGCCTTACCAGTCCGTGTGCCCCGACGAGTGAGAGGCTGCCCACTCCCTGCCTGCAGTAGTCGCGGATCGCGCGGTCGGTCGGGCTGCAAAAGTCGCGGATCGTGGGGAGGGGGGTGGGGGGTCAGCGGGGGAGGACGAGGGCGTCGACGGCGACCGCCCCGTCCGCCGTCGCGAGCAGCGGGTTGACGTCCAGCCCGTCCAGCAGGTCGCCGAGCTCGACGGCGATGGTGGCGACCGAGACGATCGCGGCGGTCACCGCCGTACGGTCGGCCGGCTCCGCGCCGCGGTAGCCGTCCAGCAGCGGCCGGACGCGCAGCCGGTCCAGCAGCCGGGCCCCCAGCGCCGCATCCACCGGCGGCAGGGCGACCGCCCGGTCAGCGACCAGCTCGGTCAGGGTCCCACCGGCGGCGACCAGGACCAGCGGGCCGAGCAGCGGGTCCCTCGTGACGCCCAGCGCCAGCTCGGTGCCGCCGAGATGCGGCTGGAGCACCGCGCGTGGTCCGAGTCGCCCGGCCAGGTCGTCGTACGCCGCGCCGACCGCGGCGGCGTCGGGGAGCCCGGCAACCACGCCACCGACGTCGCTGCGGTGCCGGATCGCCGGCTCGTCGGTCTTCAGCACCACCGGCCACCCGAGCCGCTCCGCCTCGGCCTCCGCCTGCTGCCGGGACCGCACCGCAACGGTGCGGGCGACCGTCAGCCCGTAGTCCGCGAGCAGCGCCAGCGACGTGGCCAGGTCGAGCCGCCCCGTGGCCAGCTCGGTCCGCCAGCGCCGCTGTCGACCCACCCGCACCGCGGGCGCGGCCGGCATCGGGCGTGCGGCACGCTCCGCGTGTGCCAGCAGGTGGCCCAGGGCGCGCAACCCACCGCGGGTGCCCTCGAGCACGGGCACGCCCCGGGCGCGGAGCCAGTCGGCCTGGACGGGGTCCACCGCGGCCGCGAGATTGCTGAGCAGCACCACCGGCTTGTCGGTGCCCTGGTGCGCCGCCACTGCGGCGTGCGGGAAGGACCAGTCGCCGTCGTACTCCTCCACCAGGTCCACGCCGAAGGCCACCGCGGCCACCGCAGGGTCGTCGGCCAGCGCACGCAGGCAGTCGGTGAACAGCCGCTCGGTGTCGGCACCCCGGCCCCAGACGTCGAGCGGGTTGTCGGCGACGAGCGGCGGGTCCAGCCAGGGCTGGATCCGGTCCCGGGTGGCCGGGCCCAGCGTCGCGAAGGGGACGCCGAGCGTGTGGGCGAGGTCCGCGGTGAGCGCCCGCTCCGCGCCGGAGTCGTGCACGGTGGCGAGGCCTCGCCGGGGACCCGGCCCACCGGCGGGAACCCGGCGGCCGAGACTGAACAGCTCCAGCGAGTTCACCAGCTCGTCCAGGTCGGCGACTCGATGCACGCCGTGTGCGTCGAACAGTGCCTCCCAGGCGCCGTCGTCGCCGGCGAGCGCGCCGGAGTGCGCGTCGACCAGCCGCCGGCCGGTCGGTGAGCCGCCGACGGTCAGCGCCACCACCGGCACGTCGGCCGACGCGGCGCGGTCCAGCGCCGCGCGGAGTCGGCCGGTGTCGCGCATCGTCTCCAGCAGCAGCGCCACCACTCTCGTCTCGGGGCGGTCCAGCGCCTGGTCGAGCAGCTCCGCGCTCGTCGTCACCAGCTCCTGTCCGCTGGACACGGCCAGCGAGAAGCCGAGCGGGCGTGAGGTTCGGAGCAACGCGGAGAACGCCGAGCCTGAGTGGCTGATCAGCGCGATCGGCCCGGCCGTCAGCCGGTCCCGCTCCTGGTAGCCGACCGCCCGGATGCCGTGGGGGACGTCGACGAAGCCCATGCAGCCACCGCCGACCAGCGCCATCCCGGCCGCGGTGGCGATCGAGCGCAGCGTCGGCCCGAGCCCGTGCGCGGCGCCGAACACCACCGCCCCGGCGTCACCGCGCTCGGCCGAAGCGCGCACCAGCTCGACCAGAGCCGTGTCCGGTACGCCCAGCAGCACCAGATCGACCGGGTCGGGGATGTCCACCAGCGCCGGCAGCACCGGCCGGCCGGCGACGGACCCCCCACGGGGGTTGACGAGGTGCACCTGGAGGTCAGGGTTGCCGGCGAGGACCTCACCCACCAGCCGGCTGCCGAACGACCCCGGCCGATCGCTGGCCCCGACGATCGCGACCGACTCCGGCCGCAGCATCCGCGTCAGCGCGTCGGAGGAGCTGGCACCCGTCGACCTGGGCGCCGCAGCGGCCGACGCCCTGGCTCGTGGGGTCCCCTCAGTGGCTCTGCCCACACCATCCCGCCTGCGCGTTTCCTGCCCGTATTGACTGACTGTTCAGTCTAGGTGCCTGCTAACCTGCGCGACAAGGTCCCAGCCCGGGGCGGGAGCGACTGTCAGGACACGAGGATGGCGGCGGCCGGTACGGACGAGCTGGGCGAGGCGACACCCGAGGTGCGCCGGGACCAGATGCTCCGGGCGGCGGCCGAGCTGATCGGGGAACGCGGATTCTCCGAGACCCGCATCGCAGACGTCGCCCGGAGGGCGGGGGCCAGCCCGGCGCTCGTCGTGTACTACTTCGGCACCAAGAACCACCTGCTCACCGAGGCTCTCCGCTGGTCCGAGCGCACCTTCTACGAGGCCGCGGACGCAGTGTTGGCCGAGCAACGCGGCGTCGTGCTCCGCCTGGAGACGCTGGTGCGGATGACCTGCGTGCCCGATGGCGACGACGACCTGACGGCCGGCGACTGGGGGCTGTGGTTCGACCTGTGGGTGCAGGCGTTCCGGCACCCCGAGCTGTCACGTGACCGCATCGAGCTGGACCAGCGCTGGCGGGACATGATCGCCGCTGTGGTCCGCGACTCCGCCGACGACGGGGAGATCGGCGCGGTCGACGCGATGGAGTTCGCGGTCACGTTCGCCGCCCTGCTGGACGGCCTGTCGATCCAGGTGGCGCTCGGCGACCCCGTGGTCGGCCCGCGACGCGCACAGGAGATCGCGATGCGCTTCGCGGCCAGCGCGCTGGGCTTCTCCTGGTCCGCTAGCCGGCTGGGCAGATCAGCCGGGCGCCGTCGACGTCGATGACCACGTCCACGGCCTCGCCGGGACGCAGCCAGCCGGGGACCACTCCCTCCGCGTTCGGTACGAACGAGATCAGGTCGGTGTCGCCGACCCGGAGCACGGCCTGCGTGGTCGGACCGAGGAAGACCAGCTCGGCCACGGTCGCCCGGTAGCGGTTGGGCTCCGCGGTCTCGCCCGCGTCGCCCGGCCCGGGGCGCCGCGGGTGCACCCGTTCGGGGCGGATCACGACCTGTGCCGGTCCGCGGACCGAGGTCCCCGCCGCTCGCGCCCGCAGCTCGAGATCACCAAGCCGGCAATGCGCCACGCCGTCACGCAGCTCGTGCACGTCGACGTCGAGCAGGTTCGTCGTCCCGAGGAACCCCGCGACGTAGGCCGTGGCGGGCTCGGCGTAGACCTGCTGCGGCCCGCCGACCTGCTGCACCTTGCCGTCGGCGAGCACCGCGATCCGGTCCGACATGGTCATCGCCTCCTCCTGGTCGTGCGTGACGTACAGGAAGGTGATGCCGACCTCGCGCTGCAGCTGCCGCAGCTCGAGCTGGAGCTGTTTGCGCAGCTTGGCGTCCAGTGCGCCGAGGGGCTCGTCGAGCAACAGCACGGTCGGTCGCAGCACGAGCGCTCGCGCGAGCGCCACCCGCTGCTGCTGACCGCCGGACAGCTGGTGCGGCCGGCGACCGGCGTAGCGGTCCATCTGCACCAGGGCCAGCGCCTCCGCGACCCGGCTGCGGGTCTCCGCCTTGCTCGCGTTGCGGTAGCGAAGCCCGAAGGCGACGTTGTCGGCGACGGTCAGGAACGGGAACAGCGCGTACGACTGGAAGACGGTGTTGACCGGTCGCCGGTGCGGCGGCAGCGCGACCAGGTCGGTCCCGTCGAGCAGGATCGTGCCCTCGTCCGGATGCTCGAAGCCGGCCACCAGACGGAGCGTGGTGGTCTTGCCGCAGCCGGACGGCCCCAGCAGGGAGAAGAACTCGCCCGCCTCGATGTCGAGGCTCAGCCCGTCGACCGCCGCCGCGGCGTCGTAACGCTTGACCAGACCCCGCAGCTGCAGCTGCCCGACCGTCACTCCCGGCAGCCTAGGCGTCGCCCAGCCGCGCCACCATGGCGGCGAACCGGTCCAGGTTGGTCACGAACCGGTCGACGTCGTCGTCGTCGTGCTGGACCGACAGCAGCCACTGCTCCGCCTTTCCCCAGGGCGGGAGGAAGACTCCGCCGTTGTGCTGCACCAGCCAGTGCGCGTGCCCGAGTCGCTCGTCGATGGCGAGGAAGTCGCGGAACGACCGGACCGGCTCCGGGCGGAAGATGACGCAGCCCTTGGCACCGACGGTGACGCCGTGCCAGCTCACGCCGTGTCGAGCGACGACCTCGTCCACACCGGCGGCGATCCGCCGGCGCAGCCGCTCCAGGTGGGCGTACGCATCGGGGACCAGGACCTCGGTCAGCGCTGCCCGGGCGGCGGCCATCGCGAGCGGGTTCCCGTTGAACGTGCCGACCTGCTCGTAGCGGCCGTCGACCACCAGCTGCATCACCTCGGCGCTGCCGCCGATCGCGGCGGTGGACACGCCGCCTCCCATCGCCTTGGCGACGCAGACCAGGTCCGGCGTCACCCCGGACAGCGCGGTGATGCCGCCCGGGCCACTGGTGAAACCGGTCTTGACCTCGTCGAAGGTGAGCAGCGCGTCGTGCTCGTGCAGCAGGCGACGCAGTCCGGCGAGGTAGCCGTCGTCCGGCGGGATGATGCCGGCGTTCATCATCACCGGCTCCACGATCATCCCGGCGATCCGCCCCCGGTGCCGGGACAGGGCCGACTCGACCGCGGCCAGGTCGTTGAACCCGACCAGCACGACCAGGTCGCGGATCGCGGCCGGGATCCCGGAGCTGGCGGCCACCGGGGTCGGCCGGTCCGCCGGGCCGACCTCGTCCGCCTCGGGCTGCACCGAGACCTGTACCGAGTCATGGTGCCCGTGGTAGCACCCCTCGACCTTGATGATCAGGTCGCGTCCGGTCGCCGCCCGCATCAGGTGCACGGCGTCCATCGTTGCCTCGGTGCCGGAGTTGGCGAACCGCCACAGCGGCAGCCCGAACCGCCGGGCCAGCTCGTCCCCGACCACGATCGCGTCCTCGGTGGGCTGCGCGAAGTGGGTGCCCCGGCGCACTCGTTCGGACACCGCGTTGACGATCGCCGGGTGCGCGTGCCCGGCGACCGACACGCCGTAGCCGCCGTGCAGGTCGACGTACTCGGTGCCGTCGACGTCGTAGACCTTCGACCCCTGCCCGTGACTGAGCCAGACCGCCTGCGGCTCGGCGATCTGCCAGCTGGAGGTGGCCCCCCCGGCGAGCACCCGGCCGGCAGCGGCGATCAGGTCGCGACTGCGCGGCTGCCGGGCCACGAAGGCGGCGGTCTCGCGCTCGATCAGCTCGTCCAGCGAGCCGGGCGCGGCCAGGCTCGTACGGTCCTCGGTTGTGCGGGTGATCGTCACGAGACGGCTCCCGGTTCGTTATTGACTGATCGTTCAGTCTATGCGAGCGTGCAAGAGCCGGGCAACAGACTCATCGCGGAGGCCGTGATGGCAGTTGGTGGACCGCGGTGGAGCCGCCGCGAACTCCTCGTCCGCGCCGGGCTGGCTGGCGTCGCCGTGCCGGTGCTCGGTGCGCTCGGCAGCTGCGCCACCCGCACTCAGACCAGCTCCGGGGGGACCGAGTTGGTCATCGCGTCCCCGGACAACCCGGTGACGTGGCCGATCGACCCGGACAACCCGCCCATCGCCGACGGGCTCCAGCCGGAGAAGAACGCCAAGCTGCGGCTCTACAACTACGCGGACTACCTCAGCCCGGGCTCGATCAAGGCCTTCGAGGAGAAGTACGACTGCGACGTGTCGGTCTCGACCTTCAACTCCACGGACGAGTCGCTGGCCAAGGTCCGGTCGGGGGGTGTGCCGTTCGACGTCTACTTCCCGAGCTACGACCAGATCTCCAAGCTCGTCTCCGCCGGTCTGATCCGGCCGCTGAACCACACCTACCTGCCGAACATCGAGGACGTCTGGCCCGAGTTCACCGACCCCTGGTACGACGGTGAGTGGCGCTACACCGTGCCGTACACGATCTACACGACGGGGATCGGCTGGCGGGCCGACCTGATCAGCGAGGACATCGGAGCCCGGGAGAACCCCTACGACGTCTTCTGGGACCCGCAGTACGCCGGCGACCTGGCCGTGATCGACGACTGGCACACGGCGATGGGCATGGTGCTGCTGCGCAACGGGATCACCGACCTCAACACCGCGGACGCCGACGACCTGGCACTGGTCCGCACCCAGCTGCTGGAGCTGACCGAGACGACCAAGCCCAAGGTCACGATCACCATGTACAACGACCTCCCGGGCAGCCAGTACGGGCTGGCGCAGATGTGGTCCGGCGACGCGGTGAACGCGCAGTACTACCTCGGCCAGGACGTCTCCGCGGAGACACTGCGCTACTGGTTCCCCCAGGACGGTCGCGGGATGGTCGACAACGACCTGATGGTCGTGCTGACCGGTGGTCAGAACCCGGTGCTGTCCCACCTGTTCCTGGACCACATGCTCGAGGAGAAGAACGCGATCGCGAACTTCGGCTGGACCGGCTACCAGCCACCGCAACGCAGCATCAACCCGCAGCGGTTGGTGGACGAGAAGTTCCTTCCCGCCAACCTGGTCGACGCCGCCGTCCTGCCCGAGTACTTCGGTGCCGGTTACCGGCTGCTGGAGCTCCCGCCGGAGGTGGACGCCGCCTGGCACGGGGTCTGGCAGGAGTTCAAGGCCGGTGCCTGAGCCGTCCACCAAGCAGGGGGTGCGTCTGCTGTGGCCGGCTCTCGCCATGCCCGGCATCGTCTGGCTGGCGCTGCTGTTCGTCGGCCCGCTGTACGTCGTGGTGGCCATCGTGTTCGGCCGGGTGGACCCGGTCTTCCGGACCGCGGTGCCGGTGTGGAACCCCCTCGACTGGGACTTCACCCAGTTCCGCTTCGTGCTCGAGCGGATCGTCGGGGAGGGGGCGTTCTTCGGGCCGGCGCTGTGGCGCACCGCCGTCTACGTCCTCGTCGCGAGCTCGCTGTGCCTGCTGATCGCCTACCCGGTGGCCTACTACACCGCGCGCTACGGCGGTCGCCGCAAGGCACTGCTGCTCACGCTGCTGATCGCGCCGTTCTGGATCTCCTACATGATGCGGATGCTGGCCTGGGTGAACCTGCTGCAGGACGACGGTCTGGTCAACCAGGCGCTGTCGCTCGGCGGGTTGTTCCCCGGTGACGTGGACTGGCTGAACGGGCGCGGGTCGACCGTGATCCTGGGGCTGGTCTACGGCTACGTGCCGTACATGATCCTGCCGCTGTTCGCCGGACTGGACCGGATCTCCTCGGCCGTGCTCGAGGCGGCCCGCGATCTGGGCGCGAGCAGGTGGGAGGCGTTCCGCCGGGTCACCCTGCCGCTGTCCCGACCGGCGATCATCGCCGGCGTCCTGCTCACCTGCCTGCCCATGCTCGGCGACTACTTCACCAACGACCTGCTGTCCGCGTCACCGCAGACGTCGATGGCCGGCAACCTGATCAACAACAGCGTGCAGACTCCCGGACAGACCGGACAGGCCGGAGCGCTGGTGCTGCTCGTGCTGCTCGTCGCCCTCGTCCCGATGCTGCTCTACGTCCGCAGCACCCGGGACACCGCCGGGATGCGGTCATGACCCGCCGGTTGCGCGCAGGTGGGCACGGATCGCGGCACACGCTGCTCGCGGGGATCACGGCGCTCTACCTGCTGTGGTCGCTGCTGCCGGTGTTGATCGCGGTGCTGTTCTCGTTCAACGACAGCCGGTCCCGCACCAGCTGGCAGGGCTTCTCGATGCGCTGGTACTACGGCGACCCGGAGCGGTCGGTGTGGTTCGACGACAGCCTGCACACCGCACTGGTGCACACCCTGCGGCTCGGGGTCCTCACCACCTTGATCGTGGTCCCGCTGGGCGTCGCGCTCGCCCTCGGCCTGGACCGGTGGCGGGGACGGCTGCCCGCCGGCGCGAACGTGGCCGTGCTGCTGTCGTTCGTGCTGCCGGAGACACTGCTGGCGGTGGCGCTGCTGTTCGTCGTCACGACGCTGGTGACGCCGCTCCAGCTGGGCCTGTCCGCCCAGGTCGCCGGTCTGATCACCTTCCAGCTCTCCTACCCGGTGATCATCGTCCGCAGCCGGCTGCTCACCATCGGCACCCAGTACGAGGAGGCGGCGGTCGACCTCGGGGCGTCACCGCTGGGCGCGGTCCGCCGGGTGCTGCTGCCGATGCTCGCGCCGGCCATCCTGGCCAGCGCGGTGCTGGTGTTCGCCGATGTGATCGACGACTTCGTGATCGTCCGCTACCTGTCGGGCGACGCGGCCACCGAGCCGACCTCGGTGAAGATCTACAACAGCGCCCGGGCCGCCCCGACCCCGGCGCTGAACGCCCTCGCGTCCTTGATGCTGGCCGCGTCGCTGCTGGCGATCGTCGTCGGCTTCGCCGTCTACCGGCTGCTCACCCGAGGTGAGCGCGGCGACTCGCGCGGCCTGGACGCGTTCACCGGAGAGGTGTGAGACCGATGTCCATCCAGTCCACCGCCCAGTCCACCGCCCAGTCCACCGACCAGTCCACCGACAGGTCCTCGCGGACGACGCCCGCGCCGCGGCCCGCACCGGGTGCCCTCGATCCCGCCGGGCTGGCCGCCGCCGTGGCGCCGTTCGGGCAGAGCCGGATGCTGCCCCAGGCCGCGTATACCGATCCCGAGGTGCTCGACTGGGAACGGCGTGAGGTGTTCGGCCGCTGGGCCTGTCTCGGCCGGGCGGCGGACCTGGCCGACGCCGGCGCCCAGTGCGCCTATCGCAGCGGCGGTGAGAGCGTCCTGCTGGTCCGCGGTGACGACGGGCAGCTGCGCGGCTTCGCGAACGTCTGCCGGCACCGGGGGCACGAGCTGCTGCCGGTGGACGGCACCGCGTCGGCCCGCAGCATCGTGTGTCCCTACCACGCGTGGTCCTACCGGCTCGACGGCTCGCTGCAGGCGGCGCCGGGCTTCCGCGGACAGGCCGGCTTCGACCCGGCGGCACACGGGCTGGCCGAGCTGCCGGTGCACGACTGGCACGGCTGGCTGTTCGTGGACACGTCCGGGTCGGCCGGACCGTTCGCCGACCACGTCGGGTCGCTCGAGCAGGTCGTGGGTCCCTACCAGCTGGAGCGACTGGTGTTCGGCACGCCGCACAGCTACGACGTCGCGGCGAACTGGAAGGTCGTGATCGAGAACTACCAGGAGTGCTACCACTGCGCGATGATCCACCCCGAGCTGTGCCGGGTGACGCCGCCGAAGAGCGGGGACGACCTGGTCGCGGAGGGGGCCTGGGTCGGCGGCTGGATGGACCTGCGCGAGTCGGCGGAGACCATGTCGCTGGACGGGCACAGCGACGGAGCGGTGATCGGCACCCTCGGCGAGCACGAGCGCCGAACGGTGATGTATCTCGCGGTCCTGCCCAACCTGCTGGTCAGCCTGCATCCCGACTACGTGATGGTGCACCACCTGACACCGCTGGCGCCGGACCGCACCCGGATCTCGTGCGCCTGGGGCTTTCCCGCCGAGGTCGCCGCGGCCGCGGGCTTCGACCCGTCCTACGCCGTCGACTTCTGGGACCTCACCAACCGGCAGGACTGGGCGGCTTGTGAGTCCGTCCAGCGCGGGCTGCGCTCAGCGCACTGGCGGCCGGGACCGCTGGCCCCGGAGGAGACCGGGGTCTACCACTTCGTCAGCTACATGGCCCGCCGCTACCTGGACGGCTGACCCGGATGCGGCTCAGACCGGGTCGGTCTCGGCCGGGCCGAACACGACCAGCACGTCGAGCTCCTCGGTGACGTCGTGGAACCGGTGCTCCTCGAACGCCGCCACGAACAGCACCGAGCCCGCCGTCACGTCGACCGTCTGGTTCCCGCCGGTGAAGCGGCCCCGCCCGGACACGACGACGTAGACCTCGTCCTCACGGTGCGGACGCTGGTCGTCCACGCCGCCGGCCGCGATGACGTACGAGCCGGCACTGAGGGCGGGGACGCGGAGGAACTCGTCGTAGGAACCGGGACCGTAGCCGTCTCGCGCGCGCCGCCCGGCGCCGGTGAGATGCCGCATCCCGGTATTGCACCATGCCCGGGTGCAACCAGCGGGCGGGCTGGCGCGTCCTACTGACGTGTCCGGCGCTCTGGCCGGCCGTGACCCGAGACGAGGCGTCGTGCTCGCAGTGCTCGCAGCCGTGCTGCTCCCGTTCGTCCTGCTCGGACTGTTCTGGGTGCTGGCGGCACTCGAGGACGGGCTGGACACCCGCGACGTGGCGGACCCGGTTCCAGACCTCGACTGAGGCCTCCCGGCCGTACGGGGCGTTGCCCGCCGGGGGAGACTCTGCACGTGGAGATCGCCCTCACCGTGCTGCTGCTCGCGGCCGCCGTGACCGTGGTCAGCTCCCTGGCCGGCCGGTTCTCGGTCTCGGCTCCGCTGCTGCACGTGGTCATCGGCATCGCGGCGTCCTTCCTGACGTTCGTGCCGGACATCGAGTTGAACCCCGACGTGGTCCTGCTCGGCCTGCTCCCGCCGCTGCTGTACTCGGCGGCGATCCGCACCTCGCTGGTGGACTTCACCCGCAACAAGCGGCCGATCGGACTGCTGTCGGTAGGGCTGGTGGTGTTCACCACGGTCGGCATCGGGCTGCTGACGTACGCGCTGCTGCCGGTGCCGCTGGCAGCGGCCATGGCGCTCGGCGCGGTCGTGGCACCACCGGACGCGGTGGCGGCCACCGCCATCGCACGCCGGGTCGGCATGCCGCGCCGGGTCGTCACCATCCTCGAGGGGGAGAGCCTCGTCAACGACGCCACGGCGCTGGTCTGCCTGCGGGTGGCGATCGTGGCCATCACCGGCAGCGTGTCCACCGCGGACGTGGCGGTCGAGTTCGCGCTGTCCGCCGGCGGTGGACTCGCCATCGGCCTGGTGGTCGGCTGGCTCGTGTCGCTGATCCGGCGACGGGTGAGCGACCCGGTCACCGACGGCGTGCTCTCGCTGCTCACCCCGTGGCTGGCCTACCTCCCGGCCGAGGAGGTGCACGCGTCCGGGGTGCTGGCCGTGGTCGTCGCCGGCCTGCTGCTCGGGCACCGGTCGCCGCTCATCCAGGAAGGCGCCTCCCGGATCTTCGAGCGCACGATCTGGTCCGCCGTGCAGTTCCTGCTCGAGGGCCTGGTCTTCCTGCTCATCGGTCTGCAGCTGCGGGGCATCCTCGACGACCTGCAGACCGGCGAGACCGGCATCCGGCGGACCCTGCTGGTGGGGGCCGCGGTGCTGGTCGGGGTGATCGTGCTCCGGCTGGTGTGGGTGTTCCCCGCGACCTACCTGCCCCGCCTGGTGCCCCGGATCCGCAGCGCGGACCCGAGCCCGCCGTGGCAGGTGCCGATGCTCGTCACCTGGGCGGCGATGCGCGGGGTGGTGTCCCTGGCGGCGGTCTTCCTGCTGCCCGAGGAGACGCCGCTGCGGGAGGCGCTGGTGCTGATCGCGTTCATCGTGGTGGTGGGCACCCTGCTGCTGAACGGACTGACGCTGCCGTGGATGGTCCGGCGGCTGGGGCTGTCCGGGCCCGACCCCGCCGAGGACCACCTGCAGGAGGCCGGCGTGCTGCAGCGCGCCTCCACCCGCGGTGTCCAGGCGCTGGAGGACGCGCTCACCGGCGACGAGCCCGAGCAGGTGGTGCAGCGGCTCCGGCAGCGCTCGCTCGAGCGGGCCGAGTCGGCGTGGGAGCGGCTGGGCAACACCGCGGAGCCGCCGAGCCGGGTGTACGCCCGGCTGCGGGAGGTCATGCTGGACGCGGAGCGGGCCGAGGTGGTCCGGATCCGGGACGAGGGGCTGGTGGCCCACGACGTGCTCCGCGACGTGATGCTGGTGCTCGACCTGGAGGAGAGCATGGTGGAACGGGCCCAGGGGTCGGCCTCGGAGGACCGGGAGACCGAGCTGGTCACCCCGCTGCCCGCGACCGGTGCGCCGTGCGAGCACCTGCGGGAGCGGGCGGCACTCCCGGCGCCGGAGACCCCGCAGGGGTGTGCCGAGTGCCTGCGCGACGGGACCGAGTGGGTGCACCTGCGGCTGTGCGTCAGCTGCGGTCACGTCGGGTGCTGTGACTCCTCCCCGCAGCGGCATGCCGACGCGCACCACCGGGGGACCGGGCATCCGGTGATCCGGAGCTTCGAGACCGGCGAGGCCTGGCGCTGGTGCTTCGTCGACGAGCTCCTGGGCTGACCACCCTCAACCCGGGGGGATGCTGACGGACACGACGGTGCGCGCTCCCGGGTACTCGGTCTGGGTCCACAGCCGGTCCGTCCCCGGGTCGTAGGCCAGGTCCTCCGGCCCGACCGGCAGCGCGTCCGGATGCCGGGCGTACGGCCCGCCGGGCGGCCCCGTCCACAGCTGGCCGCGCCGGCGTCGGCCGCGACTGGCCGAGATCAGGTATCTGCCCCGGACGCGCACGGCCCCCTGCATGCTGGCGATGTCGGTCCGCAGCACCTCGACCGCCAGCTCGGGAGCGGGCAGTCCCGAGTCGGGGTCGAGGGTCCAGCGCGCCACCCGGGCGCCGCGGCCGCCCCGGTCGTACTCCCCGGCGACCAGCGAGAGCCGGCCCGGCTCGGTGCGGTCCAGCGACAGGAACGACCAGCGCAGCGGGGTCGCGTCACCCGCACCGGTGCCGCTCCAGGAAGCCGACTGGGGCAGCAGGTGCCGGACTCCGTGGTCGGACGGCACTCCGGGACCGAGCCGGATCAGGCCGGTCAGGTCGAAGACCCGAACCCCGTGCCGGGTGTCGGCCACCAGCAGCCACTGCCCCAGCCACACCAGGCCGCCGGCGTGCACCCGGACCGCTCGGTGCCGGACCGCGCCCGACCACTGCTCGCGGTAGGGCTCGACCAGCGCGACGTGGGCGTACCGCGGCCCGTCCGGGCCGGCGTCCAGGTCGACGACCGTCACCCGGGACGCCTGGTCCGACCGCCCGTCCTGCTTGGCGTACCAGCCGGCGAGCAGCACCCGACCGACGGCATCGACCGGCCCGGCGTCGGCGGAGATGGTCAGCCCCTGCGGCCACCACTGCTCGTCCCGCTGGTCCGCGACGTCCCAGCCGAAGCCGGTGGCGTGCGGGTCGGCAGCCGTGGACCCGGCCGAACCGCCCGGAGGCGGCAGCCACCGAGCCCGCCGTCCCTGCGGGTCGTCGGCGCGGACGTCGGCCAGCAGGCCGCGCAGACCCACCCGGTCGCCGAGCTGGTCGGCGACGATCCGGCCGAGCCCGCCGTCGGCCTCCGGGTGCAGCCGCAGGCCGCCGGTCATGGGCCGGTCAGGTGCCCATCTGGTGCACTGCGGCGTCGATGGCACCGGCCAGGTCGACGTCCTTGGCGGTGATGCCGCCGGCGGAGTGGGTGGACAGCCGGAAGGTCAGGGTCGTCCAGCGGATGTCGATGTCCGGGTGGTGGTCCCGCTCCTCGGCAGCGCGCGCCACCTGCACCACCAGGTTGACCCCGCGCAGGAACGACGGGGCCTGCACGGATCGCTCCAGCGCGTTGTCCCGCACCTCCCAGTGCGGACGTTCGGCCATCGCGGCGTGCAGGTCGTGGTCGCTGAGGATGTCGGCCATGCCCCGAACGTAGCGGGCCGCGCCCGGTTGGTCAGCAGCGCGGCGCCAGGTCGGTCAGGCCGACTCGGAGCGGCTGTCCCGGCGGCCGATCTTCGCGCCCAGCCAGACCAGCGGGTCGTACTTGCGGTCCACGACCCGCTCCTTCATCGGGATGATCGCGTTGTCGGTGATCTTGATCCCCTCCGGGCACACCTCGGTGCAGCACTTGGTGATGTTGCACATCCCGAGTCCGGCGGCGCCCTGTGCCAGCTGCCGGCGGTCGTGGGTGTCCAGCGGATGCATGTCCAGCTCGGCATACCGCAGGAAGAACCGCGGCCCGGCGAAGGCCGGCTTGTTGTCCTCGTGGTCCCGGATGACGTGGCAGGTGTCCTGGCACAGGAAGCATTCGATGCACTTGCGGAACTCCTGGCCACGCTCCACGTCCACCTGCATCATCCGGCGCTTGCCGTCGGCATCCGCCGGACCTGGCGCGAAGGCCGGCAGCTCGCGGGCCTTCTCGTAGTTGTACGACACGTCGGTCACCAGGTCGCGCACGATCGGGAACGCCCGCATCGGGGTGACGGTGATCTGCTCCGACGGATCGAAGTCCGCCAGCCGGGTCATGCACATCAGCCGCGGCCGCCCGTTGATCTCCGCCGAGCAGGAACCGCACTTGCCCGCCTTGCAGTTCCACCGCACCGCCAGGTCGCCGGCCTGGGTGGCCTGCACCCGGTGGATCGCGTCCAGGACGACCTCGCCCTCCTCCACCGGGACGGTGAAGTCCCGCAGCTCGCCGCCGCTGCGGTCACCGCGCCAGATCCGCAACGTCAGGTCGTAGGCCATCTCGGGTGTCCTCTCGTCTGCTGCTCGGTCGGTCGGCTCTAGTCGAACAGCGACCGGAGCTCGTCCGGCATCTGTGGCAGCGGCTGCCGGGCCAGCGTGGCCGCGCCGTCGTCGTCGAGGGTGACGACCAGATTGACCGTCCCCCACTGGTCGTCGGTGCCCGGGAAGTCCTCCCGCGTGTGCCCGCCGCGCGACTCGGTGCGCTCCTCGGCGGCCAGGGCGATGCACCGGCTGACGAGCAGCATGTTGGGCAGGTCGAGCGCCAGGTGCCAGCCGGGGTTGTACTGCCGATGCCCCTCGACCGCGACGTACGGCAGTCTGCCGGCGAGCTGGTCCAGCCGCTGCTGTGCCTCGGCCAGCTCGTCGCCCTTGCGGATGATCCCGACCAGCGCCTGCATGGACTCCTGCAGCTCGTGCTGAAGGGTGTAGGCGTTCTCGCTCGGCGACCCGTCGTCGGCCGCCGCCTCGAACGGCTGGACCGCCGCGGCCGCCGCGACCTTGATGTCGTCGTCGGGCACCCGCGGGCGCTGCTGCGCCGCGCGCTCCGCCTCGTACGCGGCGTTCAGCCCCGCTCGGCGGCCGAAGACCAGCAGGTCGGACAGGGAGTTTCCACCGAGCCGGTTGGAGCCGTGCATCCCGCCGGCCACCTCACCGGCGGCGTACAGCCCGGGCACGATGGACGCACCCGAGTCGGGGTCGACCTCGACTCCGCCCATCACGTAGTGGCAGGTCGGCCCGATCTCCATCGGCTCGGCGGTGATGTCGACATCGGCCAGCTCCTTGAACTGGTGGTACATGCTCGGCAGCCGGCGCTGGATGTAGTCCGCGGAGCGACGGGACGCGATGTCGAGGAACACTCCTCCGTGCGGCGAGCCGCGGCCGGCCTTGATCTCGGAGTTGATCGCCCGGGCCACCTCGTCGCGGGGCAGCAGCTCGGGCGGGCGCCGGTTGTTGGTCTTGTCCTCGTACCAACGGTCCGCCTCCGCCTCGGAGTCGGCGGTCTCCGCCTTGAAGAACTCCGGGATGTAGTCGAACATGAACCGCTTGCCCTCGGAGTTGCGCAGCACGCCACCGTCGCCGCGCACCGACTCGGTGACGAGGATCCCCTTGACGCTGGGCGGCCACACCATCCCGGTCGGGTGGAACTGGACGAACTCCATGTTGATCAGGCTGGCGCCGGCGCGGAGCGCGAGGGCGTGTCCGTCGCCGGTGTACTCCCACGAGTTGCTCGTCACCTGGTAGCTCTTGCCGATGCCGCCGGTGGCCAGCACCACGGTCGGCGAGTCGAACACGATGAAGCGGCCGGACTCGCGCCAGTAGCCGAACGCGCCGGCGATCCGGTCGCCGTCCTTGAGCAGCTCGGTGACGGTGCACTCCATGAACACGTCGATGCCCAGGGCGACGGCGTGCTGCTGCAGGGTCCGGATCATCTCCAGGCCGGTCCGGTCGCCGACGTGCGCCAGCCGGGCGTAGCGGTGACCGCCGAAGTCGCGCTGCGAGATCAGCCCCTCCGCGGTGCGGTCGAACAACGCCCCCCACGACTCCAGCTCGAGGACCCGCTCGGGGGCCTCCTGGGCGTGCAGCTGCGCCATCCGCCAGTTGTTCAGCATCTTCCCGCCGCGCATGGTGTCGCGGAAGTGCACCTGCCAGCCGTCCTCGGACCAGACGTTGCCCATCGCAGCGGCGATGCCGCCCTCGGCCATCACCGTGTGCGCCTTGCCCAGCAGGGACTTGCAGACGATCGCGGTCCGCGCGCCGGCGTCGTGCGCGGCGATGGCCGCTCGCAGCCCGGCGCCGCCCGCGCCGATGACGATGACGTCGTACTGGTGCCGCTCGTAGTCGGTGGTGCTCATCGCAGGCCCTTCACGATCAGAAGAAGCGCGGGTCGTCGAAGGCGCCCGTCGCCAGCAGGTACACGTAGAAGTCGGTGAGTGCCACGGAGAACAACGAGTACCAGGCCCACTGCGGGTGCCGGGTGTTCAGCCGGGAGACGAACGTCCACGCGCGATAGCGCACCGGGTGCTTGGAGAAGTGCCGGAGCCGCCCGCCGACCGCGTGCCGGCAGGAGTGGCAGGACAGGGTGTAGCCCCAGATCAGCGTGATGTTGACGATCATGATCACGGTGCCGAGGCCCATGTGACCCCACTCGCCCTCGGTGTCCCGGAAGGCCAGCACGGTGTCGAAGGTCAGCACCGCAGCCACCACCGCCGAGGCGTAGAAGAACCAGCGGTGCACGTTCTGCATGATCAGCGGGAAGCGGGTCTCCCCGGAGTACGACCCGTGCGGCTCGGCCACCGCACAGGCCGGCGGAGACAGCCAGAAGGCCCGGTAGTAGGCCTTGCGGTAGTAGTAGCAGGTGAGCCGGAAGCCCAGCGGGAAGATCAGGATCAGCAGTGCCGGCGACAGCGGGAACCAGCTGATCGGCTGGCCGAAGTCGCTGGCTCCCTCGACGCACTCGGTGCTCAGACAGGGCGAGTAGAACGGCGACAGGTAGGGGGTCGAGTAGTAGTCGGCGCCGGAGAAGGCCCGCCAGGTCGAGTAGATGACGAACGCGGTGAAGACGGTGAAGGTGAGCGCCGGGGCGATCCACCACCGGTCCTGCCGCAGCGTCTTGTCCGGGATCCGGGCCCGGCGCGGTTCCAGGACACCGTGCGACGTCGACGTTGCCATCAGGGTGCGCACCTGCGGGGAGCGCGTGCCATCCGACCTCCTCGTGACCGACATCGTGCGCCGCGTCCACGGCGGGGCATCATCGTGCGCTCACCGCGGACCTGGGGCCGTGACCGCCCTCACAACCAGGCAGAGACGGTGCTCACAACGTATAACGCGACGGCTTCCGGGGCGCGGTGCGGGTGGCGGCCGACCGGCCGCCCGCGACGGGACGGTGCCCGTACGATCGCGGCCGTGCCGGAGCAGCGGGCGGGTGCCGAGCGGCTGGTCGTGGCCGCGGCGATCGTCGAGCACGGACGTCTGCTGGCTGCCCGGCGGCGGGCGCCGGAGCAGCTGCGCGGACGGTGGGAGCTGCCAGGCGGCAAGGCCGAGCCGGGGGAGTCCCCGGCCGAGGCGCTGCGGCGCGAGATCGCAGAGGAGCTCGGCTGTCGGATCGCCGTGGGCGCGCAGGTCGGGAGTCCGAGCCGGCTGCCGGACGGTCGGCTGTTGCGCGCATACGAGTGCCGGCCGGTCGGAGCCGTCGGCGACCCGGCGGGCGAGCCGGTCCCGCACGAGCACGACGCCGTGCGCTGGCTCGCGCCCGAAGAGCTGGGTGAGGTGGCCTGGCTGGACGCCGACCGCCCGCTGGCCGAGGCCCTGCGCGACCGGCTGCTCGACGGTGAGCTCCTCCAGGGCGGCGCGGTCGGGGGGGCGACGCGGATCGGCGGCACCGTGCGCCGGCCGACCGGGCCGTGGACCCCGCCGGTGCACGCGCTCCTCGACCACCTCGCGGCGGCCGGTCTGGACGGGGTGCCGCGGGTGCTCGGCCTCGACGCCCGCGGCCGGGAGGTGCTCGCTCACCTGCCGGGGCACATCGTCGAGGTCGACGTGGCGGAGCCGAGCGACGCCGTGCTGGTCGAGGCGGTGCGCTGGCTGCGCCGGTTCCACGAGGCGGTGACGACCTTCCGGCCGGCGGGTCCGGTCCGCTGGCGACAGGGAACGCGCGCCCTCCAGAGCGACGAGATCGTCTGCCACAACGACCCTGGCGCCTACAACTGGATCGTCGCGGGGGACCGCTTCGTCGGCATGATCGACTGGGACCTGGCCGGTCCCGGGAGACCGGTGGACGACCTGGGTTTCCTCGCCTGGACGGGCGTGCCGCTGTTCCGCGAGGTCCACGTCGACGACGTGGTGCGCCGGCTGCGCCTGGTCGCGCGGACCTACGGCGGTCTCGACCCGGCCGAGGTCCTGAACGCCTCGGTGGCCCGGATGGTGCAGGCCGGGGAGCGGATCGCCGCCGGGCAGGCCGCCGGCGACGCCGGGATGCTGGCGCTCGGCAGGCGCGGTGAGCCGGCCCGGACGGCGGGTCGGGTCGCCAGGCTGCGCGAGCGGATGCCCCCGCTGCTCGCCGCGCTCGGCCGTTCCGCGTCCGATCGCTGACCCGGCGGTCAGCCGGCGAGGTGCTCGCGCAGGAACCGCAGCTGCAGCAGCTTGACGTTCTCGGCGACGACCTCCTGCGGCGTCATGTGCGTCACGCCCGACAGCGGCAGCACCGTGTGTGGCCGGCCCGCCTCCAGCAGCGCGGCCGACAGCCGCAGCGTGTGCGCCACCACGACGTTGTCGTCGGCGAGTCCGTGGATGATCATCAGCGGGCGGGTCAGCCGCTCGGCCAGCGGCAGCAGCGAGTTCGCTTCGTACACCTCCGGCTGCTCGCCCGGGTGACCGAGATAGCGCTCGGTGTAGAACGTGTCGTAGAGCCGAAGGTCGGTCACCGGGGCGCCGGCGACCGCGCAGCTGAAGACGTCCGGACGGGCCAGCACCGCGAGCGCGGCCAGGTAGCCGCCGTACGACCAGCCGGTGATGCCGACCCGACCGACGTCGACGTCGTCGGGATAGCGCCGGCCGATCGCCGCGACCGCGTCGACCTGGTCCTGCAGGGTCACCTCCGCGAGCCGGTCACGGACCGCCCGGTCCCAGGCGGGCCCGCGGTTCGGGGTGCCGCGCCCGTCGGTGACCACGACACAGAAGCCCTGGTCCGCCAGCCACTGGGACTCGAGGAACGGCCGGGACGCCGTCACGCACCGCAACGCGTGCGGACCGCCGTAGGGATCCATCAGCACCGGCAGTCGCCCCGCCCCCGGCCGGTGGTCGCGCGGGAACAGCACGGCGGTGCGGAGCTCGCGCTCACCCGCCCGGACCATCGTCACGGCCGGCCGGAAGCCGGCGTACTCCTGCAGGTTGGCGAGCTCGGTCCGGTCGCCGTCCGCGACGACGAACACCTGGACCCCGTCGGCGTCCAGGCCGCCGCGGGTGACCACCCAGGTCCCGCCGGCCACGGTGCCGCCGTGCACGGCGGGTCCCTCGGTGCTGGCACCGGGCGGGACGCTGCCGTCCCAGCCGATCCGGGCGAGGTGCATCTCGGTCGGCTCCGCGGTCGCGTGCACCCAGACTCCGTCGTCGCCGACGGAGTCCACCGACGCCACCTGGAGCCCCGGCGGGCCGAACGGGACGCCGTCCACCGCCAGCCGGTAGGTGTCCATGCCGTGGTCCGGCTCGATGGTGAGCAGCCGGCCGTCCGGGGTCCAGGCCGGCACCCCGTCGTACGGCTCCAGCCAGACGTCGTCGTGCTGCTCTGCCAGGACGCGGGTGGCACCGGAGTCCTCCACCGCCAGCACCCGGGCGTCGCGCTGGTCCCGGCTCATCACCTGCAGGAGGGGCGCCCCCCGCGACGGCCAGCTCACCCGGCACAGGTAGGGGAACCGGTCCCGGTCCCAGTCGATCTCGTGCCGGGAGCCGTCCAGCCGGACCGACCACAGCGACACCTCGGCGT
The DNA here is from genome assembly GCA_963695375.1 of uncultured Actinomycetota bacterium. Lineage (GTDB taxonomy): Bacteria > Actinomycetota > Actinomycetes > Propionibacteriales > Nocardioidaceae > JACCVL01. Next base: position 277,586 of record OY968767.1, on the reverse strand, counting down.
TCGTGCTGCCGGCGGCTGGATAGCGCTGCCGGGCCGGCGGCCGCTCGGGGTTCGCGGGGTCGGCCAGGTGCCACACCGGGACGCGGGACTCGTCGTACCGCTCCACCAGCAGCGTCTCGCCGTCGGGTGCCCACCAGAAGCCGCGCAGTCGGTCCATCTCCTCCGCGGCGACGAACTCGGCCTGCCCCCACACCACCTCGTCACCGTCGGGCTCGACCAGCGTCCGGTCCCCCGACCCGTCGCAGGCCGAACACCGCAGCGCACCGTCGGCCGCGTAGGCGACCCGGCGGCCCGTCGGGTCGAGCCGCGGGTCGATCACGGCGCCGGTGGCCGGCAGCTCGGTGGTCTCACCGGTCGCGAGGTCGACCAGCCAGAGCCGGCCGGACAGGGCGAAGCAGGCCCGGGTGTGGTCGGCGTCGGTGGCGTAGCCGACCACACCGGCTCCGGTCTCGCGGCTGCGCTCGCGTCGGGCCCGCTCGGCCGGGGACAGCTGCTCACCCTCGGCGCCGAGCAGCCGGGCCGGGTCGGCGAGCAGCCGCTCCTCGGCGGTGCCGACGTCGTACGCCCAGAGCAGGCCGGTCCGCTCGGTGCCGGACCGGCTGCGCAGGAACAGCACCCGCCGCCCGTCCGGGCTGATGCTGAGGGCGCGGGGGACGCCGAGGGTGAACCGGCCGGTCCGGGCCGACAACCGGGGGAACGACACCGACTCGTGCAGCGGAGTGGAGGAGAGCGCAGCCGTCACCCGGCGCATCCTGCCAGCCGGCCCGCTCCCCCCGACCGGCGATGACGCATTCGGGTCGTCGGGGCGACGCACATGCATCATCGCCGGTCGGAGGGGAGCGGCGGGACGGGTCGTAACCTGTGCCGGGTGAGTGCTTCCACCGACCCCGACCCCGGCCCCGACCCAGGGCCCGGCGCCGCGCGTCGGATCGTCCTGGTGCACGCCCACCCCGACGACGAGTCGATCAACGACGGGGCGCTGATGGCCCGGTACGCCGCCGAGGGCGTCCACGTCACGCTGGTCACGTGCACCCTCGGTGAGCTCGGCGAGGTGCTGGTGCCCGAGCTCGAGCACCTGGCCCACGAGCGGGAGGGCGGCCTCGGCCAGCATCGGATCGGCGAGCTCGAGGCGGCGATGGCCGCGCTCGGAGTCACCGACCACCGGTTCCTCGGCGGCCCCGGCCGCTACCACGACACCGGCATGGTCTGGACCGACGCGGGTGGGGCGGCGGCGCCGCCGGAGCGGCCGGTCGGGGCGTTCTGGGACGCCGACCTGTTGGAGGCGACCGACCACCTGGTCGCCATCCTGCGCGAGGTGCGGCCGCAGGTGCTGGTGACCTACGACCAGTACGGCAACTACGGGCACCCGGACCACATCCAGGCACACCGGGTGGCGACCTACGGGGTCGCCCTGGCGGCGGCGCCGTCGTACCGGCAGGACCTGGGCTCGGCATGGGACGTGGCCAAGGTCTACTGGACGGCCAGCCCGGAGTCCTCGATGCGCGAGAGCATCCGGCGGCTCCGCGAGTCGGGGGACACCACGACGTTCGAGGGACTCGAGCCGGACGGCCCGCTGCCGCCGTTCGTCGTCGCGGACGAGCTGCTCACCGCGCGCGTCGACGGCATCGACTACGTCGAGGCCAAGATGGCCGCCATGCGGGCGCATGCCACCCAGATCCAGGTGGACGGTCCGTTCTTCGCGCTGGCGGACAACGCCGGTCGCGAGATCTGGGCGGCGGAGCACTACCGCCTGGTCAAGGGACCCCGCGGGCCGGTGGACCCCGACACCGGGCTGGAGCCGGACCTGTTCGCAGGCCTGGACCTCGAGCTCCCGGACGAGCGGGGCCGACGCGACCAGACCGGGTCGGCGTGACCACCGGATGAGACCGGCGGCCGTCGGGGTCGCCGCGGCCCTGCTCGGCAGCGCAGTCGCCCTGCTGGCGCTGTCGGTGCACCGCGCCGGGGGGGCCGGGCTGCCGTGGGGGCTGGGTCTCGCCGTGGCCGCGTCGACGGCGGGCAGCCTCGGCGTACGCGCGGCCAGCCCCGGCCCGGCCGCCGTCTTCGGCTACGGGGCGGGCTGGTGCGCCGCGGTGCTGCTCGCCCTCGGCGGGCGCCCCGAGGGGGACTACGTGATCGGGGGTGACCTGCTCGGCTGGGGCTTCCTCGTCCTGGCCTGCGGTGGCGTCGTCCTGGTCACCGTGGTCGGCGCGCTGACCGGCGGACCCGGCCGAAGGGGCGCCTTCCGCGGTCGTCCGTAGACTGACGCCGCCATGAGCCGGACCACACCCGACCCCCCGGGGCACGCCCCCGACGAGCCCGGGGACCCGTCCCGGCCGGCGCGTCGCCACGAGCGCCGCACGGGATGGCTGGCCGGGATCGGCTTGCTGGTCCTGCTCGTCGGTCTCTACGGGTCGGCGGTGATCCTGGCCGGCGACAAGATCGCGGCCGGTACCGAGGTCGCCGACGTGGGCATCGGTGGCCTCGGCCAGCGGGACGCCGCGAAGCGGCTGCGCACGGAGCTGCTGCCCCGCACCGACGACCCGATCGCGGTGTCCGTCGCCGGCGAGGACACCGAGCTCGACCCGGAGCGGGCCGGGCTCTCGGTCGACGTCGAGGCGACCCTCGACCGGGCCGCCGGCGGCAGCACGCTCGACCCCCGCACCCTGTGGGACGCGTTCTTCGGCGGCGACACGGTGGCACCGGTGGTGCGCGCCGAGCAGAAGAAGCTGCTGCGGGCACTGCGGACCCTCGGCCGCCGGACCGCCGAGGGCACGGTGGAGCCCGGGGTCACCTTCGCCGGCGCGCGACCGGTGCCGCAGCGGCCGCGGGCCGGGGTCGAGCTCGACGTGGGTCTCGCGGCCGTCGCCGTGCGGGACGCCTGGCTGGTCGACGACCGCACCGTCGAGCTGCCGGTGGACGAGACGAGCCCCCAGCTCGGCAGTGCCGAGCTGCGCGCGGCGATGCAGCGAGCGCGGCGGATCGTGTCCGGGCCGATCACGCTGCGGCTCCCGGGTCGCGAGGTGCAGCTCGCCCCCGACCGGTACGCCCCGGCGCTGTCGCTGCGGGCGCTCGACGGCCGGATCCGCACCGTGGTCGACCGTGAGCTGCTCACGAAGCGGCTGCGGCGGGTCATCGCGCGCGCTCAGCAGCCACCCCAGGACGCCACCGTCCGGCTGGTCGGCGGCGAGCCCCGCATCGTCCGGGCGCGAGCCGGGCTGAAGGTGAGCCCGCAGGCCCTCAGCGACGCCGTGCTGCGCGCGGCCACCTCCTCGGGGGACCGCAGCGCCCGGCTCAAGGGGTCGCGGGACCGGGCCGACTTCACCACCAAGGACGCCCGGGGGCTGGGCATCCGGCGGGTGATCGGCAGCTTCACCACGTCGTACCCCCACGCGGACTATCGCAACACCAACATCGGCCGTGCGGCCGAGCTGATCAACGGGACCGTGCTGCGACCCGGGGAGACGTTCAGCCTGAACGACACGGTCGGCGAGCGGACGAAGGCGAACGGCTTCGCCATCGGCTTCATCATCAGCAACGGCGTCTACGCCGAGGACTACGGCGGCGGGGTCTCCCAGGTGGCGACGACGCTGTTCAACGCCGCCTTCTTCGCCGGCCTCGAGGACGTGGAGCACAAGCCGCACAGCTTCTACATCGACCGCTACCCGGTGGGTCGCGAGGCCACCGTCGCCTGGCCGTCGGTGGACCTGAAGTTCCGCAACGACAGCCCGCACGGGGTGTTGGTCCGCACCTGGATCGACCCGAGTGCGCCCGGCGGCAGCGGCGAGATGCACGCGCAGATCTGGAGCACGAAGCGCTACGACATCGAGGCCCGGCAGTCGCAGCGCTACAACTACACCGCGCCCGGCACCAGGGTGCTGACCGGCTCCGACTGCGTCCCGACCACCGGATACGGCGGGTTCGAGATCGACGTGTTCCGCGACTTCTACCGGCCGGGGACCGAACGCAAGCTCCGCACCGAGAAGCTGCACACGACCTACACCCCGGCGGACACCGTCATCTGCCGATGAGCGGGTCGGCCCCGGCGCCTAGGCTCGCAGCCGTGCCTCCCCTGCTCGACGACACCGCCTTCCGCGCGACGCTCGGCCGGTTCGCCAGCGGGGTGACCGTGCTGACCACCGTGCACGACGGTGTCGACCACGCGATCACGGCCAGCGCCTTCACCTCCGTGTCGCTCGACCCGCCGCTGGTGCTGGTCTGCGTGGACCACCACAACCGGTTGCACGACCCGGTGCTGGCTGCCGGCGTGTGGGGCATCTCGGTGCTGGCGGAGTCCGCGCGAGACGTCGCGACCTGGCTGGCCACCCGCGGCCGCGACATCAGCCACCAGCTGGACCGGGTGCCGCACCACCGTGGTGAGGTGACCGAGGTGGCGCTCGTCGACGGGGCCCTCGCCTGGCTGGAGTGCCGCACCTGGGCGGCCTACGACGGGTCGGACCACACGATCCTGGTCGGTGAGGTGGTCGGCGCCGCGGTGGCGGCCGACCACGAGCGCCCGCTGCTGTACTACCGGTCGCACTACGGCGCGCTGATCCCCTGGCCGGTCAGCGAGAAGGGGACCGACCCCGCCGCTCCGGGCACCGAGTCCGCCGCCGAGGTGTCGACCGGCCGCCAGTAGCGGTACCGGTGGTGGGTCACGAACCCGTACCTCTCGTAGAGCGCGAGCGCCGCGGCGTTGGCCGGCAGGGTCTGCAGGTATGCCGAGGTGGCGCCGTGCTCGGCCCCCCAGGCGAGCAGCGCGTCGACCACCCGGCGGGCCAGCCCCTCCCGGCGCCGGTCGGCGGTGACCTCGACCGCGGACAGGCCGAGCCAGTCGCCGGTCACCACCGCACGGCCGATGGCGGCCGGTGGGTCCTCGATCGACGCCAGGCACACCTGCTCCGGTCCGGCGAGGACGTGCTCGAGCACCTCGCGCGGGACGGCACCGGTGCGCCCGTAGAGGCCGATCCATCCCGCGGTGAGCGTGCCGGACAGCAGCACCGGGCCGACGGCTCCGCCCGGGCGGAGCCGTCGGGCGGCCCGCCTGGCCTGCGCCACCGAGGCCACCTGGACCAGGACGCCCTCCTCGTGCCGGGCGATCTGCCAGCCCGCGGCCGGAAGCTCTCGCTCCAGCCCGGATCCGACGACCACCTGCAGCAACGGCGGCAGCCCGCGCCGGTCGTAGAACTCCCGGACCCGGTCCAGGGCCGCACCGACCGGCAGGCCCGGGTCGCCCGCCGGCAGCGCCGAGTTCGCCCGGCCGGTGAAGCCGCCGGCCGCGCGCAACCGCCAGGCCCCGACGTTCTCGACCGTGGTCGCCGGCCAGCCCGCGTCGGCGATGGACTCCAACCGGTCGGCGCTGACCCGGAGCAGGGTCGCCACCCGCGGCGGCACCGGCTTGCCGGTGACCAGCTCGTCCCGCCGGAAGCGGACCAGCGTGCCGTCCTCACGGCGCACCGCGACCTCGGCGTCGTCGAAGCCCTCCAGCACGCCGAGCACATCGGCCAGCGCCGGGCCGCCGCTCGGGCCCACCTGCCCCGCGAGCCGGCGGCGCACGACGACGCGGGTGCCGATGTCGGCTGCGGTCAGGGGCACTGTCGCTCCCGCGTGGTGGGGGGGAGATCCGCCGGCGTCCGGCGCGGGAGATACTAGGCTTCGTACGTCGGGCCCCAGGCACCAGCGGGGTCCACCCGATCGGAGGAGGGACCAGGTGACCTACGTCATCGCGCAGCCGTGTGTGGACGTCAAGGACCGAGGCTGTGTCGACGAGTGTCCGGTCGACTGCATCTACGAGGGTCAGCGGATGCTCTACATCCACCCTGACGAGTGCGTCGACTGCGGAGCCTGTGAGCCCGTCTGCCCGGTCGAGGCCATCTTCTACGAAGACGACACCCCCGAGGAGTGGAAGAGCTACTACGCCGCCAACGTCGAGTTCTTCGACGACCTCGGCTCGCCCGGCGGCGCCGCCAAGCTCGGCGTCATCGACAAGGACCACCCCTCGATCGGCTCGCTCCCGCCGCAGAACCAGGAGTGACCCCCGACCGCGGACACCGGCCGGTGTCCGCCCGGCTGCCCGCCTTCCCGTGGGACCGGCTCGCGCCGGCTCGCGCCACCGCGGCCGCCCACCCGGACGGCATCGTCGACCTGTCGATCGGCACGCCGGTCGACCCCACTCCGCAGGTCGTCCAGCAGGCGCTCGTCGCGGGCTCGGATGCCGCGGGGTATCCCCAGACGGTCGGCACTCCCGAGCTCCGCGCCGCCGCCGCCGACTGGCTGCGGCGCCGCTTCGGCGTCGCCGGGGTGTCGCCGGCCGCCGTGCTGCCCACGATCGGGCTGAAGGAGCTGGTCGCGTCGCTCGCACTGCACCTCGGCCTCGGCAGCGACGACCTGGTCGTGATCCCGGAGCTGGCCTACCCCACCTACGAGCTCGGGGCCCGGCTGGCGGGTTGCGAGGTGCTGGCGGCCGACAGCCTGACCGCGCTGGGCCCGCGCCGTCCGGCGCTGGTGTGGGTCAACTCGCCGTCCAACCCGACCGGTGGGGTGCTGCCGGCCGAGCACCTGCGGAAGGTCGTGGCCTGGGCGCGCGAGCGGGGCGCGGTGACGGTCTCGGACGAGTGCTACCTCGAGCTCGGCTGGGAGGCGCAGCCGGTGTCGGTGCTGCATCCGGACGTCTGCGGCGGCTCGCATGACGGCGTCCTGGCGCTGCACTCGCTGTCCAAGCGGTCGAGCATGGCCGGCTACCGCGCCGGCTTCGTCGCCGGCGACGAGCGGCTGGTCGCCGAGCTGCTGTCCGTCCGCCGCAACCTCGGCCTGATGGTGCCCGCTCCGGTGCAGCGAGCGGCGACCGCGGCGCTGGCCGACGACGAGCATGTGGCCGTCCAGCGCGCCCGCTACGCCCGCCGGCGCGACCTGCTGCGGGCCGCACTGGTGCGGGCCGGCTTCCGCGTCGACCACTCCGAGGCCGGGCTGTACCTGTGGGCGAGCCGGGACGAGCCGTGTGACGACACCGTGGCCGACCTTGCCCGGCGCGGGGTGCTGGTGGCCCCCGGCGACTTCTACGGAACCGCGGGGGCTCGCCACGTGCGGGTCGCCCTCACCGCCAGCGACGAGCGGGTCGAGGCAGCCGTCGCGCGGCTGCGCTGACTGACCACCGCCCGGGTGGCGGGGTCAGGCCACGTCGACGTGCACATGGTCGAGGTGGCGCAGCACGGTCGAGTCGCCCGAGCCGTCCCCCTCGTCGTACTCCCGCCATCCCTCGCCGGACCGGGCCGCAGTCCAGATCCGGTCGTCGAAGATCACCGTCGAGATCGACAGCCGCTCCGCCTGGGCGACCAGGAAGTGCGCCAGCGCCCAGCCGCGCTGGTTGTTCGCCGGTCCCACCGGGCGGAAGAAGTAGTCCACGGCGCGGCCGGCGTAGTGGGTGGACCCCTCGCTGTGTCCGGACGCGACTCCACCGGGGGCGAAGCCGCCCGCGGCGACGTCCCCGAAGGCCAGCGCCACCTCCTTCCGCACCGCCTCCGCCCGTGGCGTCAGTCCCGACGAGCCGGCCTGCTGCTCGGCGACCTCGGGAGTGTCCACCTCGCAGCTGAACGCCGCGGGGCTGTAGCCAGTCAAGGCCGAGGCGAGCGCCCGCGCGTTCAGCTCGTGCGTGGCGTAGGCGCTCCCGTCCGCGGAGCGCTGCACCTCCTGCGCCGCCTCGTCGATCGGCATGTCCTGATAGCCGTCGACCTCGGCGAGCGCGTCGTAGAAGGCGTTGGTCGCGTAGTACGGGTCCATCAGCTGGGCCGGCCGGCCCCACCCCTGGCTGGGGCGTTGCTGGAAGAGCCCGAGCGAGTCGCGGTCCCCGTAGTCGAGGTTGAGGATCTTCGACTCTTGGTAGGCCGTCGCCAGCGCGATGGACGCGGCCCGCGCCGGCATCTGCCGACGCACGCTGAGCGCTGCGATGGTCGCGGCGTACCTCGCCTGCTCCTGGTCGAGGTCGACACTGCTGCCGTCGACCTCGGCCGTGCACACCGCCTCGCCGGGCAGCGTGCCCACCACGGTGCGCAGCACGAAGACCCCGGCCACCACCAGCACGCCGAGGACGGCGAGCGCGGCCACCACGGTGACCAGCGTGCGCAGCGGTCGGGTCGGAGAGCTCATCGGACCGACAACGGTACGGGCCGTCCGCAGCCGGTCAGTTCGCGTGCAGGTCGGCGTTCAGGTCGATGCCTCCGCCGCGGCGGGGACGCACCTCGATCGCCCCGGTCACCGAGTTGCGCCAGAACTGCAGCCCGTCCCGGCCGGACAGGTCGCGCGCCTTGACCACCTCGCCGTCCGGCCGAGTGACCTTCGTCCCGGCGGTCACGTAACAGCCGGCCTCCACCACGCAGTCGTCCCCGAGCGAGATGCCGAGCCCGGCGTTGGCGCCGAGCAGGCAGCGCCGCCCGATCCGAACCACCTCGGTGCCGCCGCCGGACAGGGTGCCCATCACCGAGGCGCCGCCGCCGATGTCGCTGCCGTCTCCCACGACCACCCCGGCCGACACCCGACCCTCGATCATCGAGGTGCCGAGCGTGCCGGCGTTGAAGTTGACGAAGCCCTCGTGCATCACCGTCGTGCCGCTGGCCAGGTGCGCGCCCAGGCGGACCCGGTCGGCGTCGCCGATCCGCACCCCGTCCGGCACGACGTAGTCGGTCATCCGCGGGAACTTGTCGATGCTGGTCACCTGCAGGTGGACGCCGGCGGCACGGGCCCGCGCGCGGACCTCCTCGAACCGGTCCACGGCACACGGCCCCAGGGAGGTCCACACCACGTTGCTGAGCCGGTTGAAGATGCCGTCGAGGTTCTGGCCGTGCGGCGCGACCAGGCGGGTGCTGAGCAGGTGCAGCCGCAGGTAGGCGTCCGGAGCGTCGGCTGGGGCGGCGGACAGCTCGATCTCCCGCCGCACCACCTCGCGGCGCACGCCGCGCACCTCGTCGGGCGTCGCCAGCGCGCCCAGACGTCGCTCGTCGGCCTCCACCGTCGCCTTCGATGCCGTGCCGAGGAAGGGGCCGGGATACCAGGTGTCGAGCACCTGGCCGTCGGCCGCGACGGTGGCGAGGCCGACGCCCCAGGCGGTTCCCGCGTGCCTGACCTCGGAGATCTCACCGGTTGCGGAGTCGTCGGGCTTCGTCACGGAGGTGACCGTACCGGGATCCCCTAGGGTGCGCGTCATGCCACTCGCCCGCTACAAGGACCTGTGCATCGACGCGACCGACCCGGACCGGATGGCCGGCTTCTGGGCCGCCGCACTGGGGCTGCGCAGCGAGCGCCTCGACGACGGCGACGTGCACCTGGTGGGGGCCACCCCCGAGGCCGGGGTCTGGGTCAATCGGGTGGACGAGCCGCGCACGGTCAAGCAGCGCGTGCACCTGGACGTGAACGCCACCTCGGTCGGTGAGGTGGAGGGGTTCGGCGCGGTGCGGCTGTCGGCGGAGGGCGAGTTCCCGTGGACCGTGATGGCCGACCCGGAGGGCGGCGAGCTGTGTGTGTTCGTGCGGGAGCGGGTCGACGACTACCGGTTGTACGAGGTCGGGGTCGACGCCGTCGACGCGGCCTCGATCGCGGCCTGGTGGGCCGACGTCCTGGGCGGGAACCTCGTGCACTCCGAGCACGGCTTCAGCTATGTCGACGACATCCCGGGCGTTCCGTTCGACTCCTTCGACTTCAGCCCGGTGCCCGAGCCCAAGGCGGTCAAGAACCGAGTGCACTGGGACGTCACGGCCGGTGCGGTCCAACCGCTGCTCGACGCGGGCGCCCGTCTGCTCCGCGAGCCCGACGCGGAGATCGAATGGCACGTCCTCGCCGACCCCGAGGGCAACGAGTTCTGCGCCTTCACCGACTGAGCCGGTCACCGTCCGTTCCGGGCGGTGGGTGACAATGCCCGGCATGCCCGCTTCCCGACTGGACCTGACCGCCGACGTCGTCGACCTGACCGCCGCGCTGGTCGACATCGAGTCGGTCTCCGCCGACGAGGCCGACATCGCGACCGCCATCGGCGAGGCCTTGGGTGCGGTGCCACACCTCGAGGTCGTCCGAGACGGCAACAGTGTCCTGGCCCGCACCGACCTCGGCCGCTCGGAGCGGGTGGTCGTCGCGGGGCACATCGACACCGTGCCGGTCAACGCCAACCTGCCGTCCCGGCTCGACGCCGAGCACCTGCACGGCCTGGGCTCCTGCGACATGAAGGGCGGGGTCGCCATCGGCCTGCTGCTGGCCGCCTCGCTGCCGGAGCCGGTGCGGGACGTGACGTACCTGTTCTACGAGTGCGAGGAGATCGAGGCCGAGCACAACGGTCTCGGCCGGCTGGCGCGGACCCGGCCGGAGCTGCTCGCCGCCGACTTCGCCATCCTGATGGAGCCGAGCGGTGCGGTGGTGGAGGCGGGCTGCCAGGGCACGATGCGCGTCGACGTCGTCGCGCGGGGTGAGCGGGCGCACAGCGCGCGGTGGTGGATGGGAGTGAACGCGATTCACGGCGCCGCACCGGTGCTCGACCGGCTGGTGGCCTATCAGCCGCGACAGCCGGTCATCGACGGCCTCACCTACCGTGAGGGGCTGAACGCGGTCGGCATCGAGGGTGGAGTGGCCGGCAACGTGCTGCCCGACGAGTGCCGGGTGTCGGTCAACTACCGCTTCGCGCCGGACCGCGACGTCGAGCAGGCCATGGCCCACCTGGCGGAGGTCTTCGACGGCTTCGAGCTGGTGCTCCGGGACTCGGCGCCCGGAGCGATGCCCGGACTGGACCGGCCCGCGGCCGCCGCCTTCGTGCGGGCAGTCGGTGGCGAGCCGAAACCCAAGTTCGGTTGGACCGACGTGTCGCAGTTCACCGCGCTCGGCGTCCCCGCGGTCAACTACGGGCCGGGTGACCCCTCCTTGGCGCACACCCAGGCGGAGCGGGTGCCGCTGGCCCACCTGCGACACTGCGAGGATCGGATGCGGGCCTGGCTGGCCGCGGCTGGCTAGCCTCGGCGTCGTGACCGAACCGAGCACCGACGGCCGACCCGACCCGACGGGCAGGGCCCGGACCACGCCCCGGCAACGCTACGGCGGCCCGGTTCTGCGGCGACGCTCGCAGGTGCTGGGCACCACCACCGACCAGCGCCTGCTGGACTCCCGCGGCCCGACCGACTGGGTGCACACCGACCCGTGGCGGGTGCTGCGGATCCAGTCGGAGTTCGTCGAGGGGTTCGGCATGCTCGCCGAGCTCGGTGCGGCGATCAGCGTCTTCGGCAGCGCCCGGACCCCGCCGGACGACATCAGCTACCGGTTGGCCGAACGGCTCGGGCGCGAGCTGGTGGAGCGCGGCTACGCCGTCATCACCGGGGGCGGGCCGGGCGTGATGGAGGCGGCCAATCGCGGGGCGTCGCAGGCAGGTGGGGTCTCGGTCGGCCTGGGCATCGAGCTGCCGTTCGAGCAGGGGCTGAACGAGTGGGTCGACGTCGGGATCAACTTCCGCTACTTCTTCGCGCGCAAGACGATGTTCGTCAAGTACTCGCAGGGCTACGTCGTGTTCCCCGGTGGCTTCGGGACGCTGGACGAGCTGTTCGAGGCGATCACGCTGAGCCAGACGCACAAGATCACCCGCTTCCCGGTGGTGCTCGTCGGATCCACCTACTGGCGGGGGTTGATCGACTGGTTGCGCGGCCCCGTGCTCGGCGAGGGCAAGGTGTCCGAGCACGACTTCGCCATGCTGCACCTCACCGACGACGTGGACGAGGCGCTGACCATCATCGAGGAGGCGGCGCACGCTCGGACCAACCCGACGCCGGCGGAGCCCGGGCGGCCCGAGTAGCCGGGTCGGCCGCGGTCAGGAGGCTCCGGGCAGTCGGTTGCCAGCGCACCGTGGCACGATCGACCGCGTGAGCTGGGTGCTGTGGGCGCTGGCGGTGGTGGTGATCGGCGGCTGCGCGGTCCTGGCCGCGGGTCGGGGCGGTCAGCTGCGCGACGTCTACGACGACCGGCCCGACGTCCTGCTGCCCGGTGACGGTCCGCTCGGCGCCGAGGACCTGCGGGCGGTGCGGTTCACGACCGCGTTCCGGGGCTACCGGATGGGCGAGGTGGACGCGCTGCTGGCCCGGCTGGCGGCCGAGCTGGACGCCCGCGCCGCACCTCCCGTCCCCTCTGAGCGCCCGACCGACGGCCGGGACCAGCATCCCCCGGACGTGACGTCACCCGGCTCCGGCGGACAGCGAGAGGCCCCCGGTGCAGGCTGAGGTGCGGCTGCACGTCGACATCGCCGCCGATCCCGTCGAGGTCTGGCGGTGGCTGGTCGACTGGCCGCTTCAGGGTGAATGGATCCCGCTGACCCGGGTCCGCCGCGTGGGCGGGCCGCCGTTGGGGGTGGGCACCCAGATCGTGGGCCGGACCGCGGTGGGGCCGCTCGGTTTCGACGACCCGATGACGGTCACCGCCGTCGAGCTGCCGGAGCGGGGCTCTGGCCGGTACGAGGTGGTGCACACCGGCAGCGTGGTCCGGGGGGTCGGGGAGTTCCGGGTCGAGCCTCGGCCGGGAGGGACCCGCTTTTGCTGGTGGGAGCGGGTCGAGGTCCCCGGAGGGCCGCTCGGGCGCGCGCTGTGGCTCGTCGGCGGGCCGACGACCCGGCTGCTGTTCGGCTGGGCCCTGCGCCGGCTGGCGCGCGCTGTGGAGGCGGGGCCCGGCGACCCGTCCGGGGAGCCGGGCGGGTGAGCACGGCCGGCGCCGTCCGCGGTGACGACGGTCGGCTGCGGTGCCCGTGGGGGGACGGTCCCGCCGACTACCGGGCCTACCACGACACCGAGTGGGGCCGACCGGTCACCGACGGCCGCGGGCTGTTCGAACGGATCAGTCTGGAGGCCTTCCAGTCCGGGCTGTCCTGGCTGACCATCCTGCGCAAGCGCCCGGCGTTCCGCGCGGCGTTCGCCGGGTTCGACCCGGCGGCGGTCGCGGCCTTCGGGCCGGCCGACGTCGAGCGGCTGCTCTCGGACGCGGGGATCGTGCGCAACCGGGCCAAGATCGAGGCCACGGTCGCCAACGCTCGAGCGGTTCTCGCGCTCGACCACCCGCTCGAGGACCTGCTGTGGGGCTTCGCGCCCGCGCCCCGGCACCGCCCCGCGCCACACACCCTGGCCGACGTGCCGGCTGTCACCGCCGAGTCGGCGGCGATGGCGAAGGAGCTGAAGCGCCGCGGCTTCCGGTTTGTCGGCCCGACCACGGCCTACGCCCTGATGCAGGCGGCGGGGCTGGTCGACGACCACCTGGCCGGATGCTGGGCGCGGGGCGTTGCGCGCCCGGCAGTGGCGGTCCACCATGACGGCGGTCGTCGCAGCTGACGATCCTGCCGCCGGGGACGCCGGTGGCCGAGACCAGCCGGGGTCGAGGGGAGCGAGCGTGGGCGGTCCGAGGGACACGGGGCGTGCCGGACGACCTGGGGCGGCCCTGCTCGCCGCGGTCGGCGCGCTGGTCCTGCTGGTGGCCGGCCTCCAGGTCCCGGCCGCCGGGGCGGCCAGCCCGGTCGCCGGTCCCGACCGGTCAGGGACGGTGGCCGCACCCGGCCGGGAGCCCACGGTGATCGGACGCCGAGTGATCGGGCACAGCGTCCTCGGCCGACCGATCCGGGCCTACCACCTCGGCGAGCCGGGCGCCCGCTGGACCGTGGTGGCCGTCGGCGCCATGCACGGGGACGAGCAACAGTCCAGCCGGCCGCTCACCCACCTGCGTGACCACCGGCCGGTCCGCGGCGTGGATCTGTGGGTCGTCCCGGTGCTGAACCCGGACGGCTACCACCGGGGCGTCCGCAAGAACGCGCGCGACGTCGACCTGAACCGCAACTTCCCGGTCCGCTGGCGAGACCTCGACGGCGCCTACGAGTCCGGCCCGCGGCCGGCGTCGGAGCCGGAGACCCGGGGGATGATGCGATTCCTGCGCAACGTCCGCCCGGACCGGATGATCTCGCTGCACCAGCCGTTCTTCAATGTCGACGCGAAGGACTCGAAGAACCCGCGGTTCTCCCGCCGGGTCGCCCGGTCGATGCGCATCCCGCTCGGCAACGTGGACTGTGGGGGCGTGTGCCACGGCACGATGACCCAGTGGTTCAACCGGCGGACCGACGGTGCCTCGATCACCGTCGAGCTGGCCGGCGACCCGAGCCGTCGCTACCTCACCGACATCGGGCCGGACGGCTTGCTGCGGGCGGTGTCCGGCAGCCGCTGAGGACCCGGCTCAGCGGCCCCGGAACACCGGTCGCTGTTTGGCCACGAAGGCCGCGACGGCGTCCTGGTGGTCCTGTGAGGCCCCGGTGCGGGCCATCTGCTCGCCCTCGTTGGCCAGCGACCGGTCCAGGTCGTGGGTGGCGGAGAAGGCGAGCGCCTGCCGGATGCCGGCATAGGCGAGGGTCGGCCCGGCGGCGAGCTCACGGGCCAGCGCTCCGGCCTCGGCCGGGAGCGACTCGGCCGGCACGACCCGGTTGGCGAGACCGAGCCGCTGCGCCTCGGCGGCGTCCACGGTGCGGGGGAAGTAGAGCAGTTCGAGCGCACGGGCCTGTCCCACCAGCCGGGGAAGTGTCCAGGACGCGCCGGTGTCGCACGACAGGCCGATCCCGGCGAAGGCGGTGGTGAAGCTCGCGCTGTCGGCGAGCACCCGCAGGTCGCACGCGAAGGCGAGCGACGCCCCGGCCCCGGCGGCCACCCCGTTCACCGCCGCCACCACCGGTTTCGGCATCGTCAGCAACGCTCGGGCAATCGGGGCGAAGTGCTCGGCCACCGTCCCCCAGACCTGCTCGACCGGCTGCTCGTTCAGTGCGGTGACGTGCTCGCGCAGGTCCTGGCCCACGCAGAAGGCCCGGCCGGTTCCGGTCAGCAGCACGGCCCGGACCTCGTCGTCGGCGGCGGCTCGGTGCAGTGCGTCCCGCAGCGCCTCCTTGGTGGCGAGGTCGAGGGCGTTCATCGCCTGCGGGCGCTGGAGGACGACCGTGGCCACCGCGTCGGTCACGTCGTAGCCGACCGGGCCGACCTCGGCGTCGGCGCTGGGTGGGGTCATCCGGGTGCTCCGTTCGGTTGCAGGCAGGCGTCGACGAACCGGGTCGCCGCCGGGGCGAGCCTGGCCGACTCGCGGTCGAACTGCTCGGCCGCCCGACGACCGGGCCAGTCCGCCGGCAGCAGCTCGGCCGGCAGCGCGGGATCGGTGAACAGGAACTTGCGCCACTCGTGCACCAGCGTGCTCCGCGCGGCGAACTGGGCCTCGTCCGTGGCGTCGGAGCCGGCGGGGGGAACCCACCGGTCCGCCTGCCGTTGCCAGTGCTGGTAGGCGGCGGCCAGCCGGTCCAGGTCCCAGACGCTGCGGGCGAGCTGGGCGGGGTCGCCGCTGCCGACACCGTCGGGGACCGCGTCGAAGCCGTCGACGCGGACGTTCTCGGCGGCCAGGGTGGCCGCGAGGTCGGGGGAGCGCCGCGGTGCGATCCAGGTGTCGCCGCGCAGCGGGGCGTAGCCGAGGAAGCCCAGCGTGGCCCGGACCCGGTCGCGGGTGCCGCGGTGTGCCAGCGCGGGCACGACCACCAGGTGCCAGTGCCCGTCCCAGCGGTCGGTGCCGGAGGTGCGGTAGATCCGTCGCGCCGCGTCGTCGAGCCGCTCCCGCGCACGGCCGGTGAGGGCGTAGCCGGGGCCGTGCGGGGTGCGGGTGGGGACCAACCAGCCCTGCCGCACCATCCGGGACACCGCGGTCCGCACGGCGGGTTCGGAGATGTCGAGCGCGGAGAGCAGCCGGACCAGGGCCGAGACCGGCGCCCGCCCGCCCCGCGCGAGCAGGTGGTCACCCCACAGGTCGAAGAGGGCGGATCGGGCGTGCACGCGCGCAGTCTGCCGCAGCCGCCGGACCGGATCGGGTCGGGGAGCCCGGCGGTCCGGGTGGACCGGCCGACGCGACGGGGATGCGTACGGAATAATGGCTCCGCGCCCGCTGGTCACGTCGGTGCTGCTGCCCTGCCCTGGGGCGCGCGTGGCCTCGGTGAAGGAAGGGGTACGCCCATGGCGGCCATGAAGCCGAGGACGGGTGACGGTCCGCTCGAGGTCACCAAAGAGGGCCGAGGCATCGTGATGCGTGTCCCGCTCGAGGGTGGGGGGCGGCTGGTCGTGGAGCTGAACGCCACCGAGGCCGGCGAGCTCGGAGACGCGCTCAAGGCCGTCGTCGCCTGATCCCGCCGCGAAGGTCCCGGTGAGCCGCCGCGGCTCCCGGGTCCTTCTGTGTCCGTAGCCGGCCGACTCCCCGCGTCTGGAGCCCGTGTGAACGAGCCACCCGCCCTGCGGACCGACGGCGCGCCGCTGCACGAGCTCGACGGCGCGGACGTCTGGGCGTTGCCGGTGCTGCCGGCAGGTGACGGGATCGAGCTCGGTCCGGGCGCCGCGGACGTCGAGGACCGGTGCGGCGTCGACCTGCTGGCCGTCGCCGAGTCCGCCCGCTGCGACGGCAGGGCGGGGACGGTGGTGGCGCACCCGCTGCCGGACGGCCCGCTGCTCGTGCTGGTCGGCGTGGGCGCCCGCTCACCGGCCGACCTGCGCGCCGCCGGAGCGGCGTTGGCGCGGGTGCACGGCGCCCGCGGAACGGTGGCCAGCACGGCCTGGACCGGCCCGGCGGACGCTGCCGCCGGTTTCGTCGAGGGCCTGCTGTTGGCGTCGTTCCGGCTGACCTACCGGACCACGGCTCCCGCCCGGGCTCCGGTGGACACGTTCGTGCTGGCCGGTCTCCGCGACAGCGACACGGCGGCGAGGTCGGCGGTGCGCCGGGGGGAGGTCTTCGGCCTGGCCGGCTGGCGGGCGCGGGCGATCGCGACCACGCCGGCGCGGGAGAAGACGCCGCAACAGCTGGCCGCGTGGGCGCAGGAGCACGGGGCCGCGGCCGGCCTGGACCGGATCTCGGTGTGGGACGAGGACGCGCTCGCCGACCACGGCTGCGGCGGCATCCTGGGGGTCGGCAGGGCCTCGGCGCACCCGCCGCGACTGATCCGGCTCGACCACCGACCGCGGCGCCGGCGAGGCGGCGCGGGGCACGTCGTGCTGGTCGGCAAGGGCATCACCTTCGACACCGGTGGGCTGTCGCTGAAGCCCCCGGACGCGATGATGACGATGAAGCGGGACGTGACCGGGGGAGCGGTCGTCCTCGCCGTGATGACGGCGCTGCGCGACCTCGACGTCGGCCTGCGGGTGACCGGCCTCGTCGCGGCGGCGGAGAACGCCATCGGCGCCGACGCGCAGCGCCCCGGTGACGTCGTCACCCACCCGGGCGGTCGCACCACCGAGGTGCTGAACACCGACGCCGAGGGTCGGCTGGTGCTGGCCGACGCGCTGGCGTACGCCGCGGCCGAGCTCGACCCGACGGTGCTGGTCGACGTGTCCACGCTGACCGGGGCGGTGAAGACGGCCCTCGGCACCAGCCTCGGCGGGCTGTACGCCACCGACGACGCGCTGGCCACCGCCCTGCTCGCGGCCGGCCGGGACGCCGGCGAGCCGCTGTGGCGACTCCCGCTCGTCGACGACTACGCGGACGACAACGCGTCGCTCGTCGCCGACTCGCGCAACCTGGGCGGCGCCTCGCCGACGCCGAGCGGGGCCGGCTCGATCGCCGCGGCGCTCTACCTCCGGCCGTTCGCGGCGGGGGTGCCGTGGGCGCACCTCGACCTGTCCAGCGTCGGGGACGCCACCCGGGACGCGGGTGTGTGGACCCCGGGTCCGACCGGGTTCGGTGCCCGGCTGCTGCTGCGCTGGCTGACCGCGGCCGACCCGCTCGCCGGCGTCGGCTGACCCCTCAGGGCAGCTTGCGGGCGACCAACAGGCCGTCGCCGACCGGCAGCAGCACCGGGACGAGGGTCTCGTCCTCGCGGACCGCCCGGCCGAGCTCGCGCAGGGCCACCGTGTCCGGGTCCCGCTGCGCCGGGTCCGCGACGGCGCCGTGCCACAAGACGTTGTCCATGGCGACGAGCCCGCCCGGACGGAGCAACCGGAGCGCCTCGCGCAGGTACTCGGCGTACTCGCTCTTGGCGGCGTCGCAGAGCACCAGGTCGTAGTGCCCGTCGGTCAGCCGGGGCAGCACCTCGAGCGCGGCCCCGGCGATCAGCCGGTAGCGCTGCGGCGCGATGCCGGCCTCGGTGAAGGTCTCCCGGGCCAGCCGCTGGTGCTCGGCCTCGAGGTCCACGCTGGTCAGGACGCCGTCCGGCTGCATCCCGCGCAGCAGCCACAGCCCGGACACACCGGTGCCGGTGCCGATCTCGACCACGGCGCGGGCGCCGATCAGCGAGGCGAGGAAGCGCAGCGCTGCGCCACCGCCGGCTCCGATCGGGGACACCCCGACCTCCTCGGCCCGGGCACGGGCGGCGCGCAGCGCGTCGTCCTCCGGCACGTACTCCTCGGCATAGGCCCAGCTCTGGGGCGACAACCCGGTGCTGATGGTGATCTCCCTCGTCCCGGCCCGCGGCGGTCCGGTGGTCTCGGGGGACGGGCGTCCCCGGCGGAGCGCGGGCGCCCGCAGCCTAGTGCGTGTCCGGTCGCCGACGCTTCCTCGGCGAACCGTCACCCGTTTCTCGGGCTGCTCTCAGGTTGGTCGCACAGGCTTCCCGCACCGGTCGAGAGGACACGATCATGGGCGTCATCACCCGCCGCGGGGCCGCTCGGGAGGCCGCGGTGCCGACAACGGCGCCAAACGCGGCGCCGGCCGCCCCGACCAGCTGGGAGCAGATCGTGCGGGACCACTCGGCCCGGGTCTACCGCCTCGCCTACCGGCTCACCGGCAACCCGCACGACGCCGAGGACCTGACCCAGGAGGTGTTCGTCCGGGTCTTCCGGTCGCTGCACACCTACACCCCGGACAACTTCGAGGGCTGGTTGCACCGCATCACCACCAACCTGTTCCTGGACCGGGCCCGGCGCCGAGCCCGGCTGCGCTTCGACTCGCTGAGCGACGACGCGGCCGCACGGCTGGTCGGCAACGGCGCGGCACCGGACCGGCACCTGGCCGACGCGCTGTTCGACGACGACGTCGAGGTCGCGCTGGCCGGTCTGCCCGAGGACTTCCGGGCGGCCGTGGTCCTGTGCGACGTCGAGGGGTTGTCGTACGACGAGGTCGGCGCCGTCCTCGGCATCAAGTCCGGGACGGTGCGCTCGCGCATCCACCGCGGCCGACGGCTGTTGCGCAAGGCACTGGCGCACCGGGCGCCGAGCGGCGGTCGGACCCGGTTCGCGGGGCCCCTCGACGTCGCTGGCGTCCCCGCGTGAGGTGCCCGGACGGCACCCGGCTGGCCGCCTGGGGGGACGCCGAGCTGAGCGACGCCGAGGCGAACCGGATCGCCGCGCACGTGGGCGGGTGCGACCGCTGCGCGGCGCTGGTCCACGAGCACGACCAGGTGAAGCGACGCACCCGCCGGCTGGCAGCGGCACCGTCGCCGGACGACGCGCTGCTGAGCAGCCTGTTGACCGTCCCCGCGGCCGAGCACGCCCGGCAGCGCGCCGACCGCTGCGGCACCACGGGCACCGGTCCCTCGCGCCGGGTCGGGACCGCCCTCGCCGCCGGGGTGGGCACCGGTCTGGTCGCGGTGGCCTGGCTGGCTCCCGCGGGCGTCGGCGCGCCCACCGCCCGCCTACCGGGCGACCCGCAGCAGGTGTCGGTGCAGCGGGTGCCGGACCTGCCCCCGGAGGGATCGCCGGCGACGGCGCCGGTCACGGCGGTGCGCTGGTCGCCCAGCCGCTGAGCGGGGGCGGCGGCACCGGCCGTCGGCGGTCGGAGCGGCACCGAATCCGCGAGTGAGTCATGCTTGACCCTGACCGACCTCCGACGAGACAGACGGCACCGACCTCAGATGACCCAGACGACGCTGACCTCGTGCTCGCCTTCCCGGCACGGCGCGGCCCGGGAGCGACGAGCGTGAGCGACGAGGGCCGCCAGCAGCCGCCCGGCACCGACGAGGACACGACGCCGCTGGACCTGCCGGAGGAACGGTCGGCCGTGGACCGCTGGTGGGGGACGCCGGGGACCGGGGGCGGCGCCGGCTCGGGTGCTGCGACGGCGCCGGGTGGGAGTGCGGTGGACCCGACCGAGCCGGTCCCGGCTCCGGTCCCGGCTCCGGTCCCTCCGGTCGCCACCGTCGACCCCGGCGCCGGTGTCGCGGCCCCCGGCGTACCCGGGGTGGGGGTCGCCGGGCTGGCACGGTTCGGCGCCGCCGGGCGAGGCGCATGCCGGGCACGCGGGACCGAGCGGACCAGCCGCGCCGCCCCCCTGGCAGCCGACGGCGGTGCCCCATCCGGTGCCGGGGTACGCGTCACCACCGCGTGCTCCGGGCGTCCCCTGGTTCGGCCTGATCGCGGTGGCACTGGTGGTCGGCCTGGTCGGCGGTGTGCTGGGCACGGTCGCGGCGCTGGCCGGATTCGGGGGCGACGACGGCCGGCTCGGGGTCCGCACGACCGCGCCGCTGGACTCCGACCCGGCCCCGCTCCCCGCGGACAACACCAGCGTCGCCAAGGTGGCGGACCGGCTGCTGCCGAGCGTGGTGCAGGTCCGCGTCGTCAACGGGCAGCGCGGCGGCACCGGCTCCGGCTTCGTGCTGGACACCGACGGCCACGTCGTGACCAACGCGCACGTGGTCCAGAGCGCCGAGACCGACGGGAAGATCTCGGTGGTGCTGCCGGACGGGCGGGAGCGGGCGGCCGACCTGATCGGCTTCTCGCAGGCCTACGACCTCGCCGTCCTCGAGACCGAGCCGGAGGGGCTGCGGGTGGCCCGGCTCGGCTCGTCCTCGGCGCTGCGGGTCGGGCAGCCCGTCGTCGCGTTCGGCTCTCCGCTCGGCCTGACGAGCACGGTGACCTCGGGCATCGTCAGCGCGCTGGACCGCCCGGTCACGGCCGGCGGCAGCGGGGAGGCGTCCTACATCAACGCGATCCAGACCGACGCGGCGATCAACCCGGGCAACTCCGGCGGACCGCTGGTCGACCTGCGCGGCCGCGTGGTCGGCGTCAACTCGGCGATCGCCACCGTCGGCGGCTCGTTCGGCGGCCAGGCCGGGAACATCGGCGTCGGCTTCGCGATCCCGATCGACCAGGTGCGGGTGACGGCCGAGCAGCTGATCCGCACCGGCGTGGCGGTCTACCCGGTGATCGGTGCCTCCGTCGCCACCGGCGGGGACAGCGGGGCGGTGCTGGAGAGCGTCGAGGACGACAGCCCGGCCGCCGACGCGGGGCTGGAGGACGGGGACCGCATCGTCACCGTGGACGGCCGACCGGTCGCCGACGGGCTCGAGCTGATCGTGGCCATCCGGTCCCGCGCCCCCGGTGACACCATCAGCGTGCAGTACGTACGCGACGGTGATCGGGGCAGTGCGGACATCGTCCTCGGTCAGCAGCGCGGCTAGTGCCCGGCCGGCACCTGACCGCCGCCCGGTCAGCTGCCGACGGATGCCGCGAGGTGCTCGCCGGTGAGCGTGCAGCGGGCGGCGACGAGGTCGGCGGGGGGACCCTCGAAGACGATCCGGCCGCCGTCGTGCCCCGCGCCGGGGCCGAGGTCGATGATCCAGTCGGCGTGCGCCATGACCGCCAGGTGGTGTTCGATCACGATGACCGACTTGCCGGCGTCGACGAGCCGGTCCAGCAGCTCGAGCAGCTGCTCGACATCGGCGAGGTGCAGGCCGGTGGTCGGCTCGTCGAGCACGTAGATGCCACCCTTGTCCGCCATGCGGACCGCCAGCTTCAGTCGCTGGCGCTCGCCGCCGGACAGGGTCGTGAGCGGTTGCCCGAGGCTGAGGTAGCCGAGCCCGACGTCGGCCAGCCGGCTCAGGATCTTGGCGGCCGCCGGCGTCCTCGCCTCGCCGGCGTCGAAGAACTCGGCGGCCTCGGACACCGACATCGCGAGCACCTCGCTGATGTCACGGCCGCCCAGCCGGTGGTCCAGCACCGACGCCTGGAACCGCTTCCCGGCACAGTCCTCACAGGGGGTGGCGACGCCGGCCATCATCGCCAGGTCGGTGTAGATGACGCCGGCGCCGTTACAGGTGGGGCAGGCGCCCTCGGAGTTGGCGCTGAACAGGGCCGGCTTCACGCCGTTGGCCTTCGCGAAGGCCTTGCGGATCGGGTCGAGCAGTCCGGTGTACGTCGCGGGGTTGCTCCGCCGAGAGCCGCGGATCCCCGTCTGGTCGACCGACACCACTGCGTCCCGCCCGGCCACCGAGCCCTGGATCAGCGAGCTCTTGCCGGAGCCCGCCACCCCGGTGAGGACGACCAGCACGCCGAGCGGGATGTCGACGTCGACGTCCCGCAGGTTGTGGGTGCTGGCGCCGCGCACCTCCAGCACTCCCGACGCGCTACGGACCGTCGGCCGGAGGGAGGCCGTGTCGCCGAGATGCCGGCCGGTGACGGTGTCGCTGGCCCGCAGCTCCTCGACACTCCCCTCGAAACAGACGGTGCCGCCCGCCGCACCGGCGCCGGGGCCGAGATCGACGGCGTGGTCGGCGATCGTGATCGTCTCCGGCTCGTGCTCCACGACGAGCACGGTGTTGCCCTTGTCCCGCAGTCGCAGCAGCAGGTCGTTCATGCGTCGGATGTCGTGCGGGTGCAGGCCCGTCGTGGGCTCGTCGAAGACGTAGGTGATGTCGGTGAGCGAGGAGCCCAGGTGGCGGATCATCTTGGTGCGCTGCGCCTCGCCTCCAGACAGCGTCCCCGACGGGCGGTCCAGCGAGAGGTAGCCGAGCCCGATCTCGACGAAGGAGTCGAGGCTGTCCCCCAGCGCGGTGAGCAGCGGCGCGACGGAGGGCTCGTCCAGACCGCGCACCCAGTCGGCGAGGTCGCTGATCTGCATCGCGCACGCATCGGCGATGGTGATCCCCTGGACCCGCGACGACAGGGCCTCCTGACTGAGCCGGGTTCCGCCGCATTCGGGGCAGGTGGTGAACGTGACCGCCCGCTCGACGAACGCCCGGATGTGCGGCTGCATTGCGTCGACGTCCTTGGACAGGAAGGACTTCTGGATCTTCGGGATCAGCCCCTCGTAGGTCAGGTTGATCCCGTCGACCTTGATCTTGGTCGGCTCCTGGTGCAGCAGGTGGCGCAGCTCGGTCTTGGTGTAGTCGCCGATCGGCTTGTCCGGGTCGAAGAAGCCACAGCCGCGGAAGATTCGGCCGTACCAACCGTCCATGCTGTAGCCGGGGATCGTCAACGCGCCCTCGTTGAGGGACCGGCTGTCGTCGTACAGCGCCGACAGGTCGAAGTCGGTGACCGAGCCGATGCCCTCGCAGCGCGAGCACATGCCGCCGAGGCGGTTGAAGGTCGCCTTCTCGGTCCTCGTCTTGCCGGCACCGCGCTCGACGGTGATCGCGCCGCTGGCACGTACCGAGGGCACGTTGAACGAGTAGGCGCTGGGCGGCCCGATGTGCGGCTCGCCCAGCCGGCTGAAGAGGATGCGCAGCATCGCGTTGGCGTCGGTGGTGGTCCCGACCGTCGAGCGGGGGTTGGAGCCGATCCGCTCCTGGTCGACCATGATCGCGGTCGTCAGGCCGTCGAGGACGTCGACCTCCGGGCGTGCCAGGGTCGGCAGGAAGCCCTGCACGAAGGCGCTGTAGGTCTCGTTGATCAGCCGCTGCGACTCCGCGGCGATCGTCCCGAACACCAGTGAGCTCTTGCCGGAGCCGGAGACGCCGGTGAACACCGTCAGCCGGCGTTTCGGGATCTGGACGCTGATGTCCTTGAGGTTGTTCACCCGCGCGCCGTGCACGCGGATCAGGCCGTGGCTGTCGGCGACGTGCGACGCCGTCGGCTGCGGACCCTTCCTCTCGGCCTTGGTCATCGAGTCTCCTGTCGGGAGGCGGGGCGGTCTCGGCGCTCTCGGTCGACTAGGTCGCTTCCGCGTCGAACGGCGGCCGCTCGCCGTAGCGCAGCGGGCGACGGCCGGGCGGCGGCTCGGCCTTGGCGGAGTCGTCGTCCTCCATCGCCGCGATGATGTTGCGCCGGACCACCTCGCGCGGGTCGAGGTCGCGCAGCTTCAGGTCCCGGAAGTCCTCGCCCAGCTCGTCGGCCAGGTCGCCGCGGGCGTTGTCCACCATCTGCCGCACCGTGCGCAGGAAGCCAC
This sequence comes from uncultured Actinomycetota bacterium, assembly GCA_963695375.1. Classification (GTDB taxonomy): domain Bacteria; phylum Actinomycetota; class Actinomycetes; order Propionibacteriales; family Nocardioidaceae; genus JACCVL01. The sequence goes on along the minus strand of OY968767.1, from coordinate 253,505 downwards.
CGGCCTGCTTGGCCAGGTGTGGCAGCTTCTCCGGGCCGAAGAGGAACACCGCCACGATGCCGATGAGCAAGAGCTCCGGCCACCCCATGCCCATCATGTCGTGCCCCGCCCGTCGCTCGAGTCGCTCAGCGTCCGGAGGGGCTGAGCCCGAGCTGCATCCCGGCCAGCCCGCGGGCCCGGCTGGTCAACCGGCGGGCCACGCCGGCGAGCTCCTCCGCGGCCGGCGCGTCGGGATCGGTGAGCACCAGCGGCACCCCGTCGTCGCCACCTGCCCGCAGCCGGGCGTCCAGTGGCACCCGCCCGAGCAGCGGCACATCGTGCCCGAAGCGCTCCGCCAGCGTTGCCGCCACCCGCTCACCACCGCCCCGGCCGAAGATCTCGAGCTTGTGCTCCGGCCCGCAGTGCGGGCACGGCAGGTAGGACATGTTCTCGACCACGCCGCCGACCCGCTGGTGCATCATCGAGGCCATCGTGCCGGCCCGCTCGGCCACGTCCGCGGCGGCCTGCTGCGGGGTCGTGACCACCAAGACCTCGGCGTTGGCGAGATGCTGTCCGAGCGAGATCGCGACGTCGCCGGTCCCCGGTGGCAGGTCGAGCAAGAGCACGTCCAGGTCACCCCAGAACACGTCGCTCAGCATCTGCACCAGCGCGCGGTCCAGCATCGGACCCCGCCAGGCGACCACCTGGTCGCGGCGCGGCTTCAGCATCCCGATGCTGATCGCCCGCACCCCGTGCGCCTCCACCGGCATGATCATGTCCTCGACCTGGGTGGGCCGGCGATCGCCGATGCCCAGCATGTCGGGCACGGAGTGGCCGTAGACGTCGGCGTCCACGACGCCGACCGCCAGTCCGCTGCGGGCCATCGCGACCGCCAGGTTGACCGTCACCGAGGACTTGCCCACCCCGCCCTTGCCGGAGGCGACCGCCAGCACCCGCGTCAGCGACTCCGGTTTGGCGAACGGGATGTCCCGGCTGGGTGCGCCCCCCTTGAGCTGCTCCCGCAGCCCCTGGCGCTGCTCGTCGCTCATCACGCCGAGCTCGACCTCGACCTCCCGGACGCCGGCGACCCGGCCGACCGCCTGCTGGGTGTCCCGGGTCAGAGTCTCCTTGAGCGGGCAGCCGGACACGGTGAGCAGGATGCGGACGTGGACGACGCCGCCGGCGGCGATCCGGACGTCGTCGAGCATGCCGAGCTCGGTGATCGGGCGCTTGATCTCGGGGTCCTGCACGGTGGCCAGAGCAGCGCGGACCGCGTCCTCCTGCACCGGTGTGGACGTGGTCGTAGGCATGCTGTCGATGTTACGGGTCGCTGCCGCTACCGGGCTCCCCGCCCGGCTCGGGGGGCTCGCCGGTCCGCTGTTGGAGGTCGCTGAGCAGCGCGCGAAGCTCCGAGCGCAGGTAGTCCCGGGTGGCGACCTCGCCGATCGCCATCCGCAGGCTGGCGACCTCTCGGGAGAGGAAGTCCATGTCGGCGTGTGCCCGGGCGTTGGCGTCCCGGTCCTGGTCCAGGTTGACCCGGTCCCTCGCCTCCTGTCGGTTCTGCGCCAGCAGGATCAGCGGCGCGGCGTAGGACGCCTGGAGCGAGAGGACCAGGGTGAGGAAGATGAACGGGTAGGTGTCGAAACGCGGCCGGTCCGGGCCGAAGGGGACGTTCCACACCACCCAGACCACGATCACCACCGTCATGTAGACGAGGAACCGCCCGGTGCCGATGAAGCGGGCCACCCGCTCGGACAGCTGACCGAACACGTCGGGGTCGTAGGCCGGCCGGCGTACCAGCGGCCGCCGTGCCTCGATCGGGGAGTCGAGCCTCGGCCGCCGGTCCTCACGCGCCACGGGTGGCACCTCCCTCGCGCCAGCCTTGGGGGAGCAGGTGGTCGAGCACGTCGTCGACGGTGACGACGCCGATCAGGTGCTGGGCATCGTCGACGACCGGGCTGGCCACCATGTTGTACGCCGCCAGCAGCCGGGTGACCTCCTCCAGCGACGACTCCGGGCGCAGCGGCACGATGTCGGTGTCGGTCACCGCGCTGACCAGGGTGGACGGCGGCTCGCGGAGCAGTCGCTGGATGTGCGCGACTCCGAGGAAACGTCCGGTCGGCGTCTCCAGCGGCGGCCGGCAGACGAAGACCATCGCCGCCAGGGACGGGGTGAGGGCGGGTTCGCGGACCAGCGCGAGCGCGTCGGCGATCGTGGCGTCCGGCGGCAGGATCACCGGCTCGCTGGTCATCATGCCGCCGGCGGTGCCCTCCTCGTAGCTGAGCAGCCGGCGGACGTCCTCCGCGTCCTCGGGCTCCATCAACGTGAGCAGGTGCTCGGCCACCTCGTCGGGCAGCTCGGCGATCAGATCGGCGGCGTCGTCCGGCGACATCTCCTCCAGCACGTCGGCGGCCCGTTCGTTGTCGAGTGCGCCGAGGATCTCGACCTGGTCCTCCTCCGGCAGCTCCTCCAGGACGTCGGCCAACCGCTCGTCGTCGAGGGCGGCGGCGATCTCGCTGCGGCGCTTCGGTCCGAGCCCGTGCAGCACGTCGGCGAGGTCCGCCGCGCGCAGCGTGTGCAGCGTCGCGAGCAGGTTGGTCGCGCCCTGGTCGGTGTGCTCCTCGACCAGGCCGATCACGTCGGAGACGTCGACGATGTGCTCCTGACCCTTGCGCCCGAAGCGGTGCGACCCCTCGCGCAGCGCCACCTTGACCAGCGACCAGTCGCGATTGCGGTCGCGCTCCATCGCCACGTCGAAGACCGCTCCGCTGATGCCGCTGTCCCGCACGGTGACCGCCCGGTCGAGCAACTCGGCCAGCACCAGGGTCTCGCCGGGCCGTTGCTCGAACCGGCGCATGTTCACCACGCCCGTGGTGATGACGTGCCCGGCGTCGATCGACGTCACCCGGGTCAGCGGCAGGAACACCTTGCGCCGGCCGAAGACCTCGACCACCAGGGCGACCACGCGGGGACGGACGCTGGCGGTCGTCTGACCGCGCAGCGCGACCACGATGTCGCGCACCTTCCCGACCTGGTCGCCTCGAGGATCGAAGACGGGGAGTCCGGCAAGGCGCGCTACGTAGACCCGGTTCGGTGCGCCGCTCACGAGCGCTCAGGCTACCTGCGGCCGGGTCGCCCGTCGGTTCGCCATGCGGAGCGTCGGAGCGACCGCCCGGTGCGATGGCGGACACCCCGCACCGGGGGCAGGATGTCCCGCTATGGCACAGCTCGCCGACCAGACGACGACCACCAACCGCCGGGGAGGGTGGCTGTCGCGTGAACGAACGGTGGCCGGACCGGGGTTCAACCGGTGGCTGATCCCGCCGGCGGCGCTCGCGATCCACCTGTGCATCGGACAGGTCTACGCCAGCAGCGTCTACAAGACCCCGCTGGTCGAGCACTTCGGCAGCTCGCTCACGGCCATCGGGGTCGTGTTCTCCGTCGCGATCGTCATGCTGGGCCTGGCCGCCGCGGTCCTGGGCACCTGGGTGGACGACGGTGGGCCGCGCCGGGCGATGGTGGCGGCGGCGCTGTGCTGGTCGGCGGGCTTCCTGGTGGGGGCGGTCGGCATCGCCACCAGCCAGCTGTGGCTGCTGTACCTCGGCTACGGCGTGATCGGCGGCATCGGCCTCGGGATCGGCTACATCTCGCCGGTGTCGACGCTGATCAAGTGGTTCCCCGACCGGCCCGGGCTGGCGACCGGGATGGCGATCATGGGCTTCGGCGGCGGTGCGCTGATCGCCAGCCCGCTGCAGAGCAGGCTGCTCGAGGTCTACGGCGACGACGGCGCCGGGGTCGCCAGCCTGTTCGTCACCCTCGGCGTGGGCTACCTGCTGGTCATGCTGGCCGGCGCCGCCCTGGTCCGGGTGCCCGCCGACGACTGGCTCCCGGCGGGGTTCGACCCCGAGCAGGTCAAGAGCAGGGCGCTGGTGTCCACCGGGCACGTGTCGGCCGCGAACAGCACCCGGACCCCGCAGTTCTGGTTGCTGTGGACGGTGTTGTTCTGCAACGTCACCGCGGGCATCGGCATCCTGGAGCAGGCCGCGCCCATGATCAGCGACTTCTTCCGGGAGGGCGGCTCGACCTCGGTGGCGGCCGCCGCGGCCGCCGGCTTCGTCGGCGTGCTGTCGCTCGCCAACATGACCGGCCGATTCGTCTGGTCGTCCACGTCGGACGTGATCGGTCGGAAGCCGACGTACGTGATGTACCTCGGGGTCGGGATGGTCGCGTACGTGCTGCTGGCGCTGTTCGGCAGCAGCAGCGTCGCCCTGTTCGTCGCGCTGGCGGCGGTGATCCTCTCGTTCTACGGCGGCGGCTTCGCCACCGTCCCGGCGTATCTGAAGGACCTCTTCGGGACCTTCCAGGTCGGGGCGGTGCACGGGCGGCTGCTGACCGCCTGGTCGGCCGCCGGCGTCGCCGGACCGCTGATCGTCAACGGCTTCCTGGACGCGCAGGGCGAACCGGGCACCCTCACCGCCGAGGCCTACCGCCCGGCGTTGCTCACGATGGTGGGAGTGCTGGCGGTGGGGTTCGTCGCGAACCTGGCGATCCGGCCGGTGGCGGAGCGCTGGCACGAGGACGACGCGACGGTCGAGGCGGGCCGGCGCACCGCCCGGCCCGGCTACGGCCAGTCCGGTGCCGGGTCGTCGCTGCCGCGTTGGATGCTGCCGGTCGCGTGGGTGCTGATCGCGATCCCGCTCGGCTACGGCGTCTTCATGACGCTGACCACGGCCGTCGACCTGTTCAGCGGCTGACCGCGTGGCAGGCCCCGACCGGCTCGACGACCGGCTCGACGACCGGCTCGACTACGACGTCGTCGACGTCTTCACCGACCGGGCCTACGCCGGCAACCCGCTCGCCGTGGTGCACGGCGCGGCCGGGCTCTCGACCGGCCAGCTGCAGGCGTTGGCGCGCGAGTTCAACCTGTCCGAGACCACGTTTCCCACGGTCCGGCCCGGTGCGGCGGCATACGACGTGCGGATCTTCACCCCGGCGGAGGAGATCCCGTTCGCCGGCCACCCGACCCTGGGAACCGCCTGGCTGCTCCGCCGGATGTCAGCCCTCGATGCCGACGAGGTGGTGCAGCACGGCGGCAGCGGCCCGGTGGCGGTGACGGTGCGGGACGGTGGTGCCGAGCTGGCGGCGCCGCCCTCGTTCGTGGGCCGCCGGGACGACACCGACCAGCTGGTGGCCGCGGTCGGGCTCGCCGACGAGGACGCGGAGCAGCCGGCCTACGAGGCCGGGTGCGGCCTGGGCTGGGCGGTGCTGCGGGTGCGCCCGGACGCGGTGGCTCGAGCCCGGCCGCCGGCCGCCGGGTGGCGGGTCCGCGGCACCGGACCCGACCCGATCGGCGGCCTGTGCGTGTGCGCCTATCGCCGGCACGGTGCCGCTGCAGGTGCTGCTGCAGGTGTCGCTGCAGGTGACGCCGCAGGTGCCGCCGTGCAGGTGCACGCGCGGGTGTTCTGCCCCGACGTCGGGATCACCGAGGACCCGGCGACCGGTTCGGCCGCGGCCGCGCTCGGACTGGTGCTGGTGGCCGACCGGACCGCGGCGGGCGATGGCAGCACCGCCTACACCATCGCGCAGGGCGCCGAGATCGGCCGGCCGTCGACGCTGACCGGCCGGGTGGACGCGGTGGCCGGGGCCGGCGTGCTGGTGCATGTCGCCGGCGGGGTGGTGGCGGTGGCGACCGGGCGGATCGCCGTGCCGCCGGTCGACGGCCCCGGCTGAGTGCTCCCCGCGCGGCGGCCGCCGCGACCGGTCCCGCACAATGTGCCCGGTGCAGTGGCTGCTGGCGTTCGTGGGGGTGACGGGGGTCTCCGCGTCGGGGCCGCTGATGGCGGCGACCGCCGTACCCGCTCTCGCGATCGCGTTCTGGCGCAACGCGCTCGCCGTCGGCCTGCTGGTGCCGACGGCCGCCGTGACCCGGCGGGCCGAGCTGGCGGGGCTGGACCGGCGGGAGTGGCGGGTGCTCATCGTGGCGGCGGTCGCGCTGGCGGCCCACTTCGCCGCCTGGGTCAGCGCGCTCAAGCTCACCTCGGTGGCGTCGGCGACCGCGCTGGTCTGTCTCACCGCCGGCTGGGTGGTGCTGATCAGCAGGTTGCGCGGCGAGCCGGTGACCCGCGCGGTGGTGACCGGGCTGGCGGTGGCGTTCATTGGCGTGCTGCTGATCTCCGGGGTGGACACCACCGTCTCGACTGAGGCGCTGGTCGGGGATCTGCTCGCGCTGGCCGGTGGGCTGTTCGCCGCGGTCTACACCATCGCCGGCGGGGAGGCGCGGCGGACGCTGAGCACCACCGCGTACACCACCGTCTGCTACAGCCTGTGCGCGCTGATCCTGCTGGTGGTCTGCCTGGTCGGGCGCCAGGACCTGTCCGGCTACTCGGGCCGGGCCTGGCTCGGGCTGGTCGCGGTGACGGTCGCTGCCCAGCTGCTCGGGCACTCGGTCTTCAACCACCTGCTCGCCACGATGAGCCCGACCGTGGTGACGCTGGTGATCCTGCTGGAGGTGCCGGGCGCGGCGCTGCTCGCCGCCGCCTTCCTCGGCCAGTCCCCCCCGCTGGGGGTGTACGCCGGGCTGGTCCTGATCCTCGCCGGCCTGGCCGTCGTCGTGCTCGCCCGCAGCCCCGCCGACCAGCCGCTGGAGGCCCCGGTCGACTGACCGTCGTCAGGCGCCGAGCGTGCTGTCGGGACGCGCGGGCGACCGGACTAGGGTGCCGCCCATGTCCGAGCCCAGTTCCGAGCCCAGTGCCGAGCCCAGTGCCGAGCCCAGTGCCGAGCCCGCGAACGGAGCCGAACCCGCACCGCTGCGCAGCCGGCGGTCGTGCCTGGCGGTCCCGGGGTCCAACCCCCGCTTCCTGGAGAAGGCCAAGGGCCTGGCCGCCGACCAGGTCTTCCTCGACCTGGAGGACGCCGTCGCCCCGCTCGCGAAGGCCGACGCCCGCAAGAACATCGTGGCCGCGCTGACCGAGGGCGGCTGGGGCGACAAGGTCCGGGTGGTGCGGATCAACGACTGGACCACCGAGTGGACCTACCGCGACGTGGTCGAGGTGGTGGAGGGTGCAGGCGCGGACCTGGACTGCCTGATGCTGCCGAAGGTGCAGACCGCCGAGCAGGTGGTCGCCCTCGACCTGCTGCTCACCCAGGTGGAGAAGGCCGCCGGCCTGCCGGTCGGCCGGCTGGGGATCGAGGCGCAGATCGAGAACGCGCTCGGGCTGATCAACGTGGACGCGATCGCCACCGCGAGCCCGCGGGTGGAGACGATCGTCTTCGGACCCGCCGACTTCATGGCCAGCATCAGCATGAAGTCGCTGGTCGTGGGGGAGCAGCCACCGGGTTACGACGTCGGCGACGCCTACCACTACATCCTGATGCGGATCCTGATGGCCGCCCGGGCGCACGACAAGCAGGCGATCGACGGGCCATACCTGCAGATCCGCGACGTCGAGGGCTTCCGCCGGGTGGCCGGGCGCTCCGCCGCGCTGGGCTTCGACGGCAAGTGGGTCCTGCACCCGGACCAGGTGGCCGCCGCCAACGAGGTCTACAGCCCGCGGCAGGAGGACTACGAGCACGCCGAGGACATCCTGGACGCCTACGAGCACGCCACCTCCGAGGCGGGAGGCAAGCGGGGCTCGGCGATGCTCGGCGACGAGATGATCGACGAGGCGAGCCGGAAGATGGCGCTGGTCGTCGCGGCCAAGGGTCGCGCGGCCGGGATGCAGCGCAGCCGGCGGTGGCAGCCGCCGCAGGACTGACCCACCCGCCGGCGACGGCACCGAGGAAGGACCACGACGATGGCCCGGTTGTGTCAGACCGAGGGGCTCAGCGACGTCCAGCAGGAGATCCTGCGCACCGTCCGCTCGTTCGTCGACAAGGAGATCCTGCCGGTCGCCGGCGCGCTCGAGCGGGCGGACGAGTACCCCACCGACATCGTGGACGGGCTCAAGGAGCTCGGCATCTTCGGCCTGATGATCCCCGAGGAGTACGACGGCGTCGGGGAGTCGCTGCTGACGTACGCGCTGGTGGTGGAGGAGATCGCGCGTGGCTGGATGAGCGTCAGCGGGATCATCAACACGCACTTCATCGTCGCCTACATGCTGCTCCGGCACGGGACCGAGGAGCAGAAGCAGGCCCTCCTGCCGCGGATGGCGGCCGGTGAGGTGCGCGGGTCGTTCTCGATGTCCGAGCCGGGGCTGGGATCCGACGTCAGCGCGATCACGACCAAGGCGGTCCGGGACGGCGACGACTTCGTCCTCAGCGGCCAGAAGATGTGGATCACCAACGGCGGGACGTCGAACCTGCTCGCGGTCCTGGTCAAGACCGACGAGGGTGCCGACACGCCGTACCGGAACATGACGACGTTCCTGGTGGAGAAGGAGCCCGGCTTCGGCGAGACCATGCCGGGGCTGACCATCCCCGGGAAGATCTCGAAGATGGGCTACAAGGGCGTCGACTCCACCGAGGCGGTGTTCGACGGGCACCGGGTGCCGGCCGCGCGGGTGCTGGGCGGCGCGACCGGCCGTGGCTTCTACCAGATGATGGACGGCGTCGAGGTGGGCCGCGTCAACGTGGCCGCCCGCGGTTGCGGGGTGGCGCTGCGGGCCTTCGAGCTGGCGATCGCGTACGCCCAGCAGCGCCGGACCTTCGGCAAGGCGATCGCCGAGCACCAGGCGGTGCAGTTCCGGCTGGCCGAGATGGCGACCAAGGTCGAGGCGGCGCACGCGATGACGGTCGCGGCCGCGCGCAAGAAGGACGCCGGGGAGCGCAACGACGTCGAGGCCGGGATGGCCAAGTACCTCGCCAGCGAGTACTGCAAGGAGGTCGTCGAGGCCGCCTTCCGCATCCACGGCGGCTACGGCTACTCCACCGAGTACGAGATCGAGCGGCTGTACCGCGAGGCGCCGATGCTGTTGATCGGCGAGGGGACCTCGGACATCCAGAAGATGATCATCGGGCGGCGGCTGCTGGAGGACTACGCGCTCTGAGCGCCGTGCTGCTTTCACGGGGTACCCCGTGAAAGCAGCACTGCCCGAGCCTCGTGACCCGGGGGCAGTGCACACAACCCGCGATCAGCCGGGTCAGTCGCCGCGGCGGGCCCCCGAGCTCGCTCCAGTGCCACCAACGGTCTCGCCCTGCGTACGGTGGCCCGGTGATCACCCGTACGGACGTCGGGCAGGCCGCCGCGCGCATCGCCCCGTACGTGCGGCGGACCCCGGTGCTCAACACCGGCCCCGGAACGTTCGGCCTGGACGGCTCGGTCGTCCTCAAGCTCGAGCACCTGCAGCACGTCGGCGTGTTCAAGCCGCGGGGTGCGTTCAACCGGATGCTGGCCGCCGACGCTCCGCCCCCCGGCGTGATCGCCGCCTCGGGCGGCAACCACGGGCTCGCGGTGGCCTTCGCCGCGCGGCGCCTCGGCGTCGCGGCGGAGGTGTTCGTGCCGGCCACCTCCCCCCGGCGCAAGATCGACCGGATCGCCGCGCTGGGTGCGCGGGTCGAGGTGGTCGAGGGGTACTACGCCGAGGCTGCCGAGGCCTGCCGCGTCCGGCAGCAGCAGACCGGTGCCCTGATGGTGCACGCCTACGACATGCCGGACGTCGTCGCCGGCCAGGGCACCGTCGGGCTGGAGCTGGCGCAGCAGGTCCCGGACGTCGACACCGTCCTGGTCGCGGTCGGCGGTGGTGGTCTGATCGGCGGGGTGACCACGGCGGTCGCCGGCACCGCCCGGGTGGTCGGCGTGGAGCCGCACCGGTGTGCCAGCTGGAACGCCGCGCAGGCCGCGGGTGCGCCGGTGGATGTCGAGGTCTCCGGCGTGGCGGCCGACTCGCTCGGGGCCCGCCGGATGGGCGCGATCGGCTTCGCCGCGTGCACCGCGCACGACGTGGGGTCGGTGCTGGTGTCCGACGACGACGTCGTCCGCGCCCGCGAGCTGCTCTGGCGTGACGTGCGGGTGGTGGCCGAGCCGGGGGGCGCCACCGCGCTCGCCGCGCTGACCAGCGGCGCGTACCAGCCCGATCCGGACGAGCGGGTCGTCGTGGTCGTCTGCGGGGCCAACACCGACCCCGCAGGCCTCTAACCGCCCGGGACGTCATACGACGCGCCGTCGATACACCTCCGTCCGTATGACGTCCGGCGGGGGCGGCGGGGGACGCGGGGTGTGGCGGGGGGCGGCGCTCAGCCGCGTCTCAGCCCGCCGTCAGGCCCCTCGAGGGCGGGGCTGGCACCATGGACCTGCGCCGACCCAGCTCGCACACCCCGGAGGAGGAGAGACGATGGCGATCCAGCCGATGCGCCTGCCGACCCCACCGACCGGCGTACCCGTCGGCTCGTACGAGACCTACGAGGCCGCCCAGCGTGCGGTCGACTTCCTGTCCGACGAGCAGTTCCCGGTCCAGCACGTGACCATCGTCGGCAACGGGCTCCGGATGGTCGAGCGCGTGATCGGCCGCTGGGACCGGAACAAGGCAGCCGCGACCGGTGCCGCCGGCGGCGCCTGGTGGGGCCTGTTCCTCGGCCTGATGCTGTCGCTGTTCTCCGAGCAGACCTCCGGGGTGTTCCTGGTCGTGCTGGCCGCCGCGATCGCCGGTGCCGTGTTCGGCGCCGTCTTCGGGATGATCGGGTACGCGATGACCGGAGGCCGCCGCGACTTCCGCTCGCAGAGCAGCGTCGTCGCGACCACGTACGACGTGCTCTGCAAGTACCAGCACGCCGACCAGGCCCGCACGTTGCTGGAGAAGCTGGCGATGCGCGGGTGACCCCGAACCAACGGTGACCGAACGGCTCGCCGGCCTGCTCGCCACGCAGGCCGAAGCGGCCGGCCGGCTCGGGTCGCCGATGTACGAGGCGCTGCTGCGACGCGTCGCCGCCGACGTGACGCGCGACGGACCGGTGCGCCGGGTGCTGATCCCGTACGCCGACGCCCCAGGCCCGGCCGCCACCGGACTGCGCCTGCTCGGCGCCGTGCACCGGCTGGTGCTGGAGCGTCGCGCCGGGGACCTGGCGCTGAGCTACCCGAGCGTCGGTGGCAGCTTCGACGCGGAGCTGGCCTGGCCGAGCTTCGTCGCGGTGGTCGACCAGAACGCCGACGAGCTCGTCCACCTGATGAGCGGCCCCCCGCAGACCAACGAGGTGGGCCGCGCGGCGGCGCTGGTCGGCGGGTTGCTCCGGTTGGCCCGCGCGCACGACCTCCCGGTGCGGCTGTTCGAGCTGGGAGCCAGCGCCGGGCTGAACCTGCGTCCGGACCGGTTCCGGTACGACGGCGACACCGGTGGCTGGGGGCCGCCGGACAGCCCGGTCCGGCTCGACCCGGCCTGGCGGGGCGACTGGTCGCCGGGAGAGCAGCCGTTGCGGATCGTGCAGCGGGTCGGCTGCGACCCCAGCCCGGTCGATCCCACCAGCACCGAGGGGCGGCTGGTGCTGACCTCGTACGTCTGGCCGGACCAGGCGCTCCGGCTGGAGCGGTTGCGCGGTGCGCTGGAGGTCGCCGCCGCGGTGCCGGCGACGGTCCGGAGGCAGACCGCGGCCGCGCTCGTCCGCGGGCTGGGGCTGGCCGACGGGGCCGTGACGGTGCTCTGGCACTCGGTGATGTGGCAGTACCTGCAGCCGGCGGAGAAGCAGTCGGTGAGCGCGCAGATCCGCCGGCTCGGCACTGCGGCGACGCCCGACGCCCCGTTCGCACACCTCTTCCTGGAGCCGTGGCGGCGGACGCCCGGGGCCCGGCACGACTTCCTGGTGGTGCTGCAGCGCTGGCCCGGCGGCGACCGCTCCGTGCTCGGCTCGGCACCCGGGCACGGGGTCCCGGTCGACTGGGAGGGTTGACCCGGGATACGGCACGATGCGTGGCACCGACCGTCCGCGGCAGGGTCCACGCGAGGAGCGACAGATGCAGTTCGGCCGTACCTACGAGGAGTTCGAGGTCGGTGCGACGTACCGGCACTGGCCCGGCAAGACCGTCACCGAGTACGACGACCACCTGTTCTGCCTGCTCACGATGAACCACCACCCGCTGCACCTCGACGCGCACTACGCCGAGCAGGCCACCGACTTCGGGCGCAACGTGGTGGTCGGCAACTACGTCTACTCGCTGCTGCTCGGCATGAGCGTGCCCGACGTGAGCGGGAAGGCGATCGCCAACCTGGAGGTCGAGTCGCTGCGACACGTGGCGCCGACCTTCCACGGTGACACCATCTACGGCCAGACCACGGTGCTGGACAAGCGCGAGTCGGCGTCGAAGGACGACCGTGGCGTGGTGCAGGTGGAGACCAGGGGCTGCAACCAGGACGGCACGCTGGTCTGTGTGTTCCGGCGCACGCGTGATGGTGCCGAAGCAGTCGTACCTGGACGCGCGCGGCGGCGACCAGCCGGCCCGGCCCGTGTGGCGAGAGGACTGAGCGGCGATGGAGCAGCAGGTCTGGCTGGCACGGCACGGGGAGACCGAGTGGAGCCGCGACGGCAAGCACACCTCGGTCACCGACCTCGAGCTCACCCAGCGCGGGACGGAGCAGGGTGCCGCGCTTCGCGAGGGACTGGCCGCGGTCAGCTTCGACCGGGTCCTGAGCAGCCCGCTGCGGCGGGCCCGGGAGACTGCTCGGCTGGCCGGCTTCGACGACGCGCAGGTCGAGCGGGACGACGACCTGCACGAGTGGCGCTACGGCGACTACGAGGGGATCACCACGCCCGAGATCCAGCAGAGCGTGCCGGGATGGAGCGTCTGGACGCATCCGGTCGTCGGTGGCGAGACCGGCGACGAGGTGGCGGCCCGGTGTGACCGGGTGATCGCCCGCTGCCGGGAGGCCGGCGGGCGCAGCCTGCTGGTGGCGCACGGACACCTGCTGAGGGTGTTGGCCGCTCGCTGGGTGGGGGAGCCGTACGGGTTTGGGCGGCACCTGCACCTGGACACCGCCACGGTGTCGGTGCTGGGCGACGACCGCGGGGCGCCGGTGATCGGGCGCTGGAACGGCTGACTGGCCGCCCGGACGACGGGCGATGATGCATTTCGGTCGCCCGAGCGACGCGAATGCATCATCGCCTCGTGGGGGCGTCGCCGGCCGTACGGTCGGGGGGTGAGCGACAGCCCGCGGGTGCCGTGCGTGGGCGGAGTGGTGCGGGACGCCGCCGGGAGGCTGCTGCTCGTCCGGCGGGCCAACCCGCCCGCGCAGGGGACCTGGTCGCTGCCCGGCGGGCGGATCGAGCCCGGTGAGTCCGAGGCGGACGCGGTCCGCCGAGAGCTCGGTGAGGAGACCGGGCTGCAGGTCGAGGCCGGACCGCTGATCGGCACGACCGAGATCGACGGGCCGGGCGGCCTGACGTACGAGGTGCGCGACTACGCCTGCACGGTGGTCGGCGGCACCCTGGTGGCCGGTGACGACGCGAGCGATGTGGGCTGGTTCGGCCCCGACGAGGTCGACGGGCTGCGGACCCCGGCCGGGCTGGTGCCGGCGCTGGTCCGGTGGGGCGTGCTGCCGGCCCGACCGGACCCACCCGACGGCCGATGATGCATTTCGGTCGCTCGGACGACCGAAATGCGTCATCGCCGGTCCGGCGCCGGCGGCGAGCAGCCTTGACGCTCCGTGCCCGCTCGGCCACCGTGCACGGGTGACGCCCGGCTCGGACCCGCCCGCCGGCCCGTCGGTCTGGTGCCCGCGATGTGGTGACCCGGTGGCTCCCGACCTGGAGGTGGCCGGCGTCTGGACCTGCGCGCGGCACGGACGGGTGCCGGGGCTGCACGGGTTCGCCGAGCCGACCGTGCACGTGCTGCTCGACCACGTCACCCGGGCCCGCTTCCCGACCTGGCTGCCCTGGCCGCTGCCCACCGCCTGGGCGGTCAGCGGCGTCGGCCGGGTCGGCGACACCAGCACGTCCGGCACCGTTCTGGCCTGCTCGGGTCCGGACCCGCTCGGTGGCCTGGGGGACCTGGTGCTCGTCGCCGAAGAGCCGGGCACCGGCCTCGGCGCCCGGTACGCCGGCATCGACGCGCCCGACCCGGGACCGCAGCTGCTGTCCGCCCCGGCGGACGCGAAGCTGACGGTCGCCGGGCGGCCTACCCCGCTGTGGCACGTCGCCGGCCCGGAGGACCGGGAGGCCTACGTCGGGGAGGCGTCCGGCCGCTGGCTCTGGCTGGTCGGCTGGCCCGGACTGGCCACCGCCGTGGTGCTGCTGGAGGCGACCCGGCTGGTCGACCCGGGCGACATCCTCGGCGAGCTGGACCTGGTGCCGCTCAGCGGGCTGTCCACCCGGCTGACCGCGCCCTGACCGCGCCCCACCAGCGCGCCGCCCGGTCGCTACCCTCGCTGCCGTGCGCGCTGACCTGCACACTCACTCCTCCTGCTCCGACGGCACCGACCGTCCCGGCGACCTCGTGCGCGCCGCCGCGGCCGCGGATCTGGACGTGGTGGCGCTCACCGACCACGACGTCGCGGTCGGCTGGCCGGAGGCGCGCGCCGCTGCCGACGAGGTCGGCATCGGCTTCGTGCCCGGCATGGAGATCTCCGCCATGTACGCAGGGGCCAGCGTGCACCTGCTCGGCTACGGCGTGGACCCGGAGCATCCCGGCCTCTCCGCCGAGCTGGACCGGATCCTCGACGGGCGGAACCAGCGGCTGCCCACCGTCCTGGAGCGGCTCCGCGGGGTCGGCCTGGACCTCAGCGCGGCCGACGTCCGTGCCGTCGCCGGCAACGCCGCCGCTCTCGGCCGCCCGCACGTGGCCGACGCGATGGTCGCCGCCGGCATGGTGCGCGACCGGCGGCAGGCGTTCGACGACTACCTGTCGCCCGGCCGGGCCGGCTTCGTCCCCCGGCACGCCGCCCCGTTGCTCGACGTGCTCCGGCTGGTCTCCGCGGCGGGTGGTGTGTCGGTGCTCGCCCATCCATGGGCGCGCGGCGGTCGGCGGGTGCTGACCCCCGAGGTGCTGGCCGAGCTGGCCGGGCTCGGCCTGACCGGGCTGGAGGCCTGGCACCAGGGCCACGGCGACGACGATCGCCGGCGGCTGGCCGCGCTGGCGGACTCGCTCGGCCTGGTGGCGACCGGTTCCAGCGACTACCACGGGACCGGCAAGGTCGACCACGACCTGGGCTGCCACACCACGCCCGAGCCGTCCGTGCGGCGGCTGCTGGCCGCCATGGGCAGCGCGGCCGCCGCGGCCCAGCGCGCCGACGCGGGCGTACAGCCCGAGCCGGCGGCGCTGCGATGAGCTCGGTGGTGGACCTGACGCTGCTGGCCGAGGTCTTCATCACGCTGTTCGTGATCATGGACCCGCCCGGCACGGTCCCGATCTTCCTCGCGCTGACCAGCGGCCGGTCCCCGGCCGACCGGCACCGCGCCGCCTGGCAGGCGGTGCTGGTGTCGTTCTTCGTGATCGTGCTGTTCGCGCTGTTCGGGCGCCAGCTGCTCACCTACCTGAACATCTCGCTGCCCGCGTTGCAGGCCGCCGGCGGACTGCTGCTGCTGCTGGTGGCGCTGGAGCTGCTGACCGGCAACGAGTCCGAGCCGTCGGCGGCCGCGGAGGTCAACGTCGCGATGGTGCCGCTGGGCACCCCGCTGCTCGCCGGCCCCGGCGCGATCGTGGCCACGATGGTCTTCGTGGAGCAGGTGGACGCCGCGCCTCCGCTGGTCGCCGTGCTCGCCGGCGTGGTGGGGGTGCACGTCGTGCTGTGGATCGCGATGCGGTTCTCGGTCGCCATCTTGCGGGTGCTCGGCGACTCCGGCGTCACGCTGGTCACCCGGATCAGCGGTCTGCTGCTGTCCGCGATCGCGGTCCAGCTGGTCGCGGACGCCGTCCGCGCGTTCATCGCCGGGGAGGGCTGAGCGCCCGGTCCATGTGCACCTCGCGGATCCCATCCGGCCGCACGGTGACCTCCCCGGTGGGGACGAAGCCGTGCCGCTCGTACAGCCGGGTGGCGGCCGGGTTGTGCTCGGTGACGTGCAGCAGCACCCGGCGCGCGCCCTGCCCCGCCGCCCAGTCCACCACCGCCTCGATCAGGAGCGCACCGACCCCCAACCCCCGGGCGCTCGGCGCCACCCACATCGAGATCAGCTCCGCCGTGCCGTCCTCCGGCCCGCAGCCGCTGACCAGACCCACCGGCTCGTCGTCGCGGAGCGCGGCGAGCGTGAGCGCGAGGGAGCGAAGCCGGTCGCGCCAGCGGTGCTCGTCGGCGTGCTCCCACCCGGCGAAGGTGGACCCGTAGGCGTACGGCGCGTCCGCGAGGGCGGCCAGCCGCAGTGTGCGCAGCAACGCCCAGTCGTCGGGCCCGAGCACACGTACCCGGACCGGCGACTCCGGCGGCGGGCTCACCGGCCCCGGCTCCCGACGCGGGCCAGCACCCGGTCCGGCGTCACCCGGGCCAGCCGGGACAGCACCGCGTAGCGCGTCGACGGCACCGACACCCGCACGCCACGGTCGAGGTCGCGCAACGCCTGCGCGGCGACGGCGTCGGCGTCCAGCCACAGCCAGCCGGGGAGGCCCGAGGTGTCCGCGCCCATCCGCTGGTGGAACTCGGTGCGGACGAAGCCGGGACACAGCGCCATCGCGCGGACGCCGTCACGCCGGTAGGTCAGGTCCAGCCAGCGGGTGAAGCTGGTCAGCCACGCCTTGTGCGCGCCGTAGGTCCCGCGGGGCAGCCAGCCGGCCGTGCTGGACACGTTGAGGATCGCGCCCCGGCCACGCGCCCGCATGCCCGGCAGGACGGCGTGGCACAGCTGCATCGGCGCCCGGACATGAACGTCCAGCGAACGCAGCTCGTCCGCGAGGTCGTTGTCGGCGAAGGACAGCCGCTGGCCGAAGCCCGCGTTGTTCACGAGCAGGTCCACCGGTGCGTCGCGATGTCGCAGGGCCCCCGCCACCGCGGCGGTTCCGTCCGGGTGGGAGAGGTCGGCGGGCAGCACCCGCACCTCGACCCCGTGGTCGCGGGCCAGGTCGCCGGCCAGCCGGTCCAGCCGCTCCGCGTCGCGGGCCACCAGGACCAGCCGGTCCCCCCGGGCGGCCAGCGCCGTCGACAGCGCCCGGCCGATGCCGGCGGTGGCGCCGGTGACGAGGGCGCGGACAGGCTCGTCTGACGGGACCATCGGGGCAGCATGGCCGCCGCCGGACCGCCGGGCAACGGCGGGTCCCGGGTGCGGCAGACTGTGCCGCGATGAGCACGACGCTGGCGATCGCCAACCAGAAGGGTGGGGTCGCGAAGACCACCACCGTGGCATCGCTGGGCGCCGCACTGGTCGAGCTCGGCCAGCGGGTGCTGCTGGTCGACCTGGACCCGCAGGCCTGCCTGACCTTCTCGCTCGGGGTGGATCCCGAGGACCTGGCCACGTCGGTGCACCAGGTGCTGCTGGCGGAGGAGAAGGTCGGCAACGTCATCGTCACCGTCGACGACGGCCCCGACCTGCTGCCCGCGACGATCGACCTGGCCACCACGGAGTCCCGGCTGCTGACCCGCACCGGTCGCGAGCAGGCGCTGCGCGTCGCGCTGGAGGACGTCGGCGGCGATTACGACTGGATCCTGCTCGACTGCCCGCCGTCGCTCGGTGTGCTGACGGTCGCGGCGCTCACCGCCGCCGACGCCGTCCTCGTCCCGCTGCAGTGCGAGACGCTGTCCCACCGCGGCGTCGGCCAGCTCCTGGACACGGTGCACGACGTGCGCCGGTTCACCAACAAGCAGCTGCGGGTGCTCGGGGTGCTGCCGACCCTGTACGACGGGCGGACGCAGCACGCCCGCGCGGTGCTGGAGGCGATCTCCACGACCTACGACCTGCGGGTGCTCGAGCCGCCGATCCCGAAGACCATCCGGTTCGCCGAGGCCCCGGCGCTCGGCCGGTCGATCCTCGCCACCGCGCGGCGGCACCGCGGCGCGCAGGCCTACCGCGAGGTGGCCGAAACGCTGCTCGCCCGGTAGTGAGCCCGATCGATCGCCCCGCTGGCTAGCATGTGCCGATCATGGCTGCCTCCGACGACGGTGCGGCCCGGGTGCGCCCGGGGCGGTTGCTGACCCTCGTGCTGTCGCTCGGCCTCACCGTCACCGCGGCTGCCGCCAGCGTGCTCGGC
Source organism: uncultured Actinomycetota bacterium (assembly GCA_963695375.1). Classification (GTDB taxonomy): domain Bacteria; phylum Actinomycetota; class Actinomycetes; order Propionibacteriales; family Nocardioidaceae; genus JACCVL01. The sequence goes on along the minus strand of OY968767.1, from coordinate 235,498 downwards.
GGGCTCTCGGCCGGTGCGGCCGCCGCCTCCGAGCCGTCGAGGCCGGGCTGGGTGACCGCGCCGGTGCACGCGGTGGTCGAGCGGGCGCTGCCCGCCGCGCTCGACGACGGCGGCTACGCCAGCGGCTCCGCTCCAGGAGCGGTTCCGCGGGCCCAGCCGCGGGTCGAGTCGCGGGCAGAGTCCGGTGCGGAGGCCGACCAGGCGCTGGAGCGGACGCCGCCGCGCGGCAGCGGGACCGGCCGCCGGGTGGTGTTCGACGAGTCCGCGCAGCAGGTGTGGCTGGTCCGCGAGGGCGGCAGCGTCCGGTCGACGTACCTCGTCTCCGGCTCGGTGCACGACAACCTCGACCCCGGCCGGTACGCCGTCTACTCCCGGTCGCGGGACGCGGTCGGCTTCGACTACAGCAGCACGATGGACTACATGGTCCGGTTCACCCAGGGCGCCAACGCCGCCATCGGCTTCCACGACATCCCGCTGGACCGGCAGGGGGAGCCGATGCAGCGCTGGTCCGAGCTCGGGACCCCCACCTCGTCGGGCTGCGTCCGGCAGCGGCCGCGGGATGCCCGGGAGCTGTGGCGCTTCGCCTCGATCGGCACCCCGGTCGTGGTGGTGGCCTGAGCCTCGTCAGTCGCTGGACGGCGGCTGCGCCGGGCTGCTCTCCGCCGGCGCGTTCGAGTTGCCTGCCCCGCCGCGCCGCCGACGCCGCTGCCGGCGCGGCCGGTCCGCACCGCCCGCCCCGCCGCCGTTCTGCCCGCCCGAGGCGGAGCCCTCCGGCCGCTGCGCGGCCGCGTCGACCGATTCCCCGCCCCGGGTGCGCTGCCGCTGCCGCTGCCGGCGCGGCCGGTCCGCACCGCCGGAGTCGGAGCGACCCCCGGCGCGCCGGTCCCCGGACCGCTCGCTCTCGCGGCGCCGCGGCGGCGAGGCCGGCGGGGCCGCTCCCGCCACCCGCCCGGTGGCGTCCGGCGGGATGCCGAGGTCGTGGAACAGGTGCGCAGAGGTGGAGTAGGTCTCCTGCGGCTCCGCGAACGGCAGCTCCAGCTCGCGGTTGATCATCTGCCAGCGGGAGATGTCGTTCCAGTCCACGAACGTGATCGCGATTCCGCTGGCGCCGGCCCGACCGGTGCGGCCGATCCGGTGCAGATAGGTCTTGTGGTCGTCCGGGCAGTGGTAGTTGATGACATGCGAGATGCCGGACACGTCGATCCCGCGGGCCGCGACGTCGGTCGCGACGAGGACCGGCGTCTTGCCCTCGCGGAAGCGGGCCATCGCCTTCTCCCGGGCCACCTGGGCCATGTCGCCGTGCAGCGGCGAGGCCGGGAAGCCACGCTCGATCAGGTCGTCGGCGATCCGCTGCGCCTGCCGCTTGGTCCGGGAGAAGACCAGCACCTTGCCGAGGTCCTCGGCCTGCAGGATGCGGGCCACCACCTCGGGCTTGTCCAGGTCGTGGGCGCGGTAGACGAACTGGGCGGTGGCCGGGACGGTCTGCGAGTCGTCCGCCGACTCGGCCCGGATGTTGACCGGGTGCCGCATGTGGGTGCGGGCGAGCGACACGATCGCGCCCGGCATGGTGGCCGAGAACAGCATCGTCTGCCGGGTCTCGGGGGTCTTGGCGATCAGCTTCTCGACGTCCGGCAGGAAGCCGAGGTCCAGCATCTCGTCGGCCTCGTCCAGCACGAGCACCTTGACGTGGCTGAGGTCCAGCACCCGCCGGTTGGCCAGGTCGAGCAGCCGCCCGGGCGTGCCGACGACCACGTCGACGCCCCGCTCGAGGGCGTCGAGCTGCGGCTCGTACGGGACGCCGCCGTAGACGGTGACGCTGCGGGTGCCGCGGCGCTTCGCCGCGGTGACCAGGTCGCCGGCCACCTGGAGCGCAAGCTCGCGGGTCGGCGCGACGACGAGCGCCTGCGGCTTGCCGGGGGCGGCCAGCTCGGCGTAGTCAGGGTCGTGGGCGGCGACGGTGCGCTGGATGACCGGAATGCCGAAGGCGAGCGTCTTGCCCGTACCGGTGCGGGCCTGGCCGATCAGGTCAGTCCCCGTCAGCGCGATGGAGAGGGTCATCTCCTGGATCGGGAACGGGGTGGTGATGCCGACGTCTGCGAGCGCATCGGAGATCTCCGCGATGACGCCCAGGTCGGTGAAGGTGGTCAGAATGTCCTCGCTTCGTGGGTCCGCTGACGCGGCCAGGTGCCCGGGTGGCGTTCCGGAGTCTACCGATCGCCCTCGCTACGCTGCGCCCCATGCCCCAGGACCAGGACTCGCCGCCGTCCTGGGACGAACCGGATGCGGCCTCCGGCGCGTTGGCCGACCCGGCCTACCGGGAGGCGGTCGTGGACCTGCTCGGGGTGCTCGCCTACGGCGAGCTGACCGCCTTCGACCGGCTGGCCGAGGACTCCGCGATGGCGCCCGGGCTGCCGGACAAGGCCGAGCTGGCGGCGATGGCCGCGGCGGAGTTCGCGCACTTCGCCCGGCTGCGGGAGCGGCTCGAGCAGCTCGGCGTGGACGCCTACCAGGCGATGGAGCCGTTCCGGGAGAGCTTTGAGCGCTTCCACGCCAACACCGCGCCGCGGGACTGGCTGGAGAGCCTGGTGAAGGCGTTCGTCGGGGACAACCTCGCGAGCGACTTCTACCGCGAGATCGCGGCCTACGTCGACGAGGACACCCGGACGCTGATCCTCGAGGTGCTGGAGGACTCCGGGCACTCGGCGTTCGCCGTCGAACGGGTCCGGGCAGCGATCGCCGCCGACCCCCGCGTCGGCGGCCGGCTGGCGCTGTGGGGCCGCCGGCTTGTCGGCGAGGCGTTGAGCCAGGCGCAGGCGGTGGCAGCCGAGCGGGACGGCCTGGTGGCGCTGCTCGCCGGCGGGGTGGACCGCCCGGGCCTCGACCTGGCCGCGATCGGCCGGATGTTCGCGCGGCTCACCGAGAAGCATGCCCGGCGGATGGCCGTGCTCGGCCTGTCATCCTGACGTCCCCGGCCCGGCTGCCGGCCGGGTCGGCTCGGCGGCTGGCCGGTGCTCAGCGGCTGCCGAAGCCGACCTTGCGCGCGGACTCCTCGCCGATGTCGACGAAGGCCAGCCGGTCGGCGGGGACGATCACCTTGCGCCCGCGCTCGTCGAGCAGCACCAGCACACCCTCGTCGCCGGTCAGTGCCTGCTGCACCGCGGCCGTGATCTCGTCGCCGGTCTGCGCCGACTCGAGCACCAGCTCCCGGCTGGTGTGCTGCACGGCGATCCTGACCTCCACGGTGCCTCCTGCTCGCGGGCCGGGTCCTCGTCGGCCCGGGTCGGCATCGACTGTAGCCAGCCGCTCCGGTCAGTCGGTCGCCGCGTCGGCCGGCTCGGTCCGCGGATAGCCGCTGATGCCGCGCCAGGCGAGCGTCGACACCAGCGCGACCGCCTCCTCCTGCCCCACGTCGATGTCACCGGCCAGCCAGTAGCGCGCGCTGACCTGGGCCATCCCGACCAGGCTCACGGCGAGCAGCCCGGCCTGCGCGTCCGGCAGCCCGGTGTCCTCGCGGATCAGCGCGGTGATCAGCTCCGCGGAGTCGGTGGTGACCCGGTCCACCCGCTCTCGGACCGCCGGCTCACTGGTCAGGTCGGACTCGAAGACCAGCCGGAAGGCGGCCTTGTCGTCGCCCACGTAGGTGTAGAAGGCGGCCATCGTCGCCGCCACCCGCTCCTTGTTGTCCGCGGTCGCCGCCAGCGCCGACCGCATCGCCTCCACGATGGCCGTGCAGGAGGCGTCCAGCAGCGCCAGGTAGAGGTCGAGCTTGCCCGGGAAGTGCTGGTACAGCACCGGCTTGGAGACGCCGGCGCGTTCGGCGATGTCGTCCATCGCCGCGGCGTGGTAGCCCTGGGCCACGAACACCTCGAGCGCGGCCGCCAGCAGCTGCACCCGACGCGCGTCGCGGGGCATCCGGCCCCGGCGTGCCGGGGTCGCGGGCGAGTGGCGCACGGGCGACCCCTTTCACGGACCAAGACGGCGACACGGGCTGTCCGGTTCGCGGCGATCCTAGGGGAACACCCGCGGGCCGGCTGTCGTTCTCCCCGACGTCCGGACCCAGGACGCGGACAGCCGCATGCCAGAGAGGACCACCCGTGCCGAGCACCGTTGCCCCGCCCACCCTGCCGCCGCTCGTCGACCCCGCCGACGAGCTCAGCATCGACGAGGTCCGGCGCTACAGCCGGCACCTGATCATCCCGGACGTGGGCATGGCCGGGCAGAAGCGGCTGAAGAACGCGAAGGTGCTGGTCATCGGCGCCGGCGGGCTCGGCAGCCCGGCCCTGCTCTATCTCGCCGCGGCCGGCGTGGGAACGCTCGGCATCGTCGAGTTCGACGAGGTGGACGAGTCCAACCTGCAGCGCCAGGTCATCCACGGGCAGAGCGACATCGGCCGTCCCAAGGCCGAGTCGGCCAAGGACAGCGTGGCCGAGGTGAACCCGTACGTGCAGGTCAACGTGCACGCCGAGCGCCTCGACAACGACAACGTGCTGGGCATCTTCGAGCAGTACGACCTGATCGTCGACGGCACCGACAACTTCGCCACCCGCTACATGGTCAACGACGCCGCGGTGTTCCTCGGCAAGCCGTACGTGTGGGGCTCGATCTTCCGCTTCGACGGGCAGGCGTCGGTGTTCTGGGCCGAGCACGGCCCGTGCTACCGCTGCCTCTACCCGGAGCCGCCGCCGCCGGGGATGGTGCCGTCCTGCGCCGAGGGCGGCGTGCTCGGGGTGCTGTGCGCGTCGGTCGGCTCGATCCAGGTCAACGAGGCGATCAAGCTGCTGACCGGCATCGGGACACCGCTGCTCGGCAAGCTCGTCGTCTACGACGCCCTGGAGATGGACTACCGCAAGCTGACCGTCCGCAAGGACCCGGACTGCGCGGTCTGCGGCGAGAACCCGACCGTCACCGAGCTGATCGACTACGAGACGTTCTGTGGGGCGATCAGCGACGACGCGGCCGAGGCGGCCGCCGGCTCCACGATCTCGGTCACCCAGCTGGCCGCCATGCTCAAGGAGCGGGACGAGGGCAGCCGCGACTTCACCCTCGTCGACGTGCGGGAGCCGAACGAGTACGAGATCAACAAGATCCCCGGCTCGGTGCTGATCCCCAAGGGCGAGTTCCTCTCCGGTGAGGCCCTCGGCAAGCTCTCCCAGGACAAGCCGGTCGTCCTGCACTGCAAGTCCGGCGCGCGGTCCGCGGAGGCCTTGGCCGTGCTCAAGGGCGCCGGCTTCGCCGACGCGGTGCACGTCGGCGGCGGCGTGGTCGCCTGGGTGAACCAGATCGACCCCTCGCAGCCCGCGTACTGACCGGACCGGCCGGCTGCCAGGCTGAGCCGGTGCCCGCCACCGAGGTCGACCGGGAGCGACTCGTCGAGCAGGTGCTCGCCCTGGTCGAGCGCGTCCCGCCGGGTCAGGTCACGACGTACGGGCTGGTCGCCGACGCGGTCGGCTACGGCGGGCCGCGATGGGTCGGCACCGTGCTGGCCAGGCACGGCGGCGGCGTGCCGTGGTGGCGGGTGGTCCGCGCCGACGGCAGCCTGCCGCCGTCGCATCGCCGCGACGCCCTCGCGCACTACCGGGCCGAGCGCACCCCGCTGCGGCTGGACGCCAGCGGCGGGCCGCTCGGCGTCGACGTCCGCCGCGCGGTGTGGCTGCCGGCCGGCGGCTGAACGTCACTCCGCGTGACGTTTCAGTGACGCTGTCGTTGGGCAGGACGGTGTAAGACCGCCCCCCAGGAGAGGACCGGCATGCCCCGACGTACCCCCGTCCACCGGCTCATCGCCGTCGCGATCGGCCTGCTGGCCGTGGCCGCGTACACCGCGCAGGCCCCGGCCGCCGCCGTCGTCACCCCGAGCGCTCCCACCTGGGCGCCGGCGGAGACCGCGACGATCCACCCCGGCACGATGATGTACACCGACGGTGCCCAGTGCACCGCCAACTTCGTCTTCGAGGACGGCGCGGCGACCTACGTCGGCTACGCCGCGCACTGTGCCGGCACCGGCGCCGCCACCGACACCAACGGCTGTGACGCGGGCTCGCTCCCGCTCGGCACCGAGGTCGACTTCGTCGAGGGCGGCACCCTGGTCGGCGGCGGCACCAGGGTCGGCAGCGGCACGCTCGTCTACAGCTCCTGGCTGACCATGCAGCAGGTGAACGAGACCAACCAGAACGCCTGCGAGTACAACGACTTCGCGCTGGTCCGGGTGGACGCCGCCGACGTGGCCAAGGTGAACCCGAGCGTCCCGTTCTGGGGCGGGCCCACCGGCGTCGACGGCAACGGCACGACCACCGGCGAGGACGTCTACAGCTACGGCAACTCCTCGCTGCGCGGCGGGGCCGAGCCGCTGTCGCCCAAGCGTGGCGTCAGCCTCGGCGACACCGGGGGCGGCTGGAGCCACACCGTCTACACCGTCACCCCGGGGATCCCCGGTGACTCCGGCAGCGGGTTCCTCAGCAGCGCCGGCCAGGCCGTGGGCACGCTGTCCACCGTCGCCATCGCACCGCTGGCCGGATCCAACGGCGTCGGCGACCTGTCCCGCGAGCTGTCGTACGCACGCAGCCCGGGCGGGATGACCGGCATGGCGCTGGTCCCCGGCACCGAGCCGTTCTCGCCGGTCGTCTGACCGGACCTGCTCCGCGCCGTTCCGCGCCGTTCCGCGCGGTCTCAGCGTGGCACCGACAGCCCCGCCGAACGGGTTCCCGGCGGGGCTGTCGGCGTCGTCTGCTGTAGTGCCGCTCGTGCCCCCGCCCCGACTGCGTGCCCGCCCGAGGGCGCGCGCCGCCGCGCCGGCGCTCGACCGCGACCAGCAGGCCGTCGTCGACCACCCCGGCGGTCCCGTCCTCGTCCTGGCCGGTCCCGGCACCGGCAAGACGACCACGCTGGTGGAGGCCGTGGTCGACCGGGTGGACCGCCGCGGGCTCGCCCCGGAGCAGGTGCTGGTGCTCACCTTCAGCCGCAAGGCGGCCGACGAGCTGCGGACCCGGATCTCCGCCCGGCTCGCCCGCACCACCGCCGGCGCGACCGCGAGCACGTTCCACTCGTTCTGCTACGCGCTGGTGCGCCGGTTCGCCGATCCGGAGCTGTACGCGCAGCCGCCGGCCCTGCTGTCGGCACCGGAGCACGACGTGCGGCTGCGGGAGCTGCTGCAGGGCAGCGTCGAGACCGGCCGGGTGCACTGGCCGGACTCGGTGCGGCCGGCGCTGTCCACCCGCGGCCTGGCCGGCGAGCTGCGCGGGCTGCTGGCCCGGTCCCGGGCGCTGCGGCTCGACCCGGACGACGTCACCGCGGCCGGGCTGGCGCACCGGCGGCCGGAGTGGGTCGCCGCCGGCCAGTTCCTGGGGGAGAGCCTGGAGGTGCTCGACGGGCTGGGCGTGCTCGACTACACCGAGCTGGTGCATCGGGCCACGGTGATCGCGTCCGACCCGGCGCACCGGGCCACGCTGCGCCGGGAGCTGGGCTTCGTCGTGGTCGACGAGTACCAGGACACCGACCCCGCCCAGGTGGCGCTGCTGGAGGCGCTCGCCGGGGACGGTCGCGACCTGCTCGTGGTCGGTGACCCCGACCAGTCGATCTACGGCTTCCGCGGATCCGACCTGCGCGGACTGCTCGACTTCCCGGACCGGTTCCGCACCGCCGCCGGTGAGCGCGCGCCGATGCTCGCGCTGCGCACCGCCCGCCGCTCGGGGCCGGGGCTGCTCGCGGCGTCGCGCGCGGTCGCCGCTCGGCTGCCGGTCCCGGGGCGACTGGACCACGAGACGTTCCGGGCGTTCCGCGACCTGCGCAGCGGGGCGACCGAGCACGGTGCCGGGCGAGTCGACGTGCGCACGTTCGTGTCCCCGGCCGCGGAGGCGGAGAGCATCGCCGAGCTGCTGCGCCGGTCACACCTCGACGACGGGCTGCCGTGGTCGCAGATGGCGGTGCTGGTCCGCTCCGGCGTCCAGTCGATCCCCCGGCTGCACCGCGCGCTGACCGCCGCGGGAGTGCCGGTCGAGGTCGCCGGGGACGAGCTGCCGCTGCGGGCCCAGCCGGCCGTCCAGGTGCTGGTGCGGGCGCTGCGGGCAGCCGACGCGCTCGCCCGGTCGGGTCCCGACCGCGAGCCGCCGGACGCGTCGGTGCTCCGCCCGGACGAGGTGGAGGCGCTGCTCACCTCGCCGGTCGGCCAGCTGGGTCCGGCCGGCGTCCGGCGGCTGGCGCGCGCCCTGCGGGAACGCGACCGGGCCGACCACGCCGGGGTGCGTCCGGCGCTGCCGTCCGCCCGGCTGCTGGCCGACGCCGTCGCCGAGCCGGACCGGCTCGCCGACCTGGCCGGTCCGGACGCGGCTCGCGCGCAGCGTGCGGCCCGGCTGCTGGCCCGGGTCGCCGACCAGCTGCGGGCCGGCACCTCGGTGGAGGAGTGCCTGTGGACGCTGTGGGACGGCACCGGCTGGCCGGCCGAGCTGCACCGGACCAGCGCCCGGAGCGGCAGCGCGGGCCGGGCGGCCGGCCGAGACCTGGACGCGGTGTGCGCTCTGTTCGACCTGGCAGCGCGGGCGCAGGGCCGCCAGCAGCGGCGCGGCGTCGGCGCGTTCCTCGACGAGGTGGAGGCCCAGCAGATCCCGGCCGACACCCTGGCCGAGCGCGGCGTCCGCGGCGTTGGCGTGCGGCTGCTGACCGCGCACCGCTCCAAGGGGCTGGAGTGGCGGCTGGTGGTCGTGGCCGGGGTTCAGGAGGGCGGCTGGCCGGCGCTGCGCCGGCGCGGCTCGCTGCTCGCCACCGACCTGCTCGGACCCGACGGCGAGCTGCCGGCGCTGCCGAGCGCCGCGGAGCTGATCGCCGAGGAGCGCCGGCTGTTCTATGTCGCCGTCACCCGGGCTCAGGAACGGCTGGTGGTGACCGCGGTGCGCGGCGCCCGGGACGGCGGCGACCAGCCGTCGCGGCTGCTGCACGAGCTCGACGTCCCGGTGGGCCCGGTCGAGGGGCGCCCCGGCCGGGCGCTGTCACTGCGCGGCCTGCTCGGCGAGCTGCGCGCCCGGGCGGAGGCCAGCGACGACCCGGCGGAGCGGGCCGCCCTGGCGCGTCGGATCGCGCGGCTGGCCGCCTCCGGCGCACTGCCGGCGGCCGACCCCGACGCGTGGTGGGGGTTGCGCGAGGTCTCGGCCGCGGCGGTCCCGGTCCGCGCCGCGGCGGAGCCGGTCGCCCTGTCCGGCAGCGCCGTGCGCGGCATCGAGGAGTGTGCCCTGCGCTGGTTCCTCTCCCGGGAGGCCGGCGGCGGCTCCCCGAGCACCAGCGCCCAGGGGTTCGGCAGCATCGTGCACGCGCTGGCCGCGGCCGTCCTCGACGGCGAGGTGGCGGCCGACGCCGACGCGTTGCTCAAGGAGCTCGACCGGGTCTGGGGGCAGCTGCAGTTCCCGGTCTCGTGGGCGAGTGACGCCGAGCGCCAGGAAGCGGTGAACGCGCTCGACCGGTTCCTTCGCTGGCACGACGACCCCGAGCGGGGTCGCCGGCCGCTGGCTGCCGAGCTCGCCTTCGAGGTCACGGTGCCCGTCGGGGCCGACGCCGCTCGGCTGCGCGGCTCGATGGACCGGGTGGAGCTCGATGCCGACGGGCGGGTCGTGGTGGTGGACCTCAAGACCGGCAGGTCGCTGCCGACCGACGCCGCGGTCCGGCGGGACGCCCAGCTCGGCGTCTACCAGCTGGCGGTCGCGGCCGGCGCCGCCGACGAGGTGGCGGGCACCAGGGTGCAGCCGGGTGGTGCCGAGCTGGTGCAGCTGCGCAAAGGGCTCGTCCGCGGGATCAAGGTGCAGCACCAGCCGCCGGACAGCCCGCAGGCGCCGCTCGCCGCCGGCTCCCAGGTCGCCGCGGCCGTCGACGCGCTGCGCGGCGAGCGGTTCGCGGCCCGGGTCGGCCCCGCCTGCGGGTGGTGCGACTTCCAGCCGGTGTGCCCGGCGCAGCCGGCCGGGCAGACCCTGCTCGGCGATCCCTCCGGGTCGGCCGGACCCGAGCTCCCCGAGGAGCCGGACCGATGACCGCCGGCCCCTCGCTCGGCGTGCTCTCCGACGTCCGCGACCTCGGCCGGCTGCTGGACATCCCGTTCAGCGCCGAGCAGCGGGCGGCGATCACCGCCCCGCTCGAGCCGGGCGTGATCGTCGCCGGCGCCGGATCCGGCAAGACCACGGTGATGGCCGCGCGGGTGGTGTGGCTGGTCGGCACCGGCCAGGTCCAGCCCGCCGAGGTGCTCGGACTGACGTTCACGACCAAGGCGGCCGCCGAGCTGGCGTCCGGCGTCCGCTCCCGGCTGCAGGCGCTCGCGGCCCGGTCCGGCCAGCCGTACGTGCTCGAACAGCTGGGAGAGCCGGTCGTCTCGACCTACCACGCCTACGCCGGCGGACTGCTCGTCGAGCACGGCCTCCGGCTGGGCTTCGAACCCGACCTGCGGGTGGTCGCCGATGCCAGCCGCTACCAGCTCGCCGCGCGCGCCATCGCGTCGTTCTCCGGCGTCCGCGAGCACCTGTCGATCTCCCTGCCCACGCTGATCGGACAGGTGATCAGGCTCGACAACGAGCTCTCCGACCACCTGGTCGAGCTGGACGAGGTGCGCCGCTTCGACGCCGACCTGCGGGACCGGCTCGCCGAGGAGCCGCAGATCGCCGAGGTGAAGGACGCGGTGACCGCCACCAAGGTGCGCGACGAGCTGCTCGATCTGGTCGCCGCCTACCGGGACGCGAAGGCCGACGCCGGGGTCACCGAGTTCGCCGACCAGATGGGCCGCGCGGCCCGGCTGGCGGAGGCCTCGGCCGCGGTGGGCGAGCTCGAGCGGGGTCGCTACCGGGTGGTGCTGCTCGACGAGTACCAGGACACGTCGGTCTCCCAGCGCCGGATGTTGCAGGGGTTGTTCAGCGGTCCCACCGCGGCCACCGGCCGGGGACACCCGGTCACCGCGGTCGGCGACCCGTGCCAGGCGATCTACGGCTGGCGCGGTGCGTCGGTGGACAACATCGACGGCTTCGGTGCGCACTTCCCGCGCTCGGACGGGACGCCGGCGCCGCGGCTCACCCTGTCGGTCAACCGGCGCTGTGCTCGGGACGTGCTGGCCGCGGCCAACGACGTCGCCGAGGAGCTGTACGCGCTGCATGCCGGGGTGGAGCCGCTGGTCCCGCGCGCCGAGGCCGGCGCGGGCCGGATCCGGGTGGCGCTGCACGAGACGGTGGCCGACGAGGTGGCGGCCGTCGTCGACGACGTCGAGCGGCTGGGCGCCAGCTTCGCGCGGGAGCCGGGCACGTCCGGGTGGTCCGACATCGCGATCCTGGTGCGCGACGGCAACGAGCGCGCCGCGCTGGCCGCCGGGCTGCGGAGTCGTGGCGTCCCGGTCGAGGTGGTGGGCCTGTCCGGGTTGCTCACCACTCCCGAGGTGGCCGACGTGGTCGCGACGCTGCGGTGCATCTCGTCGCTGACCGCCAATGCCGCCCTGCTGCGGCTGCTCGCCGGCCCGCGCTGGCGGGTCGGCCCCCGCGACCTCGCGCTGCTCGGTGCTCGGGCCCGCCTGCTGGCGGCCGCCGACCGGTCCGCCGCCGGCGACCTGCAGAGCCGACTCGACCTGGCCGTCACCGGGGTGGACAGCACCGAGGTGGTGTCGCTGTCCGACGCGCTGGACCACCCGGGCGCCGCCGACTACTCCGCAGCGGCACGCACCCGCTTCACCGCTCTCTCGGCCGAGCTGACGGCTCTGCGACGGGCCGCCGGGGATCCGCTGGTGGACCTGGTCCGCCGGGTCGTGGAGGTGCTCGGCATCGACGTCGAGCTGGCCGCCGACGGGGGCCCGCAGGCGCAGCTCGCCCGCGACAACCTGGCCCTGTTCGTCGACGCCGTCGGCGACTTCGCCGGCACCGACCCGACGGCCGGCCTGTTCGGGCTGCTCGCCTACCTCGACGCCGAGCTCGAGCACGACCGGGGGATGGAGGTCGCCGAGCCGGGCGGCGACGACTCGGTGAAGCTGCTGACCGTGCACTCGGCCAAGGGGCTGGAGTGGCGAGCGGTGCTGCTGCCGTTCCTCAGCAGCAAGGTGTTCCCCTCCGAGCAGCCGCGGCCGCGGTGGGAGCGGAACGCCGCCGTGGTGCCGGTGCCGCTGCGCGGCGACCGGGACGCACTGCCCCGGCAGGCCTCGTGGAGCAAGGCCGACCGGGACGCCTACCGCCGGGACTGCCGGCGGCAGCAGGCGCTGGAGGAGCGGCGGCTCGGCTACGTCGCCGTGACCCGGGCCAAGGAGCTGGTGCTGGCCAGCGGGCACTGGTGGGGACGCACCCAGCAGAAGCCGCGCGGTCCGTCGCCGTACCTCGAGGCGCTCCGCGCCCACGCCGCCGTCGCCGACGGCGGGACGGCGGATCCAGCAGCCACCGACGCGGCCGACGCGGCCGACGCGGCCGACGCGCCCGATGTGGCCAGCCGCTGGGCTCCCGGCCCGGTCGACGGGGCCACCAACCCGATGGTCGACCGCCGGCAGGACGTGGCCTTCCCCGGCTCGCTGGACACCGACCGGATCGCCCGCCGTCGGGCGGTCGCCGCCGACGTCCGACAGGCGCTGGCCGACGGCGTCGACGCAGCGGAGGGCGTCCCGGCGGCGGTGTCGGCGGCGGTGTCGGACGAGCTCGCCGTCATCGACGCGGAGCTGGAGACCCTGCTGGCCGAGGCCCAGCGCCGCGCGGACGCCTCGCCGGTGGTCGACCTGCCGGCGACGCTGTCGGCGACCCGGGCGCTGCGGCTGGGCGCCGAGCCGGAGCGGCTGGCCGCCGAGCTGGCCCGGCCGATGCCGCGGCGGCCGTCAGCGGCGGCCCGGCTCGGCACCCGCTTCCACGCCTGGGTGGAGGCGTCGTTCGGGCAGCAGCAGCTGATCGACGCCGACGAGCTGCCCGGCCGGGCGGACGCCGACATCGACGACGAGGCCGACCTCCGCTCGCTGGTCGACGCGTTCCGCCGCGGCCCGTTCGCCGACCGGGTGCCCGCCGCCCTGGAGGCGCCGTTCCAGCTCGTCCTCGGCGGCCACGTCGTCGTCGGGCGGATCGACGCCGTCTTCGTCCGGCCGGACGGCGGGTTCGACGTGGTCGACTGGAAGACCAGCCGGCACGAGGACGCCGACCCGACCCAGCTGGCTCTCTACCGACTCGCCTGGGCGGAGCTGCAGGGCGTCGCGTTGGAGCAGGTCGGGGCGGCGTTCTGCTACGTGCGGACGGGGCGGGTGGTGCGGCCGGACGCCCTGCCGGACCGCGGGCAGCTCGAGGCCGAGCTGTTCGGCCAGCTGGCCTGAGGTCAGCCCTGCGTCGACGGGTCGACCGGCACCGCGAGCATCGCCTCGAGCGCCAGCTCGACCATCTCGCCGAAGGTCTGCTCCCGCTCCTGGGCGCTGGTCTCCTCGCCGGTGACGATGTGGTCCGACACCGTGCACAGCGCCAGCGCCCGCCGGCCGTAGCCGGCGGCCAGCGTGTAGAGCGCGCTGGCCTCCATCTCCACCGCGACGACGCCGTGCCGGACCAGGTGCTCGGTGAGCTCCGGCCGTGGGGAGTAGAACGAGTCCGAGGTGAACACCTGGCCGACGACCGGGTCACCGCCGCGGGCCAGCACGGCGTCGTACGCCGTCCTGAGCAGCGCGAAGTCGGCGGTCGCGGAGTAGTCGTAGCCGTGGAAACGGTGCCGGTTCATCGCGGAGTCGGTCGCGGCGCTGATCGCCAGCACCACGTCGCGGACCTTGAGCGACTCGGTGAGCGCGCCGCAGGACCCGACGCGCACCAGCTGCTGAACGCCGTAGTCGCGGAACAGCTCGTTGGCGTAGATCGCCATCGACGGCTGGCCCATCCCCGAGCCCTGCACGCTGACCTGCTCGCCGCGGTAGGTCCCGGTGAAGCCCAGCATGTTGCGGACCCGCGAGTAGCAGGTGACGTCCTCGAGCACCGTGTCCGCGATCCACTGGGCGCGCAGCGGGTCCCCCGGGAACAGCACCCGGGGCGCGATCTGACCGGGCTCGGCGGCGATGTGGATGCTCATGAGCCCGGAGGCTAGCCGCGACCGCTCGGTGCTCGGCGGGCGGCCGGGCGCCGTAGGGTCACCGCGTGGTCCCGCCCGACTCCGTCGACATGCACCCGACCGACCAGCTCGGCGACCGGGAGGAGCCGCGCCGGCTCCCGTTCGCCGCCTCCGCGTACGACCGGCGCACGGCCGACCGCGCGGACCCGCACTGGTGGGACCGGGAGGCGGCCGATCCGCGCACCCGCGTGCTGGTGGTCGGCGACGGGGTGGTCGCGACGCGGGGTGAGCGGCAGGGACTGCGGTGGCTGACGGTGCCTGACGCTGAGGCCCTCGCGACCGAGCTGGCGGTGGCGGGTCCCGACGGCGAGGCCGTCGAGCGGATGCTGCTCGGCAGCGGCCCGGGCGGGCCGGTGCTGGCGCTGTCGCTGCCGGCGGTGCCGGAGCGGCTGCGGCCCCGGCCGGTCCGTGCGGTGGCGCCGGGGCTGGACGACCTGGAGGGCGGCCTGATGGTGCAGGCGCTCGGGCTGGCGAACTGGCACCGCACGCACCGGCACTGCGCCCAGTGCGGAGCGGTCACCGGGCCGGCCGAGGCCGGTCACGTGCGCCGCTGCCCGCGCTGCCAGGCGATGCACTTCCCGCGTACCGACCCGGCCGTCATCATGCTGATCACCGACGACCAGGACCGGGCGCTGCTGGGCCATGCCCCGGGCTGGCCGGACGGGCGCTACTCGACGCTGGCCGGCTTCGTGGAGCCGGGCGAGTCCCTGGAGGACGCCGTCCGTCGGGAGGTCGCCGAGGAGGTCGGCGTGCGGGTCGGGCCGGTCAGCTATGCGGCCAGCCAGCCGTGGCCGTTCCCCTCCAGCCTGATGCTCGGCTTCTTCGGCCGGGCCGAGTCGACCGCGATCAGGGTGGACGGCGACGAGGTGACCGAGGCGCGCTGGTTCAGCCGGGACGACCTGACGGCGGCCGCGGAGGCGGGCACCATGCTGCTGCCGGGCGAGTTCTCCATCTCCCGCTGGCTGGTCACCCGCTGGCACGGGCGGGAGCTCCCGGGACGGTGGTGAGCCCGCCGGGGGCGAGCCAGCCCGGGCAGGTCGGCCCGGCCGGGTCAGGCGGAGAGCGCGAGCTGTTGCTGCACCCGGGAGACCGACGGGTTGGTCAGCGCGGTCCCGTCCGAGAAGACCAGCGTCGGGACGGTGAGGTTGCCGTTGTTGACGCGGGCGACCACGTCGGCGCCGGTCGGGTCCTGCTCGATGTCGACCACGTCGAAGGCGATGCCGGCGCGCCCGAGCTGGCTGCCGAGCCGGTGGCAGTAGCCGCACCACGGCGTGGAGTACATCGTCAGCGAGCGGGTCATCGGTGTCCCTTCGGGGTCCTACAGTGGTCCGGTCCTGACAACCGTCGCGGAGCCTGTCCTATTCCGCCACTTTCGTCCCCGCCGCCTCCCCGCCTCCAGGAGCGTGCCCGGTCGTGTCTCCCGCCGACAGCCTGCTGACCGCGCTCGACCCCGAGCAGCGCGAGGTCGCCACCACCCTCACCGGACCGGTCTGCGTGGTCGCCGGCGCCGGGACCGGCAAGACTCGCGCCATCACGCACCGGATCGCCTACGGCGTGGCCACCGGGGCGTACCGCCCGCAGGAGGTGCTCGCGGTCACCTTCACCACCCGGGCGGCGGGGGAGATGCGCTCCCGGCTGGGGGCGCTCGGCGCAGCGGGCGTCCAGGCCCGGACGTTCCACTCCGCGGCGCTGCGGCAGGCCCGGTACTTCTGGCCGCGGGTCTACGGCGGCGAGCTGCCCGAGCTGGCGGTGTCCAAGCTGCCGTTCGTGGCCGAGGCGGCCCGCCGCTGCGCGCTGACCACGGAGCCGGCGCTGCTGCGCGACCTCGCCGCGGAGGTGGAGTGGGCCAAGGTCAGCAACGTCCGGCCGGCGGACTACGCCGCTCGCGCCGCGGCGCACGGGCGCGCGGTGGGCAACGTCGACCTCGACACGGCGCAGCGGGTGTTCGCCGCCTACGAGGAGGTCAAGCTCGAGCGCGGCCGGCTGGACATGGAGGACCTGCTGCTGGTGGCGGTGGCGCTGCTCGACGAGGCCCCGCGGGTGGCGGCCGAGATCCGCCGGCAGTACCGCTGGTTCGTCGTCGACGAGTACCAGGACGTCAGCCCGGTCCAGGTGGGATTGTTGCAGCGCTGGCTGGGTGACCGGGACGACGTGTGCGTCGTGGGTGACCCCTGGCAGACCATCTACACCTTCGCCGGCGCGTCCACCGAGCACCTGGCCGGCTTCGGCCGGCGGTTCCCCCGGGCCAAGCGGCTGGAGCTGGTGCGCAACTACCGCTCGACCCCGCAGGTGGTGCGGCTGGCCAACACCGTGTCCCGCGGCGGCGCGGGCACCGGAGCGACCGCGGCGCCCGGCGTGGTGCTGCAGGCGCAGCAGGACGCCGGCCCCGAGGTGGTGTTCCGCGGGCATGCCGACGAGGTGGCCGAGGCGGAGTGGGTGGCCGCCGAGCTGCGCCGCCGGCACGCCGCCGGCACGCCGCTGCGCGAGATGGCGGTGCTGGTGCGCATCAACGCGCAGACCCGGGCGTTCGAGGACGCGCTGTCCGCGGCCGGGGTCGCCTACACGCTGCGCGGCGCGGACCGGTTCTTCGGCCGGCCGGAGGTGCGGCAGGCGATCACGCTGCTGCGGGGCGCCGCCCGGTCGGGATCGGCGCCGGAGCCCGACGAGCCGGGCCTGGTGGGGCAGGCCCACGCGGTGCTGGCGACGATGAACCACTCGCCGCAGGCACCCGCGGGCACCGGCGCGCAGCGGGACCGGTGGGAGTCGCTGCACGCGCTGGTCTCCGTCGCCGAGGAGCTGGTCGCGCAGCAGGCGGCTGGCCCGAGGGCTGATTCGGAGGCTGACCCGGAGGCTGATCCGGAGCCGTCGCCGTCAGCGGCGCCGGCGACGGGGCCGGCGCCCGACCTGACCGCGCTGGTGGCCGAGCTGGACCGGCGGGCCGAGCTGCAGGACGCGCCGGTGGCCGACGGCGTCACGCTGGCCACGCTGCACGCGGCCAAGGGGCTGGAGTGGACCGTCGTCGCGCTGGCGGGGATGCACGAGGGGGCGATGCCGATCGTGCACGCCGGCACGCGGCGGCGGTGGCCGAGGAGCGCCGGCTGTTCTACGTCGGGGTGACCCGCGCCCGCCGCGAGCTGCTGGTGTCGTGGGCGGCCAGCCGCACCCCGGGCGGGCGAGGGAGCCGGGGGCCGACCCGGTTCCTGGACGGGATCGTGAGCCGCGCGGACGACGGCGCGGCCGGCACCCGCGGCGGCCGGGGCGGGACCAGCCGGCGGCCGCGGACGGTCCGCCGCTGCCGGGGCTGCGACCGGCCGCTGAACGGTGCCCGGCAGACCACCGTCGGCCGCTGCGACGACTGCCCGGCCACCTACGACGAGGCGCTGTTCGAGAGGTTGCGGGAGTGGCGCAAGGAGCAGGCCGGGCAGCGTGGGGTGCCGGCGTACTGCGTGCTCACCGACGCCACCCTGGTCGCGATGGCCGAGCAGCTGCCCACCGACTCCGCGGGCCTCGCCCGCATCCCCGGCGTCGGCAAGACCAAGCTCGACCGCTACGGCGCCGACCTGCTGCAGATGCTGGCCGGGTCGAGCCCGCGCTGACCGGCCCCGCGAAGGCCGTATTCGGGACACGGCGATAAATGCGTTGCGGCGCCGTCCCCGCGAGCCGTACGCTTCCCGGGCGGGTTGCACGAGCAGCCTGCCCGCGCTCACCCGGTGAGGAGGTGCCTTCGATGATCACTCGCACGTACGCCGCGACCCCTGCGGTCGCTGCACGTCCCTGGATGCCGAAGGCACCGAGCGTGCGGTGCGCCGTCGCGCCCATCGCGGCAACGGTTCAGGGGACCGGTGTGTCCTCGTCCGTCGTCGCAGCCGGCCTCGACGCCGGCCTGCCGGCCGCCGACCGCACCCGGATCACCCAGGACGCGTTTGTCGTGGCTTCTCCTGCCTGGAGTCCGCCGATCTAGCCCTCAACAGCAGATCGGCACCCTCCAGGCCGCGGAATCCACACCGGATTCCGCGGCCTTCGTGTTGCTCCCGGGGCTTCCGCCCCCTTCCGCCCGATCAGTCAGTCACAAGGAGGTGACCGATGAGTACCAGCGTCCTCGAACCGCTCGCGCCAGTCGTGGTCGGCGGGGTCGACGAGACCGGGCTGCCCTGCCGCTCGGAGGACCCCGAGTTGTTCTTCGCGGAGACCCCGCAGGACGTCGAGCTGGCGAAGGCCCTCTGCCTGGACTGCCCGGTGCGCGAGGCCTGCCTGGCCGGTGCTCTGGAGCGGCGCGAGCCGTGGGGCGTGTGGGGTGGCCAGCTGTTCCTCCAGGGCGTGGTCATCCCGCGCAAGCGGCCCCGCGGGCGGCCGCGCAAGAACGATCCGGTAGCTGCCTGACGCTAGCCGCACCCCGACCGACGACGAGACCGACCGTGACCCGACCAGAACCCGAACTCCGGAGACTTGCGATGAACCTGTTGTACGAGGAACTCGCTCGCGCGCATAGCCGGGCGCTGCTGGCCTCCTCGGCCCGGCAGCGCCGCGGGCGCGAGCTCGCCATGATGATCCGGCTGGCCCGCCGGGCGGAGCGCAACGCGATGCGCGCCCGGCTGCACCTGGCCCGGATGATCTGACCCCCAACCCCCAACCCCCACCCCCCACCCCCAACCCCCACGATCCGCGACTTTTGCATGCAAAAGTCGCGGATCGTGGGCGTTGAGGGGCTGCAGAAGTCGCGGATCGTGGGCGTGGTGGGGGCTGCAGAAGTCGCGGATCGTGGCCAGGGGTGGGCGGGGGTGGGCAGGGGTGGGCGGGGGTGGGCAGGATGGGGAGGTGGCGGAGCAGCCGGTCCCGACCTGTGCGTGGTGCGGGGTGACCGCGCCGAGCCCGACCCTGCCGCTGACCTGGGTCACCTCGGTCGAGAACGACCGGCAGCTGGTCTACTGCGACCGCTGCGCGCGCGAGCACGTCCGTGCCATCGAGGGCAAGCTGGACAGCGCCTGGTGGTGACCCGCCGCGACGCCCCGCCGAGCGGTCCGGGCTCAGTCGGCGAAGCCGGGCAGCGCCTCGTCCAGCAGGCTGCGGAAGTCCGCCTCGGCCTCGAGCTGGCACAGCACCCCGATGCCGCCGCTCCACACCCGGTGGATGAGCAGGTAGCCCGGCGGCAGGTTCAGCCGGGTCGCGGTGACGAACGCCTCCTTGCGCGGCGAGTCGAACCGCTCCGCCTGATGGCGCAGCCACTCCCGGGTGAAGCGGAACCGCGGCACCGTCGCCGGCTCGACGAACGGCGTGAGGTAGTCCCGGAGCACCTGCACGTCGATGTCGGCGCCCGGCTTGACGAACCCCTCGTCCCGCAGCCCGTCGAGCACCGCGTCCCAGTCGTCCTCGACGGCGCGTCGCAGCAGCCGGCCGGCGGCCACCGGCAGCCCGCCCTCACCGAGCCGCGCCACCGCGCCGAAGTCGACGACGCCGAGCCGCCCGTCCGGGAGGATCCGGAAGTTGCCCGGGTGCGGGTCGGCGTGCAGCATCCCGGTGCGGCGCGGCCCGGAGAACAGGAACCGCACGTACGCGCCGCCGTAGTGGTCCCGGTCGGCCTCGTCGCCCTCGGCGACCAGCCGGGCCAGCGAGCCGACGCTGTCCATCCAGGCGGTGACCAGGACCCGCTCGGTGAAGTGCACCACCTCCGGCACCAGCACCGCGTCGTCGTCGGCGAACTCCGCGGCGAACGTCGCCTGCGCCTCCGCCTCGAGCCGGTAGTCCAGCTCCTCGGCGACCCGGTCCTGCAGCTCCCTGACCAGCGCCCGGACGTCGATGTGCGGGAACAGCCGGGCGAACAGCCGGGCCGCCCGGTCGATCTGGCGCAGGTCGGCGCGTAGTGCCTCACCGGCGCCCGGGTACTGCACCTTGACCGCGACCTCGCGGCCGTCCTTCCACACCGCGCGGTGCACCTGGCCGATCGACGCCGCGGCAGCCGGGTCGTCGTCGAAGCTCGCGAACCGCCGCCGCCAGCCCGCCCCCAGCTCGGCCGCGAGCATGGCGTGCACCTGGGCCGCGTCCATCGGCGGCGCGGCGTCCTGCAGCCGGGTGAGGGTCGCGCGGTACGGCCCCGCCAGCTCGTCCGGCAGCGCCGCCTCGAAGATCGACAGCGCCTGGCCGAACTTCATCGCGCCGCCCTTGAGCTCGCCGAGCACGCTGAACAGCTGCTCCGCGGTGCGGACCTGCACCTCGCTCAGCACCGCCTCGGTGGGCCGACCGGCGAGCCGCTTGCCGAGTCCGAGCGTGGCGCGACCGGCGTAGCCCAGCGGCAGGCTGGCGAGCCGGGCGGTGCGGACAGCCGCGCGGCGCGGGAGCCGGCTGCCCACTCCTGCGCCGCTCGTCTGCTGCTCGTCGGCTGCCTCGGTGACGGGATCCACGAGCCCATTGTGCGGGGCCGTGGTCACGACAGCAGGCAGCAGGCGCATCCGGGGTCCAACTCCCAGCGGTGCAGGACCTGGTCGAGGAGGTCCGCGCCGATCCGCAGACTGGCCCCGTCAGTGAGGACGGGGTCACCGACCAGGTGTGCCAGCAGGTCGCGCACCGCCCAGGTCACGGCGGCACTCTCCAGCACCCGCGAGCGCGGGCCGGGCAGGTCGGACGGTGGCACCGGCCCCGGCTGCGGGCGCAGCTGGTGCACCAGCGCCGGCCAGGCCGGGTCCCGGATGGCCCGGGCTCGGTCGACGCAGCCGACGCAGGCGCTGCGGCCGGGGCGGACCAGCGGCCCGACGACCGCGACGCCGTCGACCAGCGACAGCGCCAGGTGTGCGGTGCCGGCGGCGACGAGGGACTCGGCGGCGGGACCGGTCACCGGCGACCCGGCCAGCAGCACGACGTCAGGCGCCGTGCCCGGCCCGGGCAGGGCGTGCCGCCAGCCGCCGCTCGGGATCCGGTCGGCGACGGCGGTGTCCGTGACCAGGCAGCCCACCCCCGAGGCGGTCAGCAGCGCGCCGGCCCGGGTCAGGACGTCCACGGCGGACGGTCCGGCGCCGGCGGCCGCCAGGGCGACGGTCGAGGCCCGGCGGGTGCGGACCAGCCGCTGCGCGGTCGCCGAGTCCCGGCCGCACAGCAGGTGGGTGAGCTCGTCGGAGGCCGGGGTGGCCCGCAGCTCGTCGGCGTCGATCACCGCGCCCGCGGCGACCAGCGCGTCCAGCGTCTCCGCCGCGGTGCGCGGGTCGTCGGTCCGGTCGAGCAGCTGCTCGCGCGCCTGCGCCCCGTCCAGCTGGCGGAGCAACGCCTGCACGGTGCTCGAGTCGCGCAGCACCACGGCGTGCCCGGGCTCGACGCCCAGCTGCAGGTGGTCGCGGTCGCGGCGCAGCAGCCGGGTGCCGGGTCGCAGGACGGGTCGCATGCCGTCAGCCTGCCCGCTTTCCGACCTGCTCTGGCGGGCCCGTCCACAGGCGGCAGGCACCGGCGTGCAGCGGCCCCGGCCGAGGTGGCCGGGGCCGCGACGTCACCAGCAGCGGCCGGCGGACGCCGGCACCTGCTGGGGTGGGACTGGTGGGGTCAGGCCTTGCCCAGGATGCGGTTCAGGTTCGTGTTGCAGACCGGGCAGGTGGCCTTGGCCATCCGGGTGCCCTTGTCGTTCACCCGCACCTCGCCGCTCGCCTCACGCTTGGCCTTGCACTTGACGCAGTAGAACTCACCGCTCCAGGTCTCCGCCATGACGGCCTCCTCGTTGATGTCGTGCCGTGCGCCGGCGGGGCCGGCGGGGCCATTCGGTCGTCGCGGCGGGTGGCTGTGCAACCCGCCGGTGCCCGAGGCGGCTGCCTCGGACCGTGAAACACCCTACTCATCCAGCCCCTGGCGAAGGCCGCCGACACGGGGGTGCACGGCCCGGCGTGGCGGGACCGTGTCGGCCGCCTGTGGACAGCGTGCGACGCAGCTCGTGAGCAGCCTGGGGACAACCTGTGGAAAACCTGTGCATGCCGGACCGCCGCGGCCGCGGTCGCGACACCTCCGGCCGAACGTGCGCAACAGCGCCCGCCGGTCGGATCCGGCGGCTATTTTGACCGTCGTGCCGGAGTTGAGATCGTCCCCGCAGCAGCCTCCCCGGGTGGAGGTGCGGCGCAGCAAGCGCCGCCGCCGCACCGTGGCGGCCTACCGCGAGGGCGAGTCGGTCATCGTGCTGATGCCGGCCCGGTTCACCGCCGCCGAGGAGCGGGAGTGGGTGGAGGCGATGCTCGCCCGGCTGGAGAAGCGGGAGAGCCGGCGCCGGCCGAGCGACGCCACCCTCGACCGCCGGGCCGCCGACCTGAGCCGCCGCTTCCTGGACGGAGCGGTCCGGCCGTCGTCGGTGCGCTGGGTGGACAACCAGCAGTCCCGCTGGGGCTCGTGCAGCTTGGACGACGGCTCGATCCGGCTGTCCCGGCGGCTGGAGGGGATGCCGCAGTGGGTGATCGACTACGTGCTCATGCACGAGCTCTGCCACCTGCTGGTGCCCGGGCACGGGGCGGACTTCTGGGCGCTGGTCGAGCGCTACCCGCGGACCGAGCGTGCCCGCGGCTACCTGGAGGGGGTCTCCGACGCCGCCGGACTGCCCCACGTCGCCGACGCCTGAGCCCCGAGCCCGAGCCCGAGCCGTGCGCGGCTGGCGGCGACCAGTGCACGGACGGAGTCGTCGGTGGTCGGGAGGTCCGCATGGCCGAACCACGCCAGGTCGGCCGACTCGGCGCTGGCCCGCGGCACCGCGCCGGCCGGGGCGGTCGCGACGTACTGGACGTCGAGGTGGTGGGCCGGACGCACCGGCCCGCAGGGCACCCGGTGCCGGTCCAGCAGCACCGGCTCCGGGTCCAGCCGCAGTCCCTCGATGCCGCTCTCCTCGGTCGCCTCCCGCAGCGCCGCCGCGGCCAGCGAGGCGTCGGTCGGCTCGCAGTGCCCGCCGGTCTGCAGCCAGCGGTCGAGCCGGCGGTGCAGCGTCAGCAGCACGCGCTCGCCGTCCGCGCTGAGCACCAGCGCGCTGGCGGTGAGGTGGTCGGGCACGCAGTCCCGGCTGGTGGCGTCGTCCCGGCTCTCCAGCAGCCGGACGAACGCGTCGCGCAGCCCGGCCTGACGGGTGCTCGGCGGCCGCCAGCCGCGCAGGACGGCCCGGGCGTCAGCGGCCGGGCTCATCCGGCCCGGCGGCGTCGTCGTCCAGCAGCGCCCGCAGGGCGGCGTCGAACTCCTCCTCCGACGCCGCGGTGACGGTCGACCCGTCGGCGCGCTCACCCTGGACGAAGCCCAGCGGGTCGTCGAGGTCGGCCGACGACGGCAGCAGGTCCGGGTGTCGCCACAGCGCGTCCCGGGCCTCCGCGCCGCTGCGGTCGCGCAGCGCGCTCCACAAGGTGGCGGCGTCCCGCAGCCGCCGCGGGCGCAGCTCCAGCCCGACCAGCGAGGCGAAGGTCTGCTCGGCCGGGCCGCCGGACGCCCGCCGGCGGCGCATCGCCTCGCGCAGGGCGGGCGCGCTCGGCAGCCGCTCGTGCGTCGCCTGGGCGACCACCTCGTCCACCCACCCCTCGACCAGGGCCAGCGACGTCTCCAGCCGGTCCAGCGCGGCGTCCTGTTCCGGGGTGCTGCGCGGCTCGAACAGCCCCTCGGACAGCGCGGACTGCAGCGCGGCCGGGTCGGTGGGGTCGATGCCGCGCACGGTCTCCTCGATCGCGGCGACGTCGAGCCGGGTGCCGCGGGCGTACGCGTTCACCGCGCCGGACAGGTGACCGCGCAGCCAGGGGACGTGCTCGAACAGCCGGTGGTGCGCGCACTCGCGCAACGCGACGTAGAGCAGCACGTCGCGCTGCTCGAGCCCGAGCCCCTCGCCGAAGGCCGCGACGTTGGCCGGGACGACGGCCGCGGTGCCGGCCGGCGCGAGCGGCAGCCCGATGTCGGTGCCGCTGAGCACCTCGCCGGCCAGCGCGCCGAGCGCCTGGCCGAGCTGCTGGCCGAACATCGCGCCGCCCGCCTGCGCCAGCAGCCCGATCAGCGGGCCGGCCATCTGCCGCACCTCGGCGGGCATCGCCTCGCCCATCGCCGCGGCGACGTGCTCGGCGACCGGCTCCACCACCGTCGCCCACTCGGGCTGGGTGCTCTCCACCCACTCGGCGCGGCTCCAGGCGGCGGCGACCGCGACGCCCGTGGGCAGGTCGGTCGCGCCGTCCAGCCACAGGTCGGCGAGCCGGACGGCGTCCCGGACCGCCTGCTGCTGGTTCGCGGTCGGCGTCGGGTCCGACTGCTGGGCCACGACGTGCCGGGCGACCTTCTTGGCCAGGTCCCAGTTCACCGCGCCCTCGTGCGGGGTCAGCCACTGCTGCATCTGCGCGAACAGCGCCGACAGGTCCAGGCCACCGGGCCCGCCGGGCCCGCCGGCCCCGCCGAGCGCGCCGGGCCCGCCCGGGGTCCCGGGCGGCGTTCCGCCGAGGGCACCGAGCAGCGCCTCCAGCGGGTTGGCGGGGGTCGCGGGACCCCCGGTCGAGCCGCTGTCCGGGCTCGAGTCCGAGCCGGCGGAGGAGGGGTCGTCCGGGCCGCCGTCGGCCGGGTCGTCGTCGGGACGGTCGGGGTCCGTGGCCATGCCTCCAACGTACTCGTACGCTGCAGCGCATGACCCAGGCCGCCGAGCAGGCCGCCGACCCGGTGCGACTGGTCGAGATCAGCGACCAGCCGCTGGACGTCGGGGCGGTGCACGCCGCCGTCGCCGCCGACGGGGCCGGTGGGATCTGCCTGTTCGTCGGGACCGTCCGCGACCACGACGGCGGGCGGGACGTGGCGGGCCTCGGCTACTCCGCGCACCCGTCGGCGACCGAGCAGATGCGCCGGGTGGCCGCCGGGGTCGCCGCCCGGCACGAGGCTCGGGCGGTGGTGGCGGTGCACCGGGTGGGCGAGCTCGCGATCGGCGACATCGCCGTCGTGGTGGCGGTGGCCACCGGGCACCGGGGGGAGGCGTTCACCGCCTGCCGGGAGCTGATCGACGAGCTCAAGCAGACGGTGCCGATCTGGAAGCACCAGCGTTTCGCCGACGGTGACGAGGAGTGGGTCGGCTCGCCCTGACCGTGACTCGCCCGTCCGGGGCGCGTCCTGCGGCTCGCCGGCCGCCGACCCGCCTAGCCTGGGCCGGGTGGAGGTACTGCTCTGGTTGGTGCCCGCCGGGCTGGCCACGCTGCTGGCGATGGGGTGGGCGACCTGGACGGGTCACCGCGCCCGCCGGGACGCGGAGGTCGAGCGCCGGTCCGCGCCGCGCGACGACGAGGCCGCCCGCGCGCGGCTCGGCGCCGCGCTGGCCAAGCCCGTCCCCGGGGCCGACCGCAGCGCCGTCGTGCCGCCGCCGGACCGGGTCGGCGGGGTCGCCATCCGGCGCTCGCGTGCCGCCGGCCGCGTCGGCGCGCAGCCCGGTCCGCCGACCGAGTGACCGCGTGCCCGCGCCGGGTGCGGGACGGCTGGTGCCGGCCGGCCGGTGCGCCGGTGAGAGGCTAGGCGGGTGACCCGACGCACCGCCACGCTGACGACGGCCGCGGTGCTGCTGGTCGCGCTGGTCTGCGTCGCGTTCCTGCTGCCGGTCCCGTACGTCACGATGCGCCCGGGCCCGACCCGGGACGTGCTCGCGATGGGGCAGGGCAAGGCGCCGGTGATCAGCATCGAGGGCCGGCGCACCTACCCGACCGACGGGTCGCTGCGGCTGACGACGGTCTCGGTGACCTCGCCGGACGAGACCATCGGGATCGGCGAGGCGTTCCAGGCCTGGCTCGAGCCGGCCGAGGCGGTGGTGCCGCGGGACGCGGTCTATCCCGAGGAGGAGTCGCCCGAGCAGTCCGAGCAGGAGTCGGCCACCCAGATGGCGGCCTCGCAGGAGGTGGCGGCGGCGGCCGCGCTCCGGCTGCTCGGCGAGCCGGTGCCCGAGCACGTGCAGGTGCTGCAGGTGATCGACGGCACGCCGGCCAAGGGGGAGCTCCGGCCGGGCGACGTGATCGTCGGGGTGGACGGGGAGCGGCTGAACTCCGCCCGCGCCATCGTCGGCGCGATCCGGGACCGGGCGGTGGGCGACCAGGTCGGGCTGGTGGTGCGGCGCAACGACTCCGAGCGGACCGTACGGCTGCCGACCGTCCCGGGCGACGAGCCGGACCCGCAGACCGGCGAGGACTACCCGACGATCGGGATCCGGCTGCAGCTGACCTACGAGCTGCCGCTGGAGGTGCAGATCAACCTGCCCGGCAGCATCGGCGGCCCGAGCGCGGGCACCGTGTTCGCCCTCGGCATCTACGACGAGCTGACCGAGGGCAGCCTGACCGGCGGCCGGTCGGTGGCCGGGACCGGCGAGATCCTCGCCAACGGGACGGTGGGACCGATCGGCGGCGTCCAGCAGAAGCTGCTGGGGGCGATCGATGCCGGCGCGGAGGTGTTCCTGGTCCCGGCCGACAACTGCGCGGAAGCCGCCGGCGCGGACCTGGACGGCGGCGAGCTGACGCTGGTCCGGGTCGAGGACCTCGGCGGCGCGGTGGACGCCCTGGAGGCGCTGGCCGACGACCCGGAGGCGGACGTGGCGACATGCGGGTGAGCGAGTCCGGGCTGCGCCGGGCGGTGCTGGAGATCGACGCCGCCCTCGCAACCGGCGGCTGGGACCAGCCGGCCCGGCTCTACGCGCTGGTCGACACCGCTCAGCTGCTCGAGCGGGAGCCCGAGCTGGCCGGCCGGCTGGACCTCCGGACCGACGAGGACGGCCGGCCGGTGGACGGGCTGACCGCCGTCGAGCAGGACCCGCTGCCGGCCGAGCAGCCGCTGGAGGAGGTCCTCGCCGGGATCGAGTGGCCCGAGGCGGTGGACGGCTGCGCGGCCGCGGTCGAGCGGGTGGTGCTGCCGCCGTCGGCGGAGCAGGCGCTGCCGGACGACCCCACCGAGCTGCGCACGTACGCTTCTCATCATCCCGACCGGCACGAGGTCCGCATCGTCGCCGCGGCCCTGCGGGACGGTCGGGCGCACTGCACGCTCCGGATCCGGGGGCGCGCCGACAGCGACCTGCTGGAGGGCGCGGACCTGGTCCCGGGGCTGGTGGCGCTGATCGCGGACACGCTGGGCGATGGGCTGGGCGATGGCAGTGGGCAACGGAGTGGGCGACGGAGGAGGAACGTGAGCGACGACCGGGGAGCCGGCATGGGTCCGGGGTTCGGCACGGCCGCAGCCGCGGGCGGAGCCGAGCGGGCGGCGGTCGGTGCTGCTGCCGACCCTGGTCACGCTGGGCGCGCTGCTGCTGGTCCTGGCGATCTTCACCGGCGTGTGGACCGACCGGCTGTGGTTCGCCTCGGTCGACTACTCCCAGGTCTTCACCAAGGTGCTGCTGACCCGGGTGGCGCTGTTCAGCGTCGGCGCGGTGCTGCTCGGCGGCGCCGCGGCGCTCAACATCGTGCTGGCGTACCGGTCCCGGCCGCTGGTGCGGGAGGCGGCTCGGCGCAACGACTCGCTGGACCGCTACCGCTCCGCGCTCGACCCGGTGCGCAGCCGCAGTGTCATCGCGGTCGGGCTGCTGCTCGGCGTCGTCGCCGGCAGCGTCAGCGCCGGGCAGTGGGAGAGCTTCCTGCTCTGGCGGCACGGCCGCGACTTCGGCCGGTCCGACACCTACTTCACCAACACCGACCTCGGCTTCTTCGTCTTCGACTACCCGTGGCTGCGGTTCGCCACCTCGTTCGGCTTCGGGCTGCTGGCGGTCAGCATCGTGGTCGCCGCCGCCACCCACTACCTCTACGGCGGGATCGACCTGCAGGCGCGCAGCGACCGGCTGACCGGGGCCGCGCAGACCCACCTGTCGATCCTGATCGGGCTGTTCGTGCTGCTGAAGGGCTGGGCGTACTGGCTGGACCGGTACGGGTTCGCGATGGGCGACGGCGGGCTGTTCACCGGCGTGCAGTACACCGACGCGAACGCCCGGATCCCGGCGAAGAACATCCTGATCGTGATCGCGGTGATCTGCGCCGTGCTGCTGCTGGTGAACGCGTGGCGGCGGTCCTGGCTGCTGCCCGGGATCGGGCTCGGCCTGCTGGTGCTGTCGTCCATCCTGCTGTCCGGGGTGTGGCCGGCGATCATGCAGTCGTTCCAGGTGAACCCGTCCGAGCCGGACCGCGAGGGCGAGTTCATCAACCGCAACATCACCTCCACCCGCAACGGCTACGACCTCACCGAGGTCGAGATCGTCGACGACTATGCGGCGGACGCGTCGTCGGTGTCGGCGGACGACCTGGGCAGCGAGTCGGCGGCGCTGCCGAACACCCGGCTGATCGACCCGACGCTGGTGTCGCAGGCCTTCGAGCAGCTGCAGCAGGTGCGCGGCTTCTACAGCGTCCCGCCGTCGCTGGACGTGGACCGCTACATGCTCGGGGACGCGACCGCGCCGGAGGACGTGGTGGTGGCCGCCCGGGAGATCAACCTGGACGGGCTGGACGCCTCGCAGCGCAACTGGGCGAACGACCACACCGTCTACACCCACGGCTTCGGGGTGATCGCGGCCTACGGTGACCGGCGCGGCAACGACGGCCAGCCGGTGTGGGCGGAGAGCCGGATCCCGCCGCAGGGCGCGCTGACCGACACCAGCGGCGGCTACGAGGAGCGGATCTACTTCGGCGAGAACACGCCGGAGTACTCGGTGGTCGGCAGCGACGACGGCGACCCGGTCGAGGTGGACGTGCCGTCGTCGGAGGGCAGCTCGCAGGCCACGCTGAACACCTACGAGGGCGACGGCGGGGTGCCGATCGGCGGGTTCATCAACAAGACGCTGTACGCGCTGAAGTTCGGCGAGCCGAACCTGGTGCTGTCCGGCCGGGTGAACCCCGAGTCGCAGATCCTCTACGACCGGGACCCGCGCGACCGGGTGGAGAAGGTGGCGCCCTGGCTGACCGTGGACGGCAACGCCTATCCCGCGGTGGTGGACGACCGGGTGCTGTGGATCGTCGACGCGTACACGACCAGCAACAGCTATCCCAACTCGGAGCGGGTCAGCCTGGAGGAGTCCACCTCGGACACGCTGACCCAGCGCGGCGGGACGGCGACGCTGCCGAGCGACCAGGTCACCTACATGCGGAACTCGGTGAAGGCGACCGTGGACGCCTACAGCGGCGACGTCACGCTCTATGAGTGGGACACCGAGGACCCGCTGCTGCAGACCTGGATGGCGGCCTTCCCGGACACGGTGACGCCGATCGAGGACGTGCCGGAGCCGCTGCTGGACCACCTGCGCTACCCCGAGGACCTGTTCAAGGTGCAGCGGGAGATCCTCACCGAGTACCACGTCACCGACCCGGGCACGTTCTACAGCGGCACCGACCGGTGGGAGGTGCCGGACGACCCGTCCGCGGCCGCGACCGGGACGACGCTGCAGCCGCCGTACTACCTGTCGGTGCAGATGCCCAGTGAGACCGAGCCGTCGTTCTCGCTGACCAGCGTCTACGTCCCGCGGGGCCGGGAGAACCTGGCCGCCTTCGTCGCGGTGAACGCGGTCGCGTCGGACGAGGACTACGGGCAGCTGACCGTGCTGCGCCCGCCGGCGGACCGGATCGACGGGCCGAGCCAGATCGCGAACGAGTTCCAGAACGACTCGGCGGTCGCCGACGCGCTGCTGGAGTTCCGGCAGAACGAGGACTTCTCGGTGATGTACGGGAACCTGCTGACCCTGCCGGCCGGCGGCGGGCTGCTCTACGTGCAGCCGATCTACACCCAGCGGCAGGCCGAGGAGGGCTCCGGCGTCTTCCCGCTGCTGCAGTACGTGGTGGCCAGCTTCGGCCAGGAGGTGGGGATCGGCCGGAACCTGGACGAGGCGCTCGAGGACGTGCTGGGCGAGCCGATCAGCGGTTCGACCCAGGAGCCGGACGGGTCCGGCAACGGTGGGCCCGGTGGCGGCGGTCCCGGGGGTGGCGGTCCGGACGGTGGCGGTCCTGGTGGCGGCGGTCCGGGTGACGGCGACGGGTCGCAGGGCGACCCGGACGCGGCGGCCCGGGCGCTCGAGCTGCTGGCCCAGGCGGACCGGGTCTATGCCGACGCGCAGGCGGCGCTGGCGGCCGGCGACCTGGGGGAGTACCAGCGGCTGATCGAGCAGTACCGCAGCCTGGTCTCGCGGGCCTCGGAGCTGATCGGTCAGGCGGCGGAGGATGCCGGGGCGGGGGACGGCCCGGCGCAGAGCACGTCGTTCCTGCTGCCGCGGGTGCCGTGACCGGGCCGATTTGAGTCGGCGCGGCCCGGCGGTCTAAGGTTGTCGCTGCAGCGCGGGGTGGAGCAGCTCGGTAGCTCGCTGGGCTCATAACCCAGAGGTCGCAGGTTCAAATCCTGCCCCCGCTACGAAATTCAGGCTCGGTTCCCCCTGGGGAACCGAGCCTGAAAGCTTTCTAACTTGACTCGGTCATCACAAAGTCAACGGTTGCGGGGGTTGAGTTCATCAACGAAGACAGTTGTTGCCCCGCGGAGAATCTCAACATCCTCGCGGAGCCGACGGTTCTCGGCCTTCAGCGCCTTGACCTCAGCCACCTCCTCACTCGTCGCGCCCTGGCGCTAGCCGCCATCGATCTCGGCCTGCAGGGCCCAGCGACGCACGGACTCCTTGCCGACCCCGAGCTGCTTGGCTATCACCGCCGCCGCAGCCGTCAGGGAGGATTACTCACCGCGGTGGTCCTGGACCAGACGTACAGCGCGAGCCTTGAGCTCGTCATCGATCTTCTTGGGCATGGTGCTCATCTGCCTGGACGCAGACAGGAGCGGCATCAAACCTGGGGCGCTTCACCGATCTCTTCAGCTCGACCTGAACTCGTCGGCTGCGACGAGGAGGAACGGGCCGCCCACGAGACGGCGGTGGATGAGTGCGACGCGTTCACGAAGCGCAACGACAACTTTACGCGGCCGGTCAGGCGACGGGCGCGGCGAAGAAGTTCTACCAGCGCTGGCCGTCGATGACCGTCCTCGATGTCGGCCTTCTTCATCCAGTTTCGCCAGCCGAGCCTTCGGAGATACCGAAGTCCTTCGCGATCTGGGACAGCGGTGCCTGGCCGTTGCGGGCCACGGGGAGCCCTGCTCGGGTTGTGGACGAACTGGTTCCGCGGCTCACCTCGAGGATGCGCGGGAGTGACACGTCTACCCTTGCAGTGGAATGGGTCACCCTCGCCGGTCAGCCGCCTCTTGGGACCGCTCGGCGCGGCTCAGCAGCAACGATTGTTCGCTTTCGTTGGCGGTCAACGACGCTGCCTCGCGGAAGGACACGGCTGCGTCGGCGTGACGGCCGGTCCGTGCGAGCAGGTCGGCGCGGACACTGGGCAGGAGGTGGGACCCGTCGAGCGCGCCCTCGGGCAGGCCACCGAGGACGGCGAGGCCTGAATCCGGGCCGAAGGCCCGGCCGTGCGCGACGGCACGATTGACCTCCACGATTGGGCCGGGTGCTGCCTCAGCGAGCACGTCGTACAACTGCGCGATGGCACGCCAGTCGGTTTCCTCGGGTGTCGCTGCAGCGGCATGCCTGGCCGCAATCGCCGCCTGCAGGAAGTACCGGCCGACGGCCCTCCCACGTGCAGCCAACAATTCCGCACGCTCCAACGCGGCCAGCCCACGCCGGATCAGGAGCTCGTCCCACAAGCTGCGGTCCTGGTCATCGAGAAGGACCGCACGGCCCTCGGCGTCGACGCGGGCAGCGGCGCGCGAGGCCTGCAGCTCCAGCAAGGCCTGCAGCCCATGGATCTCCGGATCAGCCGGCATTAGCTCGGCGAGCGTCCTGGCCAGCCGGATGGCCTCGTACGCCAACTCGGGGCGCATCCAGTTGTCGCCCGCGGTCGCCGTGTAGCCCTCGTTGAAGATGAGGTAGACCACGGCCATCACATCCCCGAGCCGATCATTGCGCTCGGCACCGACGGGGACCTCGAAGTCGACCCGGGCTTCGCTGAGCGTCCTCTTGGCCCGGGAGATCCGCTGCCCCATCGCGGTCTCGGCGACCAGGAAGCCGCGAGCGATCTCTTCCGTCGACAATCCTGCGACCAGGCGAAGGGTCAGCGCGGCGCGGGACTCCGCAGTGAGCCGCGGGTGACAGGACAGGAAGATCAGGCGCAGGACATCGTCCTCGATGAAGTCCACGTGCGTCGTGAGGTCGGGCATGCCGTCCTCCTCGCTCACGCCATGGCCGAGCTCCTCGGTCTTGCGACGCAGGTTCTCGGCCCGCCGGAAGCTTTCGACGGCGCGACGCTTGCCGATCGTCATGAGCCAGGCGCCGGGATTGTCGGGAATGCCGCGGACGGGCCAGCTCTCGAGCGCGGTCACCAGCGCGTCCTGCGCCAGGTCCTCGGCGAGTTCGAGATCTCGGGTCATCCGGGTCAGTGCGCCAACCAGCCGCGCGGACTCCTCACGCCAGGCGGCGGTGATCGCTTCGCCGGTGGTCTGCGCCATGCGGCCAGCCTAGGGCTGGCCGCACGGGCGCATCCGAGTGATGGCTCAGGCGTCCGCCGCCTCGGCCGGAGCCTCCGAGATCTGGCGCAGGGTGGCGACCATCTCGCACTCGGGCCAGTACTTGGCGTGCAGCTCGGCGAACTCCTGCTGCCCGGCGATCGCGGCCTCCACGCTGTCGTACTGAAGCAGGGCCCACCCCCCGACGACCTCCTTGGCCTCGGCGTACGGACCGTCGACCCGGGTCGTGTCGCCCTTACGGACCACGAAGTTCACGGCGTCCTCGGTGCCGAACAGACCGCCTCCGTCGAGGAAGTGACCCTGCTGCGCCTGCTCACTGATGTAGGCGTCCATCGCTTCGAACAGGGCCTGCGGTGGCGCGCCGATGCCCTCTTCCATCCTTACGAATCCCATGAACCGCGGCATGGCTCCACTCCTCAGCTTCGGTGCCCACCGCTGCTCGGTGGTCGACTCACCCGTACGTCGAACGACATCCTGCGCCTTCGACATCGTCTACGAAAGTTCTTTCGTACCGACTTCCCCGGAAGGCCGTCGTCAACAACCCGGGGACAGAGCTACTCCTGAGATCAGGACATGTGCTCACCGCGCGACTACGGTTACCCAGAGTCTCGGATGCCCTCCCGGGCGGCCAAGCTGCGCTCGCGGCTGCGGTAAGACGCACCTCCTGCATCCAGCGCAGGTACAGCGCGATGTGTGCGTCTGGTCTCGATGGGATCCAGGCCCTGGCGATCACACCAGGCCAGTAAGGCCCCGCAGGTCCGATTCTGCGTGGACACGAGACTGGCCCCTGAACCGGGCCGGATAGGCGGCGGTCGCCATCCGGAGACTGGAGTGCGCGAAGTCGGCTCGCGCGATGAGTTCGTTTGTGTTCATCCCTGACGTTCGTCGCCGGTGACGATCCTGGTCAACGTGAGCTGAATTCCCGCGGCCGTGGCCCATGCCGGCTCCGAGGCGGTCTCGGTCTCAGCGCCGGTCTTGGGCCCTCGCTCCCACCAAGCGGCCGGGGCCTCTTCGCTACTCAGCCACGCGGTGACCACGACGTCACCGAGGTTGCAGAACTTCCACAGCTCCTTCGCGGCGCGGCTGTACTGGGAGAGGACCTGGTCGGCGTTGAAGGCGTCGAGTTCGCCGGCACGAAAACTGTCGACTGTTTCGACCACTCGCTCGACGAGCTCAGCCAATTGAGCCTCGTGGCAGGCCGCGACCACCTCGCGTACCGCCTGACGCTCCGACTTCGCGGATACGCAGGCAAGGCTACTGAGCGACCGCCCAAGGGCGCCCTCGATCGCACGACGTGGCTCCGCGAACGGCGCTCGGAGGAGGATTCAGGCGTCACTCACCCACCGGGTAGCGGCAGTGAGTGCGTCTTGAGGAACGCCAGCTGACGGCCGTGTGACGCTGTAGGACCGGCGATCAGGAAGCGTCATATCCCGACTTCCTTCCGCATCGATCAGACGCAGAAGGGGATCGAGTGCATGCCCCGACAGAAGAAGCGCACCGGACGGCCGGTACACCGTCACGTTCGGCGACGACGCTGATGCTGGCCATGCAAGCCGACCGACGCGCCGACGCCACCCGCCGCAACTGCCACACCACTCTGCACATCGCCCTGGACGACGCCGTGGTCAACGGACTCAACAGTCTTTAGCTCTTGGCCGTGTTAGGAATCGCATGTTGGTGACTTGCGACGGCGGCACTCGTCTCGACGTCGTGCAGTCTCAAGGCACCGGGGTGGCCTCGCCTCACCAAGGACCTCGTCGCATGACGGACGATGTAGTCGATCTCCTTGCTCGGTTGGCGGGTTGAGCGTCTCCAGCGATTGAGGAGCTCAAGTGTCAGGTCTGGGTCGGTTCGGGATATGTCGTTCAGGTGGTTGGCGACAGAGCGGGTGACGTACCGCGTCGGATCGTCGTGCAGACGCTCCAGCAAGGGCACGGCGTAGTCGAGCGGAACGCGCAGCTTCCTTGCCCAGGGCAGCCTCTGTCGGGTGCCCTCGCTGCACAACCGCCGCACGTGGTAGTGGGAGTCGCCCGTCCACTCGGTGAGTGTGTCCAGGGTCTCGCTGGGAAACGTGTCGACGAAAGGTCGGATGGCGAACTCTCCTGAGAACCGCGTGGTCAGCGTGCGGATAGCGGCGAAGGACGGCCGCAGGTAACGGGGGACACAACCGTGCCGTGCGACGTACTCGCCGTACGGCGCATAGATGAAATCCCCGAAGTCGCCATCGGTGAGGGTCGGGTCGCACGGGGCGGGCAGTGAGACCACGATCAGGTCCACTGCCTGCCGGAAGTCGCCCGGCAGGTGCTTGTCCAGGCAATCCGCGATCCATGCGATGCGCTGTTTGAGCTCCAGCTCGGGTAGTCGCGACATCGCCCGGTCCACGAACGCCTGGACGTCGATCGTGTCATCGGCCTCGTGGAGCTCGGTTGCGAGCTGGGTGATCTTGTCGCGGTTGAAGAGCTGGTCCTTGAGGAGGACTCGTTGGCTGGCCATCACTCGTAGGTCTCGAGGACCTCGAACTCGCTGTAGTCGCTGTCCTCCATGAGTGACCTGAATCGCGCGCAGACTTCGTCGTCCTGCTCGGCCTCGATGACCCGCTCCATCGCCCTCTTGCTCTCGAAGAACACGAGGTCGGCGTATCCGCCGGTGAGGTCGCGGACCAGCACGCGACGCACGATGCCGTCCTGCTTGCGGGCGAATCCGGTCTCGAACTGCTCGGAAGCCCGCACCAGGTCCTCCTCGGTAACGCCCGGCTTGAGCGTGAATGGTGCCAGTGCAATCTGCATGGTGTTTTCCTCTCGTCACCAGCAACGCTATTGGTCAACCTGACGATGAGTGTCATATTTAGCAACATGGGTGACATGGAGGGCAGCGGGCGGGCAGGACGTCTCGAGTCCCTGAAATCGCTCTTGGTCGAGCGGGACTACACGACCGCAGCCGAGCTCGCCGCCGAGTTGCACGTGAGCGTCCGCACGCTGCACCGAGACCTGGCGTTTCTTCGCGATCTGGGGATGCCGGTGGACAGTGACCGGGGCCGCGGTGGCGGGCTGCGTCTCGAGCACGGATGGTCACTCGGTCGTGTGCACCTCAACGAGTCCGAAGCCATCGGAGTGCTGCTCAGCCTGGCCATCGCAGAGAAGGTCGGCTCACCCCTGCTCCTGGGCGATGCCCGCGCGATCGCACGGAAGATCGCGAGATCCTTCGCTCCGACCCAGGCGCAGCGCATCCGCGCGGTCCGCACGAGAATCCTCGTCGGGTCCCCCGCGTCGGAACAGATGCTGTCGACCTATATCTCACCGCCCGACGCCGTCACGAGGCCCCTGCTCGAAGCCTTCGCCACGCACCGCGTCGCGACGATCAGGTATGAGAACCGGCACGCCACCACGACCGACCGCCAGGTCGAGTTCCACTACCTCTACTACAGCGTCCCGATCTGGTACGCGCTCGTCTGGGACCGACTGCGCGATGACGTCCGCAGCCTCAGGGTCGACAGGATCCAAGACATCCTGGTCATGCCGGACCGGTTCACATCTCGTCCCGAAGCGCAGTTCCTCACCGCGGGTGAGCCCTCTGCCAAGGCGCTCTAAAGAGTCCTACAGCGTCCTGCACACAGACCAGCAGCTGAACGCCCGTTCACAGGTCGCTGCGGCCTCGACGACGCGAGCGATTGCAGCGCCGGGTGCCCCTCGAGGTCGACTCGGGCCGGGCGTGGTCTTCGGGCCGGGCCACGCTGGTCGCTCTCTCCGCTCTCTCCGCTCGGTGAGCGAGGTCTGCTGCGCCCATCAGCCGCCGAAGGCCCGGGAGACCAGCTGCAACCGGCTGCTGGTCGAGGTCTTGGCGAAGATCGCCTTGAGGTGGTCCTGGGCGGTGTTCTCGGAGATGGCGAGGCGGCGGGCCAGCTGTCGCGTGTCGGCGCCGTCTGCCAGCTGCCGCACCACCACGGTCTCCCGCGCGGTGAGAGCGCATGCCCGCGCGAACACGACCAGCCGGTCAGCGGGGCTCGTCGTCTGGACCGTTACCGCGATGGGCCGATCCTGCACGGGCCCGGTTGCGCTTAGCCGAGCCGCGCTCATGGTCACCCACCGCCCACCGGCCAGGTGCAGCCGGGTGAGGGGAGGATGGTCATCCACACCGGCCTCGACCGCGAGGAGTTGCGCGCCGACGTTGTAGGCCGTGGCCGGGATCGGGCGGCGGCCCTCCTCAGTCGGCACGATCGTGCGCAGGTAGGTCTCCGTCTTCACAGTCTGCGACATCACGGCGAGATCCGGGGAGAGCAGGAGGACAGCCGGACCGGCGTCGCGCCCCGAGACGGACGAGGTGGGTGGCATAGGCGCTGGGAGAAACGCCGCTGCCTGGAGCCGTCTCAATGCGGGTGCGACGATCCCGGCGATCGTGACGAGCAGCTCCTCCTCCTCGCTGGAGAAGGCGGTCGGCTCGCCGATGCGCCACAGGTCGAGAAAGCCCCAGCAGCCGTGGGCGTCGGTGAACACCGCCGAGGCGACGTCGCTCACGTCGTACTGGACGAGCAGCTGCGCCCACAGCTCGCTTCGAGACAGGTCACCAGCCGTGACGTCGCGGAGCCGGGCCACGGAGCCGCGGATGGTCGTCCACCGGTTCACCTCGGTGAGGTATTTGAGGCGGATCAGCTCGGGCAGCCGCGGCAGGCAGGGGACATCCGCGATCGGCGAGCCGCCCACCGCGGTCTC
Source organism: uncultured Actinomycetota bacterium (assembly GCA_963695375.1). GTDB lineage: Bacteria > Actinomycetota > Actinomycetes > Propionibacteriales > Nocardioidaceae > JACCVL01. The sequence goes on along the minus strand of OY968767.1, from coordinate 198,347 downwards.
CGGATCGGTGAGCAACCACGCATAGGCGTCGTACGGCACGACCTCCGCGAGACGATCCAGCACCTGCAGCCGCAGCGTGCGGGGGTCACCGGCTCGCGCGCAGCACTCGGCGACCTGCTCCGCGACGCGGCGATGGTGGGCAGGTGCGGCCATGCACGGACGGTAACGCCGCCAGCCCGCCGAAGCAGACCCCCAGGAATCTGGGATACCGCCCTCCCGGCCGACACCCCTAGCGTCGAACACGCCGGCGAACCCGCCCCTCACACCTCCGGGAGCACCCATGCCCACCCTGCACATCGAGCACGCGATCACCGACTACCCCACCTGGAGCACCGCCTTCGCAAAGTTCGCCGGCGCACGAACCAAGGCCGGAGTACGACACGAACGGGTCCGCCGTGCAGTGGACGACGAACGCTGGGTCGTCATCGACCTCGCCTTCGACAGCACCGACGAGGCCACGGCGTTCCTCGGATTCCTGCACGCGAACGTCTGGGGTACGCCCCACGCCCCCGCCCTGGTCGGCGCCCCCGCGGCCATGATCCTCGAGGACGTCCCGACATGACCGACGCCGCGGGTGGACCGATCTGTCCACCAGCGGGAACACGCCCGAACCTCCTAGGATCCGAGCGAGGAGGCGCGCGCCCGTGAAGGATCCCCCGGCTATCGACGTGCTGCTGGCCCAGGCCCGCAGCAGGCTGGACCGGGTACGGCCCGAACGCCTCGCCGAGGAACTGGCCGCCGGCGCTACCCTCATCGACATTCGCCCGATCGAGCAACGGCAACGTGACGGCGAGCTGCCCGGCGCCATCGTCGTCGACCGCAACGTCCTCGAATGGCGGCTGGACCCGACCTCCCCGCACCGGTTGCCCATCGTGACCGATGCCGACACCCGGCTCATCATCGTCTGCAACGAGGGCTACAGCTCGAGTCTTGCAGCCGCGTCCCTTCAAGAGCTGGGGCTACGATCGGCCACGGATCTGGTCGCTGGATTCCAGGCCTGGCGCTCTTTGACGTCGTGAGGCCCGCTGCCCTAGCCCCCCGGCTGCTCACAAGGGCGTGTCCACCTCTTCGTGGCGCCAAGCGTGTCGCTCAGCGGTGCTGATCCCACAGGGTCTCCTCGCGATAGACGGCGAGGTCGTCCTCCCGGCTGACGTCCAGCATGTTCAGCGCGTCCGGCACGACGTAGTGACCTGTCACGGGTAGCGGCATGTCCGCCCACTGCTCCCACTCGGCGACCGTGCCGGGGATGACCATCGAGTCCGGCGCCGGTCCGATGATCCGAGCTCCCATCCGTTGGTGAGTCCGGATCCAGGGGTCGATGGACAGACCGTCCGGGCCCTTCCAGCTCGCGTAATCCTGCACGCGGGACATGTACGTCCGCGGGATCGGGTCGTGGAAGATGAACTCGGGCCACCGCTCCCGGAAGGCCGCCTGCGCCTCGTCGTCGAGATCGGGCCGCGACGAGCTGCTCACCACCTGCACGGACATGCAGCGAGTATCGCCTCCGGCGGTGGTGAGTGGCCTGGGGAGACTCACCCGGTCAGGAAGTGCCGGACCAGCACCGGGGCGAGCACCTCGGCCTTGACCTCGTGGGTCTGCCCCTTCAGGACGGCCGTGTCGGCGCCGGGGATCTGTTCGGCGATGGCCACCGGGGCGTGCTGCATGTAGGCCGGGCTCTTGCCGCCGGCGATCAGCAGCGTGGGCACGGTGATCCTGGCGTAGTGACCGTCCGGCAGCGGGAGCGCCCGGCGGTAGGGCGAGACGATCTCGAAGTCGTTGGGGAGCGTGTCCGCGGAAGCCTTGAGCTTCCTCCACATCGGGAGCAGCGGCAGCACCGCGACGATCGGTGCTGGTACGCCCAGCAGCCGCAGGAACGCCTTCACCGCCCGGGTTCGGCGGCCGCTGGCCAGCAGCCCGCGAAGCTCGCCGGTGAACCCGGGGTCGTCCGGCGGGTGGCTGCCGTCCAGGATGAACGGCGGCTCGTACACGGCGAGCCGGCTGCTCAGCGCCCCCTGCCGAGCCGCCTCCAGCGCCAGCGCCGCGCCGGAGGACATGCCGAAGACGAACGCCTCCGAGCCGAAGTCGGCGAGGACGGCGAGCAGGTCCTCGACCTCCCGCTGGACCTGGTACGGCGACGCGCCCGGTCCGCTCTCGCCGCGACCGCGCCGGTCGTAGCCGACGACGGTGAAGCGGTCCGCCAGGATCGGCGCGAGCTCCTCGAAGGCGCCCATCCCGCGATGGCACAGCGCGCCCTCGACGATGACGAGGGGTGGGCCGCTGCCCGTCACCTCGTAGGCGATCGGGGTCCCGTCCGCCGAGGTGGCGAACTGGGTGGCGGCGGTCGCAGGGGCGCTCATGCCGCGCAGGATTGCAGGCCGCGTGCCACGGCGTCCCGGTTTGCGCGAGGCCGGGCGTGGACCGAAGCCCCGATCAGCGGCGCAGGCGGAGCACGATCAACGCGAGGAGGTAGGAGCCACCGCCGATGGCGCGCCCAAGGCGGCCTACGGAGAGCCGTCGTCACCGCGGGCAAGCTCGACGACGAAGCCGACCAGGTCGGCCGCCAGGACAGCCATCCCGGCAAACTGCGTCGCATGCGGCAGTCATATGGGGTCGCTTCGGGACTCGTCTGCGTTGCACCAAGCATGCACTATACTGCACTCATGGACGACGATGCCAGCACGCTCTCCGCCGCCATCGGCGCGAGGGTGCGCTCCGAGCGGCAGACGCGGGAGTGGACCCTCGACCAGCTCGCCGAGCACTCGGGGGTGAGCCGGCGCATGCTCATCAACGTCGAGCAGGGCGCCGCGAACCCCAGCGTCACCACCCTCCTGCGCCTCAGTAACGCGCTCGGCATCGGCCTTCAGGACCTGGTCGCGGTCCCGCAGACCAAGCCCGTGCAGGTCATTCACGGCGGTGAGGCTCCCGCCCTATGGACAGGCGAAGGAGGCGGCCGTGGCGTGCTGCTGGCCGGAACAACCCCTCCCGACATTCTCGAGCTGTGGGACTGGACCCTGGGCCCCGGCGACCGGCACGACAGCGAGGCTCACGTACGCGGCACCAAGGAGATCTTGCAGGTCCGCGAGGGCACGGTCACCGTCACCGTCGGCGACCAGAGCGAGACCCTCGAGGTCGACGACGCCATCTCGTTCGCCAGCGACGTGCCGCACTCCTACGCCAACGAGAGCACCGAACCGGCCCGGTTCTCCCTGACCGTGTTTGAACCCGGGGTGGGAACGGGCGCGACGTCCGAGGCAAGCCGTGACTGACCTCGCGTCCTTCCTGGCCGGCGCCAGCGTTGACGAAGCCGTCGCCGCTCTCCGACCCGACTATCGGGCTTTGCTCATCGCCGTCGACGGCCTCACCCCCGCGACCGAGAGCGAGGCTGGTGCGGCCGATGAGACCCAGCTCACCGCGGACACCACCAGTGCGCTGTTCGTCCTCGATGCCCTCGAGCCGATAAGCACCGACGCGCTCGCTGCCACCGGTGAGGAACTCGTCGCCCACCTCCGCCAGCTCGGCACCGACGTACGTGTGGCAACTCGCGTCGTCACCTTCGACCGCACCACCAGCACTAGGTTCAGGAGCACCAGTGATCTGCTGCCAGTTCATCTTCAAGCCCGGCACCTACGACGACGACTTCTACCGTCTCGACACCGAGATCGACGACTACGCCCGCAGCCTGCCCGGCTTCGACCACGTCGAGAACTGGCTCTCGCCCGAGGGTGATGTCGTCAACGCGATCTACTACTTCGCCGACCGCGCGTCCGTCGCCCAGCTAGGCCGTTTCGCTCAGCACCGTGAGGCCAAGGGACAGGTCGCGCGCTGGTACGACGGCTACCGCATCGTCGTCTCCGATGTCCGCGCCACCTACGGCGACGGTCGTCTTCCTGCGGAGGCCGGTGCCCACCACCCTGCAGGCCAGGCCGCAGACCAAACCCCCTGACCGGACCGCGAGGAGCGAGGATTCGTCATGACCCGCCCCGACAAGCACGACTTCGACACCCTCACCGGCGACTCATGGTCGGTGCACGGCGGCAACCACGCCGATGGAACCACAGGCGCCATCCGCACCCCCATCGTGATGGCCAATTCCTATCGACTCCCGGACGACCCCAGCGACGTCGACGACCCCGGCTACCAAGGTCTCGTCTACACGCGCGAGCACGGCGCCAACCAGCGCGGCCTCGAGGAGAAGCTCGCCAAGCTCGACCACGGCGAAGCAGCTGCCGTGTTCGGCACCGGCATGGCCGCCCTGCATGCTGCGTTCTTCACCATCCTCGACCCCGGTGACCACGCCATCGTGTCCAACGTCGTCTACATGCGCGTCGCCGGACTATTCACCAACGTCTTCCCCAAGAAGCTCGACATCGAGGTCGACTTCGTCGACATCACGGACCTTGACGCCGTACGCGCCGCCGTACGCCCCAACACCCGGGTCGTCCACACCGAGGTCATCGCCAACCCTGACCTCCGCGTCGCCGACATCCCCGCACTAGCGCAGATCACCCACGACGCCGGAGCACTGCTGACCATCGACTCCACTTTTACCCCGCCACCGATGATGCGGCCCCTCGACCGCGGCGCAGACCTCGTCATCCACTCCCTGACCAAGTACTACAACGGACACGGCGATGCCATGGGTGGCGTCGTCATCGGGAACCGCGAGCTCATTGAGGAGATCCGCACTGGCGCGATGTGGCACGCTGGCGGCGCCATCTCGCCCTTCAACGCCTGGCTCATCATGCGCGGTTCGACCACCCTGCCTCTGCGCTTGGCGCGGCAGTGCGAGACCGCCCAAGCGGTCGCAGAGTTCCTCGACGCCGACCCCCGCGTGGTCCACGTGTCCTACCCCGGACTGCCGGGCCACGACCAGCACGAGACCGCCGTTGCGCAACTGGCCGGTGGTTTCGGTGGCGTCGTGTCCTTCGCCATCGGCGGCACTCACCAGGACCGGCTCCGGTTCGTCAACGACCTGCGTGTCATCACCTCCGCAGTCTCGCTCGGGCACGACGAGACCCTCGTCGCCTACGAGGAGTACCCCGAAGGCCCCGCCTCCGCGTTCGCGCAGCCGTTCCGCGACCACGGCCTTGTCCGACTCGCCATCGGACTGGAGGCCCAGCAGGACCTCATCGCCGACCTCGACGCCTCACTCGACGTGGCCTACGGGAAAGCGCGCTGAGGCGACCGGGTAGCGATCGGAAACAGTCGGATGTGTTCCATCAGCCGATCAGTCCCGGATGGGGGACCCGACCACCTCGAACCGGAACCCACCGAAAGTGCCGGACAGCAGCGGCCGGGCCGCCGCGATCACCGCCTGGACCTCGGGCAGCGCGAGCGACGCCTGGTGCGCCGCCGCGCTCTCCCAGAGCTCCACGACGAACACCGTGTCCGGCTCGTCGTCGCTCACCCCCACCTCGTAGGCGAGGCACCCCGCCTGTTGCAGGGCAGCGTTGTGTGCGGTGAGGTGCGCGACCAGCTCATCGCGCCTGCCCGGGACGGCACCGAGCGTGCCCACGTTGGCGAAGGTCATGGTCGCCCCGCCCCTACGGGTGGTCCGGCCAGGGCGGTGCGCCGGCGACCAGCTGCGCCCCGAAGTCGGCGCCGGCGGCCAGCATCGACTGCACGAGGTAGCGGCCGCTGGACCGCTCGCAGTGCAGCAGGTACGACGGGCGCCCCGCGACGTCGTCGCGGACCACATCGGTGACCACCCGGGCCAGGCTGGTGCGCAGCGCGGCGCCCTGCGGCACGAACCGGTCGTCGAGGTCGACGGCGGTGACCCGCCGCAGCAGGTCCAGCGCGGCCACTCCGTCGACTCGCATCAGCGCCCGGCCGTGGGTCAGATCCATCACCGTGGTCAGGTCGCTGGTGGCGTCCGCGAGCAGTGACCGGTAGCGCTGCACCGACTCGTCGGCCGAGCCCACCGGCGCCAGCAGCAGCCACTCGTCCGGCGCGGAGCCGGTGACCAGGACGTCGCCGACCCAGGCGGCGCGGCCGAACCGGGCGCCGAGTGCCTGCCTCCACCGCGGCCGTCGCGGGTGCCTTCACCAGGACCTTGGCGACGGCGCTGAGGTCGGCCACCGTCACGTCGCCGTCGGCGGTCTCGGCAGCCACCTCCCAGCCGTCGGCGACCCGGGTGGCGGCGCCGGGCTCGATCAGCGCACTGCGGGCGATGGGGTGCTCAGGCACGGGCACGAGCTCCTTCGGGGTCGACGTGGGACAGCTCGGCGCAGACCCGGGCCTCCACGATCCGCCCGTCCGGCTGCAGCACCCGGACCACAGCTGTCGGGCACCGCCTGGTCGGTCCGGAGCTGGGCCAGGCAGACGCCGCGGCCCAGCGTGGGGGAGAACCGGGACGAGGTGACCCGGCCCAGGATCTCGCTCCTGGCGCTCACGATCTGGCTGGCCTCGGGCGGAACCACGTCGGCCAGGACCGGCTGCAGCGCGACCAGCTGGGTCTGCGGACCGTCGTCTCGCTGCCAGCGCAGCTCGGGGCCACCGACGAAGTCGGGCTTGTCGAGCTTGACCGCCCAGTCGAGGCCCGCGCTGAACGCCTGGGTGAGGCCGTCGGTGTCCTGCCCCACGATCAGGTGGCCCTTCTCGAGCCGCAGGATGCGCTGTGCCTCGACCCCGAACGCGCGGATGCCGAGGTCGGCGCCGGCCCTCAGCAGCGCGTCCCACACGTGCCGGCCGTGGCTCGCCGGCACGTGCAGCTCGTAGCTGAGCTCCCCGGTGAAGCCGATCCGCCACACCACGACGTCGGCGACGCCGGCCACCGTCCCGGTCCGGACGTTCATGTAGCCGAACGCCTCGGGGTCCAGGTCGAGGTCGGTGAGCCGGGAGAGCAGCTCGCGGGACCGCGGCCCGGCGCAGTTGATGCTCGCGTACGACGTGGTCACCGGGACGCAGTGCACCTGCCAGTCCGGGTGCGCGGTCTGGAGCCAGTTCTCCGCCCACTCCCAGACCGCGGCCGCACCGCCCGACGTCGTGGACATCAGGTAGTGGTCCGGCCCGAGGTGGCCGGTGACCCCGTCGTCGAAGACGACGCCGTCCTCGGTGCACATCACGCCGTAGCGGACGCGGCCCACGCCGAGCTTCTGCCACTTGTTGACGTAGAGCAGCTCGAGCAGCTTCGGCACGTCCGGCCCGCGCAGGTCCAGCTTCCCGATCGGGGTGACGTCGATGATGCCGACCGCCTCGCGCACGGCCCGGACCTCGTCCGCCGGATCGCCGTAGTGGTCGGGCCGGATCCACGCGCCGGCCACCAGCGGTCGCGCGCCGTGCGCGACGTGCCAGTCGTGCATGGGGGAGTACCGGGTGGGCTCGAGGGTGCGGCCCGCCAGCGCCCCGAGGGTCGTGGGGGAGTACGGCGGCCGCCAGACCGTGGTGCCGGTGTCCTGGATCGAGGCGTCGTTGGCCTCCGCGATGGCAGCGACGGCGTTGATCGTCTCCAGCTTGCCCTGCAGCGGGCCCATGGTGGCCGTGGTGTACCGCTTGGCCAGCTCCGCGGAGTCGTAGCCCTCCGCGACCGCGGTGAACAGGTCCTTGCTCGACACGTCCTCGGAGAAGTCGACGAAGCCGTGCGTGCTGGATCGGAACAGCTCCGGGTGCGGATCCCGGGGCAGGCTCGGCACCTCGACCGGCTCGGTCTCGGGCGGGAGCGGCGGGGCGTCCTCGCCCCGGGTCGGCATCCCGGCCGCCCAGGCCCGGGCCAGGTCGAGACCGCGCCGGGCAGCCTCCCGCCCGGTGGCCCTGGCATGCGCCAGCAGCTCGTCGGGCGACCCGTCGCCGGCGAGTCCGCCGGTGACGAGGACGTCGTCGGGGAGCCGGTCGGGGAAGAAGCGGGCCGCGACCGGGTCGTAGACCGGCCGATCCCCGGCCATGTTCACCAGCGAGGTGGGGGCGGTCCAGCCGGTCGAGACCACCAGCAGGTCGGCCGGCACGGTCCGGCCGTCGGAGAGCTCGACCGACGCCAGCCGGCCGCCGCGCCCGTTGGCCCGCACCACGTGCTCGCCCCGGCGGCCGTCGACCACGGCGGCCACCTCGACCCCGCTCAGCGCCAGGTCGTCGAGGCAGGCGTCCCCGTGCGCGTTGGCGGTGAAGACCACGGCGCGCTCGCCGGGGCGCACGGCGTACAGGTTGACGAGCCGGCGGACGGCGGTGCCGAGGACCACGCCGGGCAGGTCGTTGCCCGCGAAGACGTACGGCCGCTCCACCAGACCGGGGGCGACCACCAGCGTCTTGGCGCGCACCTTGACCAGCCGCTCGGAGCCGTCCGGGCGGCGGGCGATGACACCGAGCCAGTTGTCGTCGTAGCGGCCGATCACGACGGCGTCGGTGAGCACCTCCAGGGTGGGCGCCTCCCCGACCAGCCGGCGCAGCTCCTCCAGCCGGTCGCGGAAGGTCCCGCCGCTCCACCGCCAGTGCCCGCCCAGCGCCGGCTCCTCCTCGACCAGCAGCACCCGGGCGCCGGCCTCGGCGGCGGCCAGCGCCGCCTGGATGCCGGCCGGGCCGCCGCCCGCCACCAGCACGTCGGGGTGGGCGTAGGTCTTGTCCAGCTGGCGGTGCGGCGTCGCGGTGTCCACGGCACCGGCGTGGACGAACCGCTTGAGGACCGTCTCGTAGGCCGGCCACAGCCGCTGCGGCTTGATGAACGTCTTGTAGTAGAAGCCGGGCGCCAGAAACCGGCCGACCAAGCCGTTGGCCGCCTTGACGTCGAACCGCAGCGACGGCCAGGCGTCCTGGCTGCGGACGTCCATCCCGTTCGCGACCAGCCGGTGACCGCCGCGGACGTTCGGCTCGTCGTCGACCTGCACCATCAGGTTCGGGTCCAGCCAGCCGGCGGTCATCAGGCCGCGTGGCCGGTGGTACTTGAAGCTGCGGTTGACGACCTTCACCCCGGACGCCGCGAGGGCGGAGGCGATGGTGTCGCCCCGGTAGCCGCGGTACGCGGTGCCGTTGAACGTGAAGAGGACCGGCTCGTCACGCGCGATGACCTCCCCGGGCACCGGCGGACAGCCGCCACTCCTGACCCGACGACGAGCTCACGACTCGGCCCCCTTCGGCTCCTGCCCCAGCCGCCAGGTGGCGAGGACGGTGTTGTCGCGGGTGTCCCGCTCGGCGTCGAAGAAGCGGCGACAGCCGGCCCGGTGCAGCCAACGCTCGTGCACGCGGCCGGCCGGGTTGCGGCGCAGGTAGAGATAGCTGCGCCACTCCGAGCGGTGGGCGGTGCCCGGGTCGGGTCGTTCGACGATCTCGCCGAGGGAGTGGAACTCGCTGACGTTGCGCGGCCCGCACCACGGGCACTGCAGGACCATCACGGGCGGGCTCCTCGGAGGAGGGGACGGACGTGGTCAGTGGCCAACGGAGGCTGCTCCCTTTTCGCCGACCAGCTCGCCGGCGAGGAACCGGTCCACACCGAACGGCTCGATGAGCCCCGGCGGCTTGCCGTCGTTGATGAGCAGCGCCATCTGCTCGCCGGCCACCGGGCCGGCCTTGAACCCGTACGTCCCCCAGCCGATGTCGACGTGGAAGCCGTCGACCTCGGTCGGGCCCATGATCGGGCTGTAGTCGGGGGTCATGTCGCACAGGCCGGCCCACTGCCGCAGCAGCCGCATCTTCGACAGGCCGGGCATCAGCTCCAGGACGTGTCCGGCCAGGCTCTCGATGAAGTCGAGCGATCCGCGCATGGAGTACTGCGCGAACGGGTCCACGCTGGCGCCGAAGACCAGCTCGCCACGCGCGGTCTGGCTGACGTAGACGTGCAGCGTGCCGGACACGACCACCGGGTCGAGGAACGGCTTGACCGGCTCGGTGACCGCGGCCTGCAGCGGATAGGTGACGATCGGCGTCCGCACGCCGACCATGTCGTTGATCAGCGAGGACCAGCCGGCCGTGCAGTTCACCACCGTGCCGGTGGCGATCCGGCCGCGCGAGGTGCGGACGCCGGTGACCCGGCCGTGCTCGGTGTCGATGCCCTGCACCTCGGTGCGCTGGTGCAGGTGCACGCCGTACAGGTCGGCGGCGCGGGCGTAGCCCCAGACCACCGCGTCGTGCCGGATGATGCCGCCCGGCGGGTGGTGCAACGCGCCCAGGATCGGATAGCGCGGCTCGTCCGAGACGTCGAGAGCCGGCGCCATCTTCTTGATCTCGTCGGGGCTGATGACCTCGGAGTCGATGCCCTGCAGCTTGTTGACCTCGGCGCGCCACCGCATGGTGCGCAGCGAGGCGTCGCTGTGCGCGAGGGTCAGGTGCCCCCGCTGGGAGAACATGATGTTGAAGTTCAGCTCCGCGGAGAGCCGCTCGTAGAGCTTGACCGACCGGTCGTAGAAGGCCACCCCCTCCGGGGTGAGGTAGTTGGACCGGGCGATCGCGGTGTTCCGGCCCGAGCCGCCGCCGCCGAGGTAGCCCATGTCCAGCACCGCCACGTTCGTGATCCCGTGCCGGGACGCCAGGTAGTAGGCGGTGGCCAGTCCGTGGATGCCGCCCCCGACGATGACGACGTCATAGCTGTCGGCCAGGTCGTGGGATCGCCAGGCGGGCTTCCAGTCCGGTGCCCGCCGCAGGCCCTGCCGGACCAGGGCGGCGGCGGAGTATCCGGATACGCGGGCGGAGGGCTTGTCGGCAGCACCCGGTTCCGGGCGCGGCTGCCGTCGGGTCATCTGCGGCTCCCTGCTGCGGGCATGGTGCGTCGGAGCATACGGTCGGTAGTAGACCCCGTCCATCCCCAGTGGATGGGGACGGGGACCTTTCTACAGGGTGCTGGCGGTTCCCGGGGTGACCACGCGCAGCGACAGCATCTGAATCGGCAGCTCGACCGCGCGCGCCGGCCCGTGCGGCACCTCGCCGAGGAACTGCAGCGCGTCGCCGGGCTCGAGCAGGACGGTCCGGCCGGCATAGCCGTACTCCAAGATCCCGGTCAGCATGAACAGGAACTCGCTGCCGCCGTGCTGGTAGAGCGGGAACTGCTCGGCGTCGGACTCGATCGTCACCAGCGTGGGCTCCAGCCGGTCGTGCGGGAAGCGCATCCGGCCGAGCAGCTGGTAGCGCTGACCGGCTCTGCTGCCCCGGTGCTGGAGCTCCAGCCCCTGTCCGGCCTTCACGTGCAGGAGGTCGTGCTCCTCGTCGAGCCCCCGGAAGAACGCCGTCACCGGGACCGACAGCGCCGAGCCGACGCGGGCCAGCGTGGAGAGGGTCGGCGTCGTCTGCGCGTTCTCGATCTTCGAGAGCATCGCCTTCGACACGCCGCTGCGTCCGGCCAGCTGGCTCAGCGTCCAGTCCAGGTGGGTGCGGTACTCCCGCAGCCGCTGCGCCACAACCGACCGCAGCGCGCCCTCCGCCTCGTCGGCGTCGACCCCCGCCGGCTCCGGGCGATCCTGTGGCTCCGCTGCCATCGGCGCACCTCCTGGCCGGGAGTGTATGGCGCCCTAGCATGAGGAACGTGGCGTCCCCAGTGGCCGGTGTTCCCACCTCAGAGGCGGTGGCCGAACACCTCAAACGGCTGATCCTCGCGGGGAGCTACAGCCCCGGCGACCGGCTGCCCACCCAGCGCGACCTCGCCGAACAGCTCGGGGTCGGCCGGGTCAGCGTGCGGGGCGGGATCCGCCGGCTCGTCGCGGGTGGCTACCTCGAGGTGCGCCTCGGGGCGGCCGGCGGCGCCTTCGTGACCGAGCTGTCCCGCCCGCTGGAGGCCTGGCGGCGACGCCTGCGCAGCATGGCCGGCGAGCTCGACGAGCTGATCGACTTCCGGATCGCGGTGGAGAGCCGCGCCGCCAGCCTCGCGGCCGAGCGGGCCAGTCGCGCCGACCTGGCCGAGATGCGCGCGGCCCTGCGCGCGATGCGCAACTCCCGGTCCGCCGACGGCGAGCCCCGCACCGCCTTCCGGCAGGCGGACGGCCAGTTCCACGACGCGCTGTGCCACGCGGCACGCAACCGCCGGCTGGACGCCGCGATCCGCGAGGCGCGACTGGAGCTGTTCACCCCGTACGACCTCTTGACGTACGACGAGCCGGTCAGCCCGGTGCTCCGGGACCACCAGGCGATCTACGAGGCGGTCCGCGACGGGGACAGGGACCGGGCCGCCGCCTTGATGGCCGAGCACATCGAGCACACCCGGCAGCAGCTCAGGTCCTTCGTCAACGACCCCGGATGAGGGTCGGAGGCGCCGCGCCGCCGTCGCGGAAACGCTTGACACCGGGCCGGGCGGGGTGTCCAATCCACTTGACCAATGGGCCCTCGATGGGGCCAATGGAGGCGAGCGCGCGACCCGGCTCGGCTTCCCCCACGCGACCACTCGTCCGCGCGGACGACGGGAAGGGTGTTCATGTGCGGCATCGTCGGTCTCCATCTGAAGACTCCCCGGCACCAGGACGCCCTGGGCCGGCTGCTCATCCCGATGCTGGACTGCATGGAGACGCGGGGCTCGGACTCGGCGGGCCTGGCGATCTACTCGGATCCGGTGCCGGCCGGCTCGTTCCGGTACTCGATCCGGCTGGCTGACGACCAGTCCCGCGAGGAGCTGCAGGCCGACGTCGCCGCCCTCGCCGTGGAGCTGTCCGACGACCTCAACGCCGTGGTGACCTGCGAGCGGCTCCGCCCGGACGGCGCGGTCCTGGTCGCCCCGGACCGCTGGGCGGAGCTGGCCGGGTGCCTGGAGGCACGCCGCCCGGGCGCCTCCGTGGTCGGATTCGGCCGGCACATCGAGGTCGTCAAGGACGCCGGGACGCCGGGCGAGATCTGCGTGCGGCACGACATCGACGACCGGGCGGGCTACCAGGGCATCGGGCACACCCGGATGGCCACCGAGTCCGCGGTCACGACCGACCACTCGCACCCGTTCGCGCCCAACCCGGACCTGGCGCTGGTGCACAACGGCTCCTTCTCCAACTACGCCACGGTCCGGCGGCGGCTGGAGCAGCAGGGGATCTACTGCGTCACCGACAACGACTCCGAGGTCGCGGCCCGCCTGATCGGCCGCGAGCTGGCGGCCGGCGCGCCGCTGGAGGTCGCCCTGAAGACCGCGGCGACCGAGATGGACGGCTTCTTCACCCTCCTGGTGGCCACCGGGACGGAGTTCGCCGTGGTCCGTGACTCCTTCGCCTGCAAGCCGCTGGTCGTCGCGGAGACCGACGACTACGTCGCGGTGACGTCGGAGTACGTCGCGATGACCAGCCTGCCGGGCATCGACTCTGCCACCGTGCACGAGCCGATGCCGGGAGAGATCCACGTATGGTCCCGGTGACCGCGATCGGCGCCGCGCCCGACGCCGACGCCGGCACCGGCGGGGTGACCGAGCTGGACTGCGCCTCGCTCACGACCCGCGAGGTCAACGAGGCGCTCCGCGAGCTGCCCGCGGGGTCTCGGGTGCGCATCGCGAACCCGCGCGGCCGGCACAACCTGGCGGTGGGGCTCATGCACCACCTCGACATCGAGATCGACGGCCACGCCGGCTACTTCATCGGCGGCCTCTGCGACGGCCCGGACATCACGGTCAACGGCTTCGTCGGCTGGTCACTGGCCGAGAACCTGATGTCGGGCACGGTCCGGGTCCGCGGCAACACCTCCGAGTGCTGCGGCGCCACCAGCCACGGCGGCACCGTGATCGTGCACGGCGACGCCTCCTCGCGGGCCGGCATCTCGCTCAAGGGCGGCGAGCTGGCCATCGGCGGCGACGTCGGGCACATGAGCGGGTTCATGGCCCAGGCCGGGACGATCCTCGTCGGGGGCGACGCCGGGCACGCCCTGGGCGACTCGCTCTACGAGGCGGTCATCTACGTCGCCGGGCGGATCGCCTCGCTGGGTGCCGACGCGCAGGTCGAGGACCTCACCGAGGCCGACGTCGAGAAGGTCCGCTCGCTCGCTGACCTCGCCGGCTTCGACCACATCTCGCCCGGGGACGTCACTCGGGTCGCCTCGGCGAAGCAGCTCTACAACTTCGACGCGCTGAGGGAGCAGAAGTACTGATGTCGCTCGACGCCCACGACCTCCCCGCGCTGGAGGCGCCCGCGGTCCCAGCGGACCGCCTGCGTCCCAGCGCGAGCTTCCCGCCGGAGGTGATCGCGCAGGTCCACGAGATGGCGCGCACCGGTCGCTACGAGATCCGCGGCGGGGGCGGGAAGCGGAGCGTCCCGTCGTTCGACGACCTCACCTTCCTGCCCGCTTCCGCGTCCCGATATCCGCTCGAGGGTTATCGCGAGCGCTGCGACACCCAGACCGTGCTGGGCACCCGGTTCAGCGAGAACCCGCTGGTGCTGGACATCCCGATCACCATCGCCGGGATGAGCTTCGGGGCGCTGTCGGCGACGGCCAAGGAGTCCCTCGGCCGCGCCGCGACCGCCATGGGCACGTCCACCACCACCGGCGACGGCGGCATGACCGAGGAGGAGCGCCACGCCTCCTCCCGGCTGGTCTACCAGTGCCTGCCGTCGCGCTACGGCTTCAACCCCGCCGACGTCCGCCGCGCCGACGCGATCGAGGTCGTGGTCGGGCAGGGGGCCAAGCCGGGCGGCGGCGGCATGCTGCTGGGCCAGAAGGTGAGCGAGCGGGTGGCCGCGATGCGCACCCTGCCGGCCGGCATCGACCAGCGCTCCGCCAGCCGGCACCCCGACTGGACCGGACCCGACGACCTGCGGATCAAGATCGAGGAGCTGCGCGAGGCCACCCAGTGGCAGGTCCCGATCTACGTGAAGGTGGGGGCCACCCGCGTCACCAACGACGTGAAGCTGGCGGTCGCGGCGGGCGCGGACGTGGTGGTCGTGGACGGCATGGTGGGCGGCACGGCCGCCTCCCAGGACGTGTTCATGGAGCACGCCGGCATCCCGACCCTGCCTGCGGTACGGCTGGCGGCGGAGGCGCTGCGCGAGCTCGGCATGGAGGGCACCGTCCAGCTGATCGTCTCCGGCGGCATCCGCACCGGCGCCGACGTGGCCAAGGCGCTGGCTCTCGGGGCGGACGCCGTCTCGATCGGGATGGCCTCGCTGGTCGCCCTCGGCTGCAACTCCGCGTCCGCGCTGATCGACGGGCGCGAGGTCGACGTCACCGACGACTACGCCCGGCTCGGCACCGCGCCCGGCTACTGCCACCACATGCAGACCGGCCGGTGCCCGGTGGGCATCAGCACCCAGGATCCCGAGCTGGAGCGCCGGCTCGACCCGGAGGTCGGAGCCCGCCGGGTCCAGAACTACCTCAAGACCCTCGTCATGGAGCTGACCACGCTGGCGCGGGCCTGTGGCAAGTCGAACGTGCACAATCTCGAGCCCGAGGACCTCGCTGCGCTGAGCATCGAGGCGGCTGCCATGGCCGGTGTGCCTCTGGCCGGAACGAACTGGATCCCGGGACGAGAGAGGAGCTAGACGCGAGATGACGCAGGCCCTGGAGGAGCAGCGCAGTTGGCTGCGCGAGCGAGCAGAAGCCGATGGCATCAAGTTCTTCCTGGCGATGTTCGTCGACATGCACGGCAAGCCCTGCGCCAAGATGGTGCCGGCGTCCTTCCTGGAGGGCCTGCTCGACGACGGGGCCGGCTTCGCGGGGTTCGCGGTCGGGGACATGGGCCAGTCGCCCGCCGACCCCGACCTGATGGCGGTCCCCGACCCCAGGTCGTACATGCGGCTGCCGTGGAAGCCGGAAGTCGCCGTGCTGCACTGCGACCCGCACGTCGAAGGCGAGCCCTGGCCCTACGCACCGCGGGTGATCCTGCGCCGGCTCCTCGAGGACGCGCGCGAGCAACACGGCCTGGTGTTCAAGACCGGCGTCGAGGCGGAGTACATCCTCGTGCGCCGGACCGCGGACGGCGGGATCGAGGTGGCGGACCCCCTCGACACCAGCACCAAGCCCTGTTACGAGGCCAAGGGTCTGACCCGGATGTGGGACCACCTGGCTCGCGTCTCCGAGTACGTCAACGAGCTCGGCTGGGGCAACTACGCCAACGACCACGAGGACGCCTGTGGCCAGTTCGAGCAGAACTTCACCTACGACGACGCACTGATCACGGCCGACCGGACGATCTTCTTCCGGTACATGGTGCACATGCTGGCGCACGAGGCGGGCATGACCGCCACCTTCATGGCCAAGCCGTTCAGTCACCTGACCGGCAACGGACTGCACACGCACATGAGCCTGTGGTCCACCGACGACGAGCCGCTGTTCGAGGGTGACGACGACCCGCACGGGCTCGGCCTGAGCACCATGGGCCGGCAGTTCCTCGCGGGCCAGCTCGAGCACGGCCGGGCGATGGCCTCGCTGATCTGTCCCACGGTCAACTCCTACAAGCGGATCGGGGTGGGCGCGCCCACCTCGGGTGCCACCTGGGCGCCGGGCTACGTCTCCTACGGCGGCAACAACCGCACCGTCATGCTGCGGGTCCCCGAGGGCGGTCAGATCGAGCACCGCGGCGTCTGCGGCTCCGCCAACCCCTACCTGTCGACGGCGGCCATCTTCGCCGCCGGGATGGACGGGATCGCACGAGGTCTCGAGCCCGGAGCGCCGGTCAACAGCGACCTGTTCGCCGTGGACGACGCGGCCATCGACGAGATGGGCATCAAGCGCTTCCCCGCGACGCTGGCCGAGGCCGTGTCCCTGCTGCCGGAGGACGACGTGCTGCGCGCCGCCTTCGGCAAGGTCAGGGACGGCGGCTACGTGGACTACTACGCGCGGGTCAAGGCGGCGGAGTTCGCCGAGTACCACTCAGCAGTCGCGGCATGGGAGATCGAGAGGTACCTGACGCTGTTCTGACCGAAGAGCCCCCACCGGGCACTCACAGGGTTACCTGAGGAGAGATCGTGGAACGGAACCCCACCCTGCAGCAGCGCATCGACACGATGCTCAAACGAGACGTCCTTGCGGGGGTGATCTTCGCCGCGGTCATGTGGGTGACGATCCTCTTCGTGCTCGTCGTGACCGTCCGGGTCGTCGACTCCGCCTCCGTCACCTGGGTCCTCGTGGCCTCGGCCGCGGTCCTCGGTCTCTTCAACACCGCCTCCCTGATGTCGATGATCAGTCGCTACAAGCAGGAGCGGCAGCACGTCTACGGCGAGGACATCGCCCATCTCGACGCGCAGCGCTCCATCCAGCAGGCCAGGGCGGGGGGGAGCGGCCGATGAGCAGCACCGCGCGCCCCGTCCTGCCGACCCAGTCGCGGGCCAGCCAGATGGCCGATGCGGCCTTCCTGGTGGCCCTGTTGTTCGTCACGCTGTTCGTGACCACCTACGTCTTCGCCGACGAGGCCAGCTCCACCGAGGCCAGCAGCGAAGTGACCCCCATCGACCAGCTGCCGATCTCGAGCACCGAGAAGGAGCAGTTCCTCGAGATGGAGGAGCTGGAGATGGTCGACGCCGAGACGGTCGGCGCCTCCGTCGAGGCGAACGCCCCCAGCTCCGACAAGTACTCGTTCAGCTGGGCCGCCCTGGGTGGCACGGTCCTGCTCGCCCTGGCCTACCTGGGCTTCGTCTACGCGATGTCGTTCAAGGAATACCGAGAAGTCGTCAAGGCGAAGTTCGGGCCGCCGGAGAGGGGCCGGGCATGAGCGTGTGGAACCTGTTGGAGCTGGCGGCATGGGTGCTCAGCGCCGTCATCGCCGCATGGCTGGTCTACGACGCCGTGATGACGTCTCGGCGCTACAGCGAGGAGTTCCTCACCCACACCATCGAGGACCTCGGGGACGCTGACTTCACCGACTACGAAGGCCCGGACGTGAAAGGGGCACGGCCATGACGCAGTCCGTACCCGCCGAGCAGCAGACCGAGGCACTCACTCTCAGGAAGGTCCTGGGGCCCATCCACATCTGGGGCCTCGGGGTCGGCATCGTCCTCGTGGGCGAGTTCATGGGCTGGAACTTCGCGGTCGAGAAGGGCGGCGTCTACGGCGCCCTCATCGCCTGCTGGGTGATCGGCCTGCTCTACACCTGCATCGTGATGATCAACTCGGAGGTGGCCTCGGCCATCCCGGCCGCCGGCGGCCAGTACTCGCAGGCCAAGCACACGGTGGGGCCGCTGATGGCCTTCAACGTGGGGCTCTACCTGACGATGGCCTACACCATGCTGGAGGCGGCCAACGCCAACGTGCTGGGCTACCTGCTCACCACGATGTCGCGGCTGCTGGGCAACGAGGAGGAGCTGAGCGCGTACCCGTTCGCGATCCTGGCGATCCTGCTGCTGGCGCTGCTCAACTACCGAGGCGTGCTGGCGACGCTGTCGGTGAACTTCGTCATCACGGCGTTCGCCTTCCTCACCATCATCGCCCTGTTCGTCGGCATCCAGGGCTGGAACCCGGCGGCCGCCAGCGAGTTCAACGAGCTGGCCTCCTCGATGGACTCCGGCCTGCCCTACGGGTGGATCGGCGTCGTGGCCGCCTTCCAGTTCGGCATGTGGTACTACCTCGGCATCGAGGGCACCGCCCAGGCCGCCGAGGAGTGTCGCTCTCCGAGCCGGTCCATCCCGCTGGGCAGCCTGGCCGGGATCATGACGCTCATCATCGCCGCCACGATCACCTGGTACGTCTGCGTCGCGCTGCTGCCCTGGCAGTACCTCGGCACCGCCATCACCCCGCTGTTCGACGCCGCCCAGCTCACCGACAGCGGACTGCTGGTGTGGGTGCTGATGCTGGGAACGATGGCGGCCACTCTCGCCTCGGCCAACGGCTGCATCAACGACGCCTCGCGGGCCTGGTTCGCGATGGCCCGGGACCGCTACCTCCCGGAGTGGTTCGGTGCGGTGCACCCCACGTATCGCACGCCGTTCCGGTCGGTGCTGTTCCTGGTGCCGGTGGCGATCGCCTTCGCGATCCTGCCGCTGCTGCTGAACACCCCGACGCTGCTGGCGACGGTGATCACGTTCTCGATCCTGTCCGGTCTGCTGACCTACATGTTCATGGTGGTCAACATGCTGCGGTTCCGGCAGCTGTGGCCGATCGGGTCGATCCACCGGGCCTACACACTGCCGGTGCACCCGCTGCCGGCGCTGGTGCTGGCGTTGTTGTCGGCGATGGTGTTCTTCGCGACCTTCCTCGGCTACGGCAGCACCCTGTGGTCGATCCTGGTGTTCTATCTGCTGGCGTCGGTGTGGTTCGTCGTGCGGCGGTTCAAGTACGTCGACCGGGACTCCCAGTTCACCGCGCCGCTGCCACGGCCGCGCGGCTACTGAGCCGGGCCTGACGTGTCCACGTTCGGGCTGCTGCTGATCGCCGGGTGCGGTGCGGTGATCCTCGCCGTGCTGCACCGCCGGCACGTCGCGCGGGTCCGCGCCGACCGCGGCAGCCTGTTCGAGAACTGCTCGGCGGTCCTCGCGGACGCCCGGGTGCTGCGGCGCGGGCTGGACTTCCCCGTCCTGTCGGGGCGGTGGGGCGGCGTCCCGGTCCGGGTGGAGCCGGTGGTCGACACGCTGAGCATGCGCACGGTGCCGGTGCTCTGGCTGGTGGCCACCGTGGGCCTGCCGCGGCCGGTCCCGTCGCGGTTGTCGGTGCTGGCCCGGACCTGCGGCACCGAGTTCTACTCCCGGCACCACGAGGCGGGAGCGCCGGTCCAGCTCGGAGCGGGCTGGCCGGAGAGCCTTGCCGTGCGCTCCGACGAGCCGGACGAGCTGGCCCGGCAGGGCGACCTGCTGGACCGGCTCGCCGGATTCATGGCGGACGGGCAGGTGAAGCAGGTGGCCCTTTCGGGTGCGACCGCCCGGGTGGTGTGGCGCTGCGCCGCGGCCACGTCGAGCACCTACCGGGTGACCCGGCGGGTGGACCTGTCCGGCGTTCGCGCCGACCCGGTGGCGCTCGATGAGGTCCTCGCCACCGTGCTCGACCTGGCGGCGCTGGCCGGAGGGCGGACCGTGGCGGCCGAGGACGTGGTGCGGTGAGGACGCCGCCCGCTCCCTGGCTGGTGCTCGTGGTCGCGGTGCTGCTGCCGGGCATGGGCCAGGTGCTCAACGGCCACCCCAAGCGCGGGCTGGTGATGGTCTTCTACATGCTGCTGCTGGGCGCGCTGACGGCGACGGTCGCGGAGCCGGGCACCTCGACCGTCGGGATGCTGGCAGGCGGGCTGTTCGTCTACGCGATCAGCGTGATGGACGCCTACCGCGTCGCCGCGCTGCGTCGGCAGGGGGCGGTGCTGCCGGCATAGGACCCTGGCGGGGGCCTCGATCCACTGCGCGCTGCACCGCCTCAGCGGCCGGGTCGAGCAGGCCACCAAAATGGTGGCTCGACCGTGCCACGATATCCCGGTGGGCCTCCAGTACTCGGTCTTCGGGGAGATGGCGGTGACCGTCGACGGACGTCGTCAGCCGCTCACTCGGCGTCGTGAGCGTGACGTCCTCTCCGTGCTCTTGGCCGCGCATGGTGCCCCGGTTGCCGCCGAACGACTCGTCGCGGAGGTCTGGGGTCAGGAGGCGCCACAGCAGACGCTCGGGACGCTGCACGTTGTCGTCTCCCGCCTTCGCAACCTGCTCGAGCCGGACCGTGTCGTTCGCAAGGGCTCGCGGCTGGTGAGTACCGCGGCCGGCTACTCGCTGCTCTCCGAGGTGGCCGACGTCGACGCGTGGAGCTTCGAGGCGAGTGCCGATGAGGCTCTTGCCACGAGTGCGCCACCGGAGCGTCTCGGCAAGTGCGACCAGGCTCGGTCACTGTGGACGGGGCCGCCGTACGCCGACAGCATGACGCCGGTCGTCCGCAGCGAGGCCGCCCGGCTCGAGGAGCTCTTGCTGATGGTCCTCGAGCACCGAGCCCGCGCCTTGCTCGATCTCGGTCGGCCCGAGGATGCCCAGCGCTCACTGGCCGGGCTTGCCCCGCAGCATCCGTGGCATGAACGGTTATGGTCGCTGCTGGCGCTCTCGCAATACCAGTGCTCCCGCCAGGCCGAGGCGTTGGAGACTCTCCGTACGCTGCGCGACCGTCTCGCCGACGAGCTCGGCGTCGACCCCTCAGCGGAGATCCGGCGGCTCGAGCAGTCCATGCTGCGTCAGGATCCGTCGCTCTCGCTGGAGCCGCCCCAGAACCCCGTCGGCGAGCCTAGGTCCGCGCGCCCCGTCCTGGCGCCCGGCGGGTCGCCCATGGACGCGGCGTCGGTCAGCGTCGGGCGCGACCGGGCGCTCGCGGATGCGGTCCGCCTGCTGCGTTCGACACCTCCCGCTCCGCGGACCCGCTTCCTGCTCGTCGCGGGAGAGCCCGGGATCGGCAAGTCACGCCTGGTCGCCGACCTCGAGGCTGCGATCACTCCCGACGGCGTGCGCGTCCTGGTCGGCCGGTGCCACGAGGGCAACTACGCCCCGGCCCTGTGGCCGTGGCTCGCGATAGTGCGCGCGCTGAGCGACCGCGGCAGCCCGGACCCGTTGCTGGCGCCGTTGCTCGAGGGAGAGGTCGCCCCGACGACCGCGGGCGGGGGCACTGGGTTGCGCATGTTCGACTCGGTCGTCGCCCTGCTGGAGCGGGTCGCGACCGAGCAGCCGCTGGTCGTCGTGCTCGAGGACATCCACTGGGCCGACGAGTCCTCCCTCCGCCTGCTCCGTCACCTCGCCGGGGCCGACCTCCGGGCACCGGTCGGGGTGCTGTGCACCCGTCGGACGACGGAGACGGAGACCACCGACGCGCTCGTGGACACCATGGCGGTGCTGGCCCGTGCCGGCGCCGAGCGGCTGCGTCTCGACGGGCTCGACACGGCCTCGGTGAGCGCTCTGCTGGACGATTCCGTGGGCCCGCACGACGGCCGGCTCGACGCGATGGTCGCGACGGTCACGGGCGGGAACCCGTTCTTCGTGCTGCAGTACGCACGCCTTCTGGCCTCGATGCCGGACCTCTCCGACGTCGATCCCGCTGCTCTCCCCATCCCGGACGGCGTTCGCGACGTCCTGCGGCAGCGGATCGCCCGGCTCCCGGGCGAAGCCATGCGCATCCTGGTCGCGGCAGCCGTGCTCGGGCACGCCATCGACCCTGAGCTGGTCGCCGAGCTGACCGGCGGCTCGGTCGACAGCTGCCTCGACATGCTCGACCTGGCGCTGACCAGCGGGCTGGTCGAGGAACGGGCGGCCGGCTACGCGTTCGTGCACGATCTGGCCCGGGAGGTGACGTACGCCGAGCCGAGCACGGCTCGGCGGATGCGGCTGCACGACCGCGCCGGCCGGATCCTCGAGCAGCACCGCATCGGCCAGGCCGACGCCGTCATGACGATCGCGCACCATGCCCACCTGGCGGCACCGCTGAGCCCGGAGCACGCGGAACGCGCGTGCACGTGGCTGGCCCGCGCGGCCACCGTCGCAGACGCGCGGCATGCGCATCCGGAGGCGCTCGAGCTGTGGCAGCAGGTCCTGCTCGACAGCAGACCTGACTCCGTCGTCAGTGCTGAGGCACTGTGCGGGACGGCCCGCGCGATGCTGCGCCTGGGTCGCACGGCCGAGGCGCGCGCGGCGGTGGAACGTGCGATCGCACTGGCGCGCCGGCTTCGCCGCAGCGACCTCGTCGCCCAAGCGGTCGGCATCCTCAACACGGCGGGCGTGTGGTCCTGGCGCGAGCACGGGGTGATGGACGAGCGCTTCGTGGCAGTTCTCCGCGAGTCGTTGAAGGAGACGACCGACCCGGGCGAGCGGGCGCAGCTCCTGGCGACGCTGCAGGTCGAGCTCTACTACGGCTGGGACAGCGCGGAGGCGGACGCGGCCGGGTCCGAGTCGGTCGACCTGGCGCGTCAGTCGGGTGAGCGCGACGTGTTGATCGAGATCCTGCTGGTCCGGCTGATCGCGGCCTGGGGACCTCATCGCGCGGTCGAGCGACTGGCCCTCGTCGAGGAGCTGCTCGGCCTGCAACCCGAGGGCGTGCTCGAGGTGTTCGCGCAGTTCCAGCGGGCGGTGGCGCTCTATGAGTGCTATCAACCCGTGCTGTCGGACGAGGTGATGCAGGCCTGCCTCGAACGGGCCGCGAGCCTGCGACACACCGGACTCGAGATCCCGCTGGCATGGTGGCGGTTCGCGCGCGCCCGGGACCTCGACGATCCCGCGGCGAGGACACTGGGCGAGGCGGCGCTCGCGGTGCACCGTGCGTCCGGTTACGTCGCCGCAGCCGACCTGGAGATCCTGGCTGCGGTCAGGATGTCCCCCGAGGGCAGCTGTGTGCCCGGCTGGGTGGTCGATGACGTTCGGGCGACCAATCCCGGCCTGCGCGCCCTGGTGGCGTACGCACTGCTCGAGGCCGGGGAGTCCGAGCTGGCGCGTGAGCTCCTGGGGCCGCCGGCCCCGCGGGGGGCCACGGAGTACTCCGTGTTGGCCGGCCACTGCCTCACGGTGGCCGTGCTGGCCGAGACCGGTTCGGCCAGTGAGATCGAGACGGCGCTGGCTCGCATCACGCCGCACGCCGGCAGCGTGGTCACCTACGGCAGCGTCGACCACCTCGGCGTGGTCGACCATTTCATCGCGGTGGCCTACGCCGCACTCGATGACGCTCGGGCCGTCGAGTACGCCCGGTCAGCGGTCGAGGGCAACGCGCGGATCCAGTGCGCACCCTGGAAGCGACGCGCCGAGGCGTTGGCCGCCCGGCTGTCCTGAGGCCTGAGCGGCGCTGTTCGCGCCGAAGCTCGGTGCGCTGCAAGTGCGCGGAAAGTGTCCTGCAAGGACGTTCGACCAACCTCTCCTGCACCAGCCCACCCGTCGGGCCGAGACCGAGAGGAACACCATGAGCATCAGCGTCGGACATCCCAACCAGATCCACGCCTTGGACGACCTCCGCCGCCGCGTGTCCGGGCAGCTGCACACGCCGGCCGACGCCGGTTGGGAGATCACCGCGATGCCGTGGATCGTGAACATCCCGCAGCACCCGATGGCCGTGCTCGAGGTTCACGACGTCGACGACGTGATCGCTGCGGTCCGCTGGGCCGTCGA
The DNA here is from genome assembly GCA_963695375.1 of uncultured Actinomycetota bacterium. Taxonomy (GTDB): domain Bacteria; phylum Actinomycetota; class Actinomycetes; order Propionibacteriales; family Nocardioidaceae; genus JACCVL01. The sequence goes on along the minus strand of OY968767.1, from coordinate 174,516 downwards.
GCACGGCGCCCAGGTCACCGCCCAGCCCACCGGCCATGGGGCCAACGACACCCTCGACCAGGTGCTGATCCTGCGGACCCGCGGACTCGGTGGGGTCACGGTCGACACCGGTCGGCGCACGGCCTGGGTCGGCGCCGGCGTCAAGGCGGGTGAGGTCCTGGCCGAGCTCGAGGGCACCGGCCTGACCTTCCTCGCCGGCTCCAACCCGGACCCGACCGTCGTCGCCATGACCATCACCGGCGGCATCAGCTGGTTCGGTCGGGCCTACGGACTCGGGGCGGACAGCATCGTCACGGTGGAGCTGGTCGACGGCCTCGGCCGGCTGCGCCGGCTCTCGGCGAGCGAGGAGCCCGAGCTCTTCTGGGCCGTGCGCGGCGGGGGTGGTGACTTCGGGATCATCACCCGGGTCGAGCTCGCCCTACACCCGCCGAGAAGGGTGCGCTGATAGCGCTGTCGCCGCCCTCGTCCGGTTGGGGAGCTAGTCGGCGGCCTCGAGCGCGGTGTCGTCGCGGACCTTGCCGCGCCGCAGGCCGAGCCGCTCGGCCACGGGCACCACGGTCAGCGAGGCCACGAGCACCGTGCCGAGGATGACGACGAAGGTGATCGGCACCAGCCGCTCGGCGTCCGCGACTCCCGCGTCGGCCAGCTCCAACGCGAACACCGAGGCCACCGAGGCCGCGACGATCCCGCGCGGGGCGAGCCAGCCGATGAAGGCGCGCTCCTGCCAGCTCAGGTCACTGCCCGCGGTCGACAGCGCCGCCGCGAGCGGGCGGACGACAAGGACGAGCAGTGCCACGAATCCCAGGCCCCGCCAGCCCACCGAGGTGAGGTCACCCCACGAGAGCCGGGCCGACAGCAGGATGAACAGCACGCTGATCAGCACGACGCCGAGCGTCTGCTTGAACTCCTCGATGCGACGCAGCTCGATCGCCTTCTGGTTGGCGAGCGCGACGCCCATCACGGTGACCGCGACCAGCCCGCTCTCGTCCCGCAGGGCGTCGGCGGCGGCGAGGGCGGCCAGCACCATCGCCAGGGTGACCGGAGCGTCGAGGTGCGGGGTGTCTCGGCCGAGCCGGAGCAGCGCGGCGAGCGCACCGGCGCCGACGATGCCCACCAGCAGGCCGGCACCCAGTGTCAGCAGGAAGCCGCCGGTGACGAGGAGCGGCTCGTCATGGGCCGCACCGGCGAGGATGCCCTTGAAGATCAGCACGGCGAGGATGGCCCCGATCGGGTCGACCAGGATCCCCTCGAACCGCAGGATGGTGCCGACCCGTCCCACGTCGCCGACGAACGCCAGCAGCGGCGTCATCACCGTGGGGCCGGAGACCACCAGCACCGCGCCGAGCAGGACCGCGAGCGCCGCCGGCAGCTCGAGCAGCAGGTACGCCGCCGCGGCGACACAGCCCAGGGTCACCAGCACGCCGATGCTGAGCAGCCGGCGCAGCGTCTGGTGCAGGCCGCCGCGCAGATGGGCGAGCTGGAGGGTGAGGCCGCCCTCGAACAAGATGATGCCGACCGCGAGCGACACCACCGGGAAGAGCAGGTCGCCCAGCAGGTCGTCGGCGTCGACCACGGAGGTGACGCCCGCGACGAAGCCGACCACGAGCAGCAGCAGGATCGGCGGCAGCCGCACCCGTGGGCCCACCACCTGGCAGGCGATGCCGAGCAGCACCACCACCGAGATCTGCGCCAGAGGGTCGACCATCGCGCTCCGATCCGACAGATCCGTGCAGCCTCGAGGTGTCCTCCGCGCGGCAGGCTAGCGGAAGGATCCGTCGCGGAGCCCCGCCGCGGCGGCCGTGTCGGCGAGAACGCGGACGTCCGGGTGTCGCTGCAGCACCGACGCGGGACAGTCCGGGCTCACCGGCCCGGTCAGCGCCGCCGAGAGCGCCGCCCGCTTGCGGGCGCCGATCGCGATCAGCACGATCCGGCGGGACCGCAAGATCGTGGCCAGCCCCTGGGTCAGCACCCGGTGCGGCACGTCGGCGACCGAGGAGAAGAACCGGGCGTTGTCCCGCCGGGTGCGCTCGGTCAGCGTCACCACCCGGGTGACCGAGTCGAGCGCGGAGCCGGGCTCGTTGAAGCCGATGTGCCCGTTGGCGCCGATGCCGAGGATCTGGACGTCGATGCGGGCGTCGACCACGAGCCGCTCGTAGCGAGCCGCCTCGGCCTCGAGGTCGCCCACCCGTCCGTCCGGCCCGTGCACCCGGCGCGGATCCAGCCGCACCGGGTCGACCAGGTCGTGCCGGATCACGGACCGGTACGCCTGGGGATGTCCCGCGGGCAGGCCGACGTACTCGTCGAGCAGGTACGCGTCGCAGCCGGCGAACGACAGCCGCTCGCCGGCCACCCGCCGGGCCAGCTCGGCGTAGCCGCCCCGGGGCGACGACCCGGTGGCCACGCCGAGCGTGGTCGCGCCGGCTCGCAGCACCGCCTCGACCTCGTCGGCCGCGGCGACGGCCACCGCCTGGGCGTCGGGGTAGGTGGTGAGCACGCTGCCTCCGGGCCTGGGGTCGAGGGGTGCTCCGCCGCTCCTCCCGGGGAGGGAGGAGCGGCGGAGCGTCGTGGTGCGGTGAGGTGCGGCGGCGCTGCCGTCAGCGCCGGGCCGCCGGGACGACCGCGACCGACGAGGCGGTGCCCCGCACGTCGGAGTCGAACGCCATCAGCACCCGCCAGCCGGGGTTGCCCGAGGTGCGGATCCGGACGGTCGACGTGCCGGGCTGCACCGGCACGTCCCGCTCGCCGACGACCTCGGCGCCGTACATCGCGAACAGGTGCGCGGTGCCCGCACCCCTGGCCCGGATCGTGGCCCGCACGCCGTGCCGGGCCGGGACCGCCTCGATCACCTCCGCCGAGACCCGCCGAGGCGTCTGCGGCAGGCCCGAGAGCGGCACGCCGGTGCGGATCGCCTGCATGATCGACGGCGGCGACTCGACGCTGTCCAGCGCCGGGAAGTCCAGCAGCGGCTCGCTGGTCGGGACGGCCGGCGGTGCCGCGCCGTCGAGCACGACCTGGCCCCACCGGTACGGGTCACCCTGGACTCCGCCGAACGTCGACCAGCCCAGCCGCGTCTGCCCGGTCTTGTCCTGGGTGTCGGAGTCGTAGACGAAGGCGTTGAAGCCCATCTCGTCCGGGTCGATCGTGTCCGGCAGCGCGCTCATCGGGATCTTCGCCTCCAGCACGTAGCCGGTGTAGGGCTCCTTCAGCCGGGAGACCATCGTGAAGCCCGGCGCGGTGTTCCCCGGCGCGAGCTGCGGCGTGCCGCTGCCCCCGACCAGCTCGAAGGTCCCGATCGGGCCCTGCCGGTTGTCGGCGTCGCGGGCCGCGCAGGACACCTCCTGCGTCGTCGTCGGCAGCATCGCCACCTTGAACGTCGTGGAGGTGTTCTCCGAGTCGCCGGTCGGGTCGATCGCGAGTTCCACGGAGTCCACCCGCCAGTGCCGCTTGCAGTCGCTCGGCGCGAGGACGGTGCCCAGGGTGTCGTCGGTGACGTCGACGGCGACGTAGAGCGCGTCGCCGGACCGGGTGATCGACCCGGTCGCGGAGCAGTCGGCCGCGTTGTCGCACTCCGACCCCTCCCAGCGACGGCTCAGGTCGATCTCGGCGTCGTACTCGTCGGCACCGATCTCACCGTCGAGGTGCGGCGCGTCGGAGTCGGGCAGGGTGACGGTCGGCACCAGCTCCAGGGCAGCGGCCGAGGTCGACACGCCCGCGTCGCTGGTGGTGCGGACGGTGTAGTCGTAGTCGCCGTCGGTCCCGCCCTCGTTCGCGGTGGGCAGCGAGGCGTCGTCGTTGGTCACGGTGACGTCGACCCGCTCGGTCACCCCGGGGGCCAGCCCGCCGTACGGCTGCGGGCCGTCGGAGCTGAAGCCGTCCGGCAGCTGCAGCCGGACCCGCCCGGACTGCGGCTGGTCCCCGTGGTTGGTGACGTCGACCGAGACGGTGCGGGTGCCGCCGGACGGCAGCGTGAGCACCGGCTTGACGATGCCCTTGAGCTGCTCCACCCCGACCCGGTCGGCCCAGCGGTGGAACTTGGCGACCTGGGGCAGCAGCTCCTGGGTGCCCTCGACCACCGGCACCACCCGCAGCTGCTGGTCAGTGAAGCCGGTCCCGTTCCGGGACCGGACGGTCAGCCCGACCAGGGCGCGGCCGGTCGCGGCGTCCTGGCGGGCGGTGACGTCGAAGGACCGCGTCACCGTCTCGCCCGCGGCGAGCCGTCCGATCCGGATGGTCGAGGGACCCGACCAGCCGGTGGGCAGGTCGACGCTCATCCGGACGTTGCGCAGCCGCCGGTCGGCGGGAGCGGTGAGTGCGACGTCGAGGGTGGACGTGCCACCGCCGACCACCTCGAACTCGTCGGTGGACAGGTCGAGACCGGTGTCGAGCGGGAGCCCACCCAGCGTCCGCAGGACGGCGCCCTCGAGGATCGTCGACGAGTCGGAGGCCGGCGCGGTCAGGTCGCCGCGGACGAACGGCACCCGCGCGTCGATCTGGGTGACGTAGTCGCAGCCGATCTGGGCCGGGTCCGAGCTGACGTCGGGGAAGCCGGCCCAGCCCTGGGAGGCGTACTTGCGCTGCGCCTCCCGCTCGATCTGCGCCCAGGTCTTGCCGTTCTCGGCCCGACGCCCGCCCCAGACGCCGTAGATGTCGTCGGCGGGGTTGGTCGGGGTGAAGCTGGTCGGGCAGTTCGCCCCGGTGGCGCCGGCCTGACCGCTGACCGCGATCGTCAGCAGCTTGGCCGGCGCGAACGGCTCGAGGCCGTCCCGGGTGATCTGGGCCGGGTACCGGGAGGGATCGCCGGCCGCGTAGTAGGCCTCGATCGACAGCAGCGCGGCCTCCTGGTGCGCCCCGTGGTTGCCCGGGCTGGGCGCGGGGCTCATGGTCATCACGACCTCGGGGGTGGTCTCCCGGATGACGCGGACCAGCCGCCCGAGCGTCGCCCGGTGGCCCCACGCCTGCTGGTGCAGCGGCGCGCTGACCGAGTAGTAGAAGTCGACCCGGTCGAGGTTGTAGACGTCGGAGATCCCGACCGTCCCGACGGCCGCTCGCTCCTCGTACTCGCGGATCAGGCCGAGCGCCGGGCCCTCCTCGGGTCCGATGGCGTTGCCGCCACCCTCACCCCGGGTGATGGTCACCACCCCGGTCCGGGCGCCGTAGCGCTGCTTCCACTCGCCGAACATCGACAGCCGCCCGGCCTCGTCGTCGGGGTGGGCCCCGACGTAGAGGACGTCGAGGTCCGCGGCGCCGTCGTGCGCCGGGACCCGCTCGGTGTCGGTCGTGGCCGCGGTCGCCGGTCCGGAGACCGGGGCCGTGGCCAGGCCGAGCGCGAGCAGGGCGGCGGTCGCGAGCGCTCCGGCGCGCCGCAGGGCGCCGGGCCGCGCAGTCAGATGGGCGGTGCCACCCGGGTGATGAGGTCTGGACATTGAGGAGCCCCCTTCGTGAGCGTTGTGGATGGGTCAGCCTTTGGTCGAGCCGTCGACGATTCCGCGGATGAAGTGCCGCTGGGCGAACAGGTAGAACACGACCACCGGCGTCGCGACCAGGACGGCGCCGGCCGCCAGCAGCGACGTGCCCGCGGTGTACTGGCCCTGGAACAGCGCCAGGCCGAGGGGCGCGGTGAGCAGCTCGCCGTTGGGAATGACCACCAGCGGCAGCAGGAACTCGTTCCACGTCCACATGAAGAACAGCACCATCATGGTCAGCACCGCGGGGCGGCCCATCGGCAGCAGCACCGACCAGAAGATCCGCAGGTGACCGGCGCCGTCCAGCCGGGCCGCCTCGACCACCTCGCGGGAGGAGCTGCGGAAGTACGCCCGCATCCAGAAGGTGCCGAAGGCCAGCGACTGGGCGATCTGCGGGAAGATCAGCGCGGTGTAGGTGTCCAGCAGGTCGACGCTGCGCAGCTGGAAGTACAGCGGGATCACGATCGCCTCGCTCGGCACCATCAGACCCGAGCAGCAGCAGGTAGAACAGCACCGACGATCCGCGAAAGCGCATCGTGCCGAACGCATAGCCCGCCAGCGCGGACAGCAGCGACGCCCCGACCACCACGCAGCCGGTGACGATCACGCTGGTGCGCAGATAGCTGCCGAACTGCCCCTCGTCCCAGGCCGCGGCGAAGTTGCCCAGGTCGACCCCGGCCGCCGCACCGATGGCGTCCGGCTGCACCGCCTTCACGAGGATCAGCCCCACCGGATAGAGGGCGAGCAGCGCGCCCAGGCTCAGCACGCCGTAGGTGGTCGCGCGCTCCAGCGCCGAGGTCCTCATGCCGCCCGCTCGTCCGGTGCGATCCGGTTGACCAGCCAGGTGGCGCCGAGGATCACCGCGGTGAGCACCAGCGCGACGGTGATGCCGGTGCCGACGTCACCCTCGAGGATGGCCCGGTCGTACACCTCGTACGACGGGACCCGCGAGGCGTTGCCCGGCCCGCCGGCGGTCATCACGTAGACGAGGTCGAACGTGCGCAGCGCGGCCACCATCGTGAGCGTGAGCGCCACGGCCAGCTCGCCCCGCACCGCGGGCAGGCTGACGGCGAAGAACTCGCGGAACGCGCCTGCGCCGTCGAGGCGGGCCGCCTCGTACAGCTCGCGGCCGACCTTGGAGAGCCCGGCGAGGAACAGCACCATGCACAGCCCGGTGCCGACCCAGGTGCCCACCAGGCCGATCGCGACCAGCACCCAGTCGGGGTCACCGAGCCAGGCGCGGGCCATCCCGTCCAGGCCGAGAGCGCCGAGCAGGTCGTTCAGCGAGCCCCGCGGCGCGTAGATCTGCCGCCACACCACCGCGACGACGGTGAGGGCGACCACCTGGGGCAGGAAGATCACGGTGCGGAAGAAGCCGGCACCCCGGACCGTCGAGCGGGTCATCAGCGAGGCCAGCACCAGTCCCAGCAGCACCGGGAGCAGGCTGAAGAAGGCGATGAGCACCAGGGCGTGGACGAAGGGCGCCCGCAGCTCGGGATCGGTGAACACGGCCGCGTAGTTGTCCAGGCCGACCCAGGTGCCGAGTCCCAGGCCGTCCCACTCGAAGAAGGACAGCTGGACCGCGTAGCCGAGCGGAGCCAGCAGGAACAACCCGAAGACGAGCAGCGCCGGGGCGATGTAGAGGTAGCCGACGCGCCGTGGCTCCCCGGGCGGACCCGCCTGTCGGCGGGCCGTCCGGGGTGGGCGCAGGGCGTCGGCCACGGGCGACGTCAGCTGCCGGAGACGAACGACGTGTACTCGCCCTCGAGCGTCTGGAGGAACTCCTCCTCGCTGACCGACCCGTTGCCCAGCTCCTGGACCTGGGCGGTGATCAGGTCGTAGAAGTCCGGCGTCGCGTAGTCCAGGTACGGCACCAGCGCGTCCTCCTCACCGGCGGTCGTCCACGCGTCCAGCACATCGGCGGCGACCCCGTCCGCCGACTCGGGGGAACCGCCGACGACCGGCAGGTTGCCGGCGTCCTGGATCATCTGCATGGCCTCGTCGCTGGTGATGAAGTCGATGTAGGCCGCCGCCACGTCGGCGTTGTCCGACGCCTCGGTGATCGAGAACGGCAGGCCGGTGCCGCCGGTGACGGCGCGCTCGCCGGTGGCGCCCACGGGCGGCAGGGCGAAGCCCACGTCGTCGCCCATGGCGGCGTCGAGGTCGGCCTGCAGCCAGGTGCCGGCGATGAGGAACACGCCCTCGCCCTTCGCGAAGTCCTGCCAGGCCGGGTCGTAGCCGACACCGTTGAACCCCGGGGTGAAGTAGTCCGACTCCACCCAGTCGGTGAACGTCGTGGTGGCCTCCGTGTTCGGCTCCGTGGTCCACGACGCGCCCGCGCGCCCGAAGCCGAGGTTGCGGATCTCCTCCCGCGGCACGAACTGGTTGTGCACGAAGCCGTAGTCGTGGATGCCGGGCCAGCCGTCGAGGTTGCCGAACTGGATCGGCAGCTCGCCGGCGTCGGCCGCGGCGGCCAGCGCGTCCTCGAACTCCTCGGTGGTCTGGGGGACCTCCAGCCCGAGGTCGGTCAGCTTGGCCTTGTTGTAGAAGACCCCGACCAGCTCACCGACCTGGGCGAGCCCGTAGAGGCTGCCCTCGCCGAACGTCGCGCCGTCGTCGCTGTAGGTCGCGAGCGAGCGCACCGACGCGGGGAAGCGCTCGGTCCAGCCGTACGCCTCGGCGTACCCGTCCAGCGACTGCAGCAGGCCGTTCTGCACGAACGCGCCCATGTCGGTGCGGCCGTTGTTGGCCTGCACGACGTCGGGGGCGTCCTCCGACGTGATGGCGTTGCGGAGGGTGCGCTGCAGGTCGGCGAAGGAGCGCTTGGTCCGGTCGATCGTGACGTTCGGGTACTCCGCCATGAACGCCTCGTTCAGCGCCGCGATCTGCTCGGCCTGTCCGCCGCGGACCTCCTGGTCCCACACCGTCAAGGTGACCTCACCGAGGTCGGCGATGTCGGTGGTGACGTCGTCGGCACTGGTCTCGGTGCCGGTGCCGCCCTCCTCGCCGGGGGCGCAGGCGACGGTGGCGAACAGCAGCACGGCGGCGAGTCCGGCGCCGAGCACCCGGCGTGGACGGGGGTAGGTCATGTGCGCTCCAGGGGTGTGGTGTCGGGCGGATCTGCGGGGTGGATGGGTGCGGCGGGCCCCGGCGGCGGGAGGGCGACGCCGAAGTGGGACAGCGAGGCGTGTCCCACCGGCCGGGGGCCGTGCCGGGAGTGGTCGTGGCTGCCGGCGTCGAATCCGATGGTCGGCACCGCGCGGGCGAACATCCGGTGCTCGACGCCGGCCAGCACGCCCTCGAGGAACGCGTAGTCGCGGACCAGGCGGCTGTCCTGGTCGAGGTCGGTCCACCAGTCGCACACGTCGGCCCAGCCCGGTGCGGCCAGTGCACCGCCGACGTCGCGCACCGAGAGCGCGGCGGCGAGGTTGGCGAACCGGACCCGCTGCTGCAGCGGCCAGTCCTGCAGGGTCCCCGCCATCAGGGCCGCCAGGAAGACGTCACCCGCTCCGGTCGGGTCGATGGCGGGGACCGGGACACCGGGGACCCAGACCGTCTCACCGGTCCGTTCGTCGGCGGCGTAGGCCCCGCCGCTCCCGGCGGTGACGACGGCCAGCGGCACCCAGTCGCGGAGCGCCTCCAGGGCCGCCCCGGGATGGTCGGCGCCGGTGTAGGCCATCGCCTCGGCTGCGTTCGGCACGAACGCGTGACAGCCCTCGAGCCGGTCGCGCAGCGCGGCCGCGTCCCAGGCGCCGGTGTCGTCCCAGCCGACGTCGGCGAAGACCAGGCTGCCGCGGTCGACGAAGCCGTCGACCCACGGTGCCCGCGAGCCGTCCATGTCGGCGAAGCAGGCCCGCGCCTCCGGCACCTCGGTGAACAGCAGCTCGGGCTGCACCGGCGGCTCGTGGGCGTGGGTGACCATCGCCCGGTCGTCGTCGTAGGCGAGCGACACGGTGACGGGGGAGTGCCAGTCGGGGACCCGCTTCGACCCCGACAGGTCCACGCCCTCGTCCTCCTCCAGCGTGGTCCAGCAGAAGTCGCCGTAGACGTCGTAGCCGAAGGCGGCGACGAGACCGGTCGACACCCCGAGCCGGGAGGCGGCGACGGCGAGGGTCGCGGCCCCGCCGGGGCTGGAGCCCATCCCGTCGGCGTTGATCTCGCGCCCTCCCACCGGCGCGGCGCGCAGCCCGGTGAAGATCAGGTCCAGGAAGACCGTGCCGGTCACGACGAGGTCGAGAGGTGCGGCAGCGGGCTGCACCGCTGCTACCGCAGCGTCGGGATCGGACATCACGGCACCTCCTCCTCCGGGCGCAGTCTGGCCCAGATGCGCATTTCTGCGCAAGTGCCCTCCGGCGGTGTGCATCTGATGCTCACTGCTGAGCAGAATTGGCTGCTACCGTGTCGCCGTGCTCGCCCGGCGCCGCCACGACCGCATCCTCGAGTGGCTGCGTGCCGACGGTCCCACGGAGGTCTCCGAGCTGTCCGCGGCGCTCGGCGTCAGCGGCGCCACCGTACGCCGAGACCTCTCCTTCCTGGAAGCCGAGGGGATGCTGCAGCGCGTCCACGGTGGCGCGGCTCCGCTGGGCACGGTCGAGCCGCCGTTCGACGTGGTCGCGGCCGACCACCAGGCCGCCAAGCTGCGGGTCGGGACGGCGGCCGCCGGGCTGGTGCTCGACGGGGACGTCGTCCTCGTCGACATCGGCACCACCACCAGTCACCTCGCCCGCGCGCTGCGCGGTCGCGAGGTCACCGTGATCACCTCCAGCCTGCCGGTCTACGAGGAGCTCGCGCACGACGAGGCCGTCGAGCTGATCCTGCTCGGCGGCGTCGTGCGCCGGAACTACCGCTCACTGGTCGGCTTCCTCACCGAGCAGGCGATCCGCCAGGTGCGGGCCGACGTGGTGTTCCTCGGCACCAGCGGCGTCCGCCGAGACGGCAGCGTGCTCGACACCACCGCGGTCGAGGTTCCCGTCAAGCGAGCCATGATCGAGGTGGCCGAGCGCGCGGTCCTGGTCGCCGACGCGAGCAAGTTCCCCGGCAGGGGGATCGCCCGCGTCTGCGGCGCCGCCGACCTGGCGGCCGTCGTCACCGAGCCCACGGCCGACCCCGACACGTTGGGCCGACTCGGCGAAGCCGGCGTCGAGATCATCACCACCTCGGAGGAGCCGGCGTGAAGCTCACCATCCTCGGCGGCGGCGGCTTCCGGGTCCCGCTGGTCCATCGGGCGCTGCTCGCCGACGAGGGACCGGGCCGGGTCACCGACCTGGTGCTCCACGACGTCGACGCCGACCGGCTGCGCACCATCGGCCGGGTGCTGGCAGACGCCGAGCGCGCTGCCGGCCGCCTCGGGCCACGGGTGCAGCTCGAGACCGACCTGGACACGGCGCTGCGCGGCGCGGACTTCGTCTTCTCCGCGATCCGGGTCGGGGGACTGGCCGGGCGGGTGTGCGACGAGCGCGCCGCGCTGGACCGCGGGGCGCTCGGCCAGGAGACCACCGGCGCCGGCGGGGTCTGCTACGGCCTGCGCACCATCCCGGTCGCGATGCGGATCGCCGAGGCCGTGCGCCGGCTCGCCCCTGCCGCGTACGTCATCAACTTCACCAACCCCGCTGGCATGGTCACCGAGGCGATGTCCCGTCTGCTCGGCGACCGGGTGGTCGGCATCTGCGACTCCCCGGTGGGCATGTTCAAGCGGGTGGCCCGGGCGCTCGACGTCGACCCGGACCGGGCGGTGTTCGACTACGCCGGGCTGAACCACCTCGGCTGGCTGCGCCGGGTGCTCGTCGACGGGACCGACCTGCTCCCCGGGCTGCTCGACGACCGGGCGGCCCTGCTCACCACCGAGGAGGGCCGGCTGTTCGGGCCGGACTGGCTGGCGTCGCTCGGCACCGTGCCCAACGAGTACCTCTGGTACTGGTACTACAACGCGGACGCGATCACGGCCGCTATCAAGGCTGGTCACACCCGCGGCGAGCTGTTGCTGCGGCAGCAGCGCGACTTCTGGGCGCACGGGCCAGAGGTCGACGCCGGCGCGTTCGCGCGCTGGGAGCGGGCGCGGGTCGAGCGGGAGGCGACCTACATGGCCGACAGTCGCGACGCGACCGGCGCCGGCGAGCGGGAGCAGGAGGACCTCGACGGTGGTGGCTACGACCGGGTCGCCCTGCAGCTGATGCGCGCGGTGGCCCGGGACGAGCGGACCACGCTGGTGCTCAATGTGCCCAACCGGGACACCCTGGCCGGGCTGGACGCCGATGCCGTGGTCGAGGTGCCGTGCACGGTCGACGCTGACGGCTGGCGGCCCTCCGCCACCGACCCGCTCGACCCGCACGCGGCCGGTCTGGTCACGACGGTCAAGGCCGTGGAGCGGACCACGATCGAGGCCGCTCTCTCCGGCTCCTACGCCACCGCCACCAAGGCGCTGGCGCTGCACCCGTTGGTCGGCTCGGTGACCATCGCCCGCGGCATCCTCGACACCCAGCTGGCCGCGCTGCCCGAGCTGCGCGCGGTCCTGACCGCCCGCTGAATCCTGCGCCCGTCGATCGGATCCGACCGCTGCCCCGAGCCGCTCACGTCGGGGTCGGGAAGCGTCGCCGGGCGACGTACTTGTCCACCTCCACCGCGAGCAGAAGCACGAGCACCAGGCCGATCGCCAGCAGCCAGCCGGCGGCGGGCACCGGGCCCAGACTCAGGACGTCCTGGGTCAGGGGCAGGTGCATGGCGGCGAGGTGCAATCCGAGGGCGCAAAGCACGCCGACCAGCAGGACGCGGTTGCCGGTGACGCCGGTCTGGACCAGCGACCGGGTCTCCGAGCGGGCGGACAACGCGAGCACGTTCTCACTCAGGACGAGTGCCAGCACCACGCCGTTCCTGGCCTCCTCGACCTCCCAGCCACGTTCGAGCAGCACTCGGTAGAGCGCGAAGGCCAGTCCCCCCAGGACCACCGCGACGACCGCGAGTCGCTGGAGCATCAGCCGGTCGAAAACGGGCTCGTCGGGAGCTCGCGGGGCCCGGTGCATCTCGTCGCCCTCCGCGGGCTCGAAGGCCAAGGCGACGTCCTGGATGCCGTTGGTGACGAGGTTGAGCCAGAGCAGCTGGACGGCGAGCACGGGCAGCGCCGCCCCGGTGAACACCGCGAGCAGCACGAGCACGACCTCGCCGGCCCCGGTGGTCACGAGCAGCTGAACGACCTTGCGGACGTTCGCGTAGGCGACCCGACCCTCCTCCACGCCCGCCGCGATGGAGGCGACCGTGTCGTCGGTGACGATGAGCTCGGCGGCCTCGCGGGCGACGTCGGTGCCGGCCCGCCCCATCGCGACGCCGACGTGTGCCTGGCGCAGGGCGGGCGCGTCGTTGGCCCCGTCACCGGTCACCGCCACGATGTGGCCCCGACGAGTCAGCGCCCGGACGATGTCGAGCTTCTGCTGCGGCTCCACCCGGGCGAAGACGCGGGCACCGGCGACCAGGTCGTCGAGGCTCGCGGTGCCGTCGGCCTCGGCCTCGCGAAGCTGCCGGCCGGTCACGACCGACGGCGCCTCCCCGTCGGCCATGCCCAGCTCGCGGGCGATCGCCAGGGCCGTCGCGGGATGGTCGCCGGTGATCATGTCCACGACCACGCCCGCCTCGTGGCAGGCGGCGATGCTCGCGGCCGCGTCGGGACGGACGGGGTCGGTCATGGCGACCAGGCCGTAGAAGCACAGCTCCGTCAGGTCCTGCTCGCTCAGGCTGCGCGGACTCCGGCCCGACTGTGGCTTGCGGCGCGGCCCCCCCGCCACCGCCAGCACGCGGTGACCGGCGCCGGCGAGCCGCTCCGCGGTGCTGACCAGTGCGTGCGCGTCCAGCGGCCGCTCCCCGTCAGGGGTGGACATCCGGTCGCACATCTCCAGCACTCGCTCCCAGCCGCCCTTGACGGCGATCTCGAAGCCGGCGTCACCGCCGTGCAGCGAGGCGGCGAACCGGCGCTCCGGCTCGAAGCCGATCATGGCGACCAGGGGGCGCGCCGCGAGGGCCGCCGGCTGGGTGATGCCCAGCTTGTGACCGAGGACCAGCAGCGCGACGTCGGCCGGGTCGCCGTGATGGGCCCAGTGCCCGTCCCGATGGGACAGCGAGGCCTCGTTGCACAGCACCCCGGTCCGCGCCAGTCGTTCGACCGGCTCACCGAGGCGCTCGTCCGGCTGGGGCCACTCGACCCTGCCCTCCGGCGTGGTCCCCGCGCCGGTGACGGTGCACTCGCCGGCACGCGGCACCGCGAGCCGGGTCACCGTGAGCTCGTTGACGGTGAGAGTGCCGGTCTTGTCCGATGCGATCACGGTGCACGAGCCGAGGGCCTCGACCGCCACCAGGTGCCGGACGATGACGTGCCGACGCGCCATCCGCGCCGTGGCGATGGCCAGCGCGACGGTCAGCGCGACCGGAAGTCCTTCCGGGATGGCCGACACGGCGAGGGCCACGGCGAGGAGCAGGGCCTGGTCCAGCGTCGATCCTCGGCTCACCTCGACGCCGACGACGATGACCGCAGCGACGCCGACCACGGCGGCCACCCACACGGTGAGCTGACGCATCCGGGCGACGAGCGGCGGTTGGTTCTGGTCCGGCTCCACCAGGCTGCGGGCCAGGGCTCCGATCGTCGTGGAGGTCCCCGTGGCCGTGACGACGGCCTCCGCACGCCCGTGGGTGACCAGCGTCCCGGCGAAGGCACAGTTCAGCCGGTCGGCGAGGTCGGTGTCGCGGGGCAGTCGCAGGTCGGCGTCCTTCTGTACCGGCAGCGACTCGCCGGTCAGAGTCGACTCGTCGACCAGCATCCCCGCCGTCTCGATCAGGCGCAGGTCGGCGGGCACCTTGTCCCCGGACGCCAGCAGCAGCACGTCCCCGGGCACGATCTCGGCAGCGGGCAGCTCGGACACGTCGCCGTCACGCACCACCCGCGCCGTCGTCGTCACCAGGTGTCGCAGCGCCAGCGCGCTGCGCTCGGCGCGATGCTCCTGGACCATTCCGATCACGGCGTTCAGCAGCACGACCAGCGAGATGAACAGCGCGTCCGACCAGTGCTGGACGTAGGCCGAGAGCGCGGTCGCGAACAGCAGCACGTAGATGAACGGACTCAGGAACTGGTGCACGAACAGCACCAGCAGGCTCCGTGGTCGGGGTTGCGGTAGGAGGTTCGCGCCGTCCCGCGCGAGGCGCTGGCCGGCCTCCGCGGTCGTCAAGCCACGAGGCGAGCTGTCGAGAGCGGCCAGCACGTCCGCGGCCGCCGCGGTCTGCACAGGCAGGGCGGCGGCCACCGCGGCACTGAGAGCTCGTGACATCTCCGCCAGCCTGCTCCGGGAGCGGTCCCGTCCACCAGGGCCCAACGGCCCCGGCCACGAGCGGGGCGGCTGGTCCAGGACGTCGTGACGGCTCCGGAAGGACCTTCGCCTCTGCCGCCGGGCAGCGTCGGCTCGCGAGGCTGGTCCGGTCGGACTCGGCTGGAGGTGCCGCGATGGCAGAGCTCGTCACCCCCCGTGCGGCCGGCACGATCTCTGCAGCCGACAGCGCCACGTCCCGGCGGCGGGGGCTCATGCTCGGGTTGGCGACCGTCGGGTTCGCGATCAACTTCTGGGCGTGGGCGCTGCTCAGCCCGCTGGGCCCGGTGTTCCGCGACAGCGGCCAGCTGGGGGCGCTGAGCGAGTCCCAGGTGGCCCTGATCGTCGCCGTGCCGGTGATCGTCGGCTCGCTCGGGCGGATCCTGGTCGGAGCACTGACCGACACGCTCGGCGGGCGGGAGATGTTCGTCGTCGTCTCGCTGGCGGCGGTCTTCCCGGTCCTGTGGATCGGCTATCTCGGGCAGTCCGACTACACCGCGCTGCTGATCGGAGGCTTCTTCCTCGGCATCTCCGGCACCTCGTTCGCGGTGGGGGTGCCGTTCGTCAACGCCTGGTTCCCCCCGGAGCACCGTGGCCTCGCCGTCGGCATCTTCGGGGCGGGTATGGGGGGTACGGCGATCAGCGCGCTCACCACCGTGACGCTGTACACCGACGTCAGCGAACGGGCCCCGTTCCTGGCGGCCGCGGCCGCACTCGCGGTCTTCGCCGTCGTCGCCTGGCTGTTCATGCAGGACGCACCGGGGCGGGCCGCGCCGACCGGCTCCCTCGCGAGCCGGTTGGCGTCGAACGCCCGGTTGCCGATCGCCTGGCAGGCGAGCATCTGCTACGCGGTGGCGTTCGGTGGCTACGTCGCGTTCTCCGTCTACCTGCCGTCGTACCTGAAGACCGCCTACGACCTCACCCCGGCGGACGCGGCGAACCGGATGGCCGGCTTCGTCGTGGTGGCCGTTCTGATGCGGCCGGTCGGGGGCTGGCTCTCGGACCGGTTCGGGCCGGTCCCCGTGCTCGCGATCGGCTACGCCGTCGTCGCGGGGGGTGCGGCCGTCGCCGCCACGACGCCGATCCTCGAGCACGCGGGCACGGGCGCCTTCCTGGCCATGGCCATGGCGCTCGGGTCCGGCACCGGGGCCACCTTCGCCCTGCTCGCCCAGGTGACCGATCCGTCCCGGGTCGGCGGCGTGACCGGTCTGGTGGGCGCCGCCGGCGGGCTCGGCGGCTTCGTGCCGCCGCTGATCATGGGCTACGTCTACGGCCGCACCGACTCCTACGCCATCGGGCTGCTGCTGCTGTCCGTCACCGCTGCCGCGACCATGCTGCTGACCCTCACCGTGGTGCGCCGGACCGAGCGTGACGCCGATGTGGGTTGACCCCCTGTCTAACGTTGTTAGAGTTTCCTAACAGCGTTAGGAGACGTGCCGTGTCGTTGCGCGACGCCCGCCGGGCCCAGTCCCGGGCCGACATCCTGGCGGCGGCCTGGGACCTCTGCCGGGAGTCCGGCCTCGCCGGGCTCTCGCTGCGCGAGCTCGCGGCCGCGGTGGGCATCCGCGCGCCCAGCCTGTACTCGTACTTCGACTCCAAGCACGCCATCTACGACGCGATGTACCGGCAGGGCTACGAGCAGCTCGCCGCGTCCGAGCGGCTGCTCACCGAGACAGCCCCCGGGCGGGAGCGGCTCCGGCGCGGCGCGCGGGTGTTCTTCGACTTCTGCGTCGCGGACCCGGTCCGCTATCAGTTGCTGTTCCAGCGCACCATCCCCGGCTTCGAGCCGAGCGCGGAGTCCTACGCGCTGGCCGTCGCCCAGCTCGAGGTGGGCCGCCGGCTGCTGGTCGAGAACGGCTTCGACGACGACCGCCTGCTCGACCTCTGGACCGCCCTGCTCAGCGGTCTCACCGCGCAACAGATCGCCAACGACCCGGGCGGTGACCGCTGGGGTCGACTGGTCGACGCCGCCGTCGACATGTTCGTGACGCACGCCGAGTCCCGGCTCGATTCCCCGAGGAGGACGCCATGACCGTCACCGCCCCCGACGTCGCCCAGCTCTCCGGTCTCGCCCGGAGTGAGGCACCCGGACTGGCCGAGGAGGAGTACGCCCGCTTCGCCGCGCTGCTGAGCAGGGTCGGCGACGACCAGTGGACGCTTCCCACCGACTGCGCCGGGTGGACCGTGCGCGACCTCGCCGGGCACCTGGTCGGTGCGATGCGCGCGGCGGCCGCACTGCGGGAGACGCTCCGCCAGCAGCTGGCGGTGGCCCGACGGCTGCGGGCCTCCGGCGGGACCGACGTGGACCACATGACCGCCGTGCAGATCGAGCGGGTGGCCGCCTCGACGACCGACGAGCTGGTGGCCGAGTGTCGGCGGCTGGTGGCACCGGCGGCTCGCGGGCGGCGGCGGACTCCCGGGCTGATCCGCCGGGTGCGGATCACACAGGTCGTGAACGGGCAGCCGGAGCGCTGGCCGGTGGGCTACCTGGTGGACACCATCCTGACCCGGGACACCTGGATGCACCGGGTCGACCTCGCCCGTGCGCTCGGCACGACGCCTGTGGTCGACGCCGGCCACGACGGGCGGATCGTCGCCGACGTGGTCGAGGAGTGGGGGTGCCGGCACGGACGGCCGTACCAGCTCACGTTGACCGGTCCGGCCGGTGGCGGCTTCGAGCAGGGGGCGGGCGGCGAAGCGCTGGAGCTGGACGCGGTGGAGTTCTGCCGCATCCTGTCCGGCCGCGCTTCCGGCGACGGCCTGCTGCGGACCGCCGTCCCCTTCTGAGGACCCGCGGCGCTGCGTGGCAGGATCGGCCTCCGGAGTGCGGGACACTGACCTCCGCATCAGTTCTGCTGGAGGGCCCGTGAGCATCGTCGCGGCACCGGACGAGGCGGACTTCGGTACCCGCGAGACCGTCGTCATCGCCGCGTGGGCGATGGCTGCGCTGTACACCCTGCTCGTACCGGCGCAGCTGTTGTGGCTGGCCGGCCCCGCCCGGCAGGTGATGGCGATCGTCGCGGGCGTCACCGCCGTCCTCTGCGGGTACGTCGGCCACCGGGCCAGCCAGGCCGCCCCGGCGGTCGTGGACCGGATGCTGTGGCTGATCTGTCTGATCCCCACGGTGAACGGCCTCACCCGGCTCGCGCTGACCCGTGAGCTGGAGCAGACCACCGTGCTGATGCTGACCGTGGTCGGGATCGGCGCCATCGCCCGGGAGCGCCGCCAGGCGATCACGTTGATCACCGGCTGCGTCCTCGGCTGGGTGGCGGTGGTGGCGTTCACCCAGCCCCAGCCCGCCGACGACCTCCCGGTGTATGCGGTCGAGCTGGCGCTGGCGACCGCGCTGTCCGCGGTCGTCTTCATGGTCCGGCTGGCCGTCTTGGACCGGCTGCTGACGGCTCAGCGGACGCTCGCCGACCAGATCCGCGAGCTCGACCGGCTGCGCGAGTCCGAGCAGCAGGCGCTGCAGCGCTACCGCGGCGTCTTCGTCGACAGTCCGGTCGGCCTCGGACTGTCCGACGAGCACGGCCGGTTCGTCGAGGCGAACCAGGCGCTGTGCACCCTGCTGGGCCGCTCGATCGACGAGATCCGCGGGCACACGTCGGCGGAGTTCACCCATCCCGAGGACCTGGCCTCGCAGCGGATGGCCACCCAGCTGATCACGGAATCCGCCGACAACATCGCCCGGGTGGAGAAGCGCTACCTGCGCTCGGACGGTTCGCAGCGGTGGGCCTGGCTCACGATCCGGCACGTCGCCGGCCCGGACGACGCCGTATGGACCCTGGCTCACGTCCAGGACGTCACCGACCGCAAGGCGGCCGACGGTGAGCTGCACCGCTCCCGGGAGGCGCTCCGGGCCGCGGTGGCGATCTCCCATGCCACGCTGCAGGGCGCGGATCCGCGCCCGGCGGTGCTCGAGGGCCTGATCGCCCTCACCGGCGCCAGCTCGGCCTGGTTCGTGGAGGCGCTGGACGACCACCGGCTCGTGGTCACGGCCGACTCCGGGCGGCAGAGCGCTCGGGGAGCCGTGCTCGATCTCGGGGAGCCCTCGGCCACCGCCCATGTCTGGCGGTCCGGGGAGGTCCTCTTCGCCGCGGACGCCCGGTCGCACCCGCTGGTGTCGGCACAGCTGGTCGACGGCTCGGCCGCTCGCAGCATGCTGTGGCAGCCGGTCGGCTCCGCGGACCGGATGCTGGCCGTCCTGGTGCTCACCTGGGAGTCCGGCGTCGAGCAGGTCTCCGACCTGGACCTGGCCGCTGCCGCGGCGCTCGCGGCGGAGGCAGGCGCCGCGCTGGTCGGCGAACGGACCAGGAACGAGCTGGAGCTGAGCTCCGTCACCGACCCGCTGACCGGCCTGCTCAACCGGCGCGGATGGGACCGCGAGGTCGCGTCGCTGGTGGCGGTGTCCAAGCGCTACGGGCAGCCCTTCACCGTCGCCCTGCTCGACCTCGACCACTTCAAGCAGTACAACGACGAGCACGGGCACCCGGCCGGGGATGCGGTCCTGGCGCGGTTCGCCGCGACCGTCACGACCGAGCTGCGCGAGGTGGACCTGGTGGGCCGCTGGGGCGGCGAGGAGTTCGTCGTCGCGCTCCGGAACGTGACGGCGGCCGACTCGGTGGCCGTGCTGGAGCGGCTGCGCCGGTGCGCGCCGGGGCTGACCTGCTCGGTGGGCTACGTCGACAGCTGCGAGACCTGGGACGTGGAGACCCTGATCCGGCGGGCCGACCAGGCGCTGTACGCCGCGAAGGCCGCGGGGCGGGACCAGATCCGCCCGGCCCTGGTCTGATCGGCTCGGGCTCGGCACTCGATCCGGGTCCCGCCGGGGCGCCTGGACAGGTTGACGTCGGCCCGGTGGCCCCGCCCCAAGACGGAACCGGCGTCGTCGGAGGAGACCGCCGACGGTGGCTCGAACCGCGGCACCGTCTCCCGGGACCGGAGCCGACCGGCGCGCAGCCGGCACACCGCCCCCAGCCCGTGCGGCGGCGGGTGGCGGGCCGTGCCAGGCTCTCGGGGGGACGTTACTCCGGATGAGGTGGTGACAGATGTCGAACGACCCGCGCCCGACGCTGGAGGAGATCCGCGCCCGGCTGGAGGCCGAGCTGGCCGCCTTGACGGCGCGACCGGAGCCGGGCGCCGGCATCGGCTTCGGCAAGCGGGTCGGCGACGGCACGTCGATCGCCGTGGAGCGGATCACCGACGTCGCGAAACAGGAGAACCTGATCGCCCAGCTGGAGCAGACCCAGCGCGCGCTCGCGAAGCTGGACGAGGACACCTACGGGCGCTGCGACGTGTGCGGCACCGCGATCGGCGCCGAACGGCTGGAGCACCGCCCGTACGCCACCCGCTGCGTGCCGCACGCGAGCTGATCGCTGGCCGCGGAATCCGCTGACACCGCAGCCGCCGTCCGGCAGGCTGGCACGAAACCGGGACGACGGGGGAGACGCATGTCGGTGGAGCAGGACATCCGCGCGCACGCGGGCGGGCGGAACCGCCCGGCCCGTACGGTCGCCGTGCTGCTGGCGGGCTCGGTCACGGCGCTGCTCGCCGTCGCGCCGGCGAGCGCCGATGGCGATCGCCATGGCGACGGCAGGACCGAACGCGCACCTCGGTGCCTCGGGCAGCGAGCCACGGTGGTGGGCACCGACAAGACGGACACGCTGCGGGGAACGCCTGGCCGGGATGTCGTGGTCGCCCGCGACGGTCATGACAGCATCCGGACCGGCCGGGGCCCGGACCTGGTCTGTGCGGGCGACGGGTTCGACCACGTCGCCCTGGGAGGCGGCCGGGACCGGGCCCGTGGCGGCGACGGCGACGACACCCTGGTCGGCTCGGCAGGCCGGGACGAGCTGCTCGGCCAGAAGGACGTGGACTCGCTCGTGGGCGGAGGGGGCGACGACGAGTTGGTGGGCGGTCGCGGCACCGGCTTGGTGGTGGAGGCGCTGATCGGCGGCCCCGGTGACGACCGACTGGTCGGGGGGCGGGGGCGGGACACCGCGCAGTACTTCGACTCCAAGGACGGGGTCGTCGTCGACCTGCGCAAGGGTCAGGCCACCGGTGACGGGCGCGACCGGCTGTCCGGCATCGAGGGTGTGGTCGGCTCCAACGCCGCCGACCTGCTGATCGGGGACGACGGCGGCAACGGGCTGTTCGGCCAGGGGGGCAACGACCGGATCGTCGCCGGTGGGTCGGGGTTCACTCCCGGGACGGAGGACGTGCTGTCCGGCGACCAGGGTGACGACACGCTGCTCGGCGGCCGGGGCGGTGACGTCGCGGCGTACCTGCGGCTGCTGCGGCCGGTGCACGTCCGGCTGCGGGCCGGGGTGGCCGTCGGACAGGGCGGCGACCGGCTGTCCGGGGTGGACTCGCTGTGGGGGTCCCGGCTCGACGACCGGCTGGCCGGTGACCGGGACGACAACACGCTCCTGGGCTTCGACGGCGACGACTCCCTGGCCGGCTTCGGCGGCACCGACGTCCTCGACGGTGGTTCGGGTGCGGACACCTGCTCCGACCCGGTCGACCCCGGGATCAGCTGCGAGTTCTCCGGAGCTGCCGGGTCCCGGGGCCCGGGGCAGTGGTCGAGTCCCTGGCTGGGCGTCACGACCCCCTGACCGCCCCCCTCTGGGCCCCCGTCCACGATCCGCGACTTCTGCAGGGCGCAAGCGCCTGCAGAAGTCGCGGATCGTGAGCGGGGGGTTGTGCGGGTTTTCTCGGACTAGCGGCGGGACCGCATCTCGTCGTCGTCCCCGTCGTCGTCCCCGTCGTCGCCGTCACCGTGGGCGTTGCCGACGAGCTCGATCTCCTCGACCGTGCCGGTGTCGTCGTCCACGTCGACCTCGGCGACCTCGACCCCGGGCTGCAGATCCTCGACCGTGGCGTCGCCACCGCCGGGGCCGGAGTGGTCCTCCCACTCCACCTCGGTGTCGTCGGTGAGCACCAGCGACAGCGTCGACCCGGCCACCGTCTGCACGGTCAGTGTCCAGCTCGACGCGTCGTAGCCGGTGATGGTGCCGAGCACGTCGTCGCCGTCCTCGTCGTCCTCACCGTCGCCGTCCTCGTCGCCGTCGCAGCTGTCGTCGTCGGCGTCGTCCTCGTCCTCGTTGGACTCGCCATCCTCGTCGCCGTCCTCGTCGCCGTCCTCGGTGCCGTCGTCGTCGGAGTCGCTGT
Source organism: uncultured Actinomycetota bacterium (assembly GCA_963695375.1). Classification (GTDB taxonomy): domain Bacteria; phylum Actinomycetota; class Actinomycetes; order Propionibacteriales; family Nocardioidaceae; genus JACCVL01. The sequence goes on along the minus strand of OY968767.1, from coordinate 152,546 downwards.
CGCGCCACTTGGTGCGCTGCTCGTTCTCGTCCTCGTCGGAGACGTCGTCGCCGTCCGCGTCGTCGTCGTCGGCGCCGCAGTTCTCGTCGGCGTCGTCCTCGTCCTCGTTGTCGGTGTCGTCGTGGTCGGCGTCCTCGTCGCCGTCCTCGGTGCCGTCGTCGTCGGTGTCCGGGTCGTCCTCGTCGGTGGAGCGGCGGTCGTCGTACACCTCGTCGCCGTCGTCCATGCCATCGCGGTCGGTGTCCTCGACCTCGGGCAGCGTGCCGCGGCGGAACTCGGCGATGTTGCGCAGGCCGTCACGGTCGAGGTTCAGCCGGGCGTCCTTGTGGAACGGGCGCAGCCCGTGCCGCTTCTCCCAGCGGTCGGGCATGCCGTCCCGATCGCTGTCCTGGGGAGCCGCCGTCGCCGGTGCGGCGAACAGCAGGGCGGTGGACAGCAGCGTGCCCAGTCCGGTGGTCAGCGCGATGGCGCGCCGTGGGGTGGATCGGTTCATCGGGAACTCCGTTGACTCAGGGTGGCGCGGGGAACCGCCGATTACCTTGTGTAAGTTCATCGTCACTCGAAGTAACCAACCGTGACCATCCACCGAACGGCTCGGCGGCCTGCGACCTAGGTCGTATGCCCTTTCGGGCACCCCGGCTCCGCTCCCTCCAGCCACCCCTCGCCCTCCCCGTCCACGATCCGCGACTTTTGCAGCGCCGCGGACCTGCAAGACCCGCGGGCCCCCCGTCCACGATCCGCGACTTTTGCAGCGCTGCGGACCTGCAGAACCCGCGGATCGTGACCGGGTTGGGGGTGGGGTTGGGGATGGGGGTCAGTCCTCCACCACATGGGAGCGGAACCGCTCCCGGGCGGCCGTCCACCGCTCGGCGTCGAACCCGCCGCCCGGGGTCAGGCAGTCCACCGCGTCGTAGGCCATCGCCATCGCATGGTGGGTGTTGTCGTGAGCGAACAGGCCCAGCCGGCCGAACGTCGTGATCCGAGGCAGCGTCCCCGCCCACGCCTCCAGGCCGGCGAGTCGGTCGGCGAAGCCCCGCTCGTACACCGGGTAGACGTGTGGCAGCCGGCGCACGTGCACCCCGGCCGCGCGCACCGGCGGCAGGTCCGCCGCGGCCAGCGCGTCGACCACCAAGCGGCCGAGCGCCTCGTCATCGGCGGACCACAGCTCGTCGCCCACCGAGCACGGGATCTCCGCGCAGAGCACGCTCCGGTCCGCCGGGTCGGCATCGCTGGCGCGGTAGTTGGTCGGCTCGCTGATCCGGGTCACCGGCGTCTCGGGGCCGGGCAGGTAGTGCGCGTCGTACGGCGTCCAACGACCGCCCGCGTGCACGACGTAGACCAGCACCATGGCGCGGAACCGCAGGCCGGCGGCGTCGGCGACCGCCGCGGGCGGCGCCGGCGGTGACGTCAGCCCGGCAAGCACCGGAAGCGGCAGCGTCGAGAAGACCTGCCACGCCCGGTGCTGCCGATCGGCGCTGTCCACCAGCACCGTGTCGCCGTCCGGACGCACGCCCGTGACGGCGTGGCCGGTGAGCAGCTCCGCGCCGCTGGCCCGGGCGGCGTCGGCGAGCGTTGCCGCGATCTGGCCGAAGCCCTCGCGTGGGTAGTGGAAGACCCGGCCCTGCCGGTCGCCGCGTGCCCGGAGCAGCCGGGCCGCCACCTTCCAGGGGGTGTCGGCGGTGACGCGCACCCGGGCCTGCTCGGCGTCGATCTGCTCGCCGGGCAGCCCCCAGAGCTTCACCGCGTACGGGCCGTAGAGCGTCTCGTACAGCTCCGGGCCGAGCGAGCGGCGCAGCACGGACGCGTACGACTGGTCCGCCTGCCGGGTCGGGCGCAGTCCGACCGCGTCCCGGGCGATCCGGACCGCCGCGGAGGTCGGAACCGCGCGCGCGAGCTCGACCGGCCGGAGCGGGAACCCGACCCACCGGTCGTACAGCCGCAACCGGCCGTTGCGTCGCCGCGTCTGCAGGTCGGAACCGAGCAGTCCCCGCAGGTCGTGCAGCACGTGCGCCGGGGTGGCCGGGTGCAGCCGGTGGCTGCCGTGGTCCACCCGGATGCCGTCGACGGTGAAGCTGCCGGCCATGCCGCCCGGCTGCTCACCGCGCTCGACGACGGTGACCGACCACCCGGCCCGGGCGGCCCGCCAGGCAGCCGTGAGCCCGGCGGGGCCGGCGCCCAGGACGACCAGGTCGCGAGCGACGGGGGTCACGGCCGGGACGCTATCGGGGCTGCAAAAGTCGCGGATCGTGGGGACGGGGGTGGGGGTGGGGTGGGGAGGGGGGACGGGGGTGGGGAGGGGGGTTGAGCTGGGCGTGCACGGCGGGCAGCACCCGGCGCAGGTAGCGGTGCAGCCGCACGAACGAGGTGCCGGTGGTCCGGAACCGGTAGCGGATCGGCACCTCGGCGTAGCCGAAGCCCTTGCCCAGCAGGTCCAGCGTCAGCACCTGGGCGTAGTTGTAGTCGTGCACGATGTCGGCGGCGGCCGCGGCGGCGGGCGAGAAGGCCCGGTAGCCGCTCTGCCCGTCGGTCAGGTCCGGCCGGCGGGTCATCCAGCGCACCCAGGCGGTGAGCACGGTGTTGCCGAGCCGCCGGTGCGGCCGCATCGTCTCGATGGTGCCGGCGAACCGGCTGCCGACCACGTAGTCGGCGGTGCCGTCGAGCACCGGGGCGGCCAGCGAGGCGAGCGCCTCCGGTGGGTACTCCCCGTCGGCGTCCAGGTAGACCACGCAGGCAGGGTTCAGTGCCGTCGCCTCGGCCAGCCCGCGGCGGACCGCCGCGCCGAGCCCCTGGTTGGGCCACAGCCGCACCACCCGGGCGCCGGCCCGCTCGGCCACCTCGGCCGTCGCGTCGGTGGACCCGTCGTCGACCACCAGGACGTGAACCGGCCGTCCCTGTACCCGGCGGGGCAGTCGCGCCACCACCTCGCCGACGGTCGCCTGCTCGTCGTAGGCCGGCAGGAACACCACCACCGGGCCGGCCGGGTCCCGCTGCGCGGTCGTCGCCGACGAGGGCCGGTCCGGCAGCCGGGACGGCAGCCGCCACCGCCCGAGGTAGCCGGGGGCCGGGACGACCAGGGCCGGCAGGCCGAGGAGGAGGGCGTAGCCGGTCTTCAGCGCGTGCGCGAGCAGCACCACCGCCAGACCCTGGGCGGCGGGCACCCCTGCGGCCACCAGCGCGGCGGTGCCCGCCGCCTCGTAGCTGCCGAAGCCGCCCGGCGTGACAGCGACCGCCTGGGTCAGGATCGTCACCGCCGTGACCGCCACCGCCTCGCCGTACGACAGGGACAGCCCGGCGGCGTCGGCGACCGCGAGCAGCACGGTCGACTCCAGCAGCCAGGCCGCGACGGCGGAGCCGGCGACCGCCGGTCCGGGCAGCCGCAGCGCGGCGCCGGCCCGCGCCAGCCGCGCCATCCACAGCACGGCGGCCGCGAGCACGACCAGCAGCAGGCCGGCGAGCAACCCGGCGGCCGGGACCGACACCAGACCGCCGGACCCGGCACCGAGCAGCGCCGGTGCGGCCAGCGTCGCCAGCAGCAGCAGCGCGAGCAGGTCGGAGGCCCGCAGCAGCACCGCGCTGGACAGCACCGGGGCCAGCGGGAGCGCGGTCCGGCGGCGCACGCTGGTCACCCGCAGCACCTCGCCCAGCCGCAGCGGCAGCAGGTGGTTCCCGAGCAGGGACACGTGCAGCGCGGCCCAGGACTGGCCGGCCGACAGCCCCGGCAGGACGTGGCACCAGGCCCAGGTCCGCAGCCCGAACGCCGCCGCATAGGCCAGCACGGCGGCCGACACCGTCAGCGGCGCGCCGGCCACCTCACCCGCGGCGGTGCGCAGCACGGCCAGGTCCACCACCGCGGCGAGGTAGCCGGCGGCGACGGCCAGCACCGCCACCCCGACCCCGGTGCGCAGCAGCGACCGAGGGCGCGGGGGGTGCGTGACGGTCGATTGCATGGTTAGGAGAGGATGCCCTAAGTTCACCCCGACCAGCCACCCGCCCCCGGCGCCGTCCCGCTGCGCCCGTCCCGGAGCCTCCTCGCGTGCCCCTGACCTCGGCAGCCCCCGCGCCGCGCGACAGCGCGGCGCCGTCGGTCGTGGTCACCGGTGCCGCGGGCTTCCTCGGCGGGCACCTGGTCGATCTCCTGCTCCGGCAGCAGACGTCGGTGCTCGGCGTGGACCGGGAGCCGGTCCCGGCCCACCTCGCCGGCCGGCCCGGCCTGACCTGGGTGCGCACCGAGCTGACCGACCCGGTCGGACGGCGACCGGTCGACGAGGCGCTGCGAGCCGCGGACGCGGTGTGGCACCTCGCCGGCTGCCCCGGCGTCCGAGACCGCGCGGCCGACGTGGACCGCCGACGCCACCGGGACAACGTCGCGGCGACCGCCGCCGTCCTCACCGGCACGCCGCCGCGCACGCCGCTGCTGGTGACCTCGTCGTCGTCGGTCTACGGCGGCAGCCGATCGGCGCGGCCGTGCGCGGAGACCGACTCCCTCGACCCGCGCGGTGGCTACGCGGCGAGCAAGGCCCGCGCCGAGCGGCTGTGCCGCGACCGCGCCGCGGCCGGTGGGCACGTGCTCGTGCTGCGGCCGTTCACCGTGGCCGGGGAGCGGCAACGGCCGGACATGGCGCTGTCGCAATGGATCGACGCCGCTCGGCGCGATCGTCCGCTGCTGCTGCTGGGGTCGCCGGAACGCACCCGCGACCTCACCGACGTCCGGCAGGTGGCACGGGCCCTGGTCGACCTCGCCCGGTGCGGAGCGACCGGGACGGTCAACCTCGGCACCGGCCGGGCGCACTCCCTCACCGCGCTCGCCGACGCGGTCTGCTCCGCCGTCGGCCGCGACGTTCCCCGCGTCGTACGGCCGGTGGGCCCGGCCGAGGTGCGGCACACGCTGGCGGACACCGCCCGGCTCGAGCGGCTGGTCGGCTGGGTCCCGCGCACCGACCTGGCCGAGCTGGTCGCCCGGCAGGTCGCCGCGCAGCCGGACGCGGCGCCCGCCGTGCGGACCGCGGCGGCGACGGCGTGACCGGCCGGACGGCCGTCCCGGTGCCGACCCGCCGCCGGCTGGCGGTGGTCCTGGTCGCCGTCGGTGCGGTCGCGACGGTCGCCGCGGCGCTCGGGATCGGGGTGGCCGGTGCCGACGACGCCCGGGCCGCGGTCGACGAGCCGCAGTACCTGCTCAGCGCCCTCAGCCTGTGGGAGGACGGCGACCTGGACATCGCCGACGAGCTCGCCGCAGGCCGCGCCGCGGCCTACCACGCCGCCGAGCTGCCCGTGCAGACCGCGGAGCGCCCGGACGGCAGCCAGCTGAGCCCGCACGACCCGTTGCTGGCGCTGCTGCTCGCCCCGGCGGTGGGCCTCGGCGGCTGGGTGGCCGCCAAGGTCGTGCTCGCCGTGCTGGCCGGCGGGTTGGCCGCACTCACCGGGTGGGTGGCGGTGCGCCGGCTGGCCGTGCCGCTCCCGGTGGCGGGCGTCGTCGCCGCCGTCGCGTTCGGCACCGCCCCGCTGGCCGTCTACGGGCAGCAGGTCTACCCCGAGCTGCCGGCCGCGCTGCTCGTGATGGTCGCGGTCGCGGTGCTCACCGGCCCGTCCGGGCGCGCCGGCAGCCTCGGCTGGGCGCTGGCGGTGGTCGGGCTGCCCTGGCTGTCGGTCAAGTACACCCCCGTGGCGGCAGTGCTCGCCGTCGCCGGGCTGGTGCTGCTCTGGCGGCACGCCGGGCCCCGGGTCGCCGGAGGAGGAGCCGCGCTGCTCGCGCTCGCCGGCGGGATCTTCCTCGCGGTGCACCAGGCGGTCTACGGCGGCTGGACCGCGTACGCCAGCGGCGACCACTTCCAGGCCGGCGGCGAGCTGACCGTGGTGGGTGCCAGCCCGGACTACCTCGGCCGGGCCGGCCGGCTGGGCGGGCTCCTCCTCGACCGGGACTTCGGCCTGGCGGCCTGGCAGCCGGCGTGGCTGCTGCTCGTCCCGGCCCTCGCCGCCCTGCCCTGGCTCGCACCGGCGCGCTGGCCGATCCCGGTCGCGGCGCTCGCCGTGGGCTGGCTGGTGGCGACGTTCGCCGCGCTGACCATGCACGGCTTCTGGTTCCCCGGCCGCCAGGTGGTGGTCGTGCTCCCGCTGGGGGTGCTCGCAGTCGCCGGCTGGCTCGGTCACGTGCACCGGCGCTCGGCCGGCCCGGCCCGGACGGCGGTGCTCACCGTCGCCGGGCTCGCCGGCACCGCGGGCGTGGCGACCTACGGCTGGCTGCTCGCCGCCGGCTGGTCCGGCGGCCTCACCTGGGTGGGTGCTCCGGACGCCGAGGTGCCAGCCGGCCTCGCCTGGTGGCGAGCCGTGCTGCCCGACCACCGCGACCTCGGCACCGGCACGCTGGTGCTGGACGTCGGCTGGACCGTCGCCCTGCTCGGCCTCGCGGTCGCCGCCGCCCGCTCGGCGCGGCGGGCCGCCCGCGCCGACCGCTTCCCGCCACCACCCGATTCCGACGACCCGACGACCATGCCCCGACCCGCGAACCCACCCGCTGCCTCGAGGAGTGCCCCGATGTCATCGACCACCGCGCGCCGTCTCGCCACCGGTCTCGTCCTCGCCGGTGTGCTCACCGGCCTCACCGCCTGCTCCGACGACGGCGCGGACGTCCGCCAGCTGGAGGGGGAGTGCGCCGAGAGCGCGAGCGGCACCGGCTCGGAGGCCAGTGGCTCGGAAACCAGTGGCTCGGAGACCAGTGGCTCGGAGACCAGTGGCTCGGAGACCAGTGGCTCGGAGACCAGTGGCTCGGAGACCAGTGGCTCGGCCGCCGAGGAGTGCGAGACCACGTCGTCCAGCGAAGAGTCGTCGTCACCGTGATCCGAGGCCGAACCCCGGGCCGGACGCAACCGGTGCTCGCGGCCGTCCTCGCCGTGGTCACGCTGGCCGCGGTCGGCTGCACGTCGACCGACGACCAGGTGGTGCGGGTCTATTCGGCCCGCCACTACGACCTGGAGCGGGCGTTCCAGGAGTTCTCCGACGACACCGGCATCGACGTCGAGTTCCTGTACGGCGACGACGCCGAGCTCCGGGAGCGGATCGAGGCCGAGGGCGAGGACACGCTGGCCGACGTCTACATGACGGTGGACGCCGGCAACCTGGCGCTGGCCGCGGAGGAGGGCGTGTTCCAGCCGGTGCGGTCCGACGTGCTCGACGCGGCGGTGCCGGCGAACCTGCGCGACCCGGAGGACCGCTGGTTCGGGCTGGCCGAACGGGCCCGCACGATCGTCTACGACCCGGCCGCGGTCGACCCGTCCGAGCTGTCCACGTACGAGGACCTGGCCGACCCGCGGTGGGAGGGTCGGCTCTGCCTGCGTGGCGCCACCGAGACCTACAGCCAGTCACTGGTGGCGAGCATGATCGCCCGGCTCGGCTACGACGACACCCGGCGAGTCGTCCAGGGCTGGGTGGACAACGCGGAGATCTTCGGCAACGACGTCGACCTGCTGGAGAACATCGCCAGCGGCGACTGCGAGGTCGGGATCGCCAACCACTACTACCTCGCCCAGCTGATCGACGAGGACCCGGACTTCCCGGTCCGGGCGTTCTGGGCCAACCAGCAGACCAGCGGCACGCACGTCAACGTGTCCGGAGCCGGGGTGACCGCCGAGGCCGACGACCCCGACCTGGCCCGCGAGCTGCTGGAGTGGCTCGCGACCGACGGGCAGGAGGCCTTCACCGCCGGCAACTTCGAGTACCCCGTGAACCCCGACGTGCCCCCGGTGCCGATCGTCGCCGACCTCGGCCGCTTCCGGGCCGACCGACTGCAGGCTGCCGAGCTCGGCACCTACAACGCGGACGCGATCCGGCTGATGGCGGAGACCGGCTATGAGTAGCGCGCCCGCCGTGGCCCGGCCGGACGCAGGTCGCGGCGACGGGCCGGTGGCACCGCGGCCTGCATCGTGGCGACCGCGCCGGGACGGCCGCTGGGCGTGGCGCGCGGTCGTCGTGCTGGTGGCGGCGCTGGTGGTGGTGCCGGTCGGCCTGGTCGCGGTCAGCATCCTGACGCCGACGCGGGAGGTGTGGTCGCTGTGGTGGGGCACCCAGCTGCCGGGGATGCTCGTGACCACGGTCGTGCTGCTGGTCGGGGTGGTCGCCTGCACCCTGGTCCTGGGTGCCGGTCTGGCCTGGCTGGTCGGCCGCTACCGCTTCCCGGGCCAGCGCTGGTTCTCCTGGCTGCTGGTGTTGCCGCTCGCGGTGCCGTCGTACGTGCTGGGCTTCGTCTACCTCGGCCTGCTGGACCACCCCGGGCCGGTGCAGTCGGCACTGCGGTCCGTCTTCGGCCCGGGGGTCTGGTTCCCCGAGATGCGATCGCTGCCGGTGGCGGTGGTCGTGCTGTCGCTGGCGTTCTACCCTTACGTCTACCTGCTGGCGCGAGCCGCGCTGACCGAGCAGACCGCCGCCACCTACGAGGCGGCCCGCGTGCTCGGACAGGGACCGCTGACCGCTGCCCGCCGAGTGGTGCTGCCGCTGGCCCGGCCCTCGCTCGCGGCCGGGGCCGCGCTGGTCGCGATGGAGACGCTGACCGACTTCGCCACCGTGCAGTACTTCAACGTGCAGACGGTCTCGGTCGCGGTCTTCCAGATCTGGAACGGGATGTACGACCGCGTCGCCGCCACCGAGATCGCCTCGCTGGTGCTGCTGTTCGCGATCGCGGTGATCGCGCTGGAGCGGCTGGCGCGCGGGCGGGCCCGCTTCCACCAGCGCGGCGGAGCCAGGACCGTCGAGCCGGTGCGGCTGAGCGGCCGTGGGGCCTGGGCGGCGACCGGCCTGTGCAGCCTGGTGGTCGGGGTGACGTTCGTGGTCCCGGTGGCCCAGCTGGTGGCCTGGTCCAGCGCCACGACGCTGTTCGACGCCGGCGGCGCGCTGGACCCGCGCTACCTGACGTACCTGGTGAACAGCCTGACGGTCGCCGGCCTGACCGCGCTGGCCTGTGCCGCGCTCGGCGTCCTCGTCGCCAGCGGTACCCGGCTCGGCGGCGGTGCTTCGACCCGGCGGCTGGCGCGGCTGGCGACCGTCGGCTACGCCGTGCCGGGTCCGGTGGTGGCGATCGGCGTGCTCGGGATGCTGGCCGCGGCCGACGCCGCCCTCGACGCCGTCGGCTCGTCGTGGGGCGGGGTGCTGGTGACCGGGACGCTGGTCGGGCTGATCTATGCCTACGTCGTGCGCTTCCTGGCCCTCGCCTACAACAGCGTGGACGCCAGCCTGGAGAAGGTCGCCCCGTCGATCACCGACGCGGCGCTCACCCTCGGCGCCTCCCCCCGGAGCGTGGTACGGCGGATCCACCTGCCGTTGGTACGGTCCGGAGTCGGTGTCGCGCTCGTGCTGGTGGCGGTGGACGCCCTCAAGGAGCTGCCGGTCGTGCTGCTGCTGCGACCGTTCGGTTTCGAGACGCTGGCGATCTGGGTCTACCAGCTCGCCTCGGAGTCCCGCTGGGAGCAGGCCGGGCTGCCGGCGCTGACCATCGTCGTGGTGGCGCTGGTGCCGGTCGTGATGTTGTTCCGCAAGACGCTGCAGATGTCGCAGTACGACACCGGAGAGGAGCAGGGATGAGCCCCGACGGCCCGGTCCTCGTGCTCCGCGACGTCTGCAAGCGGTTCGGCCCGGTGGTGGCGCTGGACGGTGTCAGCCTCGAGGTGGAGTCGTCCGAGCTGCTCGCCGTGGTCGGTCCGAGTGGGTGTGGCAAGTCCACGATGCTGCGTGCGATCGCCGGTCTGGTCCGGGTGGACTCGGGTCGCATCCTGGCCGGTGCGCACGAGGTGGTCGGCCCGACGACCTTCGTCCCCCCGGAGCGGCGGGCGGTCGGCGTGGTCTTCCAGGACCTGGCGCTGTTCCCGCACCTGGACGTGGCCGGCAACGTCGCCTTCGGGCTCGGCCGGCGCCTGCCGGACCGGGACCGGCAGGTCCGCGAGGTCCTCGACCTGGTCGGCCTGGGCGGTCTGGACCGCCGCTACCCGCACGAGCTGTCCGGCGGTGAGCAGCAGCGGGTGGCCCTCGCCCGCGCGCTCGCACCGGGGCCCGCGGTGGTGCTGTTCGACGAGCCGTTCTCGCACCTCGACCGCAACCTGCGCACCGTCGTCCGCGAGCACACCGTCGACGTGCTGCGAGCCGCCGGTGCCACCGGCGTCTTCGTCACCCACGACCAGGAGGAGGCGCTCGCCGCCGGTGACCGCGTCGCGGTGATGCGGGCCGGCCGGTTGGAGCAGGTGGCCGCGCCCGAGGAGGTCTTCCACCACCCGTCCAGCCGGTTCGTCGCCACCTTCCTCGGCGAGGCCGACTTCATCCCCGGCCGGCGCACCGGGGACCGGGTCGAGACGGTGTTCGGCTCGCTACCGGTCACCGAGACCGGCAGCGGGCACTGCCAGGTCATGCTGCGACCGCACGAGGTCGCCGTCGACGCCGACGCCGCGGGCACCGCGGTCGTCGTCCACACCGAGTTCCGCGGCGCGCTGGTGCTGCACCACGTCCGGCTCGCCGACGGCAGCGTGCTGCGGGGGATGCGCCCGCACTCCTCGCCGCTGGCGCCGGGCACCGCGGTCCGGGTCCGGCCGCTGGTGGACCACCCGCTGGCCGCCTTCGAGGGTTGAGGGACCAGGCGTGATCGCCGGCGAGGATGCCCGGGCGCCGATCCGCACCGATCGCCTCGACCTGGTGCTCCTCCCCAGGGCCTGGGTGGACGCCTACGTCGACGGGGGTCGGTTGCCGGACCTGGGGTTCCGCGACCCGGACGGGTTCGTCGCGGGGTCGGAGTACGTCGTGCACCTGCGGGCCGAGCAGCTGCGGCACGCGCCGGGCGACGAGCCGTGGCTGTTGCGCGCGATGGTGCTTCGGGCCACCGGCACGGCCGTGGGCTACGCGAACTTCCACGCCCCGCCGGACGAGCGGGGGATGGTCGAGATCGGCTACCAGGTGCTGCCGCGGTACCGCCGGCGCGGCTACGCCGCCGAGGCGGCGCGGGGGATGTGGGCCTGGGCCGGCCGGCACGGTGCGCGGGTGCTCCGGGCCGCCGTCGCCCCCGACAACGCGGCGTCGCTGGCGATGGTGGCCCGGGCCGGCTTCGTCCGCGTCGGCGTGCAGCGCGACGACGTGGACGGCGAGGAGATCGTGTTCGAGCGTCCGGCTTGAGCCGGCGTCACCACCCGCCGCCCAGCGCGATGCCGGCGACCACGGCGACCAGCCCGGCGCAGACGCTGAGCAGCACGTTGCCGAGCGCCGCCAGCATCGCGCGCTCCTCCAGCAGCTGGACGGTCTCCCAGGTGAACGTCGAGAACGTTGTGTAGGAGCCGAGGAAGCCGGTCCCGACCGCGGTGACCAGGAGCGGGTCGCCGCCGAGCGGCCCGGTGCAGCCGATCAGCACCCCGAGCGCGAACGTCCCGGTCAGGTTGACCACCAGCGTGCCCCAGGGCAGCAGCCGGGGTGCGGATCGCCGCACCCGCTGCCCGACCCACTGCTCGACCAGCTGGTCGACCAGCTGGTCGAGCAGGTGCCGGCTGGGTGCCCCGAGCGCGGAGCCGAGGGCCACCAGGAGCACCGTGGTCACCGCGGGCTTCCTCTCCCGCGGGTCACGTTCACCGTCGCCCGACCGAGCAGCAACCCGACGCCGGTGGCGAGCAGCCCGGCGAGCAGGCTGCCGAGCAGGTATGCCACCCCGGTCGCCGCGGCTCCCGCCGACAGCAGCTGGTGCACCTCGGCCAGCCAGGTGCTGAACGTGCTGAGCGAGCCGAGGAACCCGATCGCGGCGAACGGCTGGAGATGCCGGTGCACGGGCCAGACGTCGAGCGCCAGCACGAGCAGCCACCCGAGCACCAGGGCGGCGCCGATGTTGGCCGCGAAGGTGCCCCACGGCACCTCGCCCGCCCGCTGCGGCAGCGCCTGATCGAGTGCGTACCGGGCGACGCCGCCGAGAGCTCCGCCGACCGCGACCGCGACCAGGGCGCCGGGTCGCGGCGCGAGGCGGGAGGTCACCTGGTCGTGGCTACTGGCTGCCGGCGACGTACTTGTTCAGCTGGTCGCGCTCGAACTCCAGCTCACCGATGCGGGTCTTCACGGCGTCCCCGATGCTCACCAGGCCGCGCAGCTGGCCGTCGACGACGACCGGGACGTGCCGGATCCGGCGCACCGTCATCTGCCGCATCAGGTCGTCCAGGCTGTCGCCGGGCTCACAGACGTGCACGTCGGTGGTCATGATCGAGTCCACCGTGCTGTCGAGCACCTCCGGGCCGTCGGCGAGTCGTCGCACCACGTCCCGCTCGGACACGATCCCGTCGACCCGGTCGCCGTCGGCGCTGACCACCAGCGCGCCGACGTTGTGCTCGGCGAGCGTGGCCAGCAGCTCTCGGACGGTCGCGGCCGGGGCGATGGTCAGCACCGGTCCCTCGGGCTTGCCCGCCAAGACGTCCTTGATCCGCATACGGTGAGGCTAGTGCCGGGTCGACGGTCGCGGCCAGCGCCCACGACCGGGCTGGCAGCATTGCGGCGTGACCGCTCCGCCGCCGCCCGGTGCCGACCTCGTCGTCCGGTCGCCGCGCCGGCGGCGCGGGGGCGCCGCGGACACCGGCCACCCGGCCGGCGCCGCCGGCCCCGCCACCGCGTTCGGCGTGCTGGCCTGGATCAGCCTGGTGCTCGTGCTGGACGCGGACGGCTCGCTCTGGCTGCAGCGCGGGCTGGGCCTGCTCACCTGGGCGCTGCTGGTGCTGGTGCTGCGCGCGGAGGTGCCGCTGGTCCGGGTGCAGACCGGCGTCGTCGTGGTGATCGCCACCGCCGTCGAGTACACCTTCTCGCCGCTGCTCGAGGTCTACACCTACCGTTTCGACAACGTCCCGGCCTACGTCCCCCCAGGCCACGGGCTGGTCTACCTGGCCGCGCTGGCGCTCGGCCGGTCGATGCTGGTGCGAGCGCACCTGCGGGTGTGCACCGCGCTCGTGTTGGTGGTGGGCGGCGCCTGGGCGCTCCACGGGGTGACGCTGGCCGCTCGATCCGATGCGCTGGGGCTGTTCTGGTTCTGCTGCCTGGCCGGCTTCCTGGGCTGGGGGCCGTCGCGGCCGCTGTACGTCGGCGCGTTCGTCGTGGTGTCGTACCTGGAGATCGTCGGCACCGCGCTCGGCACCTGGGAGTGGCAGCCGGAGAGCCCGTTCGGCCTGGTCAGCGTCGGCAACCCGCCCTCGGGCGCGGCCGGCGGCTACGGCTGGTTCGACCTGTTCGCACTGCTCGCGGCGGCGCCGCTGCTCGCCCGCTGGCGGGCCTGGCGGGCACCCGACGGTGCCGTCCCGCCGGCGTAGCGGTCACTCGGCGCGCGGGTCGTCCTCGGGACCGCCGCCCCGGGGGTCGCGTCGGCGACCGGCCAGCTCGTGCAGGCTGCCGCCGGCGTCCTCCTCGGCGAGGGCGCCGTCGTCGTCGGGGAAGTGACCGACGAAGGCCATCGCCGCGTCGTGCAGCCGGCCGTTGGTGGACAGTGCGTTGCGCCCGAGCGGGCCGGGTCGCCCGTCCAGCCCGGAGAACCGGCCGCCCGCCTCGGTGACGACGACGGCCAGCGCGGCCATGTCGTGCAGCGCCAGCTCCGGCTCGGCGGCGATGTCGACGGCACCCTCCGCGACCAGCACGTGCGACCAGAAGTCGCCGTAGGCACGGCTCCGCCAGCAGCGGCGGGTCAGCGCCAGCACCGCGTCCAGCCGGCCGATCTCGTCCCACCCGGTGAGCTCGGAGTAGGAGAACGAGGCGTCCTCGACCTCGGCGACGTCGGAGACCCGGCACGGCTTGGCGTTCAGCAGCGACTTGCCGGTCCACGCGCCCTCGCCGCTCGCGGCCCACCAGCGCCGGCCGAGCGCCGGGGCGGACACGCAACCCACCACGACCTGGTCCTCCTCCATCAGCGCGATCAGGGTGGCCCATACCGGGACGCCACGCACGTAGTTGTGGGTGCCGTCGATCGGGTCGACCACCCAGCGCCGGGAACCCCAGCCGGTCGACCCCGCCTCCTCCCCGAGCACCGCGTCGCGTGGCCGGGCCCGGGACAGCGTCCGGCGGATGCCGTCCTCCACGCTGCGGTCGGCGTCGGACACGAGCGTCGAGTCCGGCTTGGCGGACACGTGCAGGTCCACCGAACGGAACCGCTCCATGGTGAGCGAGTCGGCGTCGTCGGCGAGCACGTGCGCGAGCCGGAGGTCGTCGGTGTGCGTGCGAGCCATGGCCGAGAGGCTATCCCCGCGGCCCCGGGCTGCCCTTTCGGGCAAGTCGGCGGCGATTTCGCACCGGGCGCCGAGCGCCGCGGCCTACTGTCGGAGGCGCGTCGGCGTGGGTCCCGTCGATGGTTGTCGCAGGTGACGGGCCCTGGAGGCGCCATGCTGCCGGACACCGTCAACGACCTCCCCCTGCACGCCCTGGCGGTGCACGCCACCGTGGTGCTCGTCCCGCTCGCCGCTGCTGCTCGGCGTGCTGTTCGCGGTGCCGCGGCTGCGCGGGTGGGCCCGGCTGCCGCTGCCGCTGGTCGCGGTCGGCGCGGCCGCGTCGACCTTCGTGTCGGTGCAGTCCGGCCAGACGCTGATGGAGGTCGGTGGTCAGGGGGCGGCGGGCCTTGGGGGGCCGGTCGCGGAGATCGTGGCCCGGCACGAGGACCTCGCCGGTCAGTTGCACGTCATGGTCTGGGTCTACGCCGGGCTGGCGGTGGTGGCTGCGGTCCTGGCCGGGCGGAACGATCGGGCGACCACGCCCTCGGGGCCGGGCGGCGGCTCCGAGCACCGCTCCGCCGGGCGGGCCGGGGTCGTGGGTTCGGTGCTCAGCGCGCTGCTGGTGCTGGCGGCGATCGCGGTCGGGGTACAGACCTACCGGGTCGGCGACGCCGGGTCCGCCGCAGTCTGGAACCCGACCGGAACGGTGGACTACAGCGGCTCCGGAGGCTGACGGGCTCAGTCGGCCGCGCCGGGGTCCCGGCTGGACAGCAGCCGGCGGAACGACGCCACCCGTTCGGGGTCGATCCGCCCGTCGGTGACGGCCGTGTCCAGCGCGCACTCGGGGTCGGCAGCGGTGTGCCCGCAGCCGCGCGGACAGCCGGCGGTCACCTGGTCGAGGTCGCCGAAGGCGGAGATCAGCCGGTCCGGTTCGACGTGGGCGAGGCCGAAGGAGCGGATGCCCGGGGTGTCGACGATCCACCCGCCCTGGGGCAGCCGGAGGGCGATCGCGGAGGTGGACGTGTGCCGGCCCCGGCCGGTCACGGTGTTCACCAGGCCGGTGTCTCGCGCCGCGCCGGGCACCAGCTGGTTGACGAGCGTGGACTTGCCCACTCCGCTGTGTCCGACCAGCACGCTCACCCGGTCCCGGAGCCGGTCCCGCAGCGGGTCGATGTTCCCCCCGCGCTGCACCGCGACCGCCTCGACGCCGAGCGGCTCGTACCAGCCGAGCAGCTCGGCGGGGGAGGCCAGGTCGGCCTTGGTCAGGCAGAGCAGAGTGTCCATGCCCGCGTCCAGGGCGGCCACCAGGCAGCGGTCCACCAGCCGTGGGCGGGGCGGCGGGTCGGCGAGCGCGGTGACCACCACGAGCTGGTCGGCGTTGGCGACCACCACCCGTTCGACCGGGTCGTCGTCGTCGGCGGTGCGCCGCAGCACCGTTCGGCGTTCCTCGACCGTCACGATCCGGGCCAGGCTGCCCTCCGTCCCGCTCAGGTCACCGACGACCCGGACCGTGTCGCCCACCACCACGCCCTGCCGGCCCAGCGGCCGGGACTTCATCGCGGTGACCACCCGCTCGGCTCCGTTGTCCGGGTCGCCCACCAGCAGCGTGTACCGGCCACGGTCGACGGTGGTCACCAGCGCGGTCGTGGCGTCGTCGTAGCTCGGCCGGTCCTTGGTCCGGGGCCGGGTGTGCCGCCGCGGCCGGTCGTACTTCGCCTCGTCGTCCCAGCGGCTCATCCCGGCAACCGGGACCAGGCGTCGGCGAAGCCGGGGAAGGTCTTGGCGGTGGTGCCGACGTCCTCGATCTCGACACCGTCGACCGCGAGCCCGAGCACGGCTCCCGCCTGGGCCATCCGGTGGTCGGCGTAGGTGTGCCAGCGCCCGCCGTGCAGGGCGCGGGGGCGGATCCCGAGCCCGTCCGCGTGCTCGGTGACGTCGCCACCGAGCCGGTTGATCTCGGTGGCCACGGCGGCCAGCCGGTCGGTCTCGTGCCCGCGCAGGTGGCCGATGCCGGTGAGCCGGGACGGTCCGTCCGCCAGCGCGCAGACGGCGGCCAGCACCGGCGTCAGCTCACCCACCTCGTGCAGGTCCAGCTCGGCGCCGTGCGCGCCGCCGGTGCCGACGACCTCGAGGTCGGGCCCGGCCCGGCGCACCTGTGCGCCCATCGCAGCGAGCAGCTCCCGGAGCCGATCGCCCGCCTGGTCGGTGCGCTCCGGCCAGTCCCGCACCCGGACCCGGCCGCCGCTCGCCAGGGCCGCCGCCAGGAACGGCGCGGCGCTGGACAGGTCCGGCTCGATCGCGGTGTCGAGACCGGCGATCGGACCGGGTCGGACCTGCCACCGGTCCGGGGCGGGCTGCTCGACGTCGACGCCGCGCCGGCGCAGCTCCGAGACGGTCATCTGGACGTGCGGCCGGGAGGGCAGCGACGGGCCCACGTGCCGCAGGTCCAGCCCGTCGTCGAACCGGGGGGCGGCCAGCAGCAGGGCGGAGACGAACTGGCTGGACGAGGCGGCGTCCACCGTGACCGGACCGCCGCGCACCGAGCCGGTCCCGTGGACGGTCAGCGGCAGCCGGCCGGTGGCGTCGGCCGCCTCGACAGTCGACCCCGAGGTCACGAAGCGCGGACACGATCTGCCCCAGGGGTCGTTCCCTGGCCCGGGCGTCCCCGTCCAGGCGGACGGTCCCGACCGCTAGCGCGGCCACCGGCGGGAGGAAGCGCATCACGGTGCCGGCGAGCCCGCAGTCGACCTCCGCCGGGCCGGCGAGGTCCGCGGGGTCCACCCGCCAGCGCTCGTCGTCGCCGGTGCTCAGTCGGGTGCCGACGGCCCGCAGCGCGGCGACCATGAGCGTGGTGTCCCGGGCCACCAGTGGCCGGCGCAGGACCGACGGGCCGGAGGCGAGCGCGGCCAGCACCAGCGCCCGGTTCGTGAGCGACTTGCTGCCCGGCAGCGACACGGCGGCGTCGAGCGGCGCGGTCGCTCGAGGAGCGGGCCACCAGCGGCTCGTCGTCGGGGCAGTCATCGGCGCCGAGCCTACGCCCGGCGCCGAGCGTCAGTCGTCGCGCTCGAACCTGCGCTTGACCCGCCGGGCGGCGATCTCGACCCGCTCCCGGGCGGTGGGCTCGACGTCCACGGCGGCGATGATCAGACCGCCGGTCATCGAGACGTTCTTGAGGAACTGCTGCTGCTGGAGGTTCTTGGCCTCGGGGTCGGTCTCGCGCCAGAACGGGTGCCCGGTCAGTGTCGTCGGCGCCATGCTCGCGGCCAGCGCGAGCGCGGCCAGCCGGGGGAACTTGCCCGCCGCCAGCGCCAGCCCGGCCACGACCTTGACCGCGCCGTCCACGCGGACCCAGCCGGCGGTGTCCGAGGGCAGCGGCACCGCGGGCGGTATCCGCGACGCGATCACCGGGGCGACCTTCTCGGTCACCGGGTGCGCGGTCGGTGCCAGCGCCGCGGCGTTGCGGATCTCGTCGATCCCCCCGGAGATGAACATCGAGGCGAGCATCGGACGGGCGAGGGTGCGGATCAGGCTCATGCCCCATTCATACCGTCTCCGGCCGGGCCCTGCCCATCCGCATCGACCGGCTCCGGCGCGCCACCCGACCGACGATGACGCATTCGCGTCGCCCGAGCGACGGGAATGCCTCATCGCTCGGTCGGGGGCGGTCAATAGGCTGGCCGCATGTGTGGTCGGTACGCCGCCAGCCGGTCCCCGGACGACCTGGTGGAGGAGTTCGAGGTCGAACACGTCGACGTGCGGGAGCGGCTCGAGCCCGACTACAACGTGGCCCCCACCGACCCGGTCCCGGCGGTCCTCACCCGCCCGCCGCGCGGGCGGCGCGACGACCCGCCGGTGCGCCAGCTGGTGGCGCTGCGGTGGGGTCTGGTGCCCTCGTGGGCGAAGGACCCCAAGATCGGCAGCCGGATGATCAACGCGCGGATGGAGTCCGTGGCCGACAAGCCCGCCTTCCGCAAGGCGTTCGCCCGCCGCCGTTGCCTGCTCCCGGCCGACGGCTACTTCGAGTGGTACGAGACCGAGCGCCGCACCGCCAAGGGCAAGCCGGTCAAGCAGCCGTTCTTCATCCGACCCCGCGACGGCGGCTCGCTGGCCATGGCCGGGCTGTACGAGATCTGGCGCGACCCGAACCGCGCCGACGACGACCCGGACGCCTTCCGCTGGACCAGCACGGTGCTGACCACCAAGGCCGAGGACGACCTCGGCCACCTGCACGACCGGATGCCGCTGCTGGTCGAGCCGCAGCGGTGGGAGCGGTGGCTCGACCCCGGCCTGCAGGGGGACGCGGACCTGCTCGACCTGCTGGTCCCCGCGGCGCCGGGCCGGCTGGAGGCCTACCCGGTCTCCACGGAGGTCAACTCGGTGGCCAACAACGGCCGGCAGCTGCTCGACCCGCTGCCGAGCGAGGAGGGCTGACCAGTGCCGGCACCGGCCGGCATCCGGGTCCCGACACCCCTGGGCGAGGCGCGGGTCGTCACCTTTCCGGCCCGGGAGCGGTACGCCACCGTGCTGCTCTCGCACGGTGCCGGCGGCGGCCTGGACGCCGTCGACCTGGTCACCGCGGCCCGCCTGCTGCCGGCCCGTGGGGTCGAGGTGTGGCTGGTGGAGCAGCCGTGGCGGCTGGCCGGCCGGCGGCTGGCTCCCGCCCCGTCCCGGCTCGACGAGGCGTTCATCGCAGTCGTGCGGCATCGCCCGCCGCCGGTCCCGTTCCTCGTCGGCGGGCGCAGCGCCGGTGCGCGGGTGGCCTGCCGGACCGGCGCGGCGCTCGGCGCCGCCGGCGTGCTGGCGCTGTCCTTCCCGCTGCATCCGCCCGGTCGCCCGGAGCGGTCCCGGCTCGCCGAGCTGGCCGGGGTGGGGGTGCCCACCCTGGTCGTGCAGGGTGGGCGGGACGCCTTCGGGTCCGCCGACGCGGTGCGACGGGCGGTCGGGACCGCGGGACCGGCCTCCTCTGTCTCTGTGCTGGAGGTTGCCGGCGCGGACCACGGCTTCGCCGTCCGGCAGCGCGACGGCGGGGCGACGGCCCGAGACGCCGGACTCGCGGCCGCGCTCCAGTCGGCCGCGAGGTGGATCGGTGCCACCGTGCCCGCTGCGGGTGTGGGGAACACCTGAGGACGGGACGAGGTTGCACGTTGGGTGCTGACGACAACCTCCGCGAGCCACCCCGGCATGGGGTGGCGGGACGGCATGCTCGCGAGCAGCGGCTCCCGGACCAGCCGGTGGACCGGCACCCCGGTAGGCTGGCCGGCAATGAACGACACCGTGGACGACCCGCCGGAGATCGGCGACGACCCGGACCGGGCGGACGCGAACGAGTCGGCCGAGGACCGGGTGCTGCGCTTCGAGCGGGACGCGCTGCCCTTCCTGGATCCGCTGTACTCCGCAGCGCTGCGGATGACCCGCAACCCCGCGGACGCCGACGACCTGGTGCAGGAGACGTTCGCCAAGGCGTTCGCCTCGTTCCACCAGTTCCGGGTCGGGACGAACCTCAAGGCGTGGCTCTACCGCATCCTCACCAACACCTACATCAACTCCTACCGCAAGAAGCAGCGGCAGCCGCAGCAGCAGCCGACGGAGGAGCTCGAGGACTGGCAGCAGGCCGCAGCCGCCGCGCACACCGGCTCCGGTCTCAAGTCGGCCGAGATGGAGGCGCTGGAGCACCTCCCCGACTCCGACGTCAAGGACGCCCTGGCCCAGCTGCCCGACGACTTCCGGTACGCCGTCTACCTGGCTGACGTCGAGGGCTTCGCCTACAAGGAGATCGCCGAGATCATGGGGACTCCGATCGGGACGGTCATGTCGCGGCTGCACCGAGGCCGCGGCCAGCTGAGGACGCTGCTGTCGGACTATGCGCAGGACCGTGGCATGGCAGTCCCGACCGGCAAGGGCGGTGAGCGATGAGCTGCGGCAAGCCGCACGCGAAGGACTGCGGCGAGGTGCTGGTCGACCTCTACCGGTTCATCGACCACGAGCTCGACGACGCCAGCTGCGCCGAGATCCAGCACCACCTCGACGAGTGCGCACCCTGCCTGCAGCACCACGAGCTGGACATCCTCGTCCGGCGGCTGGTGGCGCGATCCTGCACGGCCCACGCGCCGGAGCCGCTGCGGGACCGGGTGCTGCTCGGGCTCCGGCAGGTGGTGCAGATCGAGGTCACGGAGACCCGGTTGCAGGGGCCGGCCGGCCCGTCCTGACCGGCGGCTGCCCCGCCTCAGGCGTTGGGGCGCTTGCCGTGGTTGGCGTTGCTCTTGCGCCGCGCGCGACGCTTGCGACCGGTCTTGCCCATCGGGGTCTCCTCGGCTTCTCGGGTCGGTGTCCGGGTTGGTGTCCGGGTCGGTGTCCGGGTCGGTGTCCGGGCTGCTGCGACGGACTAGTGTCGCACGGTGACCGGAACCGGGATCGAGGCCTCCCGCGCCTATCGCGTCGCCCCGGACGACACCGCGCAGGCTCTGGGCAGCGGGGACCTGCCGGTGCTCGGCACGCCGCGGTTGCTGGCCTGGTGTGAGCAGCAGACCGTGGCCGCGCTGGCGGACCTCCCGGCCGGCGCATCCAGCGTCGGCACCCGCATCAGCGTGGAGCACCTGCGGGCGAGCGCCGTGGGCGAGGACGTGCAGGTGGCGGCCCGGCTGGTCCACGCCGACGGCCGGCTCCGGCGCTTCGAGGTCGTCGCGACCGACGAGCAGGGCCGGGTCGTCGGGCACGGCGAGGTCACCCGCGTGGTCGTCGACCGGGAGCGGTTCCTGGCCCGCGGCTCCTGAGGCCGGTGCGCGGACACCGGGTCACAGGTCGATGCCGAAGCCGAGCAGGTCCACGCCGGGCTGCGGGCTCCAGTCCCGCTCCGGCAGCCGGGTGAAGCCGAGTCCGGCGTAGAGCTGGTGGGCGGCGGCCATCTGCCGTTCGCTGCAGAGCACCAACCGCCGGTGCCCGAGCTCGGCGGCGCGGTCCAGGCAGTGCAGCGTGAGGATCCGCCCCACCCCGCGCCGGCGGGCATGCCGGGCCACCGCGAGCATCCGAAACTCCGCCTCGGTGTCGTCCACGGCCAGCTCCCGGTACGGCGACCCGACCGGACAGAAGGTCACCGTGCCGAGCAGCGTGTCGGCCTCCGCCGCCACCCAGAGCTCGGCCCGACGCTGCCGGTCGGCGGCGTCCAGCAGCTCGTCCACGTAGTCGGACTCGGCGCTGAGGAAGCCGGCTCCCCGGTAGGCCTCCAGGGTGAGCGCGCCGATCGCCTCCAGCTCCGGCTCGGCGGCCCGGCGGACCACGAGGTCAGACACCGGTGGTCTGCCGGGGGTAGCCGACCGACGGGTCGGTGAGGACGTTGACGAGGTAGGGAACCGGCGACGCGAACGCCCGGTCCAGGGCCGGTCCGATCTCGCGCGGGTCCGTGACCGTCTCGCCGTCGCCACCCAGCGCCTGGACGACCGCGTCGTAGCGGGTGCCGGGCGCGAGGTCGGCCGCGACGTGGTAGCCGTAGAGCAGCTGCATCGGCCCCTTCTCCAGCCCCCAGGTCGAGTTGTTGCCGACGACCATCACCAGCGGCAGGTGGTGCCGCACCGCGGTGTCCACGTCGAGCAGCGACAGGCCCGCCGCGCCGTCGCCGAACAGCAGCACCACCTGCGCCGACGGGCGCGCGATGCGGGCGGCGATGGCCGCCCCCATGCCGGCCCCCAGGCAGCCGTACGGACCCGGGTCCAGCCATCCGCCCGGGCGGGCCGGCTCGACGAACTTGCCAGCGAAGGACACGAAGTCGCCACCGTCGCCGATGACGACGCTGTCGTCGGCGAGCCGCGGGATCAGCTCGCCGTAGACGCGGGCCGGGTGGATGGGGTCGGCATCGGCGCGCAACAGGGAGGCAGTCCGCTCGAGCGTGGCCGCGCAGTCGCGCTGCAGGGCGTCCAGCCAGCCGGTCCGGTCCGGCTCGGTGGGCGCGGCCGCGGCGGCGTCCAGCAGGCCGTCGAGACAGAGCGACAGGTCGCCCGCGACCGCTGCTCCGAGCGCGACGTTGCCGGACACCTGGCCGGGGGAGTCCACGACGTGCACGACGGTCGCAGCCGGTGCGCCGTCCCGGCCGCCGAACGCGCCGTATCCGAGCCGGAAGTCCAACGGTGCCCCCACGACCACCGCGAGGTCGCAGCGCCCGAGCGCGGTGGACCGGGCGCGGGTCACCAGCAGCGGGTCACCCGCGGGGACGATCCCGCGACCCATCCCGTTGGCGACGACCGGCAGCCGCAGCTCGCGCACCAGCCGGCGGGCGGCGTCCTCGGCGCCGTCGGCCCACACGTCGGTGCCGAGCACGAGCACCGGGCGTTCGGCCGCGGCCAACAACCGGCCGGCCTTCGTCACCGCATCCGGGTCGGGCGCCACCGGCTGGCGCCGCGGGGGCTCCGGGGCTGGGGCCGTCGTGCGGCTGTAGAGCTGGTCCATGGGCACGTCGAGGAAGGCCGGTCCCCGGTGCGGAGAGCCGGCGACGGTGAACGCGGCGGACACCCGGTCGGCGAGCAGCTCCACCGACGGGACCGTCTCCGCGAGCCGGGTGACGGGGTGCAGCAGCGGCGGATGGTCCAGCTCCTGCAGCGCGCCGCGCCCCCAGGTGGAGGTGGGCGCGCGGCCACCCACCACCACGAGCGGCGAACCCGCGAACGAGGCCTGCGCCAGCCCGCTCACGGTGTTCGTCACGCCCGGACCCGCGGTCACCACGGCGAGGCCGGGGGTCCTGGTGAGCTTGCCGGTCGCCTCCGCGGCGAACACCGCGGTCTGCTCGTGCCGGACGTCGACCAGCCGCATCGGCGGCTCCGCCCGGACCGCACCGTCGTACAGCGGGAACACGTGTGCGCCGGACAGCGTGAACATGGTGCGGACGCCGTGCGCGCGGGCCACGGCGACGGCGTGCTCGCCGCCGTGGCCCTCCGTGCCTGCCGACCTGGAGGTGGTCACCCCCGCAGGCTACTGACGGGCGCCCCCACCACCGGCCGTGTCCGGCGAGGCCACCGGTGCCGGGTCCACCCCGGCGTCCCCCGCGTCGGCGCGGTAGTCGTCCGACCGGGTGCCGTCGGTGCCCTCGGAGACGCCCATCGCCCGGAACACGACCGTCAGCGCGACGGCCACCAGCAGGTTCAGCGCCACGGCGGTCAGTGCGATGTAGACCTTGGTCTCGTCGACGAACGGTGGCAGCGCGACCGGTGAGCCGAAGTGCGTCACGCTCGGATCCGTGGCGCTCGGCTGCAGGTAGGCGGTCCACGTGCCGTAGACCATGCCCGCGAGCCAGCCGGTGAGCAACGCGTATCGGTGCAGCCAGCGGGTGTAGAGCCCGATGACGATCGCGGGCAGGGTCTGGAGGATCCAGATGCCGCCGAGCAGCTGCAGGTTGATGGCGAACTCGTTCGGCAGACCGAGCACGAAGACCAGCGCGCCGAGCTTCACCACCAGCGACAGCAGCTTGGCCTGCCGGGCCTCCTGGGCAGGGGTGGCGTCCGGCTTGAGGTAGGCCTTGTAGACGTTGCGGGTCCACAGGTTGGCCGCCGCGATGGACATGATCGCCGCCGGCACCAGGGCGCCGATCCCGACCGCCGCGAACGCGACGCCGGCGAACCAGCTCGGGAACTCGTTCTCGAACAACTGCGGGATCGCGAGCTGAGCGTTGTCCACGTCCACGTTCGCGGCCACCGCGACGTAGCCGAGCAGGGCCAGCAGCCCGAGCAGGAACGAGTACGCCGGCAGCAACGCGGCGTTCCGCCGGATCACGTTGCGGCTGCCGGTGGACAGCACCGCTGTGATCGAGTGCGGGTACATGAACAGCGCCAGCGCCGAGCCGAGCGCGAGCGATCCGTACGCCCAGTGCGCCAGCTCGGTCGGGATCATGCCGGCGGTCGGTGCGCGGCCGGCCTCGGTGGCCGCCTGGTTGGCGGCGTCGATCTTGTCCTGGGCGCTGCTGAAGATCTCGTCCCAGCCCCCGAGGTGGATCGGCAGGTAGATGACCGCCACCAAGATCACGATGTAGATCAGCGTGTCCTTGACGAACGCGATCAATGCCGGGGCGCGCAGCCCCGATGTGTAGGTGTAGGCGGCGAGGATGGCGAACGCGATGAGCAGCGGCAGGTCCCGCTCCAGCAGCGACGCGTCGGCGTCGCCGCCGATGCCCATCACTTCGAGCACCACCTGGATGCCGACCAGCTGGAGCGCGATGTAGGGCATCGTCGCGAGGATTCCGGTGGCGGCGACTGCGAGCGACAGTCCCCGGGAGTCGTACCTGCCCTGCACGAAGTCGGCCGGCGTGACGTAGCCGTGCCGGTGCGACACCGACCACAGCCGGGGCAGGAAGATGAAGATGATCGGGTAGACGACGATGGTGTACGGCACCGCGAAGAAGCCGACCGCGCTACCGGCGTACAGCAGCGCCGGGACTGCGATGAACGTGTAGGCGGTGTAGAGGTCGCCGCCGATGAGGAACCACGCGATGAAGGTGCCGAAGCCCCGCCCGCCGAGCCCCCACTCGTCGAGGCTCTCCAGCGTGTCCCCCTTGCGCCAGCGAGCCGCGACGAAGCCCATCGCGGTGACCAGCAGGAAGAAGAACATGAACACGACGAGCGCCACCATGTCCACGTCGCCGCTCATCGGTTGCGCCCCTTGTCCTCGTGCCGGGAGACGACGAGGAAGGCGATCCAGACCAGCACCGCCGCCATCGGGATGAGGGCGAACTGGAACCAGAAGAAGAACGGCACGCCGCCGAGGTCAGGGCTCTCCCGGGCGTAGAGCGGAACCATCAGTGGCAGCACGATCGGGATGCCGAGCAGCACCCCGAGCAGCACCTTGGTCGCCGTGGGGAGCGGTGGTCGCTGCCGGGGAGCGCCGGTCTCTCGACCGGAGGGATCGTGGGCGGACATGCCGGACCTCCACGCTGCGGGGGACCGCACACGGCTGAGACCTCGCGTATGCGGCGAAAGTGGACGGCGCGGAGACTACCGCGTTGACGCCGCCGCGCCCAGGGTTGACCGGTCGTCAGTCCGGTCGGGGTGCCACCGGGGCGAACAGCGCCGGGCGAGCCGCCCGCAGCTCGGCCTGCACGGCCAGCACCACGTCGGCGCGAGCGGGTGGGGTGCCGCCGAAGAGCTCGGCGTCACCCGGCACGTCCGGCCGGCCGCGCACTCCGAGCAGGAGCTGGGCGTGCAGGGCGTGCAGGAAGGCGTACACCCGGGTCGCCGGCCCGTCTGCGGCCGGCCGGTTCTCCCGCTGCCCCGGCGCGGACGGACTCCCCGGCTCGGCTGCCCGTCCGAGTCGGCCGACCCACTCGGTCACCCGGTCGCCGGGGACCAGCCCGCGGTGCAGGACCGTGAGCACGGCGTATGCGAGCCGGTCGGTGTCCTCGGGCTGCCAGCGGTGTGCACTCGGGGCGGCCAGCCGCTCGGTCACCACGTCGAGCAGCACCTCGAGCTCGGCGGTCCCGAAGCGGCGGGACCGCGCCAGCGCCCCGATCACGTCCGCGCCGTGCGCGAGGCAGTGCGCTCCGCCCTTGCCGGGCACGGTGCCGCGCAAGTCTCGCTCGCGCACGTACCAGGTGGCGGCCCGGTCACCCCACCGCAGCACCGCGTCGTCGGTGAGCAGGTTCCGGTCGTTGTCGCGATGGACCGCGCGTGCCAGGACCACGGCCGAGCAGGAGCGGCGGAAGACGGTGTCCGTCCCGTCCTCGCCCAGCCCGGTCCGCAGGCCGGCGGAGACGCCGTCGCCCAGCGCCGCCAGCACGTCGTCGAACACACCCTCGGCGAGCCACCGCAGCAGCACGGCACACGCCAGTCCGTCCCGGCGCTGCGGGTCGGGGTCGCCCAGCATCGTGACCAGCTCGGTGGTCAGCTCGGTCAGACTCCGGTCCTGAGGCACCCGGCAGTCGGCGTCCAGCACGGCTTGCCAGTAGCGCAGCGTGGACACCTGGGCATCCTGGCACGCGCCCGGTCTCCTGGGGGATGCCGCGACGGGGCGCCGCGCGGGGGGCGTGGCCGAGCCGCCGCCTAGGCTCCCGGGGTGCCCTCCCTCGACGACGTGGTGCGCCGGCACACCGCCCTCGGACCGGACGACCTGGACTGGCTGCACCGACTGGTCGCCGACTGGCAGATCGTGGCCGACCTGTCCTTCGCCGACCTGCTGCTCTGGCTGCCCGACGTCGAGTCCGGCGGGTTCTGGGTCGGCGCCCAGATCCGTCCGACGACCGGTCCGACGGCGTACGTGGACGACCTGGTCGGTGGGTTCGTTCCGCACGGTCGCCGGCCGCTGCTGGATGCGGCGTGGGAGCAGCAACGCATCGCGCGGGAGGGGGACCCGGAGTGGCGCGACGATGTGCCGGTCCGCGTGGAGGCGATCCCGGTGCGGCGGGCCGACCGGCTGCTCGGCGTGGTCGGACGCTCGACGAACCTGCTCGGCATCCGGACCCCCAGCCGGCTCGAGCTGTCCTACCTGCAGACCGCCGCGGACCTGACGCGGATGATCGCGGACGGGCACTTCCCGTACCTGGGCGAACGGTCCGACCTGGAGGAGGCCATGCGGGTCGGCGACGGCTTCGTCCGGGTCGACGCCGGCGGTGCTGTCAGCTACGCCAGCCCGAACGCGTTGTCCGCGCTGCGTCGGCTCGGCCTCGCCGCCGATCCGGTCGGTAGCAGGCTGGTGGATGCGGTGCAGGGGGTGGTGCCGCCGTCGGCGGAGCCGGTCGACGACTCGGTCACCGCCGTGCTGACCGGCACCGTGGCGCGAGCGATCGAGGTGGAGTCCGGGAACGCCGCCCTGGTGCTGCGAGCGATCCCGCTGCTGACGGCAGGGGAGCGGAGCGGTGCGCTGCTGCTGCTGCGCGACGTGACCGAGCTGCGGTACCGGGAACGCGAGCTGGTCACCAAGGAGGCGACCATCCGCGAGATCCATCACCGGGTGAAGAACAACCTGCAGACCGTGGCGGCGCTGTTGCGGCTGCAGGCGCGGCGGATCGAGGCTCCGGAGGCGAGACAGGCACTGCAGGAGGCGATCCGTCGGGTGGGGTCCATCGCCGTGGTGCACGACATGCTCAGCCAGTCACCGGACGAGACCGTCCAGGCCGACGAGGTGGTGGACCGGCTGTGCCGGATGGTGGTGGAGGTGCTCACCGCCGACTCACCGGTCCAGGTGACGATCGAGCGGGAGGGGAGCTTCGGGTCGGTGCCCGCCGACGTGGCGACACCGCTCGCGATGGTGCTGACCGAGCTGCTGCAGAACGCCGTGGAGCACGGCTTCGACGGCGGGCGGGGGCACGTCCGGGTGCGTGCCCGGCGGACCCGGAGCAGGCTCGAGGTCTCGGTCGAGGACGACGGGGCCGGGCTGCCCGCCGACTTCGACCCGGAGGGGTCGCAGAGCCTCGGACTGGCGATCGTGCGCACGCTGGTGCACACCGAGCTCGGCGGCGAGCTGTCGTTCCGCAACCGGCCCGAGGGTGGGGCGTCGGTCCGGCTCAGCCTGCCGCCGAGCTGAGGCGGAGTCAGCCGGTGCGGAGTCGCGCGCGGGCGGTACGCCGCTTGAGCGCCCGCCGCTCGTCCTCGCTGAGCCCGCCCCACACCCCGTGGTCCTGACCGGACTCGAGCGCCCAGTCCAGGCACTGCTCGCGCACGTCACAGCGGCGGCAGATGGCTTTCGCGTCCTCGATCTGCAGGATCGCCGGGCCGGTGTTCCCGATCGGGAAGAACAACTCCGGGTCCTCGTCGAGGCACGCTGCACGGTGGCGCCAGTCCACGGGGCGGCTCCTTCGTCGGTCAAGCAGGCACCGGCTCCCCGGCCGCCCGCATGTGAACTCATTCACGAAATGGGGCGGAGAGCAGCGCGTGAGACGCCGACTGCTCCCCGTGATGTACGGCGGGCAAGCGCGTCACCTGACCGCAGACACCTCTAGCGTGACAACGAACCGCCCGGCACACAACCCCTGGCCGTCGCTGCGCGATGTCGAGTCGGTCACAGGGGGTCACCCGTCGACCGGCCCCCACCGCCGTGCCAGGCTGGCACAGTGGCTGCCGGACCGCGACCCGACGCCGCCGGCGCCTCTGGCCGGTCCGGAGCGGGCGGCGCCGGGCCGCGCTGGCTCGCCGCGGCGGTCGTGCTCGCCGAGGCCGCCGCCTTCCTCGCGCTGGCGGGCGGCGAGGTCGTCGCCCTGGTGCGCGATCGGGCCACCGCAGCGGCGCCGCCGGCCGTGTTCTTCGCCGGCTGTGCGCTCGGCCTGGCCTGGTGCGCTCGCGGGTTGGTCCGGCGGGAGTCGTGGAGCAGAGGACCGTTGCTGGCCGCGCAGCTGCTGCTCGTCGCCCTGGCCTGGAGCTACCGCCAGCCGTACCCGGTCCTCTCCCTCGCGGTGGCCGCCGCCGCGGTGCTCACGCTGGTCCTCCTGATCCTGCCCGCCACGACCCACGCCCTCGGAGACCCAGGCGGCGACGAAACGGCCTGATCACGGCCCGCCGTCGAGCTCGGCCCGCAACACCGCCAGCGACCGGCTCAGCAGCCGGGAGACGTGCATCTGCGACATGCCGACCTCGGCGGCGATCTGGGACTGGGTGAGCTGGCGGAAGAAGCGCAGGCAGACGATGGTGCGCTCGCGCGGGGGCAGCCGGCCCAGCAGCGGGCGCAGCGACTCGCGCAGCTCGACGGTCTCCAGCGCGTCGTCCACGTCGCCGAGCGTCTCGCCGACGCTGCTCCCGTCGACCAGGGCCAGATCGGGGGCATCCAACGACAGCGTGGAGTAGGCGTTGGCGGACTCGAGTGCCTCCAGCACCTCGTCCTCGCTCACTTCGAGCCGTTCGGCGATCTCGGCCACCGTGGGCGAGCGACCGAGCGCCTGCGTCAGCTCGTCGGTCGCGCCGGTGAGCGCCAGTCGGAGGTCCTGGAGCCGGCGGGGGACCCGGATCGACCAGCCCTTGTCTCGGAACCACCGCTTGATCTCCCCGACGATCGTCGGCGTCGCGTACGTCGAGAACTCCACCCCGCGCTCCGGGTCGAACCGGTCGACGGCCTTGATCAGGCCGATGGTGCCCACCTGAGCGAGGTCCTCGACCGCCTCGCCGCGGTTCCCGAAGCGCCGGGCCAGGTGTTCCACCAGGGGGAGGTGCAGCGCCACCAGGTCGGAGCGCACCTGCGTCCAGCGGGCGTCGTCGGGGTGGAGGCTGCGCAGCAGCGCGAAGTCGCTCTGCGACCTGGCTCTCAGCTCTGCGATCCCGTCGGCACTCACGTGGGGCGTCCTCAGTCCTCGATGCCCCCGCGGACGCGGGCGAGCGTGATCACGAGATCCGAGCCCACGACCTCCATGTCCAGGCTGCTGGTGAGGGCAGCGAGCACGGTCCACGAGAAGCCCTCGCTGGACGGCACCATCGGACGGTCGCAGGTGGCGCTGGCCCGGACGCGGAGCGCGTTCGGTTGGAGACCGAAGGACACCTGCACGGTGGAGTCCGCCCGTGCCTGCTTCAGCAACAGGGCGCATGCCTCGTCGACGGCGATGCGAAGGTCCTCGATGTCGTCCAGCGTGAAGTCCAGCCGGGCACCGAGCCCGGCGGCCGCGGTCCGGACGACGGACAGGTAGAGGCTGTCGGCGGGCACCGACAGGACCACTTCCGCCCGCTCTGCGGTTTGCGACCCCCGTGGCTGCCCCTCGAACACGACGGCTCGACCCCTCTTCCGCCACGACCGACCAGCCGGTCAGCCGATCACGCGCACCCTATATCGAGCACCGCGCTGAGCCCCGATCTCGACGCGCTCATCCCTTCTTGGTCTCCCAGAAGATCTCCGCGATCTCGTCCACGGCGGCCAGCAGCTGGTCGGCGGTCTCCACGTCGGACGAGCTCTTCGTCCCGCCACCGCCGCCGGCGAGCTTGGTCGCCTTGTTGAACAGCTCGTGCAACTGCGGGTGCGCCTCGAAGTGCGGCGGCTTGAAGTAGTCGGTCCACAGCACCCACAGGTGGTGCTTCACCAGCTCGGAGCGCTGTTCCTTGATCAGCAGGGCCCGGGTCTGGAAGGCAGGGTCGTCGTTGTCGGCCATCTTCTCGGCGATCGCCTTGACCGACTGGGCCTCGATCCTGGCCTGGGCGGGGTCATAGACACCGCACGGCAGGTCGCAGTGGGCCTGCACCTCAACGGTCGGCTCCAGCAGGCGGGACAGGAGACGCACTGGCATCAGTGATCCTTCCGGTCGAGGTCGTCCAGCAGAGTGCTGAGCGCGACACTACCCCCGGGATCGGCCGACCGCGCGGGCGCATCCGGGCCCGGACGAGGGGGCCGCTGGCGCGGGGTGCGAGGGAGGTGGTGGCAGTGCCGCGGTGGGGCCTCGTCGTGGTCCGAGGTCGCTCGATGGCGCCGACACTGACGTCCGGTGACCGGCTGCTGGTGCGGTACGGCGGGCGGCTCCGGCCCGGCCGGCTGGCGGTGGTGCGGCTGCCCTCGGACGTGCTGGCCGTCAAGCGGCTCGGTGAGCTCGCGCCGGACGGGTGGTGGGTCGAGCGCGACAACCCGGTGGAGGGGGTGGACTCGTGGGCGGTCGGTGCGATCCCGCCGGCCGACGTGCGCGCGGTGGTGCTCGCGCCGGTGTGGCCGCCGGGCGCCGCCGGCAAGGCCGTGCGCCGATGGCTGCGTCGCCGACGGACGTCGATGCAGTGGTCGATGCGGTGGTGGAGGCGGTGGTGGAGGCGGTGTCGAGGCGGTGACGGACCCCCGTCGCGGCCGCGGACGTGCAATGATCGCCGCCTGAGCGGGCGACCCTCGCTCGACAGCCGCCCCGTACGGCGCCGGACCGGTGTCCCCGTCCGGGGGTGGCTCCCGGCCCGCTCGCGGGTCGAGGTCGAGCCACGCCGCTCCTGCGCGAAGGCGTTCCCATGCGTCCGTACCTGCTCACTCCACCTCGGTCTCCCGCCCCACCCGCGCTCCCGGATCCGGCGCCCGAGGTGCCGGCCGCCGCGCACCCGTACCGCGGTGACCCCGTCTTCGACCTGCATGCGGGCGGCAAGCTCCGGGTGTCCTCGTCGGTTCCGCTGCGGGACGCCGCCGACCTGTCGCTCGCCTACACCCCGGGGGTCGCCCAGGTCTCCCGGGCGATCGCGCGGGACGCCCGGCTGAGCCGGTCCTACACCTGGGTCCCGAACACGGTGGCGGTGGTCACCGACGGCACTGCCGTCCTCGGCCTGGGGGACGTCGGCCCGGCCGCGGCGATGCCGGTGATGGAGGGGAAGGCGCTGCTGTTCGAGCAGTTCGCCGGGATCGACGCCGTGCCGCTGTGCCTGGACACCACCGACGTCGACGAGATCGTGCACACCGCCGCGCTGCTGGCGCCGAGCTTCGGGGGGATCAACCTGGAGGACATCGCCGCCCCGCGGTGCTTCGAGGTGGAGCGGCGGCTCCAGGAGCGCGTCGACATCCCGGTCTTCCACGACGATCAGCACGGCACCGCGATCGTCGTCACAGCGGCGCTGCGGAACGCGCTCGCGGTGACCGGCCGCAGCTTCGCCGATGCTCGGGTGGTGTTGCTCGGCGCCGGCGCGGCCGGCATCGCGGTGGGTCGGATGCTCCGGGTAGCCGGTGCCGACCAGGTCACCCTGGTCGATCGGCACGGGGTGCTGCGCGCCGAGCGGGACGACCTCACCCCGGTCAAGCGGCAGGTGCTGGCCGAGCTCGGCGAGTGCACCGGCGCCTCCGACCTGGCCGGGGCGCTGGCCGGCGCCGACGTGTTCATCGGGGTCTCCGGCGCGGTGGTGCCGGGGGAGCTGCTGGCGTTGATGGCGCGGGACGCGATCGTGTTTGCGCTGGCCAACCCTGACCCCGAGGTGCCGCCGGACGTGGCGCACCGCTACGCAGCGGTGGTGGCGACCGGCCGATCCGACCACCCCAACCAGATCAACAACGTGCTCGCCTTCCCCGGGGTCTTCCGCGGCGCGCTGGACGTCGCCGCCAGCCGGGTGTCGGAGCGGATGAAGCTTGCCGCCGCCTGGGCCATCGCCGACCTCGCCGCCGACGGCGACCCGGACCGGATCGTCCCCTCCGCGTTCGATCCGCGGCTCGTGCCGGCGGTTGCCGAAGCAGTGCGGGTGCAGGCGCGGGCCGAGGGGCTGGCGCGGGCGTGAGCCGCTCCGGGTCGTCTCCGGGCCGGGCTGCTGGCCGTCCTGCTGGCCGTCCTGCTGGCGTACGGGATCGGCACTAGGGTCGACGCCATGTTGGGCGCGTACGTGGAGAAGTTCGACCGTGACGACCCGCTGGCGGGGCTGGTGGTCGGCGATGTCGCCCCCGGTGAGACCCCCGCGGACTGGGTCACCGTCCGGGTCCGTGCGGCGGCGCTGAACCACCACGACCTGTGGTCGCTGCAGGGGGTCGGGCTGTCGGAGGACCTGCTGCCGATGGTGCTGGGCTGCGACGCTGCCGGGGTCGACGCCGACGGGAACGAGGTGCTCGTGCACGCGGTCATCTCGTCGCCGGGCTGGTCCGGGGACGAGACCCTGGACCCGAAGCGGTCGCTGCTGTCCGAGCGCTACCCCGGCACGTTCGCCGAGGAGGTCCGGGTTCCGGCCCGCAATGTCGTGCCGAAGCCGGAGGCGCTGTCGCTGGAGGAGGCGGCCTGCCTGCCGACCGCGTGGTTGACCGCGTACCGGATGCTGTTCGTCCAGTCGGGGCTGCGCCCGGGGGACAGCCTGCTGGTGCAGGGCGCGGGTGGTGGCGTGGCGAGCGCGCTGATCGTCCTGGCGCGCGCTGCCGGGATGCGGGTGTTCGCCACCAGTCGGGACGAGGCCAAACGGGCGAGGGCCGAGGAGATCGGCGCCCACGAGGCGGTGGAGACCGGGGCCCGGCTCCCGCAGCGGGTCGACGCCGTGCTGGAGACCGTGGGTGCGGCGACGTGGTCGCACTCGATCAAGTCGCTCCGCCCGGGCGGGACCATGGTGATCGCCGGCGCGACGTCCGGGTTCACCCCGGAGGTCGGTGAGCTGAACCGGATCTTCTTCCTGCAGCTGCGGGTGCAGGGCTCGACGATGGGGACGCGGGACGAGCTGCGCCAGCTCGCCGACTTCATGGCGGTGACCGGGGTGCGGCCGCTGATCGACCGGACGCTGCCGATGGACCAGGCGCGGGACGGTTTCGCCGCGATGGCCGCCGGCGACGTCTTCGGCAAGATCGTCCTCACCCCCTGACCCCCCGAGACCACCCACAACCCCGCGATCCGTCAGTTCCGACCCCGCGATCCGTCACTTCCGACCCCGCGATCCGTCGATTCCGACCCGACTGGCCGTCAGCTCGAGGTGGTGCCCCGTGCAGCAGGCCGAGATCCGACCGGCAGGTGCCCGTGATGGCTTTGGTTTGGCTCGGTGCCACGCCGCGTGCTGGCAAGAGGCCTACGCAGGAATGGTGCTACCGAACGTTCTTGCTGGGCTCACTGGAGATCTTCCTGGTCTGCAGCGGCGGTGGGAGCACAGCTTGCGGGACGAGTCGCGACGGACCGTGCTCGCCACCGCCGGCGGTCTGGTTGTGGGTTTGTGCAGCGCCGGTCCGGGGCGGGATGCCGACCTGGCCGCTGTCACCGAGCTGTACGCGCTGTACGTACGGGCGTCCTGGCATGGCACCGGCTTGGCCGATCGCCTCGTCGAGCCCGTCATCGGTGCTTCGGCGGCGTATCTCTGGGTCGCGGACCGGAATCCGCGGGCGCGGAGCTACTACACGCGCCTGGGATTCGCGGCTGACGGCCAGGAAAAGGAGAGTCCCGATTTCGGCGGCCTCCGAGAAGTACGGATGCTTCGGAACTGACGGATCGCGGGGTCGGAACTGACGGATCGCGGGGGGGGGGGGGGGGTCAGTCGTCGGGGTCGTCGTCGAGTCGGGCCAGCCAGGTGGCCAGCCGCTCGACCGGCATCTCGAACTCGGGGTTGAGGTCGACGAACTCGCTCAGCCGGTCGGCGAGCCAGGCGAGGCTGACCTGCTCGTCGCCCCGGCGCTCCTGCAGCTCCTCGACGCCGCGGTCGGTGAAGTACATGTCAGCCGAACGCCTTTTCGAGCAGGGCCTTCTGCTGATCGGTGTGCCGCGACACCTGGCCCACCGAAGGCGCCGACGACTCGGGCCGGGAGACCGGGGTGAACTCGATGCCGCCGAGCTCGGGCGTCAGCTGCAGCGCCATGTGCGGCCAGGCCCCCATGTTCGCGGGCTCGTCCTGCACCCAGCGGATCCGACGCAGGTTCGGGTAGCGCTCGAGCTCGGCCTTGATCTCGGGAACCGGCCGCGGGTAGAGCCGCTCGACCGCTGCGATAGCGGTGGTCACCTGGTCGCCCTGCCGCTTGGCGCGCTCGGCGCGCAGCTCCCAGGCCACCTTGCCCGAGCACAGCAGCAGCGTCTCAACGGCGTCCGGGTCGTCCAGCTGGTCGCCGATGACCGGTTGGAACGAGCCAGAGGTGAAGTCCTCGGGGGTCGAGACCGCCGTCTTGCTGCGCAGCATCGACTTCGGCGTGAACACCACCATCGGCCGGTGCACGTCACCGAGCGACTGGAGGCGCAGCAGGTGGAAGTAGTTGGCCGGCGAGCTCGGCTGGGCAACCGTGAAGGCGTCGTCGGCGGCCAGGGTGAGGAAGCGCTCGATCCGGGCGGACGAGTGGTCCGGCCCCTGCCCCTCGTAGCCGTGTGGCAGCAGCAGGACGACACCGGAGCGCTGCTGCCACTTCGCCTCGCCCGCGACGATGTACTCGTCGATGACGATCTGCGCACCGTTCATGAAGTCGCCGAACTGCGCCTCCCACAGCACCAGCGCCTCGGGACGCGCCACCGAGTAGCCGTACTCGAAGCCCATGGTGGCGTACTCCGACAACAAGGAGTCGTAGACGAACAGCGGCGCCTGGTCGGGGGACAGGTGCCGCAGCGGCGTCCACTCCTCGCCGTTGACCCGGTCGACGATGGTCGCGAACCGCTGGACGAACGTGCCCCGCCGGGAGTCCTGCCCGGTCAGCCGCACCGGTCGCCCGTTCATCAGCAGCGAGCCGAGCGCGATCATCTCGGCTGTCGCCCAGTCGAGCGGCCCGTTGGTGATGGCGTTGGCGCGGCGCTGCAGCTGCGGCATCACCTTGTTGTGGACGGTGAATCCCTCCGGTGGCGTCGAGTACGCGTCCGCGATCGTCTTCAGGTCCTCGACACTGATGGCCGTGCTGAGTCCGGTCGCCGGCTTGGTGGGGTACTCCGGCACCGTCTGGTACTCGGCGGGCGAACTGCTCGCCTCCCGAACCTCGCGGAAGACCCGCTCGAGCTGCTGCTGGTAGTCGCGCAGCGCCTGCTCCGCCTCCTCCACCGTGATGTCACCGCGTCCGACCAGCGCCTCGGTGTACAGCTTGCGCACCGACCGCTTCTTCTCGATCAGGTCGTACATCAACGGCTGGGTGAAGCTGGGGTCGTCCCCCTCGTTGTGTCCGCGCCGCCGGTAACAGACGAGGTCGATCACCACGTCCTTGTTGAAGGCCTGGCGATACTCGAAGGCGAGCCGCGCCACCCGGATGCACGCCTCCGGGTCGTCGCCGTTGACGTGGAAGATCGGCGCCTGCACCATCCGCGCCACGTCGGTGCAGTACAGCGACGAGCGGGAGGAGGCCGGCGAGGTGGTGAAGCCGACCTGGTTGTTCACCACCAGGTGCACGGACCCGCCGGTGCGGTAGCCGCGCAGCTGGGACAGGTTCAGCGTCTCTGCGACCACGCCCTGCCCGGCGAAGGCGGCGTCTCCGTGCACGAGCAGGGGCAGCACCGGGTATGCGGCGCCACGGTTGAGCAGGTCCTGCTTTGCCCTCGCGATGCCCTCGAGCACCGGGTCGACGGCCTCCAGGTGTGACGGGTTGGCCGCCATCGAGACCTTGATCGTCGCGCCGTTGTCGGCGCCGAACTCGCCCTCCGCGCCGAGGTGGTACTTCACGTCACCGGAGCCCTGGACGGTCCTCGGGTCGATGTTGCCCTCGAACTCACGGAACACCTGGGACACGCTCTTGCCGACGATATTGACCAGCACGTTGAGGCGGCCGCGGTGCGCCATGCCGATGCAGACCTCGTCCAGCGACGCCTCCGCGGCGGCCTCGCACAGCTCGTCGAGCAGCGGGACGGTGGTCTCCGCGCCCTCGAGGCTGAACCGCTTCTGCCCGACGAACTTGGTCTGCAGGAACGTCTCGAACGCCTCGGCCTGGTTCAGCTTGTGCAGGATGCGCAGCTGCTCCTCGCGGGGCGGCTTCTCATGCGGCCGCTCCACCCGCTCCTGGATCCAGCGGCGCTGCTCCGGGTCCTGGATGTGCATGTACTCGATGCCGACGGTGCGGCAGTAGGAGTCCCGCAGGATGCCGAGGATGGACCGCAGCTTCATGAAGCGCCGCGACGCGCCGCCGAACGAGCCGGTGGCGAACTCGCGCTCGAGGTCCCACAGCGTGAGGCCGTGCGTGACGACGTCCAGGTCGGGGTGGCTGCGCTGGCGGTACTCGAGCGGGTCGGTGTCGGCCATCATGTGCCCGCGCACCCGATAGGCATGGATCAGCTCCAGCACCCGGGCCTGCTTGCTGACCTCGTCGTCGTGCGACGCGGAGACGTCTCGTGCCCAGCGCACCGGCTCGTACGGGATGCGCAGGGCGGCGAAGATCTCGTCGTAGAAGCCGTCCTCGCCGAGCAGCAACGCGTGCACCCGGCGCAGGAAGTCTCCGGACTGCGCACCCTGGATGATCCGGTGGTCGTAGGTCGACGTCAGCGTCATCACCTTGCTGACGGCGAGCTCGTTGAGGGTCTTCTCCGAAGCGCCCTGGTACTGCGCGGGGTAGTCCATCGACCCGACGCCGATGATCGTCCCCTGGCCGCGCATCAGCCGCGGGACCGAGTGGTTGGTGCCGATCGTCCCGGGGTTGGTCAGCGTGATCGTGGTGCCGACGAAGTCGTCCACGCCGAGCTTGCCGTTGCGGGCCTTGCGGACGATGTCCTCGTACGCGGTCCAGAAGGCCGCGAAGTCCATCGACTCGGCCCCCTTGATGGACGGCACGAGGAGTTGCCGGCTGCCATCGGACTTCGCGACGTCGATGGCGAGCCCGAGGTTGACGTGCGTCGGCGAGACGAGCACCGGCTTGCCGTTGTCGTCGAGGTCGTAGGCGCGGTTCATCTCCGGCATCGCGGCCAGCGCCTTGACCAGCGCGAAGCCGATCAGGTGGGTGAAGGACACCTTGCCGCCGCGGGCACGGGCCAGGTGGTTGTTGATGACGATGCGGTTGTCGATCAGCAGCTTGGCCGGGACGGACCGCACGCTGGTCGCCGTGGGGACGGTCAGGCTGGCGTCCATGTTCACCACGGTGCGGGCGGAGGCGCCGCGCAGCGGCGTCCGGTCCGGTTCCGCGGTCGGCTCCGCCGCGACGGGCTTCGCGGGCTCCTTGGGCGTGGGCTGCGCCCCGGCCGAGGAGGCCGCCGGGGCCTCCGCGGCCTGCTTGGCCCGGGACACGGTGGACCCGCCGCCACCCTTCTCGGGGTCCGGCTTGCTGGCGCTCGGGGGCTGCGCACGCTTCGACCCGTCGGTGGTGGTGGCGGGCTTCGCGTCGGCGCGCGCCTGCTCCGGCCGGCGGCCGTTGCTGGACCCGACCCCGTCCCGCTGCTCGAAGAACTCGCCCCAGGCCCGGTCCACGGAGCCGGGATCGTTCCGGTACTGCTCGTACATCTCGTCGACGAGCCACTCGTTGGTCCCGAACTGGGTCCTGGAGTCGTCCTGTGGGGTCTCGGCCACGGCTGCGATCGCCTCTTCGCGTCAGGGTGTCGCTGGGAAGGCGGGACCGGCGACCGACCGGCTGCCGCGCTTCGCGTCTCTGCAGGCCCAGGCTAGACCCCCCGCAAACCCTGCGTGGTGGCGACATCACCTCCCCGCGACTGTGTGATAGTCGACGCCGATGTCCGATGCGACCACCAGGCGGCTGGCCGGGCCGCTCTCGGTGCTGGTGGGCTTGGCGCTGCTCACCGGCTGTACGGACGACGGCGAGCCCCCGGCGTCGCCGCCCGGTGCCGCCCCGTCGCTGCGGACCGACGGCGGTTCGGTCAGCGAGCTCAGGCTCGCGGCCCGGCCCGCCGCGCAACGGACCGTGGTCCGGCGGGTCTGGGGCCGCTGGCCGGACGCCGCCGGCTCGGCCCGCACCCAGCGGTTGCAACGGCAGACCGGGCAGGCGGTGGCGCGCTGGATGGATCGCGGCTTCGTCGACCCCGCCTACCCGACCGGTGACTTCCGGGGCGCGTTCTCGACCTTCACCGCCGGTGCCGCCGCGCAGGCGCGGCGGCAGGACTGGCTGACCACGAACCGAGCCCTGGGCCGTCGCCTGGTTGACGTCGTGCCGGTGCG
Organism: uncultured Actinomycetota bacterium; assembly: GCA_963695375.1. Classification (GTDB taxonomy): domain Bacteria; phylum Actinomycetota; class Actinomycetes; order Propionibacteriales; family Nocardioidaceae; genus JACCVL01. Next base: position 114,040 of record OY968767.1, on the reverse strand, counting down.
CCGCACCGTCGGCGTGGTGGCGTTCGCGCCGGCCGGATCGGCAGTGGGAGCCACGGCGTCGGTCGCCCTGGTGCTTCGCGGCCTCGGCGCGGCCGGCCGGCGCAGTGAGCTCGCGGTCACCGGTGAGCTGTTCCTGACCCGGGAGCGCGGCAGCTGGCAGATCTTCGGCTACGACCTGCAGCGCTCCGTCGGCCGCCCTGGCTCGGACGTCAATTCGCAGGACCGACGCGGGAGGAGTGAGGGGGAGTGAATCGCCGCTTCCTGCTGCTCCGGCTGCGCCGGACGCTCGCGCTCGGGCTGGTCCTCGCCGGGACGCTGCTGCTCGTCCCGGACGCCGCCCCCGGGCCGGCCACGGCCGCGCTGGTCACGGTGCGGGGCGGGCACACGGTGGACGTCGACGCCGACGTGGTCTGGGTCCTGGCACTCGGGTCCGACGCCCGGCCGGGCCAGTCGGTGCTGCGCAGCCGGGCGGACGCGATCCAGCTCGTCGGGATGAACCTGCGGACCGGGCGGGCCACGATCCTCGGCATCCCCCGGGACTCCTACGTCGACATCCCGGGCTTCGGGCGCAACAAGATCAACGCGGCGATGGTCTTCGGCGGGCCCCAGCTGATGGCCGCCGCGGTGGCGGACCTGGTCGGGCTGACGCCGGACTACGTGTTCACCACGAGCTTCTGGGGAGTGCGCTTCATGGTGAACCGCCTCGGCGGCGTGACCGTGCACTCGCCGTACGCGTGGTCGATCCCGGCCGCCCGCGTCCACCGCGGGCAGAACCGGCTCGACGGCGCCGAGGCGATCGCCTTCGCCCGGATGCGGCACGCACTGCCCGGCGGCGACTTCGACCGGTCTCGGGACCAGGGCTTCCTGCTCACCGGTGGGTTGCGCCGGGTGCGCGAGGTGACCGCGGCGGACCCGGGCGCCCTCGAGCGGCTGCTGACCTCGTTCCTCGCGAACACCGACGTCGACCTGCCGCCGACCGAGCTGTACCGGCTGGCCCGGGGGGTGCTCCAGATCGAGCCCGCGGCGGTGCGGGCCTGCGTGTTGCGCGGCGGGACCGGGTCGGCGGGGGGTGCCAGCGTCGTCTTCCCCGACGTGGCTCAGGCCCGGTCGATCATCGCCCGGGCACGCGACGACGCGACGCTCGAGGGCGGCTGCTGACCGCTCCGCGCGACACCGGTCAGTCCGCGCCGATGGCCAGCCGGGCGCGGCCGAGGTTGACGACCGTGTCGTCGCTGCCGTCGCGTGGCGTCCCGTTCGTCAGCCGGACGGTGACGCCGGTGACGTCGATCCCGTCCGGGCTCCGGTGCACGGTGCGCACGGAGAGCGAGCCGAGGCCAGGGACGCGCAACGGCTCCTCCAGCGACGGCTGCACCGGCTGCCCGTCCACCACCACCCGGCCGACCCCGGTGCCGGTCGCGCTGGTGACGACGTCGCCGTCGGCCGTCCTGCCGACCCGGGCGACCGCGGTGATCGCCCGCAGCCGCAGCCGGCCGTCACCGAAGCTCGCCGACGCCACCCGACCGCGCGTCCAGCCGGACGCCGAGTCCGCCTGCTGCTCGCCGTAGACCGAGGAGCGTCGCACGCCGAGGAAGCCGACGTCGGTCCGGGCCGCGGCGGTGCTGGTGCGCAGCACCCTGCCACGCGTCCCCGCGCAGGGCATCGGACGCAGCGCGGCGCGGCCCAGCGTGGCCATGCGGTCCGCCCTCGCGTCCGATCCCCAGGCCGCACCGGCGAACAGCCCGCCCGTGATCCCCCCGTCGATGCGGGAGTACGCCCGACCCACCTTCTCGGTCGTGCCCTCGTCGGAGTCGAAGCGCAGCACGTTGACCGCTCCGGTGGCCGACACCGCCGAGGTCTGCCGGACGGTGCGGTGCACGGTGAGGACACCGAGGCCGGGCACCGGGATCTCAGCCTGCTCGCCCTCGGGTGGCAGCTCGACGAGAACGCCCCCCACGGTGAGCGACCCGATCTGGGACACGGTCCGGACGTGGAAGCCGTCGCCGTCGACGAAGCTGCGTGCCACACCGGTCAGGTCGGTGAAGGTCACCTGACCGCCGGCGAGACTGCCGCTCGCGATGTGTACGCGCGACACCACGGCGGTCGTCCCCGCCTCCTGCTGGGTGTGGTTCGCGGTGCTGACGCCCTCCAGGAGCACGCTCTCGAGGCCGCCGACCGACGCGACCACGTTCTGGTCCCTCGCGGGGGCGATCCGGGTGCACGGGAGGTAGGACAGCGCGGTCGGGCCGGAGTCGACGACCGGGTTCCCGGTCGTCTGAGAGCCGTACGACGCCGCGTCGAAGGCGTACTCGGTCACGACCCTGGGGCTGCCGGTCGCCGTGGCCGACGGCTGGGACGTCCGGGCCAGCGCTTCGGTGCCCGACAGTGCCACGGCGAGGGCGCCGGCTGCGCCGAACGTGACCAGCGTGCGGCTCGCACGGCGGGTGGCGGCTCGTGCCGCCGCTGACGAGACTGGCATGGCTGCCCCCTCCGTGAGTTCTGACTCTGAGTAACAGTGTGTGCTACAGAGAGTGACTGTGCAATCGGAGCGGCGCACGCGGCACGGGAGGCCGCCGGGCTGCGAGAGCTGGGAGAACTGCGAGAGCTGGGCGAACTGGGATCGGGCGAAGGAGTGCCCCCGGCAGGATTCGAACCTGCGCACACGGCTCCGGAGGCCGATGCTCTATCCCCTGAGCTACGGGGGCCACGTAGTCGGGCCTGGGCGCAGACGGTACCGCACCGCATTCGGCCCGACGGACCACGGTCGACCCGCCTCGTAGGCTGACAAGGTGCCCGCACTGCCGCGTCGACCGCTGGTGCTCGTCGTCGACGACCAGGCGTCGCTGCGCAGCCTGATCCGCGTCAACCTCGAGCTCGAGGGCTTCGAGGTGGTCGAGGCGGCGGACGGACTGGAGTGCCTGGAGCGCGCCCGCGAACGGCGGCCGGACGTGATCACCCTCGACGTCGTGATGCCGCGGATGGACGGGCTGGCCGCGGCCGCCGAGCTGCATGCCGACGCCGACCTGCACGACGTCCCCGTGGTCATCGTGACCACCAGCAACCACCCGAGCGACCTGGCGCGCGCCCGGGCAGCAGGGGTGGATGCGTACCTCACCAAGCCGTACGACCCCGACGAGCTGGTGCTCGCGGTCCGGGACGTCCTCGGTCCGCCGACCTGACCGCAGGTCGGCCCTCGATACGCTGGGCCCGGTGACGCCCGAGCAGCTCTCGCAGACCTTCGTCGACGCCCTGTCCCGGCTGGTGGACGAGGGTGCGCTGACGCTGGCCGACGGCGTCCCGGACCAGGTGCGGGTGGAGCGGCCGAAGGTCAAGGAGCACGGTGACTACGCCACCAACGTGGCGATGCAGCTCGCGCGAGCGGCGGGCCGGCCACCCCGTGAGATCGCCGACCTGCTCGCCGGCCGGCTCGCCGACGCGACCGGCATCGCGTCGGTCGAGGTGGCGGGGCCGGGATTCCTGAACATCCGGGTGGAGGCCGGCGCCCAGGGTCTGCTGGCAGGTGAGATCCTGACCGCCGGGGCGACCTACGGCCACAGCGATGCGCTGGCCGGGCAGCGGGTGAACATGGAGTTCGTCTCCGCGAACCCCACCGGACCGCTCACGCTGGCCAGCACCCGGTGGGCAGCCGTCGGCGACGCCCTGGCCAGGATCCTCGGCGCCCAGGGCGCGCACGTCACCCGGGAGTACTACTTCAACGACCACGGCGCGCAGATCGAGCGGTTCGCCAGGTCGCTGCTCGCTCGCGCTCACGGGCGGGCGGTCCCGGAGGACGGCTACGCCGGTGCCTACCTCGACGAGATCGCCTCGGCGGTGGTCGACCGTGAGCCCACCGTGCTGGACAAGTCCGACCCGGAGGCCCAGGAGATCTTCCGCCGCGAGGGCGTGGACCTGATGTTCGACGAGATCAGGAGCACCCTGCACCGCTTCGGGGTGGACTTCGACGTGTACTTCCACGAGAACTCGCTGCACGAGAAGGGCGAGGTCGACGAGGCCGTCACCCGGCTGCGCCAGGGTGGTCTGACCTACGAGCAGGACGGCGCGGTGTGGCTGCGGTCGACCGACTACGGCGACGACAAGGACCGGGTGATCGTCCGGTCCGACGGACGGCCGACGTACATCTGCAGCGACGCGGCCTACTACCTCGACAAGCGCGGCCGCGGCTTCGACAAGGTGATGATCATCCTCGGCGCCGACCACCACGGCTACATCGGTCGCTACCGGGCGCTGGCGGCCGCCTTCGGGGACGACCCCGACAGCACGCTGGAGATCGTCATCGGCCAGATGGTGAACCTGCTCGAGGACGGCCGGCCGTTGCGGATGAGCAAGCGGGCAGGGACCGTCCTCAGGATCGACGATCTGGTCGACGCGGTCGGCGTCGATGCCGGGCGCTACGCGCTGACCCGCTACTCGATCGACTCGAGCATCGACATCGACCTCGACCTGTGGTCGCGGCGCAGCAACGACAACCCGGTCTACTACGTGCAGTACGCGCACGCGCGGCTGTCGTCGGTGCTGCGGAACGCGGTCGAGCTCGGCATCACGGTCCCCGACCGGCCGGGGACCTATGACGCCGCCCTGCTCGAGCACCCACGCGAGGGCGACCTGCTGCGTGCCCTGGCCGAGCTGCCCCGCGTGGTCGAGCACGCGGCGACGCTGCGCGAGCCGCACCGGGTGGCCCGTTACCTGGAGAGCACGGCGGCGACCTTCCACAAGTTCTACGACGAGTGCCGGGTGCTCCCGATGGGAGACGAGGAGCCCACCGACCTGCACCGGGCCCGGCTGGCTCTGGTCGCAGCGACCCGGGTGGTAGTGGCCGCCGGGCTCGGTCTGCTCGGCGTCACCGCGCTCGAGCGGATGTGAGCTGAGTGCACGCGCACGAGGCCGGCGCCCTGCACAGCCAGGCGGGGGAAGGTCCGACCTGGCTGGTCCCGCCGGCCGACCCGAACGAGCTGGTGCCCGAGCTGTGGGCCCAGACCGTGCACCGCGACGGGGGTGAGCTGGTGGTCGGCGGCGTGCCGGTCAGCGCGCTCGCGGCGGAGCAGGGCACCCCCGCCTACGTGCTCGACGAGCTGGACTTCCGGCGCCGGGCCCGCGACTTCCGTTCGGCGTTCGCCGACGAGGCGCCGAGGGCGGCGGTGTTCTACGCGGGCAAGGCGTTCATGTGCACCTCGGTGGTCCGGTGGGTCGAGGAGGAGGGGCTCGGGCTCGACGTCTGCACCGGTGGCGAGCTCGGGTTGGCGCTGCGGGCCGGCTTCCCCCCGGACCGGATCACGCTGCACGGCAACAACAAGTCCGACGAGGAGCTCGAGCGTGCCGTTGCCGCCGGCGTCGGTCGGGTGGTGGTGGACGCCTTCGACGAGATCGACCGGCTCGACGTCGTCGCCCGCACGGCGGGACGGGTGGTGCCGACGCTGATCCGCTGCACGGTCGGGGTCGAAGCACACACGCACGACTACATCGCCACGGCGCACGAGGACCAGAAGTTCGGCTTCTCGCTCGCCGACGGCGACACCGAGGAGGCGGCTCGGCGGGTGCACGACCGGCCGGGCCTCCGCCTGCTCGGGCTGCACAGCCACATCGGGTCGCAGATCTTCGACACCTCCGGGTTCGAGGTGGCCGCTCGCAGGGTGCTGCGGCTGCACGCGCGGTTGGTCCGGGACCTCGGCATCGGGCTGCCGGAGCTGGGTCTGGGCGGCGGGTTCGGGATCGCCTACACCCGCCGGGACGACCCGCAGCCGCCCGCGCAGCTGGCGGCGGGGATCCGCGCCATCGTCTCCTCGGAGTGCCGGGCGCTCGGGATCGAGCCGCCGGCCCTGTCGGTCGAGCCGGGCCGCGCCATCGCCGGCCCCTCCACCCTCACCCTGTACGCCGTCGGCACCGTCAAGCGGGTCCGGCTGGACGCCGGGGCCGCTCGGACCTACGTCGCCGTGGACGGCGGCATGAGCGACAACGTGCGCACCGCGCTGTACGACGCCGACTACTCCTGCACGCTCGCCTCCCGCAGCTCCTCGGCGCCTCCGGTGCTGGCGCGGGTCGTCGGCAAGCACTGCGAGTCCGGCGACGTCGTGGTCAAGGACGAGTTCCTCCCCGGTGACGTCCGGCGCGGGGACCTGGTGGCCGTCCCCGGGACGGGGGCCTACTGCCGCTCACTGGCCAGCGCGTACAACCACGTGCCCCGGCCGCCCGTGATCTCCGTCCGGGACGGTCGCGCGCGGGTGCTGCTGCGCCGGGAGACCGAGGACGACCTGTACGCGCTGGACGCGGGGTGACCGGCTCCGTGCGCCCGCTCGGGGTCGCCCTGCTCGGCTGCGGCGTGGTGGGCAGCGAGGTGGCCCGGCTGCTGGCCGACCAGGCCGACGAGCTCGCCGCCCGGGTCGGTGCGCCCCTCGACCTGCGCGGGATCGCCGTGCGCCGGCCCGGCCGGGACCGGGACGCCGGCGTCGACCCGGCACTGTTCACCACCGACGCCGCCGGACTCGTCGGCCGCGACGACGTGGACCTCGTCGTCGAGGTGATCGGCGGCATCGAGCCGGCCCGAACGCTGATCCTCTCCGCACTCGAGCACGGGTCGTCGGTCGTGACCGCCAACAAGGCGCTGCTCGCCGAGGACGGCGCGACCCTCTTCGAGGCCGCCGACAAGGCCGACCGAGACCTGTGGTTCGAGGCCGCCGTGGCCGGTGCGATCCCGATCCTGCGGCCGCTGCGCGAGTCGCTCGCCGGTGACCGGGTGCACCGGGTGCTGGGCATCGTCAACGGCACCACCAACTACGTGCTGGACAAGATGTCGTCGACCGGCGCCGGCTTCGGCGAGGCGCTGGAGGAGGCACAGCGGCTCGGCTACGCCGAGGCCGACCCGACCGCCGACGTCGAGGGCTTCGACGCGGCGGCCAAGGCGGCGATCCTCGCCAGCCTCGCCTTCCACACGCGGGTCACCGCCGCCGACGTTCATCGCGAGGGCATCGCAGACGTGTCGGCGGCCGACGTCACCTCGGCCGAGGAGATCGGCTGCGTCGTCAAGCTGCTGGCCATCTGCGAGCGCTCCGAGCTGCCCGACGGTCCGGCGGTGTCGGCCCGGGTGCACCCCGCGATGATCCCGGCCGACCACCCGCTGGCGAGCGTGCGGGAGGCCTACAACGCGGTCTTCGTGGAGAGCGAGTCGGCCGGCCGGCTGATGTTCTACGGTCCCGGGGCGGGTGGTGCGCCGACCGCGAGCGCCGTCCTCGGCGACCTGGTCAGCGCGGCTCGCAACCGGCTCGGCGACGTGCGAGGACCGGGGGAGTCGGCGCACGCGCAGCTGCCCGTGCTCGCGATGGGCGACGTCACGACGAGGTACCACATCTGCGTGGACGTGGACGACCGCACCGGAGTGCTGGCCGCCGTCGCCACCGAGTTCAGTCGGCACGGGGTGTCCATCCAGACCGTGCGCCAGGAGGGGCGCGGCGACGACGCGCAGCTCGTGCTCGTGACCCACCCGGCGCGGGACGCGGACCTCGCCGCGACGGTGGCGGCCCTCGCGCACATGGAGATGGTGCGCGAGGTGTCGTCGGTGATGCGGGTCGAGGCGGAGGCGGAGCGATGACGGCGGCGGAAGCGTCCACGCGGCGCGGGGCCCGGTTGTGGCGCGGCGTGCTGTCCGAGTACCGCGACTGGTTCCCGATGCTCGACGACGCCCCGATCGTGACGCTCGGCGAGGGTGGAACGCCGCTGGTCCGCTCCGAGTGGCTGTCCGCGGTCGTCGACGGAGACGTCTGGCTCAAGGTCGAGGGCGACAACCCGACCGGGTCCTTCAAGGACCGGGGCATGACCGCAGCCGTGTCGGCGGCGGTCATGGAGGGGGTCCGGGCGGTGGTGTGCGCGTCGACCGGCAACACGTCGGCCTCGATGACGGCGTACGCGGCGCGCGCGGGGCTCACGCCGATCGTGCTCGTGCCGCACGGCCGCATCGCCGCCGGCAAGATGGCGCAGGCCGTCGTGCACGGTGCGTCGGTGATCCAGGTGCGCGGCAACTTCGACGACTGTCTGCGACTGGCCCGGGGTCTCGCCGACCACTACCCGGTCGGGTTGGTCAACTCGGTCAACCCGCTCCGCCTGCACGGCCAGAAGACGGCGGCCTTCGAGGTCGTCGACGCCCTCGGTGACGCCCCGGACCTGCACGTGCTGCCGGTCGGCAACGCGGGCAACATCTCCGCGTACTGGTTGGGGTATGGCGAGTACGCCGGTGCCGGCGTGATCGGGCACCGGCCGATGATGTGGGGGTTCCAGGCGGCCGGGGCGGCCCCGCTCGTGCGCGGCACTCCGGTGCCGGACCCGGACACCGTGGCCACGGCCATCCGGATCGGCAACCCGGCGTCGTGGGAGCTGGCGGTGACGGCCCGGACGGAGTCCGAGGGCCGCATCGAGGCGGTCACGGACGCGCAGATCCTCGGCGCCCAGCGGGACCTGGCAGCACGGGACGGGGTCTTCGTCGAGCCGGCCTCCGCCGCCGGTGCCGCCGGCCTGGCGGACCTCGCCGGTCGCGGCGAGGTGCCGCGCGGGCTGCGCGTCGTCGTCACGGTCACCGGCCACGGGCTCAAGGACACCGATGCGGCGTTGACCGGTCGCGAGGTCGTCGACCGGCTGATCGACCCGGATCCGGACGCGGCGGCCGCGGCCGCGGGCCTGGTCTGAGGCCGCGGATGCACTGGTCGGACCAGCCGGTGGCCGTGGAGGTGCCGGCCACGGCGGCGAACCTCGGTCCCGGGTTCGACAGCTTCGGGCTGGCGCTCGGCCTGCACGACCGGGTGTCGCTGGCGGCCGCTCCGGCGGGTCTCGTCGTCGACGTGGAGGGGGAGGGCGCGGCCGCGGTCCCCCGGGACGAGCAGCACCTCGTCGTCCGGGCCGCCCGCGCCGCGTTCGACCTGCTGGGCGCCCAGCCACCGGGGTTGCGGCTGTGGTGCCGGAACGCCGTCCCGCAGGGGCGGGGACTCGGCTCGTCGGCCAGTGCCATCGTCGCGGGGCTGGTCGCCGCCCGGGCCCTCGTGGAGCGCTCCGAGCCGGGTGCCGGACGGGTCCTGGACGACCCCGAGCTGCTCCGCCTCGCGGCCCGGCTGGAGGGACACCCGGACAACGTCGCGGCCGCACTCCTCGGCGGGCTGACGCTCGCCTGGCCGGAGTCGGAGGGCGCCAGGGCGGTCCGGCTCGAGGCGACGGTGTCGGCGGTGCTGCTGGTCCCTGCCGAGGCCGTCTCGACGAGACTGGCCCGCGGGATGCTGCCCCGGCAAGTCGGTCACGAGGACGCCGCCGCGAACAGCGCGCGGGCCGGGTTGCTCGTCGTCGCGCTGACCGGACGTCCGGAGCTGCTGCTGCCGGCCACCGAGGACCGCCTGCATCAGGACTTCCGGGAGCCGGTGATGCCGGCGTCGTTGCGGCTGGTCCGTCGGCTGCGTGCGGACGGCCTCGCCGCTGTCGTGTCCGGTGCCGGGCCGTCGGTGCTGGTGCTCCGCGAGCCGGTGCCTCGCGGACCGCTCTCCAACGAGGCGTTGGTCGAAGCGCTCCGGGTCGAGGTGCCGGGCTGGACGGTGCAGGTGCTCGCCGTCGACAACGACGGTGCGCGAACCGTCGATTGACTCGTCCGAACGGTCGGGTCGGCTGCACCTGGAGCGACACCTCGCACCGGTCGGTGCTAGTCTCGCGGTGCGCGCAGCGCCTCGGTCCGAGCGCTAACCGGACCGGCCGCGCGAGCGCGCATCCTCCCTCTCGCCGTCACGAGCCCGCGGGCTCCGTGCTCGTGCACCACCACAGGCTCGTGCAGTCGGAGGGGACCCAGCGTCGCCACAGCCGGCCCGGTGCCACGCACCGGTCGTGGGTCGTGGCCGGCGGCTCCTGGACACCCCAGGACCGCAACCTGCGGGGGCAGATCGCTGGCCCCGCACGAACGTGGGAAGGACCTCACGTGCCAGACACCTCCAGCACGACGTCGCCGGTGGACGCTCCCGCGTCCCCGCCCGCCGCGACCACCACCCCCACCCGCCGTCGCTCCGGTGGCGGGCTCAGCGGCATGGTGCTCGCCGAGCTCCAGCAGGTCGCGGGCGGTCTCGGGATCAAGGGGACCGGCCGGATGCGCAAGAGCCAGCTGATCGAGGCGATCACGGCCGCCCAGGGCGCGGGCGCCGCGCCGACCGCTGTCGCACCGACTGCCGAGCAGACCCGCACGCCGGTCGACCGCGCCGCGCCGCCGGAGCCACAGACCGATCAGCAGAGCAGCGATCGCGCCGGTGACGGCTCGCAGCGGAGTCGCAACGACCGCGGGCCCAGCGACCGGGGCGCCGGTGACCGGGACACGTCCCGGCGCGACGACGACGGGAGCAGCCGCCGCAGCCGGCGGCGGCGCAGCCGGGACCGCGGCCGGGACCGCGCGCCACGTCCGGACAGCGAGCCGACCGTGACCGAGGACGACGTCCTGCTGCCGGTGGCCGGCATCCTGGACGTCCTGGACAACTACGCCTTCGTCCGCACCTCCGGCTACCTCGCCGGTCCGGACGACGTCTACGTGTCGCTGTCCATGGTGCGCAAGCACGGCCTGCGCAAGGGCGATGCGATCACCGGCCAGGTCAAGCAGAGCCGGGACAGCGACCGCAAGGAGAAGTTCAACCCGCTGGTGCGGATCGAGTCGATCAACGGCAGCTCGGTCGAGGAGGCGAAGCAGCGGATCGAGTTCTCCAAGCTGACCCCGCTCTACGCCTCCGAGCGGCTGCGGCTGGAGACCGAAGCCAGCCTCCTCACGACGCGGATCATCGACATCGTGGCGCCGATCGGCAAGGGCCAGCGCGGACTCATCGTCTCGCCGTCGAAGGCGGGCAAGACGCTGGTGATGCAGGCGATCGCGAACGCGATCACCACGAACAACCCCGAGTGCCACCTCATGGTCGTCCTGGTCGACGAGCGGCCCGAGGAGGTCACCGACATGCAGCGCGCGGTCAAGGGCGAGGTCATCTCCTCGACCTTCGACCGGCCGGCGACCGACCACACCACCGTCGCCGAGCTGGCGATCGAGCGGGCGAAGCGACTGGTGGAGCTCGGGCACGACGTGGTCGTGCTGCTGGACTCGATCACCCGACTGGGCCGCGCGTACAACCTCGCGGCACCCGCCAGCGGCCGGATCCTCTCCGGTGGCGTCGACTCGTCGGCGCTCTACCCCCCGAAGCGGTTCTTCGGGGCCGCGCGCAACATCGAGCACGGCGGCTCGCTGACCATCCTCGCCACCGCGCTGATCGAGACCGGGTCGAAGATGGACGAGGTCATCTTCGAGGAGTTCAAGGGCACCGGGAACATGGAGCTCCGGCTGCGGCGCGAGTTCGCCGACAAGCGGATCTTCCCCGCGATCGACGTGGACGCCTCCGGCACCCGCCGCGAGGAGCTGCTGATGAGCAGCGAGGAGCTGCAGATCGTCTGGAAGCTGCGCCGGGTGCTGTCGGCGCTCGACGGTCAGCAGGCCCTGGAGCTGTTGCTCGACAAGCTGAAGAAGACCCGCAGCAACGTCGAGTTCCTGCGCCAGGTGCAGAACACGACACCGACCGCGAACCAGAGCCGCCGCTCCGAGGAGGACTGAGGGTGACCTCGACCGCGACGACGGCCGACTTCGACGCGACCACGATCGACGGCGAGGAGCGTTCCCTCGGCGAGTACGCCGGCCGGGTGCTGCTGATCGTCAACGTGGCGTCCCGGTGCGGCTTCACCAACCAGTACGCCGGGCTCGAGGCCCTGTGGCGTCGCTATCGCGACCAGGGTCTGGTCGTGCTCGGCTTCCCGTGCGACCAGTTCGGCCGTCAGGAGCTCGGCTCGGAGGCCGAGATCGCGGAGTTCTGCTCCACCACCTTCGACGTGACGTTCCCGATGTTCGCCAAGGTCGACGTCAACGGCGACGGTGCGCACCCGCTGTTCGCCTGGCTGCGCGCGCAGGCGCCGACCCGGGCGGGTGACCGGGTCCGCTGGAACTTCACCAAATTCCTGGTCAGCCGGGACGGCGACACGGTGACGAGGCATGGGTCCAGGACGGCCCCCGAGGAGCTCACCGCCGACATCGAGGCGCTGCTCGCCGGCTGACGCGGAATGCCGTCCCGGACGGGGGAGTTGTGCAGTTGGCCGTCCGCGTGAGCGGGGTGGCACACTGGTCTGCGGTCCGGTTCACGGTCCCCGCGGGGGACCGACCCGGCCGACGTATCGAGAGGACCCGCATGAAGCCCGACATCCACCCCGCGTACCGCGAGACCACGGTCACCTGTACGTGTGGCAACTCGTTCACGACGCGGAGCACCGCGTCGAGCGGCAGCATCCATGCCGATGTCTGCTCGCAGTGCCACCCGTTCTACACCGGCAAGCAGAAGATCCTCGACACCGGTGGCCGGGTGGCCCGCTTCGAGAAGCGGTACGCCGCGAAGGGCTCCGGGAAGTAGCACGCGTCGGCACCCGCCCCACCCGCGAGAGGCCGCACCGTGGTGATGTTCGAGGGGGTCGAGCGACTTCTCGCCGAACATGAGGCGCTCGGACGCCGGCTCGCAGATGCCGGCGTGCACTCCGACCCGGGTCTCGCCCGGAGGCTGGGCCGCCGCTACGCCGAGCTCGCTGCGGTGGTCGCGGCCTACCGCGACTGGCAGCAGGTCGAGGGCGACCTCGTCGCCGCGCGCCAGCTGGTCGACGAGGATGCGGCCTTCGCGCCCGAGGCGGCCGACCTGGCGGAGCGGCGGGACCTCCTCACCGAGCGGCTGCGCCGGCTGCTCGTCCCGCGGGACCCGGTCGACGGCAAGGACGTGATCGTCGAGGTAAAGGCCGGCGAGGGTGGTGCGGAGTCGGCGCTGTTCGCCGGCGACCTGCTCCGCATGTACACCCGGTACGCCGAGCGGCAGGGCTGGCGGACCGAGGTGCTCGACAGCGCGCCCTCCGACCTCGGTGGCGTCCGCTCGGCCACGGTGAGCGTTCAGGCCAAGGCCGCACCGGAGCCGGGCCGGGCGCCGTACGCGCTGCTGAAGCACGAGGCCGGCGTGCACCGGGTGCAGCGGGTCCCGGTGACGGAGTCGCAGGGGCGCATCCACACCTCGGCGGCCGGCGTCCTGGTGCTCCCCGAGGCCGAGCCGGTCGACGTCGAGGTCGACGACGCCGACCTGCGGGTGGACGTGTTCCGCTCCTCGGGACCGGGGGGACAGAGCGTGAACACCACCGACTCCGCGGTGCGCATCACCCACCTCCCGAGCGGCATCGTGGTGTCCTGCCAGAACGAGAAGTCCCAGCTGCAGAACCGCGAGCAGGCGCTGCGAATCCTGCGCTCGCGGCTGCTCGCCCTCGCCCAGGAGCAGGCGGACAGCGCGGCGTCGGATGCGCGCCGGGCCCAGGTGCGGACCGTAGATCGCTCCGAGCGGATCCGTACCTACAACTTCCCGGAGAACCGGGTGACCGACCACCGCACCGGCTACAAGACCTATGCGCTGGACCAGGTCCTCGACGGGGCCCTGGACGAGTTGGTGCAGGCCAGCGTCGACGCGGACGAGGCGGCGCGGCTGGCGGCGATCGGCTCCGTCGGCGACGAGCGATGAGGCATTCGCGTCGCTCGAGCGACCGGAATGCGTCATCGCTGGTGCGGGAGGGGGTGCAGCGGCTGGCGGCGGCCGGAGTCGCGTCGCCGCGGGCCGACGCCGAGCAGCTGCTCGCGCACGTGCTCGGGGTGCCGCGCGGCCGGCTGGCGCTGGCCGGTCCGCCGGACGAGACCCAGGCGAGGCGGTACGACCAGCTGCTGGCCCGACGGGCCCGCCGGGAGCCGCTCCAACACCTGACCGGCCGAGCCGGCTTCCGCCGGGTCGAGCTCACGGTCGGGCCGGGGGTCTTCGTGCCGCGACCGGAGACCGAGCTGCTCGCCGGGTGGGCGGCGGCTCGGCTCCGGGCGCGGGTCGAGGCGGGCGATCGACAGCCGACGGCGGTGGACCTGTGCACCGGCTCCGGTGCGATCGCCGCGGCGCTGGCCGACGAGGTGCCGGAGGCCAGGGTGCATGCCGTCGAGGTGTCCGCGGCCGCCCACGCCTTCGCCGAACGGAACCTGGCCGGCACCGGCGTGGACCTCCGCCTCGGCGACGCGGCCGACTCCTTCCCCGATCTGGACGGTGTGGTCGACGTGGTCGTGGCCAACCCGCCGTACATCCCGCTCGGTGCCTACGAGGGGGTCGACCCGGAGGCCCGCGAGCACGACCCTGCGGTCGCGCTCTGGTCGGGAGAGGACGGTCTGGACGCCATTCGGATGGTCGAACGCACAGCGGCCCGGCTGCTGCGCCCGGGCGGTGTGCTCGGCTGCGAACATGCCGACGTCCAGGGATCGGAGGCGGTGGCGGTGCTGGCCGCCGCGGGGCGCTGGCGGGAGGTGCGAGACCACGAGGATCTCGCCGGTCGGCCGCGCTACGTCAGCGCCACACGTGCAGCCGGACCGTGGTCCCCCGCGAGCTCGAGCGGACCTGCACCAGATCGCAGAGCTGGTTGACGATCCAGAGCCCGCGACCGCGCAGCGCGGTCTTCTCGGCCAGCCGGCGGCCGGCCAGCGGGTCCTGGATGACGCCGTCGTCGGCGACCTCGACGATGCACGCGGTGGCGCTGTTCCAGCAGCGCAGCTGCCCGCCACCGTCCCCGTGGCGCACGCTGTTGGTGGCCAGCTCGTGCACGGCGAGGACGAGGTCGTCGATCCGGTCGTCGGCGAGTCCGGACGTGACCCCGTGGGCCCAGGACCGCGCGCGCACCGCCGCCAGGTCGCCGGCGGCGAACGGCAGCGTGAGCGCGTCGCTCGGCGGCTTCGGCAGCGCGGACCCGAAGGACGCCCGGCCGTGCTCGTGCCCGCCGTAGCTGCGACTGGTGTTGCGTGCCGCGTGGTTCACCACGGCCGGGTGCGTGCGCAGCGCGCGCCGCACCACCTGCCGGGGCAGCCCGGAGACGTCGTAGGGGCAGATCAGCTGCCAGGCAGGTCCGTCGTCGAACGCGACGTTGAGCAACGCCTCGTGCAGGTGGCACTCATCCAGCTCGGCGTCGCTGCGGCCGGCCCAGATCGGCTCGCCGATCCCGCGCACGGTCTCGGCGTTCGGCAGCTCCTGGTCGAGGAAGTCCTGCCAGGCCGGGATGATTCGCGCGGGGTTGCGACCGACCTGCTCCATGTCGAGGAAGCTGACCAGATCGGCATCGGTCCCGAGAGCGGTCCGGAGCGCATCGGTGTGCGGCTCGATCATGGCGACCAGCACCGGCTCGTCATCGGCCAGACCCTCGCGGACGAAGGGCAGCGTGCTCTCCACCAGACCCTCGACGCCGTCGTAGAGCAGGGCGTCGTGACGGAACGTGGCTCCGACGTCACCCCGTACGGATGACCGTGCTGCAACGACCACGCGCTCAGCCCAATCCCTCTCCCGTTCGGGTCGGCTCATCCCGTCCCGAACCCTCTGCCACCATAGGTCAACGTCGGCCGTTTGTGACCGGGTCCCACGATCTGTCTCGCGGACAGTGCTGGCACGATGGGCGCCGTGACGGAGCTCCCCGCCGCTGACGAGCCGACGCCCGCTGCCGGTGACCGGGTGTTCGATTGCCACGAACCGGACCGCAAGGCGGCCGGTCTCGAGGCCGCGCTGGTCGCGATCCGCGCCCAGCGGCTGGTGGTGCTGCCGACCGACACGGTGTACGGCGTGGCGGGCGATGCCTTCGAGGCGACCGCCGTCCGGCGGCTGCTCCGGGCCAAGGGGCGCGGTCGGGACCAGCCACCGCCGGTCCTGATCGGAGCCGCGAGCACGCTGGACGCGCTCACCACCGGCGTCCCCACGTATGCCCGGGAGATGGTCGACGAGCTCTGGCCGGGACCACTGACACTGGTGTGCAACCAGCAACCGTCACTGACGTGGGACCTGGGTGACGCCCGGGGCACCGTGGCGGTGCGGGTGCCCGACCACCCGCTGGCGGTCGAGCTGCTGACCATGACCGGGCCGCTCGCGGTGAGCAGTGCGAACCGCACCGGGATGGCGCCGGCGACCACGGCCGAGCAGGCGCGGGAGATGCTCGGCGACAAGGTCCGGGTCTACCTCGACGGCGGCCCGACCACGGGTGACGAGGTGTCCACGATCGTGGACGTGACCGGCACCCGGGCGCGGGTGCTCCGTCAGGGCGGGGTGCCACTGGAGCGGCTGCGGGACTTCGACGCCCGGGTCACCGTCGAGGAGCCGGGAGCCGCCGGTGCGTGAGTACGCGCTGGTGTTCGCCGTCGCGGCGGCGGTGACCTACCTGCTGGCGGTCGTCGCCCGGGTGCTGGCCCTGCGGGTCGGCGCGATGGCGTCCGTCCGGGACCGCGACGTGCACGCCATCCCGATCCCCTACTTCGGCGGGCTGGCGATGCTGGGCGGGCTCGCCGCCGCCCTGCTCGTCGCCGCGCACCTCCCGTTCCTGTCGTTGTCGGACCCGCCGGTCTTCGAGGACGCCCGGTCGGTGCTCGCGGGGGGCGTCCTGGTCTGCCTGGTCGGCGCGCTGGACGACGTCTTCGAGCTGGATGCGCTGACCAAGTTCGGCGGGCAGCTGCTGGCGGCCGGGGTCGTCGCGTACCTCGGTGTCCAGTTGCAGTACCTCCCGCTCCCGAACGGCGGGACCTTCGCGATCGACCCGAGCCAGTCGCCGCTGTTCACCGTGTTCCTGATCGTCGCCACGGTGAACGCCGTCAACTTCGTCGACGGGCTGGACGGGCTGGCGGCGGGCGTGATCGGGATCGGTGCGGTCGCCTTCTTCGCCTACTCCTACCTGCTGGTGGTCGAGAACGACCAGACCCGGGCGCTGACCGCCGCGATCCTGACCGCCGCGCTGGCGGGGGTCTGCATCGGCTTCCTCCCGCACAACTTCTACCCGGCCCGGATGTTCATGGGGGACTCCGGCTCGATGCTGATCGGCCTGGTGCTGGCCGGCGGTGCCCTCACGCTGACCGGGCAGCTGCCGCTGCCGGAGGTCACGGAGGGTGTGGCCGGTGCCGACGCGGGCGTGCAGGCCGCGCTGATCCCGGTGCTGCTCCCGGTGGCGATCCTGCTCGTCCCGTTCGTCGACCTGCTGCTCGCGGTGATCCGTCGCACCCGGGCCGGACGCTCCCCCTTCAGCCCCGACAAGCTGCACCTGCACCACCGGCTGCTCGAGATCGGGCACTCGCACCGCCGCGCCGTCCTGCTGATGTACGCGATCGCCGCCCTGGTCGCCTTCGGCACGGTGGTGGTGAGCCTGTCCGCCGGCTGGCGGACCCTGGTCGGGGTCGGCACGCTGGCGGTCCTCACCGCGGTGGCGGTCTGGGGGCTCCCACGCTGGCAGCGACCTCAGCTGCCGGTCTCGGGTCCGCCGGCCGAGTGAGCGATTCAGCGGCCACCTTGTGCTAGTTTTCACAAGCACCGTGCCACCCCGCCATCCACGCTGTCATCGAGGACTGCCGCCGTTGCTCCCCGCCGCACGCCGAGGACCGTTCCGCCTCCCAAGAGCCGTGTCCCGCTGTGGTAGCGTCCCGTCGGTCCCGCCCGCTACGGGATCGGGCGGTACGCGTCCCCGAGCCCTCGTGTGGAGGCCTGCGCGCCGTGTCCGACGACAGTGGCGACGCGGGGCTGGGGCTGTCGGACCTCTTGAGCATCGGCTCCTACAACCTGGTCTGTGTCGTCGCCGGCATGGGTCTCGGCTGGTGGGCGGACGCGGCTGCGGGGACCACGCCCGTGCTGACTCTCGGCGGCCTGGCGGCAGGCATCGTGGCCGGGGTGCTCGGCACCTGGCTGCGGGTCCGGCCGCTGCTGAGCGACGGTGCCGGCGATGACCCAGGTCGACCCGGCGATGCCGAAGGACGAGGACGCAATTAGCGTGGGGGCCATGGGAAGGACGGCGCAGATGAGTGAGCAGGCAGCGCCGGGACCCGTGTCCCTGGCCGAGGTGGCCCGTCGGCAGCGGGTGACGGTGCTGCTGGCCGGCGGGCTGGCGGCCGCCGGTCTGGTGGTCGGTGCCGGGCTCGGGGAGTGGGCCGCGGGCGCCTTCCTCGCCATCGGCGTTGGGCTGTCCCTGGTCAACGCGCTGCTCACCGAGCTGTCGATGATCCGGATGACGGCGAGCGGCGACGACCTGTCCCGCAAGCAGTTCGCGGTCTCCGCGCTGGCCCGGCTGGCCGTGGTCTCCGGCGTCGCCCTGGTGCTGGTCATCGCCTTCTGGCCCGTCGGCGGCTTCGTGCTGGGTGGACTGGCCCTGTTCCAGCTCCTCACCATCGCCTTGACCGGCTTCCCGCTGCTGAAGGAGCTTCGCGAGTCATGAGCCCGTCCGTCCCGCTCGCGGAGAGCGAGAGCGACATCGAGATCGGTCACCACGTCACCGTCGACTTCCTCGGGCTGACGTTCAACGCCGACACCATCTGGACGACGTTCCTCGCCGGCGCCATCGTGGTCGGTCTCGGGCTCTGGATGCGGTCCAAGATCACCAGTGGCGTGCCGAGCAAGATCCAGATCTTCTGGGAGCTGCTCGTCGACACCGTCACCGAGCAGGTCGAGTCCAGCCTCGGCAAGATCAACCCGTTCGTGGTGCCGCTGGCGGTGGCGCTGTTCGCGTTCATCCTGGTGTCCAACTGGCTGCACCTGATCCCCAGCGGGGACGACCCGCACCTGCTGCCCGCCCCGACCGCCGACGTCAACCTGACCTATGCGCTCGGCCTGTTCGTCATCGTGGGCGTGCACGTCTACAGCGTCCGCCAGCGCGGGGTGAAGAACTACTTCAAGCACTACTTCGAGCCGTACCCGGTGCTGTTCCCGATCAACCTGATCGAGGAGATCGTCAAGCCGTTCACGCTGGCGCTCCGGCTCTTCGGCAACATCTTCTCCGGGGCGATCATGGTGTCGTTGATCGGGCTCTTCCCGGCCTGGTTGCTCTGGGGACCCAACGCCCTGTGGAAGGCCTTCGACCTGTTCGTCGGCCTGATCCAGGCCTTCATCTTCGCCCTGCTCACGATCCTGTACTTCGGGATGGCGGGCGAGACGCACGCAGCGGAGAGCGAGAGCGAGGACAAGGAGCCGGCTCCCGAAGCAGTGCACTGAGCAGTAACCCGCCACACCGACCGAGCACGACACAGATCCGGCACGGCCCGGACGTGAACCAAGGAGAGACATGGAAGACGCAATCAAGATCGCCGGGGCGATGATCGGCGGTGGGCTGGCGCTCGCCGGTGGAGCCATCGGTGCGGCCATCGGCGACGGCCTGGCGGGAAGCGCCACCATCTCCGGTATCGCGCGTCAGCCCGAGGCGCGGGGCCGGCTCATGACGATCTTCTTCCTGACCGTCGGTCTGGTGGAGGCGATGTACTTCATCAACCTGGCGTTCATGGCGTTGTTCGTCTTCGTCACCGGCGCCTGAGCGATCTTCCGCCACGACTGACAGGACCACACCGATGTCCAGGACGAACGAGGCCGCGGAGAACTTCCTCGTGCCCAATGCCACGTTCTTCGTCGAGCTGTTCGCGTTCGGGTTGATCCTCTTCGCGCTCGGCCGCTGGGTCGTGCCGCCGATCAACCGGGCGATGGCCGAGCGGCAGGAGCGCATCCGGCGGCAGTTCGAGGAGGGTGAGCAGGCCAAGGCGGCGGCGGAGGCCGCCGAGCGCGAGTTCCGGGAGCAGCTCACCGACGCCAAGCACGAGGCGGCGCGGATCCGTGAGGACGCCCGCGAGCAGGGCGCGGCGATCATCGCCGAGCTGCGCGAGCAGGCGCAGGTCGAGGCGCAGCGGATCATCACCGCCGCGAACGCCCAGCTCGAGGCCAACCGGCAGCGGGTCCTCACCGAGCTGCGCGCCGAGATCGGGTCGCTGGCGACCACCCTCGCCGAGCAGATCGTCGGCGAGTCGCTGGAGGACGAGGCGCGGCAGCGTCGGACCGTCGAGCGGTTCGTCGCCGAGCTCGAGCAGGCCGAGACCGACGGCGCCGAACCGGAGCCGGAGGTCGAGGAGCCGGCCGGGAAGGCGCGCTGATGCGAGGATCCTCAGCCGAATCCCGACACGTCGTTCTCGAAGCGCTCGACCGGGTGCTGGACGGCGTCGAGGCGGAATCGGCCGCGACGCTCGGCGACGAGCTGTTCGCGGTCGTGGGTCTGCTCGACTCCGAGCCGGGACTGCGGCGGGCGGCCACCGACCCGGCCACGCCCGCCGAGGCCCGCAAGGCGCTGGTGACCCACGTCTTCGCCGACCGGGTCTCCGACGCCACCGGCACGGTGCTCGAGAGCGCGGCCGAGCGGCGCTGGTCGGCCTCGCGCGACCTGGCCGACACCCTCGAGCACGCCGGCGTGCTGGCGCATGTCACCGCGGCCCAGGTCGACGACCGGCTGGACGAGGTCGAGGACGAGCTCTTCCGGTTCGGTCGCATCGTCGCCTCGGACCGCGATCTGCGCGGGGTGCTGGGCGACCGGACCACCCCGCTGCACGCCCGGCAGCAGCTGGTCGAGGACCTGCTGAGCGACAAGACCACCGCGGCCACCCGGCGGCTCGCGGTCCAGGCGACGGCCGGGCGGCACCGCTCGCTCGCCGCCGGACTGCACGAGTTCGTCCGGATCGCGGCGCACCGACGCAACCGGCTGGTCGCGAGCGTCACGGTGGCCCAGCCGCTGTCCGGTCAGGAGACCGACCGGCTGGCCGAGGCGCTGGCCGGGCGATACGGCCAGAAGATCCACCTGAACATGATCGTCGACCCGTCGGTGCTCGGCGGTGCCCGCGTCGAGATCGGCGACGACGTGTTCGACGGAACCATGCACACCCGGCTGGAGAACGTCCGCCGGCGCCTGGCCGGCTGACGGCCCGGGTACACCACCAGCAGGACGCACGGGCCGGCACCGCCGGCGACACGGACCACGAGAACTCAGAGAGCAGGGACCACGACATGGCGGAGCTCACCATCCGTCCGGAGGAGATCCGGGACGCGCTGCAGCGGTTCGTCACCGAGTACCAGCCGGAGGCTGCCAGCCGTGAGGAGGTCGGCACGGTGGCCGAGGCCGGCGACGGCATCGCTCGCGTCGAGGGACTGCCCTCGGCGATGGCCAACGAGCTCCTCGAGTTCGAGGACGGCACCCTCGGCCTGGCGCTCAACCTCGACGTGCGCGAGATCGGTGTCGTCATCCTCGGTGACTTCGCCGGGATCGAGGAGGGGCAGTCGGTGCGACGCACCGGGGAGATCCTGTCCGTCCCGGTCGGTGACGGCTACCTCGGCCGCGTCGTCGACCCGCTCGGCTCCGCGATCGACGGGCTCGGCGACGTCGAGACCAGCGACCGGCGTCCGCTGGAGGTGCAGGCGCCCACGGTCGTGCAGCGGCAGTCGGTGAACGAGCCGCTGCAGACCGGCATCAAGGCCATCGACGCCCTCACCCCGATCGGCAGGGGTCAGCGGCAGCTGATCATCGGTGACCGGCAGACCGGCAAGTCCGCCGTGGCGATCGACACGATCATCAACCAGAAGGAGTTCTGGGAGACCGGCGATCCGGCCAAGCAGGTCCGCTGCATCTACGTCGCGATCGGTCAGAAGGGCTCCACGATCGCCGCCGTTCGCGGCGCGCTCGAGGAGGCCGGCGCTCTCGAGTACACGACCATCGTGGCCTCGCCGGCATCCGACTCCGCCGGCTTCAAGTATCTCGCGCCCTACACCGGCTCAGCCATCGGCCAGCAGTGGATGTACGAGGGCAAGCACGTCCTGATCATCTTCGACGACCTGTCCAAGCAGGCCGAGGCCTACCGCGCGGTGTCCCTGCTGCTGCGCCGGCCGCCGGGTCGCGAGGCCTACCCCGGCGACGTGTTCTACCTGCACAGCCGGCTGCTCGAGCGCTGCGCCAAGCTGTCCGAGGAGATGGGCAGCGGCTCGATGACCGGCCTGCCGATCATCGAGACGAAGGCGAACGACGTGTCGGCGTACATCCCGACCAACGTCATCTCCATCACCGACGGCCAGATCTTCCTGCAGTCCGACCTGTTCAACGCCAACCAGCGGCCCGCGATCGACGTCGGCATCTCGGTGTCCCGCGTCGGTGGTGCCGCGATGACGAAGGCGATGAAGAAGGTCACCGGGTCGCTCAAGGTCGACCTCGCGCAGTACCGCGCGATGGAGGCCTTCGCCATGTTCGCCTCCGACCTCGACGCCGCGTCCCGACGGCAGCTGGACCGCGGTCAGCGGCTGATGGAGCTGCTCAAGCAGCCGCAGTACTCCCCGTTCTCGATGGAGGAGCAGGCCGTCTCCATGTGGGCCGGCACCAGCGGCAAGCTCGACGCGGTTCCCACCGTCGACGTGCGGCGCTTCGAGACCGAGTTCCTCGACTACGTCCGGCGCGAGCACGGCGGCCTCCTCGACGCGATCCGTGAGTCCGGCACCTTCGATGACTCCACCGCCTCGTCGCTGGACAGCGCCTACGACTCGTTCGCGGACCAGTTCGAGACCTCCGAGGGCGGCTCGATCAAGGCCGGCCACGAGGAGCACGAGGCGCTCGAGGACGAGGACGTGGAGCAGGAGCAGATCGTCAAGCAGAAGCGGGGCTGACCGATGCCCGCCAGTCTGCGCGAGTACCGCGCGAAGATCCGGTCGACCGAGGCGACCAAGAAGATCACCCGGGCGATGGAGCTGATCGCCGCCTCGCGCATCATCAAGGCGCAGCAGCAGGCCGAGGCCGCGCTGCCGTACGCGCGTGAGCTGACCCGGGCCGTCTCGGCGGTGGCCACCTTCTCCAACGTCAGCCACCCGCTGACGACCGAGCACCCGGACCCGAAGCGGGCCGCGGTCGTCGTCGTCACCAGCGACCGTGGCCTGGCCGGTTCCTACTCCTCCTCGGTGCTGAAGCAGTCCGAGCGGCTGGTGGAGAAGCTGCACGGAGAGGGCAAGGAGGTCGACATCTACGTCTCTGGGCGCAAGGGCGTCGGCTACTACAAGTTCCGCCAGCGCGAGCTCGCGGACAGCTGGTCCGGCTACTCCGACAAGCCGACCTACGAGGACGCCGCGACCATCGCGGAGGCGATTCTGGAGGCGTTCCTCACCGGCGAGGAGCTGGAGCGCGAGGACACCGGGATGACGACGCCGGAGACCGACCGGGCCGGCGTGGACGAGGTGCACGTGGTGTTCACCCGGTTCCGCTCGATGCTGGTGCAGCAGCCCGAGGACATCCGGCTGCTGCCGCTCGAGGTCGTGGAGGACGAGGAGGCGCCCGAGCAGGACGAGGTGCTGCCGCTCTACGAGTTCGAGCCCTCCGCCGAGGCAGTGCTCGACGCCTTGCTTCCGCGCTACGTGACCAGCCGGATCTTCGCCTGCCTGATGCAGGCGTCCGCGTCCGAGCTGGCCGCTCGCCAGACGGCGATGAAGTCCGCGACGGACAACGCCGAGGACCTGATCCAGAAGTACACCCGAATCGCGAACCAGGCCCGCCAGGCCGGGATCACCCAGGAGATCAGCGAGATCGTTGGCGGCGCCAACGCTCTGGCCGACGCCACCGCAGGGAGTGAGTGACACAGATGACCGCCACGCTGAGTGAGAACGAGACCGCCGGCGGACCGGACGCCCCCGGCGGCGTCGGCCGCGTCGCCCGGGTGATCGGACCGGTGGTGGACGTCGAGTTCTCCGTCGACGAGATGCCCGAGATCTACAACGCCCTCGAGGTGGAGGTGACCCAGGGCGAGACGGACCGGACGCTGACGCTCGAGGTCGAGCAGCACATCGGCGACGGGATGGTCCGTACCGTCTCCATGCAGCCGACCGACGGGCTGGTGCGCGGAACCAAGGTCTCCGACACCGGCTCCTCGATCATGGTGCCCGTCGGCGACGTGACCAAGGGCCACGTCTTCAGCACGATCGGCGACTGCCTGAACCTCAAGGAGAACGAGCAGCTCGACGTGCAGGAGCGGTGGTCCATCCACCGCAAGGCTCCCGCCTTCGACCAGCTCGAGTCCAAGACCGAGATGTTCCACACCGGGATCAAGGTCATCGACCTGCTCACCCCGTACGTCCAGGGCGGCAAGATCGGCCTGTTCGGCGGCGCCGGCGTCGGCAAGACCGTGCTGATCCAGGAGATGATCGCCCGAGTCGCCCGCGACCACGAGGGTGTGTCGGTGTTCGCCGGCGTCGGGGAGCGGACCCGTGAGGGCAACGACCTGATCACCGAGATGACCGAGTCCGAGGTGATCGGGCAGACGGCGCTGGTGTTCGGGCAGATGGACGAGCCGCCCGGCGCCCGGCTGCGGGTGGCCCTGTCGGGGCTGACGATGGCGGAGTACTTCCGTGACGTCCAGCAGCAGGACGTGCTGCTGTTCATCGACAACATCTTCCGGTTCACCCAGGCCGGCCAGGAGGTCTCCACCCTGCTGGGCCGGATGCCGTCGGCCGTCGGCTACCAGCCGACGCTGGCCGACGAGATGGGCGTGCTCCAGGAGCGGATCACCTCGACCCGGGGCCACTCGATCACCTCGATGCAGGCGATCTACGTGCCGGCGGACGACTACACCGACCCGGCCCCTGCCACCACGTTCGCGCACCTGGACGCGACCACCGAGCTGTCTCGGGACATCGCCTCGCTGGGCATCTACCCGGCGGTGGACCCGCTGACCTCCACCTCGCGCATCCTGGACCCGCGCTACATCGCCGAGGACCACTACCGCACGGCGGTACGCGTGAAGCAGATCCTGCAGCGGAACAAGGAGCTGCAGGACATCATCGCCATCCTCGGCGTCGACGAGCTGTCGGAGGAGGACAAGGTCGTCGTCTCCAGGGCGCGCCGACTGCAGCGGTTCCTGTCCCAGAACACCTACGTGGCCAAGCAGTTCACCGGTCTCGAGGGCTCGACGGTGCCGCTGGACGAGACCGTGGACGCCTTCACCAAGATCTGCGACGGCGACTACGACCACGTGGCCGAGCAGGCGTTCTTCATGTGCGGCGGGCTGGACGACGTGGAGCGCAAGTGGGCTGAGATCCAGAAGGACCTCTGATGGCCGACGAGCAGCTGCAGGTCGAGCTGGTCGCCGCCGACCGGCTGGTGTGGTCAGGGGAGGCGACCTTCGTGCTCGCCCGGACCGCGGACGGTGAGATCGGCCTCCTGCGCAACCATGCGCCGGTGCTCTCCGTGCTGGACCCCAGTGCGGTGGTCATCCGCCAGGAGGGTGGCGAGACCCTGGTGGCCGCCGTCGACGGGGGGTTCCTGTCGGTGGCGGACAACCGGGTGTCGATCCTGTCCGAGCACGCCCAGCTGGCCGACGAGATCGACCGGGAGCAGGCGCGGCGGGACCTGGAGCAGGCGCAGTCCGCCGGTGACGACGATGCCGAGGCGGCACGGGGGCTCGGCTGGGCCGAGGCACGGGTCGGCGCGGCGGAGAAGACGGGCTGACAGTCCGTCACGGACTGCCAGCGTCCGGGCCGGGACCATGCCGCTCTGGCAGATCGCGCTGGACGTCCTCGGCGGGCTGTTGCTGCTCGCCGCCTTCGGTCTGGTGGGGCTGATCGTCCGCCGCCGGTGGCTGACCAAGGACGAGCCCACGTTCGACATGAGCGTGCGCACGCATCCCCAGCAGGACGCCCGCGGCTGGACGCTGGGCGTCGCCCGCTACCGCGGCGACCGGCTGGAGTGGTTCCGGGTGTTCTCCCTGTCGCTGCGCCCCAAGCGGGTGTTCGACCGGCACGTCCTCGAGCTGCACGACCGCCGCGAGCCGGCCGGCGCCGAGGCCTACGCGTTGTTCTCGGGCCACCTCGTGGTCCACACCCGGACGGCGGGCGAGCAGGTCGAGGTGGCGCTGAGCCCGGACTCCCTGACCGGCCTGTTGTCCTGGCTCGAGTCGGCCCCACCGGACCCGCACCGGCTCGGCTGATTCGGCCGCCGGCGGGTCAGCGTGAACCGGTGGCCTCGGCGCCCGGCCCGCCCGGCTGCCACAGCACGTCACCGTGGTCCCGGTTGGCGTACCGGGCGAGGATGAACAGCAGGTCGCTGGCCCGGTTGAGGTAGCGCACCGCGATCGGGTTCATGCTGTCGGCGTGTCGCTCCATCGCCGCCCAGGTGGAGCGCTCCGCGCGACGGACCGCCGTGCAGGCGACGTGCAGCAGGGCCGACCCCCGGGTCCCGGCGGGCAGGACGAACGAGCGCAGCTTCTCCAGCGACTCGTTGTAGTGGTCACACCAGCCCTCGAGCCGGTCCACGTCGTCCTGCAGGACGCGCAGGGGCGGGAACTCGGGCTCGGCGACGACCGGCGTCGCGAGGTCCGCGCCGACGTCGAAGAGGTCGTTCTGCATCCGAGCAAGGACCTCGATGACGTCGCGGTCGAGCTCGCCGAGGACGATGGCGGTGCCGAGGTGCGCGTTGGCCTCGTTGACGTCGCCGTAGGCCGCCACCCGGAGGTCGGTCTTGCGAACCTCGGACATGTCGCCGAGCCGGGTGCTGCCGCCGTCACCCGTGCGGGTGTAGATGCGGGTGAGCTTGACCATGGCGCGACCGTACCCGGATCAGCGCGACCGGCCGCGGTCAGCGGCCACGATCCGGGTCGCGGCGTCCACGTCCTCGGGCCAGACCAGCACCTGGGCGACCCGGGAACCGGGCCGGTAGCTGGCCCGGACGCCCGCCGAGACCAAGAGGTCGCGGATCCGGTCCGCCTCGGCCGGTGCGGCGGAGACCACACCGATGAGCAGGCCCTGGGCAGGGTCCGCGACGCGGGTGCCCGCGCGCCTCGAACGGGTCTGCATCGACCAGCGCAGCACCAGCGCCAGCAGCAGGACCCCGATGGTCGACACGACCGGGATGTACAGGTAGTCCAGGCCGGACGAACCCACCAGCGGGACTCCGGCGACCGGACTCATGGGCAGCACCCGTCCAGTGTGCCCGGACCGAAAAGGGCTGGCTACGCTGCCCGCCTGGGTGCCGGTCGCGGTCCGGCGGCCCGTCGCGAGTGAAGGGTTGGGTGGATGTCCAGCAGGCTGTGCGTGGTCGGGGCGGGGCTGATGGGCTCGGGAATCGCCCAGGTGGCGGCCGTGGCCGGCTGGGACGTCACGCTGCGCGACGTCAGCGACGAGGCGCTGGCCCGCGGGCGGGGCGAGATCGAGCGCTCGCTCGCCCGGCTGGTCGCCAAGGAGAGGCTGTCCGACGAGGACCGGACGGCCGCGCTGGACCGGATCACGTCGACGACCGACCTCGCGGCCGCGGCGGAGGCGGAGCTCGTGGTGGAGGCGGTGTTCGAGCGGATCGACGTCAAGCACGCGGTCTTCCGTGAGCTCGACGGCGTCTGCGCCGAGGGCACCGTGCTGGCCACGAACACCTCGGCCATCCCGGTCACGGCGATCGCGGCGGCCACCAGCAGGCCCGAGCAGGTCGTCGGGACGCACTTCTTCTCGCCGGTTCCGATGATGCGGCTGTGTGAGCTCGTGCGCGGCCTGAAGACCAGCGACGAGACGCTGGCGACGGCGCGTTCCTTCGCCGAGGAGGTGGGAAAGACCTGCATCGTCGTCGAGCGGGACGTCGCCGGCTTCGTCACGACCCGGCTGATCAGCGCGCTCGCGATGGAGGCGGTCGCGCTCTACGAGTCGGGGGTCGCCTCCGCCGAGGACATCGACCTGGCCTGCCAGCTCGGCTTCGGGCACGCGATGGGTCCGCTGGCCACCACGGACCTGACCGGAGTGGACATCCTGCGGCACGCCACCTTGAACATCCACGCCGAGACCGGGGACGCCAAGTTCTACCCCCCCGAGCTGCTGTCCCGCATGGTCGATGCGGGAGACCTCGGCCGGAAGTCCGGCCGCGGGTTCTTCGACTACGACGACTGACCACGAGCCGTACGCTGCCGGTCATGGTGAGCACGCCAGCACCCGACTCGGAGCCGTCCCGACGAGATCCGCCGTGGGTGATGCGGACCTACGCCGGGCACAGCTCCGCCGGTGAGTCCAACGCCTTGTACCGCCGGAACCTCGCCCACGGCCAGACCGGGCTGTCGGTGGCCTTCGACCTGCCCACCCAGACCGGCTACGACCCCGACCACGAGCTCGCCCACGGCGAGGTCGGCAAGGTCGGCGTGCCCGTGCCGCACCTGGGCGAGATGCGCCGGCTCTTCGACGGGATCCCGCTGGCGGAGATGAACACGTCCATGACCATCAACGCCACCGCCATGTGGCTGCTGGCGATGTACCAGGTGGTCGCCGAGGAGCAGGGGATCGAGCCGGAGCGGCTGGCCGGGACCACGCAGAACGACATCATCAAGGAGTACCTGTCCCGCGGCACGTACGTCTTCGGCCCGGACCACTCGCTGCGGCTGACGACGGACATGATCGCCTACACCGTCAAGGCGATCCCGCGCTGGAACCCGATCAACATCTGCAGCTATCACCTGCAGGAGGCCGGTGCCACGCCGGAGCAGGAGCTCGCGTACTCGCTGTGCACCGCGATCGCGGTCCTGGACGGGGTCCGTGACTCCGGACAGGTGCCGCCCGATGAGTTCGCCGCCGTGGTCGGGCGGATGTCGTTCTTCGTCAACGCCGGCGTGCGGTTCGTCGAGGAGATGTGCAAGCTGCGGGCGTTCGTCGAGCTCTGGGACGAGCTCTGCCGTGATCGCTGGCAGGTCGAGGACGAGCGGCTCCGCCGCTTCCGGTACGGCGTCCAGGTGAACTCGCTCGGGCTCACCGAGGCACAGCCGGAGAACAACGTGCAGCGGATCGTGCTGGAGATGCTCGCCGTCACGCTCTCCCGGACCGCCCGGGCCCGGGCGGTCCAGCTCCCGGCCTGGAACGAGGCCCTCGGCCTGCCCCGACCCTGGGACCAGCAGTGGTCGCTGCGCATGCAGCAGGTGCTCGCCTACGAGTCCGACCTGCTCGAGTACGACGACCTGTTCGACGGTTCTCCGGTGGTCCGGGCCAAGGTGGACGCCCTGGTCGCGGGTGCGCGCGACGAGATCGACCGGGTGCAGGCCATGGGCGGGGCAGTGGCGGCCGTGGAGTCCGGCTACATGAAGTCCCAGCTGGTCGCCGCGCACGCGGTCCGTCGGGCTCGGATCGAGTCCGGCGCGGACACGGTGGTCGGGGTGAACCGCTTCACCAGCACCGAACCGTCACCGTTGACGGCCGACCTCGACACCGTGATCCAGGCCCCGGATCCGGCGGCGGAGCGAGCCGCCGTCGACTCGGTCCGGCGCTGGCGCCAGCAGCGGAACCGGGACGAGGTGGCCGCGGCCCTGGACCGGCTCCGGGCCGATGCGAAGTCCGGCGCCAACCTGATGGACGCCACCCTGCGGGCAGCGCGCGCCGGTGCCACGACGGGGGAGTGGGCCGGCGCCCTGCGCGAGGTGTTCGGTGAGTATCGCGCCGCGACCGGTGTCTCGGCGTCCGTCGGGGCCGCGGAGGCGGGGGAGGAGCTCACGCGGATCCGTCGGCGCGTATCCGCCACCAGCAGTGACCTCGGTCGGCGCCTGCGCCTGCTCGTCGGAAAGCCCGGACTGGACGGCCACTCGAACGGCGCCGAGCAGATCGCCGTGCGGGCCCGCGACGCCGGTCTCGAGGTGGTCTACCAGGGGATCCGGCTGACTCCGGCCGAGATCGTCGCCGCGGCGATCGCCGAGGACGTCCACTGCGTGGGGCTGTCCATCCTGTCCGGCTCGCATCTCGAGCTGGTCCCGGCGGTGCTCGACGGCCTGCGCGACGCCGGGGCGGACGCCGTGCCGGTCGTCGTGGGCGGCATCATCCCCGCCGCCGACGCGCGGGTCCTGCGCGCCGCCGGGGTGGCCGCCGTCTTCACTCCGCGGGACTTCGGGCTCACCGAGATCATCGGCCGCATCGTCGACGAGGTGCGCGACGCGAACGGTCTGGACCGCGCCTGAGTCGCCTGACCCACGGCTGCCCGTACAGTTCCCTCCGTGGCTGACGCCCCGCGCATCCGGCTTCCGGACCGCACCTCCTCGCCGTGGCGCGCTCTGCAGCTGCGGGTGGCGATCGGGCTGGGGCTGCTCGGCGCGGTGGTGCTGCTCGTCTACGTGGACAGGGACGGCTACCGCGACGCCTACGGCGGCGACGGGGGCGAGCTCAGCCTGCTGGACTGCCTCTACTACGCGACCGTCACGATGACGACCACGGGTTACGGCGACATCACCCCGGTGACCGACGGCGCCCGGCTGTTCAACGCGGTCATCATCACCCCGCTGCGGGTCATGTTCCTGATCGTGCTGGTCGGGACCACGCTCGAGGTGCTGGCCAGCCAGGGGCGCTACCAGTGGCGGATCTCCCGATGGAGGAAGCACATGCAGGACCACGTGGTGGTCGTCGGTTACGGGACCAAGGGCCGCAGTGCCGTGCAGACCCTGCTGGCCAAGGGATTTCGGGACGAGGACATCGTGGTGATCGACAATGCCACCGAGGCGATCGCCCAGGCCAACGAGGACGGAGTCGCGGTCGTGGTCGGAGACGGGACCCGGCGTGAGGTGCTGGTCCGGGCCGGAGTCGGTGAGGCTCGGCAGGTGCTGGTCACCGCGCAGCGCGACGATGCGGCCGTGCTGATGACGCTCACCGCCCGCCAGCTGAACCCGTCCGCCTTCGTCACCGTCGCGGTCCGGGAGCAGGACAACGTGCCGCTCGTCCGGCAGAGCGGAGCGGACGCCGTCGTCACGTCGTCGGACTCGGTGGGGCGGCTGCTCGGCCTCTCGGCGGTCAGCCCGTCGCTGGGGGAGGTGCTGGAGGACCTGCTCACGTACGGAGAGGGGCTGGAGGTGGCCGAGCGGGACGTGCAGCCGTCCGAGGTCGGCAAGCCCCCGCAGTCCTGCGGCGACCAGGTGATCGCGGTGGTGCGCGGCAACCGGGTCTTCCGCTTCTTCGAGCCGACGGTGTCGCAGCTCGAACGCGGCGACAAGGTCGTCGTGGTGCGCTCCGGGGTCGAGCTGCCCTGGGCATCCCGGCCCGGCGCCGACGCGGTGATGGACGAGTGACCGGCTCCGGGGTGGGGCTGTCCCGCCGGCTGGTGGCAGCGGCCGCCGGTCTGGGCCTGCTCGCCGCCGGTTGCGCCGTCGGCGGCCCCGCCGACCGCAGCCGTCCCGAAGCCGCAGACCAGGGGCGGCGCGCGGTCGGCCGGGTGATCGTCGTCGCCGCGGGGGACATCGCCGACTGCGCCGGCCGCGGGTGTGCGTCCCACCGGACCGCCAGGCGGGTGGCGCGGATCGACCCCGACCTGGTGCTGGCACTCGGTGACACCCAGTACCCGAGCGGCGCATACCGCGACTTCATGGCCGAGTACGACCGGACGTGGGGCCGGTTCCGCGCCCTGACGTCCCCGGTGCCCGGCAACCACGAGTACCTGCGGCCGGGTGCCCGGGGCTACTTCCGCTACTTCGGCGGCCGGGCCGGCGATCCCGACCGGGGCTACTACAGCCAGGACGTCGGCGGCTGGCATCTGGTGGCGCTCAACTCCGGCAACGGCAGGTGCCGGCCGGTCCAGTGCGACCGTGACTCGGCACAGGTCCGGTGGCTGCGCCGCGACCTGAGGCGGGCCGACTCGCGGTGCGTCCTGGGCTACTGGCACCACCCGCCCTGGTCCGGCGGGCAGCATGGTGACAACGGCCGGGTGCGCGTGCTGTGGCGGGTGCTGGCCCGGCACGGCGCCGACCTCGTCCTCAACGGCCACGACCACGACTACGAGAGGTTCGCCCCCCGGGGCGCGTCCGGGGCGGCGGCGCCGGACGGCGTCCGGCAGTTCGTCGTGGGGACCGGCGGTGCCGAGCTGCGGCCGTTCGGTGACCCACCCGGGGCGCTGGTCGAGCGACGGATCGCCGGCCGGCACGGCGTGCTCCGACTTGCTCTGGGCGACAGCGGCTATCGCTGGCGTTACCTGACGGCGCGGGGTGCCGTGCTCGACACCGGTGGACCGGTGGGCTGCGGCCCAGCAGCCCGGCACTGACCGGGATGCGCGTCGTCGTGGTGGGTGCCGGTGTGATCGGGCTGTCCGCAGCCGTCCTGCTCGCCGAGGCCGGGAACGAGGTCGAGGTCCGCAGCGCCGAGGACCCGGCCGACACGACGTCGTCGATCGCCGCCGCACTCTGGTATCCGTACCGTGCCGCCCCGCGCGACCGGGTGCTCTCGTGGGGCACGCGGACCTACGCGGCGCTGGTCGACCTTGCCGGCCGGGACCCGGCCGCGGGCGTCCGGCTGCTGACCGGGCGCGAGCTGCTGCGCGAACCGGCGGCGCGCCCCTGGTGGGCCGCCGCGGTGCCGGACCTCGAGCCGGTGCGCGACGCACCGGCCGGCTACGCCGGTGGGTGGACCTTCACCGCGCCGGTCGTGGACATGAGCCGGTACCTGCCGTGGTTGCAGGCTCGCCTCGAGTCGGCCGGCGGGGTGTTGGTCCGCCGACGCCTGGCGGCGCTCCCGGACGACGCCGACCTGGTGGTGCACGCCAGCGGGCTCGCGGCGAGAGAGCTCGCTGGCGACGACAGCGTCACGCCGGTGCGCGGCCAGGTCGTGCTGCTGGAACAGGTCGGCCTCGACCAGTGGGCGCTCGACGAGGCGGCGGTCACCTACGTCGTGCCGCGCGAGCGGGTCGTCGTCGTCGGTGGCAGCGACGAGGAGGGCAGCGATGACCGCGTGGTCGACCCGGCGCAGGCGACCGCGATCCACCGGCGCGGCGTCGCGCTGGTGCCGGCGCTCGCCGGAGCCCGGGTGCTCGGCACGCGGGTGGGGCTGCGCCCGGCCCGGCCGACCGTGCGGTTGGAGCGGGAGGACCGGCCGGGACACCCGCCCGTCGTGCACTGCTACGGGCACGGTGGAGCCGGCGTGACCCTGTCCTGGGGCTGCGCGGAGGAGGTCGCCGGCCTGGTCGCCACGGCCGGCTAGCCGGCCGCGGGCTTCTCCCAGACCGAGACGTGCGAGCTGCTGCCGCTGGTGAACGGGGCGCGGTCCCAGCCTGCCCATCGGTCCCGCAGCCGCAGGCCCGCCAGCCGGGCCATCAGGTCGAGCTCGGCCGGCCATGCGTAGCGGAAGGGCACGGAGACTCGCTCGTAGCTGCCGGCGGCGAAGCGGTAGTGGTGGGAGAACATCGACTGCGTCGCGACGTCGTACTCGTCGAAGCTGTGCCCGTCGTCGTCATGGTGGAAGGTGCGGAACACCTCACCGGGAGGCAGCCGCTGCAGGATCGGCACGAACAGCTCGACGACGAAGCAACCGCCGTCGACCAGGTGCGCGGCGGCGTTGCGGAAGCACCGCACCTGCTCGTCCTGGCTGGTCAGGTTCGCGATGGTGTTGAAGACCAGATAGACCAGGGTGAATGAGCCGGTCACCCGAGTGCTCGCCATGTCCCCGATCGTGACCGGCACGCTCGTGCCCCCCGGCTTGGCCGCCAGCTGCGCCGCCATCGCCGGCGACAGCTCGATCCCGTGGACGGGCACGCCGCGCTGGCTGAGCGGCAGCGCCACGCGACCGGTGCCGACGGCCAGCTCCAGGGCAGGGCCGGCCCCGGCCAGGCCGGCGAGGAGGTCGACCGTGGGCCGGAGCACCTCCGGGTCGAACATCTCGGCCGACCCCTCGTCGTACCCCGCGGCCACCGGTTCGTCGAAGTGGTTCGTCGGCATCCGGCCATCCTGACCCGCCGGCGGCCGGCCGGGACAGCGCTTTTGCTGGGGCAGGGCTCAGAGGTAGCTGTCCGGCACCGGACCGACGACTTCCATCTGGTTGTGGGCGGCGATCCGGTCCAGCTCCGCCGGCGTTGCGTTTCCCGCTGCCTCCGCGGCGGCCAGCTCCTCGAAGAAGCCGACCATCGCGGCGGGGGCGAACAGATTCAGCTTCCTGCCGGGCCCGGTCGACACCACCTCGAACGTGTGCGGCGTGCCTCTGGGCACGTAGACGAACGTGCCCGGTGGGCACACCTGCCGGCTCTCCGGCAGGTGCATGAGGTACTCGCCCTCCAGCACGTAGAACGCCTCGGCGGCGTCGTGGTGGATGTGCAGGGGCGGCCCGAAGCCGGGAGGCTCGCGCTCGGTCTGGAGGAGCGTGAACTCGTTCGCCGTCTGCTCCGCCGTCGCGAGGAGCACCACCTCGAAAGTGCCCAGGTCCAGGCGGCGGCCCGCACCCGGCGGGACGATGAAGGTCTCGGTCATGGGCGACAGCGTGCTGACGAGGCCTCCACCGCGCAATGGGCGCCGCTCAGAACAAGCGGTCCTCGACCTTGTCCAGGCCGCGCAGCGCGTCGTAGTCGACGACGGCGCAGTCGATGCCGCGGTCGGTCGCCAGCACCCGTGCCTGCCGCTTGATCTCCTGCGCGGCGAAGATGCCGCGTACCGGCGCCAGCAGGGGGTCGCGGTTGAGCAGCTCGAGGTAGCGGGTCAGCTGCTCGACGCCGTCGATCTCACCCCGCCGCTTGACCTCGACGGCGACCGTGACGCCGTCGGTGTCCCGGCAGAGCAGGTCGACCGGCCCGATCGCGGTGGGGTACTCGCGCCGGACCAGCGTCAGGTCGGCGCCCAGCGACGAGGGGTGGTCGGCCAGCAGCTCCTGGAGGTGCTTCTCCACCCCGTCCTTGACCAGTCCTGGGTCGACGCCGAGGTCGTGGGACGAGTCGTGCAGCACCTCGTCGAAGACGATCCGCAGCTGCCCGTCCCCCTTGGTCGCGGTGACCGTCCACTGCAGCCGGCCGTCGTCGGCGGTGCTCTCGACGACCCGGCACGGCGGGCTCATCCAGTTCAACGGCTTGTACGCGCGGTCGTCGGCGTGGATCGAGACCGACCCGTCGGCCTTGACCAGGACAAGCCTGGTCGCGGGCGGGAGATGCGCGGACAGCCGGCCGGAGTAGTCCACCTGGCAGCGGGCGATGACGAGACGCACCGGCCGAGACTAGTCGCCGCCCCCGTACCGCCGGAGCCGGTGCCCGGCTGGCACACTGCCCGGCATGGCTCGTGCGTTCTCCAGCGTCGGTGTGGTCGGGCTCGGCACCATGGGTGCCGGGATCGCCGAGGTCTTCGCCCGCAACGGGATCGCGGTCGTCGGCGTCGAGCGGGACGAGGACCAGCTGGCCAGGGGGCGGGCGCACCTGGAGCACTCCACCGGCCGTGCGGTCCAGCGCGGCAAGCTCAGCGTGGAGGAGCAGACCGAGCTGGTCGGCCGGATCAGCTTCAGCACGTCGCTCACCGACGTCAAGGAGTGCGACCTGGTCGTCGAGGCCGTGGTCGAGCACCTCGATCTCAAGCGGACCATCTTCACCGAGCTGGACGAGATCGTCGGACCGCAGGCGGTGCTCGCGACCAACACCTCGTCGCTGTCGGTGACCGAGATCGCCGCGGCCACCTCGCACCCGCACCGGGTGATCGGCCTGCACTTCTTCAACCCGGCACCGGTCCAGGCGTTCGTCGAGGTGATCCGGACGGTGGTCACCGAGCCGGACGTGGTCGAGGACGTCCAGGCGCTGGCCCGGCGGCTGGGCAAGAACCCCGTGGTGGCGGGGGACAAGGCCGGTTTCATCGCGAACGCGCTGCTGTTCGGATACCTCAACCACGCCGCGGCGATGTACGACGCGCACTACGCCAGCCGGGAGGACATCGACGACGCGATGCGGCTCGGTTGCGGCTACCCGATGGGCCCGCTGGCGCTGCTCGACCTGATCGGCCTGGACACGGCGTACGAGATCCTGGAGACGATGTACCTGCAGGGGCGGGACCGGCTGCACGCCCCCGCGCCGGTGCTCAAGCAGATGGTCACGGCGGGCATGCTCGGCCGCAAGAGCGGCCGCGGGTTCTTCAGCTACGACGGACCGGACAGCCCGGTCGTCGTCCCGGACGCGCGGACCCCGGCGTCGACCGACGTCGCCGTCCCGCGGCGCGACGTCGGCACCATCGGCGTCGTCGGCTCGGGGACGATGGCTGCGGGGATCGCCGAGGTGTGCGCCAAGGCCGGCTTCGACGTCGTCGTGGTGGCCCGCGGGCGGGACCGGGTGAGCGCCCTGGTCGACGCGGTCACCCGTTCGCTGGACAAGGCCGTCCAGCGCGGCAAGCTCGAGCAGGCCGACCGGGACGCGACGCTGACCCGGCTGCGCGGCAGCACCGTCCTGGACGACCTCGCCGCGGCCGACCTGGTGATCGAGGCGGTCGTCGAACAGATCGACGCCAAGCAGGCGCTCTTCGAGAACCTGGACGAGATCTGCAAGCCGGGTGCCATTCTCGCGACCACCACCTCCTCGCTGCCGGTGATCAGCTGCGCGGCGGTGACAGGCCGACCCCGCGACGTCGTCGGCATGCACTTCTTCAACCCGGCGCCGCAGATGCGCCTGGTCGAGGTGGTGTCCACGGTCTCGACCGACGTCGAGGTGGCCGACACGATCCGGGCGGTGTGCCACCGGCTGGGCAAGCATCCGGTGTCCTGCGGCGACCGGGCCGGCTTCATCGTCAACGCCCTGCTCTTCCCGTACCTGAACGACGCGGTGAAGATGCTGCAGGCGCACTACGCCAGTGCGGACGACATCGACACCGCGATGAAGGAGGGCTGCCGGCTGCCGATGGGGCCGTTCGAGCTCCTCGACGTGGTCGGCAACGACGTCGCGCTGGCGATCCAGCGCACCCTGTACCGGGAGTTCCGGGAGCCGGGATTCGCCCCGGCGCCGCTGCTCGAGCACCTGGTCACCGCGGGCTATCACGGCCGCAAGTCCGGCCGCGGCTTCCGCGACCACGAGCCGCACCCGGCCGTCCCCTCCCGCTGAGCCGGGCGCGGCCCCCGGGACGTCATACGGACGGGGGTCTATCGACGGCGCGTCGGATGACGTCCCGGGGGTGAGCCGGCGGTAACGTCACGCTGAGAGCTCGGTCCGTCACAAGGCGTCATATTTAGATGATTTTGGGGCTTTCCCGCTGCACACACTCCGTGGCGGGTGACACCCTCCGTGCACAACGCAACACGAAGTGGCGGGTCGGCGGGGGAGGGCCGCGTCTGCGTCGCCGCACCGGTTAG
This sequence comes from uncultured Actinomycetota bacterium, assembly GCA_963695375.1. GTDB lineage: Bacteria > Actinomycetota > Actinomycetes > Propionibacteriales > Nocardioidaceae > JACCVL01. The sequence goes on along the minus strand of OY968767.1, from coordinate 77,117 downwards.
AGGGAGCCCCGCATGCCTGACGTCGCAGTCCCCGTGCAGCACTCGATGCACTCGATGCCTGATCTGGCGCCCGAGATCCATCGGCAGCGGCTGGTGGTCGAGGGGCTCTGCCGGGCCCCGATCGACGACGTGTCGATCCGCCAGTACCTGCGGACGCTGTCCGACACCATCGAGATGATCACCCTGACCGAGCCGGTGACGCACAAGTCACCGCTGTACGGCTGGGCGGGCTGGATCCACTGGGAGACCTCGGGGGCGCACTTCTACGCCTGGGAGACCCCGCGACTGTTCTTCAGCGTCGACGTCTACGCGTGCAAGCCGTTCAGCGCCGACGCGGTCGTCGACCTGTCCCGGAGGTTCTTCGACAGCGACCGCGTCGTCTCCCGGGAGTTCTGATGGCCACGCCGCGGCTGCGCATCGTCTTCGACCCGGCGGGCGATCTGCTGGAGGCCACCCGCGACTGCGAGGCGGACATCTTCCTGCAGTGGTACGGGAACACCCGCGAGCAGCTGGCCGAGGAGTACGGCCCCTACGAGCACGACTCGGTGTTCGTCTCCGTGGTCGACGACACCGACGAGGTGCAGGCCTGCGTCCGGCTGCTCACCGGCGCGACGACCACCCTGAAGACCGTCGACGACGTGTCCCGGCCGCCCTGGGCGGTGGACGCCCCGCGCAGCGCCGCCGCGGTCGGGGTGGACGTGACGCGGGCCTGGGACGTGGCGACGATGGGCGTCCGTCCGGGCGTGAAGCAGGGGCGCACCGGCCTGGCGCTCGCCACCTACCACGCGCTGATCACCTCGATCCGCGCCAACAACGTGCCGTCCGTCGTCGCGATCCTCGACGAGCGGGTCCGCCGGCTGCTCACGTCGGTGGGCTGGGCGATGCGGACCCTGCCGGGGACGCGCGCGGCGAACTACCTCGGCTCGGACTCCAGCACCCCGGTCTACGCCGACATCGCGCAGATTCTCGACGAACAGCGCCGGGTCAACCCGGACGCCCACCGCCTGATCACCCTCGGGGTGGGCTTGGACGGCGTCTCGGTGCCGGGGACCGAGCAGTTCCGGCTGGTGCGGGTGCCGGTCGAGCCGCTGCCCACCCTGGTGTCAGTGGGAGCCGGGAGCCTGCGGTAGGAAGACCGGCGTCTGTCCGAGGCTGGCGGACCACTGCCGGATCCACGGTCCCACCGAGGCCGCGGGCATCGGCGGCGCGATGTGGTAGCCCTGCAGGATGTCGACGTCCATCGCCACCAGCGCCGCGGCCGTGGCCGCGTCCTCGACACCCTCCGCCACCAACCGCAACCCGAGCGAGTGCGCCATCTTCGTGGTGGTGTCGACGATCACCCGACTGCTCGGGTCACTGAGCAGGGTGGCGATGAAGGACCGGTCCATCTTGAGTTCACGCACCGGCAGGTTGCGCAGATAGGACAGCGACGAGAAGCCGGTGCCGTAGTCGTCGATCGCGGCCTGGACGTGCATGTCGCTGAGCTCGAGCAGACGTTGCCGGGCCCGCTCGGGGTCGCTGATGAACGAGTCCTCGGTGACCTCGATCAACAGCGTGTCGATCGGGAGCGACACCTTGTCCATCGCCTCGAACAGGTACGGCAGCACCAGACCACCGAGGATCTCGGGCGGCGCACAGTTGAGCGCCACGCGGAACTCGAAGCCCTCGTCCACCCATCGCCGCGCGTCGGCCACGACCTGGCGGATCACGTCGACGGACAGCGCCGGCATCAGCCCGTGCCGTCGTGCCTCCGGCAGGAAGGCCGCCGGGGTGAGCAGGCCCTCCTCGGGGTGCTGCCAGCGGACCAGCGCCTCCACGGCGATGACCTCCTGGGTGGCGGCGTCGACCTGCGGCTGGTACCACATCGCGAGCTCGCCACCGCTGATCCCGCGTCGCAGCTCCTCGGTGCGCCGCAGCCGCTGACGGGTGAAGTCGTCCTGGGACGGCTCGTAGAGCAGTGCACCCACCCGGGCCGACTTCGCCTCGTACATCGCAACGTCGGCGCGGCGGAGCAGGTCGGTGGAGGTGGTGTCCTCCTCGGTTCGGACCGCGATCCCGATCGAAGCGGACAGCGTGAGCTGCATGCCCTCGATGTGCACGGGCTCGTCGAGGACCCGGCCCACCTCGTTCCCGATCTCCATGACCTCGATCTCGTCGGCACACGAGACGACGAGGGCGAACTCGTCTCCGCCGAGCCGGGCCACGGTGCACAGGTGGCTCAACCGGCTGCGGAGCCGGTCGGCGATGATGATCAGGACGCGGTCGCCGACGGCGTGGCCCATGCTGTCGTTGATGTCCTTGAAGCCGTCGAGGTCGAGCAGCATCAGGGACAGCGGATGGTGAGCAGCCAGCTCGGTGTCCAGCTGCCGGAGCACCGCCCTGCGGTTGGGCAGCCCGGTGAGCTCGTCGGTCAGCGACAGCCGCAGCGCCTCCGCCGCGCCCTGCGCTTCGCGGAGGGCGACGGCAAGCCGGCCGCCGGCGGAGCCGAGCGTGATGATCGCCGCGACCGTCACCGCGGTGCCGACCTGGCTGTCGGGTGCCGCGACCAGGGCGAGGATGGCGATCCCCGCAGCGGCGACCTGGGTGCGGGCGCGTGACGTCCTCATGGCCGTCTCGCCGGTCTCGGCCGGTCGGACGAGGGCAGCGCTGACGATGAGCGCGAAGCTCAGCCCGTACAGCAGGTTCAAGGTCACGCTGAAGACGTAGGTGCCGCCGGACAAGGTGAGCAGGAAGCTGGAGTCGGCCACTCCCAGCAGCACGAAGCCGATGATCTGGCTCATCGTCCGGGCGGAGAGGTCACGCTGGCGGAGCAGCACCTGGGCGAGGACGAGGATCGCCAGCGCGAGGTCGATCAGCGGGTAGAGCACCGCGAGCAGCAGCGGCACGCTCGAGCCCTGGAAGGACGCCGAGACCGGCGTGAGGACCAGCAGGGTGGCCAGGCAGGCCGTGGCCCCACAGATGACCGACGCCTCGAGCCAGACCGCCAGCGGTGGCATCTGGCGCCGTTGGACGTCCATCAGCAGGAACCCCGCAAGCCCGACGTAGGAGGCCAGGAAGAAGCCTTCGCCGGGAGCGGGGAACGTCAGCTCGGTCCCGGCGCCGGCGGCGTTGAGCACCGCCGACCCGGCCCCCCACAGCAGGATGCCGACGGCGAGCAGAGCCAACGCCGGACGCCGGTCCCGGGTCCGCGCGCCGGCGTTGACCAGCCGGGCGAGCAGCGACAGGAAGAACACGCCGATGGCGGCCGAGAGCGCCAGCTCGCTGGCCTCGTGGCTGAGGAACCGGGGCAGCACGAACGCCGTCAACGCCCACAGCGGGAAGAACACCGCGAAGGGCGCGAGGTGCTGGCGGTAGGGCTGCAGCGCAGGCATCGTCCACAGCCGACGTCCGGCCCCGCGGGACCGCACGCTGCTGGGAGACGTCGCCAGAGCCACGAATCCTCCTCGATCGTTGGTAGTCGCCGCCCCGTCGGCAAGGTGATGCGCGCTCAGCATGCGGGCAGGTGTCGTGATCGCGCCCGCTGGCTCCGGCATCCGCGATGAACGGTCGAGCAGGACTGACCGGACGGGTGAGGAGGGGCTCACCGGGCTGGGTAGCCTTCCTGCCCGTGACCTTCCGACCGATCCGCGGCACCTCGGTCCTGCCGGCGCGCCGCACGCCGCTGCGCCTCGAGACCGCCGACGGCCTCGGCCTGGTCGGCGAGCTCGCGGTGCCGGCCGGGCGTCCGCCGGTCGCGACGGTGGTCTGCCTGCACCCGCTGCCGACGCACGGCGGGATGATGGACAGCCACGTGATCCGCAAGGCGTCGTACCGCCTCCCGGCCCTGGCAGACATCGCCGTGCTCAGGTTCAACAGCCGCGGGACCACGAGCGCGCAGGGCACCAGCGAGGGCAGCTTCGACAACGGAGAGGCCGAGCGCTACGACGTGGCCGCCGCGATCGAGTACGCGGAGTTCGCCGACCTGCCCTCGGTCTGGCTGCTCGGCTGGTCGTTCGGGACCGACCTGGCACTGCGCTACGGGCTCGAGCCCGGCGTCGTCGGAGCGGTGCTGCTGTCGCCGCCGCTCCGGTCGACCACCGACGCCCACCTGGCCGCGTGGGCCGAGGCAGGCAGGCCCCTGATCGCCCTGGTGCCCGAGCACGACGACTACCTCCGGCCGGACGCGGCTCGCGTTCGGTTCGCGGCCGTTCCGCAGGCGGAGGTGATCGGCGTCGACGGCGCCAAGCACCTGTGGGTGGGGCATACCGAGCGGGTGCTCGACGAGCTGGTCCGGCGGGTGAACCCGCAGGCGGCCGTGCCGCTCCCGGAGCGCTGGGACGGCCCGATGGACACGGCCGACTCGTCGATGTACGCCCCCGGAGCGCTTGCGGCACTCGCCGCCGACGCCGACCAGCCGTAGGGTTCAGGCGGCAGACAACGCCGACCGGGTGGGGGGCAGCTGGTGAGAGCGCGTCGATTGCTGGTCACGGCCGCGCTGGCCGCCACCGTTCTGGTGCTCGTCCCTGCCGCCGGGACCGGTGCCACCGCACCGACCGGGGCGCTGCCTGCCGCCGAGGCGAAGCGTCCGCTGCTGCTGCCGAACGCACGCGCCCTGGCGGCGGCCAAGCCGGTGATCGTCCGCAACGCCGCCGGCGGGCGGGTGCTGCGCTTCGAGTCCGGACTCGCCAACGTGGGGCACGGAGTCCTGGAGGTCCGCCCGAACGGCCGCGGGGGCTGCTCGCCCCGCGAGCAGCACGCCAGCCAGATCCTGTTCCGGGACCGGGACGGCAACGGCTGGTTCAACCGGTCGGTCGACCGGCGGTACGTGCGACGAGACGCCGGCTGCATGCTGTTCCATCCCGCTCACGACCACTGGCACTTCGAGGCCGCGGCCCGGTACGCCCTGTGGCGCCCAGGCGGGGCGACGGAGCCGGTGGCGGTGCGCGGCCGGAAGATGAGCTTCTGCCTGCGCGACACCGAGCGTGCTCCCGATCGCTGGCCGACGCCGACCTACCCGCTGCACTACGGCGAGTGCCATCGGAGCACTCCCCAGGGCATCTCGATCGGCTGGGTCGACATCTACGGCGCCGAGCTGCCGGGACAGTCGCTCACGTTGCCGCGCGGCCTGCGCTCCGGGCTGTACTGCCTGCGAACGACCGTGGACCCGCTCGACCAGCTCCGGGAGTCCGACGACACCGACAACTCCAGCGTGCGCGCGCTGCGGATCCGCGGCGAGCGGGTGTCGACCCGACCGACCGGACGGTGCCGGTCGGTGCTCTAGCCCCGGTTGTCGTCCGAGGGCGCGGGGTCGGAGGTCTGCTCGGTCCTGTCTGCTCGGCCTGCTCGGCCTGCTCGGCCTCCGGCTCCGCGCGTCGGCGAAGGGCGGGTCCAGCTCGAGGTCGTCGTCGGTGGCCGGCCCTTCGGCGGCCTCGCCCGGTCCGAAGCCGGCGACCAGGTCCCGCAGCGACGCGAGCTGCGCCACGATGCCGTCTCGGCGCCGCTGCACGATGTCGAGCTCGGCGCGAGCCGCCGCGGTCCGCCGATCCAGGTCGGCCTGCGCCTGGGTGGACATGTGATCGGCCTGGTTGCGCGCGGCCGCGACGACCTGCTCCGCCTCACGGCGGGCACGCGCGAGCGTCCGCTCGGACTCGGCCGCCGCGTCCTCGCGCTGCTTGCGGGCCTGCGCGGACGCCTCGGTGGCGCGCTGCTCGGCCGCGGCCGCGCGCTCCTCGGACTCTCGGACCAGCCGCTGGGTCTCCTCCACCGCCTGGGTGTGCGCGTCGGCGGCCTCGCGGGTGAGCCGCTCCCGTTCGACGGCCAGCACCCGCCGGGCCTCGGACACCTCCCGGTCGGCGGCGGCACGGGCCTTCTCGGTGTCCCGCTTGGCGGAGGTCCGCATGCTGGTGGTCTCCTGCTCGGCCGCCAGCCGGATCTGGTCCGCCTCGCGCTTCGCGCTGGCGAGCAGGTCGGACGCCTGCGCGCTGGCCGCGGCCCGCTCGTCCTCGGCCGCGGCGGTGAGCCGTGCCCGCTGGTCCTCGAGGTCCTGGAGCTGGACGACCTTCATGTCGTCCACCTCCTTGGCCGCCGTGGCGCGCAGCGCCTCGGACTCCCGCTGGGCCGAGGTGAGGAGCTCGTCGGCCTGCGCCCGGGCCCGGCTGAGCACCTCGTCGGCCTGGTCCTCCGCCATCGTCAGCAGGCTCGCCGCCCGGCCACCGAGACCGGCGTAGGTCGGCTGCTCGGCCTCCGCGAGCTGCGTGCGCAGGTCGTTGACCTGCTGCTCCAGCCGCGTCACCCGGGAGCCGGCCGCACGCTCGGCGTTGGCGACCGCGGCCTGCAGGTCGCGGATCCGGGCGTCCACCGCCGCGCGGTCGTACCCGCCCCGGCGGACGACCGGGAGCTCACCGGTCCCCCCCGCGGGCGGCAGCTGGGTCGTCTCGGCCGGGCCGCGGCCGGAGTCGAAGATGGACAGTCCCTGCTGGTCAGACATGCCATGTCCCTCGTGATCGCGGGCGGTGTGCTGCTGGGGTGCGGGTTCGGCTGTGGTCGAGTATGCCGTCACGTCCCACGGAAGCGGTTGATCCCGTCGAGGTGTCGCGCCCGCATCTGCTCGTCACGGACGCCCAGGCCCTCCTCGGGTGCCAGGCAGAGTACCCCCACCTTGCCCTGATGCTGGTTGCGGTGGACCTCGCACACCGCCTGCCCGGTCTCCTCCAGGGGGTAGGCCCGGGACAGCGTGGGATGCACCAGACCCTTGGCCACCAGGCGGTTCGCCTCCCACGCCTCGCGGTAGTTGGCGAAGTGCGAGCCGACGATGCTCTTCAGGTTCATCCACAGGTACCGGTTGTCGTACTGGTGCAGGAAGCCGGACGTCGACGCGCAGGTGACGATCGTGCCGCCCCGGCGGGCGACGAAGACGCTGGCCCCGAAGGTCTCGCGACCCGGGTGCTCGAACACGATGTCGGGGTCGTCCCCGCCGGTCAGCTCGCGGATCCGTGCGCCGAGGCGACGCCACTCCCGCACGTCCTGGGTCTGCTCGTCGGTCCAGAACTGGTAGCCCTCGCCGGTCGCGGCGGAGCGGTCGATGATCAGATCGGCGCCCAGCGAGCGGCAGATGTCCGCCTTCTCCGGCGACGACACCACGCACACCGGGATGGCCCCGCCGTTCAGCGCCATCTGGGTCGCGTACGAGCCGAGACCCCCGGAGGCGCCCCAGATCAGCACGACGTCACCCTGCTTCATCGCCGCGCCGTTGCGGGTGACCAGCTGCCGGTAGGCGGTGGAGTTGACCAGCCCCGGCGCGGCCGACTCCTCCCAGGTCAGGTGCCGCGGCTTGGGCATCAGCTGGTTCGCCTTGACCAGCGCCAGCTCGGCCAGCCCGCCGAAGTTGGTCTCGAATCCCCAGATCCGCTGCTCGGGGTCGAGCATCGTGTCGTTGTGGCCCTCCGGCCGCTCCAGGCTGACGTCGAGGCAGTGCGCGACCACCTCGTCTCCGGGCCTCCAGGCGTGGACGCCCGGTCCGGTACGGAGCACGACGCCGGCCAGGTCGGAGCCGACCACGTGGTAGGGCAGGTCGTGCCGGGCGGCCAGCGGGGAGCTGCGGCCGTACCGCTCCAGGAAGCCGAAGGTCGACATCGGCTCGAAGATCGACGTCCACACCGTGTTGTAGTTCACCGCGCTGGCCAGCACCGCCACCAGCGCCTCACCGGGTCCGAGCTCGGGCACCGGGACCTCGTCGACGTGCAGCGACTCCCGCGGGTCCTTGTCCCGGGTCGGTCGGCCCTCGAACATGTCGACCTCGTCCTTGCGGACGACCACACCGCGGTAGCTCTTCGGGAGCTCCAGCGCGGCGACGTCGGCCTCCGCGATGGTTCCGCTCAGGATCGCGTCCAGGATGTGCTGCACCTGCTGCTCCCTGTCGTCGTCGGTCGGCCCGTCGGGCGAGCGCGTGCCGGGACGCTATCGCCCCTCGCCGGGGCTCTGATCGGGCCCGGGTTCGACCAGCTCGATCAGGACCCCGCCGGCGTCCTTGGGGTGCACGAAGTTCACCCGGCTTCCGGCGGTGCCGGGCCGCGAGCGGTCGTAGAGCACCCGCAGCCCGCGATCCCGGAAGGCGGCCGCGGCCCGGTCCACGTCGGCGACCCGGTAGGCCACCTGCTGCACGCCCGGGCCGGAGCGGTCCAGGAAGCGGGCGATCGCCGATTCCGCGGTGAGCGGAGCCAGCAGCTGCAGGTACGGCCCGGAGCCGTCGCCGACCGCGAGCACGGCCTCCCGGACCCCCTGGTCGGTGTTGACCTCCTGGTGCACGCACCGCAGGCCGAGCATCCGCTCGTGCCGTTCGATCGCCTCGTCCAGGTCGGCCACCGCCACCCCCACGTGGTCGATGGCGAGCAACAGGTCGTCGGGCAGCATGCGCACATGGTGGCGGGCGAACACGCCGGGCGGGTAGCCGGGTGGGACGAACGGGAGGATCGGACGATGAGCGAGCAACCGGTCGGGGCCGAGGCCTTCGAGTCCGAAAGGTTCCGGGACGAGGACTGGTACGGGCGCGACCTCGGCGCCGCCCGCTTCGTCGACTGCAGCTTCGTGGACGTGGACCTGACCGAGGCACGTTCCAGTGGAGCTCTGTTCGAACGGTGTCGGTTCGACGGCTGTCGGTTCAACGTCTCCGAGCACCGCACGAGCGCACTGGTCGCCTGCACCCTCCAGCGGTGCAATCTGTTCGGGGCGACGCTGGATGGCTGCAAGCTGCTCGGGACGGCGCTCGTGGAGTGCACCCTGCGACCGATGACGGTGCGGGGTGGGCAGTGGACCGGGGTGCTGCTGCGGGGTGCCGACCTGAGCGGCGTCGACCTGTCCGGCGTCGCGCTGGTCGACGCCGACCTCGCCGAGGCCCGGCTGCGCGGTGCGGTCCTGCGGGGCTGCGACCTGGCCGGCGCCGACCTTCGCCAGGCCGACGTGAGCAAGGCAGACCTCCGGGGGGCCTCCCTCGGCGGTGTCGACCTGTCCCAGGCGACCGTGACCGGCGCGCGGATCGACCCAGCGGGCGCGGTCGTGTTCGCCCAGTCCCACGGCGCCGTCGTCGAGCCGGCCGACGGCTGGAGTGCCGACTGAGCCGGCGGCCGCCGTCGGACCGTCCGTCGCTAGGCTGGCGACGACCCGAACTCCGCGCCGAGGAGCAGCACCATGAGTGGATCCGCCAGTCCCACCGTGATCGTGGCGGGGGCGCGTACCCCGATCGGCCGCCTGCTGGGTGGGCTGAAGGGCTTCTCGGCCGCCGACCTGGGCGGGTTCGCCATCGCCGGCGCGCTGGACAAGGCCGGGGTCGCCCCGGACCAGGTCGACCAGGTGATCATGGGCCAGGTGCTGCAGGCAGGCGCCGGCCAAATCCCGGCCCGCCAGGCCGCGGTGCGGGCCGGGATCCCGATGACGGTTCCGGCGCTCACCGTCAACAAGGTCTGCCTGTCCGGCATCAACGCCATCGTGCTGGCCGACCAGCTGGTCCGGCTGGGCGAGGCCGACATCGTGGTCGCCGGCGGCATGGAGTCGATGACGAACGCGCCGCACCTGCTGCCGAAGTCCCGCGAAGGCACCAAGTACGGCGACGCGACGCTGGTGGACTCGATGGCCTTCGACGGGCTCTGGGACGTCTTCACCGGTCAGCCGATGGGTGCACTGACCGAGACCTGCAACGCCGACGGTCTGGAGTTGTCCCGCGCGGAGCAGGACGACTTCAGCGCCCGGTCACACCAGCGGGCCGCCGAGGCGTGGAAGAACGGCCTGTTCGACGACGAGGTGGTGCCGGTCGAGGTGCCGCAGCGCCGAGGTGACGCGGTCGTCGTCGCCGCCGACGAGGGCATCCGCGGGGACACCAGCGGTGACAGCCTCGGAAAGCTTCGCCCGGCGTTCGCCAAGGACGGCACGATCACCGCGGGGTCGGCCTCCCAGATCTCCGACGGCGCCTGCGCGGTGGTGGTGATGAGCCGGGACCGGGCCGAGCAGCTGGGCCTGTCGTGGCTGGCCGAGATCGGCGCCGCCGGGATGGTGGCCGGCCCGGACTCCACCCTGCAGATGCAGCCGGCCCGGGCGATCGCCGCCGCCTGCGCCAAGGAGGGCATCGAGCCCGCCGACCTCGACCTGGTCGAGATCAACGAGGCGTTCGCCGCGGTCGGTCTGGCCAGTGGCCGGGAGCTCGGCCTGTCCGGCGACCAGGTGAACGTCAACGGCGGTGCGATCGCCCTCGGCCACCCGATCGGGATGAGCGGCACCCGCATCGTGCTGCACCTGGCGCTGGAGCTGGCCCGTCGCGGCGGTGGCGTGGGCGCGGCCGCGCTCTGCGGGGGCGGCGGACAGGGTGACGCCCTGGTCGTCCGCGTGCCGAAGCGCTGACGGCGCACGCCGCCGTGGCCGAACTTGCCCGGGTCGACGTGGCCACCCTCGTCGAGCGCGCCCGTGAGGGTGACGCGCGGTCGGTGGCGCGGCTGATCTCGCTGGTCGAGGACGCCTCGCCGCTGTTGCGCGACGTCAGCGAACTGCTGGTCCCGCACGCGGGTCGCGCCCAGGTGCTCGGGGTCACGGGCGCACCCGGCGTCGGCAAGTCCACGTCCACCTCCGCGCTGGTCAGCGCGATCCGGGCCACCGGCCGGCGGGTCGGCGTCCTCGCGGTGGACCCCTCGTCACCGTTCTCCGGGGGCGCGCTGCTCGGCGACCGGGTCCGGATGCAGGAGCACGCCACCGACCGCGGGGTCTACATCCGGTCGATGGCCAGCCGTGGCCATCTCGGCGGGCTCGCCTGGTCGACCCCCCAGGCCGTACGGGTGCTCGACGCGGCCGGCTGCGACCTGGTGCTGGTGGAGACCGTCGGCGTCGGCCAGTCCGAGGTGGAGGTGGCCGCTCTCGCCGACACCACGGTGGTGCTGCTGTCCCCCGGCATGGGGGACGGCATCCAGGCGGCCAAGGCCGGCATCCTCGAGGTCGGCGACGTCTACGTCGTCAACAAGGCGGACCGCGACGGCGCCGCGCAGGTCGCCCGCGACCTGCGCGCGATGCTCGCGCTCGCCGACCGGGCGGACGGCGCCTGGGCGCCACCGATCGTCAAGACGGTGGCGGTCAAGGGGGACGGAGTGGACGCGCTCGTGCAGGCCATCGACGAGCACCACCGCTGGGCCCTGGACTCGGGCGAACGGGAGCGGCGCCGGCAGCGCCGGGCCCGGGAGGAGATCGAGGCGATCGCCCTGACCGAGCTGCGGGTCCGCTTCGGCGACCTGCACGGTCACGCCGACCTGGACCGGCTCGCGGCGCAGGTGGTCGCGGGGGAGACCGACCCCTACCGGGCGGCCGACCGGGTGCTCGGCACGCTGCCGACGCGCTGAGCCGGGTCAGGTGGCGGCGTAGCGGCCCTGGGCGTCACGGACCACCCGACCCGAGTCGGTGGCCACCACCAGCGCCCGGTCGAAGCGGCCCGGGTCCCAATAAGCCCCACCCACCGCGGTGCTGAGGTCGTCCCGGTCCAGCGGACCGCGGTCCTCGAGGGCCCGGGTCAGCTGGGCGACCTCGCGCTGGACCCGGCGGTTCGTGCCCTGGTCGGTCGAGGGGTTCGGAGGCGGCATCGGCATGGGAAGTCCTCTCGTCGAGCGTGACGTCGTCTCGTCAGCTGTGCGCGGGCTGCCGGGAGGGCGGCTCGGCCTCCGCCTCGCCCTCGTCCTCCGCGGTGAGCGGTCGCGCGATGTTCTCGAGGGTCTGCTGCTCGGCCTTGACCCCCAGGAAGATCGCGATCACCCCGCCGGCGATCATCAGGGTCGCCCCGATGTAGTAACCGGGAGCGATGTCGGTGATGTCACCGGACGCGATCGCCTTCTCGATCAGGCTGCCGAAGTAGATCGGGCCGGTGATCCCCCCGATCGCGGTGCCGACGGCGTAGAAGAAGGCGATGCACAGCGCGCGCGTCTCCATCGGGAACACCTCGCTGGCCGTCAGGTAGGCCGAGCTGGCGCCTGCGGACGCGAAGAAGAAGATCACCATGCCGAAGGCGGTCAGGGTGACCGCGGTCAGGTCGGAGATGACGAAGCCGGCGATCGCGAGCAGCACGCCGGAGATGATGTAGGTGCCGGAGATCATCCGGACCCGCCCGACGGTGTCGAACAACGGACCGAGCAGGAGGGCACCCGCGAAGTTGCTGAGCGCGAACAGCGCGATGTAGTAGCCGACCTGCTCGACGCCCAGGAGCTCGCCGAGCGCGTCGCCGTAGGTGAAGAAGAAGGCGTTGTAGAGGAACGCCTGTCCGATGAACAGCGCCAAGCACAGCACGGTCCGGCGTGGGTAGAGGGTGAAGACCGTGCGCGCGATCATCGGCAGCGGGATCGTCTTCCGCTGCCGGATCGTGATCGTCTCGGACACGCCCGGCAGGTCGCGCCCGGTCTCGCTCCGGACGGTGCCCTCGATGTCGTTGACGATCTGTTCGCCCTCCTCCTCGCGGCCGTGGATGAACAGCCAGCGCGGGCTCTCCGGGACGTAGCGGCGCACCAGCATGATGCCGATCCCGAGGACCGCGCCGAGCGCGAACGCGCCGCGCCAGCCGAGCTCCGGCGAGACGTTGTCCGGGTTCAGCAGCGGCACGGTCAGCACCGACCCCGCCGCGGCCCCGACCCAGAACGACCCGTTGATGGCCAGGTCCACCCGACCGCGGTACTTGGCGGGGATCAGCTCGTCGATCGCCGAGTTGATGGCTGCATACTCGCCGCCGATGCCGGTGCCGGTGATGAAGCGGCAGGCGAAGTAGAACGTGGGGTTCATCGAGAACGCGGTGGCCACGGTCCCGATCAGGTAGACCACCAGGGTGACGATGAACAGCTTCTTCCGGCCGAACCGGTCGGTCAGCTGGCCGAAGAACAACGCCCCCAGGCAGGCGCCCGCGACGTAGATCGCCCCGGCGAAGCCGATGTCACCGCCGTCCAGGCCGAGGCCGGTGTCCGGGTTGCGCAGGGCGTCGCTGAGCGAGCCGACGATCGTGACCTCGAGCCCGTCGAGGATCCACACCGTGCCGAGCCCGACCACCACCAGCCAGTGCCAGCGGGCCCAGGGCAGCCGGTCCATGCGGGCCGGGATGTCGGTGGTGATCCGACCGGTCTCCACACTGCTCATGTCGACGCCCTCCTCGAGTCGCCGCCGATTCGACCGCACTTCGCCTGATACCGCACCTCGAATCGCGGGTCGTGGCGAAACGGACTCCGTCCGGCGCGCCGCACGACTCCGTCCGCGGCGGTGCGCTACAAACGGAACCGTGGTGAAGAAGGTGCTGCTGGGGCTCACGCTGGCGTTCGTCGCGTACTACCTCGTGACCGAGCCGGTCGGCGCGGCCGACGCGGTCCGCGGTGCGGCTGACGCGGTCGGCGGCGGGTTCGAGTCCGTGGTGGCCTTCCTCAGCCGACTGTTCAGCTGACCGCTCGCCATGTGGTTCTTCGCCTGGCTGGCCTCGTTCGTCCCGCAGCCGGACATCGACCGGCACGTCCGGGCCGAGGACGGTGAGGTCGTCGAGGATCGCGTCCCGCACCACCCGGTGGTCTACGTCCGCCCCGCGGCCGAGCTGCTGCTCGCGCTGGGCCTGTGGCTCTGGAGCGGCTTCCTGTCACCGCAGATCGCCTGGCTCTGGATCCTCGTCGGGCTCGGCGTCGGTGCGCACGGCTGCTGGTCGGCGCTCGCCGACCACATGGACCGGTTCGTCGTCACCAACCAGCGGGTGTTCCGGGTGAGCGGGGTGCTCGGCCAGAAGCGCGCCACGATGCCGATCCAGCGCATCCTGGACATCACCGTGGAGAAGCCGCTGACCGGCCGGCTGCTCGGCTACGGCCACCTCGTGTTCGAGTCGGCCGCGCAGGAGCAGGGGTTGCGAGACATCCGCTTCATCGGTCGCCCGGACGAGCGCGACAAGACCATCCAGGGCGTCGTCCAGCGGTCCGGGCTGCGCGGCCCCCGCGTGTCGCACTGAGCCGGGTCGGACCGTGCCGCACCGCCCGCTGCCCTTCGACCCGATCGAGGAGGCCGCCCGGCACTGGCGCCGGCGCTGGGGCGGTGTCGAGGCCATGCGCGCCGTCACGTCGCTGATGCGGGTGCAGCAGCTCCTGCTCGCCCGGCTGGACGAGGTGCTCCGGCCGCACGGGCTCACCTTCGCCCGCTACGAGGCGCTCGTCCTGCTCTCCTTCAGCCGGCACGGGGCGCTGCCGCTGGGCAAGATGGGTGATCGGCTGCAGGTGCACCCGACCTCGGTCACCAGCATCGTGAACCGCCTGGAGGCCACCGGCCACGTCCGCCGGGAGCCGCACCCCACCGACCGACGCACCACGATGGCGGCGCTGACGCCGACCGGCCGGGCGGCCGTGGAGGCTGCCACCACCGACCTGGTGGCCGGCGGCTTCGGGATCGACGTGCTCGACGAGACCGCGCTCCGAGAGGTCACGGATCTGCTCCGTCCGGTGCGCCGAGCGGCCGGCGACTTCGACTGACGCGCTCCGATTCGGTGATACTAGGACGTCCAAGTATCGTGGGGTGCCGAGGCTCGGGAGGCATCGATGACCGACACCGGTCGTGAGCGCTGGCAGCGCCGCTACGACGACGCGCTGGCCGCGGGGCAGGTTCGCGCTGCGGACTTCACCACGCTGTCCGGGCTGGAGGTGGACCCGGTCTACGGGCCGGGGGACGAGGACGCCTACCCGGGCTTCGAGCGGATCGGCTGGCCGGGCGAGTACCCGTTCACCCGCGGTCTGTACTCCACGGGCTACCGCGGCCGGCCGTGGACGATCCGGCAGTTCGCCGGCTTCGGCAACGCCGAGCAGACCAACGAGCGGTACCGGATGATCCTGTCCCGTGGCGGTGGCGGCCTGTCGGTGGCCTTCGACATGCCCACCCTGATGGGCCGGGACTCCGACGACCCCCGATCGCTCGGCGAGGTCGGTCACTGCGGGGTGGCCATCGACAGCCTCGCGGACATGGAGACGCTTTTCGCCGGCATTCCGCTCGGCGAGGTGACCACCTCCATGACGATCTCCGGCCCGGCGGTCCCGATCTTCTGCATGTACGTCGTGGCCGCCGAGCGGCAGGGCGTCGACATCGCCGCGCTGGACGGGACGCTGCAGACCGACATCTTCAAGGAGTACATCGCGCAGAAGGAGTGGCTGTTCGCCCCGGAGCCGCACCTGCGCCTGATCGGCGACCTGATCGAGTACTGCGCCGAGGAGATCCCGCGCTACAAGCCGCTGTCGGTGTCCGGCTACCACATCCGGGAGGCGGGCTCGACGGCCGCGCAGGAGCTGGCGTTCACGCTCGCCGACGGGTTCGCCTACGTCGAGCTGGGGCTGTCCCGCGGGCTCGACGTGGACGTGTTCGCACCCGGCCTCAGCTTCTTCTTCGACGCGCACCTCGACTTCTTCGAGGAGATCGCGAAGTTCCGCGCCGCCCGGCGGATCTGGGCCCGCTGGCTGCGTGACGTCTACGGAGCCAGGACCGAGCGGGCACAGTGGCTGCGCTTCCACACCCAGACGGCCGGGGTGTCGCTGACCGCCCAGCAGCCGTACAACAACGTGGTGCGGACCGCCGTCCAGGCACTGTCCGCAGCGCTCGGCGGCACCAACTCCCTGCACACCAACGCCCTGGACGAGACGCTCGCCCTCCCCACCGAGCGGGCCGCCGAGATCGCGTTGCGGACCCAGCAGGTGCTGCAGGAGGAGACCGGGGTGGTCAACGTCGCCGACCCGTTGGGCGGCTCCTGGTACGTCGAGGCGCTGACCGACCGGCTGGAGGCCGAGGCGGAGCAGATCTTCGACCGGATCAAGCGGATGGGTGGTGGCGACGACATCACCTCGGGCGTGCTGCGGGGGATCGAGGACGGCTGGTTCATGTCCGAGATCGCCGACGCGGCGTTCGCCTACCAGGTGGCGCTGGAGAAGGGGGAGAAGAAGATCGTCGGCGTCACCGGCCACACCGACACGGTGACCCACGAGCTCGAGATCCTCCGCGTCTCGCACGAGGTGGAGCTCGACCAGGTGGCCGCGCTGGCCGAGCGTCGGACCGCCCGCGACGAGACCGCCGTGCGGCGGTCGCTGGACGCGATGATCGAGGTCGCGCGGGGCGACGGCAACATGGTGCCGCCGATGCTGGCGGCGGTCCGTGCCGAGGCCACGCTGGGGGAGATCTGCGACGCGCTGCGCGCCGAGTGGGGCGAGTACCGCGAACCCGCCCGCTTCTGACCTGTCACCGGCGATCGGCCACCATGGACCCATGACCGCGCAGAACTTCTCCCGCCCCGGGGCGATCGACCTGTCCGCGTTGCGCCCTCCCGGCCCGGCCGCGGCTCCGACCGGGCCGACCGGGGTCGAGGGCTCGTACTCCTTCGACGTCACCGAGCAGGGCTTCCAGGAGCACGTGCTGGAGGCGTCGCTGCAGCACCCGGTGGTGCTCGCCTTGTGGTCGTCACGCGCGCCGACCAGCAAGGAGGCCGTGGACCAGCTCAGCCGGGTGGCCGACTCCTTCGCGGGTCAGGTCAGCCTGGCCCGGCTCGACGTCGACGCCAGCCCGCAGCTCGCGCAGGCCCTGCAGGTGCGCGCCGTGCCGTACGTGCTGGCGGTGCTGCGGGGACAGCCGGTGCCGTTGTTCGAGGGCAGCGTCGACGACGAGGCCGCCCGGACGGCCATCGAGCAGGTCGTGCAGGCGGCGGTCGCGAACGGCGTGACCGGCCGGGCGCAGCCGGTCGGTGCCGCCCCCGACCGTGCCGCTGCCGCGGAGGTGCCCGAGGAGCTGGCCGAGCCGGCACCCGATCCGCGCTTCGCCGAGGCGGACGCCGCCCTCGAGCGCGGCGACACCGAGCAGGCAGTGGCGGCGTACCGGCGGTTGGTGGAGGCACATCCGGGCGACCCCGAGGCAACCCGGCGGCTGGCCCAGGCGGACCTGGTGCGGCGCACGACCGGGGTCGACCTGGCCACCGCGCGGACCGCCGCCGCGAACGACCCCACCGACGCCGGCGCCCAGCTTCTCGCCGCCGACCTCGACCTGATCGGCGGGCACGTCGAGGACGCCTTCGACCGGCTGGTCGAACTGGTCCGGCGCTCGGCGGCTGACGAGCGGGAGCGGGCCCGGCAGCACCTGCTGGGACTGTTCGACGTGGTCGGCTCGGACGATCCCCGCGTGGCGGCCGCTCGCCGTAGGCTGGCCAGTGCTCTGTTCTGAGGCGCGGGCGATGCTCCGAACCCGGGGGTGAGGCGTGCGGCGCTGGATCGGCTGGCTGCTGCTCGCCGCCGCGGCGCTGTGCGTGGCCGTCGGTGCGACCACCGCGATCCTGTTCGGGCCGGATGACCGAGCGCAGACCGGCCCGCACGCGGTGGACACCACCGCCCGGGTGGTCGCCACCACACCCGGCGCGATCGGCGTCGCCGGTCCCACCGTCGTCGTCCGAGCGAGCCTGCCCCGAGACACTGCGCTGTTCGTGGGGCTGGCGAACGCCGTCGACGTCACCAGCTACACCGACGGGGTCGGCCGGACCAGCGTCGACGACGTCTCGCTGCCCTGGGAGCTGGTCAGCGCCGACGTGAACGGCGACGCGACGCTGCCGGCGCCCCCGCCGTCGCTGGACTGGTGGCTGGCATCCGGGCAGGGCCGTGGCCAGGCGTCGATCACGGCGCAGCTGCCGGACGACCCGGCGGGCGTGCTGGTCGCCTCCCTGGACGGCCGTCGGCTGGAGGGCTTGCAGGTGGCCGTGTCGTACGAGCTGACCGGTGCCTTCGGGATCGGGCTGGGGTTGGTCGGCCTGGGCGTGGGACTGGCCCTGTTCGGCTGGATCGCCCGGCAGGCGCTGCGTCGAGGCGGTGACCGGGGCCGGGCCGCGTCGGCCACGGGCCGCCGGCCGGCCGACCGACGGGCCGGCCGTCGGCCCGGCCGGGCGCACCGCGGGGCCGTCGTCGCTGTCGTGTTGGTGGCCACCGGCACCGCCGCCTGCGCGGTGCCGCAGGGAGTGGCCGCCGAGCCCAGCAAGCTGGCCGCGACCGGCTCCCAGGCGACCGAGATCGTGCAGCGCTGGGCCGCGCGGCGGGCCGAGGCGCTGCGCCTGCTCGATGCCGGGCCGCTGGTCGCCGTCGAGGCCGCGGACACGCTGGCCGTCGACCGGGGCGCCTTCCAGGTGGCCCGCCGACTGCTCGCCGCGGGCTCGCAGCCGGTGCGCCAGGATCTGCGGCTGCAGGCGGCGCTGTCTCCGCGGCTCGGCGCGTACCCGATGTGGTTCCTCGCCGTGGTGGAGGACGGGCAGCGCGAGGTGTCGAAGCTGCAGGTGCACCGGCGGCTGACCGCCGCCGGCCCCTGGCAGCTGGTGGCGCAGGCCGAGGTCCTGCCACAGACCCAGCTGCCGGAGCTGGCGATGGACGACCGCGGAGCGATCCTGCCGGTGCCGCCCGACGACGCGGAGGGCCTGCCGGCGTCGCCGCAGGAGGTCGCCGACACCTACGCGGCACTGCTCGACGACCCCACCGACGGGGGTGACGAGACCGTGCTGGTCGACTCCTTCGTGCAGCAGATGCGGTCGATCGCCGGCACGCAGTCGGGGATCGAGGGCGTTCGCTTCGCCCAGCGCTGGGCGGCCCGTGACGTGTCGTGGGGCGCGCGGACCGAGGACGGCGGGGCGCTGGTGTTCGCCACCATGGTCCGCACCGACCGGTACCGGCTGCGGCCCGGAACGGCGATCGACTGGCCGGACGGCTCCGAGCAGGAGGCGTTCCTGTCCGGCCGTGCCTACAGCGAGGCGAGCCTGCGGTACCTGCACCAGGTGCTGCTCTACCTGCCGCCGTCCGGGGGCGGGCAGGCGCGGGCGGTCGGGCAGTACGGCGGGGTGGTCAGCGGGTCCGGGGTGTGAGCGGGACGGCTCAGCCGGGCGGGCGACCGCTGTGCAGGAAGGCGGGGACCGGTCCGGGGCCGGTCAGCAGCGCCAGCCGGTCGGCGACCTGCGGCCGGCAGCGCGCCGCGACCACCTGCCGGTCGGCCCAGTGCACCGCCGCGATCTCGCGTGGCTCGAGTCGCATCCGCCGGGTCACCCCGGTGTCGATGCGGCCGAGGTCGAACACCAACAGGCACGCGTCGTCCCAGCCGGCCCAGGGCGGCAGCCAGTCCACGGTGAGCAGGTCGCCCACCCGCACGCTGATCCCGAGCTCCTCGCCCACCTCGCGGGCGAGGCAGTCACGGGGCGACTCGTGCGGCTCGACGACACCGCCGGGCAGGTCCCAGTCCGGCTTGTAGACCAGCTCACAGAGCAGCACCCGGCCGCGCTCGTCGCGCAGCAGCCCCTGCGCGATGACCCGCTTCGTCGGCAGCCCCGCGTTCAGCACGGCCCGGAAGCCCGGCTGCGTGGTCGGCTCGGGATCGCCGACCAGCCGGGCCAGCAGCACGTCGTCGGTGCGGGTGCCGTCGGTGTCCTCGTGCCCGCGCAGCACGCCCTCGCGGCGCAGCCCCGCTCGGCCCGCCAGCCGCAGCGAGCGCCAATCGTGCGGCCGCACGTACGCCTCCACCCGTGACATCCCGAGCTGGTCGAACGCGTAGGTCACCAGCCGGCGCACGGCGCGCACCCCGGTGCCCCGGCCCTCGTGGCCGGGCAGCAGCGACCACCTCAACCGTGCCGACCCGTCGGCGCCGCGGCGCAGTTGCACGTTGCCGGCCACCTCGCCGCCCCGCTCGACGACGAAGCTCATCACGTCGTCCTCGGCGGGCTCGGCGGGCTCGCCGGGGCGCAACACGATGTCGCCGTCTCGCAGGTCGTCCTGCCCGGCGGCCACGTCCACGCCGCCACGCTAACCGAGGGGTCGGCTACCGCCGGATGGCCGTCGTCTGGAAGGGGACGGTCGGGTCCCCGAAGAGCGGGAACTTGGCGTCGACGACGTACAGCCGATGCGCGAACACGGCCGCCGTCGTGGGGGTCACCGCCCCCGGGACCGGCAGGGTGCGCAGGACCCCGGCCCGGGTCAGGGCGCGGTTCAACCGGAGCTTCACCACTCCCGGCGGACCGGCGACGCTGTACAGCGTGCGGCCGACCAGGACGAGACCGTCGGCGCCGGCGAGCGTGTCGCTCAGCCGGATCCGGTCGGCTCGCAGTCGGTCCGGGCCACGCAACGCCCGCACGACGTACAGGGCCGCGCCCGGTCCGTCCGGTGCGGTCGACTGCGCCACGATCAACCGGCCGCCCCGTGGTGTGGCGACGATGCCGTTGGCGTTGAAGCCGTCCACCTGGGTCCAGTCGCCCGCCAGCCGCACCGGTTCGGGGGCGCCGATCGACCCGTCGCGGGCGATCGGCACGCGGATCAGCCGCGGGCTGAACGAGTCGGTGAACCAGGCGGCCCGCCGGGTGACCACCACGTCGTTGAGGAAGCCGGCGTCGACGCGTCGGTCCAGCAGCAGGGCGCCGGTCCTGGTGTCGTACACCCGGATGCTCGGTGCCACCGCGGGGTCGAGGCCCGGCCCGCCGCCGGCCACCCACAGCCGGCCGCGCCGGTCGACGTCCATCCCGACCGCGATCTTGCCGGCGCCCGGGCGAGGGGGCGAACTGCCGGCTGCGTCCGGTCCGCAGGTTCTGCTGCTGGATCGCTCCGTCGACGAGCGAGCCGACGAAGGCCACCCGGCGGATCCGGGTGATGCCCTCGGGGAAGAAGCCGTCCGGCAGGGCGATGCGGGCGGGGAACGGTGCGCCGGCCCGGGGATCAGCCGCCGGGTCGTCGGCCGCGGAGACCACCGCGGTCGGCGTGACGGACAGTGCGGCCAGGGTGACACCAACAGCCAGTACTCGAATCATGACACTGTCCTCGCGCGGGGATCGACGTCAGTGTGCGTTCGACGCTAGTTCCCGGACGCGTTCGGGACCATTGCCCTTGCGGGCAGAAGTTGTGCCGTCCTAGCCTCGCAGCGAGGTGATCGGCATGCCGACGACACTGGACCCGACCTTCTATCGGACCGCCGCCGAGGCGGCCTCCGCGCCCGCCGAGTCCCTCGCCTACGTGGTGGCCTTCGACCGCGAGGGGGACCAGCCCGACGCGTTGACGGTGCTGGACGTCGACCCGAGCTCCGACGACTACGGCCGAGTGGTCGGCTGGGTGGACTCCCCGCGACTCGGGGACGAGTTCCACCACTTCGGCTGGAACGCGTGCAGCAGTGCCTTCATGCACGAGGGGCACGACATGTCCGACCTCAAGCGGCGGTTCCTCCTCGTCCCCGGTCTCCGCTCCTCGAACATCTACGTCTACGACACCGCGGCCGACCCTAGACAACCGTCGCTGCACAAGACGATCGAGGCCGCCGAGCTGGCCGAGAAGGCCGGGTACTCCCGCCCGCACACGCTGCACTGCGGACCGGAGGGGGTCTTCATGACCTGTCTGGGGACGGGTGCGGGTGACGACGGCCCCGGTGGCATCGCGCTGCTCGACCACAGCACGTTCGACGTGATCGGCCCGTGGGAGCGGAACCGCGGGCCGCAGTACCTCGCCTACGACGCCTGGTGGCACCTGCGGCAGAACACCCTGATCAGCAGCGAGTGGGGCACGCCGGCGATGGTGGAGGGCGGCATCGTGCCCGAGCTGCTGCTGGGCAACAAGTACGGGCACTCGATCCACTTCTGGGACCTCGACGGCGGCACACACGTCCAGGAGGTCGACCTCGGCGCCCACCACCAGATGGCGCTCGAGCTGCGGCCCTCGCACGACCCCGAGGCCACCTGGGGATTCGTCGGTGTGGTGATCTCCACCGAGGACCTGTCCGGCTCGATCTTCCGCTGGCACCGGGAAGGCGGTCGGTGGCAGGCGGACAAGGTGATCACGATCCCCGCCGAGCCCGCGGATCCGGACCTGCTGCCGCCGGCGCTCAAACCCTTCGGCGCCGTCCCTCCGATCATCACCGACATCGACCTGTCGGTGGACGACCGCTTCCTGTACGTGTCGTGCTGGGGCACCGGCGAGATGAAGCAGTACGACGTCTCGGATCCCACGTCCCCGCGCGAGGTCGGATCGGTCCATCTCGGCGGCATCGTGCGCCGGACCGCACACCCCGCCGCTTCCGACGAGCCGCTGTCCGGCGGCCCGCAGATGGTCGAGGTGAGTCGGGACGGGCGCCGGGTCTACTTCACCAACTCGCTGTACGGCGCCTGGGATGAGCAGTTCTACCCCGACGGCGTCGGCGCCTGGATGGCGAAGCTGGACGTCGATCCCGGCGGCGGGATCAGCGTGGACGAGCGGTTCTTCCCGCACGGCGACGAGTTTCGCGGGCGCCGCGTGCATCAGGTGCGGCTGCAGGGTGGCGACGCCTCGTCGGACTCGTACTGCTATCGATAGGGCATGGCAGGACCCGGACCCGTCCTCGCGGTCGTCCCCGCCAACGAGGCGAGCTGGGAGGACCTGCAGGCGGTCTTCGGCACCCGGGGCCAGGGGGCCCGGTGCCAGTGCCAGCGGTACAAGCTGCGGCCACGGGAGTCCTTCGCCTCGTTCCCGGCCGAGGAGCGCGCCCAACGGCTGCGCGAGCAGACCGACGCCGGGTCACCCGACTCCGGGACGACCAGCGGCCTCGTCGGCTATCT
The DNA here is from genome assembly GCA_963695375.1 of uncultured Actinomycetota bacterium. Classification (GTDB taxonomy): domain Bacteria; phylum Actinomycetota; class Actinomycetes; order Propionibacteriales; family Nocardioidaceae; genus JACCVL01. Next base: position 54,562 of record OY968767.1, on the reverse strand, counting down.
CGACGGAGTGCCGGTCGGCTGGTGCGCGGTCGAGCCGCGTCCGGCCTACTCGGGCCTGGTGCGCAACAACCGGGTGCCCTGGGCGGATCGATCGGAGGACAAGGCCGACCACAGCGTCTGGGCGGTCACCTGCTTCTTCACCCGCGCGGGCTTCCGCAGACGTGGCGTCAGCCGGGCACTCGCCCGCGCCGCGGTCGACTTCGCCCGTGAGCGAGGGGCCGCGGCGCTCGAGGGCTATCCGATGACCACGACTCACGCGATCGCGGAGGAGTTGCACGTCGGCACCGAGGCGGTCTTCGTCGACGCCGGCTTCTCGGTGGTCTCCCGTCCCACCCCGCGGCGCGTCGTGCTGCGCGTCGACTTCTGAGCGTCGGCTAGGGCGGCTCGCTCGCCCAGCCGAGTGCCGGCGGGGGTCGGGAGGTGTATCGGTGTCCGGTGGGCGTGGTCCAGGTGCTGGAGGCGGCGGTGCCCCCGACGTGCCAGCCGGGGAGATCGCGCAGGTGGTGGCAGCGCGCGGACAGGCCCTGCCCGTTGCCCGCGGCGGTGGGTCCCCCGGTGGTGTGCGCGGTGATGTGGTCGACGTCGGTGATCCGGCTGTCGCAGACCGGCATCCGGCAGGTGACGTCGCGCCAGCCGATCAGAGCCCGCAGCGGGCCGGTGAAGAACCGTCGTCCGGTGCTGGTGGCGGCGACCGTCCAGTCTGCGGGCTGCCGCAGCCACCGCCGGAGCTCGCCGGCGGTGGCCGGCTGGCCCGGGCGGGTGCCGCGGTCGACGGTGAGCACGTGTCCGGTGTCGTCGACCACGACCCGGCGCAACCGCGCTCGGGGCGCAGCGCACAGGGCGCGGGCGGCGGCGGCCGGGAGCGGGCCGTGCCCGTGCAGGGAGGCGGGGGCGTCGTCCGTGCCCAGCAGGGTGCTGGCCTTGACCAACACCCCGACCTGCGCGGCCGGCGGCGGCAGGCCGGTCGCCGCTGCCAGGCCGGTCAGGCGCTCGACGAGCGTGTCGGCCATCAACTGGCCGATGGAGCGGTCGTCGCCGTCGGCGCGTCTGCCCCGCGCGTGGCAGTCCAGGGCGCGCCAGCAGGCGGCGGCGTGCTCCGCCGGCAGCACCGCCAGCAGGGTGCCGGTGCCGTCGCGCGGGTCCGGGGCCGGCAGCAGCCGCACGTGCCGGTCGGCCCGGGAGCGCTCGGCGCGGGCGTCGGTCGCCGCGCCGTCCAGGAGCAGCACCAGCCGGCGGGCCGCCGCGGCGAGCCGGGCCACCGTCGCCCCCCGCGGCCGCTCGGCGGGGAGCACCGTGAGCCGGCACCGGCCGTGCACCACCTCCACCATCGTGGCCGGCCGCGACACCATCGCCCCGGGCGGCGGCTCATCCTCAGGCGGCGGCGCCGGCCAGCCGTCGGGTCCAGGTCGGGTCCACGGTCGGGTCCACGGTCGGGTCCACGGTCGGGTCCAGAGGGGGGCCGGGCGTGCCGACCGGACGGGACTCGGCTGCGGTCAGCTCGACGGCGGCCGCCAGTCGCCGGTCGATCTCGAGGCGCACCGCCGGCTGCACACCGGCGGTCTCGTGGATCACCGCCCGCACGCCGGCCCACGACACCTCGCCGCGGTGCAGCAGCTCGAACAGCTCGGGCAGCTCGGCGACGAGCACCTGCGCCGCGGCCAATTGGTGCTCGGCGGCGGTCACCGACACGCCGCGGGCCAGCGCCACCTCGGCGGCGACACCGCGATCGGCGCCGGGCGCCGTCCGCGAGGCGTGCGCGGCGACCAGCTCGGCCTGCTCGGCCTGCAGTCGGGCGATCTGCCGTTCGAGCGCAACGATCTGCTCGATCCGCCCGGTGGCCGAGGGGGGACCCGAGGAGACCGCGTCCAGCGGGATCGCGACGTCGAACATGTGTTCGATTCTAGGTGCGGCAGCCGACAGTCGTGGCCGGGCTGCACAGCCCACGAGCACCGTCCGGCCGAGCGCGCCGAACGAGCCGGCCGAGGCGACCAACCCGGACGTGCTCACCTACTGCAAGGTCGTGGCGACGATGGCGAAGCTCCAGCAGGCACAGAAGGACTTCGGGGCCGAGACCGGCAACCTGTCAAACCTCACCGCACGGATCGCCAAGGCCTCGTCCGACGGCGAGCTGACCGCAGCGGACATGGACGCTCTCAGCGAGTGCAGCGCCCAGCTCGACAAGGTCTACCAGGGGGGCTGAGCGCCGACTCAACCGTCGAAGCGGAACCACACCGTGCCGAGCGGCGGCACGGTCACCGTGGCGGAGGCGGGCTGGCCGTGCCACCCCTCGGCCACCGCGTCCACGCCGCCGAGGTTGCCCACCCCGGAGCCGCGGTAGGCGTCCGAGTCGGTGTTGACGACCTCGGTCCACCGGCCGGCGGCCGGCAGCCCGAGCCGGTATCCCTCGTGCGGCACCGCGGCGAAGTTCGCCACGCAGACGAGGCGCTGCTCGCCGTCGGTGCGCAGGAAGCTGAACGTGTTGTTGCTGGAGTCGTTGGCGTCGATCCAGGCGAAGCCGGCCGGATCGGAGTCGGAGCGCCACAGCGCGGGCGAGTCCCGGTAGACCCCGTTCAGGTCCCGCACCAGCGACTGCACGCCGGCGTGCGACGGATCGTCCAGCAGCCACCAGTCCAGCTCGCGCTCCTCCGACCACTCGTTGTCCTGGGCGATCTCACCGCCCATGAAGAGCAGCTGCTTGCCGGGGTGCGCCCACATGAACGCGAGGTAGGCCCGCAGGGTCGCCAGCTGCCGCCACCGGTCGCCCGGCATCTTCCGCAGCAGCGAACCCTTGCCGTGCACCACCTCGTCGTGGCTCAGCGGCAGCACGAAGTGCTCGGAGTAGGCGTACATCATCGCGAACGTCATCTGGTGGTGGTGGTACTGCCGGTGCACCGGGTCGTGGGTGACGTAGCCCAGCGAGTCGTGCATCCAGCCCATGTTCCACTTCAGCCCGAAGCCGAGCCCGCCGAGGTGCGTCGGACGGGTGACGCCCGGCCACGAGGTGGACTCCTCGGCGATCAGGGTGACGCCGGGCACCCGCTTGTGGCAGGTGGCGTTGACCTCCTGCAGGAAGGCCACTGCCTCGAGGTTCTCCCGCCCGCCGTACTGGTTCGGCTCCCACTGGCCGTCCTCGCGGGAGTAGTCGAGGTAGAGCATCGAGGCGACCGCGTCGACACGCAGCGCGTCGATGTGGAACTCCTCCAGCCAGTACAGCGCGTTGGCCACCAGGAAGTTGCGGACCTCGCTCCGGCCGAAGTCGAAGACGTAGGTGCCCCAGTCCATCTGCTCACCCCGCCGGGGGTCGGCGTGCTCATAGAGCGGGGTGCCGTCGAACCTGGCCAGCGCGAAGTCGTCCTTGGGGAAGTGCGCGGGCACCCAGTCCAGGATCACACCGACACCTGCCTGGTGCAGCCTGTCGACGAGGTAGCGGAAGTCGTCCGGGGCGCCGAAGCGCGAGGTCGGGGCGAAGTAGCCGGTCACCTGGTAGCCCCAGGATCCGCCGAACGGGTGCTCGGCCACCGGCAGCAGCTCGACGTGGGTGAAGCCCAGATCGGCGACGTACGCGACCAGCTCGTCGGCCAGCTCGCGGTAGCTGCGGTCCCTGCGCCACGATCCGAGGTGCACCTCGTACGCGCTCATCGCCGCGGTGTGCGGGGTCTGCGAGGCGCGGTGTGCCAGCCAGGCGTCGTCGGCCCAGGCGTAGTCCGACTCGTAGACCACCGACGCCGTCTCCGGCGGTCGCTGGGTATGGGTGGCCAGCGGGTCGGCCTTCGTGCGCCACTGCCCGTCGGCGCCGAGCACGGCGAACTTGTACCTCGTGCCGGCACCGGTGTCCGGGACGAACAGCTCCCAGACCCCGGACGAGCCCATCGCCCGCATCGGAGTGGACTGTCCGTCCCAGTGGTTGAAGTCCCCGACCACACGGACACCGCGGGCGTTCGGCGCCCAGACGGCGAACGAGGTGCCGTGCACCACGCCGCCGACGCTGTCGTACTGCCGGACGTGGGCGCCGAGCACGTCCCAGAGCTGCTCGTGCCGGCCCTCGCCGATCAGGTGCAGGTCGATCTCGCCGACGGTGGGGAGGTAGCGGTAGGCGTCGTCGACGCGCAGGTCCTCGCTCCCGGGATAGCGCACCACCAGCCGGTAGTCGGTGACCTCGGGGAGCTCCACCACGCCGACCCAGACACCGCCGTGCTCGTGCCGCAGCGGGACCAGCCCGCCGGCGTGCTGCACCGACACGCTGTCCGCCAGCGGCCGCAGGGTGCGGATCGTGACGGCGCCCGCGTGCGGATGCGCACCGAGGATGCTGTGCGGGTCGTGGTGCCGCCCCTCGACGAGCGCGTCGAGAGCGGCCGTCTCCACGGGCTGCGGGGTGCCGGTGCCGGACCTGGTCATGCGTCGCCTCCGCTGGGCTCCTGGGCGAGCCGGGTCACGGCCCGCAGCGGGATCGGCAGCCAGCTCGGTCGGTTCCTGCTCTCGTAGACCACCTCGTACACCGCCTTGTCGGTCTCGTACGCGCGCAGCAAGGCCGCGTGAGCCTTCTGGGTCGGATCCGGACTCCTCGGCGTACCCGGCGAGGAACGCCACCCGGTTCCGCGCCGCCCACTCCAGCGCCCGCTGGGCGAGCTGGTGGTCACCGAGCAGGTCCGCCCACTGCGACTGGGCGGCGTACTCGAACGACCGGAGCATCCCGGCGACGTCCCGCCACGGCGAGTCCAGCGCGGTCCGGGCCGCCAGCGGGGTGGCGGGCTCTCCCTCGAAGTCGATGATCCGCCAGCCGTCCAGGGTGCGCAGCGCCTGGCCGAGGTGGAAGTCGCCGTGCACCCGCTGGACCGGGACGTCGGAGCCGAAGCCGGCCATCGCGTCGAAGGCGCCCGCGAGGCCGGCGGCGTGCGCCGTCAGCTCCGGGACCTCGCCGACCGCCACGTCCAGCCGGGCCCGCATCCGGTCGGCAGCCGTGGACAGGTCGGCGGCGCTCCAGGTCGCGGTGGGCAGGTGCCGGGCGAGCTCGCCGTGCAGCCGGGCGGTGCTGGCTCCGAGGCGGTGCGACTCGGAGGCGAAGTCGCCGCCGACCTCGTCCGGGTGCAGGTCACGCTCGGCGAACAGGTCGCGCACGCTGGTCAGCGCGAGGTCCCAGCCGTCGGTCGCCGTGCGGAGGAAGTCCGACAGCATGGCCAGGTCGATCGGCTCGCCCGTCGCGTCGTCGCGACCCTCGAGCCAGCCCACCATCGGGACCACCTCGTGGGAGCCCGCCTCGGTGAGGGCGGCCAGCACCTCGATGTCGGGGTTCCGGCCGGGCACGACCCGGCGGAAGACCTTGAGCAGCAGGTCGTCGCCCACCACGACGTTGCTGTTGGACTGCTCGCCGGTGAGCAGCACGCTCGGTCGGCCGCGGTCCAGGGTGCGCTTGGCGACGGTGTGCAGCCGCAGGGTGGTGTCCAGCGACTCGCCCGCCAGCCCGGCGGTGAGCAGCCCGACCGCGTCCCGGTCGTGCAGCGCGTCGTAGACGTGCCGGCCACCCCACTCGCCCAGGTAGGCGTGGTCCAGCTGCTCCTGCCGCTCGGTGTGGTGCGCCAGCGGCAGGTGGTAGACGTCGCTGCCGGAGTCGGAGTCCACGTCGGCCAGTGCCACCTGAACCCGGACGTCGACGTCTGCGGTGACCCAGGCGAGCGTGCGGACCTCCCGGACCCGGTGGTCACGGCCCTTGCCGGCGAACCAGCGCTGGTGTGGCAGGTACTCCTCGATCCGTGTGGCCAGGGTGTCGCTCACGCCTCGATCGCCTCCGTCGCTCCGGTCTCCTCGACGGGGAGCCGGAACCAGTAGAACCCGTGCCCGCTCAGGGTGAGCAGGTACGGCAGCTCGCCGATGGCAGGGAACCGCACGCCGCCGAGCATCTCGACCGGGTGCACGCCGACGTACTGGCGCAGGTCGAGCTCGACCGGCTGCGGGAACCGGGACAGGTTGTGCACGCAGAGCACGACGTCGTCCCCGAACTCGCGCAGGTATGCCAGCACCGACGGATTGCTGCCGCCGAGGTCGGTGAACGTGCCGAGCCCGAACGTCGGGTGCTCCCTGCGGATGTGGATCATCCGTCGGGTCCAGTGCAGCAGCGACGAGCCGTTCTCCAGCTCGGCCTCCACGTTGACGGCCTGGTAGCCGAACACGTGGTCCATGATCAACGGCAGGTGCAGCCGGCCGGGGTTGGCCGTGGAGAAGCCTCCGTTGCGGTCCGGCGTCCACTGCATCGGCGTGCGGACGCCGTCCCGGTCGCCCAGCCAGATGTTGTCGCCCATGCCGATCTCGTCGCCGTAGTACAGGACCGGCGATCCGGGCAGCGACAGCAGCAGCGCGGTGAACAGCTCCATCCGGTTGATGTCGTTGTCCAGGAGCGGAGCGAGCCGGCGGCGGATGCCGATGTTCGCCTTCATCCGCGGGTCGGTGGCGTACTCGGCCCACATGTAGTCGCGGTCCTCGTCGGTGACCATCTCGAGGGTCAGCTCGTCGTGGTTGCGCAGGAAGATCCCCCACTGGGCGTGCTCGGGGATCGGCGGGGTCTGCTCGAGGATCTCGGAGATCGGCCAGCGCGACTCCCGCCGCACCGCCATGAACAGGCGGGGCATCACCGGGAAGTGGAAGCACATGTGGCACTCGTCGCCGCCCTTGGAGAAGTCGCCGAAGTAGTCGACGACGTCGGCGGGCCACTGGTTGGCCTCCGCGAGCAGCACCCGACCCGGATAGTTCTCGTCGACGTGCGTGCGGACCCGGCGCAGGAAGGCGTGCGTCTCGGGGAGGTTCTCCCCGTTGGTGCCCTCACGCTCGTAGAGGTACGGGACGGCGTCCAGCCGGAAGCCGTCGATGCCGAGGTCCAGCCAGAAGTCGAGGGCCTCGAGGATCGCCTCGTGCACGTTCGGGTTGTCGAAGTTCAGGTCCGGCTGGTGGCCGTAGAACCGGTGCCAGAAGTACTGGCCGCGCACCGGGTCCCAGGTCCAGTTGGACGTCTCCGTGTCGACGAAGATGATCCGGGCGTCCTTGTACAGCTCGTCGGTGTCGGACCAGACGTAGAAGTCGCCGTACGGACCGTCCGGATCCAGCCGGGACGCCTGGAACCAGGGGTGCTGGTCCGACGTGTGGTTCATGACGAAGTCGACGATCACGCGGATGCCGCGCTCGTGCGCGGCGTCCAGGAAGGTCTGGAAGTCGTCCACCGTCCCGATGTCGTCGGCGACGTCGGTGTAGTGCGCGATGTCGTAGCCCCCGTCGCGCAGCGGTGAGGGGAAGAACGGCGGCAGCCACAGGCAGTCCACCCCGAGCCAGGCGAGGTAGTCGAGCTTCTCGGTCAGGCCGAGGAGGTCACCGACGCCGTCACCGGACGAGTCCTTGAACGAGCGGACCAGCACCTCGTAGAAGACCGCGCGCTTGAACCAGTCGCGGTCGGACTCCTGCAACGGGCTCACCGGGCGGAAGCTCGCAGGTGCAGGACGTGCGCGGGCTCGACCGAGGGGTCCAGTCGCACGTAGTTGTGCTCGCCCCAGTGCCAGGCCTGGTCGGTGAGCTCGTCGTGCACCTCGAAGGTGTCCTGCCAGTCCAGCCCGAGCGCCGGCATGTCCAGGTGGACCACGGTCTCGTGCGCCGCGTGCGGGTCGACGTTGAGCACCACGAGCACGATGTCGGGACCGGGGGCGCCGCCACCCGCCACGGGCTCCGGCGCCCGCTTGGAGAAGCACACGATCCGGTCGTGGTCGGTGCGGTGCACGGTGAGGTCGCGGAGCTGCTGGAGCGCCGGATGGGTGCTGCGGATCGCGTTCAGCCGGGCGAGGTACGGCGCCAGGCTGCGGCCCTCCGCCTCGGCGGCGGCCCAGTCCCGCACCCGGATCTGGTACTTCTCCGAGTCGAGGTACTCCTCGCTGCCCGGGCGGACCGCGACGTGCTCGTAGAGCTCGTAGCCGGCGTAGACCCCCCAGGACGGTGACCCGGTCGCCGCCAGCACCGCGCGCACCTTGAACGACGCCGGGCCGCCGTACTGCAGGTAGGTGCTGAGGATGTCCGGGGTGTTGACGAAGAAGTTCGGGCGCAGCACGTGCGCCGTCTCCCGGGCCAGCTCGATCAGGTAGTCCTCGATGCCGGCCTTCTCGTTTCGCCAGGTGAAGTAGGTGTAGCTCTGGTGGAAGCCGACGGTGCCGAGCCCGCGCATCATCGCCGGCTTGGTGAACGCCTCGGACAGGAACACCACGTCCGGGTCGGTGCGCCGGATCTCGGTGAACAGCCGCTCCCAGAACGCCACCGGCTTGGTGTGCGGGTTGTCCACGCGGAAGATCCGGACGCCGTGCGCCATCCAGTGCCGCACCACCCGCAGCACCTCGGCGTACAGCCCCTCGGGGTCGTTGTCGAAGTTGAGCGGGTAGATGTCCTGGTACTTCTTCGGCGGGTTCTCTGCGTACGCGATGGTCCCGTCTGCCCGGGTCGTGAACCACTCCGGGTGCTCCTTGACCCAGGGGTGGTCCGGAGCGCACTGCAGGGCCAGGTCGAGCGCCACCTCGAGGCCCGCGTCGGACGCCCGGGCGACGAACCGGTCGAAGTCGGCCAGCGTGCCCAGCTCGGGGTGCACGGCGTCGTGTCCACCGTCGTCGGAGCCGATCGCCCACGGCGAGCCGACGTCGTCCGGGGTCGGGTCCAGGGTGTTGTTGCGGCCCTTGCGGTTCACCCGGCCGATCGGATGGATGGGCGGCAGGTAGATCACGTCGAAGCCCATCGCGGCCACCGCCGGCAGTCGTTCGGCGGCGGTGCGCAGGGTGCCGGACACGACGGCGCCGTCGGCCTCCTGCCGAGCCCCCTCGGAGCGGGGGAAGAACTCGTACCAGGAGCCGACCAGCGCGCGCCGCCGGTCCACCTGCAGCGGCCGGGCCGGGCTGTGGTCGACCAGGTCCCGGAGCGGGTTCGCCGCCAGCACCTCCTGCACCTCCGGAGAGGTGCCGGCCGACAGCCGGGCCGGGACCGGCCGGGTGGCGTCTCGCAGCGCCGTGACCGCGTCCAGCAGCACCTGCCGGCGGTGGCGACCCGAGGCGGTCCGCGAGCCGGGCAGGGCCGCTGCGGCCCGCTCGAGGACGAGCGCCCCCTCGACCAGCATCAGCTCGACGTCCACCCCGGCCTCGACCTTGATCACCGCGTCGTGCTCCCAGGTGGCGTACGGGTGGCTCCACGACTGGACCCGGAAGGTCCAGTCGCCCACCTCGTCCGCCGAGACGTCGGCGGTCCACCGGTCGGGGACGGCCGGCCCGACCGGTCGCATCGGGACGGGAGGACGGTCCGCGCCGTCGGGCGCGGTGAGGACGACGTCGGCCCCGAGCGCGTCGTGGCCCTCCCGGAAGACGGTCGCCTGCACCGAGAAGGTCTCGCCGACCACCGCCTTGACCGGGTACCTGCCACCCTCCGCGACAGGCGTGACGTCCATGATGGGGATACGCGGGATCACCGTCGTCAACCTAGCGAGAGTGCGGGGGATACGCCCAACCGGGAAGTGCGCGCGAGAGCGGGCGCCGGCACCTGTACCGTCATGCGGTGCGTGCCATCCGACGGTTCACCGTCCGCCCCGTCCTGCCCGCGGCCCTGCGGCCACTCGGCGACCTCGCGACCAACCTTCGCTGGTCGTGGCATCCGGCGACGCAGGAGCTGTTCGCCGCGATCGACCCGGCGCTGTGGGAGCGGACCGGGCAGGACCCCGTCCGGCTGCTGGGCTCGCTGTCGACCGAACGGCTGGACCGGCTGTCCGCGGACCAGGCGTTCCTGCAGCGGCTCGCGGCCGCGCACGCCGACCTCGACGACTACCTCACCGGCCCCCGCTGGTACCAGCGCTCCGAGTCCGTCGGCGCCGAGGGGCCTCGGGCGATCGCCTACTTCTCCGCCGAGTTCGGCATCACCGGCGTCCTGCCGCAGTACTCCGGCGGGCTCGGCATCCTGGCCGGCGACCACCTAAAAGCGGGCAGCGACATGGGCGTGCCGCTCGTCGCGGTGGGGCTGTTCTACCGGCACGGCTACTTCCGCCAGTCGCTGTCTCCCGAGGGCTGGCAGGAGGAGCGCTACCCGGTCAACGACCCCGACGGCCTGCCGCTGACGCTGCTGCGCGAAGCCGACGGCACGGTCCCGCACGTGCAGGTCGGCCTGCCCGACGGCAAGCAGCTGACGGCACGGGTGTGGGTCGCCGAGGTGGGCAGGGTTCCGCTGCTGCTGCTCGACTCCGACGTCACCCTGAACGACGGCCTCGGGCCCGACGTCACCGACCGGCTGTACGGCGGTGGTCCGGAGCACCGGCTGCTGCAGGAGATGCTGCTCGGCATCGGCGGGGTCCGGGCGCTGCGCGCGTACGCCAGGATCACCGGCGGCCCCGAGCCCGAGGTCTACCACTGCAACGAGGGGCACGCCGGATTCCTCGGGCTGGAACGGATCCGCGAGCTCACCGAGGGTCGGGGCCAGGACTTCGACGCCGCCCTCGAGACCGTCCGGGCCGGCACCGTGTTCACCACGCACACGCCGGTCCCGGCGGGGATCGACCGGTTCCCGCGCGAGCTCGTGGAGCAGCACTTCGGTGGTGACAACGCCTGCGACGGCGTCCCGGTGGAGCGGATCCTCGCCCTGGGTGCGGAGTCGTACCCCGGCGGCGACCGCGGCGTGTTCAACATGGCGGTGATGGGACTGCGGCTGGCGCAGCGCGCGAACGGGGTGAGCCTGCTGCACGGCGAGGTCAGCCGGGGCATGTTCGCCGGCCTGTGGCCGGGCTTTGACGCCGTTGACGTGCCGATCAGCTCGATCACCAACGGCGTGCACGCCCCGACCTGGCTGGCGCCGGAGGCGATGGCGCTGGCGGACAGCGACGGCCCCGAGGCGTTCGCGGCCGTCGACCAGATCCCGGGGGACGTCATCTGGTCGACCAAGCGCGCGCTGCGGGCCCGGCTGGTCGCCGACGTCCGCCGCCGGCTGCGCGCGTCGATGCTGCATCGCGGGCACACCCCGGCCGAGCTGGCCTGGGTCGACTCGGTGCTGGACCCCGACGTCCTGACGATCGGCTTCGCCCGCCGGGTGCCGTCGTACAAACGACTCACGTTGATGCTGCGCGACACGGAGCGGTTGCGCTCCCTGCTGCTGCACCCCGAGCGTCCGGTCCAGCTGGTCATCGCCGGCAAGTCCCATCCCGCCGACGACGGCGGCAAGCAGCTCATCCAGGAGATCGTCCGGTTCGCCGACGACCCGCAGGTGCGGCACCGGATCGTGTTCCTCCCCGACTACGACATCACGATGGCCCAGCCGCTCTATCCGGGCTGTGACGTCTGGCTGAACAACCCGCTGCGCCCGTACGAGGCCTGCGGCACCTCGGGCATGAAGGCGGCCCTGAACGGCGGGCTGAACCTGTCCATCCTCGACGGCTGGTGGGACGAGTGGTTCGACGGCTCGAACGGCTGGGCGATCCCGTCGGCGGACGGGATCGACGACCCCGACCGCAGGGACGACATCGAGGCTCGCGCGCTCTACGACCTGGTGGAGAACGAGGTCGCCCCCCGGTTCTACGGCGTCGACGACACCGGCACTCCCAGCCGGTGGCTGGAGATGGTCCGGCACACGCTGGCATCGCTCGGGCCGAAGGTGCTGGCCACCCGGATGCTCCGGGACTACGTGCTCGAGCTGTACGCCCCCGCCGCCCGCTCGGCCCGCGGGCTGCGCGCCGACCCGGGCCAGGCCGTCGAGCTGGCGGGGTGGAAGCGCCGGGTACGCACGGGCTGGCCGCATGTCCGCGTCGAGCACGTGGAGGCCTCCGGCATCGGTGACGCGCCCGAGGTCGGGTCCACGCTCGCGTTGCAGGTGTGGGTCGATCTCGACGAGCTGACCCCCGCGGACGTCCAGATCGAGGTGGTGCACGGCACCGCACGTGACGACGACGCCCTGGAACGCACCCAGGCAGCAGTCCTCGCCCATGCCGAGTCCTACGAGGCCGGTCGGCACCGCTTCTCCGGGGAGCTGAAGCTGGAGACCACGGGACCGTTCGGCTACACCGTCCGGGTGCTGCCCTGCCACGAGCTGCTGAGCAGCCCGGCCGAGCTGGGGCTCGTCGCCTGGCCCGACCCGCCCGGCTGACCGGCGGACCCGAGCAGCAGCAGCGACCGACCCGGCAGGACCAGCTCCGCTGCGGCCTCGACGGTGGGCGGGACCGGCTCGCCCGCGGTGGCGACCAGCGGCTCCCAGGCGCCGGGTCCCGGAGCGGGAACCGTCAGCTCGGTCGGCGCCGCATGCAGCCAGAGCAGGAACGAGCGGTCGGCGTGCGCCGCGCCGTCGAGCAGCAGACCGAGCGTCGCCAGCGAGTCGTCGAACCAGTCCTCGTCTCGCATCGACCGTCCGGTCGGGTGCAGCCAGGTCAGGTCGCCGGGACGTCGGGTGCGCAGCACGGAGTGCTCGCGCCGGAGAGCCAGCAGCCGTGTGGTCAGGACGGTCAGGTGCGCCCACGCGGGGTCGGCCTGCCAGTCCACCCAGGTCAGCGGGCCGTCGTGGCAGTAGGCGTTGTTGTTGCCCTGCTGGGTCCGGCCGCGCTCGTCACCCGCGGTCAGCATCGGCACCCCGGTGGACAGCAGCAGGGTGCCCAACAGGTTGGCCGCCTGCCGCCGGCGCAGCTCGACCACGTCGACGTCGTCGGTCTCGCCCTCGACCCCGCAGTTCCAGGACCGGTTGTCGGCATGGCCGTCCCGGCCCTCCTCGCCGTTGGCCGCGTTGTGCCGCAGCTCGTACGACACGAGGTCGCGCAGGGTGAAGCCGTCGTGCGAGGTGACGTGGTTGATCGAGGCGAACGGGGCGTGGCCGTCGTCCCGGTAGAGGTCGGTCGAGCCGGACAGCCGGTAGGCGAGGTCCCGGACGCCGCCGGAGCGCAGCCGCCAGAAGTCCCGGACCGTGTCCCGGTAACGGTCGTTCCACTCGGTCCAGGGCGGCGGGAACCCGCCGACCAGGTAGCCCTCGGGGGTGGCGTCCCACGGCTCGGCGACCAGCTTCACCTGACGCAGCACGGGGTCCTGACCGATCGCCGCCAGCAGCCCGCTGCGCGGGTCCGGGCGGCCCGAGTCCGAGCGGGCCAGCGCGGAGGCGAGGTCGAAGCGGAAGCCGTCGACATGCATCTGCTGCACCCAGTAGCGCAACGAGTCGGTCACCAGACGCAGGGCGGCGGGATGCGCCACGGCCAGCGTGTTGCCGCAGCCGGTCAGGTCGTCGTAGCGGCCGTCCGGGCGGCGCCGGTAGTACGCACCGTCGGCGAGCCCGCGCAGGCAGAGTGTGTGGCCATCGGCGCCGCCCTCCGCGGTGTGGTTGTAGACGACGTCGAGCAGGACCTCGATCCCGGCGCGGTGCAGCGTCTTGACCAGGTGCTTGAACTCGGTGACCTGGCCACCGCGGTCCCCGGACGCGGAGTAGCCGGAGTGCGGTGCGAAGAAGCCCAGCGAGTTGTAGCCCCAGTAGTTGACCAGACCCCTCTGCGTCAGCGCCGGCTCGCTGACGAAGTGGTGCACCGGGAGCAGCTCCACGGCGGTGACGCCGAGCGCCCGGAGCGTCTCCACCGTCGCGGGGTGCGCGAGGCCTGCGTAGGTCCCCCGGAGCGGCTCCGGCACGTCCGGGTGCTGCATCGTCAGCCCGCGCACGTGCGCCTCGTAGACCACGGTGTCGGCCCACGGCGTGCGCGGCGGGGCGTCGCCGGCCCAGTCGTAATGGTCGTCGACCACGACCGACCAACCGACGTGCGACCCGGAGTCGTCGGTCCAGTCGGGGAAGCCGCTCGGATCCAGCTCACCGCTGACGGCTCGGGCGTACGGGTCGAGCAGCAGCCGGTTCGGGTTGAAGCAGTGCCCGGCTGCCTGGTCCCGCGGCCCGTCGGCCCGATAGCCGTACCGCAGCCCGGCGCCCACTCCGGGGACGGGCAGCTGCCAGACGCCGAGTTGCGGCCCCTGCATGGGCAGCCGGCACTCGCGGTCCTCGTCGTCCAGCAGGCACAGCTCGACCGCGCTGGCGTCCGGCGCCCACACGGCGAAGGTGGTGCCGTCGGGGCCTGGGCGGGCACCGAGCGCGGGGGTCACGAGGGGTCATTGTGCCTGCACTACGCTCGCCGGATGCTCGTACGCCTCGATGTCGACGACGCGGTCGCCACGATGCGGCTCGACCGGCCGAAGATGAACGCGCTGGACGCCGCGATGCAGGAGGAGATCCGCGCCGCCGCCGCCGAGGCCGCGGGGCGGGACGACGTGCGGGCCGTGGTGATCTACGGCGGCGAGAAGGTCTTCGCCGCCGGTGCGGACGTCAAGGAGATGAATGCCATGTCGTACACCGACATGGTCACGCACTCCGGGCGGCTGCAGTCGGCGTTCAGCGCGGTGGCGGCCATCCCGAAGCCGGTCGTGGCCGCCGTCACCGGATACGCCCTCGGTGGTGGGCTCGAGCTGGCGCTGTGCGCCGACGTCAGAGTCTGCGCCGACGACGCCCAGGTCGGGCAGCCGGAGATCCTGCTGGGCATCATCCCGGGGGCCGGGGGCACCCAGCGGCTGGCTCGGCTGGTGGGCCCGAGCCGGGCCAAGGACATCATCTTCACCGGGCGTTTCGTCTCCGCCTCCGAGGCGCTGCAGATCGGCCTGGTCGACACCGTGGTCCCCGCCGCCGACGTGTACGGCACCGCGCGCGAGTGGGCCGGGCAGTTCGCCAACGGCCCGGCGTTCGCGCTGCGCGCGGCGAAGCAGGCGATCGATCACGGTCTCGAGACCGACCTGGCCACCGGGCTGGAGATCGAGCGGCAGCAGTTCGCGGCGCTGTTCGCCACCGAGGACCGCAGCACCGGCATGGCGTCGTTCGTCGAGAGAGGCCCGGGCAAGGCGAGGTTCGCCGGCCGATGAGCGTGGTCGGTTCGCCGCGGGGGCGCCCGGCGACCACGACACCCCGGCCACGCCATGCGTGACCTTGCCGACGATGGCTCGTTACCAGGGCGTACGAGTAAGGTCGCGGGGGTGCGACCCGGGCTGGGGGCTGGGGTCGGGAGGGAATGGGGCATGACCGTGAGTGACCGGAGGACGTCGGGGTCGGCCGCCGGAGACACCCGCCCGGACACCGACGACAGCGTCGTCCGCGGAGCTCGTCGGCACACCGACGACGAGTCGGAACGGATGCAGGCGCGGGCCGTCGGGCGCGGTGCCCGCCGCGCCCACCGGGCTGACGCCGACGGCGCGAGCGGCGCCGAGCAGGCAGACACCGACCAGCCCGACACCGACCAGCCCGACACCGCCAAGTCAGACACTGACAAGCCCGCCACCGCCACGCCAGACACGGACAAGTCCGGCCCCGAGAAGACCGGCGGCGCGGCGAAGTCGGACAAGGAGTCCGGCCGCGGCATCGGCACCCAGGTCTCCGAGGGTGTCACCGCGGTGCGCAACCGGGTCGCGTCGGTGGTCTGGCTGATCGCGGTCCTCTGCGCGCTCGTGCTCGCGGTCGGCGCGCTGCTCGCCGCGCTCCGTGACACCACCAACAACGGCAACCCGATCGTCGCCTTCATCAACGACACGGCGCGCACGCTCGACGGCCCGTTCGGCAGCATCTTCTCCTTCGACGGCAAGGACGGCCGGACCAAGGAGATTCTGGTCAACTGGGGGCTTGCCGCCCTGGCGTACCTGGTCGCCGGCCGGATCCTCGACCGCATCATCCGGCCCTGACCCTGCCAGGTAGCCTCCGGTCGCACGTACTCCGTCGACGAGGAGGCCCCCCGGGCATGAGCAACGCATGAGGATCGTCGTGTGTGTGAAGCACGTGCCGGACGCGACCGGCAACCGGTCCTTCGACCCCGCGGACAACACGGTGGATCGCGGCGGGGTCGACGGGCTGCTCTCCGAGCTCGACGAGTACCCGATCGAGGAAGCCCTCAAGCTCGCCGGTGACGACGGTGAGGTCGTGGTGCTGACCGTCGGCCCGGACCTCGCGCTGGACGCCGCGCGCAAGGCGCTGCAGATGGGCGCCCACGCGGCGGTGCACGTCGTCGACGACGCCATCCACGGGTCCGACGCGCCGGCCACGTCGTTGGTGCTGGCCCGCGCGGTCGAGCGGATCGCCGCCGACGGGGGGCCGGTCGACGTGGTCTTCTGCGGGATGTCGTCGACCGACGGTGCCATGGGCGTGGTCCCGGCGATGCTCGCGGAGCGACTCGGCCTGCCCGCGGTCACCTACGCGTCGCATCTCACCTCCGCCGACGGCACGGTGACCGTGCGTCGAGACGGCGACCTCGCGACCGAGACCGTCGAGGCGTCCCTGCCGGTGCTGGTGAGCGTCACCGACCACATCAACGAGCCCCGCTATCCGTCCTTCAAGGGGATCATGGCGGCCAAGAAGAAGCCGGTGCAGACCTGGTCGCTGGCCGACCTCGGGCTCGGGCCCGACCAGGTCGGGCTGTCCGCGGCCTGGACGCAGGTGCTCGGCTTCGAGGCCCGCCCGCCCCGGGCGAAGGGGACGGTGGTCCGCGACGAGGACGGCAACGGCGGCCGCGAGCTGGCCGGCTTCCTCGCCGGCCAGAAGTTCGTCTGAGAGAGAGCCCTGCCATGAGCGAGATCCTCGTCCTCGTCGACCATGTCGACGGCGCCGTGCGCAAGACGACCGCGGAGCTGTTGACCTTCGCCCGCCGGCTCGGCGAGCCCTCCGCGGTCTTCATCGGCGCCGGTCTCGACACCGCGCGGGAGGCGTTGACGGCCCACGGGGCGGAGAAGATCTACGTCCTGCAGGGGGCCGACCTGACCGACTACCTGGTGGCCCCGAAGGTCGACGCACTGACCGCCCTGGTGCAGAAGGTAGGCCCCGCCGCCGTGCTCGTACCGGCAGGTTCCGAGGCGCGCGAGGTGGCCGGCCGGCTCGCGGTCCGCACCGAGTCGGGCATCATCACCGACGCCGTCGACGTGGCTGCCGGTGCCGACGGCCCGATCACTACGCAGGCCGTCTTCGCGGGCAACTACACGGTGACCGCCACCGTCACCCGGGGGACGCCGATCATCGTCGTCAAGCCGAACGCGGTGACTCCGGAGCAGGTGCCCGGTGCCGGCGTCGAGGAGACCGTCGAGACCACCGTCACCGACGCCGCCCGCGGCGCGCGGATCACCGGCCGGGAGGACCGCAAGACCACCGGCCGCCCGGAGCTGACCGAGGCGTCGATGGTGGTCTCGGGTGGGCGGGGGACGGGCGGTGACTTCACCGAGGTGGAGGCCTTCGCCGACTCCCTCGGCGCGGCGGTCGGAGCATCCAGGGCCGCGGTGGACTCCGGGTGGTATCCGCACTCGTACCAGGTCGGCCAGACCGGCAAGACGGTGTCTCCGCAGCTGTACGTCGCCTGCGGGATCTCCGGCGCCATCCAGCACCGCGCCGGGATGCAGACCTCGAAGACGATCGTCGCGGTGAACAAGGACGAGGAGGCGCCGATCTTCGAGCTCGTCGACTTCGGCGTCGTCGGCGATCTGAAGACCGTGCTGCCAGGGGCGACCGAGGAGATCCAGCGCCGCAAGGGCTGAGCAGTCCGGCCGCGGCGGTCAGGCCAGGGCCGCGGTGCGGTCGGTCACCCAGAGGTCGATCAGGCCGCGGAAGTGCGCGAGGAACCGTTCGTGCTCGGGCGCGGGGTAGGTGCTGGCCACCGTCTCGCGCAGCAGCCGGTCGAAGTCGGGTCCGGAGACCCACTCCAGCACCTGCTCGTCCAGGTGCGGCAGGTGCTCGGCGCACCACTCCCAGTACGGCTCGGTGGTGAAGTAGGCATCGGCCAGTCGCAGATACTCCCGGAGCTTGGCGTCGTGGTCGAGGCTGTCGTCGTCGGCGATGGCGAAGTACTCCCTGGTGCGCAGGTCGACGCCGGAGCGGCGACCGGTCACCAGGCAGAACAGCGACCAGCGCACCAGCGCGGTCATGGCCCACGGGAAGTAGTAGTGCAGCGAGGTCACGGCCACGTCCGGGCAGGCGTTGGCGTAGTCGATCGGGTGCACCTGGTCGCCCTTGACGAGCATCTCGGCGGAGTTGAACTCCCAGCCGAAGAACGCGTTCACCACCCGGCTGACGGCCACGCACTGCTCGCCGCCGACCGGTGACAAGAAGCCGTGCGACACCGCGTACCGGTCGTGCATCGGCTGCTCCGGCCGGAAGTCCATCACCATCGTCTCCGGTCCGATGGACAGGGCGCGGGCGAAGACGTCGTAGTCGACGGTTGCCTGTAGGTGCATCAGCATCTCGCCGGACTCGTCGTAGGCCCGGTGCAGGTCGGCACGGTTCTCGATCCGTGACACGCCGCGCCAGCCGCCTCCGTCGAACGGCTTCATGTACATCGGGTAGCCGAGGTCGTCGGCGATGGCGTCGAGGTCGAACGATCGGTTGTAGCGCGCCGACGTGTACGCCCACCGGGCGTTGTCGACCGGGTTCTTGTACGGCACCAGCACGGTTCGTGGGATCTTCAGTCCGAGCCGGAGCATGGCGCAGTAGGCGCTGTGCTTCTCCATCGACTGGAACGTGAACGGCGAGTTCAGCAGGTAGGTGTCGTCCATCAGCGCGGCCTTCTTCAGCCACTCCCGCGGGTGGTAGTACCAGTGCGCCAGGCGGTCGATCACGAGGTCGGTCCGCACCGGGTCGGCCAGGTCGAACGGCTCGACGGTGAGCCGCTCGACGTCCACCTCGTGCCGGCGTCCCGCGCCGTCGACGATCGGGCCGACCCGGTGCAGGATCTGCTCGAACGCGCGCGGCCAGTCCTCCTCGGCGCCGAGGAGCAGGCCGATCAGGTGACGCGAGGTCGCAGCGGTGTCGGACACGCGCGCACCGTATCGAGGGTCAGCAGAAGCGGGGGAGATGGTGCGCGATCTGCCGCTGCCACCAGGGCCAGTCGTGGGCGGCGTCGTGACCCCACTCGTCCAGCTCGCAGCGGATCGCCTGATCCTGCAGCAGCCCGGCCATCCGCCGAGCCGACGGCAGCGACCCGGTCGGATCGGTCTCCCACGCGCCCTGGCCCACGACGAGGACCACCGTGAGGCGACGGCGGAGCCACTGCAGGTGCTCCCCGCCGAGCTGCGGGACGTAGTCGGTCGGGTTGTTGAAGTAGGCCGCGTCGGACCGCTCGCCCCAGGCGTGCCACTCGGCCGGGTCGTAGTTGCCGGACTGGCAGATCGCCACCGGGAACAGGTCGGCCCGCTTGAGTGCCAGGTTGAGCGCGTGGAAGGCGCCGAGGCTGCACCCGGTCAGCAGCGCGTCGGTCGCTCCGGGAGTGTCCCGGCCGATCGCGGGAACCACCTCGTCGCACACCCACGCCTGGTAGTGCTCGTGCCGGCGGGCTCGCTCCTCGATCGGCAGGGAGCGGTCGGACCAGCTGAGGTGGTCGAACGAGTCCACGCAGTACAGCTTGACCCGGCCGGCCTCGATCAGCGGGGCGACCGCCTCCACCATCCCGTTCGCCTCGTAGTCCCAGGCCCGGCCCCGCTCGCTGGGGAAGACCACCACCGGTCGGCCCCAGTGGCCGTAGCGGATGACGGTCCCCGACCGGTCCAGACCGGGTGCGGCCAGCTCCACCTGCTCGCGCTGCACGTCAGCCCCAGACCCGTTGCAGCAGGGCGGTCAGGTGCGGGTCGAGCACGTCCCGCCAGGAGGTGTAGCTGTGGACGTCCGGGTGCTCGGCGTACGAGACCTCGATCCCGAGCGCGTCGAGCCGCGCCGCCAGCACCCGGTTGTTGTGCACGTTCTCCTCGACCGACCCGCAGGTGAGCGACACGAAGGGCAGGGACGGCGGAGTCTCGGCGCGGAGCACCCGCTGCACGAAGCTGCTGACAGCGGTGAAGCCGCTGAAGTCGACCTCCTGCGGGTCGGTCTCCTCGGTGAAGAACGAGCCGGACTGGCAGAGCAGGCCGGCGAAGGTGCCGGGGTGCGCCCACTCCGCGTGCAGCGCGGCCAGCCCGCCGAGGCTGGCACCGGCCAGCACGACGTCCGGCGCGCAGGCGTAGCGGTCGCGAACGGCCGGGAGCACCCGGTGGGTCAGCGCGGCGGCGTAGTCGAGGTCGGCGGAGTACCAGACGTTCCGTTCTCCCGGCTCGACGAGGGCCAGCCGCATCCGGGGCAGCTCGCCCGCCGCGACCATCGCCCCGATGAACCGGTCGAGGGCGGCGTAGGCGACCAGCTCCGGCCCGTCGTGTGCCAGCAGCAGCGGCAGCGGATCCGCAGGCCCGGTGTCCGCCGGCGACCACACCTGGACGGAGACGTCGCCGAGCGTCGTGCCGCCGACGGTGAGCGGTTCGATCCGGGCGTCGACCGGCTGCACGTCGAGCCACGCCGGAGCCACGTAGCCGGGCAGCTCGAGCACCGAGTGCGCTCCGAAGGCACCGTCGACCAGGCGCGGGTTGGTCGGGTCGGTGGCGGTGCGGCGAGCACCGTCCCGGCCGCTCAGCTCGAACAGGTACTCCATCCGGTGCACGGTCGGCCGGGGCAGGCGCAGCTCCCACCCGCCGTCGACCCGCTCCAGACCCAGCACGTCCGCCGGCAGGCCGAGGTCCTGCCAGAGCCGGACGTCGGTCAGCTCGTCGTCCGGGTCGGCCAGCCGGAAGACCAGCTCGGCGCCCTCGACGGTGCTGCGGAGCGCATCGTCGGACATGTCCGGAAACCTAGCGGGACGCCCGGCCGGCGGTGCCGCCGCGCTGACTAGGCTGATCAGCGATGTCCCCGTCCCAGCGGCTGCACCCGCACTACCTCGACCACGCGGCGACCACGCCGATGGTTCCCGACGCCGTCGCCGAGCTGCAGCAGCGGGCGGCAGAGGTGGGCAACGCCTCGTCGCTGCACGGCTCGGGACGACGCGCCCGCCGCTTCGTCGAGGAGGCCCGCGAGCGCCTCGCGGCCGCGGTCGGCGCCCGCCCGAGCGAGGTGATCTTCACCGGTGGTGGGACCGAGGCGGACAACCTGGCCGTCAAGGGCGGCTACTGGACCGGCCGGGCCGGCGGCCGCAGCCGGGTGCTCACCAGCGCGGTGGAGCACCATGCGCTCCTCGACTCGGTGCACTGGCTCGCCGCGCAGCAGGGTGCGGAGGTCGAGCTGCTCGACGTCGACCCCGACGGGGTGCTGCGACCGGACCGGCTCGCCCTCGCGCTCGCCCGGTCGGCCGCCGACGTCGCCCTGGTGTCGTGCATGTGGGTGAACAACGAGGTCGGGACGGTGCAGCCGGTCGCCGAGCTGGCCGCCGTCGCGCACGAGCACGGCGTCCCCATGCACACCGACGCGGTCCAGGCGATCGGGCAGCTGCCGGTGGACTTCGGCGCGGTCGGGGTGGACGCGCTGAGCATCAGCGGACACAAGGTCGGCGGGCCGGTCGGAGTGGGGGCGCTGCTCGTCCGCCGGGACCTCGACCTGGTGCCGTTGCTGCACGGCGGTGGCCAGGAGCGGGAGCTGCGCTCCGGCACCACGGACGTGCCCGGCGTCTGCGCCTTCGCCGTCGCCGTCGAGCTGGCCGTCGCCCGCCGCGAGACTCAGGCGCGACGGCTCGCGGCGTTGCGGGTGGACCTGGTCGAGCGGGTGCGGGCGGCGGTGCCGGACGTCGTGCTGAACGGGCCGCCCACCGACGCGGGGCCGGACCGCCGCGCCCCCGGCATCGCGCACCTCACCTTCCCCGGTTGCGACGGGGACGCCCTGCTGATGCTGCTGGACGCGCAGGGCGTCGAGTGCTCCACCGGCTCGGCCTGCACCGCCGGCGTCCCGCAGCCCAGCCATGTCCTGCTGGCCATGGGGCGAGACGACGCGGCCGCCAGTGGCTCGCTGCGGTTCAGCCTGGGCCACACCAGCACGGCTGCCGACGTGGCCGCGCTCGCGGCGGCGATCGGACCGGTCGTCGAGCGGGCCCGGGCCGCGCTGGCCGTGGGGAGGGGCTGACGTGCGGGTGCTCGCCGCGATGTCCGGTGGTGTCGACTCCGCCGTCGCCGCGGCGCGGGCGGTCGACGCCGGCCACGACGTCACCGGCGTGCACCTCGCGCTGTCTCGCAACCCGCAGTCGTACCGGACCGGTGCCCGCGGCTGCTGCACCGTGGAGGACGCTCGCGACGCCCGGCGGGCGGCCGACGTGCTCGGGATCCCGTTCTACGTCTGGGACATGTCCGATCGGTTCGCCCGGGACGTGGTCGACGACTTCGTGGACGAGTACGCCGCCGGCCGGACGCCGAACCCGTGTGTCCGCTGCAACGAGCGGATCAAGTTCGCCGCCGTGCTGGACCGCGCGCTGGCACTCGGCTTCGACGAGGTCGTCACCGGGCACTACGCGCAGGTCCGACCCGGTCCACACGGACCCGAGCTGCACCGGGCCGCGGACCCGGCCAAGGACCAGTCCTACGTCCTGGCGGTGCTCACGGCGCGCGAGCTGGCGCACGCCCGGTTCCCGCTGGGCGACACCGTCAAGTCCGACGTGCGGGCCGAGGCGCAGGACCGCGGCCTGACGGTCGCGGAGAAGCCGGACAGCCACGACGTCTGCTTCATCGCCGACGGAGACACCGCGGGCTTCCTGCGCCGCCGTCTGGGGCCGCGGCCGGGTGACGTCGTGAGCCAGTCGGGCGAGCGGCTCGGCGGGCACGAGGGTGCCTACGCGTTCACCGTCGGCCAGCGTCGCGGGCTCGGCATCGCCAGCCCGGCTGCGGACGGCCGGCCGCGGTACGTGCTGGACGTCGAGCCGGTGACCGGCCGGGTCACGGTGGGTGGGCACGACGCCCTGGCCGTCGCCGCGGTGGAGGCGGTTCGGCCACGCTGGTGCGGCCCGGCGCCGGACGTGCGAGAGGGCCCGGCGACCTGCACCGCGCAGCTGCGCGCGCACGGGGCGCCGGTGCCGGGGCGCGTCGACCTGCGCGCCGGCGGCGTCCGCGTCGACCTCGACCGTCCGGTCCACGGTGTCGCCCCCGGGCAGACCGTGGTGGTCTACGACGACACCCGGGTGGTGGGCGGCGCGACCATCTCCCGCACCTTCCGGGGCGCGCCCGCGTGAGCGCCCAGGGGACCGGGGTCGGGTCGGTCCCGGGCAGCGACGTCCGGGCCGCGGTGCGGACCTACGTGGTGGGTGCGCTCGACGCCGGAGCTGAGCTGGTGCACCTGCCGGAGCTGCCGCAGCACGGGGTGCACGCGGAGCTGGTCGGCCGGGCGATCGGGCTGCTGGTCGGGCTGGCCGCCGACCTCCAGCCGGCCGGGTGGCGGCTCACCGGCGGCGACATCACCAGCGCCGGCGGGTCGCTCGACCAGCGCCGTGCCCGGTCGTTGCTGTCGCAGCACCTGGACGTGCTGGAGGAGCTCACCCAGGGCTACCGAGGTCGGCTCAAGGTCCAGGTGGCCGGCCCCTGGACGCTGGCTGCCACCGTCGAGCGCCCGCGCGGGGACCGGGTGCTCGCCGACGCCGGGGCCCGCCGCGAGCTCGCCCAGTCGCTCGCCGCGGGGACGGCCGAGCATGTGGCGGACGTCCGCCGCCGGGTCCCGGCCGCGGACGTCGTCGTCCAGGTCGACGAGCCGGCCCTGCCCGCGGTGCTGGCCGCGGCGGTGCCGACCGCCAGCGGTTTCGGTCGGCACCGCAGCGTCTCGCCGGCCGATGCCGCGACGGCGCTCGGCGAGGTGCTGACGGCGGTGCAGTCGGCGGGTGCCGTCCCGGTGGTGCACTGCTGCGCCTCCGGCGTCCCGGTGCGGTTGCTGGCCTCGGCGGGGGCCCGCGCCGTGTCGCTGGACGTCGCCCGGCTGCTTTCGGCGGACCTGGAGCCGCTGGCGACCGAGCTGGAGAACGGTCTCGACCTGTGGCCGGGACTCGACCTGACCGGCACCCCGGGCGCCGGCGTGGACGACCTGCTGCGGCTGTTCGACCGGCTCGGGCTGGACCCGCACGAGACCGCGGGGCGGACCGTCGTCACGCCGGCCTGCGGGCTGGCCGGCGTGTCGGAACCGGCAGCCACCCGAGCCTACGAACGGGCCCGCGAGACGGCCCGCGGGCTGTCGGGGGTCGAGGGCAGGATGTCGCGGTGAGCGCCGAGTCCCCCGCCCGTGCCGCGCCTCCCGAGGCGCGCGAACGGCACCGCGAGCTGGCCGAGCGGCTGGACGAGGCCCGCTGGCGCTACCACGTCCTGGACGACCCGACGCTGTCCGACGCCGAGTACGACGCCGTCATGGCCGACCTGCAGGCGCTGGAGGACGCGCACCCGGACCTGCGCACGCCGGACTCACCCAGCCAGCAGGTCGGCGCCCCGGTCTCCACCCTGTTCGCGCCGGTGCAGCATCGGGAGCGGATGCTCAGCCTCGACAATGCCTTCAGCCGGGACGAGATGGCCGCCTGGCTGCGCCGGGTCGAGCGCGAGGGTGGCAGCGGTGCGGAGTTCTGCTGCGAGCTCAAGGTGGACGGGGTCGCCGTCAACCTGCTCTACGAGGAGGGCCTGCTCACCCGCGGCGCCACCCGTGGTGACGGCCGCGTCGGCGAGGACGTGACACCCAACGTGCGCTCGATCACGGGCGTGCCGCGGCGGCTCACCGGCACCGACGAGCACCCGGTGCCCGCGGTGCTCGAGGTGCGCGGTGAGGTCTACTTCCCGGTGGCGGCGTTCGCCGACCTGAACGCCGACCTGGTGGCGGCGGGCAAGGCGCCGTTCGCGAACCCGCGGAACTCCGCGGCCGGCTCGCTGCGGCAGAAGGACCCGCGGGTCACCGCCCGCCGGCCACTGCGGATGGTGTGCCACGGGATCGGTGCCCGGGACGGCTTCGACCCTCGGCGCCAGTCCGAGGCGTACGCCGCGCTGGCTGCCTGGGGGCTGCCGGTCAGCGACCGGATCCGGGTCTACACCGATCTCGAGGACGTGCTCGACCACATCGACCACTACGGCGAGAACCGGCATGTCGTCGAGCACGAGATCGACGGCGTGGTGGTCAAGGTCGACCAGTTCGAGCTGCAACGCCGGCTGGGCTCGACGTCTCGGGCGCCACGCTGGGCGATCGCCTACAAGTACCCGCCCGAGGAGGTCAACACCCGGCTGCTGGACATCCGGGTCAACGTCGGCCGGACCGGCCGGGTGACCCCTTACGGCGTGATGGAGCCGGTGCTCGTCTCCGGTTCCACCGTCGAGATGGCCACCCTGCACAACGCCGCCGAGGTCGAGCGCAAGGGCGTGCTGATCGGAGACACGGTGGTGCTGCGCAAGGCCGGCGACGTGATCCCCGAGATCGTCGGCCCGGTGGTGGCCCTGCGCGACGGAACCGAGCGACGGTTCGAGATGCCGACACAGTGCCCGTCGTGCAGCACGCCCCTGGCCCCGACCAGGGAGGGGGACGCCGACATCCGCTGCCCCAACGCCCGGTCGTGTCCCGCGCAGCTGCGCGAGCGGTTGTTCCACGTCGCCGGCCGGGGGGCGTTCGACATCGAGGTGCTCGGCTACGAGGCGGCCTCGGAGCTGCTCGCGGCGGAGGTGCTGACCGACGAGGGCGACCTGTTCGGCCTCGACGAGCCGACGCTGCTGCGCGTTCCGCTGTTCACCCGCAAGGACGGGACGCTGTCCGCGAACGGTCGGCGGCTGCTCGACAACCTCCGGGAGCGACGGGCCCAGCCGCTGTGGCGGGTCCTGGTGGCGCTGTCCATCCGGCACGTCGGCCCGACCGCGGCACAGGCGCTGGCCCGCGCCCTCGGCAGCCTGGACGCGATCGAGGCCGCGGACCGGGACCGGCTCGCCGAGGTCGACGGGGTCGGACCCACCATCGCCGACGCCGTCCGCGAGTGGTTCGAGGTGGACTGGCACCGCGAGGTGGTCGACAAGTGGCGCCGGGCGGGGGTGCGGATGGAGGACGAGGTCGACGACTCCGTCCCGCGCACGCTGGCGGGACTGTCCGTTGTCGTCACCGGGTCGCTCGCGTCGTTCAGTCGGGACGAGTCCAAGGAGGCCATCACCGCCCGCGGCGGCAAGGCGGCCGGCTCGGTGTCCCGAAAGACCGACTTCGTGGTGGTTGGCGACTCGCCCGGCTCCAAGCACGACAAGGCGGTCCAGCTCGGTGTGCCTGTCCTCGACGAGGACGGCTTCCGTATTCTGCTGGCCGACGGTCCCGACGCGGCGCGAGCCGTGGCCCACCCACCCGCCGCCCAGGGGGATGCATGAACAGTGGAATCCAGGTCGACACGCTGTCCGACGAGATCGGACCGGAGGCCGACCTGTTCCTGCATGTCAACGCGCGCTGGATGGAGAGCACCGAGATCCCGGCCGACCGGGCCGTGCACGGCGCCTTCCACGAGCTGCGCGACCAGGCGGAGATCGACGTGCGCGCGCTGTGCGAGCAGGCCGCGGCGTCCGACGCCGCCGGCGGCACCGTCCGGCGCAAGGTCGGGGACCTGTGGGCGGCCTTCATGGACGCCGCCGAGGTGGAGCGGCGCGACGCCGAGCCGCTGGCGGACGACCTCGCCGACATCCGCGGGGTGACCTCCACCGCCCAGCTGGTCCAGCTGCTCGGCCGGCTGCAGCGGCACGGGACGCCGGGGATCCTCGGCTGGTACGTCGACAACGACCCCGGCGACCCGACCCGCTATGTCGTCAAGCTCAACCAGGGCGGGCTCGGGCTCCCCGACGAGGCGTACTACCGCGAGGACGAGTACGCCGACCTCCGCACCGACTACGTGAGCCACATGTCCCGGATGCTCGGGCTCGTCGACGAGCCGGACCCCTCCGGTGCGGCCGCCCGGGTGATGGCGCTCGAGACCGCCCTGGCCGCGGCGCACTGGACCAACGTGGCCAGCCGGGACGCGCTGAAGACCTACAACCGGCACAGCCGCTCGGAGCTGGAGGCGCTCGCACCCGGCCTGCACTGGGACCTGTGGCTCGAGGGCCTGCATGCACCCGAGGGCGCGTTCGACGAGGTCGTCGTCCGCCAGCCGGAGGCGCTGGAGGCGGCCGGCAAGTTGCTGCACGAGACCCCGCTGGCGGACTGGCAGGCCTGGTTGGTCTTCCACCATGTGCGCGCCTGCGCGGCGTACCTGTCCGAGCGGTTCGTGGACGCCAGCTTCGCGTTCTACGGCACCCGGCTGTCCGGCATCCCGCAGCTGCGGGAGCGGTGGAAGCGGGCGGTCGACGTCGTCGAGGCGACCGTGGGCGAGGCGGTCGGCCAGCTGTACGTCGAGGAGCACTTCCCGCCGGACCACAAGGCCCAGATGCAGCGGCTGGTCGGCTGGCTGGTCGAGGCGTACCGGCGAGACATCGAGACGCTGGACTGGATGTCCCCGGAGACCCGTGAGAAGGCCCTCGCCAAGCTCGCCGCGTTCACCCCCAAGGTGGGCTACCCCGACACCTGGCGGGACTACTCCGCGGTCGTCGTCGAGCGGACCGACCTGCTCGGCAGCGCCCGCCGCGGTGCGGCGTTCGAGTCGGACCGGAACCTCGCCAAGCTCGGCGGACCGATCGACCGCGACGAGTGGCACATGACGCCGCAGACGGTGAACGCCTACTACAACCCGGGGATGAACGAGATCGTCTTCCCCGCTGCGATCCTGCGCTGGCCGTTCTTCGACCCGGAGGCCGACGACGCGGTCAACTTCGGCGGCATCGGCGCCGTCATCGGCCACGAGATCGGGCACGGCTTCGACGATCAGGGCAGCCGCTACGACGGCGAAGGCGCCCTGAGCGACTGGTGGACCGCGGAGGACCGACGCAACTTCGACCGGCGGGCCAAGGCGTTGATCGAGCAGTACGACGCGTTCGAGCCGGCCGGCCTTGAGGGGCACCGGGTCAACGGCGCGCTCACCGTCGGCGAGAACATCGGCGACCTCGGCGGCATCACCATCGCCTACAAGGCCTACCTGCTGAGCCTGGAGGGCCAGGACCCGCCGGAGCTGGACGGCTTCACCGGTGCCCAGCGGGTGTTCCTGGGCTGGGGTCAGGTGTGGCGGCAGGCGATCCGCACCGAGGAGAACCTGCGCCGCCTGGCCATCGACCCGCACGCGCCGGCCGAGTTCCGCGCCAACGTGGTCCGCAACCTGCACGAGTTCCACGAGGCGTTCGGGGTGCAGGAGGGCGACGGGATGTGGCTCGCCGAGGACGAGCGGGTGCGGATCTGGTGACCGAGTCGCTGTCGCGCGACGAGGTCGCCCGGCTGGCGCGGCTGGCGCGGATCGCCCTCGACGAGGACGAGCTCGACCTGCTGGCCCCCCAGCTCCAGGTCATCGTCGAGTCGGTCGCCAAGGTGGGCGAGGTCGCCGGCGCCGACGTCCCGCCGACGTCGCATCCGCTGCCGGTGACCAACGTCCTGCGCGCCGACGAGGTGACGGAGAGCCTGACCGCCGAGGAGGCGCTCGCTGCGGCCCCCGCGGTCGAGCAGCAGCGGTTCAGCGTGCCCCGCATCCTGGGGGAGGAGGCGTGAGCGCGCTGACCTCCCGCTCGGCCGCCGACCTGGCCGCCGCGCTGACCGCCGGGGAGGTGTCGGCGGTCGAGGTCACGACCGCGCACCTGGACCGGATCGCCGCCGTCGACCCCGCGGTGCACGCCTTCCTGCACGTGGACGCCGAGGGGGCGCTGGCGGCGGCGGCCGAGGTGGACCGGCGCCGGGAGGCGGGTGCGGCGCTGCACCCGCTGGCCGGAGTGCCGGTGGCGGTCAAGGACGTCGTGACCACCCGAGGAGTCCCGACGACCGCCGGGTCGAGGCTGCTGGAGGGCTGGATCCCGCCGTACGACGCGACGCTGGTGACGCGGCTGCGGGCAGCGGGGCTGCCGCTGCTCGGCAAGACCAACATGGACGAGTTCGCGATGGGCAGCTCGACCGAGCACTCGGCGTTCGGGCCCACGCACAACCCCTGGGACCTCGGTCGGACCCCCGGGGGGTCCGGGCTGGCTCCGCGGCGGCGGTGGCGTCCTTCCAGGCACCGCTCGCGATCGGCACCGACACCGGAGGGTCCATCCGGCAGCCGGCCGCGGTGACCGGCACCGTCGGTGTGAAGCCGACCTACGGCGGCGTGTCCCGCTACGGGCTGGTGGCGCTGGCGAGCAGCCTGGACCAGGCCGGACCGGTGACCCGCACCGTGCTGGACGCCGCGATGCTGCACGAGCTCATCGGCGGGCACGACCGGCTCGACTCCACCAGCATCGACGCGCCGGTGCCGGCCCTGGTGGACGCCGTTCGCGACGCCCACGTCCGGGGACTGCGCGTGGGCGTGGTGCGCGAGCTGGGTGGCGAGGGCTACCAGGCCGGCGTCCGCGCTCGCTTCGACGAGGCCGTCGGGCTGCTGTCGGACGCCGGCGCGGAGGTGGTGGAGGTCTCCTGCCCGCACTTCTCCTACGGGCTGGCCGCCTACTACCTGATCCTGCCCAGCGAGGCCAGCAGCAACCTGGCCCGCTTCGACGCGATGCGCTACGGCCTGCGGGTGGTGCCGGACGCGCCGGCCGGCCCGGAGGGCGACCCCAGCGCGGAGGAGGTGATGCTCGCGACCCGGGCGGCCGGTTTCGGCGCGGAGGCCAAGCGGCGCATCATCCTCGGCACCTACGCGCTGTCCTCGGGCTACTACGACGCCTATTACGGCTCGGCGCAGAAGGTCCGCACGCTGATCGCCGCCGACTTCGCCCAGGCGTTCGAGCACGTCGACGTCCTGGTCTCCCCGACGGCGCCGACGACCGCGTTCCGGCTCGGGGAGAAGCTCGCCGACCCGTTGGCGATGTACCTCAACGACATCGCCACCATCCCCGCCAACCTGGCCGGCGTCCCCGGTCTTTCGGTTCCCTGCGGCCTGGCCGACGAGGACGGGCTGCCGGCCGGCTTCCAGGTGCTGGCGCCGGCCACCGCCGACGACCGGCTGTACCGGGTCGGCGGCGCGCTGGAGACGTTGCTGCTGGACCGCTGGGGGAGCCCGCTGCTCGACCGCGCACCCGCCGTATCCGCGACCGGGACGGTGCCCGCGTGATCTCCTACGACGAGGCGCTGCGGTCCTTCGAGCCGGTGATCGGCCTCGAGGTGCACGTCGAGCTGGGCACCGCTTCGAAGATGTTCTGCGGCTGCGCCACGGTCTTCGGCGCCGAACCGAACACGCAGGTCTGCCCGACCTGCCTGGGGCTGCCGGGCTCGCTGCCGGTGGTCAACGGGACGGCCGTCGAGTCGGCCATCCGGATCGGGCTGGCCCTGAACTGCCGGATCGTGCCCTGGTGCCGCTTCGCCCGGAAGAACTACTTCTACCCGGACATGCCCAAGAACTTCCAGACCTCGCAGTACGACGAGCCGATCGCCGTCGACGGGCACACCGACGTGCTGCTCGACGGTGGCGACACCGTGCGCATCGAGATCGAGCGGGCGCACATGGAGGAGGACACCGGCAAGTCGCTGCACGTCGGTGGCGCCACCGGCCGGATCCACGGCGCGAGCCACTCGCTGGTCGACTACAACCGGGCGGGGATCCCGCTGGTCGAGATCGTGACCCGCCCGGTGGTCGGGCCGGACGGCCGGGCCCCCGAGGTGGCGCGGGCCTACGTCGCGCACCTGCGCGAGCTGTTGCTGGGCCTGGGCGTCTCCGACGTCCGGATGGAGCAGGGTTCGCTGCGCTGCGACGCCAACGTCAGCCTGCGCCCGCGCGGCCAGGAGGCGCTGGGCACGCGCACGGAGACCAAGAACGTCAACTCGCTGCGCTCGGTGGAGCGGGCCGTCCGGCACGAGATCTGCCGGCAGGCGGAGGTGCTGCTGGCCGGCGGCCGGGTCACCCAGGAGACGCGGCACTGGCACGAGGACACCGGGGTGACCACGCCCGGCCGGAGCAAGGAGGAGGCCGAGGACTACCGGTACTTCCCGGAGCCGGACCTGGTGCCCCTGGCGCCGTCGGCGGAGTGGGTCGAGACGCTGCGCGGGACGCTGCCCGAGCCGCCGGCGGTGCGCCGGGCCCGGCTGGCCGCCGACTGGGGCTTCAGCGAGCTGGAGATGCGCGACACCGTCGGCGCCGGTGCGCTCAGCCTGGTGGAGGCCACCGTCGCCGCGGGTGCGGCCCCGCAGGCGGCGCGCAAGTGGTGGTTGTCGGTGCTGGCGCGCTCGGCGAATGCCCGCGGGATCGGGTTGGAGGAGCTGCCGGTGACCCCCGCACAGGTCGCCGAGCTGCAGCAGCTGGTGGACGCGGGACGGGTCAACGACCGGCTGGCGCGGGACGTGCTGGAGGGGGTGCTCGCCGGCGAGGGCTCGCCGACCGAGGTGGTGGCGGCTCGCGGCCTGGAGCTGGTCGATGACACCGACGCGCTGGCCGGTGCGGTCGACCGTGCGATCGAGGCGCACCCCGACGTGGCCGCCAAGGTGCGCGACGGCAAGGTCGCCGCGGCCGGGGCGCTGATCGGCGCGGTGATGAAGGAGATGCGCGGGCAGGCGGACGCCGCCCGGGTTCGCGAGCTGGTGCTCGAGCGGCTCGGCTGACCCGCCGGCCGTCCCCGCTCAGGGACAGCGGCGGGTCAGTCGAGGGTCAGCCGGAGGATCCGGTCGTCACCGGACCGCGGCTCGCCCCGCCCGTCGGTGTTCGAGGTCATCAGCCACAGCGACCCGTCCGGTGCGGCCACGACCGTGCGCAGCCGACCCAGCGTCCCGGTGAGGAACGCCTCGGGCTCGCCGGTGACCTCGCCGTCGGACACCGGCACCCGCCACAGCCGCTCCCCGGCGAGGGCGGCCACCCACACCGCCCCGTCGGCGTAGGCCACACCGGACGGCGACGCGTCGTCCGGGCGCCACTGCACCGCCGGGTCGGTCACCCCCGCGACGTCGGCGATGCCCTCGTGCGCCGGCCAGCCGTAGTCCTGGCCCGGCTCGACGAGGTTGAGCTCGTCCCAGGTGTCCTGGCCGAACTCCGAGGCCCACAGGCTGCCCCGCCCGGTCCAGGCCAGCCCCTGCACGTTGCGGTGCCCGAGGCTCCAGACCGGCGAGCCGGCGGTGGGGTTGCCGGGGGCCGGCTCGCCGGTCGGGGTCACCCGCAGGATCTTGCCGCCGAGGGAGTCGGGGTCGACCGCGTTCGCCTCCTCCGTCGCATCCCCGGTCGAGACGTAGAGCAGGCCGTCCGGGCCGAACTCGACCCGGCCTCCGTTGTGGAAGGCCGAGACCGGGATGCCGCTCAGCACGACCTGGGGAGTGCCGAGGGCTCCGTCGCGGTACGGCATCCGGACCACCCGGTTGTCGCCGGCGGTGGACAGGTAGGCGTAGACGTACGGCTGGTTCGCGCCGGGTGGCCCGACCGCAAGGCCGAGCAGCCCGCCCTCCTCGGACGAGAAGTCGACGCCCGGCACCTCGCCGGCCACGCTGACCCGGCCTCGGTCGTCGACGCGCTTGACCAGGCCGGTGTCCCGCTCCGACACCAGTGCGGTCCCGTCCGGGAGGAAGGCGAGACCCCACGGGCTGGTCAGGCCCTCGGCGACCGTTCCGGTGACGCGAGGAGTCGGCAGGTCCGCGGGCGGGTCCGTGGGCGCCGGCTCCGACGTCCCCGCCGTGCTCGGGGCCGGGTCGCTGGCCGGGGTCGACTCGTCCGAGCAGCCGGCCAGCACCAGGAGGCCCGCGGTCACGGCAATGGCAAGGGTGCTCGGTCGTCTCACCGGGCCATTCTGTCGGCCCGCACCTGCCGCAGCAGCCCGCGCAGCTCGTCGAGCAGCAGCGCGGGTTGTTCCAGCGGGAGGAAGTGGCTGCCCTTGACCGTGACCAGCCGGGCCTGCGGGATGCACTCGGCGGCGCTCTCGATCGCGCTGTGCGCGGTGAGCAGGTCGGTCCGCCCGGCGACGAACGTGGTCGGCACCCGGATGCCGGACAGCGGCACCCGGCGGTGCTTGCTGGCGGCGACGGCGAGGTGGGCGTACCACTGCACGTCGGTCGTCATGAACTCGGTGACGGCGAGCTGCACGTCGGCCGCCGCGGCGGCCGGGAACATGAAACCGCTGTGGCGCAGGGCACCGACGGTCAGCCGGGTCCAGGGCAGCCGGGTGGTGACCGGGCTGAAGACCGCACCCGTGGCCCGGGCGGAGTAGGCGAGGCCCGCCATCAGCGGGTGTCGCAGCGGCTGCGGGACCCGGAGCGGGCCGAGCATGGTCGAGAACGTGCCGCCGGGAGTGCCGGCCACGGCGAACAACCCGCTGACCCGGTGCGGATGCCGGGCGGCGAGCTCGAAGGACGTGTTCACCCCGAGGCTCCAGCCGGCGGCGACGGCGCTGTCGAGACCGACCGTGTCGAGCACGGCGAGGGCGTCCTCGACGAAGGCGTCCACGCCGACCCGGGACTCGTCGGCCGGCCGGTCGCTGCCGCCGATCCCGCGGTGGTTCCACGACACCACCCGCACGTCGCAGTCGTCCCGGAGCAGGCCGGGCCAGGCGTACGGGTTGGTGCCGAGCCCGTTGCACAGCAGCACCGTCGGGGCGGTGGCTCCGGCCCGGCTGCGGCGACGCTCGCTGCGCCGGTCGTCGTTGGTCCAGGCCCGCAGCCGGGTGCCGTCGCCGCTGACGACGTCGAAGTAGCGCAGGGACATGGTGGCGCGCATGCTGTCACGCGACCGGAGCAGGCGGCATAGGGTCCCGGCCATGACGGACCGGTTGCTGGTATGGACGCCGCTCGACCCCGCGGAGCTGGGCGAGCTGCCGGGCCGGCTCCGCGTCGAGCGGGTCGACCCCGGACAGGACGGCGTGCAGTCGCGGGCCGATCTCGCGGACGTCGCCTTCTACGTGCCGGCCTACGACACCCCGGTCGACCTCGCCGCGGTGCTGCCGGCCATGTCGGCCCTCCAGGTCGTCCAGACCCAGACCGCCGGGGTGGACTCGATCGCCCCGCACGTGCCCGAGGGCGTGGTGCTGTGCAACGCCCGCGGCGTGCACGACGCCTCCACGGCCGAGCTCGCGCTCACCCTGCTGCTCGCCACGCTGCGCGGGGTGCCGGAGTTCGTCCGGGCCCAGTCGGAGCGGCGCTGGGCCTATGGTGTGCGGCGCGCGCTGGCCGACCACACGGTGCTGGTCCTCGGGCACGGCAGCATCGGCGAGGCCGTCGAGCGCCGGCTGGACCCGTTCGAGTGCCGGGTGCTCCGCGTGGCGCGCCGGGCCCGCACCGACAGCGCCGGGCGGGAGGTGCACGGCCTCGACGCCCTGCCGGACCTGCTGCCGCAGGCGGACGCCGTCGTGCTGCTCGTCCCGCTCAGCGAGGCAACCCGCGGCCTGGTCGGGGCGGACTTCCTGGCCCGGATGCGGGACGGTGCCGTGCTGGTCAACGTCGCCCGCGGTCCGGTCGTGGACACCGACGCCCTGCTCGCGGAGGTCCGGTCCGGCCGACTCCTGGCCGCCCTCGACGTCACCGACCCCGAGCCGCTGCCGGTCGACCACCCGCTGTGGACGGCACCCGGGGTGTTGATCAGCCCGCATGTCGGCGGGGCGACGACCGCGATGCGCCCGAGGGTGCGCGCCCTGCTGCGCGACCAGCTCGTCCGGTTCGCGGCGGGGGAGCCGCTGCTCAACGTGGTGCGGGCTCCGGCGACACCGTCGACGGGGGCGGGGACATGACCCAGCGGATGCCGCCGGTGAGGCCGTATCCGCCGCCCGCACCACGGTGGCCTCGGCCAGCGGGAGGTACGGCAGCCGCAGCGGCCACCTGGTCCACCACGGCATCAGGCCCACCGCGGCGGCGCAGAGCGCGCCGTAGCCGAGCCGGGCGGCGGCCGGGACCGGCGGCCGGAGCAGGATGAACCGGGCGGCGGAGCGGGCTGCGGGCGTGCCGCGCAGCTCGGGTCGGTAGCCGGCCAGCGAGGCGGCCAGCTCGGACCGGTCCCGCGGTGGGTCCGTGACGCCGAGCGCCTCGGCGACCCGCGCCGTCTCCGCGACGTAGCGGTCGCAGCCGGCGGCGTCGAGCGGGCGCGACCCGTAGACCTGGTGCGCGCGCAGGAAGCTGTCCACCTCGGCCACGTGCACCCACCGCAGCAGGTGCGGGTCCCCGGCGGCGTACGGAACCCCGTCCTCGGTGCGCCCGCGGACGGTGTCGTGGACGGCTCGCACCCGCGCCACCGCCTGCTCGGCGTCCGCCGCGGTGCCGAACGTCGTCACCGCGAGGAAGGTGCCCTTGCGTTGCAACCGCCCCCAGGGGTCGCCGCGGTAGCCGGAGTGACCGGCCACCGCGGCCATCGCCAGCGGGTGCAGTGACTGCAGCAGCAGGGCCCGCAGCCCGCCGACGAACATCGACGCGTCGCCGTGCACCCGGCGGATCGGTGACTGCGAGTTAGATAAAAAATGGGCAAGCTTAATATTGAAAACTCATTAATGACTCTATATAATACAGGTTTATCAAGGAGACATCGCGATGTATTCTACCCCACCAAAACCACAAACACATTTTAGAGAGTATTCTTATGACAAACGACAAAATGAACTAAAGAATATTTTACAAATAGTACCCAAAGAAGCTCAAATAGAGGCTTTAGAAAAGTTTATAAGCGACGAAGAAACATTATTAAATCAAACAGGACAGTGTCGCTCTCAAGCTTTAGATAACGCCAGAAATCGTAAGCTTAACTTGGAAAGCCCCCCTCAGGTAATATCTGGCGGGCCGCAATTTGGACAGAGATATAGTTTTTACTCAACATCAACAGCGCCGATTATGGATTTAAACCGCAGTGATGAATTTCATCAAGCCACCCTTCTGACTTTTCTTCGTAACGAAGAAATAACATCAAAACTTAGCGAAATAAATTTCAAATAACAAATCATCTAAGAGTATGAGCAGGGCAAACGCATCTAAATTTTGAGCACTAATAAGGCTCTTTTTACCTACGTGCCGTGCTTTATGCACGGCATCCAGGCGATCTTGAATAATGCGCGTTTAGATGCATTTACCCTGAGAGTATGAGCGTGTTATTTATCCTTTTTCCACATCTGAATAAACAATAACACCGCTCCTACACAAATAGCACTATCTGCCACATTAAATGCAGGATAATGGTACGTTTTAAAATGTATGTCAATAAAATCAATAACATAGCCTAGCTTTAGGCGATCAATAAGATTGCCTAAAGCACCGCCTAAAATCAAAGCTAAAGCTAGGATTTGTATACGTTCCTTGGATGGGGTGCGCCAAATCCAAATACCCAGAATGAGACTCATTAAACTAGAAAAAGCGACAAAAAACCAATGATGCCATGCCCCTGCATCACTTAAAAAACTAAACGCAGACCTGATATTATGGCCAAAACCAAATTTAACATGGAAAAATACGTAATAGGCTCATCGAAGTTACTGCCTGCACACAACCCAATTTTACTCGCCTGATCCACCAATAATACGCCAAACTGAGAAGATACCAATACCAATTTTTTCATGCAAAATATCTCTCTTCATGCTTGCTCAGTAATGTTCCCCACACAACGTAAACAAATTCAGGATGCGCAGGAATCATGCCGATATCGTAAGACGTCTTGCCAACAGCGTGCGCATTTCTCCCTTGAGTACTAGCTTTGACCTTTAACCTCATCCTAATTCGGTATGAATTAAATCGTCAGGACAATCCTCCAATCGGCTCATACTTTAGCACCTGGACGTGATTAAAAAAACCTTAACTCGGTTGCACCTTTCGAGTAACTTGAATCATTGATCATCTGCATAAATAATAACCTCCGCCGCCAGCGCGGAACCTATCTCACCTTCTTGTCGTTTGCTTCTAAGCGCTTTATTGACTTCATCACGAATGGCTTGCAATTGTTGCCAAAATCCATATCAACTTTAGTAATTTAGGCCAATCTTCATACCATTGTTCAATAAACACTGAATTCGCTTTTTGCACCCGGAATCGCTTGCCAAATTTCTTCTGCAGTAAAAGATAAAATAGGCGCTAACCAACGAGTTAAATGCTTGAATAATATGATACATCGCTGTTTGGCAAGAACGTCGTGCTATACTATTTTTTGCTGTAGTATATTGCCGATCTTTAATGACATCCAAATAAAAACTACCCATATCTACTGCACAAAAATTATGAATTTTTTGATAAATCACATGAAAATTGATAATTTTCGTAAGCTTCTAAAATTTCTTCTTGTAATTGTTGGCACGTTTAATCGCCCAACGATCCAATTCTAACTAATTGCATCTGCTTGCAGACAAATCTCGTTCGGGATCAAAATCAAATAAATTAGCTAATAAAAAACGCGCTGTATTGCGAATACGTCGATAAGCATCTGCATTACGTTTAATAATTTCCTCAGAAATACTTACTTCATTACGATAATCAGTTGAAGAAACCCATAAACGTAAAATATCTGCACCATGTTGATTGATCAATTTTTCTAAGAGCAACATAATTACCTTTCGATTTCGATAATTTTTTACCTTCAGCATCGACTGTATAACCATGAGTTAACACGGTTTTATAAGGAGCATGTCCATACATTGCAACTGCAGTAGTCAATGATGAATTAAACCAACCACGATGTTGATCAGAACCTTCAAAATACACATCTGCAGGAAATCCTAAGTCTGGATTTTGCTTTAAAACACAATAATGAGATACACCAGAATCAAACCATACATCCAAGGTATCTTTAATTTTTTCATAATTTCGGCATCTTCACCTAATAATTCTTCAGCATCTAAGATCAAACCAAGCATCAATTCCTTCTTGTTCAACTTGTTTTGCAACTTTTTCAATCAACTCAACGGTATTGGGATGTAGTTCTCGTGTTGCTTTATGAACAAATAAAGGCATGGCGTCCCCAAGCTCTTTGCCGTGAAATACACCAATCAGGCCTGTTCTCAACCATATTGCTAATACGCGCTTTTCCCCATTCGGAACCCAATTCACTTTTTCAATTTGCTTGCTAATGACTGTTGCCGTAAACCATTTTTATCCATGGAAATAAACCATTGCGGTGTTGCTAAGAAATATCATTGGTGTTTTATGACGCCAACAATGCGGATAACTGTGCTGTAATTGTTTCTTGATGCAGTAAGACCTCTGTTCTGCTAAGTACTTCAATAATTTTATCATTGGCTTTTAAAACAAATAGACCTGCAAATAAAGGAACATCTGCTGCATAACAACCATTAGCATTACCGGATTAATTAAAGGTAAATTATAAGCTTTTCCCACCACATAATCATCTGGCCCATGCGCAGGCGCAGTATGAACACACCTGTTCCTGAATCTGTGGTCACATGCTCACCTAATATAATAGGAACTTGTCGTTCATTAAAAGGATGCTGTAATGTTAAATTGCTCAAATACCTGTACCTTTAGCTTGTCCACAACTGTTATAATCTTCAATTCATAACGTCATTACAGATTCAACTAATTCTTCGGCAATTATAAAATAAATGTTCATTCAGTATCAACCAAAACATAATCTAATTCAGGATTTAAACAGACCGCTTCATTGGCAGGTAATGTCCAAGGTGTTGTTGTCCAAATAGGTACAATAACTGGTTTTCAGGTAGCGCTATGATTAACAACTGATATAAAGACTGTGGGATTAACCGCATAAAAAGCCACATCAATGGAAGGTGAAGTTTTGTCTTCATATTCCACTTCAGCTTCAGCTAATGCAGAACCACAATCAATACACCAATGCACGGGTTTAAATCCTTGTTGTAAATGGCCATTTTCAATTATTTTTCCTAAGTGCACGAACAATATTTGCTTCATAATAATAATCCATGGTGACATAAGGATGTTCCCAATCGCCAAATACCCCTAAGCGTTTAAATTCTTCTCGCTGAATATCAATTTGACTTGCTGCATATTCACGACATTTTGCTCGAAATTCACTTGCACTAATTTTATCACCTGCTTTACCAATTTTTTTCTCTACATTTAATTCAATAGGTAAACCATGGCAATCCCAACCCGGAACAAAAGGTGCATCAAAGCCACTTAATGTTTTAGATTTAACAATAATATCTTTTAAAATTTTATTTAAGTGCATGGCCACAATGCAAATGACCATTGGCATAAGGAGGGCCATCATGCAAGATAAATCGCTTTAGCCTACTGCTAGCTTGTCTAATTTTTTCATATAATACCTTCTGCTTGCCATTGTGCTAGCATTTGTGGCTCACGTTGAGCAAGACTTGCCTTCATTGGAAAGGATGTGTTAGGTAAATTTAAAGTATCTTTGTATTCTGCCATTAGTTTACTCTATAAAATCTCGTTAAGTTGAACGGTTTGTAAAAATTGTGCTTTTGCTGCCAGCAATATCATTCTGAATTTGGATTAATTAATGCTTCACTGAGGAAAATTTAACTTCATCTCGTAATTTGTGCAAGAAAAATACTTCTAACATTTCACCATAAATAGATTTCATTAAAATCAAATAAATGAATTTCAAAATATTTTTTGTTCCATCCATGGTAGGTCTATTACCTAAATTAGCAACACCTTTTAGACCAGTTGCCCTTGACGCTTTAACTTGCACACAAAATACCCCTTTTAAGGGTAATGTTAATGCGAAGCGTATGTAAATTAGCAGTTGGGATCCCCCATTGTCTTCCCGTCCATCCCTTTAATCACTCGCCCACAGATACTGAATGCTCGTCCTAATAATTGTTTAGCAACTGATCTAATTGACCCTGGGCTAACAGCTTGTCTAATTTTAGTGGAACTTACTCGCTGCATGATCTAATCGAAAAATCAGGAAATTGTTCAACATAGCATTTTAAATCTGCCTAAGGTTTGTAATAAACCACATCACCTTCACGTTCTTTGCCAAAATGAAAATCTTGCCAACTAATAAATATTTTACTTTTAAAAAGGAAAAAATATATTTTTCAGCAAATCTAATGCCGGCATCTGAGCGACCGCTTGATTAAAGCTTAAGACAATATACATAATCCACACCACATTGTTTTAAATAAGCAACTTTTCTCGTAAACTCGATAAGTCGTGCAGGAGCTTTGTTTTAAAAAAAATTCTCTGGGTTGTGGCTCAAATACAATGACTACCAAGGTAGATTAAATTGATTCGCTTTTTGCTTTAATGCTATTGAGTAAAGCTTGATGACCTTATATGCACTCCATCAAAATTACCAATGGTAGCAACCGAACCTTGTGCAAGTTCGGTTATGACTTGAAAACCCTGTAATAACTTCATTATACTCCAAATTATTTTTCATGGATCACGGGCGGTCGAACAATTAGAAGTATCACATTGTGCGCCATGTAAAATGGCGTGAGCAGTTGATCCTAACAATAAAGCTAAACCGTGTTTACCATGACTACCTATAACCATTAAATCAATGTTTAGCTCTTTTGCGATTCTTAAAACTTCATTTTTAGTGGAATCCAAATTCTAGAAATCGATGACGTTGGTCAACTTCTAGCCGTTCTGCAATTGTATTTAATTCACGTTCAGCTTGTTCACGAATCGAAATTTCAACTTCCGAAAACCTGCAAATCCCGGATAAGCATAAGCAGGTATCGGTTCAACAACATGCACTAAAAATAATTCCGCTCCATTTTCATCCGCAATTTTTTTAGCTTTATTTGCTGCATTAATTCCTACTTCATCAAAGTCCGTTGCTAACAATACCCGTTTGTACATATTGCTCTCCTAAATTTATCTAGTAAAACCTGAGTCACTCTCGCTCATAAGATTAGCAGAAACCAAGCGATTTTCCCATTAAGTTTTAAGGTTTGTTGAGATTACCTTATTCGGGTGTAACCTCTCACATAGACAAAATCCAACTGA
The DNA here is from genome assembly GCA_963695375.1 of uncultured Actinomycetota bacterium. Classification (GTDB taxonomy): domain Bacteria; phylum Actinomycetota; class Actinomycetes; order Propionibacteriales; family Nocardioidaceae; genus JACCVL01. The sequence continues at coordinate 13,912 of OY968767.1, read as the reverse complement.
AGGTTTAACACCATCTCTGCAAAAATTTCGGGTTCATATTTCAAGCGTAACTTCGCAGCCAACGCTGCCTTAAGGTGTTCGCTGGCGTTGTGATCAGCACCTGCCTCATTTCGAATTTTTTGCTAATATTTTTGGAATTACAATCACCTTGTCCATTACCACTAAAGAAGGATCGTTAAAGGCCTCATTTTCTTCGTCAAACGCAAATAGTTCATTTTTATGTAATAAAGCTACATGTAAATATTGTATTTTAGCAAATGTCTGCAGTGCAGGAATATAACTGATATAAGCATGATGTTTAATAGGGTCATTGACATGCTGAATGCGTTCTGAGCATAGGCGCTTTTGCAAATGAAGCAACCGAATTCGTTTTTGTTGCTGCATTGATCTGCAATTTTTTAGTATGAATCAAATAATTTTCACCCATGATGGCTAAACTAATCACCGCAACAACCACAAACAGGATACTCAGAAAAATTTTATAATTGATAGGAAATGGATCCACTGGAAAAACTTGTGGGTGGATATCCATGTTGTTTTGAGTAAATTGGAAAAATTGCCTGACACGTTTACTATGCATGCTTTATCCTTTGGCTTCTTCTAAAGTTTGTAATAGAAAACTGAGATCAATTTCGGAATCAACATATCCCTGACCTAAACGTTTTAATAATACAAAACTTAATTTTCCTTGCGCTACTTTTTTATCATTATACATATAAGCTATTAATTGCTGAAGATTAATAGCATTGGGAATTCGACGGGTAATTTGGCTATTTTAAGTAAACCATCAATTTGCTCCACATCCGTTTGGGTTAAATGCCCGAGTCTATATGACAGTAAGGCAGCACAATATAAGCCTATACCTACAGCTTCGCCATGCAGCCAACGCGTATAATGAGTGCATGATTCTAAGGCATGCGCAAAAGTATGCCCTAAATTTAATAAAGCACGTGTACCCCTTTCACGTTCATCTGCTTGCACAAAATTAGCTTTAATTTGACAACATTCTGCAATAAGTCAACCCATATTGCTGCGTGTTTGAGAAAAACATTGAATACGTGAAGATAATTTTTCTAAAAAATCACCACCAACTAATAACGCATATTTAATGATCTCGCCAAGTCCCGAACGAAATTCACGTTCAGGCAATGCATTCAGTACATTCGTATCAATAATCACAGCATGCGGTTGATGAAAACTACCGATACGTATTTTTAACACGAGCATGATTTATCGCGGTTTTTCCCCCCACAGAAGCATCAACTTGTGCTAATAAGGTTGTAGGAATTTGGATATATTTCACACCGCGATGAAAGGTCGCTGCAGCAAAGCCTGTGATATCACCTATGACCCCACCTCCTAAGGCAATCAAGGTTGTATCTCGATGATGTTGGTGCAATTAATTGATCGATAAATTTTAAATAAACGTTTCGTTTTTATATACTTCACCATCCGGTAAAATAACACAATCACATTGTATATCCTTAAAATGATCCTGAATACGCTCTAAAAACAAAGGTGCAATGGTTTCATTGGTTACAATCATTGCTTGTTTTTGCACGTAAGATCTCTAAAACTTGCGCATCAGTTAAGCAATCTTGACCAATATAAATTGGATATTCATGATTATCCAATTTAATCATCAATTGTTTTTGCAGACTACGATTCGCCATAAATATATTTAATAATATTATTAGCAACCGCTTTTACCGTTAATTTATCCGTTTCAAAACTCATATCAGCCAATTCTTCATAAAATGGCTCTCGCTCATCACGTAACATTTCTAATCGCCCTTCAAGATCATCCGTTTGTAATAAAGGACGTTTTGTATCGCGTTTTGTGCGCTCATATTGCTGTTGCAATGAGGTTTTTAAATAAATAACTGTTCCCCGCCCTGCCAATGCATTACGATTTTCAGGAGTCATAATTACACCACCACCCGTCGCCAATACAATATTATTTTTTTGAGTTAATTCATCAATAACTTTTTGTTCACGTCGACGAAAACCTTCCTCACCTTCAACATCAAATATCCAAGAAATATCCGCACCGGCACTTTCTTCAATCACTTCATCAGAATCATAAGAACTCAAGCTTGAGCTCTTTTGCCAAAGTACGACCTATTGTACTCTTTCCCGCACCCATAGGCCCTATTAAAAATATATTACGTACTTTAACTATACTCATTTTTAATTATTTACCTCGTAACTGAAATTTTATTAGAACTCTTTAACACAATCTTTGCACTTGAGTTTTCGGAAGTATTGTCATTTCTCCAATGTATTTTAGACAAATCGTCATCTGATTGTTTGTTAATTATCCTAGGAGTAATGAAAATCAGCAACTCCTCATTGCGTTTTTTAACTTGTTTATAACTAAATAATTTACCAACCCCCGGTAAATTACTTAAAAACGGGACTCGTACTACCGTATTATTTTTATCTTGCTTATATATTCCTCCTAAAACTAATGGTTTGACCATTATTAACAATACACTGGTTGAAATTGATTTTGTTAAAATAATAGGAACACCTTGTACTCGTCGTCCAGAATCTGAATCCTGATTAATTAATAAATCCAATTGTAATTTACCCTTTGGAGTAATCTGGGGTGTTACTTTTAAACTTAAAACAGCTTTTTTAAACGCAATCGAAGTAGCACCATTTAAATTTGATTCTTGATATGGAATATCTTCTCCAGATTCAATTATAGCCGGCTGTTGATTCTGGTCAGTAATCGCGGACTTGCAATAATTTCAGCAAGGCCTTCACTTTCTAAAGCTGATAATTCTAAATCAAGTAGAACATGATCACCTAATTTTGCTAATGCTATCCCGATGGATGCAGGTGAAGCATCTAAAGGAATTGCACCAAAATCCAAATTTAATCGTTCAGATAATGGAATTAACGTGGGCGAAGTTCCTTGAATTAATTTATTCGCTCCGGCCAAAGTTCCACTTATTCTTGAAGACTGCACGCCAAAACGAATTCCTAAATCTTGCGTACAATGCCTACTCATATTCACAATTCTAGCTTCAATCATAACTTGAGCATGCGGTTTATCCAAATCATTAATTAATGATGTAATCATTTTAATTTGACTTTGTGTGTCTTGTAGCCAAACTGTATTTGTACGCTTATCCACTCCCATTGTACCATACTTAGATAATAATGAATGCGATGATTGACTTATTGCATTTGCAATCTCTTCCGCTTTAGCATAATGAAGTTGAATAACCCTAATGATTAGTGACTGGCGCAATTTAGATATTTTTTTATTTTTTTGGCTTTCGGAGGCAGAACTCTGTTTCTCAATAAACCAAATATCATTCACTTCTTGTTTTTTTAGACCTTGTGCAATCAAAATAATATCCAGCGCCTGATTCCAGGGTAAATCCTTTAATTGTATAGATATTGCTCCATTCACCGATTCATGAATAACAATATTGATACCAACAAAATTTGCAAATAATTGCAAGGCCTGTCGCAGCGGAATGTTTTGTAAATTTATGGATAAAGGAAAATTTGCATGCTGATGCACACTCGGGATTGAAATATTAGGCGCTGTTTGTAGATTCGCTGCAGACAAGGGCGTTACCGCAGTTAACAGTAACATCATGATTTTAAAAACATGACATAGGAATATCTTTAACAAATTCATTTAAGATCGCACCAAAATTAATGTTTTTAGTTTTTTACTGGCATGACCGGCAAAATTTGATGCTTCTTCAACCTGAAGCTGAAAATCATCGATACTCATTATTTTCCCATGGCGATTTCCTATATAATCGCCATGATGCACAGCAACGATGTATCCATTTGCCTGCCGAATGAGCCCCCAAACGCGGGAACCCTGCTTAAAAAAACCCACGTAACTCATTGATTTTAAATGATAATTACTCAGTATCGTCGGGGGTTTTTTTATGATCTTCAAGGAAGCAGACATGTTATTTTTAGGCGCTGCCACGAGTGGTTGCGCTTGCACGGATATTTTTGAATTTTTTCTAAGAGCGTAATCTGCAGATAAAAATAATCCTAACAAGCTTAGAATCATCAGACTAATAAAACTATACCGTTTAAGATTCACTGCTAAAAACAAACGAGCATTTAATAAATTAATTGAGTGTTTTAAAAATAATTTATTCATAACCACAGCCTCGAAGTGCTAATCCATACGCTGTTGTTAAAAAAGGAAAATCGGATTGAATTAAAGTTTGATCCACATACGCAGCTATTTTTATATGCTTTAATAAATTCACATATTCAATATCAATATTTAGCTCACGTTGAATTTTAGCAATCGTTTGAGGGGTAAAAATAATTTGGCCGTCGCCAACATTCCGGAAATTTTTTGAATACTGTATCCTGGATGGGAAATAACAAAAAATTCTAATCTTTTTTTGAGATTATCCAGCAAAAAAACCTCCAATTGAGCATTATTTACAGCCTCAATGGGATGCTCATGTATAAAAACTAAACTATTCTGCGCAAAAACAAAAAAACGTTGATGCGTCATGTTTACATCCCAGAAGGCAATGCATTGTTTTTCGATGCCCATGCGTAATACTCGAGCCATACGTTCAATTGCACAGGATTCAATTTCAACAATTCTGGTTTTTAATCCGAGTAAACTTAATAACTTCATCCGCTCATACACATACTTTGCACGTACTACAATAATTTGAGCAGTCAACGTAGCGGCTTTTGGCTCGGTTTTAATCATAGAAAAATCGACCATCACCGCATCTGAAAAGTATTTTTTTACTTCCATTTGCACAAATTTTTTAATGTCGTGCGCGGATAATTTAGTGGTTACGGTTAAGTTTTTTTAAACGTTAATGCATCGGGAATCGCTAAAATCGCGAATTTCCCTTTAAACTTTGGTCTATTGGCTTGAGATGCGATTTGAGAAACAATGGTATGAACGTTTAAATGTTGATGATGATCCAATGATGCAGGAGACAAAGGAAATTTGGCATAATACTCAATGGATGGGGAGCCAGTAACGGTTGAAAGTTGCAATATTTTTATAGATGTTGAACAAATATCAACACCTACCATGGCTTGACGTGGACTATTCCATAGATTTAACACGAGTAATTCTCTCTATTTTCAGCCTAAATCCACAGTTAATCACAGCGAGAACGACTCAATACAATAGGCGCTCACAGTAGATTCAACTACCGAATTTAGATTCAAGTTGGACATGGCGTTTCCATAACGCTGAAATATCATAGCTGAATTTTTTTAAAATGAAAATGTATTTTAAATGCAAATACATATATAATATCGCTAAATTAAATTATTACATTCCTGTACGAAGAAACCTGCATATTTCTGGCGGAAAGGCTTTTGGGCATTATTTAGCTTTTTTTTTTTTTTCGTTTGCGCGAGTCTTCTTTATCTCTATCTCGCAAGTCAGCTCCCCAATGTGGATTCACTTAAAACCGTTCACTTCAAGTGCCCTTACGTATCTATACGCAAGATGGCCTTATTAATCCAAGAATATGGCGAAAAAAGACGTATCCCTTTGACTTATGAAGAAATTCCTCCAACCTTGTGCATGCTTTATTGGCGACAGAAGATCAACGTTTTTTTGAGCATCCAGGTGTTGATATTTTGGGTCTGGCCGAGCTACCGTGCGCATGATTCAAACGGGTACAAAATCGCAAGGTGGCAGTACGATTACCATGCAGGTTGCGCGTAATTTCTTTCTTAACCCGTAAAAAAACTTTTTTACGTAAATTTAATGAAATTTTATTAGCGATTAAAATTGATCGAGAATTAAGTAAAGAAAAAATTCTTGAACTCTATTTAAATAAAATCTATTTAGGAAATCGAGCTTATGGCGTAGGGGCTGCGGCCAATGTTTATTATGGTAAAACCTTAAAAGATTTAAATATTGCCGAATTAGCCATGATTGCCGGTTTACCGCAAGCCCCCTCCTCTCATAACCCTATTGCCAATCCGCTGCTGCTAAAAAACGTCGCGATCATGTATTAAAGCGCTTACTTGAAGAAAAATACATCACAACAAGCTGAATATCAAGAAGCAATTCATCAACCTATTACGGCAAATATCATGGTACTAATATTGAAGTCAGTGCTCCTTATGTTGCTGAAATGATTCGTCAATCCTTATACGAACATTTTGGTGCTAAGGCCTATACCAAAGGATATAAAGTCTATACAACCATTGAAAGCAACTTCAAATCGCGGCCAATGAAGTGGTGGAAGAGATCTCTTAGCTTACGATCGCCGCCATGGGTATCGGGGTCCGTGCTCAATCTTACGTGTAGATGCAGCATCAATCCTCTGCATCAAATCTATTAGCCCAATATCCTATTATTAATGATTTAGAACCCGCTGTTATTTTAACTGTTGGCAGAAAGAAGCTACTGCGACGTTAACCGTCAGGGTTAAACATTACTATTCCCTGGGAAGGCTTATCCTGGGCAAGGCCTGCTTTAAAAAAGGATGGATGGGTAAGGCGCCTGTTAAAGCGCAGCAAGTTGTTGCCGTCGGTGATGTCGTTTATTACGTCATTGTAATAATATTGGGAACTTGTCGCAAATTCCTGAAGTTGAAGCAGCATTGTTGCTTTAAACCCAAGTAATGGGGCTATGAATCGTTGGTGGGTGGGTTTAATTTTCAAAAAAGTAAATTTAATCGCGTGACACAATCAGGACGTCAACCCGGATCCAGCTTTAAACCTTTTATTTATGCTGCGGCTTTAAATAAAGGTTACAACTTAGCCCCTTAGTTAATGATGCACCTATTGTCATTGATGATCCTAGTCAAGCTAACTGATTGGCGCCCACATAATGTTAATCTGCAAATTCAACGGCCCTACTCGCTTGAAAGAAGCGTTGGTTCATTCAAAAAATTTAGTATCTATTCGTATTTTAGATGATATTGGCATTGAGTATGCTATTGATTTTATTAGCCAATTTGGTTTTCAATAAAAACAGCTTACCTAATGCACTTTCTCTTGCCTTAGGCAGTTTGTCCATCAGTCCTATGGATTTAACCACTGCTTATGCGGTCTTTGCCAATGGTGGATTTAAAATTGAACCTTACTTAATGATCATATCACTAATGATGATGGTAAAATTCTATTACAAGCTAAACCCGCTTCTGTATGCTTGCACCCAATGCAATAATAATGCCGATCAACCTGCACCACGAGTAATTCCAGAAGATATCGCTTTTCTTATGAATTCTGCTTTAAAAGATGTTATCCAACACGGCACGGCCAAGAGGCAAAAGTTTTAAATCGCAAAGATATTGCTGGAAAAACAGGAACAACCAATGATCAGGTTGATGCCTGGTTTGCAGGGTTTAATCCTGATATAGTTGTGACCACCTGGGTTGGCTTTGATACTCCACAATCCTTACACGAATATGCAGCTAATTTGGCGTTACCTCTTTGGATTGATTTTATGAAAATAGCCTTGAAAAATACGCCTGAGCATACAATAAAACAACCGGATAATATTATCACACTTGGTATTAATCCAAAGAATGGATTACGCGCAAAACCTAATCAAATTAACACCATGACCGAATATTTTAGTGAATCCAATATTCCTGCTTTAGATGAAGAATCCACCGCTGATGCGAGTGATTCCAACTCAGAAAATCAAGAAAGTTTATTTTAAAGCAAACACATTTCAGCTATACTATACCCATTCCACCTAAAGATACTGGATTTTAGCTATTGCTTTTTGACATCTACGAAATTTTAAAAAACTCGCAATAGGGCTGGCTATTACTCGCTTTTTAAAATTCCGTAGATGTCAAAATCAAATCGCGAAAACACCAGTATCTTTAGGTAGTATGGGTATATATCCAGGTCAAAGGTCTGAATTTTTTTGTATTTAAGGAGTATTTATGAAAGTAGGTCAAGACAGTCTTTCACCAAAACCCAATTAAATGTAGATGGGAAAACTTATCATTATTACAGCCTTAAAGAAGCAGAAAAAAACCATTTTCAAGGCATTCATCGCCTACCTTATTCACTTAAAGTTTTATTTGAAAATTTATTACGCTTTGAAGATGGTAATACGGTCACCACTCAAGATATTCAAGCGCTTGCGGATTGGCTGCAAACCAAATCATCTCAACATGAAATTGCTTATCGTCCTGCGCGAGTATTAATGCAAGATTTTACCGGCGTTCCTGCGGTTGTCGATTTAGCCGCCATGCGCGCTGCGATTGAAAAAATGGGCGGCAATCCGACAAAATATCACCTCTTTCTCCGGTGATTTAGTCATTGATCATTCCATTCTGGTGGATAAATTTGCAACACCAGATTCATTGAAAATTAATACCGCAATTGAAATGAACGTAATAATGAACGTTATGAATTTTTACGTTGGGGACAAAAAGCTTTTGATAATTTTCAAGTGGTTCCCCGGTACCGGTATTTGTCATCAAGTTAATTTAGAATATTTAGGTAAAACAGTTTGGACTAGTGAACATAGATGGTGAACTATTATGCTTATCCAGATACTTTGGTCGGTACAGATTGTCATACCACCATGATTAATGGTTTAGGCGTTTTAGGCTGGGGCGTAGGTGGTATTGAAGCGGAAGCCGCTATGCTAGGTCAACCCATTTCCATGCTTATTCCTGAAGTGATTGGTTTTAAACTAACGGGAAACTTAAAGAAGGCATTACTGCAACAGATTTAGTTTTAACTGTCACCCAAATGCTACGCAAAAAAGGCGTGGTGGGTAAATTTGTTGAATTTTATGGCCCAGGCTTGCTGATTTACCTCTTGCTGATCGAGCAACCATTGCTAATATGGCACCTGAATATGGCGCAACCTGTGGATTTTTCCCTGTCGATGAAGAAACCATTGCGTTATTTAGAATTAACTGGACGTGATGAACATACCATTGCTTTAGTTGAAGCGTATGCAAAGCACAAGGCATGTGGTATGACAAAGACTGCAGAAGATCCTATTTTTACAGATAGCTTAAGCTTGATTTAGCTACAGTTGAACCCTCTCTTGCAGGACCTAAACGCCCTCAAGATAAAGTTAATTTAACAACCTTACCGCAAGAATTTGATAAATTTTTAGAAGAACAGGAAAAGAAGACGAAAAAAATAAGCATTTACTGTAAAGATATGACATTATGCAATTACATCATGGTGATGTGGTGATTGCCGCTATCACCAGTTGCACCAATACCTCAAATCCTAGTGTCTTGATGGCCGCTGGCTTAGTTGCTAAAAAAGCGTTAGAAAAAGGATTACAACGCAAACCTTGGGTAAAATCTTCTTTAGCCCGGTTCCAAAGTGGTTACTGATTATTTAAAACATGCGGGCTTACAAACTTATTTAGATCAATTGGATTTAATTTAGTGGGCTATGGTTGTACCACTTGCATTGGTAATTCCGGTCCTTTGCCAGATGCTATTGCTCAAAGCGTTACTGAAAATGATTTAGTTGTTTGCTGCTGTATTATCCGGCAATCGAAATTTTGAAGGACGAGTTCATCCCCAAGTAAGAGCCAATTGGTTAGCTTCACCTCCTTTGGTGGTCGCTTATGCCTTAGCGGCACCACACGTATTGATTTAAGTAAAGATCCATTAGGTCAAGATAAAGCAGGGCAATGATGTTTATCTTAAAAGATATTTGGCCTACCAATGCAGAAATTGCAGCTGAAGTGGCCAAAGTTAATGGCGAGATGTTTCGTAAAGAATATGCTGAAGTATTTCTAGGAGATGAACAATGGCAAGCAATTAAAACCGGTAGCAGGCAAAACTTATCAATGGGAAACAGATTCTACTTATATTCAACATCCACCTTTTTTTGAAAATTTGAAACCATAATCCTGAAGCCATTAAACCGATTAAAAATGCATATATTTTGGCATTATTAGGTGATTCCATTACCACCGATCATATTTCTCCTGCAGGCTCCATTAAAGCCAACTCCCTGCAGGTTTATATTTAAAATCCAAAGGTGTCAGTGAAGAAGATTTTAATTCCTATGGTTCACGCCGCGGCAATCATGAAGTCATGATGCGAGGAACTTTTGCTAATATTCGTATTCGTAATGAAATGATCCCGGGAGTTGAAGGCGGATTACACTGTAATATTCCTACTGATGAAACTATGCCTATTTATGATGCAGCCATGCGTATCAACAAGAACAGCAATCACTTAGTTGTCATTGCTGGTAAAGAATATGGCACTGGCTCTTCACGCGATTGGGCAGCGAAAGGAACCTAACTTGCTTGGGTGTTAAAGCCGTGATTGCTGAAAGTTTTGAACGTATTCATCGTTCGAATTTAATTGGTATGGGTGTATTACCTTTACAATTTCTAGAAGAAACCGACCGTAAAACGTTAATCTTACAGGTAATGAGCGAATTAGTATTGATCATAGATGATCACATTAAAACCCGGGGCTATTATTACCAGTTACAATTATTACGCTCGAATGGCCAACAAGAAAACATTACAGTATTTGTCGCATTGATACCGCTAATGAGCTTGAATATTACCGTCATGGTGGTATTTTGCAATATGTATTGCGTAATTTAAAATAACCGTAAGGATTTAAGTGCGTCAATCTAAACGAGTTTTAAGTGTTTTTTCATTGGTAATGATCAATGTCATTGCTGTGGATAGTTTACGCACCTTACCCATTACGGCCAAACTAGGTTTATCCTTAGTTTCGTATTATCTTATTGCCGCTTTTACTTTTTTTATCCCTGTCGCATTAGTGGCGGCCGAATTAGCCACTGCTTATCCCAATACCGGCGGAATTTATATTTGGGTTCGGGAAGCATTTGGGTCAACGCGCGGGTTTATTACTATTTGGCTGCAATGGATTTATAATATTGTATGGTATCCAACTATTATGGCCTTTATTGCTGCCACCTCGCTTATCTTTTTGCACCGGAATTGGCCAATAATAAATTTATTTACTGTCTCCATTATTGGTTTATTTTGGCTGTTTACTTTTTTAATTGTTTTGGAATGCAAGTTTCCAGTTTAGTCAGTATTTTGGCGCAATTTTTGGCACTATTATTGCCGATGATCGGTATTATTATTTTAGGCTTGATTTGGTTATTTCAAGGAGACCCACTGCAATCATTCACACCTTCATGGTTTCCTGATTTTAGCTCACTAGGTAATTTTTCTTCTTTTTCTGCTGTTTTATTTGGCTTACTAGGCATGGAAATGTCTGCCGTTCATGCTGAAGAAGTTAAAAATCCTCAACGCGATTATCCTCGCGCCTTATTGTATTCCACGATTATAATTTTTTCGACCTTGTCTTTAGGCTCCCTGGCTGATTGTCGTTGTGAGTTCCACACCAAAACTCAGTGTTGTTTCTGGATTAATCGATGCCTATGCCGTATTTTTTAATGCCTATCATTAGCCTGGATGACTTCTATTAATGCGCGGCTTAATCATTCTTGGTGGATTAAGTGGTGTTTCCGCTTGGATTATTGGACCAACTAAAGGATTATTAGTTTCAGCACGAGATGGATGTTTACCAGACCGCTTTGAAATCAATCGATACGGCGTACCTACAATACTCATCACTCAAGGTATTATTTTTACCCTACTCAGCAGCATTTTTATTTTGTGGACTCCATTAATGCGGCTTATTGGATTTTAAGTGATTTATGTGGCTCAAATTGGCTTTATTAGTCTATATATTTATGTTTTCTGCAGCGATTAAATTACGTTATAGCCAGCCTTCCAAGCACGTGCTTACAAAGTTCCAGGCGGAAAATTAGGCATGTGGATTGTTGCTGGAACTGGTCTATTATGTTGCATTTTTACGCTTATTATTAGTTTTATTCCTCCCAGTCAAATTCCTATAAAAAATGTTGTACTGTTTGAAACTTTTTTAATAGGTAGTATTTTATTATTTGTCTTAATACCCTGGTTTATTGCAAAAAAAAAATAAGCTATGCTTATAAAGAACAATTAGAGGTAAGATATGACAACGCCAACATTCGATACTGAAAAATCTCTGGATCAATTGGAACGAAAAATAGACGAATTAGACCAACAACCCGACATAAGTATCGAGCAATGATTCAATTTTATACAAGTGCGCGTAATATTTTAAGTTTATTAAGAAATGAAAGCGATAAACCAGATCTTTCAGAGTCTAACTTACAACAACAGATTGTAAACTCCTGTCTAAAATGTTTAAAGCAACCCACAACCTTTAAAGAATATGAAGAAATGAAAGGCTGTGTTGGCCGATTAACAGCTATGCGCTTTACGTCTAAAAGAAAATTCATCGTATCGAGTGCTAACCGCTTCTATTCTACTATTCGCATCTCTTAGTTTAGTCAGCAATGGTATGAGCCCAAAGTTATCCCAAGTGATCCAAGGTAAGATTCAACTAACGCCTAAAGAAATTATATTTACCCTATTACAAACAATAGGTGTCTCCAAATCTTCATTAAACGGTATTTGGTTATTATTCAAACAAAAAAGTGCGAAAGATCGGCAAGTTAATTTAAACAAAATAAACGCTTATAAAGAAAAATTAATAGCTTATGCAGCAGAAACTACTTCTCCTGCTTCACCCACACTTTCTTGACATAAAATAAAAGGATCGCTCATGCACAATCCCAAAAAAATAATAGACTTCTTTCCAAACTCGCTGCAGCGAGTGAAGTGCGAGGAGAAACGGAGCGCAGAACCGCAGTGTACACGTCAGTACATGAGGATTCGAGCACCGTATCGACGAAGCAATTCACCGATGCAGTAGCGTTTGGAAAGAAGTCTAATATCAGAACCGGAACTAATCATGGAATATAACGTCAACCTGAAAACGGCGTAGCGGTTTGCAGGTTGATGCTGGGGAGAGTTTCATATCATTGATGTTTATTAGGTGCGGCAGAAAAGGCTGGAGTCTCCCCTGAAGAGTTGGTAGTTGAGAAAAAACTAGTTTGTTGTAATGTGGTGGCTAGTTGAACCTGGCTGTGGATTTCCCGAATCCTGATTCTTATATTCATACCCATTTGTATTAAAAAGCGTAGAACTAGCTCCTTCGCTTTTTTTGCATCTAAATTATTTAACTCCCTGACTCCAGGAATAATAGTTTCCACAATCAGCGGGTTTAAAAAAAGAGTTGAATTAATAGTACTAATCGATTGTTCTAGAATCGATATAAATTTTCTAAATTATAACTAGACTTTACAGGATACTTAAAAACACGATCATATATTAAATTTTCAACAAGAGTTTCATCATAAACTGCCTGATATTGTAAAATTATTTTCCCTATTACCTCGGGGGTGAAATATTGTTTATACGTAGGCACTTGCATCAATTTTTGTTTGTCTTCCTCACTGTATGACTTTATTTCATATACCATAGCGTTTGTATATTGTATATGCACTTTGGCTTCCAAATCAATACACTTAAAATGATTGGACTTATTGCACGAACAATAATATTCTTTAAATTCATTATTTTCTAGTACAAATGCTATAAGCTCCCTTCTTTGGATGTTCCGGGTCGTGCACTTCAGTTCGAGTTGTTTCATGTATAAATGGCGCTCTTTCAGCGTCAACCATAAAAGGAGCATAAGATAAATTAATCGGAGCGTCCTTTTTAAACTCAATATACATCCATTCAAGCGAAAAATGGTTTTGGTTCACATCCGTTGAAAGTTTTAAATACGGACCTAAGCGGGTATACATACTAAACTCCTGATGCAATAAGGCGTGTTGACAATTCACTTTTTGAGCGCCTACGTCCCGCGGCTTGTCCGCGGGAACCAGAGATCTTGCTTCATGCGCAAGCCTATTGTACAGAGATAGATCGTACTGGATCCCGCGAACGAGTCGCGGGACGTCGAAAGCTGAATTGTCAACACGCCCTAATATTAAAAAATTTAATTATACTCTTTTTTTTATTTATT